>NZ_RXLQ01000001.1 GCF_003953935.1 Massilia atriviolacea
CCTATTGAGGTGTCCGGGCAAATTAGACCACAGCACAGCTCAGATTGCTGTCAAGGAAGAGGAGAAGCGCCTTAACGCCGAGGCCACTTATGCCGACAATCCAACGTCGCCTCGCGACGGCGTGGTATCGGCTTTGCAAGTCAAAAACGGTACGCCGGTGTCTCTTAACCAGACGCTTGCGGTCATCGTGCCCGAGCATGGCAATGGCATTCGCAGCGCGCTCGAAATTGAACTGTGGGCGCCGTCCCGTGCGATTGGTATGGTCAGGAACGGGGCCAAAGTCAAGGTGATGTTTGACGCGTTTCCCTACCAGATATTTGGCGTTGGCGAAGGACAGGTACGCTTTGTGTCGAGTGCGCCGGTCTTACCGAATGAATTGCCCATCCCCACGGAAATGAATGAACAGCTCTACAAAATCCGGGTCGCGTTGGAGCGCGACAGCTTGTCCGCCTACGGCAAGCAATGGCCGCTGGCACCGGGAATGCGCGTGAGCGCCGATCTTGTGTTGGAAGAGCGCAGTCTGCTCGACTGGCTACTTGACCCTCTTCATGCCATCAAGCGGCGTTCAGGGAAGGATGACGCTTCTTTTCTGACTTCATCAATTAACTCAGACGGGTGACATCATGCGTGAATTAAGCAGAAGTGAACTGTGCCTTGTTGCCGGTGGCATCATGCAAAAATGGGCAGAGCACAGGACAATGGAATATGACCGGGACTCAGGCGACCAGCTGCAGGTGTATACGGAAATCGATTATGCCGCCGATTACGGCGACACGATCGAGTGGTTTTCTGATTCCAACGACTATTTTGGGGATTACGGAAACTACGATAATTGGAACGACAATTTTTCCGATGGTTTTTCTGGCACCGACCGCGCTGGAGGCGGTGTTGGCAGGTATGCACCGATTGCGCCCGAGGCAATACCTCAAGGCGATTATTTCTTCGAATATCATCAAAGTTCGGGCAACCTGATGCTGGTAGGAAAGGACGGCATGTCATACCAATTTGGAAGGGAAAATGCCGGATATGCCGGCACTCCGCTCTACAAAAACAATCCGGACGCGGACCATATTCGTAACGGCGGTCCGCTTCCTGAAGGAAGGTACATGATTGGTGATGTGACCAATCATAAAGGCCCGAGTTCAATTGCATTGAGGCCATCGGCAGAAAATGACATGCACGGCCGTTCCGATTTTCTGATCCATGGTGATAACGGCCTTGGCACCGCCTCTGAAGGTTGCATAATTCTGCCCCGTGATATGAGGGACGGCATCGTCAACAGCAACGTGAAAGAGATAAGAGTCGTGCGGTAAGACGATTGTGACCGAACCTGGCGAGGCGTGCCCGTGCGATGTCAGCGAACCCAGCGGCCGGCATTGCAAGCTTCATGTCCCGCTGGGATGATTGATGGGGGCGGCGATGAACTTGAAGATATGGATATGGTCCGTGGTGTTGTTGCTTGGTGCTGATGCCCACGCGGAAATCTACAAGCGAACCCTTCCTGGTGGAATACGGGTTACCGTCGTGGATGGGCCTTTCGATCGATCCTTGCATAGCATCAAGGATTGCGGGCAGGCCGATACCTGTCTTATCGATAATGTCCCTCCGCTTTCGACAATCGGTTTGCCGACCACCGAGATCAAGTCGATTACGGTGAATGTAGGCGGTCGACACTACGTGCTCCCATCCGACCGTATGTTCGATCCGGGATTGGACCCGCGTTCTGGTGGAATCGAGCGATTCGCGGGATTTTGCAGCGACAGCTTCAACTGCGCTTTCCGTGCCAGGTTTTCCGAAGCGGGTGGCGCATATGCGGTCGAATGGTTGATCAGCGGCGGAGTACCGATACGTACGGTATTGTCGGCCAGCATAGACATATCCGGGCTATTTGCCGAACATCCCAGTCCGCCGAAGGAAAAGTAGCGCAAAAAGGCGAGCCGCCCGGATGTGCCGGATCCGCTGTGCATGACGGCACCCGATTGCTATGTCCGCTGGATACAGTCAGTTGAAACGAGAATCACCATGTTAGTTCAGCGCGCGCTTCTTCCGGTAGCGCGCGTGTGTAAGTCCTGCGGAGGCCAACAATGAAATTCAGTTGTTTTACGCTCATGGCGATGCTGGTGCCGGTCATGCCGTTCGCGATTGCGGATACCTATCGCCGCACGTTGCCAGGGGAAATAGTTGTTACAGTGGTAGATCGCCCGTTCAGCGTGTCGGAACACCATGTTCGCGGATGTGTGAATGCGCGAATGTGCTTTGTCGACAACGTTCCGGCGCTGGGAACGACATCGTTGCCGACCGACGAGATCGAGTCGATCAGCGTCAGTGTGGAAGGCATGACGTATCGATTGCAAGCATCCGGCATGTTCAATGCGCGTGTGGCCCTTCGCAACGGTGGAATAAGCAGGATTTCCGGTTTTTGTTACGATCGCCGCAACTGCGAATTCCGAGGAAGGTTCGGCAATGGCGGTCGTTCGTATTTTGCCGAGTGGGTGGTCAAGAATGGGACCGCCACCCGCACTGTGCTGTCTCCGAGTATGGATGTCGGATGGCTGTTCGACGACAATCCCAGCCCTCCGAAATATGAATAATTCCGTAGGGCTTGCCTGGCACTCGCAGACCAATGATGGATTATTTTTATCAATCCGAGGCGGCAGAATGCGGATTAATCTGCATAGCGATCGTCCTGAAGGAATTCGGTGCGCCGACCGACCTGAATATTTTGCGCCGTGCTTATCCCGCCTCAGCGCGCGGAATGACGATGGCTCAGATGATCGACCTCGCGGCCACGGTAAATTTGACGGCGCGTGCGGTTCGTTGCGAAATGGATGAGCTTAAAAAATTACGACTACCTGCCATTCTTCATTGGGGCATGCAGCACTACGTGGTACTCAGGCGTATCAAGCGAGGCAGGATATGCATCGTCGATCCGGCGCGTGGCGCGCGCGTGTTGTCGATGAAGGAAACGAGCCGCTATTTTACCGGCGTGGCGCTCGAGCTGGCCACAGCCCCGCAGTTCAAAAAACGCCGTGTGAGCAGTCCATTGAGCTTATGGTCATGGTTCAGGTTCGATCGGGTCAGCTATCGCGCCCTGGCACAGATCTTTTTACTGTCGCTGCTTTTGCAGGCCTATGTTGTGGCTAGTCCATTCTACATTCAACTCGCAGTGGATCAGGCCGCGCTAAAGGGGGATCAGGCATTGTTGGTCGCGCTGGCCACCGGATTCGCCCTGTTCGCTGTGTTTAACATCGTTGCCGAACTGTTGAGGGCGCTCGTGTCATTCCAATTGAGCGCGCTGATGAATTGGGATATGAGTGTGCGCTTGTTACGTCATCTCATACGACTTCCTCTGCCATGGTTTCAGAGGCGAAAGCTGGCGGATGTGCTGTCACGTTTCGATGCCATCGGTCCGGTCAGAACATTGATATCGGGAGGGCTTGTCGTCACTACTGTCGACGGATTGTTGGCGCTAACCACGCTGGCCATGATGTTCGCGCTTGCGCCGAATCTGGCGTGGCTGGGACTTGCCGGGCTGGCGGTGTATGTGGGGATCCGCCTCGTGGGACTTCCCCTCGCCATCCGGCTCGGGGTGCAGGCCCTGCTAGCGCATATTGCCGAGAACGGCAAGCGGATCGAGACCATCCGGGCGATCCAGACGATCAAGGTAATGGGGGCAGAGCAGGCACGCGAGAGCGCTTGGGCGAATAAACTGGCCGAGTGCATCAGGTGCGATCAGCGCCAAAACGTGAGCAATCAGGTTTTCACCAGCGCGCTCGGTTTGGTGAGCGCGATAATCATGGTTTTCATC
The DNA here is from genome assembly GCF_003953935.1 of Massilia atriviolacea. GTDB lineage: Bacteria > Pseudomonadota > Gammaproteobacteria > Burkholderiales > Burkholderiaceae_D > Telluria_A > Telluria_A atriviolacea. The sequence continues at coordinate 3,809 of NZ_RXLQ01000001.1, forward strand.
GTCTTCAATGGCGCGCGCGGCATAATCGACGGCAGCATGTCGGTCGGCCTGTTGTACGCATTCATGGCGTACGAAGGACAGTTCATGGCACGTTCCAGCGCTTTTTTCGAACAAGTAGTTCAGTGGCGCCTGACCGATATGTATTCACACCGCTTGGCCGACGTGGTCCTGGTCGAGCGTGAGGAGGGAGTCGATGCGCCGTCCCCTGGCGATGGCAGGATCGACGGGGTTGTCGAGCTTTGCGGAATTGTTTTCGCCTATGCGCCACAAGATCCCTATGTTCTGCGTGGAATTTCGATCCGTATCGATCGAGGCGAATTCGTGGCCATTGTCGGTCCTTCGGGAGCCGGGAAATCGACGCTTCTGAAGATCATCTGCGGGTTGTATGCACCCACAGCCGGTGAAGTCATACTCGATGGGCGTTCGGTGAAGGCATGGGGCTCCCGAACGGTCCGGAGAGCCTTCGGAACGGTAATGCAAGACGACGAGCTGGTCTCCGGCACGATCGCGGAGAATGTCGCATTCTTTAGCGAACAGATCGACCTGTCCTTGGTTTGGCAGTCCTTGCAGCGTGCAGCAATCGATGAAGAGATTCGCCGGATGCCGATGGGCGCCGATACCTGTATCGGTGACATGGGAGGGGCACTGTCGGGCGGTCAGAAACAACGTCTGCTCCTTGCGCGAGCCCTGTACCGGATGCCGAAAGTCCTTCTGCTCGACGAGGCTACCTCACACCTGGACGCCCAGTGTGAAGCTCGCATCAACGCAGCGCTCAAGTCATTGGAGATAACCCGCATCGTGGTTGCTCATCGTCGCGAAACGATTGATAGTGCGGATCGTATCATTTGCCTGGACGGCGAAGGGCGAGTGTGTTTCGACCGGCCGCGTCAACAATATCCGCCGGATAAGCGGTGAACGCAAGCTGTGCGTCTTCAGCCAGTTCGAATCCATCAGATCGGGAAGCGCAGCGTGAAACGGTTGCCGCCGACTCCGCTGTCGACGCGGGCGCTGCCGCCGTGCAGTTGCATGATCGATTGCACGATGGCCAGTCCCAGCCCGCCGGTGTCGCCTTGCCCGCTGCGCGAGGCGTCCGCGCGGTAAAAGCGTTCGAACAGATGCGGCAGATGTTCGGCGCCGATGGCCGGGCCGGGGTTATGCACGCTCACTTCCAGCATGCCGTCCACGGCCGCGCTGGCGATGCCGACCGTGCTGCCGGCCTCGCCGTAGCGCAGGGCATTGGCCAGCAGGTTGGCCAGCGCGCGCCGCAGCAGGTCGGGATCGGCCTGCACGCTGCCCTCCACGCGGATCGCGAAGCGCATCTGGCGCTCCTCGGCCATGCCCTCGAAATACTCGCACAACTGCGCCAGCAGCGGGGCCAGCGGCACCGCGCTGCGCCGTACCGCCGCGTCCGGCTGCTCGTTGCGGGCCAGGAACAGCATGCTGTCGATCATGCGCGCCAGCCGCTCGTATTCTTCCTGGTTGGAGGCCAGCAGTTCTTCGTATTCCTGCACGCCGCGCCCGCGCGAAAGGGTCTGCTGGGTGTGGCCCATCAGGTTGTTGAGCGGGGTGCGCAGTTCGTGCGCCAGGTCTTCGGAAAAGCGCGACAACTGCGCGAAGCCGTGTTCCAGCCGTGTCAGCATGCCGTCCAGCGCCGCGCTCAGTTCGGCCAGTTCGCTGACGTCCTCGCGGCCGCCCAGGCGCAGGTGCAGGTGGCGGCTGTCGATGGCGGCCGCGCGCGCGGCCAGGCGCCGCACCGGCGCCAGCCCCTGGCGGCTGACCTGCCAGCCGAGCGCGAACATCAGCAGGGCGCTGGCGGCCAGGGCCAGCAGCAGCTTGCCCCGGTAGGACGCCATCATCTGCTCGCGCTCGGCCAGCAGTTTGCCGGCCACCAGGGTCAGGCCGGCGCCACGGTGTTCGAGGCGGCGCCAGGCCAGGCGCGCCGGCGCCGCTCCGTCCACGTCGGCGAACTGGATCTCGGCGCGGCCCGGCAGATGCGGCACCGCCAGCGGCGTGGGATTGACCGTGATGCGCGCGCTGCCCTGGTCGTCGACGATCCACAGCATGCTGTCGCGGTTGCCCATCATGTTCCCGTACAACTGGGGCCGGCGTTGCAGGGCGTCGATGCTGGCGCTGTCGTCGATGAGCGCGCCCATCCGTTCGACCCGGCCGGCCAGGGCCTGGTCGTCGCGCACGGCCAGTTCGCGCGCCAGCGCCTGGTACAGGTACAGGCCCATGGCGCCGGTCAGCACGGCGCCCGCCAGCGCGAACTGCAGCGCCAGGCGCAGGCTCAGCGAGCGCATCAGGGCGGCGCTTCCAGCATGTAGCCGGTGCCGCGCAGGGTGTGGATCAGTTTCACCGGCCAGGGGTCGTCGACCTTGGCGCGCAGGCGGCGGATGGCGACGTCGACCACGTTGGTGTCGCTGTCGAAATTCATCTGCCACACCTGCGAGGCGATGAAGCTGCGCGAGAGCGCTTCGCCCTGGCGGCTGAGCAGCAGGTGCAGCAGGGCGAATTCCTTGTTGGTAAGCAGGATGCGCTCGCCGTTGCGGCTCACCTTGCGGCGCAGCAGGTCGAGGTGCAGGTCGGCCACCTGCAGTGTGTCGAGCTCGCGCGGCGGCCCGCGCCGCAGCAGGGTGCGCACGCGCGCCAGCAGCTCGGCGTAGGAGAAGGGCTTGACCAGGTAATCGTCGGCGCCCAGTTCGAGCCCCTTGACCCGGTCTTCGACGGCGTCGCGCGCGGTCAGGAACAGCACCGGGGTGGCGCCGCGCTGGCGCACGATCTTCAGCAATTGCCAGCCGTCCAGGCCGGGCAGCATGACGTCGAGGACGATCAGGTCGAATTCCTCTTCCTCGATCAGGTGGCGGCCGTCGTTGCCGTCGCGCGCGACCGACACCATGTAGCCGGACTCGCCCAGCCCCTTGCGCAGGTAGTCCGCCGTCTTGCTTTCATCTTCCACCAACAAAATTCGCATGCCGAGCTCCCGATCACCGGGTGATTATGCCCCAGCCCGGCGCGCTCGTGGATGACAGATTTGTCATGCCGCCGTCATCGTGGCGTTGGCGTCGGGGCTTTAGCATGGCGTCTTTGCTGTCAACCCGAGGGAATTCCATGGCCTTGCGCCCCGTTTCAATGATGTTCCCGCTGCTGCTGGCCGCCGGCGGCGCGGCCGCTGCGCCGCTGCTGCGGCCCGAGCTATCGCTTGCCCTGGCCGGCGAGCTGGTCGACGCCACCCTGGCCGCCTGCCAGGCCCAGGGGCGCGGGGCGGCGGTGGCCGTCGTCGACCGCGGCGGCAACCTGGTGGCGCTCAAGCGCGCCGATGGCGTCGGACCGCACAACACCCTGGCCGCGCAACGCAAGGCGTACACGGCGCTGTCGGCCAGGACGCCGACCCGGGTGCTGGCCGAACGGGCGCGCACCCAGCCGGACACGGCCAACCTGACCACCTTGCCGGAATTGCTGTTGCTGGGCGGCGGCTTGCCGATCATGTCGGGGAACGAGGCGATCGGCGGCATCGGCGTGGCCGGTGCCGGCGGCGCGGCCATGGACGAGTCCTGCGCCGCGCGCGCCATCGATGCGCTGGCATCGAAGCTGTCTTTTTAATTGAACTGAAGGAGTCTTACAATGAATGTCACATCGCTCGCCGCCGCAGCCATCCTGTCCGGCATGGCCCAGCTGGCCGCCGCCGCCAACCCGCTCAGCGTGCACGTGCTCAATTTGCAGGATGGCTTGCCGTCGGCCCAGGTCGAGGTGACGCTCGAAAAACAGGCGGGCAAGCAGTGGGTCGCGCTGGGCGCGGGCGCAACCGATGCCGATGGGCGGATTCGCGCGCTGTTTCCCGAAGGGGAACGCTTCGACAAGGGCGTGTACCGGGTGACCTTCAAGACCGGCGCCTGGTTTGCCGCCAGGAAGACCGACAGCTTCTTTCCCGAAGTGCCGGTCGTGTTCGTGGTCGATGGCAAGCTTGCGCATTACCATATTCCACTGCTGATCAGCCCCTTCGGCTTCTCGACCTACCGGGGCAATTGATCAGCGCAGGTTCAGCGTATCGCTGAGCGACCACTTGAGCGGCTTGCCGGCGCTGTCGGTGATGGTGGTCAGTTCGCCGAAAATGCGGCCCTGCACATTGTCCGGCAGGCGCACGAAGGCGGTGTTGCCGACAGCGTCATCGCCATGCACGAAGCCCCAGGTGAAAAACCTGATGGCGGCGACGGCGCTGTCCGGGCTGCTGGTAATCAGCGGAACGATGGCGAAGGTGCTGGCGGTGATCGGCCAGCTGGCGACGCCAGGTTTGTCGGTCAGCATTTCTTCATACGCGCCCTTGCTGGTCCAGCCGCTGTTGTTCATCGCCGACGAGAAACCGGCGCCGCTCGGCGCGACGAACTTGCCGTCGCGGTTTTTCAGGCTGGCGAAACTGAGCTTGTTCTTCGTCACATACTGATAGTCCACATAGGCGATCGCGCCTGGGGTCTGCCTGAGCGCGGCCACCACGCCGGCGCTGCCTTTCACCGGGGTGGTGCCGGCAGCCCACTTGACGCTGTAGCTGCTGCCGTAAGCGGCTTTCCATTCCGCACTGCTCTTGCTCAGGTAGTCGGTAAAGTTGAAGGTGGTGCCGGAGCCGTCCTGGCGCGTCACGGCGCTGATCGCCAGTGCCGGCAGGGCCAGTCCCGGATTGAGCGCCTGCACCTTCGGGTCGTTCCATTTCGTGATCTTGCGGCTGAAGATGTCGGCCAGCAGCTCGCCCGTCAACTTCAGCTGTCCGCTGGCGACGCCAGGCAGGTTGACCACCGGTACGATGCCCGACACGGCGGTCGGAAAGCACAGCAGCTTGCCGGCCTTGCGTTCGTCGGCCGACAGGGCGACGTCGGTGGCGCCGAAGTCGACCTTGCGGCTCTTGACCTGCTGCAAGCCTTCGGTGGAACTGCTGGACTGGTAGTTCAGGCTCACGTTGGACGACTTGCTGTAGGCGGCGGCCATCGAGGTGTACAGGATTTCGGCGGCCGAGGAGCCGGCGCCGGTCAGCGAGGTCTGCGCGTACAGGGCGGGCGAGGCCGCGACGAGGATGGCAAACAGGATTTTATTATTGGTAAACATGGCGGTAGGTCCGTATTCGGTAGGTCGTTCTGGTGGGCGTACGCGCGTCCCCGCCGCCATGGCCTGGACCGTGGGCGAAGGGGAAACGTGAGCGCGGGATCGTCGTCTTTTCAGGCCAAGCCGGGCTTGGCGCGGGAAGGTGGCAGGCGTGTCGCGCGGCGTTGCAGCTGGCCGGCGCAAGCACGCTTGCATTGCCGCCGGCGCGCTGGCCGGCGGCATATCGCTACATATCTTTTTACAACAAACAATTCTACATGGAAATAAATCGAAAAAGGTGAGTGCCGGCGCTTTTAGAGGAGATGCTCGACATTGCGCGCTCTTAGCGACATTATAAAGCATCGTCTTGCGCACGCCAAATTGTGTCAATACGCAACCTTGTCAGGATTGCCATTCTAGGCGCATACTTCCTTGTCCAAAGGGTAATGGCGTACGCGCGCCAGCCAAGGCGGCGCAGGACAAAAAAAAGCCACCGCAGGGGGCGGTGGCCGGCGCTGGGGAGCGCGAGGGAGCAAGGGCGCGCGTCAGGCGGCGGCCGCGTCGCTGTCTTCATCCTCGCCTTCGCCTTCTTCCATGGCGGCGTCGGCCTTGTATTTGAGGCGGGCGGCGCTGCAGGCCGAGATGTCGAGGTCGTCGCGCTCGCCCTTGTAGGTGGAAATATGCAGCTTGCCATCGGGATGCGCATACAGGTAGCGCACGTCGACCAGGGCGCCCACCGGCGGAATCTCGAAGTTCGACGAGATGGTGACCTTGCCCATGTCGACCTTGGCGCCGCTGGCGTCGAACACCGCCAGGTGCACGCTGCGCTTGCCCTTGGCGACCTGCTCGACAAGGAAGGTGCCGGTTTCGTAGAACACGTGCTTGAGGGCGTCGCCGCCCGAGGCCGGACGGCCGTGGGCGTAGCCGGCATCCTTCTTGCGGAACACCACGCCTTCACCGCGTTGCTGGCGGATCCGTTCGAACGCCTCGGTCTTGGCCGCCGTGCCTTTATACAAGGGAGAGACCGCGACGCTGGCGCCGGCCTTGACCGCGCCGGCCAGCAGGGCGTGGCGTTCCTCGAAGCCGAGCTCGTGCAGCTTGCGCCCGCCCAGTTCCAGGATATCGAAAATGCTCAGGCGCGGGCCGGGCAGGGCTTCGCCGTCGAGGATGGTGCCGGCGGGCAGGCTGGACAGCTCCTCCACCACGCCCAGCGGCAGCGGTACCGGAAAGCCGTTGCGCTTGCTGCCGACCAGTTCGCCCGGCGCCTTGACCGACACCATGCGCCGGTGGCCGTCGTCCTTTTCCTGCATGACCCAGGCGTCGTCCTGCAGCAGCTTGAGGGCGCGTTCTTCGGGGATCGGGTTGAGCAATTGCGGCAGCACGCCGGTGAAGGCCGATGCCAGCTCGGTGCCCTGGTAGGGCACGCCGGCGTCGTCGGGACTGTAGCCGCCTTTCAGCTTGCTCCTGACCAGGGTGTCGTAGATCGCCTTCGCTTCCGCGTAGGGCAGGGGCGTGGCGGTCTTGGCCTGGTGGGCCAGGGCCGCGCCGCGCCGGCCGTTGCGCCCGTACACCATCCAGCCGCCCTCGACCGGGTCGAGGTGGCAATGGTATTCCTTGTCGGTCGAGCCCTTGGTCTGGTACAGCGAGACTGATTCTTTTTCCATGCGTTTGATCCTGACAAAGATGATGAACAACTTCGTGCCGCGCCGGCGTCAGCCGTGTTGCCACGCCGGGCGGCAGCGATGATAAGATTGCGCCATGACTACCACACTTGCTACCACTCTCCCGCCGACCCTGGTCCACACCCTGCGCATGCCGATCCGCTGGGGCGACATGGACGCGATGGGCCATGTGAACAATACCGTCTACTTCCGCTATATCGAGCAGGCCCGGATTTCCTGGTTCGACGAGATCGCCTGCACGCCCGATCCGGCCGGTGAAGGTCCGGTGATCGTGAATGCCCATTGTTCCTTCCTGAAACAGCTCAAGTATCCGGGCGAGATCGAGGTCACCACCTTCGTCGGGCCGCCGGGGCGCTCCAGTTTCGAGATGCTGCACCAGATCCGCATGGTCGACGCCGACGGCAACGCGGGCGTCCTGCATGCGGAAGGCGGCGCCAAGATTGTCTGGGTCAATTTTCCTGCGGAAAAATCGGTACCGCTGCCGCCGGCGATCTGCAAGCTGCTGCCTCCGAGTAAACTGTTGCCGGAGAAGTGAGCCGGCTGGCGTCCGGCAGTATCGTAACAGCAAATTTAATTATGGCAAATATGCAAGACCGCTGAGAGGCTGGCGTCCTTGGCGCCGATGCGCTTCGTCCGCTTCGTCCCTGCGTTCGATTGCCGCCTGCGCCGGAAAGCCGGTTGCGAGGCCCGGTGTCGGAAACCATGCGATCCGGCGGCATCGGGCAAGGAGCCTGGCCTGTTAACGACAAAGCCCCTGTTTCCAGGGGCTTTGTCGTTGTTGCGATAAAGCGTGCGCGGCGCGCCTTAGTTAGTGTTGTTCAGCACCGAGTTGCGGCGCGAATAGGCGAAGTACACCGCCAGGCCGATCGCCAGCCAGATGCCGAAGGCGATCCAGGTGGTCTTGCTGAGGAAGGTCATCAGCGCCACGCAGAAGATGATCGCCAGGGCCGGCACCACCGGCACGCCAGGGCAGCGGAAGGCGCGCGGCAGGTCCGGACGGGTCTTGCGCAGCACGATCACGGCCACCGATACCAGGCAGAAGGCGGCCAGGGTGCCGATGTTGATCAGTTCGGCGAGCACGCCGAGCGGCACCACGGCGGCGATCAGGCCGAACACGATGCCGACGATCCAGGTGGCGAAGAAAGGCGTGCCGTATTTCGGATGCACGGTCGCCAGGCGCTTGGGCAGCAAGCCGTCGCGCGACATGGCGAAGATCACGCGGGTCTGGCCGTAGGTCATCACCAGGATCACGGTGGTCATGCCCAGGATCGCACCCAGGTCGACGAAACCGGCAACCCAGTTCTGCTTGGCGTACTGCAGGGCCAGCGAGACCGGATGGTCGACCCCGGCAAACTGCTGGTAAGGCACGATACCGGTCATGATGGCCGAGACGATCACGTACAGGATGGTGCACACCACCAGCGAACCGATGATGCCGATCGGCAGGTCGCGCTCGGGGCGCTTGACTTCTTCCGCCGCCGAGGTCACCGCATCGAAGCCGATGAAGGCGAAGAACACCAGCGCCGCCGCACTCATGGTGCCGTTCATCCCGAACGGCATGAACGGCTGCCAGTTGGACGGCTCGACATAGCGCGCGCCGACCACGATAAACAGCAGCACCACGCCGACCTTGATCGCCACCATCACGCCATTGAGCCGCGCCGACTCGCGCACGCCGAAGGAGAGCAGGGTGGTCAGCAGCAGCATGATGATCAGGGCCGGCAGGTTGAACAGGGTGTCGACGCCGGGAATCGATCCGGGCGCGGCGGTGAGCGCGACCGGCAGCTTGATGCCGAAGCCGCCGATCAGCGACTGGAAGTAGCCGGACCAGCCGACCGACACGGCCGAGGTGGCCAATCCGTATTCGAGCAGCAGATCCCAGCCGATCATCCAGGCCACGATTTCGCCCATGGTGGCGTAGCTGTAGGTGTAGATCGAGCCGGCCACGGGAATGGTGGAGGCGAATTCGGCGTAGCACAGGGCTGCGAAACCGCAGGCCATCGCGGCGATCACGAAGGACAGGGTCAGGGCCGGGCCGGCGGTGACGGCGCCGGTGCCGGTGAGGACGAAAATCCCGGTGCCGACGATGGCCCCGATCCCCATCAGGACCAGGTCAATCGGTCCCAGCACTTTCTTCAACCCGCCGGCGGCGCGGCTTTGCGCCACCATGGCGTCCAGATTTTTGGTTCGGAAAAGGCTCATTCAATTGTCTCGTTTTAAAGTCTTATGTTTTTAAGATCCCACGCCGACAGCGTCTTTACGGCCGGGTGGTCGACTACTGCGCCCGCGATTGTAACGTACCGGGCGCGGGCATTCACGAGTTGCGGGACAAAAGATGGCGAAAAGAAAACAACTGCGGGGGAGGACGGCGCGCGCCCGGAGCCGGGCGGCATGGGGCAAGGCCTGCGCCGGCACGGGCCGGCACAGGCGCGGCACGCTCACTCAGGCATACAGGAAGGCGGCCGGCTGGCTGTCCACGCCGCTCAGGGTGATCGGCAGGGCGTCCGGCGGCGCATCCCCGGGGCTGGCCAGCCCGCCGGCCGAGGTCGGCAGGGAGTCGACCGCCTGCATCACCTTGGTCTGGAACGTGAAGGCGTCGGTGGCCGAGGTGACCTGTTTGAGCAGTTCGCGCGCCACGGCGGCCGCGCCCAGGCCGTTGTAGGCGCCCACCTTGCCTTCGGTTTCCAGGCCGTAGGTGAAGTTCGACGCCACGCTGATCTTGTTGCCGATCAACTGGGCGTCGAGCTTGCCCTGCGCTGTCGTGTTGGCCTGGGCCCCGGCCATGATCGACAGCGAGGCGTTGGCGCGCGTGAGCGAGCCGGCATTGAGGGCGTTGCTCCAGAATTCCAGGCCGCCCTGGTCCGGCTCGCGGCTGAGCAGGTTGGTATAGATGGCCCTGACGAAGGCCTTGTTGTCGCCCGAGTACAAGGCGGTCGACTCGGCGCTCGTGGCGAAGGAATCGATCAGGGTTTTGACCGCGCTGTCGGTATTGTAGCGGGCGCTCAGTTCGGCCGCGCTCGACGGCGCCTTGAGCTCGCCCAGGCGCGCCTGGAAGCTTTTCAGGCCGCCCGTGTCGGCCGCGCGGCCGAAGTAGCTGACGTACAGCGCCTGGGTCAGGTCGCTGTGCGTGGTATCGGTCACGCTGTCGGCGAAGGCCAGTTTTTCCACGCTGCGCAGGCTGTCCACGCCATCCTTGCTGACCAGCGAGTAGACCAGCAGGTCGGCGCCGCTCTTGACGATGTCGTAATCGGTGCGCTTGCCTGCGTACACCATGGTGTCGATGCCGCCGCCGCCGTTGACCAGGTCGGCGCTCCTGGTGTCGATGAAGCGGTCGGCGCCGTCGCCGCCATTGAACGTGTTGGACGCCTTCGGTACGGTGTCGAGGTCGGCGAACACCGCGATCGAGGCGGTCAGGTTGGCGGCGGCCGTTCCCTGGTGCCATCCCGCTTCCACGTACATGGTGCCGGAATAGGTCGCCACGTAGGAAGACAGGAAGTCGGTGCCGTAGTTGCCGTCGCTTTCGCGGTCGGCCGCGATGGCCTTGCCGTTTTTATCGTACAGCGTGATCAGGTAGGGATCGAAATAGCTGAAACTGAAAATATCGTAGGTGGCGTTCTCGACGACCGTGAACGAGTACACGTCGTCGAGAATGGCGTAAGGGGCCGACGTGGCGGCGACCGCCGACAGGTCCCATGGCGAAGTGGCGCTGGTCGGGGTGTATTTCCCGAAGACGAGCGGGTGGGCCTGGGCCATCTGCCCGGCTGTCAGAGGGGAAAAGTCGGTAGCACTGAGATAAGCCATGGTGGTGTCCTTGTCGTTGGTCCGGAGGTGGATTGCCTTTGTCGGTGGCATGGACTCAGTATTCCACGACTCGTGCAAGATTTCTAGATAGAAATATGTCTTTCTTGTTAATGGGCTGTTAGCAAGTGTAAGCAGCGGTAAGCCCGCGTGTCCGGCTCCGCATTTCGTGATCGTTTAACCGAAACCCGAATCCCCGCATTGATAAAAACGACACTAATTCAATATTTATCACGCGTATTGATATAAATCATGACATATGTGCAAGAAACTATTATCATAGGCAATTCTTTATGTAAATCGGAGTAATAGTATGTTGAACACCATGCACACCAAACTGTGCCTCGCAGCGATCGCGGTAGCGGCCCTGGCAGGCTGCGCCACCAGCACCAAGCCAGGCGCCGTCGGCGTGACGCGCTCGCAGTTGCTGATCGTGCCGGCCTCGGAAGTGGACGCGATGGCGCTCACCGATTTCAGCAACCAGAACCAGAAGGCGAAAAGCGCTGGCCGTCTGCTCACCAGCGGCGCCGAATACAATCGCGTGGCGCGCATCGCCAAGGCATTGCAGGTCCAGGTGCCGGTGTTCCGCGAAGATGCCAAGGACTGGAAATGGGAGCTGGCGCTGATCGACGCGCCGGTGCTCAACGCCACCTGCGCACCGGGCGGCAAGATTACCTTTTATACGGGCCTGATTCGCAAGCTCAAGTTGACGGACGATGAAATCGCGATGGTCATGGGCCACGAGATCGCGCACGCCTTGCGCGAGCACGGGCGCGAGCGCATGTCGCAGGCCAAGGCCGCCGGCGGCCTGACCGCCATCGCCAGCGTGCTGGCGCCGGCCAAGGGCCTGGAAGTGGCCGTGGCCAGCGAAGCGTCGCACTATCTGTTTACCCTGCCGAACTCGCGCCAGCACGAATCGGAAGCCGACACCATGGGCCTGGAACTGGCCGCACGCGCCGGTTACAATCCGCGCGCGGCGATGTCGGTGTGGGAAAAGATGGCGGCCGAATCGGGCGGCGCCGGCGGGCCGGAATTCCTGTCGACCCACCCGGCCGATGCCACCCGGATCGCCTCGCTGACCGCGATGCAGCCGCGCGTGCTGCCGCTGTACGAAGCGGCAGCGCGCCCTGAAGCCGCCGCCGGCGCCGACGCGGCCAAAGCCCCGGAAGCTGCAAAGCGTCCTGAAGCGGGCAAACGCAAGAAGGCGGCCAAACGCAAGGAAGCGGCCAAAGCCCAGTAAGGCTGGCCTCGCGCGCTTGCCCGGGCACGGCCCCGTGCAAGCGCGTGCCGGCGCCGTCACGCCGCTGCCGTCCGCTTCGATTGCATGCGCGTGCGCACGTTCCTGGGCCCCGTCGCGGGCCCTTTTCATTTCCCTGTTCATGTCGGGATCGCTTTTCCTGTTCGCAGGGCGACAGGTGGCTGCCGCTGAGGTGCGCCTGCCCATGTCGCGGCGCGAATCGACCATCCGGCTGGCCGGCCGCCAGGGCGACGCCGGCATGCTGCCTGGGCCGCTTGCCCAAACACCCGCGGTCTTCACCAGCCTCGACAATGCCGTGCCATCGCTCGACGCGGCCGGCCTGGCTGTGGAGCGGCTGACGCGCGCCGGGGGTTTATCGAACGAATGTGTGGCTTCTAACAGACCGATCCATGCATACCGGGCATCCTCGCTACATTGCGCATTCTGCGAACGCGCAAGACACCCACCAACGCCTTTGCGGCGCGTCCGGCCGGCCGGAAGTGCGCGTCCGGGCAGCCACACAATCAGCCAAGAGGATGCCAACACATGGACCAGTTCAGCGACATCAAACTATCGCGGCGGGAGCTGTTGATCGCAGGCGCCATCGGCGTCACGGCGGCCAGCGTGCCCGGGGCGGCAAGCGCGGCCGACCTGGCCCCGGGCCTGCCGCCCGCGCCGCCGGTCACCAGCAAGGTCGCCTTCGAGGTCAACGGCAAGCGCCACGCGCTCGAGGTCGACACCCGCACCACCTTGCTCGATGTCCTGCGCGAAAACCTGCACCTGACCGGCACCAAGAAGGGCTGCGACCACGGCCAGTGCGGCGCCTGCACGGTGATCGCCGACGGCCGCCGCATCAATTCCTGCCTGAGCCTGGCGGTAATGCACGAAGGGTCGAAGATCACCACCATCGAAGGCCTGGGCAGCCAGGACAAGCTGCATCCGATGCAGGCCGCCTTCATCAAGCACGACGGCTACCAGTGCGGCTACTGTACCCCGGGCCAGATCTGTTCGGCCGTCTCGGTCATCGACGAGATCCGGCAGGGCATCCCGAGCCACGTCAGCGCCGACCTGATGGCCAGGCCGCTGCTGTCGGCCGAAGAAATCCGCGAGCGCATGAGCGGCAATATCTGCCGCTGCGGCGCCTATTCGAACATCCTCGATGCGATTACCGAGGTCGCAGGGAGCAAGGCATGAGGGTCTTCACCTACCAGCGCGCCACCAGTGCCGCCGAGGCGGCCGCCGCCGCCGTGCGCGCCCCCGGCGCCAAATTCATCGCCGGCGGCACCAACCTGCTCGACCTGATGAAGCTCGACATCGAAACCCCGGGCCACCTGATCGACGTCAACGGCCTCGGCCTCGACAAGATCGAGGCGACTGCCGACGGCGGCCTGCGCATCGGCGCCCTGGTGCGCAATACCGACCTGGCGTCCGACCAGCGGGTGCGGCGCGACTACGGCGTGCTCTCGCGCGCCCTGTTGTCGGGCGCCTCGATGCAGCTGCGTAACAAGGCGACCACCGCCGGCAACCTGCTGCAGCGCACGCGCTGCCCGTACTTCTACGACACCAACCAGCCGTGCAACAAACGCCAGCCGGGCAGCGGCTGTTCGGCCATCGGCGGCTTCAGCCGCCAGCACGCGATTGTCGGCGCCAGCGAGGCCTGCATCGCCACCCATCCGAGCGATATGGCGGTGGCCATGCGCCTGCTCGATGCGCAAGTGGAGACGGTGCGCGCCAACGGCGCCGCGCGCACGATTCCGATCGCCGACTTCCACCGGCTGCCGGGCAGCACCCCGCACATCGAGACGCTGCTCGAACCGGGTGAGCTGATCACCAGCGTCACCCTGCCCAAGCCGCTCGGCGGCACGCATGTGTACCGCAAGGTGCGCGACCGTTCCTCGTACGCCTTTGCGCTGGTGTCGGTGGCGGCGGTGATCCTGCCCGACGGCGCCGGCCGCGTGGCGCTCGGCGGCGTGGCCCACAAGCCGTGGCGCGTCGAAGCGGCCGAGCAAAAGATGGCCGCCGGCGCCAAAGCCGTCGCCGATCACTTGCTGGCAGGCGCAAAAACGACGCAGGACAACGCGTTCAAAATCACGCTGGTCCAGCGCACGCTGCATGCGGTGCTGGCCGATGCGAAGAAAGGCTGACCCATGAAGTTCACCACACCCGCCACCACCAATCCGATCGACCAGCTGAAGGTCGTCGGGCGTGCGCTCGACCGCATCGACGGCCCGGCCAAGACCACCGGCAGCGCGCCCTACGCCTACGAGCAGCACGCCGCCGCGCCCAACGCCGCCTACGGCTACGTGCTCGGCGCCGGCATCGCCAAGGGCCGCATCGCCTCGATCGACCTCGAACCCGCGCGCCGCGCGCCGGGCGTGATCGCCGTGATCAGCGCCGCCAACGCCGGCACCCTCGGAAAGGGCAAGATGAACACCGCCAGGCTGCTCGGCGGGCCGGAGATCCAGCACTACCACCAGGCCATCGCGCTGGTGGTGGCGGAGAGCTTCGAACAGGCGCGCGCCGCCGCCAGCCTGATCGAGGTGGCGTATGCAAAAGAGAAGGGCGCGTACGACCTCGACAAGGCCAGGGGCTCGGCCAAGGTGCCCAAGGCCGACAAGCCCGATACCAAGGTGGGCGACTTCGAGCGCGCCTACACCGGCGCGCCGGTGCTGCTGGACGCCACCTACCGCACGCCGGACCACTCGCACGCGATGATGGAGCCGCATGCCTCGATCGCCTCGTGGGAGGGCGACAAGCTGACCGTCTGGACCGCGAACCAGATGATCGACTGGACCCGCGGCGACCTGGCCAAGACGCTCGGCATCCCGAAAGAAAACGTGCGCCTGGTCTCGCCGTACATCGGCGGCGGCTTCGGCGGCAAGCTGTTCCTGCGCGCGGAAGCGCTGCTGGCCGCCCTCGGCGCGCGCGCCGCCAGACGGCCGGTGAAGGTGGCGCTGAGCCGCCCGCTGATGATCAACAACACCACGCACCGTCCGGCCACGATCCAGCGCATCCGCATCGGCGCCACGCGCGACGGCAAGATCAGCGCGATCGGCCACGAAACCTGGTCGGGCGATTTGCCCGGCGGTCAACCGGAACAGGCGGTCCAGCAAACGCGCCTGCTGTACGCAGGCGCGCACCGCATGACCAGAACGCGCCTGGCGGTGCTCGACCTGCCCGAAGGGAACGCGATGCGCGCCCCGGGCGAAGCGCCGGGCCTGATGGCGCTCGAAATCGCGATGGACGAAATGGCCGAAAAGCTCAAGATCGATCCGGTCACCTTCCGCATCCTCAACGACACCAAGGTCGATCCCGAAAAACCGGGCCGGCCGTTCTCGCAGCGGCGCCTGATCGAGTGCCTGCGCAGCGGCGCCGAGCGCTTCGGCTGGAAGGAGCGCAGCGCCGAACCGGGCAAGAAGCGCGAAGGGCGCTGGCTGATCGGCATGGGCGTGGCGGCCGCCTTCCGCAACAATCTGGTGATGAAGTCGGGCGCGCGCATTCGCCTCGACGGCAAAGGCGTGGTCACCGTGGAAACCGACATGACCGACATCGGCACCGGCAGCTACACCATCATCGCCCAGACGGCGGCCGAGATGATGGGCGTGGGGATCGACAAGGTGGTGGTGAAGCTGGGCGACTCCCGCTTTCCGGTGTCGGCCGGCTCGGGCGGGCAGTGGGGCGCCAACAGCGCCACCGCCGGCGTGTACGCGGCGTGCATGAAACTGCGCGAGGCGGTGGCGCAAAAGCTGGGCATGAACCCGGCCGAGGCCCAGTTTGCCGGCGGCGCCGTCAGCGCGGGCGGCAAGAGCGTGCCGCTGGCGCAGGCGGGCGAACTTGTTGCCGAGGACACGATGGAGTACGGCGACCTGGATAAAAAATTCCAGCAGTCGACCTTCGGCGCGCACTTCGTCGAAGTCGCGGTCGATGCCGCCACCGGCGAAACCCGGGTGCGGCGCATGCTGGCCGTGTGCGCGGCGGGGCGCATCCTCAATCCCAAGTCGGCGCGCAGCCAGGTGATCGGGGCGATGACCATGGGCCTCGGCGCGGCGCTGATGGAAGAACTGGTGGTCGACAAGCGCAGCGGGTTTTTCGTCAACCACGACCTGGCCGGGTACGAGGTGCCGGTGCATGCCGACGTGCCGCACCAGGAAGTCATCTTCCTCGACGAGACCGACCCGGTCTCCTCGCCGATGAAGGCCAAGGGCGTGGGGGAACTCGGCATCTGCGGGGTGGCGGCGGCGGTGGCCAACGCGGTCTACAACGCCACCGGCGTGCGCGTGCGCGACTATCCGCTCACGCTCGACAAGCTGCTGGAGAAGATGCCGGCCATGACGTGATTTCCTCTGCCCCTTCTCGCAAAGGTGGAAGATCGCCATCGCATGCGTTATGCTGTCGCCCCACGGCGCGCGCCGCGCCGCGCCAGGGGCAATAACGGAAGATGGTAAGGATTTATGTCAAGTGAAGAGAAACCGGCGCTTGCGCAGCCGGAACCGGCGCCGCCGCGCGTCGCGCCACGGTTGCCGCCCACGCTGCTGGCGACCCAATCGGCCTGGGCCGGGGATGCCGAAGCCAGAAAACAGGCGCGCCTGGAACGCGACGCGGCGGTGCGCGGAGTGACCTCGATCGACGCCATGCGCGAGGCGATCAAGCGGGTGGGGCGCACGCTTCCCGTCATCAGCGAGATTGCGCGCGTGCTCGTGCCGGATGCGGCGGCGTTTCGCGCGCGCGCGGCGCTAGGCCTGCCATTCTTGATCACCGGCGTGGCCACGCGCTGGCCGCTCTCGGGCCTCACGCCGCAAACCCTGCGCGAACGCTTCAGCCACCTGCCGGTGCGCGCCCGCGTGGGCGACTACATCAACACCGCCTTCGCGCCCGACCGCGCCATGCAGGATATGTCGATGCTGGAGTACCTGGACCTGGTCGCCGGCGGCAACCACGATTTGCCGCCTTACCTGGGCAACCTGGAACTGCGTGAATTGAACAGCATGTGCTACTGGCCCGCGTACTTCAGCAAAATGGGCCCGCCGCGCTTCTGGCTCGGGCCGGTGGGCACGGTGACGCCGCTGCACTGCGACTACGACGACAATATCTTCGCGCAGGTCTGGGGCAGCAAGCGCATTTTCCTGGTGCCGCCGCACCACGACGAATTCCTGTACCCGAGCGAAGCGAATGCGATCCTGTTCGGCTCCCCGGTCGACCCCGAGGCGCCCGATTTCGACAGGTTCCCGCTGGCGCGCCAGGCCAATATGATCGAATGCATCGTCCATCCCGGCGATATGCTGTACGTGCCGGCCGGCTGGTATCACCAGGTGCGCGCGCTGACGTTTTCGCTGTCGGCCAACCGCTGGGCCCGGGCGATGCCGTTTGCCCTGAAGGGAGAGCCGTCCTTGCGGCGCGCCGAGGCGTAGTGATAGGAGAGGGCTGTCGCCGGGCAATCATGCCGAGCGACAATTTTGCCTGAATGCTATTATTCCCGTCCAAGCTAGCGCTGCCATCGACGAGGAATCCATGTCCGACTTTTACGACCGCCTGACCCCTTTTTATCACCTGATCCACCAGGACTGGCATGCCAGCGTCGCCTTGCAAGGCGAACAATTGGGCACGCTGATCGAGGCCGAATGGCCCGGCAGGCGCACGCTGCTGGACGTCTCCTGCGGCATCGGCACCCAGGCCATCGGCCTGGCCCGGCGCGGCTTTTCCGTGACCGCCTCCGACCTGTCGGAAAAGGAAATCGAACGCGCCCGCCGCGAAGCCGATCTCGCGGGCGCCAGCGTGGACTTCTCGGTGTGCGACATGCGCCGCGCCCACGAGCACCACGGCGCCGGCTTCGAGCTCGTACTCTCCTGCGACAACTCGCTGCCGCACCTGCTCACCGACGACGACCTGCTCATCGCGCTGCGCCAGATGTTCGCCTGCCTGGCGCCCGGCGGCGGCTTCCTGATGTCGATGCGCGACTACGAGCGCGAAGAGCGCGGCGTGAACCTGGTCAAGCCCTACGGCGCGCGCACCGAAGACGGCAAGCGCTACGTCCTGTTCCAGGTCTGGGATTTCGCGGGCGACCATTACGACCTGACCTTTTACTTCATCGAAGAAGACCTTGCAAGCCAGGCTGTACAGACACACGCGATGCGTTCGCGCTACTACGCCTTGTCGACCGACAAAATGTGCGCGCTGATGCGCCAAGCCGGCTTCGCGCAGGTGCGCCGCATCGACGACGCCTTTTACCAGCCGGTCCTGGTCGGCACGCGGCCCGCATAATTGGTACGCGGGCGCACCTGTCACGGTTTGGCGATGTAAAAGTAGGCGCACTGCAACACTTTGCCTTGGAGAATCGCATAATTCGCCGATAATGCGCATTGTCCTACTCAAAGATGCCTATGCCGACCAGCGCTGTCCAGCCTGAAGAAAAGCGCCGCCACGACGCGCCCGCCGCCGCCGTGCGCGGTAAATACACCCCGCTGCTGCTGGCGCTGGCGATTTTTCTCATCTCCATCGTCGCGACGGCCTTCGCCTGGCACTTCGCACGCGCCGAGCTCGACGAAAGCCAGCACGCCGAATTCGCCTACCAGGCGCGCCAGATGGAGCGCCGCATCGAACAGCGCATGGGAAACTACCAGCATGTCCAGCGCGGCACCCAGGCCTTCCTGCTCGGTTCGATGGCGGTGGCGCGGGCCGACTTCCGCGACTACATCGCCTCCTTGCGGCTGGAGGAAACCTATCCCGGCATCCAGGGCATCGCGCTGGTCGAACTGGTCCGGCCGGGCGAGCTGGATACCCACACCGCCACGCAGCGCCGGGCCAGCCCCGGCTACACCGTCCACCCGCCGGGCGAACGGCCGGTGTTGTCGGCCATTACCCAGATCGAACCCTTTACCGGCCTGAACCTGCGCGCGATCGGTTTCGACATGCTGAGCGACCCGACCCGGCGCGCCGCCATGGAGCGCGCGCGCGATAGCGGCCAGTCGGCCGCCTCGGGCAAGGTGCGCCTGATCCAGGAGAACGGCCGCAACGAGCAGGCCGGGCTGGTCATGTACCTGCCCGTGTACCGGCGCGATGCCCCGGCCGCCACCGTGGCCGAGCGGCGCGCCGCCATCATCGGCTGGGTCGGCGCGCCGTTTCGCATGGACGACCTGATGGCCGGCCTGGGCGGGGAGCGCTCGGGCGACATCATGCTGTCGATCTACGACGGCGACAGGATCGAGGAAGGCGCCAGGCTGTACCGCTCGGCGCGCCAGACGCCGGCCGAGATGCGCCGTCCGGCGCGTTTTTCGGCCACCGTGCGCGTCGTCGTCGCCGGCCGTCCATGGATCCTGCACATGCGCTCGGCGGCCCAGTTCGAGGCGCGCCAGCGCTCGGACCGGCCGCAGTTCATCGCCATTGTCGGCGTCGCCGCCGGCGCCTTGCTGGCGCTGCTGGTTTGGACGCTCGCCTCCGGGCGCGGGCGCGCCATGGCGCTGGCGGCCGACATGACGCGCCAGCTGCGCGAGAGCGAATTTCGCTGGAAGTACGCGCTGGAGGGCGCCGGCGACGGGGTCTGGGACTGGAATCGCGGCACCGGCGACATCGTCCACTCGCTGCGCTGGAAGGAAATGCTGGGCTATGGCGCCGACGAGATCGAGCCCACCAATGCCGCCTTCGAAGCGCTGATCCATGACGACGACCGCGCGCGCGTGCTCGCCACGCTCAACGCCTATGTCGACAGCACCGACCAGCCGTACGAATGCCAATACCGGATGCGCTGCAAGAACGGGACATGGCGCTGGATCCGCGCGCGCGCCATGGCGGTCACGCGCGACGCCGAAGGCCACCCCCTGCGCACCATCGGCACCCACACCGACATCACGCGCGCCAAGGCCGACGAACAGACCCTGCTCGAAGCGAACGCGCGCCTGGCGGCGGAACGGCACCGGGTCAGCGTCATCCTCGACCAGTCGCACGATGCCTTCGTCGCCGTCGGCGCGGACGGCCGCATCACCGACTGGAACGCCAAGGCCGAAGCCATGTTCGGCTGGCCGGCGGCAAGCGCCATCGGCCAGGACCTGGCCACCCTGATCATTCCCGCCGAGCTGCGCGCCGCCCACAATGCCGGCGTCGCGCGCATGGTCGCCAGCGGCGGCACCATGGTGCGCAATGTGTTCGAAGTGAGCGCGCTGCACCGCGACGGCGCGCGGGTGCCGGTCGAACTGGCGATTGCCGGCTTTGCGCAGGCCTCCGGCTTCGTCATCAGCGCCTTCATGCGCGACATCTCCGAGCGCAAGCTCGCCGAACAGCTCGAGGTCGAACGCAGCCTGGCGCTGGAAGAAGCGCGCCAAGCGCTCCAGCATGCGCAAAAACTCGAAGCGGTCGGCAAGCTGACCGGCGGCGTGGCGCACGACTTCAACAACGTGTTGCACGTCATCGGCGGGAACGTCCAGCTGCTCCAGCTGGGCAAGCGCGACGACGCGCGCCTGCAAAAGCGCCTGGCCAGCATCCAGTCGGCGGTCGACCGTGGCGCCAAGCTGGCCTCGCAGCTGCTCGCCTTCGCGCGGCGCCAGCCCTTGCAGCCGGTCGTGCTCAACCCCTTGCAAACCTTCCAGGCCATGGACGACCTGCTGCAGCGCGCGCTGGGCGAGTCGGTGCGCATCCGCATCGATGCCGACGAGGGCTTGTGGAATACCCTGGTCGATCCCGGCCAGTGGGAAAACGTTGTCATGAACCTGGCCATCAACGCGCGCGACGCCATGCACGGCGGCGGCGTGCTGACCATCGGCCTGCGCAACGCGCACGTCGATGCCGCGCAGGCCGCCGCGCTCGACCTGGCGCCCGGCGACTATCTCCGTTTCAGCTTTGCCGACACCGGCGACGGGATGGACAGCGACGTCATCGCGCATGCGTTTGAGCCGTTTTTCACCACCAAGCCGGTGGGGCAGGGGACCGGCCTGGGACTGAGCATGGCCTACGGCTTCGTCAAGCAGAGCGGCGGCCACATTGCGCTCGACAGCGCGGCCGGCAAAGGCACCACGGTGGTGATTTACCTGCCGCGTTCCGCGCAACGGGCGACCGGCAAGATGGGCGTGCTCGAACAGGACGTGGTCGGCGGCGGCGAAACGGTGCTGGTGGTGGAAGACGATCCGGAAGTGCGCGCAACCACGGTGGCGACCCTGAACGAACTTGGCTACTGCGTGCTGGAAGCGCACGACGGCGCCAGCGCCCTGGCCCTGCTGCGCAAGGGCGCCTGGGTCGACCTGTTGTTTACCGACGTCGTGATGCCGGGGCCGGTGTCGAGCATCGAGCTGGCGATGCTGGCGCAGCGCGAGCTGCCCGGCGTGGCGGTGCTGTACACGTCCGGCTACACGCGCGACGCGCTGACCACGGGAGGCAGGCTCGATGACGGCGTGCGGCTGTTGGGCAAGCCGTACCGGCGCGCGCAACTGGCGCAACACGTGCGCGATGCGCTGGCGAGCAGGTTGCCGGGTTCTTAAAGCGCGGCCGCCGATCTGACGCGTTCGATTCCTGCCGATATGTCTACCTATACGTTTTAACGGGTTGACTTTTCGTTAAGATATGTATCAGATAAGTGGCGGGGGACTCGCTTACACGTAGCGACCGGGCCGGCCTATCCTCGCTTTCATGCAGCTACGTTTATCCGACAAGACAACTTACACTTTGCATAGCGTATTTCAGTTCGCAAATCTATTAAGCAAAAAATGATCAATGCAATCAATACCGAGTACGGCGCGATCAAACTTGTGCCAGATGAGATAGCTCAACAGCCGGATTTGAAGCTGTTTGCTTCGGATTCGATGTCCTTGATTATAGGCCCGAACGGGTCGGGAAAAAGCAGGACCCTGTCGTCGATCGTAAGCAATATATTAAACATCAACAAGGATGTGGTGGGTGCGGATAATCCGTACAGCAAAACCTTAATAATTTATTACACGCCGGTGCCGTACACGGTCGATATGCCGGAAGAAAATCAGCAGTTCATTAACCTCCAAAGCATGCGGCGTATGCGTGAAAATAAAAATTCGGACTACCCGATGTTAAGAAGTCTGGTCAAGAATTTCAACATTTCTCCAGAAATTTCGATTAATTTTCATTTTTCGGAAAGCATCATCTTTGAAATCTCCATGCTCTTTATCTTGGGCAATGTAATAGATAAAGATGCCCTGCCCGATCCGTTGCGGAGTGCCATAGCCCAGCAAGATGTTGTCAAAAAAGCTGCGGAGAAATTCCGGCGCGACAGCGGCTTGGACTACCTGGATTATGTCAAGACAAAAGAGTACGATGCGATAAGTCTTGCGCAGGAATTGCTCAATGAGAAAATTAAAGCGTATATTTATGAAAAATTAGAGGCTACTCCAAGCTTGAAGCTGTTGGCGCTCCAACGGACGATAAGAGCTCATAAAAAGCAAACGGACATCATCCAGTCGGTTCTCCAAGCTGAGGGAGTTCCGTTCCGACGCAAAATGGGAACCGCTCCGCGCACTGCGATGAAGACGTACAGGAGAATGGTGGCGGAACTTGAAGGGGTGCGTAAAATCCTCGGTCTTGGGGATCTGCCCGAAAAGCCTTATATCATGGAGGAAAGTTCGACCGAAGCACTGAATGAACTGAAGCAACATGCAACCATTGGTATCGCAAAACTCAGTGCGGGAGGGAATGCGTTGATAAATCAATTCAGTAAAATTGAAGCAGCTCTTCGCCAGCGAAAATCGAAAACAGGCGAATTCGATAATCTGTTGCTGCTGATCGATGAAGGAGATATATTTTTGCATTTGAGCTGGCAACAGAAGTATGTCGACTACCTCAATAATTACATCAAGACTGTGAGGGAAAAAAAGATCTTCCGCACGATCCAGGTGATCTTGACGACGCATTCGCCAGTATTGATGAGTGACTTTCCACGCGATAGCATTATCAAGTTAAAGACGGATGCGATTGGGATTGATCGTGTTCAGCAAAATGTGGACGAGTCCGGGGTTGCAAAGGGTGAAACCATTGTTTCTTTCGGGGCTCCGCTTCAGGATATTATAAATCGAAGCGGGGGAGCGGGAACGATGGGGGAATTCGCCGCTAAATTTATTGGCGGTCTGGTGCAGAAAATTAAAAAAGGCGAACGGCCTGCCAGGTATCATATCGATCTCATAGACGATCCGGTAATCCGATCGTATATCAGAAATCGCAGCAACTAGGAGAGGCCGTTGATCGTTCATATCGGGGATGTGTGGGAAAATGCTGAGCGCGACCACGCGGCTTATGTTGCAGACCGAATCGATGCAGCTTTGAAAAGCGGTTCGGTCACAAGCGATCATTTGCTGCATCTCTTGAAGGAAAAGCGCGAGATAATCGCATGCGGCACACCTGCGCAACTTGATCAGCTAATACACTATGTTAATGGACTGATATATTTATGCAATGACGCGGAGGGTACCCGGTTTTTTGAGGATTGTGCGGCACTTTTCAATTACGATCATTTTTCCAAAAAACGCGATGTATCCTATAAAAAATGGAATGCTTACAAGCTCTGCAAGACTTCCAAGTACGTGCTGTGCCCTTATTGCCATCAGAATTTTGCATTCACGATCATCAGCGACGGGAAGAGTTTTCGCCCCACGCTCGACCACTTTTACCCAAAATTTCAGTATCCGTATCTTGCCATCTCGCTTTATAACCTGGTCCCTGCTTGCCAGGTCTGCAATAGTTCGCTGAAGGGCGACCTGAACTTCTTTTACGTCCGCCACCTGCATCCCCTGCACGTGCCGACCGGTGCGGCCGATCCGGATGAAGGGAGGAATCATATAAATTTCGACCTGGATCCGGAGCGTTATATCGAGATGCGGCGCACAGGCGAGTTTGACATGGTCTTGAAAATCGTGCCTTCTGTGGATGCGGCAGTCAACAATTCCATCAGGACTTTTTTATTGAACGAGCGCTTTTCGATACACGAATCGACATTGAAGATCTTCATCCGTAACCTGGAGAACTGGACTCCCGCACGGATTTCGGAGGTTGCAAAAATTTTTGGCGGCGAGGGTTTTGTCTTCGATGAAAGACATGCCCTTGGCTTTAATTTGGACGAATATAAAAATGAGGTGCTCGGTAAGATCAAGAAGGATTTGTACGAGGTCTTCAGACGTCCCAAAGCGTCATCGGCACCCTTCGCAATCGGTGAGCGCGAACCCTAAAAACCCGCCACCGACCGGCCTCGCTCGTGGAATTTCGGTTTTGCCAACGTCCAGTGAGGCCCGATGATGGGGACGCCTGGCGTCAGCCTGTTTGCCGAACATGAACGCGAAGATCGGCGTTCCTCTGGCTGGCGTGAGCAAGCATGTGGACTTCGAAGCGCTGACGGCAGAAACTGACGCGACGGCGCCGAGGCCATCGCTGCCACAGGCGGCCGCCTTCCGTATCCGACGCTATTGAAGGTCAAGATTCTGGTATTCCAACAACGTGACAACCTGGCCGATGTACCAGACGCCGGCGCATACGCTGCATGGCCGCTAGTACGTGAGAACCTTCTGAGCCACGTTGTCGACCATTACCGGACTGTCGAACCAGGTGACCGTTGGATCGGTCCCGTATTTCTCGCGCACGAAGGCGCGCCAGGCGTCGGTGTACATCGCTTCCGCCGCCGCCCGGGACGTCCAGAGATAGAGGCCGCCCGCCGTGGCCCCGTCTTCCGAGAGGACGTAGTGCTTCTGCAGCAGTCCCGGCACGTCCTGGTAGGTCGGCGCGGTGCCCAGAAAAATGGTGCGCGCTTCCTCGCGGGTGATCGGCTTGGGTAAGGCAAATGCGGTCATGGCGATGATCATTGCTCACTCCTCTGTTCCGGTTGCAGCATTCAGGCGAAGCTGCGATAGATTACCTGCTTCAGGGTGTCGTCGCCATACGCATCGGCATTGCTCAGGTGCCCGTCGTAGGGGCCGATCTTGCAGACCGACTCGCCGTTGCGGAGCACGATCTGCAGCCCGTGCTCGCGCTCCCAGTCGCAGTTGCAGGTGATCGAGATGTAGACATCGCGCTCGTCCGGATCGCCCCGTTCGACCATCGGCTCGAAGCCGAACTGGATGTGGCGCCAGACGTCGTCGGCCGATGCGATGGCGACGAAGTCCTCGTCCGACGGATCCTGGCGACGGTTGACATCCCGATAGTACTGGAAGATAGGCGCTTGCGCCGCCCTGAGCACGTCGGGACCGTTGGACAGGAAGGCCGCGATGGCGGCGTGGAAATCCTGCGGATGCGGATCGTCCTGATACCCCTCCAGGGCGATCTCGCAGATCGCCCCATCGAGCATCCTGACCGGCAGCGGTTCGCTGCACAGCCAGTCGGTGCCTTCGTCGAGCGTCATCTCGCCCAGTCCTGGAATGTTCATGTCTGCCTTCTGGTTTGCCTGATTAATCGAAGAAGCCCGATGGTTGCCGCGACCGGCAGTGTCCCTCGCTTCATCGGGGAAAACAGCATGCATGATAAACCTGTCGCACTGCTTACCGGGGCCGGCAAGGGAATTGGCCTGGCCATTGCGCGTGCAGGATTGAGCGCGACTTCGCCGCATTTGCGCCGATGGGGTTATACTCGGGCTATTCTGCCCACGCACCGCCAATGAATCCAATGCGCTCCCGTTCGATGCACGCTGTTCCGTCCCCTTGCGGCGACGGAGCGCGCTCGCGCGCGCGCCATCTCGCCCGGCTCTCTTGAGCTCGGTGAGGACACTCAAGACATAACGCTGTCCGTCCTCCCGAGCCACCCTCCATCCGCCTTGCCTCTTTTTTACCATCCGTGGAGTACCATCATGAGACCGAATATCATTGTGTCGTCCGTCGACATGCAACGCCTTGAAACCCTGCTCGATTCGCTGCCGGCCGCGCAGGCCGAGGTCCGGAACGTGCTGCTCGACGAACTGGCGCGCGCCGAACTGGTCGAGCCGGACGAGATGCCGCCGAATGTCGTGACCATGAATTCGCGCGTGCGCTTCACGCTCGACGCGCCGGCCGAAGAATTCAACCTGACCCTGGCCTATCCCAAAGACATGCGGCTCGACGGCGAGCACATTTCCATCCTCTCGCCGGTCGGCAACGCCCTGATCGGGCTGGCGGCGGGCGACAGCATCGACTGGACCCGTCCCGACGGCGCCAGTTTCCAGCTTACCGTGCTCGACGTCCTGTACCAGCCCGAGCGCGCCGGCGAGCTGCACCGCTGAAGCCGGCCGGCTGGCCGTTCCGGTATCGGCTTAAATGATGGGCGCGATAAAAATACGGGATTGGACTTATAACAGGCGCAAGCCCATCATGAAGTGATCCGAACATGGATCCCGATCACTTCATTGAAAGGTTTTACCCGCATGAGCGATATCCTCTGGCCCGCAGCCTATCTGCCCGGCACCACCGACAACTACGTTTCCAACGAGATCACCGTGGCCGGCCTGAGCGCCGCCGACGTCTGGCCCCAGCTGGACAACACCCTGGCATGGCCAGCGTACTACGGCAATGTGTCCGATATCCGTTTCGACGACGGTTCCGGCCCGCATCTGCACGCGGGGGCGCGCTTCCGTTTCACTACCTTCGGTTTCGCCGTGCATGCCGAAGTGACCGAATACCAGCCGCCTGGGCCGGGCGTGCCGGCCCGTGTGGCCTGGCACGGCTGGGTCGAAGGCGGCGCGGACGCGCGCCTCGACGCGTATCACGCCTGGCTGTTCGAAGACCTGCCCGGCGGCCGCGTGCGCATCCTGACCCAGGAATCGCAGAATGGCGCCCCGGCCCGGGACATGGCCCAGGCCCGCCCGAATCCGATGCTCAACGCGCACCAGGAATGGATCGACGGCCTGGCCGCCAGCGCCTTAGGCGCGCGCGCCGGAGGTGCGCAGCAGCAGTGCGCGTAACCAGCGGTGGCCCGGATCGCGGTGCGTGCGCTCGTGCCAGGCCAGCACCTTGGTCAATCCCGGAATGTCGAGCGGCGGTTCGCACAGCACCAGGCCGTCGGCATCGTCAACCAGCCGGCGCGGCACCACCGCCACCAGGTCGCTGGCGCGCAGGATATCGGGCAGCAGCAGGAAGGATTTGACCGACAGCATGACCCGGCGCTGCCTGCCGAGCCGCGCCAGCGCCTCGTCGCTCACGCCTTCGAAGCTGCCGCCCGCATACGACACCAGCGCGTGGTCGAGCGCGCAGAACTGGTCGAGCGACAGGCCGGCCTGCGGCGCCGGCGCCGCCGGATGGCCGCTGCGCATCACGCACACATAGCGTTCCTCGAACAGGATGCGCGCGTGCAGGTCGGGCGCCGTCGTTTCCGGCGTGCCCAGTGCGAGGTCGACGAGCCCCTGTTCGAGCTGGGCCTGCAACTGCTCGTTGACGACCGGCAGCAGCGCGACCCGGATCGACGGCGCCAGCGGGCGCAGGGCCAGAAGAAACGGCACAGCGATCGCCCGCAGCGCGTAGTCGGTGGCGGCGATCGACAGCGTCATGCGCGCCGTGGCCGGGTCGAAGGCTTGTGGCTGCAACAGGCCTGCGATGTCGGCCAATACCTGCTTGACCGGCGCGGCCAGGGCCAGCGCGCGCGGCGTCGGCGCGACCCCGCGCTGCACCCGCACCAGCAGCGGATCGTCGAAACTCTCGCGCAGGCGTGTCAGCATGCCGCTCATGGCCGGCTGGGTCAGGCCGAGGCGCGCGGCCGCGCGCGTCACATTGCGTTCGTCGAGCAGGGCGTCGAGCGCCTTGAGCAGGTTCAGGTCCAACTGGCGGAGGTTCGGCATGCGGGCGATTGTGCCATAGCGGCGCAGGAAGTTTCGCTTATGTAGGCTAACGTACTGAATCTCGGTAAGAAACCAGTAGAATCGGGCAATAGCCGCTTTGCATATGCTCGTAGAAAAGAACCGATTCCCTGCCATGTCCGATTTTTCCTCTCCCAGCAGTGACGTCCCTCCTGCGCTTCCCGTCCCCGACCTGGGCGCCGCCATGTACGAAAGCAGTCCCGATTGCGTCAAGCTGCTCGACAAGAGCGGGCGCATCGAGTCGATGAACAAGAATGGCCAGTGCGCGATGGAGATCGACGACATGACGCCGCTGCTGGGCCGCAGCTGGTCCAGCCTGTGGCCGCCGGAGGCGGTGCCGACGGTATTGACGGCGCTCGACGATGCGCGCAGGGGCGGCACCGGCCGCTTTACCGCTTTCTGCCCGACCGCCAAGGGCACGCCCAGGTGGTGGGACGTGATCGTCGCCCCCATCTTCGGGGCCGACGGCAAGCTCCAGCGCGTCCTCGCCATGTCGCGCGACATCACCGGCGTGCGCCAGGCCGGCCAGGCGCTGCGGCACAGTGCCGAACGCCTGCAGCTGGCGACCGATGCGGCCGAACTGGGCTTGTGGACCTGGGACCCGGTGTCGGACATGGTCACCTGGGATAACGAGCGCACCTACGACATCCTGGGCATCGCGCACTCCGACCCGCCGGTCAACGCGGCCCGCTTCGCGTCCGAGTTCCTGCATCCGGACGATATCGAACGCTTCACCGACGCGGTTGCGGCCAGCGTGGCGGGCAATATGCGCTTCCAGTTCCAGGGCCGGGTGCTGAGCCAGGACGGGGCGGCGCGCTGGGTCGAGTTGTACGGGCGCCGCCACCATGGCGAAGACCGGCCGCGCACGCAGCTGGTCGGCACCATCGCCGACATCACGGCGCGCAAGCTGGCCGAAGACAAATTGATCGACGCCGACCGCCGCAAGGACGAGTTCCTGGCGATGCTGGCGCACGAACTGCGCAATCCGCTCGCGCCGATCGGCGCCGCTGCCGAGCTGCTCAAGCTGGGCAAGTTCGACGAGGCGCGGGTACGCAAGACCAGCGAAATCATCAGCCGCCAGGTCAGCCACATGACGCACCTGGTCAACGACCTGCTGGACGTGTCGCGCGTGACCGGCGGGGTGGTCAAGCTGGAGACGGCGCCGCTCGACCTGCGCGACATCGTCGCCGACGCGGTCGAGCAGAGCGGGCCGCTGATCCGCGGCAGGGGCCACCAGCTGGCGATCCATCTGCCGCCCTACGGCACCACGGTGCTGGGCGACGCCAAGCGGCTGGTGCAAATCGTCGGCAACCTGCTCAATAACGCCGCCAAGTATACGCCCGACGGCGGCAACATCGACCTGCGCATCGAGATGGACGACGAGCGCGTACTGCTCAGCGTGACCGACAACGGCGTCGGCATCGAGCACCAGCTGGCTTGCCGCGTGTTCGACCTGTTCAGCCAGGCCGAGCACACGTCCGACCGCACCGCCGGCGGCCTGGGCCTGGGGCTGGCGCTGGTCAAGAGCCTGGTCGAGCTGCATGGCGGCAAGGTGTCGTGCTACAGCGCCGGGACCGGCGCCGGCAGTACCTTCAGCGTTTCGCTGCCGCGCCTGCGCGACGGGCGCGAGGCCGTTGCGCCCGCGCGCGCGCGCGAGGCGCACGCCGGGCCGGCGCGCGCGCTCGATATCCTGGTGGTGGACGACAATGTCGACGCCGCCGCCATGCTGGCCATGCTGCTGGAGGCGGCGGGGCACCGGCTGACGGTGGAGCATTCGGCCAGGGATGCCCTGGCGCGCATCGACACCGCCCGTTTCGACGTCTGCCTGCTCGATATCGGCCTGCCCGAAATGGACGGCAACGCGCTCGCCACGCGCCTGCGCAGCCATCCGGGCACCTGCAATGCGCTGCTGGTGGCGATCACCGGCTACGGCCAGGAGAGCGACCGCCGGCGCAGCCAGGCGGCCGGCTTCGACCAGCATATGGTCAAGCCGGTCGATACGGGCAAGCTGATGGATGTGCTGGCCGACGTGGCTTAAGTGGCTTAAGTGGCTTAAGTGGCCTAAGCGCCGCTGACCACCACCGGCAGCACGATCTCGAAGCGGCTGCCCCGGCCGGGACCGTCGCTGTGCGCCCGCACCGTGCCGCCATGGCGCTCGCACAGGTCGCGCACCAGCGCCAGGCCGATTCCCATGCCGCCCTTGCCGTGCATGTCGGCGCCGTCGACCTGGGCATACAGCTGGAAAATCTGTTCCAGCCGGTCCGCTTCGATGCCGATGCCGTTGTCCGACACCGTCACCAGCAAGTTGTCGCAGTCGATCCGCACCGACAGCCTGATCGCGCCTTCCGGCGGCGTGTATTTGCTGGCGTTGAGCAGCACATTGCCGATCAGCTGGGCAACGCGCACCTCGTCGCAATGGAGCGCTACCTCGCCCGGCGGCGACTCCACGCCCAGGGTTTGCCGGCGCGCCGTGAGCGGGGCGCGCACGGTGTCGAGCGCGCGGTCCAGCACGCGCGCGAGCGTGGTGTCGGCCATGCGCAGGGGCGCGCCGCCGCGCGTGATGCGCGAGGCATCGAACAGATCGTCCACCAGGCGTTCCAGCATGGCCGCCTGGCGCACGATGATGCCGGCCATGCGCGTCACGCCGGGGTCGTCGCTGCGGGCCAGCAGGGATGCGGCCGACATGATGGGCGAGAGCGGATTGCGCAGTTCGTGCGCCAGCGTCGAGAAAAACGCGTCCTTGCCGCGGTCGGTTTCGCGCAGCCGTTCTTCGAGCAGCTTGCGCTCGGTGATGTCGACCACCACGTTGATCGCGCCGGTGATCGCGCCGGCCTGGTTGCGCGTGAGCTGGGGATGCGCCAGCACGTAGCGGCGCTCGCCGCAAGGGCGTTCGACCACCGCTTCGATGCGCCCGACCTCGCGCGCTTCGCGCACCGCCAGCGCCATCGGGCACTGGTCGTGCGGCAGGCGGGTGCCGTCGAGCGTGAACATGGCGTGCGAGCCGCACCAGAACTCGGCGCCGGCCACCGGCGTGCGCCCCCACAGCCTGACCGCGGCCCGGTTGAATTCGGTGACCCGGCCTTCGGTGTCGCAACTGTAGACGGCGACGGGCAAGGACGCGGCGAGCTGCCGGTAGCGGTGCTCATGCTCATTCTGATGGGCGTGAAAATCCATGATGTCCTGATCTACGAATCGGTCTTGGGGAGCCTTTAATTCGTGACAGTTTTTTGGGTCGACGGACGTGTGGCTGGATGTAGGAGTAATACTACAATAAAGCGCCGGTGTTGGCTTCACTGTTGGCTTAATACTACGTGTCAGCCGAATCCGCCTTGTTTCAGGCGCCGGTACAGCGTGCGCTCGCTGATGCCCAGGTGGGCCGCCAGTTCGCTGCGGGTGCCGGCGAAATGGCTCAGGGCGTCGGCCAGGGTCTCGCCAGGCGAGGCCGGCCCCGGGGCGGGCCGGGCCGGCGCCAGCGCCAGATGGGCGCTGCGGATCACGCCATCGTCGGCGAACAGGCTGGCGCGTTCGAGCACATTGCGCAGCTCGCGGATATTGCCCGGCCACGCGCGCCCCTGCAAGTGCGCCAGCGCCTGCGCATCGATGCTCACGGCCCGCATCGCCCCCGGCCGGCGCAGGAAGGAGTCGGCCAGCAGGGCGATATCGTCGGCGCGCTCGCGCAGCGGCGGCAGGCGGATCGGGAAGGCGTTGATGCGGTAATACAGGTCCTGGCGGAACTCGCCGCGCGCCACCATCGCCTCGAGCGGCTTGTGGGTGGCCGCCACCAGGCGGAAATTGGCGTGCAGGGTTTCCACCCCGCCCACGCGGCGGTAGGTGCCGGTTTCGATCAGGCGCAGCAGCTTGACCTGCATCGCCAGCGGCACGTCGCCGATTTCATCGAGAAAGATGGTGCCGTCCTGGGCCGTCTCCACCAGTCCCGGCTTGCGCAAGGCTGCGCCGGTGAAAGCGCCTTTTTCATGGCCGAACAGTTCGCTCTCGAACAGCGACTCGCTCAGGCCCGAACAGTCCACCACGACCAGCGGACCGCCGGCGCGCGCGCTGCTGGCGTGCACGGCGCGCGCGAACAGTTCCTTGCCGGTGCCCGATTCGCCCAGCAGCAGCACCGGCAGCATCGAGGGCGCCACCCGCTGCAGGGCGGCCAGGGCGTCGTTGAAGGCCGGCGAGCGGCCGACCAGGCCGTCGCCGCTGGGCTGGGCCGAGGCGCTGCGCACCGTCGAGAGGCGTTCGACATAGGCGGTGATGGCGCCGTGCTGGTCGAAAATCGGGCGCAGCTCCACATCCACATGCTCCGGGCCGCGCGGCGTGTGGTGGATGTGCAGCACGCGGTCCGGAGCGCGCAGCTCCCGCGCCTTCTTCATGGGACAGTGTTCGCCGGCCTGGTCGCAGGGCAGCTCGTACCGGTGCGAGACGCGGTAGCACTTCTGGCCGATGAAGGGCTTGCCGGTGCCGCCGAACTGGCGCCGGTAGGCGCCGTTGGCGGCCAGGATGCTGTAGTCGGGGTCGAGCACGATCATCGGCTGCGCCTCGTGTTCGAGGAAGGACACCAGCGACTGCAGTTGCGCTGAAAGGGGGGCTGGATTGCTCGGGTCGGTCGGCATGCGATGGCTCCTGGTCAGGCGCGCATGGTGGCCCGGTACTGCCAATACTGTCAAGTGACACTGCCACATGGCAGCGATGCGGCAGTGCGCGCTGCGCCCGGAAGAATGTAAATTCCGTATTAAATCAAGGATCTGGATCAGGGTTTTCGCAGATTGTGTATCTGGCATGGGTCTTGCACCGCCTTGTGGCTGAACCCGAGGAGAACACCCCAGCATGAGCACCGCCGCATTCCAGGTCGAAGGTTTCTTCGACGCCGCCACCAGTACCGTCAGTTACCTGGTGATCGATGGCGCCACGCGCCATTGCGCCCTGATCGACAGCGTGCTCGACTTCGACCAGAAGTCGGGCCGCACGGCCACCACCTCGGCCGACCGCCTGATCGCGCGCGTGCACGAGCTGGACGCACGGGTCGAGTGGATCCTCGAAACCCACGTCCACGCCGACCACCTGACCGCCGCACCCTACCTGCAACAGCGACTGGGCGGCAAGACCGGCATCGGGCGCCACATCGCCGCCGTGCAGGAAGTGTTCGGCAACTTGCTCAATACCGGCGCCGGCATGGCGCGCGACGGCAGCCAGTTCGACCACCTGTTCGCCGATGGCGAAACCTTCCGCATCGGCAGCGTCGAATGCCGCGTCCTGCACACGCCCGGCCACACGCCGGCCTGCCTGAGCTACGTGGCCGGCTACGGCGCTCGCCTGGCCGCGTTCGTGGGCGATACCTTGTTCATGCCCGACTACGGCACCGCGCGCTGCGATTTTCCGGGCGGCGACGCGGCCACCCTGTACCGCTCGATCGGCAAGGTGCTGTCCCTGCCCGACGATACCCTGCTGTATATGTGCCACGACTACCAACCGGGCGGGCGCGAGGTGCGCTTCGTCAGCACGGTGGCCGAGGAGCGCGCCCACAACGTCCATGTCGGCAATGGCATCGACGAGGCCGCGTTCGTCGCCATGCGCACCCGGCGCGACGCCACCCTGGCCATGCCGACGCTGATTTTGCCGTCGGTGCAGGTCAATATGCGCGCCGGGCAGTTTCCCGAGCCGGAAGCGAACGGCCAGCGCTACCTGAAAATTCCGCTCAACGCGCTGTGAGCGCCGGCACCATGGACCAGGTCGGGGTGCTGATCGTCGGCGGCGGCGCGGCCGGCATCGCCACGGCGGCCAGCCTGCTGGCGCGTGCGCCCGAGCTCGACATCGCCATCGTCGACCCGGCCGACGTGCATTACTACCAGCCCGGCTGGACCCTGGTCGGCGCCGGCGTGTTCGATGCGGCGCAGACCGCGCGCACCATGGCGTCGGTCATTCCGCGCGGGGTCAGGTGGATCAGGGCGGCGGTGGCGGCGTTCGAACCGGAGCGCAACGCGGTCGTGCTCGACGGCTTCCGGATGCTGCGCTACGGGCAGCTGGTGCTGTGCCCGGGGCTCAAACTCGACTGGAACGCCATCGACGGCCTGGCGCATACGCTCGGCAGCAACGGCGTGACCTCGAACTACCTGGTCCACCTGGCGCCCTACACCTGGCAGCTGGTGCGCAGCCTGCGCGCGGGCCAGGCCATCTTTACCCAGCCGCAGGCGCCGATCAAGTGCGCGGGCGCGCCGCAAAAGGCGCTGTACCTGTCGGCCGACCACTGGCGGCGCAGCGGCTTGCTGGAGCAGGTGCGGATCGACTTTTGCAGCGCCGCCCCGACCCTGTTCGGCGTGCCCGCGTACGTGCCGGCGCTGACGGCGTATATGCACCGCTATGGCGCCGGCCTGCACCTGGGCCACACGCTGACGGCGGTCGACGGCCCGGCGCGGCGCGCCACCTTTGCGCGCGTCAATGCGGAGGGCGGCAAGGAGACGGTCACGCGCGCCTTCGACCTGCTGCACGTGGTGCCGCCCCAGGTGGCGCCGGACGTCGTGCGGGTCAGCCCGCTGGCCGACGCGGCCGGCTGGATCGATGTCGACCCCGCCACCTTGCGCCACAAGCGCTGGCACAACATCCACGCGCTGGGCGACGCCATCAATACCGGCAACGCCAAGACGGCGGCGGCCGCGCGCAAGCAGGCCCCGGTGGTGGCGCACAATGTGCTGGCGGCGCTGGGCAAGCGCGCCGGCGTGGCGCGTTACGACGGCTACGGCGCGTGTCCCTTGACGGTCGAGCGGGGCAAGGTGGTGCTGGCCGAGTTCAAGGACGGCGGGGTGCTGGCGCCGAGTTTTCCATCCTGGCTGATCGACGGCACGCGCCCGTCGCGCCTGGCGTGGCTGCTCAAGGAGCGCATCCTGCCGCCGCTGTACTGGCACGCCATGCTCAAGGGACGCGAGTGGCTGGCCAGGCCGGCGCTGGCGGACGCGTGAGCGTGGCCCGATGATGGTCGCACTGCTCG
Organism: Massilia atriviolacea; assembly: GCF_003953935.1. Lineage (GTDB taxonomy): Bacteria > Pseudomonadota > Gammaproteobacteria > Burkholderiales > Burkholderiaceae_D > Telluria_A > Telluria_A atriviolacea. The sequence continues at coordinate 38,323 of NZ_RXLQ01000001.1, forward strand.
GTTTTGCGGTCGGGATCGTGCTGGCGCTGACCGGCGCCGGCGGCGGCATCCTGGCGGTGCCCTTGCTGGTGTTCGGCGCCGGCCTGTCGATGGCCGAGGCAGGACCGATCGGCTTGCTGGCGGTGGGACTGGCGGCCAGCCTCGGCGCGGCCATGGGACTGCGCAGCGGCACCGTGCGCTACAAGGCGGCGCTGCTGGTGGCCGGGGCCGGGGTGCTGTGCTCGCCGCTGGGCCTGTGGCTGGCGCAGCGCATGCCGAACCGGCCGTTGACAGCGATCTTCGCCATCGTGCTGCTGTACGTCGCCCTGCGCGCCTGGCAGCGCGCGGTGCGGGGCGCCTGCCTTGCGCCGGCGCGCCGCAAGCCGCCGCCGTGCCGGCTCGACCTCGCGCGCGGCAAACTGAATTGGACGGCGCCGTGCGCGCGGGCGCTGTGCTGCTCCGGCCTGCTGGCGGGCGGGCTGTCCGGCCTGCTGGGCGTGGGCGGCGGCTTCGTGATGGTGCCGGCCTTGCAGCGCTTTACCGACCTCGGCACGCAATCGGTGCTGGCGACCTCGCTCGCGGTGATCGCGCTTGTGTCGATGTCGGGCGTGGCCGCCAGCGCCGCCAGCGGGCACCTGCAATGGGCTGTCGCCATGCCGTTCGCGCTCGGTGCCCTGGCCGGCATGGGCGCCGGGCGGCTGGTCGCGGCGCGCCTGCCGGCCGCACGCCTGCAGCAGGGTTTCGCCTTGCTGTCGGCGCTGGTGGCGCTGGCCATGCTGGTGCGCGCCGCAGCCTAGTGTGGTTATTTTTGCACGATCCTTGTCGTTGTCATAAAAATATCTTGAGGGGCGCCGGGCTTTGCGCTAGAGTTTCAAGCCGGAAATTTCCGGCTATATTCTCACCGAGGTCTGACCATGCATCGAACGCTGAGCGCTTGCGCCCGCAACATCCCCCTCCTGTCCGGCCGCGCCGCCATGTTGCTGGCGCTGACGGTGGCGCCCACCATCGCAGCGGCCGCCGATCTGCCCTTGTCCGCCTGCGCGGCCCAGGCCTATCCGGCCGAAGCCTTGCGCTACCGGATGGAAGGCGTGAGCCGGGTCCAGCTGGTTCCGGGCAAGAAAGTGCGCGTGGCCGGCGTGGTCGGCGAGAGCGGCTATGGCGTGCTCGACAGCGCTTCGGTGGCGCTGGCGGCCACCTGCAAGGTGCCCACCGCCAGTCCGGACGGCACGCCATGGGTGCTCACCGTGCCGTGGAAACTGCCGGCCGAAACCGCCGCCTACACCCCGGCCCGCCTGGTGGCCGAGGCGTGCTCGCGCAGGAATAAACTGATCCGGTTTCCGGAGCTGGACGGCCTGCCGCCCAACCTGACCGTGCGCGTGCTGGTGGGCGCCGACGGCGCTGCGGTCGCGCCGAAAATCGAGCAGTCGAGCGGCGAACCGCTGGCGGACCAGCAGGCGCTCGACATGGTGGCGCAGTGCCGCTTCGGGCGCGCCACCTTGGGCGGCGCGGCGGTGCAGGGCGCGCTGCTGGTGCCGCTGGTCTTCGACAGCGCCGCCGTGAGCGACGACAAGCTGCGCGCGCTGTACGCGCAGCAGACCGACCCCAAGCTGGGCCCCAAGGACTACAAGCTGGCGCAGCTCGATTTCACCACCCAGACCGAAGCGGTGCGCGCCATCGAGGAGCTCAACGGCGGCGCCAAATTTACCGACTTCATCCGCAAGCGCACCAAACTGCCCGAGGTGATCAAGCGGGCAGGGCAGGTCGGCTGGATGCGCGTGGCGGACATGGAAAAGGATGTTGCGGAAGCCATCGAAGGGCAGGGCGAGCCCGGCTTGCTGCAGGAGCCGGTGCGCGCGAAGAGCGGCCGCTGGCATGTGATCGACATCGAAGACACGCGCCCGGTGGCGACGGCCGGCTACGAGAAGGTCAAGGCTTCCCTCAAGCGCAAATTGATCGAGGAACGCGAGGTCGTGGTCCAGCAGCCGCCGGCACCGGCGAACTGAGATCGGCTGAAGGGGCCGTCTGCGAGCCCCTTCAGCCAGCCGCTTACGGCAGCGTTTTCAGGGTCGCCTTGACGGGCGCCGAGAAGTTATAGCCGTCGTAGCGGTCCCAGTTGATCGACCAGGTCATCACGCCCCGGAAATCCGGGTAAGCCTTGAGCGGCTTGATGGTGCCGCAGTTGAGCAGGCGGGTCAGGCAGTTGAGCGCGTTGTTGACATCGGTCGTCGTGGTAAAGCCCGACCCGGCCGAACTGCGGCCGGACGGCACGCCGAAGCCCACCTGGTCCGGCCGCAGGCCGGCGAAGGTATTATTGCCGTAAGTAAATCCCTCGATCAGCATCCTTGCCGTGGCCACCAGCTGGTCGGTCGAGCCGGCCTTGATCGGGCCGGTCGCGTATGGCGTGTAGATGTCGCCGTTGTTGTAATACTGCGGATGCAGCACCGTCAATTCATTGCGCAAGGCGTTGATGATGGGGATGTACGCGCCCCAGATCGAGCCGTAGCTGGTATAGCCGCCTTCCACATACACCCATTCCGGCGCCATCGACAGGTAGAAGTTCGCGCCGACCTTGGCCTTGAGGTTCTTGACCGCGATCGGCAGGTAGGTCTGGATCGCCGCGCCCTGGGACACGCCGTTTTCGAGGTCGATGTCGATCCCGTCGAAACCGTACTTGACGATGATCGCGTGCAGGGAATTGGTGAAGTTGGTCGCTTCGGCGGTCGAGCCGACCGAGACCGAACCGTTCTGCCCGCCCAGCGAGAGGATGACTTTCTTGCCCTGGGCTTGCTTGGCCCTGATATCGGCGATGAACTGCGCTTCGCTGCCGGCGCTCGGGTCGACCGTGAAGCTGACATTGCCGCCGCCGGCGTTATCGGCGAAGGACACCACGATCACATCCCAATCGTTGCTGACCTGGCTGATGGGGAAGGTATTGCCGCTCGGGTTGGCGAAATTGTGCCAGTAGCCGACCAGTGCGTGCCTGGCCAGGCCGGTCGGGGTTGGTGTCGGGGTTGGCGTCGGCGTCGGCGTTGGAGTCGGCGTTGGAGTCGGCGTTGGCGTCGGCGTTGGGGTCGGCGTCGGTGTCGCGCAGCTGCCGGCCGCCTTCCACAGCGTCGGCGAATCCTTCGGATTCCAGTTGGTGCCGACGTACGCCGTGTGGGTCACCAGCGCCTGGTACGACACGCCGAGGTAGCTGACGACCTGGCCGGCGCTGTAGGTGCTGCCTTCGGCCCACAAGGCGCAGGCGGCCGGGTTGGGTACAGGTGTCGGGGTCGGCGTTGGCGTGGGGGGTGGAGTCGGTGTCGGGGTTGGTGTCGGCGTCGGCGTTGGCGTCGGCGTTGGTGTCGGCGTCGGCGTCGGAGCGGTGCCGCACGAGCCGCTCGCGGTCCACGGTTTGCCGCTTCCGGCAGCGCCGTTGTTCGACGCCGGATCGGCTCCCTGGGTCCAGTAAGCCGCCGTGTAATTCTGGCCGGCGACGCTGGCGGACTTGCCTCCCTCGTACACCGTTGCGGCATTCCACTCGGCGAAGCAGACCGACGTTGCCGCGAGCATCTTGCTCTGGGACGATTGGGTGCCGGTGGACTGATTCTCGCCCGAGCCGCCGCAAGCGGCGAGCGAGCCGCCCAGCAAGCCAACGATAAGGCTATGGATGATTGTTTTGTTCAATTTGGAACTCCTTGTCGAGATGGTGGACGACCCAAAGATGCTTTATATGCAATAAGCGAATACCAATATAACACCAATGTTCAGAGGTATGCATACCAAATTAAAAATTATTAATACCAACTTATTACCTGCGGAAACGGTCGATTCCAGGCGTCATTGAAACGCCGACGTGGATACATGGCTGGGGAAACGACGGAGGGAATAGGGATGCGCCGATGACAGGCGCTGTCGGCCTGTCATCGGGATTGCTGGAGGGACTTGGCCTTACTTGATGACGGCGACCCGCTGGCGCTTGCCGCCCTTGAAGGTGTACAAGGTCAGTTTGCCGTCCTTGACGTCGCCCCGCGCATCGAAGGCGATGGTGCCGGTCACGCCCTTGTAGCTGATCTTGGCCAGCACCGGCAGGTACACGGCCGGATCGGGCGAGCCCGCCTGTTGCATGGCCGCCACCATGGCCAGCATGGCGTCGTAGGTATACGGCGCATAGGTCATGACATCGATGCCGAAGCGGCGGCGGTAGGCCGCGCGGAAATCGTCCAGGCCTTTTTGCTGCTGCGGCTCGACGCCGCCCGCTTCGGCGCAGATGACCTGGCCATCGGCCATGCCGTCGCCCGCCAGCCGGGGCACCGAATCGGAACACATGCCGTCGCCGCCCATGAAGCGCACCGGGATGCCGAGCTGCTTCATCTGGCGCAGCATCGGGCCGGCCACCGCGTCCATGCCGCCGAAGAACACGAGGTCGGGCTTGGCCGACTTGATCGACGTCAGGATCGCGTTGAAATCGGTGGCCTTATCGGTGGTAAATTGCTGCGCAACGATGCGGGCGCCGCTGGCGGCACCGGATTTCTTGACGTTCTTGACGAACTCGTCCGCCAGGCCCTTGCCGTAGGCGGTACGGTCGTCGATCACGGCGATCTGTCTGGCCTTCATATCCTGCACCGCGTAGCGGGCGAGGGCGGCGCCGAGCTGCTCGTCGTTGGCGATATTCCGGAACGCCGTATTGAAACCCTGGCGCGTGTACTTGGGATTGCTGGCGGCCGGCGAAATTTGCGGAATGCCGGCGTCGTAGTAAATTTTCGAGGCGGGAATGGTGGTGCCCGAGTTCTGGTGCCCGATCACGCCGCGCACCTTGGCGTCGACCAGTTTCTGGGCCACGGCGGTGCCTTGCTTGGGGTCGCTGGCGTCGTCTTCGGCCAGCATCTCCACGCGGTAGCGCTTGCCGCCGATCGTCACGCCCTTGGCGTTCAACTCATCGACCGCCATGCGCGCGCCGTTCTCGTTGTCCTTGCCGAGATGGGCGATGGCCCCGGACGTGGCCGCCACGTGACCGATCCGGATGACATCTTGCGCCTGCGCTGCGCCGCCCGACAAGGACGCCAGCACGGCTGCCCGGAGAACCAATCTTGAACTGAACTGCATAACTTCCTTTATTGTTGACGCGGCCAGAACGCCGCCGATCGGGAAGCATACCATGCAGGAATGGCGCGCGCGCCTGTGGATTTCCACGACGCGCGGCCGGTTCAGGCAAGGCTTTCGGGCTCGGCGCGCTGGCGGCGCAGGTGGACCAGCACGCCCAGGCCGGCCATGCCCAGCACGGCGCCGATCAGGGTCAGCAGTTCGCTGCCGCCGCGCGTGACGACGGGAGCGGCGTTCGAGGTCATGGTGGCGGCGGTCATGCTGCGGTCGTAGGTGGCGCCGATCACCAGCTCGCGGTCGTTGATGGCATTGGTCAGGTGCAGGCCCTGGCCGCCACGGTGCAAGGTCATCTTGTTGTCGCGCCAGACGAAGGACATGCGTTCGGTGCCCACCAGCACGGTGCCCACCACGTGGCCGGCGTTGTTGATGTCGGTGGCGAAGCTGTTGTAATTGCCGATCAGGGCGCCCAGGTCGACCATGCGCTTGCCGTCGTGCACAAAGGCGCGCCAGCGCAGGTCCTGCGTCTCGGACGCGCCGGCCACGACGCCGGCATCGTTGATGGCCAGGGCGGCGCTCTGGCGACCGCCCAGGGTGCCGAGGTCGACCATGCCGTTCTCGGGCGTGTAGAGGAAGGCGTGGCGCAAGCCCTGTTCGTTGGCGGCGGTGCCGACCACGTGGCGGTGCTTGTTGACGCCGCTGGCGTAGCTGACATTGCCGCCCAGCGTGCCGAGATCGCGCAGCTGTCCGCTGCCATCGTCGATGAAAGCGTGCCAGTCGCCGCCGGGGATGTCGGCAAAGCCGACCGCCACGCCATCCTGGTTCAGCGCCATGCCGTAACTGCTGGGACCGCCCAGGGTGCCGATCGTGCGCATGCCGGTGTCGCGGTGGAACAGGAAGGCGTTCCAGCTTCCATCCTTGTTGCGTACCGAACCGATGATCTGGCCCCGGTCGTTGATCGCGCGCGCGTCGCTATGCTTGCCCTCGCGCGTGCCGAGATCGGTGATCTTGCCTTTCTCGAACAACACCCCGCGCGTGTTGCCGTCGCCATCTTCCAGCACGGCGGCGACCTGGCCGCTGGCGTTCATGTCGTAGGCGATGGTGGATTCGCCGGGAGGGGCGGCGATACCGAGCGGCCGAGGGCGGGCGGCGGCCTCGCCTCCCAGCATAATGAGAACGGCGAGGCAGGCAGGGAGGGCAGGGCGCATGCGAGGTTCCTTTGTCGGTGATGGGCAACTCGTTGTTCGTTGTAAAACGGCCAACGGTAAATATACGCCATCATTGCGCGTCGCAGGATATTTTTTTGCTAGTCTGTGGCAAATTTATTGCGCTTGGATTCCGGCGAATCTAAGTGCACCCGTGGACGACTGGATAGATGGCGTGCGACCGGATCATCAAGGCCAGAATCCAGGGCGATTGCTGTCCCTGAGCGGTTCTGCTTGCGGTACTTGGACGTCACGCATCGGTGTTAGGTCGGCCGCTGCGGCGTATACCCCACTACATCGTCAGAAGACTTCTTTGACAAATTGTGCGATTGCAGGAAGGAATTGAGCAAAGACGACCACGCCTGTGAACCATAGGACAGTTGCCAGTCTGCCGTCAGTAACAGCCTTGACCAGGTCGGAACGCTGCCTCTCGACCTGCGCCGACAGATCGGCCTGACCTTGGACGACCTGTGCCGACAGATCGGCGTGAACTTGGACGACCTGTGCCGACAGATCGGCGTGAACTTGGACGACCTGTGCCGACAGCCTGGCCTGTCCTTGGCTGATCTGGGCCGACAGTTCGGTCTGTGCTTCGACGATTTGCGCCGACAGTTCGAAACGCAGCGCGACAAGATCAGCCTTGGTCGCGCCATTGGCCTTGATGACGCCGACATCGATCTTGATGGCCGCGACGTCAGCTTCCAGTCGTGCGACTCGGGATTCCAGGTTTCGATGACCATTCTGTTCGTCGCTCGTGTCCATTGCGCTTCCACTGTAGTTGAGGGAGGCCAGGCCTGTTCATGTTACACGGCCCCGCTTGTATCGACCGACTGCGCCAGACTGAAGGCGGCAAGGACAACCATCAGAGATAATGCGCCAGAAAACGAATAGCCTCCGGCAGCAGATGGCCGATAAAAACGACCCCTGTCGTCCAGAGAATGATGGCCGACTTCGCTTCCGAAATATCGCTGCGCATATCGGCGCGCTGGTCGGAATATTGCGCAGCAAACTCGGAGCGAATCGCGGCGAACCCGGCCTCCATGTCGGCACGAATCGCGACGAACCCGGTACCCATTTCGGAGCGCAACTCGGCAACATCAGCCTTGGTCGCGCCATTGGCCTTGATCACCGCGACATCGATCTTGATGGCCGCGACGTCAGCTTCCAGTCGCGCGACACGGGATTCCATGCTTGCATGACTATTCTCTCGTTCGTCACTCATGTTCGTTATCCTTCCTCTGGATTCGCAGGTCGCCGACAGTGGCACGCCCATGGGCAGTTTTGCTCGCCATGGTAAGACGCCATCGACGGCCCCAAGTTCCGCTGGGCCGGCAGTTTTCCATGATCCGGAACAAAAAAACCCGCACGCGGCGGGTTGTCGGTCGACCTGCACGGCAAAGCGCCGTGCATGCTCCTGGTCAATCAGAAGTTGTAGCGCGCCGTCACCTGCACCGAGCGCGGCGCGCCCGGCAGGTTCAGGTTGCCGTTGCTGCCATGTCCCGCCACCGTGTACTGGCGGTCGGCCAGGTTCATGGCATTGACCTGGATATCGATCTTGCCCTGCCGGTAGTAGGCCATGGCGTCGAGCGTGGCGTAACCGGGCAGCGCCACCGTATTGCCCGGATTGGCAAAGCGCTGGCCCACCGCGTTCGCGCCGGCGCCCACGCCGAAACCGTTGCCGAGCGACTTGGTCAGCCACACGTTGGCGCTGTGCACCGGGGTGAGCGTCGGGCGCTTGCCCTGGACCGGCTGGCCGGCATCGATCGCCACCGACGACGTCGCCCGCGCATCGAGATAGGCATAGCCCGACCACAGCTGCCAGCCGTCGCCCAGCTTGCCGGCGAAGGTCAGCTCGATGCCATCGCTGCGCTGGGTGCCGATGGGAATCAGGCGGTTGGTGGCCGGGTCGGTGGCCTTGATGTTGGTGCGTTCCAGGCGGAACAGCGACACCGAGGCGGTGGCGTTGCCGTCGAACAGGTCGAACTTGGCGCCGACTTCCTTGTTGGTGGTTTCTTCCGGCGCGATCTGGGCATTGTTGGCGGCCAGCGCGAACGATTCGCCCGACGGCTGGAACGACTTGCTGAACGAGGCGAAGTACGATTGCGTCTCGCCCGGCTGGTACACCAGGCCGGCGCGCGGACTCCAGGCGCGGTCCACGCGCGACAGGTTCGACTGCCCTGCGCGGCGTTCGCGGGTTTCCTGCTCGAAGCGGTCGAAACGCACCCCGGCCAGCGCTTTCCACTGCGCCGAGATGCTCGCCATGTCCTGCACATACGCGCTGGCCACGGTCATCACGCCCAGGTTGTCGGTCGACGGCGCGGCGGTGACCGTGAACGGCAGCACCGGCGCGACCGGATTGAACAGATTCACCTTCGCGATATTGTTCTGGCTGCGGAACAGCTGGTCCTTCTCCTGCCTGCCGATTTCCACGCCGTACAGCACCTGGTGGCGCATGCCGCCCAGCGTGAGGATCTGCTTGAGCTCGGTCTGGTTGAAGTAGCCGCTCTCGTCGCGCAACACATTGCTGCGGTTGAGCGAGGCTGTCAGCGCCTTCTCGTCGACCGATCCGGCCAGGGTGTTGTTCCGGTCGAGCGTGTAGTTGTAATGGCGGAAGGCATTGCGCAAGGTCCACGCATCGTTGAAACGGTGGTCCAGGGTGAAGCCGACCGCTTTCACTTCCGCCTCGGAATAATCGTTCTGCTTGGCGTTGGCCGCGCCGTAGTAGGTGCCCGGGGCCACGTCGACCGGCTTGCCGCGATACGCGGGCACGCCAAAATCGGTCACGCGCTTGTCGTTCAGGTATTCGGCCTGCAACAGCAACTTGGTGGCATCGCCGATCTTGAGCGAGACCGACGGCGCAAACGCTTCGCGGTCGAGGAATTGCTGGTCGCGATAGCTGTCGGCGCGTTCGATGGCGCCGGTCACGCGCACCGCCACCGGGCTGGCGCCGCCGGCGCGGGCCACGTCGATCTCGGCGCGGCGCTGGTTCCAGCTGCCGGCCTGCAGGCTCACTTCGCTCTTGTTGATGCCGGGCTTCTTGCTGATCCGGTTGATCAGGCCGCCGGACGAGCCGCGCCCGTACAGCACCGACGCCGGTCCCTTGATGATTTCCACCTGTTCGATGTTGGACAGGTCGCGGAAGTACAGCGCGTCGTCGCGCATGCCGTCGACGAACTGGTCGGCGATCGCCGTGAAGCCGCGGATGGTCACCTGGTCGCGCTGGCCGTCGCCGTGCGACAGGCCGATGCCCGGCACCGCCTTGAGCACGTCCTGCAGCGAACGCGCGCCCTGGTCGCGCAGCACCGACAGCGGCACCACGTTGACGGTCTGCGGAATGTCGCGCAGCGGCGCGTCGATCTTGGTGGCGCTGGTGGCGCTGGCCGGGTTGTAGCCGGCGTCCTGGTCGCGGGTGGCGGTGACGGTGATTTCTTTCAGTTCGGTCTGGTTCTGCGCGAGGGCAGGGCTGGACAGGTAGGGGAGTGCCAGCGCGATGATGACGGCCAGCCGTTTCGGTTGCAGTGCCATGTGACGTCCTTGTTCTTGTGCTTTACTACGAATGATAATGATTCCCATTCATATTATTGCTGAGCTGCGTAAATATGGCAAATTTATGTGATGCGCATGGATCGGAGTCAGAACAGGGTCTGCTGCAAGCTTGTCAGGCTGGCAAAATCGTCGCCCAGGAAGGGCAGGATGGCGTCCGCGATCGGTAGCAGCTGGCGCGTGACGTAGTGTTCGTAGTCGATGCGCGAGCGCTGCGTTTCCAGCGGCTCCGGGCCGGCCAGGGTCATCACGTAGCGGATCCAGCCGCCGCGCTGGTATTGCAGCGGGCGGCCGTGCTGGCGGTTGAAATCGTCGGCCAGGCGCGCGGCGCGCACCGGCGGCGGAGCGATGCCCTGGTACTCGGCGAGCGGGCGGCGGATGCGCTTGCGGTACACCAGCAGCGCGTCGAAGTCGCCGCGCAGGGTGCTGGCGACATACTCGCGCACATAGTCGCGGTACGGCTCGCGCTTGAAGATGCGCAGGTACAGCGCCTGCTGGAACTGCTGCGCCAGCGGGGTCCAGTCGCTGCGCACCGTTTCCAGGCCCTTGAAGACCATCTCTTCGCCGCCGCCGGCCTGGCCGATCAGGCCCGCGTAGCGCTTCTTGCTGCCTTCTTCCGAATTGCGGATGGTGGGCATCAGGAAGCGCCGGTAGTGGGTTTCGTACTGGAGTTCGAGCGCGCTTTCAAGGCCGAATTGCCCGCGCAGGTGCTGCGCCCACCAGGCGTTGACATGGGCCACCAGTGCACGCCCGATCTCGCCGGCCGGGGCGTCGTCGTGCGCGTCGCCCAGCCACACAAACGTCGAATCGGTGTCGCCGTAGATCACCCGGTAGCCGCGTTCCTCGATCAGCTCGCGCGTGCGGTGCATGATCTCCTGCCCGCGCAGGGTGATCGAGGACGCCAGGCGCGGATCGAAGAAGCGGCAGCCGCTCGATCCGAGCACGCCGTAGAAGGCGTTCATGATGATCTTGAGCGCCTGCGAGAGCGGCTGGTTGCGTTCGCGCTTGGCCGCCTCGCGGCCGGCGGCGATCTGGCTGACGATGGCGGGCAGGCAGTGCTTCTCGCGCGAGAAGCGCGCGCCGCGAAAGCCCTGCACGGTGGCGCCGCTTTCGTCCTGCAAGCCTTCGATCAGGCCGACCGGATCGATCAGGAAGGTGCGGATGATCGAGGGGTACAGGCTTTTGTAGTCGAGCACCAGCACCGAATCGTACAGGCCCGAACGCGAATCCATGACGTAGCCGCCAGGGCTGTTTTCGCCCGCGATATCGCCCAGGTTGGGCGCCACGTAACCCTGGCGGTGCATGCGCGGCAGGTACAGGTGTTCGAAGGCGGCCACCGAGCCGCCGCTGCGGTCGGCCGCCAGTCCGGTCACGCTGGCCCGTTCGAGCAAAAAGGCCAGCAGGTCGGTCTTGTCGAAAATGCGCGTGACCAGTTCGCAGTCCTTCAGGTTGTAGTGCGCCAGCGCCGGCTTGTCTTCCTTGAAGCGGCGTTCGATTTCGGCCATGCGCTGGTAGGGATTGTCGATCGCCTTGCCTTCGCCGAGCAGGGTGCGCGCCACGTTCTCCAGGCTGAAGGACGAGAATTGCCAGGTCGCCGACTTGAGCGCGTCGATGCCGTCGATGATCAGGCGTCCGGCCGCGCCGGCGAAGAAGTGCTGCTGCGAGCCGTGTTCGCGCCACTCCATCGGGCTGCCGTCGCGCCCCAGGCGCAGCGGCACCTGGCAGCGCTCGGCGTGCTGCTGCAGCACGCGCAGGTCGAACTGCACCACGTTCCAGCCGATGATGGCGTCCGGATCGTGGGTCGCCAGCCATGCGTTCAGGCGTTCGAGCATCTGCGCGTGGCTGTCGCAGTAGTCGAGCGCGAAGTCGAGCGCGGCGGCGCAGCCGTTGGGCGGGCCGAGCATGTACACCTGGCGCTGGCCGCAGCCTTCCAGCGCGATCGAGTACAGCTCGCCGCGCGACGTGGTTTCGATGTCGAGCGAGACCAGTTTCAGGCGCGGGCGGTAGGCCGCATCGGGCTTCAGGGGACTGTCCGGCGCCTCGTGGAACAGCACCGGCGCCGTGATGAAGCGCTCCATCAGGTAGCGCTCGGGCGGGCGGATATCGGCCTCGTAGACGTCGATGCCGTATTCGCGCAGGCGCTTGGACTGGCGGGTCAGCTGGCGGTACTGATGGCAGTACAGGCCGAACACGGGCCGCTGGCGGAAGTCGCGCAGGTCGAGCGCGCGCAATTCGCAGCCGCGTTCGCCCTGCAGCAGCGCCTCGACCTGGGTGCGCCATTGCTCGGGAATGAAGGCGACCGATTGCTGGCCGCTATGGCGGATATGGCGCGGTCCATCGTCGGTGGCCAGCCAGAAGTCGACCTCGGTGCCGGCGGGCGTATCGCGCCAGTGGCGGGTCAGGAGGAACCCTTGCTGCGGTTGATTCAATGTGGACCTCGGAAGCGCTGGACGGATGGCGCGCATATTCTAAGCCATCGCGCGCCGATCCGCATTATCATGGCCCGCTACCGACCACCCGCACAGCCCATGCCAAGCGATACGATGACCATGACTTTCCCGTCCCTGCGCCTGCTGGCGGCCGCCGCGCCGCTGCTGCTGTCCGCCTGCGGCACCTTCAATGCCGCCGCCCGGGCGGAAGACGGCGCCGGCGCCGAATTGGCCCATGTGTGGGGGCGCTGGGCCGACTCCGGCGGCGACATCGCGGTCGCCGTCACCTGGGAGCGCAAGGTCGACGCCGGCGTCACCGTGGCCGAGATCGAAGACGCCTTTGCCAGCGTGGCGGCCGAAGAAAACCTGAAGATGGTCGGCAGCCTGCCCCTGTCGGCCGAGTTGCAGGCGCGTTCCGGCCAGCCGCAGAAATTCCTCAAGGTGTATTCGTACTGCGACCCCGAGACCGCGCGCGCGATGGTCGACTTCAGCCCGCACATGGCGGCCTTTCTGCCGTGCCGCATCACCGTGCTGGAAAAGGACGACGGACTGTGGATCTACACCATGAACATGGACATGCTCACGAGCATGGGCCGCAAGCTGCCGCCCGAACTCAGGCCGCGCGTGATGCGCGTGCGCGACGCCATCCGGAAGATGCTGGAACGCGGTGCGCGCGGCGAATTCTGAGCCGTCCGGTCCCGGCGCGCTTGCCGGCGCGGCGGTAATACAGGAATTTTGCCGCGATACTTGCCAGGACCGCCAGCGTTCCGATCGTTTGCAGCAGGGCGTCAAGCATGATGTTCTCCTCGGTTGAGCGGCGCGACAGTGAGCGGCCCATGCAAACGATCTTAGTGCGCCGGCCGCCATCGCGCAATCTGGGAATTCCGGTGCTACACTTCGGATTTTCCGAAAGCACGAGACAAACCATGCGCTTCGACCTGACCGATATCCGCGTCTTCCTGAGCGTCGTCGAATGCGGCAGCCTGACCCAGGGTGCGCGCAGCATGCACCTGGCGCTGGCGTCGGTCAGCGAACGGATCGCCGGGATGGAGGCGGCGCTCGGCGCGGCGCTGCTCGAACGCAACCGGCGCGGGGTGCGTCCCACCGCCGCGGGCGAAGCCTTGGTCCGGCACGGACGCTCGATCGTGGATCAGGTCGAACAGATGCGCGGCGAACTGCGCACCTACGCGACAGGCCTGAAAGGCCGCATCAGGCTGCTGTCGAACACGGCGGCGATGGCGGCCTTTCTGCCGCCCCGGCTGTGCCGCTTCCTGGCGGCCCATCCCGACCTGTCGATCGACCTGGAAGAGCGGCCCAGCCTGGAAAGCGTGCAGGCGCTGGTGGACCGGCGCGCCGATCTGGGCATCCTGTCGGACGTGACCGATTTCGGCCCGCTGCAGACGCATCTTATCGCCAGCGACCAGCTGGTCGTCATTGCCAGCCGTTCGCATCGCCTGGCCGGGCACACCAGCGTGGCCTTTGCCGAGCTGTTCGCCGAGCCGATCGTGGGCATGGCCGATACGGCGCTGACCATCCACCTGGCCGAACGCGCGGCGCGCCTGGGACGCCAGCTCGACTACCGCATCGAATTGCGCAACCCCGAGCATATCGCCATGCACGTGGAGGCAGGCGTCGGCGTGTCGATCCTGTCCGAGGTGCTGGCCAGGACCTTGCGCCGCGACCTGGCCATCGTGCCGCTGGAAGAAGCCTGGGCCAGGCGCCAGCTCTACCTGTGCGCACGCGACTTCTCGGCACTGACCCCGCACGCCCACCTGCTGGTACAGCAAATGCTCGAGGGCACGCCCTGAACCGGCTCGCGCACCCGTGTGTTGTTTTCCGCATCGCAACATCGAAAGCGCTTGTGCAATCCGTGCGGATTTGGTTTCATGCGTATATCGGCATTTCTTTAAACCTGAAATAAAGCATGGATCAAGACCTCGACAGCGAACAGATGAGCGAAGTGTTCGAAGAAGTATCGAACTATTTCGCGCTCCTGTCCGAGCCGACCCGGCTGAAGATCCTGCACGCGCTGTGCCATGGCGAGCGCACGGTGGGGGCCATCGTCGGCGACATCGGGGCCACCCAGGCGAATGTGTCGCGCCAGCTGAACATGCTGTACCGCGCCCGCATCCTCGGGCGCCGCAAGGAGGGCGCGCAGGTGTACTACCGCATCGAAGACCAGAACACCATCGCCCTGTGCCGCACCGTCTGTTCGCAGATGGCGGAAAAGGTCAAGAACAGCCGCCGCATGGAGCAGGGCGCGATCCAGGGATTCATGGGCGCGCAGGCCTGAGGACGCGGCACGGCGGCGATGTCGAACATAGCATATGCGCGCATGGTTATATGCGTATATGGTCATATAAGTAACAACGGTAGCCGCCAGCGGCGACGTTCAACAGGCAAGCGAGAGGCAGTGGCAATGACGACTCCGATACGCAAGCGCGGCCGTGTGCAGGCCGCCCCCGAACACTTCCTCGACAGCGCGCTGATCGAGGACATCAACCGCGCCGGCATCGACGGCGCCCGGCGCGGCTTCTTGCGGCGCAGTTTCCTCGCCGCCGGGGCCGCCATGACCGCCGGCAGCGCGCTGGCCCAGGACGGCGGCGCCGGCGACCCGAACATCCTGACTTTGCCCGAGCATTCGCGCACCCTGGGCAAGCCGGTTGTCACCCATCCCTACGGCCAGCCCTCGCAGTACGAAGCCAACCTGCAGCGGCGCGAGTCGCCCGGCCTGACCCGGGTGGGCGCGGCCTCGGTCTCGTTCACCCCCTTGCAGGGGCTGTTCGGCATCATCACGCCGTCCGGCCTGCATTTCGAGCGCCACCACCAGGGCTGGCACGATATCGATCCGGCCAAGCACCGGTTCATGATCAACGGCCTGGTGAAAAACCCCAAGGTCTACACCATGGACGACCTGATGCGCATGCCCTCGGTGTCGCGCATGCACTTCATCGAGTGCGGCGCCAACACGGCGATGGAGTGGGGCAATGTGGCGGTGCCCTCGGTGCAGTACTCGCACGGCATGCTCAGCTGCAGCGAATTTACCGGCGTGCCGCTGTCGGTGCTGCTCGACGACTGCGGCTACGACAAGCGCCGCGCCAGGGTGGTGCTGGCCGAAGGCGCCGACGGCTCGTCCATGACGCGCACGATCTCGCTCGAACGCGCGCTCGACGACGTGATCGTGGCCTGGGCCATGAATGGCGAAATGCTGCGTCCGGAACACGGTTATCCCCTGCGGCTGGTGGTGCCCGGGGTGCAGGGCGTGTCGTGGGTGAAATGGCTGCGCCGCATCGAAGTGGGCGACCAGCCCTACGCCGCCAAGGACGAGGCGCTGCACTACATCGACGCGCTGCCGGACGGAACCTTCCGCCAGTACACCTCGATCCAGGAATGCAAGTCGGTGATCACCACGCCGTCGGCCGGCCAGCGCCTGCTCGATACCGGCTACTACAACATCACCGGGCTGGCCTGGTCCGGACGCGGCAAGGTCAAGCGGGTCGACGTGTCCGTGGACGGCGGACGCAACTGGCGCACGGCGCGCCTGGAGACGCCGCTGCTGTCGAAATGCCTGACCCGCTTCAATATCGATTGGGACTGGAACGGTGCGCCGGCCGTGCTGCAATCGCGCGCCATCGACGAGACCGGCTACGTACAGCCGAAAATCAACGAACTGCGCGCGGTGCGCGGCACCCGCTCCATTTATCACAACAATGCAATCCAGTCGTGGCAGGTTGCGCAATCGGGCGAGGTGTCGAATGTCCAGGTTTACTAAAGCCGCGCTCGCGCTCGGCATTGCCGCGCTGGCCGCCAACCTCGCCGCCGCCCCGGCCGGCAAGCCCGGGCGCAGCGCCACCGCCCGGGAAGTGGCCGCCTGGGATATCGATGTGCGGCCCGACTTCACCGGCCTGCCCAAGGGCTCGGGCAGCGTGCTGGCCGGGCAGGCGGTGTGGGAAGGCAAATGCGCCTCCTGCCACGGCACCTTCGGCGAGTCGAACGAAGTGTTTACCCCGCTGATCGGCGGCACCACGGCCGACGACGTGGCCAAGGGCAGGGTGGCCTCGCTCGTCAATGGCCGCCAGCCGCAAAAGACCACCTTGATGAAAGCGGCCACCGTGTCCACCCTGTGGGACTACATCAACCGCGCCATGCCCTGGACCGCGCCCAAGTCGCTCACCACCGACGAGGTGTACGCCGTCACGGCCTACATGCTGAACATGGGCGAGGTGGTGCCGGACGACTTCGTGCTGTCGGACCAGACCATGGCGCAAGCCCAGCAGCGCATGCCGAACCGCAACGGCATGGTCACCAGCCATGGCTTGTGGGAGGTCAAAGGCAAGCCCGACGTCAAGAGCGTGGCCTGCATGAAGAACTGCCCGGTCGAGGCCACGGTGCGCTCGTCGCTGCCGGAAGCGGCGCGCAACGCGCACGGCAACCTGGCGCAGCAGACACGCGGTTTCGGCGCCACCCGTGGCGTCGATACAACGCAGCCGGCGCCGGCGACGCGTGCGGCCGTGGCTGCGCCGCCGTCGCCGCCGGCGGCTGCGGGCGCGCCCGACAAGGCCACCCTGGCGCTGCTCCAGCAGCACGCCTGCATGGCCTGCCACGCCATCGATACCAAGGTGATGGGCCCGAGTTTCAAGGCGGTACGCGAAAAATACCAGGGCGACAGCACGGCCGCGGCCAGGCTGGCGGGCAAGGTCAGGGAGGGCAGCGTGGGCACCTGGGGCGCGCTGCCGATGCCGGCGCACGGACACGTTAACGATGCCGAGATTGCAAGGATGGTGGCGTGGATTCTGGCAACACCCAAATGAACAGCGATGGCAGGAGACGACCCGCCTCGGGTAGTCTTGGTTTAAGGCAGTATTCCCGCCGTCAACTGGCGGGGGCAATTTTCAATCATGGGAGAAGATGATGAATCAAAGTCGACGCAATCTGATGCGCATTACCTCGGTGCTGGGCGCGGCATTCGCCGCCGGGCTACTCAAACCGTCCGACGTGTTCGCGGCAGAATGGAGCCAGAAAGTGTTCGACGCCAAGAGCCTGGAGGCCGTGGTCAAGGAACTCGGCGGCGACAAGTTCGTCGTCAGCGCCGATGTCTCGATCACCGGCCCGGATATCGCCGAAAACGGCGCCGTGGTGCCGGTCTCGGTCGCCAGCAAGGCGCCGAATACCGACTTCATGGCCATTTTGGTGGAAAAGAATCCCAACACCATGTCGGCCAGCTTCAACATTCCGCCGGGCACCGAGCCGGCCGTGACCACGCGCGTGAAGATGGGCGGCACCTCGAATGTGCACGCCCTGGCGCGCGCCGACGGCAAATGGCTGCTCGCCTCCAAGGAAATCAAGGTCACCCTCGGCGGCTGCGGCGGCTGAGCCGCTCCCCGTTTTTTCCCTCACCGACAAAGGAAACCATCATGGCTGATCCCATGCGCATTCGCGCCAGCGCCACCGGCGATCTGGTTGAAGTCAAAATCCTCATGCGTCACGACATGGAAACCGGGCAGCGCAAGGACGCCGCCGGCAAGGTCGTCCCCGCCCATTTCATCAAGACCCTGGTCGCCAAGGTTGGCGACAAGGTGGTGTTCGACGCCAATTTCGGCCCTTCGGTCTCCAAGGACCCCTACCTGTCGTTCAAGTTCAAGGGCGCGGCCAAGGGCGACAAGGTCAGCGTGACCTGGGTCGACACGGCGGGCGACACCCGCACCGACGAAGGCACGATCGGCTGAACCGGCAGGCAGTACCCATAACCATATCGAGGAGACGACCATGATCAAGCAGCGCACAGCGGTGCTCGCTGTGGGATTGCTAGCGACGATGAGCGCCGTGCTCGCGCAGACGTCCAGCACCGACGAGATCGCGAAGTACCGCCAGATGCTGGCCGACGGCAATCCCGCCGAGCTGTGGGAAATGCGCGGCGAAGAGCTGTGGAAGACCAGGGCCGGGCCGAACAAGGTGTCGCTGGAGCAGTGCGACTTCGGCAAGGGCGCGGGGGTGCTGAAAGGCGCGTACGCCGAGCTGCCGCGCTACTTCAGGGACGTAAACAAGGTGATGGACCTGGAGCAGCGCCTGGTCCACTGCCGCGTGACCCTGCAGGGCCTGAGCCCGGCCGAGGCGGTCAAGACGCCGTTCGGCGCGGCCGGCAAGAAGTCCGACATCGAGGCGCTGGTCTCGTACATCAGCGCCGAGTCGCGCGGCATGAAGATGGCGGTCTCGAGCGCGCATCCGATGGAACAGCGCGCTTACGAAACCGGCAAGCAACTGTTCTTTTACCGTGGCGGCTCGCACGATTTTTCCTGTGCCACCTGCCATTCGGTCGACGGCCAGCGCATCCGCCTGCAGGAGTTGCCGAACATCCTCAACCCGATCAACGCCCAGGCGGCCTACACCACGTGGCCGGCCTACCGCGTCTCGCAGGGGGAAGTGCGCACCATGCAGCATCGCCTGGCCGACTGCTTCCGCCAGCAGCGCTTTCCGGAGCCGCTGTACGCCTCCGACGCGCTGACGGCGGTGACGATGTTCCTGGCAAAAAACGCGAACGGCGGCGTGTATGCCGGACCGGCCTTAAAACGATAGGGGAAAGCACATGAAAGCAATCGCACGCATCTTCCTGGCGACCTGCGGCGCCGCCGCCATCGCCGGCTGCGCCACGGTGGCGGCCGACACCGACTATCGCCAGGCCGCGCTCGACCTGATCCGGCAAGACTTCCGTTCGGCCGGCCCGGCCACGGTGGAGCGGGTCGCCGCCCGCGACGAATCCCAGCAACTGTGCAGCCAGTACCCGATCCAGCGCCCGCCCGAGGTGGCGGCGCGTATCGAGGCGGCCCAGCTGGCGGCGGTCAAACCGCCGGCCGACGGCAAGTACCTCGGCAAATGGCAGGAAGGCGAGAAGATCGCGCAGAACGGACGCGGCATGCAGTCGTCGGACGCGGTCGGGGCGGTCAACGGCGGCAATTGCTACGCCTGCCACCAGATCGGCAAGAAGGAAATCTCCTTCGGCAATATCGGCCCCTCCCTGTACCAGTACGGCAAGCTGCGCGGCAACAGCGAGGCCATCCTGAGCTATACCTGGAACAAGCTCTACAACGCGCAAGCCTACAATGCCTGCTCGACCATGCCGCGTTTCGGCCACAACGGGGTGCTGACCGAAGCCCAGCTCAAGGATGTGATGGCGCTGCTGCTCGACCCCGCATCGCCCGTCAACGAGTAAGCCAGGAGGCAATATGGGAATGAACCGGCGCGAGTTTGCGCAACTGATGGGCATCGCCGCCGCCGGCGGGATGCTGCTGGGATCGAAATCCGCCTTGGGCGCGCCGTCGCCGGGCGCCCTGTACGACCTGAAACGCTACGGCAATGTGCATTTCCTGCACTTTACCGATTGCCATGCGCAACTGAACCCGGTGTACTTCCGCGAGCCGAGCGTCAACCTCGGGATCGGCCAGGCGGCCGGCAGGATCCCGCACCTGGTCGGCGAAGCGCTGCTGAAACAGCTGAGAATCAAGCCGAACACGCCGCAGGCGCATGCCTTCACCGCGCTGGACTTCGAACAGGCTGCGCGCACCTACGGCAAGGTGGGCGGCTTCGCGCACCTGGCGACGCTGGTCAGGCAACTGCGTGCCGGCCGTCCCGGCGCGCTGCTGCTCGACGGCGGCGACACCTGGCAAGGATCGGCCACGGCGCTCTGGACCCGTGGCCAGGACATGGTCGACGCCGGCCTGCTGCTGGGCGTGGACGTGATGACCGCGCACTGGGAAATGACGCTCGGCGACAAGCGGGTGCAGGAAATCGTCGGCAAGGACTTCAAGGGCAAGGTCGACTTCGTGGCACAGAACGTGAACACCACCGATTTCGGCGATCCGGTCTTCGCCCCGTATGTAATCAAGGAAATGAACGGCGTGCCGGTGGCCATCATCGGCCAGGCGTTTCCGTACACGCCGATCGCCAATCCGCGCTACCTGACGCCCGACTGGCGCTTCGGCATCCAGGAAGAGAACATGCAGAAGATGGTGGACGAGGCGCGCGGCAAGGGCGCCACGGTCGTGGTGGTACTGTCGCACAACGGCATGGACGTGGACCTGAAAATGGCCTCGCGCGTGCGCGGCATCGACGCCATCCTGGGCGGCCACACGCACGACGGCGTGCCCGAGCCGGTGATCGTGGCCAATGGCGGCGGCAAGACCCTGGTGACGAATGCCGGCAGCAACGGCAAGTTCGTCGGGGTGCTCGACTTCGACGTGCGCGGCGGCCAGGTGCGCAACTTCCAGTACCGTTTGCTGCCGGTATTCTCCAACTTCCTGCCGGCCGACAAGGAAATGGCCGCGCTGATCAAGAAGGTGCGCGCGCCGTACGAGAGCAAACTCAAGGAAAAACTGGCGGTCACCCAGGGCACCCTGTACCGGCGCGGCAATTTCAACGGCACCTTCGACCAGTTGATCATCGACGCACTGATGGAAGTCAAGGGCGCCGACATCGCTTTCTCGCCGGGCTTTCGCTGGGGCACCTCGCTCTTGCCGGACAGCCCGATCCTGATGGAACACCTGATGGACCAGACCGCTACGACCTACTCGTACAGCACCCTGACCGAGATGAACGGCGCCACCATCAAGACCATCCTGGAAGACGTGGCCGACAATCTGTTCAATCCCGACCCGTACTACCAGCAGGGCGGCGACATGGTGCGGGTGGGCGGCATGAGCTACGCCATCGACCCGGCCGCGGCGATGGGCGCGCGCATCAGCGACATGCGCCTGCACGGCAAGCCGCTCGACGCCGCCAAGACCTACAAGGTGGCCGGCTGGGCGCCGGTGGCCGAAGGCGCCAAAGGCGAGCCGGTGTGGGACGTGGTGGCGCAATGGCTGCGGCAACAGAAAACCGTCACCCCGCGCAAGCTCGACACGCCGCGCCTGATCGGCATGCAGGGCAATCCGGGCCTGATGGGGTGAAGCGCACCCTGGCCAGGATCGGGACGGCGGCGCGCTGGCTGCGCCGCCAGGCGGCCGTGCTGGCGGCGCTGGCCCTGCTCGGGACCGATACCATGGCGGCCGGCGCGCAGTCCCTGGGCGCGCCGCGCGACCTGGCTGCCGACGCGGCGCAGGCGGCGCGGCGCGGCCAGCCCCTGGTGCTGCTGTTTTCGCTGCCCGGTTGCGGTTACTGCGACGTGGTGCGCCGCAACTACCTGGCGCCGCTCACGCGCGACGGCGCCGAAGCACGAAGGCCGGTGGTGCGCGAAGTCGGCCTGGCCGGCACGGCGTCCTTCACGGGATTCGACAGGCAAGCGGCCAGCGGCGCGCAACTGGCCGCCCGCTACCAGGTGCGCATCGCGCCGACCGTGCTGATGCTCGACGTCCACGGCGCGCTGCTGGCGCCGCCGCTGGTCGGCGGCGACGTGTCCGGCATGTACGGCGCTTACCTGGACGACGCGCTGGCGCAGGCGCAGCGCAAGATCGCCAGCCCTTAACCGTGTGAAAGGAACTGCCATGAAGCGCATTATCCCGACCATCGCCTGCCTGCTGGCGCTGGCTATCCCGGCGGCCAGTGCGGCGCCGCCGGCGCGCCCGCCGGTGCTGGTGCCGATCAAGGTGTCGCCGCACGTGTATTACTTCCACGGCAAGTCCGGCATGGCCGACACCGATAACCAGGGTTTCATGTCGAACGCGGGCTTCGTGGTCACGCGCGACGGCGTGGTGGTGTTCGATGCGCTGGGTACGCCCGCGCTCGGCGAAGCGATGCTCAAGGCGATCCGCAAGGTGACGGCGCAGCCGGTGCGGCGGGTGATCGTCAGCCATTATCACGCCGACCATTTCTACGGCCTGCAGGCGTTCAAGGCCAAGGGCGCGCAGATCTGGGCGCACGAGCGGGGCCGCGCCTACCTGGGGTCCGAGATGGCGGCCACGCGCCTGGCGCAGCGCAAGGAAGCGCTGGCGCCATGGGTCGACGACGCCACGCGCCTGACCGGCGCCGACCGCTGGCTCAGCTTTGCCGACGGCAAGAACATGGCCTTCGAGATGGGCGGCGTGCGCTTCCGGATCATCGACATGAGCGGCGCGCACGCGCCGGACGACATCATGCTGGCGGTCGACGACGACCAGGTGCTGTTCGCGGGCGACCTGTTTTTCAGCGGACGGATTCCCTTCGTGGGCGAGGCCGACAGCCGCGTCTGGCTCGACGCGCTGGAGCGCATGCTGGCGCTGGCGCCGAAGGCGGCCATCCCCGGGCACGGCGAGCTGTCGCGCACGCCGGCCAGGGATATTGCCCTGACCCGCGACTACCTGAGCTTCCTGCGCCGCGTGATGGGCGAGGCCGTGGCCGATCTCGCCGACTTCGACGAGGCATACGGTAAGATCGACTGGAGCGCGTTCGACAAATATCCCGCGTTTGCGCAGGCCAACCGGCTCAATGCCTATGGCACCTATCTGTTGATGGAAAGGGAAAGCCTGCAGCAGAAGCGGATTCCGGGTGCGCCGAAACCTTGATTGTCCTTACAGGAGTTAGCATGCAATTGTTCCGTTCCATGGCCGCCGTGGTGGTGCTTGCCGCCGTCGCCAGCGCGCCGGCCAGCGCCCTCGCGCGCGAAGAAAAAGTGGTGTATCACGTCACCGACAGCGCCAACGCGATGGGGGCGCTCGGCAATGTGCGCAACCACCTCAACGCCAGCCCGAAGGCGAAGATCGTGGTCGTCACGCACGGTCCCGGGATCGACTTCCTGCTGGAAGACGCCAAGGATAAAAACGGCAATCCCTACGATGCGGTGGTGCAGGAATTGTCGAACCGCAACGTCAAGTTCAAGGTCTGCAACAACACCCTGGAAGCGCGCAAGATCGAGCGCAAGCGCGTGCTGCCCGAAGCGACCATCGTACCGTCCGGCGTTGCCGAAGTGGCACGCCTGCAAACGCAGGAAGAGCACGCCTACATCAAGCCCTGAAGCGGGCCTGGCGCCACCCCCGGCGCGGCGCGGCGGCGCAGGCATCGCCGCGCCCGTTGTCATTGCCGCATCTGTGTTGCGCGCTGGCCTCGTTTGCTTAAACAAAGCCGACCACACCGGTAAACATCGATAGAATTCAGTGTCCTACTGAAACATTTTTTCGGTTTCCGGGTGGTCGTGCCGGCCGCCGCGCTTTCCACAACAAATGGGGTTGAGCAGAATGAAATTACGGAACAAGATGGCGTTGTGCATGGTGATCGTTTTCAGCCTGTTCACGATTGCGCTCGGGGTGGCGATTTCAGGCATGCAGAACGCGACCACCAAGTTCGAAATGTTCATCAAGCAAGACCAGGCCTTCCTCGGCGCCAGCACCAGCCTGTATGCCCAGGGCTTGCAGATGGGGCAGGCGCTGCGCAACATCATCCTGGCTCCCGAGAACCAGCAGGGCTACAAGAACCTGAGCGCGGCGCGCGACGAATTCCGCAAGGCGCACGGCACGGCGGTCGAACTGGCCAAGGACGATCCGGCGGTCTCGCAGACGCTGGCAAAACTGAAAACCCTGCACGAGCGCCAGACCGAGATCCAGGCCGCCGTGGTCGCGCTGGCCAAGGCCGACCAGGCCGCCGCGATCAAGAAACTCAACGCCGACGAAACGCCGCTGTGGCGCCAGATGCGCGGCGACCTGCTGGAACTGATCAAGTCCAAGAATGGCGCGGTCGACGCCGCCAAGGGCGAACTGTCGAGCCAGACGCGCGCCACCCTGATCCTGAGCCTGACCCTGGCGGCCGGCGCCGTGCTGCTGGGCGCCGGCATCGCTTTCTGGCTGACCCGCAACGTGATGCACCAGCTCGGCGGCGAGCCGCACTACGCCGCCGACATCGCCGGTTCGATCGCGGCCGGCGACCTGACGGTCGAGATCGTGGTCGATGCCGACGCCGATCCCGACAGCCTGATGGTTGCCATGCGCACCATGCAGCAAAGCCTGGCCGCGCTGGTGATGAAGGTCAGGGCCGGCACCGACACGATCTCGACCGCGTCGAGCGAAATCGCGGCCGGCAATATGGACCTGTCCGGACGCACGGAAGAGCAGGCCAGTTCGCTGGAAGAAACGGCGGCCTCGATGGAAGAGCTGACCACCACCGTCCAGCACAATACCGACAGCGTGCGCCAGGCCAACACCCTGGCCACGGCCGCCTCCGACGTGGCGATGCGCGGCGGCCAGGTGGTGGCCGAAGTGGTCGGCACCATGGGCTCGATCAACGAATCGGCGCGGCGCATTGCCGACATCATCGGCGTGATCGACGGCATCGCCTTCCAGACCAATATCCTGGCGCTGAACGCGGCGGTGGAAGCGGCGCGCGCCGGCGAGCAGGGACGCGGCTTCGCGGTGGTGGCCACCGAAGTGCGCAACCTGGCCCAGCGCAGCGCGGCGGCCGCGCGCGAGATCAAGGGACTGATCGGCGACTCGGTCGAGAAGGTCGAGGCCGGAAGCAAGCTGGTCGACGCGGCCGGCACGACCATGAAGGAAGTGGTCGACAGCGTGCGCCGCGTGACCGACATCATGGCCGAGATCACCACCGCCGGGCAGGAACAGAGCGCCGGCATCGTGCAGGTGAACCAGGCGATCGCGCAGATGGACAAGGTGACCCAGCAAAACGCGGCGCTGGTCGAGCAGGCCGCCGCCGCGGCGGCCTCGATGCAGGATCAGGCGCGCGAGCTGAGCGCCGTCGTGGGAACCTTCAACGTGGGCGGGCTGGCGCCGGCCTCGCGCAGCCTGGCGACCCGCGCCAGGCCGGTGCCCGCCTTGCGCTAGGCGTCCTCAGGATCGTCGAGATAGCCGCGTTCGCGTGCCAGCGGCTGGTTCTCGAACAGCGCCATCGCCGTTGCCATGCGCCTGAAGCCGAATTTGCGGTAGAACGGCTCCTTGCCAGGCACCGCGTACAGCAGGATCTTCTTGTGCCCCTGCGACAGCGCCACCAGGCGGGCGACGATCTGCTTGCCCAGGCCGCTGCCCTGGTAGTCCGGCAACACCGCGATATCGCACAGGTAGGAGGTGTCGATGCCGTCGGCCAGGGCGCGTCCCACGCCGACGATCCGGCCATGCTCGCGCACCAGGCAGCGGTAGCGGCTGTTGGCGAACACGATTGCCAGTTCGGCGGCGGGTTTGTCGCCGAGCGCGATCCGGTACAGCGCCGACAGTTCCTCCCAGTCGATCCCGTCGAGCGATTCCGTCCATTCCAGTGCCATGCGAGCCTCTCTCCGTCCAATGGTCCACAATTGCGGCGATCAGCCGTGTGCGCGATTATAGTGGTGGGAGAGGGTTCGCCGCTTCCGCTTTACATTCCGTAGCCGTATGTGCGGTAGTCCGGGGTGAAGATCCTCCGGAATTGCGCCAGATGGCGGGAATAGCCGCATCCGGTCAAGTACTTAGTGGCTCATCCTGGCTTTGACCGGCGGGCTGTAAAACACGCTCCCGAACAGGATCTTCGGCCAGTGCCTGACGTGATTGAAACGCAGTTCCTTGTAAAAGCGGACGTACGGCAGCAGCAGGAAGCGGATCGGGTTGTAGCAGTAGTCGGCGTGTTTTCCGAACAGTCCCGTTTGCGGAACCTCTTCGTCCGGTTCGGTATAGGTGCCGAACAGGCGGTCCCAGACGGTGAAACGGGCGCCGAAATTGCATCCGGTTTTCTTGTTATGGCGCGGCTCGCTTGAGTGATGCGTGTAGTGCACCGCGACGGTGACGAATACCAGCCGCATCATCCGCAGCGCCTTGTATTTCTGCTCCAGTTTGTACAGGACCGGCGAATGCGAGGGATCGATCCAGATATCGATGAGCAGCACGGCGACCAGAAACCAGCCCACCCCAACCAGGTCCGAGGTGAACAAGGCGCTCATCAAGGGCAGCATGAACAGGGTGATTCCTTTCGAGGCCTTGAGTGCCAGCACATCCGGTTCCGCCGCAAAATGGAATTGCGTCAGGTTCTCATGGCGGTGATGGTTGATATGGCCCAGATTCCAGAGCAGCCGCATATTGTGCGTCAGGCGGTGCGACCAGTAGAAGCAAAAGTCGCCGATCAGGCAAGCCACGATCACGGCCAGCGGGCCATTGACATCGACAATCTGCGGCACCCCGCGCAGCAGCGTCATGTAATAGGCCATGAATTGCTCGAAGTAGGGCGACACGCCGATGAAGAGGAATCCGAACAGCCACATCATGATATTCGCCATCGACGTGTTGACCATGCCTTTCCAGGCGAAGGGCTTGCCGGTGGCCCGCTTGTGGAACACGATATCGGCAATGCCGACCGCGACCAGGAAGGCAAAACGGAACAGGGCGAGCCATAACAGGATGGTGGCAATCGGACCGAATTCATTGTTCAAATTGATTTGCGGCATCATATGAAAGATGTGCACCGAATTGGTGTCGAGCGGGTCGAACAGAAAAGCGAGTTTCGGCGTTGCGAACAGCCAGACGATACCTGCTGCCGCCAGCGCGCCGTAGAGATGGAGCTTGTTATTACCCAGCATGTCTTCGTGAATATTGAAGCGCCATATTTTCCGGATTGTGCGCGCCACGCTCCCTTCATCGTTCGGAGAGATGATTTCTGCGGCTGGATTGGATAAAACGGATGGTGTCATGGTAATGAATTCCTATCGATTGAGTTTTTCGATGTTATCGGAGCCGATAATGCGGATAGCTCGTCAGATTCTGCAAATCAACCAGCCCGGCTTGCTCCAGGCCGAATAACACGGTGAATGCCGCCACTGAAACGGCAGCAATGCCGCATACAACAATCAGAATGCCGGCGAGCGGCCGTTCATCCTTTTCGAGTTTATCGCCGTACATGTTGTTTCCTTTCATCCGGGGTTTGCTTGAGGTCCATTTTTCACCGTCGGGCGGATGAAGAAAAGCTGTAACAAATGACTGTCACTTTCGCCTGTCATTTCTGACTGTCAGATCTGTCTGTCAGAAATGACAGTCAGAAATGACAGGCGAAAGAGCGATCTTCGAATCGAATAAAATCGCTTGTTCAATCGAATTTGTCAGATCTGACAGTTAATAACATTAATAATTTCCGTTATAGTGGGCGTTACCGATTGTCTGTCATCGAGGCGGGACTGGCGCTCAGCGCGGTGCGACGCACCGATCGGCCGCAGGGGATGGAAGTCCCATGCATGCCGCATGAAACGAAGGGCGGATCGCCTGCGGCATGGACAGGGATCGACCCAAGGGTGCATCGATATGAATTTCGAATATGGCTATTCGGAAAAATGTCAGGATGCTACGATTGCAATTGCAGTAAACATGCTAATATAGGAAAAAACATGCTGACCCCGACTAAGATATTTCTCCACTATCTGGGGAAATTGCATACCCTGCTGAAGCAAGTGGAACAGTTCGAAGGCGATATTCTTCAGAACCGCCTGCATCCGGAGATGTTTCCGCTTTTGCAGCAAGCGAAAACGGCGATCGGTTTCACCTTGCGCACCACCTGCCCGCTGGCCGGCAGGGAGATCGTCTCGTTCAGCGACGATGATTACACGTTGGAAAGTGTGTTTGCCGAGCTGGCGTCGACGATCGATTATCTGTCGGCGATTCCCGATGGGGATTTCCGTCACATCGATGAGCTCAAGATTCAGACTGCGGCCGGGTTCGCCGACTTGAACTTATCCGGCTGGGATTACTACCTGATGTATTCCATGCCGAATTTCTTCTTCCACTATTGCATGGTCTATGCCATTGCGCGGCAAGCTGGTGTTCCGATAGGAAAGGCAGATTTTGATGGATTTCATAAATACCCGCTCGGATTTTTCTTCACGGACGAATGCGATCCGGTCGACGCGGAAAACAATGCCGTCGCCGCCGGCCCGGCATGACAACGCCGGATCGGGGCGGTGTGTGGCATCGCGCGCCTGGAGCGAGGGCGCGTAATGGATTATTCCGTGTTGCGTGAATTCAGGCATGCGCTGGCAGCCGCACCTCACCTGGTCGATCTGAAGAATATCTGCAAGGAGTTCTGCGCAGAGGTGCAGCTGGATTATTACCTGTTCAGCGTCTGCGAAGTGGTATCCCTGATCGCCCCGAAAATCATCACGCTGACCAATTTTCCCGCACCGTGGGTCGACCTGTATTTCCAGAACCGCTCGTCCTCGGTCGATCCGATCCTGAAGTACAGTTTTTCCCATTCGGCCCCGATCCTGTGGAGCGAGCTTATCTGCACGCCGGGCTTTAATGGCGACACCGACAGGGCCTTCATGGAGACCGGACGCCAGTTCGGACTGCAGGCCGGCCTGACGGTTCCGCTCAATCCGCCGAGCGGACAGACCGCGTTTTTCAGCGTGGTGAGCGCGGATCCGGAGTTCGACGAACATCGCCTCGGAAACCTGCTGCCCGCAGCCGGCATCTTCAGCAAATATCTGTTCGACGCCTACGTCCGGATCGATAAAACCGAAAATCCCAGGGTCAACGAGTTAACCGAACGCGAACTCGAATGCGTTTTCTGGGCCTGTGAGGGCAAAACGGCCTGGGAAATGGCCAATATCGTGGGCGTGGCGGAACGCACCATCAATTTTCACCTGACCTCGGTCATCAAGAAGCTGGGCGCTTCGAACCGCCAGCATGCCGTCGCCAAAGCGGTCATGTACGGCCTGGTGAAACCGAGGCCCTGACGCGCTTGCTTACCGGGGCGCGCGCCGCAGGGACCAGGCAGGCGTGATCCCTGTCAAGGCCGCGCCGGCGCAGCTCACGATAATAGGAGCCTGTCTCCGCACACCGGCGGCGGCGGTCACCGCGCAACGCGCCTGCTCCCATGAATACGCTGATCAACAGACTCTATGGCGACTACCTCATGCCGTCGCGCCTGCCCTTGTACGAGGATTTTGTGCGCGCGGCAAGCGAAGCGGGATACGCGCACATGTCGGTTCGCGAGTATATCGCGGCCTTGCGCGGGCAGGGCGCGCGCCCCGCGCACAAGGTCGTCGTGCACCGGCACGACATCGACACCGACCTGCGCACCGCCAGGAAGCTGTTCGACATCGAACAAAAACACCGCATCCACGCCAGCTATTATTTTCGCCTGTCCACGCTCGATTTTGCGCTGATGAACGAGATTGAGGAATATGGCAGCGAGGCCAGCTACCATTATGAAGAACTGGCGACCTACGCGAAAAGGCAGCACATCAAGGACCCCGCCGCGATCCACGCCCGAATGGCCGATATTCGCGACGAATTCGCCCGCAATCTCCGTGTGATCGAGGAGCGCTTCGGGCGCAAGCTGAGCACCGTGGCAAGCCATGGCGATTTTGCCAACCGCCGCCTGCAGATCAGCAACACCGAGATCCTCAAGGACCCCGGCTTGCGCGAGCGCTGCGGCATCGTGTGCGAGACCTACGACCGGGCGCTGCTCGATCACATCGACATGTATATCTCCGACCGTCCGTATCCCCAGTATTTCCGTCCGCTGTCCCCGTTCGACGCGCTCGGCCGCCACGCGAGAATCTGTTTCCTGACCCACCCACGGCAGTGGGAAACGAACTGGATCGAGAACTCCAGGGACAACCTGTTTCGCCTGTACGAAGGCGTGAGCTGGTAGCCGGACCGCTGCCGCCATCGGTCCGGCGCTTTCCAACGCTTGTCCTTCCTCAAGCAGCGACATGCGCTTGCCGACCACACTGGCCGATAGGCGGGGGACGCCCGTTTCCCGATATTCGACTTCGAGACGGTAATCATGACAACAGAATTCACCTTTTTGGGCCATGCCGGTTTCCTGATCGGGACCGATGACGAGATCCTGCTGATCGATCCCTGGTTGAGCGACAGCGGCGCGTTTTTCGGCAGCTGGCACCAGTGGCCGCCAAACAGCCATCTGCTGGACGGCGTGCTGCAACGCTGCCACAACCGCGCGCTGAACATTTTCCTCAGCCATGCGCACCAGGACCACGCCGACGCGGCCACGCTGCGCGCGCTGTCGGCGCACCCGCGCTGCACGGTGTTCATTCCGGAATATAAGGATAAATACCTGCGCGACACGCTGCGCGCCATGCGCTTGCGCACCGTCGAACTGGCCGAAGGCGACCGGGCCGGCACGCAGATGCGCATGCGCGTGTTCATCGACGACGGCGGCATCAATCACGATGCCGCCTTGTTCGTCAGCACGCCCGATTTCACTTTCTT
The DNA here is from genome assembly GCF_003953935.1 of Massilia atriviolacea. GTDB lineage: Bacteria > Pseudomonadota > Gammaproteobacteria > Burkholderiales > Burkholderiaceae_D > Telluria_A > Telluria_A atriviolacea. Next base: position 68,650 of record NZ_RXLQ01000001.1, read on the forward strand.
CAACCAGAACGACTGCAAGATCTTCGACCGGCTGGCAACGCTGAAGCAGGAACTCGGCGAGATCGACTACTACTCGGTGCAGTTTTCCGGCGCCAACTGGCATCCTGCCTGCTTCGAGATGCCCGAGCAGCAGCGCCAGGCCGTCTCCCGTAAAAAGGTGCTCGCCAAATTCCTCAACGTGCGCAGCGGCGTCGCGACCCTGGCGCCGCGCTTTCTCGTGCCGGCGGCGGGACCGTGCTTCTTCCCGTTTCTCGATCCCGCGCTCAGCCTCGGCAGCGGAACGATCTTTGTGCACCAGGAGGAGCTGGACCGCTACCTGACCCAAAAAGGGATCGGCAACATGCTCTATCCGCGCCCGGGCGAGCCGGTTGGCGAGCAGTCCAGCCGGGTCCCCATCCGCGCGCCCACGGCGGACCAGGTCGCGGCCTGGCGCGCCACGCACCCGGATCGCTGGGAGCAGGGGGAGGACACGTTCTCGCCGGCACGCTTCGCGCAGGTGCTGCAACGCCGCCTCGACAGTATCGCCGGAATTGCCTTGCCGCCGGACACGCCGTCGATCGCGTTCAACTGGGGCCCGGACGACGCCGACTGGCTGCTGGTGGACCTGGCCGGCAAGCGCCTCGTGGCCGCGCGCCAGGCGCCTGTCCCCTGCATCGTCGTCAAGGCGGACCCACGGTATTTCGCGCTGATGTGCGGGGAGGCGCGCTGGCAGGATATTGCGCTGAGCCTGCGCGCCAGCCTGCTGCGCGTGCCCGACGTGTACAACACGGTCGCCAACATCTTCCTGTTCGCCGACGCATCGAACCTGGCCAGCTCCCTGGAGCATAATTTCAGCCGCACGCAAGAGCGCATCGTGATCGAGCACCTGGGGCAGCGGTATGAAATCGACCGTTATTGCCCGCATCAGGGCGGCGACCTGGCGTACGCTTCCATCGACGAGACCTCGCACCTGGTCTGCCCGCGCCATAGCTGGCGCTTCGACTTGCAGGCAGGTGGACAGTGCGCGGCGTCGGGCATGGGCATCGGCGCCGTCAGGCTGGGGCCCGCCTGCCGGGCCGCCGCCGAGCCGCCTGCCTGAACCCGTCAGCCAGCTTGCTGCGGCAGGCGCCCCAGCAGCTGGCGCAGGGCGCCGTGCGCGATCGCCACCTCGGGCGCATCGTGCAGCAGGATCACATACCTGCTGCGGAATTCGCCGGCGGCGGCCGTGCCCGGTCCGACCAGCGTTTCGATCGCGGCGCGCCAGCCGGCAGCCGCCTCGGCGCTCAGGGGCCCGGGTTCGTCCAGCGCTTCGTCGAGCGCCGCCATCAGGACCGACATCGGTTTCAGCCACGCAAAATGCGGGTGATTGGCGATCAGCTGCAGGTGTTCCAGCGCACTGCCGACCGCGCCGAAATACACGGTCTCGACATCGATCAGCGCCTTGTGCAAGTTGCGCAGGGCGCGCGGCACGGCTTGCAGGCCGGCGCGCAGGGTGGTGTTGTCTTGTGCCTGGTTCATGCGGTTTCCTCGATAAAACGGATGTGGATGCGCTACAGCGTCAGGATGCCGCGCCGCAGCGCGATGGTGGTGGCGTGGGTGCGGTCCCTGGCGCCCAGCTTGGACAGGACCGCGCTGACATGCGCCTTGACCGTTTCTTCCTTGATGGCCAGGCGCACGCCGACTTCGCGGTTCGAATTGCCGTCGGCAACCAGGCGCAGCACTTCCAGCTCGCGTCCTGACAGCTTGTCGCTGCCGAAATAATTGGCCATTTCGGCCGCCACCTCGGCCGGGATGTAGCGGTGGCCGGCGTGCACCCGGTGGATCGCATCGGCCAGGTTCAGCCGGATCGCGCATTTGAGCAGGTAGCCGGCCGCGCCGGCGCCGAGCGCACGGGCGATGCGGGCGTCGCCCTTGTAGGTGGTCAGTACCAGCACGCGCGCATGCAGGTCCAGCGCGCGCATCGCCAGCATCGCGTCGTGCCCGTCCATGAGCGGCATTTGCAGGTCCATCAGGGTCACATCGGGACGCAGGGCGATGAAGCGCTCGACCGCTTCTTCGCCGTTGGCGGCCTGGCCGACGATCTCGATGGCGCTGTCGCCGGACAGCAGCGCCACGATGCCTTCGCGCAGCAAACTGTGGTCGTCGGCAAGCAGGACGCGGATCGGATTGTGCTCGGCGGACATAAAGCATGGACTTTCTATTAACAAATGAGCGCGATCATGCCACGTCTGCGCGCTTGCCGCTTGGATCAGATTGCTCCCAAGCTATTGCTGCACCGCCGCATTCCCGTATCATGCTGGCATTTTCGCAACGAGGAATTTCCATGACCGCATTCCGACGCTGGTCCGGGCGCGCGCTGGCGCTCGTGTTGGCATTCGCCACGGCGCTGCCGTCCGGCGCCGCGCCCGCCCCGACGCCGAGCCGCCCGCTGCCGCAACCGAAGCCGGCGCCGGGCCCGGCGCCGGCGATCACCATGCATCACAGCAGCTGGACCGTGCGCGACGGCGCCCCCACCATCATCTTCGCCATGGCGCAGTCGCCGGACGGCTGGCTGTGGCTGGGCGCGACCACCGGGCTGTTCCGCTTCGATGGGGTCAGGTTCGAACGCTACGCGCCGCGCAGCGGCAAGCTGGAGTCGCCCGGCATCTCGGCCCTGCTGGCCTTGCCGAACGGGGAAGTGTGGATCGGCTACCGCCGTGGCGGCATCGGCATGCTCAAGGAGGGCGCGCTGCGCCACTACGGCGCGGCCGAAGGCTTGCCCTTGTCGTCGCCGCATGCGATCCGGCGCGACCGCCAGGGACGCATGTGGGCCGCCACCCACGGCGGTCTGTACCGGCTCGCGGGCGAGCGCTGGGAAAAGGTCCCCGGCTTCGAGAAACTGGCCAACCAGCCGCAATCGATCATCGAAGACAGCCGCGGCCGCCTCTGGGTCGGCAACATCGACACCGCCTTCGTGCTGGAGCCCGGCGCGAGCGCCTTTCGGCGCCTGCCGAATGTGCTCGACCTGAGCGGCAACCTGATCGAAGCGCCCGACGGCGCCATCTGGAGCAATGGCGGACGCAACGACAGCCTGGAGATGATCGAGCCGCCGGCGCCCGGCCCGCTGACGCTGCGCCGGGTGGGAGGGCAGTATTCCTCGCACATGCTGTTCGATGCCGAAGGCGAACGCTGGCTGCTGCGGCGCGAAGGTGTCGAGCGCAGCTTCAGCGTCGACGGCAACAGCGTCACCCAGCGCCTGACCCCGCAGCAGGGCTTGAGCGGCTACATCGCCTTTACCGCGCTGGAAGACCGCGAAGGCAATATCTGGGTCGCCAGTAACAGCGGGCTGGACAGGTTCCGCCGCACCAAGCTCGAGGCCGCCGCCTTGCCGCTGTACTACGGCGGCGAAGCGCGCGCGCTGGCCGCCGCCGACAAGGGCGCGGTCTGGACCGACGGCTTCTTCGTGCCCGGTCCGCGGTCGGTGCCGATTCCGTCGGCCGAGATGCCGTCCAACGGCCTGGCCGAGCTGACCTGCCTGTACCGCGACGACGACGGCATCATCTGGGCCGGCGGCCATCGCGGCGTGTCCTGGCTCGACGGCGACAGTTTCAGCAAGCTGGCCACGCCGCCCGACACCGACGGCCGCCCGGTGCACGCCATCGCCAGGGAGGCCGACGGCACCATGTGGATCTCGTTCAACGGCGGCGGCACCTACGAACGGCGCGACGGCGAATGGCGCAAGGCGGTGCCGTATGCCGACTACGCCTCGCGCGGCGCCCTGAGCATCGCGGCCATGCCCGATGGACAGGTATGGCTGGGCTACATCGGCGACCGCGTGGCCGTGCGCGAGCAAGGCAAGTTCCGCCTGCTGGGCGCGGCCGAGGGCTTGCAGGTCGGCGCGGTCTTCCAGTTCTACCGGCACGCCGGCCGGATCTGGGTCGGCGGCGACAGCGGGGTGGCGCATTTCGACGGCAAGCGCTTTCATCCCTTGCTCGGCGCCGACGGCGAAAAATTCATGGGCGTGTCCGGCATCGTGGCCTCGGCCAGCGGCCAGCTCTGGCTGAACGGCAGCGAAGGCATCAGCGTCGTCGAGGCGGCCGAGCTCAAGCGCGCGGTGGCCGAGCCCGGCTATCGGGTGCGCTTCGTGCGCTACGACCAGGAAGATGGCTTGACCGGGACCGCCCCGCAAATGGTGCCCACGCCTTCGGCGGTGGCTGCCAGCGACGGCCGCCTGTGGTTCACCACCGCCAACAGCGTGGTCTCGGTCGATCCGGCCAGGCTGCGCCGCAACCTGCTGGCGCCGCACGTGGAGTTGCGCGGCGCGAGCGTGGACGGGCGCCACCTTCCCGTGCGCGATGGCATGCGCCTGCCGGCCGGCACCCAGCGCTTGCAGCTCGACTACACGGCGCTGAGCCTGTCGATGCCCGAACGGGTGGGCTTCCGCTTCCGCCTGGACGGGCAGGACGCCGGCTGGAGCGATGCCGGCACCCGCCGCAGCGCCTTCTTCACCGGCCTGGGGCCGGGCAACTACCGCTTCCAGGTGCAGGCCTCGAACGAGGATGGGGTGTGGAGCGAAACCGGCGCCGTGCTCGCCTTCAGCATCGCGCCGACCGTCACCGAGACCGTCTGGTTCCGCGCCGCCTGCGTGCTGATCGCCGTGCTGCTGTTGTGGGGACTGTACCGCTGGCGCATGCGGCGGCTGGCGGCGCGCATCCAGGGACGGCTGCAGGTCCAGGTCGACGAGCGCGAACGCATCGCGCGCGAGCTGCACGACACCTTGCTGCAAGGCGTGCAGGCCCTGATCCTGCGCTTCCACACGGCCGCAGCCAGGATCGTGGGGCAGGAGCCGGTGAAGCAGCTGATGGACAGCGCGCTCGACCAGGCCGAGCTGATGCTGCAGGAAGGGCGCGACCAGGTGCAGGATTTGCGCGCGCACGACCATTTCCAGGCGGGACTGGCGCGCATGCTGGAACGCGAAGGCCAGCGCATGTCGGCCGAGCGCGGCGTGCAGTTCGCGCTGCGCGAGAGCGGCCGCATCCGCGCGCTGCCGCCGCTGGTGGCGCACGAGGTGTACCGGATTGCCAATGAAGCGATGCTCAATGCCTTCCAGCACGCAAAGGCCAGCAAGATCGAGGTGGAATTGCTGTTCGAACGCAAGGACCTGACCGTGGTAGTGCGCGACAACGGTTGCGGCCTGCCGGCCGAGGTGCTGCGCGACGGCGGCGTGCCGGGTCACTGGGGCTTGCCCGGCATTGGCGAGCGCGCCGAGCGCCTGGGCGCCAGCGTGCGCTGGACCTCGGCGCCGGGGCAGGGCAGCGAAATGCGGCTCAGGCTGCCCGGCACCCTGCTGATGTAAGCTCAGTCGGCCGTGCGCGCCTGCGCGGCGAGATGCTCGCCGATGAACCAGCTGTGCAGCTCATTGCTGCGCACCACCTGGCTGACGATCAGGTCGTTGGTGCCGTCGTCGCCGGCATCGGCGCTGGCGCGCGCCAGCGGACGCGCGTCGATCAGGATGGTTTCGTGCGCGTCGAGCAGGCGCGCCAGCTGGGCGCGGGCCGATTCGCGGCCGCGCGGGGCGCGCGCGATGGCCGATTCGTCGGCCACATCCTGGGCCAGCGCAAAGGCCACGCCGCCGAGGGTCTGCACGCGTTCGGCCAGGCTGTCCATGATCAGCACCTGTTCGTTGTAGTGCTTGTCGAACAGCAGGTGCAGTTCGTAAAAGGTGGCGCCGGAGGTCTGCCAGTGCGCCTTCTTGTAGGCGTCGCGGATGGCCATGGTGTGCGCCAGCAGGCGGTTCAGGGCGCGCACGCTGGTCGAGCGCACCGAGGCGTCGAGGCCGATGCGCACGTCGGCCAGTTCGCTGAAGTCTTGCAGGATGTCGGCGCCGGTGGCGGTGGTGGTGTTCATGCTTTCCCTTTCGTTGGTGGTGGGCGGCCCGGGCCGGCCGGGCGGACGGCAGCGATTATGCGTGCGCCAACGCGATTGCCTGCTATACGAAAGGGGGATGCGCCGTGCTCCCTAGGGCAGCGTGGCCAGATAGGCCGAGACCGCGCGCATCTCCTTGTCGCTGAGCTTGACTGCCACCTGTTTCATCGCCGTCGCCAGCGGATGATTGAATTTGGGTGCGTCGTGGTAGACCTTCAGTTGTTCCAGCGTATAGCCGGCCGGCTGCGACGCGATGCGGGGGAACGGTTGCTGGCCGTGCCCCTGGGGGCCGTGGCAGCTGGCGCAGGCGGGCGCGCCTCCCGCGCTGCCGTGTTCGAACACCTGGCGCCCTAGCCGCTCCAGCGCGGCGTCGGCCGGCGCTTGCGCCTTGGCCGTCTGGGCGGCGTAGAAGGCGGCCAGTTCGCGCATGTCCGGCCCGGTCAATTGTTCGGCGACGGCGCGCATCTGCGCATGGGGGCGCTCGCCATTGCGGAAGTTGTTCAGTTGCAGTTCGATATACGCTGCCGACTGCCCCGCCAGGTTGGGGTAGAGCGCGGCGGCGGTGGTGTTGCCGGTGGCGCCGTGGCAGGCCGCGCAGCGCTGCAGCAATGCCGCCGACGGCGCGGCAAGGGCGGGGAGGGCGCCGCTCGCGAGCGTGAGCGCCAGCGCGGCAATCGTCCGGCGAACGGGGAGGGCAGTGTGCATGTGAGGTCCTTTCATCGACGCGCGTGGAGTCGTTTGCGCGTGCCGAGTATAGGGGCGGAGCGCCTGGCCGTCGTTATACTTTGGTATAGTGGACAAATGAGTAACAGAGGAAACATGATGAGCAAAGCGTCTTCGCGCCCCATCAACGCCATTGCCACCGGGCCGGATACGTGGATCGCGCACGTCGAGCCGACGGTGGCTTATGACAAGGCGGTCGCGATCGACCATCTGCTGGCGCAGCTGGCAGGCATGTGGGCGGCGCTCGAGACGCATTGCGTGGCCGGCTGCTGCGGCTTCGACGCCTTCGATTTTTCGGAGGACGGCGTGGCGGCGTCGCTCGCCAGGGTCGACGCCGCGCGCACCTGCGACGCGCTGGCGCAACTGCGGGCCGATCTGCTGGCGCTGCGCGCCGACGTCGTCTCGAGCACGCGGCTGAACATGTTCTGCGACAAAAACGAATTCCTGGCCTTGCTCAGCCACCTCGAGCGCTGCTATCGCAGCGCCATGCCGGCAGGTCCCATGCCGAAAGCCACCTGATTCTGCTAAGCTGCGGCTCCCGATCATTTCCGCAGAAACCACGATGGCCATCAAACTGAACCAGGAAACCGAAGAGCGCCTGCTGTCTTCCCTGCAGCGGTATTGCATGAAAAATTTCGATGAAGAGATGGGCGTGCTCAAGGCGCGCCTGCTGCTTGACTTTTGCTTGCGCGAAATCGGCCCCTCGATCTACAACAAGGCCGTGCAGGATGCGCAGGCGGTGATGCAGGAAAAGATCGCCGAAGTCGATACCAACTGCTACGAAACCGAATTCGGCTACTGGACCAAAAAATAGTCCGCTACATCCTGCGCTCGATGACCTTCTGCATGACGGCCATCAGCGCATCCATGTCGTAGGGCTTGTTGAGCACCAGGTCGCCCGGCGCCACGCCCGGGTGGATCTGTCCGGTGGCAAACACCACCGACAAGCCCGGCAACACCGCGCGCGCTTTCTCGGCCAGCACATTGCCGGGCAGGCCGGGCAGGCCGACATCGGTAATCATCACGTCGAAGCCGGTGCGTGCCACGGCGTCCAGCGCCGCCTGGGCATCGCTGGCGTATTCCACCGCATGGCCCATCAGCTTGAGCATCTCGTAGGTGATCTCGCCGACCGCCGCTTCATCCTCGACCAGCAGCACCTTCAGCCGCGACGGCGCCGCCGGGCTTGGCGCAGCCAGCTGCTCGGGCAAGCCGACCAGTTTCTGCTTCTGGTTGGCCAGCACGTGGCGGATCTTCTTGGCCAGCGCTTCGCGCGTGTACGGTTTGCCCAGCAGCTCGACCCCGGCATCGACCCGGCCGCCGTGCACGATGGCGTTTTCGGTATAGCCGGAGGTAAACAGCACCGCCAGCTGCGGCAGGCGTTCGCGCGCCTTGCGCGCCAGTTCCGGGCTGCGCAGCGGCCCCGGCATGACCACATCGGTAAACAACAGGTCGACCTGCACGCCGCTGTCGATCACGGTCAGCGCGCTGGCGGCATCGCCGGCCTTGAGCACGCGGTAGCCGAGGTCGCTCAGCATTTCCACCACGGTCGCGCGCACCTGCTCGTCGTCTTCCGCCACCAGGATGGTTTCGGTGCCGCCGACGAACGCGGTGTCCACCGGCCGCGCCTGGGCATCCTCCGCTTCCAGCGAGCGCGGCAGGTAGATGCGGACCGTGGTGCCGTGTCCTTCTTCGCTGTAGATCTTGACGTGGCCGCCGGACTGCTTGACGAAGCCGTACACCATCGACAAGCCCAGCCCGGTTCCCTTGCCCTCCGGCTTGGTCGAGAAGAAGGGCTCGAAGGCATGCGCCAGCACCTCGGGCGTCATGCCCTTGCCGGTGTCGCTCACGGCCAGCATCACGTATTGGCCGGCTTCCACCTCCGGGTGACAGCTGGCGTACATGTCGTCGAGCAGGGCGTTGCCGACTTCGATCGTCAGGCGGCCGCTGCCTTCCATGGCGTCGCGCGCATTGATGGCCAGGTTGAGCAGCGCGTTTTCGAGCTGGGCCGTGTCGACCAGGGTGTTCCACAAGCCGCCCGAAATCACGGTCTCGATATCGATCGCTTCGCCCAGGCTGCGCCGCAGCATGTCTTCCATGCCGGTCACGAAGCGGCCGATCCTGACCACCTTCGGTTCCAGCGCCTGGCGCCGTCCGAAGGCGAGCAGGTAGCTGGCCAGCTTGGCGCCGCGCCCGACCCCGGCCATGGCGTTGTCGACGCGCTGGGCGGCGCGCGGGTTGCCTTGCACGTCTTTCGACAGCAATTGCAGGTTGCCCGAGATAACCTGCAGCAGGTTATTGAAATCGTGCGCCACGCCGCCGGTCAGCTTGCCGATGGTTTCCATCTTCTGGGCTTGCTGCAAGGCCAGTTCGGTCTGGCGCATGGCTTCGGCGGCCTGCCGTTCGCTGGTGATGTCGCGTCCGACGGCGTGGATGAATTCATCGTCGGGCGCCGCGCTCCAGGACAGCGTGCTGTAGCCGCCGTCGTGCCGGCGGTAGCGGTTTTCGAAGCGGAAGGTGGTCGCGCCCGTGCCCAGCGAGGCGACCTGTTCCAGGGTGGCGGCGCGGTCGTCCGGGTGAACCAGTTCCATGAACGATTGTCCCACCACCGTGTCGGCATCCCAGCCCAGGGTCCAGCTGAAGGCCGGATTGACGGCGACAATGCCGGCATTGAAGTCCGCCACCAGCATGATGTCGTTCGACAGGCGCCACATGCGGTCGCGCTCGGCCGTGCGGGCATTGACCTGCTCGGCCAGCGTGCTGTTGAGGCGTTCGAGGGCCAGCGCGCTGCTCTTGTGGTCGTCGATGTCGGTGTTGGTGCCGATCCAGCTGATCAGCTCACCGCTGTCGCTGAAGATCGGCAGCGCGCGCGACAGGTGCCAGCGGTAGGCGCCGTCCGCGCGGCGGATGCGAAATTGCGTCTCGTACACGGCGCGCTCGGCGATGGCCTTGCTCCACAGCGCGGCGGCGCCGGCCAGGTCGTGCTCGTAGACGATGGCGGTCCAGGCGTCGCCGTCCAGGCTGCCCGGCGCGGCGCCGCTGTAGGCGTACACGCGCTCGTTGAACCAGTCGAGGTAGCCGTCGGCGCGCGCCGACCAGACATGGTTGGGCATGGCCTGGGCCCAGACCCGGAACTTGCGCTCGTTGGCGCGCGTCATCCGTTCGGCATGCACGCGTTCGGTCACGTCGACGCCCTGCACGAACACGCCCCAGATCGCGCCATCGTCGTCGCGCACCGGCTGGTACACGAAGTCGAGGAAGGCCTGGCGCGCCGGCGCGGCGGCGGTGGCGGAAATCGCGAACGCCACTTCATTGCCGCGAAACGCTTCGCCGCTGGCAAACATGCGGTCGAGGTGCGCGATAAAGCCCTGTTCCGCCGCTTCCGGCAGGACGTCGCGCACGGTGCGGCCGATCACAGCGCGGTTGCCGACCAGGTCCAGATAGGCTTTGTTGGCCAGCACGAATTCGTGCTGGGGCCCGGCCAGCAGGGCCATGAAGCCGGGCGCCTGTTCGAACATGCTGTGCAGGCGGCCCATTTCGCCGCGCGCGTGGCGTTCGGCGCGCACCTTGGCGGTGGTGTCGATGACGATCGCGATGCCGCCGCCGACCCGGCCGTCGTCGTCCAGCACCGGCGAATAGTCGAGGTTGAGCCAGAACTGTTCGAGCGCGCCGTTACGGGTCCAGCTCAGCTCCTGGTCGCGGTAGGTCAGGGTGCCGCCGCCCAGCACCACCTTCAGCACATGGCGGTTGAACTCGGCCAGGTCGGGAAAACTCTCGAGCGCGCCCTTGCCCAGGATGGCGGGATGGTTGGCGCCGGCAAACACGGCATACGCGGCGTTATACAGCAGCACGCCTTGCGGCCCCCACAAGAGCGTCATCGCCACCGGCGAGCGCAGGACCAGGGCGACGCTGGTCTTGAGCGCTTGCGGCCAGGCCGCGATCGGTCCCAGCGGGGTCGATGCCCAGTCGACGGCGGCGTAGACGGCGCCCATGTCGCCCCCATCCGAGAGAAAGGCGGGAAGCGGGGCGAGGGCCGGGGATAAGGTCATGAAAGCGGTGGAAGGTGAAACGGCGGCGCACGCCGGGATGGCGCAAATTATACCTATAGCAATGATCGTTGACGCTGAAACATTTCCAAGCGTGCTAGCCTGCCTGTGTCATCGCATCCGCTTGCGCACGGGTGTTGTATTTTGGTCTTTCGGAACGGCCGCCATGCGCGCGCGCCAGCGCAGCGCGGTGGGCGCTGGCGCTGCGGCCGGCGGCGGGTGCGCCCGGGTTACGGCATGCGGTCGATCAAGTCCTTGATCGAGCCCGGATTGACCGGCTTGACGAAATAATGGTCGAAACCGGCGCCCAGCGAGCGCTGCTTGTCGTAGGCCTGGCCGTAGCCGGTCAGGGCGATCAGGACCGCGCCCGAGGTGTCGGGCAGGCGCCGCAGGTTTTCCGCCAGCACGTTGCCGTTCATGCCAGGCAGGCCGATGTCGAGCACGCAGACCTGCGGGCGCAGTTCGCGCGCCAGGTTGAGCGCCTTGTACGGGTCGGTGGCGATGGTCACTTCGTAGCCGGACAGTTGCAGATAGGTGCCGAGCGTGTCGGCGGCGTCGGCGTTGTCGTCGACGATCAGGATGTGCGGGCGGTCGGATGCCGACGGCGTCGGGCTTGTGGCGAGGGTTTGTGGCTGCACTGTGTACACCTTTAGTCTTCGGTTTGATCACGAATCGGTCCGGCAGGGCGGTGCTTGCACGGTTCCGTTAGTCTTCCTATGTCATCGGCGACCCCGCCGCGCGGCGCGTCCTGCTTGCCCGGCATACAGCGGGGGACCTCAACAATGTAGTTATGTTAAACATTTTTACAAAATAGTCGCGTTCGCTTGCACAACTATGTTAAGGCCGGCAATGCCGGTGTGGGGGAACGCTTGGCGTCCGGGCAAGGTAGAATGAGCCGTCCCCGACCAGCCACTGCCCCGATGCGCTTCTCCCTTAACCCAGCCACGCTCAAGTTCCGCCTGACCGTGCTGGTCATCGGACTGGTGCTGCTGGCCACCAGCGTGCTGACCTTCGTCGCGCTGCACCTGGCCGAGCGCCAGATGCGCGATGTGATCGGTTCGCAACAGGTAGCGCTGCTGTCGAGCGCGGCCGCCTACATCGATGCCGACCTGGAGGCGCGCCAGATCCTGCTCAAGACCCTGCGCGAGGAACTCGGCCGTACCGACGGCAGGCCGAGCGGCGGGCTGCAAACCTTCCTGGAAGCGCACGCCGGCTTGCGCGACGAGTTCTTCAATGTGCTGGTGCTCGACGGTACCGGCACCATGCTGGCCAACCTGAACGACCGCCGCAACAACGACAAGATGAACTTCGGCAAGCGCGCCTACTTCACCGACACCCTCGCCGCGCAAGAGGGCGTGATTTCGCGCCCATTCAAGAGCGTGCTGTCGGGCAAGCCGGTGGTCCTGATCACGGAACCGCTGTACGACGCCAACGGCAAGCTGATCTACATGCTGGGCGGCGCCATCGACCTCCAGCGGCCGCGCTTTTTCGGCCAGCTGGCCTCGCTCGGCTCGGGTGCGAGCGGCTATCTGTTCATGGTCACCAGCGACGGCACGGTGATCCACCACCCCGACAAGGAGCGCATCCTGCGCCGCGTGCAGGACGAGGCCGGCGGGGTCATCCCGACCACCCAGGCGGCGCTCGACGGTTTCGAGGGCTGGGTCGAAGGCCCCACCAAGAGCGGCGTGCGGGCCCTGATCAGCTACAAGCGCCTGCGCAAGACCGACTGGATCCTGGGCGCCGTGTACCCGGTCGAGGAAGCGTTCACGCCGCTGATCCGGATGCGCCCGAGCGCGCTGCTGGCCTCGGTCGCGGTGGCGGCGCTGGCGGGCCTGGCCGGCTGGCTGGCCATCTTGCGGCTGCTGCGTCCGCTGGGCGCGCTGCGCCGCCATGTGGCAAGGATTGCCGACGGCAGCGCCGATATCGCGGTCTTCAACGTGCCCCGGCGCGACGAATTCGGCGAGCTCAGCCGCGCATTCTTCACGCTCTCGCAGCACCGGCGCGAGGCCGAAGTCAAGCTCGAAGCCCAGGCCCGCACCGACATCCTGACCGGCATCGACAACCGCCGCATGTTCGAGGAAACCTTCGCCGCCGCGCTGGCCCGCGCCGCGCGCGCCGACAGCGTGGTGGCGCTGGCCTACCTCGACATCGACCATTTCAAGGCCATCAACGATACCTACGGCCACAAGGCGGGCGACCAGGTGCTGGTCGAGTTCGCCAAGCGCCTGCGCGCGGCGGTGCGCTCGACCGACAGCGTGGCGCGCCTGGCCGGCGACGAATTCGTGGCCATCTTCGAAGGCGTGCGCGACGATGCCGAACCGGCTATCCTGGCCGGCAAGATCCTCGACATGGCGCGCATCCCCTTCGCGGCCGCCGGGCAGCAGTTGCAGGTGACGACCAGCGTCGGCATCGCCATCGGCGGCGGCGCGGCCAGCATGGAGGATTACCTGGCCCTGTCGGACGAAGCCCTGTACGCGGCCAAGCAGGCCGGGCGCAACCGCTTCGCCATCCGCCGCCTCGGCAGCGCGCCGGCGCAGGCCGATGCGGCGCGTGCACGCCAGCCGCTTGCCGCCGCCGATAATACTTGATTGCAAGTAACTCCAGCGTTAAGCTTTGCGTACAAGCACAAACTTGAAGGAATTTTTCATGAGTACACCATGCGACGGTTGCCCGGAATGCGCTCCCCTGCGCGCCAGGCTGGCTGAAAAAGAGCAGGAAATCCTGGAGCTGACCGAGTCGCTGACGCGCCACGACACCCTGACCGGCGTGCTGAACCGGCGCGCGCTGACCGAGCTGGTGGCCGAAGAACTGCAGCGTTCCTCGCGCACCGGGCAGCCGTTCTGCTTCGCCATGATCGGCATCGACCACCTGAAGGAAGTCAACCAGCAGTTCGGGCACGATACCGGCGACGCCGTCCTGCAGGCGGTGAGCCGCTCGGCCACCGAGCTGTTGCGCACCCTGGACCGTTTCGGCCGCATCGAAAGCGACGAATTCGGCATCATCCTGCCGGCCACCTGGCTGCACCAGGGCGTGCTGGCGATGAACCGCCTCAACGCCAAGGTTGCCGCCTTCGCCTGGGACGGCCTCACGCCGGGCCGCAGCGTGACCTTCTCGACCGGCCTGACCACCAACGCCCCGGCCGAGACCGCCGAAATGATGATCCAGCGCGCCGAAAAAGCCATGGCCGAAGCCAAGCGGGAAGGGCGCAACCGGATCGTCCAGATCGAACAGGAATTGCCTGCCGGCCTGTTCGCCGCAATGGACGATATGTAAATACGCCGTCTATTGCTTTTTCTGCAAGCCGCTCAGCTTGCTTTCCAGCGAGGCGGCCGAGACCGCGCCCAGGTGCGAATTGGCGAGCCGGCCGCCGGCGTCGTAGAACAGGGTGGTCGGCAACGCGCTCGAACCCACCTCGCGCCCCATGGCCGAGCGGGTATCGAGCAGCACATTCTCCAGCGCCAGTCGATTGCCATTCAGGTAAGCCGTCACGGTCTGGCCATCTTCCCCCTGGTTGACGAACACGAACAGCACATCGCGCCGGCGTTGCTGCGCGCTCGACAGCACCGGCATCTCCGCGCGGCAGGGAGGGCACCAGCTGGCCCACAGGTTCAGCACCACCGGCCGTCCCTGCGCCAGCGCGGCGAGATCGACCGGCGCGCCGGCCGGCGTGACCAGCGCCACCGCCGGCAACGGCTTGCGCTCGCTCAGGTTCAGCAGCAGCGGCGCGCCCGAAGTGAACCAGGCCAGCGCCCCGGCCAGCACGCCGGCCGCCAGCGGATTGCGCAGGCGCGGCGTCTGCACCATGCGCCAGGCGCCGAAGGCCAGCCCGGCCAGCACCACCGCCCACGGCGTAAAGCCGCCGTCGCGGATATCGACGATCGACAGCGGCGCGGCGCGGTACTGCGCGAACCAGGTGGCCACGAACACGATCCGGCCGGCCACCAGGCCGACCAGCAGCATGTCCAGCAAGACCTTGCCGGTCCGGACCTTCTGATGGCGCCCAACCCAATTTCCGACACCGCATGCTATAAGTAGCGATATCACGAGCAACAAGTGCGCCGTCTGGAAGCTGAAGGGCCCGAGACTGACGTTCATGGCGATGTTCTTTTCATGGAGCGGGTCCGGTTAGGCAAACTTCGCTATTATCGCGCACACGGATGAGACCTGGATTAACCCGGTCCGGGAGCCCACCATGAAGCTATTCGCAATCGGTTCGACCCTGGCGGCACTGCTGCTGGCGGCGGCCACCCTGCAGGGCTGCGCCGGGCTGCCGGCGCTCGACGGGCGCACGGCCAGCCATGCCATCGCGGCGACGTCGGCCACGCGCCTCGGTACCGCGCTGGCGCCCCTGAACGCGGCCCGTCCCGGCATGTCGGGCCTGTACTCGCTGGCCAACGGGCGCGACGCCTTTGCCGCGCGCGCCATGCTGGCCAACGCCGCCGAGCGCACCCTCGACATCCAGTACTACATCTGGCGCAGGGACACCACCGGCGTCCTGCTGTTCAACGCCGTGCGCGCGGCGGCGCAGCGCGGCGTGCGGGTGCGCCTCCTGCTCGACGATAACAACACGCCCGGCCTCGACCCCGTCCTCGCCGCGCTCGACGCCGAGCCCAATATCGAAGTACGCCTGTTCAATCCCTTCGTGCTGCGCGCGCACCGCGCGCTGGGCTACCTGAGCGATTTTTCGCGCCTGAACCGGCGCATGCACAACAAATCCTTCACCGCCGATAACGCCGCCACCATCATCGGCGGGCGCAATATCGGCGACGAGTATTTCGGCGCTGCCGGCAGCCTGCTGTTCATCGATCTCGACGTGATGGCGGTCGGTCCGGTGGTGGACGCCGTCTCGCGCGACTTCGACCGCTACTGGAACAGCCGCTCGGCCTATCCGGTCGGACTGCTGGTGCCGCCGGCCGGGCGCGCCGATCCGCTCGAAGCGCAGAGCGCCGAGGCGCTCGACTACGTGGCGGCGGTGCGCACCTCGCCCTTCGTGGAACAGCTGGTCGGGCGTACCTTGCCCTTCGAGTGGGCCGAAACAAGGCTGGTGAGCGACGATCCGGGCAAGGTGCTCGGCACCGAGGCGCCCGACACCAGGGTCGCCTACCAGCTGCGGCAGTTATTGGGCGAGCCGGCGCAGACGGTGGACCTGGTCTCGCCGTACTTTGTCCCCGGTAAAACCTGGGCCGCCAATTTTGCGGCGATGGCCGCGCGCGGCGTGGACGTGCACATTTTGACCAATTCGCTGGAAGCGACCGACGTGGCGGCCGTCCACGCCGGCTACGCCAAATGGCGCAAGAGCCTGCTGGAGGCGGGGGTGACCTTGTACGAACTGCACCGGGGCGTGGGCGGCGAGCGGGCGCCCCCGGGAGCGAAGGGCGGCAAACTGGGGAGCTCCGCATCGAGCCTGCACGCGAAGACGTTTTCGGTGGACCGCCAGCGCGTCTTCATCGGGTCCTTCAACTTCGACCCGCGCTCGGCCGACCTGAATACCGAGATGGGCTTCGTGATCGAGAGCCCGGCCATGGCCGCGCGCATGGCCAGGGCGCTGCGCGAACAGGTGCCGGCGCGCGCCTACCGGGTGCACCTGGGGCCCGACGGCGCCCTGTACTGGACCGAGCGGGTGGGCGAGACCGAGATCCGGCACGATACCGAACCCGGCACCGGTTTCTGGAAGCGCGCGGCAGTGGGCTTGCTGTCGCTGCTGCCGATCGACTGGCTGCTTTAAGCTAGCCGGCGGCGAGCGCGCGCAGGGCGATGCCGGTCAGGTAAGCGCCGTAGGTCCCCAGCGCATAGCCGAGCACCGCGAGCAGCACGCCGACCGGCGCCAGGGCCGGGTGGAAGGCGCTGGCCACCACCGGCGCCGATGCCGCGGCCCCGATGTTGGCTTGCGAACCGACCGCCATCATGAACAGCGGCGCCTTGATCAGTTTGGCCATCAGGATCATCAAGCCGCCGTGGAAGAAGATCCAGATCAGGCCCAGCAGGAACAACCAGGGCCGCTCGAGCAGGGCGGCCAGGTTCATCTGCATGCCGATCGTGGCGACCAGCACGTACAGCATCACCGAGCCGATGCGCGAGGCGCCGGCGCCTTCGTAGGTGCGGGCTTTCGTGAAGCTGAGCAGCAGGCCGATGGTGGTGGCGATCACCACGATCCAGAAAAAGCCGGAGGTCAGGCTGTAGTCCTGCAGGCGCCATTCGGCGGGCAGGGTCCCGATCCAGCTGACCAGCAGTTGCGACAGAAAATGGGACAGCCCGGTCGCGCCGAAGCCGATCGCGAGAATCACCATGATGTCGGTCAGGCTCGGGATGCGCGCGTGCTGCGCCTGGTACAGCTCGATGCTGTCGCGCAGGCGGTTGAGCGCCGTCAGGTCGGCGCCGGTCCAGCGGTCGAATACGGCGGCGCGGCTGGCCAGGAACAGCAGGATCGCGGTCCACAGGTTACCGACCAGCACATCGACCGCGACGAACTGGCCGAACATGGTCGCGTCGACATTGAACACTTCGCGCATGGCGGCCTGGTTGGCGCCGCCGCCGATCCAGGCGCCGGCCACGGTGGTCATGCCGCGCCAGGTGTCGCCGGCCACGGTCTCGGGGTGGATCAGGCGCATTGCCTCGAACGAGACGATGGCGCCCAGCATGACGCCGGCGGTGCCGGTCAGGAACATGATCACCGCCTTCGGTCCCAGCCGGACGATGGCCTTGAAGTCGATCGCCACGCACAGCAGCACGAGGGAACTGGGCAGCAGGTAATCGCGCGCCATCGGATACAGCTTCGAGGTGGCGCCATCGATCACGCCAAGGGTGTTCAGCAGCGACGGGATCAGGTAGCACAGCAGCAGGGCCGGCACGTAGCTGTAGAACTTTTTCCAGAAACCGTCCTGGCGGGCGGCGGTCCACATCACGGTGCCGAGGATGATAGCGAGCATGCCGAAGATGACGGCATCGTTGGTGATCATGGGAACAGAGGCAGGGGGCATGCGGGCTCCAGGGTATTGACACGGCGACCGCTGCCGGACTGGCTTCACAGTCCGGGGATCGATAACCGGCGAGTATCGCCCGGCCCGGCGGCAGCGTCAACCGGGCCAAGATCGCCCTGGCTTCCGCTGCGCCGCGCTCAGCCCGCCGTGCCGTGCGCCGCCTGCAGGCGCTCGGCAAAGCGCTGGGCCGGCACAAAGCCGATGATGCGGCCCTGCGGCACTTCCTTGCCGTTGGCA
This sequence comes from Massilia atriviolacea, assembly GCF_003953935.1. Classification (GTDB taxonomy): domain Bacteria; phylum Pseudomonadota; class Gammaproteobacteria; order Burkholderiales; family Burkholderiaceae_D; genus Telluria_A; species Telluria_A atriviolacea. The sequence goes on from NZ_RXLQ01000001.1 coordinate 86,513, forward strand.
TCGAACAGGATGATGCCCGGTGGCCCGAACAGGCTGAATTTTTTCATCAGCGCGCGGTCGTCGGCATTGTTGGCCGTGACGTCGACCTGGATCAGGCGCATTTTTTTCATCGAGGCGGCCACCGCGCTGTCCGGGAAGGTCATGCGTTCCATCTCCTTGCAGGCCACGCACCAGTCGGCGTAGAAGTCGAGCATCACCGGGGTGGTGGTGTCGGCCAATGCCTTTTCCAGTTCGGCCACGGTGCGGATGCGGGTGAACTGCGGCCCTTCTTCGGCGTGCGCGGTGGCGATCGCGCCGCCGCCGCGCAGGTGCGCCAGCGGTTGCAGCACGTCGCGTCCCGAGCTGGCCGCGCCGGCCAGTTCGAACAGGCCGCCGACCAGCATCAGCACGCCCAGCGCCTTGCCGGCATAGGCGCCGATGCCGCTGTGCGGCGGCAGCGCCTGGCCCACGTGCAGGAACAGCGCGCACAGGATTGCAAAGCCGCCCCACAAGGCCATCATCACCTGCACCGGGAACACCGGCGAGACCATCCAGATGGCGACCGCGATGAGCAGCATGCCGAACACCTTCTTTACGCCGTTCATCCAGGCGCCGGCGCGCGGCAGCAGGCTGCCGGCCGACAGCCCCGTGAGCAGCAGGGGCACGCTCATCCCGAGCGCCATCGAAAACAGCGCCCAGCCGCCGATCCAGGCATTGCCGGTCTGGCTGATGTAGAGCAGCGCGCCGGCCAGGGGACCTGCCACGCAGGGACCGACGATCAGCGCCGACAGCGCGCCCATGACGAACACGCCCGCGAAGCGCCCGCCCTGGACCGCGCCGCCGGTGCTGGACAGGCGCGATTGCAGGGAGCTTGGCAGCTGCAGCTGATACACATCGAACATCGACAGCGCCAGGCCGACCAGCAGCGCGCCGAAGGTCAGCAGCACCCACGGTTTTTGCAGCGCGCCGGCCAGGCCTTCGCCGGCCAGCCCCGCGCCCACGCCGAGCGCGGTGTAGACCAGGGCCATGCCGAGGCAGTAGGCGCTGGCCAGCAGCAGGCCGCGCGAACGCGATACCGTGCCTTCGCCGACGATGATCGACGAGAGGATCGGCACCATCGGCAGCACGCAGGGCGTAAACGAGAGCAGGAGGCCGAACAGCAGGAAGGCGCTGCCGATGCGCCACAGGCTGCCGCTTTGCAGGGTGCGCTGGGCCAGGGTGGTGTCGTCTTCAGGGACTGCCGCCGCCGCTGCCGGCGCGGCCGGCGCTGCCGGTGCGGCAGCCGGTGCCGCTGCCTCGGCCTGCGCCGTCAGCACGCCCGGCCTGGCCGGATCGACCAGATAGGTCTTGGTGATGGGCGAGTAGCACAGGCCCGCGTCGGCGCAGCCCTGGTAGGCCACGTTCAGCGTGAACGGCCTGGACCTCGCGGCCAGCGTGACATCGAGCTGGCCGGCGTAGGTTTCCATCTCCTTGTTGAAGTTCTCGTCGAACTTGCGCACGCCCGCCGGCAGGCCAGGCGCGGCCACCGGGTCCTGGCCGGCGGCGCTGGTGAAGCCGAGGCGGTCGCGGTACAGGTGGTAGCCCGGGGCGACGCTCCAGCGCAGGGCGACGGCGCCGCCGTCCTTGACTTCGGTGCGCAGCACGAAGGCTTGCTCGGGATCGAGGAAGTCGTCGGCCGCGGCGGCTTTGCCCGCCCAGCCGGCAAGGGCGAGCATGGCCAGCAGCGACAGCAGCCATCTCATGAAAGGTGCGGATGTCATGGTGATTCTCCAGTAGTTGGTTCAGGGTGAAGCTGCTTGCACATCTTTGGAGTAGCGTTGGCCTTGCTGGTCGATGGCCAGGTAGGCCATGCCCGACCGGTCGAGGAAGGCCAGGCCGTCCTCCTGCATCAGCATGGCGATGGTGGAACAACTGCCGGCGGCAATCGCCAGCGGCCCGAGCACGCTGACCGAGCGCCAGTGCGACACCGGCATGCCGCTGCGCGGATCGAGTAGGTGGCAGTAGCGGCGGCCGGCGACGTCGATGAAGCGCTCGTAGTCGCCGCTGGTGGCCAGCGCGCCGCTGGCGATCGGGATCGCCGCCGCCAGGCGTTCGCTGTCGCGCGGGTCCTGCACGCCGATCGACCATGGCGCGCCGTCCGGCTGCGGGCCGATGATGCGCAGGTCGCCGCCCAGGTTGACGTAACCGTGGCGCACCCCGGCCGCGCACAAGAGTGCGGCGGCGCGGTCGGCCGCGTATTCCTTGCCGAAGCCGCCGAAGTCGATCTCCATGCCCGCCCTGGCCAGGCGGACGGCGCCGCCGGCGCGCTCCACCTGCTGCCAGCCGACCAGCGGCAGCAGCGCGTCGAGCGCCGCCTGCGCCGGCAGGACAGGACGGCGGAAGTCCCAGGCGCGCCGCAGCACGCCGGAGGTGATGTCGAACAGGCCGCCGCTGCTGGCGTGCAGCACGCCGGCATAGTCCAGCAGGGCGTTGGTCTCGTCATCGCAGGCCAGCGCATCGCCCCCGGCGGCGGCGTTGATGCGCGCGACAATGCTGTCGGCCCGGTAGCGCGAGAAGCTGCGCTCGACGCGGCGCACCTCGTCGATGGCCGCTCGCGCCAATGCCGCGCCATTGGCGCCGGGCGCCGTTGCCAGGCGCAGCTCGCAGCGGCTGGCCATGGCCTCGAACGGGAATGCCTGGACGTCCATCAGAACTGGCGCGTCAGGCCCAGCTGGATGCTGTGGGCGCGCAGCGGTTCGAGTCCCGGGCTGCCCTTGTCGAACAGGCGCCAGCTGCCGCGCTGCTGGTAGGCTTCGAACTTGACGTCGACGATCCAGTCGCGGCTCAACTGCCTGGCGACCTTGATCCCCAGCGTCACCGCGCCGAAGCCGGACAGGCGCTGGTCGGCCGAGGACAGCGCGTCCGGGTTGCGTTCGTAGCCGGGCCGGAACGGCTCGCCCAGCACGCCGTCGTACACCGGATCGAAGTAGAAGCGCGCCGCGCGCTGCGAATACAGGCGCGCCGAGGGCGTGACGATCCAGCCCTGGCCGAGCGGCTGCACGTATTCGCCGCCGAAGGTGTGGGCGCGGATGCCGTAGGTATCGGTGTAATAGCGGTACGAAAGGCGGCTGGTGGCGCCGAGCGCGGCATGGTGATGGTTCCAGCGCCCCATGACGGTGCTCTGGTTGCGCTTGCGCGGCCGGTTGTCGAAGGCCTTGTACGGGTCCGAAAAGTAGCCGTGCCCGCGGTTGTGGGTCACGGTCAGCTGCGCCAGGTCGTTCGGTCCCAGCACCTGGGTCACCCCGGCGAGGAAGTTCAGGGTCTGGCGCGATTCGTCGCGCACGATGAAGTTGACCGGATTGATGGAGTCGTCCGAGCCGCCCACGCCGAGCGAGTACGTGGTGTTCTTGTCTTCGCTCGACATGGTGCCGGTCAGCGACAGGGCGCGCGAATCGTAGTCGTGCTCGGTCGAATAGGCCGCGCCGACGGTCAGGCTGCCGCGCGAGAAGTAGCGCGTAACGGCGGCGTCGCCGGCCTTGCGGTCGTCGCTCATGCGCGAGGCGCCCGACACCGCCGTGTGGTAGCGCGGCGAGGCGCCCGACACATCGTCGGCCGTCAGCGAACCGGAGACCGACCACACGCCGGCCACCGGCGCGACGACCGAGATCGACGGCGCGCGCACGCGGATGCGGTCCATGCTGGACTGGTTCTCTTCGTAACTGAGCAGCTTGACGCTGATGGACGCGTGCTCGGGCGGGGTTTCGGCATGCACCAGGCCTGGCAGCATGAGCGCCGCCGCCAGGATGGCGTGGCCGAGGGCCGGATTGTGCGCGGGGAGGAGTGGGGTGGTCATGTGCTGTTCGATTCCTCTTAATTGCAGCCGCAGCCGCCGCCGCCGACACCGCTGCCGCCGGACGCCGCCTCGCGGCTGTTATAAATATGCTCGTTGAAGCGCGCTTCGAGGCCGTCGCCCTCCATCAGCATCTCGGTCTTGGCCAGCGTGCCTTTTTCCCAGGCTTGCACCGGAGTGATGGCCGCGCAGCCGGTGGCGCCGGCGGCCAGCGCCGCCACCGCGGCCGCGCGCAGCAGGATCGTGGACAGGGCCGTCATTTCTTCGCTCCCAGCGCCGCCCTGATCTTGGTTTCCAGTTCCTCGCGGTCGCCCGCCTTGAAGCCGCTATGCTCGAACAGCACCTTGCCGTCCGCGCCGATCAGCACACTGCTCGGCATGCCTTTGATGCCATAACTGCGCGGCGTGGCGCCGGCCGGATCGAAGCCGATCGCGAACTTGGCCGGGGTGCCGGCCAGGAAGGTGCGCGCATCGTCGACCTTGGCGTCGACATTGACGCCGACGATCTGCAAGCCCTGCGGACCGTATTTGGCCTGCATCTCGTTCATCCACGGGAACGACTGGCGGCACGGGCCGCACCAGGAGGCCCAGAAGTCGAGGTACACCACCTTGCCGGCGTATTTGTCGAGCTTGACCGCGCCATCGGGGCCGGCGAGGTCGAAGGCCGGGGCGGGTTTTCCCGCTTCCAGCGCGCTGGCGGGCGCCGCCAGCAGCGCCAGGAGCAGGGATGCGGCCAGTGCGCGTGTGTTGCGTTTGAAGTTGTTCATGCCGGTTCCGTAAAGTGGGTTGATCATGGCTGCGCCGGATTGCGCCGGCGCCAGAGAAGGACCGCTGCCGCCATCAGTGCCAGCAGGGCCAGCATCGGATCGCTGCCGCCGCGTACCGAGGAACAGCCGCCGCCGCCCTGGTTCTGTGCCGGCGCCGGAGCGGCTGGCGTGGCGGCGGCCTGGCCGGCCAAGGCGATGGTCCAGCTGGCGCCGGTGTCGGTGCGCAGCACCACGCTGCCGCTGCTGGCGCCCGAGGCGGCCGGGGTGTAGGCCACCACCAGGTCGCACGAGGCGCCCGGTTGCAGCGCAAACGGCAAGGCCGCGCAGCCGCTGGCATCAGGCACGCGCGCGAACGGACCGCTGAAGGTCGCGGAGGCCAGGTTGATGGCGGCGGTGCCCGCATTACCGAGCGTGAAGCGCTTGTTCGCCGTGCTGGCGCCAAAGTCGAACGACTGCGGCGTGAGCGTGAGCGATGGCGCGGCCGCGACGGCGGTGCCGGTGCCTGCCAGCGGCAGCGCAAACTGCGTGCCGCCGTCGGTTGCCAGCAGCAGCCTGGCACTGCGCGCGCCAGGTGCGCCTGGCTTGAAGGTGGTCTCGATGGTGCAGCTGCCTGCGGGGCTGACCGTGGCGTCGGCGGCGCAGGTGCCGCCGAGGACGAAGTCGCCGCCGTTGGCGCCGTCGATCGCGAGCGTTGCGATCTTCAGAGCCGCCGTACCGGGATTGCGCAGTACCGTCGTGTGCGGCGCTGCGCTTTTACCGACCTGGATTTCGCCGAAGCCGACCGGACCCGTGTCCGACAAGGTTGGCGTGGCGACAGCGGCGGTGGTGCCGGCGCCGCTGACTGCCACCTGCACGGCGCCGCCGTTGAAGCTGGCCACCAGCGTAGCCGCAAACGATCCGGCGGCGGACGGTGCGAACAGCACCGGTACGCTGCAGGTGGCGCCCGGCGCCAGCGGCGCGCCGCAGTGAGTGCCCGGCGCCACGCTGAACGCAGCGGCGCCGTTGAAGGCAATCGACGAGAAAGCGAGGGACACGTTGCCGGTGTTGGCCAGCGTGACGCTCTGCGTGCCGGCGGCGCTGCCGATGGTCTGGCTGCCGAAGGCCAGCGCGCTCGGGGTGGCGCTGGCGGCCGCCGTCGCGCTGGCGCCGCTGCCGGCCAGGCCGATGGTGACGTTGCCGTTTGCGGCATTCGAGGCCACCGTCAGGTTGCCGGCGAAGGCGCCGCCGGCGGTCGGCTGCGCCACCACCGTCAGCGCGCAACTGGCGCCGGCGGCGAGCGGCTTGCTCACAGCGCACGCGCCGCCGAGCGAGAAGATGGCGGGATTGGCGCCGCCCAGGGTAAGGGCGCTGAAGGTCAGCGGGCTCTGGCCGCTGTTATTGATGGTGATGCTTTGCGGGGCCGATGGCGCATTGATGGCCAGCGCGCCGAAGTCGATGCTGGTGGCGGACACGCCGATGGTGGCCTGGGGCGATGCGCTGGCGGTGCCGCTCAGGGCCACGCTGCTGGTGCCGCCGGTGCCGTTGTGGGCCACGGCCAGGGTGGCGCTGCGCGCGCCGGCGACGCTCGGCTTGAAGCTGACCAGCACCGTGCAGTTGGCGCCCGCCGCCACCGCGCCGCCAGGGGCGCAGGTGCCCCCGGCGATGCTGAAGTCCGCCGCCGCCGCGCCGGTCACGCCGATGGTGTCGATCGTGAGCGCGCTGGTCCCGGTGTTGGCCAGGGTGGCCGCGAGAGCGCTGCCGGTCTGCCCCAGCAGCGTGCCGCTGAAGGCGAGGCTGGAGGGAGTCAGGCTCGCCGCCGGCGCCCCGGTCACGCCCGGGTTGCCGATGAAGGCCGCGATGTCGGCCAGGTCGGCATCGACGAATTTACCGGCGTAGATATTGCCCATGCCGCCCTTGTTGGCGGCAATCGCGGCGCTGATGGCGGCCGGATTATTGGCCGCGCTCAGGATCCGGCTGACGTTGGTGGCCGGGTTGGCGGTGTGGCAGCGCGCGCACGCCGTGCCGCCGCCGGTCGGCCCGTTCAGGTACAGCGTCTTGCCGCGCAGGGCATCGGCCGCGTGGGCCTGGCCCATCGCCAGCAGTGCGCACAGGCCGGCGCCGCGCATGTAATGCCGCAGGCCGGATTGGTTCAGTCGAAATCCCCTCATTGCTACTCCTGGTTGATGTGTCATGGATGCTGAAACTAGATGCTGAAACTGCAAAAAACCAATGCGTATCCGTTACACAGCGCGTGGACCAGTGCGCACCAGCGCCAGTCGCGCCAGCGGCGATACACCAGTCCGAACGCCAGTCCGGGCAGGAACACGGCCAGCATCGCTTGCCAGCCGGACGCCGCATGCAGCAGACTGAAGGCCAGGGCCGGCACGGCCAGGACTACCGCGACGTGGCCGCTGCGGCGCATCAGCCATTCCTGCAGGCCGGCCCGGACCACCAGTTCCTCCAGCAGCGGCGCGAGCAAGAGCAGGCGAAACAGGCTGGCCGCCGAGTGATCGAACAGTGATGGGCCGCACAGGGCAAACAAAATGCTGATCCTTCGTCGTTGGCGATGCATTGTTCGGCGTTATTGAACGGTCAATACAGACTGGCATGCAAAAGGTTCAATGCTTTTGCAAATTATTTTTATGGAAATAGCCGCGTGTAAAATCGGAGGCTGGGGCAGGACGACAAAATTTTTTTCTCGGCAGCATGAACCTTTTCGTTACGGGCAAGTATTCACCGCAGAAGTAGCGAACATCGTGGAGAACATCGCAGCATGCTTAGACAATGGAGAGCGCGATTCGGGGGCGCGCCAGCACGACCGGAAGGGGCGAGCGAGCCGGAGTTGATTGCCCTGATCGCGGGCGGGGACAGGGACGCCTTCCAGGCGCTGTACCGGATCTACTTCGGGCGGCTGGCGCGCTTCCTGGACCGGATGGTGCGCAACGGCGCCCTGATCGAGGAAATCGTCAACGACACCATGCTGGTGGTATGGCAGAAGGCGCACACCTACGACAGTAGCTGCAAGGTCTCGACCTGGGTGTTCGCCATCGCCTACCGCCAGGGGCTCAAGGCGGTGAACTTGCGCGACGAGCCGGTGGAATCGAATTTTGAGCTGGAAGCGGGCGACATGCGCCAGGAGCCGGAACAGGCCATCGCGCAGCAGCAGCTGCAGCAGGGCGTGGGCGACGCGCTCAAGGCGCTGTCGCTCGAACAGAGGGTGGTCGTGACCCTCACCTATTACCACGACATGGGCTACCAGGAAATCGCCGAGACGATGGGCTGCCCTGTCAACACTGTCAAGACGCGGATGTTTCACGCACGGCAGCGCCTGCGGGTGCTGCTGTCCGCACATCAGGAAGAACTGTTATGAACCTGAACCAAGAACCGAACGGCGCATCGCACCAGGCGATGCGCGATCTGCTGCCGTGGTTTGCCAACGGCACCCTGGGCGAGAACGAGGCGGCCGCCGTGCGCGCGCACGTGCAGCACTGCGCGCAGTGCGCCGGCGAAGTCGCGTGGCAGCGCCGCCTGCATGCGGCGGCGCCGGCCGACCCGGTCGGCCTCGATCCTGAACGCGCGCTGGCGCGCCTGATGCCGCGCCTCGGTCCTGAGAAACACGAACGCGCGGCGCCGCCCGCGCCAGCGGGCCTGCGTGCGTGGTTCGGCGGCGGCTGGATGCCGTGGGCGCTGGCCGGGCAGGGCGCCCTGATCGCCGTGCTGGCATTCCATCTGATCGCGCCCGCGGACAAGGGGCCCGCCTACCAGGCGCTGAGTAACGCCGCATCGGGGGCGGCGCCTGCCGGCAGCATTGTCGTCATGTTCCGGCCCGACGCCAGCCTGCGCGAGGTCCAGCGCACCCTGCAAGAGAGCGGCGCGCGCGTGGTCGACGGGCCGACCGTGACCGGCGCTTTTGTCCTCAACGCGCCGGCGGGAGGCCAGTCCAGGGCGCTGGCGGTGCTGCGCGCCGACGCCGGCGTGCAACTGGCCGAAGCGCTCGGGCCGAGGAGCGCGCCGTGATGCGCGCCGTTATGCGTCTGTTGCTGTCGGCGTTGCTGCTCCTGACGGCATGCGCCGGCCGCGCCCAGGAGGCGCCGGCGCCGGCGCCGGCCCAGGCCCCGGCCGAAGTGCGCCAGATCCTGGTCATGCTGCATCTGCCGGCGCCGCACTTCCGGCCCGACGCCGCCTACGGCGCCAACTACCGCGACGATGCCGGACGGCTGGCGCGGCGCCGCATCGCCGAAGCGCTGGCGCGCGAACATGGCCTGACCATCCTCGAAGGCTGGCCCATGCCGGCGCTGAACGTGGACTGCTACCGCATGGCCGAACCGGCCGGCGCCGAGCCGGGCAAGATCGTCGAAGCGCTCTCGCGCGATGCGCGGGTCGACTGGGCGCAGGCGATCAACACCTTCTCGGCCCAGGCCAGCGATCCGCTGTACCCGGTGCAGCCGGCCGCGCTGCAATGGCAGCTGGGTGAAGTGCGCAAGGCCGCCACCGGGCGCAAGGTGCTGGTGGCGGTGATCGACAGCGGGGTCGAAACCGACCATCCCGACCTGGCCGGGCAGATCGCCTTCCAGGAGAATTTTGTCGACGGCCAGGCGTATGCCGCCGAAACCCACGGCACCGGCGTGGCCGGCGTGATTGCGGCGCTGGCCGGCAATGGTGTCGGCATCGAAGGCGTGGCGCCGGATGCGCGCCTGATGGCGCTGCGCGCATGCTGGCAGGTGGCCGGCGGCGCGACCCGCTGCAACAGCTTCACCCTGGCCAAGGCGCTCAACTTCGCGCTGATGCACGGAGCGCAGGTGATCAATCTGAGCCTGTCCGGGCCGGCCGACCGCCTGCTGCGCGAATTGATCGACGTCGCCTGCGCGCGCGGCGTGCGGGTGGTTGGCGCGGTCGACGCGGCCAGCGCCGACGGCGGCTTTCCGGCCTCGCATCCGGGCGTGTTCGCGGTGGCGGCCGACAGCAGCCGGCAGTTGACGGCGCAGGTGCTGATGGCGCCCGGGCGCGACATTCCGACGTCGGCGCCGGGCGCGCGCTGGGGCATGGTATCGGGGTCGTCCTATTCAGCGGCGCATATCTCTGGCATGATGGCCGTGCTGAGCGAGCTGCGTCCCGGGCTCACCTTGCCGCAGGTCCGGTCGAGCATCGTGCTGCAACCGGGCGGCATCAACCTCTGCGCCACCGTCACCCGCCTCACAGGAAAATGTACATGCGTCTGCGTCGAGGTCTCGCCGCCCAGGATCTGAAACACATTCGCGCGCGCGGAGCGGCCCTTGCGTAGATGGCCGCTGGCGCTTGCGTTGGCGAGCTGCCTGGCTGCCGGCCAAGCCTGCGCCCAGGCCAGCGGCAGCGTGGCGCTGGTGTCCGACTATTATTACCGAGGCGTCGGCTACAGCAAGGGCGACCCGGTGGCCCAGTTCAATCTCTCGTTCGACACCCGCAGCGGCTTTTATGCCGGCAGTTTCGCTTCGCTGCTGAAGATGAGCGGGGCGCCGCGCGGGGTGTACGCGATCGGTTATGCCGGCTATGCGCGGCGCATGAGGTCCGGTCCTTCGTGGGAAGTCGGCGCATCGAACCACACCTTTTCGACCATGTCGGGCCTGAATTATCGCGAAGTGTATGCGGGGCTGGGAGGCGAGCGCCTGAGCGGCAGGGTTTCGTATTCGCCCGCCTATCTGGGCACGAGCATGGGCACCGTGTACGGAGAACTCAATGGCGGCGTTGCGCTTTCGGATGACGTGGGCCTGTTCGCGCGTGTCGGTTACCTGCGTCCGGTGTCGACGGTGCCGCGCTACAGTTCCGGCACGCGGGTGGACGGGCGGATCGGCATCGGCGTGAGCGTCGACGCCTGGAAAGTGCAAGCCGCATGGGATGCGCTGCACGCGCAGCGGGGCGCCTACGCCCGTTCGAGCGGCACGATCGCCTCGCGCAACGGCCTGGTACTGACGGTCGGCCGCTCATTCTGACCCACCGCTTCAGGCCGTGTCCACCCCGGTGCCAGGTGTGACATTCGGACACGAACCCGACTGTATGGACGTTACCCACAGTGTCCACCCCGGTGCCAGGTCTGACATTCGGACACGAACCCGACTGTATGGACGTTACCCACAGTGTCCACCCCGGTGCCAGGTCTGACATTCGGACACGAACCCGACTGTATGGACATTACCAACAGGGACTAAAGCAGAGCTCGTGTCCGAAAGTCAGACCTGGCACCGATGCGGACAAAAGCAGAGGTCGCGTCCGAAAGTCATACCTGGCACCAATGTGGACAAACAGAGACTAAAGCAGAGCTCGTGTCCGAAAGTCAGACCTGGCACCGATGTGGACAGGCACCGATGTGGACAATGTGGACAAACAGCGACTAAAGCAGAGCTCGTGTCCGAAAGTCAGACCTGGCACCGATGTGGACAAACAGCGACTAAAGCAGAGTTCGTGTCCGAAAGTCAGACCTGGCACCAAGGTGGAAATGTCCGAAAGTCAGACCTGGCACCGATGTGGACAAACAGCGACTAAAGCAGAGTTCGTGTCCGAAAGTCAGACCTGGCACCAAGGTGGAAATGTCCGAAAGTCAGACCTGGCACCGATGTGGACAAACAGCGACTAAAGCAGAGTTCGTGACCGAAAGTCAGACCTGGCACCGATGTGGACAAACAGCGACTAAAGCAGAGTTCGTGACCGAAAGTCAGACCTGGCACCGATGTGGACAAACAGCGACTAAAGCAGAGTTCGTGACCGAAAGTCAGACCTGGCACCAAGGTGGAAATGTCCGAAAGTCAGACCTGGCACCAAGGTGGAAATGTCCGAAAGTCAGACCTGGCACCGATGTGGACATTGTGTGGGCAAAGAAAAAGGGCCCGGAGATGTCTCTTCGGGCCCTTCATCTTACGAATTGTGGTGCGGCTGGCAGGAATTGAACCCACGACCCCTTGGTTCGTAGCCAAGTACTCTATCCAGCTGAGCTACAGCCGCTTAAGCAAACATTATAGCAGCGCATTCTGACTTTACCAAATCTTCTTGCGGCTATCTTTTAAAAACACCGAACAAGCAAACANTCTGAGCTACAGCCGCGTATGCAAAGATTATAGCAGCATGTTCGCACTTTACCAAATCTTCTTACCGCTTTCTCCCATGGCCGCCGAACAAGCAAACCGTCGAGCAAAGAAAAAGGGCCTGAAGATTTCTCTTCAGGCCCTTCGTCCTACGAATTGTGGTGCGGCTGGCAGGAATTGAACCCACGACCCCTTGGTTCGTAGCCAAGTACTCTATCCAGCTGAGCTACAGCCGCTTAAGCAAACATTATAGCAGCGCATTCTGACTTTACCAAATCTTCTTGCGGCTATCTTTTAAAAACACCGAACAAGCAAACAGCAGGGCAAAAGAAAAAGGGCCTTTGAATTTCTTCAAAGGCCCTTCGTCCTTACGAATTTTGGTGCGGCTGGCAGGAATTGAACCCACGACCCCTTGGTTCGTAGCCAAGTACTCTATCCAGCTGAGCTACAGCCGCTTAAGCAACGATTATAGCAGCTTCACTTTGTTTTCGGAACCCTTGATTTGCTGGCGCCATCCACTTTGTGTTTCTACTACTCTTCGGATCGCTTGCATTTCCGAAGAAGGCGCTATTGTAGTGGCGCCTCCGCCGTTTGTCCAGAGCGGAAACAGGCGGCGCACCTCAGCAAGTAATTTTCACCCCCGCCCGGGCATCTGTTAGATTACTCCTATTGCTGCGTGGAATGCCCCCATGATGCTTCGATTGACGACCCGACCGATCGCGATGCTGTCCCGGCTGGCCCTCGCCTGGCTGCTGGGCATGGCCTGCGTCGGCGCGGCGCTGGCCGCCCCGGTGCGCAGCCTGCGCTTCGAACATATCGGGCTGGAGCAGGGCTTGTCGCAGGAAACCGTGCAGACCATCCTGCAGGACCGCCAGGGTTTCATGTGGCTGGGGACCCAGGCGGGCCTGAACCGCTACGACGGCTACCGCATGACCGTCTTCAAGAACGATCCGGCCGACCCGGACAGCATCGCCGATAACTACATCTCCGCCTCGTTCGAGGACGAGCAGGGCCGCCTGTGGTTCGGCACCAAGGGAGGCCTGATCCGCTACGAACGCGGCACCCGCAAATTCATCCGCTACGCCACCGGCGACATGAACAACCGCGTGGTCTCGGCCATCGTCGCCGACGGCAGCGGCGGCCTGTGGCTGGCCAGCGGCGAAGGACTCAAGCGCTTCGATCCGGCCAGCGCCCGCTTTGAGACCCTGCGCCACGACCCAGGCGATGCCACAAGCCTCTCCGACGACCGCGTCAACGCACTGGCACGCGATACCGATGGCAGCCTGTGGGTGGCGACCGCGCGCGGCCTGGACCGGCTCGCGCCAGGCGCGCGTAGCTTCGAACGGTTTGTCATCACCCCGGGCGGCGACGCGCGCCGCAACCAGGTGCTGTCGCTCGCGTTCGGGGCCAGGCGCACCTTATGGATCGGCACCGGCGGCGGGCTCGAAGCGTGGCAGCTGGGCGGGCCGCAGCCGGTCCGGCGCCAGCCTGGCGCGGCCGATGGCATCGGCCCGGTGCGCGTGCAATCGCTGTACCACGACCCCAAGGGCAACCTGTGGGTCGGCACCGAACTCGATGGCCTGTTCTGGCGCGATCCCGCCAGCGGCAGGTTTGTGAGCTACCGCCACCAGCCGCTCGACCGCCATTCGCTGTCCGACAACCGCGTCGCGGCCACCTTCCTCGACCGCAGCGGGACCCTGTGGGTGGGCAGCTGGTTCGGCGGCGTGAACCGGGTCGACATCGCCAGCGGCGGCTTTAACCGCCTCGCGCACGTGCCGGACGATCCGGCCAGCCTGAGTTCCAACAAGATCCGCGCCCTGGCGCCCGACCCCGACGGCGCGCTGTGGCTCGGCACCACCGGCGGTGGCGTCAACAAGGTCGATGTGGCCAGCGGCGCGGTAACGCGCATGCGGCAGGGCGAGCTGGTGACGGCGCTGGCGGCCGGCGCGGACCGGGTCTGGGTCGGCACGCCTACCGGCCTGTCGTCGATGAATAAACAGGGAGGGGATGTCACGCCGCTGGCGCTGGGCGGCGACGCCAACGCCTCGTACATCCAGCGCCTGCTGATCGACCGTGCCGGCAAGCTGTGGATACTCACGCGCGGCGGCGTGATGCGCCATGACCCGGCCAGCGGCAACCGGATCGGCTGGCGCCACGATCCGCACAATCCGCACAGCCTGGGCGAGAACCACGGCTTTGCGATGGTCGAGGACCGGCGCGGGATCATCTGGGTCGGTACCGACAACGGACTCGAACGGCTCGATCCGGCCACCAGCCGCTTTACCCACTATCGCTACGACCCCGCCGATGCGTCCAGCCTGCGCCACAGCCGCATTTATTATCTGTTCGAGTCGCGCGCCGGGCAGCTGTGGGTCGGCACCGCCGGCGGCCTGCACCGGCTCGATCCCGGGACCGACGGCAAGGTGCGCTTCCGCTTCTTCGCGCTCAACGGCGCGGAGGCGTCGGACCCGATCGGCGGCATCCTGGAGGACGATGCCGGCATGCTGTGGGTGAGCAGCACCGCCGGCCTGGCGCGGCTCGACCCGTCCACCGGCCAGGTCAAGCGCTACACCGCCAGGGATGGCCTGACCGACGGTTCGTACTTTGTCGGCGCGGCTGCGCGCACCCGTGACGGCAGCCTGCACTTCGGCGGCATCAGCGGCCTGACGTCCTTCCGTCCCGAGGCGATCCGAGACAATCCCTATCCGCCGGCGGTCGTGATCACCGACTTCCTGGTCTTCAACCGCCCGTTGCGCGCCGTTCCGCAGCGCGATGGCGCAGGGCTGACCGGCGCCATCGAGGACGCGCGCCAGATCACGCTGTCGCACCGCGATTCGGTGCTGTCGCTGGAATTCGCGGCCCTGCATTTTGCCGATCCCCGGCGCAATAGCTACCAGTACCAGCTGGAAGGCTTCGACCTGGGATGGGTCAGCACCGATGCCGGCAAGCGCTTCGCCACGTATACCAATCTCGATCCGGGACGGTATGTGTTCCAGGTCAGGGCCAGCAACAAGGACGGCGTGTGGAACGAGACCCCCACGACCCTGGCGATCACGATCACTCCACCGGTCTGGAAGACCTGGTGGTTCCGCCTTGCGCTGGCGCTCGTCGTGCTGGGCGCGGCGTATGCGCTGATGCGCCTGCGCGTGCGCGCGCTGGTGCAGCAGAAGTCCCTGCTGGAGCGGCAGGTGGGCTCGCGCACGGCGGAGCTGCAACTGCAAAAGGAATCGGTGGAACGCCAGAAGGCGGAAGTCGAACAGGCGCACCGCAACATCGCGCTCCTGAGCGATATCGGCCGCAAGCTGACCGCCAAGCTCGATAGCGAGTCGATCATGCTGATGCTGTACGCGCATGTGAATGAGCTGATGGATGCGAGCGTGTTCGGCATCGGCCTGTACCGGCCGGATCGCGCCAGCATCGATTATCCGTTCGCGATCGAGGGCGGCAAGCGCTATTCGCCGTATTCGCGCAGCATGGACGACCCGAACCAGCTGGCGGTGTGGTGCATCGTCAACGAGAGCGATGTGTTCATCAATAACCTGGAGCGCGAGTACCGCAGCTATATCAGCGACCTGTCGCTCACGTCCAGCGAGGAGCATCTGGGCACGCTCGAAGATGGATCGCTGCCGACGCCACCGCGCTCGCTGCTGTATGTGCCGATCGCGGTCAACGGCCGCATGCTGGGCGTGGTGTCGGTGCACAGCTACGTGGAAAACGCCTACGAACGCATTCACCTCGACATGCTGCGCACGCTGGCGTCGTACGTGGGCGTGGCCTTCGATAATGCCGACGCCTACCGCCAGCTACAGAGCACCCAGGCGCAGCTGGTGGCCCAGGAGAAGCTGGCGGCACTGGGCTCGCTGGTGGCCGGCGTGGCGCACGAACTCAATACGCCGATCGGCAACAGCCTGCTGATGGCCAGCACCTTGCAGGAAAAGACCGGCGACATCGCGCAAAAATTCGATGGCGCCACCATCCGCCGCTCCGAACTGAAAGTGTTCATCGACGCCGCGCGCGAGGCGTCGGAACTGATCATGCGCAGCCTGTTCAACGCGGCCGACCTGCTCAACAGCTTCAAGCAGGTGGCGGTCGACCAGGCCAGTGCCCAGCGGCGCCGCTTCGACCTGGAGCAGGCGGCGCACGAAATCGTGGCCACCATGATGAACCAGGTGCGCAAGGCCGGCCACACGCTCACCTTGCAGGTAGAGGCCGGCGTCGAGATGGACAGCTATCCGGGGCCCTTCGGGCAGGTGATGATCAACCTGATTAATAACGCGCTGCTGCACGCCTTCGAAGGGCGCATCGGCGGTGCGATCACGGTGACGGCCGCGCGCCACGGCGCCGAGCGGGTGCAGGTAGTGTTCCATGACGACGGCGTGGGCATCCCGGTCGAGCACCAGGTGCGTATTTTCGATCCGTTTTTCACGACCAAGATGGGGCAGGGCGGCTCGGGCCTGGGCCTGAACATCACGTACAACATCGTTACCTCGCTGCTGGAAGGGAGCATCCGGGTCGAGAGCGGCGCGGGTCGCGGCACCACCTTCTTCATCGACCTGCCGCTCAGGGTGGCAGCCTAGAAGTCAACACGCACAAGGAGATGCATGACCATCATCACCAACATCGAAGACCTGCGGGTACTGGCCCGCAAGCGCGTTCCGCGCATGTTCTACGACTACGCCGACGCCGGCTCGTGGACCGAATCGACCTATCGCGCCAACAGCGACGATTTCGCGAAGATCAAGTTCCGCCAGCGGGTGGCGGTCAACCTGGTCGACCGCACGACCCGCAGCACGATGATCGGGCAGGAGGTGGCGATGCCGGTGGCGCTCGCGCCTACCGGCCTGACCGGCATGCAGCACGCCGACGGCGAAATCCTGGCCGCGCGCGCCGCCGAACGCTTCGGCGTGCCGTTCACGCTCTCGACCATGAGCATCTGCTCGATCGAGGATGTGGCGGCGCGCACCAGCAAGCCGTTCTGGTTCCAGCTGTATGTGATGAAGGACCGGGCTTTCATCGAGCGCCTGATCGACCGCGCCAGGGCGGCGCGCTGCTCGGCGCTGGTGCTCACGCTCGACCTGCAGGTGCTGGGGCAGCGCCACAAGGATCTGCGCAATGGCATGACGGCCCCGCCCAAGATGACGCTGGCGAACATCGTCAACCTGATGACCAAGCCGCGCTGGTGCATGGGCATCCTGCGCACGCCACGGCGCGGATTCGGCAATATCGTCGGCCATGCGAGCGACGTGTCGGACATGTCCTCCCTGTCGGCGTGGACCTCGCAGCAGTTCGACCCGGCGCTGTCGTGGGCCGATGTGGAGTGGATCAAGCGGCGCTGGGGCGGAAAGCTGATCATCAAGGGCATCATGGACGCGGAGGATGCGCGCCTGGCGCGCGATTCCGGCGCCGACGCGCTGATCGTGTCGAACCATGGCGGACGCCAGCTCGATGGCGCGCAGTCGAGCATTGGCGCGCTGCCGGCCATCGTGGAGGCGGTGGGCAAGCGCATCGAGGTGCATATGGATGGCGGGGTGCGCTCGGGGCAGGATGTGATCCGCGCGCTGGCCCTTGGCGCCAAGGGCGTGTACATCGGCCGGCCCTTCCTCTATGGCCTCGGTGCGATGGGCGAGCAGGGTGTCACCAGGTGCCTGGAGATCATCCGCAACGAGCTCGATCTGACGATGGCGTTTTGCGGCCTGCGCGATGTGAACGACGTGGACAGGAACATCCTGCTCCCCGGGACGTTCTAGAGGACGTTGCGCGGCTGGCCGGCGTCGAAGGCTTCCACGTTATCGATCAGCATGTCGGCCAGGGTCTGCATGGCGCCGGCACTGGCCCAGGCCACATGGGGCGTCAGGATGAAGTTCGGCAGCCGCAGCGCCAGCAGCGGGTTGTCCGGTGCGGGCGGCTCCTCGCTCAAAACGTCGAAGCCGGCCCCGCCGAGCGTGCCGTCGCTCAGCGCGGCCGCCAGCGCCGCCTCGTCCACCAGGCCGCCGCGCGCGGTGTTGATCAGGAGCGCGCCGCGCTTCATGCGGGCCAGCTCGCGCGCGCCGATCATGTTGGCCGTTCGCGCGGTCAACGGCAGGTGCAGGCTGACCACGTCGCAGGTCGCCAGCAGCTCGTCGAGCGTGACCACATCGACATCCGGGTCGTCCACCGGCGAGCGCGATACCACGCTCACACGCATCCCGAAAGCGCGCCCGAGCAGCGCCACCTTCTTGCCCAGCGCGCCGTAGCCGACGATGCCGAGCCGGCTGCCGGCCAGGTCGCCGATGGGATGATCGAGCAGGCAGAATCGGGACGACGCCTGCCAGCGACCCGCATCCACATCCGCGCAATACGCCTTCAGCTTGCGCCGCAGGGCGAGAATGAGGCCGATACAGTGCTCCGGCACCGACACCAGCGAGTAATTGCGGATGTTCGAGACCACGATGCCGCGCGCGCGGCAGGCGTCGAGATCGACGTTGTCGGTGCCGGTCGCCGCCACCGCCACCATCTTCAGCTCCGGCAGCTGTGCGATGTCGGCCGCGCGCAGCGGCACCTTGTTGGTGATCGCAATGGTGGCGCCACGCAGGCGTTCGACCACCTGGCCGGCGCTTGTCGCGCCATGTTCGCGCCAGGTGTGTTCGAAACCGGGGCGGCGCACGTCGGCCATCAGGCTGTCGCGGTCGAGGAAGACGATGCTGTGCATATCAGGGCCTTTGCAGTTGCAGGAACGGATGGGTGAGGAACAGGTCGGCGACCCATTCGACGAAAACGCGCACCTTGGCCGACAGGTGGCGGTTCTGTGGGTAGACCACGTTGATCGGCAGCGGGGTGCTGGTCCAGTCGGGGAGCACGATTTCGAGCTTGCCGGCGGCGACCATCTGGTCGACCATGAAGCTCGACATCTGCATCAGCCCGAGCCCCTGCATGCCGGCCGTCAGGTAGGCGGTGGAGTCGTTCACCGCCAGGCAGGCCGGCGCCGCGATGTTGATCACTTCATCGCCGCGGATGAAGTCCCAGTCGTAGATCTTGCCGGTCTTGGTGGAGAAGTAGTTGATGCAGCGGTGGCTGGACAGGTCGTTCGGGTGGGTGGGCCGCCCGTGCTGGTTCAGGTAGCCCGGGGTGGCGCAGGTGACGAAGTGCAGCACGCCGACGCGGCGCGCGATCAGCGCCGAATCGGGCAGGTTGCCGCCCCGGATGGCGCAGTCGACACCTTCTTCGATCAGGTCCACGGGGCGGTCGCCGATCCCGAGATCGAGGCGGATGTCGGGATAGCGCACGAAAAAATCGGACAGCGCCGGCAGCAGGATGTCGTTGGCGATCCCGCTCGATACGTCCACCCGCAGCCGCCCGCTCGGATTGGCGCGGTTGCGCGAGAGCGATTCCTCGGCTTCGCGCACGTCCGACAGAATGCGCAGGCAGCGCTCGTAATAGGCGGCGCCGTCGGCGGTGACGCTGACATGGCGTGTTGTGCGGTGCAGCAATTTGACTTCGAGCGCCTGTTCGAGTCCCTGGACCAGGGTCGAGACGGTCGCCTTGGGCAGCTGCATGCTTTCCGCCGCGCGCGTAAAGCCGCCGGCGTCGACCACCTGCACAAACACTTCCATGGCTTGTAATTTATTCATATATCTCCGTATTGTTCAGAAAGTTGAACAATCAATTCGCTCTTGCCCTCTTTATCAGATTGTAGATCAAGTTTAAAGTGCTCGTACTGCATCAAAGGATGTCGGGACAACGGGAAGGAAAGGGCTACTATTATGCGTTATCAAAAAGCAATCATGATGATCGTGACAATCGCGATGGCGATGCTGACGCTGACGGGTACCGCCTTGTCCGACCGCTTCCCGCAGGCGGCAAGTGCCGAGAGCATCGGTTTTGATGCACTCGCACATGACCTGTTCGGCACCGCGCTGGTGGCCGATGGCGAAGAAGAACTGGCGGAGGCGCCATGAGTGTCCAGGACGCGCCAGTGCAGTTGAAGATCCGCGACCTTGAGGTTGCGGGGGCCGAAGGCCCGCTGGCTGCGCGTCTGTATTCCGGCGGCGACGCCGGCGCCAAGAAAGATGGCTTGATCGTGTTCTTCCACAGCGGCGGCTTTATCGGCGGCGACCTCGATGAGGCGGACGAATTCCTGCGCCACCTGGCCAGCTGCTCGACCCAGCACCTGGTGCTGGCATCGCGCTACACCCTGGCCACCGAGCGCCCGTTTCCCGCCGCCGCCGAGGATGCGCACGCGGTGCTGGCCTGGGCCAAGAAGCACAAGGCCAAGCTGGGATGGAGCGGCAAGCGCCTGCTGGTGTCGGGCATCGAGGCGGGCGCTAACCTTGCCGCCGTGTGTACCCTGATGGCGCGCGACCGCGGCGGGCCGGCGCTGGTGGGCCAGATCCTGATCATGCCGATGCTCGATCCGGGCCTGTCCACCTGTTCGATGCGCGAGATTCCGCAGGACGTGAGCCTGGCCGGGGTGGCCGTCAAGTGCGCCGCCAGCTATCGCGGGTATCTGCCGAATGCGGCCGACCGCACCCACCCGTACGCGTCGCCGCTGCAATCGAGCCGCCTGAAAAACCTGCCGCCCGCGCTGATCCTGTCCGCCGAAGACGATCCATTGCGCGACGAGGCTGAACAATACGGCGCCAAGCTGGCCACCTGCGGCGTGACGACGACCGTCAAGCGCATGGCGGCGGCGCCCCTGGACGACACGGCCGCGCGCAACGAGTGCGCCTGCAAGGCCGTGGCCCTCCACGAAATCGGCAGTTTTTTGCATGGCCTGGAGTGTCCTCCGGTGCCGCCCCTGACGTAAGGCTTCAGCTGTAGTACCCGTTAGCTCCATACCGCTTACCCCCGTGCAGCTGCGCTGAGAGACCCTCGCCGCAGCGTACGGACCCTTTTCGCCATTTTTTTGCCATTTTTGCAATATCGCAATACCGCAGGTCGCGGGCAGGCCAACGCCAGCCCGTTCAACGCCTGATTTATTAATCATTTTCATCAATAAGAGGAAAAAAATGAAAACCACTAATCGATTAATGACCTTCGCCCGCCCGCTCGCGGCCGCGATGGCCCTGGCGGGACTGGCGGCCTTGTCGCTGGCGGGTTGCGAAGACGCGAACAGCAAGGCCCAGCCAGCCGCTCCCGCCGGGCCGCCGATCACCGCCGCCACCGTCATCGAACGCGCGGTCAACGAGACCCAGGAATTCTCGGGCCGGCTGGAAGCGGTCGACCGCGTCGACATCCGGGCGCGCGTGAACGGCTTTATCACGGCGGTCAACTTCAAGCCGGGCAGCGTGGTCAAGAAGGGCGATGTGCTGTTCGTGATCGATCCGCGTCCGTACCAGGCCGAAGCCAATCGCGCCGAAGCGGCGGTCAGCTCGGCCCGCGCGCGCGCCGACCTGGCCAAGCTGGAACTGGCCCGCGCCGAGCGCCTGCTGGGCGACAAGGCGATCGCGCAGCGCGAATTCGACGAGAAGGCCTCGGGCCTGAAGGAACTGGACGCCAATGTGCGCGCGGCCCAGGCCTCGCTCGAAGCGGCGCGCCTGAACCTGAGCTACACCAATGTGCAGGCGCCGATCGGCGGGCGCGTCTCGAAGGCCGAAGTCACCACCGGTAACCTGGTCGACGGCGCCGTGATCCTGACCTCGGTGGTATCGAGCAATCCGATCTACGCGACCTTCGACGGCGACGAAGACACCTACCTGCGCGTCGGCCGCGTGGCGCAGAAGGGCAGCACCGTGCCGGTCAAGATCGGCCTGGCCAACGAGAGCGGCTTCCCGCACGAAGGCAAGCTCGAATTCATCGACAACCGCCTCGATACGGCAACCGGCAGCGTGCGCATGCGCGCCATGTTCGACAACACCGACAACACCCTCGTACCGGGCCTGTTCGCACGGGTCCAGCTCGGCGGCGGCGAAGGCAACCAGGCCAAGACGATCCTGATCAACGACCGCGCCGTCGGCACGGACCAGAACCGCAAGTTCGTCTACGTGATCGGCGCCGACAGCAAGGCCGAATACCGCGCCGTGGTCCTCGGACCGAGCGTGGACGGCCTGCGCGTGGTGCGCAGCGGCGTCAAGCCGGGCGAAAAAATCGTCATCAACGGCTTGCAGCGCGTGCAGCCGGGCGCACCGGTGACGGCGTCGATCGTGCCGATGGACCAGGATAGCAAGGCCGCGCAGGCCAAGGCCGAGGGCGACAAAGCGCCGGAAGCCAAAGCGGCCGAAGCCAAAACAGAACTCAAGGTTGCCGACGCATCGGCTAAAACCAAGGAATAATTCACATGAACTTTTCACGATTTTTCATCGACCGGCCGATTTTCGCGGCCGTCCTGTCGATCATCATATTCGTGGCCGGCCTGCTGTCGATTTTTGCACTGCCGATCTCCGAATACCCTGACGTGGTGCCGCCATCGGTCGTGGTGCGTGCCCAGTACCCTGGCGCGAACCCGAAAGTGATCGCCGAAACCGTCGCCGCCCCGCTGGAAGAACAGATCAACGGCGTCGAAAACATGCTCTACATGTCGTCGCAGAACACCTCGGACGGCTCGCTGATGCTGACCGTGACGTTCAAGGTCGGCACCGATGTCGAGCAGGCCGAGTCGCAGGTGCAGAACCGCATCCAGCGCGCCTTGCCGCGACTGCCCGAGGAAGTGCGCCAGATCGGCGTGACGGCGGTCAAGAGCTCGCCCAACCTGACCATGGTGGTGCACCTGGTGTCGCCGACCGGCCGGTACGACGACGTCTACCTGCGTAACTACGCGGTGCTGAACGTGAAGGACCAGCTGGCACGTATCCCCGGCATGGGCGACACCCAGCTGTTCGGCGCGGGCGACTACGCCATGCGCATCTGGCTCGACCCGCAGAAAGTCGCGGCGCGCGGCATGACCGCGTCCGACGTGGTGGCCGCCGTGCGCGAGCAGAACGTGCAGGTTGCCGCCGGCGTGATCGGCGCCTCGCCGTCCAAAGGCTCCGAGTTCCAGCTGACCGTCAACACCCAGGGCCGCCTGACATCGACCGAGCAGTTCGGCGACATCATCGTGCGTACCGGGTCCGACGGCGCCATTACGCACCTGAAGGATGTGGCCCGGATCGAGCTGGGATCGAACTCGTACTCCCTGCGCGCGCTGTTGAACAACAAGTCGGCCGCCGCCATCGGTATCTTCGAAGCGCCGGGCGCCAACGCCCTGCAACTGTCGGCCGACGTGCGCGCCAAGATGGCGGAACTGAAGAAGGACTTCCCGGAAGGCGTCGACTTCAGCGTGGAATACGACCCGACCCAGTTCGTGCGCGCATCGATCAAATCCGTCATCCACACCCTGCTCGAAGCGGTGGCGCTGGTGGTGCTGGTCGTGATCATCTTCCTGCAAACCTGGCGCGCATCGATCATTCCGCTGCTGGCCGTACCGGTATCGATCATCGGCACCTTTGCTGTGATGCTGGGCTTCGGCTTTTCGATCAATACCCTGTCGCTGTTCGGCCTTGTGCTGGCGATCGGTATCGTGGTCGATGACGCCATCGTGGTGGTGGAAAACGTGGAACGCAATATCGAAGCCGGCCTGACGCCGCGCGACGCCACGGTGCAGGCAATGAAAGAGGTGAGCGGTCCGATTATCGCCATCGCCCTGGTCCTGTGCGCCGTGTTCGTGCCGATCGCCTTCGTGGCCGGCCTGTCGGGCCAGTTTTACCGCCAGTTCGCGCTGACGATCGCCATTTCGACCGTGATTTCGGCATTCAGCTCGCTGACCCTGTCGCCGGCCATGGCCGCCGCCCTGCTGAAACCGCACCATGCGCCGAAGGATGGCCTGACCCGCGTGATGGACAAGCTGTTCGGCCGCTTCTTCGCCTGGTTCAACCGCTTCTTCGGCCGCGCATCGACCAAGTATGAAGGCGGCGTCAACGTGGTCCTGAAACGCAAGGGCATCTCGCTGATGGTGTACGCCGTGCTGGCGGTTGCCGCCGTGTTCATGTTCAAGGCGGTACCGAGCGGCTTCGTGCCGGCGCAGGACAAGCAGTACCTGGTCGGCTTCGCCCAACTGCCCGACGCGGCCTCGCTGGACCGCACCGATGCCGTGATTCGCCAGATGTCCGACATCGTGGCCAAGGTGCCTGGCGTGGAATCGTCGATTGCCTTCCCCGGCCTGTCGATCAACGACTTCACCAATGCGCCTAACGCCGGCATCGTGTTCGTCACGCTCAAGTCCTTCGAGCAGCGCACAGGAAAAGGCATGTCCGGTCCCGAGATCGCGGCGGAAGTAAACAAGCGCCTGGGCGCCATCCAGGACGCCTTCATCATGGTGTTCCCGCCACCGCCGGTCAACGGCCTCGGTACCGTGGGCGGCTTCAAGATGATGATCGAAGACCGCGGCAACGTGGGCTACGACGAGTTGTACAAGGCCACCCAGGCGGTGCAGATGAAAGCGTGGCAGGATCCGCAACTGGCGGGCATCTTCTCCAGCTTCCAGATCAATGTGCCGCAACTGTTCGCCGACGTCGACAAGGTCAAGGCCAAGCAGCTCGGCGTGCCGCTGACGACGATCTACCAGACCTTGCAGATCAATCTGGGCTCGCTGTATGTCAACGACTTTAACCAGTTCGGCCGTACCTACCAGGTGCGCGTGCAGGCCGATGCGCCGTTCCGTTCGCACGCCGACCAGATCGCCCAGCTCAAGGTCCGTAACGACAAGGGCGAAATGATTCCGTTGTCGTCGCTGATGCGCATCAAGGACACGTATGGTCCGGACCGCGTGCAGCGCTACAACGCCTACGTGTCCGCCGACATGAACGGCGGCCCGGCTCCCGGCGTGTCGTCCGGCCAGGCCCAGGCCGCGCTGGAAAAGATCGTCGCCGAAACGCTGCCGAAAGGCGTGTCGTACGAATGGACCGAACTGACCTACCAGGAGATCCTGTCCGGTAATACGATGGTGCTGGTGTTCCCGCTGTGCGTACTGCTGGTGTTCCTGGTGCTGGCGGCGCAATACGAAAGCTGGACCCTGCCGCTGGCCGTGATCCTGATCGTGCCGATGTCGATCCTGTGCGCGCTGATCGGCGTCAAGCTGACCGGAGGCGATAACAACATCTTTACCCAGATCGCGCTGTTCGTGCTGGTGGGGCTGGCCTCGAAGAATGCGATCCTGATCGTCGAATTCGCCCGCGAACTTGAAGACCATGGCCGCACCGTCGTCGAAGCCGCGCTGGAAGCGTGCCGCCTGCGTCTGCGTCCGATCCTGATGACGTCGATCGCCTTTATCATGGGCGTGGTGCCCCTGGTGTTCTCGAGCGGTGCAGGCGCCGAAATGCGCCATGCGATGGGCGTGGCGGTCTTCGGCGGCATGCTGGGCGTGACTTTCTTCGGCCTGTTCCTGACGCCGGTGTTCTACGTGATCCTGCGTACCTTCGCCAAGAAGATGGAAAAGAAATCGAGCGTGGCAGTGCCTGCGCATCTGGAAGGAGCAGTGTAATGACCGATATGAAGAGAACCATCACCAGGCGCATCGCGCCCTTGCTGGCGGCGCTGCTGCTGGTGGCCTGTTCCAGCATCCCGGAACTGAAGGCCCCGGCGCTGGACATGCCGTCCAGCTTCAAGGAGTCGCCCGAGCCGCTGCAAGCTGCCGACGGCACGCGCTGGAAGGTGGCGCAGCCGGCCGAAGGGCAGGCGCGCGGCGAGTGGTGGCTGGCGTTCAAGGACGCCAACCTGACCGCCCTGATCAAGGAAGCGACCGACGCCAACGCCAGCCTGCAGGTGGCGGCGGCGCGCGTCAAGCAGGCCAGGGCGCTGGCCGGCATCTCGGCGGCGGACCGTTCGCCGCAGGTTGGCGCCGGCATGGGCGCACAGCGCAGCCGCACTTCCGGCGTCTCGCGCGGCCTGGCCGACGATGCGGCGGTCGCACCGGGCAATGTGTACCAGGCCAGGTTGACGGCCAGCTACGAGCTCGATCTGTTCGGCCGCGTGGCGGCCAGTGTCAGCGCCGCCAACGCCGACGCCGCGGCGTCCGAGGCGACCTACAAGTCGGTCTTGCTGGCCTTGCAGGCCGACGTGGCGCAGACTTACTTCAAGCTGCGCGAAACGGACGCCGAACTGGCCACCCTGGCGCGCACGGTCGACCTGCGCAGCCAGAGCGTGAAGGTGAACCAGAGCCGCTACGACAATGGCGACATCGGCGAATTCGACCTGGCCCGCGCCAGGACCGAACTGTCGACGGTAAAAGCCGAGGCGATCGGCCTGCAACGCCAGCGCGTGCAGCTGGAGCACGCCCTGGCTGTGCTGCTGGGGAAACCGGCCGCCATGTTCAGCGCCGACGTCAATCCGCTGGTGGAGTCGGCGCTGCTGCCGGCCATTCCGGCCGGACTGCCATCGGCCCTGCTGGAGCGCCGTCCCGACATCACCGCCGCCCAGCGTGCGATGATCGCCGCCAATGCGCGCATCGGCGTGGCGAAAACGGCGATGTATCCGTCGTTCAGCCTGACCGGCGGCCTTGGCACCGAATCGGGCAGCGGCGCAAACCTGTTCAACTGGAGCGCGCGTTCCTGGGTGCTGGGCGCGCTGCTGTCGATGCCGGTCATCGACGGTGGCCGCAACAAGGCCAACGTCGCACGCAGCGAAGCGGTGCTGGAAGAATCTGTAGCCAGCTACCGCCAGAACGTGCTGGCGGCGTTTGCCGAAGTCGAAGACAACCTGGCCGGCCTGCGCATCCTGGCTGGACAGACGGAGCAGATCGACGCGGCGGTGGTATCGGCGCGCCGTTCGGCCGACCTGGCGCAAAAGCTGTATGACGCCGGCCGTTCCAGCTATCTGGACCTGCTGGACGCCCAGCGCAACCTGGCGGCGGTGGAACGCAACGCGGTGCAGCTGCGCGGCGACCGCGCGGTCACCACGGTGGCCCTGATCCGCTCCCTGGGCGGCGGCTGGCAGTAAGCGCGTCAGCGTCCCATTCGCAAATGCCGCGGCCTTAGGGCCGCGGCATTTGCGTATTCACAGGGCAGGCCATACAATGGCCGCACATGCCCGCCACCCTACAAGACGAGCAGCTGATGCTGCGCTACCGCGATGGCGACCTGCTCGCCTTCGAGGAGCTGTATCGCCGTCACCATGCGGGCCTGTACCGCTTCGTCGCCTGGCGTTCGCCGCGCGCGGACTGGGTCGACGAGATCGTGCAGGACAGCTGGATCAAGCTGCACCATGCGCGCAGCCGCTATCAGCCCGACGCCGCGTTTCGCACCTACCTGTTCCAGATCGCCCGCAACCGACTGCTCGACCTGCTGCGCCAGCAGCAACCGCTATTGGCGGCGGAACTGGGCAGCGGCACGGATGGCCGCGACGTATTTGACTCGCTGGCCGATGCGGCGCAGGATGTGGTCTCGCCCGAGGCCGCGCTGGAGCAGAAGCAGCAGAGCGACAGCCTGCGCCTGGCGCTTGCCGGCCTGCCGAGCGAGCAGAAAGAGGCGCTGGTGCTGCAGCAGTTCTGCGGCATGAGCCTCGAAGACATTGCCGCCGTGGTGGCAGCGCCGGTGGAAACGGTCAAGAGCCGTTTGCGCTACGCCATGCGCAAACTGCGCGAAGGGAGCCTGAGTGAACAACGATGACATGAGCGACGAGGAATTCGACGCCTTCCTGCGTGGGGAAGACGATCTGTCGCGCCGTCTGCAAGGGTTGACCCAGCCGGCTTCCAGTCCCAAGCTCGATGCCGCCATTCTCGGCTACGTCAAGGAGGGGCTGGCGCAGGAGGCGCAGGCCGCCCGTCCTGCGGCGGCCAACGACGCGCCGATCGAAGGCGCGCCGCCCCGGCTGGCGCCCGGCCTGGGACGGCGCTGGCGCATTCCGGCCGGGATTGCGGCCGGTGTGCTGGCCGGCGTGCTCGGGCATCAGGTGTACCGGGACGGCGGGGCGCGGATGGACGAGGGCATGGCCGCCGCGCCGGCCGCTCCCGTGCTGGCCGAGATGGCGGAACCGCCACCGGTGGTGGTGGCCCAGGCTGCGCCGCCTCCGCTTCCCGAGGCGATCGCCGAAGCGGTGCCGCCGCCGGCGCCTGCGCCTGCGCCGGCCGTCAGGGTGGCGCCTCCTGCGCCGGCAACAGCGCAGGCACCGGCACCAGCGCAGGCACCGGCACCAGCGCCGGCGGAGCTGGCCGCCGCCCCTGCGCCGCAAGAGCGTCAGCGGGTGTACCTTGCCGGTTCCTCGATCAAGCAAAAGTCAGCCGAGGCCAGCTCGCCGGTAACGGTGTTACCGCGCGACCCTGACGGCGTGGCGTCCAAGCCATCGACGCAAGGGTACAACAGCGACAATCCCGTCCCCGAGATGCACATGCCGCCGGTGGCCGCAGCGCCGCGAGCGATGCCGGCGCCTGCACCGCCGCCGGCGCCTGCTGCGGATGCGAGAGACGAGGTGGCGCCGTCGTTAGCGAAAATGGCGCGCCCGAGCGCGCCGGCGCGGGAGGCGAAGAACAGTCTGGAGGAGTTCAAGCCCGATAGCCCCGAGGCGCATGAAAAGCGCGCGCGCGACTGGCTGTCGGTGATCGACGCGCTGCTCAAGGCCAAGCTGAATAAGGAAGCGCTGGCCGAATGGACCAGGTTCCGCGCCGCCTATCCCGATTATCCGGTGCCCGCCGAAACGCGGGACCGGATCACGGCGATCAAACCATAGACGCCGGCCCCCGGGAAGTCAGGGCTTGACGTCGAATTCGCCGACGAAGACCGTCTCGCTGCGGTCCTTCAGGCGCAGCGTGATGGCCTGCTCCTTCTGGCGCGGCGTGCCGAACGCGGTAAACAGCTTGACCTGCAAGGTCGTCGCACCCGCCACCACCTGCTGGCGGTTGCCGTAGTAGTTGGCTTCGATCCGGTATTTGCCGGGCGTTGCGCGGCGCACCGAAAATTCCTCCGGCCCGTAGCCACCCGTGAAGTCGTTCGACATGCGCGCGCCCGCGCTCGACAGGCGGTGCGCATAGCTCGATTTTTCGCCATGCGGGTCCGTTACCCACAAATCCATGTCGCTGTTGTCGGCGTCCCAGGTCAGCACCACGCGCAGGTCGAGCGGCAGGTTGGCGCGCAGGCGCGGGTCGATGCGGCGCAGGTCCAGCGCCTTGGGCGACGCGGCGGCGATGGCGTTGATCTCGGCCAGCACGATCGTTTCGATGTCCGGGAAGCGGCCGTTCCATGGGCGCTCGACCACCTCGTACAGCGTGTCGATCGCTTCCTGGGTCTGGCCGGTGGCAGCGAGCGCGAGGCCCAGGTCGCGGTAGGATTGCGGTTCTTCCCCGGCCAGGCGCAGCACTTTCCGGAACACCGGCACCGCCAGTTGCGGCGCGCCGGCCTGCAGCAGGCGATACCCCAGAATGCGCAGCACCGCGCGGTTTTCCAGGTCCATCTCGGCCAGGTTGGACAGTACGCGCAGGGCCAGGTCGCGCTGGCCTTTTTCCAGCAGGATGTCGGCGGCGTCGAGGTAGAAGGCGCTGCTGTTGGCGTAGTCCGGCTTCTGGTCCAGGTAGATCGCGTACACGCTGGCGGCATCGGCGTCGCGCAAGCGCTGGATGTAGGGTGCGTTCGGCACCCATTTTTTCAGGCCGATGCCGATTGTCGCTGGACTGGCGGCCGATTTTTCCTTGCTGAACTGTGCCATCGGCGCCGCAGCCAGGTGATTGCCCGAGATGGAGCTGCCGACGATCTCGATACGTCGCGCGACAGGGGCGGGTTGCGCCTCCGGCATCGGCGCCGGAGACGCCATCGCAGGCGCCGGCAGTGCTTCGCGCAATTGCGGTACCGGCTTCGACGGCGCGCGGGCATAGCTCGTGTTCCACCAGGCTGTCCGGTTCTCGAAATTTCTCACTACCTGGTCCAGGTGCTTGACGCGCGCTGCCTTTCGCTCGCCGCCGCGTTGTTCGTTCAGTTTGCGCCATGTATCGAGATAGTCCTGCGGCGGCTCGATCTCGTAACGCACGTAGTCTTCAATCGTCTCCAGCACGATCAGCGAGGTTTCGCGGGTCGGGATGCCGAAGCGGCGGCCGATGCGCGCGATTTCGGAGCGATGCAGCTCGGGGTCCGCTTCCAGTGCGCGCAGGCGCAGCAAGGCCCAGGTCGACGCGGCCAGCGGATGCTGCGGGCTGTCGGCGCCGAGCTGCAGTTTGACCGTCTCTTTTTTGGCGCCGCCCGCCAGCGTGACCGACAACGTGGCGTCCGGGTCGAGCAGCCGTCCGGCGATGCGCAGCATGCCGTTTTCCACGCGTCCGCCGCCGGCTTCGATATCGGTGGCGCCGGTGGCCGAGACTTGGTCGATGCGCGGCTGCGCGGACAGCAGCTGCCCGGTCAAGCCGCCTGGGGCGCCGTGGTCGAACCTGACCACCTGCCCATGGTTGCGTTCCGCCAGCGCGGCCAGGCGGTTGACATCGGACGAGATGGACGAGACCAGCGCAAACAGGCTCTGGTGCGCCGCGAGGACCGGCGCGCGCGCCGACCCGTAGTTGGACAGGCCGTCGCTGACCAGCAGGTACTGGTCGACGGCGGATTCCGGCTTCCAGTCATTGAGTGCGCTGGCGCCGTCGTAGCGTGTGCTTTCGAGCGCGCGCCGCAGGGCGCTCCAGTCGCCGCCTCGGATCTCGAATACCTGCTGCGCTTCCGGGCGGTCGCGCAGGCGCGTCAGGCGCACCTGGACCGAGCCAAGCGTACGGAAATAGTGATCGAGTCCGGCCAGCTCCTGGTGGATGTTGCGTTGTTCGCCGGAGCCGGAGCTGTCCCACAGCAGGCCGATGACGCGCGGACGGGGGCGCGCTATCTGCGTGGGCGCTACCGGGATCTCGGCCAGGAACCAGGACTGGCCGAGGCGGGTCTCGCGATACACGCGCGCTTCTGCGGCGGCGCCGGTACGGATGCCGATTTCCTGCTCTGCCTTGTAGTTCTGGCGCTGCAGACGCGCCTCGTAACCGCCGGCCGTGCGTTCGAAGCGCAGATCGTGGCCGTTGCTGGAGACCAGCGGCGCTTGCGCGGCATCGTTAACGCGGATGGCCAGGTCGAATTTGCGTACCTCGCCAAAGGCCAGCGGCAGCTGGTAGGCCCAATGGGCGCCGCTGCGGATCAAGGGGCCGGCGTAGCTCAGTTCCACCGTGCGGGTCTGGCGCGGCATGATGGGGTAGACGCGCAGCTTGAAGTTGTTCCCCTGGGTGACTTCGAGCAGGGCCGGATCGACGCCACGGCGCTCGATTTCTTCGAACACGGCGCGGCCACGCGCTTTTTCGACGGGGACGGCGGGACGCATTTTGCCGTCGATGTCGAGGGCGAAGGCGTTCACCTGCTGGCCGTCGGGCAGCGGGAATTGCAGGTTCCCCTCGAGCTGGCGCGGGTTCGGGTTGTAGAACTCCATGCGCACGGTGGTTTGCGCCATGCCGCCGCTGATCTCGGCGCTGATGGACAAGGCCTGCAGCTCGATCGGCCTGGCGTCGGCCACTGTCTGGATCAACGGCGGGGGCGGGCGGTCGATGATGCGGGGAGTGAGCGCGTGGGTCACGGGACTGGCGGCCAGCAGCAGCGCGAGGGTGAGGAATCGGTTGATCATGGGAAGCTCCGGTGCACCGGTCATGCCGGCATTGGGTATGGAACGGAGCGGAGGGCGAAACGGGGTTAGGGACCGTGAAAAATTGTGATGGCGGACGTTTTATTGTGGAAAGGATGCTAAACGGCAAGCCAATCCGCATAGATGCCTGGTGAATTGATGAGTTCGTGTCCGAATGTCAGACCTGGCACCGGGGTGGACACGGACGGGGCGGTTACGGGGGCGCGGGACGAAAAAAAAGACAGGGGGGGCCTGTCTCTTTCTTCTCACTGCGGAACAACTTATTTCATTGCTGCGTCTTTTTTGGCTTCTGCGGCCTCGACAGCCTTGTCGGCTTTGGCTTCCGCCTTGGCTTTTTTGGCTTTCGAATGGGCTTTGGCTTTCGATTTGGTGGCGTCGGCGTTGGCTTCGGCGACGTCGGCCTTGGCTTCGGCAGCCGCTTTTTCTACCTTGGCGTCCGCTTTGGCTTCGGCTTTGGCGGCTTTGGCGTCGGCTTTGACGACTTCTTTCGTTTCTTTTGCTTCGGCTTTAGCGACTGGCGCGGCAGGAGCCTGGGCAAAAACCGAGGTAGCGAACAGACCGGCGATCAGCGATGCGATAACTTTTTTCATGGTGTTTCCTCAGTGTGGTTGTATGGTGGATCATTTCTTGGGTGCTACAGAGCCACTAACGCGCCCGCTTCCATCCCAGTTGACGCGTTTTACAACTACTTACAATCAGTCCAGGCCGGCGCTCGGTTAGCTGGCGAACAGTCGTCGGGCTCGCCTGGTCCTAGACTCGGCGAACACCACATTGAAGAGGTTGCCGCCATGCCGGACGCACTCAAGGTCTACAAGTCCAAACGCGACTTTTCGATTACCTCCGAACCCGCCGAGGGCGGGGAGGCGGCTCCCGATGCGCTGACCTTCGTCATCCAGAAGCATTGGGCCAGCCGCCTGCATTACGACTTCCGGCTGGAACTGGACGGCACCATGAAGAGCTGGGCCGTACCCAAGGGCCCCAGTTACGATACCAGGGACAAGCGCATGGCGGTGCACGTCGAGGACCATCCGATCTCGTATGCGAGCTTCGAGGGCACGATTCCGGAGAAGCAGTACGGTGCGGGCAAGGTGATCATCTGGGACAAGGGCATCTGGCAGCCGCTCGACGATCCGCACAAGGGCTACCGCAGCGGGAACCTCAAGTTCGAGATCCACGGCCATAAAATGCGCGGCAAGTGGGTGCTGGTGCGGATGAAGGGCAAGGGCGAGAAGCAGGAGCCCTGGCTCTTGATCAAGGAAAAGGACGATTACGCCAAACCCGCCGCCGAGTTTTCGGTGGTCGACGAGATGCCCGACAGCGTCAGCAAGCTGCCCATGCCGGGCGCCAAGGCCGTCAAATCCAGGGCCAAACCCAAAGCCGGGACGACGGCGCCGCCCGCAGCCCGGAAAAACGCCAGCCATGGCATGCCGGCGCAGGCGCGCAAGGCGGCGCTGCCGGCGTCGCTCGCGCCGGAACTGGCAACCCTGGTCGACCAGCCGCCGGGCGACCCGGACGAGTGGATCTTCGAGGTCAAGTTCGACGGCTACCGCCTGCTGGCGCGCATCGAAGGCAAGCAGGTGCAGCTGATCACCCGCAATGGCCACGACTGGACCCACAAGCTCGAACCGCTGCACAAGGAACTGGTCAAACTCAAGCTGCCGGACGGCTGGTACGACGGCGAAATCGTGGTGCATGACGAGAACGGCCGCCCCGACTTCGGGCTGCTGCAAGGGGCGTTCGACGGCGCCAGCACGGCCGATATCGTGTATTTCATGTTCGACGCGCCTTATTTCAAGGGCCACGACCTGCGCGACGCGCCGCTGGAAGCGCGCCGCGCGCTGCTGGGCGCGGTGCTGGACAAGGCGCCATCCGATGCGGTGCGTTTTTCGGCCGAATTCGGCACCGATCCGGAGGAACTGGTGGTGGCCGCCTGCAAGCTCGGACTGGAGGGCGTGATCGGCAAACGGCGCGATTCGCGCTATGTCACGCGCCGTTCGCCGGACTGGATCAAGCTCAAATGCGGTCAGCGCCAGGAATTCGTCATCGGCGGCTATACCGATCCGCAGGGCTCGCGCGCCGGCATCGGGGCGCTGCTGCTCGGGACGCACGACAAGGACGGCGTGCTGCGCTACGCCGGTAACGTCGGCAGCGGCTTTACCCAGGCTACCCTGCGCGACCTGAAAGACAAGTTGAGCGCCCTCGATACGGACCAGAGCCCGTTTCCGCCGAAGTCGGTGGCGGGCCGCAAGCACCATTGGGTCAAGCCCACGCTGGTGGCGGAGGTCAGCTTCGCCGCGTGGACCAGTGCCGGGTCGATCCGCCATGCCGTGTTCCAGGGCCTGCGCATCGATAAACCGGCAAAAGGAATACGGCGCGAAGTCGCCAGACAGATGGAGGATACGATGCACACCCAAACGGATAGCAAGGCGCAGCCGAAAACCAGGGCCAGGGCTGCGGCGAAGAAGGCGGAACCGGTGGCGCCCGAGGGCAAGCTGCCGGCCACGCTCAAGGTCACCAACGGCGAACGTGTCATTGACGACAAAAGCGGCACCACCAAGCTGGATTTGATTCGCTATTACGCGCTGGTGGGCTCGCTGATGATGGAGCACCTCAAGGGACGCCCGGTATCGCTGGTGCGCGCGCCGAGCGGCGTGGGCGGCGAGCTGTTCTTCCAGAAGCACTCCGAGGTGGACAAACTGCCCGGCGTCAAGCAGATGGACCAGGCGCTCGACCCCGATCATCCGCCGATGCTCGAAGTGGGCAGCGTGGGAGGCATCCTGTCGGCGGCGCAGTGGAACGTGGTGGAGTTCCACACCCAGAACGCGACAGGCAAAAGCTACGACGCGCCCAACCGCATGGTGTTCGACCTGGATCCGGGCGAGGGCGTCGACTGGGCCGCCATCCAGGAGGCGGCGCAGCTGATGCACGCCTTCCTGGAGGAACTCGGCCTGCCGTCCTTCCTCAAGACCAGCGGCGGCAAGGGCTTGCACGTGGTAGTGCCGCTCAAGGGCGGACTCGATTGGGATACGGTCAAGGATTTTTCGCAGGAGGTGGTGCGCCATCTGGCGGCCACCTTGCCGGACCGGTTTGCGTTCAAGAGCGGGCCGAAAAACCGGGTCGGAAAGATCTTCATCGATTACCTGCGCAACGGGCGTGGCGCCACCACCGCGTGCGCGTGGTCGGCGCGGGTGCGCCCGGGGCTGGGGATTTCGGTGCCGGTGGGGTGGGATGAACTGGCCGCGCTCAAGTCGGGCGACCAGTGGACGGTGAAGAACGTGCACACCCGGCTCGATCACGGCAACGCGCCGTGGGACGGCTACGCCAAAGCCGCCAAAACGCTGACGGCGGCCATGAAGAAGCTGGGCTTCAAGAAGCAATGACGCGCGCGCGGCAGGAGCCCGCGCGCCGGGTGCTTACCCGATGTTCAGCGCGGCCCGCACGCCGGCGCCGTAGGCGCTGTCGGCCTTGTCGAAGTGGGCCAGCTGGCGCTGCAGGATCTCGTCGCTGACCTGGCTCAGGGGACCGGCCAGGTTGGCGCACAGGTTCAGCTTTTCCTGCGCGCTCAGGAGGCGGAACAGGTTGCCGGCCTGGGTGTAGTCGTCTTCCACGCCGCGTCCGTCGAAGCGGCCGGCGCCGCCGCGCAGGGCCAGTTCCGGCTCGCCGTGGCCCATGCCGCGCGGGGCGCTGCCGGTCGCATTGACGGTGGCGTAGTTCTGCGCCGCGCCGCCGTTATGGACGGCCATCGTGCCGTCGCGCTGCTGGTTGTGGAACGGGCAGCGCGGCGCGTTCACCGGCAGGTGCTGGTGGTTGGTGCCGACGCGGTACAACTGGGCGTCGTGGTAGGCGAACAGGCGGCCTTGCAGCATCTTGTCCGGCGAGTAGCCCATGCCCGGCACCGCGTTCGCTGGCGAAAACGCCACCTGCTCGACTTCCGCGTGGTAGTTGTCGGGATTGCGATTGAGCTCGAAAATGCCGACCGGGTGCAGCGGAAAATCGCGGTGCGGCCAGACCTTGGTCAGGTCGAACGGATTCCAGCCGGTGCGCGCTTCCCAGTCTTCCAGCTGCTGCTCCGTCGCCACCTGCAGCCGCACTTCCCACTGCGGGAATTCGCCGCGTTCGATGGCGCCGAACAGGTCGCGCTGGGCGTAGTCCGGGTCTTCGCCGGCGATGCGCGCGGCGTCGGCGGCCGACAGGTTCTTGATCCCCTGGCGCGTCTTGAAGTGCCACTTGACGTAGACACGTTCGCCGGCGGCGTTGATCAGGCTATAGGTGTGGCTGCCGAAACCGTCCATGTGGCGGTAGCCGTCCGGCGTGCCACGGTCTGAGAACAGCATCGTCACCTGGTGCAGGCTTTCCGGCGCCTTGCTCCAGAAGTCGAACATCATCGTCGGCGACTTCAGGTTGCTGCGCGGGCAGCGCTTCTGGGTGTGGATGAAGTCGGGGAATTTGATCGGGTCCTTGATGAAGAACATCGGTGTGTTGTTGCCGACCAGGTCCCAGTTGCCTTCTTCCGTGTAGAAGCGCACGGCGAAACCGCGCGGATCGCGTTCGGTGTCGGCGCTGCCGCGTTCACCGCCAACGGTGGAAAAGCGGGCGAAGGTGTCGGTCTTCTTGCCGACGGCGCCGAACAGTGTCGCCTTGGTGAGGTGGGTGATGTCGTGCGTGACGGTGAAGCTGCCGTAGGCGCCCGATCCCTTGGCGTGCACCACGCGCTCGGGAATGCGCTCGCGGTTGAAGTGCTGGAGCTTTTCGATCAGGTGGAAGTCCTGCAGCAGCAGCGGGCCGCGCGGGCCGGCGCTGATGGCGTTCTGGTTATCGGCAACCGGGATGCCGGATGCGGTGGTGATCTGTTGGTCCTGGCTCATGCTTGCAACTCCTCAGTGGTGATTCGATGCAAGAAGTGTAGTTGAGGCAACCAATTAGTCAAAGGCAATTAAATATATCCGTTTAATAGTTTTGTTCAATCGACCTTGGCGGGAGCCGGGAAGAGGTAGCTGACAACGAACATGCCCAGCGCCGGCAGAAGGGTGGTGATGAAGGCGACGCCGAATGCGTCGCCACCGCTGGCGAATCCGACGATGGGCGTCAGGACGCAGAGCAGGACGTACATGCCGAACCGGATGGCTTTGGTTTTGAAGGGCATGCCGGAAAACGCCAGGTACCAGATGAGCCACGCCGAAATGAATGCCACCGGCCAGCACAGCATGAGCCAGATCAGCGCGTACGGGCTAGCCAGGGCGACCGCGCCGATGGCGCACGACAGGAAGGCGACGTAGACCGCCGCAGCGCACAGGTGCCTGGCGCCCTTGCTGCTCATGGGCGCTTCAGTCCTTGACGACGACGATGCCACGGCCGTAGCCGCCGTGCGCCTTCGGCAGCAGGATGCACAGCATGGCCGCCTTGTCGGTGCCGGCGATCGATTTGATTACCTGGCGCTGATCGTCGTAGTCTTCGGACGCGCGCAGCTGGTCGGCGCTCATGCCGGAGCGCTTGACCTGGCTCTCCAGGCGTTCCTTGTCGACGGTCAGCTTGGGGCAGTTTGCGGCGGCGTAGTCGGCCGACGCCATGGCGGCCGCCACCTGCGCCTGGATGGCTTCCTGCTCGGTCGCATCGGCGAGTGCCGCGCCGCAGCTTGCCGCCAGCACCACCGCCGCTGTCAAGTGAGTCAATGTCATGCTGATGTCCTGTTAACTGGTTGTTGACATTATCGCATGCTCATCGGACATCGATCTGGATAGTCAGCTATCCTCGTTCTTGCGAATGCCGCGCACGTTCAGAACCAGCAGTCCGATGTTGAGGGCAATGAGCGCCCAGGCGGCCTCGCCCCAGCCCCAGGCGATCCACATCAGGTTACCGACGATGAGCATCCAGAAGGCGACGATGCGCTTGCCGGCTTTTTTCGATCCCATCCACCATGCGGCGGCAAGGCTGATCGCCATTGCCGGCCATTCGAGTAAGGCAAACATCTCGTCCATGCGTCCCCTTTGGCGTCAGGCGGCCTTGCGCCGGGCCGGCGCGGCTTTGGCTTTGGCTGCGGGCTTGGCGGCCGCCTTTGCCGCCGGCTTGGCCGGCGCCTTGACTGGCGCCTTGGCTGGCGCCTTGGCGCGGGCCGGCGTCTTCGCTGCGGCCTTGCGCGGTTTGGAGGCGGGTGCCTGGTCCTCCTCCTCGCTCTCGTCCTCGCTCTCGTCCTCGGTCTCGTCCTCGCTGTCGTCGTTGGCGGCCTTGCCTTTGCCGGGCTTACCCAGGCTTTGCTGCAGCAGCGCCACCAGGTCGATGACGTTGCCCTTGCTGGCCGGCGCCTTTTCCTTTTCAGGCATGGTGATGGTCTTGGTCTGTTTGGCCTTCACCTTTTTCTCGACCAGCGCCAGGATGTCTTCGCGATAGGTGTCGTGGTACTGCTCCGGTTCCCAGTCCTCGCTCATGCCTTCGACCAGCGCCATCGCCATCTTGAGTTCCTTGTCGGAGATGGCGGCGCTTTTCGACCTGGAAGTCGGGATCTTGAGTTCGTCGGTGGGGCGGATCTCGTCGCTGTAGCGCAGCGTATTGAGGACGATGGTGTCTCCTTCGCACACCAGCGCCGCCAGATGCTGCTTGACGCGGATGACCACCGTGGCGATGCCGATCTTGCCGACTTTTTTCAGGGTTTCGCGCAGCAGCGCATACACCTTGTCTCCCCCCTTGCCGGGCGCCAGGTAGTAGGGCTGCTCGTAGTACAGCAGCGGCACCGTTTCGGCGTCGACAAAGGCGAGGATGTCGATGGTGCCGGTCGCTTCGGGATTGGCGCGGCGCAGGTCTTCCTCGGACAGCACCACGTACTCGCCGTCGGTGTATTCGTAGCCCTTGACGATATTGTCCCAGACGACTTCCTTGTTGTTCCCCTTGTTATAGCGCTTGAAGCCGACCGGCGAGAAGTCGCGCCGGTCGAGCATCGTCAGGTCGAGCGCGTTGTCACGGACGGCCGGATACATCTCGACCGGAATATGCACCAGCCCGAAGCTGATAGCGCCTTTCCACAGACTGCGTCCCATATGCCGGTCCTTTCCTTATCCGCCCACGCTGCCGGTGACCGGCAACACGATGCCGGTGATGTAGCTCGAACATGCCGCCGAGGCCAGGAAGACATACGCCGGCGACAGCTCCTCCGGCTGGGCCGGACGGCGCATGTCGGTGCTCTGCCCGAACTTGGCGATCTTCTCGGGCGACTGGTCGGCCGGATTGAGCGGCGTCCAGACCGGGCCTGGCGCGATCGCGTTCACGCGGATGCCCTGGTCCAGCAGGTTGGAGGCCAGCGACATCGTGAACGCATGGATCGCGCCCTTGGTGGCCGAGTAGTCGAGCAGCTTGCCCGAGCCCTGCAGCCCGGTTACCGATCCGGTGTTGACGATCGCCGCGCCGCGCTTGAGGTAGGGCAGGGCGGCCTTCGCCATGTGGAAGTAGCCGTAGATATTGGTACGCATGGTTTCGTCGAAGCGCTCTTCGCTCAGGTCCAGCAGCGATTCGGCATGCTCCTGGAAGGCGGCGTTATTGACCAGCACATCGAGGCGCCCGAATTCGGCCACCACCCTGTCCACGGCCTCCTGGCAGAAGGCCATGTCCTTGACATCGCCGGCCACCGTGATGCAGCGCTGTCCTTCGGCTTCGACGCAGCGTTTGGTTTCTTCCGCGTCTTCGTGTTCGTTCAGGTAAAAGATGGCCACGTCGGCGCCTTCGCGCGCGAACAGCACCGCCACCGCGCGCCCGATGCCCGAGTCGCCGCCGGTGATGATGGCGGCCTGGCCCTGCAGCTTGCCGCTGCCCTTGTAGAGTTCGGCCATGAAGCGCGGCTTGAGTTCCATCGACGCTTCGATGCCCGGCTTGACCAGGTGCTGCGACGGCAGCGGCGGCGCCGGCTGCTCCGGCCCGCCCGTCTGCACGGCTTCCTTGCTTTCTTCCTTGCCTTGGTCCTTGCCTTGGTCCTTGCCTTGGTCCTTGCCTTCTTTCTTGTCGCTCGACGCGTCCTTGCGATCCTGCCTGCTCTGGATCGCGCGCTGCTTGTCGGCCACCGCCTCGACCTGCGAGTTCAGTTCGTTCTCATCTGTATTTGCCAT
Organism: Massilia atriviolacea; assembly: GCF_003953935.1. GTDB lineage: Bacteria > Pseudomonadota > Gammaproteobacteria > Burkholderiales > Burkholderiaceae_D > Telluria_A > Telluria_A atriviolacea. The sequence goes on from NZ_RXLQ01000001.1 coordinate 125,729, forward strand.
GGTGCTTCCTCCGTCAGATCAGGCAGTATCCGACCGTGATAAGGTGCTGACAGTGCGCCCGCGCACACTGCGCGCGCGTTCGTGTTTGCTGGTTTGGTGCTTTATGGCAAACTGTGAGACGGGCGGAACGCAAGGTATGTTGCCACTGCGTATTTAATCCGCATGCTTTAGGTGCTCAAGGGAGATTCGATGGCGCAGCAGATAGGACTTTTTCTGAATCCGGTAGGTCAGCGTCGGGTCGATTTCCAGGGTATGTATGCCGATATGTTCGCGCGCCTGTTCATCGCCGACGGCAGCGAGCAGGCCACCGACCTGATGGGCCAGGAGCGGGTCGACCTGCTGATCATCGACCTCGAACGCTTCGACCGCAGTTTCGACCTGGAGGCCCTCGGTGAACTGATCGGGCGCCGCGCCGGAGCCCCGGTGCTGGTCCTGTGCCCGTTTTCAAGCGCCGGCTGGCTGCCCGCGCTGATGAAATTCGGCCCGATCGGCTACGCCATCACGCCGCTCGACGAGGGCGACCTGCGCGCCGCCATCACGACCCAGCTGGAGGCGACCGAACCTGCCGTGACGCACCCGGACGACCTGCGCGCGCTGCTGGCATTGCGCACGCGCCTGCAGCAGGCGCTGGTCGATGTCGACGACCTCACCACCGTGGCGGAACAGATTTGCGTGGCCCTGTGCGACGCCGCCGGCGCCGTGCATGCGTCGCTGTTTCGCATGGACGTTCCGGGCGACCTGCAGCTCGAGGCGCAGTACTCGCCCACGGGGCTGAACCTGACGCGCGTGCTCCATCGCAGCGACCGGCTGCTGCAGTCGCCGCTGCGGCATGCCTTCCCCGGGCTGGTGGCGGCGTGCAGCAACGAGATGGCGCTGCTCGATGCGCCGGCCAAGGCGGGCGAGCCGGAACTGGCGCTGTCGCTGGTCGACAAGGGCGTGGAAATGGTGGTCGGGCTGCCGCTCGGGTCCGCGCCTGGCAGTGCGCTGGCCGGTTCGCTGTGCCTGATGTTCGGGCGCGCGCGCCAGTTCAGCCTCGACGAACTCGATTCCTTCGTGGCGCTGGCGCAGCTGGCCGGCTTCGGCCTGCGCATGGCGGCGGTGGCGCGCGAGAACGAAGCCTTGCTCGGGCGCGTGACGCACCTGGCGACGGTGGATGCGCTGACCGGGGTATCGAACCGGCGCCACGGCGAGCACCTGCTCGAACTGGAAATCAAGCGCGCCCGCAGGTACAAGGTGCCGGCCGCGCTGATCGGCTTCGACATCGACCGCTTCAAGGCCATCAACGACCAGTTCGGGTATCCGGTCGGCGACGCGGCGTTGCGGACGGTGGCCGGCGTGGTGCAGGCCACGCTGCGCACCAGCGATGCGCTGATCCGCTCGGGCGGCGAGGAATTCCTCATTATCGTGCCGCATACCAGCGCGATCGACGCGCTCAAGATCGCCGAGAAGATCCGGGTGGCGGTGGCGCAGACCGATATCGCCGGCTGCGACAGGCTGACCATTTCGCTCGGCGTGGCGCAGCTGGCCGACCAGGAAAGCGCGGATGCGCTGATGCTGCGGGTCGACGCGGCCCTGAGCCGTGCCAAGCGCGCCGGCCGCAATTGCGTGGAGCTGGCGATGTCCTGACCGGCGCCGCTGTATAATCGGCCATCACCGGCAAAAGGATAAACAGATCAAGTGGGCATGCTGCAATGGTTAAGACACTACCGGCGCGCCTCGCTGCCCGGTGACATCAGCGCTGGCATCGTCGTCGCCCTCATGATGATCCCGCAGGGGATGGCCTACGCCCTGGTGGCCGGCTTGCCGCCGGTGGCCGGCATCTATGCCAGCATCCTTCCGCCGATCCTGTATGCCCTGTTCGGATCGAGCATGACCCAGTCGGTCGGCCCGATGGCGATCATCTCGCTCATGACGGCGGCCGCCCTGGCGCCGCTGGCCGCTCCCGGTTCCGGCCTGTACGTCGTGCTGGCCGCCCAGCTGGCCCTCGCTTCCGGCGCGGTGCTGCTGGTCTGCGGCCTGCTGCGGCTCGGCTACGTCGCCAATTTCTTCTCGCGTCCCGTGATGAGCGGCTTCACCATCGGCGCCGCCATTGTCATCGCGCTCGGCCAGGTCAAGGTGCTGGCCGGCGGCGCGCTGCCGCAGGTGCACATGCCGAGCGCGCTGCTGGGCGGCGGCGCCATCGCCATGCTGCTGCTGGCCAAACGATTCATGGCTCCAATGCTGCGCCGCGCGGGCCTGTCCGCCGGGGCGGCCGACATCGGCGCGCGCCTCGCACCGATGCTGGTGGTGCTCGGCGCGATGCTGCTATCAAGCCTGTTGGACTTGTCCGCGATGGGCGTGCAAAGCACCGGCGAGGTGCCCGCCGGCCTGCCTGGCCTGAACCTGGCCACGTCCAGCGCCCACTGGCGCGCGCTGCTGCAACCGGCGCTGCTGATCGGCTTCATGGTCTTTTTGCTGGGGATGTCGGCCGCCCAGACGCTGGCGCTCAAACGCCAGGAAAAACTGCAAAGTAATATGGAGCTGGTCGGCCTGGGCGTGGCCAACATCGGCAGCGCGCTTACCGGCGGCTTGCCGGTCACCGGCAGCCTGTCGCGTTCGGGCGTGAACTTCGCGGCCGGGGCCAACACACCGCTGGCGAGCATCATTACCGGCGTGCTGCTGGCACTGGCGCTGGTGGCGCCGACCGGCTGGCTGGCGCTGCTGCCGCTGCCCGCGCTGGCGGCGACGATCATCGTGGCGGTGCTCGGCATGCTGGAACTGGACACCTTGCGTACCGCCTGGCGCTACGATCGCGGCGACGCGCTGGCCCTGCTGGCGACGGCCGGCGGCGTGATTGCGCTCGGGGTCGACGTCGGCGTCGTCCTGGGCGTGCTGCTCTCGCTCGGCACCCTGATCTGGCGCGCCAGCCGGCCGCATATCGCGGTACTGGGGCGTATCGCGGGCACCGAACATTTTCGCAATATCGAGCGTTATCCCGCCGGCACCGTGCCGGACGTGCTGATGCTGCGCATCGACGCGAATCTCTTTTTCGGCAACGTGGAAGCGGTCAACGCCCGCATCGAGGATGAACTGGCGCTGCATCCGGCCGCGCGCCATCTGGTACTGGTGATGACGGCGGTCAGTTCGATCGATACCTCGGCCCTGTTCGGACTGGGCGAACTGAATCTGGCGCTGCGCCAGCGCGGCATCGGCCTGCACCTGGCCGAGGTCAAGGGCCCGGTCATGGACCGCCTGAAAGCGAGCGACCTGCCCGGTGCGCTCAACGGCCGGATTTTCCTGAGCGCGGCGATGGCGTCGGACGCCCTGGCCGTCAAATGATGGCGCAGTTCGGGCAACTGGGCTACGCGCTCGTTCCCGACCTGCTGTCGGCGGCCGACTGCGCGCATCTTGCGGACGCGGTGCAGCCGGCTGCGGCGGCGTCGGGCGGCACGCGCTGCCTGCTGGCGCAGCCGTGGTGCGCCGCGCTGGCAGCACGACTGCGTGCCGATCCCCGGCTGGCGTCCTTCCTCGATCCCGATGCGCTCGCCGTGCAGTGCACCTACTTCGAAAAATCCGCCGACCGCAACTGGCTGGTGCCGCTGCATCAGGACCTGAGCATTCCGGTGGCGGCGCGCGTCGCTGCGCCCGCGCTGCGCGGCTGGTCGGTCAAGGAAGGCACGGTGTTCGTGCAGCCGCCGCTGGAAGTGCTGGAAAAACTGGTGGCCGTGCGCGTGCACCTCGACCCTTGCGGTCCCGATGACGGGCCGCTGCTGGTGGTGCCGGGATCGCACCGCGCCGGCGTGCTTGCGCAACCGGATGCCGCCGCCATGCGCGAGGCCACGCCGCCGCTGGCCTGCCTGTCGGGCATCGGTGGCGCGCTGGTGATGCGGCCATTGCTGCTGCACGCGTCTTCCAAGGGGCAGGGGCAGAGCCGGCGGCGCGTGCTGCACTTCGTGTACGGACCGCGCGCGCTCCCGCACGGGCTCGCATGGAGCATCGCCGTGCAAGACGGCTAGTGACCCGGCGGCGCACCTTGTGTACTATGCCGGTATCAGAAAAACCGGATCCGGAGACCGACGATGGACGACTTCATCGAGATATACGACACGGCGTTGACGGGCGAGCAGTGCGCCGCCGTCATCGCGCGCTTCGACGCCAGCGACAAGGTCATGCGCGGCAAGACCGGCAACGGCGTCGACACCACCAGGAAGGACAGCTACGACCTGACCATTTCCGCGCACGAGGAATGGCAGGACGTGAGCGGCATCCTGATGCAGGCCGTGCGCGAGCACCTGTGCGCCTACATGAACAAGTACCGCATGATGCTGATCGGCGCGCTGTCGCCGCAGGTCATGCATCCAGTAACAGGCGAGCCGGTGGTGCTCTCGCCGGAGAATTTCGACGAATGCGGCGTGGCCCACATCGATGAACTGATGCGCATGATGTACCGCGCCGGCCAGATCAACGTGCAAAAATACGTGCAGGCCAGCGGTGGCTACCATCACTGGCATTCCGAAATCTATCCGCAGAACCCCAGCTGCGAGAGCCTGCACCGCGCGCTGCTGTTCCAGTTCTACCTGAACGACGTGGAGGAGGGCGGCGAGACGGAGTTCTACTACCAGCAGCGCAAGATCGAAGCGCGCCAGGGACGGCTGATCATCGCGCCGGCCGGCTTTACCCATTCCCACAAGGGGCACATCGCGCGCAGCGGCGACAAATACATTGCCACCTCCTGGATCCTGTTCCAGCGCGCCGAAGTGCTGTATGGCCCACCTGCCTGACCTGATGCCACTTTACCTTTCGACACCATGAACCAATTTCTCCGTTATCTGATCGCCCAGGCCTACAACAATGCCTGGGCCAATCACCGCCTGCTGCGCGCCTGCGCCGAACTGCCGCAGGACGAATTCGAGCTGTCCACGCGCACCAGCTTCTTCCCGTCGATCAAAGCCACCCTGAATCACAACCTGACGGTCGACTGGTTCTACATCGACGCCATCGAACGCGCGGCGCGCGGCGATGAACCGCATCCCGACTACTGCGCCGCGTTTTTCGAGCCGGAAGAGCCGTTCGCCACCTGTGCCGAGGTGTGGGCCGCGCAAAGGCTGAGCGACAAGCGCCTGATCGCCTACTGCCGCCGGCTCGACGAGGCCACGCTTGCGCGCGATGTCGGCATCCTGCGCGACGACGGACTCAAACTCGACACGCCCGCGCGCCTGCTGGCGCACTTGTTCCAGCACCAGGTCCACCATCGCGGCCAGGTCCACGCGATGCTCGCCGGGACCTGTGTCGCGCCACCGCAGCTCGACGAATTCTACAGCCGTGGCGAGGCTGCCGACCGCGCGCAGGATTTCGCCGAACTCGGTTTCACCGAAGCCGATGTGTGGGGTGAATAAGCTTCCGTGACAGTGCCTCTGATGCATGGTAAATTCTGTAAATATACCAAAAGTTAAAACCGGGGCGCCGGCAGCGGGATGTTGCCGGCGGCGGTTTCGTGTAATCCACTACAGGTCCCTCATGCACCGGTCCAGGCGTCGGCAGTTGCACGCCGCATTCACGGCCGTCGCGTTCGCGGGCACGCTGCCGGCGTGCGCGTTGGAGACGCAGGTCAGCGGGAGGCTCAGCTTCGGCGCCAGCTTCCGCACCGAAGCACCGGCCCCGCATATGCTGGTTGCATACAATGCGCAGGCGGTCGGGCTGGCGGGCCTGGCCAGCGCAGGACAAAACAGCGACGACGCCAACCTCAATTTCCGGCGCGGCGATGCCGTCACCCGCGCGCTCAAGGGTTATCTGGACCTGCGGGCGTTTGAAGGCAAGGTCAGCGCCCTGGTGCGCATCAAGGCCTGGCACGATGTCGCGCTGAGCGACCATCCGCGCGCGTGGGGCAACAGCATTAACGGCTATGCTGCGGGCCAGCCGCTGGACGACGCCGGTGGCGCGCGGCTGGCGCGTTTTTCGGGCGTGGCGCTGGGCGACGCCTTCGTCCAGCACAGCGCACAGTTCGATCATGCGCGCCTGCTGACGCGCCTCGGGCAGCAGTCGCTGTCGTGGGGAGAGCGCGGCGGTTTTCCGGGCGGCCTGGCTGCGCTCAACGCGGTAGACTTCCCGGCGCGCCGGCGGGCCGATGCCGTGCCGCAGGAGACCCTGGTTCCCGCGCCGATGCTGTTCGCGCGCCTGGAGGCGGGCGATGGAGTTGGCGTCGAGGGCTTTTACCAGACGGCGTTCCGGCCGTCGACGCTGGACCTGTGCGGCACCTTCTGGTCCGGCACCGACTATATGGCGCAAGGCTGCAAGCTGGCATTCGCCGGACCGATGGTGGCGAGCGACCGCGAGCGCCTGGCGCGCGGCGCCTTTGTCGAGAGCATCGACAATCCGGCGCCGCGCGACGACAGCCAGTACGGCGCGGCCCTGACGTGGAAGTCGGCGCCGCTGGCGCTGGACGTGGGCCTGTATCATGCGCGCTACACCAGCCGCACCCCGCTGCCCGGAGTGCGCAAGGCGCGGCGCCAGGGCCTGGGATTGATCGCGGGCGACCCGGACGGCGGAAACATGCGCTACTTCACCGAGCATGTGGGCGGCATCGCCATGACGGCGCTGACCTTTGCGCAGCGGCGCACGCACGGGAGCCTGTTCGGCGAGCTGGCCTGGCGCGCCAACCAGCCCTTGCAACTGCCGCCCGGCGACACCTTGCCGGCCCTGCTCAATCCCGCCTTTCCGTCGCTGCTGCGCAAGGACGTCGATGCAATTGCCCCGGGCGCGCTGTACCACCCCTACGACCGTTATCGCACCGTGCAGTTGCAGGTGGGCGCGCAGCGCGATTGGCCGCGCATCGGCGCGGTCGCCCTGAGCACCCTCGGCGAACTGGTGGTCAAGCATGTCGCGGGCTTGCCCGATCCATCCGTGCGGCGCTACGGCCGCGTCGACCAGTACGGCGGCGGTCCGGTTAACGGCGTCTGCGTCGTCACCACGGTCGATGCCGCCCGCCAGTGCAGTGTCGATGGCTACGTGACCCCAAGCGCCTATGCTTACCGCCTACGCGTCGATGCGCGCATGGCGCAGGCGGCTCCTGGACTGAACCTGCACGCATGGGCGCAACTGCAACACGACGTGAAGGGCTGGTCTTACGACTTCATTCTCAATGAAGGCCGGCGAACGATGAACACCGGCGTGCGCCTGGAATACCTCAAGCGCTATATTGCGGAAGTGAGCTACGCGCCGGTCTGGGGCGGCGTGTACAACACCCAGGTCGACCGCGACGTGGTGGCGGTATCGGTGGCGCTCAAGTTCTAGCGCACCATGGCGGTGCGCGCGCGCCGTGGCGGTGCGCCCGATCCCCCGCGCCGTGCGGGCCGCACCGCGAACGTGCCGCGCCTGCTGGCACGCATCCTGCTCCTGTCGTAGTATGCGAGATTGCCACCCGACCGAACCGACCCACAGCGCATGGCAAGCCAGCCTGCGGCTGCGCTTCGCCGACGATGCGGGCACCACGCGCCTGATGGAGCGCGTCCACAGCGGACCGCTGCGGGTGCAAAAGCCGCTGTATCCGGAAGGGACGCGCATCTGCCACGCGATCGTCGTCCATCCGCCCGGGGGCGTGGTGGGTGGGGACCGGCTGTCGGTCGACGTGGCTGCCGGCGCGGCCGCGCACGCCTTTCTGACCTCGCCCGGCGCCGCCAAATGGTACCGCGCCAACGGCAAGGTCTCGCGCCAGGCGGTGACGATCGAGGCCGGCGCCGGCGCGGCGGTCGAATGGATGCCGCAGGAAGCCATTTTCTTCAACGGCGCCCATGTGGCGCTGGAACAACGGGTCGACCTGGCGGCCGACGCCCGCTACATCGGCTGCGACATCCTGTGCCTGGGCCGGCGCGCCTCGGGCGAAACCTTCGACAGCGGCACCATCACCCAGCACACGCAGATCCGCCGTGGCGGCAAGCTGCTGTGGTGGGAGCAGGGCGCGCTGCACGGCGGCGGCGCGGCCATGCACAGTCCCCTGGGACTGAACGGCGCCAGCGTATGCGCCACCCTGGTCGGCATCGGCACGCCGGCCGGCGGCGCACTGATCGACGCCATGCGCGCGCTCGATCCCGCACTCGGCGTCAGCCAGGTCAAATCGGTTTTTGTGGCGCGCTACCTGGGCCACGACAGCGAGAGCGCGCGCCGCGCCATGTTCGGCGTGTGGCAGATGCTGCGCCCTCACTTGCTCGGGTGCGCCGCGCCGCTGCCGCGCATCTGGAACACCTAGAAAAGAGACCACGACCCATGGACCTGACCCCGCGCGAAAAAGACAAGCTGCTCATCTTCACCGCCGCCCTGCTGGCCGAACGGCGCATGGCGCGCGGCCTCAAGCTCAATTATCCGGAAGCCGTGGCCCTGATCAGCGCCGCCATCATGGAGGGCGCGCGCGACGGCAAGACGGTGGCGCAGCTGATGTCCGACGGCGCAGCCATCCTCACGCGCGCGGACGTCATGGACGGCATCGCCGAGATGATTCCCGATATCCAGGTCGAGGCGACCTTCCCGGACGGGAGCAAGCTGGTGACCGTCCACAACCCCATTCCATGAGAGCGCACATGCCAATGATCCCGGGCGAATACCTGCTGGCCGATGGCGACATCGAGATCAACGCCGGCCGCGCCACCCGCACCGTGGTGGTGTCCAACAGCAGCGACCGGCCGATCCAGGTCGGCTCGCACTTCCACTTCTTCGAGGTCAATAGCGCCTTGCAGTTCGGGCGCAGCGCGGCGATCGGCATGCGCCTCAATATCGCCGCCGGCACCGCCATCCGCTTCGAACCGGGCCAGCAGCGCACCGTGGAACTGGTCGCCTTTGGCGGCGAGCGCATGGTGTACGGCTTCAACGCCCTGGTGATGGGCGAACTGCCGCCGCACGGAGGCGATTGAGATGCCGTCGATCAGCCGCCGCGCCTATGCCGACATGTTCGGCCCCACCACGGGCGACCGCATCCGCCTCGCCGACACCGGGCTGTTCATCGAGATCGAGCGCGACTTCGCCATCCATGGCGAGGAAGTCAAGTTCGGCGGCGGCAAGACCATCCGCGACGGCATGGGCCAGTCGCAGCGCCTGCATGCGGACGTCATGGATACCGTCATCACCAACGCCGTCATCGTCGACCACTGGGGCATCGTCAAGGCCGACATCGGCCTGAAGAACGGCCTGATCGCCGCCATCGGCAAGGCCGGCAACCCGGACGTGCAGCCCGGCGTGACCATGGCCATTGGCGGCGCCACCGAAATCATCGCCGGCGAAGGCATGATCGTCACCGCCGGCGGGGTCGATACGCACATCCACTTCATCTGTCCGCAGCAGATCGAAGAAGCGCTCATGAGCGGCATCACCACCATGATCGGCGGCGGCACCGGGCCGGCGACCGGCACCGCGGCCACCACCTGCACGCCGGGTCCGTGGCACCTGCACGCCATGCTGGGCGCGGCGGACGCCTTTCCGATGAACCTGGGCTTCATGGGCAAGGGGAACGTCAGCCTGCCAGGGCCGCTGGAGGAACAGGTACTCGCCGGCGCGATCGGCCTCAAACTGCACGAGGACTGGGGCAGCACGCCGGCCGCCATCGACAACTGCCTGGCCGTGGCCGAGCGCATGGACGTGCAGGTGGCGCTGCATTCGGATACGCTCAACGAAGGCGGCTTCCTGGAGTCCACGCTTGACGCCTTCAAGGACCGCACCATCCACACCTTCCATACCGAAGGCGCGGGCGGCGGCCATGCGCCGGACATCATCGCCGCCGTCGGCCAGGACAACGTGCTGCCGTCGTCGACCAATCCGACCCGGCCCTTCACTGTCAACACCCTCGACGAACACCTCGACATGCTGATGGTGTGCCACCACCTCGACCCGGCCATTGCGGAAGACGTGGCGTTCGCCGAATCGCGCATCCGGCGCGAGACCATCGCCGCCGAGGATATCCTGCACGACCTGGGCGCGATTTCGATGATGTCGTCCGACTCCCAGGCCATGGGCCGCGTGGGCGAGGTGATCATGCGCACCTGGCAGACCGCGCACAAGATGAAGCAGCAGCGCGGCGCGCTGGCGCCGGACACGGCGCGCAGCGACAACTTCCGCGTCAGGCGCTACATCGCCAAATACACCATCAATCCGGCCATCACGCATGGCGTCGCGCACGCGGTCGGCTCGCTGGAGGTGGGCAAGATCGCCGACATCGTTTTGTGGAAGCCGGCCTTCTTCGGCGTCAAGCCTTCGCTGATCCTGAAAGGCGGCATGATCGCGGCGGCCCAGATGGGCGACCCCAATGCCTCGATTCCCACGCCGCAGCCGGTGCACTACCGGATGATGTTCGGGGCCTTCGGCGGCGGCCTGAAAAAGTCGTTCACCTTCGTCTCGCAAGCCGCCTACGACGCCGGCATCGGCAAGCAGCTGGGCTTGAACAAGACGCTCATTCCCGTGCGCGGCATGCGCCACCTGAGGAAGCGCGACATGATCCACAACGGCGCCACGCCCTACATGGAAGTCGATCCCGAAACCTATGAAGTGCGCGCCGACGGCCAGTTGCTGGTGTGCGAGGCGGCAGCGGTGCTGCCGATGGCGCAGCGCTATTTCCTGTTCTGAGAGAGCCCAACGATGATGACATTGCATACCAAGCTGGCGCACGCCGAACGCGTCGACGACGAACTGGTGCTGGCCTACGACCAGCGCGAAAAGTGCCGCCTGCGCGCGCGCCTCGCGTCCGGCGAGGAAGTCGCCCTGTTCATGGTGCGCGGCAGCGTGCTGCGCGACGGCGAGTTATTGAGCGGCGCCGAAAAGCGCGTGGTGCGCGTGGTCGCCGCCAGCGAACCGACTTACGCGGTCCATTGCGACACGCCGCTGGTGATGGCGCGCTGCGCTTTTCACCTCGGTAACCGGCATACGCAGGCGCAGATCGGCGACGGCTTCCTGCGCATCCGGGTCGACCCGGTGCTCAGGGAGATGGTCGAAGGCCTGGGGGCGCGCGTGGTGCAGGAAGACGCCCCTTTCGAACCGGAAGCGGGCGCGTACGCGGGCGCGGGGCACAGCCACGGCCACGACGGCCATCCGCTGGCGCCGGTGCCGCTGCGCCAGAAGATCCACCGTCCGAGCGATCCGGCGCCGGCATGAACGCCAGCGCGCTGCTGCACCTGCTGCAGTTTGCCAGTCCGGCGCTGCCGATCGGCGGCTACAGCTACTCGCAAGGGCTGGAGGCGGCACTGGACGCAGGCCTGGTCACGGACGCCGACAGCGCCCGCGCGTGGATCGCCCGGCATCTCGACGAGGTGGTGGCGCAGTGGGACGCGCCGCTGCTCTGGCGCCTGCTCAAGGCCTTCGAGGCGCACGACGACGCCTCGGTAGCCCTGTGGAGCGAGCGCTTCCTGGCCTCGCGCGACAGCGCCGAGTTTCGCGCCGAGACCATCCAGATGGGTTACTCGCTCACGCGCCTGATCGCGGAACTGGGCGTGGCCGACGTGGCCTCGCTCGGGCCGGACGTATCGCTGCCGACCGCCTTTGCCTGCGCCGTCGATGCGCTTGGCATCCCGCACGAGGAGGCGCTGCTGGCGATGCTGTTCTCCTGGGCCGAAAACCAGGTGCTGGTGTGCGTCAAGTCGGTGCCGCTGGGGCAGGTGGCGGGCCAGCGCGTGCTGCTGGCGCTGCGCCCGCACATCGAACAGGCGGCGCGGCGCGCGCAATCGCTGGGCGACGAAGACCTGTCGAACTGGTCGCCCGGCCTGTCCATGCTGTCGATGCGGCACGAGGTGCAGCACGGCAGGTTATACCGATCATGATATTGACGAAAGAGAGACAGACAATGACATCGAATCCCCTGCGGGTCGGCATCGGCGGCCCGGTTGGTTCCGGCAAGACGGCGCTGTGCGAAATGCTCTGCAAGAGCATGCGCGAGCAGTACGACATGGCGGTCATCACCAACGACATCTACACCCGCGAAGACATGGAAATCCTGCTGCGCGCGGGCGCGCTGCCGGCCGAGCGCCTGATGGGCGTGGAGACCGGCGGCTGCCCGCATACGGCGATCCGCGAAGACGCCTCGATCAACCTGGAAGCCATCGCGCGCATGCAGGCGGACTTTCCCGACCTCGACCTGATCCTGATCGAGTCCGGCGGCGACAACCTGGCCGCCACCTTCAGTCCCGAACTGTCGGACCTGACCCTGTACGTGATCGACGTGGCCGGCGGCGAGAAGATCCCGCGCAAGGGCGGCCCGGGCATCACGCGCTCGGATCTGCTGATCATCAACAAGACCGACCTCGCGCCGCACGTGGGGGCCGACCTCGGCATCATGGCGCACGACGCCAAACGCCAGCGCGGCGAACGCCCCTTCATTTTCACCAACCTGCGCAGCGGCGAAGGCGTGGAGGCGGTGGCGGCCTTCATCCGCGAGCAGGGCCTGCTCGATGCCAAATAAGGAGGAATCCACCATGAAAAAATCACTCGCCATCGCACTGTGCCTGCTCGCCTTGCCCGCCGCCGCCCATCAAGGCCACGACGCCGTGGCCGGTTTCGCGGCCGGCTTTGCGCATCCGTTCGGCGGCATCGATCATCTGCTGGCGATGCTGGGCGTGGGCGTATGGAGCCGCCAGCAGGGCCGCGCCATGCTGCTGCCGGCGTTCGTGCTGATGATGGCGCTGGGCGCCGTTGCCCAGGTGGGCGTGCCGGTCGAAGCGGGGCTGGCCGCGAGCGTGCTGCTTGTCGGCGCGCTGGTCGCCGCCGCCGCGCGCGTGCCTGCGGCGCTGGCCGTGGCGATGGTGGCCGGTTTCGCGCTGCTGCACGGGCAGGCGCATGGCCGCGAACTGATCGGCGCCGCCAGTGCGGCGGGCTTCCTGGCGGCGAGCGCGCTGCTGCTGGCTGCCGGCTACGCGGCGGGCGGTACGCGTGCGGCACGCGCGGCCGGTGCGGCGATTGCGGCGGGCGGCGTATTCCTGCTGGCCGCCATGGCTTGAGCGGGGCGCCGGCTTGTCTCGATGCGTCGCTTCGACTATGATCGGCGCATCGAAACGAGTCCGCATCGCGCGTCCATCTGTCATGACCATCACGATTTACCACAATGCGCGTTGCAGCAATTCGCGCCGCGCGCTCGAACTGATCCTCGCCAGCGGCGCCGAGCCGCATGTCATCGACTACCTTGCCGAACCACCCACGCGCGCGGTGCTGGCCGACCTGATCTCCCGCGCTGGCCTGTCCGTGCGCGACGCCATGCGCACGAAGGAAAAGGAATATGCCGGTCTGGGCCTGGCCGATGCGGCAGACGATGCGCTGCTCGACGCCATGGTAGCGCATCCGGCCCTGATCAACCGCCCGTTCGTGGTCACGCCGCTGGGCGTGCGCCTGTGCCGTCCCGGCGACCTGGTACTGGACATCCTGCCCGCCTAACCGTTCTGGAGATAAGGCCAGAAGGTCAGCGCGCCGATCAGCACCGCGCCGGCTGCAGCAATCAGCACGCCGCCGGCGCCGATGTCCTTGGCATGCTTGACGGCGATGGCGTAGCCGGGCGACACCACATCGCACACGTATTCGACCGCCGTGTTGATGGTTTCGGCCACCCATACCGCCACCATGGCGGCGACCAGCCAGCGCCAGTCGGCGCTGCTGACATTAAAATATAGCCCGAGGCCGACCACGATCACGCTGGCGGCCAGGTGCAGCCAGGCGTTATGCTGGGTCTTGAGCATGAAGGCGATGCCCGCGATGGCATAGCCGAAGCTCTTGGAGCGGGCCGCCAGCGAAAAACGCTGCGGCGTACCGACGTTTTTGGTCTCGTTCATGGTGTATCCGTAGGTTTGTTCAAACGCCAGTCCTGCGCCTCGCCCGGGCGGCGCGCCGACATGGTCAGCCACGACCTGATTGCGGCGATGCCGCCGATAATGGCGGCCAACAGGACGCAGCACGCCATTATCTGCCTCCTTGGGCTTCGACGTGCAGATTTGTGCGCCCGTCGAACGCCATGCTGACGCTGGCCTTGTCATCGGCGTCGGCCGTGACGGCGACGCCGTTGGCGCGATACTGCCCGTTTGCCTGCAGGCCGCACAAGCCGATCGTGTGCACGCCGTCGGCGTACAGCACCGCGCGCAGGCCCATTGCGTCGGCATGGGCGCTGGCGACCAGGATGGCGGGGTAGGGCAGTTCGTCCAGCTGCGGCCCCGCCACCGGGCGCGGAGCGCCGATCACCTGGCGAAAGCCGTCGCGCGTACCGGCCCGCGCCATCAGTTCGACGCCGTGCGCCCACACCGATGCGCGCTGGCGGTGGATCACGCCATTCTTGAGCACACTCGGACACTCCGCTTCCAGCGCGTCCATGCAGGCGCGGTAGACGGCGCTGTCGCCCAGTTCCGCCGCCGCCAGCGCAGTGGCGCTGTAGGCGCTGGCGCGCGAGAAGCCGTAGTTGCCCGTGTCGATAGGCCAGAAGGCGCGGCGGCGGAATGCGCCGGCGCTGTCGAACAACCGGCGCCGCAGCAGCAGCCACTGGCGGCGCGCCAGGTCGGGCGCGACCGCATTGAGGAAAAAGCACGGCATCGCCAGCGGCATGGCGCCGCCGATGGCCGGCAGGGCCAGGCCGGTGCGCGCCGATTTGCACGGCACATAGCGGCCGGAGCCATCGAGGAATTCGGCTTCGAGATTGTGGCGGAAGTCGCTCGCGTGGTGCGCCCAGCGCTGTTCGCCGTGCTGCGCGTCGAAAGCCATGATCGCGCTGGCGCCGATGGTGTTACACAAGGGGTAGACCCAATTCGGCTCGCAGGCGATCAGGTAGTAGGGCGAGGTCGTATATTCGTGTTCGAGGCGCCGCACCAGCGAGCTTGCGTCATGCGTGTAGCGCTGGCCCGATGGATGGGTGAGCGTAAAGCGGCCGGCTTGCGAAAAATCGCGGCGGCCGGTGCTGGCACTGAACAGCGCCATCTGCAGCGCCACGAAGCCGGTGTACATGATGTTTTCGCGCGCGACCGGGTCCGGGTCGGCTTGCAGGTTGCCCCACAGGTTTTCCAGGCCCCAGTACGACCAGACCCGGTGCTGCGTCTGTTTGTCCAGCAGCGCGATCTGGGCCGCTTGCATGTAGCCGCGAAACGCGGGCGTGTAGCGCGCCTGCGTCAGCGCCACGCCGTAGGCGAGGAAGTTCAGCTGATAGCGCGTGGCGGCGGTCTGGAACTGGTCGATTCTTTCGAAGCCGTTGAACTGGTCGAGCGGCTGCAGGGCGCGGTCGAGGGCGAAGCGCAGGCGCTGGAGGTGATCGAGCGACATTTCTGGCATGACGGCGGTGTCGCGGGTGGCGCTGAAAATCTCGCCAAGCCGGCCGGCCTGGCCGGACAGCCAGGCGTTGTCGATCGTCCTTCGACGGCGCGCCAGCGCGAAGCGGGCGGCCATGGCCAGTCCCAGCGCTGCGCCTGCCAGCGCCAGGCCGGTGAACACCATCTCGATCGTGGACGCGCGCACGGCACCGTGGCGCATGGTGGCCGCTCCCACGGCCATGCCCAGCCAGACGAGCGGCGGGGCGAGGATATTCCCGGTGCCGAACCAGACCAGCACGGAGAAAGCGAAAGCGCCCATGCCGGCGGCCGCGGCCAACAGATGGCCGATGCCGCCGGCGGTGCAAAGGTCGGCGTGGGCCAGGAAGCCGCCGCCGGGCAGGATCAGGCCCATGCCCAGGATGTGCAGCTGGTCGTGGCGCGACAGGACCAGCAAGGCCGATCCGGCCGCCAGCATGAGCAGATAGAGCAGCAGCAGGCGGCCTATCCTGGCCTGGGTCACCGGGCCGAACAGGCGCCGGTATGGGGGCAGAGGAACGATTGCGGTGTCTTCGGGGGCCATTCCTGCCAGTGATCGGGATGAAACGGCCATTCTACTAGAACTGCCCTATAGAAACTTGTAATCGGTCTAGCTACCCGCGTGACAATTATTATGTGTATCACTGGAAATTTAATGTATTTACTTGCAGTGTTTTAATTTACAATAGACAATCCCTGCAACGCTAGTTATCTATTGGAAATAACGTTTGCAGGTTTCTGATTGTCAGCGGAGTTGAGTAATGAATTTTAAAGAAGGCCCTTTCGCAGGAGGGCTGGAGACGTTTTTCCTGACACCATCGATTACCATCGGCTCGGGTGTGCCGCAAAACTTGCCTCTATCGCAATATTGGCGCGAGCGCGTCAAGCTGCATGCGCGTGCGCTGTTGCACCGGCGTGTCACGGCCCAGTGGCTGCGCGTGCTCAATGCGCATCCGGTGTTTTGCGACCTGATGCGCGATTCGCCCAAGTTGCTGTACAAGATTTACCGCCCGTACATGAGCAACGTGCTGTGCGCACAAGCCCGCATGCGTGTGCTGGCAACGCATTACGGCTTCGTGTTCAGCCGGGGGCTGGGACCGATGATCGTCGCGGCCGCGCGCGCCGGCGTGCCGCTCGGATCGGTCGAAGGCAAAAGCGGCGGCAGCTACGATCTGCAATTGCGCGCCGTCTCCACCATGGAACGCGAAGGCGAACTGGTGCTGCAACTGTGCGAGGGCGGCGTGCCCGTGTTTTCGCTGGCGTTCACCTTTGCGGAAGAAGGCGGACAGCCGATCGTGTGCATCGGCTGCATCCAGGGGCCGAAGGGCAGCGACGGGCTCGAAGCGATCCGCACTGCAACGCGCGAGCTGCACGGCGCGCGGCCCAAGCACTTGCTGGTGACGCTGGTGCGCCAGCTGGGCCATGCCTTCGGTTGCAGCCGCGTGCGCCTGGTCGGGAACGCGAACCGGGTGGTGCACGGCGCCATTCGCCGAGGCAAGGTGATGGCCGACTACGACCAGATGTGGAACGAGCTCGGCGCCGAGCGGCGCGCGGATGGCGATTATGCGCTCGCCTGCGAGCCGGTGCAGGAGCCGGACATGGAACAGATCCAGTCGAAAAAGCGCTCGGAAGCGCGCAAGCGGCATGCCGTCGTGCGCGAACTGGCCGATGCGCTGGTGGCCAGCCTGGTCAAGCCAATGCGTGTTTGACCGGGGTCAGGCCGACGTCGGGCATTGATTCGATGGAAATCAAGCCGGGGTCTGACCCCGGCTTGCGCACCTCAGGCACGCGCCGGCGCCGCCGGGCACCCAGCCCAGCTGGTTCCGGCGGGAATAGTTTCCCCCTTCATCACCAGCGTCAGCGGCCCCAGGCGGGCGTTGTCGCCGACCCTGGCGCTGTAGAGCACGGCACTGCGCGGTCCCATCGTCACCTTGCTGCCGATCGCGACATGGTCGATCTTCATCACGCGGTCTTCGAACAGGTGGGTCTGCGGGCAGGCGAAGGCGTTGAGCTCGCTGTAGTCGCCGATTTCCACGCAGTCGAACTCGGTAATGTCCGTGGTGTCCAGATACACGCCGCGCCCCATCTTGCATCCCAGCAGGCGAAACGCGAGAGGCAGCCATGGCGTGCCGCGCAGGTAGCGCATGAAGTTGGGGACGGCAATGCCTTCATACAGATTGGTCACGCCTTCCGACAGCCACACGAACGGCGTCCACATCGGCGCCGAGCGCTTGCGGTAGCGGCCCAGCAGCAGCCATTTGAGGATCAGCACGAACACAAAATTGCCGATCCCATACACCAGCCCGGCCAGCGCCAGGTCGGCGATCACTTCTCCCCACAGTCCGGCGGCGGCCGCCGGCATGACGTCCAGCACCACCGTGTAACCGACGGCAATCACCAGCGCGTGCGGCGCGACGATGCGGAAAGTCTCCACCAGCGTACGGCCGATGCGCCGCAGCGCCGAGGGCCGGTAGGTCAGCCATTCTGGATAGCCGCCGACCTGCTCGCGCGCCGGCAGGTGGATCGGCGGCGAACCGAGCCAGGTGTCGCCGCTGGCCATGCGCGCATTGTCGGGCGCATGGGTGTGCACGCCGACCAGCACCCGTTCCGGCAGGACCGTGCCGTCCGGAATATAGCTGCCATTGCCGACGAAGCTGCGGTGCGACACCACCGTCGCCTGCATGGTCATCCAGCCGCCGTCGATGTGTTCGTCGCCGAGCATGACGGCGTCGGCGATGAAGGTTTCGTCGCCCAGGGTCAGCATGTCGGGCACCACGCCGAGCGCGGTGGAAATTTCGGCGTCGCGGCCGACCTTGGCGCCCAGCAGGCGGTACCAGAAAGGGGCGAACACGGTGGCATAAATGCCGTGCAAGACGTTCAGGCTCGATTCCTGGATATGGCTCACCAGCCATTTTGCACAGTAAATATTGCTGTGCACGGCGGAGCGCCCCGGTTTCAGGCGCGGCAGGCCGCCCCAGCGGATTGCGGCCGAGACCAGCGCGGTCAGCACGATCAGTACGGCGCTGGCCGGAAATGCCAGCAGGAAGTAGCGCAGCAGCTGGGTGCTCACCTGATTGCCCTGTAGCCAGGGCATGACTTCCATCTCGTCGAGCCAGTCGATCAGCACGAAGCTCGGGAACACGGGCATGAAGAACACCGTGGTCACCAGCAAGATGCCGAGCACAAAGAAGACGGCTTCGCCCGCCAGGCGCCCGCGCGTGACCGGTGGCCGGGGCGGCAGGTCGGACACGAACGGCCCCAGGTCGCGCGCCGGCGAGCCGCCCCACAGGCGCGCGGCCGGAACGCTGGCGCCATCGGCCAGGGCCGCCTGGCCGTCGAGGTGGCCGAGGGCGCCGATCGAGGTGTTGCCTTCGAGGACGGCGTAGGACGATACCGAGGCATTTGCGCCCAGCGAAATCGTGCCCAGCAACAGCCGGCCGCGCTCGACACGGGCGTTTTCGAGGTTGACGGCGTTGCCGATGCTCACGCCATCGGCGATGTCGAGCAGGTCGGGCGCGCGCAGGCTCAGCGAGCCGACCAGCACTTCCTTGCCGATGCGCGCGCCGAGCGCACGCAACCACCACACGTACAGCGAGGAGCCGCTCAGCAGGTACACCGGGGCCGACTCGACCAGGCGGTCGGCCAGCCACCAGCGGTAGTAGGTCCAGCCCCACAGCGGGTAGGAACCGGCCTTCAGGCGTCCGGCGACCAGCCATTTGCCCGCAATCGCGATGACGAATTCGAGCAGGGTGGCGAGCAGGAACACGCCGATCGAGGCCGCCACGGCGCGCGCGACCGAGTCGCCCGCTTCCCCGGTAAAAAAGTGATAGGTAAAAAACGGCGCCAGCCATTGCGCCATGCGCAGGGTGACCAGCGGCGGAATCGCCAGCGCCTGGCCGGCCGCGCAGATCCAGCGGCGGCTGGCGGACGGCGGGCTCCAGTCCGCTTCAAGCGCCCCAGCGCCGGGCGCATCCATCAGGGCGATGGCGATCTTGCCGATCTGGCGCTGCTGATAAATATCACGCACGGTGACATGGGCAAACGCGGGATCGGCGCGCAGGGCCGAGGCCAGCCGCGCGGCCAGCAGCGAGTGCCCGCCCAGGTCGGCAAAAAAATCGGCCTCGCGCCGGATCGGCAAGCCGGGAAAGAGGCCGGCCAGGGCCGCGAACAGGGCCGCTTCGGCCGGGGTTTCGGGCTGGTCCGAGCCGCCGGCCGCTTGCAGCGCGGCCAGCGGCATGGCCTTGAGCGCCTTGCGGTCGATCTTGCCGGATGTTAAGCGCGGCATCAGCGGCAAGACCTCATAGCGGCTCGGGACCATGTACGCCGGTAACTGTTCCGCCAGCGCGCGGCGCAGGGTGGCGCCCGACACCGACGCGTCGCCAGCGCCGGCCGCCGCGACCAGGTAGGCGACCAGCTGGTCGATGCCATCGTCCTTGCGCAGCAGCACCGCCACCGTGCCCACGCCCGCCTGCTGGGCCAGCACGGCTTCGATCTCGCCCAGTTCGACCCGGAAACCACGAATCTTCACCTGGTCGTCGGTGCGGCCCAGGCATTGCACTTGGCCATCGGCATCGATGCGGGCCAGGTCGCCGGTGCGGTACAGGCGGGCGTCGTGCGGGCCGCTGGACCAGGGATTGGCGAGGAATTTTTCGGCCGTCAGGTCCGGCCGGCCGAGGTAGCCGGCCGCCAGCCCCGGACCGGTAATGCACAGCTCGCCCGTCGTGCCGCGTGGCTGCAGGGTCAAGCCGGGGCCGTCGGTGCCGATCACCAGCAGGCCGTAGTTGGGCAGCGGCGTGCCGATGGTGATCGGGCGGCCCGGTTCCAGCCGTGCCAGGCTGCACGACACGGTCGCTTCGGTCGGCCCGTAGGTATTGAAGATCTGGCGGCCCGGCGCGGCCCAGCGTTCGACCAGGGATTCCGGGCACATTTCGCCGCCCAGGTTAATCAGGCGCAAGCCCGGCACTTCGTCGCTGAACAGGGCCAGCAGGGTCGGCACGGCATGCAGCACGGTCACATTGTTGGCGGCGAGCATGCGCGGCAGCGTTTCGGGATCGCCGGCAATGTCCTTCGGGCCGATCCAGAGCGTGGCGCCGACCAGGTAGGAAATCCAGATTTCCTCGAACGACATGTCGAAGGCCACCGAAAAGCCTTGATAAACGCGGTCGTCTTGCCGCACGCCGAGGACCGCGTTTTCGCTGCGCAGGAAATGGCAGATGCTGCGCTGGGAAATCAGGATGCCTTTCGGCTTGCCGGTCGAGCCGGAGGTATAGATGACGTACGCCGGCTGGTCGGGCGAGACGTCGCCACGGCGCTGAAGGCGTTCGCCGTCCGCGAGCGGCGCCAGCACGTCGTCGGCGCACCAGGCGGGGATGGCGCCGCCGGCCAGTTGGCCGGCGAGGGCGGCGCTGGCGATGACGCCGATGGCGCCGGCATCCTCCACGCAAACCGCGAGGCGCTCGGCCGGCGTATCCTGGTCGACCGGCAGCCAGGCGGCGCCGGCCTTGGCGATGGCCGCTTGCGCGACCAGCAATTCGATGCCGCGCATCATCCACAGGCCGACAATGTGGCCGGGACGCACGCCCAGCCCGATCAGGCGCGAGGCGCCGATGTCGGCCAGCGTGTCCAGTTCGGCGTAGCTCAGGCTGCGGTCCCGGAAAATCAGTGCAAGCTGGCCGGGCGCGCGCAGGGCGGTCGCTTCGAGCAGGTCGGCCAGGATGTCGTGCCTGAGCAGGGAAGGCGCCGCCGGGCCGTAGAGGATGTCAGGATGGGCGGCGGCCGGCGCATTGGCGGGCAAATGTTGATCGAGCATGAATACCACTTCGTTGAGCGGCGCTGAGGGACCTCGGCGCCAGCCGTCACGATATAACATTTTATTTCGGTCGTGTTGCCGTACAGCTCTGTATTCAGGGAATCTTAAGTCAGCGAGTTCAACGAGGCTGCGCGCGATACGCTGGCGTTCATCGCGCCGTAGCCGCGCTTGAGCGCCAGCGACAGGTTCAGCAGCAGGAATGCCGCCGACAGGCACATGGCGCCGGCCGCCGGCCTTGCCAGCTGCGCCGGCCACCAGCAGGCCGCCAGCAGCAAGGCCAGGGCCGCAGCGTGCAGCCAGAACTGGCGCTGCGCCACCGCGTCGGCGATCAGGGTCTTGATGGCAGGGGCGCGCTGGCCTTCGGCGGCGCGTTCCTGCAGCTCGCGCCAGACCAGGAAGGGCACGATCTTGTACAGCATGCCGTTAATGGTCGAGTACAAAAAGCCGACCAGCATCAGCACGCCCATGGCCAGGGTGCGGCCGTCCCCCGCCATGCGATCGGGCAGTGCCCACAGCGCCGCGCAGGCGAGCATGCTGGCCATCGCCAGGCGCCAGAACAGGGTCATGGCGTCGGCCTGCGGCCGCTTGCGGCGCGCCAGCAGGCGCAGGGTGGCCAGCGCGAACACGGCGTAAGCGGCCAGCAGCAGCGCGCCGGCCACGGTGTCGATCCACGCCAGGCGCGCGCGCAACGCGGCGGCGCTCACAGTCCACAGCACCAGCAGCAAAAAGATCGCCACGCCCAGCACCTGCGGCAGCGGCCTGTCGTACAGCGGCGTGACCTGGAACATCGGCACCACCTGGAACGATACCCCGACCAGCAGCAGTCCGCCCCATCCGAACACGCCCCACAAGGCATGCAGGTCGGTGGCCAGCATCAGCGGCAGCAGCGCGCCGCGCGCCGGCCAGGCGAAGGTCCACGCCATCAGCGCGCCGAGGCAGACCGTGACCACGAGGCAGCCCAGGGCCAGCCGCACGGTGGCCGTCATCGGGATCGCGCCGGGCGGCGGCATCTGCCACAGGGCGAGCGTCAGCGCCCCGATCAGCCAGGCGAAGCCCGGCAGCAGCAGGACCAGCGCGAGCTGGAACAGCCATGGCTGCGAGAACAGGAAGGCGCACGACAGGGCTGCCGTGCCGCCTGCCAGCAGGGTGTGCACGCCGGGCGCCAGGATGCGCGCGCGCGGCAGCGAGACGCCCGCCACCACGGGCAGGATCTGGATCAGCGCGCCGGCCATGGCCATGCCCAGCGTGCCGAGGGTGAGCAGGTGGGTCAGCGCCAGCGTGGACGGCGACCAGCGCGAGGCCAGCGCCGGCGCCCCTTGCCACAGCAGCAGCGCGCCGGCCAGCAGCGCGAAGACGGGGGTGGCAAAGAAATAGCGCAGGACCGCTCCGAGCGGCGGCGATTGTTCGAGCGAGAGTGTGCGCTGCATGCGTCAGGCGGCCGGCACGCGGCGCCAGATGCGCACCTCGTACAGGTAGTCGGGCAAGGCGGAGGTGGCGTGGCCGTAGCCGTTTTGCGCGAGGATGCGGTACAGCGGACGCGGCTCGCGTTCGATCAGCATGCACAGGTGGTCGCCTTCCGGCAGGCGGTCGAGCGCTTCCAGCACCCGTTCCAGCGGCTCGGGCGGCTCCAGTCCGCGCACGTCGATGTGGTGGGTCTGCGGCTGCGGCCGGACGGCGGCGCTCATGCCGCGCTGGCCATGTCGTCCATCGCGCCGAAGGCTTGCATGGCGGCGACCAGCTTGTGGCGGCTCGGCGCCAGCACCCGTTCGATCATCGGATAGAGGACGCCTTCTTCCTTTTCGCTGTGCTGGTACAGCACGACGCCGAGCGTGTCGGCATGGTTGAGAAAGGCCTCGGTGTCGCGCTCGCGCAGCGCGTTCGACAGGCGCTGCACCACGCCGCGGATGCGCAGGTGTTCGCTGCGCATCGAGGCGGTGGGCGCGCTGGCGGCGCCGATGGCGTTTTCGAAGGCCGGAAAGACAATCCGCTCTTCGATCAGAAGATGTCTTTCGAGCGCGTGGCAAAACGTGGCGAAGGCGTGTCCCGCCTCGCGCCACAGGCCTTTGCGCACGGCGTGGCGCGCTTCTCCGAACAGCGCGTCGCAACGCACATGGTCGGCTTCGAGATAGCTGCCGATAGTGTCCATCGTCTCCTCCTGCTGTTTGTGCATGGCGCCATTGTCGCCGCTTCGCAGTCCGGAAATCCTTGATGCAGGTCAAAGATTTTCGGACTGCCATCGGGCTACAGTGCAGTCCCCCACCTTACGACGAATGAACATGATGTCAAATTCTTCCGACGGCGCCACGCCGTTCGAACTGGTGTGCCCGGCCGGCAGCCTGCCGGCACTCAAGGCGGCCGTGGACAACGGCGCCGACTGCGTGTACCTCGGTTTTCGCGATGCGACCAACGCGCGCAATTTCGCCGGCCTGAACTTCGACGAAGCCGCGATCGAGCAGGGCATCGCCTACGCCCATGCGCGCGGGCGCAAGGTCCTGCTGGCGCTGAACACCTATCCGCAGCCCTCGGCCGGCGCCCTGTGGCGGCGCGCCATCGACCGCGCCGCAGGCGCCGGCATCGACGCCATCATCCTGGCCGACCCGGGCCTGATGCGCTATGCCGCCGAGCGCTATCCGGCGCTGCGCCTGCACCTGTCGGTGCAGGGCTCGGCCACCAACTACGAGGCCATCAACTTCTTCCATCGCCATTTCGGCATAGCGCGCGCGGTGCTGCCGCGCGTGCTGTCGGTGGCGCAGGTCGAGCAGGTGGTGCGCAATACGCCTGTCGAAATCGAGGTGTTCGGCTTCGGCAGCCTGTGCGTGATGGTCGAAGGGCGCTGCGCGCTGTCGTCCTACGCCACCGGCGAATCGCCCAACACGCACGGCGTCTGCTCGCCCGCCAAGGCGGTACGCTGGCAGCAGACCCCGGCCGGGCTGGAGTCGCGCCTGAACGAGGTGCTGATCGACCGCTACGCCGACGGCGAACAGGCCAACTACCCGACCCTGTGCAAGGGCCGTTTCGACGTCGCCGGCGAACAGTTTTACGCGATCGAGGAGCCGGCCAGCCTGAATACCCTGGAACTGCTGCCGCAGCTGATCGAACTGGGCGTGAGCGCCATCAAGATCGAAGGGCGCCAGCGCAGTCCCGCGTACGTGGCGCAGGTTACGCGCGTGTGGCGCGAGGCGATCGACCAGTACCGCGCCAGTCCGAAACGGTTCTCGGCCAGGCAGGCCTGGATGGCCGATCTGAACAAGGTGGCAGAGGGGCAGCAGCACACGCTGGGCGCCTACCACCGCTCATGGAAATAGGAGAGGCACGATGATGAAACTGGCCCTCGGACCGGTGTTGTACTACTGGCCGCGCGAGACGATGATGGCGTTTTACGAATCGATGGCGAACAGCGCGGTCGATATCGTCTACCTCGGCGAGACGGTGTGCTCGCGCCGCCACGAGCTGCGCCTGCCGGACTGGCTGTCGCTGGCGGCCATGCTGGCCGACGCCGGCAAGGAGGTGGTGCTGTCGACCCAGGCGCTGCTCGAATCGGGCAGCGACCTGACCAACCTGCGCAAGCTCACCTCGAACGGACGCTTTGCGATCGAAGCGAACGACATCGGCGCCGTGCACTGCCTCGACGGCAAGCTGCCCTTCGTGGCCGGCCCGCACCTGAACCTGTACAACGAAGACAGCGTGGCGCTGATGGCGCAACTGGGCGCGCGGCGCTGGGTCATGCCGCTCGAAATGGGCCGCGCCGCGCTGGCGACCATGCAGCAAAGCCGCCCAGGCGGGCTGGAAACCGAGGTGTTTGCGTACGGCCGCATGCCGCTCGCTTTCTCCGCGCGCTGCTTTACGGCGCGCCACCGCAACCTGGGCAAGGACGATTGCCAGTTCAGTTGCATGGCGCACCCGGACGGGCTGGAGCTGCGCACGCGCGACGCCGATACCTTCCTGATCCTGAACGGCACCCAGATCCAGTCGCACCTGGTCTACAACCTGCTGGGCGAAATGGCGGCCATGGAAGCGATGGGCGTGGACGTGCTGCGCATCAGCCCACAGGCCCGGCACACCGGCGACGTGATTGCGCTGTTCGACCGCGCGCGTTCGGGCGCGCTGGACACGGCGCAGGCGCAGGCCGGACTGGCGCCGCTGATGCCGGCCGGAGCCTGCGACGGTTACTGGCACGGCAAGCCGGGCATGGCGTTCGACAAGCGGGTGGCGGCATGAAGCCGCACGCTTATCCTGCCATTCCCGCGCCGCTGGCCAAGGTGCTGGGGCGCCTGCCGCGTTATCCCGGCTCGCTGTTGTTCGCGGCCGGGTTGAGCCGCGTGCTCGGTCCGCAGTTGCAGGGCGACGTACGCGCCGCGCTGGAGGGGCGCTCGATCAGCATCGGCGTGCTTGACGCCGGGCTGCGTTTCGACGTCGTCTGGCGCGGATCGCGCTTCGTGGCGGTCCCCCCGGCCGCCCAGCCTGACCTGTCGATCCGTGCCAGTGCGCGCGACTTCCTGCTGCTGGCGCAGCGGCGCGAAGACCCTGACACGCTGTTCTTTTCGCGTCGCCTGATCATGGAGGGCGACACCGAACTGGGGCTGCTGGTAAAGAACACGATCGACGCGATCGACGTGGCCCTGTTCGATCCGGAGCGTTTGCTGCCGGCGCGCTGGCGCCGGGGTTCCGCCATGTAAAGGAGGTCGGTGATGGGAACGGACAGGGCGGCGCTGCCGCTGGTGTATTCGTGTTCCGGGTGTTCGAGCGCGGCGCAGATGGCGAATCATCTGGCGCTGGCGCTCGACCGCAGCGGGGCTGCCGAAATGTCGTGCATCGCCGGCGTTGGCGGCGGCGTGGCGCCGCTGGTCAAGCTGGCGCGCTCGGGCCGGCCGGTGCTGGCCATCGACGGTTGTCCGCTCGCGTGTGCGCGCCAGTGCCTGGCGCAGCATGGCGTGGTGCCGGACAAGCATGTGCTGCTCAACGAACTCGGGGTGCGCAAGAAGCTGCACGCGGACTTCGACAGGGCGCATGCGGATGAGTTGAGTACGCAGTTACTCGACGATCTTGGGACATTGCGATAGTCCCATCCCCGTCGTTCCCGCCTGCGCGGGCACGACGGGGTGAGCGGCTTGAGTGCTATGCGGGCCGCAGCACAAAGGTCTCGAAGCGCGCGGCGATGCGTTCCAGCGCCGCAGCGCCCATGACCGGACCGGAGGCCGCATTCAGGCCCGCGTCCGCGCAGCCCTGCGCGCGGAAGGTCTGGAGCGCGTAATTGCGCACGCCCGCACTGGCCAGCGTTTCGGCCAACCCTTCCACATCGGACTCCGACAGCAGGGTCGGATGCAGCGTGGTCCGGCACTCGTGCGCCACGCCGCTGTCGACGATCAGGTCGAGGCAGGCGCGGGCCGGCTCGCCGCTCCCGTACACACCGGTTACGCGCTGGTAGGCGTCGAACGGGGCCTTGATGTCGAAGCCCACCCAATCGACCAGCGGCAGAACTTCCTTCAACTGGCGCGGATAAATGCAGGCCGTGTGCAGTCCGACCGCAAGCCCCATCTGGCGCACCGCCGCCATCGCATCCGGCAGCGCCGGGTCGATGGTCGGCTCGCCGCCGCTGAACACCACGCCGTCGAGCAGGCCGGCGCGCCGCACCAGCAGCGCCGTCACGTCCGCCCACGAGAGCGGCCCGCGGCCGCGCGGCTGCAGGTGCGGATTGTGGCAGTAGCCGCAGCGCCACGGGCAGCCCTGGACGAACACCGCGGCCGCCAGCTTGCCGGGGAAATCGGTGGCGGTAAAGGCGGTCACCCCGCCCACCCGCAATGCTGCGGCGCCCACGCTAGCCGCGCGCCGCGATGGCGCGCTCGGTAAACCAGGTGCGCTCGTGGAACTCGCCCTTCTTGCCGGTATTGAAGGACGATACAGGGCGGTGATAGCCCATCACGCGGGTCCAGATTTCGCACGGCTGGCGTTCGGCATCGGTGAGGGTGATGGTTTGGGGTGCAAAAAAGACGGCTTGGCTCAGGTCTGACATGGACTACTCCTTGCTTGGTTAGGCAACTTCGCGTTGCTTGCGCGCGATCAGGTCAAGATCGCATTTGGGACAAAATGGATGGCTGCCCGCCAGATAACCGTGCTTGGGGCAGATCGAAAACGTCGGCGTAACGGTGATATACGGCAGGCCGAAACGCCCGAGCGCGCGCCTGACCAGCTGCCGGCAGGCGTCGGCGGTGGACAGCGGCTCGCTCATGTACAGGTGCAGTACGGTGCCGCCGGTGTACTTGCGCTGCAGCGGATCCTGGCGCTCCAGCGCCTCGAAGGGATCGTCGGTAAACCCCACCGGCAGCTGCGAGGAGTTGGTGTAGTAGGGCATGGCGTTGGTTCCGGCCTGCAGGATGTCCGGATGGCGCTTGCGGTCTTCGCGCGCAAAACGGTAGGTGGTGCCTTCGGCGGGTGTCGCTTCGAGGTTGTACATATGGCCGGTCTGCTCCTGGAATTCGAGCATGCGCGCACGCACGTGGTCCAGCAGGCGCAGGGCGAAGGCATGGCCCCATTCGGTCGAGATATCCTGCTCGCCCCAGCTGAAATTGCGGATCATTTCATTGACCCCGTTCACGCCCAGCGTCGAAAAGTGATTGCGCAAGGTGCCGAGGTAGCGCTTGGTGTACGGGAACAGGCCATTGTCCATATGCCGCTGGATCACCTTGCGCTTGATTTCCAGGCTGTCGCGTCCCAGCTCCAGCAGGCGGTCGAGCGCGTCGAACAGGCCTTCCTCGTCGTCCGCATGCAGGTAACCGAGGCGCGCGCAGTTGACCGTCACCACGCCGAGCGAGCCGGTTTGCTCGGCCGATCCGAACAGGCCGTTGCCGCGCTTGAGCAGTTCGCGCAGGTCGAGCTGCAGGCGGCAGCACATCGAGCGGATCATGTTCGGCTTGAGTTCCGAGTTCAGGAAGTTCTGGAAGTAGGGCAGGCCGTAGCGCGCCGTCATCTCGAACAGCAGCTCGGCGTTGGGGCTGTTCCAGGCAAAGTCCTCGGTGATGTTGTAGGTCGGGATGGGGAAGGTAAAGACGCGCCCCTTGGCGTCGCCGGCCATCATGATCTCGATATAGGCGCGGTTGATCATGTCCATCTCGACCTGCAGCTCGCCGTAGGTGAACGGCATCTCGACGCCGGCGATCTGCGGTACCTGCTCGCGCAGGTCCTCAGGGCATACCCAGTCGAACGTCAGGTTGGTAAACGGCGTCTGCGTGCCCCAGCGCGACGGCACGTTCAGGTTGTAGATTAGCTCCTGGATGTACTGCTTGACGCTCTCGTAGCTCAATTCGTCGACCCGCACGTACGGCGCCATGTAGGTATCGAAGGAGCTGAAGGCCTGGGCGCCGGCCCACTCGTTCTGCAGGGTGCCGAGGAAATTGACGATCTGGCCGATCGCGCTCGACATGTGCTTCGGCGGCGACGATTCGATCTTGCCCGGCACGCCATTCAGGCCTTCATGCAGGAGCGTGCGCAGCGACCAGCCGGCGCAATACCCGGCCAGCATGTCGAGGTCGTGGATATGCAGGTCGGCGCTGCGGTGGGCCTCGCCCACGGCCGGCGGATAGACATGATCGAGCCAGTAGTTGGCGATCACCTTGCCCGACACGTTGAGAATCAGCCCGCCCAGCGAGTAGCCCTGGTTGGCGTTGGCGTTGACGCGCCAGTCGCGCTGTTCCAGGTATTCGTTCATCGACGCCTCGACATCGATCAGGCTTTTGCGGTCGCGCCGCAAGCCGTGGTGCTGCTCGCGGTAGACGACATAGGCGCGCAGGGTGGCGCGGTGGCCGGCCTCGAACAGGGCCGCCTCCACCGCATCCTGGACCTGCTCGACGCCGGGGATGCCGGTCGACAGGGCGGCCAGCGCGGGCAGTACGGCGCTGGTGGTCAGCAGATGGGCGGTATCGGCATCGAACTCGCCGCTGGCCTGCGCGGCGCGGCGCAGGGCCGACTCGATGCGGCCGGCGTCGAACGGCTTGATGGCGCCGTCGCGCTTGCGCAGTTGGGTGGGGACGTGAAACGGTGGAATGGTCATTTGCTCTCCATGAGGCACAAGATATAGTGCATGGGGAGAGGTTATTGACTATATCTAGTGTGGTCAACGAGGTTTGTGGAGCGATGCGAAAATCCTTGATGCAGATTGGTTTTTCGCCGTCGCCTACTTCACTGCCAGCTTGATCTGCGCCACCAGGGCCGGATCCGGCAGGGGGCTCAGTTGGGTGCTGCTGGCCAGGACCTTGCCGTTCGCGTCGAGCAGGCTGACCCGCGTTGTGTGGTTGATCTCGCCGTTGCTGACGCTGCGGTACTTGACCTGCAGCGCGCCGGCCATGGCCCGCGTATGGGTCTCGTTGGCGGCCACGGCGAGGCGGAAGATGGCCGGATCGAGCTTGTGCGATTTGGCCAGGTCGGCCAGCGAGGCGGGCGAATCGTACAGCGGATCGAGGCTGACCATCAGCACCGCCAGCCGGCCCGGCGCGGGCTTGACCTCGTCGACGGTGCGGCGCAGGTTTTCGATGATGATCGGGCAGGCCGCGTTGCAGTCGCCGTAGAACATGGTCACCAGCAGTGGGCGGCCGGCCAGCGCGCGCCAGTCGAACTGGCGCCCCTGGCTGTCCTTCAGCGGGACCGACAGGCGGTACAGCGACTCGGCGGGCAGCGCCTCGGCGTGCGCCAGCGGCGCCGCGATCAGTGCGGCGGCGAGCGCGCCGGCACGCAGCGCGGTGCGGCGTAAGGGATTGAAGGGGTTCATGGTCTGTCTTTCGGTTTGGGTGCATCGGGAGTTGCGCCGCGTGCGCAGCGAAAACCCAGGTAGCCGCCGTCCTGCGCGCCATCCATCGCCGCCAGCAGGGCGATGCGCATCAGGACCGCGTAGTTGCGGCGGTCGCCCAGCGAGAGCGCCGCGCCGCCGCAGTAATCGAGCTGCTTGCGCGGGTCTTGCGTGCGGCTGTCGGCGCTGACGAACAGTGCGCTGTAATCCTCGACCCATTCCCATACCAGGCCGTGCATGTCATACAGGCCGTAGTAATTGGGCGCGTCGGCGCGCGTCCGGGATGGCGGCGTGCTGGCCGGATGGGCGTACCAGTTGAGGATGTGCTCCAGCCACTGGGGATCGTCGCGGGCGTCGGCACGGGTGGCGTCGGCCGAGGCGGCGAATTCCCATTCGTACCAGCGCGGCAGGCGTGCGCCCTCGCTGGCGCAAAAGGCATTCGCCGCGTGCCAGCTGACGTTGGTGACCGGCGCGTCGGGCGCCAGCGTGCCATGGTCGGCGGCGCCGCTCCACGCTGTCAGATACGTCGGTGCGGCCAGCACCGCCGGCGCCTGGCCGCGCTGCCATTCCGGATGGGCGAGCAGGAACTGGCGGAACTCGGCGTTGCTGACCGGTGCGGCGCGCATCGAAAACGGCGCCACCACGGCCGGCGCCTCCTTGCCGTCGGCCGGCATCACGGAGCGCAGCACGCCGC
This sequence comes from Massilia atriviolacea, assembly GCF_003953935.1. Classification (GTDB taxonomy): domain Bacteria; phylum Pseudomonadota; class Gammaproteobacteria; order Burkholderiales; family Burkholderiaceae_D; genus Telluria_A; species Telluria_A atriviolacea. Next base: position 156,262 of record NZ_RXLQ01000001.1, read on the forward strand.
CGGGCAGCGCGACGTACTCGCCGGCAGCGGCGGCGCCGCACAACATCGCCGCGCAGGCGAAGGTGGTCAGGGAGCGGTTCATCGCGCGTTCAATTGGCTTTGACCTGGCGCATCTGCTTGACCTGGGCCGGCGTGATGACCGGTTTACCGGCGTTCATCTCGGTGCTGACGTAGTTGATGACGGCGGCCACATCGTCGTCGTCGAGGTCCTGCGGCGGCATGACCGAGTTGTAATGCTCGCCGTTGACGACCAGCTCTCCGCTGCGGCCATGCAGCACGATGTGCGCCATTTCGTAAGGCCGCTCCTGGAAGAAGTCCGAATTGGCCAGCGGCGGGAACACGCCCGGTACGCCTTTGCCGTCCGGCAGATGGCAGGACGCGCAGGTATTGTCGTACACGGCCTTGCCGCGCAGGCGCTGCGCATCGGTGGCGGCGGGTACCGGCGGCGCCTTGGCCGCGACGGCTGGCGGCTTCGAGCCGGGCAGCGGCGTCTTGATGCCCTTGCCGTAGATGTCCGGCCGCTCAGGTCCGCTGACCGACATCAGGCCGACCGCGCCCTTGTTGAAGGCGCGCGTGAGCGAGTGGTCGACCAGGGTCAGGTTGCCCGGCACACGCGGCACGAATTCGACGATGGTCGAGCCGCCCGCTGGCACCAGCGTGGTCTGGACGTTTTCCGTGAAGCGCGAACCGCCTTCGGTATAGACCTTGTCGAAGATGGCGCCGATGACGTGGAAGCTCGAGACGATATTCGGACCGCCCACGCCGAAGAACATGCGCACCTTCTCGCCCGCCTTGGCGGTCAGCGCGCCCTGGCCGGTCAGTGCGCCGTCGGCGCCGTTGAACAGCACATAGGTTGGGCGCTCGTCGACCGCCTTCTGCATGTCGAAGCCCTGCAGGCCGGGAGCGCGGTAGGCGCCGGTGGTGTAGAAGTCGCCCTGCATGACGTAGTATTCCTTGTCGACCTTGGACATGCCTTCCTTCGGTTCGACCAGGATCATGCCGTACATGCCGTTGGCGACGTGCATGCCGACCGGCGCGGTGGCGCAGTGGTAGACGTACAGGCCGGGAGCCAGCGCCTTGAAGGTGAAGCTGGCCTGGTTGCCCGGCGCGATCAGGGTTTGTCCGGCCCCGCCGCCGGGACCGGTGACGGCGTGCAGGTCGATATTGTGGGGCAGCTTGTTGCCGGCCAGGTTTTGCAGATTGAGTTCGACCGTGTCGCCTTCGCGCACGCGGATCATCTTGCCGGGGACGGTGCCGCCGAAGGTCCAGAAGGTGTAGCGCGTGCCGGGTGCGATTTCGCGCTCGACTTCCTCGACGGTCAGGTTGACGACCACGCGCGCCGGGGTCTTGCGCGTGATTTGCGGCGGCAGCAAGGGCGGCGCCAGCAATTGCTGATGGATGACGGGCAGCGCCGGCTCGGCGGCCGGAGCGGAGATGGCGTGCAGCGAAAGGAGAGCGGAAGCGGTGGCGAAGCAGGTGCCGGCGAGGCGGAGAGGAAGCGAGCGCATGATAAGACCTTTTCTTTTTCTGTTGGACGCTGCGAAAGGCAGCCGTCAACAGAATGCTAAGGTTTGCGTTCTGGAAATTCCTTGATGTAGATTGTATTTCCGGGCATTCTGCTGGCATGCCCAACCGGGCGGCTTTGAAAGAAGATCATGCATCGACAATGCGCAGCGAACCGGAAGATGAACATGACGATTGCCGGGCTGTTGTCGCTGCTCGCATTGGCGGGCTGCGACTGGAAGGAGCGTGAAGCGCGCCAGCGGCAGGAGGAACTCGATCGCACGTTTACCGCGACCTCGTACAACTACACGCGGTACATCCTTCACCAGATCGCGTTCAAGGACAGCGCGCTGCCCTTCAAGATCGATAATGCGCCGTCGGGCGGCTCCACTTACCGGGTCAATGGGAGCGAAGAGACACTCGATAACGGTGAAAAGATCACCCGTAGCGCGAGCACGTGCTGCTTCATGTGGAGCGGCCCGCTGGACAAGCCCGGGCGCGTACGCCTCGTCTGGCTCGTGATTCATAATCTCGGCTACTATGACGCGGAGCCGGAAGGGTACGAAGCGCCTTCCAGGAACAACCCGCGCGGCGGGCGCTGGTGTCAGGCCATCGTCGATATCCGGCCGGCGGCGGGTCCCGATCGTCCGGATATGGTGGCGTTTCACTTCCTCGCCGACGGTTCGGTGCAGGCGCAGCTAGCAAATGAAATGACGGCGAAACCGCTCGCGTCGTCAGAGGTAAAGCGGCATTCGGCCCCAATGCCCGAAGGCCAGGTCTGCCGCCAGGAGATTGACAATCCCTGGTATGGCATACCGCCCAAGCCTCATCGCGAGTGAGCCGAACTGCCTTAGCCGAACGGGACCACCTGGCGCGTGAGCGCCACCTCGACGATGTAAGCCACGGTGAGCATGGCCGCGCCGAAGGCCGCCGCGCGCACCGCTTTCGGACGCCCCGGCTTGAGTGCGACCACGCCCAGCACGATGTACAGTACCAGCGCGACCACCTTGGCGCCCAGCCAGGGCTGCGCAAACGGGTACTGGCCGCTCCACACCACCATGGTGATGGCGCTGGCCAGCAGTACCGAGTCGACGATATGCGGTACGCTCTTCACCCAGCGCTGTCCCAGTTGCGGCGAGTCGCGCAGCATCCAGATACCGCGCAACATGAACAGGAAGATGCTGAGCGCCGCGCAGCTCATATGCAGGTGTTTGACGGCGAGGTACCCCATGCTTGTCCTTCTCTTCAGGCGATCCCGAAGTCGATGATGATTTCGCCCGGCGCGCGCGCCACGTAGGCGATCGTCACGCTCGATCCGAAGTGGGCCTCGATCTGCGCCAGCAGCGGCAGCGGATCGTGGTCGTTATAAAAGCGCATGGTCTCTCCCGGCTCCAGCGCGGACAGCGCGCCGAAGATGGCGGCGTGCCGGAAGCGCTTGGCGACGCCGCGCGCGTCGAAGGGATAGAGGCCGATCGAGGCGGATGAGGCAATTGCGTGTGTCATGTTGCTGCTCCTTGCGTAGTGTAATCGATGCGGGCCCCGGCCGGAAGCGCCGGCCGGGGAAAATGCGTTTCAGTGCTTGCCCGGTGCGACCGAGCCGACGACGACATTGCTGCCGCGCGCCCCGGTAACGAGCTTGATGGCGAACAGGGCGAGGAACACGCAGCCGACCGCGAACACCACGTCACCCGGCACGCGCAGCCAGACCAGGGTTTCCATCACCGGCGAGTGAACCACCTCGGGCGAGCGGGCGAACCAGGTGCCTTGCGTGACGCTGGCCCAGGCCTGGTAGATACCGGAAGGCAGGAGCGACATGAAGACCATCATCGCCAGGCCGGCGTTCAGGGTCCAGAACATGGGCGCGAGCAGTTTGTCGGACCAGGCGGCGCGTTCGGTCAGGCCGCGCAGGCAGAACAGCATCAGGCCGATGCCGAGCATGCCGTAGACGCCGAACAGTGCCGCGTGGCCGTGGGCGGCGGTCATGTTCATGCCCTGCATGTAGTACAGCGCGATCGGGGTGTTGATGGCGAAACCGAGCAGCCCGGCGCCGACCACGTTCCAGAACCCGACGGCGATGAAGCACAGGATCGGCCATTTATAGGCTTGCACCCAGGGCGCCGCTTTCGAGCGCTGGTAGTTGCGCCATGCTTCGACGCCGATCATCGCCAGCGGGACCACTTCCAGCGCGGAGAACATGGCGCCGATCGCGATCACGAACGTCGGCGTACCGGTGAAGTACAGGTGGTGCAGCGTGCCCAGGATGCCGCCGAACAGGAACACGATGGTTTCCAGAATAATGGCGCTGTTGGCGGTCGATGCGGCGATCAGGCCGAGACGCGAGAACAGCAGGGCGATGACGGCGGTGGCGAATACCTCGAAGAAGCCTTCGACCCACAGGTGGACCAGCCACCAGCGCCAGTATTCGACCATGGCGTAGTGGGTGCGCGGACCCCAGGTCAGCGAAGTGGCGTAGAAGCCGCCGATGCACAGGGCCGCCAGGAACACCATGGCGATCAGGCCACGGCTTTCCGATGGCTTGCGCAGGGCCGGCAGCAGGCCGCGTCCGAGCAGCAGGACCCAGAACAGCAGGCCGACGAACAGCAGGATTTGCCAGACGCGCCCCATGCTGGTGAATTCGAGCCCCTGGTTGCCGATCCAGAAGCTGTAGTCGTTACCCATGTGCTGCAGGGTGCCGAGCCAGCCGGTGATGGTGGAGCCGGCCACGATGAACAGCAGCGCGTAGAACAGGACGTTGACGCCGAGCGCCTGGTATTTCGGTTCGTGCCCGGAGATGGCGGGGGCGATATACAGGCCCGTCGCAAGCCAGGCGGTGGCGATCCACAGCACGGCGAACTGGGTGTGGATGGTGCGGCTGACGGTGAACGGCAGGATTTCGCCGAGCGGGAAGCCGAAGAAGCTCTGGCCTTCGACCGCGTAGTGGGCGGTGATGATGCCCATGCCGACCTGCGCCAGCACCAGCGCGATGACGACCCAGAAGTACTTGCGGGTGGCGCGCATCGACGGTGTCGGTTTGAGGTCGAACAGCGGGTCGGATTTGGGTGGCGCCGGGTCGTCGCCTTCGTGGGCGCGGCCGTGGTAGAAGATCATGCCGGCGATCGCCGCGATCATCAGGATCACGCTGGCGATCGACCAGATGCCGGCGCCGGCGGTGGGGCCGTTGCCGACCAGCGGTTCGTGCGGCCAGTTGCTGGTGTAGCTGATCGCCGTTTCCCCCGGACGGTCGGCGGCGGCCGACCAGGACGACCAGAAGATAAAGGCGGGCAGGGCGCGCAGGTCCTCGGCATCGGCCAGGCTGCCCGCACTCATGGCGTACTGCTCGCGCAGGGCGTCGAGTTTGGGATCGGCGCCGAACAGGGCGCTGTAGTGGGCGGCGACTTCACGCACGGCTTGCGCGCGTTCCGGCGACAGGGTGATGGCGCCGCTGCGGGCGTCGTAGGTATTGGCGCGCATTTCGCGCTTGAGGCGCTCGTTCAGGCCAGCCTGCTGTTCGAAATCGAGCTCGGCGAACGGCTTGCTGTGCTCCTTGGTGGCGTAGATCTCGCGCAGTGCCAGCGCTTCGCGGTGCAGCCAGTCGGCCGACCAGTCCGGGGCCAGGTAGCTGCCGTGACCCCAGACGGAGCCGAGCTGCTGGCCGCCGGCCGAGAGCCAGGCTTGCTGGCCGCGCTCGACCTGGCCTTGGGAGAAGAGAACGTCGCCTTGGCGGCTGGCGACCTGTTTGGGAATCGGGGGAGCGCTCAGGTAGATCTCGGTCCCGACCCAGCCGAGAACGGCGAAGGACAGGACGCAGATCACTGCGAGCCAGGTCCATAGTTTGCGTGAGGCGTGCATGGCGTGGTTTCCTTGTTATTAGAACGGGGCGGTACAGTCCGCTCCGTTAAAGAAAGATTCTAGATACATCTATTTAAACAAGCAAGTTAAATACTTCTTTTCGCGCAAACGTCGCCATCTGGATCAATAGATGTATACTGAATGCCTCATTTGACCCTGACTCTCACGATCCGACGCCATGCGACTGACCGCCTATACCGATTACACCCTGCGCACCCTGATCTACCTGGGCATGCACCGCGATCGCCTGGCCACCATCCAGGATATCGCCGACGTCCACGGCATCTCGAAGAACCACCTGATGAAAGTGGTGTATCAGCTTGGCCTGTCGGGCATGGTGGAGACGGTAAGGGGGCGCAATGGCGGGCTGCGGCTCAAGCTGGAGCCGGAAGACATCAATATCGGGGCCGTGGTGCGTCACAGCGAGACCGATTTCTATATGGCCGAGTGCTTCGATCCGGAGAGCACCTCGTGCACCTTGGCGCCGGCCTGCGCGCTCAAGGGCGTGCTCAAGTCGGCGACGGCGGCCTACCTGAAGGTGCTCGATGGCGTGACGCTGGCGGAACTGATCGCGCACAGCGCGCGGCCGGGAGGGCGGGCGGACAAGGCGATCGTCGTCTGGAAGTAGGGGCGCCCGGCGAGGGGCGCCCGGCGAGGGGCGCCCTTCGATCACGTTGAACCGTCGTTCCCGCGCAGGCGGGAACCCAATTTCGCACAATAGCCACTGCTTGCTCGACGAACTTGGGTTCCCGCCTGCGCGGGAACGACGGGGAAAGTGCATCTTGGGTTCCCGCCTTCGCGGAACGACGGGGAAAGTGCATCTTGGGTTCCCGCCTGCGCGGGAACGACGGGGAAAGTGCATCTTGGGTTCCCGCCTTCGCGGGAACGACGGGGAAAGTGCATTCTTGGGTTCCCGCCTTCGCGGAAACGGCGGGGAAAGTGCATTCTTGGGTTCCCGCCTTCGCGGAAACGGCGGGGAAAGTGCATTCTTGGGTTCCCGCCTTCACGGAAACGGCGGGGAAGATTGCAGTTTTCTCGTCGATTCAGCCAGGCACACCCTCTGGCGCCGTCCAGGGCGCCCGCTATGCGTTGGCGGTGTACACCATCGCAAAACCGCCGCCCGGTGTGCGGAAGTTGGTGGTCTGGCCCTGGTACACGCGCGCGGCGGTCCACTGCACCTGGCCGTCGTAGGTGTAGCTGCGGATGTCGAACTTGAGCCGGTCCGGCGCCTCGGCGCTGCCGCCGGTGCGTGCCGACGGCGCCATGATCGCTTGCGCGACGTAGTCGCCGTCGAGGATATCCTGCCAGGCGCGTTTGGTCAGCTTGTCGCCACGGTAGGCGGCGCGCCCGCCGTAGCCGGCCACCGGCTTGAAGAACCAGTCGCGCCGCGTGCGCCACAGGCGCTCGGCCTCGGCCGGCCGTACCAGCTCCGTGTGCGGAATCGCGCCGAGCAGGATCGCGCGCGTTTCTGGCGCAACGCCCAGCGCCGCCAGCCGCGCCTCGTCGGTCAGCAGCGCCAGGTTGCGCTTGTCCGCGTACAGCGCATGCGCGCGCGGATGCGGCGTGAGCACCACCGCGCTGGCCAGGTAGGCGTCGCGCAGTGCCGCATGTTCCGGCGCGTCGAGCATGAAGTCGGTCAGGCGGTTGTAGACCAGGTCGACGATCAGGTCGCCCCGCCACAGGCTGCCCGCTTCCCAGCGCAGCATCGACGGGTCGACGATCAGCGCTTCGATGTCGTGGCGCGCGAACAGCTGGCGGAACAGCAGGAACTCCGGGTACAGGTACTGGTTCTCCGGCTCGTCGTCGACAATGACGATGGTGCGCAGCGGCGTACTGCGCCCGCCCAGGCGCCACTCCTCGCGGAACATGGCGACGATGGCCTGTTCCAGCGCCGCCGCGCGCGCCGCGCCGTCGCCGGCATCGCCGATCGCACTGCATCCGCGTCCTGCCCGGGCCAGTGCCGCATTGAGCAGGGCGCCGCCGGCGTTGGTGTTGATTTCGATGAGGCCGACCGCATCGTCTCCCACGTGGAAGTCGTAGCCGTAAAAGACGCCGCGCGCGCCCGGATCGTGGCGCGCAATCGCTGGCGCGTCCGCCAGCACCGCTTCCCGGTAAGCCGGCAGCGCCACCACCTGTTCGATCGCCTCGATCAGCCGCGCCATGCGCGCCGACTGGGCCGGCGAGACAAAGACCGGCAGCGCCGCGAACAGGTGCGGGCAGCGTTCGCTGATCAAGCCATACACCTCCGGTCCGGCGTGGTCGTTCCGCAGCGCCGCGGCCAGGGCCTCGGCCGACGGTCCCGCGCAGAAGCAACTGGCGTTCAGCTGTGCCGCATCCTGCGTGCCGCAGCCGGGTTCGCAGAGGGAATCGGATGTTGCAAAATCTTGCATGGCGTTGCCTCACGGTTTCTGGGTCTGTTGTTATACCTCAAAACGAAGAAGCGCATCGTTGATCCATATCAACACGACGTGCCGCTCACTGTGCTGCCTAGTTCTTTTGGGCTAGTTCACTAGCCAGATTGCCGCAGAAAACTCGCCCTCAGGCTAATAGTCGTGCTTTACGGCAGCACGTAAGCTTCCTGTATCAGGTCATCGATCCGGGAGAACAACGTGTCTAGCAAGAATCAACAACAAATAGCGGTGCTGGCGAGCAGTACTTTCGCCTTCACCATCTGCTTCGCCATCTGGATGATGTTCGCGGTACTGGGCATCCCCATCAAGGCGCAGCTGGGCCTGAACGAGACCGAATTCGGCCTGCTGGCGGCAACGCCGGTGCTGAGCGGCTCGCTGGTACGGGTGCCGCTCGGCATCTGGACCGACCGCTACGGCGGACGCATCGTGTTTTTCATCCTCATGCTCACCACCGCGCTGCCGATCTGGCTGATCGCGTACGCCACCCAATTCTGGCACTTCCTCGTGCTCGGCCTGTTCGTCGGCCTGGCCGGCGGGTCGTTCTCGGTCGGCACGCCCTACGTGGCGCGCTGGTTCGGCAAGGAACGGCGCGGGCTGGCGATGGGCATCTTCGGCGCCGGTAATTCGGGCTCGGCGCTGACCAAGTTCGTGGCCCCGGCCATTATCGCCGCCTTCGGCTGGCAAATGCTGCCCAAGGTGTACGCGGTGGCCATGCTGGTCACGGCCGTCGGATTCTGGCTGTGTTCGTTCAGCGATCCCACCCACAATGTGCCGGCCGGCGTGTCCTTCGTCGACCAGATGAAGGTGCTGAAAGACCCGCGCGTGTGGCGCTACTGCCAGTATTACTCGGTGGTGTTCGGCGGCTATGTGGGCCTGGCCCTGTGGATGACCAAGTATTACGTCACCGAATACGGTTTCGACATGCGCCTCGCCGCGCTGCTGGCGGCCTGCTTCTCCTTGCCCGGCGGCGTGCTGCGTGCCCTGGGCGGCTGGATCTCGGACAAATACGGCGCCTACAAGGTCACCTGGTGGGTAATGTGGGTGTGCTGGGTGTGCTTCTTCCTGCTGTCGTATCCGCAGACCAGCATGGTCATCAAGACCGTGACCGGCAGCGCCACCGTCGACATCGGCGTGACGCCCGTGATGTTCACCGTGCTGCTGTTCGTGGTCGGCGTCGCCATGGCGGTCGGCAAGGCCTCGGTGTTCAAGTTCATCGGCGACGACTTTTCCGACAACATCGGCGCCGTCTCGGGCGTGGTGGGCCTGGCCGGCGGCCTGGGCGGCTTCGTGCTGCCGATCCTGTTCGGCGCGCTGGTCGACCTGACGGGCGTGCGCTCCTCCACCTTCATGCTGCTCTACGGCACGGTGTGCGTGTCGCTGGTGTGGATGCATTACAGCTTCAAAGACAGCGCGCGGCCCGCCGCGCCGGCCCGTCTGGCCGTGGTCGCCTAATTCAAAGGAGAATCTACTATGAGTAAATATGTCATCGCCACATGGGAGCCGGAACTGCCGGCCTTCTGGCAAAGCAGCGGCAAGTCGACCGCCAACCGCAACCTGTGGATCTCGATTCCGGCGCTGCTGTTCGCTTTTGCGGTGTGGATGGTATGGAGCGTGGTCGTGGTCAACCTGCCGAATATCGGCTTCAAGTACAGCACCAACCAGCTGTTCTGGCTGACGGCGCTGCCGGGCCTGTCCGGCGCCACCTTGCGCATCTTCTATTCCTTCATGGTGCCGATTTTCGGCGGGCGCAAGTGGACCACGATTTCCACCGCCTCGCTGCTGATTCCGGCCATCGGCATCGGTTTCGCGGTGCAGGACGTAAACACCAGCTACCCGGTCATGCTGATCCTGGCCCTGCTGTGCGGCTTTGGCGGCGGCAATTTTGCCTCGTCGATGGCGAACATCAGCTTTTTCTATCCCAAGGCGCAGAAGGGTTACGCGCTCGGCATGAATGCCGGTCTCGGCAACCTGGGCGTGTCGGCGGTGCAGTTCGTGGTGCCGCTGGTGATCACCGCCGGCGTGTTCGGTGCCTTCGGCGGCGAGGCCCAGCAGTGGGTCAAGGGCGGCGAGTCGAAAGCCATGTGGCTGCAGAACGCGGGCTTCATCTGGGTGCCCTTCATCGCCCTGACGGCGCTGGCATCGTGGTTCGGCATGAACGACCTGGCCTCGGCCAAGGCCTCGTTCTCGGAGCAGGCCGTGATCTTCAAGCGCAAGCATAACTGGCTGATGTGCTGGCTGTACACGGGTACTTTCGGTTCCTTCATCGGTTACTCGGCCGGCTTTCCGCTGCTGATCAAGACCCAGTTTCCTGATGTGAATCCGCTCGACTACGCCTTCCTCGGCCCCCTGGTCGGCGCGCTGGCGCGGGTGGTGGGCGGCATCGTGGCGGACAAGCTGGGCGGCGCGCGCGTGACCCTGTGGACCTTCGTGCTGATGATCGCGGCGGTGTACGGCGTCATTCACTTCCTGCCGCATGGCGGCGTGGCCGGCAACTTCACCGGCTTCTTCTGGATGTTCATGCTGCTGTTCGCCGGTACCGGCGTGGGCAATGCCTCGACCTTCCGCATGATTCCGGTGATCTTCCTGACCGAACGCCAGCGTGCCGCCGAAGGCAAGGGCCATGCGGCCAAGGAACAGGCGATCGTCGACGCCAACAAGGAAGGCGCGGCGGTGCTCGGCTTTACCTCGGCGGTGGCGGCCTACGGCGCGTTCTTCATTCCCAAGTGCTACGGCACCTCGATCGCCATGACCGGCGGTCCCGACGCGGCGCTGTGGAGCTTCATTGGCTTCTACGTGTCGTGCATCCTGGTGACGTGGTGGTACTACGCGCGCCGCAACGCCGACATGCCTTGCTGACATGGGAGCGGTCATGGAAAAGACCCGGTTCTCGCCCCAGACCTTCCTGGCGCGCCTGCCGCTGTTCGATGCGATGTCGCCCGAGGAACTGGACGCCATCGCGGCCGGCACCAGCGAACGCCATGTGGCGCGCGGCGAGATCATCTTCCAGCGCGGCGATACCTGCAAGGGCTTTCACCTGGTCATCTTCGGCCAGGTGAAGCTGGCGGCCGGGGTGGCCAACGGCGCCGAAAAGATCATCGAGCTGATCGGCCCCGGCCACAGTTTCGGCGAGGCGCTGATGTTCATGGAAAAGCCCTACATCGTCTCGGCCACGGCGCTGGCCGACTCGCTGCTGCTGCATGTGACCAAGGAAGCGGTGTTCGAGGGCATTGCGCGCGACCCCGCGTTCGCGCGCAAGATGCTGGCCGGCCTGAGCCGGCGCATGCATGGCCTGATCTGCGACCTGGAGTCGGTGGCCTTGCAGTCGGGCACCCAGCGTGTGATCGGTTACCTGCTGCAGGAAGAGGGCATCGGCCAGGGCGCCCAGCTGACGCTGCCGGTAAGCAAGGCGGTGGTGGCCTCGCGCCTGAACCTGACGCCGGAACATTTTTCACGGATTCTGGCGGACCTGAGCGCGCACGGCCTGATCGGCGTGCAGGGGCGCAACGTCACCATTGTGGATATCGACGGCCTGCGCGAGTACGCGGGCTGAACGAAGCAGGACATGGGAGTAGCACACATGCAAGATATCGAAAAATTCGTACGCGGTTTCAGCCGCTTCCAGGAACAGTATTTCAGCGAGGAACATGGCGTCTACGAAAGCCTGCGCGGCGGGCAGCGCCCCAGCACCCTGCTGATCGGCTGCTGCGATTCGCGGGTCGACCCGATGCTGCTGACCGGCAGCGGTCCGGGCGACATGTTCGTGATCCGCAATATCGCCAACCTGGTGCCGCCGTGCACCCCGGACGCGCCGCCGGGCGTCAGTTCGGCCATCGAATTCGCCATCTGCAACCTGGAGGTGGTGCGCGTGATCGTGCTCGGGCATGCGCGCTGCGGCGGGATCCGCGCGCTGTTGACGCCGCAGCCGCTGGCGCCGGAGCAGCAGGAAACCGGCTTCGTGGAGCGCTGGATGCGCATCGCCGAGCCGGTGCGGGTGCGCGTGATGCGCGACCTGGCGCACAAGAGTTCGGACGAGCGCCACAAGGCGTGCGAGCAGGCCAGCATCCTGCAGTCGCTCGACAACCTGCTGACCTATCCGTGGGTAAAGCGCCGGGTGGAAGAGGGCAAGCTGGTGCTGCATGGCTGGTATTTCGACATCGACAGCGGCGCCCTGATGGGCTATTCGGCGCGCCAGCAACAATTCTTGCCGATGGTGTGCCCGATCGATGCGGCCAAGGGGCGAGTGGTGCCGGTAGGAACGCCGTAATGATGCGTCGTGCATACACTTTCGCGGCATGAGGCTTGTGCAGGGTATTTCCACATGTCACACTTGATGGTTTGACCATTCTGTTCGAACCATGATGCCCCTTTGCAGTACCCCCGTCGCCCGCCTGCTCGCCACTGTCTTGCTGTCCGGCGCGGCGCTCACCGCCGGTGCCGCTCCCACGCCCGACGCCGAACAGTTCCTGCAGATCCTGCACAGACAGGCAACCAGCGACAGCTACGACCAGTTCGCGGTGACCGGATTGTATGCCGATGAGCACGGACGACAATTCGCTTCCGCCATCCTGAGCCGGCTCGGCGAGCAGAAAGCGTACCGCGATGACTTGCAGGCGTGGCTGGCCGCCAATCCGGCAGTCACGCAGGAAGAATTGGTGAGCAACTGGTTGCGCCGTTATCAGCAGATCAGGCTGGCTTCCTTCGATTTCCTGGATAAGCAGGATGTCGCGATCCTGTTCCGGCTGCCGCGCTTGAACCCGCTTTACGGCACAGCCCGCAGCGCTTGCGAGACGCGCAGCCAGAAGGAAACCTACGAAGTGGTGCATCGCACCCGTCATGCGCTGCTCGACGAACACAAGGACCGGCTGGCGGACGCCATCGCGGCGGCCTATCTGCGCGAGCTGGCGCGGATCAGGCATCCCGCGCCGGGCGACCGTCCGCCGGGGCAGGTCGAGACGATGCGCGTCATGGCCGCGTTCAAGAACCTGGTAAAAGCCTTGCCGGCCGACGATGCCGCCATTCTCTCCAACGAGTTTGCCCACGACAAACGCATGCCGCGCACGCCGCAACAGGAGTGCAACAATGTCTGGGCCGCGAGCCACGCCATCCTCGATGCCACGGTCGCCGACGCCAGCCTGCTCAGGAAAAGTGTGACGCACTCGGCGTACTCAAGCGCGTTCGCGCAACAGGCCCCGCTGCGCGTGCCTGCGTTGACCAGGCAAGATTTTACTCCCGGAAAGGCCTCCATTTACCTTCCCTTGCTGCTGCAAAAGCGCAAGGTAAGCGGTGTCGTGAATGTCAACGTCAGCGTGGATGAGGCCGGCAAGGTATCCGCCGTGACGACCAACTGGAACAGCCTGGCCCCATCCTTTGTGGAGAGCGCCAACGGGGAAACATTTGCGTCGATGGAATTGATGTTGCCTGTTTTTGACAACTATTATCGGGACGGGAAATTCGCGCCCAAGCTGGTGGACGGCAAAGCCACCGCATTTTCTTTCTCGCACGAGATCGAATGGAAATAAGCGCCGGCGGCCCCGGGCGGGCGCTGGTCTGCGGTTAATGCCGCGCAAACGACGGTGCGGCACTCCACAGAATAATGGATGAGAGTGATCGCCGCAAATCCTTGTTTTAAAAGGAAAATTGCGGCGAGCCACTTATCGCGGCATGGCAAGTACATGCTCGTCGCCACTATTTCAAGGAGAATATGATGTGGATCGGATCGATCGGACTGGTCGCAGCGACCAAGAATGTTGCCGATGCGGGCACCGATAGCCTGGTGCAAGCGACTATTTTAAGAAACGGGACCCCGATCCGGGTGCTGAACCTGGATTATGAGGAACTGGACGACCACGAACGCGGCGACGACCGCAGTTACGTCTATAGCGGCCCGGCCAAGCTGCCGCGCAGGAACGACCTGACGCCGGAGCTGCCACCCGGCGTCGGCATGATTCCGATGCCCTATCCGGGCTACGGTTTCGAATTCTCGCAAGGCTTGAGCGGCCATCTGCAAATCCGGCTGCGCATTAACGGCGACGATATGTGGATAAAAGACAATATCGACCTGTACGTCAAGTTCATCCGCCTGCGCGCCACCAGTTTCGATACCCTGGCCTGGCTGGAAGATCCGGAATGGACCTATATTGCCAGCTGGAACCAGGATGTGCCGATGTCGACCGATGCGGCGGAAGGCGTGACCACCTGGACGCTCAACCTGAACTGATCCGCCGAAGGCGTGCCGGCGGCGCGTCGTCACATGGCTGGGGAAAGTTTTCGTCCCAGCCATATTCAAATCATTCAACTTTTCCCGAGGCCTGCCGTTAATCAAAGACGAGCGCGGCAAAATGCCGTCCATTCCTGTCAAGATCGAACGTTACGGCGTCGTACACGCCTACAAGGAGAGGTCATGAGCATCACGATTTCCAGCACCACGGCGTCCGCCAGCGCCGCACCGATTGCCCCACGCGAGGCGGTGCGCCGTCCGAACGAGGACGCCCAGGGCGAGCAGGGCGTCAAGACCGACAAGGTGACCCTGAGCGGTCCGGCCGAGCCGCCCCTGACCTACGGCGCCCCGCGTTCCTCGGCAACCGTGGTGCAACCCCCGCCCGACCTCGACGCCTTGCTGGCCGAGTCCGACCGCCAGGCGCAGGAAATCATCAACCTGATCCTGCCGGCAGTCGAGCAGCAGGGGCTGAACCTGGCCAAGGTCGTCAGCGGCGAGCAAAAACTCAGCGCCGACCCGGCCACCATCGAAGCGGCCAAGGCGGCCACCGCCGAGGGTGGCGAGTTCAGCGTTGAGAAGGTGTCCGAACGCATCCTCGTCTTCGCCAAAGCCCAGATCGGCGACGATCCGTCCAAGCTCGCCTCGGTCCGCGCCGCCGTCGAGAAGGGCTTCGAGGATGCCGCCCAAGCCCTGGGCGGCAAGTTGCCGGAACTGAGCGAGAAAACCCGCGCCAACATCATGGCCACCTTCGACCGCTGGCAGGATGACGGCAGCACCGTGGCCGACAGGGGCAGCGCCAGCCAGGGGCCGGCCGACACCGTCTGACCATGCGCAGGGCATAAAAACTTGCTAAATGTAAAGTAAATTATTGCCGATTCTCATCGTTTTCAGCACAATAGGGGGCCACGCGTCGCTCGGACGCACTTCACCAAGGACTGTATGCACCCCGGCCACCTTTCGGATTATTTGTCGACCCTGATCGCGCACCAGGTGCAGCACAGCGTGATGATCTGGGGGCCGCCGGGGATCGGCAAGTCGAGCGTGGTGGCCCAGGTGGCGGCGCAGCGCCGGATCGGCTTCATCGATATTCGCCTGAGCCAGCTGGCGCCGACCGACCTGCGCGGGGTGCCGGTGCCGCGCGACGGCGTGACGTACTGGTTCCCGCCGGAATTCTTGCCGCGCGACGGAGAGGGCATCCTGTTCCTCGACGAAATCAACCTGGCGCCGCCGGCGCTGCAGGGCGTTGCCCAGCAGCTGGTGCTGGACCGCCGCGTGGGCAACTACACGGTGCCGCCGGGCTGGTTCGTGTGGGCGGCGGGCAACCGCAAGGAAGACCGCGCCGCCGTGTTCGACATGCCGGCGCCGCTGGCGAACCGCTTCCTGCACTTGCGCGTGGAGCCGAACCTGGACAGTTTCCGTCATTATGCGATCGGCAAGAACCTGCACGAGCAGATCGTCGGTTTCCTCAATTTCCGGCCCTCGCTGCTGCACAAGCCCGACCTCAACAGCGAATCGTGGCCGTCGCCGCGCAGCTGGGAAATGGCCGATACCCTGTTAAAACTCGACCTCGACCTGGCGCCGGCCATCGGCGCCGGCGCGGCGGCCGAGTTTCGCGTGTTCCGCCAGGCGGCCGCACAGATTCCCGCCATCGATGCGATCCTCAAGGGCAAGTCGAAGCAGGCGTTTCCGGACGAGCCGTCGGTCCAGTACGCCCTGAGCAGCGGACTGGTGAGCCGGATCGGCAATGTCGAGCAAGCCCTCAACGCACTGCGCTGGCTGAGCCGCAACGCGGCGCCGGAATGGGTGCAGATGGTGGCCGCCGACCTGTTTCCCAAGCTGCGCTCGCGCAAGCTGTATGACAGCTTTATGCGCGAAGTGCAGGGCGATACGGAATTGCTGGGTTTCCTCGCCGAATTCCTCACACTGGCCGCATGAGCGACAGCGTCGCCCTGGAAGCCCTGTCGCGCTGCAAGATCCGGCTGCGCCAGCAGCATCCGTATTTTGCGGTGCTGACCCTGTTCGCCATCTACCGCAGCGATCCCGCCGTCGAACTGGCCGACACCGACGGCCGCGTGGTGCGCCTGAATGCGGACGCCTTCCTGGCGCTGCCCGACCCCGTTGCCACCGGTTTGCTGCTGCACGTCACTTTGCACGCGGCGCTGCTGCACCCGGTGCGCCTGCACGGGCGCAATCCGGTCTTGTGGAATATCGCCTGCGACGTGATCGTGAATCACATCATCACCACGCAGACCACGTTTCCTGTGCCGCCCGGCAGTTATGTGGCGGCACAGTTGGCGCCGGGCTTCGTACCTTTGTCCGCCGAACACGTCTACGAATACCTGCTGAAACACCGGCTCGATCCCGATCAACTTGCCGGCAAATTATCCGGCACCCAGCCGGCCGGCAGCGCCGCCGCCGAGCCGAAACAGCCGGACGGCAGCGCCCGCGCCGACCAGACCCGCAGCACCGGCCTGGCCGCCGCCATGGCCAGGCGTTTCGGCGGCAAGGCTGCGCCGTCCCCGGCCAGCGCAACGGCGGTGCCGTCGGCGGCGCCCGCGACTGAGGCCTTGCCCGCCCCAACGGCGCCGCTGCGCGATATCCGTCCGGCCCCGGCCGGTGTAGGCAAGGAAGCAATGCAGTTGCACTGGGAATCGGCCCTGATCAAGGCACGCGACCAGGCCAGTGCGCGCCAGCAGGGCAAGGACCGCAGCGCCTGGATCAAGGAGCTGGAAGCGGCCTGCGCGCCGCAAGTCGACTGGCGCACCTTGCTGTGGCGCTTCACGATCCAGACCCCCACCGACTTCGCCGGCCTCGACCGCCGCTTCGTGCATGCCGGCCTCTACCTCGAAGCGCTGGTGCAAGAACGCGTCAACATCGATGTCGCAATCGATACTTCGGGCTCGATCGGCCCGGACGAGCTGGAACAGTTCGCTTCCGAACTGCGCGCCATCGTCAGCAGCTACCCGCACATCCTCTGCCGCCTGTATTTTTGCGACACCGAGCTGGCCGGCCCGTACGAACTGGGGCCCGACTTCAAGCTGCCGCGTGTGCGCGGGGGCGGCGGCACCGAGTTCCGGCCCTTTTTTAACTACCTGAACCGGCAGCAAGGCGAGCGCCAGGTCGACGCGGCGATCTATTTTACCGACGGCGAGGGACGCTTTCCCACCAAACCCCCGCATTATCCGGTGTTGTGGGTGGCGCTTCCGGGCGCCATTCCCAGCGAACGTTTTCCGTTCGGCCAGGTGATCCGCATGGCGTAAGCGCCAGAAACGGCCCCTATCCTCCATTTCCATCGAAGGCAACCATGACCGCCGAAGAATTCCTCCATATCGTCCAGATCAGCCACCACTATGCCGAGGGCACCTCGCGCGAGAAGACGATGGCGCAGCAGCTCAATTTTTCCTACGAGATCCACTGGTACGACTGGGACGTGATTGCCACCTTCATCGGCCATCCCGACGCCGAACTGGCGCTGATCGCCGAAGCCTGGCGTTTCGCCCCTGACTTCGTGGAGGCGCAGCCGCGCTGGGCCGAGCTGGCGCAGCATCCGGCGTGGGCGGCCGCGGTGGCGCAGGCGCAGCGCGAGTTGCCGGCCCCAAACCGCAACTGGGGCCAGGTGCCGGCATATTATGTGCGCCACCTGATCGCGCAAAAGAACATCAAGGCGCTCTGCCTGGTGCTGGAATCGCATTCGGTCGACAAGGGCTTCGTCGCACGCTGGGGCAGCGACCTGATGGCGCTCGGGCACCAGTCGATCGACCTGCGCATCATGGACCAGTATGCGGTCGACGCGGCGACCATGGGGCCGATCCTGGACAAGTTCGCGACCAGCAAGTACGCGACCGTGCGCCTGGCCGTGGCGCGCCACGAGCACGCGGGCCCGGACGCCCTGCGCCTGCTGTGCACCGACCGCGACGAAAAGATTGCCAAAGCGGCGGCTTCGCACAAGCAGTTTCCCGGCGACGCGCTCGAACTCGTCGCCCAGCACGAGGAAGCACGCCAGGGCGACCGCCTCGACCGCCTGGAAACGCTGGGCTGGAAGGAGCTGGGCGACTTCCTCGGCAATCCGGACTTTCCGGCCGAAGGACTGGACATCCTCGCCGCGCGCGACGACGCGGCCATTCGCTTCGCCTGCGCCATGCATCCGAACGCCAGCGAGGCGCTGCTGCGGGCCACGCTGGCCGAGCCCGAGGACTGGAGAAAAGCCGCCGCCGCGCTCAACCCCGCGTTGCCGGTGGCGATGATGACGCAACTGGCGGACATCGACAGCGTCGACATCGCCTTCGCCCTGGCCGGCAATCCGGCCTTGCCGGAAGCCCTGCAGCTGACACTGGCGGTTCATCCCTCGCGCATGGTGCGCCTGCACCTGGCCGATCACACGAGTTCGCACGCGGTGCTGTCGCTGATCGCCGCGCAGCCGGGCAGGGCGGATGTACACACGACGTTCGAGCAATTGCTGGCCGTGGCCATCGATCCGAAAAGTCCCGCCAGCAAGATCGGCAACCTGCAAGCGGCCACCAATACCCGGCGCAGCAACGGCGAAGCGCTGGCCAGCAGCCTGGGATACGCCATCGCCAGGCATCCCAAGGTGCCGGAAAAACTGCTCGGCAAGATGCGCCATGCGCTGCCCGAGCTGATCGCCGCCAATCCCGGCGTGCAGCTGCGCCTGCTGGAAGGCTTGCCGTTGCCCGATCCGGAACCGGTTCCTGAATGGAAGATGAACGGTCCCGAAGTGGGCAAATATCCCGGCTACTACATCAACCACCTCCTGCTCAGCAAGGAACTGAGCGTGCAGCGCATGGCCTGCGACCACATCGGCTGCGACAAGGCGCTGCTGTTGCCGCTCTGGCTGGTGCCGGATACGGTGCTGCTCAAAAAACTGGCGCAGCGCACCGATATGCCGCGCTTCTTTTACGAAATGCTGTGGCTGCTGGGCGGCGAGTCCGTGCGCGCTGCCTTGAAAGCCAACAAGGCGGCGCGCCAGTTGACCGATTTTCGCGCCGCGCCCGCCAGTGCCGTTGCTGCGCCCGCTGTCAAAATCGATGCCAGGGGCGCCATCAAGGGGAACAAAAAGGAAAGAATCGCCCTGGCCTCGACCTCGACCGACGAAGCCATCCTGCTGGCCCTGGCCGCCGATAAGCTGAGCGAGGTGCGCGATGCGCTGACGAATCAATCGAGCTTGCCGTGGGCGGTGGTGGCGCTGCTGTCGCGCGACGCCGAACTCGACATCCGGCGCCGGATGCCGGCCTACCTGGCCGCTTTCCCGATCGAGCAGAGCGCCGCCATCGAGAGCGCGCTGCTGGCCGAAGGCGGCGTGGTGGCCGAGAGCGTCGCCGATCACACCAGGAATCCGGCGCTCCAGGAGCAGATGCTGGGCAAGTACGAACGGCGCCTGGCGTACAACGACCACCTGGCGCCGGCCCTGGCCGAGCACTATCTTTACCACGGCGCCATCGATGCCCTGCAGCGCGTGGCGGGCAATCTGGAAGGGCTGCCGGGGTTTTCGCTGAAGGCGGCCGATTTCCTGTTGCAGGTCCTCGACCATCGGCGCGGCGATCCGCTGCTCAGCTTGCGGGTGCTGTACGCCGCGCCCGACGAGCAGCAGCAGCGGCACCATCTGGAGCGCATCCGCACCTACTTCGAGCAGGAGGGCGAGCGGATTATTTTCACCTACTATACGGTACAGGCCATCGTCGAGCGCTACCCGGACGACCCCGGCATGCAGGCGCTGCTCGCGCGCTCGCTGGGGCCGCAGACGAGCCGGGAAAACCGTCACTGGGCGGCGCGCTTGAGCAAGCACCTGGACGATGAGGTCATCGCGCGCGTGATGCAGGAAGGCAGCGCCGGGCGCGAGGCGCTGGCGGGCAATCCTGCCTTGCCCGCGCACGCGGCGGACGTGCTCAAGAGCGACGCCGATCCCGAGGTGCGGGCCGCACTGGCCGGCTGGAACACCCGGCTGGCAAGCCATTTCGTGAACGATCCGGCGACCGAAGTGAGGGCTGCGCTGGCGAAGATGACGAGCGACGTCGCGCTGCAGCGCCAGCTGCTTGCCAACAAGCAAGAAGACGTGCTGGCGGGGCTCGCGCAAAATCCGCACTGCGACAGCGCGATGATGGCCGGCCTGGTGGCGGCCAACCGCAACTACGCGGTGCGCATCCGCGTTGCCAACCATCCGGCCACGTCGCTGGAGACGCTCCAGGTCCTGCTGCAGGACCGGCACGGGGACGTGCGCGCCAACGCGGCCCGGGTCATCGAGGAACGCGCGGGGGCGGGGCAGGAGAGTGTGTGAATAGCATGAATTCGCCTGGAACGACGATCGCGCCGGGCTCCTCGGGCGAATTTGCTTGCCGCGTGGCTGTACACTCCTGATAATGCGAGACTGATTCCCCTCAAAAAGCTGCAACGAGGACAATGCCGCGTGCAGGCCAGCGCCCATGAGGGCGCCCGGCCCAAGCTACCACGAGCGTCTGGCCGGTGGCCTGCTTGGCCTGCTGGTCGGCGATGCCCTGGGCGTCCCCTATGAGTTCCGCAAGGCGGGCGATATTCCATCGCCGAGCCTGATCGATTTCACGCCGCCGCCGCAGTTCGCGCGTGCGCATCACAGCGTGACGCCGGGAACGTGGTCGGACGATGGCGCCCACGCGCTGTGCCTGCTGGCCTCGCTGCTCGACTGCGGCCGCCTCGACCTTGAGGACCTCGGCGAGCGCCTGCTGGCGTGGTACGAGCACGGGTATATGGCGGTCGACGGCATCGTGTTCGATGTCGGCCTGACGTGCGGCGCCGCGATTCGCGCGCTGCGTGACGGCACCCGGGCGGCGCAGGCCGGTCCCAGCGGCCAGTACGACAACGGCAACGGCTCGCTGATGCGCGCCTTGCCGCTGGCGCTGTGGCACCGCGGATCCGACGCCAGCCTGGTGCACGACGCCCACCAGCAATCCCTGCCCACCCACGGCCACCTGCGCTCGCAGGTGTGCTGTGCGTTGTACTGCCTGTGGGCGCGGCGCGTGCTGGAGGGAACTGGCGATCCCTGGGGCGATGCGGTGTCCAGCCTGCGCGCCATGTACGCCGCGACGCCGGACGCGCTGGAGGAACTGGAATGGTCGGTCCGGCCCGACGAGCCGGCCGACGGATACGGCTCCGGTTACGTGGTCGATTCGCTGCGCTCGGCGCGTATGGTGCAGGATGCAGGTGGCTATGAAGACGTGGTGCGCGCCGGCATCGCTCTGGGCAACGATACCGACACCACCGCCTGCATCGCCGGCGGCATTGCCGGCCTGCGTGTCGGCATCCACGGGATTCCGGAGCGCTGGCGCGCACAGCTGCGGGGAAGCGAGTTATACCAGCCGCTGCTCGACAGGCTGATCGCCCATGCGCCAGGCGTCACTCATCCAGGGGAGCCGTCTTGAACATCGCCGATGGCGATCGCGCACCCAACCGCTGCGTCTGCGCCTGGCCGCGTGAATGACGCGATTTCGCTTGTGATTCCAGTATCTACCCCGGTGCCTGTCACCGCAGCGGACATTTTGTCCATCCCTGTCCATCCCGGTGCCTGTCACCGCAGCGGACATTTTGTCCATCCCTGTCCATCCCGGTGCCTGTCACCGCAGCGGACATTTTGTCCATCCCGGTGCCTGTCACCGCAGTGGACACGGTGCCTGTCACCGCAGCGGACATTTTGTCCGCACTGGCGCCTGTCACCACAGCGCTGGCCCCTGATACCGGGGCGTGCAGGCGAAGTGCGCGGGCGATGTTTGATCTATTGTCATGCGGCGTCAAGACAACACCTGGGCGTCCCTGGCCCGGCCGCACACGGTGGCTTGCGCTTATGCCGGAGCGAAGCGCCGCAGCTCCCCATCCCGCCCAAACGCCAGGAACTGTCCGATCTGGCCGGTGTGAATATAGGTCACCATCATGTTCAGCGGCGCTTCCGCATCGGCCGAGGCTGGCGGTTTGCCGTTGCGGCCGGACATGGTGGTGACGAACACGATGTCCCACTCCTTGCCGGTATGTCTCGACTCGGCCACCAGGTCGTCGAAGCTGCCCAGCTGCTCCGGCGTCTTGTCCACGCACATGACCGGAGCCAGGGCGCCGCCGCGCCGTTCGGCGAAACCGGCGCGCTCGGCGGCCCCTGCGTCGTCCGGCAGCTCCGCCTTGGCGAAGGCAAACAGCAGGCGCTGCGGTTGCGGCTGGGCGCGCGCGGCGCGGATCAGGTCGTCGTAACTGCTGATATTCATCGTTCATTCCTTCCAGGTCGATTGCGTATACCGCATGTATACCGTATCCATCCGGCACCCTCCATAGCCACAAAGGACTAGACGGACTACGCCTTGTCGCCGCGCCGGACCGACTTCTTGCCAATATGCATCGTGAGTGCGGCTGCGTAGACTGCTTTCATCGGGTTGCGCCGCGATCGAAGGCGCCGCTCTCATTCAAGCGGAGGCAGCATGAGTCATTTTCTGGATCGTCTGAAGTTCTTCAATCGCCCCAAGGAGACGTTTTCCGACGGCCACGGCGCCGTGGTCCACGAGGACCGTACCTGGGAAAACGCCTATCGCCAACGTTGGCAGCACGATAAGATCGTGCGCTCGACGCACGGCGTCAATTGCACCGGTTCGTGCAGCTGGAAGGTGTATGTCAAGAATGGCCTGATCACCTGGGAAACCCAGCAGACCGATTACCCGCGCACCCGGCCCGACCTGCCCAACCACGAGCCGCGCGGCTGCCCGCGCGGCGCCAGCTATTCCTGGTACGTGTATTCGGCCCAGCGCGTCAAATATCCGATGGTGCGCGGGCGCCTGATGCAAATGTGGCGCGAAGCGCGCCTGACCATGGACCCGATCGCGGCCTGGGCCTACATCAGCCAGGACCCGGAACGCGCCAAGTCGTACAAGTCGATTCGCGGCCTGGGCGGTTTCGTGCGCGCCAAATGGGACGACGTCAACGAAATCATCGCCGCCGCCAACGCCTTCACCATCAAGAAATACGGCCCGGACCGGATCGTCGGCTTTTCGCCGATTCCCGCCATGTCGATGGTCAGCTACGCCGCCGGTACGCGCTACCTGTCGCTGATCGGCGGCGTGGCCCTCAGTTTCTACGACTGGTACTGCGACCTGCCGCCCGCCAGCCCGCAAGTCTGGGGCGAACAGACCGACGTGCCGGAATCGGCCGACTGGTACAACTCCACCTACCTGATGGTGTGGGGTTCGAACGTGCCGATGACGCGCACCCCGGACGCCCACTTCTACACCGAAGTGCGCTACAAAGGCACGAAAACGGTGGCGGTATCCTCCGATTTCGGCGAAATGGCCAAGTTCGGCGATATCTGGCTCGCGCCCAAGCAAGGCACCGACGCCGCGCTGGCGCTGGCCATGGGCCATGTGGTGCTCAAGGAATTCCACCTGCACGGCGGCTCGGACTATTTCCGTGGCTACGCCAAGCAGTACACCGACTTCCCGATGCTGGTGCTGCTCAAGGAAACCAACGGCGCCCTGGTGCCCGACTACTTCCTGCGCGCATCGCACCTGGCCGACAACCTGGACGAAACCAATAATCCGGACTGGAAAACCCTGGTCATCGACGAAGCCAGCGGCAATATCTGCGCGCCGGCCGGCTCGATCGGCTTCCGCTGGGGCGAGTCCGGCCGCTGGAACCTGGAACAGAAAGAGGGCACCAGCGGCAAGGCCATCGATCCTCTGCTGTCGCTGATCGATTGCCGCGATGCCGTCGAGGAAGTGGGCTTTGCCTACTTCGGCGGCAAGGATGCCAGCGATATGCTGCTGCGCCGCGTGCCGGTCAAGAAAGTGCTGCTGGCCGACGGCAGCACCGCCACGGTCACCACCGTGTTCGACCTGACCCTGGCCAACTACGGCATCGACCGTGGCCTGGGCGGCAGCAACGTTGCCACCAGCTATGAAGACGACGTTCCCTACACCCCGGGCTGGCAAGTCAAGCACACCGGCGTCAAGGCGGCCGACGTCATCACCGTGGCGCGCCAGTTCGCCGAGAATGCCGACAAGACCCACGGCAAGAGCATGGTCATCGTCGGCGCCGCGCTGAATCACTGGTACCACATGGACATGACCTACCGCGGCATCATCAATCTGCTGATGATGTGCGGCTGCGTCGGCCAGTCGGGCGGCGGCTGGGCGCACTATGTGGGCCAGGAAAAGCTGCGTCCGCAAACCGGCTGGACCCCGCTGGCCTTTGCCCAGGACTGGAACCGTCCGATGCGCCAGATGAACGGCACCTCCTTCTTCTACGCCCACACCAGCCAGTGGCGCCACGAAAAGCTGCACACGAGCGAAATTTCCTCGCCCTCGGCCGGCGCCGACGTTGCGCCGATGTCGCTGATCGACTACAACGCCAAGGCCGAACGCATGGGCTGGCTGCCCTCGGCCCCGCAGCTGGAAACCAATCCGCTGGAAGTCACCCGCGCGGCCCAGGCCGCCGGCATGGAACCGGCCGCCTACGCGGTATCGCAGATCAAGGCCGGCAAGCTGAACTTCTCGTGCGACGACCCGGACAATCCGGCCAATTTCCCGCGCAATATGTTTGTGTGGCGCTCGAATATCCTGGGCAGCTCCGGCAAGGGGCATGAGTATTTCCTCAAGTACTTGCTAGGCACCCAGAACGCGCTGATGAGCGACGAAAGCCACTGCGTCAAGCCGCGCGACGTGAAGATCCGTCCCGCCGCCGAAGGCAAGCTGGACCTGGTGGTGGTGCTGGACTTCCGCATGTCGACCACCTGCCTGTACGGCGACATCGTGCTGCCGACCGCGACCTGGTACGAAAAGGACGATCTCAACACCTCGGACATGCATCCCTTCATCCATCCGCTGTCGGAAGCCGTGCAACCGCTGTGGCAATCCAAGTCGGACTGGGAGATCTACAAGGGCATCGCCGAAAAATTCTCGGAAATCGGCGGCGCCTACCTCGGCACCCAGCAAGACCTGGTGCTGACGCCGCTGATGCACGATACCCCGGGCGAACTGGGCCAGCCCTTCGATCCGAAAGACTGGCGCGCCGGCGAGTGCGAGCCGATTCCCGGCAAAACCATGCCGAACCTGACCGTCGTGAACCGCGACTACAAAGAGGTGTACAAGAAATTCACCTCGATCGGCCCCTTGCTGGAAAAACTGGGCAATGGCGGCAAGGGCATCGGCTGGAAGACGGGGCACGAGGTGGACGTGCTGCGCGGCATCAACCGCACGGTGACGGAAGAGGGCGTCTCGCAAGGCCAGCCGCGCCTGGACACCGCCATCGACGCGGCCGAGATGATCCTGTCGCTGGCGCCGGAAACCAACGGCCACGTGGCGGTCAAGGCCTGGGCGGCGCTCTCGGCCATGACCGGGCGCGACCACACGCACCTGGCGCTGCCGCGCGAACACGACTCGATCCGCTTCCGCGATGTGCAGGCGCAGCCGCGCAAGATCATTTCGTCGCCGACCTGGTCGGGGCTGGAGTCGGAAGAAGTGAGCTACAACGCCGGCTATACCAATGTGCATGAACTGATTCCATGGCGCACCCTGACCGGCCGCCAGCAGTTCTACCAGGATCACCGCTGGATGCGCGATTTCGGCGAGGGACTGTGCGTGTACAAGCCGGCGATCGACACCAAGACCACGGCGGCGATGCTGGGCGCGGCGCCCAACGGCAACAAGGAAATCGCGCTGAACTTCCTGACGCCGCACCAGAAATGGGGCATCCACTCCACGTATTCGGACAACCTGCGCATGCTGACCCTGTCGCGCGGCGGCCCGCACGTGTGGATTTCGGAAGCGGACGCGAAGAATGCCGGCATCGTCGACAACGACTGGATCGAAGTGTTCAACGTCAATGGCACCCTGACGGCGCGGGCGGTGGTCAGCCAGCGCATTCCGGTCGGCATGACCCTGATGTATCACGCCCAGGAAAAGATCATCAACACGCCGGGGGCGGAACAGTCGGGCAAGCGGGGCGGCATCCACAACTCGGTCACGCGCACCGTGACCAAGCCGACCCACATGATCGGCGGCTATGCACAGTTGTCGTGGGGCTTCAATTACTACGGCACGGTGGGCTCGAACCGCGATGAATTTGTGTTGGTACGCAAGATGGACAAGGTGGAGTGGCTGGAAGGCCCCCTGGTAGAAGAAACGAACGGAGCACACGTATGAAGATCAGAGCGCAAATCGGCATGGTGTTAAACCTGGACAAGTGCATCGGCTGCCACACTTGTTCGGTCACCTGCAAGAACGTCTGGACCAGCCGCGACGGCGTCGAATATGCCTGGTTCAACAACGTTGAAACCAAGCCCGGCATCGGTTACCCGAAGGAATGGGAAAACCAGGATAAATGGAATGGCGGCTGGAAACGCAATGCCGCCGGCAAGATCGAACCGCGCCAGGGCGGCCGGCTGAAGATCCTCGCCAACATTTTCGCCAACCCGAACCTGCCGGCCATCGACGAATACTACGAACCGTTCACCTACGACTACGAGCGCCTGCAGAACGCGCCGCTGTCCGAAACGCCGCCGACGGCGCGCCCGATCTCGGTCTTGACCGGCAAGAAGATGGACAAGATCGAATGGGGTCCCAACTGGGAAGACGACCTGGGCGGCGAGTTTGCGTCCCGCAGCAAGGACAAGCTGTTCGACAACATGCAGAAGGAGATGTACGGCACCTTCGAGAACACCTTCATGATGTACCTGCCGCGCCTGTGCGAGCACTGCCTGAACCCGACCTGCGTGGCCTCCTGCCCGTCCGGCTCGGTGTACAAGCGCGAAGACGACGGCATCGTGCTGATCGACCAGGATAAATGCCGCGGCTGGCGCATGTGCATTTCCGGCTGCCCGTACAAGAAGATTTACTACAACTGGTCGTCCGGCAAGGCCGAAAAGTGCACCTTCTGCTATCCGCGCATCGAAGCGGGCCAGCCGACCGTGTGCTCGGAAACCTGCGTCGGCCGCATCCGCTACCTGGGCGTGCTGCTGTACGACGCCGACAGGATCGAAGCGGCCGCATCGGTACCCGACGAGCGCGACCTGTACCAGTCGCAGCTGGGCCTGTTCCTCGATCCGCACGACCCAGCCATCATCGACGAAGCGCGGCGCCAGGGCATTCCCGATTCCTGGCTGGAATCGGCCAAGCGCTCGCCGGTCTACAAGATGGCGGTGGAGTGGAAGGTGGCCTTCCCCCTGCATCCGGAATACCGGACCCTGCCGATGGTGTGGTACATCCCGCCGCTGTCGCCGATCCAGGCCGCGGCCGAGTCGGGCAAGCTGGGCATGAACGGCATCTTGCCGGATACCAGCAGCCTGCGCATTCCGGTGCAGTACCTGGCCAACCTGCTGACCGCCGGCGACCAGCCGCCCGTGATCCGCGCACTCGACCGCATGCTGGCGATGCGCGCCTACATGCGCAGCAAGAGCGTGGACAAGGTCGAGAACCTGGCCGTGCTCGAGCAGGTCGGCCTGAGCAAGAACGTGGTCGAGGACATGTACCACATCATGGCGATCGCCAATTACGAGGACCGTTTCGTGATCCCGAGCAGCCACAAGGAAATGGCGGAAGACAGCTTCAACGAAAAAGGCGCGTGCGGCTTCAGCTTCGGCAACGGCTGTTCCGACGGCGTGACCGACACCAGCCTGTTCGGCAAGAAAAAGCAGGGCTCGACCATCTTCATGTCGATGCCCAAGTCGCGCAAGAAGAAAGACGTGCAGGAGGCATGATGACGACCAATCGACACTATCAGGTGCTGTCGAGCCTGTTGCTGTACCCGGAGCCGGAGCTGATCGCCGAGCTGCCCTCGCTGGCCAATGCGATGGCGCATTCGCCGGCGCTGCACGCGCCGCTGCTGCCGCTGTTCGCTTACCTGAGCGACGGCGCCCTGATCGACCTGCAGCAGAACTATGTGACCACCTTCGACCGCAATCCCTCGCACTCGCTGCACCTGTTCGAGCATATTCACGGCGAATCGCGCGACCGCGGCCAGGCCATGGTCGACCTGATGGAGGAATACAAGCGCGGCGGGCTGCACATGACGGGCGACGACCTGCCCGACTTCGTGCCGCTGTTCCTCGAATTCCTGGCGCAGCAGACCACGGAAGAGGCCGCGCGCCTGCTGTCGGACGCGGTGCATGTGCTGGCGCACATCGGGCGCAAGCTGGCCGCCAACGCCAGCCCGTACGCGGGGGTGTTCGCCGTGCTGGAGCATCTGAGCCCGGTAGCGCCCGAGGAACTGAGCGAGCCGCCGGTGCGCGACATGGACGAGGCGCTGGAAACCTTCGGTCCGGGCGCGGACGGCGTCGAGCCCTTGCTCAAGCCGCTCGCCTCGCCCGGCACGCATCCGATCAATTTTTATCCCCGCACGGCGCGCGCCGCTGCCAGTGCGTAAAGGAGGCATCATGGACTACCTGCATCAATTTTTGTTCGGGATTTATCCCTACATCGCGCTGGCCATCTTTTTACTCGGCAGCCTGATCCGTTTCGACCGCGAGCAATACACGTGGAAATCGGAGTCGACCCAGGTCTTGCATCGCGGCAGCCTGCAACTGGGCAGCACGCTGTTTCATATCGGCATCATCGGCCTGTTCTTCGGCCACATGGCGGGCTTGCTGACGCCGGTGTGGGTGTGGGACACCCTGGGCGTGAGCCATGGCCTCAAGCAACTGGTGGCGATGGTGGCCGGCGGCATCATGGGCACCTTGTGCCTGGTGGGCATCGTGCTGTTGCTGGCGCGCCGCTTCGCCAACGACCGCCTGCGCAAGGCCACGACCTTCAAGGACAAGATCGTGCTGCTGTGGATCCTTGCCACCTTGCTGCTGGGACTGTCGTCGATCTACGTGTCGGCAGGCCATATGGACGGCCACACGATGGTGCTGCTGATGAGCTGGGCTCAGCACATCGTGACCTTCCGCGCCGATGCCGCCGCCTTCATCGCCGACGCACCGCTGCTGTTCAAGCTGCATCTGTTCATGGGCATGTCGCTGTTCGTGATCTTCCCGTTCACCCGCCTGGTGCACGTGTGGAGCGGCTTCGGCGCGCTGACCTACCTCGGCCGTGCTTACCAGCTCGTGCGTAGCCGTTAATCGGGAGAAACATCATGGGAATTTCTGTGAATGGCGTGGAGATCGACGATGTCGCCATCGAACGCGAGTTGCCGCATCATCGGGAGGCGGGCAATCCGCTGAAGGAAGCGGTGCACGAACTGGTGCTGCGCACCTTGCTGCTGCAACAGGCCGATGCGCTGGACATGCGCGGGGGCGATGACGACGCCCGCATCGAAGCGCTGCTGGCGCTGCAGGTCAAGGTGCCGAAGGCCGACGAGGCCGCGTGCATGACCTGGTACCGGAACAATGCGCAGCGCTATACCAGCGGCGAGATGGTCGAGGCACGCCACATCCTGTTTCAGGTCACCCCGGGCGCGCCGCTGGAATTGCTGCGCGCCACCGGTGAAGCCGTGCTGGAAGAGTTGCAGGCGCATCCGGAACGCTTCGCCGAACTGGCCGGGCAGTATTCGAACTGCAGTTCGGGCAAGGTGGGCGGCAGCCTGGGACAATTGTCGCGCGGACAATCTGTGCCGGAGTTCGAGGAACTGGTGTTCCGCCTGGGCGAAGGCGAACTGGCCGGCCGCTTGCTGGAAACCCGCTTCGGCCTGCACATCGTGCAGGTGCTGCGGCGGGTGGCGGGGCGCCTGCTGCCCTTCGACGCGGTGAAAAGCGAGATTGCGGCCTATCTCGACCGCCAGTCGAGCCAGCGCGCCACGCACCAGTACCTGCATATCCTGGTCGGCCAGGCACAGATCGAGGGCTTGAGCATGGAAGGCGCGGACAGTCCGCTGGTGCAGTAAAAAGCCGTTACAAGGGGACCCTGGAAACCGTGCTGGCGCAGTCGGAGTGAATGCCGCTACAACAGGCTCCATGGCGCCCAAATCTCAGCTCCGTCAGTTCATGCGCGGCAATGACGGAGCTGACCTTAGCGGCATGACGCTCAGACGTACGGCGGCCGCGCAGGATTGAACACATGCGGGTGGTCGTTATCGTCGAGCAGGTCGAGGAACTCGCCGAGGCCGTCCTCGCTGTTGCGGACCAGGGCATATTCGCTGTCGGAAATCATGTGCACGCACAGCGTGCCGATCGCATGGCCGTCGTGGTCGATATGCTCGAACAGTTCGCGGTCGGTGCGGATAATCGATGGCAGGAACAGGAAGGTCTTGAACGGGCAGCCTTCCAGCGGCGGCGTCGGCATCGGCACGGTGTGCCCCTGGCCGAACCAGGTGTTGTCGATCTCCGGGAGCTTGGCCAGCCAGCGCAAGGTGGCGAAATAGGCGGGATGGAGGTCGGGGACGTTCCAGACCAGTTCCACGGCCAGGGTCTCTTCCAGGTCGGCCTCATCCGGGCCGTGCATCAGGCGGTCGCTCATGCCCGAGGTGACCAGCACATAGCCTTCCTGGTCCTCGGCATCGACGTCGCATTCCTCGACAAAGTTGCGGCCGAAGGCATAGATATTGATGCGCAGGGCCGGATCGTCGTCCAGATCCATGTGATCGGCCTCGCCCAGTTCGGTGGCCATGGCGCGCAGGCGCATGGCGGCGAGGGTCTCGTCATTGGCTTCGGCAACGCCGAACAGGATGTCTGATTTCTCGGCCATGGATCGCTTTTCTGAAAATGGAGATAGGTGGACTATACAACGCGCACGGCCAAGCGTCGAATCCGTGTCAAGTCGGCCTCCTTGCTTCCCCCGATCCGCCGTTAACACGGCGCCGGGTCTGGAACGGCGCACATCGTTCGCCCAGTTGCGCGATGCAGTGGATTTGTTACTTTTGGTGACTTTTCAGTGCATTTTATAGCTTACTCTGATGCATTAAATGGTGCCTGGAGAGCATGTTGGACGAGCGACAATTAGCAATGGACGATCTGTTGCGCGAGTTGGATTTTGCGGCAAGGACGATGGGGATTTCTCCTGCGGAACTGAAATCGCTGCTGCTCGCTATTTCCGGGTGCATGTGTCTGGCCGCAAGCGAGCGCTCGGACATCATTTTCCCGGCTCTGCAGGAAGAGCTCGGTAACATGTTCAGAGTAGGTGGGGACAGCGAACGCAGTCTGTCTTATGCGCAAGTGCTTGGCACCCTGCGCGACCAGTTGCAATGTGAGAATCGAGATAATCCGTTTTCTTATCCCGACACGACGTTTGAGCAAGCGCTAGAGTTTGCGCGAGGTGGTTTCATCCGGCAATTGACGCCTAGCTATTTCTTCGAGCTGCTTTATGAAACCCATTGTGAGGACGAGTACGGTGCGGGCGCGCCCAAGAGCCACCTGGCGTCGCGCCTTGCCGCGGAACTGGGTGCCTCCTCCGATTCTATCTGGGAATATTCGCTGTATACCGGCGACTTGCCAGTCAGGTTAAAGCGCCTTGGCCATCCGCTAAGCGCAGTACGCTGCAGCATGCTTCCCGAGGATGATTTTTTCGTCCGGCTGCGATTGGCGATCCATGGCATCACGGTCGATACGGGCGGTGACGCAAGGGGGCTCGCCGAACTGTTATTGATTAACGTGCCGTTCACCGGAAATCATCCCGTCGACGCCGGAGACGCTACCGGTGTCCTGGACCAAATCTTTGCCAGGCAGGAAACGTTCGAACTTGCCATCGTTGCCGTACGTGCAGCGGAACTGACAAGTACAGGTATCGCCGAAACGGTACGCCAGCACATCGTCCACCATCGTTTTCTGCACGCCGTCGTCGACCTGGGATCGCTTCGGCCGGGAAAACCAAGAGGTCCGGCCACGTCCTTGCTGGTGCTGGGCGGCAGAACCCCGCTGCCGATGCCTGAGGTCCTTTTTATTAACGCGGCAAGGCTTCTCGAGGAAGACGCGGAGAACGCCGGCCAGTACGCCATGGTATTCGTCGGTAGCCTGATTCGCCTGTGGGGCGAGGGCGAGGACGTCTCCTTTCACTCCGCCCCGGTGCGCGATCTTGGGCACTTGCGGGGGTATTTCTCGCGTCACTTCAGCAACGGTTATCGCGACGTGGCCTCACTGTGCAAATTGGTGCCGCGCACCGACATCGAGCGCGCTCAATGGTCGCTGGCGAGGGGACGATATCAGGGCAAAGCCAAGGCGGGAGACATTCAATTCCCCAAAATAGACAGTCTGCACCTGGAGGAGTTGCTGGAAGGTCGGATGCGGCACGCACAGCCACGGCCGGTCTTCGTTATCGGAAATAACGGCGCGGGAAAAAGTGCTCTGTTGTTGCAGCTAGCCAAAACGATGTCCGGCAAAGGGATGCACACCACCGGCATCGCGTTTGGCCACCGTGACCGTTTTCCGTTTGCCAGGACGAGAGATATGTCGCGCTTCAAGTATCTGGGGGCGCGTACGACCGAGACCAGCATTACCGGTGCTAAAACGGCCGAGCAAATCGTCCGGCTGACAAAAATCGTCCAAACCGATCAGGTGCGACTCGACATCTTCCGGCAAATTCTGGAAGCGATCGGATTTCAGTGCGAGCTGTTCATCCTGCCGAAAGACGCCTCGGTGTTAAATGATGGACTACGCGCCAATCACAGGAGCTCGATCCTCGCCTTGACCCCTATTGCTGAGGTGAACGCTGAGCTGTACAGCAAGGTATCGCTTTCTAAAACGAGCCTTGGGTTTAAACGGAGCAACGCTACTTACAAAGTCATTGAAATTAACACCTTGAGTTCAGGCGAGCAACAGTTACTTACACTCGCGATTAAACTGTGCGCCGTCGCCATTGACGGCATGCTGTTTTTGGTCGACGAGCCGGAAAACAGCCTGCACGTCGCGTGGCAGCGTGCCATTCCGCGCATGTTTGAGATCGTCAGCACCCAATTCGGATGTGGCATTGCCGTCGCAACCCATTCACCAGTCGTTATCTCCAGCGCGCTTGAAGCGGGCCTTGACTGTTTTTCCGCCCATGAATGGGCCTTGACGAAAATTGAACACGGTAGCCAGCAATCCGTGGACGCCGTGCTGTTCGATAACTTCGAGACGTATACGCCGCATACGCGCAGGGTGGCGGAGCGCTGCGCCTATCTCGTCGCCGACACGATCAGGCGCGTCAATGGCGTGCGGGGCGACGATGCGGACGAGAGCGCAGCAGTGGATGCGATCGCGCGCGCAAGGGCGATCGTGAAAGCGTCCGCCGACGCTTTGCCCGATAGCCTGGCAAACGGCGACCTGGACCTGCTGGAGCGCGCCCGCAAGGCAATCGTAGAGCTGCTGGGCAGGAACTGAGAAGGCAACGATGCGTACCCTGATTACCCGCGCGGAAATGCGCGAACAATTCAAGTCCTATTGCGACCAGGTCCACAGGACGAAAAAACACCGCGCCGCCACGCTCGGTGTCATTGCGGCATATTGGCGTACTTCCCGTCGCGAGCGGCTCGACGGCTGGGGGCCGCTGTCGAAACATAATGCGGAAAAGGACAAGGCCAAGGATCCGGTCAATGCCCAGAACATCAAAACGGCACTGCGCGACTTCCTGACCGTACAGCAGTTGGAGCGCTGCTGTTACTGCCGGCAGTGGCTGTTCCGTATGGCGCATGCGAAGCCGATCGAACATGTGCTTCCGAAAAAAGATTATCCGCACTTTTCCCTGCACTTCTGGAATCTCGCAGTGGCCTGTGCCGATTGTAATCGGCTGAAGGGGGCCGACGTGTGGGGATCGATTCCGCTGCGGCGCTTCGCCTATCCGCATCCGGGGGAATACCCCGACATGTTTCACCCGCGCTTCCACAATTATGCCGACCATGTCGATTTCGTCCACATCGCGACGAACCATGGAAGTATTTCGATCTATAAGGGCTTGACGCCCCAGGGACGCCACCTCTGTACGGCACTGTTGCACAAGGTCGCCAAAGAACGCATGCTGCTCGACGCCGCGCCCGGACTCAATTCGGCGATCAGTACCATCGAATCCTTCCGTACTCAGCACGACGGCAAGCATCCAGAATTGCTGGATTTCATGGCTGCGCTCGACAACGCACTCCTGAGTACGGTCGCTTAGATGGCGCGAGGCCCGACGCAAGGCCACATCGAGTGCGCGTCGATGATGGCTGCGCCCAGGTCGACGTCGATCAGCTGCCGCTTCGTCAACCGCGCAGGCTGTCGATATCGCGCACCATTTCGCTGGCATGCACCGGATCGAGCGTGGAAAACGGCTCGGCTTGCTCGATCTGTCCCCATTTGCCGGCGCGCCCGGTGAGCAGTTCGCCCAGGGTCTGGCGCGGATGTTCCTCGCTCATGCCGACCTGGAGACCGGGCGTGAAATACAGTTCGATCAGGCGTCCGCGCCCCAGTTCCCTGGACAGGTAGGTGATCATGCCGCCGTCCCCCGCATCGCCGCGCCGCCATCCCTTGCCGGCCAGGCCGCGCAGGCGCGCGCTGTCCACGGTGACGCCGTCCCAGCGCTTGAGCGCGGACGCCGCCAGTTCCTGCGCGCCGATGGCATGGGTGTCGCGCCCCAGTTGCCGAAATGGCTGGACCACTTCGTAATCGGCCAGCAGCTGCGCGAACGCGGTCGCGGTGTCGGGCGCCATGTCGAGCGCATGCGGAATGCCGATCACCACGTCCGCCGGCAGGTCGAACGGGTCGTCGGCGCCGTCCGTGAAGCCGCCCTCGGACGAGATGCGGAAGCAGGCCAGCAGCTCGCCGCCATGGGTGGCGTCGGCCGCCGGGCGATACGCGCCCCACACGATGCGCCGCGCCAGGTGCCCGAGCAGGGGATGGCGCGCCAGGAAGGTGTCGAACACCCCGGGCGTCCAGCGCCGCTGTGCGCACATCGCCGTCTCCAGGCGCAGCACCTGCTGCGAGGCGATGGTGCGCGCATCTTTCTTGAGTATCTTGAAGCGCTCCACGGCGGCCGCCGCCAGCGCCGCATCGTCGCTCTGGCGCGGCTTGGGCAGGTCCGGCAGGCGCGCGCCATCCTGGTCCAGCACATACGGCTTGAGCGCTTCGTCGAAGCCGGCGCGGAAGCGGCGCGGGCCGAAATCGAGGTCGATGCCGCCTTGCGCGTCCAGCCCCAGGTCCGGCGCCAGGCGGTCCGCGAGTTCCTCGGGACTCATCTCGCGCGCCTGGGCGACTTGCTGGATCTTTTCGCGCGCCCGGTCCTGCAGGGCCTTGAACTTGATCTTTTGCGCGATCCCGTTGAGCAGCATGAGCGCGGTGTCGCTGCCGATGGTGGCCAGCACATCGAGGCCGGTGACGGCGCGCGTATGCTGGCCTTCGCCCGGCCAGGCGCGGATGAAGCGGGTCAGTTCGCGCGCGGTGTTGTCGTTGCCGAGCAGGCCGAGGCCGGCCATGACCCAGCCTTCCTTCGAGGGTGCGCCGGCGGCGATCCAGGCGTTGAAGGCATCCCACATGAAGTTGGCGAGCGACTGCGCTTCGCAGGCCTCGCGTGCCTGGGCGATGCCCGGATATACCCCTTCCGAACTGGGAAAACGCAGCATGGCGCCGAGGTGATCGAGCGCCGCGTCGGGCAGCGCCTTGCCGTTGCTGGCCAGGACAGGCCGGGTCCAGGTGGCAGGCTTCCAGAACTCGGGCGCGGCGCCGACTTTTTTCGGATGCAGGTCGAGCGGGTCTTCGTCCAACATGGCGCGCATGGCGGCGTTGACGTCGGCGCGCCCGTAGCGCGCGGCGACCTCCATCAACTGGGCTTCATGGCCCTGGCGCGCCAGCATGCGCAGGGCGGCGCCGGCGCAGTCGCGCGCTTCGCCGGCTTTGCCCAGCGCCGGCGCGATCAGGCCGCAGGCGGCGTATTCCGGATGCGCCAGCAGCCACGCCTGCGCGGCGGCGCGCGAGGTTTTCATCTTCAGGTAGGCGCGCGCGATCGGCGCGGCCATCTCCACCGCCGCCACATGGGCGGCGCAGTCGATCACCTCGTTGGGGCGCTGGCGCAGCGCGGCGACCAGTCCGGGCAGGGCGGCCAGGCCGAAGTGGGCCAGCGCGAGATTGGCGCCGTAGCCGTCTTCGCCGCCCAGCGTATTCCAGATCGCCAGTCCCAGCGGCTCCGGCAACTGCAGCAGGTACAGTGAACTGAGGTAGTTGTAGCGGTGCGCGCCGCTGTTGGCATAGTCGCTCCAGCTGGCGCAGAAGGCGGCCGCGTCGCCCGCACGAATGGCCTGCTCCGCGCGCGCCGCGAAGCCGGCGGTGTCGACACCCTTCGAACTGCGCCCGTCGATGCCCAGATTGCGTACCACGACATCCGGCGCGCTCGACTGGCGCAGGCTGCGCTGGACCCAGTCGCTGTCGAGCAGCGCCGCGCGCTCCGAGGCCTCCCAGGTGTCGCGCACCGGCAGCGCCAGCGGTGCCAGGTCGAGCGCGGCCACCGTCTTCTTGCGCGGCGCCAGCCAGGGGGGATTGGACAGTACGCGCGGCAGCTCGGCGCTGTCGGCCAGCGCGGGCGCGGCCGCGAGTTTGCCTGCGATCTGTGCCACGGCCGCCTGGGCCGATGCCGACATCCACGGCGTCAGGGACGGCAGCGCGGCCAGGTGCGCCGGCAGCAGCGTGGCCAGGCTGGAGGCAAAGCGGCCGGCATCCTTGCCGCTGCCGGCGGCCAGTTCCGCGAGCGCCGCGATGGCGGCCAGCGGCCAGCGCCCCATGGCGGCCTGGAAGCGCTGCAGCGCGGCCTTGTTGATGCTCGACGCGCGGGCCAGCGCGGTGAGCGCCTCAGGCGTGCCGATATGCAGGAAATAGTCGCTGACATCGTCGTAGCCGAGGACCGGCATCAGGATCTCCAGCGCGCGTGCTCCGAACGAGCGCACCAGGGTCGGCGCGACCCACGGCGTGAGCAGGAAGGCCAGCAGGTCGTCGTGGTGGGGCGCGAGTTGCGCCAGCGCGGACAGGGCGGCCTCGCTGCGCACGCTGCAGTACAGCGCGAGCGCGCTCGAGGGGCCGTCGGCGTGGCCCAGTTCCCGCGCCATCGTCTCGGAAAAGTCCGGCAGGTCGGGCAGGATCAGTCCCAGCAAGGGGCGGCGCCATGGCGACAGTTCGGGCGCCGCCGCCTCGATGCGGGCGGCGCAGCGGTCCCAGACAGCCTGCGGCGCGAGCGCGAGATGGTCGCGAAAGCGCACTTCGGCAGGGCTGTAGCCGCGCTGGTTCACCCCCAGCGGGCGCTCGATGGCGGCATGCACGATGATGCGGTAGTCGCGGATCGGATCGTGCCATTCGTTCGCGGTTCCCAGACGCTGGGCGTCGAGCAGGACGTCCAGCGCATACGGCAGCCCTTTGGCGGCGACCAGGAAGTCGGTAAAGGAACTGGCTTCTTCGTCGCTGAAGCGTGCGCTGCGGCCGGCGGCAACGGCCATCAGGATCGCGTCGGATGCCGGCGAGCCGTCGGCGTTGGCGGTCGCCAGCCGCTGGTTGGCTTCGTCGACGGCCGCTGCCAGGTGCGGCGCCGAGGCATCGGCGATGACGCTGCCGTAGCGCTCGCGGCCGTGCACGAAGTCGGCCCAGCTCTCGGCCGCCGCTTTGGCATCGATCGGGCGCGGTGCGGCGCGGGTCGGCAGTGCCTGCGCCGCCAGTTCGGCGGGGATCGCGACCGGATCGCCCGGCGCCAGCCATGGCGCCACGCCCGGCGCCTGTGGCTGCGCGGCTGGGGCTGGGGCAGGGGCAGGGGCAGGCGTGGTCGCAGCGCGGACCGGGGCGGCGGGCCTGGCGGCTGGCGGCGCGCTGGCCGCTGCCGCAACAGGGGCTGCTGCGGTTTCGGTGTAGCCCTTGCCGGTTTTTTCCCTGATCAGTTTGAGCATCGCGGCGTGCGCGCTGGCGGCGTCGCTGTGTTTCTTGCTCTGCGATTGGCCGTGCGCGCCGATTTTTCCGTAGCGGACGTTGACGGTGTCTCCCACCTGGTCGACTTCCCAGAATTTGCGGGAGCTGCCATCGTCATATTCGAACCGTTGCATGTCGCTGTTTCCTTGTAGGGAAGGTGCTCATGCGGCCAGCGCCTGCATGGCACGTGTTGCTGAAAAAATTTTTCCGATGTTAAAAGGGCGGGCGCAGCGTGTATGCGGGATCGAACGCGAAGCGCTCATCCGGCGGCGGCTGCAGCGCCGACAGCATGCGCCCGATCAGGTCTTCGCGGCCCTGGCGCTTGCCGTCGATGGCTTGCAGGTTGCCGTTCCCGTCATACGCGACCTTGCGCGCCGCCGGCGGCGCTGCGCCTTGCGCGGCGACGATCTGGCCCGCGACCTGCGACAGCACGCGCCCGATCGGATCGTAATGGAACTGGCCGCACTCGCCGTCGAGCTCGATCTGGTGCGGATGCCCGCAGCCGTCCGACAGCCTGTCGAGCACGCGCCCGTCCGGCAGCACGGTCTGGATGCAGTTGCCCAGCTGGTCGTACGCATGGCGCACGACCCTGATTTCCCCGCCGCTCTCGGTGCGCTCGACCAAAAGCTGCCCCAGCGCGTCGTATTCCAGCGACACGATCGCATCGGCATGGATGGCCTGCGTCACGCGGCCCAGGTCGTCGTAGCTGAAGCGCCGGCGCGACTGCTCCGTGCCGGACGAAATGAAGGTGTCCACCACCTGGCCGGCGCTGTTGCGCACATAGGTGGTCTCGATGCGGGCCGCGCCGCCGAGTTCTTCCTTTGCCGCCAGCCAGCCGGACTCGTCGTAGCGATAGCGCGTCTGGCGCCCGTCGACGCCGGCGTCTTCGATCAGGCGGTCGAGCGCATCGTAGGCGAAGCGCTGCACGCCGCCATGCTCGTCGATCAACTCGCTAAGGCGGCGCACGGCGTCGTAGCGGTATTCCAGCACGCCGCCGCGCGCGTCGATGCGCCTGAGCGGCTTGCCATCGACATCGCGCTCGTAGCTCACGCGCTTGTCGGCAGCGTCCGTGAACGCCAGCAGGCGCCCCAGCGCGTCGTACTCGTAGCGCTCGGCGGCGCCGTCCGGCCGGACCAGCGCCGTCAGGCGGCCCGCCGCATCGTAGCTGAAGGAGCTCGCGCGGCCGCGCGCATCGCTCACGCGCAGCAGCCTGCCGTCGACGTCGTAGCTGAAACCGGTGCTGTTGTCCGCGCAGTCGGTGACGCTGGTCACTTGCGCCGCGCGGTTGTAGGCCAGGGTCCTGACGCCGCCGGATGCGTCGGTCGCCTTTACCGGCGAGCCGTGCGCGTCGTACTCGTAGGCCGTGCGGTTGCCGAGCGCGTCGGTCACGCTGAGCAGATTGCCGCGCTCGTCGTAGCGCCGCGCCGTGGTGGCGCCGAGCGCATCGGTGATCAGGGCCGGCTTGTCGAGCCTGGCGTCGTACACGATCCCCGTGCCCTTGCCGTTGCATTCGGAGCGCATCAGCCGGCTGCGGCGGTCGTAGCGGTAGGTGGTGTTGTGTCCGCCCGGCGCGGTAACGCCGAGCACATGACCGTGGTTGTCGAGGCGGCGCACCGTCTCGCCGCCGAGCGCGTCGAGCATGCTGGTGAAGCGGCGTTTTTTGTCGAAGCGGAACAGCTCTTCGCGGCCAATGTTGTCGTAGACCAGGGTTTCGCCGTTCAGGTAGCGGAAATTCCACGACCTGCCGTCGTTGGTCCAGTTGCGCGTGACCTTGCCGGTCCATTCGTATTCGTCGTACTCGTAGCGCGAGACCAGGCCGCCAGGCTGCGCGTGCTCGATCATGATGTGGTTCATGTAGGCGAACTGGCGCGTCACCTCGCCGGCGCGGTTGAGCACCCGGAACAGGTTGCCCAGCTCGTCGTATTCGTAGCGCATGACTACTTCATTGACCGGCTCCTCGTAGTCGACCGCCTCGCGCTGCACGCTGATGCTGCCCAGTCGCAGCTGTCCGCGATGAGAGATGTAGTCCAGCACGAACACGCGTCCGGCGCTGTCTTCGACGCTCTCGGGCAACTGGCGGGCGTTCCAGGCGATGCCGATCTTGTTGTCGTTGGCGTCGATCAGCGCGACGAGCACGGCGCTGTCATACGCGCGCGGCAACATGGCGAACAGCTTGCGCAGGCCGTTCTCGTCGATCAGTTCGAAACTGCGCTCGCCGGTGCGTTCCAGCGTGATTTTTTCCGACAGCGAATACAGGGCATCGCCCACGCGCGGCAGCGCGAACGTCATGTCACGCTGGAAGGCGTCGAGGATGACCACCTGGCCGTCGCTGACATACAGCGCCTCCGACAGCGGCGTGCTCCAGCCCTGGCCCAGCAGGCCGCTCCTGCGCTGCGCGGAACTGTACAGGCGTTGCCAGGCCAGGGGCAGGGCGGCGGGCAGGGCGAAGTCGAGCTCGCTGACGCCGGCGAGGATCTTGCTGCCGGAAATCGGATTGACGGGATTGGCTCTCAGCAATCGCAGCGGACAAGGCGCCGTGCCATCGCCTGTGAGCCGTGCCTGGCCGCGCCGCATGGTGCGCAGTGCACTGTTGAAGTTAGCCGAGCTGTCTTGATCGAGAATAGTTGTCATTCAGGAAATGCTTTGGCTCGTGATAGTCGATGTGCGCGAAAAAGTCCGATCGGACAAATGTGTTTGTGACAGTATACACACTTTCCAAAACGATAATCTTCCTTTTCTTGCATTGGGCCCATCAAGGCGTGCGACGATGGCGGGCTTGCGGACAGCGAGGCGATCTGTCGTCATCCCGCCACTGGCGGCCACCATGTGAAGGGATTGACGTGAGCCTGTTGCGTAGACTGCTTGACCTGCTGACACCATATGTCGACGATGCCGCTCCGGTCGCCGAATCGGCGATCCGGCAATTCGCCGACGGGCACGGGATCGTCCTGCGCGACGATCATGTGCAATGCCTGACGAGGTTTGGCGGCGGGAAGCAAGGACGGCTGCGGATCTTCAGGTGGTATGAGGGCGATTTTGATTTTGAATTGCTGAAAAGCGTTTACCTGGACGGCCATCCCGATATGGCATTACCGGCCGGGACGTCTTACTTTGGATCGAGCCTGACCGGCGACGCTTTTTGCCTGGACCTGAACTCGGGAAAGATCTTCGCCTATGACGAAGGAATTAAATACGGCAAGGTGCACGAATCGATCGATGGTTTCCTGTTCCGCTGCCTGGTGTCGGTCTACGCTGAACAGGCCTTTGCCGGCAAGGCCGTCGAGCGCGGCCTGGCGCCGGAATCGCTTGCTGCGTTCCGTTCGGCGCATGCGCAGCACAGAATGGACGAGGCAAGCTGCTTCATGGTGCGCTATGACGACAATGGCAGCCCGGCCATCCTGGCCGAGTACTACTTCATCGACCGCCAGCTGATCGCGCTGTATCCGGACTCGAACAGCCGGGTCACGCACAGCGGCGGGGTGTTGGGCGCACTTCCGTCGTAGAAGATCTTCCTTGCGCTGCGCCGCAAGGCATCGTGACGTCATCGTTTCTTTTTAAAGGCATCTGTTCATGGTCGACTGGCTCCTCGCGTTCTATCTCCTGATTGTTCTTCCCTGCACGCAGATGTGGAAGAGCTTTTACCGAAAGGATCGACCGCTGCGCGCGCGCGGCGCCGGGCAGTGGAAGAGCGCCGCGAAAATGCTTGTCATGCTGGCGGTGCTGGGATTGAGTTGCTGGCAGAGCGGGCGCGGCGCGGCGGCCCTGGGGCTGGACATGCCGGTGTCGGCCGCGGGCAAATGGGGACTGGGCTTCGCCGCGCTGCTGTTCGCGGGTTTGTATCTTGGTCAAAAGCTGTATGCATCCGGGCTCGACGGCG
Source organism: Massilia atriviolacea (assembly GCF_003953935.1). Classification (GTDB taxonomy): domain Bacteria; phylum Pseudomonadota; class Gammaproteobacteria; order Burkholderiales; family Burkholderiaceae_D; genus Telluria_A; species Telluria_A atriviolacea. Next base: position 197,883 of record NZ_RXLQ01000001.1, read on the forward strand.
TCCGGCGCGCGCAGATGCTCAAGCAGATCAGGGAAAACGACAAGATGCCGCGCAGCCCGCGCGAACTGGCCGCCTTCGTGCCGGTGGTCGTGCTGGTCGGCGCAGGCTGGGAATTGCTGTATCGCGGCTTCCTGTTAATGCTGCTCACGCCCGTGGCCGGCACGGCCGGCGCCGTCATTCTCTCTGCGCTGGCGTACGGCATCGGACATGGCTACGAAAAGAAGTCGCAGTTCATCGGCAGCATCGTATCGGCCTTCCTATTTACCCTGGCTTTTTATTTTACCCAGAGCCTGTGGTGGCTGATCGTGCTGCATATCGGTTTGCCGCTGTACGGCGCCATCAGCGTCGTCGCCGCGTATCGCGACCACAAGCCGATGGCGGTGTAATCGGCCCAAACGGCCCAAGCGGCCCAAGCGGCTCAAACGGCTCAAACGGCTCAAACGACTCAAACGGCGATCTTGCCTTCGATCGAATCATCCAGGGTTTTGCCGATCACCGCACCGACCAGCATTTTCACGCCGGCGACGGCCTTGCCGTGCTTGTTATCCCAATAATATCCCTGGCCCGGGGCGACTTTAATGGCGGTGATGCGCGGATCGTCCTCGCCCTCGGTGAACCAGGTTTTCAGGATGAAGTTCCACAATTGTTTGATCCTGGCCTTGTCGCGCGTGATGGTGGCCACGCCGTCGAGCACCAGGAATTCGGAATTGGTCGACCCCTGGAAATACAGTTTCACGGCCGGATTGGCGGCGATCTCCGCATTCTTGTGGCTGTCGTCGGCGCTGAGGAACCACAGATTGCCCTGTTCGTCCACCTGGCGCACGCTCATCGGCCGCGCGCCGCCTTCGTGCCGGGTGCAGAAAAAGCAGGTTTCGGCGCTGTCGACGATGTCCTTCAGTTTTTCCAGCGCCTCGCTGCCGCCCAGGTCCTTGTAATTGTCTTCCGGCTGGTTCTTGTTAATCGAGTCCATGTGCTTCTCCGTTCAAGTTGGTGATTCGGTGTCCGTGCTCGCGATGGGGAGCAGCCAGCCCCGATGGTACGGAACAAGCGCGCCAGCGTATGTGGCATACCTAACCTAAGTGCTCGCCAGGCCTCGGCCTGTCTGCGCTTTGCTCCCTGTCCCGGTACGATGTCGCCACATTCAATCATCAACCAATTTCCAACTCAGGACACGAGCGGCGCCGCTCTTGCACCTTTTGCAAGGTAAAATCGGGCTGCCATCCACGCCTTCGGAGAAACCCCCATGCTGCTCGACTGGATTTTCGGCCTGTGCCTGCTGCTCGTCTTTCCCGCTTATCAGCTGTGGGATGCGATCCGGCGCCAGAGGCTGCCGCGCAGCCGCATCTCCCGCTACTGGACCTCGATCGGGACCATGTGCGTGCTGTTACTGCTGTTGCTGGCCCATGCCTGGCAACGCGGACTCGGCCCCGATGCATTCGGCATCCGCTTCGCGATGCCGGCCAGGGAACGCTATCTGCTGGCCGCCGCCATCGCCGTCATCGCGCTGTGGCACCTGGCCATGCACGGCGCCATGCGGCTGGCGCAGGGCGACCCCGGCATGGCCGAGGCCATTGGCAAGATGGGCAATAACCAGCTGCTGCCGCGCACGGGTGCGGAGGCGCGCCTGTTCGCCCTGTACCTGATTGCCGTCGCAGTCGGCAGCGATCTGCTGTACCGTGGTTTCCTGCTCACGACCCTGGCGCCGCTGAGCGGCGCCTTCCTGGCGATCATGCTGGCCTCGCTGGCCGACGCAATGACTTACGGCTACGACAAGCCGCGCGATATCCCGGGCAACATGGCCCTGGCCATCGTGCTCGCAACCGCGGTCTGGCTTTCCCAGAGCCTGCTGTGGGTCATGCTGCTGCATCTGGGCATCGGCATCTCGACGACCCACATTGCATGGCGGAGCATGCAGGGCGCGCGCGCGGCATAGTCCTTTATGACTAGTCGCCTTAGCCCGTCATGGGCACATTCAAACCCCTGCCATCCCGCTACAATCGTCCTGTCATCAATCATCAGGGGAGCAGGGCCATGTTGCGCGACCGGTACGGGCGATCCATCGAATACCTGCGCCTGTCGGTGACGGACCGCTGCGACCTGCGTTGCAGTTATTGCATCCCGAAAGGCTTCAAAGGATTCGAAGAGCCGCAGCACTGGCTCACCTTCGACGAAATCGCGCGCCTGGTGGGCGCCTTCGGCCGCCTCGGCACGCGCCGCCTGCGCCTGACCGGCGGCGAGCCGCTGCTGCGCCGCAACCTGCCGGAACTGGCCGGACGCCTGTCCAGCCTGCCCGGCATCGAGGACCTGTCGCTCTCGACCAACGCCACCCGCCTGGCGCACCATGCCGAGGCCTTGCGCGCGGCGGGTGTCTCGCGCATCAACGTCAGCCTCGATTCGCTCGACCGCGCCTGCATGCAGCAGATCACCGGCCGCGACAGCCTGGCAATGATCCTCGACGGCATCATGGCCGGCAAGGCCGCCGGCTTCGAGCCGATCAAGATCAATATGGTGGCGCTGCGCGGCGTCAACGAGCACCAGATCGATGCCATGGTCGCTTTCTGCATCGAGCACCAGTTCGTTCTGCGCCTGATCGAAGCCATGCCGATGGGCGCGACCGGGCGCGATGCCACCTGGCTCGACCTGGGGCCGGTCGAGCGCCACCTGCGCCGCCGTTTTGGCCTGATCCACCAGCCGGCCAAGCTCGGCGGCGGACCGGCGCGCTACCTGGCCACGCCGGACGGGCGCACCAGTGTCGGTTTCATCACCCCGATGTCGCAACATTTCTGCGCCGACTGCAACCGCGTGCGCCTGTCGGTCGACGGCACCCTCTACCTGTGCCTCGGCCAGGAAGACAAGGTCGAGCTGCGCCCGCTGCTGCGCGGCGGCGCCAGCGATGCCGAACTGGAACAGGCGATCCGCGCCGCCGTCGAACTGAAACCCGAAAAGCACGAATTCCGCGAACAGCCCGGCAAAATTATCCGTTTCATGTCGCAAACCGGTGGATGAGCGCAGCCGCGACGGTTCCGTTCGGCAACGCGGCGGCGTATCATGGCGTCAGCAAGGAGAACGCATGCCCCTCACTACCCTGATTCCCTCCCGCCAGAAGCTCTCCGCCAAGATCGTCGGCGCGCTGCTCGGCTTCCTCGGACTGGCCCTGTGCGCCATCGGCGTCACCTTGTACCTGTCCTGGCAGCTCGAAGGCAGCGCGGCCGCGATCAACGATACCGGCAGCCTGCGCATGAGCAGCTACCGGCTCGCCATCGTGCTGTCGCAATCCGGGACGGACAAGGACATGGCCGCGCGCCAGGCGCTGGCCGCGCGCCAGATGGGCCAGATCGACGCCACCCTGGCGCAATTGCAACAGGGCGATCCGCAGCGCCCGCTGTTCCTGCCGCCGACCCGCGCCATCCACGGCGAGTTCGAGCGGATCGGCAGCGAATGGCGGCGCGAACTGCGTCCCGCCGCCCAGGCGCTGGCCAGCGGGCAGGGCGCCGGCGGCCTGCAAAGCTACCTCGCGCACACCGACCGCTTCGTGGCCCGCGTCAACGCGCTGGTCCAGCTGATCGAGCGCGACAGCGAAGCCCGCACCTTCTGGCTGCGCGCCTCGCAACTGGCGCTGCTGGCCCTGGCCATGATCGGCACCGTGAGCCTGATCTACCTCATGTTCAGCCTGATCATCGAACCGGTGACCCGCCTGCACGAGGGCTTGCACCGCATGAAGGAAAAAGACTTCGAAGTGCGCCTGGCGGTCGACAGCGGCGACGAATTCGGGCAACTGGCGCAAGGCTTCAACCAGATGGCCGACCGCCTGCAAGCCTTGTACGGCAAGCTGGAAGGCCTGGTCCAGACCAAGACGGCCGCGCTGGAACACCAGAACCGCGAACTGGCCTTGCTGTACGACAGCGCCGCCTTCCTGCAGCGTCCGCAACCGGTCGAGCCGCTGTGCCAGGGCTTCCTGCAGCGCATCAGCGACTATTTCCAGGCCGATGGCGGCTCGGTGCGCGTGCTCGACGCCGGCCGCGACAACCTGCATATGGTGGTGCACCACGGCCTGTCGCCGAAACTGGTCGAACGCGAACATTGCATCAAGGTCGGCGACTGCCTGTGCGGCGAAGCGGTGCAGAAAAAAGTCACGGTCATCCACGACCTGCGCAAGCTCAACAACGGCTACGAACTCGAATGCCGGCGCGAAGGCTTCGCCACCGTGTCGGTGTTCCACATTTATGCGCACCAGCAGCACCTGGGCTTTTTCAATCTGCATTTCCGCACCCCACGCGAACTCGACGCGCGCGAGCAGGGCTTGCTCGAAACCCTGGGCCAGCTGCTCGGCACCGCCATCGAAAACCTGCGCCTGGGCGCGCGCGAGCGCGAGATGGCGGTTTCGGAAGAGCGCAACCTGGTGGCCCAGGGCTTGCACGACAGCATCGCCCAGGGCCTGAACTTCCTCAACCTGCAAGTCCAGATGCTGGACCAGTCGGTGCGCGACGGCAAATTGGACGACGTCGCCGAGATCGTCCCGGCCCTGCGCGCCGGGGTGCAGGAAAGCTACGAAGACGTGCGCGAGCTGCTGCACAATTTCCGCAGCCGCCTGGTCGAAGGCAACCTGGTCGGCGCGCTGGAAACCACGGTCGACAAATTCCGCCGCCAGACCGGCATCGCCGCCGAGCTGGTGGCCGATGTCGACGGCGCCCCGTTCCCGCGCGAGCAGCAGTTGCAACTGCTGTTCATCGTGCAGGAAGCGCTGTCGAACGTGCGCAAGCACGCCGGCGCGAGCCGGGTCACGGTGCGCCTGAAGGACAGCCACGACTTCCTGCTCAGCATCGAAGACAACGGCGCCGGCTTCGATCCGGCCCTGCTCGAAGGGCGCGGCGACAGCCACGTCGGCATCCACATCATGCGCGAGCGCGCCCAGCGCATCGAAGCGAGCCTTTCGCTCAGCTCGACCCCCGGCGTCGGCACCAGGATTGCCCTGACCCTGCCGCAGGCGCACCGCCGCGCCGCCTGACATTTAAACAGAGGAAACAATGGAGACTACCGACCAACCGATCCGCGTGCTGCTGGTCGACGACCACAGCCTGTTTCGCAGCGGCATCCGCTCGCTCCTGCAGCGCCACGCCGAGTTCGCCGTCGTCGGCGAGGCGGCCGACGGCGTCGAAGGCATCAAGCGCGCCCGCCAGCTGCAGCCGGACGTGGTGCTGCTGGACCTGAACATGCCCGGCATGTCCGGCGTGGAAACATTGCAGCTGATGAAGCAGGACTGTCCGGAGGCGGCGATCGTCATGCTGACCGTCTCGGAAGAGGCGCAAGACCTCGGCACGGCCCTGCGCGCCGGGGCCAGCGGCTACCTGATCAAGAATATCGACACCGATTACCTGCTGCGCGCGATCCGCCGCGCCGCCGCCGGCGAAACCGTGGTGGCCGAAGCGATGACCGGCAAGCTGGTGGCCCAGTTGCAGGCTGGCACGGCGGCCGAAGCCCCCGCGTCCGAGCTCGACAAGCTGACCCCGCGCGAGCGCGAAATCCTCGATTGCCTGGCGCGCGGCGAAAGCAACAAATCCATCGCCCGCAACCTCGACCTGGCCGAAAGCACGGTCAAGATCCACGTCCAGAACGTGCTCAAGAAACTCAAGCTGGCCAGCCGCGTGCAGGCGGCCGTGTTTGCGGTCGAACACCGCATGAAATAAGCACGTCCCGGGAGCCGGACAGCCCCCGTCGGTGCTGTGGCGTGGCGTCAGCCGCCGCAGCCGCCGCAGCATCCGCCGCTGGCGGCCGGCGCCACGGTGAAGCCGGCGGCGGCCACCGCAATGCGCAGCTGGTCGGCCGAGGCGCGCGCCTCGTCGAAGCCGACCCGCGCGCGGCCGGTGGCCAGGGTCAGGTGCACGGTTTCGACGCCGGCCACGGCTTCCAGGGCTTTGGCGACGGCCAGCGCGGCGCTTTGGTCCTGCATGGCGGGAATGGTCAGTAAGGCGGTTTGCATACGTTCTCCAATGATTGACGTGGGTGGATGCGAATAGCCTAAAGCCGGGCCCGGCTGGCGTCCAGAAGCCTCTGCGATTTGTTCGAAAAACACGATCTGCATCAAGAACAGCCCACTTAAGCGGCGCCGCGCACCCGATGGGCGCAAAACGCACGCAATAGCCATTGCCCGCGGGCGCGCCTTTAAGTAGTATATTGAATATATCTTTAAGGATCCACGACATGAGCCTCCTGACCATCGACGAACCGGCCGCGCCGGTCCACCATGCGCCGTGGAGCGCGCAGCACCCTGTGTGGGCGCTCGGCTTCCGGCCTTTCTACATCCTGACGGCGGCCTTCGCGGCGCTCGCGGTGCCGCTGTGGCTGGCGCAATACCTCGGCTGGCTGAGCTGGCCGCACGGCGGCCTGGGCTGGCATGCGCACGAGATGGTGTACGGCATGGCGATCGCCGTCATCGTCGGCTTCCTGTTCACGGCGGGGCGCAACTGGACCAATCTGTGGACCCCGCGCGGCGCCCACCTGGCGGCCCTGGCCGGGGTCTGGCTGGCCGGACGCGGCGCCATGCTCGCCGCGCCGCCGCTGGCCGCCGCCGTGGTCGACCTGCTGTTCCTGCCGCTGGCCGCCTGGCCGCTGTACCGCGTGCTCAGGCAATCGGGCAACAAGCGCAACCTGTTCCTGGTGTTCCTGCTCGGTTTGCTGACCTTGGCCAATGCGCTGTTCCATGCCGCCACGCTGGGCTGGATCGCGCTCTCGCCCCTGACGCCGGTGCATGCGGCGATCCTGGTGATCGTCGTCATCGAAGCGGTGATCGGCGGGCGCGTGATTCCGATGTTCACCAACAATGGCGCACCCGGCAGCAATCCGGTGGTGCGGCCGCGCCACGACCGCGTGGCGCTCGGCCTGACGGTGGGCGCCAGCGTCGCCTGGGTGCTGCCGCTGCCGGGCGCGATCGCCGCCGCGCTGATGATGGCGGCCGCCTGCGCCATGCTGCTGCGCCTGGCCGGCTGGCGGCCGCAGCGCACCGTGCACGTGCCGCTGCTGTGGATCCTGCACCTGGGCTACGCCTGGATTGCGCTCGGCTTTGCGCTGCTGTCGCTGGCCGCGCTCGGGATCGTGACGGCCAGCGCCGGCTTCCACGCGCTGGCGGTCGGTTCCATGGCCGGGCTGGTGATCGGCATGATGACCCGCACCACCTTGGGCCACACCGGCCGCATGCTCAAGGCCGGCCGCTACGAGCCGGTCATGTACGGGCTGATCCAGGCCGGCGCCGTCCTGCGCCTGCTGGCGCAATGCGTGCCCGCCGACTGGCGCAACGCGGCGCTGCTGGCGTCGGGCCTGTGCTGGACCCTGTCGTTCGCGCTGTTCCTGCTGGTGTACACGCCGTATCTGTGGCGCGCCCGCATCGACGGGCGCGAGGGCTGAGGCGCGATGGCGGGAAATGGTAGGATAGCGGCCCTGGCAAGTCCCTCTTAACCAACTGAAGCGATCAAGAAAAAATGACAACCGTATTTGCGATGCCCGTGTTCGATGCCACGGTCATCTTTGAAGGAAATGAACTGTTCAAGGGCAAAGGCTCGGCCAGCATGTGGGCCGAAAAACTCGCCGCCGAGATCGGCAGCGAGGTGGGCGTCGAGAAAATCGGCACCGGCTGGGTCCTGACCGGCCGCGTCGATGGCGAGGACTGCCGCTGGGGCATCCACGGCCAGCGCCTCAAGCGCGTCGTCAGCGCAGCTGCGCAATAGCGTCGCTGCGCACCTTCAGCATCTTTTCCAGCGCCGGATCGCGTTTGTACACGTCTTCCGGAAACAGGGCCAGCCCTTCGCGGTCGGTCACGGCGGTCGAATAGAACAGCACCACCGGGATCGGCTTCTTGAGGCTGACGGTTTTCATCGGCGCCGGCTTCATCAGCGTCTCGATGACCGCCGGGGTCATCTGCGGCTGGTCGCCGAACACGAACTTGGCCAGCCCGGTCGGGTTTTCGACGCGGATGCAGCCGTGGCTCAGGTCGCGGCGGCCGCGCTTGAACAGGCTTTGCGCCGAGGTCGAGTGCAGGTAGATATTGTCGGTATTCGGCATGGCGAACTTGACCGCGCCGAGCGCATTGCGCGGCCCCGGGCGCTGGCGCACGCGGTACTGGCCGGCGCGCAAGCCGTCCAGCGTCGCCGCGTCGACCGTCGACACCGGCGCGCCGCCGGCCAGCGGCACCAATTCCATCTCGTTCTTGCCCAGGTAGCCCGGATCGCGCGCCAGCTTGGGAATGATTTCGCCTTTTTCTATGCTGCGCGGCACATTCCAGTAGGGATTGAATTCCACGTAGCGCATCGAGCCGACGAACAGCGGGGTCGGCGTCTTGACGGCGGCGCCGACGATGACGCGCATTTCGATCAGCGGATTTTTTTCGCCCGGCCCCAGTTCCAGCGCCCACAGGCGGAACGAGGGCAGGTTGACCGCGATCAGGCGCCCGTCCGGAAAGTCGGGCAGCCAGCGCAGGCGCTCCAGGCCCAGTTCCAGCTGGCGCACGCGCCTGGTCAGCGGCACGTTCAGCGCGGCCAGGGTGCCGGCGCCGATCACGCCATCGTCATTGAGCGCGTGGCGCGCCTGGAAGCGCTTGACGCCGTCGGCCAGCGCGTCGGTATAGATGCCGGCCTTGGCCGGCTCGGCGGGTGCACTGGCGCTCAGGTCGCCCAGCTGGACCAGGCGCGCGCGCAGGGTGGCCACGCCGGCGTAGGAGGCGCCCGGTTCGAGCTTCTTGACGCCTTCGGGCAGCGGCGGCAGCGCCGTGAACGGCTGCTCGGCCAGCTTGCGGTAGGTCGCCAGGGTCGCCATCGTGCGCCGGTACAGCGGGATGCGCGGTTCGGACGCGGCCACCGCCTGGTCCAGGCGCTGGCTCAGCAGTGCCGTGCGCAGCTGGTCGACCGGATCGGTCCTGGTCAGGCGCGGGTCGGGCAGGCTGGTGTGGTATTCGGACTTGACCCGGCCCACGCGCAGGTCGGCCAGGTAGTGCAGCATGGCCTGGGTCAGGCCGGCGTCGAAGCGGGCGCTGGTGCGCAGGGCCGGATCGGCCAGCTGGCGCGCCAGGCCGTCGACGTTGTACTCGGCCGGCGCGAGGCCGTGCACGCCGGCGTTTTGCAGCAGCGAAAGGGCGGCGCTGGCCTGTTTGTAGCCGCGGTCCTGCCAGGCCGGCGCGTAGCCGCGGGCGATATAGAAGCGCGCCAGCCAGTCGCGTTCGTCATAGGGGCGCGAACCGCGCGTCGTCACGGCGGCCGCGCTGATGGCCAGGGTGCGCAATTCGGCGGCGATGCCGGTGGGCGCCGGGGCGGCAACGGCGGGTGCCGGGGCCGGTGCCGCTGCGCCGGCAGCGCCGTGAGGAAGCCAGACCACAAGCGCCAGCGCAATGGCGCCAAGGCGGAAGCTTCGTTTGCCGACGATCATTTAAGTTTCCAGACAGTAAAAACCCGACCATCTTAAACGAAGCGGTCGGGAATAAGGTCTACGTTGGCAAAAAGTTATAAAAATGGTAGCGCCAGCGCAACAAAATGTCGGCCTGCGCAGGCTGCTGCCGAGGACGGCTCGGCGAATGGTGCATCGTCCTGAGCAGCTTAGTGTTGTCGCCAGTGCATTTAATTTTCCTATGGAAACAAGTCAATGCCCGACAGGCCGCGCAAAGCCCGTATCGGGTCCTCAAAAGAAGCGGGAGGATGCGGCGCACGTGCGCACCCTCCCGCTGTCGATCGGACCGCGCGGCCGGCGTTTCGGGCTAGTAGCCGATTTCTTTCAGATAATCCGCACGCGCCGCCAGCGCCGTGTCGGCAAAATCGGCGAACACGCCGTCCACGCCAAGTGCGTAGAACTGCTTGTATTCGCGCTTCGGATCGCCCTTGTAGTCGAGCGCGAGGCGGCGTTTTTCGTTGCGGAAGGTGTAAGGGTGGACCAGCAGGCCGGCCTTGTGCGCGTCCGCCACCAGCGAGGTCGGGGCGGTGGTCGTGGTATCGGCCTCGTTGACCTTGCCGTCGCCGTTGGCGTCGACCACCTTGCCGTCCGCGCCGAGCGTGCCCCTGGTGCTGACGATGTAGCGCTTCCATGGGCCGATGGCGTCGGCATAGGTCTTGATCTCGGCCAGTCCGGCCGGCGTGACCATGGCGCTGAACAGGCGCTTGTCGCCCGCGACCGCCCAGTCGTACGGGCGGTCGAACGGCGCGGCGTAGGTGAGGGCGCCGGTTTTCAGGTCGACATCGTCGGCATCGATCAATTGCACCATGCGCAAAGTCGAGCCCTTGCCGCGCATGTACTTCAGGCTGCCCGGTTCGAAGGACTGCACGAACACCGGCGCCGCGCGGTTGTTCCAGCCGGCGGCGGTGAGCAGGTCCAGCAGCTTGTCTTCGAGCGGCAGGCCGGCCTGGCGGTGGAAGGTCGGGTTCTTGGTTTCCGGATACATGACGATGTTGCGGCCGCTTTTCTTGATCATGTCGACGATTTCCTGGATCGTTGCGATCTTGTAGCGCCCGTTGAATTGCTGCGGCCGTTCGGCGTCGGTGGAAATGCCGCCCAGGGTCTTGATTTCGGCCAGGGTGAAGTCGCCCGCGAACCAGCCTTCCTCGACCAGGCCGTCGACGTTCATCTTGCGCTTGCGGCTGGCGAATTCCGGACGCGAGGCGACGTCGGTGCTGTAGACCAGGTTGGGGTCGTGGCGCGCGATCAGCACGCCATCCTTGGTCGACACCACGTCCGGCTCGATGGCGTCGGCGCCTTGCTCGATGGCCATGGCGTAGGCTTCGACGGTTTCTTCCGGCAGATAGCCGCTGGCGCCGCGATGCGCCACCACCAGCGGCGCCTTGCCGTCGAGGGTGTTGAGGACGACCGGGTCGTTGCTGTTACAGGCGCCCAGCGCCAGGGTTGCCGCGCACATTGCCGCCAGATTCCTTTTGATTGCCATTACCAAGTCTCCGTAGATGAAACGCGGAATTCTAGGTGGCATCCATGACAAGCTGATGACGCCAGCACCGGTTCACCCCTGTCGAGCCCGTGTCCACCCCGGTGACAGGTCTGACATTCGGACACGAGCTCGACTATGGTTGAAGGATCGCCCACAGCTTCTTTTGTCGCGATCCCCCGGAAACGCGGCCCCGACCGTTGTAAGCTGCCGCGTCCCGTCGCAAATGTCGTGCGTCGACGCCGCGCGCAGGCTATGATCGTCCTGCATACCAGCACTCATCCAGCCGGGCAGCGTCCGGCCTCGACAGGGCGAATCCTTATGAAGATACGGCGTTGTGCAGTGCTGTTCATCGAACCGCGCGAAGACCTCGGCATCGACTGGGCGGCTTTATTCTCGGGCGCGGGCGCGCTCAGCGCCTCGCTGCGCTGGGTGGCGCTGGCGCCGCACCTGGACCGCGAAACGACCATCGATGCCGCCCAGGTGGCCGCCCTCGGCGCCATCGGCCAGACCGCCTGGACCGAGCGCGACGACGCCGAGCGCCAGGTCGGCGCCGCCATGCTCGACAGCCTGCTCGCGCTCGGCCTGCTGCTCGACGACGGCAGCGGCGAGAACCCCGCGCGCGAACGCGACGCTGTGCTGCGGGCCCAGCACTGGCGCCCGCTCTCGGCCGCCGCCCACATGTTCAGCCGCTGGGACGGCATGCTGGTCGACAAGGGCATGCATTTCCCCAGTTTCGAAGAACTGGTGCAAGCCTACGGCGCCCCGCCCGAACCCGGCATCGCCCATGGCGACAGTGCGCATGCCATCGCCCTGCCGCCCGCGCAGCCAGGCCCGCTGGACGCCCAGCTGCTGCAGCGCTATACCGGCCGCAACTACGATCCCGGCGCCGTGCTGCCGCTGGACGTGCTGGCGCGCCTGCTGCAGCGCACCTTCGGCGCCCAGGCCGAACGCATGGTGGCGCAGGAAGCGACGGTGTTCAAGAAGACCAGCCCCTCGGCCGGCGGCCTGCATCCGACCGAGGCCTACGTGCTGGCGCAGCGCGTGCCGGGCGTCGCGCCCGGCCTGTACCATTATCACGCTGTCAGGCATGCGCTGGAGCCGATGGCCGCGCTTGCGCCCGCGCAAGCAAGCGAGCTGGCGCGCCAGTTCGTGGCCGACCAGCACTGGTTCGTCGATGCTCCGGTGATGGTGGTGATGGCGGCGCGGGTGGTGCGCAATTTCTGGAAGTACCGCAACCACGCCAAGGCCTATCGCGCCCTGATGCTCGATGCCGGCCACCTGTCGCAAACGTTCTATCTGCTGGCGACGGAAGCGGGGATACCGGCCTTCGTGACGGCGGCCGTGAACGAAAAGGCGATCGAGCGCGCGTTCGGGCTCGATCCCCTGTCCGACGCGGTGCTCGCCGTGTGCGGCTGCGGTGTCGCAGCCGACGGCCAGACCACGCTGGAGTTACGCTATGAACAGTAGGCGGCGCCGCTTACGCGGTACCCGATAAAAAGAAGGGAATCGCGCCGGCGGCGCTATCGAGCTTGGACATGAAGGCCATGCGGTCGAGCGCGATCGCATCCTTGGCCGGCAGGCTGCGCTCGGCGGGAATCTGTCCCGGCGCGAGCGTAATCCCGAGGCTGCCCAGGGCCGCCACCGGGTCGCCCAGCAGGCGTGCGCGGAACACATCGTCGCTGGACAGTTTATGCAGCAGGGAGTCCATATCGCTATGCAGATGGGTCGTCATGATGGGGGCCTTTTCGTGTAGGAAAATGATGAGTCACGTAAGAGAAGCACCCAACCATCGTAGGATAAATATTGATCGGTATCAAGCTTTAGTGAACATAGCTATGTATTATTTTCGTCGCTGTTGGCGCCACCCATCACTTCGTCAAATAGGCGCAGAAAGTCCGGTAACAATTGGCTTGCCGCTTCGCCATCGCGCGCCATCAGGCGCTCTTCCAGCTCGCCAGCGGCGTGGTACAGGGCCAGGGCCGACAGGTTGCCGGCCGCGCCCTTGATCTTGTGCACCAGCAGGCCGGCCCGTTCCAGTTCGCCGCCGCCGAGCGCGTGTTCGATGTCGGCGCGGCTGGTGACGAAGTCCTTGGCGAACATCGACAGCAAACGCTTGAGCAGCGGGCCGTTGTGGCCCAGGCGCGCCATGGCGGCGCCGACGTCGATGCCGGGCAGGTGCAGCGGCGCGGCGCCGGCCTGCGGCGGCACGGGCGCGGCCGGCGCCGCCACGCGCGTCGGGTCGGGACGGATCCACTCGGCCAGCACGGCGTACAGGATGGCCGGCTCGATCGGCTTGGACAGGTAATCGTTCATGCCCATCGCCAGGCAGCTGTCGCGGTAGCCGGCCACCGCGTGCGCGGTCATGGCGATGATCGGCAGGTCGGCGTGGCGCGGATTGGCGCGGATGCGCGCGCTGGCCTGGTAGCCGTCCATTTCGGGCATCTGGATATCCATCAGCACCGCGTCGTAATCGTCCTGGTCGACCAGGCGCACCGCGTCGACCCCGTTGCCGGCCAGGTCCACGTGGACGCCGGCGCGGCGCAGGATCTCGCTGGCCACCTGCTGGTTGACCAGGTTGTCGTCCACCACCAGCACGCGCGCGCCCAGGATGGTTTCCGCCGCCTGCGAAGGGAAGGGCGTGGCATCGCGCGACGGCACGGCGGCGTCGAAGCCCATGGTCGCCAGCACGCTGTCGAGCAGCTGCGAGGCGGTGACCGGTTTCACCAGGAAGGCGCCGATCCCGGCTTCCTCGGCCGCCGCCTTGATATGGTCGCGCGCGAAGGCGGTGACCATGATGATCGACGGGATCGCCGCCAGGGTCGGGTCGTCCTTGATGCGGCGTGCCGTTTCCAGGCCGTCCATGTCGGGCATGTTCCAGTCCATCAGCACCAGGTCGTAGGCTTCCAGCTGCAGCGCGAACAGGGCGGCCGCGCCGGAACCGACCGCGCTGGCGTCGAAGCCGAAGCTGCGCAGCTGCAGCTCCAGCATTTCGCGGGTGGGCGCGCTGTCGTCGACCACCAGCACCTTCTTGCCGCGCGCGCCGGCGCCGGCCTGCAGGCGCGCGGCGCCCTGTGCCGGCGCCACGTTCAGCGTCAGCGTGAAGTGGAAGCGGCTGCCGCTGCCAAGTTCGCTGTCGACGCCGATCTCGCCGCCCATCTTGCGCACCAGCTGCTGCGAAATCGCCAGTCCCAGCCCGGTGCCGCCGTAGATGCGGGTGGTGCTGGCGTCGGCCTGGGCAAAGGCCTGGAACAGGCGCTCCTGCTGCTCGGGCCTGATGCCGACTCCGGAATCCTCGACCGAAAAGCACAGGCGCACCTGCTTCTCGTCGCCCTGCCAGTCCTTGGCGCGCTCCACGCGCAGCTGGATGTGGCCGTGCGCGGTGAATTTGAGCGCGTTGCCGACCAGGTTGATCAGCACCTGGCCCAGCCGCAGCGGGTCGCCCATCAGGATCTGCGGCACGTCGGGGGCGGCCCAGATCACCAGTTCGAGTTCCTTTTCGGCGGCGCGCCAGGCAAACAGGTCGACGATATTGGTCAGCGTGTCGGGCAGGTCGAAGGGCACCACTTCCAGTTCCAGCTTGCCGGCCTCGATCTTGGAAAAGTCGAGGATGTCGTTGATGATGTCGAGCAGGTTGTTGCCGGCCCGGGCGATCTTGCGGAAGTAGTCGCGCGGCTTGGCGTCCAGTTCCAGGTGGGTGCCCAGGCCGGCGAAGCCGAGGATGGCGTTCATCGGCGTGCGGATCTCGTGGCTGATATTGGCCAGGAATTCGCTCTTGGCGCGCGTGGCCGCTTCGGCGCGCGCGCGCGCCTGTTCGATCAGGCGCAGCGCGTTGGCTTTCTGGAAGGCCGACACGAACGGCTCCTTGAGCGCCTTGAGCAGTTCCAGGTCGCTCTCCTGCAGCGGCACCTGCGGCGCGCGGTTTTCGAACACCAGGAAGCCTTCGATGCGGTGCTCGATGCAGATGCGCACCGCCAGCTGCGCGTGGCCGGCGCGGCTGCCGGCCCTGGCGCCGGCACGGGTCAGGTAGATGTCGGTGGTGATCATCTCGGCCGCGTCGACATAGCGCGCTTCGGCCTCGCGCAGCTCCATGCGCTCTTCCACCGGCGCGCCGCCGTCGCGGTCCCAGGCGGCGCGCACGGCCAGGCTGTCGGTATCGGTCTCGCGCACCAGCGCCCAGGCGGCGTCGATCCCCTTGATGAACATCGATTCGCGCAGGATGGTTTGCAGCAGGGCGTCGAAGTCGAGCTGCTCGTTGATCGACTTGACGATGGCGTTGAGTTTTTCCAGGTGCTGGGTGCGCGAGTAGACCAGCGCCTGCAGCGCCGCGCGGCTGCGTTCGAGCTGGCGCACGCGCCAGCGGTACAGCCCATACATGGCCGCCAGCGCGGCCAGCACATAGGCCAGGTAGGCCCACCAGGTCTGGTGCCAGGCCGGCAGCACTTTGACGCGGATCGACAGTTCTTCGTCGGCCCAGACGCCGTCGCGGTTGGCGCCGCGCACGCGCAGGCGGTAGGAACCCGGCGCCAGGTTGCTGTAGGCCGCCACGCGCCGGTTGGCGTCGTTGTCGACCCAGGTCTGGTCGTAGCCTTCCAGCCGGAAGGAATAGCGGTTGCGCTTGGCGTCCGAAAAATCGAGGGCCGCCACTTCGATCTCGAAGCCCTTGATCCCGGGCGGCAGGATCAGGCGGCTGTCGCGCTGCGCCAGCACCTGCGCGCCGGGCACCGGATGGCCGTCGGTGCGCAGGGAGCTGATCGCCAGCGGCGGGCGGTATTCCCAGTTGGCCAGGCGCGAGGGATGGATCACCGTCAGGCCGCCGGTGGCGCCGAACAGCAGGTCGTCTTCCGGGGTGGCGGTGGCCGCGCCGATGAAGTAGGTGGGAAAGCCCAGGCCTTCGGCGCGCGCCAGCGGGCGCGCTTTCAGGCTGCCGCTGTCGATCACGGCGATGCCGTTGCCGGTGGCGGCCCACATGCGCGCGCTGCGGTCCAGGCGCAGGGCCGACACGGCGCTGCTGGGCAGGCCGTCGTTGAGTCCCAGGCGCCGGAACACCGGCGCGCCGAGCGGGGTGCGCATTTCCAGCACATTGATGCCGCCGCCGTGGGTCGCCACCCACAGGCGCCCGCGTCCGTCCATGGCCAGCGCGCTGATCACCGGGTCGGACAGGGCGCTTTCGTTGCTCGGATTGGCGAGGATCTGTTCGATCTTGCCGCTGACCGGATCGAGCCGGTTCAAGCCGTTGCGGGTGCCGATCCAGAGCGCGCCGCCGGGGTCCGTCATCAGGGCCTGGATGCGGTTGTCGGTCAGGCCTCCCGGACCGCTGGTGTAGCTGGACAGGGTATTGGCGGCCGGGTCGTAGCGCAGCAAGCCTTCGAAGGTGCCGAGCCACAGCTGGCCGCCCTGGGGGGCGATGGTGCCGATGCGCGGGTAGGGGTTCGCCTGCGGCAGCGCAATGCGCGTCACGCTGCGCCCATGGTCCGAGGTGCGGTACAGGCCCAGCTGGGTGCCGATCCAGGCTTCCTGCGGGCTCGCTTCGGCCATCGCCAGCAGCATGCGGTTGGGCAGGGCGCTGTCCAGGCGCGCCGGGTCCGGGCGCAGCGCCGCGCTGCGCGTGCCGTCCGGGTCGATCAGGTCGACGCCCTGGTCGGCCAGGCCCAGCCAGACCCGCCCGCCGGCGTCGGTCATCATGGCGCTGACCGCCGCTTCCGGCAAGCCCTGGGCGCCGAACACGGCGGCCACGGCGCGGTTGTTGGGATCATGGAAATCGACGCTGCGCTCGTTGCTGACCCAGATCAGGCCACTGCGGTCGCGCAGCAGCGCCGCCGCGCGGTCGTTGGCCAGGCTGGCCGGCACCGCCGCCTGGTGCAGGATGCGGTGCGCGCGCAGGGTGGCGGCGTCGATGTCGATGATGCCGCCGCCGTAGGTGCTGGCCCACCAGCGCCCCGGCATGATCTCGGCGATCGCCAGCACCATGTTGGCGTGGGCGTCGGGGACGCCGTCGAGCGTCATCAGGCGCGCCCGCGCTCCGCCGGCGTCGACCAGGCCGATCCCGCTTTTGAGGGTGCCGAAAGCGACCTGTCCACGGCTGTTTTCGCCGAACGAGAGCACCGCGTCGCGCCAGGCGCCGTCCATGCCATTGTCGCCCACCTGGACCTGTTCGAAGCGCCCGCTGGCGGCATCGCGCCGCGCCAGGCCGCTGCTGGTGCCGATCCACAGGTTGCCCTTGCGGTCCAGGTGCAGGGCGCGCACGCGGGCGTCGGGCAGGGCGCCCGGCACGCCCGGCTCCGCGCGGTAGTGGCGCACCGCGCCGCGCGCCGGGTCGATATAGTCCAGCCCCGACGGCGTGCCGACCCAGACCCCGCCCATGCCGTCGCTGGCGATGGCGTTGATGGCGGCATCGGCCAGGCCGGCCGCGCCGGCCGGAAAACGGATGAAACGTTCGTGCATCTTGTCGTACATGGCCAGCCCGCCGGTGGCGGTGCCGATCCACAGGCGCCCGCGCCGGTCGACGTGCAGGGCCTGGATGAAGTCGGCCGGTATCGAATACGGGTCGGCGGCGTTGTGCACGAAAGTGAGCATGCGGTAGCCGTCCCAGCGCCCCAGCCCGCGCTGGGTGCCGATCCAGACAAAACCGTCGCCGTCCTGGGCCAGGGCCATCGCCACCGGATGCGGCAAGCCCTGTTCCAGGCCAATGTGTTCGAACAGCGGCGTCGCCAGCTTTTCCCAACGGTCCGGCGCACCCGCCGCCGCCAGCGCGGAACCGGCGAACAGGCAGAGCGCGGCGATCAATGGCGCCAGCCAGCGGCGCCGCGAAACGCGGGGTTGGCGACGGCCGGGTATGGCGAGGACGTTCAAGTCGGGACGCGCTCCTGTCGGTGGAATCGGATGCCGCGGCGTCCCCGGGGACGGGCCCGCCTTTCCTGAAAGCATACGCACTTGTCCGGACACTGTCTATTCGCCGCACTCCAGCCGTATTTGTTTGGCAATGTTGCGCGCCGGTTTGAGGTCTAAGGTGTTGCGATAATCCAAAACGATGCCGGAACGGCAAGCAGGGCGCGCCGCCGCTGTCGAAATTTCCAATTGGCATCATTGAAAGAAAGCTGCACGACAAGCGGAACCTTGGCGCTTGATTGGCCTCAAACCAGGCCATTCACGCTTTTGGAAGAGGAACCCGGCATGAGTAAGATGAGCTTGATCGATTGGGAGTATCGCGCCGTGACACTTGCCTGCAGCACTTTTACGTTGTTACTGGCTGCCTGCGGCGGCGGGGACGGCGAGCGCGCGCCGGCCCAGGCGCAGACCGCCGCCGGCGCCACGGTGCCGCAGCAAGCCAGGCCGCCCGACCCGGCGGCCGACGACGAGCAGGCCGGCGCCGGCGGACCGGATGCCGCGCCGGGTGCCGCGCCGGTAGCCGCGCCGGCCGCCCAGGTGCATGATGTTGCGCCGGAGTCGTTCGCGCCGCCCGTCTACGCGGCCGCCTCGGGTGACGAGCAGCAGGCGCGCGCCGCCGTCAGGCCGGACCGCGCGCTGTACGTGTCGCCGCAGGGGGCGGACGACAATCCCGGCACGGCCGCGCTGCCCTTCCGCACGCTGGCGCGGGCCGCGCGCGCGGTGGCGCCGGGTGTGACCGTGTACGTTGCGCCGGGCACCTACAGCGGCGGCATCCGGACCACCGCCAGCGGCCGCGCCGACGCGCGCATCGCCTTCGTCTCCACCGAACGCTGGGGCGCGCGCATCGTGCCGCCGGCCCGCTCGGCCAGCAAGAGCGCGTGGGACAACCGCGGCGACCATGTCGACATCGTCGGTTTCGACATCGACGGCAGCGACCATCGCGGCGGCACGCGCTGGACCGGCGGCATCTACAACGGCGGCTCGCACGACAGCATCCGCAGCAACCACGTGCACCACATCGCGCGCGAAGCCCCCTGCAACAGCAGCGGCGGCGCCGGCATCGGCGTGGACAGCTACTATCGCGGCGTGCAGTCGCACGTCATCGCCAACCTGGTCCACGACATCGGGCCGGCCGGCTGCCGCTTCATGCAGGGAATCTACGTGAGCACCTCGGGCAGCGTGAAGAACAACGTGGTGTACCGCGTGGCCGAAGCGGGCATCCACCTGTGGCACGACGCGCGCGACGTCATCGTCGCCAACAATACCGTGACCGGATCGAACACCGGCATCGTGGTCGGCGGCGGCGACTTCTATCACGCTTCCGGTCCCAACGACCGCACGGCGGTGTACAACAATATCGTCTACGACAACAGGATGGGCATTTCGGAGCAGGGCCGCACAGGGCCCAACAACAGCTACCGGAATAACCTGGTCTACAAAAACACCACCTACGACTGGCGCCTGAAAAACGGCCTGACGCACAGCGGCACGGTCAGCTCGGCGCCGCTGTTCGCGGGCGACACGCAGGCGGACCTGCCGGACTTGAGCCTGAGCGCCAGCTCGCCGGCGATCGGCCGGGCCACGCCGCAGCATGCCGCCGCGACCGATTTCAATGGCCGTCCGCGCAATGTGTTTTCGGGCTACGACATCGGCGCGTATCAACACTGAGCACTGGGAACACGCGGCGCCGGCCGGTGCCGCGTGTTCCACATTTTTCTTTACATCCTTGCAAAAGCCGGGTTAGACTGCGTGCCTTCGCAAGAGAACCCACTACTGAATCGAGAACCTGACGTGCCTGTACACAGCCAATCTATCTGCTGACGATATCGGATTGACCTGCCCGGGGTGTCGCTTTCACCAGCGCCCGGCAGGCTGTGCATGCCGCTTTTCCACGACCTGTGCGTCGTGGCGTAGTTCTCCCTTTGTCGTCAGCTCCGATCTACACCATGGAGCGCATCATGACGAACTTCGTTCAACATCTGGAATTACAAAAATACCCGTCCACCCGCCATCTGGAAGGCTCGCAGCTGCAGCAGGGCGATAACGGTTTCGACAAACCGGGCAAGCGCTACGACACGCGCGCGCCCTACGCCGCGCTGGCCGGGCGCCACATCGTGGTCGAAGAAAAGCTCGACGGCGCGAATGCGGGCGTGAGCTTTTCCGAAGGCGGCGAACTGCTGCTGCAAAGCCGTGGCCACTACCTCGCCGGCGGCGGACGCGAACGCCAGTTCAGCATCTTCAAGCGCTGGGCCGCCGCCCACGAGAGCGCGCTGCTCGAGCGCCTGGGCGAGCGCTACGTCATGTACGGCGAGTGGCTGGGCAAGAAGCACAGCGTCTTCTACAACCACCTGCCGCACCTGTTCTGCGAGTTCGACATCTACGACCGCGACAGGCAGGTGTTCCTGTCGACCGCCGCGCGCGCCGTCCTGCTGGGCGAGGCGCCGGTGCTGCCGGTGCCGGTGCTGTACGCGGGAATCGCGCCGCCGCGCCTGGCCGACCTGAAAGCCTGCATCCGCTTTTCGCTGGCCAAGACCGCGCGCTGGCGCCAGGACTTCGAAGCGACCGTCGAACGCGAAGGACTGGACCTGGCCAAGTGCTGGGCCCAGGCCGACAAGTCCGACCTGGCCGAAGGCCTGTACATCAAGGTCGAGCAAGACGGCGTGGTCACGGCGCGCTACAAATGGGTGCGCAGCGACTTCGTGCAGGCGATCCTGGACTCGAAGATGCACCACTCGCAGCAGCCCTACGTGCCGAACCAGCTGGCGCCCGGGGTCGATATCTACGCACCGCGCCTGACCACGACATGGGAAGACCTGGGCCTGGCCGCCGAAGGAGCCGAATGATGGACAAACTGACTTACAAGGCCATGGCCGCGCACGTGCCGGCACCCGGCGAGGCGCCCGACTGGGCCTGGTTCCTGCACGCGATTCCGGCGCTGGCCCTGCTGGCCACGACGCCGCAGGACCCGTACTACCACGCCGAAGGCGACGTCTGGATTCACACGCGCATGGTGATCGAGGCGCTGATGCGCGGCGCCGAGTACATCGACGGCAGCGACGAGGACCGCTTCATCCTGTTCTATGCGGCGCTGCTGCACGATATCGCCAAGCCGGCCACCACGGTCGTCGATCCCGACTCCGGGCGCATCGGCCAGCCGGGCCACTCGCGGCGCGGCGCGGTCGATGCGCGCATCCTGTGCTGGCACGCGGGCGTGCCGTTCGCGCTGCGCGAACATCTCTGCCGCATCATCACCGTGCACCAGCTGCCGTTCTTCGCGCTGGGCGGGAACAAGAACGGCCAGCCGGCCGAATTTTTGATCCGCAAACTGTCGCACGAACTCGACCTGCGCCTGCTGTCGGCGGTGGCGCAGGCCGACATGGAAGGGCGCTGGTACGAAAAAAAGGACGACTGCCTGGTCGACATCGCGCTGTTTCGCGAGTTGGCGCGCGAGGAAGGCTGCTACGGCACGCCCAAGGCCTTCGCCGATGCGCATACCCGCGTCGCCTACATGCGCGGGGCGAGCATCGCGCCCGGTTTCGCGCATCACCAGCATCCCGGTTCGCGCGTGACCGTGATGTCCGGCCTGCCGGCATCGGGCAAGAACCACTGGGTCGCGGCCAACCGCGCGCGCCTGCCGGTGGTGTCGATCGACGACGCGCGCGAAGAGCTGGGACTGCGCCACGGCGCGAATGAAGGCGCGGTGGCGCACCGGGCGGTCGATTTCGCCAAGGAGATGCTGCGCGATAAGGCGCCGTTCGTGTGGAACACCACCCACCTGAGCGCGCAGATGCGCAAGAAGACGCTGGACCTGCTGTATGCCTACCATGCCGAGGTCGAGCTGGTGTACCTGGAACAGCCGCCGAACGTCATCTTCAAGCGCAACACCGAGCGCGACACCAGCCTGCCGAACAAGGCGATCGAGCGCATGCTGTTCAAGTGGGAAGTGCCCTTGCCGACCGAGGCGCATGCGGTCGCGTATCCCCTCATGTAGCAAGCGACGCGCGGCCGGGAGATTGATATATGTACGGCCGCCAATTTGTCCCATAGCGGCCTCGGCATTGTTGGAAAAGTTGTTTTAATGCCGACGGCGGCCCACCGCGCATCGAAAAAAAGTTGGTTGCCCGCCGCTTCCGGCGCACACTCGACCTGCCTTTCCTGCACAGCAAGTCATGCCGCCGTTAAACAGCGCGTCCTGCGCGAGGACCTGTGCAGATCAACAGATGTGCCGAAATGCGCAAGCGCGCGAGCGCCAGGGAGTACATTCAATTGAGCTGTTTGTTCGATGGTTCGTTCCTTCTGAAACGCATATAACGCCAGCATCGGAGAGTACCCATGACTGCCAACACCCGTGGCGACGGCCCCCAGCGCGGCGATCCGCCGACCGAGATCGCCGATATCGCCCAACTACAAGAACAAATCATGGCGCTGCTTGAGCGCATCAATTCGGATCGGCGCCTGGCCCTGGCGGCGGCGGTCAATCCCTTGCTGGCGCTCGAAGAGCTCGGCTATCGCCTGGCGCCGCCGGTGCGCCGCGAGATCGAGCGCCGCAGCCGCTACACCAAACGCCAGCTGGTGCGCCTGGACGCGCTGCGGGCCGACTTTGCCAGACTGGTGCCCGACTTTGCCATCGAGGATGCCGACCTGCTCTCGTCCGCCCAGGTGCGCCGCCTGCTGCGCGAGACCCTGGACATCGCCGACGCGCGCATACCGTGCGACCTCGATCTCCCGCGCGGTGCTGGCCCGGACCCGCTGGAAGCACTGGCCGATGCCCATCCCGCGCTGCCCGCCTTGCTGGGCCTGCGCGATATCGAACGGCACGCACTGCGCTTCGCCACGCACGACCAGTACCGGGACGTGCGCTCCGGCAAGCTGAGCCTGCCGATCGAGGCCATCTCCGGCAAGCCGGCCCAGCGTGCCCGCAGCGGCGGGGAGAACGATCATGGCTGATACACATGGATTCGAGCTGGTGGTCGAGGCCACCGCGGCCTTGCTGACCAAGGCCTTGCGCGGCGCCTGGAAGTCGGCCGCCTGCCCGGTGGCGCCTGGCGACGAGGGGCGCATTCCCGAAAATATCGACATCGACGAAGGCGACAATATCTCGCTCGGCGGCTACGTGGTGCGCGACGGCCAGGTGCAGTTGCCGCAAGACCAGTTGAGCGCGGCGATGGCGCCGGACATCGACGGCGCCGCGCTCGGCTTCGGCCTGGACATCCAGGTCGAGCTGAAGGATCCGCCGCTGCCATCCCTGGCGCTGCTCGACATGACGGCGCAGGTGAGCGCGCGCGTGCCGATCCGCGTACCGGCGGGCGAGCTCGGCGTGTTCCTGGTTCTCGACGACTTGCCCATCGATAAGGTCACAGCCGTCCTGACCAGTGGCGATCCGCTGGCCGGGAAGGTCAACGCCTTGCTGCGCGAATATGCCCATAAGATGTACGAGGACGACGGCAGCGCATTTCCGCACAGCGTCACCAAAACCGACCTCAGCTGGAATTTTACCGTGGCGCAGGTTTTGATCGACAGCTACGCCGAGCTCTACGACGAGGTCGGCAACCCGGCCCGCGAAATCGTGGTCACCGGGCCGAGCGCGGGCGCGATCGCGATCAGCATCCCGATCTACCTGCGCCTGCACAACATCCGCAAGTCCGGCCCTGGCGCCGGCTTCGTCACGCTGCTGCAGCCGATGGGGATCGACACCCGGATCGTGATTACCGCCCCGCTGGAACAGCCGGCCGGGCTGCTGCGGGCCCGCTTCGACCTGGCCACGGTGGCGGTCGACGCCATCGCGCCGGCCGGCCCGGTGCACGGCGTCGAAGGGCCCAACTACAGCGCCAACAAGACCGCCCTGCTGGGATTGCCGTTGGGCGGCCTGAACATCGATACCTTGCTGCAGAGCGAAATCCGCAAGCAGGGCGAAGCGATGGTGGCCCAGATGGGCGTGCGCGAAGTGGCGGTGCCGACCGTGGCCGAGATCGAAGGCGCGATTGCCCGCTTCTTCCATGCCGAACTGGAACGGCGCGGGCGCCTGTCGGTCTGGACCCCGACCGATGCGCCCGAGGTCGAGCTGACCATCCGCGACGTCGCCACGCGCGTGCTGCCGGCCGCGCTGGTGATTGCCATCAACGCGGGCGAGGGCGCCGACCTCAACGCGATCGCCGATTTCATGCCGGCCATGCAGGAATTCGCGATTCAACTGAGCCGCGGCCGGGTCGAGGCCGCGATCGCCAATGCGCGCGAAGAAAATGCCCTGAGCAACGCCGACCTGCCCAAGCGCATGTCGGCCGACGGCCACGACGTCGACCTCAAGTCGCTCGACGTGTTCCTGGTCGACAGTGCGATCCGCACCAGCGGCGAGGTGACGGTGATCGACGCCGTCCTCGGCAGCATCGATGTGGACGCCACCTTCCGCGCCGATACCGGCCTGGCCTGGGAAGACCTGCCCGACGGTAAGCAGCGCCTGCGCGACGTGCCGCAGGGCGACCCCGATATCGATCCGGAAGAATCGGTGGCCCTGTGGGTGATCGGCCTGCTGATCGGCCTGTTTACGGGCGGACTGGCCGGCGGCGTGATCGCCCTCATCATTCTGGCCATCGTGCAGGCGGTAATCAGCAATGTGGCGCAGGCGGTCGGCGGCTCGCTCGTCACCGACGAGATCAGCGGCAAGGTCATCGGGCTGGGAGGCTGGCCCGAGCGGCTCTCGCGCATCGGCTTCGTCAGCACCCGCTTCAATAACCCGGTGCTGGTGGACACCAGCGGCTTGCTGATCGCCGGCACGGTCGAGGTGATCAGTTCCTGCGAAAACACCGCGATCGCCTTTGCCGACAGCGGCGGCAGCTACAGCGCATCGGCGGCGGCGGCGCTGGTCATGACGGCGCGCCGCACCCACCCGGACGCCGCCTACAGCTGGTTGCCGGGCGACGGCAGCCCGCTGCGGCTGGCGCGCGATATCAGCCACAGCTACACGGCAAGCGGCATGTATGTCGCCAAGCACAGCCTGCTGATGCAGCAGCCGGGCGGGGTGCTGACGCGCCACTTCGCCGCCGTCAACGTGCGCAACGTGGCGCCCACCGTCGACGCCGGCCCCGACATCACGGTCAAGGAAGGCGAACTGGTGACCCTGGTCGGGCGCTTCCGCGACGTCGAATACCTGGACACCCACGAAACCTCGTGGAGCTTCGGCGACCACCAGGCGCCGCAGCCGGGCACGGTCAGCGCATCGCACCTGCCGCCGCAAGCGGTGGGCACCTCCACCGTCACCCACGCCTGGTGCGACAACGGCAAGTTTACGGTCACCTTCACCGTGCGCGACCAGAACGGCGGCATCGCCCAGGACACCCTGTCGGTGACGGTGCTGAACGTCGCGCCGGTTGTCGACGCCGGCCCCGACCTGTACGCCTACCTGTGCACGCCGATCCTGCTGACGGCCCGCTTCAAGGACCCCGGCTGGTGCGACACGCACACGGCGCGCTGGGATTTCGGCGATTGCAGTCCCGCGCTGAGCGCGATCGTGGTCGAGACGAATGCGCCGCCAGCGGGCCTGGGCACGGCCAGCGCCGCCCATATCTATGCCTGCTGCGGCGCGTTCGAGGCGGTCGCCACGGTCACCGACGATGACGGCGCGGCCGGCAGCGACCGGGTCCGGGTTGAAGTGACCGCGATCGCCAATCCCGGCTTCGAACAGGGCTTCAGGACGATAGGGACGAACAAGGTCGGCAACGCCTGGACGCCCTACACGGCGCCATCGCGCTACGCCGCTGCGATGACCGGCGCCCGTGTTGCGAGCGGGCCGGCCGAGTACGACTGCGAGCAATGCGTGGTGCACGGCGGCCAGCGCGCGCAGCGCATCGTCCCGGCGCCGCGCACCCGTGCCGGCCTGTACCAGCGGCTGGGCGCGAATCCGCGCTGGACCTACCAGGTCAGCGTGTTCGCCTTCCTCGAACCGGGCGTGACGGCCTGGCTCGGGCTCGACCCGGACGGCGGCGCCGATCCGCTGGCGGCGGCGATCCGCTGGGTTCCGGCGCATGCGGCCGACGCCTGGGTAAGCCTGTGCACCAGCGTGGTGGCGGCGGCCGGGCCGCAGCGCGCGGTCACGGTGTTCATCGATGTCGAATCCGAACGTCCGCGCGCTGCCGGCTATCTCGACGACGTCGCGTTCGTCGCGATGCAGGACCTGTGCCCGGCGCCGCCGACGACGCCACCCGGGCGCGAACGGCTGTGCGTCGACTTCGCGCGCATCCAGCCCGGCCGGGTGCAGTCGCTGCTGGTCAAGGGCATGCAGTTCTTGCCGGGGGCGGGCAGCGGGATTGTCCAGCTGGGCATCGCGGCCGGCCAGACCGCCCTGGTGCTGACCCCGGCGGGCGTGCTGGTGCGCTTCCCGTACCCGGCCTCGCGCGTCGTCGCGCGGCTGATCGGCTTCGGCGGCAAGCCGGCGCAGATGAAGGGCTTGCACCCTGACGGCAGCGCGGCCGGCAGCATCGATGCCACATCTTCCACCGGCGCGATCACCGTCGAATTGACGGGAAGCGCGCTGGCCGGCGTGCAGCTGATCGCGCAAGAGGCCATGCTGATCGACATCTGTATCGAACGCGACATACAAGCGGGGCAGGGAGGCGGCGCCCCGCGCGAGGAGAGGACCATGAGCGACAACCCGCACCCGAAGATCGACCCGGCGCTGCATCCGCTGCCCGGGCAAGAAAGCGAGCTGGTCGATGTAATCGTCAGTATCGCCAACCCCGCCATCGCGCAGGGCGGCCCGGCCATCGGCCAGGCCGGCCTGGCGGCGCAGGCGCAGGCGCGCTTCGAGGCGGCGGCCGCGCCCTTGCTGGCGCGCCTTGCGGCACTCGGGGCCGAGCGCGTGCGTCCGCTCTGGATCGCGAATGCCGTGGCGGCGCGCCTGCCGCGCGCGGCGCTGGAGCAACTGGCGGCCGAGGACCTCGTCACGCGCATCGCGCGCGATGCCGAGCAAAAGCTGATTTGACGACAAGGAGAGCAGTCGATGGATACCGAAATCAAAGGCAAGCCGGAGGATGTCAGCCATCGCGTGTACCGGCGCTTCAAGGAGCGCGACCGCGAGCGCAAGGCCGCCTTGCGCCAGGCCTATGACAGCGACATTGTCGCCAAGCTGGACCGCGTGACCGAGCGCGACCTCGGCCTGGCGCTGCGCGAACGGGCGCTGAGCCGGCTGTGGCACGCGAGTGCGCCGCCCGCGCGCCGCTACAAGGTCATCGTGACCATGCGCCAGGCGGCGCCGGGCAGCGCGCCGCAGGCGGCGCCCGGCTCGCGCGCCAGCCTGCTCAAGGCCAGCCTGATACGGCGCAGCGGACTGCGCGCGCTCGAACGCTTGCGCCCGGCCCTGGAGCGGTGCGAGGGCGTGAGCGTGCGCCGCGTGCTGTGGCTGACCCGCAGCCTGGCGCTCGACGCCGATGGCGCCACCGTGGTCGAGCTGGCGCAGCGGGCCGACGTGGTCGGCGTGGCGCACGATAAACCGATGATCGCGATCGCGCTCGACGCCAGCCGCCCCCTGATCCGCGCCGACCAGGTCGAAAACACCCTCGGCATCGCCGGCGGCGGGGTGCGCGTGGGCGTGCTCGACTCCGGGGTCGACTTCACCCACCCGGCGCTGGCGCCGGTCATGGGCAGCCAGTTCGACTTCACCGGCACCGGCGTGGGCGACCTGCTCGGGCATGGCACCCATTGCGCCGGCGTGGTGGCCAGCACCGACGGCACGCGGCGCGGCGTGGCCCCGCGCGCCCTGGTGAGCGACTACAAGATCCTCGACGCCAACGGTTCCGGCAACGCCAGCAACTGTATCGCGGGGATGCAGCAGTCGGTCACGGACGGCATCGCCGTGAGCAGCAACAGCTGGGGATTCAGCCATCGGAACGGGCTCTGGACCTGTGCCGACGGCAGCTGCGTGCTGTGCACGGCCGCCAACGCCGCCGTCGCCGCCGGCCAGATCGTGGTCGTCGCCGCCGGCAACGAGAACAACGACAGCTGCGACACCTACGACACGCATATCCGCTGCCCCGGCCACGCCACCGATGCGATCACGGTCGGCGGCAGCGACAAGAGCGACGGCCTGTACGGCAGCTCGAGCATCGGGCCGGCCGCCGACGGCCGCGCCAAGCCGGACCTGGTCGCGCCCGGCGTCGACATTGTCTCGGCGCGCTCCTCGATCGGCAGCGACATGGGCGGCGCGGCGCCGGTGGTCGACGAGATCTGGTCCCAGGCCAGCGGCACCAGCATGTCGACCCCGCATGTCAGCGGGGTGGCGGCGTTAATGCTTGAGCGCAATCCCAACCTGACCCCGGCCCAGGTCAAGGCCGTTCTCATGGACACCGCGGTCGCCATCGGCGGCACCGCCGACGAAGCGGGCGCCGGCCGGGTCGACGCCTTCGCCGCCGTCAGCGCCGTATAAATCACGCCATCACAGGAGAAACATCATGGATGAGAACTGGTTGAAACAGACACCCGAAGGTCAGTGCCAACTGGCCGATATCGCGCGCCGCGCGCTGGCCGCGTTCCGCAACGATTCCCAGGAAGCCTATGCGCAGCTGGTCAGGGAGTACGACAACAGCAGCGCCGTGATCGGCATCTTCGGGCTCGGTTCGGTGATCCTGACGGTCAGCGGCGGCGAAGCGGCGATTGCCGAGCGCGCCCCGGACAAGCCTGCCCGGCTGGTCGGGCGCGCGGCGCTCTACCCGGAAACCATCCTGGCGCTGTCCGAGGGCCGCATGACGCCGATCGAAGCCTTTCACTCGGGCGACCTGGTGGTGCGCGCCGAATCCGACGACCTGCACCGCGCCTACGGCCTGATGGTCAAGTACACCGATACCGCGCTGCGTTCGCAACAGCTGCAATCGGTGCTCAAGGAGTTTCGCGCGCTGAGCCTGTCCGCCACCGGCGGCGCGCACGGCTGACCGTGGCGGCCCCTGCCAGCTGGCTGGCCTGCGACGCCGTCGGCGCCGATCTCGCGCGCCTGGGGCCCCTGCTGATGGGGTGCGCCGGCGGCGACGATCCGCGCATGGCGGCACTGACCCGCCACCTGCTGGCCGGTGGCGGCAAGCGCCTGCGCCCGGCCTTGCTGCTGCTGGCGCGCGGCGACGCGCTGGCCGCGCGGCCGGCCGACGCCACCGCGCTGGACGCCGCCGCCGCCGTCGAGCTGATCCACGTGGCCTCGCTCTACCACGACGACGTCATGGACCGCAGCCCGACCCGGCGCGGCGCCGCCAGCGCCCACAGCCGCTGGGGCAATGGCGCGGCCGCGCTGGCCGGCACCTGGCTGTTCGCCCGCGCCCAGCAATTGCTGCGTCCGGCCGGACCGGCTGCGGCGCCGGCGGCGGCGCGCACCGCCGCCGCCCTGTGCGCCGGACAATTGCGCGAGGCGGAGAACGCCTATAACCTGGAGCTGGGCGTGGACGAGCACCTGACCATCCTGCACGACAAGACCGCCACCCTGTTCATGCTGGCCGCCGAACTCGGCGCCACCCTGGGCGGACGCAGCGCGCCCGAATGCGCGGCGCTGGCCTCGTATGCGGCCAGCCTGGGGCTGGCGTTCCAGCTGGCCGACGACCTGCTCGACTGGACCGGCGCCGCCGCCACGCTGGGCAAGGCCACCGGCGCCGACCTGCGCGGCGGCGTCTACAACCTGCCGCTGCTGACGGCGCTGGCCGCCCCAGGCAGCGAGGCCCAGGCCCTGCGCCTGATCCTGCACAAGCGCGCGCCCGACGAGGCCGACCTGGCCAGGGTACAGGCGATCGTGCTGGCAAGCGGCGTGGCCCCGGTGCGGCGCCGGGCCGCCGCGCTGGCGGCGCAAGCCGGCGCCGCGCTGGGCGCACTGGCGCAGGGACCGGTGCGCAGTTCGCTGGCCGCGCTGGCGGCGCTGTCCGTGGCGCGCCAGGCATGACGGCCGCGCTCTTCGCCACGTCCGGCTGGGACGCCATCGTGGTCGGCGCCGGCCCGGCCGGCAGCGCCTGCGCCTGGCACCTGGCGCGCGCCGGGCGCCGCGTGCTGCTGCTGGAGCGCCACCACTTCCCGCGCGACAAGAGCTGCGGCGACGGACTGACCCCGCGCTGCCTCGAACTGCTCGACGAGATGGGCGTGCTGGCCCAACTGGACGGATACGGGCGCATCGCGCGCGTGCGCGTGGTGCATCGCGGTCCGCCGCTGCGGCAGCGCGATTTTGGCTACGACGGGGTCCCCGGCCGTTACGACTACGGGCTGGTGGTGCCGCGCATGCGGCTCGACCAGCTGGTGTGCCAGGCCGCCGTCGCGGCCGGCGCCGTGCTGGCCGAAGGCATCCAGGTGCGGGAACTGGTGCGCGAGGCGGGGCGGGCGCTGGGCGTACTGGTCGACTGCGAACACGGGCCGCGCGCGCTGCGCCTCGATGCCGAGGTGGTGGTCGCGGCGGACGGCGCCAATTCGCGCCTGGCCGCCGGCATGGGACTCGGCGGACAGGCGGGCCAGCTCGGCTTTGCCTTGCGCGGCTACTGCGAGGGCCTGCGCGGCCTCGATCCCTGCCAGGAAATCCACCTGCCGCTGGCCGACGCCAGCGGCGACTACCTGCTGCCCGCCTACGGCTGGATTTTTCCGACAAGCGCCACCAGCGCCAATGTCGGCGTCGGCATCATGGGCCGCACTCCGCTCGACGACGTGCGCCGCCTGTCGACCCGCTTCTGGGCCACGCTGCGCGCCAGCGACCCGCGCTTTGCCGATGCCCGCGACAGCGCGCCCCTGCTGGGGGCGCCGCTGCGCTTCGATTTCGCGCCCGAGCGCTGCGCCGCGCCCGGCCTGCTGCTGGTCGGCGACGCCGCCGGGCTCACCAGCCCCTTCACGGGCGAGGGCATCAGCTACGGCCTCGAATCGGGACGGCTGGCCGCGCGCACCATCGATCGCGCACTGCGCGCCGCGCCGCGCCGGCCGGACGTCGAAGACGATTACCGCATGTTGATGGCGCACCACTTCGCCGGCTACTTCGAACTCGGGCGGCACTCGGCGCGCCGCCATCTGCTGTTCTGGAAGGTGCTCGACAGCAGTTTCGACAGCGAACGTCCCCTGTTCGGACTGCTGCGCCGCGCCGCCTTGCTGCCCGAGGGAGCGGGTAGCGGCGCCGGCGACAGCGCGCTGATGGACGACCTGGGCCCGGTGGTGGGACGCGGCGACCCGCTGCTGCGCCGCCAGCTGATCGATATCGGCGCGGCGCTGGTGGCGGTGGTGCGGCGCGACTGGCCCTTCCTCGGCCGCCTCGACAGCGCGCGCGGCGCTGCGCGCGGGATCGTGTTCCGGCCCTCGCTGCTGATGCTGCTGGCGGCCCGCTTCGGCGCGGCCGACGCGCGGCCCTTGCGGCGCCTGGGCGTGGCGCTCGACCTGGCCTACCTCGGCTTGATGGCCCAGTCCGGCGTCGAGGAAGACCTGTCCGGGGCGCGCGATAACTGGAGCAACAAATTTGCCCTGCTGCTCGGCGACTTCCTGTTCTCGCATGCGCTGTGCCAGGCCGATCCGGACGACGCGATCCACGCCGACGCCATCATGGGCGCGCTCGAAACAAGTTGCCGGGGCTGCCTGGCCCAGTTGTCCACCGCCGGGCGCGTCGACCTGTCTCCCGACGTGGCCCGGTCGCAGCTGGCCGACCGCATCGCGCCGCTGTTCATCCTGCCCTTGACGATGGGGGCGGCGGTTGCCGGCGCGGCGCCCGGCGTGGCGCAGGCGCTGGGCGAGTATGGCCGCGCACTGGGCCTGTTGTTCGCCTGCGGCGAAGAGATGCTCGCCTTTACCGAGCGTGCGCCGCAGGCCATGGCGGTGCTGGCCAGCGACCTGACCCGCCGCGTGGCCGGCCTGCCGCTGCTGTATGCCGCAAGCTGCCAGCCGGCTCCCGTGCAGGCCGCCCTGAATGCCGATCCGCCGGACCGCGCCGTGCTGGCGGCACTGGTTGCGCTGCCGGCGGTGCGGGCGGCCATGGCCGGGGAGATGGCGCGCCATGCGCAGGACGCCGGGGCCGCGCTGCGGCGCCTGCCCGCAGCATCGGCGGCGGCCCCGCTGCATGCGCTGCTGCGCCATGGCCTGGAGCGCTGGCGCGACACCGCGTAGGGAGTTGACGCGACGGAGCGCGGCGGCGATGATGGCGTTTTTCGAACGGATTATTGCCTCATGACGGACAGCGCGACAGCGCCGATCAAGATCAGCCACCAGCCGCCCAGGCACGGCTGGATGGCCGTGACGCTGAGCGTCGGCGCGCAGGTGGTGGAGATCGATGCGTCGGATGTGCCGAACAACCCGGTCGCCGACCTGCTCGAGGCGATCGACCTGGCTGCCCACGGCACGCCGTCACGGGTGTGGTGGCACCTGGAACCGGACGGCTACTTCATGTACTTCACGCCGCAGGGCGGCGCGGTCCACTTCCGCATCGACTTCGCTCACGACAGCGACGCTGCGCGGGCGCAGACGGTGGCGCAGGCGAGCGGCAGCCGCGCGCAGGTGCTGCTGCCGTTCTGGCGCTTCGTACGCAAGGTCCAGTCGCTCGCGTATGCGCAGCCGCACTGGCCGCCGGCCGGTTTCGAACGCATCGAGGTCGTCAAGGCCAGGATCAAGCAGGGGTGATCAGGCCAGCGCCATCCAGTGCTCTCCCTTGGCATAGGCCAGCAGCCGGCGCGCGCCGCCGGAAAGGCTGGCGCGCTCGTCGAGCGAATGGCCGGCCGCCGCCAGTGCCAGTCCGGCCAGCGCGGGGGCGAGGCGCTGCTGCAAGCGGGGCGACGCCTGCGCCAGGTGCGCCTGGTCCCATGCGATGAACTGCGCCTGCGATGCGGCCGGCGTCATCGACAGGAAGAACATCATCTGGCGCCAGGCGTAAGCGGCGTGCCTGATCGCGCGCAGATTGCCCGGCCACGTGTCGAGCGCGTTCTGCTGGTTCGCGCACATCCACGCGAAGCACTGCTGCGCCATGCGCTCGTAGTGCGGCCGCAGTTCGCCGTCCAGATCGAGCCTGGCCACCAGGGCCGCCAGGTTGTGCGTGGTGAGGATCTGCTGCTGCTCGATAATCATGGCGTTGTCGCGCACCGAGCCGTAGCCGCAGCGCACGCCCGCGCGCGCTTCGCACAGGGCGGTCAGGCTGCGCACACCCGGCTGCGCGCCGTCCTTGGCGACGCGCTCGCGCGCCAGTTCGCGCAACTGCTCGCGCACGGCGGCATCGATGCCGTAATAGCGGCTGTACAGGCTGTCGTCCAGCATGCTTGTCGCGTGCGCCGCGACAAGGGTGAATTTGTGCGCGAATACCCCCATGAAAATATCGGCCGCCAGTTCCTCGGCCAGCGGCAGGTCCAGCCCCGCGTTGCCGGCCAGGGTGCCCAGTTCGTTAATCAGCGGATTGGGAATGGCCGTCTGCGGGAACGAGGTCAGTGCCAGCAGCGCGAGTTCGTCGAGCGTGCGGCGCGCCAGCGCGCGCGGCGCCAGTCCTTGCTGGCGTTGGGCATTGACTGCGGCAACCCATGGCAATTCACCGATGCGCACCTGGCTTTCCAGGTTTTGCAGCAGCAGCGAGCGGCGGCGCCGGAAAGCGTGGTACAGCGCGCCGTACAACTGCTTGAGCGAGGGCTCGGCCAGCGCGGCGCCGTTGATCGCGGCGCTCAATTGCGGCAGCACTTCGGCCAGCACTTCGGCCGAGGCGATGACGCCGCGCTCGACCAGCACGGACACCGTCTCGATGCCGCAGCGATCGAGCTTGTCCAGCAGGACGGCGGGAATCGGCGTGCCGGCGGCTTCGCCGAGGCTGTCCGCCTCGGCGGCACTGAGCGGTGCGCCGAATTTCGCCGGGTCTTCCAGTCCGCCGTCCTGCGCACTGGCACCCAGGCGTTCGGCCAGGACGCCGGCCAGCAAATGGTAGGGTGTGGCCTCGACCTGCCTGGCCTGTTCGCTGCGCAGCGCAGCCAGTTGCGCCGATCCCGGCAAGCCGCGCTTGCTGACGTAGCGCCCCAGGATCAGGCGGATGCGGCCGACGTCGCGTCCGATCAGCAGCGCCGGTTCGGTGACGCACAGGTGCAGGTAGCCGAGCAGCTCCGCCAGGCAATCGCCCTTGCGGGCGGAGGCGGCGCGGGCCTCCGGTTCGTGCAGCAGGGCTTGCGCCCGTCGGCGCCAGTCGGCGGGGTAGCAGCGGCACGGCCAGCCGCCGGCGATGCGGAACTTGCCGCTGGCGCTGTCGCGCCATGCGCCGTCGTCGCCGATGTCGATGAACGGTGCTTCGCCGTCGACGCTATCGAGGAACAGCTGCACCACGCGGTCGTACAGCGGCAGGCGCACGCGCACGGCGGCGCGCTGCGCCAGGATGCGCAGATTGGTGGCGCGAGCGCGTTTTTGCAGTGCGGCCACCACCTCACGCACCGGCGCGAGGAATACCTGTTCGCCGTAGCGGCGCGGCTGCGCGGCCGGCCGCGGATAGAAGCGCAGGCGGGCGAACCACGGCGCGATCGCGTCCAGCACCTCGCGCGCCTGCTCAGGCTTGCCGTGCCGGGTCAGCCAGGCAACGACCAGCAGGGCGCCTTCTTCCGGCGCGTCGATCTCGTAGCAGCCCGCGTCGAGCAGGGCGTACAGGCTGGCCAGTCCTTCCTCGCTCAGCAGGCGCGCGTTGAGCCAGCTGCGCGCGTCCGGCGCCGGCGCGATGCCGGCCGTGGCGAGGGTGCGCAGTTCGTGTTCGAGCAAAGGGCCGCCGGCCTTGAAGTCGCCGGTGGCGAAGCCGCCCTTGGCGACATCGGGCGTGACCCAGGCCGGCACGCCGGAGAGCGGGGTGCGCGAACCGACCTCGATCGCGCCGGTGAACATGCCGGCCATGAGCTGTTCCCACCGCTGCGCCTTGACGGCGGCGCGGGCGCGCACCTGCGGGTCGGGATGGTCGCCGACGGCGCGCAGGGCGGCAGCCAGTTGAAGCGTCGCATAGCCGGGCGCAATCCGGATCCGGCCGATGCCGGCGTCGTCGTTATCCACGTGGTATCCAATGACAAGCAGTGTTGGGTCCGGAAGCTGGAATCGAACCAGCACCTGCTCAGACCGGAGCCAAGCGCTCTACCATTGAGCTATTCCGGAAGTGTGTTTTGCATGGACGCGGCGCCCAGCAGCGTCGATGACATCGATGCTCGGACAATCACCTTACCATTTCTGCCAAGATTGCTCAATCGGATTTCGACAGGCGAGGGCGAAAAAAAGGGCCGGAAATCGCTTTCCGGCCCCGTGCTTACCTGATTAAGTCGTCATGCAGCCATGGCCTCGCTGCGAGCTTGCATGCGAGGCGCGTGCCTTGCATACACGGCGCTGGCGAAGGCGCGGCCTTGTGTCAGCGAACGCAGGCTGGTCGTGTGACCGAACAGCTTCGCCAGCGGAACCTCCGCAAGCACTTCCACCCGGCCGGTCTGCTCCTCGATGCCGAGCACCTTGCCGCCACGGCGCTGCAGGTCGCCGATGACGTCGCCCGCATTTCCCGCCGGCGCGTCGACGCTGACCGTCATGACCGGTTCCAGCATCAGCGGATGCGCTCGCTTCAGCCCGGCCAGGGCGCCTTCCTTGGCCGCGACCATGAAGGCCATGTCGTTGCTGTCGACGCTGTGGTAGTCGCCATCGAGCAGGGTCACCCTGACGCCCGTGACCGGGTAGCCGAGAGGACCTTGCGCCAGCGCCTGCCGCACGCCTTTTTCGATAGCCGGAATGAAATTCGCAGGCACGACGCCGCCCTTGATCGCATTCTCGAAGGCAAACGCGCCATCGAAGGGTTCCACCCGCAGCACGACGCGCGCGTACTGCCCGCTGCCGCCGTTTTGCTTCGACACTTTGCCTTCCACCTCCACCCCCGGCCCGGCGATGGTTTCGCGGTAGGCCACCTGGGGCGCGCCGACGGACACGTCCACGCCGGTTTCGCGGCGCACACGTTCCAGCACCACGTCCAGATGCAGCTCGCCCATGCCCCACAGCACCGTCTCGCCGCTGAGCGGGTCGCTTTCCAGGCGCAAGGACGGATCCTCGCGCCGGAAGCGCTCGAGCGCGGCCAGCATCTTGGCACGGTCGCCGCCCTTGCCGGGCTCGATCGCCAGCGCCACCACCGGTTCGCCGGCGTGGATGGTTTCGAGCACCAGCGGCGCCGCCCTGGTCGAGAGCGTGTGACCGGTCAGCGCATCTTTCAGGCCGGCGATGGCGATGATACTGCCCGCCTGCGCCTGGGCCACGCCGGTGCGGCGGTCCGCATGGATCACATACAGCCGGCCCACGCGCACGGTCGCGCCGAGCGAGGCGTTCCAGACCAGGTCGCCTTCACGCAGGGTGCCGCCGTACAGCCGCACATACGACAGCGAGCCGTGGTCGTCGTGCACCACCTTGAACACCAGCGCCGCCAGCGGATCGGCGTCGCCGGTGCCGACTGCCACCGTCGCATCGTCCAGACGCGCCACCGGCGCGGCGCGTTCGTCGGGCGCGGGCAGCCAGTCGACGACGGCGTCGAGCAGCGGCTCGATGCCGGCGTTGCGGTAGGCCGAACCGGCCAGCACCGGCACCGCGCGCCTGGCCAGGGTCATGGCGCGCAAGCCGCTGCGCACATCGGCCGGCGACAGGGTGTCGTCGGCCAGGAAGGCGAGCGTGAGCGCGTCGCTGGCATCGGCCGCGACCGCCGCCGCGTGGGCGTAGGCCGCCGCTGCCTGCGCCTGCAGCTGCGCGGGCAGGGCGGTCGAGGTCATCAGGCCGGCCGCATCCCACGCCAGGAAGCGCTGGCCCAGCACATCGATCACGCCTTCAAAGGCGTCGCCGGCGCCGACCGGAATGGCCAGGGGCACGGCCACGGCGCCCAGGCGCGAGGCGACCTGGCCCACGACGCGGGCGAAATCGGCCCCGCCGCGATCCATCTTGTTGACGAAGACGATGCTCGGCACGCCATGCTTCTGGGCCTGGCGCCAGACCGTTTCGGTCTGGGGCTGGATGCCGGCCACGCCGCACAGCACGGTCACGGCGCCGTCGAGCACGCGCAGCGAACGTTCGACTTCGATGGCGAAGTCGATGTGGCCGGGCGTATCGATCAGCGTGAAGGCATGACCGTTCCAGGAGACGCGGGTGGCGGCGGCGCCGATGGTGATGCCGCGTTCTTTTTCCAGGTCCATGCTGTCCATGGTGGCCGTGCCCTCATGGACTTCGCCGGTGCGATGGATCTCGCCGGTTTTGAGCAGGATGCGTTCGGATAAGGTGGTTTTGCCGGCGTCGATGTGGGCAATGATACCGAAGTTGCGCGCGTTGGCGCGAAGGACTGTCGCAGTCATGATGGTGCTTTCTAAACATGGCGGGCGGTCGTGGATTGTCTTGAGACAAGCGCCGCGGGAGCCATGCGACCACCCTTGTTCAGTGATCCCGCGCGCGTTCTTCGTCGGCTGACTTCATGATATATATGCTCCTGAGAAACTATTAAGTGTGAAAAAACGGTGCTGCAAAAACAAAAAAGGCCCGAGTGGGCCTTTGTCGATGGATGCTCTGGCGAGCGAATCAAGGGCGCACTATCGCGGCCCGGGACGTTGAGGCAACGTGCCGGGAAGGGCGAAGGTAAAAAAGAGGATGTCCATTGAGTTCATGGCCGCAAGCTTATGGCCGCGTTTGCGAAATGTCAAGCGTTCATTTTGTTGTTGTTCCGGCACGCGGAAGGCGCTCTCGGGCGCCCGGACGCGCCGCTCGCCGTCTGTTTTGCGTAAAACATTGAATTTAGCCAACATTTATATGGTGACTGATGTAAAAATACCGCTTTGTTGCACAATGACTATTTCGACTGGCGCGCAGCGGGCGCGCGAGTTGCCGACTACACAGCTACATACAGCAGGAATTTGACTATGAACACCCTCTCCAGCCGCTACGCGAGCGGCCTGATCGCCCTGTTAATGCTCTCCGCCTGTGCCACGCAGGAAACCGGCACGGCCGATGCGGCAGCGGGCGCCAGCGGCGCCGCGCCGGGCAGCCTGTACGCCAACGGAAAACTGACGGCGGAAGGCGAAGCGCGCCGCGAACGCGCGTTCAAGGCATATCAGGCGGGGAACAAGGCGCTGGCGTATTCCGAATGGCTGGGCATCGCCGAGCAGGGCTACGCGGAATCGCAGTTCAATATCAGCGTCATGGAAAGCGACGGCGACAATGGCGCGCCGAACGTGGTCAAGGCGCTGGCCTGGCTGCACAAGGCGGCCGACGGCAACTACGCCGAAGCGCAGGTCCAGCTGGCGCAGCGCTACAACAAGGGCGACGGCGTGGCCAGGGATGTGCCGAAGGCGCTGGCCTATTGGCGCAAGTGCGCGGCGCAAGGCGAGAAGCGCTGCGCCTTCAACGCCGCCGTGGCGCTGGCCGGGGGCGCGGGCGTGCCGCAAGACAATGCCGGAGCGATGAGCTTGTTTGCGGAGGCGGGCAGCGGCCCGGGGGCGATCGTGGCCGCGCAGTCCGAGCTGGGCAAGATGTACCTTCAGGAAGGCAAGGAGCGCGACTTCGCCAAGGCGCGCCAGTGGCTGGAACAGGCGGCCGCCGGCAACGATGCGGAAGCGCAATACAACCTCGGCGTAATTTACGGCAACGGCTATGGTGTCAAGGCGGACAAGCGCAAGGCGCTCGCGCTGTACCAGCGCGCCGCCAAGCAGGGCGAGCCGACGGCCGTCAACAACCTCGGCAACATGTACCGTTTCGGCGAAGGCGTGCCGAAGGACCAGAAGAAGGCGGTCGGCATGTTCAGGCAGGCGCATGAGAGCGGCAATATGCAGGCGACGGTGAACCTGGCGGACATGACTTTCAAGGGCTGGGGCGTGCGCGCCAACAAGACGGCGGCGGTGGAGCTGTACAAGGTTGCGGCCGACGCCGGTCATCCGGCGGGGCGCTGCCGCTACGCACAGGCGTTGCGCCACGGCGATGGCGTCACCCGCAATCCGGGCCAGGCCAGCCGTTTGCAGGAAGCGGCGAACAACGCCAACGTCCCGTGCGACAGCGACGCCCCGCTGGCGGAGTACCTGGTCAACCGCAGGGTCAAGGGCCGTCCCTGAGCCCGTATCCACCCCGGTGCAAGTTTGACATTCGGACTCGACCTCATCCGAGATATGCCATCTGACATTGTCCAGGCCGGGTCCACCCCGGTGTCAGGTCTGACATTCGGACACGACCTCATCCGAGATATGCCATCTGACATTGTCCAGGCCGTGTCCACCCCGGTGTCAGGTCTGACATTCGGACACGACCTCATCCGAGATATGCCATCTGACATTGTCGAGGCCGTGTCTGATTGTCAGACCTGGCACCGGACTGGACACGACCTCATCAACGAAACGCCATTGGATATTGTCCAGGTCGTGTCCACCCTGGTGTCAGGTCTGAAATTCGGACACGACCTCATCCGAGATATGCCATCTGACATTGTCGAGGCCGTGTCCGATTGTCAGACCTGGCACCGGACTGGACACGACCTCATCAACGAAACGCCATTGGATATTGTCCAGGTCGTGTCCACCCTGGTGTCAGGTCTGAAATTCGGACACGACCTCATCCGAGATATGCCATCTGACATTGTCGAGGCCGTGTCCGATTGTCAGACCTGGCACCGGACTGGACACGACCTCATCAACGAAACGCCATTGGATATTGTCCAGGTCGTGTCCACCCTGGTGTCAGGTCTGAAATTCGGACACGACCTCATCCGAGATATGCCATCTGACATTGTCGAGGCCGTGTCTGATTGTCAGACCTGGCACCGGACTGGACACGACCTCATCAACGAAACGCCATTGGATATTGTCCAGGTCGTGTCTGATTGTCAGACCTGGCACCGGGGTGGACACGACCTCATCCGAGATAGGCGATGTAACGTTGTCCAGTCCGTGTCCGATTGTCAGACCTGGCACCGCAGTGGACAAGCTCAGCCTTAAGTTGTTAGCACTGTCCAGTCCGTGTCCGATTGTCAGACCTGGCACCGCAGTGGACAGCACCGCAATGGACATGGCATATGCAATTCGGTTGCATTTGAGGTGGGCTTGGGCTATCATCCTGTTTTGCAACACAGTTGCACCAAGCGGCGCAAGGCTGGTCAGGTCGATGATAAAACGAGTAATTGGAGTGGCGGACTACGCCGGGATGACGGCGGCCGCATTGTGCCTGCTGCATTGCCTCGGCCCTCCGCTGTTGCTGGCGGCCTTTCCCCTGGTCGACTGGTTCCCGCATGACGATGGCTTGCATGCCTGGCTGCTGATCCTGGTGGCGCTGCCGGCGCTGGTGGCCCTCGTGGCCGGCTTTCGCCAGCATCGGCGCTCGCTGGTCCTGGCGCTCGGCGCCTGCGGCTTCGCCTGCTGCTGCGCGGCGGTGCTGCTGGTCGGCCCGCTGTACGGCCACGGCGCCGAAGCGATATTGACCAGCCTCGGCGGCTTGTTCATCTTTGCCGCCCACCTCAAGAACCGCTCGTTCTGCGTCAGCTGCGCGATCGCCAAGAAGCCGGCCTGCTGCTGAGCGCAGGCTGATTCGCTTTACGTACGCGCCTCGGAAAGGCCCGTCCGCAGCCCGGTGCGGCCTGTGCCACGCGCTGCCCAGCCCCGCCTTCATCCCATGCCATGGCCGCCATGCGCAAAGAGCAGCATCCCGGCCCGCGGCGGCGTGTCGCCCATCGAGGCCGCACGAGAACGACGGTCATCGTCTGCCTGGCATACCCAGGACAAATCTCATCAGCCAGGATAGTACATGCCACAGCGCTTTCGGTACGTCGTTATCGCCGTCTTCGGGCAGTTTGCCGGCGCCGGGGAGGACCGTGCCGCCACGCGCCCGATGGGCGTCGCGAAACGCCGTTATCTGGCGCGTCGAGGCGGCCGCCGGGCAGGTGCATTGGATGCAGAGTGACTCGGCCGGACTGTTCGCGTTACCGCAAGCGAGGCAAGACCAGATGTATGAAGGCATGAGGCGAGGTGGGGCAAAGTGAGGTTGCGGATCATACACCGTCAGGCGAGGCGGCTTGTGAATCGGCAATTATGTACCGCGAGGGGCCCCATGTTCTTGTATGATGAGCGGCCTTGATTTTCGGCCCAGGCCGGCGGCAATATCGCCACCGCCATCAGACTATATTGACAGAAAGAGGGTTGCCCGGATGGTGCGTGACAGACGTTGGATTGCTGCGGGATGTGTCATCGTGATCGCGTGCGGCATGGCGACGCGCACATACCCGTCGGTGTTGTCGCACTACTTCGGCAACTACCCCGGCGATGCGCTATGGGCTTTGCTGGTGTTCTTGCTGTGGGCGTTCTGCCTGCCGCGCGCCAAGACCGGCACCCTGGTCATGCTGGCCCTGCTCACCGCGTTCGCAGTCGAATTCCTGCAGTTGTACCAGGCCCCGTGGATCAGGCACCTGCGCGCCACCAAACTGGGCCATCTGGTGCTCGGCAGCGGCTTCGACTGGCGCGACCTGGTCGCTTACACCGTGGGCGTAGGCATCGGCGGCTTGCTGGACCGGGCGCGGGGCATGCTGCGCTAGGCGTCCGCTCGGCGCGGGAGCAGCATCTGTGGCGCAGGTCATGAGCTTGCCTTGGGCAGGTCTCCGTCCGAAAATGTCTCCATGGTATTTAGCCTCTGGCCAGTTGAAATTTAATTTGCGAAATTGATTTGAAACATACATGGCAGCCCCTATGCGATTAACTGTATTCGGCATATCGCATTCGTCCTTGATTATCGGCGCAGACGATCTACCATGGAGGCGATATGCGTCGCACGATGATCGCTTGCTTTATCGGACTGATGCATATTGACCATGTTCCCGCGGCTTGCGAACCGCCGTAGCCGTTCCATCCCGCGCTGACCGTCAACCTGAGCGACCCCGCTACGGCCGGGTTCCGGGGGAGGAAAGGGCTTATGCCTGGCATTGCATTAATTGATGACATGGGAGTCGCCAATGTCGGCTTCTTGCTGGAAAACCTTGCAAAGGAGGCGGGCCCGCTCCAATATCTTCGAGAACTGGTCCAGAATGCCCTCGAAGCGATCCTGCGCAAGCGCGTCGTGGACGACGGCAGGGTCGAGATCGATTTTGAGGAAATAGCCGGCGTTAAAAAACTTCGGATAACAGACAATGGCATCGGCATGACGCCGGATGAGGTTCAGGAAAATCTTAACCGCCTGTCCGCGTCCGGTGGTACGCAAGCTTTCGACAAGAATTTCGGAATCGGGGCGAAAATCACCGCAGCCGTCCGCAATCCGCATGGGGTCATGTACAAAGCCTGGAAAGACGGTGTCGGTTCCGTGACGATACTTGGCCATCACCAGGGCCGTTACGGAAGAATCGGGGCGCGCAATCCCGATGACGGCAGTGTCGACTACTGGCTGCCGCTGCCTGGCAGCGATAAGCATCCGATCATCAAAGACAGTGGCGTATCGGTCGTCTTGCTGGGCAAATCCAGGCAGGATGATACGACGCTGGCGCCACGCGGCGTGGAATTTCCGTCGCAGTGGGTCGCGGCGTTTCTCGAGCGCCGATATTATGAACTGCCGCCCGGAATTACCGTGCGCGTGTTGCGTCCTTCGGAAATTTATGATTCCGGCATTCACGCGATGCGCCCGATTCACCATATCATCCGTGGCCAACATTATTATCTCGATAAACATTCCGATTGTTCCGGGGTGGTCCGGCTACGCCGCAGTGAAGCCAATGTCCTTTGGTGGCTTCTTTCCGAACCCGAGACCGGGGGGCAGGCGTGGAATAACCGTGGGCACGTCGCCGCGCTTTATCAGGGCGAGTTATATCATGTGCGTGGCGGCACGGAACGCACTTCGGCATTGAAGGATTTCGGTATTTACGCCGGTTTCGGCCGCGTGGTGATCTATGTTGAACCGACCAACGTGATTGGCGCGAACGCGGCGCGTTCGAGTCTGGTATTGAAGGGAAACGTTCCAGTCGACTACGCCGGTATCGGCGCCGCATTCGCGGATGAAATGCCGGAACAACTCGCTGGTTTCATGGCCGGACAGGTGTCGTCCGATCATGCAGATAACCGAAAATCGATTCTCAAGAATCTCAAGGAAGTCGAGGCCGCGTTGGAACAGGCGCGTTTCAAACGGTCGAATGCGGGAAAACTCGTACGTGTCGAGCCCGAATTGATTGGCCGTACGACGCAAACCGAGCGTCCGCGAGAAGCGCGCCCTCCCGAACCTGGCCCGCCACCGGACACCGATGCGATCGAACGCGTCGGCAGCGACTACCTGCGGCGCGCGCATGAGGAGATGAACCGCTTGCGGGCCAAGCGCATCGACGCCGACCCGATTCCCAGGATTGTCTGGGACGAGGAAGGAAGCACCGTTCCGCCCGGACGCGCGGCAACATATACCCACACCAGCCATGTCGTGACGGCGAATGCGCGTTTCAGCTTCTATGCCGACCTGCTCGAATGGAGCGTCGAGGAGGCCAGGCGCCGCATGACAAGCGAGGTCGGCGACGATACCTTGCGAAAAATCTGCACGCTCGAAGTACGTCGCTGGTTCGAGCAGGCGCTGGCCGAGGCCGTGGTCGTCCTGCGTCCCCTGTCGCACGACGAACGATGGGGGCCGGAGGTCTTTCGCACGGGGCTCTCGGACGAAGGACTGACGGCCGCGGTCGTGTCGCATCGATGGTTTTTGCTTACTGCAATCAAGCGTGACTTGGCCGGGCGGCTGGGTTCCGTCAGAGAAAAGCTGGCGTCGTAGCAGGCTGCCCCTAGGCGGCCGCCTTGCGCTTGACCGGCGCCTGCTGCAGGCGCTGCTGCAAGAACGCCACCACGGCCGCTTCTTCCGGCTGCAACGCGTGCAAATCCTCGACCAGCTCGCGCCGCGTGCTCTCGCGCATGGCTTCCAGTACCGTGCCATCCAGATACGCCTCCAGGATCGCCGGGTGCACATAGCACTTGCGGCAGATCGAGGGCGTATTGCCCAGCTTTTCGGCCACCGACTCGATCGCGCGGACGATGTTTTTCTTGGCCTGCGCCTCCGAGTCGAATTTTTCGAATTCCTGCAAGGCCAGCGCCGCCAGCACCGTGCCCGACCAGGTACGGAAATCCTTGGCGGTGTAGTCCTCGCCGCTGATCTCGCGCAGGTAATCGTTGACGTCGGACGAATCGACCGTGTGCGCCTTGCCCTCGTCATCTTCGTAATGAAACAGTTCCTGCCCCGGCAGGTCGCGGATGCGGCTGATGATGCGCGCCAGGCGCTTGTCTTCCACCTTGACGTTATGGAACACGCCGCTCTTGCCGCGAAAACGGAATTCGACCGCCTTGCCGTCGATGCGCACATGGCGGTCGCGCAAGGTGGTCAGCCCGAAGGATTTGTTGGTGCGCGCATATTCCTCGTTACCGATCCGCATCATGGTCGCTTCCAGCAGGTAGACGATGGTGGCAAGCACCTTTTCGCGCGGCAGGCCGGGGCGCTTGAGGTCGGCGTCGACGGCGCGCCGGATGGCGGGCAGGGCCTTGCCGAAGCTGATCATGCGCTCGTACTTGACCTCGTCGCGCAGCGTGCGCCACCTGGCGTGGTAGCGGTATTGCTTGCGCTTCTTGGCGTCGCGCCCGGTGGCCTGCAGGTGGCCGTTGGGCGACTTGCAGATCCACACGTCGGTCCAGGCCGGCGGGATGGCGAGCGCGCGGATCCGCGCCAGCGTGTCGTCGTCGCCGATCGGCTCGCCACTGGCATCGAGATAGACAAAGTCCTTGGCGCGCGCCTTGCGCGTGATCCCGGGCGCACTGTCGTTAACATAGCGTAATCCGGCGGATCTGGCGGCGGCGAGCACCTCGCCGGAAGGTGCAGGGGGCGCGGCGCTGGGTTCATCTCGTTTCATCGTCGACTCGGTGGTGGTGGCGACGTGCGAAGCGCCGTCGATCTCATGTCAAATACTACACGGGAGCGCCGAGGACAGCGGTTCGCTTGGCGCCGCGCATGCACCGCCGCGGCCGGCGCCGTGCTACATTGCGCCTCCCGTATCCCGTATCCCGTATCCCGTATCCCGTCTCCAGTGCGCCGATCGCCCCCGCCATGACCCTGCACCCATCCGGATTGAACATCCACATCGCCGGCGCCGGCCCGTCTTTCCTCTGGGCGCACGGGATGATGGGATCGATGGCGGCCGAGGACGCTCTCGGCATCCTGCGCTGGGACCGATTCCCCGCCACCTGGCGCCTGCTGCGCTACGACGCGCGCGGCCACGGCGCCAGCG
Organism: Massilia atriviolacea; assembly: GCF_003953935.1. Lineage (GTDB taxonomy): Bacteria > Pseudomonadota > Gammaproteobacteria > Burkholderiales > Burkholderiaceae_D > Telluria_A > Telluria_A atriviolacea. Next base: position 242,846 of record NZ_RXLQ01000001.1, read on the forward strand.
CCGCTTCCACGGACCCGCGCCAGCACACCTGGCCGCAACTGGCGCGCGACATGCTGGCCGTGGCCGATGCCGGCGCGGCCGCCAGCTTCGTCGGCGGCGGCTGGTCGATGGGTTGCGCCACTGTACTGCATGCCGCCCTGCAAGCCCCGGCGCGCATCCAGGGCCTGGTGCTGATGCTGCCGCCGGCCGTGTGGGAGGGGCGCAGCGCGCAGGCGGCCCTGTACCGGCGCGCGCTGCGGCTGTGCCAGGCGGTCGGCCCGGCGCGCTTCGCCAGGCTGGCCGCCACCGACGCCGGTTTGCCGCCCTGGCTGCTGCAGGCGGCGCCGCGGATGGGCGCGGCCATGCGCGATGCCACGCTGCGCATGGCCGCGCCATCGATCCCCTGCCTGTTCGAGGGGGCGGCCCGGTCCGACCTGCCGCCGCGCGAGGCGCTGGCCGCCCTGGCCGCCGTGCCCGCCCTGATCGTGGCCTGGCCCGGCGACCCGGCCCATCCCCTGGCAGCGGCGCGCGAACTGCACCGCCTGTTGCCGCGCTCGAGCCTGCTGATCGCCGCCACCCACGACGAGGTGCTGGGCATTCCCGACGCCCTGCAGCGCTTCCTGCGCACCATCGGCGCGCCGGAAGCATCGACTTTGACCGGAAGCGTGTGAACTGAAGCTAAAGGGTTTGCGCTGCATATATGTTGCGGCAGAAACTGTTGTTGTTTCGCGAGGGAACGTTATTCCGTCTTGGAAATAATGTACACTCTGTGGCATCAGTTCGCCGGCGCCATAACCCGCGCCGGCAGTGCAATCGTCGCCGCCAATGCATCGCCGGCGAGAACAAGTTCCCGGCCCTGCCCCGCCGATTCGTCGTCATTGAACCAATACCGACAATCACCTCATGTCCAACCGTCGCCGCTGGTTACCAGGCCCTCTCTCGCTCAAGGCGCGTTTCTCGCTCGCGGTCGGCATGCTGATCGTCCTGACCGCGACGGTGTTGACGGTCGCGGCGGTGTTGATCGTGCAGCGCGGCATCGAAACCGTGGTCGGCGAGCGCGAAGCGTCGCTGATCAGCCAGGTCGCGCGCGGCCTCGACAACAAATTCCATATCCGCCAGCAAGCCCTGGTGCGCCTCGCGCGCGACCTCGAAGTGCGCGCCCACCCATCCTCCGCCTTCCAGGACAAGCTGGAAGAGCATCACAGCATGGATGGCTTTTTTACCAACCTGTCGGTGCTCGACGCCCAGGGCGAACATGTCGCCAACATGGACTATCCGGACACGCGCGGCCAGGTCAATTTTTCCACGCGCGATTATTTCGTCGATACCATCCGCAGCGACGGCCCCATCATCTCGCGCCCGCTGCGCAGCCAGATCAGCGGCCGGCCGGTGGTGATCATGACCGCGCCGATTCACGGCAAGGATGGCCAGATCAGCCACATCCTGATCGGCAGCATCGACCTGGCCAAGGATAGCTTCATCAAGGAACTGTCGATCGGCCAGGTCGGCAAGACCGGCTACTTTTATATCCTGAGCCGCGAGGGCGAGTTCGTCTCGCATCCCGACGAGCGGCGCATCCTGCAACACATCGGCGAGAGCGGCAAGCGCGCGCCCTCGGTCGACCGCGCCATGGCCGGCTTCGAGGGCACCTTGCGCTCGAGCGCCGAGAACGGCGCCGACGCCCTGGTCTCGTACAAGCGCCTGGCCAGCACCGGCTGGCTGCTGTGCGCCGTCTACCCGACCGCCGAGGCGTTCGCCTTTGCCAACAAGATCCGCTGGAATGCCGCCATCATCGCCGCCTTGCTGCTGCTGGTGATCGGCCCGGTCGCCTGGCTGCTGATCGATCGCCAGTTGCTGCCCTTGAAGCGCCTGCGCCAGCAGATGGCGGCCGGGCGCGGCGCCGTGGTGCCCGGCGCACCGTATGCGGATGACGAAATCGGCGAGCTGCGGCGCGCCTTCGATACCCTGATGAGCGAGCGCGACCAGGCCGAGCGCGCCGTCGCCGACAGCGAACGCAATCTGCGCCTGGTGGCCGACAACCTGCCGGCGCTGGTCGGCTATGTCGACAAGCACGAGCGCTTTGTCTTCGGAAACGAGCGCTACAGCGCCTATTTCGGCGTGTCCGCCGCCCAGCTTCCCGGCAAGACCGTGCGCGAGGTGGTCGGCGAGGCGGTCTACAAGGTCAGCAAGCCCTACCTGGACGCCGCCCTGAGCGGGCGCGCGGTGCGCTTCGAGCGCCAGGTGCAGCGCCACGGCCTGGCCCAATGGGACCGGGTCGCCTACAACCCCGACATCGACGCCCGGGGCGTGGTGCAGGGCTACTTCGTGCTGGTCGACGACATCACCGAGCTCAAGGCGACCCAGCAGGTGCTGGCGGCCAGCGAAAAGCGCATCCGCACCATCGCCGACAATATGCCGGCCCTGATCGGCTACATCGATACCGAATACCGCTACAGCTTCTGCAACCAGGCCTACGGCACCGTGACCGGGATCGCGCCGGAACGGATCGTCGGCCGTACCGTCAGCGACGTGTTCGGGCCGCAGGTATTCGCGGCGGTGGCGGCGCAGATGGCGGCGGCGCTGGCCGGGCGGCGCGGCTCGTTCGAGCGGCCCGCCGTCGAGCTTGCCGGCAACCGCTACCTGCAGACCGAATACATTCCCGACGTCGGGCTGGACGGCAAGGTGGCCGGTTTCTACACCATGGTGATGGACATCACCGAACGCAAGGCGGCCGAGCTGGCCCTGGCCGCGCAGCAGCGCCTGCTGCACACGGTGACCGACAACCTGCCGGCGCTGGTCAATTTCATGGACCGCGAGGGCCGCTTCGGCTTCGTCAACCGCCATCACGAAAGCTGGTTCGGGCTGCCGCTGGCGCGCATCCACGGCAGCCTGGTGCGCAGCCTGTTCAGCGAGGCCGAAGGAGAAATCCATCAAAGCGCCTTCGACGAGGCGCTGACCGGGCGCACCGTCAGGTTCGACTTCGCGCGCATGCACGGCGGCGAGAAGCGCCACTACCACGCCACCTACATTCCGCAGGTCGACGCGGCCGGCAACGCGGTCGGGGTGACCGGCCTGGTCAACGACGTGACCGATGCCAAGCTGCTCGAAGAACAGCTGAGCGCGCTGGCCCGCTTCGACGCGCTCACCGGTTTGCCCAACCGCACCCAGCTGACCGAGCGCATCGCGCGCGCCCAGACCCGCAGCGCCCGCAACGGCACGGTGATGGCGGTGATGTACCTGGACCTGGACAAATTCAAGTCGATCAACGACAGCTTCGGCCACAGCGGCGGGGACGCGGTCCTGGTCGAATTCGGGCGCCGCTTGGGCGCCTGCGTGCGCCAGAGCGACACCGTGGGCCGCCTGGCCGGCGACGAATTCGTGATCCTGCTGGAAGGCTTGCAGAACGTGGCCGAATGCGCGGTGGTGGCGCGCAAGATCATCAAGGTCATGGAAAAGCCCTTCGACATCGACGGCGTGGCGCGCATCGTCAGCACCAGCATCGGCGTGGCGACCGCCGAGAACGGCCTGGCCGGGGTCGACACCCTGCTCAAGCATGCCGACGACGCCCTGTACCGCGCCAAGGATTCCGGCCGCAACCGCTATGCGATGACCTCGGTAAAGTAGATGCCGTGTCATGTTTATCCAGTCGGCATGGTTTCTGATGTTTTCTGCAAGAAATCGAAGATTCAGGCATGCTGCCATCCCGATCACCGGTTTCCAGGCACCACATGAATTACCTTGCGCATATTTACCTGGCCCGCCACAGCGAGGAGGCCATGCTCGGCGCCCTGCTGGGCGACTTCGTCAAACCAAGTGCCGACGGGCAATTCAGCGCCGCGATGCAAGCCGAAATCCTGATGCATCGCAAGGTCGACACATTTACCGACAGTCACCCTGTGGTCTTGACCGCGAAGAGCCTGTTCGACGGTCCGGGCCGGCGCTATTCCGGCATCCTGCTCGATGTGTTCTACGACCATGTGCTGGCGCTGCGCTGGGCGCGTTACTCCGAGGTGCCGCTGGCCGCCTTCATCGCCGCCTTCTACGGCACCCTGACCCGGCACGCGGCGGTACTGCCGTCCAGGCTGGCGGAAATGGCGCCGTACATGATCGAACAGGACTGGCTCGGCTCCTACCGCAGCTATGCCGGGGTGGACCTGGCGGTGCGCCGCATTTCGACCCGGCTGTCGCGAAACGGCGAGGTGATGCGCGAGGCCCTGGGCGACCTGGAACGGCACGCCGCCACGATTGCCGACGGTTTCGACGTGTTTTTTCCCGAATTGATCACTTTTGTAGAAAGCCAGCGCAATGAAAAACAATAAACACTACGCGGCGGTGCGCCGCTTTTACGGCGACCGGCGCGCCGCGCGTTCGGGCGCGCTGCTGATCTCGCACATCGATGAAGGCCTGGCGCTGCTCGATGAAATCGGCGCGCCGGAACAGGCCAAGGAAGCGTTTTGCCTGCATCCCCTGGTCCAGGACGACAGCGCGCTGCTGGCGGCGCTGGCCAGCGCATCGCTGTTCGCCGAATCGCAGCCCGACCCGGTGGTGGTGCTGCTGGCAATGGAATACCGGCGCGTCGCCAACGATTATCTGGCGCACCATTGCGAGGGCGCGGACGACGCGATCGCCCTCAGCTGCGTGGACGAGGTCAACCAGATGCTGATCGCCGATAAGATCCAGAACCGCAAGGATTTCGAGCGTTTCCATCTGGGCAAGCACGCCGACAGCGACAAGTTGCAGCTGTATTTCGGCAACTGGCTGCGCCGGCTCGGCGTGTCCGAAGAGCGTTACGCGCAATTGTGCGAGCGCGTCGGGCCCGCGCATGGTTGAACAAGGGCGGGGCCGCGCATCAGGGGCCGGCCTTGCCTGCCGCTTGTTTGAGCCGCACCCGGCGCGCAAAGTGCAGCGCCACCGCCAGTAATCCCGCCGCGCCGCCGACCAGCAGCGCCGCCGTTCCCACGCAGGCCAGCAGCAGTCCCGCCACGCCCACGCCCATCGCCTGGCCCATGAAAAAGCAGGAGGCGAAGGCCGATACCGCCGCCCCGCGCCGCTCGGGCGCCATCTGGGTGGCGTTGGTCTGCAAGGTGTTGTGCAGCATGTAAAAGCCCAGGCCGGCGCAAAAGCTGGCCGGCATCGCCAGCCACCACAGCGGCGCCAGCCCGACCGCGGCCAGCGACAGGGCCAGCACGATGCCGCCCCAGCGCGCCAGGCCGGCTTCCCCCAGGCGCGCCAGCATCGCCTTCGAGCCCATGGCAAAGGCAAAGCCGCCGAAACCGAACAGCATGATCACGGCGCCGGCGCGCGCCAGCGACATGCCGTGCTGGTGGTGCAGGTGGCTGGCGATGAAGGCAAACGGGCCGTACAGCAAACCGCCTTCCAGGAAGGCGGTCAGCAAGACCAGCCGGGCCCAGGGCAGGGCGGCGATGTGGCCGAACTCGGCCAGCATGTGGCGCGCGGCGCTGCCGGCGATCGGGCGCACGCTTGTCGCATGCGGCGGCAGGCGCCGGTTCAAGGCCAGCAATCCCAGCCCGACCAGCAGGAAAATCGCCGCCACCAGCAGGAAGGGCAGGCGCCACTGGTGCGCGTCGGCCGCGAAGCCGCCCACCAGCACGCCGGCCGACACGCCCAGGATCTGGCCGATCAGGAAACGCGCCAGCACCGGCTGCCGGTGTTCGTAGTCGATCACGTCGCCGATCCAGGCCATCGACAGGGGAATGATGGCGGCGGCCGTGGCTCCGGCCAGCAGGCGCACCGCCAGCAGGACGGGCAGGCTGCCGGCGGCGGCGCACAGCAGGGCGGTGGCGGAACTGGCCAGCGCCGCCAGCGCGATCACCAGGTATTTACCGTAGCGGTCGCCCAGCGGACCGAAACCGAGCTGCGCGACGCCATACGCGATCGAGAACACCGTGATCGCCAGCGAGGCCTCGCCCAGCGCCACCCCGAACTCGGTCGACAGCAGCGGCAGCAGCGGATCGGCGGCGCGCATCGAGATGCCGCTGCCGAAGGCGGCCAGGGACAGCAGCGGCACGGCGCTGGCGGGGAGGGGGGAAGCGGGGGGCATCGGCGTGCTCGATCTGTTTCAAAAGTGCAATTATCCGCGCAATCGGCCCGCTTTGCCGGCGCCGTGCGCCACGCTGCGCCAACGCATGGCAGACTGGCGATCGAGGCCGATTGACTGCGGGGAGAAGAGCATGAGCTTGCTGGGAGGATGTTGCTGCGGCGCGGTGCGCTACGAAACCTCGGACCAGGTGTTCCACCGGACGATCTGCCACTGCCCGACCTGCCGCCGCAGTTGCGCGGCGCCGCACGTGGCCTGGTTCAGCGTGGCGCGCGCCGACTATCGCATCACCGCCGGCAGGCCCGCGCAATGGCAGTCGAGTAGAGGCGTGACGCGCAGCTTTTGCGGCGCCTGCGGCACCCAGCTGAGCTACGCCCGCAGCGATTGTCCGGACGAGATCGACGTCACCACCTGCAGCCTGGACGATCCGGAGCCGCTGGCCCCGCACGACCATACCTTCGACGGGTATCGCCTGAGCTGGGACCGCGGCGACGACGGCACCCCGCATTACCCGGGCCCGCGCCCTCAGAACGAGTAGACCAGGGTCAGCGAGGTCTGGGTATCGGTGTTCTTCTTGTCGGCGGGCACGTTGGTGTCGTTGCGGGCGCTGAAGGCCGCCTTCATCTGCATGGTGCCGTTGATCTTGGTGCTCAGGGACGATTCGGCAATCGAATGGATATTCGAGGTGCCGCGTTCGACGCTGACGATCTGCGAGAACTGTGCGCTCGGGCTCACCTGCCAGCGCATGGCCGCCGCGCCGCGCACGGTAAAGCCGCTTTCCGGTTCGCCGGTGGCGCGCTCGCCGCTGAAATAACCGGGGCCGATTTCGACGTCGACAGTGGCCGCCGGCGAGCTGTACCAGCGAGTGCTGCGTCCGACCGCCATGGTGGTGTAGGTGGTGTAGGCGCCGAATTTGTCGCCCACGTGGGCGGCCAGCACGAACAGCTTTTCATTGTCCTTGACCAGCTTGTAGGCCGCCTTGGCCGAGAGCGAATAGCGTTCGGCCGAGCGCTGCGAGCTGCGCTTGCCCTCGTCGTCGTTGACTTCGTCTTCCTTGAAGTGGCCGGCCACGACGTACTGGTTGCTCCAGTCGTCGAGCTCCTGGCGGGCGTCGATCTTGCCCGACACCGAGGTGCCGGCGGTGTTGCCGGAGGTGCTGATGGCGCCCAGTTCGGCGGAGGTGTGCCAGCTGTCGTCGCTGCGGTCGGCGGCAAGGGCCGGGGCGCAGGCCACAGCCATGGCGATGAGCGGTAGAAATTTCATGTGCGGCTTGATGCGGGTGAAAGATTGTTCGCATTGTAACCGAGCTCGGCTTTGTCCGCCCGCCGCAGCGGATTCGCTGGGTGGCGGCGGAGTTGTGCTTTAGAATGGGAAGTTTCCCTGCGTTCCAGACCGAGCCCCGCCACCATGTCCGAGCACCACTTCACGCCGATCGGTCCCGATGATGTCAGCTGGCTCTCCGGCGGCGGCGAGATGGGGGCCCTGATCCGCACCATCGACTGGTCGCGCACGCCGCTCGGCCCCCTCGAGCGCTGGCCGCAAAGCCTGCGCACCTCGGTCAGCCTGTGCCTGTCGTCGACCTTTCCGATCCTGGTGGCATGGGGGCCGGAATATATCCAGATCTACAACGACGCCTACCGGCCGATCTGCGGCGGCAAGCATCCGGCCTCGATGGGCGAGCCGTTCAAGGTGTGCTGGGCCACGGCGCTGCCGGTGGTGGGCGACAAGTTCGAGCGCGCCCAGCAGGGCGAGGGCGCCTACATCAAGGACCAGCGCATGTTCCTCGACCGCGACGGCTACCTGGAAGAAGCCTTCATGACCTTCTCGTTTTCGCCGATCCGCGACGAGTCGGGCCAGGTCGGCGGCATCTTTCACCCGATCACGGAAACCACGGTCCAGGTGCTCAACGCGCGCCGCACCCAGAGCCTGCGCAAGCTGGGCGCCGCCATCGACAGCGCCCGCACCATCGACGAGATCGGGCGCCAGCTGGCCGTGCCGGACCCGGAACTGCCGCTCGACGTGCCGTTTCTGCTGTTTTACCAGTGCGATGCCGGCAGCGGCGCGCTGCACCTGCGCGGCAGCGCCGGCATCGCCCCGGGCAGCGCGCTGGCGCCATCCGTGTGCGCGCCGGACGACGCCTGCTGGCCGTTTGCCGCCAGCGCCGCCAGCGGCGAGCCGCAGCGCGTCGATGGCCTGGCGGCCCGCTTCGGCGCGCTTGCCTGCGGTCCGTACGAACAGGCGCCGGCATCGGCCATGGTATTGCCGCTGACCCTGCCGGGCCAGCAGCAGCCCTTCGGCTTCGTGGTGGCCGGCGTGAGCGCCTGCCGCGCGCTCGATGCCGAGTACCGCAATTTCTACGCCTTGCTCAATGCCGCCTTCAACGCCGCCATCGGCAACGTCACCGCCTACGAGCGCGAGCAGGGCCGGATCGCGGAGCTGGCGCGCATCGACCGCGCCAAGACGGCCTTCTTTTCGAATGTGTCGCACGAATTGCGCACCCCGCTGACGCTGATCCTGGGCCCGCTCGACGACGCGCTGGCCTCGGACGGCCTGGCGCCGGCCCAGCGGCGCCATCTCGAAACCACCCAGCGCAACGCCCTGCGGCTGCTGAAACTGGTCAACTCGCTGCTGGATTTTTCCCGCATCGAGGCCGGCCGCGTGCAGGCCAGCTACCTGGCGCTGGACCTGGCGCGCCTGACCACCGATATCGCCAGCGTGTTCGAAGCGGCGATGGCAAAAGGCGGGCTGGCCTACACGCTCGACGTGCAGGCGCTGTCGCAGCCGGCCTGGGTGGACCGCGACATGTGGGAAAAGATCGTCCTCAACCTGCTGTCGAACGCCTTCAAGTACACCCTGGCGGGCGGCGTGGCGCTCAGCTTGCGCGAGCGCGGCGGGATGGCCATCCTGTCGGTGCGCGACAGCGGCATCGGCATTGCCGAAGCGGAGCTGGGGCGCGTGTTCGAGCGCTTCCACCGCATCGAGGGCGCCGCCGGGCGCAGCATGGAAGGCAGCGGCATCGGCCTGGCGCTGATCCAGGAACTGGCGCGCCTGCACGGCGGCACCATCACGGCCCATAGCGTGGAGGGCGAAGGCAGCGAGTTCGTCGTCGCCATTCCGCTCGGCCACGCCCATCTGCCGGCCGAGCGCATCGGCGCCGCGCCGCCGGCCACGCCGCGCGCGGGCGCGGCCTTCGTCGAGGAAGCGCTGCGCTGGCTGCCCGACGCCGACAGCGGCGCGCCGGCCCCGGCGCCGCGCCCGGCCGCCTCGCCCTTGCAGGCGGAAGCGGCGCGGCCGCGCATCCTGATCGCCGACGACAACAGCGACATGCGCGCCTACCTGGCCTCGCTGCTGGCGCCGTACGCGGAAGTGGCGCTGTGCGGCGACGGCGAAGCCGCCTTTGCGCAGCTGCTGGCCGATCCGCCCGACGTGCTGCTGAGCGACGTGATGATGCCGCGGCTGGACGGCTTCGGCCTGATCGCGCGCATCCGCGCCACCGGGGCGCTGCGCCAGCTGCCGGTGATTTTGCTGTCGGCGCGCGCCGGCGAGGAGGCCAAGGTGGAAGGCTTGCAGGCCGGCGCCGACGATTACCTGGTCAAGCCGTTTTCCACCAGCGAATTGCTGGCGCGCGTGCGGCGCCAGGTGCTGCTGGCCCGCCAGCGCCAGCAGCAGGAGCGCGAATCGGCCACCCGCAATGCCTACGTGCGTTCGCTGATCGACGCCTCGCCCGCCACCCTGTGGACCACCGACGCCGACGGCCAGTGCACCTATTTGAGCCAGCGCTGGTACGAGCTGACCGGCCGCACCCCGGCCCAGGACCTGGGCGTGGGCTGGCTGGAGAACCTGCATCCGGACGATCTGCAGCGCTGCAGGGAGGTGTTCCTGCGCGCGAATGCGACGATGACCCCGTTTTCGATGGACTACCGGCTGCGCCGGCATGACGGCCAATACCGCTGGGCGGTCGACGCCGGCATGCCGCGCGTGGACGAGGCGGGCGCGCCGGCCGGCTTCGTCGGCACGGTGATCGACATCCACGACCGCATGCTGTTGCAGGATGAACAGCGGCGCCTGGCCGGCGAACTGACCGAGAAGAACCGCTTGCAGAGCGAGTTCCTGTTTACCCTGGCGCACGAGCTGCGCAACCCGCTGGCGCCGATCCGCGCCGGACTGGACCTGATGGCCACCCTGCCGGCCGAAGCGGCGGCCGCCAGGATCCAGGCGGTGATGCGGCGCCAGGTCGAGCACATGGTGCACCTGGTGGACGACCTGCTGGACATGGCGCGCCTGACCGAAGGCAAGGTCGCGCTGCGGCTTGCCAGGGTGGCGCTGGCGGACGTGATGAACGACGCGATCGACATGAGCATGCCGCTGATCGAGGCCGCCCGGCATACCCTGAGCCTGCATCTGCCGCAGCCGCCGGTGACGCTGTGCATCGACCGCCACCGCATCGCCCAGGTGCTGAGCAACCTGGTCAACAACGCGGCCAAGTACACGCCGCCGCAGGGGCGCATCGAGGTCGCCGCGCGCCGCGAGAACGGCGAACTGGCGATCAGCGTGAGCGACAACGGGATCGGCATCGCCGCCGAGCTGCTGCCGACGGTGTTCGACATGTACGCCCAGTCGCCGGCCGGCGAAGGCATGGCGCAGGGCGGGATCGGGGTGGGCCTGAACCTGGTGCGGCGCCTGGTGCAGCTGCACGACGGCCGGGTGAGCGCGCACAGCGCCGGCGTGGACCAGGGCACGTGCTTTACGGTATGGCTGCCTTTGCGCGATGAGGAGCAGGACGATAAGGAGCGGCACGATGAGGAGCAGAAAGCGGCGCCGGCTGCGCTGGTGGCGGAGCCGGCCGCCGCGCAGGGGGCGCTGCGCATCCTGGTGGTGGACGACAATGTCGACGCCGCCAGCATCCTGGCGACCCTGCTCGAATTCGGCGGCCACCAGGTCACGGTGGCGCACAGCGGGGCCGCCGCGCTCGATCTGGCCGCGCTTGCGCCGCCGCAGGTGGTGTTCCTCGATATCGGCCTGCCCGACATGAGCGGCTACGCCGCCGCGCCGCTGCTGCGCAGAATCGATGGCATGGCGCAGGCCAGGCTGATCGCACTGACCGGCTGGGGCGCGCAGGCCGACAAGCAGCGCGCCAGCGCGGCCGGCTTCGATGTCCACCTGACCAAGCCTGCCGATTTCTCCCAGGTCCAGTCCTTGCTGGAGACAATCGCCGCGCAGCTGCGCTGAGCGCTATTGCAATGCGGCCAGGCGCTGCGAGCGCGCCGCCTGGGCCGCGCTGTCCTGCAACATCAGATTGTGGCGGGCCGCCTTGAGCGTGGCCACGTCGCGCGAGAGGCCGCCGCCGGCATGCTTGCGTACGCCCGGAAAGTCGCGCTTGGGCCACACCGCCGCCGTGTAATGGCGCTCGACCGTGGGCGCGCTGGCCCCGGCCGGCGTGTCCGACGATTCGCCGGCGATCGCGGCCATCTCGTTCTCATCGCCGGATTCTTCCGGCGCCGCCGGACCGGTGCCGCCGGCCACCACCGCCACGGTCTGGTCCGCCGCCGGGCAGCGCGCATCGGTCAAGGTGACCTTGCCGTCGCTGTCGATGCATTTGACGATGTCCGGGTCGGCGAAGACGGTGCTGGACAACATCAGGCCGGCGAAGAACATGCTGCGGGTAAGGGCTCGGTGAATCATGGTGGTGCTCCTGTTTGCGTATGTGTCCATTCTGCGCAGTTCGTCGACCATGATCTGTTCGTTACCACACGCTGTTGTTTTTGCATTGAAATTTCGCTCATGGAATTATTATTCTGGCGTAAACGGGCGCGCACGCTTGGCCGGCGCGCCAGGCACGCCGATAAGGAAAGTACAATGTTGTAAACAAGCGGTCTCAGCTAATACACTGATTACAGGCGGCAATTGGCATGCATATTCGCGCTTATCTGTTCCTGATGGCCGCCGGCATCCTGGTGCCGGTGATCGTGTTCGCCGGACTGGCCTTGGGCATGCTGCAAAACGCCGAGCGCGACGCGGCCTTGCGCGGGCTCAGGGAAAGCGCGAACAGCATCGCCTTGCTGGTCGACCGCGAACTCTACAGCGCCGAAGCGGGCTTGCGCGTGCTGGGCGGCTCGCCTTCGCTGGCCGACGGCGACCTGAAGGCGTTTTACGCCCAGGCGCGGCGCGCCAACCGCGGCAGCACCGGCTGGACCGTCCTGCTCGACGCCCAGGGCCAGCAACTGATCAATACGCTGCTTCCCTACGGCAGCGAATTGCCCAAGCCCCATGCCAGCGGCCTGGTGCAGCACGTCATCGCCACCCAGAAAACCTTCGTCTCGGATGTGATTCCGGGCCCGGTGTTCAAGGGACTGGTCACCACGGTGACGGTGCCGGTGCCGCTCGACGACGGCAAGCGCTTTGTCCTGACGGTGGCGTTTTCGACCGACCATTTCACGCGCCTGATCGCCAGCGTCGACGTGCCGCCCGGCTGGGTGGTCGGGATCATCGACAGCGAGGGCCGCTTCATCGCGCGCAGCCAGAATCCGGGCGCCCTGGTCGGCAGGCAGGCGCGCCCGGAACTGATTGCGGCCGCCGCCCGCGCGCACAGCGGCCAGATCCGCCATAACACCCTGGAAGGCACCGAAGCCTACGACGTGTTCACCCATTCGGGTTTGTCGGGCTGGACCCTGGCCGTGGCCGCGCCGGTCGAGCTGATCGAACGCTCGGCGCGCCACGCTTCCTTCGTCGCCGCCATGGGGCTGCTGGCGGCGATGCTGTGCGCGGCCGCGCTGGCCGCGTATTTCGGCGGGCAGCACGTGCGCTCGATCGGACGCGCGGTCAAGGCCGCCACCGAGCTGGGGGCCGGCCAGTCGCCCAAGCCGGTGCGCTCGCGCGTGGTCGAGATGAACGCCTTGCACGCGGCCCTGCACGCGGCGGGCGAACAGATGCTGCAGGCCCAGGCCTACCGGCGCCACGCCGAGGCCGAGCGCCAGGCCCTGCTCGACGGCGAAATGAAGGCGCGCCGCATGGCCGAACAGCAGAACAGCGCCAAGGACCAGTTCCTGGCCATGCTCGGCCACGAGCTGCGCAATCCGCTGGCGCCGATCAGCACCGCCGCCCAGTTGCTGCGCCTGCAGCCGGGCGACGCGCGCCGGGTGCGCTACGCCAGCGACGTGATCTCGCGCCAGGTCGATCACATGAACAGCCTGCTGGGCGACATGCTCGACGTCTCGCGCGTGACGCGCGGCCTGGTCACCCTGAGCCTGGAAGACATCGAACTCGACACGGTCATCGAGCGCGCGCTGGAACAGACCCACAGCCTGGTCGAGTCGGCGCACCACAAGGTCGAGCTCAGGCTGCCGCCGACCCCGATCCGCCTGCGCGGCGACCAGACCCGGCTGGTCCAGATCTTCGCCAACCTGCTCAATAATGCCGCCAAGTACACCCCGCCCAACGGGCGCATCGCCATCGATGCGCGCCTGGAGGGCGAGCACGTGGTGGTGGTGGTCAGCGACAGCGGCGAAGGGCTGGCCCCGGAACTGGCGCCGCGCGTGTTCGACCTGTTCTCGCAGGGCGAGCGCACGCCGGACCGGGCCCAGGGCGGACTCGGGCTGGGACTGGCGCTGGTGCGCAGCCTGGTCGAGCTGCACGGCGGCAAGGTCACGGCCGCCAGCCCGGGACCGGGGCAGGGCAGCAGCTTCACCGTGACCCTGCCGTGCGAGCCCAAGGCCGGCGGCCCGGTCCCGCCGCGGCGCCGGCGCGGCGACGTGTCCGGCCCCTCGCTGCGCGTGATGATCGTGGACGACAATGTGGACGGGGCGATCAGCCTGTCGCTGTTCCTGGAAGCGGCCGGCGGCCACAACGTCTGCACCTATTACGACGCCGGCGCCGCCCTGGCCTGGGCCGTGTCGGAGGCGCCGGACGCCTTCATCCTCGACATCGGCCTGCCCGACATGACCGGCTACGAGCTGGCGCGCCGCCTGCGCGCCATGCCCGAGTTCGCCGACGCCCTGTTCATCGCCCTGACCGGCTACGGCCAGCCGCAAGACCAGCAGCTGGCGCGCGACGCCGGCTTCGACCATCACCTGGCCAAGCCGGCCGATCCGCAGTACGTGCTCGAACTGCTGCGCCTGCCGCGCCAGGCGGCCGGACGCGGGAATGCCCAGCGCCAGGCTTAAATTTGCTACCATGTCGCCTCATTAGCCACCGACCCGTCTTCCCATGCCCAAAAACAAGCGTCCCGTCCCCCGCAAATCCGCCGTCCCGCCGCAGGAGGACGACGATGTGCTGGCCCAGCAACTGGCCGACCTGGCGCTGGCCGTCGCCGCCGGCGAGGGCGAGGGCGAGGGCGAGGGCGAGGGCGACAATGGCGCCGACGCCGCGACCGCCGCGCGCGACCTCGAATTGGCTCGCCTGGTGCGCAACGCCATGCGCAAGAAGAACGACGACGTCCTGTACGGCGCCATCGAGCGTGCGCGCTACAGCGACGCGCTGGCCTACCGCCTGCTGCGCGAGCGCATCGAAGAGGCGGCCGGCACGGTGACGCTGCGGCGCGACAGCGGCCCGGAAATGGAAATCGACGCCTTCGCGCTGCCGGTCTTCGTCCACAGCACGGGCGGGCTGAAGGAAGCCGACGGCTTCAACGACGGCGAGGCCTTCGACGCGCTGGTCGCCAGCATCAAGCAGGGCGGCCTGGAAAGCCCCGACGCGACGGTGGTGATGATCAGCCACGCCTACGACCTCGACGAAGTCGACGCCATCACCTACAGCCACCTGAACGACATGGTGCGCGACGCGGCCGGCTCGATGACCGAGAAAAAACTGGTGGCGCGCCCGGCCCTGGAACGCAGCATGAGCGGCTGGGCCGCGACCCATTTCGGCCCGGCCGACACGGCGGTCGAACTGCGCTTCCTGCTCGGTTTCGCGATGAAGCGCGTGGACGACCCGTTTTACGCGGCCCCGGAGGACGACGCCGCGGCCGACGCCTATTTCGAGGCGCGCATGGCGCGTTACCGCGCCTGGACCGTGCAGGCCGGGCCGCTGGTCAAGCGCTGCCTGGCGCGCGACCCGGCGGCGCTGGAATTGCACTTCCTGTACCAGGACCTGTTCTACGGCGCCAAGGAGCAGGGCGTGGCCGAACTGGCCATGCTGCAGATGATCAGCGACGTCAACGCGGCGCTGGAAGAGGGCGGGGTGGCGGCGGCCGAGGTGCGCGCCGTGATCGGCCCGGCCGCCGTGGAAGACGAGGTGGTGATGCGGGTCAACCTGAGCGATCCGGCCGGCGTCCTGCTGGCCTCGCTGGAAAAACCGCTCGACGTGGCGGCCGACCTGCAGGGTGAGCTCGACGATGTGTGCGATGCGCTGGCCGCGCTGGGGATCGTCTCGATGTGGGTGGCGGCGCGCTTCGGCGAGGATGGCCAGCCGCTGGAAGCGACGCTCTACCAGGCCTGAGCCGGCGCCCGCCGGCCGATCAGTTGCGCCTGGCGTTGGCGAGGAAGGCCCAGGCCACCAGCATCACCACCATCCCGCTCAGGGTCAGGCAGGCGCAGGTGAAGAACCAGGCCGGCCACAGGCTGGCCTGCATGGCGCGCTCGAACAGGCAGCCCATGCCGAAGCCGAACAGGGTCAGCACCGACCAGCGCCGCAGGTAGACCGGAAAGTAGCGGCACATGCGGCGGTTGTGTTGCAGCGCCGCATGGCGTTCGAACGCATTGCGCGCCGCGCCGACGTCGGCGAACAGCCAGTCGAAGAACAGGAAGCGATACCAGAGCGTGAGGAAGGGCAGTTCGCCGTCGGCGCCTTGCTCGGTGGTGGGCGTATCTGCCATGGCGGGACCTTTGGTGGATGATGGACTATAACCCCATCCTTGCCGCGGCGGTGCGCGCCAGCTCACGGGGTCAGCGGACGCGGCTTGCCGACCCAGTATCCCTGCGCAAAATCGACCCCGATCGCTTTCAGGCTGGCCAGGATGGCCGAGTCGCTCACGTATTCGGCGATGGTCTTGCGCCCCATCATGTGGCTGATGTCGTTGGTGAAGCGCACCATTTCAAAATCGACCTGGCTGGACGACATCATCTGGATGAAGGAGCCGTCGATCTTGATGAAATCGACCGGCAGCTGTTTCAGATACGAGAACGAGGTCATGCCGGTGCCGAAATCGTCGAGCGAAAAGCGGCAGCCGCGCGCCGACAGCGCTTCGATGAAGGAAATCGTCTTTTGCATGTCGGCAATTGCACCGTTCTCGGTGATTTCGAAGCACAGCTTGGCGGCCGGTACCTCGGACGCGTCGATCAGCTCGGCCGCGAATTTGTGGAAGCTGGGGTCGCCCAGCGAGCGGCGCGACAGGTTGATGCTGCACATTTCCAGCGTTTCCATGTGCTCGGGGTTGCTCGCCAGCCATTCCAGTGTGCGCGTCAGCACCCAGCGGTCGATCTTGACGATCACATCGTAGCGCTCGGCGGCCGGGAGGAAGATGCCCGGGCCGATCGGCCCGTTGCGGCCGTTGCGCATGCGCAACAGGATTTCGTAGTGGCGCGGGGCCTCGCCATCGTCGAGCGCCAGGATCGGCTGGTAGTACAGCTGCAGCTGCTCGTTCTGGAAGGCGTGCGTCAGGCGCGTGACCCAGTGCATGTCGCTGCGCCGCTGGGCAAAGTCGAGGTCGCCCTTGTAATGCACGTAGATGCGGTTGCGCCCGCGGTCCTTGGCGATGTAGCAGGCGTGGTCGGCGCGCCGCATGGCTTCTTCGACATCGATGGTGCCGCCGTCGATCGGGGTCAGGCCGATCGACACGCCGAGCTGGAACACGCGCCCCTTGCAGACGTAGCGGAAGGTGCGGGTGGCGTCGAGGATCTTGTGCGCCACCGCCAGCGCTTCGTCGACGTCGCAATGCTCGACGATGAGGGCGAATTCGTCGCCGCCGATGCGCGCCAGGGTGTCGCGCTCGCGCACGTGCTCGCTGTAGGTGGCGGCCAGGCGCTTGAGCAGCTCGTCGCCGGCCTGGTGCCCGCAGGTATCGTTGACCACCTTGAACTGGTCCAGGTCCATGTACAGCAGGGCCGCGCAGGCGCCGCCGGGATGCTGCGCGCGTTCGATGGTGCGCTGCAGGCGCACTTCGAACTCGCGCCGGTTGACCAGGCCGGTGAGCGCGTCGTGGCTGGCTTCGAAACCGAGGCGGCGCAGCAGGCGCTTCGATTCTGTGACGTCGTGCATGATCAGCACCGCGCCGATCAGCTCGCCACTATCGAGGATCACCGGCGCCACCGCGTTCTCGACCGCGAAGCGGGCGCCGTCCTGCGCGATCAGGGTGGCGTGCGGCAAGCCGGCGCAGGTCCGGTGCTGGGACAGGCAGTGCTCGATGGCGGCGAAGGTGGCGTCGGCGGCGGCGCGCTCCTCGATCTGCAGCACGTCGCGCAGGCGCTGCCCGCGCGCGGCCGCTTCGGGCACGCCGATCATGCGTTCGGCGGCCGGGTTGACGCTCATGACGATGCCGCCGGGATCGGCCGTCACCACGCCGTCGGTGAGCGCCGCCAGGGTCACCAGCGCGCGTTCCTTTTCGGCGGCGGCCGACAATTCCATGTGCTTGAGCTTGCTGACGTCGTGCAGCACGGCGATGGCGACCCGCGCCACGCCGTCGCTGTCGACGATGGCGGCGGTGGTCACGTCGAGGTGCAGGCGCGCGCCGTCGCCGCGCTCGTAGATCAGGGTGTCGGTGCGCGCCACGTCCTGGCCGCGCACGGCGCGCGTGAGCGGCAGGTTTTCCGAGGCGATGCGCTCGCCCTTGGCGTCGACGAACACGTACTGGCGGTAGTCGAGGTAGCTGTCGACCCCGGAAAAGTCGCGCCCCATCATGCCGGCGGCGGCGCGGTTCTGGTAGGTCAGGCGGCCCGAGGGCACCTCGGCCAGCACCACGCCCGAGGGCATCTGCTCGAGGATGTCGGAAAAGCGCGCGCGTTCCTGGCGCAACTGCGACAGCAGGACCTCCTTTTCCTGCTCGGCCGCCTTGAGGCTGTCGATGCCGACGCAGGCGCCGAGCAACTGCATCGGCCCGTGCTCGATGTCGCGGTGCCAGTTGGCGCGCAGGAAGAACCACTGGCCGCGGCCGTCGCTGCGCAGGAAGCGCAGTTCGGTTTCGAGCGGCGCCGTCAGCGGATCGCTGCGCGTGTCTTCCAGCAGCGTGCGAAAGCGCGCCCGATCGTCCGGGTGCACGTAGGCGAGGCAGGCGTCGAAGTCGAGTTCGCGCGGCGCGCCGTCGTAGCCGAGCAGTTCGAGCAGCTGGCGCGACAGGTCGACCTTGCCGCTGCCGACATCCCATTTCCAGGTGCCGGCCTGGGCCGCGCGCAGGATCAGGTCGATTTCCTGCTTTTCCTTTTCGCAAGACTCAAGCAGCTTGTGGTGGGTCATGTCCATGGTGATCTTGGAAAAGCCGAGGAGTTGCCTGTCCTCGCCGCGCAGGGCGGTGAGGGCGATATGGGCCCAGAACAGGCTGCCGTCCTTGCGCTTGCGCCAGGTTTCCTCGCTGTAGAAGCCGTCCTCGGCGGCCTTGCCCAGGTTATGCTGGGGCCAGCCGCGCGCGCGGTCCTGGTCGGTGTACAGTAGCGAGAGATGGCTGCCGATCGCCTCGTCGGCGGTATAGCCCTTCATGTCCTGCGCGCCGGCGTTCCACACGGTAATATAGCCATCGGGATCCATCAGGAAAACGGCCACGTCGCGGATGCCGACCACCATCAGGCGGTACAGCTCGGCGGCTTCGTGCCGAGGCAATGTGGACGCGAGGAAACGTTCGGGCATGCGCAACCCCCACCTGTGATTGGTGCAAAAGGTCTTGGAGGGAAGCGAAATGGGTGAAGTTCCCCGAATCTGCAAATATTTTTTAGTTCTTGCACAATTGACTTTTTTTCATTGTCGGCCTACATTGCGCTCCTGACCTGGGCGATCGCCACGAGGCACATCGGACACCCCCATGCTCAACGAGAACAGCACGCCCAAGGCCAAGATCAACATCCTGCTGGTGGACGACCAGGACGCCAACCTGCGGGTGCTCGAAGCGGTGCTGGCCGAGCTCGACGAAGTGCTGGTCAGCGTGTCCTCGGGCGAACAGGCGCTGCGCGAACTGCTGGTGCGCGATTTCGCCGTGGTGCTGATGGACGTGCAGATGCCGACCATGAGCGGCTTCGAGGCGGCCGGGCTGATCCGCAGCCACCCGCGTTCGCGCGCCGTGCCGATCATCTTCCTGACCGCCGCCGGCGACGAGCGCGCCCTGGTCGAACAGGCGTATGCCCTGGGCGCGGTCGATTACCTGAGCAAACCGATCAGTCCGGTGATCCTGCGCGCCAAGGTGGCGGTGTTCATCGACCTCTACCGCAAGACCGCCGAGATCGCCCTGCACGCGCAAGCGACGCACCTGGCGGCACTGCGCACGCGCGACGAGCGGATCCGCCTGATTCTCGACAACACCCGCGATTACGCCTTCATCGGCACCGATACCGACGGCATCGTCACCGAATGGGAAGGCGGCGCCGAAACCATCACGGGCTGGTTCGCGGCCAGGGCCTGCGGCCAGCCGAGCGCGATCATCTTCACCCCCGAAGACCGCGCCGCCGGCGTGCCCGGGCGCGAAATGCGGACCGCGCGCGAGACCGGGCGGGCCGACGACAAGCGCTGGCACGTGCGCCGCGACGGCACCCGCTTCTTTGCGGACGGCGTGATGGTGCCGCTGTGGGACGATGGCGGCAAGCTGCGCGGCTACGCCAAGATTTTCCGCGACGCGACCACCGAGCGCCTGGCCGCCGAGCAGCTCGAAATGTCCGAACTGCAACTGGGCGAATCGCGCCAGCGATCGCAGCGCGCCGAAGAGGGCATGCGGCGCCTGGCGGCGGTGGCGGCGCAGTCGTCCGACTTCATCGGGATCGCCAGTTCGGAGGCGCGCGCCAGCTACGTCAACCCGGCCGGGCGGCGCCTGGCGGGGCTGGCGCCCGACGCCGCGCTGGGCGAGCAGCGCATCGGCGACTTTTTTTCGCCCGACTGCCAGGCGTTCGTGGAGGCGGTGGTGCTGCCCGCCATGCGCGGCGCGCAGGCGCGCTGGGAAGGCGAACTGCACATCCGCAATTTTTCCACCGGCGCCATCCTGCCGGTGTATTACAAGGGCTTCGCGGTGTTCGACGATGACGGCCAGAATATCGGCCTGGCCTCGATCATGCGCGACATTACGGCGCAAAAACAGGCCGAAAACGACTTGCGCCGGGTCGCGGCCGACCTGGCCGAGGCGGACCGCCGCAAATCCGAATTCCTGGCCACCCTGGCGCACGAGCTGCGTAACCCGCTGGCGCCGATCCGTACCGGGCTCGACCTGATCCGCATGCCGGCCGGCAGCCGCGACATGGGCCGGGTGCACGACATGATGGACCGCCAGCTCGGCCACCTGATCCACCTGGTCAACGACCTGCTGGACGTGGCGCGCATCACGCGCGGCAAGATCGAACTGCGGCGCGAAGCGAGCGACGTCGCCACCCTGGTCGCGATGGCGGTCGAAACCAGCATGGCGGCCCTGAACGCGGGCGGCCACACGCTCGCCATCGAGGTGGCCGGGGAAGCGCTGCCGCTCGACGTCGACGTCACCCGCATCGTGCAGGTGCTCAGCAACCTGCTCAACAACGCCGCCAAATACACCCCGGCCGGCGGGCGCATCGTGCTGCGCGCCGCGCGCGACGGCGCCGAGGTGCTGCTGTCGGTGGGCGACAGCGGGGTGGGCATTGCTCCCGACGACATGGGCACCCTGTTCGATATGTTTACCCAGGTCGGGCGCAACCTCGACCGCTCCCAGGGCGGGCTGGGCATCGGCCTGTCGCTGGTGCGCCGCCTGGTCGAATTGCACGGCGGCAGCGTCAGCGCCGCCAGCGCCGGGCGCGACCAGGGCAGCACGTTCACCGTGCGCCTGCCGCTGCGCCCGGACGGTGCGGCAGCCGCGCCCGCGCCGCACGCCGGCGCCGAGGGCGCGGCCGGCGCCGCCTTGCGGGTGCTGGTGGTGGACGATAACGTGGACGCCGGCGACACCCTCTCGACCCTGCTCGAAGCGCTCGGCCACAGCACCCGCGTGGCGCTCGACGGCGAACGGGGGCTGGTGCTGGCGGCCGAGTTCCGCCCGCACCTGGCCTTTCTCGACATCGGCCTGCCCGGCATGAGCGGCCACCAGCTGGCGCGCGCGATCCGCGCCAGCGCCGAGCTGGACGGCATGCTGCTGGTGGCCCTGACCGGCTGGGGCGCGCGTGCCGACGTGGCGATGTCGCGGCAGGCCGGCTTCGACCGCCACCTGACCAAGCCGGTCGACATCGGCGCCCTCTCCATGGTGCTGGACGCGGCCGTGCGCGGCGGGGCGCTGTCATGAGCGCGCCGAAGCGCGTGCAGACGGTGTCGTGCGGCACCCTGGTGGTCAATCCGGCCTCGCAATTGCTTCTGTGCCACGTCACGAATACGCCGAGCTGGGACATTCCGAAAGGCATGCTCGATCCCGGCGAAACCCCGCTGCAAGCGGCCATGCGCGAACTGCGCGAGGAAGCGGGGATCGGCTTTGCGCCCGAACGCTTCGAGGACCTGGGCGAGTTCGCCTACCGCAGCGACAAGCGCCTGCACCTGTTCCGGGTGCGCTCGGGCGACGAGCTGGACAGCCTGGCGCACCTGGTGTGCACCAGTTTCTTTGCGCATCCGCTGAGCGGGCAGCCGACCCCGGAAACCGACGCTTTCCGCTGGGCGGCGCGCGGCGAACTGACGCGCCTGTGCTGGCCGCGCATGGGCAAGCTGCTGGTCGGGCTGGACTGGTAAAGCCTCAGGCGAGGGCCCTGGCGAGGCGCTGCGCGTGCTCGGCCATCAGGCCGGACACGGCCGCCAGGTCGACCGGCTTGGTCAGGTGCAGGTCGAAGCCGGCCGCGCGGCTGCGCGCGCGGTCTTCGCCGCTGCCCCAGCCGGTCAGGGCCACCAGTAGGACGCCGGCGTGCCGGCCATCCTGGCGCAGGGCGCGCGCCAGCTGGTAGCCATCCATGCCGGGCATGCCGATATCGAGCAACATCACTTGCGGGCGCAGCCGGGCCGCCATGGCCAGCGCGGCGGCGCCGTCGTTGGCCACGGCGGCCTCATGGCCGATCAGGCCCAGCAATTCGGCCAGGGTGGCGGCGGCGTCCACGTTATCGTCGACCACCATCACGCGCAGGGCGGCCTCGGCGCCGGCGTCGGGCGCGTCGGCCCGGGCGGGCGCGGCGGCCGGCGCGCCGGGCGGGGCCAGCGGCAGGCGCACGCTGAACACGCTGCCCTTGTCCAGGCCCGCGCTGGCGGCGCCGACGCTGCCGCCGTGCTGCTCGGCCAGGCTGCGCACCAGCGACAGGCCGATGCCCAGCCCGCCCGAGCGGTGCGCGCTCCGTCCGACCTGGGTAAACATGTCGAACACCGCCGCCAGCTGGTCGGGCGCGATGCCGATCCCGTTGTCGGTCACCGACAGCAGCAGGTCGGCGCCTTCCTGGCGCGCGGCCAGGCTGATGCGTCCCCCCTGCGGGGTGTACCTGGCGGCATTGTTGAGCAGGTTGTTGAGGATCTGGCGCACCCGGGTCGGGTCGGCGTACAGGGCCAGCGGCTCGGTGGGCAGGTCCACGCGCAGCTGGTGGCCGCTTGCCTCGATCAGGGGACGGCTGGTCTCGACCGCGTCGGCCACCACCTGCTGCACGCTGGTCCACTCGGGCTTGAGCGCGATCCGGCCGCGCGTGATGCGCGCCACGTCGAGCAGGTCGTCGACCAGCGCCACCAGGTGGTCGAGCTGGCGGTCCATGATGTCCTGCACGCGCGCGGCGACCCGGGTGTCGCTTCCGTTCAGGCGCATCACCTGCAAGCCGCTGCGGATCGGCGCCAGCGGATTGCGCAGCTCGTGCGCCAGGGTGGCCAGGAACTCGGTCTTGCGGCGGTCGGCCTCGGACAGGTCGGCCGCCAGGCGGCGCAACTCGGCATCGGCGGCGACGCGCTCGCTGATGTCGGTAAACAGCACCGCCACCAGCCGGCTGCCGGGGCCGCCCACGCGGGTGGCGTACACGTCGAACCAGCGCCCCATGGCGCGCGCCTCGTCGATCAGGCGCACCGGCTCGCCGCTGGTGGCGACCTGGCCGTACAGGGAAAACCAGTGGCTGTCGTGGCCCGGCACCAGTTCGAGCACGGTCTTGCCGACCGCGTCGACCAGGCCCGTGTGCTTGACGAAGGCCGGGTTGAGCTCGATGAAGCGGTAGTCGTACGCGGTCTCGCCCTCGAACAGCACTTCGATGATGCACACCCCGGTATCGAGCGAATCGAACAGGGTGCGGTAGCGTTCCTCGCTGGCGCCGAGCCGGGCTTCGGCCTGTTTCTGGCGCGTGATGTCGATCACCACGCCGCGCAGGTGCTGGCCGGCGCCGGCCTGGTGGGACACCAGCTGGCCGCGCGCGATCACGTGATGGTACAGGCCGTCGCTGCCGCGCACCCGGTATTCGACATCGTAGGACTGGCCGCTGGCGAGCGCCGCGTCGATATGGGCGGTGGTGTGGACCAGGTCGTCCGGGTGGATCGCGTTCAGGTAGTGCTGCACCGGGCCGCCGGCGGCGACCTCGGGCGGGACGTTGAACAGGCGCGCCATGGCGGCGTCGGCGGTCACGCTGTCGGCCGAGACATCCCAGGTCCAGGTGGCCAGTTCGGCGGCGGCCAGGGTGATTTCGAGGCGGGCGCGGGCGTCGCGCAGCTCGTTGTCGCTCTGGCGCTGGCGCGTGGCGGCCTGGCGCGCCTCGATCAGGAAATCGATCTTGGCCCTGAGCGCCGCCGGCAGTACCGGACTGGACAGCACATCGATGGCGCCGGCGGCGTATGCCTGGGCGAACGGGAAGGCGGGATCGCCTTCGGCCGCGACGGCGATCAGGGGAATGCCGGCCAGGCCGGGTGCGGCGCGCAGGCGCCGCACCAGTTCGATGGCGGCGGTGGCATCGGCGCTGGCGGCGCTGGCGGCGCTGGAACCCGCAGCGACGAGGATCAGCGCCAGTTCCGCGCTGGCGCTATGGCCTGCGGCGGCGTTGGCGTCGAGCCGCAGGGGCGCATGGCCCGACTCGCTCAAGAGATGCGCCAATGCCTCGCTGGCGGCATCGTGCTGGTCGACCAGCAAAATGCGCGCGGAAACGCTCGCCCTCATCGTGCGATCCGCTCCGTGGCGAAGGTGATATCGGGAGCGGAGAATGTCGGCATCAAGTGCATGTGGGTGGAGGAGGTCGGATTGTCAATGTAGGGGCTCGGCCACCGAAAGTCAATCGAACGCACCCTTCTGTGGCGGGTCAACAGCACGCCTGCGCACAAGCGCCGCGCTGCCCCCGCCGGGCGGGCCGGGCTGGCAGCGCCGCCAGCGCGACAGTTGGCGCCATGCCGATTACCTGGTGGACTTGTTGCGGGGTAAATTACGGGAAACAATCGCCCACAGGATCAGGCAGTAGGAGAGCAGGCGCAGCAAAAAGTGGAAGGGCGAGTCTTCGCTCATGCCCGGGGTCAGGCTCACATAGATGCGGTGTCCGCCTTCGATCAGGAAGGACAGCGCGAAATACAGGAAGAAACGGTCGCCCGAAGTGCGCCAGAAGCGCAGGAAGAACAGTCCGATCACCAGCGAGCCCATGGCGCCCGCACCGGCCAGCAGCAAATCCATCGCCTATTCCTTCTCGTAGACCAGGCCGTACAACAGCAGGGCGACCGACATCAGCGCCGTCACCAGGCGCAGGGTCAGCAGATCGACCTGGGGGAAGACCAGCTTGTCGAGCACCAGGATCAGGTTGTTCAGGGTCATGCCGCAAAAGCACAGGCCGCTCCAGAACAGCAGGCGGTGCCGGGTGCGGGCGTAGCTGGCCAGTAACAGCCAGGCGCAGGCAAGCGCGGTGAGCATGCAAAGGCCATAAATCGCTGCCGCCATTACGCGTCCTTTCGCCAGGTGAACGCGTCGGCGAACTGCTGCGCCTTGCGTTCGAGTTTCGAATGAATCAGATGGGTCACGTCGACCAGGCGCCGCGCGTACAGCTCGGCCAGCGCATCGATCACCTGGCCCAGCGCCGCCGTGGCCGGCTGGTAGCGGAACACCGGCTCGCCATTCTCGTGGCGCAGGGCGACCGTCATCCCCGCGCGCGCCAGGTCGGCCAGCAGGCTCGCGGCCAGCTTGTCGCCGATGTACAGCCGCTCGGCCACCTTGTGCACGGGCCAGTCCTGGTCCGCGCTGCCGCGCAAAAGCAGCAGCGCCTCCAGGTGGGGCACGGAGGCAATGCTCGTCAGCACGAAACGACGCAGCTCTTCGGGAATCGGTTGGGGCACCATGATGTACAAGAATCCATTGCGCCAAGCAAAGCCAACGCGGTCCAAAACGCGTATTCTAGTCGATTTTGCTTATCAAGCATGCATCATTGTTATGGATTGACGTTTCAGTGTGTCATGACAGCAAGCGCCGACGCCGGAAACAGCAGGCCGCGCCCCAGCTGCGCCGCGCTCAGCGCCGCCAGCGCCATCAGCAGCACGCCCATGGCGCGCGCCAGCACGGTGGCGGCGCCTGGCCGCTGTTCCAGCCAGCGCCCGGCGCCCCCGCCCAGCCAGGCCAGCGCGCCGTACACGCCGGCCTGGGTCAGGGCCGTGATCGCACCGAGCAGCGCGGCCTGGGCCCACAGCGGCTCGGGACCGGGCTTCAGGAATTGCGGAAAGATGGCCAGCATGAACAGATAGGCTTTCGGATTGAGCAGGCTGGTGACGAGGGCGCGCAGGAAGGTGGCGCCGGCGCCGCAGGCGCGCTGCGGCAGGCGCTGGGCAAACTGGCTGGTGCTGCGCAGGAAGCGCCAGCCGATCCAGGCCGTGTAGAGGGCGCCGGCGGCGAGCATCGCATCGAACAGGGGCGGCCACAGGCGCAGCACTGCCGCCGCGCCCAGCGCGCCCATGGCCAGGTGGCAAACGCCGCCGCTGACGATGCCGGCCACGGCCGCCAGGCCGGCGCGCCGTCCGCCCAGCACGGCGCTGCCCATGACGAAGGCCATGTCCAGGCCGGGCAGGGCGATGATGCCGAACACCACCACGAAGTACAGCCACAGGTTGGCGTCATCGCTCATGCCGCCGCCCTCGTGCAGGCGTAGGCGGGGGCGGTCACGCTGGCCGCGCTGATCCAGCGCAGGCGCGCGTGGCGGCAGGGATCGAGCACCAGCACCTCGGCCGGAGCCGCCAGCAGGCCGCGCGCGGCCAATGCGGCGGCGGCGCCGTCCAGGGCCGGACGCAGGTCGGCCAGGGCCGCATCGTCGCGCACCACGCCGAGCCAGACCAGGGCTGCGCCGGGCGCGCCCGGCTGTCCATCGTGCGTGGCCAGGATGCCCGCTTCGATCACCCCGCGCCCATGGTAGGCGGCAAAGCGCGCCTCGGCTGCGCGCGCGCACGCAGCCAGCAGGCCCTGCCGTACGTGCAGGATGTGCGCAACCACGATGCCCTGGGCATCGCTGGCGAGCGTCGGCAGGGCGAGCCCGCTGCCCGGATGCAGTGCCCGGAGCAGCAGGACCGCGTCGCCCGCGGCCGGCAGCCGGGCCTGCGCATCGAAGGCCCGGCCGATGGCCGAGCGCGCCGCGCCGCTGCGGAAACCGCGCAGCCAGGCCACGCCATCGGGCCGGTCGCGCTCGCAAAAATGGCCGATCGCCACGCCGCCCAGCTGCTCGAAGGCCGGCGCGAAGGCCTCGTCGAAGCGGCGCGCCAGCTCCGCACGCTCCTCGCGCGCGGCCGTGTAGCGGCGCAGTTCGATGACGGGGCAGGCGTCGTTGGATACAACGGTGTTCATGGTGGCTCCTTGCTTGGTGATGAAACATCGACAAGTGTTAGCCTACATGCCAATCAGGACAGATTTCGTCCTGATACGGTGGTATTCTGGCGCCATGTACCATCCAACCACCCGTGTGCTGGCAGTGCTCGAACTGCTGCAAACCCATGGCCGCCTGAGCGGCGCCGAGATGTCGGCGCGGCTGGGCGTCGACACGCGCACCTTGCGCCGTTATATCGTCACGCTCGACGAGATGGGCATTCCCATCACCACCGAGCGCGGGCGCCACGGCGGCTACGCGCTGATGGCCGGCTTCAAGCTGCCGCCGATGATGTTTACCAACGACGAAGCGCTGGCCCTGGCGATCGGCCTGCTGGCCGCGCGCAGCCTGGGCTTTGCCGAAGCGGCGCCGGCGGTGGCCAGTGCCCAGGCCAAGCTCGAACGCATCATGCCGGCCAACCTCAAGCGGCGCGTGCGCGCCATCGATGAAACCGTGCGGCTCGACATGCTGCGCGCGGTGGCGCCGCAGGACAACGACGCGCTGGTCACCCTCAGTTCGGCGGCGCTGGCGCAGCAGCGCGTCTGCCTGCGCTACCGCACCCCCGAGGGCGACGACAGCGAGCGCGACTTCGACGCCTACGGCCTGGCGTTTCGCGGCGGCTGCTGGTACGTGATCGGCATGTGCCACCTGCGTGCCGGGATGCGCTCGTTCCGGCTCGACCGCATTCTCAAGGTGGAAACGCGCCCGGTCTCGTTTGCGCGTCCGGCCGGCTTCGACGCGCTCGGCTACCTGACCCGGTCGATGGCCTCGATGCCGCGCGAGCACCCGGTCGAGATCGTGCTGCATACCGACCTGCAGACGGCCAGCGCGCATTTTTTCGGCGCGCTCGGCGTGCTCGAACAGATCGATGGCGGCGTGCTGCTGCGCTGCAGTACCGACCATGTCGACTGGTTCGCCGGGCACCTGGCCGGCCTGCCGTTCGAGTTCGAGGTGCGCGCGCCGGCGCTGCTGCGCGCCAGTCTTGCAAGATTAGGTGAACGACTGCTTCGCACGGCGGGTGCGCTCGGCTAGAATGCGGCGCTCGACAATATTAATTTTGGATAACATGATTCAGAAAACACTGGCCGGCATGGTCCTCGGATGGACCCTGCTGGCGGCCGGCAGCGCGCTTGCCGGCGGCTGTCCCGCACATTACATCGATGGGCGTCTGCCCGAGATCCGCAACCCCAAGCTGGCGAAAGCGACGACCGAACTATGCTACGGCGTGTTCGGCGTGATGCACTCGGGCGTGACGCGCACCCCGCTGTGGTCGGCCGAACGCGTGCGTCCGGAAAACCTGAAGCTGGCCAAGAAACTGTCGCGCGACGACTCCTTCCATGCCGAAGAACGGCTGTCGCCATCGCAGCGGGCCGAGCTGTCCGACTATGCCCGCAGCGGCTTCGACCGGGGCCACATGGCGCCCAACGGGAATATGCCGGACCGCAAGACCCAGCACGAGAGTTTTACGCTGGCCAACATGGTGCCCCAGGATGCCGACAACAACCGCCACCTGTGGGCCGGGCTGGAAGGGCGCGTGCGCGACATGGTCAGGAAGGACGGCGCCATGTACGTCATCACCGGGCCGGCCTTCATCGGCGGGCGCCTGAAAAAGGTGGGCAACGTGCTGGTGCCGAGCCATTTGTACAAGGCGGTGTATAGTCCGAG
Source organism: Massilia atriviolacea (assembly GCF_003953935.1). Taxonomy (GTDB): domain Bacteria; phylum Pseudomonadota; class Gammaproteobacteria; order Burkholderiales; family Burkholderiaceae_D; genus Telluria_A; species Telluria_A atriviolacea. The sequence goes on from NZ_RXLQ01000001.1 coordinate 271,373, forward strand.
CCTGAAAGCGGGCGCGGCCTGGATCGTGGAAAACCGCTCGGCGGACGAGCTGGACGTGATGACGATCGCCGAGCTGGAAGAAAAAATCGGCATCGACCTGATGCCCTCGCTGAGCGCGCGCCAGAAGTCGGCGATGCTGGACCTGGCGCAGCCGAAGCAGAAGAAATCGCGCCGCTGGCCGTTTTGACCTATCAAGGAGACGCAATGAGTGGCAAGAAACAAGGTTTTGACCCGTACGCCAACGAAGCCGACGTGCTCGCGGTCGGCAAGTTGATGCTCGAAAACCGGCTCGACCGGATCACGCTCAGCGGCGACGTCGATCTGACGGCCGACGAAGCCGGCCTGGCGCACGCGCGCAAGCTGCACGCGGTGCTGGAGAAGATCGTGGCCAAGCTGGAAGCGATGAAGCTGCCGGCCGAGCTGCCCCCGCCGGCCGTAGGCGAAGTCGACAACCCCTTCAATTAAGCTCCCGGCCATCGACCAGGCCGTGTCCACCCCGGTGCCAGGTCTGACATTCGGACACGAGCTGAGCCTTCTGCCTTGACGGGGCCGTCTCCAGCCAGGCCGCACCAGCGCGCATCGCCCGACCCAGGCGCGTCGCATGCGATCAAAAACTTGAAGCGGGTCAATGGTGCGCAGGGTCGGTGCGCTTTGCGGTACTCTCGATCACTCTCGCCGCAGCGTTTTTCGAGGAGCGCACCGCATGTCCACCGACAGTCCCGAGGCAGTTGACGAACCCGGCAGCGACACGCTCACCGTGCCGCTGCACCGCGAGGAACTGCGGCTGGGAAGGCGCGTCGTCGACACCGGACGCGGCGTCCGGATGCATAAAACCGTCAGCGAGCATCCCCACCAGGTCGACCAGACCCTGCTCTACGACGAGCTCGTCGTCGAGCATGTGCTCATCGACAAAATCGTCCCCCTGTCCGAGGCGCCGTCCACGCGCCAGGAGGGCGACACGCTGATCGTGCCGGTGCTCGAAGAAGTGCTGGTGACCGAAAAGCGCCTGCGCATCAAGGAAGAAGTCCACGTCACGCGCATCCGGCGCTCGCGCACCCAGACCGGGACCGTGATCCTGCGCGCGGAAGACCTTGTCGTCGAACGGTTCGACGAAGGCCCTCACAAGGAAGCGAGTTCAACTACACGGAGGTAGTCATCATGGAACACACACTGGTAGCGGTATTTGACAATCGCGGCGATGCCGTGCAGGCGCAGGACGACCTGCTGGGGTCGGGTTATGCACGCCAGGACGTGCGTTTGAGCGATGGCGATACCGATCGCTCGGCCTATCGCAGCGACGAGGACGACGGCGCCTCGTTCGGATCGAGCATCAAGCACTTTTTCACCGACCTGTTCGGCGGCGAGCGCAGCGAGCATGCGCGGATGTACGCCGAGGCGCTCGACCGTGGCCATTACGTGCTGACGGTGACGGCCGCGAGCGAGCACGAGGTCGAGCGCGCCGCCGACATTGTCGAGCGCCACAGCCCGATCGATATCGACGAGCATGCCGGCCAGTGGCAGGGCGCCATGCAGGGCGGGGAGGCCATGCGCGCGCAAGCCATGTCGCAGCAGTCGACGCCCGGCGCATCCCAGGGCGGCATGAGCGGCGGCAGCGCGCAGGGATCGGCCATGGGCGCCTCGCAACAGCGCGCCGACGGCGGCACCGCCATTCCCGTGATCCAGGAAGAGCTCAAGGTCGGCAAGCGCGAGGTGCAGCGCGGCGGCGTGCGGATCTACCAGCGCATCGTGGAGACGCCCGTGACCGACAGCATCGGCCTGCGCGAAGAGCACGTCAACGTGCAGCGGCGCGCGGTCGACAGGCTGGTCGATCCGGCCGACATTGCCGCCTTCCAGGAAAACACGATCGAGCTGCGCGAAACGGCGGAAGAAGCGGTCGTCGAAAAATCGGCGCGCATGGTGGAAGAAGTTATCGTCGGCAAGGAAGTGACGCAGCGCCAGGAGCAGATCAAGGAAACGCTGCGCCATACCGAAGTCGATGTCGAGCGGCTTGCGCCGGACGACGATGCCTATTTCCGCGGCCACTGGACCAGCAATTTCGCGCGCGAGGGCGGCAGCTTCGACGATTACGCGCCGGCCTACCGCTACGGCGGCAGCGTGGCAGGCAGCGAGATGTACCGGGGGCGGGCGTGGGAAGAGATCGAACCGGGACTGCGGCGCGACTGGGAAGCGCGCAATCCCGGCTCGACCTGGGAAAGGATGAAGGCCGCGATCCGGCATGGCTGGGAGCGCATGACTTCCTGAACGTCGGGCCGGCGCCAGCGGGGCGGGCGCCGGCGCGCCCCGTCAGCGCTTTTACTCGGCGAACACCGCGCTCGCCGGCGTGATCCTGACGGCCTCCGGCTTGATGTCGAGCTTCATGCTGCCGATGCGCTTGTCTTCGTCGAGCAAGCTCTGCGGCTTGTTGCCGTCGTACTTGATCGTCGACTCCGCGTCGCTCACCAGTTTTTCCTTGAGTCCGGCAGCATCCTTGGTGATAAACACCAGCGACATGTTCTTGGTCGACAGATGCTTCTTGATGGCGGCATTGAGGTCGGCCAGGGTCAGCTTGCTCAAGCCCTCGCGCATCATCGTGGTGAACTCGGGCGTGCCGTACCACTGCGAATCGAGCGCATAGCCGAGGTACTGGTCTTGCGTTGCCGTCATCACGAACACGTTTTTCATCAGGTAGCCGCGGGTGATCTCGAATTGCTCCTGGGTCAGGCCCTGCTGGATGACTTTGTCGAGTTCGGTAAGCGCGATACGCAGTGCCATATGGGCATTTTCCGGCGCGACAGGGCGGATCCAGACTTCGAACAGCTGGCCCTTGCGGCCGACGTTCGGGGTCGGGAAGAACTGGAACATACCGCGTGGGAAAGCTTCGATATAGCTGTAGTCGCCATAATTCATGCCGCGCAGCTCACGGATGCGCTGGTACAGATAGGCATTCGAGGCGCGGTGTTCGCCGAGGAAGGTTTTTGCCAGCCACAGCGCCGGGAAGTCCGGATGGCCACGGCGTACGTCGATCGGCAAGCCGAACGAGAGCGCTGTCGCGCGCGTATTTTTCTCGATGATTTCGACTTCCAGGCCGTTCGGCATCTTCGCCAGCGGCGCCGTGGTGGCCGGCAAGCCGGGGCCGGCCGGCAGTTTGGCCAGCGCCTGCCTGAGGTCGGCGGTCATCGCGTCCGACACGTCGCCGGAAATGCCGACCTTGACCGATCCCTGGGTATAGGCCTTCTTGTAGAACGCCTTCACATCGTCGAGCGTGATCGCGTCGATGCCCTTGGCGGTGCCGAGTACGGGATGGTCGTAGGCGGTGCCGGCGAACACATTGGTCTGCAGGCGTTCCTTGCCCAGTTCTTCCTCGTTATTGTCCTTCAGGTCGACCAGCAGGGCGTTCTTGAGCGAATCCTTGAGCCGGCGGAAGTCTTCTTCGCGAAAGCCCGGCGCGAGCAACTGGGGCATGGCCACGCCCATGTATGTCGTCCAGTTATCCTTGTGGATCGAGCCCGTGAAGGTGGTCATTTCCTTGTCGGTCTGCTCGCTGAACGAACCGGCCAGCGGGAACAGGGCTTTGGTCACCTCGTCGATCTTGCGCTCGCTCGACCCGGCCGAGGCGACCATCATCGCGGTCAGCGCCGCCAGGCCTTCCTTGCCTTTGGGATCGTGCGCCGAACCGGCGGCGAACAGGAGCTTGAAGCGGATCTGCGGCAGGGCCGATTTTTGCACCAGCACGTCGACCTTGGCCTGCGGTCCGGCGGCACGCGACGGCGCGAGCGCGAGCGGGGTGGCATCGGCAGCCGGTGCGGCGGCGGCGGCCGTGCCGGGCAGGGTCGCCAGCTTCGGCAGGGTGGCCATCGTTTCAGGCAGGGCCTGGTTCGACAGGGTGGTGACAATCATGCCCTCGTCCACCAGGTATTTACGGGCCGCAGCGAGCAGGTCGTCCGGCGTCAGGCTGTCGGTGACGCGGTAGAACTGGTTCAGCGTGCCGTAGGAACGGTTGTAGTGCACGTACGAGGCGAGGGTGCCGGCGATCTGCTCGGTATTGTCGAGTGAGCGGATCAGGCCGTATTTCTGGGCGGACTTGGCGTCGGCCAGTGCCTGCGCGGTGACCGGTACCGTGCGCAGTTGCGCGATGGTTTGCATGATCTGGTCGCGCACGTAGACCGTGTCTTCCAGCTTTTTCACGCGCGCGATGATGGTCGCCAGGCTGGGGTCGATCCTGCCGGGCGTGTAGTCGCCGAACTGGTCGACTTTCTGTTCATCCTGAACCAGGCGCTTGTACAGCGGCGAGGTGCGGCCGAAGGACAGCGACAGCAGCATCGACAGCGCGGCGTGGTCCTTGGCCGTGGCCGAAAACGCCGGCGCGCGGAAACCGACCGTGACGAAGGGCAGCGTCTGGGTTGGCCAGGCGACATGCTTGTAGAGCGCCCCGCGCGGTGCGGGCTCTGCCGGAACCTCGCTCTTGTAGCTGCCTTTCTGCCATGTGCTCCAGTACTTCTCGACCAGGGCGATGGCTTTTTGCGGCTCCACGTCGCCCGCGATGATCACGGTAGTGCGTTCCGGGCGGTACCAGCGGTCGAAGAACACTTTCGAGTAGGCATACTGGTTCGGCATGTCCTCGATGTCCTTGATGAAACCCATCGTGGTGTGCTTGTAGGTATGCGTGGTGTAGGCGGCGTCGCGCTGCACCTCGAACAGTTTCGACATCGGATTGGCGCTGTTCTTGTTGTATTCGCCCAGCACGGCGCGCGATTCGGTCTTGAACGCATCCTCGCCGTACGACAGGTTCTGGAAGCGGTCGGCCTCGACCTTGAGGATGGTTTCCAGGTCTTCCTTGGCGAAGGTGGTGTGGTAATTGGTCAGGTCGTCGCTGGTATAGGCATTCTGGCGCGCGCCCGATTTGGTGATGACGTCCTGGTATTTCTCAGGCGGATAGGCTTTGGTGCCCCGGAACATCATGTGTTCGAAAAAGTGCGCGAAACCCGACTTGCCCGGCTCGATTTCATTGCGCGAACCGGTCTGGACGGGGATCTGTACCGACACCAGGTTGGGGAAGCCGGTTGGGACGACGATGATTTTGAGGCCGTTGGCGAGGGTTTTTTCGGTGGCCTTGAAGGGCAGGACGTCCGCCTTGTTGCCGGTTGCTGCCGGGGCCGCCGCCATCGCGTTCATGGCGAAAGCGGGCAGGGCGAGCAGGCTGATCGGGATAAGTTTCGACACAATGTCTCCTGAGGCTAAAAAATAGTAGCCGCAGGATAAAAGAATCAGCCCAGAAAAGACAGCGAAAAATTGTGCATATATCCTCACGAACAATGTCCACTGCGGTGACAGGCACCGAAGTGGACACGGGCTGGACCGGTGAAAAATGTCCACTGCGGTGACAGGCACCGGGGTGGACACGGGCTGGACCGGTGAAAAATGTCCACTGCGGTGACAGGCACCGAAGTGGACACGGGCTGGACCGGTGGAAAATGTCCACTGCGGTGACAGGCACCGGGGTGGACACGGGCTGGACCGGTGAAAAATGTCCACTGCGGTGACAGGCACCGGGGTGGACACGGGCTCAGGAGAGGTTCATGGCAACCGGACTGTCCGGACGGGCGCCGGGGATGTGCTCGGGCTCGCTGGCCGGCAGGCTGATCCTGTTGCGGCCCATGTGCTTGGCGCGGTACAAGGCGGCGTCCGCCGTCGCCACCAGCTGGCACGCCGTCGTGTCGGACGAGGCGATCGCGGTGGCCGCGCCGATGCTGACCGTCACGTGCTCGTCGGCGCCGCGCCCGTTCGGCACCGCGAGCCGCTCGACCCGGCGCCGGATCCGCTCGGCCACGATGGCCGCCCCCTTGAGCGACTGGTTCGGCAGAATCACCGCGAATTCCTCGCCACCATAGCGCGCCACCAGGTCGTTCGCCCGCATTTCGCTCGCCACGGCAGTGGCGATGCGCTTGAGGCATTCGTCGCCTCCCAGGTGCCCGTTGGCGTCGTTGTATGCCTTGAAATTGTCGACATCGACCATCAGCAAGGACAGCGGCTGTTGCTGGCGCAAGGCACGCGACCACTCGGCGCCCAGCGTCGTATCGAAACAGCGCCGGTTGGCCAGCCCGGTCAGGCCGTCGAGCGTGGCCAGCTGCTCCAGCGCGACCTGGGCCGCTTTCTCGTCGGTAATGTCGCGCAGGGTCTGGACTACCGCTTCGAGTTTGCCGTGCTCGTCCAGGATCGGGATGGCATCGGTCGCCAGGTAACGGCGCTGCCCGCCGCGCGGCATGTCGCACCAGCTTTCCGCCACCAGCTGTCCTGCCACATGGCTGCTTCTGGCCGCCTGCGGATACAGCGAATCGAGCTCGTCGCCACGGTCCTGTGCCACCAGATCGGCCAGGGTCGGCCGCGCCTCCCGGTAGAAACTGCGCCAGTGGTCGCGCGTGCCCAGCACTTCCTCGGCCGCCACCCCGGTCAGGCGCTCGCAGGCGCGGTTCCAGATGATGACCCGGCGCTCCTTGTCCAGCACAAAGGCGGGCACGGCCAGCATTTCCATGAGCTTGTAGGCAAACGCACGCCCGTGCTCGGGTACGGCTTGCGCCCTTGCGCTCTGGACCTTCATGGTGCTCATCATCTGCCGCCCCTGTTAGATAGTTCCGGACAATATCTCGACGGCAAACTGTTGATTGCCGACAAGATTTGATTTTGCCTGTGGCGCACTGCGGTTCTATTGATAAAGCACAAGGGTGCGTGCGATCGTCCTCTTCAGTGTGCGGGAATGGCAACCGTCAGCGGGATCGAGACCGACAGCACCACGCCGCTGCCGGGCAGGCTGTCGATGGCGAAACAGCCGCCGATGGCGCGCACGCGTTCGCGCATGCCGGGCAGGCCGCAGCCGCGCCCATTGCCGAGCTCCACCATGCCGACCCCGTTGTCTTGCACGCGCAGGGTGAGCATATTGCCGAAACGCTGCAGCTTGATGTCGACCTCGGTGGCATGCGCATGGCGCGCGACATTCGACAGCGCTTCCTGCGCGATGCGGTACAGCATCGCGTCGCGTTCCACGTCCTCGGGCGCATGGAGTGCGTCGGGGTCGGCCGTGAAAGCGTGGCGAATCCCGTGCATGCGGGTAAATTCGCTCAATTGCCATTCCATCGCGCTCTGGAAGCCCGCTTCCAGCACGACCGGGCGCAAGTCATAGATGATCGCGCGCAAGGATTTGATCGTGTTGTCGAGGTTGCCCATCATGCCGTCGAGCTTCTTCGCGATCTGCGGATGGGCGCCGGTGGTGCTCACATGCAGCAATTGCAGGTCGATCTTGAGCGCCAGCAGATTCTGGCCGAGATCGTCGTGGATGTCGCGCGCGATGCGCTGGCGTTCGCTCTCGCGCACGCTGTCCTGTTGTTTGCTCGCCTGGCACAGCGACAGATGGGCGTTCGCCAGCGCCAGTTCGGCTACCGCGCGGGCGTGGCGCTCGATGCGCAGCTGCGCTTCGGTGTCGGCGAGCTGGTCGTCGAGGCGCAGGTGGCGTTGCAGCAAGGCGTAGAAGCCCCAGCCGATCAACAGCATCCAGATCAGGGCGAGCAGGGCGGTGGGCGTGATGTGCATGAGTACCTTCCGGAGAGAGCCGATAAGCAGACAAGTCCAAGCTGACTCGGATCAAGTTACTCCCCGTCATTACTATTGTTATTGTCTCCGATCAACTCTGTTTCACTTGAGAACTTCTCTGTCGTAAAGGCATCATTTTTCGTGATTTGGGATGGGGCTACGCGACCTTGCTATAATGGAGGGTTGACGATCAGGATAATCACGTGACTTACAGCATCAAAGAGATTTTCTATACCCTGCAGGGAGAAGGCGCGCATGCGGGGCGGCCCGCGGTGTTTTGCCGTTTTTCCGGCTGCAACCTGTGGACCGGGCGCGAAAGCGACCGCGCCAACGCCGTCTGCACCTTCTGCGATACCGATTTCGTCGGCACCGATGGCGAACGCGGCGGCAAGTTTGCCACTGCCGAGGCCCTGGCGTCGTCGATCGACAGCCTGTGGCCCGCATCCTACCCGCAGAGCAAGTACGTGGTCTTCACCGGCGGCGAGCCGCTCTTGCAGCTCGACGCGCCCCTGATCGACGCCATGCACGCGGCCGGCTTCGAGATTGCCATCGAAACCAACGGCACCTTGCCGGTGCCGCCCGGGGTCGACTGGATCTGCGTCAGCCCGAAGATGGGCTCGAAGCTGGTCGTGGCCAAGGGCAATGAGCTGAAAGTGGTGATTCCCCAGACCAACCAGGATCTGGCCGCCTACGAAAGCCTCGATTTCGAGAACTTTTTCGTGCAGCCGATGGACGGCCCGCTGGGCGAACACAATACCCGTCTCGCCATCGAGACCTGCAAGCGCCATCCCAAGTGGAAGTTGAGCTTGCAAACCCATAAACTGTTACAGATACCATAAAGCACTTCATGCTCACGATTACACGCAAGCTCGAATTCGATGCAGGCCACCGCATTCCCGACCACAAAAGCCAGTGCCGCAACCTGCACGGGCACCGCTACACGCTCGAAATCACGCTCACCGGCGCCGTCATCCAGGTCGAAGGCAACTCCGACAACGGGATGATCATGGACTTTTCCGATATCAAGGCATTGGCCAAGGAACACCTGGTCGACGTCTGGGACCATGCTTTCCTGGTCTACGAAAAGGACGACAAGGTGCGCGACTTCCTGGCCTCGCTGCCGGGCCACAAGACCGTCGTGATCGACCGCATTCCGACGGTCGAGAACCTGGCGCAGATCGCCTTCGATATCCTGAAAGCGGCGTATACCGACCGTTTCGGCACCGGTTTGCACCTGCACAAGCTGGTGCTGCACGAGACCCCGAACTGCTGGGCAGAGATTACCGATGCCTGATCCCGCCTTCATGCAACTGGCGCTGGAACAGGCGCAACATGCATGGAGCCTGGGCGAAGTGCCGGTGGGCGCCGTGGTGGTCAAGGATGGCGAGGTGGTCGCCACCGGCTTCAACCAGCCGATCGGCCGCCACGATCCGACCGCGCACGCCGAAATTGTCGCGCTGCGCGCGGCGGCGGAAAAGCTGGGCAACTACCGGCTGCCCGGATGCGAGCTGTACGTGACCCTGGAGCCCTGCGCGATGTGCTCGGGGGCGATGATGCATGCGCGCCTGGCGCGCGTGGTGTTCGGCGCGCCCGACCCGAAAACAGGCGCGTGCGGCTCGGTGCTCAATCTGTTCGAGCAGGAACAGTTGAATCACCATACCGACCTGGTGGGCGGCGTGATGGCCGACGAGGCCAGCAGCATGCTGCGTGCATTTTTTGCCGAACGGCGCCGGGCGGCGCAGGCGGCGCGGCTGGCTGCGCAGGCGGCTGCTTGCGGCGAGTAGGCAATCGATGGAAGCGTGGCGGCAGCGCGTGCCGGCACGCAAGGTATGTCAGCCGCCGCGCAAAAATGGTATGCTCGATCGCATCCGGTCCTGCGCTCCAGCGCCAGCGCAGGCGGTGCGCACCGGCCGCGGCTGAACCCGCGACTTAACCCATCACCAGCAAGCCAGCCAGCATGCCTATTCTGACCGCCAACGGGATCCGGATCGCCTACGAAACAGCAGGCGACCCCAAGGACGCGCCGCTGCTGCTGATCATGGGCCTGGGCATGCAACTGACGGCCTGGCCGGACGATTTCGTCGACGGCCTGGTCGACCTCGGGTTCTACGTCATCCGCTTCGACAACCGCGACAGCGGCCTGTCCACCAAATTCGACCATGCCGGCACGCCCAGCCTGCCGCTGGCCTGGCTCAGGCGCCTGCTGCGCTGGCCGCAGCGCGGCGCCTACACCCTGTCCGACATGGCGGACGATGCGCTCGGCGTCCTCAACGCCCTCGGCATCGCGCGGGCGCACGTGGTGGGCGCGTCGATGGGCGGCATGATTGCGCAGATCCTGGCCGCCCTGCATCCGGAGCGCGTCATCAGCCTGACCTCCATCATGTCCGACAGCGGGCGCCGCGGCCTGCCCGGACCGAGCAAGGAAGCGCGCGCACTGCTGATGCGCCCGGCCCGCAACACGCGCGACCTCGACAGCCTGGTCGAGCACATGGTGCACACCATGCGCGTGATCGGCAGCCCGGCCTATCCGACTCCCGAACGCCTGCTGCGCGAGCGCATCCTGCGTTCGGTCAAGCGCAACCTGTGCCCGGCCGGGCTGGCGCGCCAGCTGGTCGCCATCGTCGCCACGGGCGACCGCAGCGAACTGCTCAAGTCGATCCGCGTGCGCACGATGGTGATCCACGGCGCGGCCGATCCGCTGGTACCGCTGGCCGCCGGCGAAGACACGGCGCGCCTGGTGCCCGGCGCGCGCCTGCACGTCATCGAGGGCATGGGCCACGACCTGCCGCCGCAACTGATCGAGCGCCTGCTCGCCTTGATCGATGAGCACGCGCACGGTAAGATAAGCCCCGACTCCACAGCGCGGCTTTTCGAAAAACAGTGACCACACACCCTAACGGCATCGGCATCGCCATCGTTGCTCCGAGCGGCTTTGGCAGCGACAACGCCGCCATCGAACGCGGCATCGCCTCCCTCGTTGCGCAGGGCCACACGGTCCATAACTACTTTGAGGCCGACAAGGTATTCCAGCGCTTCGGCGGCACCGACGACGCCCGCCTCGCGCAGCTCGACGCCGCCGCCTGCGATCCGCAGGTGCAGGTGGTCATGGCCCTGCGCGGCCAGTATGGCCTCACGCGCCTGCTGCCGCGCATCGATTTCGCGCGCATGGCGGCCAGCGGCAAGATCTTTGTCGGCTACAGCGACTTCACCGCGTTTCATATGGGCCTGATGGCAAAGACCGGCGCGCAAAGCTACGCCGGCCCGATGTTCTACAGCGACTTCGGGACCGCAGAGCCGGTGGCGTTCACGCAGGACGACTTCTGGCACTGCCTGCGCGGTCCGCGCCACGTGATCCGCGCCTGCGCGGACGGCAATCCGGCGCTGGCGACGGAAGGCACGATCTGGGGCGGCAACCTGGCCATGCTCATCTCGCTGGTCGGCACCGACTACTTCGCGCGCATCGACGACGGCATCGTCTTCGTCGAAGACATCAACGAGCATCCTTACCGCGTCGAGCGCATGCTGCTGCAGTTGCTGCAGTCCGGCGTGCTGGCGCGCCAGAAGGCGCTGGTCCTGGGCGATTTTTCGGGCTATCGCCTCACGCCCGCCGATAACGGCTACGATTTTGCCGCCATGCTGGCCTACCTGCGCGCCACCTTGCCCATTCCGGTGCTCACCGGCCTGCAGTTCGGGCATATGGCGCAGCGCGTGACGATTCCCTTCGGCGCGCACGCGCAGCTGGTCTCCGACGACGCCGGCTTCACGCTGACCATGAGCGGCTATCCCACCATCGCGCATGCCTGAGGCCCTGGCGGCGCACGACTACTACCGCGCCACGTCGCCTGGCGACACCTACGCGCCGCTGGCCGGGCCGGCCGACGCGGCGGTGTGCATCGTCGGCGCCGGTTTCGCCGGGCTGGCGACGGCCATCGGGCTGATGGAGCGCGGCGTGCGCGATATCGTGCTGCTCGACGCCGCACGGGTCGGCCATGGCGCTTCGGGGCGTAACGGCGGTTTTGTCTTCGGCGGCTTTTCGCTCGGCGAGCGGCGCATCGCCGCCAGCATCGGCGTGGACGCCGCGCGCGTGCTGTACCGGATGACGCTCGACGCCGTCGAGCGCATCCGCCGCCGCATCGCCGACTACGGCATCGACTGCGACGCGCGCCATGAAGGCGTGTACCTGGCCAACTGGTTCGACGACGCCCGCCTGCTCGACGCGCATCAACGCTTCATGAGCGATTGCATGGGCGTCGAGTGGGAGCGCGTGTCGCGTGCGCAGCTGGCCGAAAAACTCGATTCGGCGCGCTATTTCGGCGGCCTGTTCGAGCCGGCCGCGTTTCATTTTCATCCCCTTAAATACGCGCAGGGCCTGGCCCGCGTGCTGGCGCACAAGGGCGTGCGCGTGCATGAACACAGCAGGGCTACCACCATCGTCGCCGAAGGCGAGGGCTGGCGCGTGACGACGCCAGGCGGCAGCGTGCGGGCGCGCGAGGTGGTCGTGTGCTGCGGCGGCTACATCGACAAACTGCTTCCGCGCCTGTCGCGCGCGGCCCTGCCGATCGCCACCTACGTCATGGTGACCGAGCCGCTCGGCGAGCGCCTGCACACGGCCATGCGCACCGGCGCGGCGGTCTACGACACCCGTTTCGCCTTCGACTATTACCGCCCGCTGGCCGATACGCGCCTGCTGTGGGGCGGACGCATCGCCGTGCGCGAACGCGGCGGCCTTGAGGTGGCGCGCCTGCTGCACCGGGATATGCTCAAGGTCTATCCGCAACTGGCGGGCGTGCGCGTGGCGCATGCGTGGAGCGGCATGATGAGCTACGCGCGCCATCAGATGCCGCAGCTCGGGCGCCTGCCGGATGGCCTGTGGTACGGCATGGGCTTCGGCGGCCATGGCGTGGCGCCGACCACCCTGGCCGGCGAGGCCATCGCCGCCGCCATCGCCGGCGACGGCGCCGCGCTGGCGCGCTTCGCCCCCTGGGGCCTGCCGTTCGCCGGCGGTCCGGCGGGCCTGGCCGCCGCGCAGATGACCTACTGGTACTACCAACTGCGCGACTGGATGCGCCAATGAAGGCCGCGCGCTCGGTGCGCATCGATACGCTGCGCGGGATCGCCGTCTTCGGCATCATGCTGGTCAATGTCTGGGGCTTCGCGATCGGGAATAACTTTTCGCGCTACGGCATCATCGGCGAGCATGCGCCGCTGCTCGACCAGGTGGTGGTATTCGTAGTGGCCGCGTTCGCGGAGCAGAAGTTCTATCCGGTCTTCGCATTCCTGTTCGGCGCCGGTTTCGCGCTGCAGACGGGCGGACGGCATTTTCCGGGCCCGCAGCTCGAGCGCATCAAGACCACCTACCGCCGGCGCATCGCCTGGCTTCTGGGCTGCGGCGTGCTGCATGGCTCCCTGCTGTGGTTCGGCGACATTCTGACCGTGTACGCGATGTGCGGCTTCTGGCTGATGACGCAGGCGGGGCGCAGGCTGGCCGACATCGTCGCCTCGCTCGGCCGCTTGGTCGCGCTCAATATCGCGGTGCTGTGCTTCATGGCTTACCTCACGCAGCAGTTGATGACGATGCCGCCAGCGGCCGTGAGCTGGGGCGTGGACGAGATTGCGCGCACGCAGGCTGTCTACAGCCAGGGGACGCTGGCCGAGATCGCGCGCGAGCGGCTGGATGACTTCTGGGGCAACCTTCTCAACTCGCTGTTCTTCCTGCCGAAGGTCGCGCTGCTGTTCCTGCTGGGGGTGGTCAGCGTGCGCCTGGGCTGGCTCACGCGGCCCGGCCGCCATCGCGCATTCTGGGGCAGGGTGCTGCTGGCCGCACTGTGGGTGGGCGTACCGGTCAACCTGTGGTGGGGCTGGGCCGCGCTGCGCGATGCGGTCGATCCCCATGCCGGCGGGGCGCTGGCGGCCTTTGTCTCGTTCCTGGTCGAAGTCGCCGGACCGCTGATGGCGGCCGGCTACGTGGCCCTGGCGATGCGCGCGCCGGAGCGCGCGGTGGCATCCCTGGCGCACTGGCTTGCGCCGGTGGGGCGGATGGCGCTGACCAATTACCTGGCGCAGTCGGTGCTGCTCGGCTTCCTGATCCAGGGGACGGGCCTGGGCCTGGGCGCGCGGCTGTCGCATGCCGGACTGCTTTGCCTGTGCGTGCTGCTGATGGCGGCGCAGGCGCTGTGGAGCCGCTGGTGGATGCAGCGCCACGCCCAGGGGCCGATGGAAGCGCTGTGGCGCCGCTTTGCTGCGGGGGCTTAGCAGCGGCTCAGACGACGCTCATGTGACCGGCCAGGATCTGCCACTGTCCGTCTGACGCCCGGCGCCACGTGCGGGTGCACCGCAGATCGAGGTTGAATGGCGCCTCGCCGAAGCTGCCGACCAGGCGCATGCGGGCCGAGATGACGCCGACCTGGCCGTCCGCCGTGACGAGGCGTTCGGCCGCCTCGATCGCGCGAAACTTCAGCAAGCCCGAACGGTGCATGTCGAGGTCTTGCTGCTTGCCGATCACCTGGCCCATATGGGTGGTAAATTGCAAGTCGGGCGCGATCAGGCGGTCGAGCGCGTCGATGTCCGTGCCCAGCATGGCGTCCCGCAACTGTTCTTCCAGCCCGATGATGTGCTCTTGTGCCTGCGTATTGTCCATTGCGCGTCCTTGTGGATTGAATTCATCAGAACTGATAGCGAAATCCGGTCGAGACGACCGTCACCCTGGTTTTTGTCAGGCGCATCGCTTCGGCGTTGATCGACCAGTGCGGATTGAAATTGAAACGCAGGCCGCCGCCAATACTCGGATCGTTCTCGTTATAATCGTCCTTGCCCGACCAGTACGAGTGCATTTTAGTGCGCCCGATGCCGGCGCGGCCGGTCAGGCTGAATCGCCCGTCCAGCGCAATCGTGCCCGTGACCGCGATGCCGTAGTGCTGCTCCGGGTAGGCCGGCTCGTTGCGGCTGAAGCCATAGCCGAATTCGATGAAACTGAGCGAATGGCTGAACAGCTCGACGCCGATGTGTTTGTCGATCTGGTAGCCGGTACGAAGTCCGATCGACAGTTCATCGCGTTCGATCCGGTCGTTCGATGAAGATGCCTGGCCGACCTGGATACCGGCGTAGACGCCGGGACCGTTTTGTACCGCCAGTACCGGTGTGGAAACAACGGTGACGAGTGCGAGCAGCGCACTGCCGATTATCATTCGCATGGACTATCCTGAGTGGGTTTATGCGACGGCCTGAAGGTGATCGGCCATTGCTGGCCGGAATTATAAACGGAAACATGGCAAAAGTATCAATCATGCCATATGAATAAGATAGTCAAATCGCTCAGGGAACGTTTTTCAGTCTCCGATGCGGTGACAGGATCGGGGCCGGCGCGACCCGTTTAATCGCGCCGATTGGAAGGACTCCATGAAGAAAATCGTTTCTCTGTTTCAACGTAATTACGACGGCGACCGCCAGGTACGCGACGACATCGTGCCGGGCGCCGAATGGGTGGCCGCCGGCGAGGGCGTGGCGACCCGCAAGTGGGACGGCATGGCGGTCTTGGTCGCCGATGGCGTCGTTTATAAACGCTACGACGCCAAGGCGGGACGCACGCCGCCTGCCGACTTCATGCCCGCCCAGCCGGCGGCGGACGAGGCGACCGGTCACTGGCCGGGTTGGGTTCCGGCGGTCGGGCCGGATTCGGCGCGCATCATCGAAGGCGTGGAGTGGGGCGCGCGCGAGTTGTTCGGTGGCGGGGCGGTTCCCGACGGAACGTATGAAGTGTGCGGCCCAAAGATCGGCACGCGCCACGGCGCCAATCCCGAGCGCCTGACCGAACACATCCTGGTTCCGCATGGCAGGGATCAACTGCTCGACTGCCCGCGCAGCTTTGCCGCCCTGCGCGAGTACCTGAGCGAACACATTATCGAGGGCATTGTCTGGCACCACCCGGATGGGCGCATGGCCAAAATCAAGGCGAGCGATTTCGGCATCAAGCGCACGTAGCGGGCGGCCCCACCGGTTGGGTAGGCTGCAAGCGTTGGCTCAGCCCGTTGGCACGCGCATCGCACCGGCTGAAACGAGCGTTACGGTCGCCTTATACTGTGTATTCCCAAGCATAAACGACAGCCTGGCTTGAGGCGGATCGCTCGTTTTCATCAACTGCGTCGACACCGTCTGCGCATCGAAACTGGTTTTCAACCATTGCGCGAGATGCCCCGGTGTCATTGTGGGCGCTGCTCGCAAAATCCGGTTGATTGATCTGGCGTGCGCCGGGTTGTCGCGCTCTACCCGCGACAACGCACTCGGCTCGTCGAGATTGACTGTATCGACCGCCGTCGCTGGCGCAACAATGACAAGCAATGTACAAAAAAATGCAAATAAAGTCCGCATAACAAATCCCTCTGCGGCTACCCGGCACCGAGATCCGCATCGCACTGGTGTTCGACCGCTGCGCCCGCGCGAAGTTCAAAGCCGCATGCTGTTCGTCGCCATTCATGGGCACTTATGACATTTGCAGCCATCGCGCCGTTTATTTCCGGCGCAGCGAGGCCGAACCGATCGGGCTCAAGGCGGCGGTGCAGCAGAATCTTGCCCCGCCTGTTCCTGTGGCTGATTCCTCAGCCGATGGGCAATCAACTGCCAGACAGCCACGATAAACACAAAAACGGGCATCCAGTGCCTGACCACCGCCGGCATGTCGTTGATGTAGAATGTATTCAGCAAAAGCCAGAACATGCTACACACAACGAGGCCCACTGCGACAATAACAGCAGCATCGCGCCAAAATCGGCTGTCCGGTTTCATGGGGTTTATGCCTTTGCGATGGCCATTAAAGCGATCTTGCTTCCGCCGCCTGCATCGTCGCTGTGATTGTCGATGCCAGCACGCCCGATTGCCTCGAACGGGTCTCTGAACACAGTATCGCCGGTCCCCGCAACATGATCACCAATCTCGGGCACGTACCACCACACGTCGCTTGGCGTCGAGCCAGGCCCTGGGTTGAATTTCCAGTGCTCATCTGGGAAGGCTGGCTTCACATAAAGGTGGCCGAGTTCGGACGGAATATTCACGATGATCCCAGTCGCATAGTCAAGATATTTGCTCACGGCGGGGATTTCTCCGATTATGCCTCCGATCTTCCAGCCTGCCACGCCAGCGGCAGCAACGCCGCCTATGGCGGCTCCATAGACCCCAAGGGCGGAACTGCCGGCCACGGGCCCCGCCTGCTGAACAACATGCGCGCCAAAACCGGCGCCAAGGGCTGCCCCGAGTCCAACGATATCCATTGCGCCAATGTCTCCTTGATTTGGGCTGTCCGGTGCTTGTAGCATCAAGCGATTCAGCCGGGTTTCGATGTCCTGCAGATCGCCTCTGACGACGCTGTCCATGATGCCTCCTTTGGGCCGCCGTGAAGTCGGCGGATAGGCGAATCATGAGCGAGCGACGTGCCAGGATTTTGAGGTAGCTCAATTCTGCGCCGCCGGCATGTCAGAATTTCCGACGCTCCGGGCGCCCGGCTGCCCAGGTAGCCCGGCACTCGAGCAACTTCCCCGATCGCCGTACGCCGACATGCGGCTGACGTCCCGGCGCTGCCGCGCGCGTCGAACGCCTGCGGATTCCGATGCTGCGTGGACCAGGTGCGGCGGGATAGGCGGCGTCATCTCGACCGTTCTGCGTGCCGACCCAGACCGTCAACCGTGCGTTGCCCTGGTCCGAGAGGAGCGGCGCCATTGTGGGCTGCGGTTTGCCAGCCTTGCCGGCGATGACGATTAATCCGGCCGCGCCCGCCGCTCGAACCGCCCGGCCATGCGGCGTTTGAAACACCGCTGCAGGTCATTGTTTTTCAGCGTGCACTACAGTGGCCTGTAGTGGGTATTGTATAATGGCGCTTTCGCGCTTAAGCGCCTGATTCTATACACAAAACATACAAAAAAGCATGTTATCCACAGCAAATATCACGATGCAGTTCGGCGCCAAGCCGCTGTTTGAGAACATCTCCGTCAAATTTGGCGACGGCAATCGCTACGGCCTGATCGGCGCCAACGGCTGCGGCAAGTCGACCTTCATGAAGATCCTCGGCGGCGACCTCGAGCCGTCGGCCGGCACCGTCATGCTCGATCCGAACGAGCGCCTCGGCAAGCTGCGCCAGGACCAGTTCGCCTTCGAAGAAATGCGCGTGCTGGACGTGGTGATGATGGGCCACACCGAGCTGTGGAACGCCATCTCCGAGCGCGACGCCATCTACGCCAATCCGGACGCGACCGACGACGACTACATGCACGCGGCCGAGCTCGAAAGCAAGGTTGCCGAATACGACGGCTACTCGGCCGAAGCGCGCGCCGGCGAACTGCTGCTCGGCGCCGGCGTCTCGATCGACCAGCACCAGGGCCCGATGAGCGCCGTGGCGCCGGGCTGGAAGCTGCGCGTGCTGCTGGCCCAGGCCCTGTTCTCGAATCCGGACATCCTGCTGCTCGACGAGCCGACCAACAACCTGGACATCAACACGATTCGCTGGCTCGAAGACGTGCTCAACGACCGCAATTCGACCATGGTCATCATTTCCCACGATCGCCACTTCCTGAACCAGGTGTGCACCCACGTGGCCGACATGGACTACGGCACCCTCAAGGTGTATCCGGGCAATTACGACGAGTACATGTTCGCCTCGACCCAGGCGCGCAACCAGCAACTGGCCAACAACGCCAAGGCCAAGGAAAAAGTCGCCGAGCTGCAAGACTTCGTGCGCCGCTTCGCCGCCAACAAATCCAAGGCGCGCCAGGCAACGTCCCGCGCCAAGCAGATCGAGAAGATCAAGGTCGACGACATCAAGCCGTCGTCGCGCGCCTATCCATTCGTGCGCTTCGAAGCCGAGAAGAAATTGCACCGCCTGGCGGTGGAAGTCGAAGGCATTTCCAAGAAGTACGACCGCCAGCTGTTCAAGAATTTCAGCATCATGGTCGAAGCGGGCGAGCGCATCGCCATCATCGGCGCCAACGGCGCCGGCAAGACCACCTTGCTGCGCTCGATCGGCGCCGAACTGACCGGCCTGCAGCCGGACACCGGCCGCGTCAAGTGGGCGGAAAACGCCAACGTCGGCTACATGCCGCAAGATCCGACCGAAGACTTCGCCAGCGATGCCGTCCTGACCGACTGGATCGGCCAGTGGACCAAGGAAGGCGACGACGACCAGGCTGTGCGCTCGATCCTCGGCCGCCTGCTGTTCGGCGGCGACGACGTGAAGAAATCGGTGCGCGTGCTGTCCGGCGGTGAAAAAGGCCGCATGATGTACGGCAAGCTGATGCTCGGCCGTCACAACGTCATGCTGCTCGACGAGCCGACCAACCACATGGACATGGAATCGATCGAGTCGCTCAACATCGCACTCGAAAAATACACCGGCACCCTGATTTTCGTGTCGCACGATCGCGAATTCGTCTCGTCGCTGGCCGACCGCATCCTCGAAATCAAGGAAAACGAAATCGTCGATTTCCGTGGCAACTACGAGGATTATCTGAAGAGCCAGGGCATCGACTAAGTCATGGGACGGGGCGCCAGGCGTCCCGTCGGCGCTGGAGCAGGGCGGGCACCGAGGTGCCCGCGCGTCGTTTCACGGCGCCTTCCTGCAACGATTCCTCTCTTGTGAGATAGTACCGACATGAATATTCTCCCTATCAAAGCCGTCGAATACGAGCATCCCCAGGCCGGCCAGAGCTGCACCGCCCAGGCCTGGGCGCGCACCCCGGCGGTCCCGTCCGCCGCCGAAAAAACCGCCCTCAAGGAGCGCATCAAGCGCCTGCTGAAGGAACGCGAAGCGGTACTGGTCGCCCATTATTACGTCGATGGCGACCTGCAAGACCTGGCCGAAGAAACCGGCGGCTGCGTTTCCGATTCACTCGAAATGGCGCGCTTCGGCCGCGATCATCCGGCAAAAACGCTGGTCGTCGCCGGCGTGCGTTTCATGGGCGAAACGGCGAAGATCCTCAGCCCCGAAAAACGCATCCTGATGCCTGACCTGGACGCCACCTGTTCGCTCGACCTGGGCTGCCCGGCCGACGAATTTTCGCGCTTTTGCGACGCCCATCCCGACCGCACGGTCGTGGTGTACGCCAACACCAGCGCCGCCGTCAAGGCGCGCGCCGACTGGATGGTGACCTCGTCCATCGGCCTCGACATCGTGGCCCACCTGCATGCGCAGGGCAAGAAGATCCTGTGGGCGCCGGACAAGCACCTCGGTTCCTACATTCAAAAGCAAACCGGCGCCGACATGCTGCTGTGGCAGGGCTCCTGTCTGGTGCACGACGAATTCAAGGGGATCGAACTCGACCTGCTCAAGGCCGAGCATCCCGAAGCGCGCGTACTGGTCCATCCGGAATCGCCCGCCAACGTGGTGGCCCTGGCCGATGTGGTCGGCTCGACGACCCAGCTGATCAACGCCGCGCAAACGATGGATGCCACCACCTTCATCGTCGCCACCGACAATGGCATCCTGCACAAGATGCGCGCCGCCGCGCCGGGCAAGCATTTCATCGAAGCGCCGACCGCCGGCAACAGCGCGACCTGCAAGAGCTGCGCGCACTGTCCGTGGATGGCCATGAACGGCCTGCAAAACCTGGCCGATGTGCTCGAGAGCGGCAGCAACGAAATCCATGTCGACCCGCACGTGGGCAAGGAAGCCGTGCGCGCCATCGACCGCATGCTCGATTTCGCCGCAGCAAAAAAAGCCAAAGCCTTGCCGACCAGTGCGTTGGCCAATGAAGCAACCCTGTTTTCCGGAGTGGGCCCAGCATGAGTAATCTACAGAATCCCTACGCCGTCTTCGACGAAGCGCTGCAAGCGGCCTTCGAATCGAACCTGCTGGCCGCCTTGCTGGAAGACGTCGGCAGCGGCGACCTGACCGGCAAACTGGTGCCGGACGACACCCGCGTGCGCGCCCGCGTCATCGTCCGCGAAGAAGCCGTGCTCTGCGGCGGACCGTGGTTCGAAGGCGTGATGCTGGCCCTCGATCCGAGCATTGATGTCGACTGGCAATATGCCGAAGGCGACCTGATGAACGCCGGCAGCGTGGTCTGCACCATCGAGGCGCCGCCGCGCGCCTTGCTGACGGCCGAGCGCGCCGCGCTGAACTTCATGCAACTGCTGTCGGGCGTGGCGACCGTCACGCGCAGCTATGTGGACGTGGTCGAAGGCACCAAGGCCGCCATCCTCGATACGCGCAAAACCCTGCCGGGCCTGCGCCAGGCCCAAAAGTACGCGGTGCGTGTCGGCGGTGGCAAGAACCAGCGCATGGCTTTATACGACGGCATCCTGATCAAGGAAAATCATATCGCGGCCGCCGGCGGCGTGGCCAAGGCGCTGGCGGCCGCGCAGGCGCTCGACGCCGGCGTGTCGATCCAGATCGAAGTCGAAACCCTGGCCCAGTTGGGCGAAGCGCTCGATGCCGGCGCCACCTCGATCCTGCTCGATAATTTCGAGCTGGCGACGATGCGCCACGCGGTCGCGCTCAATGCCGGACGCGCGCTGCTGGAAGCGTCCGGTGGGGTGAATATGGAGAGTGTGCGGGCCATCGCCGAAACGGGCGTCGACCGCATTTCCATCGGCAGCCTGACCAAGGACATCAAGGCCACCGATTTCTCGCTGCGGATTATTGACTGAGCGGGGACTGGTCGACGTAGATCAGTTTCGATGTATCGAAACCGAGCGCCTGGGCTTTATCGACCAGGCGCTTTTTTGTTGCCTCGTCCATGGTCGGGGTGCGCGACAAGAGCCATAAGTTGTCGCGATCGGGTCCGCTGACGAGCGAATAGCCGTACTTGTCGCGATCGAGGTCGAACACGATATACGAGCCGTAAAAGGGACCGAAGAACGACACTTTCAGAAAGCCCACATCCGGCTTCTCGACAAAATACGCCTTGCCCTCCGACTGCTTCCATTCCTTTTTCTCGGCGTTATAGCCACGGTTGACGACCTTGATGCCGCCATCGTCGCGCAGGCTGTACTCGGCCGATACCCGGCTCAAGCCGCGTTCGAAAGAATGATCCAGGCGGGCGATTTCGTACCATTTGCCCAGATAGCGGGCCGAGTCGAAATTGGCGACCGGTTCGATGCCCGGCGGCTTGGACACGCAGCCGGCCAGTACGAACGCCATCACAGCAAGCAATATTTTCATGGTGAACTCCACGCTAAGAATGTCGAGTTCGATTGTAGCCCAAGGGGTGGCCAGCCCCTTGCGCGATTGCTACAGCAGCGCGCCGAGTGCGAACGCGATCGCGCCGACCGCGCCCGCCGCCTGGGCCAGCCGCGCCACCCGCTGCGGGGCGTAGGTCAGCAGCAGTACCAGCGCGAGCGCCGCCGCGGTCATCCCGCCCAGCCAGACCAGCGGACCATGGCCGCCGCCCGCCTTGAGCACGGCAGCGGCCAAGGCCAGCGCCAGCGCGGCCGCGCCGGCCGCCTGCAGGCGCTGGCGCACGGCCGGCGGCGGCTCTTGCCCGCGTCCGTGCATGTCGGCGTAATGGCGGTCCATCGCCACGCTGAGCGCGCCGAAACCGGCGTGGCAGAGCGCGAACACCGCCACCATATACAAGGCGCCGCTCATGATGCCGCCCCGATCCCGGCGCCGACCGCCGGCGTCCTGGCGTCCTTGGCCTTGCCACGGCCGAGCCGCAACGCGGCGTAGCCGAGCAGCAGCCCGAGTGCCAGGACCGTGATGTCGAACCACGCCACCGCACTCGGTCCCTTGAACAGGCTCACGCCGAGGTGCGAGGTCGTGGTGAAAGCATTCAATAGCGGGATCGCGCCGAACAGCAGCGCGCCGGCGGCCAGCTGCAAACGCCACATCGCGCGGTCCGGCTTGATCTGCGCCAGCAGCGCGGCAGCGCCCCAGGCGGCGAAGAAGACGGCGATTTCATTGTCCGGGCGTTTGTCCATCCCGACCGGCAGCAGGCGATTGGCCCAGAAGTAGCAAGCCAGGGCGATCGGCAAGCCGGCAATCGCGCCGATGTTGAGCGCCTCCACCAGGCGCGTGCCGAAGCCGATGCGGGCGCCGGCCTTGAGCGCCTTGGCCTGCGACTGGCGGCTCTTGACCGCCCACAGGATCGCGCCGGTGGCCACCATCGCATACCCGGCCAGGCCGGAAATGAAGAACAGGGCGCGCAGCAGCGGCTCCGCAAAGCGCGCCACGTGCAGGCCGTACATCACGCCGTGCGTCGCCGCCGGCGGCGCCAGCTGGTCGCCGGCGCTGGCCAGCAGCGCGCCGCTCACGCCGTCGAACTGCATGGCCGGCTGCTTGTACGACAGATCGCGTGCGCTGGCGCGCGTGATCGAGATGCTGGCGTTGGCGTGGTTCGGATGATTGACCGTGATCGATCCGGCGTGGCCGTTGCCGCCCCAGTGGCGCTCGGCCTGTTCCAGCATCGGCCGCAGCGGCGCCAGCACGGCCGCTTCGCCCGGCTTCTTGGCCGGCTTGCCGGCGCTGGGGAAGACTTCCTCGGTAAACTTGTCGCGGTCGCCCCTGTACGCCACCTCGGCCGCACTGGGCATGTACATGAACATCAAGGTCACCAGGCCCGTGTAGGTGATCATCAGGTGGAACGGCAGCGCCAGTACCGCCGTCGCATTGTGCGCGTCGAGCCAGGAGCGCTGGCCCTTGTTGGGGCGGAAGGTGAAGAAGTCCTTGAAGATGCGCTTGTGCGTGATCACGCCGCTGATGATCGACACCAGCATGAACATCGCGCAAAAGCCCACGATCCAGCGCGCCCACAGGGGCGACATGTAGTGCAGGTCGAAGTGCAGGCGATACAGGAATTGTCCGCCGCGGGTATCGCGCGGTTCGGCCAGCGCGGCGCCGGTGACCGGATCGATCAGGGCCGATTTGAGGCGCTGGCGTTTGCGCGGCGCGCCTTCCGGCGGTGGCGGCGCGGTCCAGGCGATGCGCACGGCCTCGTTGCGCGCGGTCGGCAGGTTGATGAACCAGCGCGGGGCATCCGGCGCGCGCGCCTGCAGCGCCTTGACCGCCATCTCGGCGGCGTCGACGCTGCTGGCCTTGTTCGCGGCCACGCCGTGCAGTTCCGGCTCCATCCAGAAGGTGATTTCTTCCTGATAGTAGCTGGCGGTGCCGCCGGCGAAGATCACCAGCAGGACCCAGCACGTCAACAGGCCGGACCAGGTGTGCAGCCAGGCCATCGACTGGCGGAGATTTTCTTTCATGGGACGTTCCGGTACAAAAGATAGACGATGGCGGCCATGCCGGCCGCCGGCAGCAGCAGGCCAAGCCAGGCGCGCGTGGCGCTGCGGGCGGCGAACACCCAGATCACGGCGCCGGTGTAGACGGCGAACGAGGACAGGGTGGCGGCGATGACGGCATCGGCGCGTCCGGTACCCAGCACGCGCGGCAGCAGCAGCGCGAGCAGGGCGCTGGCCGCCGCCGCCAGCGCATAGCCGCCGAGGATGGCGGCCAGCGCGCGCGATCCGACGCCCAGCCGGTAAGCGAGAGGGGCGGACAGGCGCATCTTACGGCGTATTGACGTTCGGTTTGGCGGCCGGCGGCGGCGCGATGGCGGCGGCGCCGGTGCTCTGCACCATGCTCATGGTGGTGACGTAGTTGGCCACGTCGTAGGGCTTGCCGTCGCGCTGGCCGCCGCTCTTGTCGGTGTGGTGCGCTTCCAGCACGTAGGTGCCTTTCCACGGCATGGCGAAGCTGACCAGGCCTTGCTCATCGCTCTGCGCTTCCTTGGCCCAACCCGATTGCGCCACCACGCCGACCTTGGTTTTGGCCAGCGGCTTGCCCTGGTAGCTCAGCTGGAACTGGCCCGGTTTGCCGGTCGGGACGATGTCGAGCGTCAGGCGGGCCTGCTGCGCGGCGCTGCCGTTGACCAGGCGCGCGGCCGGAGTCCAGATCGAGCGCACCACCGTGTCGCCGGTCTTCTTTTCGAAAGCCGGGTAGTTCGCTTCTTCGGCCACGATGCTCTGGCCCTCGGCGGCGCGCGCCGACAGCACGAAGGCGCCGGCGGTTTTGTCGAGTTTCAGTTTGCGGTCGGCGCCGGCGCCGATCAGGGTGGCGCTCGGCGCGACGAATTTGTCGAGCAGGCCGGGCGAGGCTTCGCGCAGGTTTTCACCGAACTCGCCGAAGTAGACGGAGGCGGTCTTGCCATCCTGTTCGATCCAGATCTGGTGCGCGTTCGCGCTGGCAAAGGCGCCGCACAGCAGCGTGGCGAGGAGGGTGCTTGCGTAGTGTTTCATGGTTGTCCTTGTTGTGATTAGTATTGATAACGCAGGTTGGCCGATACCGAACGCGGCTCGCCGTAATAGCCGCCGTTGTAGAACCCCACGCGGCGGTAGTAAGTCTTGTCGAGCAGGTTGTTGATGTTGATCCCGGCCGACAGCTGGCGCGTGATCTGGTAGCGGGCCATCAGGTTGAGCAGCGTGTAGGCGGCCTGGCTGGTGCGCACCTTGCCGGTCGGCGCGGTGGCCGTGGTGTAGATTTCGCTCTGCCAGTTCACGCCGCCGCCGATCGTCACATCGCGCCATGCGCCCGGCAGGCGCCAGGTGCTGGTGATGCGCACCATGTCGCGCGGCTGGATCGTGTTGACCAGAACATCCTTGGCATTGCGCGAGGTGCTGCGCGTGACGCCGGCCGACAGCTGCCAGCCCGGCATCGGCGTGCCCGCCACTTCGGCTTCCACGCCGCGGCTCTTGGTGCCCTTGCCGGTCGAGACGTACGGACGGCTGCCATCGGGCAGCAGCACGCCCTGCGGCACCGAGCTGTCTTCCTCGCCCAGGTTATCCTGCTTGGCTTCGAACACGGCGACGGCGGCATTCAGGCGGCCGCCGAAGAATTCGGCCTTCACGCCCGCTTCCACATTGCTGCCGGTGACCGGGTCGAGGAAGTTGTTGTTCTTGTCCTTGTAGTTCTGCGGCTTGAACAAGTCGCTGTAGCTGGCGTACAGCGAGGTCGCCGGCGCCAGGTCGAACACCACGCCCGCATACGGCGTCAGCACGTCCTTCGATTCGTAGCGCCCGGTGGCGTTGACAAAACCGCCGCTGGTGTTGAAGTTGTCGGTGCGCGTCTTCCAGGTGCTCAGGCGCGCGCCGGCAATCACCTGCAGCGGATCGGCCAGGCGCAGGCGCGTGGCCAGGTAGGCGCCCGATTGCTCGGTCACCGCCGCGCTGCTCGCGCCGGTGCGCCACGATTTCGGCTGCGGCACCTTGCCGGTCCAGTTGCGGAAGTCCGGAATCGTCAGCGGGAACGGCAGCGGGTCTTCAATCGCCATCGCGGGACTGACGCCGTCGCGGCGCCAGCCGTTCCAGCCGGCCACCAGCTCGTGCTTGCGTCCGAACAGATGGAAGGCGCCGGTCGCGTACAGGTCCAGGTTGTCCTGCGTTTCCTCATACGGGAAGACGTTGGTCCACACGGACAGCCCGGTGCCGTCGCGGTTCGGATAGCCGCTGCCGCCGTAGAACAGCGCGCCGTCGGAGGTGGAATCGAGCCGGTTGTACGAGACCTTGACCTTCCAGTCGTCGTTGATGCGGTGTTCGAGGTTGGCGTACGCATTGCGGTAGGTGCGCTCCCAGCTGCTCCACTCGGCCGCCACATTGAATGAGCGCGGCAGGTTGGCCGGGGTGCCGTCGCTGAAGAACAGCGGCGTGGTGCCCCAGGTCGTGCCTTTGGGCGTGTTGTGCTGGTAGTCGACGCCCACGGTCAGCAGGCTGTCGCGGCCCAGGTCCGCCTCGACCATGGCGCCGGCGACGATCTTGCGCTCCTTGTACAGGTCCAGGTGCGAATGGCGGTTCTGCACCACGCCGGTCAGGCTGCCGCGCACGCTGCCTGACGCATTCAGGGGCGCCGAGATGTTGGCCTGCACGCGCCGCATGTCCCACGAACCGACGTTGACCGAGGCCGAACCGCTCAATTCGCGCGTCGGGCGCTTGTGCACCATGTTGATCGTGGCCGACGGGTCGCCCGCGCCGGTTACCAGGCCGGTGGCGCCGCGCACCACTTCGATGCGCTCGTACAGGGCGGTGTCGAACAGGGCGCTGTTGCCCGAGCTGTAGTTGGCGGCCACGCCGTCCACCTGGAAGTTACTGATCGAGAAGCCGCGCGACGAAAAGCCGGTGCGCTCGCTATCGTTTTCCTGCACCGTGATGCCGGGCGTTTGCACCAGCACGTCGGCGATGCTGGTCAGGTTCATGTCGTCCATGCGCTGGCGCGTGATGACGGTGACCGACTGCGGCGTTTCGCGCAGCGACAGGTTGAAGCGGGTGGCGGTGCTGGCGGCGCGCGCGCCGTACGAGGTGCCGTCGTTCTTGTCGCCGTGGATTTCGACCACGCTCACGGGCGCGTCGTCGGGCGCCGCTTCAGGGGCGGCGGCATGGGCCGCGCCGGCGATGGAAAGCAGCAGCGCCGAGCGGACTGCCAATGCAAGGGGATGTAAGGTCATGTTCATTGACGGATGCTTAAAAAGTGTAGCGGGCGGTCAGGGCGACGGCGCGGCGTTGGCCGTAGAAGCAGTCGCCGCGCGCGAGGCAGGTCGAAATCTGGACTTTGTCGGTCAGGTTGGTGACGTTGAGCGCCACCCGCAGCGGACCGCTGCTGTACGAGAGCATGGCGTCGAGCAGGGTGATGTCGGGCGTTTCGAGCTGGTCGAGGCCGTCCATCGAGGAGCCGAGGTAGCGCACGCCGGCGCCGGCCGAAAAGCCGTCCTGCTGCGCGACCGAGAAGCGGTGCGTCAGCCAGGCCGACACATTGTGCTTGGGGATGCCGCTCAGGCGCTTGCCCTTGTCGGCGCCGTTGCTGCGCGAGACGGTGGCGTCGGTGTAGGCGTAGCCGGCGGTCCAGTCCCAGTCGCGTCCCAGGTTGCCGGCGCTTTCCAGTTCCAGGCCGCGCACGTGCACTTCGCCGATCTGGATGCTGTTGAGCGGATTGGCCGGGTCGGCGGTCTTGCGGTTGGTGTCGCGCAGGTCGTAGACGGCCAGGGTGGTCATCAGGTTGCGGCCCGGGGGCTGCCATTTCAGGCCGGCTTCCCACTGTTCGCCGCGCTGCGGTTCGAACGCCTTGCCGCCCAGGTCCACGCCGCCGAGCGGCAGGAACGATTCGGCGTAGCTGACATACGGCGACCAGCCGCCGTCGGCCAGGTAGAGCAGGCCGACGCGCTTCGTATTCGCGCTATCGTCGGTGCGCGCGCTGGCGCGGCCTTCGACATCGTTGGTCACGCCGTCGTGGCGCAGGCCGAGCACCGCGACCCAGTGCGGGCCGTACTTGACCTGGTCCTGCAGGTAGTAGCCGTTCTGGCGCAGATTGGTGGTCGGCAGGTGGGCCAGCGATGCCGGGCGGGTGTAGTTGCCGTACACCGGCGCGTACACGTCCAGCGGCGCGGCCACGCCACGCCCGCTGGCCTGGCGCGTTTCGACGCGCTGCACATCGGCGCCGAACAGGATCGTGTGCTGCAGCGGACCGGTGGCCAGCTTGGCTTCCAGCTGGGTGTCGACCAGCAGGGTCTCCAGATTGTTCAGGTTCTGCGTCAGGTCGCGGTTGATGGTGCGCTGGTCGGCGTTGAACACCGGGCGCGCCGGCCGGCCGGTCGCCGCAACGGCGGTGAAGCTGGTGTAGGCGCTGCGGTAATCGACTTCGCTTTTGGTCTTGCGCATGGTCTGGCGCAGGCTCAGGGCATCGTTGAAGCGGTGGCTGAACAGGTAGCCGAGCGCTGTCTGCTCGGTGTCGTAGGCGTCGTAACCCGGCTCGCCGGTGAACAGGCTGGTCGGAATCTGGCCGTATTTGGTCGGCAGCAGGGTGCCCTGCCATGGGAAGAAGCCGATCATCGAGCCGCTCTGGTCTTCCTGGCGCAGGGCCAGCAAGGTGAGCGAGGTATTCGCGTTCGGCGCCCAGGTCAGCGAGGGGGCGATCAGCTTGCGGTCGTCGTCGACCATGTTCACCTGCGTGCCGCTGTTGCGGCCCACGGCGACCAGGCGCGCCAGCCAGTGGCCGTCCTTGTCCAGCACCTGGTTGATGTCGAGCGAAACCTGCTTGCGGCTGTTGCTGCCGATTTGCACCTGCACTTCGCGTTGCGAGGTCGCCATCGGCCGCTTGGAGACCAGGTTGACCACGCCGCCGATGCCGCCCTGGCCGTACAGGACCGACGACGGCCCGCGCAGCACTTCGACCCGTTCGAGCGTGTACGGATCGGGGCGGGTGGTGTTGTAGGTGCCGAAGTTCGACTGCACGCCGTCCTGCAGCATGGCCGGATTGCCGCCGCGCGAGGTGACCGAATCGACCCGGCTGTCGAAGTAGCTCGATACCAGTCCGGCGCTGTAGTTCAGGGTCTGGCGCAGGGTCTGCGCGCCCTGTTCCTCGAAACGCTCGCGCGGAATCACGCTGATCGACTGCGGGGTTTCGATCAGCGGGGTGTCGGTCTTGGTGCCGGCGCCGCTGCGGCGCGCGACGTAGCCGTTGTCTTCCTTCTTGCCGTCGACGGTGATGACCGGCATGGCGACAGCGGCGGGGGCGTCGTCGGCCGCCTCGCCGGCGTAGGCCAGGGAAGCGGGAGCGGCGAGCGCGGCGAAGATGAGGGCGGAGCGGACCGCTGCGGCCAGCGGAAGGGGATTACAGTGCGCGGCGCCGGCATACGCCGGGCCGACAGGTGCGTAGTGCGCCATGGGAACCATCCTGAGATAAAGTGCAATGGCTGGCTGTTGATGCGATGGCTGGCTATTGAATGAGAATTATTCTCAATTATAGCGGTTTGATTTCAATCCGGCAATGGTGCTTTATGCTAAACGGATATGCAGGGCGGGCAGGGCGCTCTCGGCGCTGGCTTCGAGCTTGAGCGCGAGCAGGTCGTCGGCCCGGGTTTTGCCCAGGTTGATGGCGGCGATCGGCTTGCCGCTGGCGGCCGCCATGCGGCAGAAGCGATATCCGGAATACACCACCAGCGAAGAGCCGACGACCAGCAGGGCATCGGCCGCCTCCATGCGCGCGAGCGCCTCGCGCGTGACGGCGGCCGGCACGCCGTCGCCGAAAAACACCACGTCCGGTTTCAGCGTGCCGCCGCAGTGGACGCAGTACGGCAGGTGGAATTCGGCCAGCGCGTCCGGCTCCAGGTGGGCGTCGCCGTCCGGTGCGGGCGTGGCCACGGCGCCGGCCAGCGCCGGATTGGCTTCGACCAGCTGCCCCTGCACGAAACTGCGCGGAAAGCTGGCGTGGCAGTCCAGGCAGACCACCTTGTGGATGTTGCCGTGCAGTTCAAGGACATCGGCGCTGCCGGCGCGCTGGTGCAGGCCGTCGACATTCTGCGTCATCAGCGCGCCCAGCCTTCCCGCCGCCTGCAGGCCGGCCAGGGCGGCGTGACCGGCGTTGGGCGCGGCGGCCGACAGGGCAGGATAGCCGACCATGCTGCGCGCCCAGTAGCGCTTGCGCACCGCCTCGAGCTTGCGGAATTCCGGGCCCTGGACCGGCGTTTTGCCGCGCCGCACGCCGTCGCGGTCGCGGTAGTCGGGGATGCCGGACGCGGTGCTCATGCCGGCGCCGCTCAAGACCAGGATGCGCCGGTGGCGCCCGACAAAGCCGGCCAGGGCGTCGCCGTCAGCCGTCATGGGAATGCACCACCAGTTCGTCGAAGCCGGAGGCGGCGTCCGGCTCGCGCGTGAAGCGGTGCGCGGGCAGCAGGGCGACCAGGATTTCGGCCGTGGTGCGGATGGTGCAGCCGGCCAGCACATGGCCGCCCACGACGCGTCCGGCCGCATCGGCCAGCGCCATGTGCAGGTGCGGGCCGTCCGGCGACAGCGAGCCGGCCAGGGTCAGGATTTCGATGTCGCCTTCGACTTCGGTCGCGTCGGAGGCACCGGCCAGGCGCAGGCGCGCGCCGCGCAGGCTGCCGATGCCCTGCAAAACGAAGCCGGCCGCCGCGCCCTGATCGGCCAGCACGCCGGCCAGGGCGGCGCGCAAGTCCTGGCCCGGTTGCAGTCGGAGGGGAAGTGTCTTCATGCGCCCGATTCTACCCGGCCTTGCGGCGCGACGAGAACACGATCCCGCCGACGATCAGCGCAAACGCCGCTCCGTGGTACAGGTGCGGCAGTTCGCCCAGGAAAGCGGACGACATCATGGCTGCGAACAGCGGGGTCAGGTTGCTGAAGAAGGCGCCTACGTTCGGTCCCGCGCGCTGCACGCCGGCCCCCCAGCAGCGAAAGGCGATGATGGCCGGGCCGATGGCCACGTACATCAGGGCGGCGGCGACGGTCCAGCTCCAGTGGACGGATACAGCGCCGCCGGTCCATTCGACTCCGGCGAATACGCCCGACCACAGCACGCCGTAGATGACCTGGGCCAGCAAGAAGGCGGCCCAGTCGGCGCGTACGGCGGGCGGATCGTTGTGGCGCGTCAGCAGCCAGCTATAGAAGGACCAGGCGATGGTCGCCAGGATCATGTACAGGTCGCCGGCGACCAGGCGCATCGCGGCCAACTGCTGCCAGTCGCCCCGGCACAGCACCACCAGCACGCCGGCGATCGACATGGCGGCGCCGACGACCTGCTGGCGCCCGACCTTCACGCCGAAGAACAGGGCGCCGATGGCCAGCATCCAGACCGGCATGCCGGCCGCCACCAGGGTGACGTTGATCGGGGTGGAGCTCTGCAGCGCCAGGTATTGAAGGGAGTTATACAGGCCGATGCCGAGCAGGCCCAGAAGCGCGAAGCGGCGCCAGTTGGCGCGCAGGGCGTCGCTGGCGAACAGGCGCCGTCCCAGCGGCAGCAGGATCAGCATGGCGATCGACCAGCGCAGCAGGTTGAGCGTCATCGGCGGCACCGCCTCGCGCACCAGGCGGCCGACGATGGCGTTACCTGCCCACAGAAGCGGGGGCAGGGTCAGCAAACCGATGGTGGAGGGAGACAGTCTCTGGTTCATGAGTCGCCGTCGTTCGCGCCGAGAGCCGCCTTGGCGCGGGACCGACGTTAACGGCGTGGAGGAGTGAGCACGCTCGGCAAGGCTTTCGGCAGCGTATTCGGATAGTCGCGGCTGAAATGCAGGCCACGGCTTTCGCGCCTCGTCAGCGCGCTGTTGACGATCAGCGACGCCACGTCGACCAGGTTGCGCAGTTCCAGCAAATCGTGCGTGATGCGGAAGTTGCGGTAGTACTCGTCGATTTCTTCCTTGAGCAGCGCGATGCGGTGCTGGGCGCGCTCCAGGCGCTTGGTGGTGCGCACGATGCCGACGTAATTCCACATGAAGCGGCGCAGTTCGTCCCAGTTGTGGGCGATGACGACTTCCTCGTCGGCGTTGGTGACGCGGCTTTCGTCCCAGGCCGGCAGGTCGCGTGCTTCGCCTTTCGGCATGGCGGCGATGTCGTGCGCGCAGGCGCGACCGACCACCAGGCATTCGAGCAGCGAATTGCTGGCCAGGCGGTTGGCCCCGTGCAGGCCGGTGCAGGCCGTTTCGCCGACCGCGTACAGGCCCGGGACATCGGTGCGCCCGGCCAGGTCGGTGACGATGCCGCCGCAGGTGAAGTGCACGGCCGGCACCACCGGAATCGGTTCCCTGGTGATGTCGATGCCCAGTTCCAGGCAGCGCGCATAAATGGTCGGGAAGTGCTCCTTGAGGAATTCCGGCGACTGGTGGCTGATATCGAGATTGACGTAATCGAGGCCGCGCTTTTTCATCTCGAAGTCGATGGCGCGCGCCACCACGTCGCGCGGGGCCAGTTCGCCACGCTCGTCGTGCATCGGCATGAAGCGCGTGCCGGCGGCGGCGCCGGCTTCGGGCGGCAGCTTGAGCAAGCCGCCTTCGCCGCGGATCGCTTCGGTGATCAGGAAGGACTTGGCGTACGGGTGGTACAGGCAGGTCGGGTGGAACTGGATGAATTCCATGTTCGAGACGCGGCAGCCGGCGCGCCAGGCCATGGCGATGCCGTCGCCGGTCGCGGTATCCGGATTGGTCGTATATAAATACACCTTGCCGGCGCCGCCGGTGGCCAGCACCGTGTGCTCGGCCTCGAAGGTGAGCACCTTGCCGGTTTTTTCGTCCTGCACGTACAGGCCGTAGCAGTGCGGCTGGCCGGCGCTGGCGGCGGCCGGCTTCGGTCCCACCTTGTCGGAGGTGATGACGTCGATGGCGCAGTGCTGCTCGAACAGGGTGATGTTCGGATGCGCGCGCACCTTCTGTTCGAGCGTGACCTGGACCGCGTGCCCGGTGGCGTCGGCCGCGTGGATGATGCGGCGCTGGCTGTGGCCTCCCTCGCGGGTCAGGTGAAAGCCCATTTCGGCGCTCGGGTCGCGCGTGAACGGCACGCCCTGGTCGATCAGCCATTCGATCGCTTCGCGCCCGTGTTCGACGATGAAGCGGGTGGCCGCCTCGTCGCACAGGCCGCCGCCGGCGACCAGGGTGTCGTCGATGTGCTGGGCGTGGCTGTCGCCCGAGTCCAGCACCGCGGCGATGCCGCCCTGGGCCCAGTTGCTGGCTCCGTCGAGCAGGGCCCGTTTGGAGATGATGGCCACGGTGCGCGTCTGCGCGAGATGCAGGGCAACCGACAGACCGGCCAGTCCGCTGCCGACAATAGCGACGTCAAATTTCATGTTAGGTGAGTAATTGATAGCGAAGCATCACTATAGTCTATTTGGGTGCAGCGCGTCTGGCCTTCCGGAAATGCCCAAAATTCCTTGTTTCCAGTCAATACCTTTTGTGCTTCTGTAAGCGATTATCTAGCACGCCGTGCCGTGGGCACGGACGCGGCAGGCATTGCTCGCATGGGGGAAACGTGATCCGGATCTTCAGTCACTACGTATCCAAGATGGCCTTCGTGCTGCTCTTGCTCGAACTGTTGATGTTGCTCGCATCGGCCAGCGTGGCCTCGGTGCTGTGGTTTTCCGACCAGCATGGCAATTTTCGGGCCGATAACCTCTACCTGTCTTCCCTGACCTTCGCCCTGGTCATCATTTTCAGCATGAGCGCCCTCGGGATGTACCAGCATGGCTCGCGCGAGGGCATCCGCACCACCCTGATCCGCATCATGCCCTCGTTCGCGCTCGGTTTCGCACTGCTGTCCGCGCTGATCGCGGTGCGTCCGGAGATCTATTTCGGGCGCGGCATCAGCAGCGCGATCTTCGCCATCGGCGCCACCGCCGTGGTGCTCACGCGCCTGGTGGTGTTCAAGTCGGCCGAGTCGGCCCTGCTCGAAGCGCGCCTGATGTTCGTCGGCAGCGGCCCGCTGGCGCGCGAATGCATGGACCTGGCGCACAGCAAGATCGGCCTGCACCAGTTCAGCGTGGTCGGCTGCGTGCCGATCGCCGGCGAAGACAGCTGCGTGCCGACCTCCCAGCTGCTGCCGCTGGGCGAGTCGCTGCTGGCCATGGCGCGCCGCTACGAGGCGCGCGAGCTGGTGGTGACGGTGACCAACCGGCGCAGCAAGGAGTTTCCGGTGCGCGAGCTGCTGGCCTGCGCCCTGGGCGGGGTGCGCGTGATCGACGCCGCCACGTTTTTCGAGCGCGAAGCGTGCCAGATCCGGCTCGACTCGCTGCAACCGAGCTACCTGATATTCGGCGGCGGTTTCGACCAGAGCTTCTGGCGCGCCAGCGTCAAGCGCAGCTTCGACCTGCTCGCCAGCGGCTTGATCGCCGTGGCCGCGCTGCCGGTGATGCTGGCGGCGGCGGCCGCGATCCGCTGCGAGGATGGCGGGCCGGTGTTCTACCAGCAGGAGCGGGTCGGCAAGGATGGCGCGATCTTCAATGTGCTCAAGTTCCGCAGCATGCGCAAGAACGCCGAGGCGCTCGGGGTGCCCACCTGGGCTGCCGCCGACGATCCGCGCATCACGCGCGTCGGGCGCTACCTGCGCAAGCTGCGCATCGACGAGCTGCCGCAGATGCTCAATGTGTTCCGGGGCGAGATGAGTTTCGTCGGCCCGCGCCCGGAGCGCGCCTTTTTCGTCGACCAGCTGGCGCGCGATATCCCTTACTACAACGTCCGCCACAGCATCAAGCCGGGCGTGACGGGCCTGGCCCAGGTGCGCTACCAGTATGGCGCCTCGGTCGAAGACGCGATCCAGAAACTGCAGTACGACCTGTACTACGTGAAGAACAACAGCCTGTTCCTCGATCTGCTGATCCTGATCGATACGGTGCAGGTGGTTTTGTTGGGCAAGGGAAGCCGCTGAAGGCGACCCGTCTCTTACAAGGAGCTGCGACATGGGCAAAAAGAAGCTGTTGGTGGTCGAGGATGACAAGGGTCTGCAAAAGCAGCTGCGCTGGAGCTTCGACGGCTACGAGGTGCTGATCGCCGAAGACCGCGAGAGCGCGCTGGCGCAGCTGCGCCGCCACCGGCCGGCCGTGGTCACGCTCGACCTGGGCCTGCCGCCCGACCCGGACGGCGCCGCCGAGGGACTGGCGACCTTGCAGGCGCTGCTGGCGGAGGCCCCCGACACCAAGGTGATCGTCTTGTCCGGCAACCAGGAACGCGCCCACGCGCTCAAGGCGATCGGGATGGGCGCCTACGATTTCCACCAGAAGCCGTTCGACGCCGACACCCTGAAGCTGGTGGTGGAGCGCGCCTACTACCTGCACGCCATGCAGGAAGAGAACCAGCGCATGCTGCAGATCGGGGCGGACTCGCCGCTGGCGCGCATCGTCACGCGCGACCCGGCCATGCTGCGCCTGTGCCGCAGCGTCGAAAAGCTGGCGCCGTCGTCGGCCACCGTGATGCTGCTGGGGGACTCGGGCAGCGGCAAGGAGCTGTTCGCGCGCGGCCTGCACGACCTGTCGGCGCGCCACGACAAGCGCTTCGTGGCGATCAACTGCGCCGCGATTCCCGCCGACCTGCTCGAGAGCGAATTGTTCGGCCACGAAAAAGGGGCGTTCACCGGCGCCGGCCAGCAAACCCTGGGCAAGATCGAAATGGCCCAGGGCGGCACCTTCTTCCTCGACGAAATCGGCGACATGGCGATGGCGCTGCAGGCCAAGCTGCTGCGCTTCGTGCAGGAGCGCGTGATCGAACGGATCGGCGGGCGCAGCGAAATCGCGATCGACGCGCGCATCGTCTGCGCCACCCACCAGGATTTGCCGAAGCTGGTGCGCGAGGGGCGCTTTCGCGAGGACCTGTACTATCGCCTGAGCGAAGTGGTGCTGGCCATTCCGCCGCTGCGCGAACGGGTCGGCGACGCCGTGCTGCTGGCGCACCATTTCAAGCACCAGGCCAGCCTGATGGAACGGCGCCACGTGCCGGCCTTGACCGAAGACGCGGTGCTGGCGATCGAGCAGTACGGCTGGCCGGGCAATGTGCGCGAGCTGGAAAACTGCATCCGGCGCGCGGTGATCATGGCGGAAGGGCCGCAGATCTGCGCGCGCGACCTTGGCCTGGGCGGCGTGCCGCAGGCGGACGCCCCGGTCAACCTGCGCCAGGTGCGCGACGCCGCCGAATACAAGGTGATGGTGACGGCGCTGGCGCGCACCAACGGTTCGATCGTCAAGGCGGCCGAGCTGCTGGGGGTCAGCCGGCCGACCCTGTACGACCTGATGCACCATCACGGGATCCGGATATCGCCCTGAACGGGGCGATGCGCCTCACCAGGAAGCGATCCAGTTGGCGCTGACCTCCGCCACCTCGTCTCGCCACGCACGGCTGGCGAAGGTGCGGCCGGCGCCGGCGATGGTGACGCATTTGCAGCGCAGCGCATGGCGCGCGATCAGGGCGGGCAACTGCTGCGCCGCCGCATCCTGGCCGCCCAGGATCAGCAGCGCGGCGCCGTCGAAACCGGCCAGGCCGGCCAGCACGCGCTGCGCCAGCATGTCCGGCGCGGCGTCGGCGCGCGGCGCGAGCCAGGGATTGAGCAGCACCACGCCGGCCACGCGGGCCTCGGCTTGCGCGTAGCGCAGGGCGGCCATGGCGGCGTCGCCAAGGCCCCACAGCACCAGCTCGCGCAGCTCCGGGACCTGGGCGAAGAAGGCGCGGATGGCGGCATCGACATCGTCGGCTAGGGCGTCGATGGTGCGCGCTTCGCCCTCGCTGTCGCCCATGCCGCGGTGGTCGAAACGCAGCACCGGGATGCCGCGCCCGGCCAGCACCCGCGCCAGCAGCGTGAAATGGCGGTGCTGGCCGATGCGGTATTGCGGACCGCTGGTGACGACCAGGACGCCGCGCGCCAGCGGGCGCTCGGGCAGGTCGAGGATGCCGATCAGGGAATTGCCCTGGCAGCTGAACTGGACTGCGCGTTGTTCGGCAAACATCAGCGTTCCCCCATGAAGACGGCGCTGGTGGCGTCGAGCAGCGCCGGGCAATCGGCGATGTCGTTGGCGCCCCAGAACGGCCGCCCCTCGATCGGGTGGAAATGCAGGGTGGCCCCGCGCGCGTTCCAGCGGCGCGCGATGCGGGCGGCGCTGGCGGCCAGGCGCAGCGGCGCCGGCGAGCCGCTGGCGAACCAGTGCACCTGGCAGGGCGGCAGCGGCAGCGCCGCCGCGTCGCAGGCATCGATGGCATGCGCCAGCGGCGCGGCCAGTTCGTAGCCGCCGACTTCGAGCATGCCGCGCGTCCTCAATGCGGCGCGCAGCTGGCCGGTGGTGCCCAGGGTGGCCGGGTCGCCCGGGTCGCTGGCGCGCATGCGCGCCGCCAGGTCCTGGCGCAGGAACTGGTTGATGCAGGTGTGCCCGTTGAGGAAGGGCTGCCACAGGATGATGCCGTCGACCTGCATCCCGCAGGCGGCGTCGAGGGCCAGCAAGCCGCCCAGGCGCACGCCCCACAGGTGCATCGGCCCGCTGCCCGCGCGCTCGCGCAGCCATGCGCGGGCGCTGGCAAGGTCGCGTTTCCAGATGTCCCAGCGTGCCACGCTCAGGTCGCCGCAACTGTCGCCGCAGCCGAACAGGTCGATCTGCAGCACCGCGTAGCCGGCCGCCGCGAAGCGCCGCGCCTGCAGGCTGGCCATGCGGCGCGCCTTGTTCATTTCGTCGGCGAAGGGATGGACGTACAGGATCGCCCCGCGCGCGGGCACCTGCGGCGCGGGCGCGTGATACAGGCTGAAACGGGTGCCGGGATCGACATCGAAGAAAAACGGATACACGCGCGGTAGCGGCAGCAGGGGCGCATTCATGGTGGTCGGATCTCCTGTACGGACCCCGGTCTCGGCCCGGGTCGCAAGATTACGGGCGCGCTGGTGATGCCATGCACGGTTCCGTCGCCCCTGTCGTGTCCGCGGAACCGGTTTCATTAAACACCCCCGACAGAGCGGCCTCTTGAGCGGGCACAAGCTCAAGAGTGCCCGGGCCTTGTTTGATACGGGTCAAGGACAGCGCCGCCGTTTTTCCTGACCATAGATTCCCACTGGAAACAAACTAATCGAGGACACCATGCCCCAGCTCGTGCACGAACTCATCACGGAGGCGGCCCGCCGCACGCCGCAGGGCCTGGCCTTGCGCTATCTCGACAACAGCCTCGCGTATGCCGAGCTGGCGCAGGGGGTCGAGGTTGCGGCGCAGGGCTTGCTGGCCCTGGGGCTGGAGCGCGGCGAGCGGGTCGCGATTTTTCTCGACAAGTGCGAGGAAGCGGTGCTGGCCATGTTCGGCGCGGCCGCCGCCGGGCTGGTGTTCGTGCCCGTCAATCCCCTGCTGAAAGCGGGCCAGGTCGGCCATGTGCTGCGCGACAGCGGCGCCCGCGTGCTGCTGACCTCGCCCGGCCGGCTGGCGGCGCTCGAGCTCGAACTGGCGCAGTGCCCGGGCCTGCGCTGCGTACTGCAGACCGGGCGCGAGGATGGCATGCTGCCCGGGCTGGGCGTGCTCGGCTGGGACGGCTGGCTGCGGCGCGCCGCCGCCGGCCCTGCGCGCGCGGCGCATCGGCGCATCGAAAGCGACATCGCGGCCCTGTTGTACACCTCGGGCGGGAGCGGCGCGCCCAAGGGCGTGGTGCTGTCGCACCGCAACCTGGTGGCGGGCGCGGCCAGCGTGTCCGGCGAACTCGGGCACACGGCGCAAGACCGCATCCTGGCGCTGCTGCCGTTCAGCCTGGCTTACGGCCTGAGCCAGCTGACCGGCGCCTTTGCCGCCGGCGCCGCCGTGGTGCTGATGAATCCACTGTTGACGCGCGATATTCCGGCCCTGGCCGCGCGCGAACGCATTACCGGCCTGGCCGCGCTGCCGCCGCTGTGGATCCAGTTGGCCGAGCTGCACTGGGAAGCGGCCGGCAGCCTGCGCTACCTGACCAGTTCCGGCGGGACCTTGCCGCGCGCCACCCTGGACGCGCTGCGGCGGCGCCTGCCGCAGGCACGCATGTACCTGATGTTCGGGATGACCGAGGCGTTCCGCTCGACCTGCCTGACGCCCGAGCAGCGCGCGCTGCGTCCCGATTCCATCGGCAAGGCGATCGCGAATGCCGAGGTGCTGGTGCTGCGGCCGGACGGCCAGCCGTGCGCGCCGGGCGAGCCGGGCGAACTGGTGCATCGCGGACCGCTGGTGGCGCTCGGCTACTGGAACGACGCGGCGCGCAGCGCCGAGCGCTTCCGCCCCTTGCCCTCGCGCGACGGCGCGCCGCTGGCCGAACTGGCGCTGTGGACCGGGGATACGGTGCGCATCGACGAGGAAGGCTATCTGTACTTTCTCGGGCGCAGCGACGAGACCATCAAGACCGGCGGCTACCGGGTCAGTCCGAGCGAGATCGAGGACGTGCTGTACGCGACCGGGCTGGTGGAGGAAGCGGCGGCGCTGGGGCTCGATCATCCGGTGCTGGGACAGTCGATCGCGCTGGCGGTGACGGCGCGCTCCGGCTGCCCGCTGGAGCCGGCGGCGCTGCTGGCGGCTTGCCGCGCCAAGTTGCCGGCTTACATGATGCCGCTGCTGGCGCAAGTGCGGGCGGCGGCCTTGCCGCGCAGTCCCAACGGCAAGTTCGACCGGCGCCTGCTGGCCGCGCAGATGGCGGGCGCGGCCTGACTGTCCCGGCTTAGCCGCGTGCGAACAGATTGCCGGCCATGCGCATGAGAAACGCGCCGCTGCCGCCTTCGCAAGGAGTCAGGCGCGGCAGGGCGAACAGGTCGCTGCCGCTGCGGGCGGCGCCGCGCGCCGAACCGACCGCCGCCTCGAAACCCTGGGCGCGCAGCATCAGGCCGTGGCGCTGTTCGAAATCCTGGCCCGGCTTGCCGCTGGGATAGGCGAACAGGCGCACCGGGGCCCGGATCAGCGCTTCGATGCGCTGCCGGCCTTCGGCGATTTCGGCGCGCGCGGCGGCGTTGGACAGGCTCGAAAGCACCGTGTGGTGCAAGGGATGGGCGCCGATGCCCATGCCGGCGCGGTGCAGGGCCAGCAGCTGGTCGGAACTCATCATGGTTGGAGTCGGGCGGCGCGCCATCGACAGGGCGCGCGCCAGGCGTTCGGCCGGCGGCAGCAGGCGCAGCGCGGCCAGCAGCATCTCGATCACGGCGCGGCGGCGCAGCGGGCAGCCGATATCGTAGCTGGCAAAGCCGCTGCGGCCCAGGTTCAGGCGTTCTCCCGGGGCGTTGCGCACCACTTCGGTGACGATGTCGCTCCAGGTGCAGCCGCCGTCGAGGTAGCTCGCGGCCACGAAGAAGGTGGCCGGTACGCCGTAGCGCTGCAGCAGGGGCAGGACGACCGAGGCGTGCTCGGCGTAGCCATGGTCGAAGGTCAGGCAGGCGGCGCGCGCCGGCAGCGTGCCCTCGGCCAGGTGGGTGACGGCGCGCGCGAGCGGCATCAGGCGGAACCAGCGGCGCAGCAGGCGCAACTGCTGCTCGAAACGGCGCGCGTGCAGGGATTCGGGAAACAGCGGGTCGGGCGCGGCATGGACGCGCTGATAGACGAGGATCGAAAGGGGGACGCGCATGGGTTTTTCTTTGGCGAAACTAGTTGACTTGCCTCAATGAAGCCCCGGTGCCCGTCGGTACACTGGACTTTTAATGTGAAGCAATACTAAATCAGCGCGGGTGGCGACTTGTTGAGCATTCTCATGCCGCCCGCCTTGCCCGTGCCCCAGGGCCCGGCCCGTTTTCACCATGGAGGCGTACATGCGAATCGGAATTCTGTCTTATCCCATGTTGTTCGAGCGCGAGGATGGCGTCCAGCAGCAGGTGCGCGAAACCATCCGCGCCCTGGTCGCGCTGGGCGCGCAGGAAGGGTCGCCGGTCGCCGTCGAGCTGGTCAATCCGTATGCCAGCCGCCTCGACGAGTACGACCTGATCCACGTCTTTTCGGCCACCCACGGTAACCAGCGCCTGGTGGAACTGGCGGTCGAGCAGGCCATCCCGGTGGTGCTGACGCCGCTGATTGCCGCCGGCTGGAACCGCGCCACCGGCACCAGCGCGCGCGCAGGCGACCATCGGCTGGGCAACCTGACCTCGTGGAATGTGCAGTCCGGCTACGCCCAGACCCGGCGTGCCCTGCAGCAGGCCAGCCTGATCGTGGCGCTCGGGGAAGCCGAGAAGCAAGCCATCGGCGCCGGCTTCCTGATCGATGGCGAGCGGGTGCGGGTGTTGCCGAATGGCGTCAACCCGGCGCTGCTGGCGGCCGATGGCGAGCTGTTTCGCAAGCGCACCGGCATGAACGGCCCGTTCG
Source organism: Massilia atriviolacea (assembly GCF_003953935.1). Lineage (GTDB taxonomy): Bacteria > Pseudomonadota > Gammaproteobacteria > Burkholderiales > Burkholderiaceae_D > Telluria_A > Telluria_A atriviolacea. The sequence continues at coordinate 312,435 of NZ_RXLQ01000001.1, forward strand.
CCCTGATGGCCGGGCCGATCTCGCCTTACCAGAACCAGTTGCCGATGGCCCAGGCGATGGCGGCGCTGTCGCTGCCGATGGTGCTGGTGGGCGAGGCCGGGGAGCGCGACCAGGCGTACCTGCGCGAATTGCGCGGCGTGCGCGGGCTCACTTGTCTGGGCGCGCTGCGCCAGGATGAAGCGATGCTGACCAGCACCTACGCGGCGGCGGCACTGTGCATCGCACCCGGCGACGGCCAGGGGGCGCCGCTGGCGCTGCGCGATGCGCTGGCGGCCGGCACGCCGCTGCTGATCGCGCGCGAGTCGCCCTTCAGCCTGCCTGGCGGCGAGTTCGCGCTGGCCCGGGTCGACTGGGACGATACCGACGCCCAGCAGCGCGCGGTGCTGCGCCTGCTGGTATCGCCGCCGCCGCGCGAGCAGGTGCGCGCCCTGGTGCGCGGCGACAGCTGGGAGCGGGTGGCGCGGCAGGTGCTTGCCTGCTACGCGCAGGTGCACCGGGCGCGGCACGGGCGCCAGGCGGCGCTGGCCTGAGCCATGCCGGCTAGGGATGCGCGGATGGTCCCGGGCAACCGCCGTCCGGGTGCGCCAGCGCGTCGTACACGCGCAGGTAGCCGCGCGCCATTTCGGGCAGGCTGTGGTTGGCGATGACCTGGCTGCGCGCGCGCATGCCGTGGCGCGCCGCCATGTCGGGAATCCGGCAATAGTCGGCGATGGCGGCGGCCATCAGGTCGGGCGCGCGCGGCGGCACCAGGATGCCGGTAAAGCCCGGATGCACGAGCACCGGATTGCCGCCCACGGCGGTGGCCACCACCGGCAGCCCGGTCGCCATCGCTTCGAGGATGGTATTCGAACTGCCTTCGGCCAGCGAGGGCAGCACGAACACGTCCATGGCGCGCAGCAGCTGGGCGATATCGCTGCGTTCGCCCGGCAGCCAGGCGCGGTGGGCGGCGCCGGCGCGGGTCAGGGTTTCCATGCAGGCGGCGCGCTGCGGCCCGTCGCCCACGATCAGCAGGCGCATGCGCTGGTGCGCAGGGTGGGGCGAGGCGATCAGGCGCAGGAACGCTTCGACCAGGGTGCCGTAATCCTTGATTTCCTCCATGCGGCCGACGCTGCCGATGACGAAGGCATTGTCCTGCATGAAGCCGGCCGGGCCGACCGCGGCCGGTGGGCCGAGGCGCGGATGGAACTGGATGCTGTCGACCCCGTTCGAGATGTGCGAGACTTTTTCCGGTTCGGCGCCGACGCTGTCGATCAGCCAGTGTTCGAGGTCGGCGCTGACGGCGATGAAATGGCCGATCAGCGGGCGCAGCAGGCGGCGCAGCAGCTTGTACTTCAGGCGCTTGCCGTACAGGTCGCTCATATCGCGGCCATGTTCGCCGTGCACGCGCAGCTTGACTCCGGCCAGCGCGGCCACCAGCTGGCCCTCGATGCCGCACAGGTTGCGCGTGTGGATCAGGTCCGGCTGCAGGGTGCGCAGGGCGCGGAACAGGCGCAGGTAATGGCCCCAATCCTTGCCTTCGCGCTTGTTCAGGCTGATGATCTCGACCCCGCGCGTCTTGATGTGCGCGTGGTAATCCGAATAATCCTTGAGGCAGACGATGGCGTGCCGGTAGCGCTCGGGCGGCATGTGCTTGATCAGGTTGATCAAACCGTTTTCGAGACCGCCGACGTCGAGCTGATGGATCAGATGCACCACGAGGCGCGGCGGTTCAAGGGAAGTAGTCATGGTCGACTCCGCAAAGGTTAATCGAACGAACTGAAACAATCCGGGTGTCCACCCCGATGCCAGGTCTTGTCCACCCCGGTGCCAGGTCTGACAATCGGACACGAACCGAACCGTACTGCCTGTCGAGCCCGTGTCCACGCTGGTGCCAGGTCTGACTTTCAGACACGGACGGGACCGTACTGCCCGTCGAGTCCGTGTCCGATTGTCAGACCTGGCACCGGGGTGGACACGGACCGGGCCGCAAAATCGGTCGAGTCCGTGTCCGATTGTCAGACCTGACACCGGGGTGGACACGGGCTCGTCTGCGCGCGAGCTGGCGCCGGCTAGTCGTAGTAGCCGTGGTAGTCGCCGCCGTTGAAGGCGCGCGCCTTGTTGCAGATGAGGTCGACGCGGGCGCAGTTGTCGAGCCGCAGCAGCGCTTCCTTGACTTCGCGCTGGGTCGTCGTCTCGGATTCGACCACCATCACGACCTGGCCCATCTGGGCCGCCAGGACCGCCGCTTCGGTGGTCAGGAGCAAGGGCGGCGAGTCGAAGATCACGATCCTGTCGGGATAGCGGTTGGCTATCTCGGAGAGCAGCTTGCTCATCGCCTGGCTCGCCAGCAGCTCCGTTGCATGCTTGTTGTTGCGGCCCGCCGGCAACAGGCTCAGGGTGGGGATGTTGGTCTTGAGGATCACGTCCGACAGGCTCAGGTCGTCATTGAGCAGGATGTCCATCAAGCCCAGCCCCGGCGCCAGGCCCAGCGTGCGCAGCACCGACGGGCGCGCGACGTCGGCGTCGACCAGCAGCACGGTGTGGTCCTTTTCCATGGCGATGCTCATCGCCAGGTTGATCGCGCAGTAGGTCTTGCCTTCGCCGGGAAGGGCGCTGGTGACGACGATCAGGTTGCCGTGCCGTACCCCGCCCGAGACCGCCGCGCGCGCATTGCGCAACAGCGGCCGCTTGATGATGCGGAAGTCCTCGGCCACGCTGGTGCGCCCGCCGTCGTGCGTCACCATGCCCATCTGCTGCAGGCGCGCCAGGTTGATGTCGACCTCGCGCAGCGGCTCCGCATGCGGGATGGCCGCGGGCGCGTCGGGGCCGTTCGGCGCGGCGGCCGGAATGAGGGAATTGTCCATGTTGTACTCCCTGGGGCTCAGCCCGTGAGAAATCCGGATGCCATGACCGCGCCGTACAGGCCGAGCAAGGCGGTGAAGGCGCCGCCGAGCAGGTATTGCCCGCGGCGCAGTTTGTGGCGTTCGGCATCGTTCCAGCTCATCGACACCGTCCCGAGCACGTTCAGTCCGGTGATCTCGCGCAACGCGCTCGGGCTCACGAAGGTCGGACGCACCTGGCTCATCAGCAGCGCCGCGCCCAGGCCGGCGCACAGGGCGATCAGCAGCACGCCGCTGTGGAACAGGCGCCGGTTGGGCCCGACCGGCGAGATCGGCATGGTCGGCGGATCGATGATGCGGAAAGTCATCATCTCGGTCGAGGAACTCAGGTCGCCCGAGATCCTGGCCGACTCGCGCCGGGCGATCAGCTTTTCATAGTTGTCCTTGTTGATTTCATAGTCGCGGTTGAGGCGGGCCAGCTGCGACTCGACTTCCGGGACGGCATTGCTCTGCTCGCGCAGGCGTTCGTGGCGCACGCTGTATTCGTGCACCCGCACGCGCATCGCGGCCACCTTGGCGTCGGCTTCGGTCAGCGCCACCTTGAGCTGCTGCAGCATGGGACTGTAAAAGCGCCCCGGGTCGGCGTCGCGCGCGGCCAGTTTGCTTTCCTCGATCTTGCGCGCTTCGAGCTGGGCCAGCAGGCGGCGCGCGCCGACCACGTCGGGATGCAGGTCGGTGTATTGCAGGCGCAGGGTGTCGAGATTCTTGTTGATGGCGGCGATGCGCGCGTCGATGTCGGGATTGACGATGGCGCGCGGGCGCGGATCGGCCCCGGCCGGAAGCGGATCGCCATTGATGCGCGCCTGGATTGCGATGCGCGCCTGCTCCGCTTCGAGCAGGTCGATGCGCGCGGTGCTGAGCGCGTCGCTGGCGATGGCCAGCTGGGCGCTGTAATCGACGCCCTGGCGCGGCAGCAGCGCGCTGTTGCGCAGCTTGAATTCCTTGACCGTGTTTTCGGCCGCCACCAGGCGCTGTTCGTAGCTCTTGATCTGCTCGTCGATGAAGCGGATGGCTTGCTGCGAGTCGGCCTTCTTGCCTTTGAAGCTGCCTTCGAGGAAGATGGTCAGCAGCGATTGCACCACGTCGTGCACCTGCCTGGGGTTGTCGCCTGCGTAGCTGATCGAGTAGATATCGTTGGTGCTGGTGCCGGAAATCTTCAGGCGCAGGGCCAGCTCGTCGATCTGGTGTTCGCGCTGGCGCGCGCTGGTGGCGTCGACGTCGAGGTCGACCATGCGCAGCACGCGTTCCAGGTTCGGCCGGCTGAGCAGGGTGCGGCTCATGATCGATACCTGCTGCTGTACGTTCGGAATGCTGGTCATGCCGGCCATCAGCGGCTTGAGGATGCTCTGGGTGTCGACAAACACGCGCGCCGAACTCTGGTAATCGTTCGGCAGGCGCAGCACCACCACCCAGCCCACCCCTGCCACGACCCACATGGTGCCGATGGCGAGCCAGCGATATTTCCAGATGCCCCGTACATGCAGCAGCAACTGGCTGATGAAGTCCTCCATATCGTGTTGGTCTCCGTAAGTCGGGCGGCGATCGGAAGCGACACTGCCAGCTTCACTACTCGTTCGATTATATGTCCGTGGAAACTTGTGGTTCCCGCTGATCAGTGACGCGTTGATTGGCGTCAAAATTAAAAAGCGCATGGGCGCGGCGCCTGTCCGCACCAAAAAAACTGCCCGGTCAGGCGCGCTCCTGACCGGAAAAATGGCGGCTGACTGCGAGCCGCGCATCAGGGTCCTCCGGGGCGGTCCGACGCCCGCATCCCCAGCCGGCGCCGACCGCGCAGCAGCGGCTGCGGGCCCTGGATCGGCCGGGAACGGCACGGCCATCTTGTTCTTCTTGTCTTCATGGCCGGCCTAGTTGCGGCGCCGCGCCATCAGCGACATGCCCAGCAGGCCGAGGCCGAAGATCGCCAGGCTGCCCGGTTCCGGCACCGCGACCGTATCCTGCAGGGCATTGGCGAGGGTGGTCTGGTTGATGGTCAGCTGGTAGGTTTCCGACGCCTTGAGCATGGGCGTGGTGGCCGTGAAGCTGAGCTTGCCGGGGTTGTAGGTCGACATGCCGGGGAAGCTGTCGGTGCGGCTGACGTTGCCGTAGCCGTTGAGCTCACCCGGCTGGTAGGCGAACACCATCTGGCCGGTCTGCAGGTTCATGATGTTCACGCTCCACGACAGGCGCGCGATGGCGTTCGTTTCCATGCCGCTACCGGTGCTGGCATAGGCCTGGGTGAACGGCGTGCCGTCGAAGGCGAAGGTGATGCTTTCACCCACCCCGAGCATGAAGTTGAACGCGGTCGAGGTGCCGACGTCGGAGTCGCCGGCGGCCTCGCCATCGTTGGCGAGGGAAGCGTCGGCGCGGGTTTCGGCGCGTACGCCGGCCTGCTGGGCCCCGATGCTCATGGCGCTGCCGGTCATGTTCTGGTCGGCGTAGCCGAAGGTGCCCGGCACCGGCGGCGTCCCGGAAAAGGCGGTGAAATTGTTTTCCGCGCGCGGCGGATTGGGCAGGCCGACGAACTGGTGCGCCACATCGGGACCGGTGCCGCTCAGGATGCCGCGGTTTTGCGGGATCGCGGTCGACGCGACGCCGTTCAGGGAGGCGGTGGCATGGGCCGAGTTGGTGCCGTCGAGCATCGTGAAATCCGTCGACTTGAAGGCAGCACCGCTGGAATGGAGCAGGCGGAAATTGTCGATCACGAGGACGGCCTGGGCAAACGCATCGGCGCGCGCGCCGTTCATGGCGGCCAGGCAGAGACCGGCAATCGCCGCATGTTTCATCAGGGATGTCGGGACTAGTTTCATAGTTAACTCTCCGGTGGGGATCAGGTGGGGTAGCGTCGACAGCTGGCGGCGCCGCCGTGCCAACCCTGTATGCAGCAAGCGTGCCAGCACGAATTCATCTGTGTAATCAACGACTTGCGAATTCGAGCTCAGCAGTCTTGATGGGTGCTGGCAGGCATGCAAAATTTCCCGACGTCGCGCGTTTGTCGCAGAACAATGTCTTGTCCGACTGTGCGAACTTCCGTCCCGATGGCCCTGTCTGACCTACACAACTTTGCGTGCGGACCGACAGGCGGACTGCGCGATCACGTGGAAGGATGACAACCATGTTTCAAGACGAGCTACCGATTGCAACGTTCGAAATGCCGGCCTGCCTGCGCGCGCCGCAACCGTGCGCGACGCCGCCGGCGTTGCCCGAGCCCGGGCGGGAGATGCAGGTTTTCCATATCCGCCTGGCCAATTCGGCCGGGCGGCGCGAGGCTGCCAGCCTGCTGATCCGCAAGATGTATGGCTGGCGCGGTTACGCCTTCGAGCCCAGTCTGCAACACGATCCGAACAAGGTGACCCTGTATGCCGAGACCGGCGGCGAACTGGTCGGTACCATGAGCTTGTGCCTGGACAGCGAATTCGGCCTGCCGGCCGATGACAATTTTCGCGACAGGCTCGATGCGCTGCGCAGCCAGGGCCGGCGCCTGTGCGAGCCGTCGCGCCTGGCGATCGACAAGGGCGTGAGCAAGCGCGTGTTCGCCGCACTGATTCATATTTCTTACCTGTATTCGCACAAGCTGCACGGGTTCAGCGATTACGTGATCGAAGTCAATCCGCGCCATGTGATGTTCTACAAGCGCATGCTCGGTTTCAGCGATTTCGGCGGCGAGCGTCCGTGCAGCCGGGTCGGGGCGCCGGCGGTGCTGCTGCGCCTGCCGCTCGACCAGATGGGCGTGCAGATCCGCAAATGGGGCGGCCTGATGGAGCAGCATGGCGACGAGCGCTCCTTCTATCCCTATTTTTTTCCGCTGTGGGACGAGCCGGGCATCAGCGCGCGCCTGCGCGGCGGACATGACTGACACGGGGGGGCGATGCGGATTCTCGATGAGCAGATATGCCGACACGGCGGGCCGGACGGCGCCGCGCTCGGGCAAGACCGGGTGCTGGCCGCCTTGCGCGCCATCGTCGGCCATGCGCATGCCAGCGCGGAGCTCGACGCGCTGCGGCGCTACCGCTGCAGCACCGCCGCGCGCGCCACCACGCCGCTGGCGGTGGTGGCGCCGGCCACCGAGGCCGAGGTGGTGGGCGTGGTGCGGCTGGGCGCGGAGCTGGGCTTGCCCCTGTATCCGCTCAGCACCGGCCGCAACTGGGGATACGGCGACGCCTGCGCGGTGGGCGAGGCCCAGCTGATCGTCGACCTGGGACGGATGAACCGGATCGTCGCCGTCGATGCCGAGCTCGGCTATGCGGTGATCGAGCCCGGCGTGACCCAGCAGCAGTTGTCGGACTATTTACAGGCCGAGAAACTCGACTGGTGGATCGACTGCACCGGCGCCGGTCCCGACACCAGCTTCATGGGCAATATCCTGGAACGGGGCTTCGGCCACTCGCCGTATGGCAACCGCCTGCAGCACGTTGCCGGCATGCGGGTCGTGCTGGCCAGCGGCGAGGTGCTCGAAACCGGCTTCGGGCACTATCCGGGCGCCCGCGCGACGCACCTGTTTCCTTACGGCGTGGGGCCGTTCATCGATGGCATGTTCACCCAATCGAACTTCGGCATCGTGACGCGCATCGGCATCTGGCTGATGCCGGCCGCCGATTGCGTGAACCATTTTCTGTGCACGGTGTCTGAACATGAGGAGATCGCTGCGGTGGTCGACGCGTTGCGTCCGCTGCGCATGAATGGCACCTTGCGCAGCATTGTTCATATCGGTAACGATCTGCGCGTGATTTCGGGCGGACGCGTGTTTCCGCGTTCCTTGGCGCCGGACCGGTCCTGCCTGCCGCCGGACGTGCGTGGCACCCTGCGCGCGGCGGCGGCGGTCGGCGCGTGGACCGTGTCGGGCGCGCTGCATGGCAGCGCCGCGCAGGTGGCGGCGGCGCGTGCGGCGCTCAAGAACGCCCTGCGCGCGACGCGGGCGCGCACGGCGTTCTTGAGCGAACGCAAGCTGCGCTGGGGTGGGATGCTGGCACGCCTGCTCGGTACGTCGCGCGCCGGACAGCGCCTGCGCGCGCAGGTCGCGCTCGGCGAAGCGCTGCTCGCGATGAATCGGGGCAAACCGAACGGGCGCTTTCTCGCGGGCGCCTACTGGCGGCGGCGCGCGGCGCTGCCGGCCGGATTTCCGCACCGGGCCGACCCGGCGCAGGACAATTGCGGCATGTTGTGGATCTCGCCGGTGCTGCCCATGCGCGGGGCCGACGTGATGGCGTTGCATGCGCTGGTCGAACCGCTGTTCGCCGTGCATGGTTTCGATCTGTTTGTCACGTTCAGCATGATCAACGAGCGCGCGCTCGGTGCGGTGTTGACGATTGCCTACGACAAGGAGGATGCGGATGAAGCGGGGAGCGCCATGGCGTGCTACCAGGCGGTATTCGACAGCGTGATGGGCGCCGGCTATATTCCCTATCGGGTCGGCAACCAGTCGATGGGGCAGCTCGACCCGCACGGCGATGTGTACTGGAAAACGGTGGCGCGGATCAAGGCTGCGCTCGATCCCGCCGGCATCATTGCGCCGGGACGTTACGAGCCGGGGCGGGCGTAAGCGCGCTTGCGCCACGCGCCATCGACCGCAGGCGGCGCGGCGCGGATGCGGCGCGAGCACGGGCACGCCAGCTGTAGCGGCCGGCACGCCAGGAGCAAGCATGGCGCGGAGACCTCACGCCGGCCGGAACAACAGGCGCTCCGGCCGCCAGGCGGAAACGCCAGCCAGGGCGTCCATGCGAAGCGCCCAGCTGCCCAAGGCGCCCATGCGAAGCGCCCAGCGGCGGGATCGCGCTGGCCGCCGCTCTACAAGGTGCGCAGCAGCGCGGCGGCCTGTTCATGATGGGCCGAACGCTGCGGTTGCGCCAGCAAGCGTTCGAGTTCGCGCCGCGCCGCCCGTTTGTCGCCCGAGCGCGCAAGCGCCGTGCCCAGGTGGAAGTGGATGTTGCCCGCGGCCGGCGCCAGGGAATTGGCTTTGCGCAGCAAGGGCAGGGCGCGCGCCAGGTTGCCGCGCTCGACATCGATCCAGCCGAGCGTGTCGAGCACGGCCGGGTTGCCTGGCGCGAGCGCGTGCGCACGCTCGGCGTACGCCAGGGCGCGCGCATCGCCCGCCTGCTGGCAAGCCCAGGCAAGGTCGTTGAGCGCAATAACGTTGTCGGGATCGGCGTTGAGCACCGCTTCCAGATGGGCGATGGCGCCCTTGTGGTCGTTCGCGACCAGCTTGCTGCTGGCGTAGTAAAGGCGTGCGGGCACGTCGGCTGGATGCTCCCTGAACCAGGCGGCCATGCGCGCATCCGCCTCGGCGCTGCGGCCGAGCGCCCTGAGGGCGCCGTTGATCTGGATCAGCAAGGCGCCGTCGGGCTTGCGGGAAAAGGCGCGTTCCCATGCGCCGAGCGCCGCAGCGTGCTGGCCCTGGGCGGCGTGGACGTCGCCTTCGAGCTTGTAGCCGCTCGCCGACGCCGGTGCGCGCTGCTGGGCGTCCAGGGCGACGCTACGCGCTTCGGCGTAGTTCTTTTGCCGCAGCAGGATGTTGATCATGGTCATCTGGGCTTCGAACGAGGCGGGCTCGATGGTGAGCGCCTGGCGCAGCAGGGCCAGCGCGGCGCCATCATCCTGCTTTTCGCTATGCAGGCTGGCCATCCGCAGCAGCGGCGCGGGCGAGGCCGGGAGCAGGGCCGCAAGGCGGCCGTAGGCCTCGATGGCGGCGTCCAGGTCCTGCTTGAGCACGTGGGCCTGGGCGAGCATCGCCGCCGCTTGCGGATTCGACGGATTGGCCGTCTGCAGCGTGCGCGCCAGCCGCAGGGCTTTGTCCTTGCTGCCCGCGCGGGCATACAGGTCGGCAAGCCGTAAACCGAGCGGCAGGGAGTCTGGCTCGATCTGGCGGGCGCGCTCGAGCAAGGCGACGGCGTCGGCGGCCCTGCCTTCGCGTTGCGCCAGGCCGGCCAGCGCGTCGAGCAGCGCGGTGTTGCGCGGCGCCTTCCGCAGCGCCGCTTCGTAGCGCTGGCGGGCAGCGGCCGGCTTGCGTTCGACCAGGTCGAGTTGGGCGAGATTGGCGAGCGCGGGCAGGTAGAGCGGTTCCAGCAGCAAGGCCTTGTCGAAACTGGCCCGGGCCAGACGGGCATCGCGCCGCGCCAGGTGGATGCCGCCTTTCAGGTTCTGGACCAGCGGATTGTCGCCGCGCCGTTCCATGTCCTGCACAGCGGCGAGCGCCTTGTCGGGCTTGTTGGCGCGCAGATGCGCCATGACCAGCAGCAAACCGGTGCGCGGCCCGCCGGCGTCGAGCGCCGAGGCACGTTCCAGTTCCGCCAGCGCGCGTCCCGTGTCGCCGCTGCCCAGGCGGCTCAATGCCAGCGAGGTGTGCAGGGCGGCGCCGTCCGGAGCGAGCGCCAGCGCTTGTTCGAAGAGCACGCTGGCCGCGTCAAAGCGGCGCGCGCGCAAGTTCGCTTCACCGGCCAGCGTCAGGAGTTCGACATCGGCGGGATACCGGGCCAGCAAGGGGGTGAGCAGCGCGAGCGCGGACTGGGGAGCGTCGGCGCGCACGTGCAGGGCGCTCATCAGCTTGGTGGCATACAGGTCGCCGGGATAGGCTGCAAGAAACTTCTGCAAGTGCTGTTCCGCCTGTCCCGTCGCGCCCAGCCCCGACTGCACCGCGCCGGCGAGCAGGATGGCGGGGTAGTAGTCCGGCGCCACGCGCAGCACCTGCTGCAGCGATGCCAGGGCGGATTTCAGCTTGTGCTCGCGGAAGTCGACCATGGCGTCGGCGTACAGCACCGCGAGCGAGGCGCCGCCCAGCTTGCGGGCGGCGGCGATCGCCTGGCGCGCGTCGCTGAAACGCGCGCCATCGATGTGCAGCGTGGCCACGTCGAGCCGGGCTTGCACATTGTAAGGTTGCAAGGCCAGGATGCGCTCGTGCGCGGCCAGTGCCTCTGCCGGCCGGCCGGCGGCCCGCCGCAAGTCGGCATGGAAACGCAGGCACTCGACGTCGTCGGGATGGGCGGCCAATGCCCGCGCGACCAGGGCGGCGGCCTCGGCGTCCCGGTTACCGTCCAGCGCGATGCGGGCCAGGCCGAGCAGGGCCTCCGGCAGGTTCGCTTGCAGGCCGAGCGCCTGCGCGAACAGCGCGTCGGCCCGCGCCTTGTCGCCGCTGCCGAGATGGGCGTTGGCGCGCAGGGCCAGGATGGCGGGAAGCTCGGCTGCCGGGGCCGCCGGGCCGATTTCGGCCAGCACGCGCTCGTGCTGGCCCTGCATCAGCATGGCCCTGCCCAGCAGCAGTTGCAGTCCCGGCGCGGCCGCGCCGAGTTGGCGCGCGCGCCGCAATTCCTTGTCGGCCGAGGGCGCGTCGCCTTGCGCCAGATAGACCTCGCCCAGCAGAAGGCGGGCGTCGCGGTGGGCGCCATCCAGCTGGATCGCATTCTTGAGCACGATCACCGCCGCCCGCAAATCCCCGTTGGCCCTGTGCCGGCGGGCCTCGGCCACCAGGGCGGCGGGGTCGCCCGACTTGCATGCGCCGAGCACGGCGGCAAAGAGCAGGGCAAGGGCGATGGCGGCCGCAGCCAAGGGACGCGGCAAGCGGGAAATCGTACGGGACATGGCGTTTCTCCTGATGCGCCAGCGCACTGGCATCTTGCCTAGGGTAGGGAGTCGGCGCAGCAGGTCATTGTGTCGCGTCAATATTCTTCATCTGTGGAAATGGCGCGCCGATCGGCATGATGTTGCTCAGAATCAAAAATTTTCCTGGCCATGCTCCGTAGAATTTCCTGAGATGCCGGCGTGCCTGACGCCGGCTGGCCGATCGTTGCACCCTGGCCGATGCGCCCTGGTGCTGTCTGCACTGCCTGGAGATGTCGATGCAAAGCCCCCCCGAAAACAGCGCTTACCAGCTGGCCTTGTCCGGCCTGCGCGAGACGCGACACCACTGGCTGATCACGGGCGTGGCCGGTTTTGTCGGCTCGAATCTGCTGGAAACCCTGCTCGGCCTGGGCCAGCGCGTGACCGGCCTGGATAATCTGATGACCGGGTACCGCGCCAACCTGGCGCAGGTGCGCGCCGTGGTGCCGGCCTCGGCCTGGGCGCGATTCGACTTCATCGAGGGCGATATCCGCTGCCTCGACAGTTGCCGGCGCGCCTGCCAGGGCGTCGATATCGTGCTGCACCAGGCTGCGCTCGGATCGGTCGGGCGCTCGATCGCCGATCCGATCCTTACCAGCGACGTCAACCTGATCGGCTTCCTGAACGTGCTGGTGGCCGCGCGCGACGCCCGCGTGCGGCGCCTCGTCTACGCGGCGTCGAGCGCCGCCTACGGCGACCATCCCGACCTGCCCAAGGTGGAAGAGCACATCGGCCGGCCGCTCTCGCCGTATGCGCTGACCAAACACGTCAATGAAGTGTATGCCGACATGTTCGCCCGCTGTTACGCGACCGATGCCATCGGCTTGCGCTACTTTAATGTGTTCGGCCCGCGCCAGGACCCGCGCGGCGACTACGCGGCCGTGATTCCGCAGTGGTTTGACGCCATGATCCACAACCGCCCGCTGCGCATCAACGGCGATGGCGACAGCAGCCGCGATTTCTGCTTCATCGACAACGTGGTGCAGGCCAATCTGCTGGCCAGCCTGGTCGACGACCGCGCGGCGGTCAACCAGGTCTATAACGTGGCGGTGAACGCGCGCACCACCCTGAACGAGCTGTTCGCGATGATGCATGGGCTGCTGGCCGGCCGCTTTGCCCATCTGGACGGTTACCGGCCGGAATACGGCGCATTCCGGGCCGGCGACGTGCGCCATTCGCAAGCCGATATTTCGAAAGCGGCACGCCTGCTCGGCTACCAGCCGACGCACCGCCTGGAAGACGGCTTGAAGGAAGCGCTGGACTGGTATGTGGCGCATCTGGGGACCTCACGATCCCGCTGAGCCATGCTGTGCCATACGTTCGCTTGCGCACAGAAGCACATGGGTATTACGATTACGATACAGTTTCTTAATAACCTAGAACTGCGTGAAGGAAAAGCCCATGTCAGCATATAACCATTCCGATCAAGTGGCTGAGTTGAAGTCCAAGATCAAGTCGATTCGCTTCGCCATGTTCACCACCGTTAACGAGCAGAACCGCCTGGTCAGCCGTCCGATGACCAACCAGGAAACCGATGCCGACGGCAACCTCTGGTTCTACACCTCGACCGATACCGAACTGTGGGAAGACATCGTTTCCCGTCCGGAAGTCAATGTCAGCTTCGCCGAACCGGACGACCACACCTACGTGTCGGTCAGCGGCCGCGCCGAGCGCATCGTCGACCGCGCCAGGATCAAGGCCATGTGGAACCCGGCGGTCCAGGCCTGGTATCCGCACGGCCCGGATGATCCGCATGTCGTGCTGGTGCGCGTGGTGTCTTCCAGCGCCGAATACTGGGATTCGAACGCCGGCAAGGTGGTCAGCCTGTTCGAGATGGCCAAGGCCGTCCTCACCGGCTCCACGCCCGAGGTGGAACCGGGCGAACACGGCACGATCAAGCTCTGATCCCGCCCCGCTCCGTGCGTGAAAGCGAACAGCAGGCAGGGTTGACGCGCATGCGCCTGATCGCCACCGGCCTGCTGGTGGCGATGGCGCTGGTGTTCGTTGCCGCGCGCCTGCTCGAGCCGCGCCACGCGGCCTTCGCTTTCGTGGCCGCGTTCGCGGAAGCGGCCATGGTCGGCGCGATTGCCGACTGGTTCGCCGTGACCGCCCTGTTCCGCCACCCGCTGGGCTTGCCCATCCCGCATACCGCCATCATTCCGACGAATAAGGAAAAGATCGGCGAGAACCTGGGCAATTTTCTCGAAACGAATTTCATGAGCTACGAGGTGGTGCATGCCGAACTGGTGCGCATCGACTTCGCCGGCTCGGCCGCGCACTGGCTGGCTCAGCCGGACAACAGCCGCGCCGTGGCCGACCAGGCTGTCAGCGCGGTACCGGTGCTGCTGCGCATGATCGACGACAAGGATGCCGCCGGTTTCCTGCGCGAAGCGCTGTCGGGGGCCTTGCAGGACGTCAAGCTGGCGCCGATCCTGTCACAGGTGCTCTCGGTGCTGGTGGCGGGACGCCAGCATCATGTGCTGCTGGAGCGCTTGCTGGAACTGGTGTCCGGCGCGCTGGAGGCGCACCGTCCGTACATCCGCCAGAAGGTGCACGATCATAGCCCGCGCTGGTTGCCGCGCGCCATAGACGAAAAATTCTACGAGCGCCTGATGGAAGGGGTGCACAATACGCTGGAAGAGATCCGCGGCGAAGACAGCGAATGGCGCGTCCGTTTCCAGGCCGCCACCGAAGAGCTGATCGACAATCTCGCGCATTCGCCGGAATACGAGGAAAAACTGCGTGCCCTGCTCGAAAGCAGCCTGAATCATCCGCTGTTCCGCACCTATGTGGGCCAGGTGTGGGAAGATGTGCGCGACCGCTTGCTGGCCGATGCCGAGTCGGACGATTCGCAGCTGTCGGCCCATCTGCAAACGGCCTTGCAGGCCTTCAGCCGCGCACTGGAGCGCAATCCGGCGATCCAGACGCGCATCAACGACTGGCTGCGCACCTTCGCGGCCGAGACCATCGTCGCCAAGCGCGAGCTGATCATCGCCCTGGTGCGGCGCGTGATCCGCAGCTGGGATGCGGAAACCATTTCGCGCAAGTTCGAGCTGCATGTGGGGCGCGACCTGCAATATATCCGCATCAACGGCACCATCGTCGGCGGACTGGTCGGGCTGACGCTGCATTGCGTTTCGCTGTTGTTCACCTGAGCGCTGCCGCAAGCGGCCGTTCTATCTCATCTGCCTGATCAGGCGCCACGCCATGAAACCGAGCACGCCGACGCCGGCCAGCAGGGCGCCCCACAGGGCGAACAGGCGCATGCGCGCGGCGGCGGCGGCTTGTTCCGCCGCCCCAGGCCCGTCCGACACAGCGGCCGTGCGCGTTTCCAGCGGCCCGGCCACCGCGTTGCCGAGGCTTGCAATTTCCGCCGCGCTGAACCCGGGCGCGACCTGCGTCAGGTCCACGGCGGCCGGCCTGGCGTCGGCCCGTCCGAAGGCCAGCCGGTAGGGCGGCTTGCCGTTGGCCAGGAAGACCAGCGTGGACGGCGTCCAGGCCAGGCGCAGGCGCGGCGCAGCCACGCCGGCCGCTTGCGTCCGCAGCACCCACTCGGCCCGGTGCGCCGGTGGAATGCTGATCTCGCCCGAGGCGCGGCGCTTGCTGCCCTGGGTCAACTGATAGAACGTCGCGGCCGCCAGCGGTGCAAAGTGCCAGGTGCTGGCCTTGCCTGCCTGGCGGTCGGGCAATTCCACGTAATGGCCGAGCTGGGCCGGCACCACCGCGTTCTGCTCGCCCAGGTCGAGGCCGATGCGCTGCACGGGAATCGCCAGCGAGGCCGGATACACATGGTCTCCTGGGAAGCGCCCCGGTCCGGGCTCGATCACCAGGCGTTCCAGCTGCGGCGCGACCCAGGTATCGAGGGGCGACTCGGCGGTGATCGACGCGAAGCGCAGCGGCCTGCCCTGGCGCCAGCTCAGGCGCGCATAGCGAAAGGCGCGCGCGTCGAATTCCATGCGGGCGCTGGCCAGGGTTTCCTTGCGCTCGTTGACCAGCCAGGACAGCTCGCTCTCGCCGACCGCGTCCCAGCGCGTGAGATCGTCGCTCACTTCCAGCGCCACGCGCGCACTGTAGCCGCTCACGCCGGCAGGCAAGCTGAAGCGCAGCGCATCGATGGCGGCGGTGGTGGCGGCCGCGCCGAGGTCGAGCACCAGCGTGTCGATGCCATCGGCCGCCTCCGGCGCGGCCGGCCGCGTGCTTGTGCTGACCGACAGCACCGTGCCATCGCCGGAGCGCCGCACGTCGATGTCCATCTCGCCCACGGGCCCGGCCGGGCGCGCCGCCCGCACCCCGAACAGGCGCACCGGCAGGTCGCGCCGCGACCGCTCGGGCCGTGGCATCGGTTCCTGCAAGCTGAACGGCAACTTGTTGCCTAGCGCATCGAACAGGCGCACATCGCGCAAGTCCGCCGTGCGGGCGTGCAGGTACACGTCCTTGGGAAGGCGCAACTGGACCACCGACTCCCTGCCGCCGACGGTGAGGGGCAAGGCGTAACGGTAGTCTGCCGGCACGTCGCTGGCCGGGGCCTTGGCCGCCGCCAGGGGAGAAGCTGTGGCAGCCAGCGCCGCCAGGCACAGCGCAGCCAGGGATAGGTTCGACATCGGCATGGATCCTTGGTTCATTGCGCCGCCACTGGCGGCGCTGTTTCTTGTTGCGTTGGGAACGGTGCAATATAGCCGATCACGACCATCAGCAAGCCGACCCCGACAAAGCTGACGATGCGCGCCACCCCGCCGACAGCCGACAGGTCGACCAGGAACAGCTTGCCGACCACCAGCCCGAGCAGCACCGCGCCGACCACCCATTGCTTGCGCGACGCCTGTTGTGCCGCGCGCCACATCAGCAGCAGCGCCGACACGCTCCACACCAGCGACAGCATGGCCTGGATGAACTGCGAGCCGAACAGCTGTTCAAAGTCATACGGGATGCCCAGATAATGCGCCGCCGTGCGCAGCAGCATCAGGTTGAACCAGGCGTAGCCGGCCCAGGCCAGCGCCGTGGGTACGCGCGCCAGCGGCAGGCGGTCCGCCCCGCTGCGCGCATCAGCCAGGCACATGCGGTAGCAGGCCACCGCCAGCACCATGGCGAAGCCGCTGGTCAGGTCGAGCGGATTGAGCACGGGCAGATAGGGCAGCGGCGTCATGGCGCCATCCTGGCTCAGGTTCCACACGGCAGCCAGCAACAGCGACCAGCCGGTCGCCAGCGGAATCAGCACGCCGCGGTGCCAGGCGGCGACCGGCGCCGCAGGCCATTTGGCGGCGCGCGCGCGGCCGATCATCCACATGATGGCGAGCATCATCAGCCAGGCCGGGATGAAGCGCGCCCAGCTGCCGCTGGTCTGCCAGCCGGCCATGCCGAGCAGCAGGGCGTCGGCGTCGTCGACGCCATACAGCCAGCGCGATACGGCGATCGAGACGGCCGGCCAGATCATCAGCCACGGGCCGGCGGTGCGCACCGTGTGCAGGGCTTGCAGCCAGGGCTCGACCACGGCCCAGCCATTGGCCGGCCAGCGCCTGAGCATGTATTCCGAGCTCAGCCATAGACAGGCCAGCGCCAGGCCGGCTTCGAGCGACACCGTGTCGCCGCCGTACAGGAGCGCCAGGATCCAGACGCTGGCCGCCAGCAGGCCGGCCCAGGCGACGGCGCTCAGCCAGCGCAACGCCGGCCAGGCCAGGCGCTGTGCGGCCGCCGCGAAGGCCAGCGCCGACAAGGCCAGTGCCACGCCGTAGGCCGACACGGCGGCGCCGTCGGGCGTGCCGCCGCCGCCGATCAGCTGGTAGCGGCGGTTCAGCCATGCGCACAACACCATCAGTACCGGCCCGTACCACCACGCGGCCGACCACAGCAGCATGGCTTGCGACAGTGCCGGCTGCTGCGGCTGCGGCCCGCGCTGCATGGCCCAGCTGCTGAAGATGGCGCCGGCAAAGATCAGCAGCGCGGCCAGGAAGGGCGTGTCGAACAGGTTCTTGTCCTGGGTCCATGCGAGCAGCAGCATGACGCAGATCAGCAGCGCAAGCAGGGCGCCCGTCACCGCCTGCACGATCAGCGCCAGGGTGCGCGCCAGCGGCCACTGCATGCGCCTGGCGACGAGCGCGAGAAGCGCCGATGCCGCCAGCGCGCTGGCGGCCAGCAGGCTGGTCAGGACGCCGCCGTCGGTACGCAGAATCGCTTCGGTCCAGGCGCCGGCGACCAGCCAGATCGCCGCCACCGTCAGGAAGGCGCCGGCCAGCCAGGCCGGCAGCGGCGACGGCAGGTCGGCGGCGCGGGCGCGGAAATTGGTGGCCATCAGGAAAGCGGTTCCGGTCAGCAGCAGGAAGCCGAGCCACAGATTGGCATCGGCCGCGTCGCTCATGCCGGTCGTGGCCGCAAGGAAGGCGATCCAGGCGCCGGCCTGCACCAGCAGCCCGAAGGCGCAAGTGAGGGCCTGGCGCTGGCGCAGGCCGACCCAGACCACGCCGGCGCCTTCCAGCGCCCAGGCGGCCGAGGTCCAGCGTCCGTCCAGGGCGAAAGGCAGGGCCAGCGTGCCGAAGACCAGGCCCATGGCCAGGAAGGATTCGACCAGCAGCCTGAAGTTCTGTTTGCCGCGCCGCCACATGAGCAGGGCGACGGTGGTATAGAACAGGCCCAGGCCGAGCGCCGAGAATGCCACCCCGAATCGGCTGTCCTTGACCATGCCGTACTGCAGGCCGAAGGCGACCAGCGGCACGCCGAACACCAGGGTGGCGTCGACGTAGTTTTTCAGCGCCGGCGCCTGGCGCGTGGCGTAGGCAATCGCGATGGCGACGTAGAAGAGCACGAACAGGATCAGGAACAGCTGCGTCGACAGATAGTGTTCTGGCGCGTAACGCAACACGCCCCAGGCGCTGCCGATGACGAAGGTGAAGGCGAAGCCGATCAGGTTGAGCGTGCGCCAGGCGCGCTTGAAGGCAATGCCGAGGATGCCGGCGTTTAGCAAGCTGTAGTAGGAGAACAGCGCGATATGGCTGCCCTGGCCGGTGGAGGTCATGACCGGCGCCAGGAAGCCGCCGGAAATGCCGAACACGGCCAGCCAGAAGGCATTTTGCAGCACTGCCAGCAGGCAGGTGAACAAGGTCAGGGCGAACAGCAGGCCGAACGCCATGCCGCTTGGAATCAGTCCGTAGATCCGGAACGCGCCGAAGGTGACCAGCATCAGGATGCCCAGGGCCGCGCCCTGGACCGGCAGGCCGATGCCGCGCCGGCTGTCGCGGATACGCCAGCCCCACACCAGCAAGGCGATGTCGGCAATGACGATGCCGGCCAGGCGCAGTTCGATCGGCACGACGGTGCGTTCGGCCGCGTATTTGAGCAGGAAACTAACGCCGATAAACAGGATCAGCAAGCCGAGCTTGGCGACCAGGTTGCCGGTGAACAGCCATGTCTTGGCCGCCATGAACCACGTGCGGGCGGCGCTGTCGCGCTGCGGGCGCGGAGTAGGGCGCGGAGCAGGGCGCGATGGGGCAGGCGCTGCCTCGGCAGGCTGGGGCGGCAGGGGCGCGACGGCCGGCGCCGCGCGAGCCGGTGCCGCAGCTGGGGCAGCTGGGGCGGCGGGGGCAACTGGGGCGGCGGGCGGGACAGGCGGTGTCGGCGGCGCGATGGGGGCGGAAGCGGCATGCGCCGCATTGCGCGCCAGGCTAGGCTGTACGGGCGCTGGCGTCGCTTGCGCGCCCGGCGGGCGCCGGCCCGCGTCGTCCCTGAGCTGCGCGACTTGCGAGCGCAGGTCGGCGAGCTGGCTTTCCAGCGCATCGGCGCGCCGTCGAAATGCCTTGCGCGCACTGAGGAAGTGCGCGTAGAAGGCGACCGATAGCAATAACAAAAAGACGTCCATCCAATTTTCCTTGGCTTGCAAACCTGGCAATTTGCATACTATCAGTCCCAAGGGAAACCGCTACCGGCAGATCGTTGGTCGCCTTTTACGCGTCCTTCAGTTTCAATTCCCAGTACCCGACGTCGATCCAGCGCCCGAATTTGAAGCCGCTGTCGCTGAAATGCGCGACCTTCCTGAAGCCGAACTTTTCGTGCAGCGCCACGCTGGCCGGGTTCGGTTGGGCGATGCCGCCGATGACCATATGAAAGCCGTCATCGGCCAGGCGCGCCAGCAAAGCGGTGTACAGTGCGGCGCCGTGGCCCTTGCCGCCGTTGCCGGGTTGCAGGTAAACCGAGCTTTCGACGGCAAAGCGGTAGGCGCGGCGCGCGCGCCATTTGGTGGCGTAGGCATAGCCGACGAGGGTGTCGCCCTCGGTCAGGACCAGGAAGGGGTGGCCGCCGCCCTGGATGTCCGCGATGCGGCCAGCCATGGTGTCGGCGCTGACGCTTTCTTCTTCGAACGAAATGGTGGTCGTGAGGATGTAGTGGTTATAGATGGCGACAATGTCGGCCGCGTCGGCGGCGCTGGCATCACGAATGTTCAAGCAGGACTCCCATGGCGAGTGATCGATTTTTCGGCAGCGCCCGTGCTTGCGGCGCCGTGCTGGCACAATTGTATTAGTATTCATGCCTTGAGAAACGGTCAGACGGCTGTTTCATCGATCCGACCCGAGGTGTTATTTGAAGAGATTGACCATTTTGGCCGCCGCTTTGCTGTTGGCCGGCGCCGGCGCGGCGCAGGCTGCGATTCCCGTGTACGGCTTCATCGTCAAGAACAGCTATCCGCACGATCCGGACGCGTTCACCCAGGGCTTGTTCTATAGCGACGGCGTTTTGTACGAAAGCACCGGCCTGAACGGCAAGTCCTCGGTCCGCAAGACCGACCTGAAAACCGGCAAGGTGCTGATGAAGACCGATATCGCGGCCGACTACTTTGCGGAAGGCATTACCGATGTCGGCAACACCATCGTCGGCCTGACCTGGACCTCGCGCGTCGGCTTCGTGTTCGACAAGGCAACGCTGAAGATGAAGCAGACGTTTTCGTATCCCGGCGAAGGCTGGGGGCTGGCCAGCAACGGCAGCGATGTGTTCATGAGCGACGGCACCGCCGTCATTCGCGTGCTCAATCCCGGGACGCTGGCGGAAGTGCGCCGCATCCAGGTCACGGCCGAGGGCAAGCCGATCGACCGCCTTAACGAAATGGAATGGATCGACGGCGAGCTGTATGCGAATGTGTGGGGTTCGGACGTGATCGCGCGCATCGACCCCGCCAGCGGCAAGGTGGTCGGCTGGATCGACCTGGCCGGCCTGCTGGACGAAAAAAGCCGCGCCGGCGCGACGGTCGATGTCCTCAACGGCATCGCCTACGACAGCAAGAAAAAGCGCCTGTTCGTCACCGGCAAGCTGTGGCCGCGGCTGTTCGAGATCGAACTGGTGCGGCGCCAGGCGCGCTGAGGCCGGCGCCCGTCAGCGGCCTTGCGGCTCGATGGTCAGCGCAAATTCGCCATGGTCGGCAAAATCGGGCATGCGCGCGTGGCGCAGGGCCATCAGCAGGGGCAGCGGCGAACAGGTGAAGCGCACGGTTTTCCGCTGCGCGTACATGCGCACCTGGTGCGACGCCAGTTCGAAGGCCAGCACCTCGCCCAGATGCGGTATCGGGAGCGCCTGGGCGCGCAGGAACTCGGCGAAATTGAGCGCTTCCTCGGTCGCAAACGGCTCGGGCGGGCGGGTTTTCCAGAATGCCCGCAGCAGCGACAAAAAGGCCGGCTCGCCCAGGCTCAGGACGATCAGGCGGTAACTGAGCGTCATCGAATCGACCACGGTCCCGCTGCGCACCGCCGCGACCAGCTGGCGCAATACCGCCACGCCATTGTCGGCGTCGAATATCGGCGCAAACGGCGCGTCCGGATCGCGTTCCAGCACGCGCGCGGCCAGCGCGCGTTCCCATTCGACCGGCGACGGCAAGGCTGTAGCGCAGGGCGCGGGGGGGCAGCCTGTCGCGCGTGGGGCGCATGCCACCTGCAGCGTCTTCTTGCGCGAGTCCCACAGGCGGCGCAGGTCGAGCAGTTGCGCCGTCAACTGGCCCTGGGCGATGTCGCGCGCCGGCATATAGGCGGGAACGATTTCGAAGATCAGCGCCTTCACGTTGGGCAGCCGTGGCAGCACCGCCTGCGCCAATTGCATCAGCTCCGGCGGCACCAGTCCGGAATGGGCGTCGAGATAATAGCCGTCGAGATAGTCGCCGCCGGCCAGATGGACTTCGCACACGCGTTCGAGCGGCATGTCGTCGAGCGCGGCCAGCACGCCCTGGCGGCCATTGCGCTCGTTGCACCACAGATTATGCAAGTCGAGCAGGATGGCGCAATCGGCTTCCTCGGCGATCGCCCCGAAAAACGCGCCGTCCGACATTTCGCCAGGCACCGGGCGCAGGTAGTTGACGCCGGTTTCGAACGCGAACGGCACCGGCAACTGCCTGCTCAAGGCGCGGATATTGGCCGCCGCCAGCGCCACGGTGTGCGCGCTTTGCAGCGGAGGCAGCAAAAAGCCGGTATTGAAAACGCCGCCGGCGCCGTCGACGCGCGAAAAACTCAGGTGCTCGCTGGCCCAGGAAGCGTCCAGCGCCTCGATGACATCGACGAACAGCGCCACCTGGTCCGGCTCGGGCGCCACGCTGCCGCCGACCGGGAATCCCACGCCATGCACGAGTTTCGGATGCGGATCGGCGCACAGCTGCGCCAGTGCGGCGCCATTGACGGCGTACGGCACGCCGGCGGCCGCCGATTTGAACCACAGCGGCTGGGGCTCGATTTCGATCACGTCGATCAGGTCGTGCGCGGCTTCGATGAACGCTTCGAGGCCGGGCAGGCAGACCATGCCGACGCCTGACTCGGGCAGCTCGCGCATGTCAGGGCGAAAGCGGGTCTTGCGCCAGCCCGCTTGCCTGCACCGACAAGCTGGCATCGACGACGAAACGGCGCTGGATATCGTAGCGGATATCGAAGCCCGAGGTGCAGGCCGGGCAGCCGAGCTGCCCGAGCAGCTCTTTCTGGACGCGCTGGAACTGGTCCAGGTCGAAGTAGACCTGGCTCGGCAGCGAAACGCTGACGGCCCGGGTGGCGGGCTGTGCAGCCAGGGTGGTACGCAGATCGACGGCGTTGCTATCCATGACGTGGCGCTCCTGTGGTATGGGTGATTGGAAAGTTTCCTCGGGAAATGCGTCGCATTGTCCCCGGCAGCGCCGTCCCAGGCGTTAATGCTGAGGCTGTCTGCTGCCTAAAGTATAGGCATCCCCCTTCACCCAACCGGCATCATGTGCACGGACTTTGCGCGGCATCAAAGGCTGGTGCGGAACGTCTTTGATGCGCGACACTTTGGCTGCAGTTAGCGATGCTGGCCGGTGTCGCGCTTGACCGAGGCGCGCCGCAGGACCGCCCAGGCCGGCACGCCTGGCCCAGTGTGAGGCTGTTGGTGCTGCCGAGGTCGCTTCCGACGATCTTTGCGCCTGTCCTTCGAACCTTTCAACCCAGTACGAACAGCTGAAAACGCTGTCCGATGTCGTGCGCAAACGGCCAGCTTGGGGCCGCGCCGCGCCCTGAGATGGCGAAATTGCAATTATTTTGCGACACCGTGAGTATTGGATAGAATTTCTTCGTGTATTTATGTCACGCTGGTGTTGCTGCGCGGATCATCCGCGAGGAGGGCGCGATGGCGGGAACAGTTCCGACGCACGTTTACCGGTATGCGCTGGCAGCGTTGCTGGCGCTCGTCCTGGCGGGAACGCTGTGGCTGTGGCTGCGCCAGCCGCGCGCGTCCGGCCACCCGCCCGCCGCATATACGCTGACCATCGCGTCGAACTCGGCGTACGTCGGCACCTGCCCCGTCACGGTGGCCTTCGGCAGCGGGTATTTCAGGCAGGAGGGGGTGGCGGCCCGGCTGCAGACCCACCTGACCGGAAAAGGGGCGCTGGCGGCGGCGCTGTCCGGACAGGCCGACCTGGCGACGACCGCCGATATCCCGATCATGTTCGCGGCCATGCAAAACATGCCGGTGTCGGTGGTGGCGACCTTTTTCAAGACCGAACACGATCACGGCCTGGTGGCGCGGCGCGACAGCGGGATCGCCAGCCTGGCCGACCTGAGAGGCAAGCGGATCGGCGTCACCCTGGGCACCTCGGCCCATTTCGTGCTCGACGGTTTCCTCAGCCGCCAGCATCTGGCTGCGCACCAGGTGACGGTGGTCGACATGAAGCCGGAACGCTTCGCCGCCGCGCTCGGCGCCGGCGAGGTCGATGCCGTGTCGACCTGGGAACCCTTCCTCGACTCGCTGCTGGGCGCGCTGGGCAAGAACGGCGCGCTGTTCCATGCGGACGACATCTACGAAATCCCCTACAGCCTGGCCGGCAGCCGTGCCTACGTCGCCGCCAACCCGGAGTTGATGCGGCGCGTCTTGCGCGCCCTGCAGCACGGCGTGCGCGATTGCCGCGAACGGCCCGAGCAGGCGCGCGCCGTGATGGGCGCCGTGCTGGGCACCGACGGCGGCGCGTGGCGCGCGCGCTGGCCGCGCCCGGGCTTCAGGCTGACGCTCGACCAGGGCTTGATCCTGGCGCTCGAGGACCAGTCGCGCTGGGCCGTCGCGAACGGGCTGGCCGCGCCCGGCGAGACGCCGAATTTCCTCGACAATATGTATCTCGACGCCCTGGTCCAGGTGGCCCCAGCGGCGGTCACCGTGGTTCGCTGAGGAGCGGCGATGAAGATTGCAACCCGCCTTAAACTGATCGGCCTGTTCTGCGCCATCGTGGTCGCCCTGGTGGCGGCCATCCTGCTGTCGACCACGAACCAGGTGCGGCGCGAGCTGAACAAGAACCAGGCGGCCGACGAGGTGCTCAACGCGGTGACCGCCCTGCGCTACCTGTCCCTCGAATACGGCTTGCGCAGCGAACGCCGGGTGTTTGCCCAATGGCGCCTGCGCAGCGCATCGCTGGCCACGCTGCTGGCCTCCGACACGACCTTCAGCGGCGCCGAGGACGCGGCCAGCATGGCCTCGCTGCGCACCAGCTTCGCCAGCGTCGGCCGCCTGTTCTCGCAGCTGGTGGCCTCGCGCGCCCAGCCCGCCGACGCGGTCTCCGACGAACTCGCTTCGCGCCTGACCGGGCAAATCTCGGGCAAGACCCAGGCCATGATCGCCGACGCCATGGCCCTGGCGGAACGCAGCCGCCAGGGCGTGCTGGCTGCGCAGCAGCGCGAGATCGCCGCCGTGGCGGCCTTCGGAGCGGTGGTGCTGGCCACGATCGTGGCCAGCAGCCTGCTGACCTTTCGCAGCCTGGTGGGCCCGCTCGAGCGCCTGCGCGAAGGCACCAGGAAGGTCGGCGCCGGCGATCTCGATTTCAAGCTGGGCTGGCACGGCCGCGACGAACTGGGCGAACTGGCCAGCGCCTTCGACGGCATGACCGAAAAACTCAAGCAAAGCACGGTCTCGCGGCGCGAGCTGAGCGCCGCCAACCTGGCCTTGCAGGCCGAGATCGCCGAACGGGCGCAGGCCGAAAACAAGGTCCGATCCCAGCTCGCACGCTTGAGTCTGCTGCAACACATCACCCGCTCGGTGGGCGAACGCCAGGACATGCGCAGCATTTTCCAGGTCGTCATCCGCAGCCTGGAAGAGCAGCTGCCGGTCGATTTCTGCTGCATCTGCCTGTACCGGCAAGGCAGCGCGGCGCTCCAGGTCAGTTGCGTGGGCTTGCGCAGCGCCGCCCTGGCCGAGGAGTTCGCGATGCGCGAGCATGCCCGCATCGAAGTCGGCCAGAACGGCCTGTCGCGCTGCGTCGCGGGCGAACTCGTGTACGAACCGGACGTGGCCGAGGTGCCGTTTCCGTTTCCGCAACGGCTGGCCGGCGGCGGCCTGCGCGCGCTGGTGATGGCGCCACTGCTGGTCGAGTCGACCGTGTTCGGGGTGCTGGTGACGGCGCGCGTGGCGCCGTCGAGCTTCAGCAGCGGCGAATGCGAATTCCTGCGCCAGCTGAGCGAGCATGTGGCGCTGGCCTCCAACCAGACCGAACTCCATGGCGCGCTGCAGCGCGCCTACGAAGACTTGCGCCAGAGCCAGAAGACGGCGGTGCAGCAGGAGCGCCTGCGCGCGCTCGGGCAAATGGCCAGCGGCATCGCGCACGACATCAACAATGCGATTTCGCCGGTGGCGCTGTACACCGAGTCGCTGCTCGAAACCGAGCCCGGCCTCAGCGACAGGGCGCGCGCCAGCCTGGAAGTGATCAAACGCGCCATCGACGACGTGGCTGCGACCGTGGCGCGCATGCGCGAATTCTATCGCCAGCGCGAAACCCGGGTCCACCTGGGCCAGGTCGACGCCAACCGCCTGATGCAGGAAGTGGCCGACCTCACGCGCGCGCGCTGGAGCGACATGCCGCAGCAACGCGGCATCGTGATCGAACTGTGCCGGCGCTTCGAG
Organism: Massilia atriviolacea; assembly: GCF_003953935.1. Lineage (GTDB taxonomy): Bacteria > Pseudomonadota > Gammaproteobacteria > Burkholderiales > Burkholderiaceae_D > Telluria_A > Telluria_A atriviolacea. The sequence goes on from NZ_RXLQ01000001.1 coordinate 338,240, forward strand.
GCCGGCCTGGCGCCGCTGCCGGGCATCGACAGCGAAATTCGCGAGGCGCTGACCAACCTGGTCTTCAACGCGGTCGACGCCATGCCCGACGGCGGCACCCTGACCCTGGCCACGCGCGGCGTGGCCGGCAGCGCCGGCGCGCAGGCCGAGGTCGTGCTGGAAGTGGGCGACAGCGGCGTCGGCATGGACGAGGATACCCGGCGCCGCTGCCTGGAACCGTTTTTCACGACCAAGGGCGAGCGCGGCACCGGACTCGGCCTGGCGATGGTGTACGGCATGGTCGAACGCCACGGCGCCCGCATCGACATCGAATCGGTGCGCGGCCAGGGCACCACCATGCGCCTGGCCTTCTCGCTGCCGGACACGCCCGCCGCCGCCGCGGCGCCGGGGGCGCCGGCGCGCAGGAAGGCGCCGCTGCGCATCCTGACCGTGGACGACGATCCGCTGGTGCAAAAGGCGCTGCGCACGGTGCTCGAAAGCGATGGCCACCAGGTGCTGGCGGCCGACGGCGGCCAGGCCGGCATCGACCAGTTCCGCAGCGCCTTGCAGGACGGTGCGCCGTTCGCCCTGGTCATCACCGACCTCGGCATGCCGCATGTGGACGGACGGCGCGTGGCCGCCGCCGTCAAGGCCATGGCGCCGCACACGCCGGTGATCCTGCTGACCGGATGGGGACAGCGCATCGCCAACGACGAGGACTTGCCGGCCGACGTGAACCTGGTCATCAGCAAGCCACCCAAGCTGCACGAATTGCGCGAGGCGCTGGCCGCGTGCGTACCCGACGGAGACGATGCGTGATGCAGGAACAAGCCGAGCCGAGCAACGCCGCGATCCGGATCCTGGTCGCCGACGATGAACAGAACCATGTGCGCGCGCTGTGCGACACGCTCGGCGCGCAGGGCTATGCGATGAGCGGCTGCACCAGTGCGGCGCAGGCGCTGGAGCTGCTGCGCCAGGGGCGCTTCGAGCTGCTGCTGGCCGACCTGGTCATGCCGGGCACGGGCGGCATCGCCCTGGTGCGCGAGGCGCGCGCGCTCGACCCGGACCTGGCCTGCATCATCATGACCGGCGAAGGCAGCATTGCCTCGGCGGTCCAGGCCATGCAGGTCGGCGCCCTCGACTACATTCTGAAGCCGTGCCGGCTGGCGGCCATCCTGCCGGTGCTGGGCCGCGCCATCGAAACGCGCCAGCTGCGCATCGATAACGCCACCCTGGAGCGGCAGGTGCGCCAGCACGCCGCCGAACTGGCCGCCATGAATGCGGACCTTGAACGGGCGCGGCGCGAAGCCGAGCGCGCCAGCGCCATGAAATCGGCCTTCCTGGCCACCATGAGCCACGAATTGCGCACCCCGCTCAACGCCATCCTCGGCTTCGCCCAGATCCTCAATTCGGACAGCCTGCCATCGACGCCGGTTCAGAAGAAGGTGTTCGTCGGCCACATCCTGCAGGCCGGCAAGCACCTGCTGGCCCTGATCAATGAAGTGCTGGACCTGGCCAGGGTCGAATCGGGCGCCCTGAGTGTGACCATGGAGCCGGTGGCGCTGGCGCCGGTGCTGGCCGAATGCCAGGCCCTGATGGCGCCGCTGGCGGACCGGCACAAGGTCGCGCTGTGCTTTCCCGCCCCCGGCCCTGTGCATCTGCTGTGCGACCGCCTGCGCCTGAAACAGGTGCTGATCAATATCCTGTCGAATGCGATCAAGTACAACCGCGAACACGGCTGCGTCACGGTCGGCTGCGACACCGGCGCCACCGGCGCGGTGCGCATCGCGGTGCGCGACACCGGCGCCGGCCTCGATCCGGGACAGCTGGCGCAGCTGTTCGAGCCGTTCAACCGCCTCGGACGCGAGGCCGGCACGGAAGAGGGAACCGGGATCGGCCTGGCGCTGACGCGCCACCTGGTGCAACTGATGGGCGGAACCATCGAGGTCGAGAGCGTGCCCGGGGCCGGCACCACGTTCCGGGTCGCGTTCGCCCCGTGCGCGCCGGCGGCGCGGGCCGCCAGCGGGGCCGGCGCCGGCCCCGCGCGCGCGGCGCAGCCGGTGAGCACGCTGCTGTACATCGAGGACAATCCCGCCAGCCTGTGCCTGGTGGAAGAAATCGTGCGCCCGCGCGCAGACCTGCGCCTGCTGTCGGCGCGCGACGGGCAAAGCGGCATCGCGCTGGCGCGCCGCCATCTGCCGCAGCTGATCCTGGTCGACATCAACCTGCCCGGGATCGACGGCTATGCAATCCGGCGCGCCCTGCTGGAGGACCCGCAAACGGCCGGCATTCCCGTCATCGCCGTCTCGGCGCGCGCCATGCCGGACGATATGGCGCTCGGCAAGGACGCCGGCTTCTACTGCTATCTCACCAAGCCGCTCGACATCGACGTGTTCGTTTCCGTCGTCGAGCGCGCGCTGGGCGAGCGGGCCGGGGCGCCAGGCTAGTCTCCCGAGTCGGGCAGCAGGCGCTCGATCAGGGCCAGGCAGGCGCGCGCGGCCTGGCCATCCTCGTCCTGCTCGGCATGCCATGCCGAGACCGACAGGGCCACCAGCCGGTAGCCGCGCAGGCGGTCGAACAGCTGCGCCATCTGTTCCAGGCGCGGCCCGCCGGGCACGTGGTATTTCAGGGCCGGCATGCGCAGCGGTTCGTCGAGCACGTCGGTATCGAAATGCACGTACAGGCTTTCCTGCGGGTGCAGATGGGACAACACCGCGTCCAGCGGGCAGTGCACGATGGCGGAGCGGCGCAGGGCCTGGTCCTCGCCCGGGTCGAGGTCGCGCGCGTCGGAGAGCACCACGCGCCGTTCGGGATAGGGGCGCACGCCGAGCGCGTTGCGCAAGGAGGCGATGGCGTCGCGCTGCTCGCCGCGCCGGTCCGGGCGTCCGACCAGCATCGCCAGCGGCATGCCACCCAGGTACTGGGTCTGGGTCGTGCCCCAGGTGTGGAAGTCGCCGTGCGCATCGAGCCACAGGATGCGGCGCGGCGCGCGGCCGGCCTGCTGCAGTCCGGCCAGCATGCCCATGGCCGAGACGCAGTCGCCCGCCAGGCTGCACGGGAAGTGGCCGTCCCGGAGCACGCCGCGCACCGCCGCCGCCAGGCGCGCATAGACCGCTTCCATGCTGCGCAATTGCTGGTCCTTGGCGACGATGCGCTCGGGCCCCGGATCGGCCGCGCTGACGACCTGCCATGGCTGGCCGCGCAGCGGCGCCACGCGGCGCAAGCCGTCGCGCCGCTGCCCCATCAGGTAGGGAACGAGCAGGGGCTTGATCAACGCCAGCTTTCCGCGTCTTGCCGGTATCCCAGCTGGTCCATGGTGCGCGCCACCGCCACCCGGCGCGCCATCGGCATCAGCAGGGCCGCGCGCTTGTGCCAGCGGCACGGGGCCGGATCGGCGGTGGCCATGGTCACCGGCAGCGGCCCCGGCGCCGGCGCCAGGGCGAGTCCGAGCCAGCGCCCGAGCGCGTCGAGGACGCCGCCGGGATCGTCGAGGAAGTCTTCGAAGGCGATCCGGTGCGCGCGCACGCCGCTGTCGAGAATGGCGCGGTGGCAGGACAGCCACTGGTTCAGGCAGACCTCTTCCAGGCGCGCGCAGGTGAAGGCCGGCCAGTTGGGCGGGAGGTCGAACTTCCACCAGCGCCGCCCGAACGCGCGGCGCCGCGAATAGCCGCCGATACGCAGGCGCACGCCGGCGCGCGCCATGTCGTGGGCGAAGAAGCCGGTCGGCGACAGCCAGCCGTCCATCAGGCCGTTGACGCTCTGGGCGAAACCGCGGCTCAGGTGCACATAGCGCACCTCGGCCTGCGGAAACAATTGCTGGTACAGGCCGGGCCGGTAGGCATCGGAGGGGGTCTTGAACAGCAAGACCTTGGTGTGCGCATCGTCCCCGGTAAAGCGGCGCCGCAGCGGGTCGGGCTGGACGAAGGGCGGTTCCTCGAGTTTGGCCGCTTCGGCGAACGGGCTGCACTTTCCGGGCCCGGCCGCGCCGTCGTAATAGTCGATGCGCCAGTCGCTGTGCCGAAACACGCGTTCGAGCACGGCTTGCGCGGCAGCGCGCGCGCTGGGGCGGGCGGCGCCGTGGCAGGCCTCGTCCAGGGCCTGCTCGACCGCGCGCCGCAGTTGCGCGTACGGCGCCGGCGCTGCGAACAGCGCCGGGAACTGCAGCAGCATGCGCTTGCACCAGCGCGCCGCCAGTTCGGCGCGCGGCGCCCATGCGGGGCACGCCACGGTCAGCCCATCGAAGACATTGTCGGCCAGCGCATCGGGATTGCGCAGGCGCCCCAGCGCGTCGCTGGCGCACGCGGGGTCGTGCCCGAAGCCGTTGCCGCAAAGTGCCAGGAAGGGTTCCATTTCGCCTTCCAGCGCGGCGATGTCGGGATGGCGGCTGAGCGCGTCCTTGAACACGGTCGAGCCGGAGCGGGAACTGGTCAGTATCACGAGCACGCGCCGTACCCGCCCGCGCCAGGGCGCCGGCGGCACGGCGCGCAAGGCATTGACCTTCGCCAGCAAACGCTCCACCGGCGCTACGCCGAGGCTGCGGGCTTGATCAGGAATACGTGAAACTGACGCTCCTCGGCCTCGCCGGGGACACTGCTGGCGAGCAGGCGCACGCGCATGCCGGCCTGCCTGGCCAGGCGCCTGACCAGGTCGACCTCGCCGAAATTGGCGTGCGCAAAGTACACGCGCCCGCCCGGCTTGAGGTGGGCGCCCACCTGTTCGAAAAAACGGGTATTGGTCTGGAAGCCGGTATCCCACTGGGAGCGCGCCACCACATCGGGCGCGGGCTTGTTGCGAAAAGGCAGGTTGGCGGTGATGACATCGAAGCGCTCGTCGCCCACCTCGTCGAACAGGTCGGAACGGCGCACTTCCATCACGCTGTCGACGCCGTGCTGGCGCGCGTTGCGGCGCGCGCTGCGGATGGCGGCGGGATTGATGTCGACCGCCAGCACCCGGCTGGCCCCGCCGAGGCCGGCGAAGACGGCGATCACGCCGGAGCCGGTACCGACATCGAGCACGCTCTGGCCGGGCGCGATGCGCATCGCGCGCACCAGCGGCTGGCTGTCCAGGAATGGCCAGAAGGTGTCGGGGTAGACATGAAACGCCTTGCCCAGGTAGGTGATGGTGCGTCCCGCGCCGGGGACCGATTTGAACCCCTGCTGGCGCTTGCGCTGCCACTGGTCGATCTTGACTGTGCTGACGGGCGTTGACGTTTGCATGGCACGATCCCGAAGTTCGAGGTGTCATCATGCTAACGCACGCGCATCGACAAGGCAAGCTCTGCGCTAGTGGGCGTGCCGGAACCGCACAGTGCCGCACGCCGGCCAGCGTAATCGATGTGTCGAGGGCGGACGCGCCCGGGCGATGCGGTCCCCGTCCGGGTCGTGAGCTGAGGCAAAGCGAAAAACGCCGCTCCAGGTGATCCGGCAGCCCGGGGCAATTCTCGCCTGCCGGCCGAAGCGCGCACGTGCATCACTTTTTCGAATAAGGGGAGAAAGGATACTCGGAGGCGCCGCCGCCAGCGGGAGCATGCTGGCGTACCGGCGGCGCCGGGCGACGCCACGGTACGCCAGCGGCAAGGCCGGGTCGACCTTACGACACTGCCCGACCCTGCCGGCGCCGGGCGGCCGCGCCGAGCAAGGTCAGGCCGCCCAGCAGCATTGCGTAGCTTGCCGGTTCCGGCACCGGGGCCATGACGCCCGACGTCATGTCGAGGCTGACGTTGCGGGTGTGGAGCTGCCATCCCTGGTAGTCCCAGGCGTTGGTGTACATGCGAACGGTGACGCCGGCGTTCCATTGGGCGCTGTCGAGTGCGGCATTGAGGCCGGCGAAGTCGCCTTGATTGGCGGTGAGGGAGTAGTTATCCGTCTTCCAGCTGTGGTTGGCACCGGCGACGTGCAGGGTGTACAAGGCGGTCTCCCCGGCAAACAAACCGACGTACACGCCATTGGTCGGGTCCTGGCCGCCCCATCCCTGATCCATCAAGGTCACCGATGTATTGAGGCCGAGTATGTCGCCGACCGTCGACTGGAGCGAGAAGCGACCGATTTCGAACTGTCCGCCATTGACCCATGCGACCTGGTCCGTTCCGGGGGAGGTGAGGGTGTATGTAGCCGCTGCCGCCGACAGCGGCAGATTCAGTGCTGCCACAGCGAGTCCGATGCATAGCTTGTTCAGATACGGCTTCATGTCTGCCTCCTAAAGTGTGCGCCACATGGCGGTACGAGTATGGGGCGCAGCGACCTTGTTAAAGCATTGATAATTGCAATCGATATTCAGCTGTCAATACAGGGGCGAGCGACGACCTTCCTCATAAAATATGAACCTTGCCGAGCAACCCTATTACATAAGAAGGTGATATTGGCAATTGCTCCCTGGCGGACGATTTGCTTGCTTTATCACCCGAACGAACATCGAAAGCAATGTATGTGTCGATTCATTACGTATTGGATTTCCGCTTAGCAAAAGCACGAACAGAAAATAAGAGCGATTTGTGTCGTTATTCGGCCTCAGTAATTATGCGCAGGGGCAGTCAATGAATAATCACCTTGACGTCGATACCGGGATGATGCTGTCGAAGGTCTCGGAATAGTCCATTCAGTCCTTGCGATTGTTCCGGCATCGCTGCGGCCAACGGCCAGCCCGCGATGTCGATTCGCTCCGGGCTGCGCAGCCGCGACGGCCGCCAGCGTGCCTGACGGCGCAGGCGTGGCTGGCGCCTGCGCCGGATAACAGGATCAGTCGTCGCGCCGGTGCGCCCACTGATACAGCAGCGGCAGCACCAGTAAGGTCAGCAAGGTCGACGACAACACGCCGCCGATCACCACCGTCGCCAGCGGACGCTGCACTTCCGCTCCGGTGCCGGTCGCCAGCGCCATCGGCACGAAGCCGAGCGAGGCCACCAGCGCCGTCATCAGCACCGGGCGCAGCCTGGTCATGGCGCCGGTCTCGACCGCCAGCGCGAGCGGCATGCCTTCCGCCCGCAAGCCGCGAATGAAGGAAATCATCACCAGCCCATTGAGCACCGCCACGCCGGACAGGGCAATGAAACCGACCGCCGCCGAGATCGACAGCGGAATGCCGCGCATCCACAGCGCCACGATGCCGCCGGTCAGCGCGAACGGCACGCCCGTAAACACCAGCAAGCCGTCGCGCACATTCCCGAACATGAAGAACAGCAGCATGAACACCAGCGCCAGGGTAGCCGGCACCACGAGTTGCAGGCGGCTGGTGGCCGACTGCAACTGCTCGAAGGTGCCGCCCCAGGTAATCCAGTATCCCGGCGGAATCTTCACCTGCTGGCCGATGGCCGCGCCCGCATCCGCCACGAACGAGCCGATGTCGCGCCCGCGCACGTTGGCGGTCACGATCACGAGACGCTTGCCATTCTCGCGGCTGACCTGGTTCGGGCCGGGCGCCATGTCCAGCTGCGCCACATCGCCGAGCGGCACATAGGCGGCCGGCTGGTTGCCTTCGCGCTGGGCCACCCGGATCGGCAGGCGCCGGATCGCTTCCAGGTCGGCGCGCAGAGGTTCCGGCAGGCGCACCACGATGTCGACCCGGCGGTCGCCTTCGAACAGCGAGCCGGCGCCGGACCCGCCGATGGCGGTGGCGATCGCCTGCTGCACGTCGCCGACGTTGACGCCGACGCGCGCGGTGCGGGCGCGGTCGATGCGGATGGTGAGCATCGGCAAGCCCGTGGTCTGCTCGACCTTCACATCGGCCGCGCCGGGGATGGTGTCGAGCACGGCGGCGATCTGTCCGGCGCTGCGGCTCATGACGGCGCTGTCGTCGCCGAAGACCTTGATCGCCACGTCGCTGCGCACGCCGGAGAGCAACTCGTTGAAGCGCATCTGGATCGGCTGGGTGAACTCGTAGTTATTGCCGGGAACCTTGCCGACCGCCTGCTCCAGCGCGGCGAGAAACGCTTCCCGGCTGCGCTTCGGCTTCGGCCATTCGGACTCGGGTTTGAGCATGATGAAGGTGTCCGCCACGCTGGGCGGCATGGGGTCGGTCGCCACTTCCGCCGTGCCCATCTTGGAAAACACCGTGTCGACTTCGGGCATCTGCTTGATGGTGCGTTCCAGCGCCAGTTGCATCTCGACCGCCTGCGACAGGCTGGTGCCGGGAATGCGCAGGGCGTGCATGGTGACGTCGCCTTCGTTCAGGCTGGGCACGAATTCGCTGCCCAGGCGCGTTGCCAGCAATGCCGACAGGCCGATCGCCACGCCGGCGATGACCATCACCGGCGCCTTGTTGGCCGTCGTGCGGCGCAGCAGGGGCAGGTAGGCGCGGCGCGCCCAGGCCATCAGGCGGCTGTCGTGCTCGCTCACCTTGTTGCCGATCAGCAGGGCCACGGCGGCCGGGATGAAGGTGACCGACAGCACCGTCGCCGCCAGCAGCGCGGCCACGACCGTGAACGCCATCGGATGGAACATCTTGCCTTCGACGCCGGTGAGGGCGAAGATCGGCAGGTACACCACCATGATGATCAGCTGGCCGAACAGCAGCGGGCGGCGCGCTTCGCCGGCGGCGGCGAACACTTCGCGCAGGCGTTCCTCGCGCGTGAGCGGGCGGCCGGCGGCGGCCTGCGCATGGGCCAGGCGCCGCACGCAGTTTTCCACGATCACCACCGCGCCGTCGATGATGATGCCGAAATCGAGGGCGCCCAGGCTCATCAGGTTGGCGCTGACGCCCTTGGCGACCATGCCGCTGAAGGTGGCCAGCATGGCCAGGGGAATCACCATGGCAGTGATCAGCGCGGCCCGGATGTTACCGAGGAACAGGAACAGCACGACGATCACCAGCGCCGCGCCTTCCAGCAGGTTCTGGCGCACGGTGGCGATCGCCTTGTCGACCAGGTCGGTACGGTCGTAGACGGTGCGGGCGATCACGCCGGGCGGCAGGGTGCGGTTGATCTCGCCGAGTTTCTTGTCCACGGCGGCGGAGACGGCGCGGCTGTTTTCGCCGATCAGCATGAATACCGTGCCGAGCACGACTTCCTGGCCGTTTTCGGAGGCGGCCCCGGTGCGCAATTCCTTGCCCACGCCCACTTCGGCCACGTCGCGGATGTACAGCGGCACGCCCTGGGACGAGCGCAGGATGATGCCGCCGATATCCTCGCTCGAACCGACCTGGCCCGGCACGCGCACCAGGTATTGTTCGCCGCCGCGCTCGATGTAGCCGGCGCCGACATTGCTGTTGTTGCGCTCCAGCGCCTCGACGATGTCGGACAGGGCCAGGCCGTGCGCCACCATCTGCCCGGGATTCGGGGCCACGTGCAGCTCGCGCGCGTAGCCGCCGATGGTATTGATGTCGGTCACGCCGGGCACATTGCGCAGCTGCGGCTTGACGATCCAGTCCTGGATCTGGCGCAGGTCGGTCGAATCGTAGGGCGTGCCGTCGGTCTTCAGAGCGCCGGGCTTGGCCTCCACGGTCCACATATAGATTTCGCCCAGGCCGGTCGACATCGGCCCCATCTCGGGCGAGGCGCCGGCGGGCAGGCTGGCGCGCGCCTGCTGCAGGCGTTCGTTGACCAGCTGGCGCGCGAAGTAGATGTCGGTGCCATCCTTGAAGATCACCGTCACCTGCGACAGGCCGTAGCGCGAGAGCGAACGGGTCTGTTCCAGGTTGGGCAGGCCGGCCATCGCCGTTTCTACCGGGAAGGTGATGCGCTGCTCGGCTTCGAGCGGCGAATAGCCGGGCAGGGCGGTGTTGACCTGGACCTGGACATTGGTAATGTCCGGCACGGCGTCGATCGGCAACTGGCGGTAACTGTAGACGCCGAGCGCGGCCATGAAAGCGGCCAGCATCAGCACCAGCCACCGGCGTTCGATGGAAAAACGAATCAGGGTATCGAACATGGCGGTCCTTAATGGTCGTGGCTGGCGCCGGCTTTACCGAGGTCGGCCTTGATCAGGAAGCTGTTCTTGGCGGCATATTTTTCACCGGCCAGCAGGCCGCTGACCACCTCGACCGACTCGCCGTCGCTGCGCCCCAGCACCAGCGGACGCGCTTCGAAATGGTCGCCGTAGCGCCCGAACACCGAGGGCAATTCGTTGACGTTCTGCACCGCTTCGAGCAGCACCGCGACCGGCACGGTGACTTCGGCGGCGACCACGTCGACCGTCACCGGCAGGCCGGGACGCCAGACGCCCTTGGGGTTCGGCAAGACCACGCGCGCCCTGGCGGCGCGGGTCTGCTCGCCGACCAGGGTGCTGACGTAGGAAATGGTGCCGCCGGCGCTGGCGTCGGCCGCGCGCACGGTGGCGTCCTGGCCCTGGCGGATGGTTTCCAGGTCGCGCGCGCTCACGCTCAGCTCGGCCCAGACGGTGGACATGTCGGCCACCACGAACAGGCTCGCTTCTTCCTTCACCGATTCGCCGGCGGCAACGGTCTTTTGCGTGATCACGCCATCGATCGGCGCCCGCACTTCATAGCGCGCCAGTTGCTTGAGGCTGCCGGCGCCGACACCGAGCGCGTCGAGCTTCTGGCGCGCGCTCTGGGTGGCGATCTCGGCTTCCTGCAGGGCGGCGCGGGCTTGCTGGTAATCCTGTTCCGCCGTGATTTTCTGTTGCCACAAGCTGCGTTCGCGCTCGAACACGCTGCGCGCCAGCCCCAGCCGCTGCTGCGCGGCCAGCAAGGCGCTGCGTTCGCCGGCCAGGGCCTGGCTCGACAGCACGGCCAGCACCTGGCCCTTGCGCACCGACTGGCCCGCGTTGGCGCTGACCGACTCGACCATGCCGGCCAGGCGCGGGGCCACGTGCACGGTGCGGTCGGCGTTGAGGGCGATCTCGCCATTGAGTTTGAGCACGCTCTTGATGCGCGCCGGACCGGCCGTGTGGATATCGACGCCATTCTGGGCGACCTGGGTCTCCGACATCGTCACCCGCGCCTCGACCTGCTCGTAGCCGAAGCGGTAGGTCTTGCCGCCGTGTTCGGCCAGGATGCCGACCTTGAAGGAATGCGGCTCGCCGACCACGGCGTCGCCGCGCAGGTAGTCTTCTTCGCGCGCGAAGCGCATGGTCTGCGCGGCGCGGCCCAGGCGTTCCAGGGTCACCTGCACCTTGCTGGCCGAGGGATCGAGCGCTTTGCCGTCCTGGTAGGTATAAATACGGAACTGCGGACCGGCGCTGTGGTCGAAGATAGATGCTTCCAGGCCGTAGCCGTTGCTGACGAAGAGCTTGCCGCCATGGGGGCCGCGCGCCGGTACCGCGTCTTCCTGGTGCGGTTTGCCGCCGTGGTCGACCTGTTCGCTGTCCGCATGGCCGCCGTGTTCGTCATGGTCGTCATGCGACTGCGCGGGCTTGCGCGCCAGGATCAGCGCCGCGAGCAGGGCGCCGATCAGCAGGGCGGCGACGATGACGATGGTTTGTTTCTTGTTCAAAGGGGATGTCATGCATTACTCCACTGTCTGTGCGGCGCCTGGGGCGCCAAGGATGCTGTCGATGTCGGCGGCGGCGCGGTGGGCGTCGGCCAGGGCGCGCAGGTGCTGGGTGCGGGCTTGCAGCAAGGTGCGCTGGGCGTCGATCACATCGATAAAGTTGAACTTCCCGTACTCGAAACCGGTGCGCGCGGCCTCGTAGGCGCTGTGCGCGCCGGGCAGAATGTCCTCGTTCAGCAGGCGCGCTTGTTCGCGGGCGACGGCCAGGGCTTCGTGCGCCTGAGCCAGTTCGCCGGTGAGGCGCGCGCGGGCGCCATCGAGTTCGACACGGGCTTTTTCGCTGCGTTGCAGCGCTTCGTGCAGCTTGCCCTGGTTGCGGTCGAACAGGGGCAGGGGAATGGCCAGTCCGAAGAGCGCCTGGTTGCGGCCCGCTTGCCGGTCGCGCTTGGCGCCGATGCTGACGGTCAGGTCGGGCACGCGGCTGGTCCGTTCGACTTGCGACAGGGCCTGGCGGCGCGCCAGTTCGATCTGCGCCAGTCGTACTGCGGGTGCGGCGTTGAGTTGGTCCATCAGGCGGGACAGGGGTGCTTGCGCCGGCAGCTGGTCGAGCCGGCCTTCCACGCGGCCGATGTCGCGTCCAGTGCCGCCCCATAGCGCGGCCAGGCGGTGTCGGGCGCCGGCCAGCTCGCCGCCGGCCTGGGCCAGGTCGACCTTGACGCCGGAGGCGGCGATGCGGGCGCGCGTTTCGTCGACCGGCGAGTTCTTGCCGGCCAGGACGCGCTTGGCTGCCGCTGCGAGCGCGCCGTCGGCCAGGGCCAGCGCTTCGTTGGCGATGTGCTGGCGTTGCTGGGCAGCCAGCAGGTCGTAGAAGGCGGCGCGGGCGGAGGCGAGCACGGCATTGCGCTTCACGGCCAGTTCGGCGTTTGCCGCATCCTGCCCGAGCTGGGCGGCATTGATGCGCGCCGTGCGCTTGCCGCCCAGTTCGATAGGGACGTTGAGCTGCATGGTCGTGGTCCGGGTCGGCTCGCGCGCGTCTTCGACCAGCGTGGCCAGCTCGGGATTGGGCGCGGCCCCGGCCTGCATGACGGCGCCGGCCTGGGCATCGATTTCGAGGGTGCCGGCGCGCAGTTCGGGATTGGCTTGCAGTACGCGCGCCAGGGCGCCGGCCAGCAATAGTGGCGAGCCGGACGGGGACGCCGCATCGATTTTGGTCAGTAAGGTCGTGTCGGCCGGATCGGCTTTCATGACAGCAGACGCGGTGGCGGGCGCAGTCCGGGCCTGCGTATGGCAAGGCCATGCCGCGGCGATTGCAATCGGCAAGACGAGTTTGTACATCGAATTCTCCTGGTTGAAATGGCAAGGGAATCCGGCCGGGCGCGCCAGCGGTGCAAGTGTCGTTGACGGCAGTGATGGCCAGCAGGGTGCTGGCATCAGCAGCGTAGTGGCATCAACAGTGCGGCAGCGGCAGCCGGATCAGGCAGGGCCTTGCCACTTGGGACGTTCGGGACGCGCGGGGCGCAAGGTGCCCAGACGAGCGGCCTCGGCTGCGTGCGCATACGCCGTGGGAGGGGGCGCGATGTTGCCGCTGGTGGTGGTCGTGATGCCGACGCTGGTGAAGTGGCAGTCGCCGCAATCCTGGTCGATGCCGAACGGGGTGTCGCCGTGGCTGGCGTGATTGTCGTCGGCGTGCTCGTGATGCCCGGGATGGGACATGGTCGACGACGTCTCATGCGCGCAATATGCGCTCGCAACCGCCCAGCTCACCTGGAGCGGAAAGATCAGCAGCATGAAAATGATGAACAAACGTCGCATGGGCGAATTGTAACAGCAGCGAGGCGAACCCGCTCGTCTCGCGACAAGCCGCCGGCGGGCCGCTCATGCGAACGGAATATATTTAATGCAGCGATCATAAGTGCCTGTTTATTAGAGGGTTTTTTTATCCAATGACGCGAAACTAAGTATTTACACGGATTGTCGGGGTGTTGTCCGTCTGTTATGATCATCGGTTGCTCGTTTCCCGGCTGCCCTGGCAGCCGGCGCGTTTCCGATTTCTTCAAGACCCATGGGATTTATGTTCTCTGTCGCTAAAACTACTGTCACGCTGTCATTACTCCTTTCCGCATTTTCTGCCAACGCCGTCGATATCAGCGGCGCCGGCTCGTCCGCGGCACAACCGCTGTACGTCAAACTTGCCGATGTTTACGGCAAATCGCAAAACCTGAAACTGAGCTACCAGGCCAACGGTTCCAGCGAAGGCATCAAGCAGGTCAAGGCCAAGACCGTCGAATTCGGCGCGACCGACATCGCACCGTCGCAAGCCGACCTCAAGGCCGGCAAAATGATCTGCTTCCCGAGCGCGGTATCGGGCGTGGTACCTGTCGTCAACCTGCCGGGCCTCAAGCGCGGTGATGTGCAGTTGACTGGCGAACTGCTGGCCGACATTTTCTCGCGCAAGATTACCAAATGGAACGATCCGAAGCTGACCGCCGCCAACCCGGGCGTGGCCTTGCCGGACCTGGCCATTGCCGTAATCGCGCGCCAGGACGGTTCGGGCACGACGTATAACTTCAGCGATTACCTGAGCAAGGTCAGCCCGGCATGGAAGCAGGCCTACGGCCGCAACTTCACTGTCGCCTGGGCCAATGGCGTAACGCAGGTAAACGGCAGCAACGGTGCGGTCAGCGCGCTCAAGCAGACGCCGGGTGCGATTGCCTATGTCGACTATCAGTATGTGGTGCAGGACAAGCTGGCCTATACCCGCCTGAAAAACCGCGACGGCAAAGTGGTCGCGCCGGGCGCCGAAAGTTTCACTGCCGCGCTGCTGAACAGCCCGTGGGTCAGCCAGGCCAAGTATGAAGAAATGCTGACCGACCGCGTCGGTCCGACCACCTGGCCGATCACGTCCGGCACCTTCATCGTGGCGTCGCAGGCGACCAACAATCCGGAAAAGACGATTGCCACGCTGAAGTTCTTCGCCTGGGGCTTCGCGCACGGCGATTCGATCGTCGGCAACGCCAACTTCGTGCGCCTGCCGGACACCATGCAGGGCCGCATCTTCGGCGACCTGACCACGATCACCGACAGCAGCGGCAAGCCGCTCAAGTGGTCGCTGGCCGAGGCGCTCGACCTGCGCTGATCCGTCCTTGCAAGTAGCAAAAAGCCCGCCCGCGCCTCGCGCCGGCGGGCTTTTTGCCGTTTGGCGCAGCGCGCGCATGCGTTGCCTCGGCGCCGCAGTTTGATTAGTATAGCCGGATCGCGCATGTTTCTTGCAGCGCAGAGCGCGTCTTTACGCTACCCGGAGTGTCTTCATGGTCCCTGTTTCCGTTCGCTGGATTGGCGCCGTGGCGCTGACGCTTGCGCCCCTCTGCGCAGCGGCGCAGTTGCCGCCCGATAGCGCGCGCACCGAGCAGGTGGCGGTAAGGCTGATCAGCGACCATGCCACGGTGGCGCCCGGACAGACGGTCTATCTGGGCCTCGAACAAAAGATCATTCCGCACTGGCATACCTACTGGAAAAATCCGGGCGACTCGGGCACCAGTACCCGCATCGCCTGGACACTTCCGGCCGGGGTGACGGCAGGCGAGATCCTCTGGCCGGCGCCGAGCCGCTTCGACATCGGCCCCATCAGCAACTACGGGTACTCGGACCAGGTCGTCCTGCTGACAAAACTCACAATACCGGCGTCGCAGGCGGTCGGCAGCGACATCCCGCTCGAAGCCAAGACCAGCTGGCTGGTGTGCGAGGAAAGCTGCATTCCGCAGGACGCCACCTTGCGGACCACGCTGACGGTGGCGGCCACGGCGTCGGTCGACAGCGAGCACAAGGCGATCATCGACGCGGCCCTCGGCAAGATCCCGCAAGCGGTCGACTGGAAGGCTGCCTATCAGCGGCAGGACGGCAAACTGCTGGCACGGCTGACCTTGCCGGCGGACGTGGGCGCCATGAGCGCCACGGCCTTCGTCCAGCGGCATACCTTGCGCTTTTATCCGGCCGAATGGGGAATGGCGGCCCACAATGCCGCCCAGACATTCAAACTGGAGGGACAACAGCTCACGATCGCGCTGTCGCCCGGCGAGACGCCGCCTGCGGAAGGCAGCCCGGTGCGTGGCGTATTGGTGGCGGAAGAAAAATCGTCCTCCGGCGGCCATGGCGCGATTGTCCACGCGGTGGAACTGGGCGCGGGCGCGCTGGCGCCGCCAGCCGCCAAGGCGGCGCCGGCGCCCGCCGGGAACGAGGACGGCATGACGCTGGCCCGTGCGCTGCTGCTGGCCTTTGCCGGCGGCATCGTGCTCAACCTGATGCCCTGCGTCTTTCCGGTGTTGTCGATCAAGGCCCTCGGCCTGCTCAAGCACTCCGACCTCAGCGGCGCGCAGAAACGCATGCAGGGCGTGGCCTACACGGCCGGCGTGCTGGCCAGTTTCAGCCTGCTGGCCCTGGCGCTGATCGTCATCAAGAGCCTGGGCGCGCAAGTGGGCTGGGGCTTCCAGTTCCAGTCGCCGTATTTCGTGCTGGGGGTGGCTTACCTGATCTTTGTCGTCGGCCTCAGCCTGTCCGGTGTGTTCGCGCTGGCGGGCCCGGCCAACCTCGGCGCGGGCCTGGCCGAGCGCCAGGGCTACAGCGGCAGTTTTTTCACGGGGGTATTGGCCACCATTGTCGCCACCCCGTGCACGGCGCCTTTCATGGGAGCGGCGCTCGGTTTCGCGCTGACCCAGCCGCCGCTCGTGCTGTGGCTGGTCTTCCTCTCGCTCGGCCTGGGCCTGGCGCTGCCGTACATGCTGGTCAGCGCCTGGCCGGCGCTGCACCGGGTACTGCCCAAACCCGGCCTGTGGATGGAGCGGCTCAAGCAGGCGCTGGCCTTTCCGATGTACGCGGCGGCGGTGTGGCTGGTGTGGGTGCTGGCGCAGCAGGCCGGCGTCAACTCGGTGCCGGTGGCGCTGGGCGGCATGACCGTACTGGCATTGATCGCCTGGCTGTTCGACAGCACCCGCAACACCAGCGGGAGGGCCCGTCTGGCGGCCAACGGCGTGCTGCTGGCAGGCATGCTGATCACGGTCGGAATCAGTTTCCAGGCGGTGGGCGTGCTGGCTGCTGTGCCTGCGCAACTGGCGCAAGGCGGGGCAGGGCAGGAGTGGGAAGCGTATTCCCCGCCGCGCCTTGCCGAACTGCGCCAGCAGGGCAAGCCCGTGTTCGTCAACCTGACCGCCGCCTGGTGCATCACCTGCCTGGTCAACGAAAAGGTGGCGCTGAGCCAGCCGGCCTTCAAGGCATTGTTGCGGGAAGAGGGCATCACCTATTTAAAAGGCGACTGGACCAACCAGGATGCCCGGATCAGCGCCTTGCTCAAGGAATACGGGCGCTCGGGCGTGCCGCTGTACCTGTTTTATCCATCAGGCACGGGATCGGAGGCGCAGGTGCTGCCCCAGATCCTGACGCATGACATCGTCAGCTCGGCATTACGCTCGAAATAGCGCCGGGCCATTGTTCGTTCAACTGATATTTCAAGGAGAAACGCCATGTCGGACACAATCAAGCATCTGCTCAAGGCCGCCGTTGCGGCGGGTTTTCTGGCCGCCGCAACGGCCGCGCTGGCGAACGCTGAACTGAACAAGGCGGCGCCGGCGTTCGACGCGCTCGGGGCCGATGGCAAGCCGCTCAAGCTCGATGGCTACAAGGGCAAGACGGTGGTGCTGGAATGGACCAACCATGAGTGCCCCTTCGTCGCCAAGCACTATGACAGCGGCAACATCCCGAACCTGCAGAAAGATGCCGCTGGCAAAGGCGTAGTGTGGCTGCAGGTGCTGTCGTCGGCGCCCGGCAAGCAAGGCCATGTGGACGGCGCGACAGCCCAGAAGCTCAATGGCAGCCGCAAGGCCGCGCCGACCGCTACCGTGCTCGATCCGGACGGCAAGATCGGCAAGCTGTACGGCGCACAAACGACGCCGCACATCTTCATCGTCAATGCGGCCGGCCAGCTGGTCTACAAGGGTGGCATCGACAGCATTCCCACGGCCGACAAGAACGATTTGCCGAAAGCCGAAAACTACGTGAGCGCCGCACTGGCCGCCATCAGCGCCGGAAAACCGGTCGAGAAGGCCAATACCAGGCCCTACGGCTGCTCGATCAAGTACGCGGGCTAGACGGCGACCGGCGTAGCAGGACTGCGGCGGCGCCACCGATCAGCAGCAGCGCGACCAGCGACGCTTCGACCCCGAACGCGCCGCCGGTGAGCATGGTGTTGCCGACCAGCTCGCCGCGCAGCAGCCCGCCGCTGCCGGCATGCCCCGACACGGTCGACGAAAACAGCTGGCCGACACAGTAGTTCCAGGCGACATGGGTACCGATGCACGCCCACAGGGTGCGCGTTGTCATGTACAGCGCGGCCTGCATGACGGCGTAGGCGGCAATCACCGCCATGGCCAGCAGCGACACGCCGTCATTGGGCAGGTGCGCCAGGCTGAACGCCAGCGCCGAGATGACGATGGCGGCCCTGGTCCCCAGCGCACGCCGGGTGACGCCAAAAATGATGCCCCGGAATACCATTTCTTCGGCCATGCCGACCAGCAGCAGTTCGGCCAGCGGGACGAGCATCGCTGTCAGGCCGGGGCTGCCGACGCCGTCGAAGCGGTACACGCCCAGCGCCGCCAGGGTGGCGAACGTCAGGATCACCAGGCCGGCGCCGATCAGCAAGCCGAGCCCGAGTTGTCGCGGCATGCCCGGCAGCGCCAGTTCGGCCGGCTGGCGCTTGTCGATGCGGCGCACGTAACAGCGGTAGCCGAACCATACCAGCGCGGCAGCCAGCAATTGCGGCCAGACGATGCGGTAGGGCTTGTCCACCAGTGTCGACGCGGCGATCATGACCAGCGGCACCCAGGCGAAGGTCAGCAGGATGCCGAGCACGATCCGCACCAGGGGATACGCCAGGCAGCGCGAGGCCAGTCCGGGTTTGTCGAGCGGCGTGTCCAATGTGTTTTCCATAAACGCTTTCGTCAGGTGGTGGGAGGTGTTGGCTTGCCTGCCTGTGCAATCCGCTCGCCAAAGGGGCGTTGCTCCAGGACGGCGATGGCTTGCGCCAGGCAGGCGGACAAGGGAAACGCCAGTTCCGCATCGAGGCTGTCGGCCGCGCGCTTGGTGGCTTGCCAGCAGGCTTGCAAGCGTGGCAACAGCTGCTCGCCCTGCGGGCTCAGGCGCACCACGCGTTGCCGCCCATCGCCGCCGCCGGCTACCACCAGCAGCAAGCCTTCCTTTTTCATCAGCGCCACGGTCTGGGTTGCGGCCGGCTGGGTGATGCCGGCCAGCGCGGCGAGCTGGCCGATGGTCGCGCTTTCCTGCTGCGCCAGTACCCGCATCACGGGGGTGTAGCGCGGCCGGTAGTCGAGGCCCGCATCCATATAGGCTTGCAGGACCGCGCCATCGAGCAGTTCGATCAAATGGCGTAATTGGGTTCCGAGTCCTTGTTTCATGGCGCTATGTTAGCACCATTTATATAAGCGCTTATATATATTTTTCGCAAGCGTCCTGGGCGTGAAAAATCGACTGCAGGCGCTTATTCGACCAGGGTTGATCGGTGCTCAGGGTTGGCGGCCGGCCTGGCGAAATTCGCCGCGCGCGAGGCTGGCCGGGGTATTGCCGGCGGCGTCGGCGGCTTTCAGGTCGGCGCCGCGCTCGACCAGTGCCTGCAGGATCTCGCTGCGCTGGAACAAGGCTGCGTACATGGCGGCGGTCTGGCCGGCGTTGTTGCGCTGGTTCGGCTGGCAGGCGGTATCGGCCAGGCGCCTGGCGATGCGCAGCTCGCCCTTGAAAATCGCCCCCATCAGGGCCGTGTTGCCGCGCTTGTCCGCGGCGCAGGGATCGGCGCCGGCGCCGATCAGCAAGTCGACCGCCGCGCCCCGGCCATGGTAGGCGGCCAGGATCAGGGCGGTGTAGCCTTTGTCGTCGCGCGTGTCGAGGTCGTACGATGCCTTGGTGAATTCCTGGAGCATCGCCACATCGCCACGGCGCGCGGCGTCGAAATAGTAGCCCTTCAGCTGGTCGGCCAGGCGGGCAGGCTCTGGCGGCGCGGCATGGGCCAGTTGGGCCAGTGCCAGCGCCGCGAGGGCGATCAGGTAGTTCATGGCAGTCTCCCGGACGGCCGCCCGCAGGCGGCCGTCATTTCCATCAGTCGGCCAGTGCCTTGGCGCGCGACGCCACCTGCGCGACCTTGTCGCCCAGCGCGGCCGCCAGCGCCGTGCCGTAAGCGGCGTCCGCCTTGTAGAAGTGCGACAGCATGGTGTAGCGCACTTCCTCGTCCTTGACCTGGCCCAGGTCGCCGGCCAGGTTGGCCACCAGATTCTTTTGCTGCTGCGCGGGCAATGCGCGGTAGAACTCGCCGGCCTGGCGGAAGTTCAAGGTCTTGGCGATGCGCTGCTGCAGCGTGCTGCCCGAGAGGGGAAGCTGGCTCGGCTTGAACGTGGCGTCGACCGTCAGCGGGAACTGGCGGCTCGGCTCGTAGTTGACGTTGCCGGTGCGCTTGCCGGGATTCATGGCGCCGTCCTGGTGGTGATTGGTGGCGACCACGCGCGGCTGGTTGATCGGCAATTGCAGCGCGTTGGCGCCGAGGCGGTACATCTGGGTGTCGGCGTAGGAGAACACGCGGCCTTGCAGCAATTTGTCTTCCGACGGTTCGATGCCGGGCACCAGGTTCGACGGCGCAAACGCGCTTTGCTCGGTTTCCTGGAAGATGTTGGCCGGATTGCGGTTCAGGGTCATGGTGCCGACCCTGGTTTCGGGCACGCCGGTCCATTCCTTGGTGGCGTCGAGGGCGTCGAAGTCGAATCTGGACAGCTCGGCGGGCTTGAGCACCTGCACGTACAGGTCCCAGCGCGGGAATTGCTTCGCCTTGATGGCGTTGACCAGGTCGTTGCTGGCGTGGTTGAAGTCCTTGCCCTGGACCGCCGTGGCCTCCGGTCCGGTCAGGCTCTGGATGCCTTGCAGCGACTTCCAGTGGAGTTTGACGTAGTTGACGTTGCCGGCGGCGTTGACGAATTTATAGGCGTGCACGCCGTGGCCGTCCATGAAGCGGTAACCCTTGGGCGTGCCGAGGTCGGAATACACCTGGGTCAGCATGTGGGTCGATTCCGGCTGGTGCGAGAAGAAGTCGAAGAAGCGGTTCGGGTCCTGCACATTGGTTTCCGGTGCGGGTTTCAGCGAATGCACCATGTCCGGGAACTTGATGGCGTCGCGGATGAAGAAAATCGGCAGGTTATTGCCGACCAGATCCCAGTTGCCTTCGCTGGTGTAGAACTTGGTGGCAAAGCCGCGCGGATCGCGCAGGGTTTCGGGCGAATGGTTGCCGTGGATAACGGTCGAGAAGCGCACGAAGACCGGCGTTTCCGTGCCTTTGGCAAAGACCTTGGCGCGGGTCAGGGCCGAGACATCGTTGCTGGCGACGAAGACGCCGTGGGCGCCGGTACCGCGTGCGTGGACCACGCGTTCGGGGATGCGTTCGCGGTCGAAGCGCTGGAGTTTTTGCAGGAGGTGCACATCCTGCAGCAGGGTCGGGCCGTTCTGGCCGGCCGTCTGCGAGTTCTGGTTGTCGCCGACCGGCGCCCCGTTGTCGCGTGTGAGCTGGGGTGCCGCCGAGGTGAAGGGGGAGATCAGTGCGGCGATGGCAAATGCCATGGCCGAGCGGGCCGCGTAGCGTTCTCCGGAACTACGCGGTTCGGTTGTGATGGTCATCTCGATTCCTTTTTTTGTAAATGTGTCTAAACAATAAGGAATTCAAGCTGATATGTATACGCAATTATAAATATCGTATCGATAGTTTAAATCTATATGGATTCCTCGCGGCAAACTTCCCTGACGTGTGCCCGCAACCAGCGGTGGGCGGGGTCGGCGTCGAGCCGGGGATGCCACAGCATCGAAACCGTCAAGTCGGGCATCGGAAAGGGCAGGGGGAAACTGTGCATGCCGTCGCGCAGCAGGCCGGTATGGCGTTCCGGGACAGTGGCGACCAGCTCGCTCGCGCGCGCCAGCGACAGGGCGGGAGCGAATCCGGCCACGGTGGCGACGATCGCGCGATGCAGGCCGAGCGGCAGGAGGGCGTCGTCGACAGGGCCCTTGTCCCTACCCTGGCGCGAGATGCCGACATGCTCGGCGGCCGCGTAGCGCGCGGGGGTCATCGCTCCGCTCGCCAGGGCGTGGCCGGCGCGCACGACGCCGACGAAGCGGTCGCGCAACAGGGCCTGGGTGCGCACTTCGGGGCCGGTCGACTTGCCGATGACGCCGGTTTCGAGGTCGATGCTGCCGTCGCGCAGGCCGGTGCTGTCCTTGTCGGACTTGGGGACGAAGCGCAGGCGCACGCCGGGAGCGTCGGCCCGTAAGCGCGCGATCAGTCCGGCGCCGAAATTTTCCACGAATCCTTCCCTGGTGCGGATCGTGAAGGTGCGTGCCAATTGCGCCAGGTCGAGCCTGTCGACGGGGCGCAGCACGGCCGCGCTGTCGTGCACCAGTTGGCCGACCTGTTCGCGCAGGGCGATGGCGCGCGGCGTGGGCACCAGGCCGCGTCCGGCGCGCACCAGCAGAGGGTCGCCGGTGGCCTCGCGCAGGCGCGCCAGCGCGCGGCTCATGGCGGAGGGACTGAGGTGCAAACGGCGGGCGGCACGGGCGACGCTGGCTTCGCTCAGCAGCACGTCGAGGGTAATCAGGAGGTTCAGGTCGGGCAGGGACATGGGCTTAACGATAGCGCAGTTCGGCGTCGATGTGGCGTCTGGTGCAGCAATATAGTGCAAATGGTGCGTCTTCCGCCATGCATTGCCGCCGGGTACACTGGGTTTGGGTGCCGGACGTCGGCACGATCAGACAAGGATGTTGCATATGGACACAGATTTTTGGCATCGCAAGTGGGCAAGCGAGGAGATCGCTTTTCATGAGGGCGCCGCCAACGCGCTGATGCTGGCGCATTTCGGCAGGCTGGCGCTGGCGGCCGGCAGCCGGGTGTTCGTGCCGCTGTGCGGCAAGTCGCTCGATCTTGACTGGATGCTGTCCGAAGGCTACCGCGTGGCCGGTGTCGAGCTGAGCCGGCTTGCCGTGGACCAGCTGTTTGCAAGGCTGGGCGTGCGGCCGGACGTCAGCGTGGCCGGCGAGCTGCTGCATTACCGCGCCGAAAAGATCGATATCTTCGTGGGCGATATTTTTTCGCTGTCCGCCGACATGCTCGGTGCTGTCGACGCCGTGTACGACAGGGCGGCGCTGGTCGCGCTGCCGGAAGCGATGCGCGTTCCTTACGCCGCCCATGTGACGCAGCTGGCGGCCAGGGCGCCGCAAGTGCTGATCTGCTACCAGTACGAGCAGGCCATCATGGCCGGGCCGCCGTTTTCGATCAGCGACGAAGAGGTGCGGGAGCGCTACGGCGACGCGTATGGATTGACCTTGCTGGAGCGGGCCGAGGTGGCGGGCGGCTTCAAGGGCCGTTTCCCGGCGCTGGAAGCGGTATGGCTGCTTTCGTAGGCGAGCGGCGTGCGATGCTGGCGGCGCTGGCAATGTCGATGCTGCTGTCGTCGCTCGGCACCAGCATTGCCAACGTCGGCCTGCCGACACTGGCGCAGGCCTTCGGCGCCACGTTCGCCCAGGTGCAATGGATCGTGCTGGCCTACCTGCTGGCGGTGACGACGCTGATCGTCGGCGTGGGCCGGCTCGGCGACATCGCCGGGCGGCGCCGGCTGCTGTTGGCGGGCATTGCACTGTTTGCGGCGGCATCGATCCTGTGCGCAGCGGCGCCGACGCTGGCGTGGCTGATCGCCGCGCGCGCGCTGCAGGGCCTGGGCGCGGCGGCGATGATGGGGCTGACCATGAGTTTTGCCGCCGGCGCCGCATCCGCGGGCGGCACCGGCAGCGTCATGGGCCTGTTGGGAACCATGTCGGCCGTCGGCACCGCGCTGGGGCCAACCCTGGGCGGCTTGCTGATCGGGGCGGCCGGCTGGCGCGCGCTGTTTCTCGTCACCGCGCCGCTCGCGATCGCGGCGTGGCTGCTGGCGTATCGCGCTCTGCCGGCCGATATGGCGCGGGCGGACGGCGAACGGATGGCATTCGATGGCGTCGGAACGGTCCTGCTGGCGTCGACCCTGGGCGCCTACGCGCTGGCCATGACGGCAGGCGGCAACCTGGTCTTGCTTGGTGGCGCGGCCGTGGGTGCCTGGCTGTTCGTGCTGGCCGCGAGACGGGCGGACTCGCCCCTGATTCCGCTGGCATTGCTGCGCGACCGCCTGCTCGGTGCGCGCCTCGCTACCACGGCGCTGGTGTCGACCGTGATGATGGCGACGCTGGTGGTCGGGCCGTTTTACCTGTCGCGCGCACTGGCCTTGGAACCGGCCGCCGTCGGCCTGGTGTTATCCAGCGGTCCGCTGGTGGCGGCGCTGTCGGGCGTGCCGGCCGGGCGTCTGGTCGACTGTGCCGGGACGGCCAGGGTCACTATCGCCGGGCTGGGACTGATGCTGGCCGGAGCCGTGCCGCTGGCGCTCCTGTCGCCAGCGGCCGGGGTGCCGGGCTACCTCGTGCCGATGGCGGTCATCACCATCGGCTACGCGCTGTTCCAGGCGGCGAACAATACGGCGCTGATGGACGCGGCGGGCGCCGACCGGCGCGGGCTGGTCTCGAGCATGCTGAACCTGGCGCGCAACCTGGGGCTGGTCAGCGGGGCGTCGCTGATGGGGGCCGTGTTTGCCTACGGTGGAGCGACGGTCACTGTGGGCATGCACAGGACCTTTGCGCTGGCGGCCCTGCTGCTGGCGGCGGCGCTGCTCATCGCCGTGAGCGCGGAGAAGGGGCGAGAACAGCAAACGTGAAATTTCTGCTATGTTGTCGGGCCGGATGCTCCCACGAGGAGCGTCATCAGAACCGCTTTAAAGGAGTGAGCCATGAACGACCTGTCGACTTTCCCGATCACGAAAAAATGGCCTGCTGCGCATCCCGAGCGCATCCAGCTGTATTCGCTGCCGACGCCGAACGGCGTGAAGGTTTCCATCATGCTGGAAGAAACCGGGCTGGCGTACGAGCCGCACCTGGTGCGCTTCGATCACAACGACCAGCTCACGCCGGAGTTCCTGTCGCTGAACCCGAACAACAAGATCCCGGCCATCATCGACCCGAATGGCCCGGACGGCAAACCGTTGGCGCTGTTCGAATCCGGTGCAATCCTGATCTACCTGGCCGAGAAGAGCGGCCGGTTCCTGCCGCCCGATGCGGCCGGACGCTACGAAACCATCCAGTGGCTGATGTTCCAGATGGGCGGCATCGGCCCGATGTTCGGGCAGCTCGGCTTCTTTCACAAATTCGCAGGCAAGGACTACGAGGACAAGCGGCCGCGCGAGCGCTACGTGGCGGAATCGAAGCGCCTGCTCGGGGTGCTCGACGAGCGGCTGGCGCAGCGCGCCTGGATCATGGGCGAGACCTACACCATCGCCGATATCGCCATCTTCCCTTGGGTGCGCAACCTGATCGGCTATTACGAAGCCGGGGACCTGGTCGGCATCGCCGACTTCCCGCATGTGACGCGCGCGCTGGAAGGCTTCGTGGCGCGGCCGGCGGTGGCCAAGGGGCTGGAGATTCCCGACCGGAACGCGGCTGACTAAGCGGACCGGCTAGGCGTCGAAGGGCGGCATGTCGCCCAGATGGACCGACTCGCCGATGAAGAACCAGGAGGCCAGCACGTTGAGGCGCTGGCACGCGGCGTCGAGATACGCCTGGTTCAACTCACCGCGCGAAATCGAGGACGACAAGTCCCGCGCCAGGCTGTCGTGAATCCAGAAGCCTTCGGCGATCCAGCGTTCGAGATGCGCGCCGTGCCGGGTGGTCTCCAGATAGCGCTGCATGGCGGCGACAAGGCGGGCAAACGACGCCTTGTTCCAGCGGCCCGTGCTGCGCAGTTCGAGCAGGAAGCCGTCGTCGGATTGAAAGGCTTCCCTCAGTGCTTCCAGCGGTTCCGGGGTGATCATCGTGCTCCTTTCGCAGGTCGATAGGCCGCCAAGGTCCATCCTGGATGCGCATCGGCGCAGCCACGTCGGCGCCGCCCAGGGCGCCGTGGAACAGGCGGAAGTCGTCGATTTTTCCGTTCTCCGGCACGGCAATGACGAGCGCGCAGCGCGCCTGTCGGCGCGCCGGCGGCACCCGGATACACAAGGGCGTTATCGAGGCCGAATAAATGGACCGGCGCGCGCCGCCATCGCGCTGGGGCGACACGCGATTCAAGCCGCAGGATCGGGCTTGCCGGTAAATTCAGCCGTTTCAGCCTGGCGGCGCCGCAGCAAGCCGGCCAGCACCGTCCCCTTGGAGCGGTCCCACCTGTCGAACTGCGCGGCGGCGCCAGCGAAGTCGCCGGCGTTCAATCGGGATAACAGGGTGGACGAGGCCAGGTTGCCTCGGCCGAGATTGAAATCGAAATCGACCAGCGCGTCGAATTCTCCCGGCGTCAGCTGGACAGTTACCAGGCGATTGACGTCGTTGACGCTATTCTGGATATTCGCCTTCAGATCGGCGTCGGCTTGTTGCTGTGTGATGGTGGAACCCGGCACGACGCCGTGGGTATTGCCGTAGCCGTTGGTCCACACGCCCGCGCTATCCTGATAGGCGCTCAGGCGGCAACCTTCGCATTGTTCTGTCAAGCTCAGGCCGGTCGCACTATATTGCATTGCTGGATTCATCTGCGCTCCCATTGCGTATCAAAGTGACCCAGCCTCCAGTATGTCATGCAGCGGATGCAGCGGCCCGCACTGTGGCAGTAATGCCACTATGTCGGCCGTTGCGTCGCTTCGCGCTGGCGCGCCTCCCGTTCCTGTCGCAATTCGGTGTCGCGTACCGTCAATTCCCGCATCAGCGCCTGTTTTTCCTCGGCGCCCGCATGCGCTTCGCTTTCGGCGGCTGCCAGCCGCGACGCCGCGATTTCTGCTTCGCGCGCCCTGACTGCCAGGGCAATCCTGCTTTCCCCGAGCTGGGCCTGCATGGCGTCGTGCCGCGCCTGCAATTTGTCCAGCTGGGCGGAGAGGGCCGCCGCCTCGAACGCGGCGCGCTCGGCGGCGCTGCGTTCACGGCTTGCTTCGCTTAGCGCAGCTTCGGCAGCCTGGTGCAGGCGGGCGTTTTCCGCACTCGCCTGGGATAGCTGGCCGGAGAACTGGGCGGATTGTCCTTTGTGGTGCAGCAATTGCTGGCGCAGGGTCACCAACTCGCGCTCGACCAGGGCGGCGCGCTGCTCGAAACCCTGGCGCTCCTCGGCGCGCTGGGTGGCGGTGGCTTGGTGGTAATGGTCGAACTGGGCGCGCGCCTGGGTCAGCTGGGCGTTGAGCGCAGCGACTTCCGCCGCGCGGTCGGCCAGGCGCTGCTGCAGGCCGGCCTGTTCGCTGCGCGCGCCGGCCAGGTCGACCGTCAACAGGTGATTGGCCTGCCTGGTTTGGGCGATGGTGGCGTTGGCGCCGGCCAGCTCGGCGTCGAGCGCCTTGACGCGCTCTTCCAGTGCGGCCCGTTCCTGGCGGGATTTGTCCAGTTCATCGGCCAGTGCCCGCATGCCCTCGGCATGGGCGCGCTTTTCGAGGTCCAGGTCTTGCGCGAAATCGGTCTTGATCGACTCGTACACGCCCTTGACCGCTTGCAGCAAGCCGGCCGGCACGCCGGGACCGGCGGGCGAGGGGGCCTGCTGGTGTTCTTCCTTCCAGCGTTTGAGCATGGGCGCGATCGTACTTTTGCTGCCCGTGCCGCCCAGCGCCTCGCGCACGGTATCGACCGTGGGATTCTTGTTATCGGCAGCAAGGCCGGCAGCGGCGGCTGCGACGTGGGAATAGAGGATGCCGGGACGTGCCATGTGGGGACTCCTGAATTAGATACCGTATTACGTGTTACGTAATATGATAGCAGATTACGTTAAAATTGGATCAATGAATGCGGTATTCTTGATCGCGATAAGAACCATTATCGTGAGTGATCCGCCACCGCCGCGTGGTATCCTGCGTCACTCTCGTTACAGATCGCGTTTTGCCGCGTTTTTCCATGCCTGATGAAATCGCTCCCGTCGCGGCACCGTCCGCCGATGGCGTGACGCTGCCGCCTCACGCCCTGACCCCGCTCGATGCCGAGCTCAGCGCCCAGCACCGGGCCTTCCTGGCCGCCGCGACCTCCGATAACACGCGCCGCGCCTACCGCTCGGCGCTCAGGCATTACCTGGCATGGGGCGGCGTCCTTCCCGCCGACGAAGCCGGCATGATTGGCTACCTGCTCGCTTTCGCCAACGCGCTCAACCCGCGCACCCTGGCGCTGCGCCTGACCGCGCTGTCGCAATGGCACGTACACCAGGGTTTTGCGGACGCCGCCTCCACGCCCACCGTCCGCAAAACCCTGGCCGGCATCGCGCGCACCAACGGCAAGCCCAAAAAGAAAGCCAAGGCCTTGCCGGTGGAAGACCTGGAACGCATCGTCGTGCAGCTCGCCGGCCTGGCCACCCTGAAAGCGGCGCGCGACAAGGCCTTGCTGCAGATCGGTTTTTTCGGCGGATTGCGCCGCAGCGAGCTGGTCGCCATCGACGTCGCCCACCTTGGCTGGCAAACCGAGGGCGTCACCATCACGCTCCCGCGCTCCAAGACCGACCAGATGGGGGAGGGCATCGTCAAGGCCATCCCCTACGGCGACGGCGCCTGCTGCCCCGGCACTGCGCTGCGCGCCTGGCTGGACGCCGCCGGCATTCGCGCCGGTCCGGTGTTCCGCCCGATCAGCAAATGGGGCGAGGTCGCGCAGTCCGGCCTGCACGAAGGCAGCGTCAACACCATCCTGGCACAGTGCGCGCGCCTGGCCGGCCTCGACTATGTGCCCGATCTGTCGAGCCACAGCCTGCGGCGCGGCATGGCCACCAGCGCGCACCGCGCCGGCGCCAACTTCCGCGACATCAAGCGGCAGGGCGGCTGGCGCCACGACGGCACGGTGCAGGGATATATCGAAGAAGCCGGCCGCTTCGACGACAACGCCGCCGGCGCCTTGCTGCGCGCCGGACGGCGCAAGCCCGAACCCGCAACCTAGCCGGCGCCGCGCGCGTGTGCACAAATCAAGGAATATTTCACTCTGGTCGTTTCGACAGCATTGCATGACTTGCTCGGCCGACGTACCATGAAAAAACGCTTTGCTCTGTACGCCACCTACACGCCGGAGGATTCGTGACCATCATTCGCCGCTTGCTCAAGCACTGGCTGCTCATCATCGTCCTTCTCCTGATCCTGCTGGTGGCCGCGCCGCCGCTGCTGCTGTCGCTGTCGGACAGGCAGGAAAAGTCCGATACCGACCCCGGCCGGGGCGCCGCCCTGGTCACCCAGGACATCTTCGGCGACAGCTTCACCAAGGTGACGTACCTGGAGCAGAACTGGAAGCCCGAAGACAGCCTGTGGTTCTACAACACCACCCAGGGCTCGAACCTGCTGCCCTACGATTTTTTCATCGCGCTCGAACAGCCGAGTGCCACGCCCGCCGTCGCCGCGCCGCCGTTCCGCGCCAACGAAAACATGAACCGCTTCCGCTACCTGCCGCAGCGCGCCACGGCGTCCAATCCCGACGGCTTGCCGGTCGGCTTCGTCAAGGACGGCTACCTGAAAAAGGATTACATCGGCCTGACCTGCGCCGCCTGCCACACGGCGCAGATCAACTATCGCGGCATCGCCATGCGCATCGACGGCGGCCCTGGCGCGGCCGACATGGTGGGCTTCCTCAAGGCCTTGACCGACTCGATGCGCGCGGTGCGCGACCAGCCGGCGGTGCAGCAGCGTTTCGTCAAGGCGGTGCTGGCGCGCGGCGGCTACGCCACGGCCGACGACGTCGTCAAGGACGTCGCCGTCTACACCCAGCGCCTGGTCAGCTACAACATCATCAACCACAGCCCGACCGACTACGGCTACGCGCGCCTGGACGCCTTCGGCCGCATCTACAACCGCACCCTCGAACACCTGCTCAACCGCAGGCAGCTCGACAACGTCCTGCAGAATTTCCTCAGCCCCGCCCAGGTGCAGGCCGCCATGGCCGGAACCGGAACCGGCGACACACTGACCTCGACCCAGCGCGACACGATCATCCAGCAAGTGGCCAACACCTCCGCCGTCGAAGCGCTGAAGAAAGAGCTCTTCATCAACGCCGACGCCCCCGTCAGCTATCCCTTCCTGTGGGACATTCCCCAGCACGACGTGGTCCAGTGGAACGGCCTGGGCAACAACGCCGGCCTCGGTCCGCTGGGCCGCAATGCCGGCGAAGTGATCGGCGTGTTCGGCACCCTCAACTGGCACGAGTCGACCGAGTATTCGCTCGGCTCCCTGCTGGCCGGCAAAGGCATCGTCCAGAAAGCCATCCGCTTCGATTCCTCGGTCAACGTGGAGAACCTGCGCCGCATCGAGAATCACCTGGTCTCCCTGCAATCGCCGATGTGGCCCGTCGACGTGGTCGGCCATGCCACGAGCGACCAGGGGCGCCTGCTCAACGGCAAGCGCCTGTTCAACAGTTACTGCGCCAGCTGCCACGCCAATATCGACCGCGATTCGCCGGCGCGGCGCATCGTCGCCCACATGTCCGGACTGGACGAGGTCGGCACCGATCCCACCATGGCCAATAACAGCGTCAAGTACCAGGGCTATTCCGGTATCCTGCGCAACGAATATGTGGGCGCGAACGTCGGCAACATCCTGCTCGATAAAAAGGCGCCGATCGCCGCGCTGCTGACCAAGGCCACCATGAGCGTGCTCGAAACGCGCGACCCCGACAAATCGTTCGTGCGGCGCTGGGCCGAGTGGCTGCGCAATATGGCCATCGCCTTTTTCGGCAATGAAATCAAGCCGTCCAACAAGCAGGGCAGCTATCCGATCGACACCACCATCACCCCCTACGCCTCCTTGCATGCCTACAAGGGCCGCGCCTTGAACGGTATCTGGGCCACCGCGCCCTATCTGCACAACGGCTCGGTGCCGACCCTGTACGACCTGCTGCTGCCGGCTGCCTGCGCACCCGCCGCCAAACAGGGCGAATGCCGGCCCGCCAACTTCATGGTCGGCTCGCGCGAATTCGACCCCGTCAAAGTCGGATTGCGCAGCGAAGGCTACGAGGGCTTCCGGTTCGACACCACGCTGCCAGGCAACGCCAACACCGGGCACGAATACGGCACGGCCGACACCGTCCAGGACGGCAAACCGCTGCCGGCGCTCACGGAACAGGAGCGCCTCGACCTGCTCGAGTACCTGAAGCGGCTGTGACCGCGCCGCCATGCAGGCCGCTCCGGCCCGTCCGGAGGCGGCCTGCGGCCTGCCGCCGGCCGCCGATTTTTACGCGCGCTCGCCTCCCATCCGCCACGCACCCTCTATAATGATGGCTCGTGCAGTCATTACAACAGGAGAATCAAAGATGGCAATTAGTCTGACCAAGGGTGGCAACGTCAACCTGAGCAAGGAAGCGCCCGGCCTGACGAAAATGGTCGTCGGTCTTGGCTGGGACGCCCGTTCCACCAGCGGCGCCGAGTTCGACCTTGACGGCAGCGTGTTCTTGTTGAAGGCCGACGGCAAAGTCCGCGCCGACACCGACATGATTTTCTATAACAACCTCAAATCGGTCGACGGCAGCGTGGTTCACTCGGGCGACAACCGCACCGGCGACGGCGATGGCGACGACGAAAGCCTCACCGTGGACCTGAGCCGCGTGCCGGCCGATGTCGAAAAAATCTCCGTCTGCGTCACCATCCACGACGCGGCGGCGCGCAAGCAGAACTTCGGCATGGTGTCGAATGCCTTCATCCGCTGCGTCAATGCCAGCGGCAATACCGAAATCGCGCGTTTCGACCTGTCCGAAGACGGCTCGACCGAAGCGGCCATGATTTTCGGTGAAATCTACCGCCATTCCGGCGACTGGAAATTCCGCGCGGTCGGCCAGGGCTTCAACGGCGGCCTCGGTCCCCTGGCATCGTCGTTCGGCGTCAACGTGTAAGGCAGGGCGCGGTGCGGCGCACCCGGCCGCACCTCGCCTTCGTGCAGAAACAGTGCGCAGCCTGGGACCGGGTGTCGACTATCGCTGCTTCGCGGCGAAGCCGACCAGCGCCTTTGCCGTCGCCATCACCTGCGCCACCGTCATGCCCGCTTCGTTCTTGTCGTTCAGGGCATCGGCAATGACGATCTCGTGCGACACCGCGTCGCCCACAGCGAGCAGTTTCCACTGGCATTGCCGGCTGTCCCCGGTCGTCGCCAATGACAGCGTGGCAGGCGTGCCGTCGACCGTCTGGTTCAGCAATTCGCTGACCACGGTGTACGAGGCGCCATCTTCCTTGTAGCGCCACACGGTCAGCATCGCGCCGGCGCGTCCCTGCCGGCCGAACAGGTAGTTCTTCCGGCGTTTGCTCTCTTCGACGCTGCCCAGCAAATCGAGTTCGCCGACCCGCGCGGCGCCGCCGAAGCGCACCGGCACGAAGGCGGGCAGCGTTTTCACCGCGTCGAGCTGGCCGATGAACGCTGCAGGCACGACCACCGCACGAAAACCGCGCTTGTCGACGCGCGCATCCTTGCGCAGCTCGCGCTGCCATTGCGTTGTCATCGACGCCAGCGGCGCCTGCTTGCGTCCCGGGCCGCTACTGTCGCCCGATATCGACATGGGCGGTGGCGGCGGATCCGGCGCCGTCTGCGCCTGGGCGGCCGACAGCGATAACAGGAGCAGGGCGCCAGGCACCGTCGGACGTGCGAACATATAAATTCTTTCAAGATTGTCTTTGCATTATTATACCGGCCTGTTTGCCGGTTTTTACCCCGCTGTAGCATTACTCAAGGAATCGACCAATTCAATGAACCGTGCCTTCGCGCTTGTCTTCCTGCCCTTGCTGCTGAGCGCCTGCGCGATGCCCGAGCGTGGCGCGGCGCCGCTGCCCGAATTGAGGTCGACCTACACCGAGAATGACGTTCGCTACCCGGTCCTGTACGGCACCTCGCGCAAGCCGAATGGTGCCCGGACCGGCTATCTGGACGAACGCGGCCCCGGAGTGCAATACGGCAGGGTGATCGTCACCATCCCCAAGGGCCACGCGACCGGTTCGCTGGGCGAGAAGGGGACCCTGTTTTCGCCCGATACGCGCCTGTTTATCGCGCCCGGCAATATCGAATTCCATAGCCCGGACAGCTTCATGAAACTGGCGGCCGGACGTCCTGGGAAGGGCAGCTACCTCCTGGTGTTCATCCACGGCTATAACAGCTCCTTCGACGATGCCGCGCTGCGGGCGGCGCAACTCGGCTACGACCTGGATGTGGCGCCGAACGACATGATGTTCTTCTCGTGGGCGGCAAAAAAGGACTACCGCACCTACACCTACGATGAAGCGACCGCCGACGCCAGCGAGATTCACCTGGAAGCGTTCCTGAAAACCGTGCGCGCGGCGGCCGGCGCGAGAAAGGTGCACATCATCGCGCACAGCATGGGAAACCGCCCGCTGATGCGCGTCATCTCGCGCCTGCAGCTGGCGCCGGGGGAGAGCAAACCGTTCGGGCAGATCATCCTGGCCGCGCCCGATGTCGATCGCGACGTCTTCACGCACCATGCGCACAACTACCTCAGGGTGGCCGAACGCACCACGGTGTACCTGTCGCCATTCGACGTCGCGCTGGGCCTCTCGCAGGACCTCCATTTTTATCCGCGCGTCGGCTGCGGCGACAAACCGCAGGCCCGCATCAAGGAGATCGACAGCGTCGTCTCCTTCGTGCCCGAGGATTTTCCCTCGCATACCTACATCGCCTCGACCCTGCCGCTGCTGAACGATGTGCGCAACCTCGTCCTCAATGGCGAGCCGGCGCGCCAGGGAGCCGGCTGGAAAGCCCATCCGGGCTACTGGACGGTCGGCCAGGACCGGCCGCACAGCGGACCGAGTTGCAGCAGCGCGGGCAGTTTTTTCAATCCGCTCTGGAAAAAATAGCAGGCGCTCCTACTCGGCCACCGGATACAGCCGCAGCACCCGCGCCTCGTGGCTGATCACCTCCGTGGTGAACGGAATATCGTAGGTCCCGATATCCTGGTGCCGCCACAGGTCGCGCACCCTGTATTTTTTCCAGGTCAGCGCCAGGTCGCGCCGCAGGCTCAGGGTCATGTCGGCCGTGGCGCTGCCGCGATTGAGCAGGGCCACCGCGTAACTGCCGTCCGCCAGCTCCTTGGCATACACCTGCAGCACGCCATCGTCGCGCACCTTCTCGGCAGGTTTGCCCAGCGGGTCCTGATTGAGCGCGATGATTTCCTTGTTGGTGAAGGTCGCCAGCGTGTCCGCATCGAGCGAACGCAGGTCGGCGCCGGCCAGCAGGGGCGAGCCGACCATCGCCCACATGCTGAAATGCGTGCGGTACTCGACGTTCGACGCACCCGCCCCGACCAGCTCCTTGCTGCGCCCATTGAGGCCCACGATCAGCATGTCGTAATCGTTCCAGTGTCCGGGACCGGAATGCTTTTCCAGCCCGATGCCGCGATCGAGCGTATCGAGCACGTCGAAATAGTACTTCTCGCGGTTGCCCGGATAATCGAAATCGTCCGAGATATCCTGCCCGATGCGCCAGTGATTGATGCCCATGTCCGCCGCCCATTCCCACGGCTGGCCCCAGCCGCAATGGCAGGCGTGCAGCACGATGCCGCGCCGCTGCGCCATCAGGGCGCGCGACATGGTCCCGAAAATCGTCTTCAGCACCGGTACCGGCGCCTCCTTGTGCGAACAGCAGCTGTCGTATTTCAGGTGATCGACGCCCCACGACGCGAACAGCTTCGCGTCTTCCGCCTCGTGGCCCTCGCTGCCGGTGTAGCCGGCGCAGGTGGTCTGGCCCGGCCCCGAGTAAATCCCGAACTTCATGCCCTTCGCATGCGCGTAGTCGGCCAGGTACTTGATCCCGCGCGGGAAGCGCACCGGGTCGAATTCCAGCGGCCTGTCGCGCCGGTTGCCCTTGTAGCGCTGCCAGCCGTCGTCCAGGTTCACATACTGGTAGCCGGCGTCGCGCATGCCGTTGGCCACCATCGCGTCGATGGTCTCGACGATCAGCTTTTCGTCGATGCTGTCGCCGAAGTTGTTCCAGCTGCTCCAGCCCATCGGCGGCGTCAACGCCAGCCCGTTGCTGACAGGTTTGGCCGCGGCCGCCGGCATGGACAGCACCAGCGGTGCAAGAAGGGCCAGCGCACAGCGCCTGGCGCTGCGAAGAAGAGATGTCGTCATGGTTGATCCGATGCGTGCGTTGAAAGGGAGGCGCCGGCCGTCGGCCAGGCCTGCGGGAACAGCTTGCGCGCGTTGCGCGAATAGATTTTGTCGACCACCCGGCGCGGCAGCGCCAGGCCGCGGAAAGGGGCGTCGAGGTCGGGCGAACGCATCACGCGCCCGGAAGTGAGGAAGGCCCAGTCGTCGAGCCATGCCGCATGCGCCGCGCCGGCGAACCCGGTGTCGCCCTGGCCGGGGGAACTGGCCAGGTCGGTCCCGTACAGCACCCGGTCCTGGTAGCGGATCAGGAAGGCGCGCACCTTGGCGCGGCGCCCGATCGCCTGCTGCTGCAAATGCACCATGCGTGCCGCCAGGTCGACCCGCGCGTCGGGATGCGCGTCCAGGAAGCGCGCCAGCGCTTCCACGTCCCATTCCAGCGACGCCAGGTGCACCGCCACAAAGCGCATCGTCGGGTGCCGCTCGAGCAGATGGTCGCGCGCCGCCAGCTGCTGCGCGTAGCCCGGCCACGCGGCTTGCCTGTACATATGGTACTGGGGGTGCTCGCGGAAGTACTGGCGGTCGCTGTCGACAGTCATCTTGGCGAGCGGCAGCCAGCAGTTTTTCGGCTCGCCCTGATGGCCCAGCACCGGCACGCCGCGTTCGGCCAGATGGGCGAACACCGGTGCGAAGCGGGCGTCGTCCACCATCACCGGCCGGCCATCCTTGCCGCGCAAGGCCATGCCGATATTCTTCCAGACCTTGACCCCGACCGCGCCGTCGGCCACGGCCTTGTCGAGATCGGCGATGGTCCGCGCCGCCCACTCGGGCTGCTCGAAGCGCGCCACCGGAAAGGTGGCCGCAAACGCCACCTCGGCGGGGTGGCGCCGCAGCAGGGACAGCGCGGCCTCGCGCTGCGCGTCGAGCGCCGGAAAATCCGGATAATCGACGTTGATCGTCAGCACGCGCACCTTGTCCGCCTTGGCCCTGGCAAAAAAGGCCGGCAGTTCGCCGTGCAGGTGCATGTGGGCGTCGATCTTCTCGACCCGGTAAAAGTCGGCCCGGCTGTAAGTCGGCGCCGCCGCCGCCACGCCTGCGGCCAGCAGCAGGGCGGCGCCCGCGATGCGCCTCATGTGCGCTGCGCCAGCCGCGCCAGCGCCACGCGCCCGGGAAGCTTGCCGTCGCACTGCGCAGCGTACAAGGCCGCGCCGATGACCGGCTCGAACTGCGGCTCCTGCAAGGCAAAGCCGCCGTGCCGCGCCAGCCGCTGCGTAAATGGACCAAGTAGCGGCGATGCGCTGTTAAATACCCCGCCGCTGTACGAGACCGGCAGCGCCACGTCCGCCGGCACGCCCAGCTGGCGCCGCACCGCGTCCACGATCGCCGCCAGTTCGTGCGCGGCCTGTTCGAAAATCGCGTTCGCCTCGGCATCCCCCTCCAGCGCCGCCTGCTGCACCAGGCGCGCCAGTTGCGCGAGCTGGCTGCGTTCGCCCTTGCGCCGGCTGTATACTTCCGCGCACAGGTCCAGGTCCGCGCCGAGCGCCAGGCCGCGCCGGAAAATAGCATGCAGCGGCCCGCGCGGGGTCCGGCCGTCGCTCATGCGCGCGAACAGGGCCAGTCCTTCGCGTGCGATCCAGTACGCCGAGCCTTCGTCGCTGAACAGTTCCCCCCAGCCGCCGGCGCGCGCTTCGCGGCCATCGTAACGGCCGTAGCCGATCGAGCCGGTGCCGGCCACGATGCTGATGCCGTCGGCGCAGGCCAGCGATCCGGCCCAGCTGCACACCATGTCGTTACCGCAGCGGTAGCGCTGCGGCGCAAACAGCTCGCCGGGCAGCGCATCGAGCGCCGCGTGCAGCAGGCTGTCTTCGCCATAGGCGGGCAAGCCGAAAAACGCGAACGCCACCGCGTCCGGCGTCGCCCCCGCCAATGCCAGCGTCTCGGCCACGCCGGCATTGAGCATGGCGGCGGTCCGCTCCAGCCCCGTTACGAGATAATAGGCGCTGCCGCTCTCGTGCCGCGCCAGCAGGCGTCCGTCCGCGTCGAGCAGGGCGAACGCGGTCTTGGTGCCGCCGCCGTCAACGCCCAGGTACATGATCGTCCTTTCCTTCCCACGGGTAGATCGTCACGCCCGCCACCACACGGTTCACCGTGCCCGACACGCTCGGCGTATCGGAGCGGATCCCCAGCCGCAGCGATTGCAGCAGCGCGAACATCTGGGCGAACACCACGAAAGGCAGCGCCAGTTCGATGTCCGGCGCCGCGGCCGCCCCGTCGAGCAGCAGGTCGCCGGCCCCGATGCCGTCCGCCTGGGCGCTCAACGCCAGCACCCGGGCCGCGCGGCCATCCCTGCGCAGTTCGCCCAGCAGGTCCAGGTCGTAGCGCCGCGTGTAGGCGTCGTTCGACAGGAACAGCACCACCAGCGTGCTATCGTTGACGACGCTTTTCGGCCCGTGCCGGAAGCCCAGCGGCGAATCGAAGCTGGCCACCACCCGGCCGTCGGTCAGTTCCAGCAGCTTCAAGGCCGCTTCGCGCGCCAGCCCGCCCAGCTCATTGCTGCCCAGGTATACCACGCGCTCGAAACCCGCGTCGGCCAGCTCCCGCGCCAGCGGCAGCGCGTCCCGCAGCAGCGCCTGCGCGGCGCCGGCAAACCGGGCTTCGCCTTCCGGCGGCGCAACGATCGCCCCGAACATCGACGCCGCCGCCAGCAGCATCGACGAAAAGCTGGACGTCATCGCAAACGCGCGGTCGTGCGTTTCGTCCGGCAGCAGCAGCGCGAATGCCCTGGGATGCGACTGGCAGCGTGCATACAGCGCGCCGGCCACGTTGCAGGTCACGACCAGGTGATGGCAGTTCTTTACCAGGCGCTCGGCCAGATCGAAGGCCGCCACGCTTTCCGGGCTGCTGCCCGAGCGCGCAAACGACACCAGCAGGGTCGGCACGTCCGCGCGCAGGTAGCGGTCCGGTCCCGCCACCAGGTCGGTGGTGGGCACGGCTTCCACCGCGCGCGCCGGTCCGCGCGACAGCGCCGGCACCAGGCACGCGCCGATGAAGGCCGACGTGCCGGCGCCGGTCAGCACAATGCGCAAATCCGGGTTGGCCAGCAGCGGCCGCAAAAAATCGTCGATGGCGCCGCGCCGCTGGCGCAGCAGGTCGAGGACCCTGGCCCAGACCTGCGGTTGCTGGTCGATTTCGCGCGCGGTCCAGCCGGCGCCGAGCGCTTCCAGCTCCGTCAGCGCGTATCCGAGTCGGCGCTCGTTCAGTGCATCGTTCATTGTGCCAGCTCCAGGTGTCCCGCCGTCGGCGAGCATGCATATCGATATTGACGCAGCAGGGCGGACACGCCCGCCTGCAGCAGGTGTCCGGTGTTCGCCGCGATCCGGCCTGCGCGGATCGCCGCATACTGGTCCGGCAGGTATTGACTGACCAGCGTCAAGGGCGGCGGATCGCGATCCAGGTTGGCCAGCATCGCCTCGCATGCCTGCCGCACTTCGGGCGCCGGCCAATAGTAGCGAATCCGGTCGCTCAGCGAAAACTGCAGGTCGACCTGCTCGCGCGCCGGGTCGGCGTAATAGCCGCGCCAGTAGGCGGGCCGCGCGCGCATGGTGTCGAGCACCACGGACTTGAGGCCCGCGCTGCGGCGCGCGCCCAGCCATTCATGCTCGATGTCCGCCAGCGCCCACAGGGTCTCGCGCAGCGCGAAGGTGGCCGCCGGTCCGACCTTGAGGATCGCAAAGTGGTCGCGCACCAGCGACTTCAGGTTGGCGGGCGTCTGGTAATCGGTCGAATGGGCCTCGTACACCATCAGCGCATCGCTTTCGATGTAGGCGCTGAGCGCTTGCGCCAGCGGCGCGCGATAGTCGATCACCTTGTGATGGTCGAATTCCACCCCCGGCTGCACCACCAGGCCGACGATGCGCTCCCACGCCGCTTCCAGCCCGGCCGCCGCAAACGCCGCGCGGTGCGCAGCGATGGTGCCGGCCGCCGCCTCCGGGCTGGTCGCCTGCAGGTCGTGCAGGTCTTCCTGCGCACCGCCGGGCACCGGCACTTCGGTGCCGATCACATACACCGGCGCCTCGCCGCCGCAGCGGCGCCAGGTGCGCTCGGCCACCGCGCACAGGCGCGCCGCGCGCGCCGCCACCACATGTTCGGGAAGCGGCGCCGGATCGTCCTTGCACGACATCGAACAATCGAGATGGATCTTGCGAAAGCCCGCCGCCACATACTGCTCGATCAGCACATCGGACTTGTTCATGGCCTCGTCCGACGGGGCGGACTGCCAGCAGTTCGGCCCCAGATGGTCGCCCCCGAGCAGCACCAGGTCGCGCGGGAAGCCGACGCGGTCGGCGATCGCCATCACGAAGCGGTGGAAGTCGGCCGGCTTCATGCCGGTGTAGCCGCCGAACTGGTTGACCTGGTTCGACGTCGCCTCGATCAGCACCGGCGTGCCATGCGCCAGCCCTTCGCGCAGCGCCGCTTCCAGCACCACGGGATGGGCCGAGCAGACCGAGTAAATACCGACCGGCGCGCCGGCCTTGTGTTGGCGGATGATGTTCAGTAAAGCCTTCATGGTTGCGTCCTGTTAGAAAAATCGGTATCGGGTTCGGCTTCGCCCTCGGGCAAGGCAAGCAGCAGCGCGGCCAGCAGCGCAAGCAGGATCCCGGCCAGCTTGAACTGCCCCGGCATCACGCCCGCCACGGCCATGGCGACGATCGCGGTAAGCAAAGGGGCGCCCGCATTGACCATCGGCGAGACCACGATCGCTTTGCCGAAGCGGAAGGCGTACACCAGCGTCAGCGCGCCGATGGCATTGAGAACCTGGATCGCCGCCGCCAGCCCCGGCCCGCTCATGCCATAGTTGACCGGCTGGCTGAAGTCCGTCAGCAGCAGCGCCACCGGAATGAACGCCAGGCCGCTGACGGTCATGTAAAAGAAGATGCTCTCCGCGTCCATGCTGGCGTTGGCAAGGCGGATGAAGTACGACTGCAAGCCCCATGCCAGCAGCACCGCCAGCGACAGTGCGAACCACAGGCCCATACTGGCCGGCTGGCCGGGCGCATAGTCGAACAGCGGCAGCGCGCATGCCGCCAGCACGATGCCGGCCATCCCCAGCTTGCCGACCCGCTCCTTGAGCAAGAAGAAGGAGAGGGCGATGGTCACCATCGGCGAGAGCGAGATGATGGGGAAGATCAGGTAGGTCGGTCCGATTTTCACCGCATGGAACAGGATCATCTGGCCGCCCGCGCCAAGCACGCCGATCACCATCCCGAGCCACACCGAACGCGCATCGCGCTGCAGGCGCCAGCCCGCGCGCCGCATCACCACCCAGGCCGGCACGATCATCGTCAGCGCCCACACGACATAATTGAGCGTCTCGGGAAAGCCATTCCCGCTGGGCGCTCCCGCAAACGCGCCCCATACGCCCCACAGCAGCGTCGTAATGCCGGCGTAGGTAAGCCAATTACTTGATTTCATGGTGTTTTCCCTGGTCTGGCGATGGGCGCGATGCGCAGGATGCGCGCCTCGTGGCTGGTCACTTCGGTCGTGAAAGGAATCGTGAAACTGCCCAGGTCCTTGTGCTGCCACAGGTCGCGCACGGTGTACGCGTCCCAGGTCAGGGTCAGGTCGCGCCGGGGGCTGAAGCTCATGTCGGCCGTGGCGCTGCCGCGATTGAGCAGGGCGACCGCCCAGCTGCCGTCGGCCAGCTCCTTCGCATACACTTGCAGCTGGCCGTCGTCGCGCACCTTGCGCGCCGGTTTGCCCAGGCTGTCCTGGTTGAGCGCCGTGATCTCCTTGTTGGTCAGCGTCTCCAGCGAGTAGGGGTCGAGCTTGCGCAGGTCGGCCCCCGCCAGCAGGGGCGAGGCCAGCATCGCCCACATGCTGAAGTGGGTCCGGTATTCGACGTTCGACGCACCGGCGCCCGGTAGCTGCATGCTGTTGCCGTTCAGGCCCACGATCAGCATGTCGTAGTCGTTCCAGTGCCCCGGTCCCGAGTATTTTTCCAGTCCGATGCCGTGGTCGATCAGGTCCAGCACATCGAAAAAGTACTTCTCGCGCCTGGCCGGATAATCGAAATCGTCCGAAATATCCTGCCCGATGCGCCAGTGATGCGCTCCCAGATCAGCCGCCCATTCCCACGGCTTGCCCCAGCCGCAGTGGCATGCGTTGAGCACGATGTCGCGCTGTTGCGCCACCAGCGCGCGCGACATCGCCCCGAAAATGGTTTTCAGGACCGGCACCGGCGCATCCTTGTGCGAGCAGCAGCTGTCGTACTTGAGGTGGTCCACGCCCCACGACGCGAACAGCTTCGCATCCTGCGCCTCGTGGCCCTCGCTGCCGGTATAGCCGGCGCAGGTGCTCTGGCCGGGACCCGAATAGATCCCGAACTTGAGTCCTTTCGCATGGGCATAGTCGGCCAGGTACCTGATCCCGCGCGGGAACTTGACCGGATCGGCCTCCAGCGGATGGTCGCGCCGGTTTCCCTTGTAGCGCTGCCAGCCATCGTCCAGGTTCACATACCGGTAGCCGGCCTCGCGCATCCCGTTCGATGCCATGGCGTCGATGGTCTCGATAATCAACTGCTCGTTGATGTTGTCGGCAAATTGCAGCCAGCTCACCCAGCCCATGGGCGGCGTCTGCGCCAGCGGCGCGGCCCCCGCCAGGCTGGCCGCGCAACTGAGCGCCAGTGCCGGCAAGCGTTTCAATACATGCTTGAACATGAGTGCCCCGCTCAGAATTTGGCGGTGGCGCCGATGGTGACCGTGCGGCCCCAGGTTTCGAATCCGGCCAGCGCGTCGCTGCGGCGGTTCAGGTTCGCCTTGTAGACCGCGTCGCCCAGGTTTTTCCCTTCGATGAACACATTCAGGCTCTTGTTGATGCTGTACGAAAGCGAGGCCGAAATCCAGGTGATCGGGTCGGCGATCTTGGCCATGCCGCCGTAGGACTCGCGTACTTCCACCGTGCGCCCGGTGTAGTCGAGTGCGATCTGCGCATTGATCCTGTCGTCCTCGTACAGCAGCGCTGCCGCCGACGAGGTGCGCGCCACGCCTTCCAGCGGTCCCACATCGACCCCGCCCACCTGCGACCTGGTCCTGGTGTAGCTGTATTTATAGTTCACGCCGAAGCCGTTCGAGAACAGGTGCTGCACGCCCAGTTCCAGCCCGCGCACCCTGGCGCCATCGCCATTGATCGGGTGGATCACGGTGTAGAGCTGTCCCGGTACGCCGATGTCCACATTCTCGTCGCGCGCATAGGTGACGAAGTTCTTGATGTTCTTCCAGTAGAGCGCCCCGGTCAGCATCGACTTGGGGTTGTAATACCACTCCAGCGACAGGTCGCCCTGGCGCGCTTCGACCGGTTTCAGGTGGGCGTCGCCCTGGACGCTGACTTCCCAGATGCGGTTGACCGAGCCGTCGGTGGTCAGGGGCGCCAGCTGGTCGAGCGAAGGACGCGCCATGGTCCTGGCCAGCGCAAAGCGCGCCAGCAGGTTTTTCTGCGCCCAGTAACCGAGGTTCAGGGACGGCAGCAGCTTGCTGTATTTGCCGTCGACGATGTCGGGCGTCGGCAGGCTGTAGGTAATGGTCGGGCTGGAGGTCGGGTCGTTCGGGGTCAGGTCGTCGACCTTGAGCACGCGCCGCACCGCGCTTTCCGATGCGGTTCTGGTGCGCACCCAGCGCAGCCCGACGCTGCCGAACCAGTCGTCGCCGGCCAGTTCCGCCGAGACGTACGAGGCCAGCGTCTTTTCTGTCACGTCGTACGACGCCGTGGGGTTGAACGCGGGCGTCATCAGCGCGGCGTTGTAGAAGGTGCCGGTCGGCTGGCCCAGGGCGTCGACGATCTCCTTGCCATCGAGCGCCTTCATCGCATTGAAGTAGGCCGGCAGGTCGAAGGTGCCCAGGGTGCCCGGAAAACTCCCGCCGCCATGGCGCATGAAGTCGCGCGGCGTGATCGAGCCGATCACGTTCGCACCCAGCGACGCGAAGGTATGCTGGTAATTGCAGTACTGGCAGGCGTAATCGAGATTGTCGAAGGTGCTGCGCGTCTTGGCGCGCCTGGTGTTGCTGGCGCCGAAGCGCAGGCTGTTCAACACGCCTTTGTCGAGTTGCAGCCTGCCCGCCAGCGAAGCGCCATCGACGGTGTCCTTGATCCTGGTGCCATCGAGCTGCGCCCAGTGCAGCGCGTAGTCCTTGTCGCCCAGGGTCGGCGCGGCCGCCGCCAGGTCGCGCCCGTCGGCGAGCGTGACGCGCATGTGGGGCAGGCCGTCCCTGATGCTGTAGTAACCGGTATGGTCGCCCGGGATCCCGGCCACCGCCCAGCTGTTCTTGCCGCCCGAATCGCGCTTGGCAGTCGAACGGTACACGTCGCCCGTCAGTTTCAGTGCTTCGTTGACCTTCCATTCGCCGTTCCATCCGATCTGGCCGCTGTTGACGACGCGGTTGTCGGTGCGATTGATGATTTCCGGCGTCAGGTGCTTGACCGTCATGCCGGTGACCAGGTTGTCCTTGATGGCCACATCGCTGTAGCGGCCTTCCGCGTGGTCCACGAAATACGACTGGTTGTAGCCGGTGGAAGGCGCGTCCAGCTTCGTGGCCAGCACGTCGAATGCCATGCGAATGTTCGTGCTCGGCTTCCATTCGATGGCGCCCGACAGCGCGCCGCGCTTCTTTTCCTGGTCCAGCGTGCCGACCGAAAAGCAGCAGGGCGCCAGCAGGTCGCGGCCATCGGGCGAATCGATCTGCTTGCCGTTCTTGTCCAGGCTTGCGTGCAAGGTGGTGTAGGCGAATTCGTTGAGCGTGTCCGAGCGCGTCTTGCTCTTGCCGAGCACGAGGCCGAGCTGTACGCCGAGGCGATTGTCGTCGTAGGTATTCTTCACCACGCCCGAGATTTTGCCGCCATGGTTGCGCGACAGGTCGTTGTAGTCGCTCTCCACGCGCCAGTTGGACCGAAAGCCGGGCGTGTCGAGCGGGCGTGCCGAGCGCAGGTTGATCGCCCCGCCGATGCTGCCTTCGATCTGGGTGGCGTCCGCCGACTTCATCACGTCCGCACCGGAGATGGTCTCCGACGGCAGCACGTCGAAAGCGAATTCGCGGCCGTCGCCATCGGTGGCCAGGGTACGGTTGTTCAGGGTG
The DNA here is from genome assembly GCF_003953935.1 of Massilia atriviolacea. GTDB lineage: Bacteria > Pseudomonadota > Gammaproteobacteria > Burkholderiales > Burkholderiaceae_D > Telluria_A > Telluria_A atriviolacea. Next base: position 381,891 of record NZ_RXLQ01000001.1, read on the forward strand.
ACGATGCTGTAGGCCGGCCCCAGGCCGCGCACATTGACGTACTGGCCTTCGCCGCCATGGGTGCGCGACACGGTGATGCCGCTGATATGCGACAGCGAATCGGCCACGTTATCGTCCGGGAAGCGGCCCAGGTCTTCGGCGGTGATGGTATCCATGACGATGGCGGCGTCGCGCTTGCGTTCGCGCGATTTGGCCAGGCTGGCGCGGGTTCCGCTGACGGTCACCGTGGCCGCGGCCGGAACCGCGGGATCGGCCAGGGGCGCCGCCACCGGCGCCGCCGCTTCCTGCGCGCTGGCGCTGCCATACAGCGCCAGTTCGATCGCCACGACCATGAGCGTGCGCGTAAACCTGTTTCCATTTCTGATAATCATCGGCCTGACCTTTTGCGGTGGAGAGAAGATGAAGTCATACTAAAGTAATCAATTCGAAAGAACAAGAAACTTTCGAAAACTTTCGCAATGTCGTTTTCGTCCAACGCGAAAGCAAAAGCAAGACGGTTTCATGCGAGATGGGTAGCGGCGGGCGTGACCTGCGCACAGCCGGCAGCGGCGCGGGTCGGACAAGCGGGGAGGGAAAAGCGGGTAAAAAACTGCGCAGGGTGTGGCGCTAGGCCAGCACGACCTCGACGCCTTTTTCGATCAGGGTATCGACCACTTGCTGGTCGGCGCCACGGTCGGTGATGAGCATGTGGATATCGTCGACGCGCGCGATCACCGACAAGGTGCGGCGCAGCAGCTTGGACGAATCGGCCACCGCCACCACATGGCGCGCCACCTTCATCATTTTCGCATTGAGCTGCGCTTCGAGCAGGTAGGGCGTCATCAGGCCGATCTCTGGGTCGAGGCAGTCGACGCCGAGGAACAGGCGGTCCGCCTGCAGGTGCTCCAGCGCGGCTTCGGCCTGTGGCCCGGACAGCGAATACGAGCGCGAACGCAGCTGCCCGCCCAGCATGATCAGGTTCACATGCTGCACATTGGCCAACAGGACCGCGATATTGAGCGCGTTGGTGATCACGTTGATGGACGTGAGCTTCATGCCGCGAATGAGCTTGGCGATTTCGGCCGTGGTGGTGCCCGAATCGAGGATGATGGTATCGCCGTCGGCGATCAGGCGCGCGGCGGCGGCGGCGATGCGCTTCTTCTCGGCGTGATGCTGGTTTTCCTTGACGCTGATGGGCAGGTCGTCGCCATCGCGCTGCACCAGCGCGCCGCCGTGGGTGCGTACCAGCGCGCCGACGTCTTCCAGCGCTTTCAGGTCGCTGCGGATGGTCACGACCGAAATGCCGAAGCGGGCCGACAGTTCTTCGACCGTGACCTGTTCCTGCGCTTCGACCAGTTCCACGATCTGGCGCCGTCGTTCGGCCAGGAGGCGGCCCTTGTCGGGGCCCGGGTTTCGTTCCGGCGCTGCGCCGTTCGGATTTTCCATTTCTTGTTTCGCTTTGTTTCGAGTTGGCACCGGGCCATTATAAAACGGAATGCAGCCAAGTGGCGCGGCCCGGCCTGGGTATAGCACGCCTCGAAGACATCCGAATCAGGCAAAACAACCTCAATTCAAAAATGAATATCTTTTTATAACGCTCCGCGCGGCGTTGGCAACGGTTTCAGGCTTCTCACCGTGGCGTACGTCGGCCCATGCGAGCCGAACAACACCGGGACGCCGGCCAGCGCCTCCAGCTGCGCCACGAATGCCGCCGCATCGGGCACTGGCTCGTTCGCGTAGTGTGGCGTGACCCGCGCGAGCAGTCGGCCCAGCCGCTCCTGATGCGCCAGGTCGTGCGCCGCACCAGGCAGGATGGCGTCGATCCGTCCCGACACCGGATCGCGCGTGCACAAGCCGTCATCCGCACCATTCGAACCGCTCCCACAATCCGCACCATTCGAACCACTCCCACAATCCGCACCATTCGCACCATTCGCATCGTCCGCCTCGTACCCGGTGCACCAGTGCAGGCCCGGCGCGCGGTCGAATACATCCAGATGACTCACCAGCAGGCCGTCGAGCGGCCCCGCCACCTGAAGCGCATAGCGCAGCAGTAGCGCATCGGGATGCCCGCGCCGGAAGCGCCCTTGCCAGCCGTCCGACGCATTGTGCGGCTCGGGCAGCCGATCGAGGCGCGCATCGTGCGTCGGCAGCGGCCCGTTGCCATGCCGGGTCATGTACGAACGCAGGATGCCAAGGTGTTCGATGCGCGCATGCTGGCCCGCGTCGGCCGCCACCGCCTGCACCGACGCCGGATGGATGCTGCTCCACGTCGTATGCGGATGAAAACCGCGCCATTCGTCCAGCAGCACGCCCTGCGCGCCTTCGAACAGCACGCAGCCGGGCAGGTGCAGCCGCTCGGACACCTGTGCGCGCGGGGCCGGCGGCACCTGCTGGGTCAGCTGCGCCACCTGGTCGAGCCAGCGCGCGGCGATGCCCGGGTCGTCCAGCACCGCCAGTTCCGCCGCATAGGCACGCTGGTTGGCCGGTTCCTCGCAATGCTCGCTGAAACCGGCGCGCAGTGTGCGCCGCATCAGCTCCAGTTTGGCCAGCGCCACCGCCGGCTGCACCAGATCGGCGTAATGCACGATCTGTGCGGGATAATCGATGCCGTGGCCCACCGTTTCGCCCACGCCGACGCCGCAGCTGCCGTGCGCCTGCGCACCGCGCCGCAGTTCGCGCATGCGGCCCGCAGCCTGGTGATACGGTGTGGTGACGCGGCAGCGGCCGTCGATGACGATCCTCCGCAGGGCGTCATCTACGCCGGCGCGGCGCAAGTAAGCGTCTTCCACCAGCAGCGCGGTCGGATGCACGACCACCGGAGAGGCGAGCAAGGTGACCGTACCCGGCACAAAGCTGCCCGCGCCGAACTGCGCGAAGGTATGATGCCGTCCGTCCGGCAGCACCACATTGTGGCCCGCCTGGGCGCCGCCATTGAAGCGCACCACCGTGTGCGCGCCCCATTGCCGGCACAGGAAATCGGTGAACAGGCCCTTGCCGCAATCGCCGAAGCCAAGCCCCAGCAGGGACACCAGACGTGTCGAAGACATGGCTATCCTTATGCGAACATGCGTTTCCACCACGCCGACGGCGTCGCCGGCGTACCCGCCGCCGGCACATGCACGCGTGCGGCGGCATCCGGATCGAGCAGGTCGGCGTACGGGCGCAGGGCGCGCACGATGGCCGAGACGCGCTGCGGCGCAATGCCGTTGGCGCCCAGCGTGGTCACCAGCGCATCCATGTCCGGAATGGCGCGCTCGGTCAGGCCGACGATGGCGGCGGCCACCGCGCAGGCGTCGCCCGGCTCCTCCATGCAGATCACATGGTCGCCCAGCAGGTCGCGCCAGCGTTTTTCGCAGCGGGCGCGCCGGCCCAGGTCGGGAATCAGGAAGAACACATGGTACGTTTCGGCCGCCGCCGCAATCGCCTCGGCGATCGGCACGTCCGCATCGAGCTTGTCGCCCACCAGGCTGCCGATCTGGTGGCGCGAGACCGCCGGGTAGGGCAGCTCGTCGCCGGTGATGAACAGATAGCCCTTTTTGCGGCGCTTGACCCAGCAGTCGATGTCGGTGTGCTGCGCCACCATATAGAAGGCCAGCTCGTAGCTCTCTTCGCCGCTGCCGCCACCGCCGCCTTCGAGGTAGCTCCAGGTCAGCCACTGGTCCATCAGTTCGGCGGTCGACTCGAACTGGCCGACCTGCAGCGGGGCGCGGTCGGACGTGGCGTCGCCGATGGCCATGAACAGCAGTTGCGGATCGGCGACGCCGACCGCGCCGAGCAGCGCCATGAAAGTCGGCAGCTCTTTGGTGGCCAGGCTTTGCGGAATGTCGCCCATCGAGCCGGTGACGTCGAGCGCGAACACGATGCCCAGCGAGTTGGGATGGTCCTCGCTGTCGCGCGATTCGCGGATTTTCAGGCCTTTGGGGTTCATCAGCGGGTGGCATCCGCGCTGGGTGAACACCTCGGTGCGGGATGCCGACGCGCGGTCGGCGACCAGTGCTGCGTGCGCAGCGTGGGAATAGTTACCTTGACCCATGATAGTTCCTTTATTGGTTACGGAGTGGGACTGAAATCGATAAATCTGGCCGGGCCGAACGCGTCTTTCGCCGCGCCGCCGACCGCCTGGCGCATGCCTTCCGCGCCGAGTGACGCGCACCATGCGGCGTCCATGCTGGCCCGCTCCAGCAACCGCGCCAGCGGGGCCGGAATGGCGTTTGACAAGGCCGGCTCGCCCGGGGAGTCGGACAGCATCGCGCGCATGGCCCAGGCCAGCTGCACCAGGTCGCGCGCCTGGGCGCCGCGATCGTGCCTGCGGGTTGCGCCGGACCAGCCGATAATCAGCACGCCATGGTCGGCCGGGTGCACCAGCAGGTGCTCGGGCGCCAGCCGGCCATGGCTCCAGCCGCCGGCGTGTACGTACGCCAGCACTTCGAGCACGCGGCGCCACATCCACACTGCATGGCGCGGGTCGATGGCGCGCCCATAGGACAGCCGCACGTCGGCCAGGCTGCCCCAGAATCCGGTGGGGTGGCGCAGCACCAGCACCTCGCGCCGCTGGCCATCCGCGCCGGCGCCCGCGCCCACGGCGACCGCCTGCGGCAGGCGCTGGGTATAGTAAGCGGCGCCCGGCCCGTCGTCGGCCTGCAACTGGTCGAGGATGGCTTTTTCGCGTGCCAGATGGCCGGCGGGCGCACCGGGGTGGGCGAGCTTGAGCACCACGCGTCCCGGCATGGCGCCGCTCCGGTCGGCCAGCGACACGGTTGCGCAGCCGCCGGCGCCCAGGTGGGCGATGGTTTTGTAGCGCTGGCCGCCGCAGGCAATGTCCGCCTCCGCGTCGCCTGCGCGCGAGCGCAGGTAGGCGGCACGAAAATCGGCGGCGCGCACCAGGTCTTCGCTGTGCGTCACGTCCGCCCCGCAGTAGGTGCAGCTGACGATGCGCCACAGCGCCTGCCGGGGCAGCGGGCTGCCGCATTGGGGGCAAAGGAGGGTGAGCGGCGTCATGTCGGAATCAAGCCAGGATGCGTTTTTTCTCGGCGTCGAATTCGGCGTCGGTCAGGATGTTCCGTTCGCGCAGCGCGGCCAGCTCGCGCAGCAGGGCGATGCGCTCGCCGTGGGCGGCCGGCGCGATGGCCTGGGCCATCTGGCCCACGCTGGCCCCCAGCGCACCGCCCATGGCCAGGCCCATGCCGGCGCCGAGCACCGTTGCGGCGCTGCCCTGGTTGGCGGCAGCTGTCTGCAGCACGTCGAAACGGCGCTCCTGCTGGTAGTCGAAGCCGACGATATTCATTTCAGCGCGCCGCGCCAGCGCCGCCTTGAGTGTCTGGACGGCCGGATCGGCCTCCGGTACGTTGACCGATTCGATACTGAAGTGTGTCAGCGCCACACCGTACTGCGCGGTTTCATCGGCCAGCGAATCCTTCAAGGCGCCTGACAGCGCATCGAGCCGGGTCGAGATCTCCAGCACCGATACGCCGCTCCCACCGATCGCAGCGGCGATCGCAGTCTTGATGCGGGTCGTGTTCACGGCGCGGAAATAGTCGGCCAGCGTGGCCGCATCCATGCCGCGCGCGGTGCCGACCAGCGACATCAGGAACAGCTTCGGATCGTCGATCCGGATGCCGTACTGGCCGAAGGCGCGCACCGGCACCATGATCCCGAACTTCGGGTCCTGCAGCTGGATCGGATCGGGCGTCCCCCAGCGCACATCGAGCGTGGTGGCCAGGTTGACGAACCAGACTTCGGCCGAAAACGGCGACTGGCCGCCGAAGGGCAAGCCCACCAGCTTGCGCAGCAAAGGCATGTTGCTGGTCGAAAGCGTGTGGCGGCCGGCCCCGAACGGGCCTTCGTACACGCCGTCGCGCACCATAAAGGCGAGCTGCGACTCGTTGACAATCAGCTGCGTGCCCGTGGACAGCTCCTGCGAAGGGTACTTCCATGCGAGCTGGCTCGGGCTGCCGTCCCACTTTACCCTGTCGATAATGGCCATGATCGTGTTCTCCTTGGTTGAATGCTCACAGGCCGCGCTTGAGCAGCCCTAAGCGGTCGCGAAATTCCGGCCGCAAGCGGTACAACTGCGCCGGGCGGCTCGGGCTCGACGCATCCATCTGTCCTTCGGCCGCCTCCAGCACATCGAGTTCGGCCATCTTGCGGCGAAAGCTGACCTTGTTCAGCGGCTCGCCCATCAGTGCCTCGTACACGCGCTGCAGCTGCGGGAGCGTGAACAGCTCCCCGACCAGGAAGCACGGCAGCGACGAATACTGGGTCTTGCCGCGCAGGCGCTGCACGGCCGCCGCCACGATGGCCGCGTGGTCGAACGGCAGCGTGTGCAGGCGATCGACGCCGACCAGCTTCACGCCGGGATGGCCGGCCGCCGCGATGACCGCGTGCGGCACCAGCGCGTAATAGGCCAGCGACACCGACCAGCCGCGCGGATCGCGCGCCGCGCCGGTAAACGCGGCCAGCTGTTCGAGGTAGGGCACGTCGATGCCGGTCTTGGTCTTGAGGACGCGCAGGGCGGCGCCGTAGCCGTCCAGGTCCTTGTCGGTGTGGATGTAGCCGCCGGGGAGGGCGGCCACGCCCTTGTACGGTTCGCGTTCGCGCTTGAGCAGGGCGACCGACAGGCCGTCGTCGCCCAGGGTCAGCAGGACCGTGTCGACCGTGCAGATGACGTCATTCACGCGGGGCTCCTGTGGAAGGTTGGATTGAGTTGACATGCTTGCATTGTACTTAGTTTCAAAATGAAACAGCAAGCGAAATTCGATTGAAGGGCTAAATTCGTCATGATTCGACGATTAGATTCAAACTGAATCTTATTAGTCTGAAGGGCAATCCGCGAGGGCTGGCGTGGCCGGCAGGGGCGATTCAGGATCGATGGCGGCGCGCTGCCGTTCGTCGCCGGGGGGGGCACTACGACGCCATCGGCACGCCCGGCGCCGCAAGGATCGGCCGTAACGCGCTACAATGCGCACCTCCGCGCACATCGCGGCTTTTCTTCAACTACCAGACAATCAGCCAGCCGTATGCACTCCGACATGACAAGCAACTCAGGTGACTATCCTCTTCTCGCGCGCCAGGTGAGCAGCATCCTCGAAGGCGAGCGCGATCTGACCGCAAACGCCTCGCAATTTTCCGCCCTGGTGTATTCCACCATCCCCGACCTGAACTGGGCAGGCTTCTACCTGCTCCGTCCGGGCAAAAAGGGCGACGCGCAGGAACTGCTGGTCGGCCCCTTCCAGGGCAAGGTCGCGTGCGCGCGCATTCCCCTGGGCCGGGGCGTGTGCGGCACTTCCGCACAGGAGCGCCGCACCATCGTGGTCGCCGACGTGCACGCGTTCGACGGCCACATCGCCTGCGACAGCGCCTCGAACGCCGAAATCGTCATCCCCCTGATCAAGGACGGCCAGCTGTACGGCGTGTTCGACATCGACAGCCCGCTGCTGGACCGCTTCAGCGAAGAAGACCGGGTCGGCCTCGAAGCGATGGTCAAGGCCTTCCTCGACGCGACCGACATGCACTGACTCAGAAGCGTGGCAGGCGCTCCAGCGTAATCACATTCGGATGGTGGTAGACCTTCTGTTTGTGCGCATTGGTGTTGTAGTACTCGCCGGTCCAGAAGTTGTTCGGACTACTGACGCCGGCGGGACCGTCGCCATCGCTCCAGGTCATGAACCATAGCCACCACGCCTTGTCGAGCGCGATCTTGTCCGGGTCGGGAATGTAGCTGTTCTCGCTCAGGGCGACCGGTTTGCGCTTGACCGGCGTGTTCAGCGCCTGCTGATAGGTGGCCAGTTGCGCCCCATAGCTCTTGTTGTCGTTGCCGTCGTAAATATCGTGACTGACGATGTCCACCACATCGTCGCCCGGATACCAGGCCGGGTCCTGGCCGTTCCACACCCAGATCAGGTTATGCAGGCCATGCCGGTTCACCAGGCGGTCGTACATATGGCGCCACAGGAGGATGTTGGCATACGCCTGCGGCGCGCCGTCGGTACGGGTGCGGCCCCACCAGAACCAGCCGTCGCCCTTGTAGCCCGAAGCTTCGTGCAAGGGCCGCCACAGCACCGTCACCCCCGCGTCCGAGAGCCGCTTGAGCTCCACCGCGATCAGGTCGATGCCATCGTTGATGTGCTGGTAGGCCGGGCTGTTCCTGTCCAGCGCACCATTGGCCATCGGGATCATGAAATTCGTATTTTTGCTGGCGTCGCTCTCGCGCGCATAGAAGTTGGCACTGTTGACCTGCGCTGTCTTGAGCAGCGCCGGGTCGCGCCAGTGCCAGGCGAACGTCACCAGCCCGCCCTTGCCGGCGAAGGCGATCGCTTCCTCGGTCTGGTGCCGGCCTTCGACCCAGTTTGCGGTCAGGCCGTAGTTCATGAAGTCGTAGCCCATCAGCGCGGGCGTCTTGCCGGTATCGTCGCGCACCCGCGCTTCCATGTCGATCGCATCCCTCCAGGTCAGGTCGGCCTGGCCGGCGATGACCTGCTTGCCCCAGACGCTGCGCAGATAGCTGAACACCGCGCGCGTTTTGCCGTTGGCGCTGGCGTCGACCGGGGCGCTGCGGCTGGCCGTCGGCGGCGCGCTGGTGCAAAAGCTGCGCGACACGCAGTAGTTACCGTTTTCGACGTTCCAGCCTCGGTTATCCGTGCCGCAGATGGGCCAGGTTTTCTGGTTGACGGAGCAGGTGCCGGGATCGGCCGCCTGGGTGTGTGCGGGCAGCGCCAGGGCGGCCGTCAGGGCGAGCAGGCGGATGGCCGCCGTGCGTTGGTGGGTCATGGTGTCTCTCCAGCGGTGAGGGAGCGCCCAAGGTAATCGGCTGCGCGCCGCTTTTCAATGAGGACTTGTATTGACAGCCTTCTTTAGCGGGCGGCGCGCAACTGGCGAGGTGTTTAGTGCGCCACGTAGTGCGTCACGTAGTGCGCCACATTGTGCGTCACGTAGTGCGTCACGTAGTGCGTCAAGTAGTGCGCCGCGTAGTGCGTCATGTAGCGAAGAGTAACAACTGGTGGAAAAGCTTGATGCTGGGAACGACCGCGTGGCATACTGGCGGCAGTCTGAAGTTGCGAGATTCTCAATACTTGCCAGCAGGTCGAGTGAGCATTCTCATGACGGCGCATGTGTGCTGCCATGCTTTGCGCTGAGGACGAAACCCACAATTCACCGCGATCGACCTATGTAGTCTTCCCATATCACGCGGAGCCTTCCGCAACCCGCTCACCGTTTCAATGTCGTGACGATCAGGTGCCGGCAGCCGGCAGGCTTCGAGACATCTGGCTGTTCCTGTTCGTCCGCCATCCGCATCGCCCCTGGTACCGCATGTCCAGTCGTGCGCCATTCGACAGGCGGCGCTGCGCATTCGTCCTCCGTCAAGGGTACTGTCGTATGAATGGACCCAAAAGCATGTTTTCCAGAAAACTACCCGGCGCGCCTTATGCGGCTGGCATCGAAGCAGGCCCGGCGCCCACGCGGGGCGATCCGGCGCCGCACCTGCCCGCCGGCGCCTCCAGGCTGCTGGCAGTGGCCTGCCTGCTCGCGCTGCTGGCGATGTCGGCGGCCGAGCTCCATCGATGGTTTCGCGCCCCCGCGAAGTCGACAGCGGTCGCCGCGATCGCGGCGGCGGCCGGGGGCGTCACGCTGACGACGCTTTCCTCCACCCTTATTCCCATGCCTGCGGGCGTGCCATCGGCCCATGCGAGCGCATTGGCGTCATTGCCCGGCGAGCGCATGATGGCGTTCTGGTGGGCGGGAAGCCGGGAGAGCGGACCCGACGTGAAAGTCTACGCCGCCCGCTGGAGCGCGGGTATCTGGGGCCCGCCGCGCGAAATCGCCAGCCGCGATTCCCTCGCTGCCGCGCTGGGCTTCGGCGTGCGGCGCATCGGCAACCCGGTGGCCTGGACCGCCCGCGACGGCAAGATCAATCTGTACGTGGTAGTGACCGGGCTCGGTGGCTGGGCCGCATCGCGCGTCGTCCACCTGGTCTCGTCCGATGCCGGCGAGCGCTTCGACGTCAGGCGCGTGCTCCCGATGTCGCCGATGTTCAACACGAGCGTCCTGGTCCGGACGTCGCCGGTCGCGCACCCGGACGGCGGATGGTGGTTGCCCGCCTACTTTGAGCTCGGCATCAAGTACCCGATCTTCATGGCCTTCGACGACGCCGGGAATCCGCGTTCGCTCACGCGCATCGGTACCAGGACCACCTCGCTGCAACCGGCCCTGGTGCCGGTGTCGGCGTTCGAGGCGCATGCCTGGATGCGCGATTCCGGGCCGGAACGCCGCGTGCAGCAGGCATTCAGCCGCGACGGCGGCGCCAGCTGGGAGGACTTGCCCGCGCTCGATATTGCCAATCATTCCAGTTCGCTGGCTGCGCAGCAGTTGAGCAAAGGCGGTTTCCTGCTCCTGCACAACCACGTGGGCGCGGGGGGCTCGGATCGCAACGTACTTCGTCTTTCCATCTCAAAAGACGCGCGCGCATGGGAGCATCTTTTCGACGTGGCGAGCGGTGGGCCGGGCGAAGAGTTTTCGTATCCGACCCTGCAGCAGCTCGGTAACGAACTGCATGTCACCTACACATCGCGCCGCACCGCCATCGCGCACCACGTATACCAGATCAGCTACGGCAGGGGATCATAATGAGCTTGCCGGAACTGGCCTGGCAGATCGTGTACGGGCGGGCGGCGTGGGCGATCGTGCTCGCCGCCTTGATCGTGGCGCTGTGGCCGCGCGCATGGCAGCTCGCGCGCGCCAGGCTGGCCGCCATCGCCGCATGCGCCGCCTTGCCGCAGATGCTGCCGGGCGAAGCATCGCCGGCGTTCTGGCTGGGCCTGGTCTTTCAATGGCCAAGCGCCTTGCTTGTGAGACTCAGTGCGCTCAAGTTACACTGCGCCTGGCAAGGCCGGCCCGCGACCAAGGTCATGCCCGCTCCGCTGGCGGCGCTGGTTGCGCTGGCGGGCGTGGCACTTTACCTCGACGCCATCGGCCTGCTGTCGCAGGGATTCTTCTATGCGGGCTTCGGTCCGCGCGGCGCACCGCTGCTGGCGCTGCTGCTCGCGGTACTCTGTTCGGCGGCGATCGTCCGCGGCCATGCACGGCCGCAAGCGGCGGCCGTGCTCGCGGCATTGCTGCTGTTTGCCGTTCTGCGCCTTCCGACGGGCAATCTTTGGGACACGCTGCTCGACCCCTTTTTATGGGCTTGGGCATTGTTATCGCTTGCGGCCCGTTTCCGCCATCGCTCGACGCGTGCCGCCTCGACGACTGCCGATGCCGCGCAAGCCAGTCCGGTCGTTTTTTAATCTTAAGTGGAGTTAGGTCTGTGACAAAACGCAATTGGTATATTCATCCGGCGTACTTCGCTGCTATCGGCATCAACGCCGGCGTCCTCGTGTATGCGTGCGCCCTGTCCGGCACCGATCCGGCCCCGCTCTGGGGCCTGCTCGCCGAGGACCGCCTGGTCGAATGGATGCAGTTTCTCTGCTTCACCGTTATCTCGGTGATGCTTGGCCTGGTGGCGGTGGAGCGCGCGCGCCATGTTTCGCCGTTGAGCCTGGAAGTGCTGGGCATTGCGGGCCTGAGCTTGCTGGTGGGACTGGCCGCCCTGGAAGAAATCAGCTGGTTCCAGCGTGTGCTTGGCGTGGAAAGTTCCGAATTCTTCCGCCAGAATAACCGTCAGGCCGAAACCAATCTGCACAATCTGGCGCTGGGCAGCGGCAGCCTGCATAAAACCGTCATCCTGAAGCTGATCCTTATCACCGGACTCGCGCACAACCTGGTGCTGCCGCTGCTGGCGCGCTCGCGTCCGGCGATCAAGCGCTACGTCGAGTCGGTCGGCCTCTACCTGCCGCCGCTGCCGGTGTCGATTATCTATCTGGTGCTGGTCATCCTGTCGCATGTTCTGATCGATCATCCGCGCAAGGGAGAATTGGGCGAGATGTTCGGTGCGGTGCACTACCTCGCCACGGTATTTGCGGCCTACATGGTCGGCATCGGATACGACCGGCCGAAAATGTTCGATAGCGAGTCCGATTGCCGCCGCCTGGTCGTGATATTCCAGGTCGTCATGGTCTTCATCCTCTTCCTTTCCTGGCTGCTGGCTGCGGGCACCGTACCGAACATGGCGGCGTAAGCGCAGGGGCGTCCGGCCTGGCCGGATGCCCCTGGCGCCTTTGCGTCACATCGGCGTCACATCGGCGTCACCCCCGGCGTCATGTCGGCGACGCACTGGCGGCACAAGCCCGGCGCCTCAAGCGCAGCGCCCACATAGTCGCGGCAGCGGCCGCACCGGTGCGGACGGACGGCCGGCTTGCCGACCCTGACCGGCACCCCGTCACCGACCGGACCGGCCTCCCACATGTCGAGCGCGCGCGCATGCTCGCCCTGCAGCACAAAGCAACCGGGGAAGAGGGCGCGCAGGCGCTCCTCCCCGTGCGGGTCTTGCGGATTTTGCGGATTTTGCGCGTCTTGCGGGACCTCCGGGTCTTGTCCCGCACCGAACACCAGGCACACCGGCGTTCCTTTCTCGACCAGCGCGCGGGTGCGTTCGACCAGGGGCTGCAACGCGCGGCGCCAGGCCAGCATCGACTCGGCCCGGCGCAGCGCGGCATCCGGCTCCGAGACCGCCTCCCGTGCGGGCAGCGCATGCAGGAACAGCGACGCACGCGGATGGCCGGGCCACGCCAGGTAAGCCTCCTCGCAGGCGAACGGCATCACCGTCGCCAGCATCTGCGCGCAGAGCAGAAACGATTCGCGCAGCGCCCATTGCACGCTCGCCAGTTCGGCGCTGCCGTCGTTTGCGCAGTACAGGGTGCGTTTCGACAGCTCGAACCACTCCGCACTGGCCCACTGGCGGAACTGTGCCAGGCAGCCCAGCGCCTGGTAAAAGCGCCCGCCGTCCATGCACGCATGCCATTCGGCGCGCGCCGCCTGCAGTTTGCGCAGCGCCAGGCGGTCGAGATCGCGCAGCGTGGATGGGCGGGCGGTGTGGGCCGCGTCTTCCATGTTCGCCAGATGAAAGCGCAGGAAGCTGCGCCAGTCCTTGGCGTCCTGGGTCGCCTGCCTGAGCGAGGTGGCGGACCACTTCATCTCGTCGCCCACGTCCTGGCTGCATGCCCACAGGCGGAACACGTCGGCGCCGGACCGGGCGAACAGCGCCGCGCTGTCCGGCGCATTGCCCTTTTCCTTGGAAAACTTCATCCCTTCTTCATCGACCACGAAGCGATGGGTCATCACTTTTTTGAACGGGGGCAGGGGACTCTTGAAGGCATGCAGCAGGAACGACGATAAGAACCAGCCGCGCGTCTGGTCCTGGCCTTCGACCACCATGTCGGCCTGGCCGCCGCCATCTTCGGCCGCGCTGTGCCACGCGGCGCCGGCGTCAAACCAGACGTCGACGCTCTGCGCGCTCTTCACGTAGCCGGCCGGCGTCTCGCACGCCTGCCAGGCTTCCACGCCCTCGGTGCGCACCCGATCGAGCAGCGCGCGCCACAGGGCGGCGGTATCGGGATGCAGTTCGCCGCTGGTCTGGTGCCGGAAGAACGGCAGCGGCACGCCCCACAAACGGTCGCGCGACAGGGTCCAGAAGCGGCGCGTCGACATCATCAGCGTCAGCGGCGCGCGCGCTTTGTCGTCCGGCAGGAACACGGTGGCGTCCAGCGCGGCCAGCGCGCGCTGCGCCAGGCCCTCGGGACAGCCATCGAAGCCCTTGTGCAAATCGAGCGCCCATTGGCCGCTGGCGCGGTAGAACACGGCCTTCTTGTGGCGCCAGCACATAGTCGTCTCGACGCTCCTGCGCGCCATGCGCACCAGCAGGCCGGCGTCGGCCAGCATCGCGCACGATACCTGCGACGCCACCTCCAGCGTGGCGCCCTGCAGCGCGGCCGGCATCGGCACCGGCCCCACGTCCACCAGGCGGCCATCCTTGCCCACATGGCAGTCGAGGCGCACGCCATCGGATTCGTGCAGCGCAAAGTCGTCCGGCCCGAAGGCCGGCGCCAGGTGGACGAAGCCGGAACCCTCGCTCTCGCTGGCAAACGCCGCCGCCAGCAAGGGCGCCTCCAGGGCGGTGAGGGGACTGGCGGCGGCCAGCGACAAGGCACGCAGTTCGGCGAAGTCCAGCGCGCCGTCGAATCCCTGGCCGGCATGGCTGAACATCGATGGATCGTCGCGCAGCAGGCGATCGCGCGCCTGCACGGCGAGCACGACCCGCACGCCGCCGGCCAGCGTGGCCACGGTCAGCGCGCCGGTCCGCGGATGGCCGAAACCGGCGTTGGCCCACAAGGTCCATGGCGTCGTGGTCCACGACAGCAGATGCAGCGGCCCCTCCGGCCAGGCCGCCCCGTTCCGGCGCGCGCGCCGCGCCATCGCTTCGCAGGAGGCAGGCGTCAACGGCACGCTGAAGAAGGTTTCCATGCGCTCCTTGACGGTGCGTTCCAGTTCGCTCGCGGCCAGCGCGCTGCGGCAGGCGGGACACCAGTGCACGGGCGAGTGCCGTTCCACCAGCAGGCCGGCCTGCCACAACTCCAGCAGCAGCGACAGCGACGCCGCCTCGCGCGCCGGGTCCATGGTCAGCCATGGCCGGTCCATGTCGGCCATCAGGCCCAGGCGCGACATCGCGCCCGCCTGCAGATCCTTCCAGTGCGCCGCTTCGTCGCGGCATTGGCGCATGAAGCGCAGCGGGTCTTGCTTCGCTTGCGGGCCGTGGCGCTTTTCCACCGCCAGTTCGAGCGGCAGGCCGTGGCAATCCCAGCCCGCGCGCCAGGTCACGGCGTGCCCGCACGCGCTGGCGTAGCGGGCATGTACGTCCTTGAGGGTTTTGTTGAGCAGGTGGCCGAAGTGGGCGTTGCCGTTGGCGTAAGGCGGACCGTCGAGCAGCCAGTAGCGCGGCCGGCCCTGGCGTTCGGCGCCGACCTGCCGGCGCTGGCCTGTTGCGCGCCAGTCGGCCAGCAGGCGCTCTTCCATGGCGGGATTGGGGGTGTTCCAGAAGGCCGGCTGCTTCAGGCGCAGGGCGTATTTGGGGGCGGCGGGCGCGCCGGCGGCGTGGTCGTGCGATGGGGAAAACGAGGTAGACATGGTGTGCTCCGATAAAGTCGGGAGCAAAGCTGGGTGAGACTTGCGCGGAACGCTTCGCGAATTACCGCCAAGTGCTCGCTTGAAGTTTATCCGACGACTGGCACACGAAAGCGAGCGACGCATGCAGCCGCTCGGATAATTCGTGCAACACCTGCGCCCGTGCGCAAGCCGGCTTCGGCGTTCGTAGCCGGGCGGGTGCGCGAGAGGAGGGCGAAGGGCGTGTTCATGGCTTGAATATATTGCAGTTGCACATTTTTTGCAAGGGCATGCCGGCATGCGGTCGGAGCGAGTCGCATTCCCTTTCGATGGATGGAAGCGGCACCTGGCCTTCCATTCGCAGGGCAACCCGACCTATCCGGGCGCGCCGCGTTCCTTCACGCTCAGCGCGAAGTACCGCTTCTGATCGGCCAGCACCGCTTCCGATCGACCCACGGCGCCGCGCCATCCGAACGCGGCGTTCCCCCGCGCCGCTTCCTTCCATCCGGGCCCGGGCGCTGAGCGTCCGGCGCCATCCCCATTCTCCCATCGGTTCTCGCGCTTCGGCATGTTGCAGCGCAGCTTGACATTTTATGTCACGCATCTATACTTTGGACATAATATGTCTGGCGAGCCCATGAGGGATGATCGATTTAGCGCACCGTGCAAGGAGCAGGACGATGGAAATAGCAATGAAACAGATGATGGAAATCGAGCGGGCGATGCTGCGCAGGCCGAATGCCGCAGGCGTGAGCAGCAACCTGCTGCCGCCGGCCGACGCCGACGGCGTGCCCGTGATGCGCATCAGCATCGAAGGTCTGGAAGAGCTGCCGGTGTTCATCACCGCCACGCCCAGCCAGGTGCTATGCATCTGCTACCTGTGGACCGAGGCCGAAATCCGCGCCGAGCGCCGCGCCGAGATGCTCGAAGCGATGATGGACCTGAACATGGCCATTCCGCTGTCGAACTTCGGTCGGGTCGGGGAGCACTACGTGATTTTCGGCTCGCTCGCGCACGACGCCAGCGCCGACAGCATTGCAACCGATGTGGCGATGGTCGCCGACAACGCGTACGAGGCCCTCGACGTCTTTTCAGAATTCTTAAAATAAGGAGTCCATCATGGCTGTCTTTTCAAAAATCCTCACCATGCTGCGCGGCGACGTGCATGCGATCGGGCAGAGCATCGTCGACAACAACGCCAACCGCATCTACGAGCAGGAAATCGTCGAAGCCAAGGCCCACGTCGCCAGCGCGCGCCAGGACCTGACCGCCGTCATGGCCAAGGAAATGCAGGCCAGCCGCGAGATCGCGCGCCTGCAAGGCGAACTGCGGCGCTACGAAAGCCTGGCCCTGGAAGCGCTGCAAAAGGACCACGGCGCGCTGGCCGAGGAGGTGGCCGGCAAGGTGGCCGACATCGAAGTGGCGATCGCCGGCCAGAGCGCCGTGCGCGACGATCTGGCGGGCCATATCGCACGCCTGAAAGACCTGATCCGCGGCGCCGAGGCATTGCTGCGCGACCATGAGCGCGAACTGGCGATGGCCAAGACCACCGAGAGCGTGTACCGCGCCACCGCCACCATTTCCAGCAGCATGGGCAACAGCGGCTCGAAGCTGATGAGCGCCAAGGAATCGCTCGAACGCATCAAGCAGCGCCACCAGGATACCGCCGACCGCATGCAGGCGGCCGACGCCCTCGACGGCGAATTCGGCGACAAGGCGCTCGAACGCAAGCTGGCCGCCGCCGGCATCGGCGACGCTCCCAACCGCAAGGCCGACGTGATGGCGCGCCTGCAACAGCGCGCCGCCATCGCCGCCAGCGCGGCCGCCGATGGCGGCGACAAGCCGGCATAAGGGGGCGCGATGGTACGCAGTTCCCCACGCTGGACAGGATCGGACGCCGCCTTGCGCTCGCTCCAGGTCGCTTTCGACGTCGAAAAACAGGTGATCGATGCGGTGCGCTACGCCGCCTTCCGAAACCAGTGCTCGCCCTCGGACCAGATCCGCCACATCCTCGGCTTGCCGTGCACCACCAAGCCGGTGCGGCCGCGCCTGACCGTCTCGCTCAGCGATGCCGACTACGCCCTCCTGGGAGAGCGCTTCGGCCTGGCGGCGGACGACAGGCGCAAGATCAAGGAAGCCCTGCACGAAGCCCTGATCGCGTTCGCCATGCGGCAAAAAGCGCCCGATACCGACACCGCATAATGACAACGACCAACCTCGACAAGAAGGAATACCCGGCATGACTCTCTGGCAGCTCTTAAGCAGTTTTCCGACCGCCATCCCCACGGTGCTGCTGGCCGTCCTGATGGTGTACTGGACGCTGTCGATCGTGGGTCTGGTCGACATGGGCGAATCGGTCGATCTTCACGTCGACGGCGTCGACGGCGCCCACGAGCTGCCCGACGTGCACACCCTGGCCGGCTACCTGGTGGCGCTGGGCCTGGGCGGGGTGCCGCTGTCGGTGGTGGCCAGCGTGCTGGTGTTTTGCACCTGGCTCGCCACCGCCCTGCTGCAGCAGTACCTGCTGGCCTGGGTGCCGACGGCGCCGCTGCGCGTGGCGGCCGGGGTGGGGGTGCTGCTGTTCGCGGGCGCCTTGTCGATCCCGATCGCGGCGCGCGTGCTCAAACCCCTGCGCGGCCTGTTCGTCAAGCACGGCGCGCGCAGCAACGAAAGCCTGGTCGGCTTCGACTGCCGGATCAGCACCGGCAGCGTGGACCGGCACTTCGGCCGCGCCGACGTCGAAGCGCACGGCGCCAGCATCAATATCCGGGTCTGGGCCGCCGTGCCGAATGCGCTGGACAAGGGGGCGAGGGCGATCATCGTGGCCTACGACCCGGCCACACAACAATATGAAGTCGAAGCCGCACCCGCCGCTTTTTAATCACCCATAATCAGAACCTGAAAGAAACCATGGACATACTGTTGCTCTCGATCGGCATCATCACCGTCATCGTACTGGGCTGTTTTGCGCTGTTCTCCAAGTTTTACCACAAGGTGGAACAGGGCCACGTCATGATCATCAATACCCTGCGCGCCGAGCCGGAAGTCACCTTCACCGGCGGCATGGTGTATCCGATCATCCATAAAAAAGAGATGATGGAAATCTCGCTCAAGACGATCGAAATCAATCGCCTCGGCAAGGATGGCCTGATTTGCCAGGACAATATCCGCGCCGACATCAAGGTCACGTTCTTCCTGCGCGTCAACAAGACCACCCAGGACGTGCTGAAAGTGGCGCAGGCGGTCGGCTGCGTGCGCGCATCGAACCAGCAAACCCTGGAAAACCTGTTCGCCGCCAAGTTCGCCGAGGCGCTCAAGACGGTCGGCAAGGCCATGGATTTCGTCGAGCTGTACCAGGCGCGCGACCGCTTCCGCGACGACATCATCCGCCAGATCGGCGACGACCTGTCCGGCTATGTGCTGGAAGACGCGGCCATCGACTACATCGAGCAAACCCCGCTCGAAAAACTCGACGGCCACAACATCCTCGACGCCCAGGGCATCAAGAAGATCACCGAGCTGACCGCCATCGAAAACATCCGCACCAACGAGCTCAAGCGCGATGAAGAAATGCGCATCAAGAAGAAGGATGTGGAAACGCGCGAAGCGATCCTCGAACTGGAACGCCAGCAGGCCGACGCCGAGTCGCGCCAGGGCCGCGAAGTGAGTTCGGTGCGCGCGCGCGAGCAGGCCGAGACGCAGAAAGTGCAGTCGGAAGAATTCACCAAGTCCGAACTGGCGCGCCTGCAGTCCGAGCAATTGGTGATGGTGCAGCAGGAAAACACCACGCGCGAGAAGGAAGTGGCCGAAAACAACCGCAAGCGCGCCGTCGCCATCGAGGAAGAACGCGTCACCCGCGCGCGCCAGCTGGAAGTGGTCGAGCGCGAAAAGGAGGTCGCGCTGCAAACCATCGAGAAGGAAAAGGCCATCGAAATCCAGAAGAAGGCGATCGCCGACGTGGTGCGCGAGCGCATCGTGGTCGAGCGCACGGTCGCCGAGCAGGAAGAAGCGATCAAGGATGTGCGCGCGATCGCCGAAGCCGACCGCCTGAAAAAATCGGTCATCATCTCGGCCGAAGCATCCGCCGAGGAAAAAATGGTCATGACCGTCAAGGCGGCCGAGGCCGATGAACGGTCGGCCAAGCACCGCGCCATGCAAGACCTGACCGCCGCCGACGCCGCCCTGAAAGTGGCCGAACGCCATGCCGAAGCGCAAAAGCGCGAAGCCGAAGGCAAGGAAGCCGAACTGGCAGCGCCAGGGCTGGCCAGCGCCAGGGTGATGGTCGCCTCGTCCGAAGCGATCCTCAAGCAGGGCACGGCCGAAGCCGAAGCGATGCGCCTGCGCATGCAGGCCGAAGCGGCCGGTGTCGAACAGATGGGTCTGGCGCAAGCGGCCGTCAAGAGCGCCGACGCCGCCGCCACCGCCACCCACGGCGACGCCGAGGCGCAAGTGATCCAGGCGCGCTTCGAAGCCGAATCGAAGGGGCTGGCCCTGAAATTCGAAGCCATGTCGGCCATGAGCCAGGAAACCCGGGCCCACGAAGAGTTCCGCATGCAGCTTGAAATCGCCAACCAGCAGATCAACAAGGGCATCGATGCGCAAACCCTGATCGCCAAGGACCAGGCCGAGGTGCTGGGCAAGGCCCTGCAGAACGCGAAAATCGACATCGTCGGCGGCGAAGGCGATTATTTCGACCGCTTCGTCAAGGCGCTCTCGATCGGCAAGGGGATCGACGCCACCGTCGAAAAAAGCCGTACCCTGCAGGTGGGCCTGAAAGACCACCTCAGCGGCGAGCGCGACATGGTGGGCGATATCCGCGGCCTGATCGGCGCACTGGGCAGCTCCTCGGGCGAACTGCAGAACCTGACCGTCTCGGCCCTGCTGGCCAAGGTCGGCCGCGACGGCACGGCGCAGCAGCAGCAAGCGCTGCAAAGCTTGCTGGCCACCTTCCAGCCGGCCCTCGACGCGCCACGCGCCAACTGAGTACCTGTCGCACGGCGGGGCGCGGCCCCGCCGGCATTCACCATTTTCAGGAGTGACCATGATGTGTCCAGCATGCGGCAGCCGCCATTTTGCGCCAGTGAAGATCGAAGGCGGCCTGCCGGCCGAGCGTTGCGCCGACTGCCACGGCGCCTGGGTCGAACTGGAGCGCTACCGCGACTGGCGCCGTACCCGGCCCCAGGTCGCCGCGCCCGAGTACGCCGGCGAGATTTCCCAGGTCAACGAACCGGTGCGCGTATGCGCCACCACCGGCCGCCTGATGACGCGCATCAAGGTCAGCAACGACAATCCGCTGCGCCTCGACTACAGCGCCATGGCGCAGGCGGTCTGGCTCGACAAGGGCGAGTGGGAACGCCTGCTCGCCATGGGCTTGCACGATCAGCTCGACGCGATCGTGTCGGAGCGCTGGCAGAACGACCTGAAGCACGCCGCCTCGCGCGAGCGCGCCGACAAAGCCATGCGCCTGCGCTTCGGCGACGCCGCCTACGAGCAGCTGGTGCAGATGCGCAGCTGGCTGACGGCCCAGCCGAACCAGTCCGAGATGATCGCCTTCCTCAACGCCAAAGCGGATTAAGTCAATGAACGACGCACACGCAGCACCGGCGCCGGCCGATTCCGGCACCCCATCCGATATCGCCGACAGCGCCGACAGCGCGCTCGCATCGAGCAGTGTCGACCTGCTGCGCGCGCGCCTGGGCGAGCACGGCAAAGCCCTGCAAGCCAAGGCCGGCTTGCTCAACGCATCGCGCCTGGCCGAATTCGGGCGCCAGGACATGCTGCTGCGCGCCCGCACCCGCGCCCGCACCGAGAACAATTGCGTCGCGCGCGACCTGGTCCTGGTGGGCGATGTGCTGCTGTTCGGCTACAAGGTGTTCATGGGCTTGCGCCAGGAAACCCAGGTTGCCGACGTGTTCGCCCTGTACCGCCTGCGCGCCGACGGCGGCGAGGCCGAACTCGAAGCGCTCGCGCTGGAAAACACCTTTCTCGCCGAAGCGCGCTTCCTGGCCGAATTCCGCGAGCTGTACAGCTATTACAAGAACGCCCAGCTGGTCCAGCTGCGTGTGCACCAGGGCAAGCTGCTGGCCGCCTTCAAGATCGGCGAGCGCATCAGCGATGTGCGGGTGTTCCGCTGGCAGCTCGACAATGAGGGCCGGGCCAGCTACATCGACAACCGTGGCGAGCGCGACATTGCGCTGCCGCCGACCCACGATTTCGAGTGGACCCAGACCACGCGCGAGCAGCACGTGCTCGGCAAGCATCCCCACATCAACATCCTCGACACCCTGTTCGTCGAGACGGTGGGCGGCGACCTGACCGTCAAGATCGAAAACAATACCGAAACCGGCCTCGGGATCTACGCCGAAGCGGTCGAGGACCGCAACCAGTCGCTCAACGATGGCGACATCGCCTACGCCGCCGTGGGCGAACTGATCCTGCTGCGCATCAAGCCCTACCGCGAAGCGCTGTTCCGCTACCTGGTGTTCAACCGCCGCACCGCGCAGGTGAGCCGGGTCGACGCCATCGGCGCCTCCTGCGTCCAGCTGCCCGAAGACCACGGCATCGTCTTCCCCGAAGGCTACATCCTGCAAAGCGGCGAGGCCAAGGTGTTCGCCGACATGCCGCAAGGACTGCAGTTCGAACGGCGCGTGATGTCGCCCAATGGCGAAGACGTGCTGTACGTGTTCTACGGCGTGGAGCAGGGCGTGTACGTCCTGCTCACCTACAATCTGATCGGCAAGACGCTGGCCCAGCCGCTGGTGGCGCACGGCTATGCCCACTACGCCGACGGCGCCATGCTGCTGTTTACCGCCGAAAGCGAGGAACCGACCCGCAACCACCCCATGCAGCTGTGGCAGACCGCCTTTCTGAGCGACGACCATGCCGCGCTGCAGGCGCCGCGCCAGAGCTTCCTGGGCAAGATCGGCAACCGCGAGCTGGTGCGCGGCCTGTCGGAACTGCTGTCGGTGGCGCGCCTGGTGCGCGAGCAGGCCGACGCCCCGCGCGACCAGCTGCCGGGCCGCTTCGTGTTCGAAACGCTGCTGCGCCAGTGCCGCCGCATCGCCGACGCCTTCCACTGGCTGGGCACGCCGCAGGCGCACGACGCCGGCGGCGACGTGCAGGCCATGATCACGGTGGCCGAAGCCACCCTCGACGAATTCGACAAGGCGGCCGCCGTGCGGCGCGACGCTGCCGCCACCCTGGCGCAGGCCGCGCTGGCGCAGCGCCAGTTGCTCACCGATACCGCCAGCCGCCTGTGGAACTCGCCGGCCGACTTCATCGACGCGGCGGACGCGATCCGGCTGGCGCGCGGGCGCCTGGCCAGCCTCAGGGAGCAACGCTACATGGACGTGGCGCGGCTCGGCGCGCTGGACGAGGAACTGGCGGCGGAAGAAGCGCGCGTGGCCGCCAATACCGTCACCTTCCTGGCGCGCGAAGATGCCTTCGCCCGCTTCACCGAGGAACTGGCCAGGCAGCGCGCCCAGTTGCCGGAGATGCACACCACGGCCGCGCTAGCCCCGCTCAACGACACGCTGGACCGGAACGCCGCGCGCCTGGACGGCCTGACCGAACTGCTGGGCACGCTGGCCGTGGGCGACGCCACCTTGCGCACCCGCATCCTCAACACCATTTCCGCCATCTACGCCGACCTCAACAAGTTGCGCGCCCAGGCGCGCCAGCGGCGCAAGCAACTCTCGCAGGGCGAGTCGGCGGCCGAATTCGCCGCCCAGTTCCAGCTGTTCGGCCAGTCGGTCGAGAGCGCGCTGGAACAATGCGACACGCCCGAACGCTGCGACGAGCTGCTGACCCGACTGCTGGCTCAGCTGGAAGACCTGGAAGCCCGCTTTTCCGAGCAAGAAGATTATCTGGCCGAAATCGGCCACAAGCGCGAATCGGTCTACGAAGCGCTGGAAGGCCGCAAGCAGTCCCTGCTGGAGCAGCGCGGCCGGCGCGTGCAAGCCATCGCCGACGCGGCGCGGCGCATCCTGGCCGGCGTCCCCAAGCGCCTGGCGCAGCTGAACGATGCCGCCCAGATGGAAGCCTACTTCGCTTCCGACGCCTTGCTGAACAAGCTGCGCGCCAGCATCGCCGAACTGCGCAAGCTGGGCGGCGCGGTCGGCGCCGACGACCTGGCCGGGCAATTGAAGGCGCTGCGCGAGCAGGGCCAGCGCACCCTGCGCGACCGCAACGAACTGGTGACCGGCAACACCATCCGCCTCGGCAAGCACGCCTTCACCGTCAACCAGCAGGCGCTCGACCTGGCCCTGGTCACGCACGAGGGCAAGCCGGCCTATCACCTGGCCGGCACCGACTACTTCATGCCGCTCGCCGAGCCGCGCCTCGACGCGCTGCAGGTCTACTGGGGCTTTGACACCGTCTCCGAAAGCGCCCAGGTCTACCGCGCCGAATACCTGGCCTGGCAAGTGGTGCTGGCCGCGCAGCAGGGGCAGGCCGAACTGGAATGGACTGCGCTGGTGCAGGCCGCGCGCGACCCGGCCGACCCGGCGCTGGAAGAGGCCGTGCGCCGCTTCGCCGCGCCGCGCTTTCACGAAGGCTACCAGAAAGGCATCCACGACCACGACGCCAGCCTGATCCTGCGCCAGCTGCTGCCGATGCTGGAAGACGCCGGCCTGCTGCGCTACAGCCCGCTCGCGCGCGCCGTTGCCCTGATCTACTGGCAACACCTGCAAGACACCCCCGGCCTGCACGCCGCGGCCCAGGCCGCGAAACAGCAGGCCGAACAAGCCGAGCTGATGCGCATCCAGTTCGGCAGCGAACGCATGGGCCGGCAGGTGCGGGCGCAGTTGACCGGCGCGCTGCGCGAATTCGTGGCGCAGCACGCGCTCGATCTCGCCCCCTGGCTCGACAGCGCGACCGAAACGCCCGACACGGTGCTCGACCAGGGCGCCGCCTACCTGCTGGCCGAACTCGGCGCGCAGGCGGCCGATGCGCACCATGCCGCCCCGCACGAATGGGTCGCCAGCCGCGCCGGCACCGACCTCGCCCACGCCTTGCGTCAGCACCTGGAACGGCATGCCATCGCGCTGCCATGGCTCGACACCACGCTCGCCTGGCGCGCCCGCTGGCAACTCGCCACGGAATGGCTGCATGCCTTCATGCGGCAAGGACAGCATGACCTGGCCCTGTTGCCGGAAGCGGCCGCCAGCCTCTTGTGCGGCCTGCCGCGCCGGGTCCAGCCGGCCGAGCTGGCCGCGCGCGTCGACGGTTTGCTGGGCGAGCATGCGCGCATCGGCAACCAGGCCATGCCGCTGCATCTGAACGACTACCTGCGGCGCCTGGACTGGCATGCAAGCGTGATCGTGCCGGCCTGCGAGCAATTGCGGCAACTGCGCCAGAGCCTGGTCCAGGAAGAAAAGCGGCGCCTGCGGCTGGAACAGTTCCAGGCCAGGCCGCTGTCGAGTTTCGTGCGCAACCGCCTGATCGACGAAGTCTACCTGCCGCTGGTGGGCGACAACCTCGCCAAGCAGATCGGGGCGGCAGGCGACGCCCGCCGCACCGATTCCATGGGCATGCTGCTGCTGATTTCACCGCCAGGCTATGGCAAGACCACGCTGATGGAATACCTGGCCGACCGCCTCGGCATGATCTTCGTGCGCATCAACTGCCCGGTGCTGGGGCATGGAATCACCTCGCTCGATCCGGCCCGGGCCGACAACAGCGCGGCGCGCGCCGAACTGGAAAAACTGAACCTGGGCCTGGCGATGGGTAACAACGTCATGCTGTACCTGGACGACATCCAGCACACCAACCCGGAATTCCTGCAAAAGTTCATCGGCCTGGCCGACGGCACGCGCCGCATCGAAGGCATCTGGCAGGGCGGCAGCCGCAGCTACGACCTGCGCGGCAAGCGCTTTGCCATCGTCATGGCCGGCAACCCCTACACCGAATCGGGCGATGTTTTCAAGATTCCCGACATGCTGGCCAACCGGGCCGACATCTACAATCTCGGCGACGTGCTCAGCGGACGGGAAGACGTGTTTGCCATGTCCTACATCGAAAATGCGCTGGTATCGCATCCGGAACTGCAGGCGCTGGCCATGCGCGAGCCGCGGGATGTGCTGCGCCTGATCCGCATGGCGCAGGGCGAAGCGCTTTCCGCGGGCGAACTGGCGCATCCCTACAGCAGTGCCGAGGTGGCCGAGATCGTCAAGGTCTTGCAGCGCCTGTTCAAGGTGCGCGACGCGCTGCTGGGCGTGAACATGGCCTACATCGCCTCGGCCGCGCAGGACGACGCCTACCGCACCGAGCCGCCCTTCAAGCTGCAGGGCAGCTACCGCAACATGAGCAAGCTCGCGCCCAAGGTATCGGCCCTGATGAACGATGCCGAGCTCGATGCGCTGCTGCGCGACCATTATCGCGGCGAAGCGCAGACGCTGACCACGGGGGCCGAGGAAAACCTGCTCAAGCTGGCGCACCTGCTGGGGCAGCCGAGCGAGGCCGAGCAAGCGCGCTGGACGGCGCTGGTGGCCGATTTCGTGCGCCTGCGCAAGCAGGGCGGGGCCGATGCCGACGGCGCCACGCGCGTGGCCAACACCCTGTCCGAGATCGGCAGGCAGATCGCCGCGCTCGGGCAATCCATGGCGCCGGCGGTGCACGTCAACGTGCCGGAACAGGTTCGCCTGCAGGATGCGGTGCTGCGCCTGGCGGACTCCTACGAACAAGCCCTGCTGCCCCTGATCAGCGCCATGAACCACAAGATGCGGCTCGACCATAGCATCTGGGACAATGTGCGCGAGACCGGCACCGATATCAAGGAGATCGAACGGCGCCTGGCGCGCCTGTTCCCGGGGGACGGGAACAAGGCGTAGGCGCGGGCGGCGTCAGCCCTTCGGGGGTGGCGTCGCCAGGCCGTCGTCGAAGTCGAGCGTATCCGGATCGCTGTCGTTCGCCTGCGGTCGGCCGAACAATTTGAGCCAGGTAAATCCGATCACACCGGCAACCAGCGAGGCCAGCAGGATCGCCATTTTCGAGGCATTGACGACCTCGGCCTGACCAGCGAAGGCCAGGTTGGTGATAAAGATCGACATCGTAAATCCGATTCCGCCCAGCAAGCCGGCGCCGAACACATGGCGCCAGCCGAGGTCCAGCGGCAGCCGGCAGATCCCCATGGTCACCGCCGCCAGGCAAAACAGGGTGATGCCGAGCGGCTTGCCGATCACCAGCCCGGCCAGGATGCCGGCGCTGTTGGTGGACGCCAGGTCGGCGGTCCAGCCCGATGCGATGATGATGCCGGTATTGGCCAACGCAAAAATCGGCAGGATGACAAAGGCGACCGGCTTGTGCAGGAAGTGTTCGAGCCGGTGCGAGGGCGCTTGCTGGTCGTCCTGCTTGGCCGAGAAGGGGATGGCGAAGGCCAGCAGCACGCCGGCAATCGTCGCATGCACGCCCGACTTGAGCATCAGGAACCACATGATGGCGCCGCCGAGCAGGTAGGGCGCCAGCGCCATGATGCGCATGACACGGTTCATGCAGACCAGCAGCCCGAACACGGCCATTGCGCCCAGCAGGTATGGCACCGACAATTGCGCGGTGTAGAAGACGGCGATCACGATGATGGCGCCGAGGTCGTCCATGACCGCCAGCGCGGTGAGGAAAATCTTGAGCGAGGCCGGCACGCGGCTGCCCAGCAGGGCCAGTACGCCGAGGGCGAAGGCGATGTCGGTCGCCATCGGAATGCCGATGCCGGCCTGCTTGGGCGAACCGCTGTTGAAGCCGAAATGAATCAGCGCCGGCACGCAAATGCCGCCCACCGCCGCCACGATCGGCAGCAGCGCGTTCTTGAAGTTGGACAGTTCGCCGTTATACAGCTCGCGTTCCAGTTCCAGCCCGATCAGCAGGAAGAAAATGGCCATCAGGGCATCGTTGATCCAGTGCTCGACGCTGAGTCCGGCCAGCTTGAGGTGCCAGAAGGCCAGGTAATCGCTGCCGAAGGCGGAGTTCGCCAACGCCAGCGACAACAGGGTGCAGACAATCAGGACGATGCCTCCGGCTTTGCTCGATGCAAAGAACTCCTTGAAACTGTTGGACAGGCTTCTTGCGATAATCGCCATGTAATTCCTTTCGCCAAAGATTGGCATGGTGGTTCGATCAGGAAAAGCGGTGCCCTGGACGAGCAATGGGAAGAGTGCGGGAAAGCGGAAAGGGAAGGGAAAGTGGGTTCATAGGTCGCAGAAAAGCCGCGTGGCGGCCCGACCATCGCTACACCTGCCACACGGACGTGTGGACACCCAGGGTGCAGTATAGCCGATTCCCGGGCTGGCGGGAACCGGCCGGCGCTGCCGCCGGCTTACAGCCCGGTGCGCACATCCTCGACGTAGGTTTCGCCGCTCGCCTTGTTGACGACGGCCCAGCGGTCCAGCTTGCCGAACACGCCAAAACCCAGGATGTCCGTATACCGCTTGGGGAAGGAATCGGACGACTCCCCCTCGGTATACGTGAAAACGTAGGGCGCCTGCACCGACAAGACCGCCAGACAGGCAATCTGCTTGTGCTGTTCGCGTGCCTGCTCCGCCGGCATCGACACATAGGACACATAAAGCGCCGAATTCTGGGTGTAGGTCCACACTTTGTAATCGGGATTGACGACGGCCGCTGCCGGTTCGTTCGCCGGGCCGGCGGGAATCCCCAGCACAAATTCATAATAGACCGACTTGTTTTGGCCGACCAGCGTTCCGGACGAGGAGAGGCGGGTTTCTTCTCTGCTGATAAAACGGCGCGCATCGCTGAGCTTGCGCATATTCAGTTTATCGGCGGCCGGGGCCTTCATCAACACGTCCTTGAATGGGGGAGCGCTGCGCTCGACCCTGAACATCTTCTTGTCGCCGTCGTAGCTTGCGTAGCAAGGAAGCGGAAAGGCGATCGGCGCGACGCCGGCCAGCGCATCGTTGACGGCAAGCGCGTGCGCCGCCCGGTCCGCCGTCGACGAAAATTCGTCGATCTTGCCGGGGACCGCATTGCGTTTTTCTTCCAGCCAGCGGTAGACCAGTTCAGGCGTGTTCTTTTCATAGGCCATGGCCGGCAAGGCAGGGTCCCAAAACACGGGAACGAACGGTGTCGGCGGCGCCGCTTCGGGCCTGGCCTGCGGTGCCGGCGCCGTATCGCGCGGCCTCGCCTTTTTAGCGGGAGCGTGGGCGGATGCGGCCGGCGCGAGAAAGATCATGCCAAGCAAGATCACCACTGAATTGAATTTCATGACACTGATTCCTGTTCATTAATGTTTCCTCAGTGTACGTAGTGCAGATTCTTTTGTCCAGGCAACAACCTCGGCTGCTCCTAAGCGGCCCCATGTCCAAAGCGGTGACAGGCACCGAAGTGGACACAGGCTCATCATCCACTAATCGGTTATGTCCGAACCGGTGACAGGCACCGAAGTGGACACAGGCTCATCATCCACTAATCGGTTATGTCCGAACCGGTGACAGGCACCGGAGTGGACAGGCACCGAAGTGGACACAGGCTCATCATCCACTAATCGGTTATGTCCGAACCGGTGACAGGCACCGGAGTGGACACAGGCTCATCATTTAATAATTGTCCAAAGCGGTGACAGGCACCGGAGTGGACACAGGCTCATCATTTAATAATTGTCCAAAGCGGTGACAGGCACCGGAGTGGACACAGGCTCATCATTGACTAATCGGCTATGTCCGACCCGGTGACAGGCACCGGAGTGGACACGATAAAAAAAGAGCGCCGGACATCGTTCGGTCCGGCGCTCTGTTCGCTTGCTCCTCGTTAAGTCCTTACAGCGACTTGAGGAATCCCAGCAAGGCTTCGCGGTCCTGCGCCGAGAGCGCTTCGAAACGCTGGCGCGAGCGATCGGCTTCGCCGCCGTGCCACAGGATCGCTTCGGTCAGGTTGCGCGCGCGGCCGTCGTGCAGGTAGCCGGACTTGCCTTCCTTGCCCATGACCATGTCGGTGTACCCGATCCCCCACAGCGGCGCGGTACGCCACATATTGCCCTTGGCCTGGCCTTCGGCGAACTTGTCGGCCAGTCCGGGTCCCATGTCATGCAGCAGCATGTCGGTGTACGGACGGATGGTCTGGTTGCGCAGCTCGGCGAACAGGTGGCCGGGGCCGGTCTTCATCTGGACCGTGTGGCAGGCGGCGCAGCGCATGCCCTGGAACAGCTTGGCGCCGGCGCTGATCTGCTGGGCGTCGACGCGGTGCTCGTCGAGCGGTGCCACACCCTTCGGAAAGCCGCTGGCAACGCTGCGCTGGGCCGGCACGCCGACCAGGGCCAGGTAGTGCGAGATCGACTTCAGGTCGGCTTCGATGATGCCTTTCTGCGCGCCTTTCGAGGCGCAACCGGCCGGATCGGCGGCGCAGCTGCGGTTCGGGTACACCGGCGAGGTGACCGACATGTCGAGCAGCAGCGCGTCGGCGCTCTGGTGACGCAGGGTCGCCTTGGAAGCCTTCCAGCCGAAGCGGCCGAGGCGCACCGCGCCGCTTTCCGGGTCGAACACGAAGTTGGCAACGCCCTTGATCCCGTCGGCGTCGGCCGGCTGGGCCGCGCGCGCCAGGATGTCGCTTTCAGGAATCGCTTCGAGCAGGCCGGTGCCGATCATCGGCTGCGCCGCGCGCAGCGAAAAGGCGTCCGGGACCGGGCCTTCGAAGCCCAGCGTCGGCTTGCGCAGTTCGACCGTGGTGCCGTCGGCCAGCTTGACCGAACGGGTCTCGAAGCCGGCCACGCGCGCGCCCATGCCCCAGTTCTGCGCAGTGCCGCTCGGCGACACGGCGTTCATCTGGACCGCGGTGCCGTACAGCGGATGCGGTACCTGCTGGCCGTTGGCGCCGCTGGCAGCGACGCGCACCGACATGCTGTCCAGGCGCTGACCGAGTGCGGCCGGCGCCGGGCTGCGGCCGTTGTTGACGTGGCAGGCGATACAGGCCGACTGGTTGTAGCGCTGGCCTTGCAGGCCGACCGCCGGAGCATAGCGGTCGTTGCCGCCCTCGTTATGGTCGCCGGTCAGGAAGTTGGTGTGCACCAGGCGCCGGCCTTCGACGAAACGCTGCATGTTCTGCATGCCGACGTTGTTGTGCGGCTGCTGGAACATGAACAGGCCGTTGTCGGTGTAGTTGTACGAAATCGAACCCTGGCCGCCGGACAGGGTCTCTTCCGGCAGCGGCACCGAATTCAGGCGCGGCTGCACGCCGTACCACGGCTTCAGGCCGGCGCCGACCACGTACACCCATTCGTAGGAGTAATAGCGGATGCCGCCGGTATCGCCCTTGGCGGCCATCGATTCCTTGGTCGAGAAGAACGAGGGCGACACTTCGATGATGTCGCCGGCGACCAGCGGCCGTCCCGGCACGCTCTTACCGTTCGGCATGCCGTTGGCGTCGATGCCGCCGTGGCCCGGATAGCCCTTGACCAGCAGGGTGCAGGCGCCGTTGATGCCGTTGGCATTGGTCAGCTTGCTGTTGGCGGGGTAGGGGATCGGGGCGCACTGGGCCACGCTGCGGTCGACCAGTTCGCCGGGATTCATCCAGCCGTAGCCGGTCACGCCGGGACGGTCGAAGGCGCGGAAGAAGGCGATCCCGCCCGACAAAAAGTCGGTCTGGGTGTACTGGTTGACGATCAGCTGCGGCTTGGTGACGCCGGCCACGCGGCTGTTGTCGATGATCTCCACGCCCCAGGTGCGGTTCTTGAAGTACTGCGGCACGAAGGTGAGGTAGTTGCCCGGGCCTTTGTCGACGGCCTGGCCGGTGGCCGGGTCGACCGTTTCGTTGGGACCGTAGCCGATTTCGTTCCAGTCCTCGCCGCGCTCGCGGCCGTGGCGCGCCAGGCCGCGTGCGCCGAAGCGGGTGACCAGGGTGCCGTCGGGCAGGGTGAACTGCAGCGTTTCGAGCGGTTCGGCGCTGGTCGGCAGGGGCGTGAGGGCGCTGCCGTTGGCCGGGAAGGGATGGGCCGAGGTGACCGTCGGCGGCACCGTGTTGTCGCTGCCCGGCGTCTTGAATTCGACTTCGAACAGCGAGTAGCCGTACTGGGTGGCGCGGGCCACGCCCTGCAGGCGGATGAAGCGGGCGTTGATGCCCAGGTTGAAGAATTCTTCGATGCCGCCGCGGCCGTTGCTGACGCTGCGCACCTGGGTCCAGTTCTGGCCGTCATCGGATACGCGCAGTTCGTACTGCTTGCCGTAGGCGTTTTCCCATTGCAGCTTCATGTAGCCGACCTGGGTCTTCGCGCCGAAGTCGAATTCGATCCAGGCGCCGTCTTCCGACCGGCTGGCCCAGCGCGTGCCCGCCTTGCCGTCGATGGCCTGGGCGGCCGACATGCCCTGGTTTTCCACCGCCGAGGACGTTGCCGCGACCGGTTTGATCGCCACGCCAGGCTGGCCGGGGTCGACCGGGCCGGGGGCGGGGACCGGCGTCGGGGTCGGCGTGGCCGGCACCGGCGCGCCCGTGAAGGCCTGGATTTCGAAGATCGAGTAGCCGTACTGCGAGGAGCGCTTGACGCCCTGCATGCGCAGATAGCGGCCTTTGCCGTTCAGGCCGGCGATGTCTTCGGTGCCGCCCTGGCTGTTCTCGACGCTGCGGATCGTGGTCCAGTTGGCGTTGTCTTCCGATACTTGCAAGAGGTAGGCGCTGGCGTGGGCGTTTTCCCAGTCGATCCGCACGCGGGTGACGAGTTCGGACTTGCCGAAGTCGAGCGTGAGCGATTCGCCGTCGTTGAAGCCGCTGCCCCAGCGCGTCTTGTCGTTGTGGTCGATGGCGGAAGCGCCGCCCAGGTCGCCGCGCTCGGCCGAACTGGCACTGGCGCCAACCGGCGTGAGCGCGGTTTCGGCCGCCGCGCCGGCCGCCATGCGCGACGTGCCGCTCATGCCGCCCTGGCCGACCGGTGCCGATTCGCCGCCGCCATTGCCGCCGCAAGCGGCCAGCAGCAGGGTCAGGGCAAGGGGCAGGCCCTGGACCGACAGCTTGCGCAATGGTCCCCGCGTCGCTCCAGGCCGGCGCGATCCCGATGTTGAATACCTCATGTTTACCTCGTTGTAGTCGGACTTCATTAAAAAGTGATACGGGCAGTGTCGGTTCGGCCCGCATGCTTCTCTTGTTGTGGCCAGGGTGATCGGCCATCCTGGCGCCGCGCAGTTTCTTGAATACACTGCTTTCAATTTGCATCTTTATAACATGCACATATGGCAATCTGGAAACGTTACCATGGCATTTGGTGGTTTTTTGTGAGGATGTGTTGGGAGGGCGCGACGAAAACAGTCGTGCGTATTGACGCGCGCAGGCAGCGCCTGGCTACCTGCGGCAGGGGGAAACGGGCGGGCGGCTCAGGCCGCGTGCTGGTCCGGAGCGGCCGGCGCGGGGTCCGGCTGCGCGCCGCGCAGCCACCAGAACAGCACCGCCATCATGAAGGGACCGATAAACAGGCCGAGCACGCCGATGGTCGAGACGCCGCCCAGCAAGCCGAAGAGCACGGCCAGGAAGGGCAGGTTGACGCGCTGGCCGATCAGCTTCGGGCGCACGAATTTATCGACCAGGAACAATTCGAACGCGCCCCAGCAGAACAGGCCGAGCGCCGGGCCGGGATGGCCCTGTCCCAGCAGCAGCAGCGATACCGAGGTGAACGCCAGCGGCGCGCCGCCCGGTATCAGCGCGAGGTAGCCGGTGATGACGCCCAGCAGTACCGGGGCGGGCGCGCCGGCCACCGCGTAGGCCAGCCCCAGGACCACCCCTTCCAGGATCGCCACCGAGCACAGGCCCAGCGCGGTGCCGCGCACGGACAGCGGCAGCAGGCGGCGCAGCACGGGGTAGTGCTTCGGCATCAGCCGGTCGCCCGCGTGATCGACGTAATGCGCCACGGCGGGGCCGTGCAGGTACAGGATGAACAGGGTGAGCATCGCCAGGAACAGGTACAGGGCCTGGGTCAGGATGGTCGCGCCCAGGGTGCGGGCGGTACCGGTCAGGAAGGGCACGAAGTCGCCCGCCGTGGTCTGGATCAGGGTGCCGAGTCCGCCCGGTTGCGCCAGGTGCTGTTCCCACCATTTCAGTGCCGAGGCGGCGACCAGGGGCACGCGCGCGAGCCATTCCGGCGCCGGCACGCCGGTCTGGTTGATCTGGCCCAGCAAGCGCTCGACCGTGGCCAGCTCGTTGCTGAGGGTATTGAACAGGAACACGGTCGGTCCCATGAAGCTGACCACCAGCACCGCAACCAGCGAGGCCGCGCTGGCCAGGCGCGACCATCCGCGTCGCAGCAGCCGTTCGTGCAGCGGCCAGGTGATGACGGCAAGCAGTCCGGCCCAGGCCAGCGAGCGCAGGAAATGCTGAAGCAGGAAGGCCAGCGCAATCGCAAACAACAATGGCAACAAGGGAAATTTGGACATGCCGTCGACTCCGGGAAGCGAATAACGTTGCCGATCGACCCGGACCAGCCGGGCGATGCATCCGGCGCCTGTGGCGCTCGCGGAAAAGGCGGCAGATTATACCTCTTATATAGCCACCGATGAGCCATGAAACGGCCGCGGCCGACAGCTCGGGACGGCCATTGCGCCGCGTCCGGATGCGTACCAGGAAGTGGCCGAAATGCTATACTGTACGTTAACACAGTACCCGACCCATTCCGCATGCACAAATTCACGCCGATCAACCTGGAACCGGTGGCCCGCAGCGGTCCTGTTCCCAGCGAAACCAAACGCCCGGACATCGGCATTTTCCACGTGGCCGACGACGCCATCACGAACGCCGCCACCGACAGCGAAATCGCGCGCGAATTCATCGCCCACGGCGAACTGAGCGAAAAGTCGATCGCCAACACGCAAAAGGAATTGTTTCGCTTTCTCACCTGGTGCCGCGAAGAAGCGGGCCGGTCTTTCCACCAGCTCAGCGTGGCCGACCTGAACCTGTACAAGGAATTCCTCAAGAACCCGCCGCCCGACTGGGTCGCCACCACCAAGTGGCCGCGCACCGATCCGCGCTACCGCCCGTTTACGGGGCCGCTGTCGGATGCCAGCCGGCGCCAGGCGATGATCGCCGTCAAGGGTTTGCTGGCTTTCGCGGAACAGACCGGCTACATGCGGCGCAATCCGGCGCGCCTGGTCAAGAATGTCAGGGCGCCGGTGGCCAGCCGCATCACGCGCTACCTGACGCCGGACGCCATCGCGCTGGCCCTGGCCACGGTGTCGGCGCGCGCCGCCGACACGCCCTCGGCCCTGCGCCGGCGCGCGCGCGACCGCTTCCTGCTGGTGGCGTTCACGCATACGGGCGCGCGCCTGAACGAAATCGTCAGCGCGCACATGGGCGCGATTTATACCGAAGGCAACGGCCGCTGGTGGCTCGACGTCATCGGCAAGGGCAACAAGCCGCGCCGCCTGCCGGTGCCGCCGGACATGCTGGACGCCTTGCGCGACTACCGCCAGGCGTACGGGCTGCTGCCGCAGACCGCGCGCACCGACCGCACGCCGCTGGTCCTGTCGAGCCGCACCCATTCGCTGGCGCGCATCACCGACGAAGCGGCCGCCCAGGCGCTCAAGGCCGTGTTCGGTGAAGCCGCCTCGGCCGCCGCCGCCCGGGGCGACACGGAAACCGCCGCCGTGCTGCGCCAGGCCTCGCCGCACTGGCTGCGCCACAGCATGCTGACCAACCATGCCAACAACGGCGTGCAACTCAAAACCCTGCAGGATACCGCCGGGCACGCCAACATCGCCACCACGGCGGCCTACCTGCACAAGACCGACAACGAACGCC
Organism: Massilia atriviolacea; assembly: GCF_003953935.1. Classification (GTDB taxonomy): domain Bacteria; phylum Pseudomonadota; class Gammaproteobacteria; order Burkholderiales; family Burkholderiaceae_D; genus Telluria_A; species Telluria_A atriviolacea. The sequence continues at coordinate 416,613 of NZ_RXLQ01000001.1, forward strand.
ACGACGAGATCCTCGCGTCGGTGATCGGCAGGGGCGCTGCCTGAGCGCCCATCTCAGCAGATCGGCCCCAAGCGCTACGTTTTCCCGCCATCCGGGCCGGCAGCGACGGCGCGCGCATGGATGAGCAGGGTAATTTCCACCAGGTGGCTCGAATACAGCTGCGCGAGGCTGTCGACCAGCGCGGCCAGCGCGTCGTCCTGTGGGCCGAAACTGAAGCGCGACGGCGACTCGGCGCCGGCCAGCATGCCCGCTTGCCGCAGCGCGTCGAGCACTTCCCGGGCTGCGGCAGTCTGGATATACAGGCGTTGCGCCAGCTCCGCTGCGGACCACGGGGCCGGCGCGCTGGCATGCAACAGCATCAGCGCTTCGAGGTGCGGTACGGAAACAAGATGCTCCGCGATCAGGCGGCGTACCGCGCGAGGAATCGGTTTTTTCGCCATTGTTGCGGTGGTACGGAACGGTGCAATGGCCGCCCGTAATGTTTAAGGGGCAATAATTGTATATCGAGGATACGCAGGCGCGCAGCGGTTTTCCGCCGCGATATGGCCTATTTCAACGATCGGGCAAGAAAGCGAAGTCACTAAGTATTCGCTAAGTGAGCCGCTCTACCATGGCTGCGCCGGCATGCACGACGATGCTGCGCGTCAACACGCCCATCATGCGGAGGAGAGCATATTGCCCCGACAGTTTAGCCCCGGTACGTCCTTGTTATGCAGCATATTGCCAGCCGTCTTCGTGGCGTTCGCCTGGCCTGCCGGCGCCATCGCCGCGACGACGCGCAAGGCGCCGGAGACCGATGTCGGTACGCAATTGCGCGCGCTTGCCCAGCAACGGCCGTGGGCCTGCCCCGACCAGGGCGGCGCACAGGCGCCCGGACCGGGCCTGAGCGGCGGGCAAGCCGAATGCGCCTGGCAAAACCGTTTGCGCATGCGGCGCTGGAGCGGTGCGGGCGCAGCCGTGCCGGGAGCGTGCGTCAGCGCGCAGGCGCACTGGTGGGCCTGGGCCCGCGCCGGTACCGGGGCGCCGGTCTGGCGCAGCGGCTGGACCAGCCAGAGCATCGTCGACGAGCAGGGGCCGCTGAAACGCATCGTCGCGCTGCGCCGCCTGGACGACGGCGGCTGGAACGTGACGGAGTGGCGCTGGGACCCGTCCGCACGCGCCGCCACCCGGCGCTGGCAGGAGCAGCGCTGGGCGCTGCTCAAGGCCAGGGCCGCGCAATGGCAATCGGCTCCCGAGCCGGCCTCGGGAGCGGCCGAGGCGCGCATGCTGCAGCGCGTCCTCGAAGCGCACCTCGGCGGGCGCGTGGCCGAGGCTGCCGGGCAGGCCTGGCAATGGCCGGCGCAGAACCTGTGCATCGGCGTCGACGCCCTCGGGCTGGGCCAGCAACTGATGCAACTGCCGTACGCGGCCGACGACAGCCGCCGCGAGCAGCGCGCCGCGATGCAGCTGCAACTGGCGCGGCGCTATCCCAAGGCGACCTGGCTCACGCCGTTCAGCCTGGTGCCGGCGGCGCCGCATGCCCGTGGCGGCGCCAAGTTCCACGCCGTGTGGATCGAAAACACCACCCTCAAAGGCCAGCTGTGGATACCGACCAGGGGCGACGGCCCGCTGGTGCGGCTGCGCCTGGTCACCGCGCTGGCGCCGGGCGCGGCGGCGCAGGACGAAGCCCGTGCGCGCGCCGAACAGCTGATGCTGCGGGAATTGCGGGCGCTGGCCGCGCGCTGGGTGGCCGAACATGAATGAGGACGTTGCAACGCTGCCGCTGTGGCTGCTGTCGCCGCTGGCCGTCATCGGCGCGGGACTGCTGCTGTCCCAGGTGATCGGGGTCGTGCTGCAGGCGCGCGGCCTGCCCAAGCTGTACGGCGCGGTGATCGCCGGCCTGCTGCTCGGGGTAAGCGGCGCCGGCATGGTCGACGCCGCGCTGCTGGCGCAGTTCCAGGAACTGTTCAATGCGGCCTCGGCGCTGGTCCTGTTCGAAGTCGGGCGCAAGATGGACCTGGCGTGGCTGTGGCGCAGCGGCCGCCAGGGTGGCGCGCTGGTACTCGGCTGCGTGCTGCGCGGCATGGGCGCGTGGGCGCTGCTGGCGGCCTTCGGCCTGGGCTGGGGCGAGGCGGCCTTCATCGCCGCCATCCTGATCGCCGTCAATCCGGTGGTGTTTACGTCGATGGTGTCGGACTCGAACGCGAGCGGCGTGGCCACCTACGCGGCGGCGAACACGGTCGGCATCAGCAACCTGCTGGCCTTGCTGGCCCTGTCGCTGTCGCTGGCGTGGATGCGCAGCCATAATATCAACGCCGAGTTCGGTTTCGGACGCGAATTGCTGCGCCAGGGCAGCCAGCTCGCGCTGGGCGTCGCCATCGCGCTGCTCTGTTACGGCCTGTACGCGCTGGCCGCGCGCATCTCGAAGGCCCAGGCCGGATTGCGTCCTGGAATCCTGCTGGCCGCCCTGATGATGGACCTGGGCCTGTGCTCGGTGACCTCGGCCAGCGCGCTGTTGTCGCTCCTGCTGATGGGACTGCTGCTGCGGAATGCCGAAACGCGCGACAATGTGTTCCAGGCCCAGGTCAAGACCGCCCAGGATATCGGCTATGCGCTATTGTTCATGATGTCGGCCGCGCTGGTCCAGGTGCAACAGCTGTTCCAGTGGCTGCCGATGCTGGCGGCGCTGCTGGTGTTTGCACTGCGCATCGGGCTGACCCGGCTGGCCCTGATGCCGAGCGCTGCCTGGAGCGGCAACAAGAAGAACGCCATTGCGCTGTCGCTCTGCTCGCTGGTCAGTTTCGGCTCGCTGGTGGTGGATAATTCGATGAGCGGGGCGTCGTACATGAGCGAGGGCGCGGCCGCCGTCATGGCGGCGCTGCTGGCCCTGAACGTGCTGGCCGGACCCGGCCTGACCTGGTGGGGCCTGAAGCTGGCCGACGAAACGCACGAAGGAGATGAACATGGCTGACGCCGTCACGGAACAGGCGCACCTCGCCGCCGCGCAGGCCCTGGCGGTGGCCGGCCAGGGACCGGCCTACCTGCCGCCGTTCACCGAATCGCGACTCGGGACGATGGGCATCGAACTCGAACTGATGGTGCTCGACCGGCTCACCCACGACCTGATGCCGGCCGCGCCCGACATCCTGCGCCTGCTCGACATGCAGACCAAGAAATGGATCGCCACGCCCGAAATCACCACCTCCATGCTGGAAGTGGCCAGTTCCATCCTCGGCAGCTATGCCGAAGCGGCCGCCGAGATCGAGGAAATCCGCGCCAGCGTGCAGCGCGCCGCCTTCCAGGTGGGCGCGGCCATCTCGGGCGGCGGCGCCCATCCTTTCCAGCGCTGGAACGAACAGCGCATCTATCCGAAGGAACGCTACCGCGAGTCGGCCAGGAAGTACGGCTACCTGGCCAAGATGTTCACCGTGTTCGGCATGCACGTGCACGTGGGCGTGCCCAGCGCCGACGAAGCCATTCGCCTGTGCGCCTGGCTGACCCAGCGCGCACCGCTGTTCATTGCGCTGTCGGCCAACTCGCCCTGCTGGCAGGGGGAGGATTCCGGCTTTTGCAGCGCCCGCAGCAATGTGGTCGGCGCCTTTCCGATGAGCGGCACCATGCCGTCCCACATCCGCAGCTGGCACGATTTCGAGCAGCATTTCGCGCGCCTGGCGGGCCATGGCATCGTCAACAGCATCAAGGATTTTTACTGGGACGTGCGGCCCAAGCCCGAATTCGGCACGATCGAACTGCGCGTGCTCGATACCCCGCTGCATGCCTCGTATGCGGCCGCGCTGGCCTGCTATGCGCGCGAACTGTGCATCGAGGCCTACCAGGCGCCGGGCACCTGGCCGAGCGACGATTCGCGCGAGCTGTACGCCTGGAACCGGTTTAACGCCGCCAAGGACGGGGTCGAGGCGGTCTGGATCGATCCCTGCACCGGGATCGGCCTGCCGGTGCGCCAGGTGGTGCTGGACGACCTCGAACGCCTGGCCGCGCGCTCGACCGACCCCGGCTTCCCCGAGGCGCGCCGCACCATCGGGGAACTGATGGAGAGGGGCGGGCAGGCGCGCTGGCTCAGGGCCCACCTGGACGCCGGCTCGGGCATGAACGACCTGGCGCGCGTGGCCAGCGAACTGTTCGACCGCGCGCCGGGCGGGGCGGGCGCATGAGGGTGCTGCTGGTCGAGGACGACCCGATGATCGGCAGCGTGGTGCAGCAGGAACTGCGCGACGCCGGCTACGCGGTCGACTGGGTGCGCGACGGCCAGGCGGCGCTGACCAGCATCGCCGTGGCGCACGGCTACTCCTTCGTGCTGCTGGACCTGGGCTTGCCCAGGATGGACGGCATGGCGGTGCTGCGCGCGCTGCGCCTGGCCCGCAACGATGTGCCGGTGCTGGTGCTGACCGCGCGCGACGCCACCGACGACCGGGTGGCCGGACTCGATGGCGGCGCCGACGACTACCTGGTCAAGCCGTTTGCGATGAGCGAGCTGCTGGCGCGCATGCGCGCGCTGACCCGTCGCAAGGAGCAGGCCATCGGCCCGAACCTGAGCAACGGCATCGTCACCCTCGATCCGGCCACCCACGAGGCCCGGGTCGGCGAGGTCGAGGTGCGCCTGACGGCGCGCGAGTTTTCCCTGTTGCAGTCCCTGTTGCTGCGTCCGGGCGCGATCCTGTCGCGCGCCGAACTCGAAAACCGGCTGTACGGCTGGAACGAAGAGGTGGAAAGCAATGCGGTCGAATTCCTGATCCATGGCCTGCGCAAGAAACTCGGCGCCGAGGTCATCAAAAATGTGAGGGGTGTCGGATGGATGGTGTCGAAGGGCCGCTAGGGGCCTCGCTGCGCTGGCGCCTGTCGCTGTGGCTGACATTGGCGATCGTGGCGATCGCGGCCGGCACCGGCGTCATTTCCTATGTCTGGGCGACGGCGGAAGCGCACAGCCTGCAGGACTTGCAATTGCGCCAGACCGGCTACCTGATCAGCCGCCTCGATGCGGTGCCGGCCTCGCCGCTGGCGCGCGAAAAGGTGGGCGACGTCGACTTCGATGCGCGCGTGGTGGTGCGCTTCCTCAATTCCGGCAACGGCAAACCGGCGGCCACGCCGCCGCGCCCGCCGGTGTTTTCCAGCCTGCTCAGCGACGGCCTGCAGACGGTGTTCGTCGGCAGCGAGCAATGGCGGGTCTTCGTCAAGACCAACGCCAGGGGCGTGCGGGTCGCGGTCGGCCAGCAGACCACGGTGCGCGACGCCGCCGCCCGCGCCAGCGCCATGCGCACCCTGACCCCGATCCTGCTGCTGGTGCCGGTGCTGGTGTTGCTGGTGGGGGTGCTGCTGCGGCAAATGTTCAAGCCGTTCGAGACGCTTGCCGCCGAACTTGGCGGGCGCAGCGAAGCCGAGCTCGGCCCCTTGCGCCATACGGGCCTGCCGTCGGAAGTCTGGCCGTTCGTGGTGGCGATCAATGCGCTGCTGGTCAGGATGGGCCGGTCGCTGGCGGCGCAGCGCCGCTTCATCGCCGATGCCGCGCACGAGCTGCGCTCGCCGCTGACGGCGATGTCGCTGCAGGCCGAACGCCTCGGCGCGGCCAACATGCCGCAGGAAGCGCGCGCGCGCCTCGACGCCCTCAGCGCCGGCCTGCAGCGCACCCGCATCCTGCTCGACCAGCTGCTGACCCTGGCGCGCGCCCAGGAAGCGCCGCGCGAGACGGCCGCCACGGTCTCCATCGCGCTGGTCATTCGCGAGGTGCTGGAAGACCTGATTCCGCTGGCCGAAGCGAAGCAGATCGACCTGGGCGTGATCGGCGAGGCCGACGGCGACATCCGGGCGCGCCAGGTCGACCTCAAGGTGCTGGTCAAGAACCTGCTCGACAATGCCGTGCGCTACACCCCGCCCGGCGGCCGGGTCGACCTGGCGGTGCGGCGCGAAGGCGGCGCGCTGATCTTGCAGGTGGACGATACCGGCCCGGGCATCGCGCTTGACGAGCGCGAGCGCGTCTTCGATGCCTTCTACCGGGTCCTGGGCAACGGCGAGATCGGCTCGGGCCTGGGCCTGGCGATTACCCGCAGCGTCGCCGAGAGCATGCAGGCGAGCATCGCCTTGTCCGATGCGCGGCCCCCGCAAACGGGGCTGCGGGTCACTGTCACATTCAGGCAAGCATGAAACTATCCATTCCAGTCGCGATCGGCGTGGCGGCCATGGCGCTGGCCGTGCTGGCGGCGCCGGCCCTGGCCCGCAGCGCCAGGGCCGGCGCCCACGCGGTCGCAGGCAGCGTGCGCCACGCGCAAGTGAAGCCGATTGTCAAACTCAAGGCGAAGCCGAGGGTGCGGCTCGCCAAGCGCAAGGACGTGAGCGGGCGCAAGGCTGCGTCGCGCCACCGCGCGAGCGCGCCGCGCCAGGTGACGCTGGCCGCGCTCAGGTCGAGCGCGGTGCTGATTCTCGATCCGGCGGCGCACAAGGTGCTGTACCAAAAGAACGCCGATGCGGTCATGCCGATTGCCTCGCTCACCAAGCTGATGACGGCGCTGGTGGTGATCGGGGCCGGGCAGGACCTGGGCGAGATGCTGACGGTGAGCGACGCCGACGTCGACCGCCTCAAGTACTCTTCCTCGCGCCTGAAGGTCGGCACGCGCCTGACGCGCTCGGGCATGCTGCACATTGCCCTGATGAGTTCGGAGAACCGCGCGGCCTCGGCCCTGGGGCGCCATTATCCCGGCGGCACGCCGGCGTTGGTGCGGGCCATGAATGCCAAGGCGCGCGAGCTGGGCATGGGACGCACGCGCTTCGTCGAACCGACCGGCTTGTCGAGCCTGAACGTGTCGACCCCCGAGGACCTGGCCAAACTGGTGCTGGCGGCGCAGCGCGAGCCCCTGATCCGGCGCTATTCGACCGATCGCGACCATACGATCGCGCAAGGCCGCCAGTCCACGCGCTACCGCAACTCGAACCGCCTGATCGCCAGTCCGGGCTGGCAGATCGGCACCCAGAAGACCGGTTACATCTCGGAAGCGGGGCGCTGCATGGTGCTGCACGCAAAGGTGAAGGGACGGGCGGTGGTGATGGTGTTCCTCGACTCCCAGGGAAAGTTTTCGCGCGCCAGCGACGCCAACCAGGTACGCGCCTGGCTTGTACGCGCGCGGCGCTGACGCCGGAACCGCCGGCGATTTTTTCGATCCAATCATGGTTGCCCGGATTCTCGGGCCGGATCGTATTCCTATGGAGAACGCCATGAATCTTGCCAACACAAGCAGATCGACTGTCATTCGCAGCATCTTCCTCGCCGCCGCCCTGGCGCTGTCAGGCTGCGCGTCGGCGCCGGCCGACCGCTCCGTCGGGGTCGTTGTCGAGGATGCCGCCATCAGCACCCGTGTCAAGGCGGCCCTGGCCGGCGCCCCGGATGTCAAGGCGCGCGATGTGCAGGTCGAAACCTATCGTGGCGTCGTGCAATTGAGCGGATTCGTCGATTCCCAAGAGAACGTACGGCGCGCCACCGATGTGGCCCGGCGTGTCGACGGCGTGCGCGAAGTGAAGAACGACCTGATCGTGAAGTAGCGCCCGCGCCTGCCCGGCGAGCGCGGGCAGGGCTGCCTGGCGCAGGGCTTCCGCGCCAGGCTGTTTCGCTTACGCGACCTTCTTTTCGTCGCGCAGTTCGCGCCGCAGGATCTTGCCGACGTTCGACTTCGGCAGTTCGGTACGGAACTCGATGAGCTTCGGCCGCTTGTACCCGGTCAACTGCTGTTTGCAGAAATCCATCAACTGCTCGGTGGTCAGCTGGGGATCCTTGCGCACCACGTAGAGCTTGACGGCTTCGCCCGAATTGTCGTCCGGCACGCCGATGCAGGCGCATTCCAGCACGCCCGGATGGGCGGCGGCGACGCCTTCGATCTCGTTCGGGTACACATTGAAGCCGGAAACGAGGATCATGTCTTTCTTGCGGTCGACCACCTTGATGTAGCCCTTGGCGTCCATGATGCCGACGTCGCCCGACTTGAAGTAGCCGTCCGAGGTCATGACCTTGGCCGTCTCGTCGGGGCGATTCCAGTAGCCGACCATGACCTGCGGTCCGCGGATCGAGATTTCGCCGGCTTCGCCCAGGGCGACCGGATTGCCCGCGTCGTCGAGGATGGCGATCTCGGTGGAGGGCAGCGGCAAGCCGATGGTGGCGCTGAAGGTGGTGGCGTCGGTCGGGTTGCAGGTGGCCACCGGCGAGGTTTCGGACAAGCCGTAGCCCTCGACGATGGTGCAGCCGGTAACGCTCTTCCAGCGTTCCGCCACGGCGCTCTGGACTGCCGTGCCGCCGCCGTTGCACACCTTGAGCAGCGAAAAATCGAGCTTGGCGAAGTCGGGATTGTTCAGCAAGCCGTTGTACAGGGTGTTTACGGCCGGCAGCATGCTGATCTTGTGGCTGGAGAGGGTCTTGACCAGGCCGGGAATGTCGCGCGGGTTGGGAATGAGCACGTTGAGCGCACCCAGGCGCGTGCCCATCAGGCAGCAGCCGGTCAGCGCGAAGATATGGTACAGCGGCAGCGCGCACACGATGGTCATGGACTCGACCTTGGGCGCCTTGTTCAGCGCCGGCTGGGCCCAGGCTTCGTTCTGCAGAACGTTGGCGACCACATTGCGGTGCGAGAGGGCGGCGCCTTTCGACACCCCGGTCGTGCCGCCCGTGTACTGGAGGAATGCAATGTCGTCATGGCCGAGCGTTGCCGGCGACAAGGGCATGCCGGCCCCATCGGACAGGGCCTGCTTGAAGCGAATCGCGTGTGGTAAAGAAAACGCAGGCACCATTTTCTTGATATTACGCACGACGAAATTGACGATCATGCCTTTCAGGCCGCCCAGCATCTCGCCCATGCTGGTCACGACCACATGCTTGATCCTGGTTTTGGTGATGACCTGTTCCAGCGTCGTGGCGAAGTTTTCCAGGATGATGATCGCTTCCGAACCGGAATCGTTCAACTGGTGCTCCAGTTCGCGCGGCGTATACAGGGGATTGACGTTGACCGCGGTGTAGCCGGCGCGCAGCACGGCCGCGATCACCACCGGGTACTGCAGCACGTTCGGCATCATGATGGCGACGCGCGCGCCCTTTGCCAGGCCCCGGCTCTGCAGCCAGGCGGCGAAGGTCTTCGACAACTGATCGACTTCGCCATACGTCATGTACTTGTCCATGCACACGTAGGCATTGCGCTGCGCGTATTTCTGGAAAGACTCTTCCATCAAATGCACGAGGGACCTGTACTGCGTGGGGTCGATCTCCGCCGGCATGCCCTTTGGGTAGGATTCAAGCCAAATCTTTTCCATCTCCGTCTCCGTTCTCTTTTTGTAATAGGAATGGTGTGGCGCACCGGAATTGCGGCGGCACGTCTGACGGGAACCTGGGGAACACCTCCGGCCTGCGATTGCGCTTTTGAAACGACATTGACGCCGCTCGCGACGGTGTTTTCGGGCTTCCCTGACGTGAGCTGCAAGGCGGTGCTTATTATTGTTGCAATCGATGCTAGCGAGCGCCTGACTTGATAGCAAGCTTTATTGAAAAAATTCGAAGAATCCCTCTAATCTTACACCTGCATTTCGTATTGACATGTGCATCGATGCCGACGTTGCGTGCAAGACACACCTAGCACATCTGCTAGTCTCATTTTTTATGCCAGCAAAATAGTCTAAATGCTCTAACGAAATAATTGCGGTGCATGTCAACTATTCAATATATTAAAAATAGAATCGAAGGCATCCGAAGTTTGGATAGGCAAATACATTTCTGAATTAAATTTTGGGAAACGCAGCAAAATGCAGCGCTTAACGCCACCCACACCTCGCAGCCGGCTGACCATTTAACAATTTTTTCCACCTCGCCGTGATCGTCCACCTGCCTGATGGCCCGGGTGCGGGGGCGTTCACATCGTCAGTTTCGACCGCAGGACGTCGTCGGTGGGCAGCCAATGTCCACCGCATCCAGAAAGCAGGCATGTCATGAATCCGCAACCGAACACCGCAGCGCCGCCGTCTACCGATTACGCCACCTACTGCCAGCCCCGGCTGACGGAAATGATGGGCATCGTCGGACTGGACAAGCACTATTTCCAAGGTGAGGGCAGCCGCATCCGCTATCGCGGCGCCGACGGTGCCGAGCGCGAGGTCATCGACTTTCTGGGCGGCTACGGTTCGACTTTGCTCGGACACAACCATCCGGAACTGATCCGCCATGCCATCGCCAACCTGCAGGGAAACATGGTCCATCACGGCCAGCTCAGTGTGCGGGCGCATGCGGGCCAGCTGGGACGGCGTCTCAGCGAACATCTTCACGCCGCCACCGGGCGCCGCTTCATGGTCCTGCAGGCCAATTCCGGGGCGGAGGCGGTGGAACTGGCCCTGAAAGCGGCCGAATTTGCCAAGCGCGCCAGGATATCGCAGGCGCTCAAGCGGATCGAGACCGAACTGTACGCATCGTCCTGCGCCGCGCAAGCCGGCAAGCGCCTGCGCGCCGGCGACCTGGAGGCGATCCGGGCACTGGTGGCGGGCGGCGGCGACGCTTCCCCGGCCGAGCTGTTCGGCGCGCTCGAGCGCTACAACCGCCGTGCCGCCGCAGCGCGTCCCATGTTGCTGGGACTGCGGCGCGGCTTTCACGGCAAGACCACGGGGGCGCTGCAGTTGACCCACAACGAGGCGTATCGCGCCCCCTTCGAACGGCTGGGCACGCCTGTGCGCTTTCTCGATCCCGGCGATCTCGCGGCGGCCGACGAGGCGATCGCCGACAGCGAAGTGAGCCTGTATTCGGTGACCGACAGCGCCGGCGAGCTACGCCTGAGCAAAAGCGCCTTTTCGAACATCGCCGCCTTTTTCGCCGAACCGATCCAGGGCGAGGGCGGCATCCACCCGCTCGACGCCGGCTACCTGCAGCGCATCCGCGAGCGTGCCGACCGGCACGATTTTCCGCTGGTGCTAGACGAAATCCAGACCGGCATGGGCCGCACCGGCACCCTGTTTTATGCCGAGCAACTGGGCGTGCGCGGCGACTTTTATCTGCTCGGCAAAAGCCTGGGCGGCGCACTCGCCAAGATCAGCGCCATCATGGTCGACGAGCAATGGTACGAGCCCGATTTCGGCCTGCTGCACAGTTCCACCTTCGCCGAGGACGATTATTCGTCCAGCATGGCCTGCCGCGTGCTCGATGTGATGGCCAGCGAAGGCATCCTGCAACAGTGCGCGGACAAGGGCCGTTTGCTGGGCGTCATGCTGCGTGAACTGCAACAGCGCTATCCCGACGTGATCCGCGAGGTGCGCGGCGTCGGCCTGCTGATCGGCCTCGAATTCGTGCCGCGCGAAGATGGCAGCCCGACCCTGCGCGATATCTTCATGGAAGGCCGGCTCGGCTATATTATTGCCGGCTACCTGCTGAACAAGCACGGCATCCGCGTGGCGCCCACCCTGTCCAGTCCGGCCACCATCCGGCTGGAGCCGTCCGCCCTGATCGGCCCCGACGAGTGCCGGCGCCTGCTCGACGCCCTGGCGCTGGTGTGCGAAATCCTGCGCCGGCAAAACGCCTACGAATTGACCAATTATATTGTCGGCAGCCAGGCCCCCAAGGCGCTCGACCAGATCGCCGACTGCCGCCCGCTGTTCCCTGCACGCGGCAGCGGCAGCGGAAGCTGGGCGGCGGCGCCCGGGAAAATCCAGCGCAAGGTCGCCTTCCTGGGCCACCTGTCGACCATTTCCAACCTGCGCCACTGGGACCCGTCGCTGGCGCAATTGAGCGACGAGGAAGCGGCGGCCTGGCTGCGCATCCTCAGTCCCATGGTCGGGCCGCTGGTGCACAAGTCCGAGGTGATCGAATCGATCACCGGCGAGCGCGTCCTGCTGGAGTTCATCACCCTGTATTTTGATTCGGAAATGATCTCCGAGCAGGTCAAGGCCGGCAAACAGGACGCGATCAAGGACCGGATCCAGCGCGCGGTCGATTTTGCGACCGAACGCGGCTGCGAAGCGATCGGTTTCGGCGGCTACAGTTCCATCGTCACCGGCAATTGCAAGCGGGTGCAGCTGCGCCAGAACGTGGCGCTGACGACCGGCAATTCGCTGACCGTGGCCATGGGCGTGCAGGCGCTGCTCGATTCGGCCGCCGAGCAGGGCGTGGACCTGGAGCAGAGCTGCTTTGCGGCCGTCGGCGCGGCCGGCAATATCGCCAGCATCTACGCCGAGCTGATGGCCAACCGCGTGCCGCGCCTGCTGCTGATCGGCACGGCCGGCTCGCGCAAGCGCGTCGAGCAGGTGGCCAGGCATATCTACGCCAGCGCCTTCGCCGACCTGACCGCGAAAATGGCCGCCGGCGAGGCGGCCGCCCTGGCCGGGGTGGCGGGCGCCCTGGTGGCCCATCCCTGCACCCTCCGCCTGCTGGCCCTGCCAGCCGGCGAACGCCCGGCCGACATCGGCGCCTGGCTGTTCGATGCCGTGGCGGCAGGCGAGAAGGAAGCGCCGATCCGGATCAGCGAAGAGCTCGCCGACCTGCGCTCCGCCAACCTGATCCTCAGTGCCAGCAGCACGCCCGCGGCCCTGATCTATCCGCACCATATCGGCAGCGGCCCGGTGGTCATCTGCGACATCGCGGTGCCGCTCGACGTGCATCCCTCGGTGCACGCGCAGTGCCCGAACGTCCTGACGATCCAGGGCGGGCTGGTGAGATTGCCGCAAGAATCGGCCTACACGATTCCCGGCATGCCGCTGGAACCGGGGCTGGCATTTGCCTGCAATGCCGAAACCATCCTCATGGGCCTGGCCAATATGACATCGCATTACAGCTACGGCAAGATCACCAAGGGCCAGGTCGAAGAAATTTCGCGCCTGGCAAGGCAACACGGCCTGACACTGGCGCGTCCGCGCCTGGAAGCGAGCTACTGATATGAATACCTCTTACACATTCGCCGAACTGGCGGCGCAGGACGATGCCGTGGCTGTGGCCGGCCGCAAGGCGGTTTCGCTGGTCGAACTCCTGAAAATCGGGGTCCCGGTGCCGGATGGCGCGGTGCTCACGACCGTCGCCTTCAAGCAATTCGCCGCCTTCAACCGCCTGGAGTCGCAGGTCAGCGAGGTCCTGCTGCGCCTGCGCACGCCGGATGCGGGCGGCGTCGCCGACGCCATCGCGGCCTTGAAGCAGGCGATGCACGAAGCGCGCATGCCGCAGGGCATCGCCAGCGCGATAGCCGCCATCGCCGACGGCGCGCCACAGGCGGCCTGGGCCGTGCGCAGCAGTTGCACGCAGGAAGACATGGCCGGCGCCTCCTTTGCCGGCATTTACGAATCGGTGCTCAATGTACGCGGCGAGGCCGCCTTGCACGCGGCGGTGAAACAATGCTGGGCATCGATGTTCAGCGACATGGCCGAGCGCTACTGCGCGCGCAACCGGATCGACCTGGGGCAGGGCGGCATGGCCGTGATCCTGCAGCGCATGGTCAATTCCGATGCCAGCGGCGTCGCCTTTTCCGTCAATCCGCAAAGCGGCCACGATACCGAAATGGTGATCGAAGCCTGTTTCGGCCTGGGCGAGGCGCTGGTGTCGGGCCACATCACGCCCGACCAGTACCGCTACGACTGGTATCGGGACCAGGAGACCGGCCGCCAGGTCAACCACAAGGGCTTGCGCATCCTGGCCCAGCCGGACGGCAGCAACCTGACCGAGATGCTGGACGAGCAGGCCGCCACGCGCGCCGTACTGACCGATGCCCAGGTCGCCACCCTGGCCAGGGAGTGCCTGCGCATCCAGAAAGCCTACGGCTTCCCGGTCGACATCGAATGGGCGCTGGAAGGCGGGAAGTTTTACTTTGTGCAGGCGCGGCCGGTCACCGCCATCCATTACGGCGCGCTGCAGATGGAATGGAGCAATGCCGACTTCAAGGACGGCGGCGTGTCCTCGTCGGTGTGTTCGGCCTTCATGTGGTCCCTGTACGACGCGGTGTGGGAAGCGATCTGTCCCAATTACACGTCCAGCATCCGGGTCCACCCCGACTTCAAGGTCGATGCCTGGGGACGCATGTTCTTTTCCCGTCCTTACTGGAACCTCACCGCGATCAAGGCCGGCGTCAAGTCGCTGCCCGGTTTTGTCGAGCGCGAATTCGACGAGGGCGTGGGGGTCAAGGTCACCTACGAAGGCAACGGCCACGTCACGCCGCTGAGCCTGAAAATCCTGGCGCGCGGCGTCAGTGTGCTGGCGCGCCTGAAATGGATCCTGTGGCGCAGCAAGTCGCGCCTGCCCGGCTTCAAGCGGGAGCAGGCCGCCCGCCTGGCAGAATTGCCGCGCGTGCTGGCCGCGCTGTCCGAACAGGCGCTGCCGGCATTCTATATTCGCTTCGTGAATGAGGAATTTTTCCGCAGCGAATACAGTTATTTCCACCATATTTTCAGCACCAACAACGCGATGACCCTGTTCCGGGACGGCTTCAAGAAGCTCAAATCGCGCTACACCGTGCTCGACCTGATCTCCGGCCTGGCCGGCCTGTCGCACCTGCACCTGAATGTGGACCTGTGGGATGTGGCGCAGGAACTGCGCGCCGATCCCGCCACGGCCGCGTATTGGGCCGAGACCCCGACGCCGGCGCTGATCGCCGCCTGGCGCGCCGGTTCCCAGGAGCATGGCATGGCCAGGGCGGCGGCCGTGGTGGAGCGCCACAAGTACCGTTCCACTCGCGAGCTCGACATTACGGTCGAGCGCTTCGGCGAAAATCCCGAGTTCCTTTTCGATAATATCAAGCAATGCCTGGCCCTGGGGGCCGGCAGCAATCCGCACGACGGCGTCAGGGACCAGGCCGACCGGCATGAGAAGACCCTGCGCGATTTTGCCGCCAGCCTGCCTGTCCACAAGCGCGGCGGCATGATCAAGCGCATCGAGGAACTGCGCTTTTACCTGTGGTGGCGCGAGGAATTGCGCGACCTGTCGACCGCGTATTACCACTGGGTGCGCCAGCTGACCCTGCGCGTCGGCCAGCGTTTCGTGCGCGAGGGCATCATCGACAGCGTGGAAGATATCTTCCACTTGCCGAAAGACGACATCAACGCCGTCCTCAGCGACAAAATGGATGGCGCAACGGCAAGGGTGCGTTGCCAGAAGAATAAAGACTATTACTTATCCTTCCGCAAGTTCTCTCCGCCCGACGAGATCGGCGCGCGCTTCCTGCAGGACGAACCGGCCAGCGCCGGGGCGGCCTCGGCCACCCGTTTCCACGGCATTCCCTGCAGCCAGGGCATGGTCGAAGGCAGGGTCAAGATCATTGCCGACATCCACGACGCGGAGCGGCTGGAAAAAGGCGACATCCTGATCACGCGCTTCACCGACCCCGGCTGGACCGCCAAGTTCCCGCTGCTGGCGGCGGTGGCGACCGAGACCGGCGGCCTGCTGTCGCACGCGGCCGTCATCTCGCGCGAGTACGGGATTCCGGCGGTGCTGGCCGTCAAGAACCTGACCGCCTTGCTGGTGGACGGGCAACTGGTGCGCATCGACGGCGGACGCGGCCTGGTCGAAGTGATCGAGGTGCCCCATGAATGAGTACAGCGGCTTGCTGCTGCATGTGATCCTGCCGGTGCTGCTGGGCGGCGTTTTCAACATGATGTTCGTCAAGTCGCCCTGGCTCGACGGCTTGAAGCGTCCCATCGACGGCGCCCGCCGGGCACAGGATGGCCGCCGCCTGTTCGGCGCCAACAAGACCTGGAAGGGCTTTTGGGGCATGGTCGTGCTCACGGCGCTGTGCGCCGTCATGATCGACCTCGCCATCGCGTGGTCCGGCGCCAGGCTGCCGCGCGCGCCCATCGGCGCTGTCGCCGGCGGCGCCCTGTTCGGATTCGCCTATGTGCTGGCCGAATTGCCCAACAGTTACATCAAGCGGCGCCTCGACATTGCGCCGGGCGCCAACGCGAACGGCTGGACCGGCATGCTGTTCGTCGTCATCGACCAGATCGATTCGGTGCTCGGTTGCCTGCTGGCGGCCATGCTGGTCACGCCGCTGCGCTGGAGCGATGCGGCCATGATCGTGCTGCTGTGCGGCGGCCTGCATCTGCTGGTGAACCAGCTCTTGTTCCGTCTCAAACTCAAAAATCAACAATTCTAAGGGCGCTGCATGCTGGTGATCGCTTATCTCAATCTTCCCAACGCCATTACCCTGATCGGGATGCTGTTCGCGCTGGCAAGTATATCCCTGGCCTTGCAGGGGGCGCTGGCATTCTCGCTGGCGGCGCTGCTGCTGGCCGGCGTGTGCGACCTGCTCGACGGCGCCGTCGCGCGCCGCACCGCGCGCACCGAGCAGCAGCGCCAGTTCGGGCAGGCGCTCGACAGCCTGGTCGACGTGCTCAGCTTCGGCGTGGCGCCGTGCGCCTTCCTGTACGCGCTGCAAGGCACGCCATCGTATTCGCTGCATGTGTGCGCCTTTCTGTATCTGGCCGCTGCCGTGCTGCGCCTGTCGTACTTTTCGGTGCACGGCCTGGCGGAGGAGGCCGCCGGCAAGGGAAACGGCAAGTACTACACCGGCATGCCGGTCACCTACGCCGCCTTTCTGCTGCCGGCCAGTGTCGCGCTGGCGTCCTTGCTGCCCTGGCAGGCGGGATGGGAATGGCTGGGCTGCGCCTGGCTGCTGGCCGTCGGCAGCCTGTTCGTGAGCCGGATGCCGTTCAAGAAACCGAGCGGCAAGGCGTATGCCGGCTGCCTGCTGGTCCTGCTGGGCTTGTGCGGCGCGCTGGTGTATCGCGGTTCCGTCGCGTGAGCGGCGCGCCGATCCTGCTGCACTCCCGGGCGAGCTCGACGCTGGTGGCCGAGCAGGTCTTCGAGCGCGGCTTCATGGATTTCTTTTACGGCAGCCGCGTGGGACTGATCTTGTCCGAGCTGCTGTTGAAGCGGCGCTGGTTTTCGCGCGCCTATGGCGCCTCCAGGAAGCGGGCCGCCTCGCGGCGGCAGATCGACGGCTTCGTCCGTCAATACGGGATCGATCTGTCCGAGGTGGAACTGCCGGTCGAGGATTACCGCAGCTTCAACGATTTCTTTACGCGCCGCCTGAAACCCGGCGCCCGGCCGTTGCCGGCCGATTGCAAGACGCTGGCGTCGCCGGCCGATGCCCGCGTGCTGGCCTGGGACATCGTGGACGGCCTGGTGGTGCCGGTCAAGAGCCGCGCCTTCACGGTGGCGCAGTTACTGGGCGACGACACGCTGGCGCACGAGTATTGGGGCGGCACCTGTTGCGTGCTGCGCCTGGCGCCGGCCGATTACCACCGCTTCATCCATATCGATCGCGGCACCCAGGGCCCGGTGCGGCGCATCAACGGCTACCTGCATTCGGTCAGCCCCTTGGCACTGCGCAACATGCTGGCGGTATTTACCGAGAATGCAAGGGAATACTGCCGTATCGAGACCGAGCAGTTCGGCCCGGTAATCCATGTCGATGTGGGCGCGATGGTGGTCGGGCGCATCGTCCAGCACCGTCCCGAAGGCGGGCCGGTCGAGCGCGGTGAAGAGAAGGGTTATTTCGAATTCGGCGGCTCGACCGTCATTTTGCTGTTCAAGGCCGGCGCGGTGGAACTCGATGCGGATATCCGCAGCTATTCCGCGCAAGGAATCGAAACCATTGTCTTGCAGGGCGAACGGATCGGCCGTTCGTCTGCAAGCTGAGCTCGTCGCAAGGAAGCCTATGCAAAGCAGTTGTGCCATCGTATCGTCCCTGGACGCGTCCACCGCCGCCGATGCCGGCCAGTTGGGCGGCAAGGGGAAAAACCTGCTCGCGCTGCGCCGGGCCGGTTTCAATGTACCGTTTTTCGTGGTCTTGCCGGTGGCGTTCTTCGAGGAGCTGATGGGCGCCGAGCTGCCGCTGCTCGACCGCCTGTGCGCCTGCGCCGCAGCGGCGGCCGGCGCCGAGCGCAAGGCCTTGCTGGCGCAAGCCAGGGACCTGGTCCTGGCCCGGCACCTGGGCAAGGACGAGCGCGCGGCCATCCTGCGGCTGCTGGCCGGGCAGGGCGATTATTTTGCCGTGCGCTCCTCGGCCATCGACGAAGACGGGGCCGGCAGCTCGTTCGCCGGTCAACTCGACAGCTTCCTGTTCGTGCGCACCGACGACAGCCTGTTCCACACCATCGTCGACTGCTTCGCTTCGGCCTACAACGAGCGCAGCTTCGCCTACCGCTGCGAGAGCGGCCTGGCGACGTCGCGCATCCGTCCGGCGGTGGTGGTGCAGGCGATGGTGTTCGCCGAAGTGTCGGGGCTGATCTTTACCGGCAATCCGATGACCTGCAATCCCGACGAGGCGGTCATCAGCGCCACCTACGGCGCCGGCGAAGGCGTGGTGTCGGGCGAGATGGATTGCGACACCTGGTATCTGGACGAGGCGGGCGCGTTAGCGCGGCGGCAACTTGCCGACAAGAGCACCGGCCTGTTCTTCGACGACAGCGCCGGCGCCGGTCTGCGCCATGAAACCGTCGACGCCGCGCGCGCCAGCGCTGCCTGCCTCGACGAGCGGCAAATCGCCCAGATCGCGCAGGCGGGACGGCGCATCGAAACCCTGTACGGCGGCACGCCGCAGGATATCGAATGGGCCATCATCGGCAGCGATCTGTATATCCTGCAAACGCGCCCGGTCACCAACCTGAGCCACATCAGCAAGTCGCGGCCCCGGACCATTCTCGACAATTCCAACATTGTCGAAAGCTTTTCGGGCGTCACCTCGCCGCTGACCTTTTCCTTCGCCAGCCGGGTCTACGAAAAGGTCTACGAGCAGTTCTACGGCCTGTTCGGCGTGCCGGCCGATGAAATCCGGCGCCTCAAGCCGGTGTTCCGCAACATGCTCGCTTACTACGACGGCCATGTGTATTACAACCTGAACAGCTGGTATCGCAGCCTGTCGCTGTTGCCCTTTTTCGATACCAACAAGAACAATTTCGATGCCTCGATCGGCGTGCAGGCCAATGCCAGCGCCGACACCGTGCGCCAGGGCCGGGGCCACAGCCGGATCGGCGCGGCATTGTTTACCCTGTCCGCCAGCGCCCGGATCGGCTGGTTCTACCTGCGCCGCCATGCGCTGTGCCGCCGCTTCGCGCGCGATTTCGACAGCTTCATGGATCCCTACATGAAGCTGGACTTCGCCGCGATGGACAATACCGCGCTGCTGGCGACCTACGACCGGGTGGAAGACCGCATGCTGAACAACTGGCGCGCGCCCATCATCAACGATTTTTTTGCGGAAACCTTCCATGGCGTGCTGCGTCACGTGCTGGTCAAACACATCGCGCGCGACGAGCAGGAAGTCTCGCGCCTGCACAACGATTTGCTGTGCGGCCAAGGCGGCATGGCCAGCGTGGCGCCGACCCGATTGCTGCTCGAAATCGCGGCCTGGATCGAGAACGCGCCGGACCTGCGCGCCGACATGCGCGCGCTGGACGTGCAGGCGCTGCGCCTGCGCATCGAACAGGCGGCGACGCCCGGCTATGCCTTGCTGAAGGAGCGCGTCGACGCCTATCGCAGCGACTTCGGTTTCCGCTGCATCAATGAACTGAAGCTGGAAGAAACCAGCATCAAGGACGATCCCAGCTTCGTGATCCAGGCGCTGAAGAATTATGTGCTGCAGGGCGTCGACGGCCGCCGCAGCATGGACGGCGACAAGCAGCAGACCGCGCGCGCGGCCGAGCGCATCGTGGCCGAGCGTTGCGGCAAGAACTGGCTGCTGCGGGCGGCGACCGGCTGGCTGATCCGCAATTCGCGCCAGTGCGTGATGGAGCGCGAAGAATTGCGTTTCTACCGCACCAAGATCTTCGGCTTCCTGCGCTACATCACGAACGCCATGGGCGCCAACTTCGCCAGGCAGGGCCAGCTGGAGAAGGCGCAGGATATTTACGCACTGACCCTGGACGAAGCCTTCGGCCTGATCGAACGGCGCGCCGTCAGCCACGACACGGTGCGCGAGATCGTCGGCGTGCGCCTGCGCGAGCAGGCCGCCTTCGCCAGGGCCGCCGAGCTGCCGCCGAGGCTGCAGTTCTACGGCGAGCTGATTCCGGAGAACATGGTGGCGGTCAGTTCCAGCGATGCGGCGGCCGACGGCACGATCGACGACATCGCCGGCCTGTTCAAGGGCACGCCATGCAGCTCGGGCACGGTGCAGGGCCGCGTGAAGGTGGTGCACGACACCACCGAGGTACAGCTGAACGGCGAAATCCTGGTCACGCGCCGCACCGATCCCGGCTGGGTGCCGTTTTTCCCGTGCATTTCGGGCCTGATCGTCGAGCGCGGCAGCGTGCTGTCGCATTCGGCCGTGGTGGCGCGCGAAATGGGCATCCCGGCGGTGGTCGGCCTGCGCGGCATCACGACATTACTGAAAGACGGCGACAGCGTGCGCCTGGACGGCGCGGCCGGCATGGTGTGCCGCGCGTGAACCGGATCGGGTCCTGCGCGCGCTGGTTGCGGCAAGCGTTTTCCTGGCCCGAATGGCTGCTGTTCGCCAGCATGTATTTATCCGTGCGGGCCGTGAGCCGGACCGGCTGGCCGGGCTGGTCGCTGCCGCTCGACCTGCTGGCCGGCCTGAGCTTTTTCGTCCTCCTCAAGTTGCTCGACGAGACCATGGACTACGACCAGGACCGGGCCGCCGGACGCGATTCCTTCCTGCTGCGCGGCGAGGTCGGCCTGGGCGAGCTGCGCGCCTTGCTGGTGGTCATCGTGGCAGTGCAGGGCGCCTGCACCTTGCGGGCCGGGGCCGCCGCCCCGGCGCTGGTCTGGATCGCGCTGCTGGCCTGCGCCTGGCTGCTGGCCCATCCCGTGCTGGCCGCCAGGCCCTTGCTGTACTCGCTGCTGCACTACCTGCTGCTGCCGGGCTTCGCATGGTGGCAGTTCGCCCTGGCCAGCGGCGGCTGCCATGTGTATACAAGTCATGTGCTGCTGATGGCCGTGTTTTACGGGGGCGCCATGCAGTACGAACTGAGCCGCAAGCTGGAACCGGCGGGAGGCTACCGCCATGTGCTCGGGCTGGGAACGGGCTGCCTGCTGATCGTCTGCTTCAGCTTGCTGGCCTCGCTGGCGGCGGCCGTGCTCAGCCTGCTTCTGTCCGGACGCTGGTGGGGGGTGGCGATGGCGGCCGGCCTGTTTGGACTGGTGCTGTCGGTACACGCCAGGCTCGCGCTGCGTCCCTCCGCGCCGTTCAACAGGCTGGCTGCGCAGGCCAGCGGCGTGTCGCTGCTGGGCCTGAATCTGACGATTGCGGCGGCTGCCCTGGCATGAGGGGGCACTCATTTTCTGTGCCAGAAATCTAGACGGAAGATTCTAGCAATTTCGATTGATGAGAGGGTTTAAAGATTGTCAATATATGCAAGGAAGCATCAAATATTCAAGCGAATTCAGTACCTTAGGTCGGCACACTCTTGAAAGACATCCCCATGACTACCACACAGACGGTTTATCACGATCGCGTTGCCAAGCTGGTCAAGCTTTCCCGTGACAGGCATGTGTTCAGCTTCACCCGCTTCGACTGGAGCGAATCGATCCCCGAATCCGACTGGTGGATGAGCCCCGAGCTTCTGACCATCTACAACACGCCGTATTACGAGCAAGCCTCGGAAGCGCAGCGCAAGTTGTTGAGCAAATGGGAATGCATCAACCTGTTCAGCCTGAACGTCACCGGCGAACAGGAACTGATCGCCGGCGTCGCGCAGCTGCTGCACACGCCGATGCTGAAAGAGGCCAACGAGTACCTGCATCACTTCATCGACGAAGAGAACCAGCACATGTGGTACTTCGCCCAGTTTTGCGAAAAATACGGCGGCAAAATCTACGGCAACAAGAAGATCCAGCTGTCCGACATGAAGCTCGATGCCAAGCTGTCGATCCTGGTGCGCTTCGCCCAGATTTTCATCTTCGAGGAAGTCGGCCATTACTACAACCTGAAGGTCGCGCTCGACGAGCGGGTCCATCCCTTCATCCGCGAAATCAACGAAGCGCACCGCAACGACGAATCGCGCCACATCACCTTCGGCCGCGCCTTGCTCGCCAGGCTTGCCGACGGCATCGACCAGGAATATCCGCCGGAAACGCTGCAAACGATTTCGGTTCATCTGAACCGGTACATACAGCTGACCATCGAATCGCTGTACAACCCGGCGATGTACCGCGATGCCGGATTCACCAGCGGGATTGCGATCCGCACTGCCTTGCTGGCCGATCCACGGCGTCAGCACTTTCATTCCAACGAGCTGCTTAAGAAAATCCTCGGCCTGCTGCGCGATACCCATTTACTGAAGAAGGAGATGTCCCTTGAACCAAGTGCTTAGTCTCGACAAGATCAACGAAGTCAAACAATGGCTGCTCTCGTCGAAGAAATACCTGACCGATATCCCGATGGACCTCGACCTGATTGAAAACGCGGTCGTCGATTCCTTGAGCTTCGTGGAATACGTGCTGGTGATCGAAGAAATCAGCGGCAAGGAAGTCGTCGTCGACGACGCCGTGCTGGACAAAGTGCGGACCCTGGGCCGCGTACAGGTCAATTACATGGAATAGGGCCGCCGTCCGCCCAGCCAGGACAATCCAATCGCAAACAAGACAATAACTAGGAGATGCACATGGACACACATTCGGCCGATTACCGGTATGGCGACTTGCTCGCAATGACCAATCACTTCCGCAACGAAGCACGCAATATCATCCTGACCGGCGCCACCGGCTTTTTGGGCAGTAATTTCCTGTTCTGGAAACTGCGCCAGCCCGGCAAGGTGTATGTCCTGGTGCGCGGCGAATCGATCGCCCACGCCAGGCAGCGCGTCTACGATGCGCTGGCCGTCTGCGCGGTCGGCTACAACCAGCCGGTGCCCAAGGCCGATATCGACAGCAAGGTCGACTATATTCTGGGCGACATGACCGAAACCCTGTGCGCGATCAGCAAGAGCGACCTGGAAAAACTGGCCGCGGCCGGCATCAGCGAATTCTGGCATTGCGCCGCCAGCCTGAAATTCGAAGACCGCCACAAAGAAGAAATCTATCACCACAATATCAACGGCACCCACAATGTGATGGACCTGGCGCACCGCATCCATTGCCCGACCTACCTGCACATTTCGACCGCCTACACCTCCGGCCACATGGCGGGCGACATTCCGGAAACGCTGCATCCGCTCGACATCAGCTACAACAACTTCTACGAAAGCAGCAAGAACGCCGCCGAGCATGAAGTCGTCAAATACTGCGACGCGCAAGGCATCGATTACCGCATCCTGCGTCCGGCCATCATCATGGGGCCGCTGGCATCGCGCCGCAGCGGCGGCACGCGCTTCGGCGTGTATGGCCTCACGCAAGAAATGTACCGCCTGCGCGACACCCTGAGCCAGCTCAAAACCCCGATGCGCCTGATCGGCGACATGGCGGCGGTCGGCAACCTGGTGCCGGTCGACCAATGCGTATTCGACATGCTCTACCTCAGCAACACCGGCTTCGGCGAGCACAAGGTCTACCACCTGAGCAACTCCAGCGACCTGAACATCAAGGCCATGCTGGAAAAAATCGACGTCGCCCTCGGCATGAAGAGCCTCAACTTCGTGTCCGAACGCGATACGCCGGCCTCGGCCATCGAAGAACTGTTCGACAAGCGCACCGTGTTCTACGGCGGCTACTACCGCACCATCAAGCGCTTCGCGCGCAGCCTGCCGGCCCAGACCGGCGTGAGCTGGAGCGATTACGGCACCTACCTGACCGCCTTCATCAAGGAACTCGACGAAGAAAAGAGCGGCGAAACCTTCACCCGCACCCAGGTCACGGCGGCGGACGGCATCGAGCTGTGCGTCTCGACCTTCGGCGACAGCGGCAAGCCGGCGCTGGTCCTGGCCAACGCCTACGGCATGCCCTCGGACTTCATGTTCCCGCTGGCCAAGCGCCTGGCCGACCAGTTCCGCGTCATTACCTGGGACAGCCGCTGGGTGCCCGCCATCACGCACGAATTCGACCTGGCCAAATGCCATTCGCTGACCCACGCGTCGGACCTGATCGCGATTCTCGACCACTTCGGCATCGCCAGCGCGCCGGTGGCCGGCTGGAGCAGCGGCGCCCAGGTCAGCCTGCGCGCCATGGCCGAGTTCCCGGACCGCATCCAGTGCGGCATCCTGCTCAACGGCGGCGTCTCGATCCCGGCCTCGGGCGACATCAAGATCACCGAGTTCGAGAAGAACATCCGCACCCTGTTCCCGAAAATCGCCGCCAACTACCGCTTCGCCCAGAAATACTGCGACCTGATCTACGGCGCCCACGCGACCGCCGACGACGGCGAAGACCGCAAGATGATTTCCGCCATCCTGACCAGCACCGACCCGTTCCTGCTGTACATGACCAGCGTGCCGTTCCGCACCCCGGAAGCGCTGTTCCGCTACGCCAACATGATGAACGGCCTGTTCAACGAGCGCGGCGACGCCTGGACTGCCGACGTCAAGCAGCCGGTACTGGTGCACGTGGGCGGCAAGGACCAGGTCACGCACGCGGACGTCGGCCGCTTCCTGGTGGAAGGCCTGCAAAATGGTAAGCTTTCCCTCGACGAGGACGGCGACCACTTCTCGCACTTCTACGATGAAGACGTGGCGACGATGATCAAGCAGTTTGTGGCGCAACACCAGCCGCAAGCGCAGGTCGCGCAGCCATCGTCGCTTGCCAACCCCTGATCGCGCCTGGGCCGGATGCGCGCGCCGCCGGTGCGCGCATCCGGCCCCAGCCATCCGACCGATTTTCCGTAATGGCCGACGACAGGCCATGGTTGCAGCAAGGAGACAGTTTTCATGATGACAGACGATGCCGGCTTATTGATTGCCGGGTTCCTCAACAGCGCCCGCCGCCACCCGAACGGCAACGCGCTCTGGGTCGACGAACAAACCTATACGTACGCCGAACTGCTGGTGCGCGCGGCCCGGATTGCCCGCACCCTGGCGCGCGAGGGCGTGGCGCCGGCCGGCCAGTGCGCCTTGCTGGTCGACCGCAGCGTCACCGCCTATGCCTCGGTGCTGGGCACCTTGTTGGCAGGCATGAGCTATGTGCCGCTGAACACCCGCTTCCCGGTCCAGCGCAATCTGCGCATGGTCGAGCTGTCGTCCTCGTCGGCCATCGTGGTGGACGGCCGCGCGATCGACACGGCAGGGGAGATCCTGCGCGCCTATCCCGATCCGCTGCTGGTACTGATGCCGGAAACCGACACCCTGCCGGCCTGGGCCGCGAGCGCCAGCCAGCACACCTACATCCTCAAGCAGCAGATGGCGGAGGCCGATCCGCATTCCCTGACGCTGCCGGCCGACGCCAATCCGGTCGCCTACATCATGTTTACCTCGGGCAGTACCGGCCTGCCGAAGGGGGTAGCGGTCACGAATGCGAATGCCAGCACCTACGTGGCCGGCATCATCGCGCGCTACCAGCCCGGGCCGTCAGACCGCTTCACCCAGTTTTTCGATTTCACCTTCGACCTGTCGGTGCACGATATCTTCGTCAGCCTGTCCGCCGGCTCCTGCCTGTACTGCGTGCCCTCGCGCGTGATGATGATGCCGCTGCGCTTCGTGCAGGACCACGAGCTGACCTTCTGGTTCTCGGTGCCGTCCCTGGCCGGCACCCTGAAGCGCTACAACGTGCTGCGTCCCGGCATTCTGCCGAGCCTGAAATGGAGCTTGTTCTGCGGCGAGGCATTGCCGACCAGCCTGGCCAAGGATTGGCAGCCGGCCGCGCCCAACTCGACCATCGACAATCTGTACGGCCCGACCGAAGCGACCATCGCCTTCACCACCTACCGCTACCAGGCCGGTGACGCACGGATCGATGCGCTGCCGGTGGTGCCGATCGGCACCCCGTTGCCGGACCAGGAAACCATCGTCCTCGACGAGACGTTCCAGCCGGTCGCCGACGGCGAAACGGGCGAGCTGTACCTGGGCGGCTCCCAGGTCGCGCAGGGCTACTGGGAAAATACCGAACTGACCCGCCTGCGCTTCCTCGACATGACGTTCGACGGCAAGCAGGCGAGGCGCTGGTACCGCACCGGCGACCTTGCCAGCATCGATCCGGAAGCGGGCCTGCTGTACAGCGGCCGCATCGACAACCAGGTCAAGATCCGCGGCTACCGGGTGGAGATGCAGGAGGTCGAAGCCGTGATCCGCCGCCTCGGCGGCTCGGACGTGGTGGCCGTGGTGCCATGGCCGATCGCGGCCGACGGCAGCGTGCAGGGCCTGCTTGCTTACGGTTGGGGCTTTACCGTATCATCGACCGAGATCCTCAAGGGCTGCACCTTGCACTTGCCGGCCTATATGGTGCCGCAAGATGTGATCGGCCTGCACAAGATGCCGTTCAACGCCAACGGCAAGATCGACTACGGCGCCTTGCAGCGGATGGCGCGCGACGGCGAGCCGACCGTCGCCTGAGGCGGTTCGTACCAGCAAGCCCGCCGTGCACCGGCGGGCTTGGTCCTTATGCGCCCGACAGAGAACAACACCAACAACGAGGGAGACAGAATGGCTGCAACCCACACCTGCATCTTTTGCGAGATCATTGCCAACCGCAGCCCCGCGGCCGTCGTCTATCGCGACGCGCACTGCGTTGCGATCCTCGACGCCTTTCCGCTGACGCGCGGGCACCTGCTGCTGATCCCGCATCAACACCAGCAACACATCGAAGACTTGCCGCCCGAAACCGTGGCCTACCTGTTCCAGCTCGGGGCCAGATTCTCGGCCGTGCTCAGGCAAAACGGCGAAAGCGAAGCCACCGCCGTCGTCCTCAACAACGGCAAGGCGGCCAATCAGCACGTGCCGCATGTGCACCTGCACGTCATTCCGCGCCGCAGCGGCGATACGGCGCTGGTGGTCTGGCGCTACATGACCCGCTTCGTCAACCCCTGGTCCTACATCGGCCGCAATGCGCGCCTTGCCAGGCAGGCGCTGACCTGGAAAACCCTGCTCAAGGACACAGCACTGGCTGGCTGAGCCAAAACCCGGCACTCGCAATTTTTGCGCGCCGGCGTGCACCCGGTTTCGAAATGGTATATGATGACCATCATGAAATCGAAACCCGCCAAGAGCCCGACCGCCAGCCGCAAGGAGGCCACCCACGAACGGATCGTGGAAGTGGCCTCGCGCGCCATCCGCCGCAGCGGCTACGGCGGCACCGGCGTAGCCGACATCATGAAAGAGGCCGGCCTGACCCACGGCGGCTTCTACGCCCACTTCGAATCGCGCGACGCCTTGCTGGCCGAGGCGGGCGACCGCGCCGGGGCCGACTCGGTGGCCCTGGTGGCGCGCATCGCCGCCGGCGCCCCCAAGGGGCAGGCCCTGCAGGCGCTGATGGACGCCTACCTGTCGCCCGAGCATGTCGCCTCGATCGAAAACGGTTGCCCGGTCTGCGCACTTGGCTCGGAAATGCCGCGCCAGGCGCCGGAAGTGCGGCACGCCGCCACCTTGCGCATCAAGGAGGTGATCGACCTGTTCGCCCGCCAGATGCCCGACTGGGGCCAGCCGCGCGCCCACGAACAGGCCATGGCCATGGTCTGCGCCCTGATCGGCACCACCATGCTGGCACGGGCGGTGGACGACCCCACGCTGTCGGCGGCCTTGTGCGCCGCCACCCGGAAACACCTGAACCCGGCCGCGCAGTGAGCAGGACCGCGGCCGTCCTTTTTTTTGACCTTGAATATGATGACCATCATATTTTTGCGCTTTCCGACGCTGCCCTGCGTCGGTTTTTTTGAGAGGAATCACCATGAATAGCAAGATCGCACTGGTCACCGGCGCCTCGTCCGGTATCGGCCAGGCCACGGCGGCACGCCTGGCGCAAGCCGGCTGGAAAGTGATCGGCACCAGCCGGCGCGCGGCGCAAGGCGCCACGCCCGGTGGCGAGCTGCTGGCCCTGGACGTGACCAGCGACGCTTCGGTGGCGGCGGCCGTCGAAGCGGTGGTGCAGAGGGAAGGGCGGATCGACCTGCTGGTCAACAACGCCGGCGTCGGCGTGGCGGCGGCCGGCGCGGAAGAAAGTTCCATCGCCCAGGCCCAGGCCGTGTTCGACACCAACTTTTTCGGCGCGGTGCGCATGACGCGCGCCGTGCTGCCGCAGATGCGGGCGCAGGGCGGCGGGCGCATCGTCCACATCGGCTCCGTGCTGGGCTTTTTACCGATGCCCTACGGCGCCCTGTACGCCGCCAGCAAGCACGCCATCGAAGGCTATTCCGAATCGCTCGACCACGAACTGCGCAACTGGGGCATTCGCTCGGTGGTGATCGAACCGGCTTACACCAGAACGCCGTTCGACGCCAACCTGCTGGAAGCGGACGCCAAGCTGGACGCCTACCACGCCGTGCGCACGGCGCTGGTGCGCCGCATCCACGACATCATGGCCGGCGCCGAAGGCCCCGAGGTCGTTGCCGAAACGGTCCTCAAGGCGGCCAGCGCGGCGCGCCCGAAACTGCGTTACACCGCCGGCGGACTGGCCGCCCGCCTGCGCCTGCTGCGCACCTTCGCACCGGCAAGCATGCTCGACGCCGGCATGCGCAAAGACTTGCAACTGGTTTAAGCACTTCACCGTCACCACTTCACACAATAAGGAAACGAACATGAACACGACTTCCCGCAAGATTGCCCTCGTCACAGGCGCCTCGTCCGGCATCGGCGCGGTCTACGCCGAGCGCCTGGCCCGGCGCGGCTACGACCTGGTCCTGGTGGCGCGCCGCGCCGAGCGCCTGCAAGCGCTGGCGGACACGATTACCAGGGCGCACGGCGTGCGCGTAGAGAACCTGATCGCCGACCTCGGCACGGAGGAGGGCCAGGCGCAGGTCGAGCACTACCTGTCGTCGACCCCGGTCAACGTGCTGGTCAACAACGCCGGCATCGCACGCCTGGCCCCGCTGACCGGCGGCCCGCTGCCCGATTCCCTGTCCCAGATCGCCCTGAACATCACCGCGCTGACGCGCCTGGCGCACGCGGTCCTGCCCGCCATGAAAGCGCGCAACGAGGGAACCATCATCAACGTGGCCTCGGTCCTGGCGCTCAAATCGCTGGCCTTCAGCGCGGTCTACAGCGGCACCAAGGCCTTCGTGCTGGCCTTCAGCCAGGGTCTGCAGGAAGAACTGAGCGGGAGCGGCGTCACGGTGCAGGTCGTGCTGCCAGCGTCCACGGCCACCGAAATCTGGGACCAGTCCGGCGTTCCGCTGGCGGCCCTGGCGCCCGAGGCGGTCATGCTGACCGAACACATGGTCGACGCCGCCCTGGTCGCACTCGACAAAGGCGAAAGCATGACCATGCCGTCGGTCGCCGACGGCGAGCTGGTCGCGCATTTCGACGCCGCCCGTGCTGCCCTGTTCGCCGCCTCGCAAACCGGCAAGGTCGCCCCGCGTCTTCTGGCCGCCTGAAGCCGCCGATCTCCATAACACGCCAACAAGGACCCGACATGCTATTCGACACCTTTTCCCTGCGCGCCACCTCCCTCGCCAACCGGGCCGTGATGTCCCCGCTGACGCGCACCCGCGCCATCGGCAACATTCCCAACAGCCTGATGGCGACCTACTATGCCCAGCGCGCCGGCGCCGGACTGATCGTCACCGAAGGCACCTCGCCCTCGCCGAACGGCCTCGGCTACGCGCGCATCCCGGGCCTGTTCGACGACGCCCAGGTGCAGGGATGGAAAGAAGTCACGGACGCCGTGCACGCCAACGGCGGCAAGATCGTGGTGCAGCTGATGCACACCGGCAGGGTAGGGCAGCAGGCCAACCTGCCGTCCGGCGCCGAGGTACTCGGGCCATCGGCCGGCGCCTGCCCGGGCGAGATCTGGACCGACGGCCAGGGCAGCGTGCCGCATACGCCGGCGCGCGCCATGACAAGCGCCGACATTGCCGGCACGATCGATGAGTACGTCGCCGCCGCGCGCCTGGCGATTGCCGCGGGCTTCGACGGCATCGAACTGCACGCCGCCAACGGCTATCTGCTCGAACAGTTCCTCAACGCCAATGTGAACCAGCGGACCGACGGCTACGGCGGCACGCCCGACGCCCGCAACCGGCTCGTGCTGGAAGTCGCGCGCGCCACGGCCGCCGCGATCGGCGCGGCGCGGGTCGGGATTCGCCTGTCGCCGCACGGCGCGTTCAACGCCACCGGCAGCTTCGATGGCGTCGACGAGCAATACCTGGCACTGGTCAAGGCATTGTCGGCGCTGGGCCTGATGTACGTGCACCTGCTGGACCACTCGGCGATGGGTGCGCCCGCGGTGCCGGCCAGCCTCAAGGCAAGCCTGCGCGCCGCCTTCGACGGCCCCTTCATCCTGGCTGGCGGCTTCGACAAGGCCAGCGCCGAGCAGGCGCTGGCGGCGGGGCAGGCCGACCTGATCGCTTTCGGCCGCGCCTTCCTGGCCAATCCCGACCTGCCGGCGCGCCTGCGCGAGAATGCCCCCTTGAACGATCCGGATCCGGGCACCTTCTACACGCCCGGCGAAAAAGGCTACACCGACTATCCTGTCGCGACAGCAGGCTGAGCGTAACCACCACACCGGAAGGAACATGATGCAAGCACTGATACTGAAGCGCTATGGCGGGCCGGATGCGGTCGGATTTGCCGACCTGGAGCGTCCCACGATCGCGCCGGACGAGATCCTGGTGCGTGTACACGCCGCCGGGCTCGATCCGATCGACAACATGATCCCGAAAGGCGACTTCAAGCCCATCATCAAGCTCACGCTGCCGGCCACCATGGGCAGCGACCTGGCCGGTGTGGTGGTGGAAACCGGCAGCCGCGTCACCCGTTTCAAGGTCGGCGACGCGGTGTTTGCCAGCCTGTTCGACCTGGGCGCCGGCTCGCTGGCCGAGTACGCCGCCGTTCCCGAGCACGCGGCGGCCCTGAAACCGGCCAATCTGGACTTCGTGCAAGCGGCGTCGGTGCCCATGGTCGGGTTGACCTCGTGGCAGGCGCTGGCCGAACGCGCGCGCGTCGGGCCGGGGTAGAAAGTGTTCATTCCGGCCGGATCGGGCGGGATCGGCACGTTTGCGATCCAGCTGGCGAAACACCTGGGCGCGACCGTGGGAACGACCACCAGCACCCCCAATGTGCGGATGGTGCGCGAACTCGGCGCGGACGAGGTGGTCGACTACAAGGAGCAGCAATTCGAACAGGTCCTGCACGGCTACGATGCCGTGCTGGGCACGATCAAGGGCGACGGACTGGAAAAGGCCTTGCGGATCGTCAAGCCGGGCAGTGCCGTCGTGTCCCTGATCGGCCCGCCGGACGCCGCCTTCGCCCGTCAACGCGGGATGAATGCGCTGATGCGCTTCATCTTCGGCATGCTGAGCCGCAAGATCATCGGCCTGGCGAAACGGCGCCAGGCGCGCTATTCCTTCCTGTTCGTGCGCCCGGACGGCAGGCAGCTGGCCGCTATCGGCGAGCTGCTCGCGCAGGCGCGCATCCGCCCCGTGATCGACAGGGTGTTTCCGTTCGCGCAGGCGAAGCAGGCGCTGGCCTACCTGGAAACGGGGCGCGCCAAAGGCAAGGTGGTGGTGCGGCTGGTGGACGAGTAGGGCGCCTCAGGCGGCCCAGGGCGGCGTGAATGGCGCCTGGCCCGCAATCACGGCCTGCCCGCCGACGGGTAGCAGCGCGACCGCCTTGAACGGCGCGGCATCCGGATTGGTAATCGTAAACATGGTGTGGGGCGGGACCACCAGCGCGCTGCCGGGGGTGACCTCGTATGCCTGCCCGCCGACGGTCGCCAGGGCGCGCCCTTCGAGGCCGACAAAGATTTCTTCGCGGGTAAGCTGGTGCGGGGTGGCCGGCACGCCCGCAGGCAGCGTGACGATCCAGGTTGCGGTTTCGGCCGCGCCGCGCGAGGGCGAGGCCAGACCGGTAAAAACGGCACCGTGCAGTGTGAATGCAGGGGCGTCGGAAGGTGCAATGAAGGGCATGAGAGTCTCCTGTGATATAATTCACCTTGGATTATAAGCTTAGGTGAATTAAATGTCGACAGCAGGGACGACCGATTTCGGGATTTTGCTGAACGTGGCGTTCGGCACGTTCAAGGCGCAATTGCACGCCCGCCTGGCGCAGGCAGGGTTCGACGACCTGGGATCGTCCTTCGGCTACGTGTTCCGCATGTTGCAGGCGCAGCCGCAGAGCCTGAGCCAGGTCGCCTCCGGGCTCGGGATTACCTCGCAGGGGGCCTTGAAGGTCATCAACGACATGGTCGCGAAGGGCTACGTCGAACGCCATGAGGAACCGGGCGACGGCCGCGTCAAGCGCCTGGCACTGACGCCGAGGGCGCTGGCGGCCATGGCGGAAGCGCAGCGATTTCACCAGCAATTCGAGCAAGATCTTGCAGCCAAGTTCGGCCAGGCGCCGATGGCGTCGATGCGCCTGATTCTGGAAGCGATGTTTGCCGGCGCCAGCGCCGATGGGATGGCGCAAGTCCGGCCATTCTGATGGATGCCGGCCGCTATTTTTTGAACATATCGCTGTAGAAGCCGCTGGCTTGCAGTACCACCGTCACCGGCTCGTCGGTCCGGTTCTTCCAATACCAGCCGTGCACGCCTGTGAATGGGGCAATCAGCACGCCGCGCGACTGGCTCACCTCGTCTTCGAGGATGAAGCTCTCGAATTCGTCGTTCTTTGCGTTGACCGGCTCGCCATGAAAGTCATGGTCGAGCACTTCGCCCCTGGTGGTTTTCCACGAGAACATCAGGGCCGCGCCCTTGGCGAGATGGGTTTTCAGCTCCACGCCCTTGCCGGGAGCGAGCGTGATTTCCCTGGTGTCGGTCCGGTAGGCAGCGGTTTGCTTCGATGCGATGGTCACCGCGCGCACTTCGCCGGGCGCCGACACGGTCGATCCGCCTGGCGGCACCGCAGGAGCGGCAGCCTTGAGCGGCACGGCGTGCGGCGCGGCCGGGCTGTGCAGCCGGGAAAGGCCGAGGGCCTTGCCGGCGCCGGTCGGGTCGATGCCGTATTCGGCAGGCAGGATCGCCACGGTCAGCAGCACGGCGGCCACGGCAGCGGCGAGCAGGGTGCCGCGCAGGAGTTCTTTTTTCGGCGCGGCGACGCCGGCGTTCGATGGAGGCAAGGACATGGTGATTCCTATTGGCTGAGAAAGCCGGTGAATTGGTGGCCGGCCAGGACGAAACCGGCGCTCATGAGCGCAACATTGCTGGCCAGGGCATGCCGCGCGAAACTGGCGGTGGTGCGCCAGTAGCGCATGACGATCAGGATCATGCCGAGCGCGAGCAGCTGGCCGATTTCCACCCCGAGGTTGAACGCGATCATGTTCGGCACCAGGCCATCGGGCGAGAGAGAAAAATCCTGCAGCTTCGTGGCCAGTCCCAGGCCGTGGAAGAAGCCGAAGATCAGCACCGCCGCCTTCCTGTTCGGCGCAATCCCGAAGACGGTCCTGAAGCCGCCCAAGTTGTCAAAGGCGCGGTAGACGATCGACAGGCCGATGACGGCGTCGACCAGGTAGGCATCGATATGCCAGCCCTTGAGCACGCCAAGCAGCAGCGTCGTGCTGTGGCCGAGCGCGAACAGGGTCACGTAGACCCCGATGTCCTTCATCCGGTACAGGAAGAAAATCACGCCGCACAGGAACAGCAGGTGGTCGTAACCGGTGACCATATGCTTGGCGCCCAGGTAGAGATAAGGCAGGAAGTGCACGCCGGTCGCGCCCTGCAGGAAACCCTGGTCCGATTCCGAGACGCCGTGGGCGGCGGCCCCGGCCGCCAGCAGGCACAGCGCCATGCCGGCCAGCCAGCTTCGGGCGGCATGGCCCCTTCGATTGAATGACATTGCTCGCTTCTCCCTGTAGTCCGCCGGACGGTGTGGGATTATCGCCGTTTCCGGGCTATCCGGGCCCGGTCTCGCCCGACATTTTCGCCGCCTCGGCCCGCACCGCCGGCTGGCTGCTCCAACACAACGCCTCGCTTGCTTACATTCCTTTACAATTACCTTCCCGAATTACTTATAGGCAAACAATGGAATGGCTGTTCGACCCGAATATCTGGGTAGGTTTACTCACACTCGTGGTCCTGGAAATCGTCCTCGGCATCGATAACCTGATTTTTATTGCCATCCTTGCCGAAAAAGTGCCGCCGCATCAGCGCGACAAGGCGCGCCTGATCGGCTTATCGCTGGCCATGCTGATGCGCCTGGGGCTGCTCACCGTGATTTCATGGATGGTGGCCTTGACCGAGCCGCTGTTTTCGGTGGCGGGAAAGGCCTTGTCGGGGCGCGACCTGATTCTGCTGATCGGCGGCGTTTTTCTATTGTTCAAGGCAACAATGGAACTGCACGAGCGGGTCGAGGGCAAGACCCATGTCCACGCCGGGCCGAAGGTGTATGCCAGCCTGTCGGCCGTGATCGCGCAGATTATCGTGCTCGATGCGGTGTTTTCGCTCGACGCGGTGATTACAGCCGTCGGCATGGTCGAACAGCTCGGCGTGATGATGGCGGCGGTGATTATCTCGATGGCGGTGATGATTTTCGCATCGAAGCCCTTGACCCGTTTCGTCAACGCGCACCCGAGCGTGGTGGTGCTGTGCCTGAGTTTCCTGCTGATGATCGGTCTGAGCCTGGTCGCGGAAGGACTCGGCTTCAAGATTCCGAAAGGTTATCTCTACGCCGCCATCGGATTCTCGATCGTGATCGAATTCTTCAATCAGCTGGCGCACCGCAATTTCACCAAAAAGGACGACCATGTGCCGCTGCGCGAACGCACCGCCGATGCCGTCCTGCGACTGCTCGGCAGCCGCACGCGGGCCGAAATCAGCCAGGAATTGGAAGTGCCCTCGGAAACACCGGACGTTGCCGCTTTCGGTAGCGAGGAGCGCAATATGGTCAGCGGGGTATTGAGCCTGTCGCAGCGTTCGGTCCGGTCGATCATGACCACGCGCTCGGACATGACCTGGATTAACGTCGATAGCGACAGTGCGACGATCCGGCGCCAGATCCTGGGCACGCCGCATAGTTTCTTTCCCGTCTGCCGGGGGGAACTGGACGACATCATGGGCGTGGCGCGGGCCAAGGACGTGATCGCGGACTTGAACACGGATGGGAAAATCGACCTGGGCCGCAGCGTGCGCGCGCCGATCATCATGCCCGAATCGGTAGGGGTGCTGAAAATCATGGATACCTTGAAGCGCTCGCAAGGGCAGCTGGTCCTGATTGCGGACGAATACGGAACGATCCAGGGTTTGGTAACGCCGATCGATATCCTGGAGGCGATCGCCGGCGAATTCCCGGACGAGGACGAACAGCCGGTGGTGCAGGAAACGGGGAAGGGCACATGGCGCGTCGACGGCACGGCGGACCTGCATTATCTTCAGCAGGTGCTGCATACGGATGCGCTGCTGGGGGACAGTGACGAATTCACGTCGCTGGCCGGTTTCATGCTGGAGCGCTTTGCCACCTTGCCGGCGGTCGGCGATTCCTTCGAACTCGATGGCCTGCGGTTCGAGGTCCTGCAGGTGATGGAACGGCGCATTGCCACAGTCCTGATCGAACGGGTCGAGGGGCATGCGCAGAACGGCGCGGAATAAGCCGGGCTGTGCGGTGAAACGGCGCGAGATACTTCGCGCCGGCACCGGCATGCCTCGGACAATCAATGGTCGCGGCGATGCCCGATCGTTTTTGGGTAAAACCTTTAAATCGACATTACCCGAAATATTGTCGATTTAAATTACGGATATTGTCGACAGCCGAGGCAGGCGATCCACTCCGTCGCAATGTGCGTTTGCGCAGCCAAACCGATTGGCCGGCTCGCTCGGCCATTGCGAGCGGAGATCACACCGGGGCCATCGGGATGATGCGCTGGCCACAGCTGAGATGGCGAACGCCGCCCATCGATCGCGGCCGCGCATGCAGAAGCGAATACCGCAGGCTGGGCACGTCAGCCAGTCCGGCACCTCGTTGAGTGCGGCGAGCGGTTCCGCATCCCTGGCCGGCCAGGCCATCTCATTGTTTCGCCAGGAAAGTCGTTTACGTGCTTCGTACAGCGCAATCGCGTACGATCCGAAGCGCGATTCGGCCTTCGAGCTGCGCTTCCATAGTGGGTTCAGTGCGTCACCGGAGTGCGTGAACTCGACATAAGCGAACGTCCCGTCGTTGCGCATGAACAGCTCAATGCGAAAGAGACTGTCCGCACTGGCAATGTCGTCGACCTTTTTCATCAAACGTTCCCATTCATATTGGAAGGTCCGGCAGCCTTATGGCGCCGCCGTCTTGCGTGGACTGTCAATCACGTGTGGCGAGTGGATCGTCTCCTTGCATGCCCTGGGCGGCAATCGCGGCCGCTTTCGTCTGGCGCACAGCACGTTGCTGGGGCGGTTCCGGTGCAGATCAGAATCGTCGTTGCGCACCGTCCTGTTGAGGATGGTGTGTACCACAGTCAACTTCAGCGGCGAATGCAGGTCAGCTTGCAAATCTGCGCGCTGGCCTCGCTGCCGACGCCAGCGGCAATCGCGGCCGGGATTGGTTGACGCGGTCCTCATCGGAGCGGGGAAGTTATCAATCGATGATCGAATGGAACCAGCCCATTGCGGTAAATGCACCCGAGAGGCCCACAAGCTGAACTTTACCGCCGGCCTGCCTCCGTATCCGGACAAGTCATCCCGTTCGGGGCGCCCAATCCCGACCCTGGGCACTGCCGAGCTATCGGACAGTCGTGCCGACGACGGCGCAATTTCCACCTTTTATTTAACATAATATAGATTATGCGAAGTTAAGCTAGTCAGGCTGTATGGCGCAAAATCGTCGTAAAAATATAGGTGGAGCTGCTTTTATCGATGGGAAATCAAAAGGCCGGAATTTTTTCTCCCGGCCCTTTTCGGATTGACATGAAAGCGGTTCTGTCGACTGAACGCGTGGCGCCCGTCGAGGAATCGACAGAGCGCCAACACTTTACCTAGCTGGACTTCGCCGCAGCCTTGGCCCGCGCGCTGTGCACTTTCTTGTAGCTGTCGATCAGGCGCGCATGCCGGTCGAGTCCCTCCAGTCTCATGCTGGTCGGCGTCAAGCCGTAGAAGCGCACACTGCCATCCACCGACCCGATGACGGCATCCATGCGCGCGTCGCCGAACATCCGGCGGAAATTGACCACGTAATCGTCCAGTTCCAGCTCGTCGTCCAGCTCCACCTCCAGCACGACATTCAATGCCTGGTAAAACAATCCGCGCTCGACCGTGTTGTCGTTGTACTGCAGGAAGGCTTCCACCAGCTCTTTGGCCTCGTCGAACTGCTTCAAGGCCAGATGGATCAGCAGCTTCAATTCCAGCGTGGTCAGCTGTCCCCAGACCGTATTTTCATCGAATTCGATCCCGATCAACGTGGCGATGTCGGCGTACTCGTCCAGCTCGCTGTTTTCCAGGCGGTCGAGCAGCGCTTCCAGGCTGGCGTCGTCCAGGCGATGCAGGTTCAGGATATCGGCGCGGAACAACAGCGCCTTGTTGGTGTTATCCCAGACCAGATCGTCGACCGGATAGACTTCGGAGTACCCCGGCACCAGGATACGGCAGGCAGCGGCGCCAAGATTCTCGTATACCGCCATGTACACCTCTTTGCCCATGCCTTCAAGAATACCGAACAAGGTCGCGGCTTCCTCGGCATTGGCGTTCGCGCCCTGGCTGCTGAAATCCCATTCGACAAATGCATGGTCGGCTTTGGCGCTGAAAAAGCGCCACGAGACGATTCCGCTGGAATCGATGAAGTGTTCGACAAAATTATTCGGCTCAGTGACGGCGTTACTGACAAACGTAGGACGAGGTAAATCGTTCAGACCTTCAAAGCTGCGGCCCTGCAGCAATTCCGTCAGACTACGTTCCAGCGCGACCTCCAGGCTCGGATGCGCGCCGAACGAGGCAAACACCCCGCCCGTCTTGGGATTCATCAGGGTCACACACATTACCGGGTAGACGCCACCGAGCGATGCATCCTTCACCAGCACCGGAAAGCCCTGCTCTTCCAATCCCTGGATGCCGGCCAGGATGCCGGGGTATTTCGCCAGCACCTCCTGCGGCACGTCGGGCAAGGCGATTTCCCCTTCGATAATCTCGCGTTTGACCGCCCTTTCGAAAATCTCCGACAGGCATTGCACCTGGGCTTCGGCCAGCGTGTTACCGGCGCTCATGCCGTTGCTGACGTAGAGGTTCTCGACCAGGTTGGACGGGAAATACACCACCGCGCCGTCCGACTTGCGTACGAACGGCAGCGCGCAGATACCGCGTTCCGCATTGCCGGAATTGGTGTCGATCAGATGCGAGCCAAGCAGCTCGTCGTCGGGGTTGTAAATTTCCAGGCAGTACTCGTCCAGAATCCCGGCGGGCAGCGCATCCTTGCGCCCAGGCTTGAACCAGCGCTCGTCAGGGAAATGCACAAACGGCGCATTGGCGATGTCGTCGCCCCAGAACGTACCGCCGTAGAAATGGTTGAAATTGAGTCGCTCGATAAACTCCCCCAAGGCCGACGCCAGCGCGCTTTCCTTGGTCGCCCCCTTGCCATTGGTAAAACACATCGGCGAATGCGCATCGCGGATATGCAGCGACCACACATTGGGAACGATATTGCGCCACGAAGCGATCTCGATCTTCATGCCCAGGCCGGCCAGCACGCCCGACATATTGGCGATGGTTTGCTCCAGCGGCAGATCCTTGCCCGTAATGTAGGTGCTCGTGTCGGCCCCTGGTGTCAGCGTCAGCAGCGCCTGCGCGTCCGCATCCAGATTCTCGACCTCGTTGATCACGAACTCGGGCCCGGCCTGCACCACTTTTTTGACCGTACAACGCTCGATCGAGCGAAGAATGCCCTGGCGGTCTTTATCGGAAATATCGGCCGGCAGCTCGACGTCGATCTTGAAAATCTGCTGGTAGCGGTTTTCCGGATCGACAATATTATTCTGCGACAGACGGATATTTTCGGTGGGAATATTGCGAGTTACGCAATACAACTTCACAAAATAAGCGGCGCACAAAGCCGATGAGGCCAGGAAGTAATCGAACGGACCGGGCGCGGAACCGTCGCCCTTGTAGCGGACAGGCTGGTCGGCGACCACTGTGAAATCATCGAACTTGGCTTCGAGACGAAGCTTATCGAGAAAGTTGACCTTAATTTCCATGGGGGAATTCTAAAAAAGTGTTCAGATTGAGCGAGTCAGCATTATCGTCGTTTTTGCCCCCAGGGCATAGCGGCCGACGGACACGCCCGCTTTCGGTTTGCATCGTGACAATTGAATAGTATTTTTGTAAATACAAGATCTACACTTGCCATCTCTACCTTTCTCTTGTCATCCACTCACGACTATTTCCTAGCCTCCTACACCCCGCTGCACTGAATGAAAGGCACGTCGTATGCAAATGTTAATGAACATTTCCGCAAAAGCGCCCCAGATCCTGCTGATCACCCTCGCTCTCTGCGCTCTCTACGGACTGCTGCCGGCCAGCTGCCGGCCGTCGATACGGCAAGTCGAGCCGCATTACGCTGACGGCAGCAATTCCACCACCTTGTTCGTCGTGGTACACGGCCTGAGCGGTGCGGGCAGGATGCACCCCTTGCGCGACCAACTCCTGTCATTCGGCGATGTCTTGCTGCTGGACTTCCCGGCTTGGTCGAATGCCCGTCCAGACGATGTCTCCGCCCAGATCAGCACCCTGGTCCAGGCCCAGTCGCAAGGAAAGAACTATCAAAAAATCGTTATCGTCGGCTTTAGCATGGGCGCCCTGCTTGCCCGGCGCGCATTTCTTGAAGCGGCCAGGACCGGGAAGCCATGGTCGACGATCGTGACCCGCTTTGTGCTTCTTGCCGGCATGAACCGCGGCTGGTCCCTGTCGGGGCCGCGACCATCGGACATGCGATGGCATACGCACACCATGTATGCGGTCGGCGCCTGGCTGGCCAACCTCACCCGCAGCGCCTCCTTGATCATGTCCATGCAAACCGGCACCCCCTTCGTTGCGGACCTGCGCCTCGACTGGATGCGTCACTTCAGGCAAACCGGTGTCGAGCACCCGGAGGTCGTGCAACTGCTGGGAGATATCGACGAAATTGTCAGCGCGGGAGACAATGAAGACCTGGCCGCCGCGCCCCAGGGCGACTTCGCGTGGTTGAGGGTGCGCGGCACCAACCACAGGGAGATTCTCTCGTATGACGACACCAGCGATCACAATATCGGCCAATATCGCCTGGCCAAAGTCATGCTGGCCGCGACTGCCTGTTTCAGCGACATCCGTGGCCAGTCCGAGGTCCTGCCTTCGCCCAGCGATCCGGCGGTGACGAAACTCGTCTTCATCCTGCACGGCATCCGCGACCTGGGGCGCTGGTCGTCCACGCTCGAAAGCGACCTGCGCAAACGCCACGATGTGGTGATGAACGGCAAAGGAAAACTGATGGTCGAGTCGATGCGCTACGGCTATTTCGGCATGGGTCAATTCCTGATGAAAATGGAACGAGACTACTATGTGCGCTGGTTCATGGACGAATATACAGAAGCCGTCGCCAGGTATCCCAAAACCAAGGAAATCGACTTTATCGGGCATAGCAACGGCACCTATCTGTTCACGCGGGCACTGAAAGACTACCGCTCGCTCAACGTCGACCGCGCGGTCCTGGCAGGCAGCGTGGCGCCGAGAGATTATGCCTGGGCGCCCCACTTTGAAAACGGCCAGGTCAAGAAGGTGAGGAACTACGTGGCGAAGGACGACCTCGTCGTGGCGCTGCTCCCGAGGTTCTTCGAAAACCGCCCCAGGCTCCTCTTCGGCGACGAGATCGGCAGCGCTGGTTATAACGGCTTCAACGCGGCCGACCACGCGGCGACCAGCGGCCACATCGAGAATTTCAAGTTCCTCACCGGAGGACATGGCGCGTTTACCGAAGAACGCGACGGGATCAGCGAATTTATCATTCCCACGCCCGGCGCCGCCTTGAGCGGCAGGAATGAGAAGCGTCAGCCGAACTGGCTGACGGTCGCCTCCGACTATTTTACGGTGGCACTCTGGGCGGCCATGGCGCTAGTCCTCGTACTGCTCGGCATCCGTGTCGCCGAGGCCGCCGGATCGCGCGCCCCGTTCGCACTGCTGGCCTATCTTTTTCTTCTCTGGCAGGTGCTCCGATGGGCATGACGCACCGCGCGCGAACGTAGCGTCGAGCCTGCCCCTGGACGGCGGCGCGATCCGCCGCTGCGCGCTCATTCTTGACGTGGTGGCAAAGATGTTTTGCGTAATCACGCCTTTTTAAGGGGCAGGCCTCGCCTCATACTGGATCGATTCCAACATCATCCAGGAACTTCACATGGGCATTCCAACCTTTGGCGCAGGAACTTTTCGACTGCAGGGGCAGGTCGTGATCGATGCGGTCCGCAACGCACTCGAACTCGGCTACCGCGCCATCGATACCGCGCAAATCTATGGCAACGAGGCCGAGCTTGGCCAGGCCATCGCCGAATCCGGCATTGCGCGCGACCAACTGTTCGTCACCACCAAGATCTGGGTCGACAACTATAGCGAGGACAAGCTGATGCCGAGCCTGCGCCAGAGCCTCGACAAGCTGCGCCTCGACCAGGTCGACCTGACCCTGATCCACTGGCCCGCCCCCGGCAAGGGCGTGCCGCTCGAGGCGGCCGTGAGCAACCTGGCGCGCGCCATGCAGCAAGGACTGACGCGCCGGATCGGCGTGT
This sequence comes from Massilia atriviolacea, assembly GCF_003953935.1. Lineage (GTDB taxonomy): Bacteria > Pseudomonadota > Gammaproteobacteria > Burkholderiales > Burkholderiaceae_D > Telluria_A > Telluria_A atriviolacea. Next base: position 458,194 of record NZ_RXLQ01000001.1, read on the forward strand.
CGAACTTCAATATTGCCAACACCGCGCAGGCCATCGGCGCCGTCGGCAAGGACGCCATCGCCACCAACCAGATCGAACTGAGTCCCTACCTGCAAAACCGCAAGCTCGTCGCCTACCTGCAGGAACAGGGCATTCCCGTGACGTCCTACATGACGCTTGCCTACGGCAAGGTGCTGGGCGACCCGGTGCTCGGCGAGATTGCGGCTCGTCATCAGGCGACGCCCGCTCAGGTGGCGCTGGCCTGGGCGCTGCAACTCGGCTACGCCGTGATTCCCTCGTCGACCAAGCGGGAGAATCTCGCCAGTAATTTGCAGGCACAGGCATTGCGCTTGAGCGCCGACGACATGGCCCATATCGCCGCGCTGGAGCGCAATGGCCGCCAGGTCGATCCCGCCGGGCTGGCGCCGGACTGGGATTGACGATCGGGGCGTCCGGCCCGCGCGCGTACGCTTGAGCACACTCCGGCTTGTCGAATCACAGTTCAGGCCGGATTATATTTTTCATCGTATCAATTCCCAATCGGGAAGAATACCCGAATACAAAACATGATTGCATCAGGCCTTGCGCCTTATCCATCAAGCAATGCGCGCCATACCCTTCTGCGCATCATAATTTCAACGTAACAATTAACTCCAGATAATCCTCACGCCATTTGCGCCATCATCAGATTCGCACGAATCGACAACGTAGTATTCACGCATACGCGTAACGCGCCATCGTGGACAGGCGCCATTTCCGTCAGTAGCATTGATCGTTTCGCCCAAGGACTGATCGAGGCAAACAACCTTATCAGCCCCAACAATGGAAGGACTGATATTATGAAACCACAATATTTACTGGCGGGATGGATCGCAATGGCGCTCGGTATTTCTGCTGCGGCATATGCCCACCCGACGCAGCAGCATTCCTTGACAGAAGCCGAAAAAAGCGCGCTGCTCGCGCGCGAGCGATTATCCCAGGAGGTAGCGCCAATTAAATCCCGGGCCGACCTGGAACGCTATCTTCATATGGTGCCGCCAAAATCGAATGCGCTTTACCTGCTTTCACCAAACGCAAGGGAACGTTTTATCGCCAGCGTGACATTCAATGCCAAAGGCCTGACCGGTTTTAATACGACCGACCTGCAACGGGAGCTCTCCGAGGCGCAGATCGCCAAGATTCTCGCCTTGTTCGGCTCCGAGAGTTCGGCGCGCATCATCGCTGCGCAAAAGCGTCCGGCCCAGGCCCGTCCACGCGCCGACAAGGGTTTTTGTTTCGACGCCGATCCCGAACGGCCGCAATTCTCCCCGGGAAACTGCGATCCCGGCGACGGCATTTGGGACGAACCGTTCCACCCCCATCCGGAGCCGAAAATTCCGATACCGATTCCGCCCAGCCCGGACCCGGTTCCGGGCAGCATACATCCGGTGCCTTTGCCAAATGGGGACATTTACCACATGGAATGCGCGGTAACAGGCAGCACCTGCTCGCCGCACAATAACTGGATCTGCAAAGCGAAGTGCTGATCCGCTCGATTGATCGAGCGGGACTATCTACAACACCCGGGATGGAGTCCTATCCGGACAAGGGCTTATCGCATTGGCACATCAATGCATTGGCACATGATGAAACGAAGAATAATTGCGCTCGCCTGCGTGGCGGCGGGGCTATTGACTACCTCGATGATTTTCTCGCATGCCGATAAGGGCGTGCGCACGACCTATTCGCAGCGGCCGGCTTCGCATGCCGGCGCGCCCGCGCCGCATCCGGATCACGGCAACGGCGATGGCCGGCCGGCAGCGCCCGCTTCCGTGACCGTCGCCGCCGCCATGTGCCCGCCCATGTTCGGCGCGACGGTCGCTATGGCGCCCGAGCAGGAGTCACGCGTGCTGGCCGGAATGCAAGCGCTTATCGCGAAACAGTACGATGTCCCGACGCTGCTCCAATTATCTCAACAAGGCAACACGGCGGCGGCCCTGCTGCTGTTTCAGCGCCTGCGGCCATGCTCAGAAGCAACTCGATATGTGGATAACATGGAATTCGAGGCAGCCGATGTCGACGATTTTTCCGCTCGCGAATGCGCGCAACTGCCCGATGCCGTGCTGCGCAATCCGATCGGCATCCTCCTGCGGGCAGCCGATGCGGGTTCCGCGCCCGCCAGGATCCTGATTTCGAAAAACGCGCCCACCGTGGCGTCGGTCATGGCGATTGCCGGCGATTCGTCCACACAAGCCATTTCCGAATTGAGAACGCTTGCCGAACGTTACGGTCTGGACGCAGCCCGCTCCGGATCGGAAAGCGCCATGGCCTGGCTTGCGCACAGCTACCTGACTGGCGCCTTCGGCCGCAAAGATGCGGCGAGCGCGTATGCGATCACGCATGCATGGGCCCGCTCGGGAAGCGCCGGACAGCGCGAGCGCCTCGCCTATCTGCGCTCCCACCTGTCCGCTTCCGAACTGAACGATGCGCACTCCTTGCTCAAGCGCTGCAGCGTTGCCGGCGACCAGCACCGGCTGTCGATATTCGCCTCGCCATTCAACTAGCACCCCACCTTTCCATCGATCTCCTTAAAGGTAACTTCATGCTGAAACTCATATTCTTCAATACCTTCTTCGGAATGGCCCTGCTCGGGCATGCTTCCATCTGTTTTGCGGGCACCGACGTTTCTCACCGGCTCGAGAGGTTTATCGCCAAAACCGACACCGTCGCCAGCAGCGGCAAACCGACCAGGGAAAAGGCCGCTATCATCGACGCCGCATACAGCGCCAGTTTTGCGGCGGATCCGTCGGCCATCCCCGACGAGGAGCTCGATGCCCATTTCGAGGCCACCCAATACCTCATGTTTTATACCCTGGATAAGGCCAGGCTGCCGCTGTTCGAGCAGATCGTGGAACGCTTGAACCTCGCCGGGAAAGCGACGCCCGAGCACCACAAAAAACTGATGCAGGCGTATTTTGCGCTGCGTGAATTCAACAAGGCGAATGCGTTCGCCGAGCGCCATGGCCGGGATATCCCACAGTACCGCCCCATCGTCGCGCAAGTCCGCTCCGGCCCGCTGGTAAAGCGAACCGCCTGGATCTTTCAGGGACAAGGTGGCCTGACGCGACGCGAGCTCAATCTGGACAAGGGCCGCCACCTGGTGATGATTGCGTCGCCTTATTGCCATTTCGCCCGGGCGGCGCTGACCGCCATCGAGGACAATCCCACGCTCGCGCCGCTGCTGGCGAGCAGGATCACGGTGATGGCGATGAACGATTTCAGCTTCGACTACGCGCACTATGCGGCATGGAACCAGGCGCATCCTTCCCTCCCGTTCACGCTCACGCACGATCGGGACGAATGGCCCGAAGTGTCCCACTGGGTCTCGCCCGTGTTCCTGTTCTTTCGGGACGGCAGGCTGGAGTCGCAATTTTCCGGATGGCCCAAGGAGGGCAATATGGACAAGATCGTGGCAGGCTTTCACATTACGTTTCCCGATGACATGTTGACCAGGCAGGCAGACCAGGCGTCCCAGGCATCGCCCGCCCCTCGTTAGACGATCGCGGCCGTCGCGCGCTTGACACGCCGTCAAGCGCGCGACGGCCGCCAGACAAATGTGTAGTCTCCGGCAAGTTTCCACAATGCTACAATTCCATTCAGCATGCATTGGCCGGCATCGCTTTCATCACGCCTGAACAAGAACATCCCCACCTGGCTCAGCGGGGTAACGACCACCTGCGATGCCGAACGACGCTTTTTCCCTGCTGCTGTCCCAACACATGCGCCGCATCCGGGCCAGCGCGTCCGGCGTGGCGACCGAAATCGGCCTCTCGCGCGAATCGGTGAATAACTGGCGCAACGGCTCGTCGCTGCCCAGCCCCAAGTCGCGCGACCGCCTGCACGCCTGCGCGCGCTATCTGCGGCTGACCGAAACCGAAACCAACCAGTTCTTCGCCGCCGCCGGCCTGGAACCCGAATTTCCCCTGCAAGGCGACGGCGCGGGCGACGGCGAAACCCCGTTCGCCGCCTTCATCGAGCAATTGTTCATGCAATTGGCGCAATCGACGCCCTACCCGATCACCTTGCTGCTGTCGCAGGCGCACTGGGGCCAGCCGCCGTTCCGGCACGAACTGCTGGCCCGCGCGCGCGCCCAGTACGGGGCCGGCGCCACCCTGCACATCCAGCCGCCGTACAGCGTCAGCGCCAACAGCGGCGAGTATTTTGCCGCCATCGGCCGCCAGTGCGGCTTCGACAACGTGGCATCGGACTACGAGTTCGAGGCCGCCATGGAACAGCGCCTGGGCGCCGGCGAGCGCGTGTTTTGCCTGGTCAGCCGCTTCGAACAGGGCACGCCCGCCTTGCGCGAGGCGCTGGCCGGGATCCTGCGCAGCCTGAGCGAAATGTACAGCGGCCGCCTGCATCTGCTGCTGTGCGGCGGCGAAGCGCTGGCCGACCTCAAATACCGCAGCGGCGACCTGTCGCTGCTCAATATCGCGCGCGTGGCCCACTGGCCGGATGCCGACGCCGACGACCTGCGCATCCTGGCCGGCCAGCGCTGGCCCGCGCACGGCCTGGCGCCGGGGGCCGTCGCGGCGCTGGCGAACCTGTGCGGCGGCCACCCGGCCCTGTTCGAAGAAGGCATGCAGTGGCTGAGCGAACGCGGCGCCACCCTGCCCGACGCCTTGCCGGACCTGCGCGTCCACCTGGCCAACAGCGCGCGCCTGTGGCAAACCTTCCTGCCGCTGACCGCCACGCCGGCCTCGCGCGAGCGCCTGCGCGAACTGCTGCACGCCCCGGACCTGGGCCGCGCCCGTCCCTACCTGCAGGATGACGAGCTGCGCCGCCTGTTCTGGGGCAACCTGGTGCACGTGCGCGGCCAGGGCGACGAGGCGCGCCTGCATTGGCGCTGCGACACGATCCGCGACGCCGGACTGGCGGTACTGGCATGACCACCCCGGCGACGCCACCGCGCACGCTGCGGCGCGCCCTCATCATCGGCGGCCTGACCCTGCTGGTGGCCAGCGCCGTGCTCACGCCCAAGCTCAATCCGCTCACGCGCTCGCGTGTGATGGCGGCCGAGAACATCGGCCTCGTCTGGAACGACATCAACCTGTGGCGCATCGCCCTGTCCCAGGCCGTGCGCGAAAGCGACGACGGCGCTTGGCCGGCCGATATCCAGCAACACCGCCCGCAAGGCGTCGGCCCCCACATCGGCGTGCGCTCGCCGGGCCCGTGGCAGCTGGAAGCGACTATCTCCCGCGACGCCGAGCTCGGCATCCTGGCCGGCACGCAACTGCTGTTCACCTACGATCCCGCCAGCATGCACTGGCGCTGCCGCAACGGCGCCCCGCCGATGCCGGCCGGGTACATGCCGATCTCCTGCGAAGGCATGGACGCGTCCCCCGGCGAGACCGGCATGCCCGGCACCCTGCTGCTCTGGTGCGCCCTGCTGTTCATCGGCGCCGCCATCTTCTGGGTGCTGCGCCATCCCCTGATCGGCCCCGGACAACTGCGTCCGGGTCGCCTGCGCCGCACGCCCTACCCGCAGCTGCCGCAGGTGGACCGCCTGCTGCGCCTGAGCGGGCGCCTGCGCGCCGTCTTGCAGGCCGCCCAGATCGCCTTGCCGGAATGGCAACGGGCGGTCGCCTATGCCCGCCACGGCGCCGACCGGCGCCTGGCCACCCTGGCCGAGCGGCTCGGCACGCGCGCCAGGCCGGCCGACGGCTGGGACCTGCCGGGCATCGTCGTCGAATGGCAATTCGCCAACGCCCTGCCCGTCTCGCTGGACCGCTGCCTGGCCTTTGTGCCGGAGACCGGCTGCGATGAAGACGAGCTGATCCGCCGCCTGATGGCGGCCCCGACCGGCTCGGATGTGATGCTTGTCCTGGCGCCCAACACGGCGCAGGCGCCAATGCCGCGCCTGCAGGGCTACTGCGAGGACCGCACCAATCTGTTCGTCATGATCGATGGCGCGGCCCAGTCCGAATGCCTGCTGAGCCGCAACCCGGCCGATGTCCTGCTGCGGCTGCTGGCGGCGCAACTGCGCGTGACCCGCATTTCGCCCTACCAGACACGGGGCGCCATCACCAGCGCCGGCGCCTTTTTCGGGCGCGAGCAACTGCTGGCCCGGGTGATCGGGCGCGAGCCGGCCAATTACCTGGTGGTAGGCGGACGCCAGCTGGGCAAGAGCAGCCTGCTCAAGGCGGTCCAGCGGCGCCTGCAAGACCATCCGCACATCGTCTGCCATTACCTCTCGCTGCGCGACCACCGGCTGGCGCCGCGCATGGCCCTGCAGTTCGGCCTGCCCGCCGCGACAACGCTCGACGACATCATCGCCCACCTCGAAAGCACCTACGCCGGCAAGCGCCTGTTCCTGATGATCGACGAAGCCGACCTGTTCTTCCGCGACGAGTCCGGCAACGGCTACCGCCAGCTGGCGGCGCTGCGCGCCCTGAGCGACGAAGGGCGCTGCTGGTTCATGCTGGCCGGCTTCTGGGACCTGTACGCGACGGCGGTGCTCGATTATCAGTCGCCGCTGCGCAATTTCGGCGAAGTGCTGACCATCGGCGGCCTGGAAACCGAGGCCTGCCGCGAGCTGGCGACCAAGCCGCTGGCGCGCCTGCGCTACGGCGTCGACAACCCACGCCTGGTCGAGCAGCTGGTCGAGGCCAGCGGCCAGCGCGCCAACCTGCTGGCAATCCTGTGCCACGAATGCCTGGAACTGCTCGGCAGCGGCGAACGCGTGATCGAAGCGCGCCACACCGCGCAAGCGATGGCCTCGACCGCGGTGCAGGATGCACTGGCCGGCTGGGGCCGGCTGAGCAATGACGAAACAGCCTGCCGCATCGACCGCATCGCCGTCTATCACACGGCATTGCACGGCAAAACCAGCCTGGCCGCACTGGCCGACCTGTTCGCCGGCAGCGGCCGCGCCACCGAACCGGAAGCGCTGCGCCAGGCCCTGGCCCGTTTGCAACTGGCGTACGTGCTGCGCCGCTGCGAGGGCGGCTTCATGTTCGCCATTCCGCTATTCCTGAAGCAATTCGAAGCTGGCGAAACGGCCGTCCTGCTGCGCCAGGAGCTCGCCGCCACGCCGCATTAATCCACCAACGACTGTATAAGACGACAAGACGCGATGAACGACCAGACACCGCCCCCAAGCTCCCTCGCCGCGCTGAGCGCGCTGCCCAACAAGCAGGCGGCCCTGGCTGCGGCAATCGACGAACGCTTGCAAAACGGCCATCTGCAAGAGGTACTCGACTTCCTGGGCAGCTGCGACATCGAGCTGGTGCGCCATATCGATCCCTATATCTATGCGCCCATCTGGAAACGCGACCCGGCCCTATGGCGCACGCTGGCGCGGACAACGGCGCCGCGCGGCTTCCTGTGGCGCGCACCGGACCCGGAGATCATGCCCGGCGACGCCAGTTTTTCGCACGAGCTGCGCGCCATCGCCGACCGGCACCTGGCGGACGCCGCCACGGTGCCCGGCAACGAGGCCCGCTATTTCGTGCTGCACAGCGTGGTGCACACCCTTCCCTATCCCGGCATCGGGCGCGACGAAGTGCTGGAACTGGTCGACTGGACCCTGTCCCTGCGGCGCGCGGCCGGCATCCGCGACGACGCCGAGGCCAGCTGCGGCCTGCCGCAGCTGCTCGCCTGCCTGCCTGATACGGCCGACCTGATCGCGCTGGCCGGCCAGGCCAAGCGCCTGTGCGAGTTCGCCCTGCGCGAGCACGGCAGCCGCCTGCGGGAAGGCGAGGCGCGCCAGCACTGGCTGCCATGGCACGCGTTTTTTCAGGCCCACCCCGGCTATCTCGACACATTCCACGAGGTGGTGGGCGACCCGGCATTGATCGTCGGGCGCTGGCCGCATGCCTCGCCCGAACTGCGCGACGAACTGCGCAATACCGTGGTGCGCAAGCTGCGCTACGACATGGGCGCCGACGAGGACTACTTGGTCGAGGCCCTGGACTGGATCATCCGGGCTGACGAAGCGGGCTTCGCCGATTTTCTCAGCGCAAAGTCCTATGTTTTCAACGAGCGGCTCGCCAGCCTGATCTGGAAAGAGCGGTATCCGCTGCTGCTGCCCCAGCTGTTCCCGAGGATCTTCGGCCGCAACGAGTGCGTCGAATCCCATGCCGACACGCTGCGCGCCATGCTGGCCGCGCAGCCGGAGCTGATGCTGACCGTGCCGGCGGCCAGCCTGGACCGCGTGCTCGTGCTCCTGCCGGCCGCGACCTTGCGCGCCGGCCTGCCGGTGTTGACCACCGTCATCGGCGGCAGCAGCTCGAAGTCGCTGCGCGCCGCCATGGCCGAGGCGGCCAAACGCCTCGACATCGCCGATCTCGTCGGCGCCGGCTGGCTCGCCGTGCGCAGCAAGAACCTGCGCCTGGCCTGCAAGGACATCCTGCTGGCCCATCCGGACCAGGATGGCGCCGCGCCCCTGCTGGCCCGGATGCTGGCCGCCGGCGCGCTGGACGCGGCCTCGGCCAGCACGGTGTCGGCGGCGGTGGCGCAGCGCGCGCCGGCTGCGGCCCCGGCGGCGCCAGTCCTCGCCTGCGACGAGGACCGCGCACGGCTCGAAGCGGAAGCGGCAGGCATCAAGCGCTGGTCGGCCGCCATCAAGCCGCTCGACCATCCCGAGACCCTGGCCCTGTTCCAGCCGCTGTCGGAACACGCCGCGCGCGCCACCCTGCAACTGGCGGCCACCGGCGAGGAAGGCCTGCCGCCGCTGGCCGTCGACTTGCTGGTCCAGGTGCCGCCGGAGAATCGGGCGCGCCTCGCCCGGCAAGCCATGGAAACCTGGATCGCCAGCAATGGCGAACCGAAGCTGCGCTGGATGCTGCGCCTGGCGCAGGGCGCCGCCGACGACCGCAGCGTCGACCTGCTCAGCGCGGCCGTCTTTGCTTGGGGCAAGACGCGCAAGCAGCGCGCCGTCATCGCCATCGATCAGCTGGCGGCACTCGATTCCCTGTACGCGCTGGCGCGGGTGCTGGAAATTGCCGAATCGCGCAAGATCAAGCCGATGGTGGTCGAGGCCGCGCTGGCGGCCCTGCACGCGGCGGCGGCACGGCGCCAGCTGGGCATCGGCGAGCTGCTCGACGAACTGACGCCGGACTTCGGCCTGGGCGACGGGGTCGCGCTGAGCGTCGGCGCCCAGCACTACCAGGTCGCGCTCCAGGGCGACCTGAGCCTGCGCCTGGTCGACGCCAGGGGCAAGCTGTCGAAAACCCTGCCGGCGGTCCGGGACGACAGCCTCAAGCCCGCCTGGGAGGCTGCCAACAGCCGCTTCAAGACCCTCGGCGCGGCCCTCAAGACGGTCGCTAAACAATTGACGCCGCGCATGCTGGTGGCCCTGGTCACCGGCAAACGCTGGAGCGCGCAGCGCTGGACGCGCCTGTTCCGCGACCACGCCTTGCTCAAGATCCTGGGGCGCAGCCTGATCTGGCAGAGCCAGGGAACGGCGCCGGCCAGCTTCCGCATCGCCGAAGACCTGTCGCTGGTGCAGGCCGACGACAGCGTGTTTTCATTGCCGGACGACGCCATGGTCACGCTGTGGCATCCGGCGAGCGCCGCCGCCGGCGAGCTCGACGCCTGGCGTGCGCACCTGGCCGACTATGAACTGACCCCGCTGATCGACCAGCTCAACGCGCCATCCGCGCTGCCGCCGGCGGCGTCGATGAACGCCGAGCGCCTGCTGGCGCCGGCCGGCCTGCGCGTGGCCCAGGAGCAGCTGGCCTCGATCATGAACAAATGCGGCTACCGCCAGGGACCGACCGGCGACGGCGCCTGGATCACCTGGCATGCGTGGCCGCTGGCCGCCGCCCAGCTCGAAGTGCGCCTGCAGAACGGCATCATGTCGCCGTACATGAACATCGGCAGCCCCATCGACATCGACAGCATCGAAGTCTGGAGCACCGATGGCCGCCAGGCGCTGGTAGCGCCGGCCGGCTTGCCGGTGCCGCTGCTGGCGACCCTGTGGGCGCAATTACAATTACTCGACACCAAACGGATGGCCGAGGCCATCGAGGGAGCCCAATGACCATGAGCGACACCATTTATTCTGCGACGCCGCTCGCCGAGATCGACACCACCCATGCGGACGAGTCCGTCCTGGCAAGCGAAATCAGCCTGCGCCTGCGCGATGGCCGCGCCCAAGAAGCCTTCGACTACTTCCGCCAGTGCGACAAATACGTCCTCAATTCGCTGTCGCGGGCAAGCGGCGACCTGGCGTGGGAAACCGATCCGGCCGTCTGGCTGGCGCTGGCCCGGATCACCGTGCCGCGCGCCGTCCTGCTGCGCGAACCGGGGCACGCCCTCAGGCAGCGCGACGCCGCCTTTTCGCACGAAATGCGCTCGCTGGGCGAGCAATTGCTGGCCGCCGCCGGCGCTCAGCGCGATGCCATCATGTTCGTCATGAGCGCCATTGTCGACCGCCTGGCGTATCCCGGCATGCCGCGCGAGGAAGTATTCGAGGTGCTCGAATGGAACCTGACGCTGTCCCGGGCGGCGGGCTTTGCCGACGACCAGACGCCGAATCAGGTCCACCTGCTGGTGCGGCAACTGACCGAGACGGCCGACCTGATCGCCTTGTCCGGCATCGCCGAACGCTATTTCGAGACGGCCATGTACGTCTTTCGCGACCGCGTATCCGGCAAACCCTTGCGCGGACGCTGGGCGGCATGGCACGATTTTTTCCAGCGCCACCCGGAATACATCGACCTCAACCACGAAGCACTGGCCGACCCCGCACTGATCCTGGAGCGCTGGGACCTCGCCTCGACCACAGTGCGGAAGAATATGATCGGCAGCCTGCTGCACGCGCTGCGCTGGCACGAAGGCGCCGACCTGGACTACATCGGCGAGACCATCGATCCCCTGATCCGCGCCAACGAAGACTTTTTCGGCACCGTGCTGCAGGAGCAGTTCTACCGCTTCAACCCGGCGGCCGCCCGGCTGATCTGGGCGCGCCAATACCCGGCGCTGTCGACGCTGCTCCTGCCCTTGACGATGGCCTATCCCGGTTCGATCGGCGAGTACCGCGAGGTCCTGCTCGATGCGCTCTCCAGCAGGCCCGAGCTGATGCTGAGCGCGGTGCCGGCCAGCCTGGACGCGCTGATTCCGCTGCTGAGCGAGGACATCCTGCGCAGCGTCCTGCCGGACCTGGGCACACTGATCGGCAAGAGCGCCTCGAAAACGCTGCGCGAAGCGGTGAGCCGGATGGGCAGGCGGCTGGACATCGCCGACATCGTCCAGGCCGGCTGGCTGGACGTGCGCAACAAGAACCTGCGCCTGGCCTGCAAGGATTTGCTGATGGCGCACCCGGACCAGGCCAGCGCCAGCCCCCTGCTGGCGGCCATGCTCGCCGGCGGCCAGCTCGATGCCGCCACGGCCAGCACGGTGCAAGCGCACCTGGCCCAGGGCAGCCCGGACGCCGCGCCGGCTACCGGCGAAGACGCCCTGGCGCGCCTGGAAACCCAGGCCGCCTCGATCAAGCGCTGGTCGGCCGCCATCAAGCAGTTCGACACGCCGGACACGCTGGCCCTGTTCCAGCCCTTGTCCGGGCACGCCGCGCGCGCCGCGCTGCACCTGGCAGCCACCGCCGAAGAAGGTTTGCCGCCGCTGGCTGTCTCCCTGCTGGCGCAACTGCCGGCCGAGGCGCGTGCGCGCCTGGCGCGCTATCTGGTGGAACTGTGGATCGGCAACGACGGCAATCCCAAGCTGCGCTGGATACTGCGGCTGGCCCTGAACGGCGCCGACGACCGCATCGTCGACCTGCTCAGCGCGACCGTGTATGCCTGGGCGAAGACGCGCAAGCAGCGCGCCGTGATCGCCGTCGAGCAACTGGCGCTGATCGATTCGCTGTACGCGCTGGCGCGGGTGCTGGAAATCGCGGAATCGAAAAAGCTCAAGGGCGCGATTCCCGAGACAGCCCTGCATGCCCTGAAGGCGGCAGCGGCGCGCCGCCAGCTGGCCCTGGGCGAACTGCTCGACGAGCTGACCCCGGATTTCGGCCTCGGCCAGGGCATTGCGCTCTGCGTCGGCGCCCAGACCTGGCAGCTCGTCCTGCAGGGCGACCTGAGCCTGCGCCTGGTGGACGCCAGGGGCAAGGTCTCGAAAACCCTGCCGGCCAACAAGGACCCCGCACTGACGGCGGCCTGGGATGCGGCCAGCAGCCAGTTCAAGACCGTCAGCGCGGCCCTGAAGGCGGTTGCCAAGCTGCAAGCACCGCGCATGCTGGCCGCGCTGGTGACCGCCAAGACCTGGAGCGCGCCGCGCTGGACCCAGCTGTTCCTCGATCACGCCGTGCTGAGAATCATGGGCCGCAGCCTGATCTGGCAGACCCAGGGCGCCGATCCGCTCAGTTTCCGCATCGCCGAAGACTTTTCGCTGCTGCAGGCGAACGACGAGGTGGTGACGCTGGCGCCGGACGCCCAGCTCAGCCTGTGGCATCCGGCCACCGCGCGCGACGGTGAAGCCGAGGCATGGCGCAGCAATTTCGCCGACTACGAGATCGTGGCCCTGATCGACCAGATCGGCGCCCCGACCGCCTTGCCGCCGGCAGCGTCGATGAGCGCCGAGTGCCTGCTGGCGCCGGCCGGCCTGAGGGTCCCGCAGGAGCAACTGGCGTCGACCCTGGCCCGCTTCGGCTACCGCAAGGGGCCGGTGAACGACGGTCCGTCCATCGACTGGCACGAATGGCATCTGCCGGCGGCCCAGCTGTCGGTGCACCTGGAAAATGGCTATTGCTCGCCGATGATGGAAATCGGCAGCCCGATCGAGATCAACGGGATCCGGGTCTGGCATGCCGAGACCTACGAGACGGTGGCGCCCGCCAGCCTCCCCGTGCCGCTGCTGGCCACCTTGTGGTCGCATCTGCACGCGCTTGACGCCAGGCGCGTCTGATCGATCCATCCTTACCCTTCACCGACAAGAGAAGCCCATGAACGACACCGTCCTTTCCGCGAAACCATTGAATGAGATCGGCATCAAAGCCTACGGCGAAGATGCGCTGGCCACGGAAATCAGCCAGCGCTTCGAAAACGGCCGCGAACAGGAGGTGATCGCCTTCATCAAGCACTGCGACCGCTATGCGCTCAAGCAGTTGCAGATGGTCGAACCCGAATTTGCCGTCTGGCGCCGCAGTGCCGCCATGTGGCTGGCGTTTGCGCGCCTGACCGCGCCGCGCCATATCCTGTTTCCCGAGCCCTACCGCGACCTGCAACAGCGCGACGCCGCGTTGTCGCATGAAATGCGGGCGATGGGCAAGCAACTGATCGCCGACGCCCAGGCCGGCAAGGGGGGACGCAGCCACAAGGATGCCCTGCATTTCGTGCTGGACAGCATCATCGAGCGACTGCCGTACGAGGGCATGCCGCGCGACGAGGCTCTGGAGTTGCTCGAATGGAACAAGGAATTGCGCCAGGCGAACGGCATCGCCGACGACCAGTACGACTACAACCTGCAGGGCCTGATGGAGTGCCTGTCCGATCCGGCCGACCTGATCGCCCTCGCCGGCCAGAACGAACGCTACTTCGATACCGCGTTCTCGGTGCACAAATACCGCAGCAACAAGCTGCCCCGGCACGCGCGCTGGCTGCCCTGGCACGATTTCTTTCACCTGCATCCGGCCTGCTTCGACAAGCGCCAGGAAACCATGCGCGATCCGGCCCTGATCGTCTGGCGCTGGCCGCAAGCGACGCCGGAAGTGCGGCGGGCGATGGCGGAAACCCTGCTCGAAAACGCGCGCGACAACGACGACAAAGCCGACCAGGCCGCTTTCCTGGAGGCGCTCGACCGGCTCATTCCCGACAATGAAGCCTTTTTTGCCGCCCTGATGGTGGAAAATAGCTACCTGTTCCGGGGCAAGATCACCTCCCTGATCTGGAAAAAGCAATATCCCGGCCTGCTGCCGGTGCTGCTGCCGACGATCCTGCAGGACCGCTACTCGCTCGACGAGTACCGCGACGTGCTGCGTGCGATGCTGACCAGCCAGCCCGACCTGCTGCTGAGCGTGCCGGGCGCCAGCCTGGAAAAAGTGATCCCGCTGCTGACCACGGAACTCGTGCGCGCGCTGCTGCCGGTGCTGGGCACGGTGCTCGCCAAGAGCAGCTCGAAGGCGCTCGGCACGGCCATGGTCAAGGCCGCCAAAAAGCTCACGATCGACGATATCGCCGGCGCCGGCTGGCTGGACGTGCGCAGCAAGAACCTGCGCCAGGTCTGCAAGGACATTTTGCAATCCCATCCCGACAAGGCGGGCGCCAAACCCCTGCTCGACACCCTGCTCGCAGCCGACGCTGACGCAGCGGCCGCCGCCGCAGCCCGCGCACCAGCGCCAGCGGGCCCGTTTGCGAGCGAACTGGAACGGGTCGAATTCGAGGCGGCCGCCGTCAAGCGCATGTCGGTGGCCATTGCCGCCTTCGACAATGCCGACACCCTGGCCCTGTTCCAGCCCCTGTCCGAGCACGCGGCGCGCGCCACCCTGCACCTTGCCGCGACCGCCACCGACGCCCTGCCGCCGCTGGCGCTCGACCTGCTGGCGCAACTGACGCCTGAAAACCGGGCGCGCCTGGCCCAGCGCCTGGCCGAAACCTGGATCGGCAACGACGGCGAGCCGAAAATGCGCTGGATGCTGCGCCTGGCGGCGAGCGGCGCGGACGACCGCATCGTCGACCTGCTCAGTGCGACGGTGTTTGCCTGGGGCAAAATCAAGAAACAGCGCGCGGTCGTGGCCGTGGAGCAACTGGCGCTGATCGATTCACCGTACGCGCTGGCCCGCGTGCTGGAGATCTCGGAATCGCGCAAGGTCAAGAGCATGGTGCTCGATGCGGCCGCGATGGCCCTGCGCGCGGCCGCCAAGCGGCGCAAGCTGACCCTGGGCGACCTGCTCGACGAACTGACCCCGGATTTCGGGCTCGGCAAGGGTATCGCGCTGACTGTCGGCGCGCAGACGTATCAGGTCGTGCTGCAGGGCGACCTGAGCCTGCGCCTGGTCGATGCCAAGGGCAAGGTGTCGAAATCGCTGCCTGCGAACAAGGACGACAGCCTGACACAGGCCTGGGACGCGGCCGCCAGCCAGTTCAAGACCCTGTCCGCCAGCCTGAAAGCCGTTGCCAAGCTCCAGGCGCCGCGCATGCTGGCCGCGTTCGTGACCGCCAAGAGCTGGAGCGCGCCGCGCTGGACCCACTTATTCCTCGATCACGCGCTGCTGAAAATCATGGGCCGCAGCCTGATCTGGCAGACCGGGGGCGCCAGTTTCCGTATCGCCGAAGACTTTTCGCTGCTGCAAGCGAACGATGAGGTATTCACGCTGCCGTCCGATGCGCAGGTCACCCTGTGGCATCCGGCGACCGCGTCCACGGAAGAAATCGCGGCCTGGCGCAGCAATTTTGCCGATTACGCGCTCACGCCGATGATCGACCAGACCGGCGCCCCGTCCGAACTGCCGCCCGCGGCGTCGATGACGAAGGAAGCCCTGCTGGCCCCGGCCGGCCTGAAAGTGGCGCAGGAGCATTTTGCTGCGATCGTGAGCAAATGCGGCTACCGCCAGGGTCCGGTGGGCGACGGCCCGTCCATCGAGTGGCACGAATGGCTGTTGCCGGCGGCGCAACTGTCGGTCCGGCTGACGAACGGCTACTGCTCGCCGTACATGATGCTCGGTTCGCCCGTCGAGGTCGAGTCGATCACCGTCCTCGCCACAGGCGGCGGCTACAAGCGGGTGGCGCCGGCCAGCTTGCCCAAAGCGCTGCAGGCGACGCTGTGGTCGCACCTGCAATTACTCGATGCGAAACGGCTTGCCTGAGCGATGGATGGCGACAATTGCTTCCCCATTCCCCTGGCGGCGATGGCGTTCGACTTTGGGGTGGACGGCGCCTGGGTGGTCGCGCGGGAAATCGCCGCCCGGCTGCGGGCGGGGCGCGAACCGGAGGTCATGGCCTACCTGGCCGGATGCGATATCGCGCTGTTGCGCTCTCTGGGGCGTCTCGGCGGCGGGCGCGCGGTCTGGCAGCAGGATGATGCGCTGTGGCTGAGAATGGCGCGCGTGACCGTCGGCCGCCAGGTCCTGTTCACCGAAGCGGAGAATTTGCACAAGCAACGCAACGCCGCCTTTTCTGCCGACATGCGCACGCTGGGCCAACGCTGCAGCGGTGACGCCGAGGGACGCCGCTTCGTTCTGGACCAGATCGCCGATCTGCTTCCCTATCCCGGCATGCCGCTGGACGAGGCATTGGCTCTGCTCGACTGGATCCTGGCATTGCGGCGGAAAAACGGCATTGCTGACGACAATCTGCGCCGGCGGGACGGGGCCAGCCTGGTCGCCTGCCTGGCGAGCACGGCGGACCTGATCGCCGCTGCCGCCAGGGCCGCGTGTCTCTGCCAGCAAGCGCTGGACGAGTACCAGCGCCGTAGCCTTGAACTGCCCGCCGGCCAGCGCTGGCTGCCGTGGCACGACTTCTTTGCGCACCATCCCGACCTGTACGACAAATTTCACCAGGACGTCCCCGATCCGGCGCTGATCCTGCGGCGCTGGCCCGGCGCTTCGCCGGCGGTGCGCAAGGACATGGGCCTTACCTTGCTGGGCGCGATCGCGGACGACCATGGCCTGGACGCGGCCGACCAGCTGATGCGCCGGGACGAGGCCCTGTTCGCGGCGCTGCTGCAGGAGCACAGCGCGCCGTTCGGCGTTGCGCTGTCCAGACTGATATGGGAAAAGCAATATCCTGCCTTGCTGCCCTTGCTGTTTCCCCTGATGACAGAAACACGCCGCCGTATCGCCGAGCACCCGGACACCCTGCGCGCGCTGCTGTCGTCCGAACCGCAACGCGTGCTCACGGCCTTGCCCGGACATCTCGACCTGCTGATCGCGCTGCTGTCCCCGGACCAGCTGCGTGCGATCCTGCCGCAACTGGGAACAAGGATCGCCAAAACCACCTCGAAAGCGGTGCGCGATGCCATCGTCGCCGCGTCCGGGCACTTCGCTATCGACGAGATGAAAGCGGCAGGCTGGTTTGAGGTGCGCAGCAAAAACCTGCGCCTGGCGTGCCGCGACATCCTGCTGGCCCACCCGGACCAGGCCGCCGCCACGCCGCTGCTGGAAAAGATGCTCGCTTCGGGCGGCTTCGATGCGGCGGCATCGAGTTCGCTGTCGGCCGTGCTGGCCCCCTCTGGCGCTTGCTCGCTGGCGGAGCTGGAAACGCAGGCCGCCGCCGTCACACGCTGGTCGACTGCCATCAAGCCGTTCGAGCATGCCGAGGTGCTGGCGCTGTTCCAGCCCCTGTCCGAACACGCCGCGCGCGCCGCGCTGCACCTGGCGGCCACGGGCGACGATGCGCTGCCGCCGCTGGCCACGGCCTTGCTGGCTCAACTTTCCGCCGACAACCGTGCCCGCCTGGCCCTGCACGCGGTACGGACCTGGACCGCCGGCGAAGGCGAGCCCAGACTGCGCTGGATGCTGCGGCTGGCGGCGGACGGCGCCGACGACCGGATTGTCGATCCGCTCGCCGCAGCCATCGTCGCCTGGGGCAAGAAAGCCAGATACCCGCGCGCGCTGGTCGCCATGGCGCAGTTGAGCGCGCTCGATTCCCCCTACGCCCTGTTGCGCGTGATGGAGGCGGCCGAGTCCAGCAAGCTCAAAGACGCCGTCGTCAATCCCGCCATCGATACGCTGGCAGCGGCGGCGCGGCGGCGCAACTGCACAGTGGGCGAGCTGGTCGACGAGCTGAGCCCGGATTTCGGCCTGGCCGAGGGCGCCACGCTCAGCGCCGGCGCGCACAGCTACCGCATCGCACTCCAGGACGACCTGAGCCTGCGCCTGATCGACGCCAGGGGCAAGTCCCTTAAATCGCTACCGGCGAACGCGGACAGCAGCCGCTTCGCCATGCTCGCTGCGGCAGTCAAACACAGCGCCCGCCTGCAGGCGCCGCGCATGATGTGCGCGCTCATGACGGGCAAATCATGGAGCGCGCCGCGCTGGACCCGGCTGTTCCGTGAACATGCCTTGCTGCGGATTATCGGCCGCAGCCTGATCTGGCAGGCGGACGGCGCCAGTTTCCGCATCGCCGAGGATTTTTCGCTGATCCGGGCCGATGACGAACCATGCGACCTGGCTGCGGACGCCCGCGTCACCCTGTGGCATCCGGCCGGCGCGCAGCCGGGCGAGGCCGAGGCATGGCGCACCCACCTGGCCGACTACCGGCTGGCGCCGCTGATCGACCAGACCGGCGCACCGGCCGCCCTGCCGCCGGCGGCGCAATTGAGCAGCGACCGTTTGCAGGCGCCGGCCGGACTGGCTGTGACGTACGAGCACCTGGCCGCCATCCTGAGCAAGGCCGGCTATCGCGAGGGAACGCGCGCCGAAGGGCATTCCACGGACATCAGCTGGCACGCCTGGCCCCTGAGGATGGCCGGTCTGGAAGTGCGGGTCATGAACGGCGCGTGCCCGCCGTTTCCCAGTCCCGGCACGCCGGTCGGCGTGGCCTCGGTCGAACTGCGCGATGGCGCCAACGATGACGCCCTGGTGCCGACCGCCGACTGGCCGGCCGCGCTGCTGGCGACGGTCTGGTCGCAGCTTTTGTTGCTGGATGCAAAGCGTCTGGCCTGATACGCTATCACCTTCATGAACACAAAGGACGTACACGCATGAACAAGAAGATCGCCGCCCAGCGGCTGCCGGCCGAGATGCGCTTTGCCGCCGAACTCGATGCGTTGGCCCAGGCCGACAGCGGCCTGCGGCCGGCCGGCTGGCGCCTGTCGCCGCGCGCGGCGCGCACCTTCATCCTCGGCAGCGGCGCAGCCCAAGCCGGCGGCATGCGCATTACCCGCAAAATCCACGGCAACGATGCGCTGGTCGAACGCGCCATCGTCACCCTGGCCGGCCAGCGCGGCCTGATGCTCGCGGGCGAGCCGGGCACCGCCAAATCGCTGCTGTCGGAACTGCTGGCGGCCGCCATTTCGGGCAACACCACCATTTCGGTGCAGGGCGGCGCCGGCGTGGTCGAGGAGCAGATCCGCTACGGCTGGAACTACGCCCTGCTGCTGCGCGACGGTCCCGGCAACGCCTCGCTCGTGCCCGGCCCCCTGCACCGGGCGATGCAACTGGGCCTGCTGCTGCGCTTCGAAGAAATCACCCGCTGCGCCACCGAAGTGCAGGATTGCCTGGTACCGGTGCTGTCCGAGCGCCTGCTGCAGATTCCGGAACTGAAGGAAGAACAGCCCTACCTGCTGGCGCAGCCGGGATTTAACGTGATCGCCACCGCCAACCTGCGCGACCGTGGCGTGAACGAGATGTCGGCCGCGCTCAAGCGCCGCTTCAACTTCGAAACCATGCAGCCGCTCGACAGCATCGCCACCCAGATCACCCTGATCGGCGACGAGGTGCGGCGCGAACTGGCGGCGGCCGACATCGGCGTGGCGGTGCCGCCCGACGTATTGACACTGCTGGCAAGCGCCTTCCACGAACTGCGCGCCGGCGCCGTCGAAGGCATCGCCATCGAGCGTCCGGGCACCGTGCTCTCGACCGCGCAGGCGATCAGCGTGGTGTGCGACGCCGCCTCGCAGTGCTGGTATTTTGGCGAAACCACCCTGCGCCCGGCGCACGTGGCGCGCTACCTGCTCGGTACCGTGATCCAGGACGACCAGGAAGACCGGCGCCGTTTCAGCGAATACCTGCGCATCGTCGCGAAAAAGCGCAACCTGCGCCCGGACTGGATGGACTTCGTGGCAGGCGCGCGTGAAGAGTGACGCGGTCGCGCGCTTATCGCCACGCCCGGGGCTGATGTTCGCGCCGGTGCGCCATCACAGCCCGCGCTGCGCCCACCATCTGCGCGAACTGATCGCCGATTTTGCGCCGCAGCGCATCCTGATCGAAGGGCCGGACGATCTCAATGCGCTCCTGCCGCTGCTCCAGCACAGGCAAACCAGCCCGCCGGTGGCGGCGTACCTGCACGCGGTGGCCGGCGAGGACGCGCTGCGCTGCCGCGCCTACGTGCCGCTGGCGGCGTTTTCGCCCGAATGGGTGGCCCTGCGCGAAGCGGCGCGCCTGCGCATTCCGGCCAGCTTCATCGACCTGCCGTTCGCCACCCGCGTGGCCGACGCCGACAACAGCGCCTACTTTGCGCGCGCGCCCGAGCCGACCCTGGCCGACGAACCGCGCCCCGGCGTGATCGCCTCCCTGCTGGCGTCGAGCGACTGCCAGGATTTCGACGCGTGGTGGGAACGCCATTTCGAATCGGGGCTCGATGCGCCCGGCGCGCGCGATTATTTTGCCTCCCTGCTGGCCTTCGGCGCCTTGCTGCGCGAGGGCGACCAGGACCCGCAGCCCGACAACGAAGCGCGCGAGGCGCACATGGCCGCCCGCATCGGCGCCGCGCTGGCGCACGGCGAGCGCTGCCTGGTGGTGTGCGGGGCCTACCACGTGGCCGGCATCGAGGCCATGCTCGACTCACCCGCAGCGCAAGTCCCGACGGCGGCGCAGCAAGTCGGCGCGCACCTGATCGCCTACCCTTTGGCGCGCTTCGAGCGTTCGCAGCGCTACGGCGCCGGCATGCCCGCGCCAGGGTTCTACCAGCGCGTGTGGCACGCCTGGCAGGCGGGCGAGCCGGCGCCCTACCAGGAACCGTTTGCGGCGCTGGCGATCGAGCTGGCCAGGGACCTGCGCGAGAACGGCATCCCGGCCAGCCTGCCCGATGCGATGGAAGCGGTCTCCATGGCGCACCGGCTGGCGGGGATGCGCGGCTGCCGTCCCGGCCTGGCCGAATTGCGCGAATCGCTGCGCAGTACGATGGTCAAGGACGGCAGCGACGAAGCAGCCTTCGGCGCCACCCTGGCCAGCCTGCTGGCACAGGGGCCGGACGGCGTGCTGCCGCCGAAGATGCCGGTGGCGCCGCTGCTGGCTGAAACCATCGCCTTTTGCCTGCGCCACCGCATGCCCAGCCGTTTTGGCGAAAGCAAGAAGAAGGACCTGGACATCTACCGCAGCGAGCGGCACCGGGCCGTCTCGCAATTTCTGCACCAGCTGCGCTTCCTGGAGGTACCGTACGGCGAACGCCTGGCCGGACCGGATTTCGTCAACGCCACCGACCTTGGCCGGGTACGCGAGATCTGGACCCTGCGCTGGATCACCGAAACGGCCACCAGCCTGACCGAGAACAGCCGCTATGGCGCCAGCCTGGCCGACGCCGCCGTCAACAAACTGCTGGAACGACTGGCGCTGCCTTCCGGTTCGCCGGCCGACCTGGTGCTGCAAGTGCTGGTCATGGGCCTCGACAAGGTGGCCGACAGGGTGCTCGACGCGGTCGAACGCTGGCTGGGCGACAGTTACGACGCGCTGGCGCTGGCCCAGGGCACGGCCAGGCTGGCGCTGGCCTTCGAAGCGCGGCTCACGCTCGGCGGCGTCGGCATGGCGCGCCTGCTGCCGCTGCTGGAACGGGCGTTCAGCCAGACCTGCATCCGCCTGCCCTGGCTGGGCACGACCGATGCGGCGCGCTCGCAAGCGATGCTGGCCGCCCTCGACGATATGCACGGCATGATCCGGCGCCAGGCCCAATGGACCGACGCGGCCCTGTTCTACGGCGCCTGCGCCACCCTGCACGAGGCGGACGTGGCGGCCCAGGTGCGCGGCGGCGCGGCCGCCATCCTGACGGTATCGGGCACATGGTCGCCGAGCCAGACCAGCGCCGCGCTGACAGGCACCTTCGCGCTGGCGCACATGGCGCCGCAATCGATCGCCGATTACATGCAGGGCTTCCTGCGCATCGCGCGCAGCTCGATGCTGGCCAGTCCGCAGCACCTCGATCAACTGAGCGCCGTGCTCGCGGCGTGGAGCGAGGATGACTTTTTGAGCGCGCTGCCGTCGATGCGGCTGGCGTTTTCGCAGTTCTCGCGGCGCGAGACCGACGAACTGGCACGCGTGCTGGCCGGGCCAGCGCAGGCCCCGAGCCTGGCCGGCGAGCGCATTCCCGACATGGACACGCTGCACCAGAGCCGCCTGTGCCTGGAACAGGTGGCGGGCATCATGCAGCGCTGGGGAGTCGGCCCATGACCCGGCGCGAACTCGATGCGGACACCTTGCGCCGCTGGCGCCTGGTGCTGGGCGCGGCCGCCGGCGAGGCCATGCAGGGCACGCGGCTGGACAAGACCGACCAGCAGCGCGACCAGGCGCTCGGCTATCTGTACGACCGCGAACGCGACGGGCAGCAGCGCGATCGCAGCGGCGGCATCGGCCGCGCCGATCCGGCGGCGGTGGAATGGCTGGGCAAGGTGCGTACCCTGTTCCCGCAGACGGCGGCCGACGTGCTGCAACGCGACGCGCTGGAACGCTACCAGCTGCACGGCCTGCTGAGCGACCCCGCCGTGCTCGACACGGTCGCGCCCAGCATGGACCTGGTGCGCATCCTGCTCGGGCTGCGCCACATGCTGCCCGCGCCGGTGCTGGCCAAGGCGCAGGAGATTGTCGCCAAGGTGGTGGCGGAGCTGGAAGCACGGCTGGCGCCGCGCGCCTTGAGCGCCTTCGCGCCGCGCCGCCAGCGCCATGCGCATGGCGGGCGGCCGCGCCTGTCGGACCTCGACTGGGCCCGCACCATGCGCCACAACCTGCGCCACTACCAGGTCGATACGGGCGAACTGGTGGTCGAACGCCTGTTCTTCCGGCGCCGCCACGAACAGCGCCTGCCCTGGCACTTGTGGGTCCTGGTCGACCAGAGCGGTTCGATGTCGGAATCGGTGATCCACAGCGCCGTCATGGCCAGCATTTTCGCGCGCCTCAAAGCGGTGCGCACCCGCATGCTGCTGTTCGCCGACCAGGTGACCGATGCCAGCAGCCAGTTGCACGCCCCCGAAAAGCTGCTGATGTCGGTGCAGATCGGCGGCGGCACCAACATCGGCGCGGCGCTGGCCTGCGCGCGCGCGCAGATCGAGACGCCCCGGCGCAGCGTGGTGGTGCTGATCAGCGACCTGTACGAAGGCGGCTCGCGCGCGCCGATGCTGCGCGAAGTGGCCTCGCTCACCCGCAGCGGCGTGACCACGCTGGCGCTGGCGGCGCTCGACCGCCAGGCCGAACCCGATTACGACCGGACCACCGCGCAACAGATGATGGCCTGCGGCGCCGAGGTGGCGGCCATGACGCCGGACGCCCTGATCGACTGGCTGGCCACGAGGATGCAGCGCTGATGACGAGCTTGTTCGACTGGATCCGCAGTCTCGACGACGACGGCGTGGCCGCCTGGGCCAACAAGGGCCTGGTGCGGCGCGGCCTGAAAGTGCTGGCCGACGGCGCCGACCCGCAATGGCGCATCGGCGACGGCGAAGCCGGCGCGCGCATCGAAGGATTTACCCAGCAGATCGGCAAGCTGGGTTTCGAGCATGCGCGCTGCGACTGCCCGGCGCAGGTCACCTGCCACCACCTGTGCGCCTTCCTGCTCGGCCTGCGCCAGCACCTGCCCGATAGCGCAGCCGAGGCCGCGCCGGCGCCGGCGGACTGGCTGCTGGCCGACAGCGACAGGCTGGGCGCCCTCCTCGGCACGGCGGCGCTGCGCAAGGCCTTGCAGTGGCTGGCCAACGACACCGAAGCCGAGCTGGAACACCTGCCCGGCGTCGTTACCGGCACCCTGGAGCTGACCGAGCCGGTAATCGTGCGCTTGCCGGCCGTGGGCGGCCTGGCCGCTGCCCTGTGCAGTTGCCGCAAGCCGGCCTGCGCGCACCGGGCGCTGGTGGTGCTGCAAGCCAGGCGCGAGTCCGGCCAGCCGATTCCGCCCTTGCCGCCGGTGGCGCTCGACGCCGACGCCGCCGATCGGCTGGGGCATCTGCGCGGCTGGATGGCATCGCTGGTGATCCAGGGATGGTCGGGCAGCGGCCAGGCCTTCCTCGACCAGGGCGAGGCGCTGGCGATGGAACTGAAACAGGCGCAGATGCCGCGCGTGTGCGCGGCCCTGCAGCAGCTGGTGGGACTGTTGCGGCAGGATAGCGGCGCCGCGCAGGATGCGCTGGCGGCGCTGTGGATGCTGCTGCGCGGCTTGCAGGCGTCGCCGCTGCCGCGCCCCCTGCGCGAACTGACCGGCGTGCACCGGCGCGGTTACGGCGCGGTCGGCGGCCTGGAACTGCATTGCACCGGCGTCGAACGCTGGTCGTCGGCGGGCGGGCATCACGGCTTTTCGCTGCATTTCTGGGCGCCGGCGCGCCAGGACTACCTGGTCTGGTCGGAGGTGCGCCAGCAAGCCCTCGCGCCCGAATGGGACCCGGACCACGCGCTGATGCACGCCGACCTCGGGGGCCTGGCCCTGACATCGATGCTGGCGGCGCCCTGCGTGCTGGCGTCGGGCTGGGTTAGCGGCAATGGCAGGTTGTCGGGCCGGGACGGGACGCGCGTGCACGCCTTGGCGGGCGAACTTTGCCTGCCGCTGATCGAGGACCTGACACCCCTGATCGCGCGCATGGCCGCCGACCTGCACGAGGACCCGTGGCGCGTCGCCGCGCCGGCCGCCGTCTGCATCGGCATCGCGCGGCAGGAAGCCTTGCAGGGCGACCGTGGCGGCGGCGCCTGGTCGATGGCGGCCTGCGATGCGGCAGGCAATCCGCTGCGCCTGCAGGGCGGATTCGACGGCATGGACGCCACCGTCCATCAGGAGCTGCACAAGGCGCAGCGCGCGGGATGGCGCATGGAGGCGCTGTTCGGCTACCTGCGGATCGAACGCGGCGCACTGTCGATCCGCCCGGTCAGCGTGCGCTGGAGCGGCAATCCCCGCTGGCGCGACCTGAGCGCGCCATGGCTGCGCGCCGACAAGGAGAAAAAACCATGACGTTCGATGACTGGCTCGACGAAGGCTGCGCATGGCTGGCGCAGGTGCAGAAAATCGGCTTGAGCATGGCCGGGCGCGAACTGCTCGACCGGGGGCGCGCCTGGCAGCAGCACGGCGAGCTGCTCGGCTGGCGCCAGACCGGCGGCCTGTTCCTGACCCTGGCGCGGGAAGAGGCGCCGATGAACGAACGCGCCGCCGCCCTGCTCGACCTGGGCGCCTGGCTGGGCACGGCGCGCCGGGTGCTGGAGGCGCAGGCGTTGACAGCGGCCCTGCCCGATAAATAACTGAGGAATTCTTGTCGGTATTATGGCAATATAGCCATATTTGCAAGACCGCGCATCAAGGCGCCGGTCCTGCTTCCGACGACTCTGCAAAGGAACGATCATGCCTGCGGCAAGTGCATATAACAAGGTAGCGCAGGAACTCTATGTTTCCTACTTCGGCCGCCCCGCCGATACCAACGGTTTGCTGGCGATGACTGCCGCGCTGGCCGCAGCCGCTGCGCCGACCGACACCGCCGGTCTCAACGCCGCCTACGCAAGCAATGCCGCGGTGCGCACCTTGATCGACGCTTTCGGCAGCAGCGCGGAGTCGGCCCTGCTGTACGGCGCCGCAGCGCCCGGCTTCGGAACCGACAGCTTCGTCAGCCAGATCTACAACAACCTGTTCGGCCGCACGCCGGATGTCGTTGGCCTCGTGTTCTGGATCAATGCGATCGATGCCGGTTCGCTGACCCGGGCCGCCGCCGCGCATGCGATCCTGACCGGCGCGCTGGCCGCCAATGCCAACGATGCGGCGCTGGTCAACCAGAAAGTCGCTTTCGCCAACATGTTCACCGCCTCCCTGGACACCCCCCACGAGATCGACGTCTACCAGGGCAATATGGCAGCCCAGTATGCCCGCGAGATGCTCGCGCGCGTGACCGCGAGCAGCGATCCATCGACCTTCCAGGCGACGATCGACAGCGGCCTGGCCCAGCTGGATACGGCGTTCAAGCTGACAGCGGGGGCCGACAAGCTGGAAGGCGACGCCCGTGCGAATCTGTTCCTGGCCGACCTCGTCGGCAACGGCAATACACTACAGGCAGGCGACAGCGTCGCCGGGGGCGATGGTATCGACACCCTGCGCGCGTTTCTGCGTCCGTCGGCGGACAGCCAGCTCGCGATGCCGGCCACCGTCAGCGTCGAGCAGATCCGCGTGCATGCCGCCGGCACCACCGACGCGGCCGGCCTGACAGTGCTCGACGGCGCTCGCATGAACGGGGTGACGCGCTGGGAAAACGATCATAGCCATGGCGACCTGACCATTCGGAACGTCGACATCAACGCCGCGCAACTGCCGGAAGACGTCACCATCGCCATGGTCGGCAGCACTGCCGGGGATGCCGATTTTTCGGTGTATTTCAATCCCCATGCCCTGCGCGCGGGCATGCCTGCTGCCGCTCCGGCAACGTTGCGCCTGCAACTGATGGACACCGCCGCCAGCGAAGCCGGCGGCCCGCCCCTGAAAGAGAGCCCCTACGATGGCTTTCGCTTCCTTTTGAACAAGATGCCGGTGCAGATACGGTCGGCTGCCATCGACCAGGCCCAGACCTACGAGGCATTGTTGAGCGCGATCCGCGCCGAGGTGGCCGCGACGCCCGCGCTGGAAAAGCTGGTCGTCAGCCTGGGCGAGCCGTTCCAGGCCTACGACACCGGGACCGGGCAGTTGCTGAGCGGACGCGAGATTGTGATCGCCAATACCGGCCCCGGCATCCTTGGCGTCGCCCCCGGCGCAGGCTGGCTGATGCCGGGCGCCGGCGAGAAAGGCACGCTGGTGCCTGGCCTGTCTTCCGGTGCGGTGCCCCTCATTACCGGGACTATCGAACTGGACAATGTCGGCCGGGGCGCCAGCAGCGGCGACCTGATCGTCGGCGGCACGCCGTATTTGTCGACACGCGTGCGCTCCGGGTTTGAAGCCTTCAACATCAGCGTGGAACGCAGCAGTTCGCTCCAGTCGATCGATTCGACCGACAATATGCTGCAGATCGTGACCCTGTCCAATGGCACGATCAAAGGCGACCTTGCCGTGCGCGGCGCTCCGGGCGCACCCTACGGATTTCACGATGTGCGCCTGGTCGACGCCCGTGCGATGAGCGGCGCAGTCGACCTGACGGCCGTGATCACGTCCGCGTCCGCGAAGAAATATCTGGCAACGCCCGGCACCCAGACCGGCTCGGTCACCGGGACGATCGACTTTCAATATACTGGTGGCAACAATCGCGACATCATCTCGGTGGATATCGATGCCGCCATCGCGAGCAGCCGCGCTATCCGGCTTGCGGGCCAGGAAGATTTTCGTTTCGACGTCCAGGGCGGCGCCGGCCACGACCAATTGAATGTACGCATCCTGCCACCGGCAGTGGGGCTGGAGGGCTGGGCCATCGACCAGGACCGCAACAACAATGTCAGGATCGGCGGCGGCGAAGGCGACGATGCGATCCGCAAGTCGGGCACGGGCGATGCCATCATCGACGCCGGGGCAGGCGACGATTATGTGGTCCTGTTCGACGCCTCCCCCGGTAGCGTGGACACTGCCAGCGATAACCTGATTCTCCCCGGGCCGGGCGTCGACCTGGTCATGCTCGATACGGTGGAAGGTGCGACGCCTGCGCAATCGAGCAACCACACCTTGATCGTCGGGCGCGATTTCGGCCTGGACAGGATTGTCGGCTTCGACTTCACCGGTCCGGGCATCGATCACGTGGATCTGAGCGCGCTGGGCGGAGAAATCCTGAGCAATTCGCTGACCGTGGACAAGTCGATCACGTTCGCCGAAGTGACTGACGCCACCTCCACCGCAGCCGGCATCGGCGCGCTGTTCAATGCCGACAATGCGGTCGCGCAGACCCACGTGTATGCGGCGGTAAGCTGGGATCGCCATTCGGCGGACTTTTATTCGATTGTCGACCCCGCCGGGCCGGGAAATGCGGTGGCGACCCGGGAAGGCCAGATCCTCTTTCGCGACTCGGACCTGCTGCTGGAAGTGACTGCCGGTGTTTTCGTCAACGCCGGCAGCCCGGGTTATAACCAGGCGGAAGGGGCGTCCAGCGCCGTTCCGACGTTGCTGATGGGTGTGGCGCAGGATGCTGGAGCATTCGGCATCCACTAGACGTGCCTGAAAAGGCAGGCGCATGAGCGCCTGCCACGACAAGAAGAAGGATCTGCCTAGTTCATCAGCGCGGTGACGGCATAGCCTTTTTCGGCGATCTGCTCGTTGAGGTGCTCGATCGCATAGTCGGCCAGGCGATCGTCCTCGTCGGGAATTTCGAAGGCCCTTGCCTCCACTTCCCAATCGGTATTGGTCGCTTCATTCGGAATGTTGCGATCCTGCGGAACTGCCAGGTACGAGTACTTGCCGTCGTGTTCGGCCCTGCGGTAGATGTCCAAGCGCATGATGGTTTTCCTATAAAGTGAAAAGACGAACGCCCGCTCCGCGTGGAGGCGGGTGTTCGTGCCTGACTGTAGGGGACATCTCCCTCCCCGTCTGTTAAGTATTCAACATCGGATGTCTTTTTTGTGCCAATGTATTTATCTGCTCAGCTGTTACATTTGGTGCATATTGAGATTGATCAAGCTATGATGAAATCACTGATTGCTCAAAGCAACTTTGCTTGACGCAGTCGTGAGCGGCCTTATGGAGGAGTCATCATGTCTGCGCAATCGTACCTCGGCAAACTCAAGGTGTGGCACACCTATCTGATCCTCAGCATCCTGGGTATCCTGTTGGCCAGCATCCCGACCTATTTGTATATCAAGGAAGCGGCCAAGGGCTTGACCGCCTATTCCTCCGAGCAGGCGGGCATGCCCGGGGTGGCCAGCATGCTGCGGGTAATCCAGTACACGCAGCAGCACCGGGGCCTGTCGGCGCTGGTGCTGGGCGGCACCGGCGCGGCCGAAGACAAGCGCACGGCCAAGCAGGCGGAGGCCGACGCGGCGTTTGCGGCGGTCGATACCCTCATCGGACACATCAGCGATCCCGCCATCGCCCGGCGCTGGGCCGAACCGCGGCGCGAATGGGATGCCTTGCGCGCGGGCGTGGCCGGCAAGACCTTGTCGGTGGCGCAAAGCTATGCCGCCCACACCGCCCTCCTGTCCAAGGCGCTCAAGGTGAACGAACTGATCGGCGACTACTACGGGCTGAGCCTCGATCCGGACAAGGATTCCTACCAGTTGATCCAGGCCATGTATTACCAGTTGCCGTATCTGACCGAAGAGCTGGGACAGCTGCGGGCCAAGGGCGCCGGTTTGCTCGGGAAAAAAGAAGCCAGCCAGGACGAGCGCCAGATCATTTCATCGATGATCGGCAAGATCAACGACCGCGTGCTGCAGACCTCGAATGCCTTCGGCAAGGCGGTCAACTACAATCCGGCGATCGGCAAGAGTCTCGCGCCGCTGATGAACGACGCGGTCGCGCTGTCCTCCACCATCACCGGGCTGGCGAACGAACAGATTCTCAAGCCCGACACGCTCAGCTACAGCCCGAGCGAGTACGTGGCGGCCGCCACCAGTGCCATCGATGCCCAGTTCGCACTGAACACTGCCGCCAAGACCGATCTGGACGCCATGTTCGTCGCCAAGATCGGCAATTTCCATACGGAGCGCTGGACCATGGCCGGCATCATGCTGGCGCTGCTGGCTGCCGCCGGCTGGTTCACGGTGCTCGTTACGCGGGCTGTGACGGTGCCTCTCAACAACGCGGTGGCGGTGGCGCAAAGCGTCGCCAGCGGCAACCTGGTCAACGAATTCGAGGTCGGCGCCGACAATGAAGTCGGACACATGCTGCGCGCGCTGAAAGAGATGAACGACAGCCTGCGCGGCATCGTGGGCGATGTGCGCGACAGTATCGAAAACATCAGCGCCGCCACGCGCGATATTGCCTCGGGCAATAACGACGTTTCCTCGCGCCTCGAATCGCAGGCCTCGAACCTGGAAGAGACGGCCTCGTCCATGGAAGAACTGACCTCGACTGTGCGGCAGAACGCCGACAACGCCCATCAGGCCAACGAACTGGTGCTGGGCGCCTCGCAGGCGGCGACCAAGGGTGCGGCGGTGGTATCGCAGGTGGTGCAGACCATGGGCGACATCAACGACGGCTCGCGCAAGATCGTCGACATCATCTCGGTCATCGACGGCATTGCTTTCCAGACAAATATCCTGGCCCTGAATGCGGCAGTGGAAGCGGCGCGCGCCGGCGAACAGGGCCGTGGCTTCGCGGTGGTGGCGAGCGAGGTCCGTAACCTGGCCCAGCGCTCCGCCTCGGCGGCCAAGGAAATCAAGGTGCTGATCAATCACAGCGTGGACCGGGTGGAAGCGGGCAACCAGCTGGCCAGCGACGCCGGCAGCGCGATGGGCGACATCCTGAACAGCGTGACCCGCATCACCAGCATCATGGCGGAGATCGCCGTTGCCTCGGCCCAGCAAGGGGCCGGGATCGAGCAGATCAACCATGCGGTCACCCAGATGGATGACATGACGCAGCAAAACGCCGCCCTGGTCGAGCAGACCGCCGCCGCCTCGAGCAGTTTGCAGGAGCAGGCGGCCAGCCTGGTGCAGGCGATGAGTATTTTTACGCTCGGAAATGAGGCAGCAGCAGCCGCACAACGGCCGGACGCGCCCGCGCGCGTTGCCGCAGCGTCGCCCCGCCGACTGGCGGGCGCCGGGCAGCGGCAGCTGAAACACGCTTGAACCGGGGCTGGCGGCGCCCGGGAGCGACCTTCAGCGCCCCGGGCTGCCGCGCAGCACGCGCGCCGGCAGCATGACGATCGCGCGCAGCAGTTCGAAGACCGCGTCGACCCCCATGCCCAGCAGGCGGAACGGCAGCAGGACCAGCCACACCAGCGGATACAGCACGAGTGCAAGCAGGGCCAACGGCCAGCAGAGGAAGAGAACCACCAGCCACACCAGGAAACTCAACATCGTTTTCTCCCTATGGAAAAAGTTCAGGTGAGTTCACTGTAAGGACATGGGGGCCGCGCCGCAATGCGCGTGCGACCAAACGCGCCAGGAGGCGCGCAAAGTGCGCAAATCGCGGATAAAAGGGAAAAAAGCGGAACGAGGCGGAACGAGGCGTAACGCGGCGGAACAAGGCAAATAAGCGGAAGCGCCACGGTCCGCCCCGCCGGCGGTCACTGGCCGACGCAGATGATCTTGGTGGCGTACTCGCGGGCGTTGGACTTCTTGTTGGTTGCCCAGTCGATCACTTCCTGGGCTTGCTCGACGGTCATGACGGTAGCTTTTTCCTTGTTCTTGATAAAGGAAACGCCTTCGAACTTGCCTTCCTTGCTGCGCATGACTTTGGCGAACACGGGCGGTTTCAGCGCGTCGTCGCTGAGTTTGTTTTGCTGGACGAGGTAACGCTGGTCAATTTTTTCCATATGCACTTAATTAAACGGTCAATCCCGCATTTTACGGGCTTGCCTGCCGCGCGGCAAATGCATCGGCAGGCAGGCCGGGGCGATCAGGCGTAGACACGGACCCGTTCGGCGGTTTCCGGCGCCACCGCGTGCAGCACGTCGACGCGGATGGCCGCTTCGAGCGCGGGAATCGCGCCGCCGGCGCGGTAATGAAAACTCACCTGCAGCACATCGCCGGCCTTGCACTGGATTCCTTGTTGCAAGGGCAAGGTCATGTAATGGTTCAGCCAGTCGATGGTGGCGTTCTCTTCGCTCACGACCGCCAGCACATTTTTGGTGATGAAACGCATCGCGTTGACGACACCGTTCTTTTCGACAACAAACTTGCCTTGCCAGGCGATACGGGTGTCGGTCGGCTGGCTGAAGTCGAGAATGCTGTACACCGACGGCGGCGCCAGTTCGACCGTGCCGGGATGGATGACATGGGTTTCCTGGAACTGCACGATCGGCGCGTAGAAGCCTTCGAAATCGTATTCCTGCTGCAAGGGCTGGACCGCCATGATGACCGCTTCCGGCAGGAAGCGCGGCAGCGGGCCGCCAAAGCGCGCCAGGTAACGCCGTTTGAACGATTCGATCACTTCCACCTGCTTTTCGCGCAGCATGCCGACGTGGATCATTTCGCAGATGACGATGTCGACCGGCTCCGGCGGCAGGTATTCGAAGGCGTCGGCATGCACCACCTCGACCTTGTGGCCGTTGGGGTTCATCGACATCATCTTGCGCGCTTCCTTGACCATGTCCGGATTGAATTCGACGCAATAGACTTTTTCGGCCTTGGCGGCGGCGAACCAGGACAGCACGCCGGTGCCGCCCCCGAGTTCCAGCACCTTGGCGCCAGGGAAAACCGCGTAATGGATCGCCGACTTGAAACCGTGCATCCGGTTTTGGTCCATCAACATATTGTGGTGATAATGGACAGGAATGAACTGCCCCAGATAGCAGCTTTCGATTTCGCGTTCGTTCAGCATAGTTTTCCCTTTGGATTGGCGGCCAGGCCGTCCTGCGCCCTTGCTTGGCTTGATCAGTACGACGTCTTCATTATCGACAACCTGGGTGCTTTTCGATGCGGCGAGATAACTCGCTTTTCCGTGCCAGTTCGACGCTTGCAGGCGCGGCCGAGCCGTCAGGGCTCGCGCCGGGCCTGGGCCAGATGGGCGGCAATGGCGGCGGCGATGCGCGGCTTGTCGGCCCGCTCGGCGATCTGGACGGCGGTCAGGCTCTCGTTGTTCCTGAGGGTGGCGTCGGCGCCTTCCTGCAGCAGTACCCCGGCGGCCGATTCGTGGCCCTCGCGCGCGGCGATCATCAGCGGGGTCAGCTTGCTGGGCGTTTCGGCGTCAATATACGCGTGGTGCTCGAGCAGGATGCGGACGATCTCCTCGTCCCCGCCGGCGGCCGCGTAATGCAGCGGGGTCCAGCCGGGATAGGTGACGATCGCGCCTTTGGCCAGCAAGGCCAGCAGCGCCGGCTTGTTGCGCTTGAAAGCGGCCATCATCAGCGCGCGGTTGCCGTTGGGCGCGGCCAGTTCGAGGTCGATGCCGGGCTGGGCCAGCAACAGCATGACGACGTCGTTGGCGCCCTCGCGCAGGGCGAGGATCAGCACGCTCTGGCCGGTGATGGGATCGACCGTGTTGGGGTTGCCGCCGTTTTTGAGCAGCTTGCGCACCATCGACGCGTTGTCCATCTGGGCGGCCACGACGAAGTCGCGCACCGGCTCGGCCGTGGCGCTCGCGCTGCCCCCTGCAAGGACGGCGGCGAGCACCGAAGCAGTCATCATATTCAACATGAGGTTAACGCCCTAGCCCCTTGAATTGATTAAGGAAAATCAAAAAACCTCGAAACTGCTTTAACTATTGCACACTTCCAGATTCGACCTTCACTTCATCCCGTACAACGTTGAAAAGATTGAAGAAATTGTCGGTCGTCTGCTGCGCTACGGTGGCGAGCGGCACATCCTTGAGCGCCGCCAGATATTCGGCCACGTGGCACACGAAACCCGGTTCGTTCATCTTGCCCCGGTGCGGCACCGGCGCCAGGTAAGGCGAGTCGGTCTCGATCAGGATGCGCTCGAGCGGGACGGCTTTGGCCACGGCATGCAGCTCCTTGGCGCTTTTAAAGGTGACGATGCCCGAAAACGAGATGTAAAAACCCA
Organism: Massilia atriviolacea; assembly: GCF_003953935.1. Classification (GTDB taxonomy): domain Bacteria; phylum Pseudomonadota; class Gammaproteobacteria; order Burkholderiales; family Burkholderiaceae_D; genus Telluria_A; species Telluria_A atriviolacea. The sequence goes on from NZ_RXLQ01000001.1 coordinate 491,549, forward strand.
TCGCAATGGCGGCCTCGGCCACTTCCAGCGATTCTGTAAAGCAATGCATGACCCCGGCCACGCCACCCTTGTCGGTACCGGCGCCCTCTTCCCGCATGATGCGGATGGTGTCTTCGCTGGCGGCGCGGGTGTGGATAATCAGGGGCTTGCGCGTGATCCTTGAAGCACGGATATGCACGCGGAAGCGCTCGCGCTGCCACTCCAGGTCGCCCTGGAGGCGGAAATAGTCGAGGCCGGTTTCGCCGATCGCGACGATTTTCGGGTGCGCCGACAGTTCGACCAGCTGGTCGACCGAGGGTTCCGGCGTGTCCTCGTAATCGGGATGGACCCCGACCGAGGCGTAGATGTGGGGATATTCCCTGGCCAGGGCCAGCACCTGCGGAAAATCCGGCAGGTCGACCGACACGCACAAAGCGTGGGTGACCTTGTTGTCCGCCATCTTGGCGAGGATCTCGGGCATGCGCTCGGCAAGCTCGGGGAAATTGATATGGCAGTGGGAGTCGATATACATCCCGCCATTGTAAACGCTAGGCTACACGCTTGCCCAGAATGATCAGGTCGCGCTCGACACCGTCGAGCTTGGCCACGCGCGGCAGATTGGCCCAGGTATCGAAGCCGAACTTCTTGAACAGCGCCAGGCTCGGCGCGTTGTGGCCGAAAATGAAACCGAGCAAGGTATGGACGGCAATATTGGGCGCGTAGGCAATGGCCTGCTCCAGGCAATAGCGTCCGATGCCCTTGCCGCGCCAGCTTTCCGCGATATAAATCGACAGTTCGGCGGTGCCCGAGTAGGCCGGGCGGCCGTAGAAGTTGGAGTACGACATCCAGCCGATCACGGCCGGGCTGGCGCTCGTGTCGTCGGCCGCGTGCAGCACCCATAGGGGGCGCCGTTCCGGATCGTGGTCGTCGAACCATTGCTGGCGCGAGGCCACCGACACCGGCTCGGTATCGGCCGTCACTTCGCGCGAGGCGATTGTCGAATTGTAAATGTCGACGATGACAGGCAGGTCGTCGGGACGGGCAACACGGTGAACGAAAGACGGCATACGGCGGGCGGCGACAGTCAGGTTAAAGGGGGTTACAGCGTGTGCGTGGCGCGCGAGGAACGCAGGGCCGCGCCCAGGATCTCTTCGATGCGCAACTTGGCGCGCTGGCCGGTTTCGTCCTCGGGGAAATGCACGCCGATGCCTTGCGCCTTGTTATTGTTGGCGCCGGCAGGCGTGATCCAGGCCACCTTGCCTGCGATCGGGTACTTGTTGGTATCGTCCATCAACGCCAGAATCAGGTAAATCTCATCGCCGATCTTGTACGGCTTCACGGTGGGCACGAACATGCCGCCGTTGCGCAGGAAAGGCATATACGCGGCATACAGCGCCGCCTTTTCCTTGATGGCAAGCGACAGGACCGAGGGACGCGTGATTTGCGGAGCGCTCGGGTCAGTGGGGTTGCCAGACATTAAATTCCTTTCAAGTACAGCATGCAGTGTAATCAAGCAACAGTTCTTCGACAAACAGTTTCGGCGACAGCGGATGGTCCGCGATCGCGCGCCGGTCGTTTGCGTTTTTCATCGCGCGCAGCAGGTTCGCGGTGTGCACTTTGCCAGCAAGCACGGCGAGTTCCTTCTGGTAACGTGGATAATACCGGATACTACCCGCTAGTTTGTAGGAAAACAGATCGTAAAGCCAGCGCTGCAACCAAGAAACCAACGTCGACAGGGGCGCTTTGCTTAATTTGTCGGCAGTCCGCAGCGCGCCATCGATGCTGGGATGGGCCAGGCATTGCAATAGTGCTTCCAGATCCTCGCGGTTCCCCGTGTCGGATTGGGCCAGCGCGGCCAGCGGCGCGCCGCCCTGTTCGCGCAGCCAGCTGTCGGCATCAGGCAGTCCCTGCTCCTTGAGCCAGGCCAGGGCGGCGGCGTGGTCGGGCATCGGCAGGGCGAATTTGCGGCAGCGCGACAGGATGGTCGGCAGCAGCCGGTCCAGGCTGTTCGAGGAGAGCAGGAACACCGTCTCCGGGGGCGGCTCTTCCAGCGTCTTGAGCAAGGCGTTGGAGGCCGGCATGTTAAGCGCTTCGGCCGGATACACGACCACCACCCGCAGCCCCTGGCGGTGGGTGGAAATGTTCATGAAGTCGGCCAGCGCGCGGATCTGCTCGATCTTGATCTCTTTCGACGGCGCCTTGGTCGACTTGGATTTTTTGCCGCCATCGGAGTCGGCGCCCTCCTCGCCTTCTGCCGGCGGCTCGTCTTCCAGCGCCTCGGGCCGCACACGGCGGTAGTCCGGGTGGTTTTGCTGGGAAAACCAGCCGCAGGAAGCGCAGCCGCCGCAGGCGTGGCCGTCCTGGCGCACGTTCTCGCACAGCAGGGACTGGGCAAAGGCTTCGATGAAATCGGCCTTGCCGGTGCCGGCGGCGCCATGGAACAGGATCGCGTGCGGCAGGCGCTCGCGCATCAGCTGCAACTGCTGCCATGCGCTTTCCTGCCAGGGATAAATTCTCTTACTCATCGCGATAGTCTTGTTTAATCAATCACTTGCAGCAGTTTGTCGAGGATGTCGCCGAGCGCGGCCTGGATCTGCGCAATCGATTGCGTGGAATCGATGACCACGATCCGGGCCGGGAACTGGGCCGCGCGGCGCAGGTATTCATTGCGGCAAGCGGCAAAAAAATCGGCTTTTTCCTGTTCGAACTTGTCGAGGGTGCGGGTCGCGTCGAGGCGGGCGCGGGCCACGTCGAGCGGCACGTCGAACAGCAGGGTCAGGTCCGGTTGCAAGTGCGGGTGGACCCACTGCTCCAGCGCTTCCATCTTGGCGCGGTCGAGGCCGCGTCCGCCGCCCTGGTAGGCAAAGCTGGCGTCGGTGAACCGGTCCGAGATGACCCAGTCGCCGCGCGCCAGGGCCGGCTCGATGACTTGCGCGATGTGCTCGCGGCGGCTGGCGAACATCAGCAGCGCCTCGGTTTCGAGGTGCATTTTTTCGTGCAGCAGCAGGTCGCGCAGCTTTTCGCCGAGCGCGGTGCCGCCCGGCTCGCGCGAGGACACGACGCGCTTGCCCCGCGCCGCCAGGGTCGCGGCCACAAAGCCGATGTGGGTGGACTTGCCGGCGCCGTCGATGCCTTCAAAGCTGATGAACTTGCCTTTTGAGGCGGTACTGTCGGTCATGGAACGGGAAACGCCTATCGTTGATATTGATTCACTGCCCGGTTATGGTCGGACAGATTACTGGAAAACTGGCTGGTGCCATCCTTGCGCGCCACGAAATACAGGGCGTCGGTCTTGGCCGGGCCCATCGCCGCCGCCAGCGATTGCACGCCAGGCAAGGCAATCGGGGTCGGCGGCAGGCCGGTGCGCGTATAGGTATTGTAAGGGGTGTCGGTTTCGAGGTCGCGTTTGCGGATGTTGCCGGCATACTTGTCGCCCATGCCGTAGATGACGGTCGGGTCGGTCTGCAGCATCATGCCCAGGCGCAGGCGGTTCACGAAGACGCCGGCGATCATGGCGCGCTCGGACTTCTGCCCGGTTTCTTTTTCGACAATCGAGGCCATCACCAGCGCCTGGTAGGCGTTTTCGTAAGGCAGGCTGGGGTCGCGCTTTTCCCAGGCGGCGCCGAGCCGGTTCATCATCAGGGTGTGCGCCTGCTTGTAGATATGCATGTCGCTCGATCCCTTGGCGAACAGGTAGGTGTCCGGGAAGAACAAACCTTCGGCCGCCTTGTAGTCGGTGGTGATCCTGGCCAGCAGCTCGGTATCGGACAGGCTTGCCGTGTCGTGCTTGAGGCCCTTGTTGGCGGCCACCGCCTGGCGCATCTGCTTGAAGGTCCAGCCTTCGATGATGGTCAGCGATTCCTGGGCGAATTCGCCGCGCACCAGCTGGTCGAGCAGGCGGCGCGGCGAGGTGTTGGGCTTGAGCTCGTAGCTGCCGGCCTTGATCTTCGACGCCGTCTGGGTGGCGCGCGCCAGCAACGACAGCATGTAGGGGTTGACCGGCACGCCGGCGTCGGCGATCTCCTGGGCGGCCGTGACCACGCTGCTGCCGGGATGGATCGTGAACGCGATCGGCTCGCCGGCTGTGGTGATCGGCTCCTTGGCCCAGTTGAAGAAGACCATCATCGCTGCGGTACACAGCAGGAGGATCAATATGAGAAGTTTTTTGAACAAGTCCGTACCCGATTCTGTGGTTTTACGCCGTGTCCGGCGCGATTTTCGCGACATCTCTATAATGAGCCCGTAATGATAAAGCTTAAACCGGGAAATATTTGGAATTTATGAACAACTGGAATGAATATCTCTCGTCGCAGGGCGCGCAACTCGCCGCCGACGGCTCGGGCCACGTGCCCGATTTCGGCCATGCGCTCACCGCTCCCGAGCTGGCGATGGGCTTTGTCGCCCCCATCACCGACCAGGGCCTGATCGCCGTCAGCGGCGACGATGCCGCCAGTTTCCTGCACAATCAGCTGACCAACGACGTCGAACACCTGGGCCTGGCCGATGTGCGCCTGGCGGGTTACTGCACGCCCAAGGGCCGCCTGCAGGCGACCTTCCTGATGTGGCGCAGCGGCGAGTCGGTATTCCTGCAGCTGGCGCGCGAACTCCAGCCGGCGCTGCAAAAGCGCCTGTCGATGTTCGTGCTGCGCGCCAAGGCCAGGCTCAGCGACGCTGGCGCCGGGCTGGTGCTGCTGGGCATTGGCGGGGCCGCGGCCGATGGCGCGCTGCTGCCCCTGTTCGGCAGCTTGCCGGCCACGCCCTATTCCCGCATCGATCACGCGCTCGGCACCCTGGTGCGCGTGGCCGACGCCTTCGGCGCGGCCCGCTACCAGTGGCTGGCGACACCCGAAGCGGCCCAGGCAGCCTGGCCGGCGCTCTCGGCCGCCCTGCGCCAGGCCGGCAGCGATGCCTGGCGCCTGGCCGAGATCCATGCCGGCGTGCCCCAGGTAACGCTGCGCACCCAGGAACAGTTCGTTCCGCAGATGGTCAATTTCGAGTTGCTGGGTGGCGTGAATTTCAAGAAAGGCTGCTATCCGGGCCAGGAAATCGTGGCCCGCAGCCAGTATCTGGGCAAGCTCAAGCGCCGCACCGCGCTGGCGACCATCAACGCGCCGGCCCAGGCTGGCGACGAGGTGTTCGCCGTCGACGACCCCGACCAGCCATGCGGCATGATCGTCAACAGCGCGCCGAATGGCGCCGGTGGCGTCGATGCGCTGGTGGAAATGAAGCTGGCCGCCATCGAGCAGGGCGACGTGCGCCTCGGCTCGGCCAGCGGCGTGCCGCTGCGCATGCTGCCCATGCCCTACGCGCTCGACGCCCTCGACCTCTAGACTGCCATGGTCGACCTGTATATTTACTACAAGGTGCGCGACGAGCACGCGGCGCAGCTTGCTCCGCGCGTGCGCGCGATGCAGGCCGGGCTGGCTTCGCAAACGGGCGTGGCGGGCACGGTCAAGCGCCGTCCGGGCTCGTCCGATGCACGCCAGACCTGGATGGAAATCTACCTTGCCACCCCTGAGGGGTTCGACATTGCATTGGCGCAGGCGGTCCGGCAGGCTGGACTGGATGAGTTCACCGATGGCCCGCGCCACACGGAAGTTTTTACGGATATAAGCACATGTGCCTGATTGTTTTTGCATGGCAGGTCGTTCCCGGCGTGCCCCTGATCGCCGCCGCCAACCGCGACGAATTCTACGACCGCCCGACCGCGCCGGCCGGCATCTGGCCCGAGCATCCGAACATCTATGCCGGGCGCGACCTCAAGTTCGGCGGCAGCTGGATGGGCATCACGCAGGAGGGCGCGAACGGTCCGCGCTTTGCGGCGCTGACCAATATCCGTGCGCCCGAGGAACGCCGTACCGATGCGCCTTCGCGCGGGGCGCTGGTGGCCGACTTCCTGGCGGGCGCGATGACGGCCGCCGAGTACATCGCGCAGATTGCCGACGGCAGCGGGGCGTACAACGGTTTTAACCTGGTGCTGGGCGACCGGACCGGCATGTACTGGTTTTCGAATCGCGGCAGCGGCGACGCGCGCAACGGGCAGGCGCTGGAGCCGGGAATTTACGGCATTTCCAACAGCTTGCTCGATGCGCCGTGGCCGAAAGTGGTGCGGACCAAGGCGCAGTTTGCCAGTCTGCTGTGCCAGGGCGCGCCCGAAGACGCGTACTTCGAAATGCTGGCCGATACCACGCGCGCGGCCGACATGCGCTTGCCCGACACGGGCATCGCGCTCGACCTGGAACGCGGGCTGTCGGCGGTGTGCATCGAGATTCCGGGGTACGGCACGCGCACCTCGACCGTGGTCAAGCTGTATGACGATGCCCCGGCGGAATTGCACGAGCGGATGCTGGCGTGACAAGCCTTGCGAGGGTGGGTAAATGACAGCTGACCGACCGCTCCTCAAGTATTGAACGCAATCGCCACCGGTGGCGCCGTGTGAGGTTCTGGCGAAGCACCGGCCAAATATGCACTAGCGCCAACGCACCGTTGCCACCTGCCCCTCGGCCGGCCTAGCCCTTCATCTTGGCCCGCAACATATCGCGGATATGCGGCGCGGCCTTGTACGGGTCGCCCGGATTGATGCCCTTGACGATCTCGTCCATCCGCTCGCCGACATTGCCCAGCGCGCCCGGATGCGAATAGATGTAGAACTGCCCGTCGCGGATCGCGTCGAAGGTGATCTGCGCCACGTCGCCGGCCGACACCTTGCCCGACTCGACCGCCTTGACCGTCATCGCCTGCGCCGCCTTCTGGCTGGCGGTCGGCCCGCCCGTCATCTTGACGTCCTCGGGCCGGTTGCGGTGCGACTGGCTGATGCCGGTCGGTACAAAATACGGGCACAGCACCGACGCCCCGACCGGCGCTTCCACCAGCTGCAAGTCCTGGTACAAGGTTTCGGTCAAGGACACCACCGCATGCTTGGACACGTTGTACACGCCCATGGTCGGCGCGTTCAGCAGGCCCGCCATCGATGCCGTGTTGACGATATGCCCTTCGTACTGGGGATCGTCCTTGGCGCAGTCGAGCATCAGCTTCGTGAAAATGCGCACGCCATGGATCACGCCCCACAGGTTGACGCCAAGCACCCATTCCCAATCGGCTTCGGAATTTTCCCAGATCAAGCCACCCGAGCCCACGCCCGCATTGTTGAACACCAGATGCACCGCGCCGTAGCGCGCCATGGTGGCGTCCGCCAGCGCCTGGACCTGCTCGCCCTTGCGCACGTCGCAGATCATGGCCAGCACCTGGGCGCCCTCGCCTTCGAGCTCGGCCCGGGTGGCGTCGAGCGCATCCTGCTGCACGTCGGCCAGCACCAGCTTCATGCCGAGGCCGGCGGCACGCTTCGCGAATTCGCGGCCGAGGCCGCTCGCGCCGCCGGTGATCACGGCGACTTTGTCTTGGAAGTTTTTCATGTCAGATGAGCTTTACCAGTTGTTTGCCGAAGTTGCGGCCCTTGAGCAGGCCGATGAAGGCGTCCGGCGCCGATGCCAGGCCTGGCGCCACCGTTTCGCGATACTTGATCTTGCCGCCCGCCACCAGCTGGCCCAGTTCGCCCAATCCTTGCGGCCACAGGTCCATGTGCTCGCTGACGATGAAACCGCGCACCGTCAGGCGGCTGGTCAGCATGTAGCGCATATTGCGGATCGGTACCTCGTCGCCGTTGTAGCCGGCGATCAGGCCGCACAGGGCGATCCGGCCGAAGGCATTCATGCGCGGCAAGGCGGCGTCGAAGCCGGCCCCGCCGACGTTCTCGAAAATGGCGTCGATGCCGTCCGGCGTGGCGGCGGCCAGGTCCTCGGCCAGCTTGCCGGCCTTGTAGTCGATGCAGGCATCGAAGCCGAGCTCGTCGACGACGTAGGCGCATTTTTCAGGCCCGCCGGCGATCCCGACCGCGCGGCAGCCTTTCAGCCTGGCCAGCTGGCCCACCGCGCTGCCGACCGCGCCGCTGGCGGCCGAGACGAGAATGGTCTCACCCTCTTTCGGCATCATGATCTGGTTCAGGCCGTACCAGGCGGTCATGCCCGGCATGCCGACCACGCCTAGGTAGGCGGACAGCGGAATGTGCGTGGTGTCGACACGGCGCAAGGTGGCGCCGTCGGCCACGCCCATCTCGGCCCAGCCCAGCATGCCGACCACCTTGTCGCCGACGGCAAACTTGGGATGTTTCGATGCCAGCACCTCGCCGGCCGTGCCGCCGATCATGGTCTCGCCGATCGCCTGCGAGGCCGCGTAGCTCTTCGCTTCGCTCATGCGCCCGCGCATGTACGGATCGAGCGAAAGGTAATGGTTGCGCACCAGCACCTGGCCGTCGGCCAGCTCGGGCAGTTGCGCGCTCTCGATGCGGAAGTTATCTGGCTGGACTTCGCCGCGCGGACGCGACGCCAGGACCACGCGCTGGTAGGTGGCGGCCGTCATACCGCCGATACTCCGCCGTCCACCGCCAGCGTCTGGCCGGTGATGTGCTTGCCCGCGTCGGACGCGAACAGCAAGGTTGCCCCTTTTAAATCCTCGTCGTCGCCGATGCGGCCCAGCGGCGCATTCCTGGCCAGCGCTTCTTCGCCGATGCTCTCCAGCACGCCCTTGGTCATCTTGGACGGGAAGAATCCCGGCGCGATGGCGTTCACCGTAATGCCGTACGGGCCCCACTCGCCGGCCAGGGTGCGGGTGAAGTTGACCACCGCGCCCTTGGAGGTGTTGTAGGCGATGGTTTTCATGGTCCCCGGCGGATTGCCCGCCAGGCCGGCGATGGAAGCGATGTTGACGATGCGGCCGTATTTGCGCGGAATCATCGATGCCTTGCCGACCGCCTGCGTCACCAGAAAGATGCTGCGGATGTTCAGGTTCATGACCTTGTCCCAGGCCTCGACCGGATAGTCTTCGGCCGCCGCACCCCAGCTGGCGCCGGCGTTGTTGATGAGGATGTCGATGTGGCCGAGGCGCTTCATCGTTTCGTCCACCAGCGGCTGGATGTGCGCTTCCTGCGCCAGGTCGGCGGCGATGGCGCTGGCATCGATGCCGCGCGCCTTCAGATGGGCGCACGCTTCGTCCAGGTCGGCCTGCTTGCGCGAGGAGATGACGATTTTGGCGCCCTGCTCGCCCAGCGCTTCGGCCATTTGCAGGCCCAGTCCGCGCGAGCCGCCGGTGATCAGTGCCGTCTTGCCGGCGAGGGAAAATAATTCTTGCGTAGTGCGCATCGCTTGTCCTTGTTGGTCTGCTGTCGTGTTCAGATGTGGTAATCCATGCATTGGCGCGCTTCACGAATGGCGCCAAAGAATGGTTTGAGTGCGTGGTGGGTCGGATGCCCGGCGTACGCCTTCAAGGCTTCCTGGTCGGCAAATTCCGAGTACAGCACCACGTCGTAGGTCGCTTCCAGGCCCGGCTGGGCCAGCGCGACGTCGAAGGCGAACATGCCCGGCACGATATTCCTGCACGCTTCGAGCTGCTCCTTCATCTTGCGCGCGTTGGTGGCGCGGTCGGCGCCTTCGGCAAAGTCCTTCAGCTTCCACATGACGATGTGTTTGATCATTGTTCGGTCGGTCCTCAGAACCACGCATCCTGCATGTCGAGCGTGGTGGTGTCGATGCTGGCCAGCAGGTCGAGCTGTTGCTGGACCTTGGGCAGCTCCCAGTGGAAGAAATAACGGCTCGCTTGCAGCTTGCCGTGATAAAAGTTGCTGTCGTCGGCGGACGGCGACGCCGACAGCGCACGCGTGGCCACCAGCGCCTGTTCCAGCCAGATCCAGGCGACCACGGTGTGGCCGACCGCTTCCAGGTACAGGCTGGCGTTGGCCAGGGTCTTGTTCATGTCGCCGGCCGCGTACAGCGTCTTGGTGACGCCGGCGATGCGCTGCCATTGCTCTTCGAGCAGGTCGGCGTTGGCGTGCAGGTCCACCGACACATCCGCCGCGCGCGCCCTGGCAATCGTGGCGGCAATTTCACCGCCGATGGCCTTGAACAGCGCACCTTCCTGGATCGATGCCTTGCGGCCCAGCAGGTCGAGCCCGTGGATGCCGTGCGTGCCCTCATGGATGGCGTTGAGGCGGTTGTCGCGGTAGAACTGTTCGACATTGTATTCGCGCGTGTAGCCGTAGCCGCCGTGTACCTGGATGGCCAGGCTGTTCGCTTCCACGCACCACTGCGACGGCCACGATTTGGTGATCGGCGTGAGGAAGTCGAGCAGGCGGCCGGCGTGGGCGCGCGCATCCGCATCGGGCGCGGTGCGCTGCTCGTCGACCAGGCGCGCCGAGTACAGCACCAGCGCCATGGCGCCTTCGGCGTAGGCTTTCTGGGCCAGCAGCATGCGCCGCACGTCGGTGTGTTCGATGATCGGCAACTGCGGCTTGACCGGGTCTTTTTCGGCCGGATGGCGCCCTTGCGGACGGCTGCGCGCGTAATCGAGCGCGTGCAGGTAGCCGGTCACGCCCAGCACGGCCGCGCCCAGGCCCACGCCGATGCGCGCTTCGTTCATCATGTGGAACATATTCGCCAGGCCCTGGTGCGGCTGGCCGACCAGGTAGCCGACCGCACCGGCCTTGCCGAGCGGCTTGTAGCGGCCTTCGCCGAAGTTGAGCAGGCAGTTGGTGGTGCCGCGGTTGCCCATCTTGTGGTTCAGGCCGGCCAGCACGACGTCGTTGCGTTCGCCCGGCTCGCCATCGTCGCCGACCAGGAACTTGGGCACGATGAACAGGGAGATGCCCTTAACGCCCGGAATCAGGCGGCCGTCCGGACCGGGAATCTTGGCCAGCACCAGGTGCACGATATTGCCTGCGAGCTCGTGCTCGCCTGCGGAAATCCACATCTTGTTGCCGGACAGGCGGTACTGGCGCTCGCCGTCGGGGCCGTCGACCGGGTCCGGTTCGGCGCGGGTGCTGATGTCGGACAGGCTGGAACCGGCCTGCGGTTCCGACAGGCACATCGTCCCGAAGAACTTGCCCGCATACAAAGGCCGCACGAAACGCGCGATCTGCTGCGGCGTGGCCGTCTTGAGCAAGGTGTTGGCGTTGCCGATGGTAAGGAAGATATAGGCCGAGGTGGCCACGTTGGCAGCCGTAAAATAGGCAGTCACCGCTTTTTCCAGCACGCAGGGCAGCTGCATGCCGTCGAATTCGTAGTCTTGCCCGGCCGCCATCAGGCCGGCGGCGGAAAAGGCGTCGAGTGCGGTTTTTACTTCGGGAATGATCGTCACCGTCTGCCCATCGAAATGCGGCTCGTGCTGATCGTTCTTTTTGTTATGCGGCGCAAACAGGTCGGTGGCGATCTGTTCGGCGGTATCGATGGCCGCGTTGAAGGTTTCGCGGCTGTGGTCGGAAAAGCGCGGACGCGCGGTCAGCGCCTCGACATCCAGCCATTCGTAGAGCAGGAAGTCGAGGTCGCGGCGCGACAATATCTTTGATTGCATCTAGTGTCCCGGGTTGGAAGCGGGGCGGCGCCGGAGCGGCGCGCCCCGGCGTGGATCAGACGACTTCGAACAGGCCTGCGGCGCCCTGGCCGCCACCGATGCACATCGTGGCAACGACGTACTTGACGCCACGGCGCTTGCCTTCGATGAGGGCGTGACCGACCAAACGGGCGCCGGAGACGCCGTAGGGATGGCCGACGGCAATGGCGCCGCCGTTGACGTTGAGGCGGTCCATCGGGATGCCGAGGCGGTCGGCGCAGTACAAGACCTGGACCGCGAACGCTTCGTTCAGTTCCCACAGGCCGATGTCGGCCACCGACAGGCCCGCCTTTTTCAGCAGCTTGGGAATCGCAAACACGGGGCCGATGCCCATCTCGTCCGGCTCGCATCCGGCCACGGCAAAGCCACGGAAGATGCCGAGCGGCTGCAGGCCGCGCGCTTGCGCGACATTGCTGCTCATCAGGATGGCAACCGAGGCGCCGTCCGAGAACTGGCTGGCGTTACCGGCCGAAATCACGCCGCCCGGCACCGCGCTGCGGATCTTGGAAACGGCTTCGAGCGTGGTGTCGGCACGGATGCCTTCGTCGGCGCCGATGGTCACTTCGCGCGTGAGCAGCATGCCCGAGGCCTTGTCGGCCACGCCCATGGTGGTGGTCATCGGCACGATTTCGGCGTTGAACAGGCCGGCGGCCTGGGCATTGGCGGCACGCTGCTGGCTCTGCACGCCATATTCGTCCTGGCGGTCGCGCCCGATGTTATAGCGCCTGGCGACGGTTTCGGCCGTTTGCAGCATGGGCCAGTAGATTTCCGGCTTGTGTTCCTTGAGCCAGGGATCGGCCAGCATGTGCTGGTTCATCTCCTGCTGCACGCAGGAAATCGATTCGACGCCGCCGGCGGCGTAGATATCGCCCTCGCCGGCAATGATGCGCTGCGCCGCCAGGGCGATGGTCTGCAGGCCCGACGAGCAGAAACGGTTGACCGTCATGCCGGCCGTGGACACCGGGCAGCCGCCGCGCAAGGCGATCTGGCGCGCGATGTTGGCGCCGGTGGCGCCTTCCGGATTGGCACAGCCGATGATGACATCCTCCACCTCGCCCGGCTCGATCCCGGCGCGCGCGATGGCGGCCTGCAGCACATGGCCGCCGAGAGTGGCGCCGTGCGTCATGTTGAACGCACCTTTCCACGATTTGGCCAGGCCGGTGCGGGCGGTCGATACGATGACGGCATCTATCATTTGTGTCTCCTGAGTTGGATTAGTATGCGCAATGCGCTGTGTTGATCGCTACGAGAATAGCACATTTTAGTACGGTCGTTCGCAAAATTATTTGCAGCAATCGCGCCCTCCCCCAACGCCTCGAAAAACCCGACCATGCGTATTGCCGAACAAATGAAAACAACGCTGGCCGCGCTGGCCGATCCGGCGCAGGCGGCGCGCATGAGCGCCTACATGCGCGGCCAGTTCGCCTTCCACGGCGTCCCCACGCCGGCGCGGCGCGCGGCGATCGCGCCGCTGGTGCGCAGCCTCAAGGGTGCCGATGCCGATGTGCTGCTCGACGCCGCCGCCGCGCTGTGGCGGGCGCCGCAGCGCGAATGCCAGTATGCCGCCATCGACCTGCTCGCCGCCCATGCAAAGCGGCTCGACTGCGCGCACATCGATGCGCTGCTCGCGCTGGCGCGCCAGGCCTCGTGGTGGGACACGGTCGATGCGCTGGCGGTCGTGACCGGCACAGTGGTGCGCGCGGACAGGGCGCTGCGCCAGCCGCGCATGGACGAGGCCGTGCGCCACGCGGACCTGTGGACGCGCCGCGTCGCCATGCTGCATCAGCTGGGGTGGCGCGCCGACACCGATCCGGCGCGGCTGTTCGGCTATGCGGCGCGGCTGGCGCACGAGGACGATTTTTTCATCCGCAAGGCGATCGGCTGGGGCTTGCGCGACTACGCCCGCCATGACCCGGCGGCGGTACGCGCATTCCTGCTGGCGCAGGGCGAGGCGCTGTCGCCGCTGACCCGGCGCGAGGCGGCGAAACACCTCGGCCAGCCGGCCTGAGCTGATGATCATCTCGGCTTTCCGAAATTCTTTCTGTTGGCCACGCTGCGCGCCGCTTGAACTGCTGCGATGCCGAGCATCGGCGGCGCTGGCACCGCATCGGGCGCGGCCGGGCACCTCTGAAAAACCCATGGCGCATGCCCACAAATCCCCTCCGACAACAGATGATTGTATTTACACAAAACACCTGCTTTTTCGATATCGAAAAAGTAAGTTCCATGTAAGTTCCAAGCAAGCATCGCGTAAGTTTCGCAGTCCACACTCGGACCTAGCTGGATACATACGGCTATTCCGATGACGCAATAACTATATTAAACACGGAGACACATATGGCAATCACACCCGGCAACGCGATCGACGGGCGCAGGGGGAATCCCGCCGCCGAGGGACTCACCAAGGAAGAACGCAAGGTCATTTTTGCCTCTTCCCTGGGCACGGTGTTCGAATGGTACGACTTCTACCTGTACGGCGCGCTCGCGCCGATCATCGCCAAGCAGTTTTTCGTCGGCGATCCCACCACCACCTTCATCTTCGCCCTGCTCGCCTTCGCCGCCGGCTTCATCGTGCGTCCGTTCGGGGCGCTGGTGTTCGGCCGCCTCGGCGACATGATCGGCCGCAAGTACACCTTCCTGGTCACCATCCTGCTGATGGGCGCATCGACCTTCTTCGTGGGCCTGCTGCCGAGCTACGCCAGCATCGGCATTGCCGCGCCAATCATCCTGGTCACCCTGCGCATTCTGCAGGGCCTGGCACTGGGCGGCGAGTACGGCGGCGCGGCAACTTATGTGGCCGAGCACGCGCCGCACGGCAAGCGCGGTTTCTTCACCTCCTGGATCCAGACCACCGCCACCATGGGCCTGTTCCTGTCGCTGCTGGTGATCCTGGGCACGCGTACCGCCCTCGGCGAACCCGAGTTCGCCGCATGGGGCTGGCGCATCCCGTTCCTGGTTTCCGTCCTGCTGCTGGGCGTGTCCGTTTGGATCCGCCTGTCGATGAACGAATCGCCGGCGTTTGCCAAGATGAAAGCCGAAGGCAAGACCTCCAAGGCACCGCTGTCGGAAGCCTTCCTCAAGCCGAAGAACGCCAAGATCGTCTTCCTCGCACTGGTCGGCCTGACCATGGGCCAGGCAGTGGTGTGGTACACCGGCCAGTTCTACGCCCTGTTCTTCCTGACCCAGACGCTCAAGGTCGACGGCGCCACCGCCAACATCCTGATCGCCATTTCGCTGCTGCTGGCGACGCCGTTCTTCATCGTATTCGGTACGCTGTCGGACAAGATCGGCCGTAAATGGATCATCCTGGCGGGCTGCGCGATTGCCGCGGTCACCTACTTCCCGATCTTCAAGGGCATCACCCACTACGCCAACCCGGCCCTCGAAGCCGCGCTGCAAAGCTCGCCAGTGGTCGTCGTTGCCGATCCGCAATCCTGCCACTTCCAGTTCAACCTGACCGGCACCAAGAAATTCCCGTCGTCCTGCGATATTGCCTCCGGCATGCTGACCCAGTCCTCGGTCAGCTACACCAAGGAAGACGCGCCAGCCGGCGCGATCGCCAAGGTGCGCATCGGCGAGAAGGAATACACCTCGTTCAATGCGGTCATGACCCCGGACGGCCTGAACTTCGACGCCGACAGCAAAGCCAAGGAAACCGCGCTGAAAGCGGAAATCGGCGGCGCGATCAAGGCGGCCGGCTATCCTGCCAAGGCCGACAGCGAGCAGATCAACAAACCGATGGTGGTGCTGCTGCTGTTCATCCTGGTACTGTATGTGACCGCCGTGTACGGCCCGATTGCGGCCATGCTGGTGGAAATGTTCCCGACCCGCATCCGCTACACCTCGATGTCGCTGCCTTACCATATCGGTAACGGCTGGTTCGGCGGCCTGCTGCCAACCACCGCGTTCGCACTGGTGGCGTACAAGGGCGATATTTACTACGGCCTGTGGTACCCGATTATCGTGGCGCTGATCACGGTCGTTATCGGTGGCCTGTTTGTCCGCGAAACCAAGGACAACGACATCTACGCCGCCGACTAAGCGGTCCGGATGCAGGATGAAAAATGCCGCTCTCCGGAGCGGCATTTTTTTTGTCTTACGCTCCGGAGAGATAATTGTTCTTCACCCGCACATAATGCTCGGCCGAGTATCTGAGGAAGGCCGATTCTTCCTCCGTCAGCGCGCGCACCTTGCGCACCGGGCGGCCGACATACAAAAAGCCGCTTTCCAGCACTTTGCCAGGCGGCACCAGGCTGCCCGCACCGACCATTACCCGCGATGAAATGACGGCATCGTCCATCACGATGGCGCCCATCCCGACCAGGCATTCGTCGCCGATGGTACATCCGTGCAGGATCGCGTTATGCCCGATGGTGACGTAGTCGCCGATGACCAGCGGCGAGCCGAGCGGCTTGCCGGGATGCTTGTGCGAGACATGGCACATCACGAAATCCTGGATATTCGAGCAGCGCCCGACCACGATGCGATTGACGTCGCCGCGCACCACCGCATTGCACCAGATTGATGAATCCTCACCCAGGGTCACCTCGCCGATGACTTGCGCCGAAGGATGGATATAGGTCTGCCCGCCGATACGCGGGTGGGAACCGAGGTAGGAAGTCAGTGCCATCAGGCCGCCTTCTGGATCAGCATCGCCATGCGCTGCAGGTCGATATTGCCGCCCGAGAGAATCACCCCGACGCGCTTGTTCCTGAAGTCGTAGCGCGGATTGAGCGCCACCGCCGCGCCCAGGCAACCGGACGGCTCCACGGTGATTTTCATGTGGCCGGCGAAAAACGTCATCGCCTCGACCAGTTCGGCGTCGGACACGGTCAGAATATCGTCGACCCGCTCGCGGATGACGGCAAAGGTGTGCTGGCCCAGGTGCTGGGTCTGGGCGCCGTCGGCGATGGTGTCGGGCGTGGCGATGTGGACGATCTCGCCGCTGCGGAAACTGCGCTGGCCGTCGTTGCCCGCCTCCGGCTCCACGCCGAACACGCGGCAGTCCGGGTTCATGGCCTTGGCGGCGGTCGCGCAGCCGGACAGCAGGCCGCCGCCGCCGAGCGGCACCAGCAGGACGTCGAGCGGGCCGGCGTCTTCGATCAGTTCCTTGGCGGCGGTGCCCTGCCCGGCCATCACGTGCACGTGGTCGTAGGGCGGAATCAGGGTCAGGCCGCGCTCGGCCGCCAGCGCCCTGCCGATCGCTTCGCGGTCTTCGGTGTAGCGGTCGTAGGTGACGACCTCGGCGCCGTAGCCGCGCGTGGCCGCCACCTTGATCGCCGGCGCGTCGAGCGGCATCACGATCACCGCCTTGATGCCCAGCAGTCTGGCCGCCAGCGCGATGCCCTGAGCGTGGTTGCCGGACGAGAAAGTGACGACGCCGCAGGCGCGCTGCTCCGGCGAAAACTGCGCCAGCGCGTTGTAGGCGCCGCGCATCTTGAAGGCGCCGGTGCGCTGCAGATTCTCGCACTTGAAGAAGATCTGGGCGCCGCTGCGCTCGTTGGCGGTGGTCGAGGTCAGCACGGGCGTGCGGTGGACTGCGGCGGCGATGCGCTCGTGCGCCCGCGCCACATCGTCGAAGGAAATGGGAAGCTGGATCATGGCGATGGATCTTTCTGTGGAAGATAGGAATAGACGGTGGGCCGGGCGACGCCGAGCATGCTCGCCACGACCGCCTGGGCGTTTTTCAGGTCCATCAGGCCGGCGTTGGCCAGTTGATGCACGGCGTCGCGGCGCTGGGCGGGCGTGAGGGTGTGCGGTGTCTTGTTAAGCCGGCCGGCGAAGGCGTCGAGCGCGGCGCGCAGTTCGTCGAGGCGCGGGGCGGCCAGCGTTTCACGGATGGGCATGTCCGCCGGCTGGGTTTGCGCGAGCTGCGACAGGCTGGCGGCGACGCTGGTCAGCATGGAAATGTCCACGTTCATGCACAGCGCGGCCACGTATTCGCCGGCGCTGTTGCGCAAGCCGATCGAGGTGCTTTTTGCCGGACGGCCGTCGGGAAACTGGTTGGGGTAGTTCTGCAGGATGTCCGGAAAGCCGGGATCGGTGATCCGCGCCATGCCGATCTCGGTGGTCGGATCGCCCACTTCGCGGCCGGACAGGCTGTTCGAGATCGCGACGATGGACGAGGCCGGTCGGGTGAGGTCGTGCAGCACGACTTCCACCATGGGCGCCAGGGTGCGGCCGAGCGCTTCGACAATCTTCTTGCCTTCGCGTAGGAGTAGTTCGTTTTCGGTGATCGTCATGGATGACATTATGTCAGACTTCGACATAATGTCAATCTCTGTGCCAGGTTTGGCCCTACTGCAAGGCGCAACTGCCCTCGCCACCGTTATTCCCTTGGAGCCAGATAGCCAAAACTGCGCGGTAACACAGCGTCCTGGCGGACGGTGTATTTGCATTACCCACACCGCAATCACCTGCCGCTGAAGTCAAGGGCATTCCTTGATTTTATCCGCGCACAAATATGCCGCAACATGCCTCGGGTGCGATTCGCATAGTGCCAGCGGGACCTTTTAGTTGCCGCCAATTAAGCGAAGTTAAATCGGACATAAACCAATCTGCATATCCGATCGAGCTCCGGCGCTAATTCTCAAAAAGTTATGAATTAATAAACGCCATCATGTTGTATTTACGTTGAAACAGTCATAATGGGCGAGGCACCCTTTCACCTTTTCCACGAACACTTAAGGGCATGATGTCGCGTCAGCAGAACAAAAAACTCACGACGCGCGAGACTCAGATTCTTGAGTTGCTTGGCCAAGGACTAGATACCCGACACATCGCCGCCATACTCGATATAGCGTACTACACGGTACGCAAACACCGCTCAAACATACTTATCAAACTGCAGCTAAACACGGCCGCACAATTAGCGTGCGTTGCGGTCCAGACAGCTTTGTTTCCTCCCTCAGCGCCCACATCCGCATCCGCATCAAAATTAATAAATAACAACACGGAATCAGCATCCCGGATACGTGGGCCGCCCTGACGCCTCGACAACGTGAAGTTGCAAACCATGTCGTACGAGGGCTTACCAGCAAACAGATTGCTCGATATATGGCGATCAGCCACCAAACCGTTGCCGTGCACCGCCGTTCAATCTTTCGCGCATTTGCGGTACATAGCGTGGCTGAGCTAGCCATTCGGCTACGCTCGGAAACAACTACCCTATTGGAGTGATTACAATATAAACAGAGCAAGTTTATCTTGGAACTACGCCGCAATTATGCGGCGCTTTCAAGGAGATGAGCATGTCTGCCGAAACCATCACTGTTTACATCGATCCAACCCAACTGACCAACCAGCAGAACAATAATTACAGCCTCTATCTGGCCAAAATGGTTAACGGCCAATACACCGTCATCTGGCAGTCCCTCGGCCCCATTGCGACGGCAAGCAGCCCGAGCTATGAGTACGAAAACAATTTTCAAATCTCGGTGCCATCCTACCAAGTCAATTATGGGACGGTGACCGAGGTCGATGGATCGGTAACATTCAGTGCTGGTGGCAAACCGGTGACGATGAACCTGGGGCAGACGGTGAGCCTCAGCTCCGGCGGGGAGTTTTCGTCCCCCGCCAATGGCGGGACGGCTGGAACCTTAACCGTTAACAACTCTCTTGCCCGCAATCCGCATGAAATTCTTAGCGATATGGCCGGCAACACAATTTTCGTCAATACCGCGAGCGGCATGGACATCGGCCAGGCAGTACTCACCCCGATCGATCAGTATCAGTTATGGTTTGGCAATCTGCAAGATACCGGCACGATCATTGCGAACAATGTCAGCAATGCAGGCGTTGTTACGTTCTCCGGATCCAGCACCGAGGTCATCAGCTATACGGAGGCTGGCGCCTGGGAAAGCGGCCCCCTCGCGTCGCGCGACCTGATACTCGATCCGGCCATCAGGGCGGCATCCAATGTGGTGGTTTATGCAGCCACCTTTACAACTGCGCTTACCGTCGTTGCCGTAACCTTTCTCCTGAATGAATTGATCGGCAAGTTCGAGACATTGCGGCCGACGTCGATCACCGCGCAAAGTGGTTCAAAAAAGCTCACACTCACATTCAGCCAAAGCCGTTCGCAATTTTCGGCAGTCTCTCCTGCCGCATACGATGCAGCGATTAACAAGGCATTGACGAAATTATCGCAGGCGAAGGATTCGCCGATTGCACGTAACGCCTGGAAGCTGAACGGCCCGGAAGTCCGGGTAAACTTCGACTAGTAACGTCGATCATCGGCGGTTGACACTCACGCTTCCGGATTGAAAACGAGATGGCCGCCATGTTGCCTTGAACGTGACACGCTCCAAACGAAGTCGGCTACCCGGCCGACTTCGTCATTGCGGCGCCAAAGAAAGGATGCGCAACATCGAGCGCGACGCTGCGCACCATAGGTCGATAGATGGCATAGGTAGTGGCGGTCCGGACTGATATCGCGGGCGGCAGGCGCCAGCGAAAGTGAAACCTACCCTTTGCGCGGCGGCGTCAGCAACTGCACCACCGTGCCGATTTCGGCCTCGCTCATTTCGGGCGCGCCAATGGCGGCGTGTCCGATGAAGGCGCAGTAGTTCCAGCGTGCGATCACCGGCGCCTGATCGGCCGGCCAGCCGATATCGGTCAGCAGCCTGGCGACGTAATCGACCCGCTTGCGGTCGACCCGCTCCTGCACTTCCCTGACCTGCTCGTTGGTCATCGACCAGGCGCGGATCGCCCGGCCCAAGGTGAACAGGTGCGGCGGCCCACCCGTGAACAGCTTGGCGAGTTTGCTGGCGACATCCACATCCTGCTGGTCGACAATATCCATCACCTGCTGGGTGTGCACCTGCTCCCACTCTTCCAGCAGCGCGGATTGGTAGTCTTCCAGATTCTTGAAGTGCCAGTAAAAACTGCCCTTGGTGACCCCCATCTTTTGCGCGATCGTCATGATGCGCAAACCTTCGGGGCCGTCGTCGGCAAGTGCCTGCAAGCCGGCGCCGAGCCAGCTCTGTCTGTTCTTTTTATCGTCCATATCGTTATCATACCGAATCACATTGACAACTCCAATGCTTGACGTAAAGCCAACCCGACGCTCCCACCCCTCTGGTGCGATCTATTCGAGGCGCAGTTTCAGTACATCGACGACGCCGTCCTTGCCGAAGCCGATGTTCACCAGCACCGCAGTGTCGGCGTAGTTGACCCGATAACGGTAGCGCCGCTTTTCTCCCTCGGTCTCGCGCGCGAGTGCCTCGACCGATTGCACAGCGCCCCATTCGCGGCCTTCCGATGCCAGCATTTTCAGGAATGCCGGCGAAAACTGCTTGTTGACGCTGGCGTCCAGCCCCGCGGGCAACACGCCGCCGGCCAGCTGTTCGACCAGCTCGCGCACGCGCGTGTTGACGGCCGGTTCGGTTTCCGCAATCGCTACCGCCAGCTTGCGCGCCAGCGCCGGCTCGTAATGGGCCGCGATCAGATCGGCAAACCTGTTCGGGCGGGCCGCCGCCGAATTGGCGAGCACCACGACCGTCAGCTTGTCATCCACATAGCGCACGAAATCGGCTTTGAATCCCTGCCATGCACCGCCATGGCCGATCACGCGGTGCCCGTTGCGCGAATCGAGCTGCCAGCCCAGGCCATATTGCGCGGTCTTGCCATCGTTGAGTTTTGCCGGCGTCCAGCTCGCTTCGCGCACGCGCGCGTTAAGGATCTTGTCGTCGTACAGCGCCAGATCCCACAGCGCCAGGTCGCGCGCGGTCAGGTACAGGCTGCCGTCGGCGGTGGTGTTCAGGCGCGGCGCCACCCATTGCTGGTTCTTCAGGACGCCATCGATGCGCTCGTAGCCACGGGCGCGGTGCGGGATGATGTCGCTTTCGCTGATGACCCGCGTGCTCATGCCCAGCGGCGCAAAAATGCGCTCGCGTAGCTGGTCGCCGTAGAACTTGCCGCCGACCTTGTTGCAGATGAAGCCCAGCAAGTGGTAGCCCATATTGCTGTACGACCACTTCTCACCGGGCGCGGACAGGACCGGGATGGCCGCTTCCAGTGCGATCAGTTCCTCGTCCGTGTAATCCTTGCGCATGTCCAGCTTCGCGTAGGGGTCGCCCAGGCCGGACGTGTGGGTCAGCAAGTGGCGGATCGTGATCTTTTGCCATGCCCTGGGGGTCTTGGCCAGGTGGCGCGAGATGGGATCGTCGAGCGAGAGCTTGCCGTCTTCCGCGAGCAGCATCACCAGCGCGGCCGTGAACGTCTTGCCGACGGAGCCGGACTGGAAAACGGTCTGCGGCGTCACCCGCACGCCGTTTTCGACATCGGCGTCGCCATACCCCATTTCCTTGACGATCTTGCCATCCTTGACGACGGCGATGCCGAGACCGGGCACTTTGCCGCGTTTCATCTCGGCGACGATGGCGTCATCGAGCGGATCGGCCTGCACGGAGGTGGCGCCGACCAGGGCGGCAAACAGAAACACGAAGCTAACGCGCATGGATTGTCCTTTTAGAATTGTTTTCCTATGGACATTCTACCGTCAGTCGGCGTACAAGCGGTCGGCAATCGCTTTCAGGCCTTGGTCCGGGATGAATTGCTCGGACACCGTCAGGATGGCATGCAGATTGCGCTTGAGCTCATCGGCTGGAAGTGCGCCGTCCCGCAGCGCCGTCTGCAGCAGGTGCAGGGCCATGTCGGCGAGGAGAATTCTCTGCTTTTCCGCCCAGGCCGCTTGGCCGCGCGTTGCCGGGTTATCGCGGTAGGCCGACTCGGTGAGCTCGTGCGCCTTGCGTCCCCCATCCAGAATTTCCTTCCTGGTCGCTTCATCCATCGCACGCAAGCCTTTTCAATTTTGGTGATACATTGCAATTTAAGCAGGATACCCTGCTTCTTAAAATCTTTCATGGATGAAAAACGCATGAGCACTATTCAGATTCGACAGGCCGTACTTGCCGATCTCGACGCATTGTCAGTTTTGTTCGACGGCTACCGCCAGTTCTACGAACGCGAAAGCGATGTGGCGGCCGCGAAGCAGTTTCTGACAGACCGGTTTAATCACGGCGAGTCGGTCGTGTTTATCGCGCATGACGGCACCGAGCCTGTCGGGTTTGCCCAGTTATACCCGAGCTTTTCGAGTGTGTCGCTCGGGCGGATTTATATCGTCAACGATCTGTTCGTGAATGCGGCGGGGCGGCGCAAGGGCGTCGGTGCCGGGCTGCTTTCCGCTTCCATCGATTTTGCGAAGACGGTTGGGGCAATCCGTCTTGCGCTGTCGACCGCGCATACCAACGCGAACGCGCAAGCGCTATATGAAGCGAAAGGGTGGACGCGCGACGACGACTTCTTCTACGTCTACCCCCTTCCGGCATAACCGCCCGCTTTTTTTCTGCGCGGACTGTCAGCCGCCCCAAGGCGGCGACGCGTCCAGGGTGGCATTGTCGCTGTGGCCGTCGCTGACGGCTCGCAAGGCGCGCACGAAATCATCGAGCTGCGCCGGTTCGGTGGTCAGATATAAAGTGCTTTCGCGAGCGACATGCTTCTTGCCGAAATCGATATACTCTGACTGAGCAACGACAGTGATGTACAGCCGTCCCCCATCCTGAAAATGCAGCCGGGCATGAAATGCGCCGGACGCATATTCAGGGCCGAATTGCCCGAATCGCAGGTCGTAGATGCCACCATGGACCTGATGCCTAAACTGGTCCAATCCTGCGACGACATCCTTCAGTTTGCGATGTCCTGCATACACCTTGTTACTGAATGTCGACGTGCCATCGCTCACCACGATATGTAGCTCAACCATATCGTCATCGATCCATAGCTTGTCAACACTGATTTTTGCGTCCATATTTAACCTTTGTTAGTACGATGATCGCTGCCCCTTGCAGGCAGGTGTCCGGGTCTTTTTGCTGCATCGGCAAGCCGAAGCGGTGTCAGGCGCGCTCAATCCCGATCCGTTTCCAGTACAACAGCGTGCCCGTCAGGCCGCCATGCGGCTTGAGCGCGTAGTCGGGGATTTCCCCGGTCAGGGTGAAGCCGTGTTTCTCGTAGAGCCCGGCCGCGCCGCCCTCGCTGGCGGTGTCGAGCACCAGCAAGGTCTTTCCCCGCTCCACGGCAGCCGCTTCAGCCTCCCGCAGCAAGGCCGCCGCGATCCCGCGCCCACGGTAGCGCGGCAAGGTCATCATCTTGGCGATTTCCGCGCGGTGCGGCTGGTTGGGCGGACAGTCGAGCAGCAGGCTCACCGTTGCCGCCAGCGTAGCGCCGTCGAACGCGCCATACACGATGCGCTGGCCATCGGCCGCCGCCTGCAGCGCGCGCTCCCAGAAGGCGCGCCCTTGCGCCTTGTCGAGCGGGTGCATGAAGCCGACCGAGCCGCCTTGCGCGACCACCTCGGCCAGCAGTGCCGCAAGGGTGTCGATCAGCGCCGGCGTGGCCGACAGGGGACGAATGTGAATGCCGGACATGCTCAACTCCTCGAAAGAACCACCACGTACTGGCAGGGCTCCGTGCCCTCGTTGGCAATCGTCACCTCGGACGGCAGCCCGAAACCGAGGCAGTCGCCGGCCTCCAGGCGATGCTGCTCGCCCCCCTCGACTACCGTCAAGGGCCCGTTCCGGACCCAGAGCGCCTGGCGGATGTGCGCGTACGATGACGCGGGCAGCACCACGCGCTGGCCCGGCGGCATGTCGACCTGCACGATTTCGACGGGGTGATCGGGGCGCGCGTAGATTTGCCTGCGCGCATAGCCGCTCTCCGGGTCGCGCCACACCGCCTGCTGCGCCGCGCGCATGACGCGGCTGGCGTCGTCATGCCCTTCGGCGCGCAGCAGCAGACCGGCCAGGGTCAGGTCGAAGGCGCCGGCCAGCCGCACCAGGATGACCGCCGTGGGACTGGTCTCCTCGCGCTCGATCTTGCTGATGGTGGCCTTGGCGACGCCGGAGCGTGCCGCCAGGTCCGCCAGCGACCAGCCGCGCGCATCGCGTTCGAGGCGCAGGCGGCGCGCGATGGCCTTTCCCGTATCGTCCATTAATGCATCCATCCGTCCAATATAATGGACGCCGTGAATCCAGGCAAGTCCCTGTAGCGAAAAAAAAGGCAGCGCCGGATGACCGGGGCTGCCTTCTTGGCCGGATGACGCCGGATCAGCTGTTGAAGCCCTTGCCTTCGGCAGCAAGGCGCACCATCAGCGGAGCCGGTTTCCAGGCGTCGCCATGGCGGCCCTTGGCGTATTTTTCCATCGCCATGAGGACGTTGGCCAGGCCGACCGTGTCCGCGTAGAACATCGGACCGCCGCGGAAGACCGGGAAGCCGTAGCCGGTCAGGTACACCATGTCGATATCGGAAGCGCGCATCGCAATGCCTTCTTCCAGGATCAGCGCGCCTTCGTTGACCAGCGAATACACCAGGCGCTCGACGATTTCTTCATCGCTGATCTTGCGGCGCTCGACGCCGATGTCGGCCGAGTGCCTGACGATCATGTCGTTGACGTCCTGCGAGGCGTAAGCCTTGCGGTCCCCCGCCTTGTAGTCGTACCAGCCGGCGCCGGTCTTCTGGCCGTAGCGGCCCATTTCGCACAGCAGGTCGGCGGTTTTCGAATACGTGATCTCGGGCGATTCCACATAGCGGCGCTTGCGGATATACCAGCCGATATCGTTGCCGGCCAGGTCGCCCATGCGGAACGGGCCCATGGCGAAGCCGAATTTCTCGACGGCCTTGTCGACCTGTTCCGGCAAGCAGCCTTCTTCCAGCAGGAAACCGGCCTGGCGGCTGTACTGTTCGATCATGCGGTTACCGATGAAGCCGTCGCACACGCCCGACACCACGCCGGTCTTGCGCAGCTTTTTCGACAGCGCCAGGGTGGTGGCCAGCACGTCCTTGCCGGTCTTGGCGCCGCGCACGATTTCCAGCAGCTTCATCACGTTGGCCGGGCTGAAGAAGTGGGTACCGACCACATCCTGCGGGCGGCTGGTGAAATCGGCGATCCTGTTCACGTCCAGGGTCGAGGTATTGGACGCCAGGATCGCGCCCGGCTTCATGACTGCGTCGAGCTGCTTGAAGACCGATTCCTTCACGCCCATGTCTTCGAACACGGCTTCGACGACGATGTCGGCCTGGGCGATGTCCGCATAGTTCAGGGTGCCGCTGATGAGGCCGACGCGCTGTTCGAACTTCTCGGGCGTGAGCTTGCCCTTCTTCATCGTGTTTTCGTAGTTCTTGCGGATCGTGGCGATGCCTTTGTCGAGCGCTTCCTGCTTGGTTTCGAGCAGGATGACGGGAATGCCGGCGTTGACGAAATTCATCGCAATGCCGCCGCCCATGGTGCCTGCGCCGATGATCGCCGCCTGCTTGATGTCGCGGGTCGGCGTGTCGCCTGGCACGTCCGGAATCTTGCTGGCGAGGCGTTCGGCGAAGAAAGCATGGCGCAGCGACTTCGATTCCGGCGTCTGGATCAGGTGCAGGAAGCGTTCGCGTTCGAACTTGATGCCGTCTTCAAACTTCTTGGTGACCGAGGCGGCCACGGTTTCGACGCATTCCAGCGGCGCCGGGAAGGCGCCCGACATGGCCTTGACCGTGTTGCGCGAAAATTGCAGGAAGGCTTCGTGGTTCGGGTAGTTGACCTTGCGGTCGCGCACGCGCGGGAGCGGGCGCACGTCGGCGACCTTGTTGGCGAAGGCCACGGCCGAGTCGATCAGCTTGGCGTCGGACGCGAAGACTTCGTCGAACAGCGCCGTGCCGGCGAATTTTTCGGACGGCACCGGGGTGCCGGACACGATCATGTTCAGGGCCATTTCCAGGCCGACCACGCGCGGCAGGCGCTGGGTGCCGCCGGCGCCCGGCAAGAGGCCGAGCTTGACTTCCGGCAGCGCAATCTGCGCCCCCGGCATGGCGACGCGGTAGTTGCAGCCGAGGGCCAGTTCGAGCCCGCCGCCCATGCAGACCGTGTGGATCGCGGCGATGACGGGCTTGGTCGAGCTTTCGGCGACGTGGATCAGCGAGTGCAGCGACGGCTCGGTGAGGGCCTTGGGCGAGTTGAATTCCTTGATGTCGGCGCCACCGGAAAACGCCTTGCCGGCGCCGGTGATGACGATCGCCTTGACGGCGTCGTCAGCCAGCGCGCGGCGAATGCCGGCGACCGCGGCGGTACGCGTCTCAAGACCCAGTCCATTGACCGGTGGATTGTTCAGTGTGATGACGGCAACGCTGCCATTGACCAGGTATTCGGCGCTCATGTCTCTTCCTTTGTTAGTGGGTTCAGCAGTCTTCGACTATACATGATAATAGAACGGTCGTATTATTTTTTGTGGGGGATTGGCCGACGAACTTGGATTCCCGCCTGCGCGGGAAAGACGGTCTTGAGGGTGGTGGACTTCCCGCGCAGGCGGGAACCCAAGTTCCGATTCCCCCTACACCTCCAGCCACTCCTTCCGCACCCCGGCATCGGCCTTCAACGCCTGCGGCGTCCCCTCGAACACAATCGCGCCATGCCCCATCACATACACCCGCTGCGAAATCTCCAGCGCAATGGCCAGTTTCTGCTCCACCAGCAGCACCGAAATCCCTTTTTCTTTCAGCGCAAGCAAATACTCGGCCACCAGCGCCACGATCTTCGGCGCCAGGCCTTCGGTCGGCTCGTCGATCATGATCAGGTCCGGGTCGCCCATCAGACTCCTGCAAAGGGTCAGCATCTGCTGCTCCCCGCCCGATAAAAACCCGGCCGCCACGGTGCGCCGTTCCAGCAAGCGCGGGAACATCCGGTACATATCGTCGAGCGACCAGCGCCCGGACGCGCCGGTCTTTTTCTGCCCCAGAATCAGGTTCTGCTCCACCGTCAGGGTCGGAAAGATATCGCGGTTCTCCGGCACATACGCCAGCCCCTTATGCGCGATCTGGAATGCCTTCAATCCCAGCACTTCCTCGCCCTTGAACCGCACAGACCCGGTCGCATTGACCTGCCCCATCGCCGCCTTGACCAGGGTCGAGCGGCCCACCCCATTGCGTCCCAGCAGGCTGACGATCTCGCCTTTGCCGATCTGCAGATCGACACCGTGCAAAATATGCCCCTTGCCGTAAAACGCATGCAGGTTCTGAATCTCCAGGATGGCGCTCATGCCGCTTCCTCGCTGGCGTCAATGCCCAGATAAGCCGCCTGCACCGCCGCATTCGAGCGGATATTCGCCGGCGTGTCGCAGGCAATGACTTCACCGTACACCAGCACCGCGATCTTATCGGCCAGCCCGAATACCACGCTCATATCGTGTTCCACCATCACCAGCGATTTGCCGACCGTGACCTTGCGGATCAATTCGACCGCCGCATCGGACTCGGACCGGCTCATGCCGGCGGTCGGCTCGTCCAGCAGAATCACATCGGCGCCGCCGGCAATCGTAATGCCGATTTCCAGCGCGCGCTGTTCGGCATAGGTCAATACCCCGGCCAGCACCTTGCGCTGGCGCTGCATGCCGATCTGCTCCAAGACTTCCTCGGCGCGCTCGTGGGCGTCGCGCAGGCCGTTCAAGCGCTGCCAGAACGAGTATTTATAACCGAGCGACCACAATACCGCGCAGCGCAGGTTTTCATACACCGACAGCTTGTCGAACAGATTGCTGATCTGGAAGCTGCGCGATAAACCGCGGCGGTTGATCTCGAACGGCCGCAAGCCGCTGATGCTGCTGCCATTGAGGCAGATATCGCCCGAAGTGATATCGAAGCGTCCCGATACCAGGTTGAACAAGGTCGATTTGCCGGCCCCGTTCGGCCCGATCACCGCGCAGCGTTCGCCCTTTTGCACGGTCAGGTTGGCGCCCCGGATAATCTCGGAGCGGCCGAAACTCTTGCGCACGTCTTTCAGTTCAAGCGCGGCCGTCGTCATGCGACACCTCCGCGCTGTTGGGCCACGATTTCTGCATTGACGTCACTCCAGACTGCGTAATATCCCGGCTGGAAGCGCCGGTAGCCAACAATGCCTGCGAGCAGCAGCGCGCCGGCTACCAGCCACGGCAAGGCCGTCTTGGTGTCGATCGCCTGCCCGAAGCGGGTCATGACGCTGCCGTTGGCGGCATCCAGGGTCAGGTGGTACAGCATCTCGATGCCTATCACCAGTCCGCTCAGCCCGAGCAGCGTCCACAGGCTCACGCCCAGCAGCGGCTTCCAGATGCGCCCGAACTTGCGCGCGCCGGCCACCCGCAGCAGCATCAGGATCAGGCTCGACAATCCAGCCGGAGCGTAGCGCACCAGCAAGATGAAGAACAGGCCCAGGTACAGCTGCCAGGCCGGCGTGAATTCCGACAGCATGACCGAAAAGAACACGCCGACGATGGTGCCGAGCAGCGGCCCGAAGAAAAAGCCGATCCCGCCGATGAACACGAACAACAGGATGCTGCCCGAGCGGATCGCGCTGACGTTTTCGGCGCTGACGATCTCGAAGTTGATCGCCGACAGCCCGCCCGAAATGCCCGCGAAGAAGGCGGACAGGATCAGGGTCAGGTAGCGCACCCATTGCGTGTCGTAGCCGATGAATTCGACGCGTTCGGGATTGTCGCGCACGGCGTTGGTCATGCGCCCGAGCGGGGTTTGCGTGAAGGCGAACATGGCGACCGTGCTGACGAACAGCCACGCGGCGATCAGGTAGTACACCTGCGCCTGCGGCCCGTAGGTGACGCCCATGAATGCTGCGCCGCGCACGCGGTTGGTGGTGATGCCGCCTTCGCCGCCAAAAAAACCGGGGAACATCAGCGAGCAGGCAAACACCAGCTCCACCAGTCCCAGCGTGATCATGGCGAAGGTGGTGCCGGACTTCTTGGTCGTCACATAGCCGAACAGGATGCCGAAGCCCATCCCGGCCACGCCGCCCACCAGCGGAATCAGCGACGTCGGCACCGCCGCGCCGATGCCGCTGCTGTTCATCGCATGGATGGCGAAGAAGGCGCCCAGCCCGGAATAGACGGCATGGCCGAAGGAGAGCATGCCGCCCTGTCCCAGCAACATATTGTAGGACAGGCCGAAGATCATCAGCGTGCCGATCTGGGACAGGATCGACAGCGCCGCGCCCTTGCTGAAAATCATGGGAGCGAACACCAGCAGCAGGGCAAAGCCGCCCCACACAAGGTAGCGGCCGACATTGACGGGGGTGTAGGTGAGCCTCATTCGCGCGTCCCCATCAAGCCTTTCGGGCGGAAGATCAGGATCAGCACCAGCAGCAGGAACGGCAGGATGGCCGCGCTTTGCGAAATGGTCAGCTTGAGCACTTCGTAGCCGGGCGTGTCCATGGTGATGTTGGCGCCGAGTCCGTTGAACAGGCTCATCAGCGAATAGTCGAGCGCCACGGCAAAGGTTTGCAGCACGCCGATCAGGATCGAGGCATAAAACGCCCCCGCCAGCGAGCCCATGCCGCCGACCACGACCACCACGAAGATGATGCTGCCGACCGTGGCCGCCATGCCGGGCTCGGTCACGAAGGCATTGCCGCCGATTACGCCCGCCAGTCCGGCCAGGGCGCAGCCGCCGCCGAACACCCACATGAAGATGCGCGGCACGTTATGGCCGAGCGCTTCGACCGCGTCCGGATGGGTCAGCGCCGCCTGGATCACCAGCCCGACCCGGGTGCGCGTGAGCACCAGGTAGATCGCCGCCAGCATCGACAGGGCGACGACCATCATGAAGCCGCGATAGATCGGGAAACTGGTCGAGAACAGGGTGAACAGCGGGCCGTCGAGCTCCCTGGGAATCGCATACGGCACCGCCGCCCTGCCCCAGATCAGCTGGACCAGCTCGACCACCAGGAAGGACAGGCCGAAGGTGAACAGCAGTTCGGGAATGTGGCCGAACTTGTGCAGCGGACGCAGGCCGTAGCGCTCCACCAGCGCGCCGATCAGGCCGACCGCCACCGGTGCGAGCACCAGCGCCGGCCAGAAGCCGAGCACGCTGCTGATGGTGTAGGCGATGTAGGCGCCGAGCATGTAGAAACTGGCGTGCGCAAAGTTGAGCACGCCCATCATGCTGAAAATCAGGGTCAGTCCGGACGAGAGCATGAACAGCAGCAGTCCGTAACTGATCCCGTTCAGCAGGGTGAACAGCGTAAATTCCATAGGTGTGATCAGGTTGGGTGGGCGTGCGCGCCCCACCGTTGTCGGCAACGCGAAGGTGGTGGACATGCGCGCCCTGGCTACCGGAGCCGGGCCCGTCCACCATGCAGTCTTACCGGGACCGCACCGCCGGCTTGTGGCCGGCCGGTCCCGCAGCCGTGGCTTTATGCCCCGGGCCGCTTCATCTGGCAGGAAGTCGGCTGGTTCGCCAGGTAGGCGTCGATCTTCTTGTCCATTCTCCAGCCGTAGCCGGTATTTTCCTGGTCGTACTTGATGTCCTTGCCGTTGGTCTTGGTCCAGGTGCCGATGTAGAGCGGCTGCTGGAGCTGGTGATCGGCCTTGTTCATCATCACTTCGCCGTTGACGCTGTTGAACTTGGCGCCTTCCATGGCGAACGCCACTTTGACCGGATCGGTGCTCTTGGCGGCCTTGATGGCCTGGGCCAGCATGCCGATGCCGCTATGGGTCTGGGCGGCGTAGTAATCGTCGTTGTACTTCTTCTTGAAGGCCTCGACGATCTCCTTGCCGGCGAATTTTTCGTTGTTGACCATCCAGTTGCCGACGATCTTGACGCGGTCGGCGCCGGCCGCGCCCATGGCGGTCGGCACGCCGGTGGTGACGCCGTAGTAGGTGTAGAAATTGGCCTTGAGGTCGGCATCCTTGGCGGCGCGGATCAGCAGGGCCAGGTCGGCGCCCCAGTTGCCGGTGATGACGGTGTCGGCCCCGGACGCCTTGATCTTGGCGATGTAGGGCGAAAAATCCTTGACCTGGGCGATCGGATGCAGGTCGTCGCCGGCGATCTTGATGTCCGGCCGCTTGCGCTTGAGGTACTCCTTGGCCGAACGGCTCACGGCCTGGCCGAAGGCATAGTTCTGGCCGATGATGTAGACGCTCTTGATGTCCTTGTTGGGCGCCATGTAGGAGGTCAGCGCCTCCATTTTCATGTCGGAATTGGCGTCGAAGCGGAAGTGCCAGAAGCTGCACTTGCTGTTAGTCATGTCCGGATCGATGGCCGCGTAGTTGAGGAACACGACTTCCTTGCCCGGATTGCGCTCGTTATGCTTGTTGATGGCGTCGAGCAGGGCCAGGCCGACACCGGAGCCGTTGCCCTGGGTGATGTAGCGGTAACCCTGGTCGATGACGGTTTTCAGCAGGGTGAGCGATTCCTGCGGGCTGGCCTTGTTGTCGAAGCCGACCACCTCGATCTTGTGATCGCCGGCCCACTTCTGCTGGGTCGCCATGTCGGCGATCAGCTGGAAGCTCTTGAGCTGGTTCTGCCCGACCGGCGCGAAGGGCCCCGATAGAGGGTCGATGAAGGCCACCTTCACGGTATCGGCATGGGCCGATGCCGACAGCAATGCAAACGAAACAGCCAGTGTCAACGGGCGAATAGTCTTGTTCATGCGTCTCCATCCTTCTCTATTGTCTATGCGGGTCTAATGCCCTTGCAGCAAGTGCTGCCCATCCTGATGCTGAAAACCCCGTGTTAAAAGTTAATCTTGTGGCTGTACAAATTCCTTACCGTCGTCCCCGCGAAGGCAGGGACGACGACGTCGCGCGTGCCCTCAGAACTCAGCCCACCGGCAACTGGTGCGTCTTGAACTGTTCGCGCAGTTTGTTCTTTTGAATCTTGCCCGTCGCGCCCATCGGCAATGCATCGATGAACAGCACATCGTCGGGCATCCAGAACTTGGCGATCTTGCCTTCAAAAAACGCCAGCATCTCCTCGCGCGTTACCGTCATGCCTGGACGTTTGACCACCAATAACAGCGGACGTTCATCCCATTTTGGATGCGCGATGCCGATACACGCCGCCTGCAGCACAGCCGGATGCGACATGGCAATGTTCTCGAGGTCGATGGTGCCGATCCACTCGCCGCCGGACTTGATCACATCCTTGCTGCGGTCGGTAATCTGCAAGTACCCGTCGGCATCGATGGTGGCCACGTCGCCGGTCGGGAACCAGCCATCCTGGAGCACGTCGCCGCCCTCGTTCTTGAAGTAACTCTTGACGATCCATGGCCCCTTGACCAGCAAATGGCCGTAAGTGCTGCCATCCCACGGCAACTCGGTGCCGTTGTCGTCGACGATCTTCATGTCCACGCCATAGATCGCGTGGCCCTGCTTCTGCAAGATCTTGCGCTGCGCATCTTTCGGCAGGGCCAGATGCTTGGTCTGCAAGCCGCCCGCCGTGCCCAAAGGCGACATTTCGGTCATGCCCCAGGCATGGACGACCTCGACGTTGAATTTGTCGATCAGGGTGTCCATCATCGCCGGCGGACAGGCCGAACCGCCGATCACCGTGCGGCGGAAGGTCGAAAACTGCAGCTGGTTCTGCAGCGCATAGTTGACCAGGCCCAGCCACACCGTCGGCACGCCGGCCGAAAACGTGACTTTTTCGGACTCGAACAGGTCGTACAGCGATTTGCCGTCCAGCGCCGCGCCCGGATAAACCATCTTCGCGCCGGACAGCAGCACCGAATACGGCAAGCCCCAGGCGTTGACGTGGAACATCGGCACCACCGGCAGCACGGTATCGGCCGACGACACATTGAGCGCATTCGGCATCGCCGAACCGAAGGCGTGCAGCACCGTGGAGCGGTGCGAATACAGGGCGCCCTTGGGGTTGCCGGTGGTGCCCGAGGTGTAGCACAGCGAGGCGGCCGAATTCTCGTCGAACAGCGGCCAGACGTAGTCGGCCGAACTGCTGGAGATCAGGTCTTCGTAGCACAGCAGGTGAGGAATTTTCGTCTCGGCCGGCATGTGTTCGCGGCCGGTCATCAGGATGAAACCCTTGACCGTCTTGCAGTGCGTGGCCACGGCCTCGATCAGCGGCAGGAAGGTCAGGTCGAAGAACAGGTACTGGTCTTCGGCGTGGTTGGCGATATAGGCGATCTGTTCCGGGTGCAGGCGCGGATTGATCGTATGCAGCACGGCGCCCGATCCGGACACGGCGTAGTACAGTTCCATGTGGCGGTAGCCATTCCAGGCCAGGGTGGCGACCCTGTCGCCGAGCTTGACGCCCAGGCCGGTCAGCGCATTGGCCATCTGGCGCGCGCGCTGGTGGCAGTCGCTGTACGTATAGCGGTGGAGATCGCCTTCGACCCGGCGTGAAACGATTTCGGTATGGCCGTAATGCCTGGCTGCGAATTCGATAATGGTAGAGATGAGCAAAGGCTGGTCCATCATTTGCCCCATCAGTGGGCTCATCGGGTAAGACGTCATCGATACTCCTGTCATCGCGTTGCGGCTGCGCCAAGTCAGCCGTGGACTTAGTTTCGTACGACCGTGCTAAAACAGTCAATCATTTTCGATGGTGCAGCGCATCCAGACCGGATGGTCCAATGCACCACGCCTGTGCATCGCCCTTGCCGGTGCGTACGGCCCCGCCAAAACACGGGCGGTACGGTAGAATCCCGCTATTATTTTCACCCCTTTACCGCGACTGGATCCGCCATTAACGTCGATGACTTGCCGCTGGACAATTCGTTCGCCGAATTGCCTCCCGCTTTCTATACCCGCCTGATGCCGACGCCGCTGCCGGCGCCCTATTTCGTCGCCGCCAGCGCGCGCGCCGCCGCCCTGGTCGGGCTCGACCCTGCCCTGCTGGCGCGGGACGATTTCGTCGCCACCTTCGCCGGCAACCACGTGCTGGCACGCGCCAAGCCGCTGGCCGCCGTCTATTCGGGCCACCAGTTCGGTGTCTGGGCCGGCCAGCTCGGCGACGGCCGCGCCATCCTGCTCGGCCAGCTCGCCGGCCCGCACGGCCCGATGGAACTGCAACTCAAGGGCGCCGGCAAGACGCCCTACTCGCGCATGGGCGACGGCCGCGCCGTGCTGCGCTCGTCGATCCGCGAATTCCTGTGTTCCGAGGCCATGGCAGCGCTCGGCATCCCCACCACCCGCGCACTGACCATGACCGGTTCCGACCAGGGCGTGCTGCGCGAGACGGTCGAAAGCGCTTCCGTGGTCACCCGCATGGCGCCCAGTTTCGTGCGCTTCGGCTCCTTCGAGCACTGGTCCTCGCGCGACAAGCCCGACGAACTGCGCATCCTGGCCGATTACGTCATCGCCACCTTCTACCCGGAACTCGCCGGCGCGCCGAATCCCTACCGCGCCTTGCTGGAAGAAGTCACGCGCCGCACCGCGCACATGATTGCGCACTGGCAAGCGGTCGGCTTCATGCATGGCGTGATGAACACAGACAATATGTCGATCCTCGGCCTGACCCTCGATTACGGCCCCTTCGGCTTCATGGATGCCTTCGATTCCGATCACATCTGCAACCACACCGACCAGCAGGGCCGCTATTCCTACGCCAACCAGCCGCAGGTCGGCCACTGGAACTGCTATGCGCTGGCGCAGGCCTTGCTGCCGCTGATCGGCAGCGTGGAGGAGGCGCAGGACGCGCTGGAAGTCTACCAGCCGGCCTTCGCCGGCAAGATCGACGAATTGCTGCGTGCCAAGCTGGGCCTGGCGACCGCGCAAGATGACGACGCGCAACTGTTCGACGCCATGTTCACCCTGATGGACGCCAGCCACGCCGACTTTACCCTGTTCTTCCGCCGGCTGGGCGCGCTGCGCCTGGACGCGCCGGAACACGACGCCCCGCTGCGCGACATGTTCGTCGCGCGCGAGGACTTCGACGCCTGGGCGCTGCGCTACCGCGCCCGCCTGCGCCTGGAAAACAGCGTCGACGCGGAACGCAAGCTTGCAATGGACCGTGTCAACCCAAAGTATGTATTGCGCAATCACCTGGCCCAGGTAGCCATCGAGAAAGCGCAAGCCAGGGATTTCTCCGAAGTCGCGCGCCTGCTGGCCGTGCTGGAGCATCCATTCGACGAGCAACCCCACAACGAGCACTATGCCGCCTTGCCGCCCGATTGGGCGAGCCACCTGGCAGTGAGCTGTTCTTCCTGAAAGAGTCCACCATGTCCGACAAAGTCACCAAAACCGACGCCGAATGGCGTGCCATGCTCGATCCCATGGAATACGAGGTCACGCGCCACGCCGCCACCGAACGCGCCTTCACCGGCAAGTTCTGGGACCACCACGAACACGGCATCTACACCTGCGTGTGCTGCGAGACGCCGCTGTTCGCCTCCGACGCCAAGTTCGATTCCGGCTGCGGCTGGCCAAGCTACTTCAAGGCGCTCGATCCTGCCAATGTGATCGAAAAAACCGACCGCACGCATGGTATGCTGCGCACCGAGATTATCTGCGCGGTCTGCGACGCGCATCTCGGCCACGTGTTTCCGGACGGCCCGCCGCCGACCGGACTGCGTTATTGCATTAATTCCGCATCCTTGCGCTTCGACCCAACCTGATCCACGAATAATAAAATGAAATTTCTGTTCGACTTTTTCCCCATCCTGCTGTTCTTCGGCGTCTTCAAGGTCGCCGAGATGTACGAGCAGACCTCGTTCGCCATCGCCACCAAGTTCTTGAGCGGACTCGTCTCGGGTGGGAACATCAAGCCGGACCAGGCGCCGATCATGATCGCCACGGTGGTGGCGATCATCGCCACCACCTTCCAGCTGGTCTACCTCAAGCTGCGCGGCCGCAAGATCGACGCCATGCTGTGGGTCTCCTTTCTCATCATCACGGTGTTCGGCAGCATGACCATCTATTTCCACGACGATATTTTCATCAAATGGAAACCGACCATCATCTACTGGATCTTCGCGCTGGTGCTGGGCGTGACGCAGTTTGGCTTCGGCAAGAACCTGATGCGCCAGGCGATGGAAGCGCAGATCAAGCTGCCCGAGCCGGTATGGAAGAACGTCGGCCTGTCGTGGATGATCTTCTTTTTCGCGCTCGGCGTGATCAACCTGCTGGCCGCGTTTGTGATTTTCAAGGGCAACACCAGCGCCTGGGTCAGCTTCAAGCTGTTCGGCATCAACGGCCTGCTGTTCGGCTTCATCATCGTGCAGACGCTGATGTTGTCGAAGTACATTGAAGAGGAAGAAAAAGCATGAGTCACGCCAGCCGCGCAGAGCGCATCAACGCCCTCCTTTCCGCCGCGCTGGCGCCCAGCGTGCTCGAGCTGACAGACGAATCGGCCCTGCACGCAGGCCACGCCGGGGCCGCTTCCGGAGGCAGCCACTTCCGCCTCAGGATCGTCTCCGAGCGATTCGAGGGGCTCAGGCTCGTCATGCGACATCGACTCGTGTATGATTCCGTGCACGATATGATGCACAATGAGATACACGCACTGGCCATCACCGCGCTGGCGCCGTCCGAGCTGTGAACCGTGCGCTTTCAGAGCGCCTTAAGAAATCTGTCCGACAATTGAACGTAAAGTACAAAAACTAATCTAATCTTTGTCCAAGTAACTATCCCCCGAACAGGAACGAATAATGACCTTTAAGCCAGCCCGCTTGCTGTTAGCACTGATCGCCGTTGCCGCCATGCCTGCCTTCGCGCAGAACGTTGCAGTTGTCAACGGCAAGCCCATTCCTTCGGCCCGCGTCGAAGCAGTCGTCAAGCAAGTTGTCGCCCAAGGCCAGCAGCCGGATTCTCCAGAGCTGCGCGAGATGGTCAAGAAAGACCTGATCGCCCGCGAAGTCATGATGCAGGAAGCCGTCAAGAAGGGTTTCGAGAAGGACGCCACCGTCAAGCAGCAGCTCGAAAGCGCGCGCCAGACCATCGTCATCAACGCCCTGGTACGTGACTTCGTGAGCAAGAACGCCATCAGCGATGCCGACATCAAGGCCGAATACGACCGCTACAAGGCCCAGGCCGGCGACAAGGAATACCATGTGCGCCATATCCTGGCCGAGACCGAAGCCGACGCCAAGGCCATCATCGCCAAGCTGAAGGGCGGCGCCAAGTTCGAAGAGCTGGCCAAGACCTCCAAGGACACCGGCACCGCCAACAATGGCGGCGACCTCGACTGGGCACTGCCGTCGTCGTTCCCGAAACCGTTCAGCGACGCCTTCGTCAGCCTGCAAAAAGGCGCAGTAGGCGAGAACCCGGTGCAAACGCCAGCCGGCTTCCACGTCGTCAAGCTCGACGACACCCGCGCGGCAAAACTGCCTGCGTTCGAGGAAGTCAAACCGCAGATCGCCGAGTCGCTGCAGCAGAAGAAGCTGCAAGCCTACCAGGAAGACATGGTCAAGAAAGCGTCGATCAAATAAGATCGGAGACCCGGCGCACGCGTGCGCCGCGGCTCGCTGGACCGATTGGCGGTATGATCCCGTCCAGCCGCCTACTTTCGTATTTTTAAAGGATCCAAAATAATGATGTTGAAGCCTGCCCGCCTGTCGTTGGCGTTGATCGCGCTGGTCGCCGTGCCTGCGTTCGCGCAAAATATTGCTACCGTCAACGGTAAAGGCATTCCTGCCGCCAAGGTAGACCAAGTCGTCAAGCAAGTCGTTGCCCAAGGCAAGCAAACCGATTCCCCGCAACTGCGCGAAGCGATCAAGAAAGACCTGATCGGCCGCGAAGTGATGATCCAGGAAGCCGACAAGCAAGGCTTCGGCATCCGTCCTGAAGTCAAGTCGGCGCTGGAAAACGCGCGCCAGAGCATCATCATCAACGCGATGCTGGCCGACTACGTCAAGAAGAACCCGGTCAAGGATGCCGACATCAAGGCCGAGTACGACAAGTTCAAGGCCACGATGGGCGACAAGGAATACCACGCCAAGCACATCCTGGTGCCGACCGAAGAAGAAGCCAAGGCCCTGATCGCCAAGTTGAAGACCGGCAGCAAGTTCGAAGACCTGGCCAAGGCCTCGTCGAAAGACGGTTCGGCTGCCAACGGCGGCGACCTGGATTGGGCCAGCCCAGCGTCCTACGTGCCCGAGTTCTCGAAAGCCATGGTCGCCCTGCAAAAAGGCGCCATCACCGATACCCCGGTCAAGTCGCAGTTCGGCTACCACGTCATCAAGCTGGAAGACACGCGCGCCGCGAAGATCCCGCCGATGGAAGAAGTCAAACAGCAGATCGGCGAACAGCTGCAACAGCGCAAGCTGCAAGCGTTCCGCGAAGAGCTGATGAAGAAAGCGACGATCAAGTAAGAGCTGGTCGTTCGCCGAAAGAAGCGCATCCGAGGATGCGCTTTTTTTACGTCCGTACTAGCCGTGCGCGGCGCGCGAATCGGCAGGCGCTTCGGCGCGCTCCTGCATGCCGTAGTCGCGCAGCACGGCCGCCACCCGCAAACGGTAATCGGCGAAGATGAAGGCGCGCCCCTGCGCCTGGGTTTCGCGATGCATGCCCTGATTGCGCCATGCGCGCACGGCCTCCTCGTCGCGCCAGAACGAGAGCGACAGGATCTTGCCGGGATTGGACAGGCTCTGGAAGCGTTCGATCGATACGAAGCCGTCCATCCGTTCCAGGTGCGGCTTGAGGGCCGCCGCGGCATCCAGGTAGGCCTGGCGCTCGGCCTCGTGCGGGACGACTTCGAAGATCACGGCGATCATTGGGCGGGCCGCTGGAAGGCGCCGTCGACCACCTCGGTGAAGGTGCGTTCTTCGCGCACGATGAAGCGCTTTTCCTGCGCCATGGCGAAGTTGGCGCGGCTTTCGGGGTCGGTGCGCAGGCGCGCGCGATAGGCTTCGTAGGCGGCCAGGCTGTCGAAGCCGACCAGGCCCCAGGCTTCGTAGTTGGTGCCCTCGAGCGGCAGGAAGTAGCCGATCAGGTTGCCGCCGCAGCGCGGGATAATGCGGCCCCAGTTCTCGGCGTATGCGCGGAAGGCGTCGCGCTGGAAGGGATCGATTTCGTAACGGATGAAGCAGGCGATGGTCATGGTGGTCCTCTGTTGGGTAAGGACCTGACTATACCGCCGCCTGGCTGGCGAATGGTTCGGCGTGGAGCGAACTGTCGGCAGGTATTACAGCGCTTCGTCCCAGAGGGTGACGTCGCGGGCGATGAAGGCGACGGCGCTGCCCGGGTCCGGCCAGATGCCGCCCATTTCTTCCTCGGACAGGCAGAAGCACGCTTCGCCGGCCATGATGAAGGCGTAGCCCTGCGCGCCCGGTTCGCCCGACTGGCTTTCGACGGTACCGACGACCTTGAACGATCCGGGTTCGTCCAGCGCTTCCACGGAGTTCATTTCGGGGTGGTCGATCACGCTGAACTGCGTAACGGAACCCTGGGTGATCTCCACGCTTATCTCGATGCCGGCGCAGTCTTCGGCGTTGTCGAGCGCCGGAACCAGGCGCGCGACGCCACTGAAGGCAGCGCTGCGAAAGCGAACCACGAAGCTCGGTTGCGGGGTATAACCGATCAGGCGCATGGATGCGCTATCGATTTCTTCAATTGTAATTCTCATCGCGGATGCTCCACTTAAAGGACTGTTCGGCCAGATGCTCACCGAGTGTGTCCAGATGCCCATCGACTTTGCCTTGATGCCCACCGACTTTGCCCGGATGCCCACCGACTCTGCCTGGATGCCCACCGACTCTGCCTGGATGCCCACCGACTCTGCCTGGATGCCCACCGACTCTATCGAATTACGTTAACCGAAAAACCGTCTTTCCCGCGCAGGCGGGAATCCAAGGCACCGTCGCTTAGCGTAGAGGCCTTGGATTCCCGCCTGCGCGGGAATGACGGTTTTCAGGTTGGCGGCTTACGTTCAGCGTTCAGCGGTCTGCTGTTTGCGTTCTGCTGTCTGCGTTCTGCGTTCTGCTGTCTGCGTTCTGCTGTCTGCGTTCTGCGTTCTGCGTTCAGCGTTCAGCGTTCAGCGGTCTGCGTTCTGCTGTCTGCTGTCTGCATTCTGCATTCTGCGTTCTGCATTCTGCATTCTGCATTCTGCATCCAGCCGTCTGCATTCTGCGCTTTTGCCTTCTACGTTCAGCTTAGCTTAGTTTAACCAACCCACTTGCGCGCATTGCGGAACATGCGCATCCACGGCGAGTCCTCGCCCCACGACTCCGGATGCCACGACTGCTGCACCGAACGGAATACACGTTCCGCGTGCGGCATCAGCACGCTGAAACGCCCATCCGCCGTCGTCACCGACGTCAAGCCCTGCGGCGAACCGTTCGGGTTGAACGGATACGCTTCGGTGGCCGCGCCGCGGTTGTCGACAAAGCGCATGGCCTTGACCACCGCGTCGATGTCGCCCGTCTGCGAGAAATCGGCAAAGCCTTCGCCGTGCGCAATCGCAATCGCCGCCTGCGTGCCCGCCATGCCGCTGAAGAAGATCGACGGCGAATCGAGCACTTCGACCATCGCAAAGCGCGCCTCGAACTGCTCCGACTTGTTGCGCGTGAACTTCGGCCACGCATGCGCGCCCGGAATGATCGATTTCAGGTTGCTCATCATCTGGCAACCGTTGCACACCCCAAGCCCGAATGTGTCGCCACGGTTGAAGAAGCGCGCAAACTGTTCCGCCAGCTGCGCGTTGAACAGGATCGTCTTGGCCCAGCCCTCGCCCGCTCCCAGCACGTCGCCGTACGAGAAGCCGCCGACGGCGATGATGCCCTGGAAGTCGTCCAGCTTCGCGCGGCCGGCAATCAGGTCGCTCATGTGCACGTCCACCGCCGCAAACCCGGCCTGGTGCATCACCCACGCGGTTTCGATATGCGAGTTGACGCCCTGCTCGCGCAGGATCGCCACGCGCGGACGCACGCCGGTCGCCAAAAACGGCGCAGCGATGTTCTCGCTGGCGTCGAAAGTGACCTTCGGCGTGATGCCGGGATCGGTTTCGTCCAGCAGGCGGTCGTATTCGGCGTCGGCGCAGGCCGGGTTGTCGCGCAGGCGCGCGATGCGCCAGCTGGTCTCGCTCCAGACACGGTGCAGCGCGCTGCGCGCTTCGGTGTAGATCACCTTGGCGTCGCGCGTGAATTCGATCACGCCACGCTCGTTCGGCTTGCCGATGATGTGGCTGCACGCGCCCAGCTTATGCTCGCGCAGGACGTTCATGACGAGCGTCTTCTCATCGGCGCGCACCTGGATCACGGCGCCCAGTTCTTCGTTGAACAGGGCGCTCAGGGTCTGCTCGTTGCGCCGTTCGGCCACCTGGCCCGCCCAGTTCTTGGCGTCGCCCCAGTCGGCGCCATGGCCGGCTTCCAGGGTGAGGATGTCCAGATTGACCGACACGCCGCTGCGGCCCGCGAAAGCCATTTCGCACAAGGTCGCAAACAGGCCGCCGTCGGAACGGTCGTGGTAGGCCAGCAGCTTGCCGTCGGCGTTCAGCTGCTGGATTGCGGCGAAGAAGCCTTTCAGGTCGTCGGCGCTGTCCACGTCCGGCGTTTCGTTGCCGAGCTGCTGGACCACCAGCGACAGGGCCGACGCGCCAAGGCGGTTCTTGCCGCGTCCGAGGTCGATCAGGATCAGCGCGGTCTCGCCGGCGTCCTGCTTGATCTGCGGCGTGAGCGAACGGCGCACATCGTACACCGGCGCGAACGAGGACACGATCAGCGAAACCGGCGAGGTGACAGCTTTGGCAATGCCGAAGCTGTCAGCTTTGGCATCGCCCTCGTCTTTCCAGGTCGTGCGCATCGACAGCGAATCCTTGCCGACCGGGATACTGATCCCCAGCGCCGGGCACAGTTCCATGCCAACCGCCTTGACGGTGTCGAACAGCGCGGCATCCTGCCCCGGCTGGCCGCAGGCGGCCATCCAGTTGGCGGACAGCTTGATGTCCGAGATGTCGCGGATCGGCGCGGCGGCGATGTTGGTCACCGCTTCGCCGACCGCCATGCGGCCCGACGCGGCGGCGTCGATCACCGCCAGCGGGGTGCGTTCGCCCATCGCCATCGCTTCGCCCAGGTAGCCTTCGAAGCTCATGGCGGTGACGGCGCAATCGGCCACCGGCACCTGCCACGGGCCGACCATCTGGTCGCGCACCGTGGTGCCGCCGACCGTGCGGTCGCCGATGGTGATCAGGAACGATTTGTCGGCCACTGCCGGCAGCAGCAGCACGCGCTTGGCCACATCGGCCAGATCGAGGCCGGTCAGATCGATGGCGGGGAATGCGTTGTGCACGTGCGTGACGTCGCGCTGCATCTTCGGCGGTTTGCCGAGCAGGACGTCCATCGGCATGTCGACCGGCGAGTTGCCCAGCTCCGGATCGATCAGCTTGAGCTGGCGTTCTTCGGTGGCCACGCCGACGGCGGCGTACAGGCAGCGCTCACGCTCGCACATGGCGGCGAACAGCGGCAGGCTTTGCGGCGCGATCGCCAGCACGTAGCGTTCCTGCGATTCGTTGGACCAGATCTCCTTCGGCGCCATGCCGCTTTCTTCGAGCGGCACTTTGCGCAGGTCGAAGATCGCGCCGCGCTTGGCGTCGTTGGTGATTTCGGGGAAGGCGTTCGACAGGCCGCCTGCGCCCACGTCGTGGATCGAGATGATCGGATTGTCCTCACCCATCTGCCAGCAGGCGTTGATGACTTCCTGCGCGCGCCGTTCCATCTCCGGATTGCCGCGCTGGACCGAGTCGAAGTCCAGGTCGGCCGTGTTGGTGCCGGTCGCCATCGAGGACGCGGCGCTGCCGCCCATCCCGATGCGCATGCCGGGACCGCCCAGCTGGATCAGCAGGCTGCCGACCGGGATGTCGTTCTTGTGCGTGTGCTGGCCGGAGATATTGCCGATGCCGCC
The DNA here is from genome assembly GCF_003953935.1 of Massilia atriviolacea. GTDB lineage: Bacteria > Pseudomonadota > Gammaproteobacteria > Burkholderiales > Burkholderiaceae_D > Telluria_A > Telluria_A atriviolacea. Next base: position 534,553 of record NZ_RXLQ01000001.1, read on the forward strand.
GGCGATCATGATCGGCTTGTGGTAGCCGAACACCGCGTCGGGCGTGCCCGCAACCAGGGCGCCGACATTCTGTTCGTAGGTGCGGAAGTAGCCGCCCAGGACCGGACGTCCGAACTCGTTGCTGAACGCGGCGCCGCCGAGCGGGCCTTCGATCATGATCTGCAGCGGCGAGGCGATGCGGTCAGGCTTGCCGTAGGCTGCGGCCTGGGCGCGCTGGCTCACGGGCTGGTTGACGTTGGCGGCGTTTTCCCATGGACGCACAGCGTCCGGGATCATCAGGTTCGACACCGTGAAGCCGGTCAGGCCAGCTTTCGGCTTGGCGCCACGGCCGGTTGCGCCTTCGTCGCGGATCTCGCCGCCGGCGCCGGTGGAGGCGCCCGGAAATGGCGAAATCGCGGTCGGGTGATTGTGCGTCTCGACCTTCATCAGGGTGTGCGTCAGTTCCGTCGACGGGGCGTATTCGTGCCCGGCGCCGCGCGGATAGAAGCGCATCACGGTCGCGCCTTCCATGATCGACGAGTTGTCGCTGTAGGCGACGATGGTCCCCTTCGGCTGCAACTGGTGGGTATTCTTGATCATCTGGAACAGCGACTTATCCTGCGCCACGCCGTCGACGATCCAGTCGGCGTTGAAGATCTTGTGGCGGCAATGTTCACTGTTCGCCTGCGCGAACATCATCAGTTCGACGTCGGTCGGGTTGCGTCCGGCCTTGGTGAATGCGTCGAACAGGTAGTCGATCTCGTCGTCCGACATGGCCAGGCCAAGTTCGGTGTTGGCCTTGTCGAGCGCCTGCTTGCCCGCACCGATCACGTCCACCGATTCCAGCGGCCGCGCTTCGAGTTCGCGGAACAGGCTCGATGCCTGGTCGGCGCTACGCAGCACGCTCTCGGTCATGCGGTCGTGCAGCAGGGCTGCGACGGCCTGGGTTTCCTCGTCGGAGAGCTTCTTGGCCGCGCCGATGCTGGAACCGAGCAGGCCGGTCTTCAGGCTGACCGTAAAGGCGATCCCGCGCTCGATCCGGTGCACATGCGCCATGCCGCAGTTGTGCGCGATATCGGTCGCTTTCGATGCCCAGGGCGAGATGGTGCCCAGGCGCGGAATCACGAAGAATTCCTCGGTGGCGCCCTCGCGCGGGCTCGCTGCGGCAGGTTCGCCGTAGGTCAGCATCGCGTCCAGGCGCGACGTGTCGTCGGCCGACAGCGCGGCGCTGGTATCGATAAAGTGATAAAAACGCGCCTGGACCGCCGTGATCGCCGGGGCGACAGCTTGCAATTGGCTCAGGAGGCGTTGGCTGCGAAATACGGACAGGGCATTGGAACCCGGTAGTATCAACATGGTGGGATGGTGGTTGTTGCAGCGAGGCTGCAGGGTTAAAGGTAATGAAGGCACTAATTCTTGTATGGCTGAAATCCTTTAGGCCGACATTATACCGTGTTGCTCCCCTGCCAGCGCGGCGTATTCGCCTCACCGCCCTCGCGTGCCAGTTGCCGCCGGCCGGGACATTAGCGTATCGTAGGGTTTCAAGAGTTTCCCGCATGAACCGTTAATAGTGGTACTACCCCCATCCCAGGGGGCACGAGAGTGAGCAGATGCAAGATAACAGCAACTTGTCCGTATTGGTGATCGACCCGAATCCGGGCATGCGCGGCAGCCTGCAAAACATGCTGGTGCAGTCCAGCATCACGAAAATCGACTTCGCGGTCAACGCCAGCACGGCCATCAAGCAGGTGGACAAGCGCAAGTACGACCTGATCCTGTGCGAATACGACCTGGAAGGCGGCGGCGCCGACAGCGGCCAGGATGGCCAGCAGTTGCTGGAGGATATGCGCCATCACAAGCTGATCGGCCTGTCCACCATCTTTATCATGATCACGTCGGAAGGCGTCTACAGCAAGGTGGTCAGTGCCGCCGAGCTGACCCCGACCGATTACATTCTCAAGCCGTTTACGGTGGACATGCTCAGTTCGCGCATCAATCGCGCCATCGAGCGCCGCGCGGTGTTCCTGCCCACCTACAACCTGATGGCCCAGGGCAACCTGCGCGAGGCGATCCGGTCGGCGTCGGCCGGCGAAGCGTCGCATCCCCGCTTCGTGGCCGATTTTGCCCGCCTGCGCGCGGAAATGCATGTGGCGCTCGACGAACTGCCGCAGGCCGAAGAGATCTATAGCGGCATCCTGGCCAGCAAATCCATTGGCTGGGCCAGCCTGGGCCTGGCGCGTGTGCTGTTTTCGCAAGACAAGATCGAGGAAGCGGAAACCGTTGTCACCAAGCTCATCGAAGACAATCCGAAGTACATGGCCGCCTACGACCTGCTGGCCAAATGCCACGAGATGAACGGCGCCGCCTATCGCGCGCAGAAGATCCTGGAGGAAGCGGTGTCGATTTCGCCGCACATGGTGCGCCGCCTGCGCCGCCTGGGCGAGGTGGCGCTGGAAGCGGGCGACGTGGTGGTGGCCGAAAAATCGTTCAAGCAGGTGGTCACCAAGTCCAAATACTCGGAATTTCGCGATCCGGAAGACCATGTCAAGCTGGTCAAGACCCTGCTGAAGAAGGGCGACACCAGCCAGGCCGGCAGCGTGATCCGCGATATGGAAAAGTCACTGCGCGGCAACTCGGCGATCGATGCCTGCAAGGCCATTTCGGTGGCGCTGCTGCATGAATCGGCGGGCAACACCTCGGCGGCGGTAACGGAACTGAATGCGGCGGTGGCGGCGACCCGGCTCAGCAAGGGCTTGTCGAGCGACTTCAAGATCGGCCTGGCGCGCACCTGCCTGTCGAACCGGCTCGACAATGCGGCGGCGGAAGTCATGCTGACGGTGATGAACGATGTCGACAGCAAGGTATCGATGCAGGATGCGATGAGCGTGTTCGTCAAGGCCGGCCGTCCGGACCTGGCGGAAGGCATGAATTCGCGCCTGATGACCCAGGTGCAGGAATTGCTCGACCTGGCGGCCGAAAAGGGCAATATGGGCGACGTCAAGGGCGCGGTGCAGACCCTGCTCGAAGCCCAGCACATGGCGCCCAAGAACGTGCAGGTCATGATTGCGCTGGCCAAGGCGATCCTGCGCCAGCTCGAAGACCTGGGCTGGGACCATCCGCTGGCCGAGGTCTGCGTCACCCAGCTCGATGCCGTGCGCAAGGTCGATCCGGGCAATCCCTTGCTGCCGGGGCTGACCGAGGATTATCATGGGGCGCAGCGCAAGTATGGTATTTCGAGCTGACATCCGATTGCCGGCGCCATCCCGCCCTCGCGATGAGGACTGCGAGGCTTTTCATCTCTCCATGCAAAACGGATTACTGCACACATTCGACTAGCACCTCGGCCAACTCGAACTCTACATGTTTTACAGCAGCATCAATGCGCTCCAGCAACGTGTCCACTGCACCGTAGCCCATCCTGCGTCGATAAGAAAGAATGTCGTTTGCGATGCCGTCGACGTTCTTCCAGTACATGATGTCATCGAGAAGGTGACGAGACCTGGCTAAATATCTGGCTTGACTTCCGTCGCCGAACGTTGAATGGATGTCTTTGGAAATTCTATAAAGCTTATGATCGTTGGTACCTACCCAGTTTTCGAGAATTAGTTTTTTCCCGCCGACATCCAATGTTAATCCTATTTCATCGGCGAAATTCGATCCATTCAGCCAGAAAATATCCATCGCCCCGTTATAAGCGGCTAACCTGCATTTGGCCAAGGTCGACCATAACTTGGTAAAGTTTGCCTTGATGTCGCGGCGGCGGAGTTGCAAGGGCTCCGGCAGCTGATTAATTTCGGTCGGAGTCAATGACCAAAAAGCAAATTTCGCCAACTCGAGTTCAAAAGCGTTAACGATCCCCAGCAATCCGATCATGCTGTATAAATAGCATTCGAAGCGCTGCTCGGGACGCATGTTCGGATAGCGCCGAGCTATGTTTTGCATTTGCAACAGTGCCACATAAGCGCAGCCGTAAGCAAGGCGATCTCCGTCGTCAAGGTGACCGAAGCTCACCTTCTTGTCCGTGGATGCCGGATCGTATGGACGATGGGTTGCCTCGATGTCATCCTGATGCCCGGGCCAAAAGCTGGAGCAAAAGTTCTCGTATGCCGTCTTGGCGAACCCTACCTTATTATCGGGCATTTCATTAACACCGATAGCGGTGAGACAAACAGGCGCCTGGGTCAGGATCTCGACCAAGGGGAGCAATCCTACCTCTTCCGCGTCCGATCGTGACGGATTCGCTGGCAATTGCTCCATGCGCTGTATTGAGCAATTGTCCAAATTAATCTGGATCAAACGGCCCGTTGCAAAAACACTTCTGGCGTATTGTGGCGTAAGGTCACGATGCTGCTCGAAACGATGACGACAAGGCTTGATAAAACGAATTTCGTGATTTTCTCGCATGATATCTATTCCCCATCCATCACCAGTGACGTACTCTGGGCAGCTCGATACGGCCGCCAACAGATCGATGAGTTACCGCCATCTTGTCGGCATCGGCATGTCGAGAAGCCGCGTTCACACACCGCTCCGCGCTATCGATCGGTCCCGCCGAGTTTCAGCACTCGCGCGCCAGCGCCCCGCTCTTGCATGGTGTGGCGCTGGCCGGCGTGTGCAGCTTGAAGGCAGGTTCCTTGCGCGCCACCGGTTTCGCGGCGGCAGGCTTGGCCTTGGGAGCCGGCTTGGCTCCCGGCTTTGGGGTGGCCTTGGGCTTGGCGCCCGGCTTGAGCGGCAGGGCCGCCGGCTTTTTCTTCGCGCCCGCTTTGGCTGGCAGCGGCGCGACGGATTTCTTTACCCCCGGCTTCACCGGCGCTTTTGCCTTGGGCGCCGGCTTTTTCGGAACGGCCACCGGCGCCTTGGCCTTGACGACGGGCTTGGCCGGCGCTGCCTTCTTCACCACGGCTGTGGCAAGCGGATGCACGGACTTCGGCGCTGGCGCAGGCTCGACCGGCTTTTTGACGACCGGCTTTTCCGGCTCGGGCGGCAGGACGACCAGCGGCGGCACCGGATCCGGCGCGGGCGTGATCCTGCCGGGCGGCGGCGAGGTGTTATCCGGTACCGGTTCGGACACTGCCGGAGGAACCGCGGCCGGCGGCGGCGTACCGGCCGCTTTGCGCGGCGCGGCGGGATCGAGCTTTGCGCTCATGGCCACGGCATGCATGGCATTGTCGACCTTGCGCTCGTTGTAGAACCAGAATCCGCCGCCGACCAGCGCCGCCAGCGCAAGCACACCACCGCCCCACGTTACCGCTGTGCCGATCCAGTTGCTCGCTGGCGGCTTTTGTTCCGGCAGGATACCCGACAACACCGGCGCCCCGGTCGGCTCGTCGGGCAACAGCGACGGCATCGGCGTCCTCGCAGGCGGTGCCGGCGGTGCGGGGTCGAACGTCGCATCGTCCGGTGTCAGGCTCGGCTCGACCCGCCGAGGCCCATTTTGCTCATGTGATTCCAAAATCTAACCCTTATTGATCCGACACTAATTTGTGCACGAAGCCACAAGTGTAGCCAATATTACAAACTTTTGGAGCACAAATCGCCAAATCCGCCGCCGCCGGGCGTTTCGATCACAAACAGGTCGCCCGCCGCCATCTCGGTTTTGCCGATGTGCGCCAGCTGCTCGACCGTGCCGTCGGCCCGCACCACGCTGTTGACGCCGCACGCGCCCGGTTCGCCGCCGGCCATGCCGAACGGCGCATGGATGCGGTTGTTCGACAGGATCGCCGCCGTCATCGGCTCCAGGAAGCGCACCTTGCGCACGCCGCCGTTACCCCCATGCCAGCGCCCCGCCCCGCCCGAGCCATGCCGGATTTCGTAGCTTTCGAGCCGCACCGGGAAGCGGAATTCGAGGATTTCGGGGTCGGTCAGGCGCGAATTGGTCATATTCGTCTGCACCACGTCGGTGCCGTCGAAGCCCTCGCCCGCGCCGGAGCCGCCGGAAATGGTTTCGTAATACTGGTACCGGGCGTTCCCGAAGGTGAAGTTGTTCATCGTGCCCTGCGAGGCAGCCATCACGCCCAGCGCGCCATACAGGGTGTTGGTGATGCAGGTCGAGGTCTCCACATTGCCCGAGACGACAGACGCCGGATAGTGCGGATTGAGCATGGAACCGGGCGGGATGATTACCTTGAGCGGTTTCAGGCAGCCCGCGTTGAGCGGAATCTCGTCGTCCACCAGGGTGCGGAACACGTACAGTACCGCCGCCATGCACACCGCCGACGGCGCGTTGAAATTGTTCGCCAGTTGCGGCGAGGTGCCGGAAAAGTCGATCGTCGCGCTGCGCGCGGCCTGGTCGACCCGGATCGCCACCTGGATCTGCGCGCCGTTATCGAGCTGCGTGGTGAAGTCGCCATCCTTGAGCGCGCCAATCACGCGTCGCACCGCTTCCTCGGCGTTGTCCTGCACGTGGCCCATGTAGGCCTGCACCACGGCCAGTCCGAAGTGCGCGACCATCTTGCGCAGTTCGTCCACGCCCTTCTGGTTGGCCGCCACCTGCGCGCGCAGGTCGGCCATGTTCTGGTCGGGATTGCGCGCCGGGTAGCGCGCGCCGGACAGCAGCGCGCGCGCTTCGGCGTCGCGCAGCAGGCCGTCGGCGCCGTCGACCAGCTTGAAGTTATCGATCAACACGCCCTCCTGCTCGATGAAGACCGAGTCCGGCGGCATCGACCCCGGCGTGGTGCCGCCGATGTCGGCATGGTGGCCGCGCGAGCCGACGTAGAACAGGATCGCGCTCCCCGCTTCGTCGAACACCGGCGTGATCACCGTGACGTCGGGCAGGTGGGTGCCGCCGTGGTAAGGGTCGTTGAGCATGAAGACGTCGCCCTGGCGCATCCTGCCCGCGTTTTCGGTCATGACGGTCTTGATCGATTCGCCCATCGAGCCCAGATGCACCGGCATGTGCGGGGCGTTGGCGATCAGGTTGCCGGCGGCGTCGAAAATCGCGCAGCTGAAGTCGAGCCGCTCCTTGATGTTGACCGAATACGCGGTGTTCTGCAGGCGCAGCCCCATTTGCTCGGCGATCGACATGAACAGGTTGTTGAATATCTCCAGCATCACCGGGTCGGCCGTGGTGCCGATGGCGCGCCGTTCGGGCATCGCCTCGATCCGCGTCAGCACCAGGTGATGATGCGGCGTGACCCTGGCCTGCCAGCCCAGTTCCACCACGGTGGTGGCGTTGTCCTCGGCGACGATGGCCGGCCCCTTGATCACGTCGCCCGGGCGCATGTCGGCGCGCTTGTACAGGCCCGTGTTGTGCCACGAGTCGGCGCCGAACATGCGCACCGTCTCGCGCGCCTTGAGCGGCCCTTCGCGCGTGGCCTGCGGCGCCGGGCTCTCGGCCGGCGCGTCGGAAGCGCCGATGGCTTCGACCGACACCGCTTCGACCAGCAGCGCCTTGGACGGCATCAGGAACGAGAAGCGCTTCTTGTAGGCCGCTTCGAACTGGTTCTTCATGCGCTCGGGATTATCGAACAGGACGATGATGGCCGAGTCGGTGCCTTCGTAGCGCAGGTGCACGCGCCGCACCAGGCGGATGCGCGCGGCGGCCACGCCCTGGTGCCTCAGTTCCTTTGTCAGGCCGTCGCCCAGCGCGTTCAGGTAGCCGTCGAGCAGATCGGGCGTGGTGTCGGGCAGGCGCAGTTCGACCGCGCGCTCGCGCATGGCGCGCTGGTCGGCCAGGCCCATGCCGTAGGCCGACAGCACGCCGGCCAGCGAATGCACGAATACCGTCTTCATGCCGAGGGCGTCGGCCACCAGGCAAGCGTGCTGGCCGCCGGCGCCGCCGAAACTGGTGAGCGCGTAGTCGGTCACATCGTGCCCGCGCTGCACCGAGATCTGCTTGATCGCGTTGGCCATGTTCCCGACCGCGATCTGGATGAAGCCTTCGGCCACCTGTTCCGGCGCCGGCGTGACGCCGGTGGCGGCGCCGATGCGCTGCGCCATGGCGAGGAACTGGGCGCGCACGCGCTCGACGTCGAGCGGCTGATTGGCGTCGGGGCCGAACAGGCGCGGAAAATGCGCCGGCTGGATTTTGCCCAGCATGACGTTGCAGTCGGTGACCGCGAGCGGCCCGCCGCGCCGGTAGCTGGCCGGCCCCGGATTGGCGCCGGCGCTGTCCGGTCCCACCCGATAGCGGCTGCCGTCGAAATGCAGCAGCGAGCCGCCGCCGGCGGCCACCGTGTGAATGCTCATCATCGGGGCGCGCATGCGCACGCCGGCCACCTGGGTTTCGAACACGCGTTCGAATTCGCCCGAAAAATGCGACACGTCGGTCGAGGTGCCGCCCATGTCGAAGCCGATCACCTTGTCGAAGCCGGCCAGCTGGCTGGCGCGCGCCATGCCGACAATGCCGCCGGCGGGACCGGACAGGATGCTGTCCTTGCCCTGGAACGCGCGGGCGTCGGTCAGGCCGCCGTTGGACTGCATGAACTGCAGGTTCACGCTCGGCATCTCGGCGGCCACCTGGTCGACGTAGCGGCGCAGGATCGGCGACAGGTAGGCGTCGACCACGGTGGTGTCGCCGCGCGCGACGAGCTTCATCATCGGGCTCACTTCGTGCGAGACCGACACCTGCGTAAAGCCGATCGCGCGGGCGATGCGCGCGCACGCCGCTTCGTGGGCGCTGTAGCGGTAGCCGTGCATGAAGACGATGGCCAGCGAACGGGCGCCGTCGTCGTAGGCGGTCTGCAGGGCGGCGCGGGTGGCGTCGTCGTCGAGGGCGGTGAGCACGTCGCCATGGGCGCCCATGCGCTCGTCGATTTCCACCACGTGGCTGTACAGCAATTCCGGCAGCACGATATGACGATCGAACAATTTTGGCCGGTTCTGATACGCTATGCGCAGCGCGTCGCGAAAGCCACGCGTGATGGCCAGCGCCGTGCGTTCGCCTTTGCGTTCGAGCAAGGCATTGGTGGCAACCGTGGTGCCCATCTTGACGGCTTCGATGGCCTCGACCGGCATCGGCGCGTCGGCCGCGAGGCCGAGCAGATGGCGGATGCCGGCGACGGCGGCGTCGCTGTACTGTTCCGGATTCTCGGACAACAATTTATGGGTCACCAGGCTGCCGTCGGGCCGACGCGCCACGATGTCGGTAAATGTGCCGCCGCGATCGATCCAGAATTGCCAATCCATGTGCCGTCCTTAAATGAGTTTGGGATGGCGCATATTGTAGTGCCCATCCCGAAATTTTTAGCCAACACGTCTTGAAAATGGCGCAATATTAGCGCCTTTGCAACGGAGTTATGATGAAATCACTGTTTAGCATCGCCGAAATCCGCAAGATCGAACACAGCTTGGCAGAAACGCTGCCGCCAGGCACGCTGATGCAGCGCGCCGGCGAAGCGGCCGCCAGTGCGGCGCGCGCCATGCTGAGCGGGCGCAAGATCCTGCTGCTGGCCGGCCCGGGCAACAACGGCGGCGACGCCCTCGAAGCGGCGGCCATCCTGGCCGGCCCGGACACCGACCTGGATGCCGAGGTGACGGTCCTGCATCGCCCCGGCTCGGCGCCGCCTTCGCCGGAAACGCAAAAAGCGCTGGCCCGCGCGCGCGCCAGCAAGGCGCACTTCGTCGATGCCCTGCCGCTCGGGCGCGACTGGAGCCTGATCGTCGACGGCTTGTTCGGCATCGGCCTGGCGCGCCCGATCGAGGGCGACATGCGCGCGCTGGTCGAGGCCATCAACGCCCTGGGCCGGCCGGTACTGGCGCTCGACGTGCCGAGCGGGCTCGATGCCGATACCGGCGCCGTGATCGGACCCGATGGGGTGGCGATCCAGGCCACGCGCACGATTACCTTCATCGGCAACAAACCGGGCCTGCACACTTTCGAGGGACGCGATTACGCGGGCCAGGTGCAGGTGGCGCCGCTCGGCATCGATCCGGGCCAGCGCCCGCCGGCCGGCGCGCGCCTGAACGAGCCGGCGCTGTTCGCGCGCCACCTGGCGCCGCGCCGGCATAACAGCCACAAAGGCAGCTTCGGCGACGTGGCGGTGATCGGCGGCGCCAGGGGCATGGCCGGCGCGCCCTTGCTGTCGGCGCGCGCAGCATTGTTTGCCGGGGCCGGGCGGGTCTTCGTGGCGGCCATCGAGCCGGTCGGCGCGGTCGACTTCGTGCATCCCGAGATCATGCTGCGCGACGCGCAGGACTTCGACAGCGGCGCGGCCACACTGGTCATGGGCCCGGGCATGGGCGACTCGGTGACCGCGATGCGGGTGCTGTTCAAGGCACTCGAAGGCAAGGCGGCGCTGGTGCTCGACGCCGATGCGCTCAACCTGATCGCCGACAGTCCGGATTTGCAGGGGCGCCTGGCGCAGCGCGAGGCGCCGGCGATCGTCACGCCGCATCCGCTGGAAGCGGCGCGCCTGCTCGGCGTGACCAGCGCCGTGGTGCAGGGCGACCGGCTGGCGGCGGCGCGCGAACTGGCATCGCGCCTGCATGCGGTGGTGGTGCTCAAGGGCTCGGGCACCGTGATCGCCGATGCCGACGGCGCGGTGGCGATCAATCCGACCGGGAATGCGGGGCTGGCCACGGCGGGCAGCGGCGATGTGCTGGCGGGGATCTGCGGCAGTCTGCTGGCGCAGGGCTGGGAGCCGCGCGAAGCGGCGTTGGGCGCCGTGTGGGTGCATGGCGCGGCGGCCGACCGGCTGGTGGCGCACGGCAGCGGGCCGATCGGCTTGACGGCGGGCGAGCTGCCGGCGGCGGCGCGCGCGGTGCTCAACGCGCTGGCGCGCTGAGAGACGCTCCCTTACACCAGGCGTCCGCCCGCAATCGTGATCGTCCGTCCGCAGCGCGCCGCGATCGACGGATCGTGCGTCACCAGCACCAGGGTCGAACCGCGCTCGCGGTTCAATTCGAACATCAGCTGGATCACGGCCTCGCCGGTGGCCGCATCGAGGCTGCCGGTCGGCTCGTCGGCAAACAGCAGCGGCGGCTCGGTCACGAAGGCGCGCGCCAGGGCCACGCGCTGCTGCTCGCCGCCCGACAGGAATTTGGGGTAATGCTTCAGGCGGCTCGACAGGCCCACCCGTCCCAGCATGGCGGCCGCCTTTTCTTTGGCATCGCTCTCGCCGCGCAGTTCCATCGGCAGCATCACGTTTTCGAGCGCGTTCAGATGCGCCAGTAACTGGAAGGACTGGAACACGAAGCCCAGCTTGGCCTTGCGCAGGCTGGCGCGGCCGTCTTCATCCAACGCGAAGATATCGTCGCCGGCCAGGATCACCTTGCCGGCCGATGGCGTGTCCAGGCCGGCCAGCAGGCCGAGCAAAGTCGACTTGCCGGAACCGGACGCGCCCACGATGGCGAGCGTCTCGGCCGGTTGCACTGTAAAATCGACGCTGTGCAGGATGGTCAGTTCGCCGCTGGCGTCGGCCACGCGTTTCGACAGGCCGATCACCTCGATCGCCGCGGGCGCCTTTGCATGGTCACTTACGTAACGATTGGAAGAGTCAGGAATGTCACGCATGCTTGTTTATCTCAAAAAATGGTCTGTTTGCGGGCTGCTGATGATGGCCGCCTCGGCGAGCGCCTATTCTGCACCAAAAACCGTGCTTGTGCTGGGCGACAGCCTCTCGGCCGAGTATGGACTGAACCGCGGCGCCGGCTGGGTCGCGCTGATGGAGCAGAAACTCAAGGCCGAAAAAGTCGATGCCGCCATCGTCAACGCCAGCATCAGCGGCGAGACCACCAGCGGCGGGCGCGCGCGCCTGCCCGCCCTGCTCACCCAGCACAAGCCCGACGTCGTGGTCATCGAACTGGGCGCCAACGACGGCCTGCGCGGCCTGCCGGTGCCGGCCGCCGAAGCGAACATGCGCACCATGATCGAGCTGGCGCAAAAGAACAAGGCGCGCGTGCTGCTGGTCGGCATGCGCATTCCGCCCAATTACGGACGTCAATACACCGACAGCTTTTTCGGCATGTACAAGACGCTCTCCTCCAAGTACAAGACGCCGCTGGTGCCGTTCATGCTCGATGGCGTGGCCGACAAGCCGGCGCTGTTCCAGGCCGACCGCCTGCATCCGGCCGCCAACGCGCATCCGATCATCCTGGCGAATATCTGGCCGCACATCCTGCCACTGGTGAAATGACAATGAAATATCCCGCCCTCGACAATTTTGCGGACCTGCTGCCGCAGCTCGACCAGTTCGACTGCATCATCGATGCGCGCAGCGAATCCGAATTCGCGCTCGACCATCTTCCCGGCGCCATCAATTGCCCGGTGCTGAGCGACGCCGAGCGGGTGCGGGTCGGCACCATGTACAAGCAGATCGGCGCGTTCGAAGCCAAGAAGGTGGGCGCGGCGCTGGTATCGAAGAACATCGCGCGCCACATCGAGACGCTGTGGCTGGACAAGCCGAAGGAATGGCGTCCCCTGATTTACTGCTGGCGCGGCGGCAACCGCAGCGGTTCGATGGCGCTGATCCTGGCCAAGATCGGCTGGCCGTCGGTGCAGCTCGACGGCGGCTACAAAGCCTATCGCGCGCATGTCAGCGCGGCGCTGCTGGAGACGCCGCTGCCCGATTTCAAGGTCATCTGCGGCACCACCGGCAGCGGCAAGAGCCGCCTGCTGCAGGTGCTCGATTCGATCGGCGCGCAGGTGCTGGACCTGGAACAGCTGGCGGCGCACCGCGGTTCGGTACTGGGCAATTTGCCGAGCAAGCCGCAGCCATCGCAGAAAATGTTCGAGACGATGATCTGGGACAAGCTGCGCAAGTTCGATCCGGCGCGGCCGGTGTTCGTCGAGTCCGAAAGCAAGAAGGTCGGCCAGCTGCGCGTGCCCGATGCGCTCATGAACAAGATGCGCCAGTCGCCGTGCGTGTCGCTGACGCTGTCGCGGCCGAACCGGGTGCGCCTGCTGATGGAGGATTACGAGCATTTCACCAACAGTCCGGACACGCTCAATGCCCAGCTCGATTGCCTGACCCAGCTGCACGGGCGCGACAAGATCGACAGCTGGCACGCGCTGGCCAGCGGCGGGCAGATGCCGGTGCTGGTCGACGAACTGCTGGCGTCGCACTACGACCCGGCTTACCTGCGCTCGATCGACCGCAATTTCATCCAGGTCGGCAAGGCCGAGGTGGTGCAGCTGGACGACATCGGCGCGGACGATTTCCTGGCGGCGGCGCGGCGCCTGCACGCCTGACATCGCCGTTGCACGACGATCCTGGACGATGCGAATGGCAAATTTCGCTGAAGTTCGGGACGGCGATTCCGGAAGCGCTCGACGACGCCGTCTGTTGTCGGGATTTGCTCGCGCAGCCGCCGTCGACAAGAAAGCCGCACACCTCGTCCGCCTAGCGCGGTTTTTGCTGTAGTGTCATTGTCCAGTTCTGTCGCCGGCGTTCAGCAGATGCCGGAACGTCGGTTCGATATTCTTCGAGTGCAGGAAACGCACGATGTCTTCCAGCGTGGCGTCGCGCAGCAGCAGCCCATCGGGCGCGCTGGCGGCCGGGAGACCCGCTGGCGCGCTGGCGGGGGTCGCCGCGCCATGCGCTTGCCCGAGCACCTCCAGGGCCTGGCGGAACTGGGCGGCGCCGATCCGCTCCAGGCGTTCCAGCAACGCTGCCTGGGCCGCCAGCGGCGGCGCCATCTCCAGGCCCGATTCGTCGGCGAACGCGGCGCCCAGCCCCGCATCGATGAAGGCGGCCCACTTGCCGCTCTGCGGGTCGCGGCAAGGCGGCAATTCCACCGCCGCGCCGGCCGCGTCGGAAAACGACGCCATGCCGGGCACGTAAGCCTTGCGGACCAGTTCGAAAAAGGTCCGGGCCTGCGCGATGGGCACCGGCGCTTCCAGCGACATCCACAGATAGTAGCCATTCGAACCGGAAATGCTCACCGCAGGCGCGGGGAAGCCGTGCTCGGACTGGACCGCATTCGCCACCGTGCACAGGTCGGTCCAGTGCTGCGCCTCGTCCGCGCCGGATTGCTTGCGAAAGGGAATGACAAGCGCACGCGTCATGCCCGCCTCCACCAGGTCGACCGGCAGGGCGTGATTGCCACCGCGGCGCTGCGCAAGCGACTCCGGCGACAAGGCCCCGGCGGGGAGGTACAAGCGGCTCAGTTCCAACATCATTTTCTGCATCTGTTTCCTTCAAGCGGACAGGCCACGCGGCGTAGCCAGTGCCGCATTCTGCCACAGCGCGCCGCCATTGCGTCCGCCGCAAGCTATCAGATCTGTAGTGAGCAAATCATGGCTTTCATGACATTGCCGGTGGCGCGCCCGCGCGCCCGGGCCTACGTTGGGATCTCAGACCAACAACAAAGGAGCCGCGATGTCAACGAAACAAACGCAAGAGCGCAGCGTCACGCTGGAAATCCAGGCGAGCATTACCGAACGGCAGGACGACCTCCCCGCCATTGTCGGCTATGCGTTCAGCCAGGGCGGCGCCCTGCTCGACCTCCAGCCGCTCGACAAGGAGGGCCGCGCGCGGCTCGCCGTGCCCGTCGGCGCGGAAGGGCAACTGGTGCGCGTGGTGCTCGGTCCGGAGGTGGGCAAGGACGCGCTCGATATCGGCGAAGTGCTGCGGCGCGGCGGCATCGACCGCCATGTGCCGGTGCGGCCGAATACCGAGCGCGTGCCGCCGCTCCTCTTCGAACTGGGACCGGACCGCTGGCGCCGCTGGATCGGCCGCCTGTGCGTGGTCAACGGCACGCTGCTCAAGCGCATCGTTTCCGGCGGCGTCGTGCTGAACCTTCCGGTATGCAACGCCAGCGTCGACATCGACGAAGTCGACCCATGGCCGATCATCATCGCCGAGTTGCCTCAGATCGAGCTCGACCGGCTGCGCGACATCGTCGACGGCCCCTGGCCGCCGCTGCGCCTGCCGATCCCGCCGCGTCCGCCCGAGCCTTTCCTTGGCGCCGACATGGACGCGACCGATCCCCTGCTGAGCGTTGCCTTGAATCCGCAACCGCTGCCGCCGCGCCAGCTGCACGCCCACGCATTGCAGCTTGCCGACCCGCACGCCATCGAGTCGCACGCCGTCGACCGGACCGCGCTCAACGCCTTGACCCTGCCCGCCGACTTGGTACTGGCGGCCAGAGCGCCCCGCATGGTCTTCGAGCGCGCCGTCCTCAGCCACCTGGACCTGCTGCGCCCGCTCCTGTGCTGGCTGTTTCCCTTCCCCGTGCGCAGGACCCGGATCGCCACGGTGACTACCGACGAATGCGGCCACTTCCGCGCCCTGATCTGGCGTTCGATCTTCAACGTCGACCAGCCCGACCTGTACTTCACAGCGCGCCAGCGCATCTGGCCCGGCTTCTGGGTGACCATCTACGAACCGAAACCGGTCATCTGCCACACCTGGTGGAACTATGTGTGCGGGTCGGAAGTCACGCTGGTCACCACGCACCCGCTGGCGCGCGCCTGCCCGCCCTGCCCGCCCGTCGTCGCGCCCAACAACTGGGTGTTGTTCATGGCAATCGGCAACACGTCGGTGTGGCGCATCCACGGCGCCAACGACACCACCCGGATCGGCGCGCCCGGCCACCAGCCGGACCAGCTGGGCCTCCTGGACGACAGCGCGCCGTGGGGCGGATCGTTGCGGCCCCGGCTCGAATTCGACAGTTCCCTGCGCAACGACCTGGGCGTGCGCTACTACCGCGTATCGTACAAGCGCAGCGGCGAGGACGAGCATGCCTGGCGCCCCAGCATCGACGCGATCAACCGGCACTACACGCACGAGGTGGCGGGCGACCTGATCCTTGAGCAATACCCGCTCGGCCCGCGCACGGTCGGTTCGACCGCCCATCTGTACGAGATTCCGCCGGCGCTGCCCCCGACCGGCCAATGGTCGATCCCGAACGCCGTGCTGGACACGCAAAACGCCGTGATTCCCACCACGGCGGTCGCGCCAGGCGTGCCTTTCGATGCCAACGGCGTGGCAAGCGGGCCGGACCAGGGCGGCACCTGGCAGATCAGGATCGAGCTGTTCGACGCCGCCGGCACGCTGGTCGATCCGGAGGCGCTGGGCATCAAATGGCGCGTCCCGGCCAGCGCGACCCTGAGCGGGACGATTCAAACGCGCGACGCGGCCTTGCTCGGACTGGTGGATGCGGCGCTCAACCGCATGGTGGTGACGGTTCGGGTGGACAATAATCCCACCTTCGCCCGCATCGACGCGCCCGCCGTGGGCGGCAGCACGGCGGCCGACGAGTGCGGCGTGATGCATTACGGCGAATCGGACCAGGCGGTGGCGGTCCCTTTCCTGGCGCTGCAGAGGAATCGCTTCGCCACCTATTCCTTCTACGTGCAGCGTGGCGCGGTGTCGCCGCCGGAATATGGCGTTGCTGGAACGGCAGCGGCCAACGCTGCCGGCATGCCCGGCGCGATTCCGCCGTCGCCGCCGGCCGCCCCGCTGCCGACGGTCGGCAGCCTGCTCGACGCTTGCCCGCTGGCGGGTTTTACCGAGCAGCTGTATGTCGCGCACACGGGGACCGACGGCTGGTCGCGCTTGAGCGGCTACGACAACAGCGCCGCGCGCGCCTTCGTGCTGGCGCCTTGATCGGCGACGTGGGCGGCGTGTAAAGCCGCTTTCAACGGACCAGACCGGGGCCGGCGGTCAGCCTGCCCCGATGTTCGACGGTTCGCCCATATCGTCCGCCCAATCGACATGCACTGGCTGTTTGTACAAGAAGTCGAGGCTCACCGCCGCATCGTAAAAGGGGGCGAACTTGTCATCCTGTGCCACTGCCAGGGCATGCGACGCCAGCGCTTCGGCATGCTCGCCGCGTTTGTAGTGATACAGCCCGAGCAGCCAGTGCGCGCTGGCCTGGCCAGGCTGGTAGATGCGCTGGCGGGCCAGATCCGCATGCGCGCCCTCCAGCTCGCCGGCCAGCAGTTGCGCTTCGGCGCGTACATTGAACGCCTGCCCCAGCAGGTCGCGGTCGTAGCCACCTTCGCGCAGATGCGCGATCGACAACGTGGCAAGATCGCGCGCGACGTCCAGCTGGCGGCATACCAGGGCGCATACAGCGCCCTGATTTGCAGCGTCGTTGCGCAAGCCCCTCTGCTTGGCAGGAAACACGCGCAGGTCCCTCGATGGCGACGTTGCCGTCAATCACCAGCAGGACGCCACGCTCATCGCGCAATTCCTCGAGTTGCACGGCGCTGATCGCGATATCGCCTTCGATCCATATCAATGCCGTATCCTCGTCCAGATCGCTGAAGCAAGAGCAGCAATCCATCTCGTCTTCTGCCGATTCTTCGCGTTCCGCCACCTCGGGAAAGCGCTCGATAAAATCGTCGATACCGATGCGCGGATAATCGTTCCAGGATGTCAGTGCGGGATAATCTGTATGCATCGCGATCCAGATATTGGTTGCCGGTGTCGCCGTGATTATATTGGATAAAAACAGGGGTTTCGGATTACCACTCTCCGCGCCTGATAATATCCGCCGCGCGCCGGATATCCCAATGACGCGAATACGACATGGTGCCTGCCAATATCCGATTCGAAAAAGCCGCGCGCAATGCACGGCCGCTGTGGCGGCAAAGCCGATCATCGCTTATTCCGATTGCCTTTTTTCCGCTTGCATCCGAATCGCCTGGCCCCGAGGATATTCGCCGGTACGGCACCGCCGTCTTTGCAGCGCTGCCGCTATTGCTGCTGTTAATATTCCAGGGAATTAGGCTGTACGAAAAGGGAAACGGCACGGGATTCCAGGTTTAGCCCACTGCCAGCGCTGTGTCGGCGGGTTTCAGCGTCCAGTGCATGCTGTCCGGAGTGTCCGCTTGCCAGCCCTGACGCGCGAGCGCAAAGATCAATTTGCCGATACGGTCGAAATCGGTCCTTGCCTCCGGCGCGATGCGCACCGCGATATGCCCGGCTCCTCGCGCCGCAAGCAGATCGACCATCTCGAACGCCTGCATTACGCCGACACCATTCACCGAATAGGCCGCCTTCCCGATGAGCACGACTGCAGCGGCGGCCGCGTCGTGAGCCCGTCCTTCGATCTGATCCATATTCATCTCCCATTCCGGCATGCCGGTGCGCCGATCGGGTGATCGGTTTGCGCCCTCGATCTTACAAGATCGACTGCCGCCCCGAGCAAGCAAGGGACGAAAAAAAACCCGGCAGCGCAAGCGACCGGGTTTCGATCCGACTCGACAGCGATTACTTCACTGCCGGCGCATCCTTATCATCCGCCGCGGCAACCTGGGTCTTGGCGACGATCTTGACCTTGGCTTTTTCCTTGAGCGCGTCGACGTAACCGCGCATCTCGATCTGGCCCAGCACGCCGGCGATCTCTTGCTGCTCGGCGCTACGGCGGGCAGCGTCCGGCTTGGCCGGCTGCGATACCTTGCTGATCCGGTAGACACCGTAACCGATGCCCGGCAGATCCACGCCCACATACGCCGGCAGCTTGGAGGCGTCGGCCTTCAGCAGCGCCGGCGTCGCTGCCGGGTTGACCGCTGTCGGTGCCACGCGGCTGACGACTTTCGGCGCGCCGAAGCCGGTGGCGTCGCCGCTGGCCTTGGCTGCTGCGATCCTGGCTTCGCCGGCTTTCTTGGCCAGGCTGGCCGCTTCCTGCTGGGCCACGCGCACTTTGATGATGTCCTGCACTTCCGCCAGCGGACGCTTGCTCGACGGCGAGTACTCGACGATGCGGGCCGATACCAGCATGCCCGGCTTGACTTCGATCGCCTCGGTATTGTGCTTGTTCTTGACCACGCTGTCCGAGAACACGGCGTTCAGGAACTTCGGATTGTTCAGCGGCGACTGGCCCAGGGCCGGGTTCGGCGTACGCGTCACGTTCTCCAGCGTCTCGATCTTCAGTTTCAGCTTGTCGGCCACCGGTTTCAGGCTGGCGGACTGGTCGTACACGCCTTCGCTGAAGATCTGCTGCAGTTCCGAAAACTTCTTCGACATCTTCGGCTTCTTCACTTCGGCCAGGATGGTGTCCTTGACGTCGGCGAACGGCTTGATGGTTTCCGGCACCAGCTTGGTGACGGTCACGATGTGGTAGCCGTATTCCGACTCGACCACGTCGCTGATCTCACCCTGCTTGAGCTTGTACACGGCGTCTTCCACCGCCGGGCTGATCATGGTGCCCTTCTTGGCCACGCCCAGGTCGCCGCCCTGCTCGGCGGTCGCCACGTCCTGCGACTTGGCCTTGGCGACGTCGGCGAAGGTGGCTGGCGCCTTGCGCAGCTCGGCCAGCGCGGCGTCGGCCTTGGCCTTGGCGGCGGCCTTGTCGGCCGCGCTCGCGTTCTTGGCGGCCGTGAACAGGATGTGGCTGTACTGGCGCTCTTCCGGCGTGCCGAAACGCGCCTTGTTGGCTTCGTAGAAGGCGGTCACTTCCGCATCGCTCACGCTGACCAGGCCTTCGACCGCGGCCGCGTCCAGCACGACGTATTCGATCCTGGCTTTTTCAGGCACCTGGAACAGGGTCGCGTTCTTGTCGTAGAACGCCTTGACCATCTCGTCGGTGACCTTGACCTGGGCTTGCTGCTCGCTGGCCGGGAACAGCATTTCCTGGACTTCGCGTTCTTCGTCGATGATGTTCGACAGGCGGTCGCCGACCGTGCGCGGCAGGAAAGCCGTTTCCTGCACGGTGCCGGTCACCTGGCGCACCACGAAATCGCGGCGCAGGCCGGCCTCGTACTGGTCGGCCGTCATGCGCGCGTTGCGCAGGGCCGCCTTGTAGACCTCGACGTCGAACTTGCCGTTGGTTTTGAATTCCTCGTTCTGCTGGATCGTGTTCACCAGCACCTCGTCGCCCACGGTCAGGTGGCTGCGGTCGATTTCCGCTTCGACGGCGCGCTGCGCGATCATGGTATCGAGCACTTCGCGCTTGAATTCAGGGGTGTCGAAGCGCTTCTGGTCGAACTGCGCACCGAGCATGGCGCGATACTGGTCGACCTGACGGCGCTGGGCTTCTTCCCACTCGGGCTGCGTGATCTTCCTGCCGTTCACGTTCGCCACTTCAATGGTGCTGTCGGTGTTTTCGTTGGTGGCCATGCCGCCGACCACCAGGAACGAGGCAGCCAGCAAGACCAGCATGATCTGGATCCAGCGTTTGTGACTACGAATAAATTCAAACATGGTTTGCCAATTCGAGATAAATAAAACTGCGATTGAATGCGATCGAGACGCACATATAAAAAAAGGCGAACTTGCGTTCGCCTCTTCTTTTTTTTGACAGGACTGCCAGGACCCGGCCGCCTTGTGCGAACCATGGAATCGGCGTGCTGGCGACTCCTGAACCCCGGCGCACTCCCCGATCAGGGACTGCACCATCGTACTGCTATATGCTGGCGGAGCGGACGGGACTCGAACCCGCGACCCCCGACGTGACAGGCCGGTATTCTAACCAACTGAACTACCACTCCTAAATCGTTTCTTCTTTTTCATTGGCGGAGCGGACGGGACTCGAACCCGCGACCCCCGACGTGACAGGCCGGTATTCTAACCAACTGAACTACCACTCCACAACATCATTTCTTTTCTTCATTGGCGGAGCGGACGGGACTCGAACCCGCGACCTCCGACGTGACAGGCCGGCATTCTAACCAACTGAACTACCACTCCTCAAATCCGAATGCGCATCTTTTACTGGCGGAGCGGACGGGACTCGAACCCGCGACCCCCGACGTGACAGGCCGGTATTCTAACCAACTGAACTACCACTCCTCAATCGTTTCTTCTTTTTCATTGGCGGAGCGGACGGGACTCGAACCCGCGACCCCCGACGTGACAGGCCGGTATTCTAACCAACTGAACTACCACTCCACAACATCATTTCTTTTCTTCATTGGCGGAGCGGACGGGACTCGAACCCGCGACCTCCGACGTGACAGGCCGGCATTCTAACCAACTGAACTACCACTCCTCAAATCCGAATGCGCATCTTTTACTGGCGGAGCGGACGGGACTCGAACCCGCGACCCCCGACGTGACAGGCCGGTATTCTAACCAACTGAACTACCACTCCGTAAAAGATACTAGGTACTGCATGCCAGGCTCTGGTGGGGGCTGAGAGGCTCGAACTCCCGACCCGCGCCTTGTAAGGGCGCTGCTCTACCAACTGAGCTAAACCCCCGCAAGCACACCTGTGTCACCAGGTGTTGCTGACATTTTCCGGTGATTGTCACCTCACCGAAGGACATTAGTTTACTGCATCTTTAAGCGCTTTACCAGCTTTAAATTTAGGAACTTTCGCCGCCGCGATCTTGATCGCTTCCTTGGTGCGCGGATTGCGCCCGGTGCGCGCGGCACGCTCGCCCACCGAGAAGGTGCCGAAGCCGACCAGCGTGACGCTGTCGTTCTTCTGCAGGCTTGCGGTGACGGCATCGATCATGGCGTCGAGTGCGCGCGTGGCCGAGGCCTTGGTGATGTCCGCCGACTTCGCGATTTCTTCGATCAATTCTGTTTTGTTCACTTGTGCCCCATTACATAAGATATGCGGCAAAAAGAAATCCGCAGCGCGTATTAAACAAGCCGTCCACTTGCGTGTCAAGCCAAATACCACCCCTGAAAAGAAACAAGCGCCACGAGGACGCTTGCTTGGGAACGGCTGTAGGGACGGCTTAGTGCTTGACGACGTCCGTCTGCGCAACCGCGCCATCGACACCGGCGGCAGCCGGAACGGCAGCGACGGCCGGCACTTCCACCACCGGCACCGGCATGCTGGCCAGCGCGATTTCAAGCACCTTGTCGATCCAGCGCACCGGAACGATTTCGAGCTTGTTCTTCACGTTGTCCGGAATGTCGGCCAGGTCCTTGACGTTCTGCTCGGGAATCAGGACCGTCTTGATGCCGCCGCGATGCGCCGCCAGCAGTTTCTCTTTCAGTCCGCCGATCGGCAGCACTTCGCCGCGCAGGGTAATCTCGCCCGTCATCGCCACATCGGCGCGCACCGGAATCCCGGTAAACACCGACACCAGCGCGGTAGTCATCGCAATACCGGCCGATGGACCGTCTTTCGGGGTGGCGCCTTCCGGCACGTGAATGTGAATGTCGGCTTTTTCGAACACGTCATTCTTGATGCCGAGGCGGTTGGCGCGCGAACGCACCACGGTGCGCGCCGCTTCGATCGATTCCTTCATCACGTCGCCCAGGGTGCCGGTGCGGATCACGCCGCCCTTGCCCGGCATCTGCACCGCCTCGATGGTCAGCAGATCGCCGCCCACTTCGGTCCATGCAAGGCCGACCACCTGGCCGATCTGGTTTTCCTTCTCGGCCACGCCGAAGTCGTAACGGCGCACGCCCAGGAACTTGTCGATATTCTTGTTGGTGACGGCGACCTTTTTATCGGCCTTTTTCAGCAACAGCATCTTGACGACCTTGCGGCAGATCTTCGAGATTTCGCGCTCGAGCGAACGCACGCCGGCTTCCCGGGTGTAGTAGCGGATGATGTCGCGGATCGCGCCTTCGGCCACGGCGATTTCTTCTTCCTTCAGGCCATTCGCCTTGATCTGCTTGGGCAGCAGGTAACGCTGGGCGATGCTGGTCTTTTCGTCTTCCGTATAACCGGACAGGCGGATGACTTCCATGCGGTCGAGCAGCGCCGGCGGAATGTTGAACGAATTCGAGGTCGCCACGAACATCACGTCCGACAGGTCGAAGTCGACTTCGATGTAGTGGTCCGAGAACGTGTGGTTCTGTTCCGGGTCCAGCACTTCGAGCAGGGCCGAGGACGGATCGCCACGGAAGTCCGCGCCCATCTTGTCGATTTCGTCGAGCAGGAACAGCGGGTTGCGCACGCCGACCTTGGCCAGCGATTGCAGCACCTTGCCCGGCATCGAACCGATGTAGGTGCGGCGGTGGCCGCGGATCTCGGCTTCGTCGCGCACGCCGCCCAAGGCCATGCGCACGAACTTGCGGTTCGTGGCCTTGGCGATCGACTGGCCGAGCGAGGTCTTGCCGACGCCGGGAGGACCGACGAAGCACAGGATCGGCGCCTTCAGTTTGTCGACGCGTTGCTGGACCGCGAGATATTCCAGGATGCGTTCCTTGACCTTGTCGAGACCGTAGTGATCGCCTTCGAGCACTTTTTCGGCGTTCGACAGATCGTTATTGACCTTGGATTTTTTCTTCCACGGCAGATTGACCAGGGTGTCGATGTAGTTGCGCACCACGGTCGCTTCGGCCGACATCGGCGACATCAGCTTGAGCTTCTTGAGTTCGTTGGTCGCCTTGTCCAGCGCTTCCTTCGGCATCTTGGCGGCGATGACTTTCTTTTCGAGTTCGTCGATATCGGCGCCATCTTCGCCCTCGCCCAGTTCTTTCTGGATCGCCTTGACCTGTTCGTTCAGATAGTACTCGCGCTGCGATTTTTCCATCTGGCGCTTGACGCGGCCGCGGATGCGCTTTTCCACCTGCAGGATGTCGAGCTCGCCTTCGAGCTGGCCGAGCAGGTGCTCGAGGCGCTTGGCGACGTTGAAGATTTCGAGGATCACCTGTTTCTGCTCGAGCTTGAGCGGCAGATGGGCGGCGACGGTATCGGCCAGGCGGCCGGCGTCGTCGATCCCTGCCAGCGAAGCGAGGATTTCAGGCGGAATTTTTTTGTTCAGTTTGACGTACTGGTCGAACTGCTGGACGATCGCGCGGCGCATCGCCTCGACTTCCGAATCGTCGCCGATTTCGGAATTGAGCGGGGTCAGGTCGGCGATAAAGTGCGTCGGCGCATCGCTGATGTGGTTGATGCGCGCACGCTGGGCGCCTTCGACCAGCACCTTGACGGTGCCGTCGGGCAGCTTAAGCATTTGCAGGATGTTGGCCACGCAACCGATCTCGTAGATGTCGGACGCGGACGGCTCGTCTTTGGCAGCGGCTTTCTGGGCCGCCAGCATGATGCTCTTGCCCTGTTCCATGGCCGCTTCCAGCGCCTTGATGGACTTGGGGCGGCCGACAAACAGCGGGATCACCATATGCGGGAAGACGACCACGTCGCGCAACGGCAGTAAGGGCAGCGTCGTTTGCTCGGTTAATTTGGAAGTTGTCATGGCATACCTTATAGAAAGCGTGTTTACAATATTGGCACCATCTGCCAAAACACAAGACCGGCGGATAAAATATTTCTACAAGTTATTTGAGTATTCATCAACTTGATTCAAATACAACCGGAATAATCTAAAAAAACTTTATCGGAACATCAAATAAAAAAGCCACTGCGCAGCGTATGCGCTGCGAGTGGCTTTTCGAATGAAGCCTGATTCTTTTATTGAGGTAAATTGTACCGCCAAGAATTCAGGAATCAATGCTTTTGTTGCGTGCGCGGCGCAGAATTTCAGTTTTCGCCGGATGCCTTGGCGCTTTCGCTGTAAATCAGTAAAGGTTTCGCGCCGTTCGTGATCGAATTTTCATCGATAACGACCTTGATCACATTCTGCTGATTCGGCAATTCGTACATCACGTCGAGCAGCGCATGTTCGAGAATCGAACGCAAACCGCGCGCACCGGTCTTGCGTGCCAATGCCTTGCGGGCAATCGCGTGCAAGGCGGCCGGACGGATTTCCAGTTCCGCGCCTTCCATTTCGAGCAGCTTGGAATACTGCTTGATCAAGGCATTCTTCGGCTCGATCAGGATCTGGATCAGCGCTTCCTCGGTCAGTTCCGACAAGGCGGCGACCACCGGCAGGCGGCCCACCAGCTCGGGAATCAGGCCGAACTTGATCAGGTCTTCCGGTTCCGCTTCCAGCAGCACGTCGGCGCTGGAGCGCTGCGACTCGCTCTTGACGCTGGCCGAGAAGCCGATGCCGCTCTTTTCCGAACGGTTCTGGATGATCTTGACCAGGCCGTCGAACGCGCCGCCGCAGATGAACATGATATTGGTCGTGTCGATCTGGACGAAATCCTGGTTCGGATGCTTGCGCCCGCCTTGTGGCGGTACCGATGCCATGGTGCCTTCGATCAGCTTGAGCAGCGCCTGCTGCACGCCTTCGCCGGAGACGTCGCGGGTGATCGACGGATTGTCCGATTTGCGCGAAATCTTGTCGATCTCATCGATGTAGACGATGCCGCGCTGGGCCTTGTCGACTTCGTAATTGCAGCTTTGCAGCAGTTTCTGGATGATGTTCTCGACGTCCTCGCCCACATAACCGGCTTCGGTCAGGGTGGTGGCGTCGGCGATCACGAACGGCACGTTGAGCATGCGCGCCAGGGTCTGTGCCAGCAGGGTCTTGCCCGAACCGGTAGGACCGACCAGCAGGATATTGCTCTTTGCCAGTTCGACTTCGTCTTTTTTGCCCAGGTGCTTGAGGCGCTTGTAATGGTTGTAGACCGCAACGGACAGGATGCGCTTGGCCGTCTGCTGGCCGATCACGTACTGGTCCAGCAATTCCTTGATCTCGTTCGGGGTTGGCAGGTCCGACTTGGCGCCGGCCACCGTTTCGACGTTCGAGGTCTCGTCGCGGATGATGTCGTTACACAGGTCGATGCACTCGTCGCAAATGAAGACGGACGGACCTGCGATGAGTTTCTTCACCTCGTGCTGGCTCTTGCCGCAGAACGAGCAGTAGAGGAGTTTTTCGCCGCTGGAGGATTTTTTGTCTGACATGGGGCAGGTTTCTATTGAATTGCTATAAATGTAACGCGAACAGAGGCGCAACATGAGTGTGCGCTAACAGCATGCTACCCGAAATAAAAACGAAACGCCCGAACGTTGTAGCGCCGGGCGTTCTTTCAGCAACACCTCAGGTGAACGCGACAACCGCGCCGCCGCACGCGGGGTTGCCCCCTTGTGCGACGCCGGCCGGCACGACCCGCGCTGACAACTTATTCGCGCTTCGCAAGGACTTTGTCGATCAGACCATACTCAGCAGCTTCTTCGCCGGACATGAAACGATCGCGGTCGGTATCCTTGTGGATCTGTTCCATCGTCTTGCCCGTGCGTTCGGCCAGGATGTGGTTCAGGCGCTCACGCAGGTACAGGATTTCCTTGGCCTGGATTTCGATGTCCGAGGCCTGCCCTTGCGAGCCGCCCGACGGCTGGTGAATCATGATGCGCGAGTTCGGCAGCGAGAAACGCTTGCCCTTGGCGCCGGCCGCCAGCAGGAAGGCGCCCATCGAGGCCGCCATCCCGGTGCACAGGGTCGACACGTCAGGCTTGATGAAGTTCATCGTATCGAAGATCGCCAGGCCGGCCGAAACCGATCCGCCAGGCGAGTTGATGTAGAGCGAAATATCCTTGTCCGGATTCTCGCTCTCGAGGAACAGCAGCTGGGCGACGATCAGGTTGGCCATCTGGTCATGCACCGGCCCGACCATGAAAATCACGCGTTCCTTGAGCAGGCGCGAGTAGATGTCGTACGAGCGCTCGCCGCGGCCGCTTTGCTCCACGACCATCGGGACGAGGCCGAGTGCTTGTGTATCCAATGCCGGATTATGATTCATACCTGTCTCTTCCTTTGTAAGCAGCCTAAAACAATCTTAAGCTTGTGCGTTGCTTCCCATCAACTCGTCGAATGCAACAGCCTTGGCTGTGACTTTCGCGATACCGAGTACATAGTTAACGACGTTTTCTTCCAATACAAGAGCTTCGACTTCCGACAGGCGGCGGCGATCGCTGTAGTAGTACTTCAGCACTTCGCGCGGATCTTCGTAGCTTTGGGCGAAATCTTCGATCTGTGCCTTGACCTGCTCAGGGGTTGCCTGCAGCTTGTTGTCGCCGACCAGCTGCGACAGGATCAGGCCCAGGCGCACGCGGCGCTCGGCCTTGGTGGCGAACAGTTCTTGCGGGAATGGCATGTCCTTGACATCCATGCCGCGCTGCGCCATGTCCTGGCGGGTCATTTCGGCCAGGCGCTCGGCGTCCTGGGCGATCATGACCTTCGGCACTTCCATTTCGGTGACCTTGACCAGGGCATCCATCACGGCTTCCTTGTTGCGTGCCTTGACGCGGCCCGCGACTTCGCGTTCCAGGTTGACCTTGATGTCGGCGCGCATCTTGTCCAGGTCGCCATCTTCCATGCCCAGCGATTTGGCGAACTCGGCATCGACTGCCGGCAGGTGCGCCCATTCCAGCTTTTTCAGGGTGATGGTGAACTCGGCGGTTTTGCCTGCCACGTCGGCGCCGTGGTAGTCCTCAGGGAAAGCCAGCGGGAAGGTCTTTGCTTCGCCGACCTTCAGGCCGACGGTCGCGGCTTCGAATTCCGGCAGCATGCGGCCTTCGCCGAGCACGAAGGCGTAGTCTTCGGCTTTGCCGCCTGGGAATTCGACGCCATCGATCACGCCGACGAAGTCGACGGTGACGCGGTCGCCGTTGGCTGCGATGGCTTCGCCGCCGTCGCCGTGTTCGCCGGCTTCACCCTTGGTGTGGTAGTGCACGCGCTGCTTGCGCAGGATTTCGATGGTCTTTTCGATTTCCGCTTCCGACACGTCGGCTTTCACGGTCTCGATCTCGACGCCCGACAGGTCGCCGATGACGACTTCAGGATAGACTTCGAAGGTGGCGTCGAACGACAGCACGCCTTCGGCGGAATCTTCCTTTGGTTCGATTTTTGGGAAACCGGCAACGCGCAGCTGGTTCTCGTTCGCAGCTTCGTTGAATGCGCGGCCGACTTTGTCGTTCAGTACGTCCGATTCGATCTGGTAGCCATATTGCTGGGCAACCATTTTCATTGGCACTTTACCTGGACGGAAGCCAGGTGCCTTGGCCGATTTGGCCTGCTGTTTCAGGCGCTTTTCCACTTCCGTACGGACGTCAGTCAGCGGAAAAGAGATCGTCAAGCGACGTTCGAGTTTACCCAGGGTTTCGACTGCAGTTGCCATGTAAAAATCGTCCAAAAAATAGTATTAAACTCGTGGTGCGAGGAGGGGGACTCGAACCCCCACACCATTGCTGGCGTCAGGACCTAAACCTGGTGCGTCTACCAATTTCGCCATCCTCGCGGGATCGCATCCGGCGCCACCATGGGCGGCCGCATGCACCTTTCCATCTGAAAAAACAAAGGGCGCCCGACAGTGAAACCGGCCGCCCTGCACTGCCTTTGTTA
This sequence comes from Massilia atriviolacea, assembly GCF_003953935.1. Lineage (GTDB taxonomy): Bacteria > Pseudomonadota > Gammaproteobacteria > Burkholderiales > Burkholderiaceae_D > Telluria_A > Telluria_A atriviolacea. The sequence continues at coordinate 562,457 of NZ_RXLQ01000001.1, forward strand.
GGGGCTACAACTTCAACCCGGTATTTTACTGGATTTTCTGACCACATAGGGCGTTTTTTGAATCGAGCTCGGGCGGCGTATAATTTGGAAACGTTTTCAGTCCTCTAAAGAAATACCTCCGCATGCCCTCCAATCAGATCAACAAAGTCCGCAACGCCAGTCTGTTCGCCATGACCTGGCCGATCTTTATCGAACAGCTCTCGCATATCCTGCCCGGCGTGGTCGATACCTTCATGGTCAGCCACCTCGGCGATTCGGCGGTGGCCGGGCTGGCGGTGGCCAATCAGATTGTCGGCTTCTGCATCATCCTGTTTTCGTTTGTCGGGATCGGCAGCGCGGTGGTGCTGACCCATTATCTCGGCGCGGGCGACCGGGCCGGCGCCGAGCGCGTGGCGGCCACGGCGGTCGGCATCAATTTCTGGCTGGGGATGGTGGTCAGCATGGCGATCTGGGCCTTCTCGGCCGACATGCTGCGCCTGCTGCACCTGCCGCCGCAACTGATGCCCTACGCCCAGCCCTTCCTGGCGCTGATGGGCGGCACCTTGTTCATCGAATCGATCAACATCGCCTTCGGCTCGGTGCTGCGCGCGCACGGGCACACGCGCGAAGCGATGTTCGTCGCCATCGGCATGAACGTGCTCAACCTGATCCTGAACGTGGTGCTCATTTTCGGCCTGCTGGGCGCGCCGAAGATGGGCGTGATCGGCGCCGCGCTGTCGACCGTCATCAGCCGCGCCGTGGCCTGCGTGGCGCTGGCCTGGCTGGTGCGGCGCCAGCTCAAGCTGGGCGTGCGGCTGTCGTGGCTGATGGACCTGTCGCGCGCGACCCTGGCGCGCATCCTGCGGATCGGCTTGCCGGCCGCCGGCGAGAATCTGTGCTGGCAAGCCAGCTTCATGGTAATCACCTATTTCGTCGGGCAGATGGGCGTGGCGCAGCTGGCCACGTTTTCGTATGCGATCCAGCTGTCGATGATCATGATGATGCTCGGCATTTCAATCGGCATCAGTACCGAGATCATGATCGGCCACATGATCGGCGCGGGCGAGTTCGACCAAGCCTACCGGCAACTGCTGCGCAGCCTGCGCGTGGGGCTGGGCGTGACAGTGGCGACCACCTGCGTGGTGGTCCTGCTGGCGCCGTGGCTGCTGGGTTTTTTCAGCAAGGACCCGGCGATCGTCGCCGGTGGCGCGGTGCTGCTCAGGATCAGCCTGCTGCTGGAACCGGGCCGCACCTTTAATCTGGTGGTGATCAACTCGCTGCGGGCGACGGGCGATGCGCGTTTTCCGGTGCTGATGGGTGTGTGTTCGATGTGGGGCGTGGCGGTGCCGCTGGCATGGCTGCTGGGCCTGCATCTGGGCTGGGGATTGATTGGTGTGTGGATCGCGTTTACGTGCGACGAGTGGGTGCGCGGGCTGGCGATGTATGCCAGGTGGAAAAGCCGGGTATGGGAAAAACATGCACGCGCGGTACGCGCGCATGTGGCGGCTTGACTCAAAAAGACCGCGGCCAGAAAGGCGTCGTCCCCGCGACAGAAAGGCGTCATCCCCCCGACGGAATGGCGTCATCCCCGCGACAGAAAAGCGTCGTCCGCGCGACGGAATGGCGTCACCCCCGAGATAGAAAGGCGTCATCCCCGCGACAGAAAGGCGTCATCCCCGCGACAGAAAGGCGTCATCCCCGCGACAGAAAGGCGTCATCCCCGCGACAGAAAGGCGTCATCCCCGCGACAGAAAGGCGTCATCCCCGCGACAGAAAGGCGTCATCCCCGCGACAGAAAGGCGTCATCCCCGCGACAGAAAGGCGTCATCCCCGCGACAGAAAGGCGTCATCCCCGCGACAGAAAGGCGTCATCCCCGCGACAGAAAGGCGTCATCCCCGCGACAGAAAGGCGTCATCCCCGCGACAGAAAGGCGTCATCCCCGCGACAGAAAGGCGTCATCCCCGCGACAGAAAGGCGTCATCCCCGCGACAGAAAGGCGTCATCCCCGCGACAGAAAGGCGTCATCCCCGCGACAGAAAGGCGTCATCCCCGCGACAGAAAGGCGTCATCCCCGCGACAGAAAGGCGTCATCCCCGCGACAGAAAGGCGTCATCCCCGCGACAGAAAGGCGTCATCCCCGCGACAGAAAGGCGTCATCCCCGCGACAGAAAGGCGTCATCCCCGCGACAGAAAGGCGTCATCCCCGCGACAGAAAGGCGTCATCCCCGCGACAGAAAGGCGTCATCCCCGCGACAGAAAGGCGTCATCCCCGCGACAGAAAGGCGTCGTCCCCGCGAAGGCGGGGACCCAATGTCGCCGCTCAGCCGAAGGCTGCGGAAAACTTGGGTCCCCGCCTGCGCGGGGACGACAGCTTTAAGCTAGCGGATTGGACGGCGATTACGTCCGCAGCGCAACGGCGTCGACCGGCTTCTTGACCCGGAACCAGGCCGCATACAGGGCCGGCAAAAACAGCAGGGTCAGCGCCGTCGCCACCACCAGCCCGCCCATGATGGCAACGGCCATCGGTCCCCAGAACACCGAACGCGACAGCGGAATCATCGCCAGCGCGGCAGCGGCCGCCNGTCGTCGCTCAGCCGGAGGCTGCGGAAAACTTGGGTCCCCGCCTGCGCGGGGACGACGGCCTTATCTAGCGGATTGGACGGCGATTACGTCCGCAGCGCAACGGCGTCGACCGGCTTCTTGACCCGGAACCAGGCCGCATACAGGGCCGGCAAAAACAGCAGGGTCAGCGCCGTCGCCACCACCAGCCCGCCGTCGTCGCTCAGCCGGAGGCTGCGGAAAACTTGGGTCCCCGCCTGCGCGGGGACGACGGCCTTATCTAGCGGATTGGACGGCGATTACGTCCGCAGCGCAACGGCGTCGACCGGCTTCTTGACCCGGAACCAGGCCGCATACAGGGCCGGCAAAAACAGCAGGGTCAGCGCCGTCGCCACCACCAGCCCGCCCATGATGGCAACGGCCATCGGTCCCCAGAACACCGAACGCGACAGCGGAATCATCGCCAGCGCGGCAGCGGCCGCCGTCAGGATGATCGGCCGGCAACGACGCACCGCCGCTTCGATCACCGCGTTCCACGGCTCCGCGCCGGCCGCGATATCCTGCTCGATCTGGTCCACCAGGATCACCGAGTTACGGATGATCATGCCGAACAGCGCAATTACGCCCAGGTTCGCGACAAAGCCGAACGGACGGTCCAGGATCAGCAGCGCCATCGCCGCGCCGGCCACGCCCAGCGGACCGGTCAGGAACACCAGCAGCGAGCGCGAGAAGCTGTGCAGCTGCAGCATCAGCAGGGTGAACACGATGAACAGCACCAGCGGCACATTCGCCGCGATCGACGCTTCCGCCGCCGCGCTGTCGGCAGCAGCGCCCGCCAGCGAGATGGTGTAGCCCGGCGGCAGCGCCGCGCGCAGGTCGGCCAGCTTCAGGCCGATCTGGTCCGACACGGTCGGCCCCTGGATGCCGTCAACCACATCGGCCTGCGCCGTGATCGCCCATTCGCGGCCCTCGCGCCAGACCACGCCCGGTTCCCACACGAAGTGCGCGCGCGCAATCTGCGACATGGTCACCGACTTGCCCGAGGCGGTCGGGATATTGGTGTCGTTGAGCACCGCGATGGTGGCGCGCTCCTCGACCGGCTGGCGCACCACGATGTCGATCAGCTTGTTGTCTTCGCGGAACTGGCCGATGGTGGTGCCCGACAGGATCGTGTTCGCCGCGCGCATCACCGTCTGCGAGGTCACGCCCAGCGCGCGCAGTTTTTCCTGGTCCAGGTCGAGGCGCAGCACCTTGACCGATTCGTTCCAGTTGTCGTTCACGCCGATGGCGTTCGGGTTGGCGCGCATGATGTCCTTGACCTTGTCGGCAAAGTCGCGCACGACCGCGATTTCGGGACCGGCGACGCGGAACTGCACCGGATACGGCACCGGCGGCCCGTTCGGCAGCAGCTTGACCCGCCCGCGCACTTCCGGGAAATCCTTGCTGAAAATGTCGACGATCTTCAGGCGCAGCGCTTCGCGGTGCTCCAGGCCCTTGGCCAGCACCACCACCTGCGAGACGTTCGATTGCGGGAAGATCTGATCCAGCGGCAGGTAGAAGCGCGGGCTGCCGTTGCCGACGTAGCTGGTCACGCTCTCGACGTTGGTTTCCTTGGCCATCAGCTTCTCGAATTTTTTCACCAGCGCTTCGTTGGCCTTGAACGAGGTGCCTTCCGGCGTCCACATCTCGACCATCAGTTCGGGCCGGCTCGAATCCGGGAAGAACTGCTTCTCGATGAAGTTAAAGCCGTACACGCCGAGGAAGAACACGCCCAGGCTCAGCGCGATGGTGGTCTTGCGCCACTCCACGCACCAGGTGACGATGCGGCGGAAGCGCTGGAAGCCCGGCGTGTTGAACAGGTCGTGCTCGCTTTCGCCGGCGTTATGCGGCTTGACCTTGAGGATCATGTAGCCGATATACGGCGTAAACACCACCGCCACCAGCCAGGAGATCAGCAGCGCCAGCGCATTGACCGAGAACATCGAAAAGGTGTATTCGCCGGCCGCCGACTTGGCCAGGCCGATCGGCAGGAAGCCGGCCGCCGTGATCAGGGTACCGGTCAGCATCGGCATCGCGGTCGAGGTGTAGGCGAAGGTGGCCGCTTCGAAGCGCGACATGCCCTCCTCCATCTTGCGCACCATCATTTCGACGGCGATGATGGCGTCATCGACCAGCAGGCCGAGCGCGATGATCAGCGCCCCCAGCGAAATCTTGTGCAGGTCGATGTCGAAAAAGCGCATGAACAGGAAGGTAATGGCCAGCACCAGCGGAATCGTCAGGGCGACCACCAGGCCGGGCCGCGCATCGATGCGCAGCGGCTTGGTGTGCAGGCCCAGCGCCAGGAAACTGACCGCCAGCACGATCACCACCGCTTCGATCAGCACCTTGATGAATTCGCTCACCGAGGCCGTCACCGCGCGCGGCTGGTCCGATACCCGTTCGAGTTCGATGCCGACCGGCAGTTGCGACTTGATGCGCGCCACGGTCTCTTCCAGGCCTTTGCCCATCTGAATGATGTTGCCGCCCTTTTCCATCGACACGCCCAGGCCGATCACTTCCTTGCCGTTAAAGCGCATCTTTTCGCGCGGCGGGTCTTCGTACTCGCGCTTGATGGTGGCAAAGTCGCCCAGGCGGATGGTGGTGCCGTTGGCGCGCAGTTCCAGGTTTTCCAGGTCCTTGGCGGTGGTCAGGGCGCCGGTGACGCGCACCTGCAGGTTGTCGCTGTCGGTGACCAGCACGCCGGTCGCTTCGACCGCGTTCTGCGTGGCGATCTGGTTGGCGATGACTTCGAAGGGCACGCCGAGCTGCGCGAATTTCTTGTGCGAGAACTCGATGTTCACCTTCTCGGCCTGCACGCCGAACTGTTCGACTTTCGATACCAGCGGCACGCGCAGCAGTTGCTGGCGCACGAAGTCGGCGTATTCCTTGACTTCGGCATAGTTGAAGCCGTCGGCCGAGAGCGCGAAGATCGAGCCGTAGGTGTCGCCGAATTCATCGTTGAAGAACGGTCCGATCACGCCCGGCGGCAGGGTGCCGCCGATGTCGCCGATTTTTTTCCGTACCTGGTACCAGGAGTTGGCGGTCTCGCGCGGCGGCGTCGATTCGCGCAGCTGCAAAATAATGATGGTTTCGCCCGGCTTGGAATAGCTCTTGATCTTGTCGATGTAGGGCGTTTCCTGCAGCTTCTTCTCCAGCTTGTCGGTGACCTGCTCGGCCATCTGCACGGCGGTCGCGCCCGGCCAGATCGCGCGCACCACCATCACGCGGAAGGTAAACGGCGGATCTTCATCCTGCCCCAGGTTCATGTAGCTGATCACGCCGCCCAGCAGCAGCGCCACGATCAGGTAGCGCGTCAGCGGAATATGTTCGAGTGCCCAGCGAGAAAGATTGAATCCCTTCATTTGGCAACCTCAACCTTCGGAGCGGCCGTGCCTACCCCCGTGCCCTTCTGCGCCGGCGCCGGCGCTGGCGTGCCCGAGGCCGTCTCCGGCGGCAAAATCGTCACTTTCTGGCCTTGCTTGATCAGGTTCACGCCGGCCGTCACCACGGTCTGCCCGACCGTCACGCCGCTGCCCAGCACCACCTCGTTGGCCGAGCTGCCGGCCACGGTCACCGGCACCATGCGCACCACGCCCTTCTCGACCACCCACACCGAGGTGGTGTTCTTTTCGTGATACAGGGCGGTGAGCGGCACCTTGATCTGCGGCGTGGCCATGGTGCTGGCGAACTGCACCATCGCGGTCATGCCCAGCTTGACGTCGGTCGCGCTATCGGGAATCGAGACCTTGACCGCGTAGGTCCGGGTGGCGGGATCGGCCACCGGCGAGACTTCGCGCACCTTGCCCGGAATCACGACATCCTGGTTGGCCCACAGGCGCACGGTCACGTCTTCCAGCTTGCGCAGGGCGTCGACCTTGTCTTCCGGCAAGCCGATGACGATTTCCTTCTCGCCCGTCTTGGCCACGCGCACCACCGGGGTGCCGGGCGCGACCACCTGCCCCACTTCGGCGTCCACGGCGGTGACCACGCCGTCGACATCCGAGACCAGGGTGGCGTAGCCGGCCTGGTTCGACTGGCCGGCATACCCGGCCTGGGCCGCGTCGACGCTGGCCTGGGCCGAATTGAAGGCGGACAGCCTGGCATCGAGAACCGCCTGGCTGACAAAATTCTTCACGCGCAATTCCTGATAGCGCTTCAGTTCCGCCTTGGCCAGGTCGCGCGCGGTTTCGGCGGCGCGCAGGTTGGCGCGGGCCTGGGCCTGCGACAACTGCAAGTCCTTGGCGTCGAGCTGCATCAGCACCTGGCCTTTTTTCACCACCGTGCCGGGATCGACTTTACGCGCGGTAATCTTGCCGCCCACCTGGAAGCCGAGCCGCGATTCGACCCGCGCGCGCACCTCGCCGGCAAACTCGGCGTTCACGCCCACGGTACTGGACGAGAGCACGATGGCGCGCACCGGACGGATGTCTTCCTTTTTTTCGGCCGGCTTGGAGCAGGCGGCCAGCAAGGTGGCCATGACGGCGGCACTGATTACAGTCATCGGTGCCAAAGGTCTTTGGCGCAGGTTTTTCACGGGGAACACGGTGTTTTCCTTTACTATGCGGTGGGCGCCACTCTGGCGATGATGTCGAGATGCTACTACTCGTTCGCCCCTGAGAGCTAACTGACTTTCTGGTTAGTAATTATAATCATGCAAATTGTATTTGCAAATGACTTTTGCGTCATTAATATCCCATGCCCGTCGATCACTACGAGAATTTCCCCGTCGCCTCGATCCTGCTGCCGAAACGGCTGGTGCCGGCGGTCGAAGCGATCTACGCCTTCGCCCGCAGCGCTGACGATATCGCCGACGAAGGCGAGGCCAGCGGCCCGGAACGGCTGGCGGCGCTGGGCGCCTACGAAGCCGCCCTGGACGCCATCGGCCGCGCCGAGGTCCAGCCCGATCCCATGTTCGCGCGCCTGGCCGCCGTCATTGCCCAGTACAGGCTGCCGCTGCAACCGTTCTACGACCTGCTGTCGGCCTTCAAGCAGGATGTCTCGACCAAGCGCTACCCCAGCTTCGAGCTGCTGCTCGACTATTGCCGGCGCTCGGCCAATCCGGTCGGCTTGCTGATGCTGTCGCTGTACGGCGCCGTCGACGAGAACAATGTGCGCGACTCGGACGCCATCTGCTCCGCCCTGCAGCTGATCAACTTCCTGCAAGACGTCGGCATCGACCGCCAAAAAGACCGTATTTACATCCCCCTGGACGATTTGCAGCGCTTCGGCGTGGCCCCGGCCGAGCTCGATCAACCGACGGTGGGCGGCAACTGGCGCAGCCTGATGGCCTTCCAAGTGGCGCGGGCGCGCGCCCTGATGCAGAGCGGCGCCCCGCTGGCGCGCCGCCTGCCGGGCCGCATCGGCTGGGAGTTGCGCCTGGTAATCCAGGGCGGCTTGCGCATCCTGGAAGAAATCGAGAAGGTCGACTACGACGTCTTCAACCAGCGTCCGCAGCTCAAGACCCTGGACTGGATGGCGATTCTGTGGCGCGCCGTGCGCATGTGACCCGCTGTCTCGCCCCTGGCCCGTGAAAAAAGCGCCGCCGGCCCCCTCGCCCGGGGCCCATCGGCTATAGAATAGCGGCTTCGCTTCGCACACCCTTGCATTTTTGACCATGTCTCCTGACGAATACTGCCAACAAAAGACCGTCCAGAGCGGCTCCAGCTTCTATTACAGCTTCCTGTTCCTGCCCCCGGAGCGGCGCCGCGCGATCACCGCGCTGTACGCCTTTTGCCGCGAGGTGGACGACACGGTCGACGAATGCACCGACCAGTCGATCGCGCGCATCAAGCTGGCCTGGTGGCGCAACGAGCTCGGGGCCATGTACGCCGGCGCGCCCACGCACCCGGTCACGCAAGCCCTGCAGCCGCACCTGACCGTCTACAACCTGCAGGAAAAGCATATGCAGGCCATCGTCGACGGCATGGAAATGGACCTCGACCAGACCCGCTACCTCGACTACACCGCCATGAAGCGCTACTGCTGGCACGTGGCGAGCGTGGTCGGCATCCTGTCGGCCAGCATTTTCGGCGTGACCAATCCGAAGACCCTGGAATACGCCGAACAGCTGGGCCTGGCATTTCAGCTGACCAACATCATCCGCGATGTCGGCGAAGATGCGCGCAAGGGCCGGATCTACCTGCCCGTGAACGAACTGCAACAGTTCGGCGTGACGGCGGCCGACCTGCTCAACGCGCGCCACAGCGACAAGTTCGAAAACCTGATGCGTTTCCAGACCGAACGCGCGCAAACCGTCTACGACGACGCCTTCGCCCTGCTGCCGAAGGAAGACCGGCGCGCCCAGCGTCCCGGCCTGATGATGGCGGCCATCTACCGCACCGTGCTCGACGAGATCGAACGCGACAGTTTCCACGTCCTGAACCAGCGTATTTCCCTCACGCCGCTGCGCAAGCTGTGGCTGGCGTGGAAGACCTACGTCCGTGGCTGACGCGGTTGCCGTCATCGGCGCCGGCTGGGCCGGCTGCAGCGCGGCGGTCGAACTGGCGCGCGCCGGCTGCAAGGTCACCCTGTTCGAAGCGGCGCGCACGCTGGGCGGACGGGCGCGCGCGGTCGAGGTGCAGGGCCGCCAGCTCGACAACGGCCAGCACATCCTGCTGGGCGCCTACAAGGAATCGCTGCGCCTGATGCGCGCGGTCGGCATCGACCTGCGCGCCGCCATGCTGCACCTGCCGTTGCAGATGCGCTATCCCAAGGGCAGCGGCGGCATGGACTTCGTCGCCCCGCGCCTGCCGGCCCCGCTGCACCTGGCGCTCGCCCTGCTGCGCGCGGACGGCCTGGCGTGGGCCGACAAACTGTCGCTGGCGCGCTTTTCCTCGACCGCGCGCTGGATGGACTGGCGCCTGCACAACGATTGCAGCGTCAGCGAATTGCTGGAGCGCTACGGCCAGACCGAGCGCCTGATCGAACTGATGTGGCGCCCGCTGTGCCTGGCCGCGCTCAACACTCCGCCCGAACGGGCCTCGGCCCAGGTCTTCCTGGCCGTGCTGCGCGACAGCCTGGGCGCCGCGCGCGCCAGTTCCGACATGCTGCTGCCGCGCCTCGACCTGAGCGCGCTGTTTCCGCTGGCGGCCGCCGCTCTTATCGAAAGCAAGGGTGGCACGGTGCGCAGCGGCGCCAAGGTGGCCGCGCTGGCGCCCGACCAGGGCCGCTGGCGGCTCGGCGACGCCGACACCTTCGACGCGGTCGTGATCGCCACCGCCCCGCCGGCGGCGGCCAGCCTGCTGGAACAGGCTGGCGCGCCCGGGCTGGCGGCCTCGCTCGGGCACTTCGAGTACGAACCGATCACCACCTGCTACCTGCAATATCCGCCCGCCACCCGGCTTGCACTGCCCTTCTACGCCCTGCGCGACAACGCCGCCAGCGGCCACTGGGGCCAGTTCGTGTTCGACCGCGGCCAGCTCGACGCCACCCAGGGCGGGCTGTTTTCGGTGGTCATCAGCGCCTCGGGCGCGGCCTCGGAACTGGGGCGCGAGGCGCTGGCCCAGGCCGTCGCCGAGCAACTGGCCCAGGTCCTCGGCCGCCCCGAACTGGCGCGGCCGGACTGGGTCCAGGTCATCAGCGAAAAGCGCGCCACCTTCGCCTGCACCCCTGGCCTGGCGCGCCCGGCCAACGCCACCGGCCTGGCCGGCCTGGCGCTGGCCGGCGACTACACCGCCAGTGACTATCCGGCAACGATCGAGTCCGCCGTGCGCAGCGGCGTGGCCGCCGCGCGCCTGCTCACGGCCATTGGCCGCAAACGCAAGTGAACGGCTATCCCCCGATTCGGTCGTTTGCGGCGCTGAAAGTGCAGCCTGTCGCATTCCGGTGGAGCTGAACTGTCCGTTTTCGTACAGTAGCACCATCGACACAGGCTTTTTACACGGACAGCACATGAACATCGCACTCGGACTTCGCGCACTCGCACTCCTGGCCTTCGTTGCCGCGAGCACCGCCGTGATCGTCTTCCCGCACCTGCTCGGCGGCGACCTGCAACTTTTCCATGCCGGCGTGGCGCTGAGCCATTCCTGATGCATAAGGCGACCATCATGGGCAAACTCGACTATCTGGACGCGCTGCGGCGCGCCATGGCCGGCATTTCCGCCGACACCCAGGCCAAGACCCTGGCCTACTACGAACAGCGCTTCGTCGACGGCGTGGCCGCCGGCCGCACCGAAGCCGAGGTCGCCGCCGAACTGGACGACCCGAAAAAGATCGCCATGACACTGCGCGCCAGCGTGCACATGCATTCTTTCGAGCAAACGAAGAATCCGGCCAACCTGATGCGCCTGCTGGTATCGGTGGTCGGACTGGCCATTTTCAATCTCTTCATGGTGGTGCCGGCGCTGGTGTACGCCTCGCTGCTGGCGATCCTGTACGCGGTCGGCCTGGCGTTCTACGTGGCCGGAATCGCCATTACCGCCAGCGGCCTGGCGGGCGCCAACGAACTGGTGCTGGACGGCCCGTTTCGCGACATGATCCTCAGCCATGCCTCGGAAGAAGAGCGCGACAAGCTGCAGGCGATCGTGACCATCGGCGAAGATGGCGTGCATTTCCGCCAGGAGCGCCTCGACCGCGACGCCGTCAAGGATGCCGTGCGCGAGGCGCATGCCGCCGTCGACGAAGTCGGCGAAGCGGTCGAGCAGGCCATCGCCAGCAGCGGGGAAGCGGCCAGCGTGGCGAAAGAAGCGGGCGACGCCGTGCGCGCGGCGGCGAGCGCCACGGCCGCCAGGAAACCCAGCGTGGTGCGCCGTGCCGAGGAAGCGGCCGGGCGCGGCGTGCGCATCACCACCGAACTCGAACCCGGTTCGCGCACCACCCAGACCTTGTTCGGCCTCGGTATCGTGCTGGCCGGGATCGTCGTGTTCCTGCTGTGCCTGCTCATCACGAAATACACCCTGATCGGCATCCGGCGCTATGTCGACATGAATGTTTCCCTGCTCAAGGGCAACTAAACGCGAAACCGGAGAATCGTATGCGCTCATTACTCAAAGTCGGCTTCGGCCTGCTGCTCCTCGCGTTCGTGCTGATCGGCCTGTTCTACAGCATGCTGCGCGCACAGGGAACGTCGCGCCCGGCCAATCCCGAAGGCCGGATCGTGGCCAGCGAAGTGCGCCCGGTGGGCGGCGGCGTTACCACCATCAACCTGGGCGGGCCGATCGACATGACCCTGCGCCAGGGCGCGGTGGCGTCGCTGACCGTGCGCGGCGAACAGCGCCTGCTGGGCAACGTGGAAACCATCAGCGAAGGCAATACCCTCAATATCGACACCAAGGGCATGCTGCTGCATCACAAGCAGCCGCTGCAAGTGGTGCTGGTGCTGCCCGAGCTCGACACCGTCCGCATCCGGGGCAGCGGCGACAGCACCGTCAACGGTTTCAGCGGCGACAGGCTGGAGCTGCAACTGAACGGTTCCGGCAACGTCAAGTTCAACGGCCGCTACCGCGAGGTGGAAGCCGGCCTGCAAGGCAGCGGCGACCTCGAACTCAATGGCGGCAGCAGCGACAAGGTCGACGTCCATGTGGTCGGCTCCGGCAGCATGACGGTGGTGGGCGCGGCCAAGGCCTTCAAGGTGGTGCAGATGGGTTCGGGCGACCTCGACGCCGAGCACCTGAGCGCGGACGCCGTCAGCATCGAACTGATCGGCTCGGGCAGCGCCATCGTCCAGGCCCGCAAGAGCGCCACGGCGGTCCTGCGCGGCAGCGGCGACATCACGGTGCACGGCAATCCGGAAGATCGCCACATCACCCACAACGGCTCGGGCGACGTCAGCTTCGAGTAATCCAGTCCAGCGCGCCTCGGCCGGCGGCGCGCCCGCTGGCGAAGCAGGCGGTGAGCAGGTAGCCGCCGGTCGGCGCTTCCCAGTCGAGCATTTCGCCGGCCACGAACACGCCGGGCACGGCGCGCAGCATGGCATTGGCGTCGAGCGCGTCGAAGCGCACCCCGCCGGCGCTGCTGATGGCCTCATCGATCGGACGCGCGCGCCTTAAGGTCAGCGGCAGCATTTTCAGGGCGGCGGCCAGGCGCGCCGTGTCGCCGAATTCCTGCGCCGACAGGCATTCGCGCAGCAATCCCGATTTGACGCCCTTGATCCCCAGGCGGCTTTGCAGGTGGCTCGACATCGAGCGCGAACCGCGCGGGCGCGTCACTTCCTCGAACACCTTCTGCCCGCTGAAATCGGGGACCAGGTCGAGCCAGATGGTGGCGCTGCCCGTGGCGGCGATCTGCTCGCGCAGGTCGGCCGACAGCGCGTAAATGAGGCTGCCTTCGACGCCGCCGGCGGTGATCACGAACTGGCCCTGGCGCTTGTGCGGCACGCCGTCGGCGCCCAGCGCGGTAACGGCCACGGTGGTCAGCGGCGCGCCCGCGTGGCGGCTGCTGAAATGCGCGCTCCAGTCGGTGTCGAAGCCGCAGTTCGACGGCGCCAGGGGCGCCACCGGCACGTCGCGCTGCCGCAGCAGCGGCACCCAGGCGCCGTCCGAGCCCAAACGCGCCCAGCTTGCGCCGCCCAAGGCCAGGATCACCGCATCGACGCGCGCTTCGCGCTCGCCCTCCGGTGTGGCGAAGCGCAGCGCGGCGCCGTGCCAGCCGAGCCAGCGATGGCGCATGTGGAAGCGCACCCCGGCCTCGCGCAAGCGGTGCAGCCAGGCGCGCAGCAGCGGCGCGGCCTTCATATCGGTCGGGAACACGCGGCCGGAGCTGCCGACGAAGGTGTCGACGCCGAGGCCATGGATCCACTCGCGCACGGCCCGGGCGTCGAAGCCGGCCAGCCAGGGCGCCACCTGCGCGGCGCGCGCGCCATAGCGCCTGAGGAAATCGGCGGCCGGCTCCGAATGCGTGATGTTCATCCCGCCCTTGCCGGCCAGCAGGAACTTGCGTCCGACCGAGGGCATCGCGTCGTACAGGTCGACCGCCACCCCGCCCTGGCTCAGGACTTCGGCGGCCATCAGGCCGGCCGGACCGCCGCCGATGACGGCGACGCGGGCTTGGGGTGACGTTTCGGGCATGGGATTCTCGGTGCGGCGGTTGGACGACCCGCATTGTAGTCGACTTCAGCGGGCGAAAAACAGATGTAAAGCATGCTTGACATCGTCCCGCTTCCTGCCTACCATGTAAAGCATACTTGACAAACGAGGAGGCGGACATGCACGAAAAGACCATCGGCCGGCGCTACCTGCGCGAACTGTTCGGCGCCATCGGCATCTACGGCGCGATCCTGACGCTGGCCATCGTCTGTGGCAAAGGCATGCCCGACGGCCTGGCGCGCACCCTGGTGCTGGCCAGTCCCATGATCGGCGTGGGCCTGGCCGTGTGGGCGATCGTGCGCCAGATGCGCCGCGTCGACGAATTCGTGCGCAAGGTGACGCTGGAAAACGTGGCGATCGCCGCCGCCGTCACGGCCACCCTGACCTTCAGCTACGGCTTCCTGGAGCTGGCCGGCTTTCCGCGCCTGTCGATGTTCGCCGTCTGGCCGCTGATGGGCGCCTGCTGGCTGGCCACCGGCATGCTGCGCTGCCGCACCTTTCGATGAACAACACCGTGCGCGACCTGCGCGCGCAGAACGGCTGGAGCCAGGCGCACCTGGCCGACCTGCTCAAGGTATCGCGCCAGACCGTCAACGCCATCGAGACCGGGCGCTACGACCCGAGCCTGCCGCTGGCGTTCGCCATTGCCCGGCTGTTCGCGCAGCCGCTCGAATCCATTTTCCATCCCGACCAGGAGACCCCATGATCGCACGCCTTTTCATCGCCGTGACGCTGGCGGCCAGCGCGCCCGCCTTGGCCGCCGACGCGCCGCCGCCGGCCGCGCAAGCGAACCGCTTCGCCGCCACCCTCGTTCCCGCCGAACGCTTCGAGATCGGCGCCGTGCAGGTCGAACGGCACGGCAAGGGCGGCCGCCCGCTGATCCTCATTCCCGGCCTGGCCAGCGGGTCCTGGGTCTGGCAAGGGACGGCACGCCAGTTCCTGGGCGAGCACACGGTGTACATCGTCACCCTGCCCGGCTTCGACGGCCGCGCGCCGGTGTCGGGCAAGCAGATGGAAGCGGCCCAGCGCGCCCTGGCGCAGCTGATCGACACGCGCAAGCTGGTCAAGCCGGTCTTGGTCGGGCATAGCCTGGGCGGCGTGCTGGCGCTGTCGCTGGCGGCGCAGCGTCCGCAAGCGATCGGCGGCGTGGTCAGCATCGACGGCTTGCCGGTGTTCCCCGGCGCCGAAGACCTGTCCCCGCGCCAGCGCGAGCAGATGGCGCAGCAAATGGCGCGCCGCATGGCGCCCGCCGACCAGCGCGCCTTCGCCGCGCAGCAGCAGGACTACATGCGCGGCACCGGCGTGGTGGACATGGCGCGCGCCGACGAACTGGCCAGGCTCAGTGCGCGCAGCGATCCGGGCGCGGTGCTGCAATACATGGCCGAAACCTTCGCCATGGACCTGCGTCCGGCGCTGCCGAAGATCACGGCGCCGGTGCTGCTGATCGCGCCGTATTTCGAGGCCGACGCCAGCCAGCACGAACTGAGCGCCGAAACCAAGAAGGCCTACTACGCCGCGCTGATCGAGGCGGCGCCGAAAGCGGAGGTGGTGACGGTGGCGCCGGCCCGGCACTTCGCCATGATCGACCAGCCGGAACAGGTCAACGACGCCATCCGCCGCTTCCTGAAAACCCTGTAATCGTGTTCGCGGCCGCTACGCGCGGTGTCGTTTGACGCTACGCGATGCGGCTTTGACCATTGTCAAGAATGGCATAGCACACTGCTGGCTCCCGCTGTATCCACCCTGGAGACCACATGAAACGTGCACTGGCCGTATTGGCGATCTGCGCATCCTTCACCGCGCTGGGGGCGTGCGCCGCCCCCGCATCGACACCCGTGCGCGCCGGCGACACGCTGCGCCTGGAGCCGAGCGCGGCCAACGTCAAGCGCGTGCGCGCCGCCCTGCACGCCGCCCGTAGCGACCAGGACAGGATCGAGCAGATCCGCCTGCTCGCCAGCCTGCACGCGCGCGGCAATCCCTCCGGCATGAACGAGGCGATCGTCGGCGAGCTGCGGACGCTGAGCGAGTCGCCCAGGCGGCGCATCGCCCGCAGCGCGATCTACCCGCTGGCGCAGGCGGTCGCCGCCGACGAAACCATCGAGATCCTGTTGCGCGCCAAGCGAAGCGGCCTGATGGAGAGCGAAGAAATCGGCGGCGAACTGGCGCGCGCCCTGCGCTTTGCGCCGCGCGAGCAGCAGCTGCGCTACGTGCGGCTGATCGGCGCCGAACAATCGCGCTACGGGGTCGATGTGATGGTGGCGGGCTTCGGCAGCCATGTGCTCGACCCGATGCTGCCCGAAACGCGCCAGGCCGTCGGCGCGCTGCTGCGGCGCACCCGCATCGACTTTCCGCGCGCGGCCGGCAGCTTCGGCTACGTGGACGCGCTGCGCTACGCCGGCTGGCTGCACGCCAGCGCGCTGACCGAACAGTCGATCAGCCGCCGTCCGTACGCCGACACGGTCCTGGCGCAGCTGGACGACCCCGGGACCGACCCGCGCAAGCTGATCGCGTACCTGGGCACGCCCGCAGGCAAGCAATTCATGGCCAGCGTCGGCCGGCGCGGCCCGTTCGCGGAATCGGTGCGGCGCGCCCGGGATTACGCCAACGCCTATCCGCGCAGCCCGCATGTGAAGAAAATCGTCTCGGACATCTGCGGCAGCTGGCACAGGCTGCCCGCGTAGGCACCGCAAAACGCCTGGGAGATGGATCGAATGGATGGGTTCCGTGTCCCGGCGCTGGCAAGGACCTGCTTGCCGATCCGCGCGCCGGGGACGGAGCTACCAGGCAGGTGCGCAATCAGGCCGCGCGGGCGGCCGTCATTCTCAGTTCGCTTCCCAGAAGGCCTGCGCCTTCGGCCGATCGAAGGCTGGCAGGATCGCCTTGCCGATCGTGGCGCTTTTCAGTACCGGGAAACGTCGCTTGAACTCTGACTCGTCGCGTGCCCAGCGGTCGGAAACGGCGACGTCGAAGGTGCCGCCCGAGGCGCCGGCGACGGCTTGATCGATCAGTGGAATCGACGGGCCGGCCTTGAACTCGTTGCCCACACGCTCGCGTACCGTCGCGTCGACGTGACCGAGATAATACACGCCTGGCGTGGCGGCATCGAGCTGCGCGTGCAAAGGCGCGGAGAACGTCGCGATGATCGGAAAGCTCTGCACCATGCCGGTGATCGAACGCACCGTGTACTGGCCCTGCTCGAGTTCCATCCGCAGATAGTAGGTGTTGCCGGTGCCGGCCGCGTCGCTTTCGGCGCGCGCCAGGGTATCCATCGTATAGTTGATGCGGTCGGCCTTGTCGGCAGCGGCGCCGCGCTCGACGTGCAGGACAATCGCCTTTGGCTGATACGAGCTGTGATAGTCGTTCTTGAGCGTTGCCGTCATCAGGTAGATGGATTTGGCAGGATTGATCGCTTCGTCGGCGGTACCGAATGGCATTTTGGTCGGCGTTGCGCACCCGGTCAACAGCAGCAGTGCTGTCGCTGCAGCAATATTGAAAAATTTGGAAAACATGTAAGCCTTGTCATGATGAATTTAAGTGCGGCAACTTTACCGCGTCAATATCATGACCATAAATTTTCTAATTTGCAACTTTTTATGTGGGAATTGTTGTTTCCACACAGGACAGTCCCCTCGCACCGGCCCGGCCCATTGCTAAGGGGCCGGCGCGCCTTCGCGCCGGGTGCGGCCCGCCGCGCCCGGCGCGAGCAGCTCGCCCGCCGCCAGTTGCGGCAGGGACGCCATCAGGTCGGCGAAGCGCTGGCCCTGGATCATCACATGGCTGCGCGTGAGCTGTTCGGCCCTGTCGCCGTCGCCGGCCAGGATCGCCTGCACCAGGCCGTCGTGCTCTTCGTAGGAGGCGCCGACCCGGTCGCGCACCCGTAGCTGCAGGCGCCGGTAAGGGCGCAGGCGGCGGTACAGATTACGCGTCTGCTCCAGCAGGAACTGGTTGTGGCTGCCCGCGTAGATCGCTTCGTGGAAGGCTTCGTTCTTGTAGTAGTAGGCATCCGGATCGCTGGCGTCGCGCGCTTCGCGGCAGGCCAGGTGGGCCGCCAGCAGCCGCACGTGGTCGGCCGGCGTCATGCGGCGCGCCGCCAGCCGGCTGCAGGTCGCTTCCAGCTCCGACATCACTTCGAACATTTCCACCAGCTGGTGCGGACCGAGTTCGGCCACCAGCGCCCCGCGCCGCGGGCGCATCACCACCAGGCCCATCGACGCCAGCTGGATCAGGGTTTCCCGGATCGGCGTGCGCGATACGCCGAAGCGCGCAGCCAGTTCGGTCTCGTCCAGATGCTGGCCGGGCGCCA
Organism: Massilia atriviolacea; assembly: GCF_003953935.1. Classification (GTDB taxonomy): domain Bacteria; phylum Pseudomonadota; class Gammaproteobacteria; order Burkholderiales; family Burkholderiaceae_D; genus Telluria_A; species Telluria_A atriviolacea. The sequence goes on from NZ_RXLQ01000001.1 coordinate 580,359, forward strand.
GTGCACCGACGGCAATCAACTCTTCCATCTTCTCACGAAGTATTTCAGAACGGCTAGTCATGTGTATTTACTGTCACCGGTTGTATACAAGATTTCATTATAAAAGCGCGATAAATCTTGACAAGGTATTTTTAGAAATATTACTGTATACCAAGAAACGACGTTTGCATACGTCACATCCGTGCGTTTGCCCGTCGTCCTTCGACGAAGTGCCACCCAGCGAAGTTTCCATCATCTTGGAGGATGTATGACCGTAATGACCCGCAGAACCGTGCTTGCCGCGCTCGCCTCGAGCCCACTCTGGATGCACAATGCCTGGGCCCAGACGACCAGCCTGAAAATCTCGCACCAATTCCCGGGCGGCACCATCAACGAAGGCGACTTCCGCGACCGCCTGTGCCGCATGTTCGCGCAGGAAGTGGAAAAGCGCAGCAAGGGCGCGCTCAAGTTCGCGATCTACCCCGGTTCCTCCCTGATGAAAACGAACGCCCAGTTCTCGGCGATGCGCAAGGGCGCACTCGACCTGTCGCTGGTCCCCCTATCTTACGCCGGCGGTGAAGTTCCGGAAGTAAATATTGGCTTGATGCCCGGCCTGGTCACCAGCTACGAGCAGGGCTACGGCTGGAAGAACGCGGAAGTGGGCAAGGAACTGGCCCGCATCCTCGGCGAAAAAGGCATCGTGGTGCTCAGCTGGATCTGGCAGGCCGGCGGCGTCGCCTCGCGCAGCAAACCGATCATCGAACCGGAAGACGTGCGCGGCATGAAGGTGCGCGGCGGCTCGCGCGAGATGGACCTGATCCTCAAGGAAGCCGGCGCCGCCGTCGTCACCCTGCCGTCGAACGAAATCTACGCCGCCATGCAGACCGGCGCGATGGATGCGGCACTGACCTCGTCGACCTCGCTCATTTCCTTCCGCCTGGAAGAAGTCTCGAAAGCGCTGACCACCGGCCGCGGCGGCGCCTACTGGTTCATGTTCGAACCGCTGATGATGTCCAAGGCCGCCTACGACCGCCTGCCCAAGGACCAGCAGGCGATCCTGATGGCCGTCGGCGGCGAGCTCGAAGCGTTCGCCCGCAAATCGGCCCAGGCCGACGATTCGGCGGTGGCCGCGGTGTACCAGAAAGCCGGCGCCAAGGTGGTCGACCTGAACGCCACGACCGTCAAGAAATGGCAAGCCATCGCCCGCACCACGGCGTGGAAGGATTACCGCGAGAAGAACGCCAACTGCGCCAAGCTGCTGGCGCTCGCGGAGAAAACCCTGTGAGTCATGGCTTCGAGTTAGCGCCGGCCAAGGGGCCGGCGGTGCCCGACAACCCGGTCCTGGCCAAGGTGTCGCGCCTGCTCGACAGGCTCAACAGCCTGTTGCTGCTGCTATCGATGTGGGCCCTGGTCATCACCGCGCTGGTGCTGACCTACTCGGTGGTGTCGCGCTACTTCTTCAAGCTGCCCACCGACTGGCAGGATGAAGCGGCGGTGTTCATGCTGGTCGGGGTGACCTTCTTCTGCACCGGCTACGTGCAGTCGATGCGCGGCCATATCGGTATCGAGGCCCTGTCGTCGCTGCTGCCGCCGAAGGTCAACGCGGTACGCCTGTTCATGGTGGACCTGATTTCCTGCCTGTTCTGCGCCTTCTTTTCCTGGAAGTCGTGGACCCTCTGGCACGAAGCCTGGGTCGATGGCCAGACCACCTCGTCGACCTTCGCGCCACCGCTCTGGATCCCGTACGGCATGATGGCGCTCGGGATGACCATCCTGACGCTGCAGATCCTGATCCAGGTCCTGGCCCACCTCACCAACAAACCACGCGACCAGCGGAGCGCCCCATGACCGACCTGACCCTGGGCGCCCTGTACGGCGTCGTCACCCTGATCGTCATGTGTTCCGGCATGCCGATCGCCTTCGCCCTCGGGGTGGTGGCGATTACCTTCATGTTCTTCTTCATGCCGTCGTCATCGCTCGACACCGTGACCCAGAACGTGTACGAGGAAATGGCCTCCATCACGCTGCTCTCGATCCCCTTGTTCATCCTCAAGGGCGCGGCGATCGGCAAGTCGCCGGCCGGCAAGGACCTGTACTCGGCCATCCACACCTGGCTGCACAAGATCCCCGGCGGCCTCGGTATCGCCAACGTGTTCGCGTGCGCGCTGTTCGCGGCGATGGCCGGCTCGTCGCCCGCGACCTGCTCGGCGATCGGCTCGGCCGGCATTCCCGAGATGCGCAAGCGCGGCTACTCGCCCGGTTTCGCGGCCGGCATCATCGCCGCCGGCGGCACGCTGGGCATCCTGCTGCCGCCGTCGATCACCATGATCCTGTACGCGGTCGCGGCGGAACAATCGCTCGGCCGCCTGTTCCTGGCCGGGATCGGCCCCGGCATCCTGCTGGTCGTCCTGTTCGCCGGCTATGCGGTTTTCCGCGCGCGCAAGGAATACGCCATCGCCAAGGCGGTCTACGAAGCGGGCGGCGACAAGTCGCCTTACCTGGAAACCGAGCACTTCACCCTGCGCGAAAAAGTCGAGATGCTGCCGCGCGTGCTACCCTTCATCGTCCTGCTGATCGGCGTGATGGTGGCGCTGTACGGGGGCTACGCCACGCCGTCGGAAACCGCCGGCCTGGGCGCGATGCTGGCACTGGTGCTGATCGCCGTGGTCTACAATGTGTGGCGTCCCAAGGACCTGTCGCCGATCCTGGCCTCGACCATCAAGGAATCGACCATGCTCCTGCTGATCATCGGAATGTCGCTGCTGTATTCCTATGTCATGAGCTACCTGCATATCAGCCAGTCGGCCGCGCAGTGGGTGGTCGACATGCACCTGTCGCGCTGGGTGCTGCTGACCGTGATCCTGCTGATGGTGGTGGTATTCGGCTTCTTCCTGCCGCCGGTGTCGATCATCCTGATGACCGCGCCGATCATCCTGCCGCCGCTGAGGGAAGCCGGTTTCGACCTGATCTGGTTCGGTATCGTGATGACCGTGGTGATGGAGATGGGGCTGATCCATCCGCCGGTGGGCTTGAATATCTTCGTGATCAAGAACATCGCGCCGGATATTCCGCTCAAGGATGTGATCTGGGGCGTCATGCCCTTCCTCGGCCTGATGTTCGTTGCGGTGGTGCTGTTGTGCCTCTTCCCTTCGATCGCCACCGGCCTGCCTGACATGATGATGGGAGCAAAATAAATGAGTGCATCGCCAGCGAACTGGAACACGCTGCAAACCAACCGCGCCGAACGCCTGGCACGCGCCGGCGCCTCGCTTGGCGGTGCCCTCGACGGCAAGGCGCTGCCGGCGGCGCTGCTGCCGGACCTGCTGTACGCCGTGATCGAACGGGGCGACCGCGTCTGCCTCGAAGGGAACAACCAGAAGCAGGCCGACTTCCTGGGCCAGGCGCTGGCCCAGCTCGACCCGGCGCGGGTCAACGGCCTGCATATGCTGCAATCGGTGCTGGCACTGCCGCAGCACCTCGACGTGTTCGAGCGCGGGGTCGCCGACCGCCTCGATTTTTCGTTTTCCGGACCGCAGGCGGCGCGCGTGGCCAAGCTGCTCGCCGCCGGCAAACTCAAGATCGGCGCGATCCACACCTATCTCGAGCTGTTCAGCCGGTACTTCATCGACCTGACGCCGCGCGTGTGCCTGATCGCGGCCGAAGCGGCCGACCGCCACGGCAACCTGTACACCGGACCGAACACCGAAGACACGCCGCCGATCGCCGAAGCGACGGCCTTCAAGAACGGCATCGTGATCGTGCAGGTGAACCGCATCATGGACACCCTGCCGCGCATCGACATTCCAGGCGACTGGGTCGACTTCGTGGTGCAGTCGCCGCGCCCCTACTATATCGAACCGCTGTTTACGCGCGACCCGGCCCAGATCTCCGAGATCCAGGTGCTGATGGCGATGATGGCGATCAAGGGCATCATCGCGCCCTACGAAGTCGATCGCCTGAACCACGGCATCGGCTTCGACACGGCGGCCATCGAGCTGCTGCTGCCGACCTACGGCGAGTCCCTGGGCCTGAAAGGAAAAATTGCGCGCCACTGGGCCCTGAATCCCCATCCGGCCCTGATTCCCGCGATCGAATCGGGCTTCGTCGAATCGGTGTACTCCTTCGGCTCGGAGCTGGGCATGGAAGACTACATCCGCGCCCGTCCCGACATCTTCTTCACGGGGCCGGACGGCAGCATGCGCAGCAACCGCGCGCTATGCCAGGCCGCCGGCCACTACGCCTGCGACATGTTCATCGGTTCGACCCTGCAGATCGACTTGCAGGGCAACTCCTCGACCGCGACCCAGGGCCGCATCGCCGGCTTCGGCGGCGCCCCGAACATGGGCGCGGACGCGCGCGGCAGGCGCCACGCCAGCCCGGCGTGGCTGAAAGCCGGCCAGCAGGCGCGCGAGGGACGCAACACCATCCCGCGCGGCCAGAAGCTGGTGGTGCAGATCGTCGAGACCTTCCGCGAGCACATGCAGCCGGCGTTCGTCGACCGGCTCGATGCCTGGGATCTGGCCGAGCAGGCCGGCATGGCGCTGCCGCCGGTGATGATCTACGGCGACGACGTGACCCACATCCTGACCGAGGAAGGCATCGCCAACCTGCTGCTGTGCCGCAGCGACGAGGAGCGCGAACAGGCGATTCGCGGCGTGGCCGGCTACACGCCGGTGGGCATGGCGCGCGACCGCCTCATGGTGGAAAACCTGCGCGACCGCGGCATCATCCAACGCGCCGAAGATATCGGCGTCGACAAGCGGCTCGCCACGCGCGACCTGCTCGCCGCCAGGAGCATGAAGGACCTGGTGCGCGCCTCGGGCGGTTTGTACAATCCGCCGAAGCGCTTCCGCAACTGGTAAAACTGGAGAATCATATGGAAACGCTCGCATATCGCTTCGAACATGGCAGCCGCGCGCTGCCCGCACAAGCGCAGGTGGTCGGCGTGGTCGGCTCGGGCAACCTGGAAGTGCTGATCGAATCGGCGCCACTGAACGGCGCCTGCGCGATCGTCATCAAGACCGCCGCCGTGGGTTTCGGCGCCACGTGGGAAGCGGTGATGCGCGACTTTCACGAGCGCTGGCAACTGGCCGACACGCGCATCGACATCAACGACATGGGCGCCACGCCCGCCGTGGTCAGCCTGCGGCTGGACCAGGCGGTACAAACGATGCTGGGAGACGAAGCATGAGCAGCTACCTTGAACTGACCGCGCGCGAGCGCCTGGCCAGCCTGTTCGACGAAGGCAGCTTCGAAGAATTCCTGCCGCCGTCGGCGCGCGTGGTCAGCCCGCACCTCGGGCAGCTCGACGCCCCGGTCGCCTTCGACGATGGCGTGGCCGTGGGCCGCGCGCTGCTGAAGGGCCAGCCGGTATTCTGCGCCGCGCAGGAAGGCGGCTTCATGGGCGGGGCGGTGGGCGAAGTCCACGGCGCCAAGCTCACCGGCCTGCTGCGCCGCGCGGTAATCGAAAAAGCGCACGCCGTGGTGCTGCTGGCCGAAAGCGGCGGCGTGCGCCTGCACGAAGCCAACGCCGGCCTGATCGCCGTGTCCGAAGTCATGCGCGCCCTGCTCGACGCGCGCGCCGCCGGCATACCGGTGATCGCGCTGGTGGGCGGATCGAACGGCTGCTTCGGCGGCATGGGCATCATCGCGCGCTGCGCGAATGCGGTGGTGATGTCGGAAGAAGCGCGGCTGGCCATGTCCGGCCCCGAAGTGATCGAAACCGCGTCCGGCGTCGAAGAATTCGATTCGCGCGACCGCGCGCTGGTCTGGCGCACCACCGGCGGCAAGCACCGCTACCTGATGGGCGACTGCCAGGCCATCGTGGCGGACCAGGTGCACGCCTTCCGCGACGCCGCCGTCGCCGCCATCGCGCACAGCCGGGCCGCCGGCGTGGAACTGAGCCTGGCAGCACTCGAAGCCGAACAGGAGCTGCTGGACCAGCGCATCGCGCGCTTCGGCGGCTGCGCCGATCCGCTCGACGCCTGGCGCGCACTCGGCATCCCGGACCCGGATGCCATACCGATGATGGAGGCCGCCGCGTTCGCCGACCTCGCCGCCGCCCACAAACTCGGAGTAGCACGATGAACTGGAACGAACTCGCCACGCAGCTGTTCCCCGAAGGCCATGCGATCACCGAAAGCGACAACTTCCTGAGCGGCAGCGCACGCGTCGCCGGCGCCGACATTGCGGTCCTCGGCACCACCGGCCACGCGCCGATCGGGGTCGAGATCGCCCTGGCGCAAGCGCGCTTCGTGCTGCACACGGTGCGCGCGCATCCGGGCCGGCCGATATTGATGATGGTCGACACCCAGGGCCAGCGCCTGCGCCACCGCGACGAGATGTTGGGCATCAACAGCTATATGGCCCACCTGGGCAAATGCGTCGACCTGGCGCGCCGCTCGGGCCACAGGATCGTCGGCCTGGTGTACGACCAGGCGCTGTCCGGCGGCTTCATCACCAGCGGCATGATGGCCGACGCCTGCTACGCCCTGCCCGACGCCACCATCCGCGTGATGGGCCTGCCGGCGATGGCGCGCATCACCAAGGTGCCGGAAGAACGCCTCACCGAACTGGCGCAATCGAATCCCGTCTTCGCGCCGGGGCCGGAGAACTATGCCCGCATGGGCGGGATCGAGGCGATCTGGGACGGCGACCTGGCGGCCAGCCTGGCCGCCGCGTTTGCCGACGCCGGCGCCACCGACATGCGCAGCGCGCGCGGACTGGAACGCGGCGGGCGCAAGCTGACGCAACCGGTCGTCGACGCCATCGTCGCAGGGTCGCATGTTCTCGCGCCATGACCGGGCCTGGTTAAGCAGCGCCGGCTGGACCTCGGCGCTCGATGGCGCCGCGCCCGCACACAGGCAGGCGCTGGAACAATGGCGCCGCCATGACTGGCCCTTGATCGTCACGCGCCGCACGCCGGATGCCGCGCCCGGCGCCGTATGCCTTGGCCTGGCACTGCCGCCGGATGGGGGCCGCAAGCTGCGCATCGCCGTGCAGGTCGACGCGCACGCGGTGGCGCGCGCCGAACCTGCGCTGGCGCTGCAAGCCGCCGCAGCCGCCGCGCCGGCACAATGGAGCGCGCCGCTGGCGGCGCTGCTGGCCGACGCCGGCGCCATCGTGCTGCGCGCCTACGGTTCGCTGGCGCTGCAAGCCGTCACCGGCCTGCACTACCTGAGCGCATCGTCCGATATCGACCTGCTGTTCGAGCCGGCCGACCTGCACGAACTCGACGCCGGCGTGCAGCTGCTGCAAACGCACCGGCAGCGCCTTCCGCTCGACGGCGAGATCGTCTTCCCGGGCGGCGCGGCCGTCGCCTGGAAGGAATGGCGCGATGCGGCCATCGGCGCGCGGGTGCTGGTCAAGGATGCCGGCGCGGTGCGGCTGATGACGACTGCCTCGTTGCGGGACCTGCTCCAGTGATGGACGCGCAGTCATTCGCCCCGCGCGTGGCGACATCGCGCACGTTCTCCCGCCGCGCCGCGCGGCTGGCCATCGCGAGCCTGTACGCCGAACTGGCGCTGTACCCCAAGCCGGGGCTGGTCTCGCTGATCGACAACGGCAGCCACACCGACATGGACGCCCTCACCTTCATGCGCAGCCTGTTTTCGCTGCGCCACTACTTCCGCCGGATATGCATGGCCGGCAGCGAAGGCGCGCCGTTCCACGCGCTCAAGCGGCTCGGCATCGACGCGGAAGCGCGCATGCTGCGCGCCACCGGCGGCGTCAATACCCATCGCGGCGCCATCTTCAGCCTCGGCCTGCTGTGCGCCGCCGCCGGCCGCGCGGCCGCCCGAGGCGACGCACTGACGGCGCCGGCCCTGCAGGCGCACCTGCTGGCGGGATGGGGCAAGGCGTTGGCAGACCATACGGCAGCGCCGGGCATGCGCTCGCACGGCCTGGCCGCTGGCGCCCTGCACGGCGCCAGCGGCGCGCGCCAGGAGGCGGCCAGGGGCCTGCCGTCGGTCTTCGGCACCGGCCTGGGCGCCCTGCGGCGCACGCTCAAAGCGGGGCGCGACATGCGGCACGCGCGCATCGACGCGCTGTTCGCGCTGATGGTCCACGTCAGCGACACCAACGTGCTGCACCGTGGCGGACCGCAGGGCGCGGCCTTCGTGCGCATCCAGGCCAGCGCGTTCTGCCATGCCGGCGGCACCGCGTCACAAGGATGGGAAGCGCATGCGCTGGCGATCCACCACGGTTTCGTCGAACGCAAGCTCTCGCCGGGGGGCGCGGCCGACCTGCTGGCGGCAAGCTGCTTCGTGCACGCGTTGACTGTGGAGCACGAACGATGAGGCAGGGCCTGTTCATCCTGTGTTCGGGCCAGGGCGGCCAGCATGCCGGCATGTTCGACCTGGCACGCAGCGATCGCGCCGGCGCCGCACTGCTGGACGCAGCCGGCATCGCGCTCGACCCGGCCACGATGTTCGACAACCTTGTCGCCCAGCCGGCGATCGTGACAGCCGCACTGGCGGCCTGGGAAGCGCTGCGCGCACGCCTGCCCGCGCCGGTGCTCGCTGCCGGCTACAGCATCGGCGAGGTCGCCGCGTGGTCGGTGGCCGGATCCCTGAGTCCTCTGGACGCGATTGCGCTCAGCCGGGTGCGGGCGGCGGCGATGGACCAGGCCGCCCTCGCGGGCCCGCCGCACGGCCTGGCGGCCATCAGCGGCCTGCCGGTCGACCAAGCCGCCGCGCTGGCTGCCGATCACGGCTACGAAATCGCCATCGTCAACGGCTACGATGCCTGCATCGCCGGCGGGCTGGCCGACAATCTCGCCGCGCTGGGCCAGGCGGTGCAGGCCGAAGGGGCAAAGCTCCAGCGCCTGCCGGTGGCGGTGGCCTCGCACACCTCGCTGATGGCGCCGGCCCGCGCGCCGTTCGACGCGGCTCTGGAAGCGTTGCTTTTCGCACCGCCCGCGTGCCCGGTGCTCGGCGGCGTGAGCGCGCTGGCTCTGCACACGAAAGCCCAGGCCATGGACGAATTATCGCGCCAGATGGTGCAGGCGATCCGCTGGAGCGACTGCATGGATGCGGCGGCGGAAGCCGGCGTCACGGTGGCGCTGGAACTCGGGCCGGGTTCGGCGCTATCGAGGATGATGCAGGCGCGCCATCCGCAGATCGCGTGCAGGTCGGTAGCGGATTTTCGCAGCATCGACGGCATTGCCGCCTGGGTGGAGCGGCAAGCCTGAGCGGTCGCCGGCTTCTAGCGAATGCTGCCCCAGCCACGCGCGACCGTATTGTTGCGCATTTTGAAAAAATATTGACGCACGTTCTTGAGCCGCTTGCGTTCAGGCTTGTCGCTGGTCCGGGCGAGCACGCGGGTCAGCCGGGCGATCAATCGTGCCACGATCTCGCGCGGGAGTTCAATTTCGGTGCAGCCCCCGTACGTGTCGAATGAGCGGAACAGGCAGGCCGCAAAGGTATCGAGCGCACGCTCCTGGCCGCGCATTAACAGCAGCTGTCCGAGTTGGCCGAAATGAAGGGGCGAACCCCATGCCTGCACGGTCCATTCCGCGTCCGCCACAAACAGATGCTCGAGCAGCAGCACCGAGGGCGCCTGCGGCGCGGCCAGGCATGCCCTGACCACGCTCCAGCGGAACTCCTCGTTGGCGTCGACGAATTCGTCGACATGTTTGCCGTTCCACGCAAAGTCGATGCGCCCACGGTCGGCGGCGCTGTACGCGGCGATCGATGCGGCGACATCATCCATCCCGATACGAGCCGCTTCAGCCACCCGTCACCGGCGGGAAGAACGCCACTTCGGCGCCTTCTTCCACCTCCTGGTCGGGACCGCACATGACCTGGTTGCAGGCCATGCGCAGGGCGCGCTGTTCGGACAGCGCATCGGCCCACTTCTCGCCGCGCTCCATCAAATGGCGGCGCACCTGGGCGACCGTGCCGATCCCCGCCGGGAGCGTGACAGTTTCCTGGGAAGTGCCAAGTGCCTCGCGCACGCTGGCGAAAAAACGCAGTGTAATCTTCATTGATGCCTAATGCTGTAATTCGCTAAATGGGATGAAGCGCACGATGTCGCCCGCCTTGATGGCCTGGCCGGCCGGATTGTCCAGCAAGCCGTCGCCCCAGACGGTGGACGTGAGCACGCCCGAACTCTGGTTGGGGAACAGATCGAGGCCGCCGGCGTCGTTGATGCGCACGCGCAGGAACTCGTTGCGGCGGTCGGCCTTGGGCCAGTCGAAATCGGCGCGCATGGCGTGCGCACGCGTCTCGACGCTGCCGCTCACGCCCTGCAAACGCAGGATGAACGGGCGCACGAACAGCAAAAACGTCACGAAACTCGACACCGGATTGCCAGGCAGTCCAAGGAAGAAGGCCGAGCCGCCATCGCGATCGACTTCGCCGAAGGCCAGCGGCTTGCCCGGCTTGACGGCGATCTGCCACATGTTCAGGCGCCCTTCGGCCTCCACCGCCGGCTTGATATGGTCTTCCTCGCCGACGGAGACGCCGCCCGAGGTGATGATCAGGTCGTTCTGGCGCGCGGCGTTGCGCAGGGTGGCGCGGGTCGCTTCCAGCGTGTCGGGCACGATGCCGAAGTCGCTGATGGCGCAGCCCAGGTTTTCCAGCAGCGCGCGCAGGGTGAAGCGATTCGAATTGTAGATGGCGCCCGGCGCCAGTTGCCCGCCCGGCGCTTCGCCCGGCATGGTCAGCTCGTCGCCGGTAAAAAACACCGCCACGCGCAGGCGGCGCACCACCGGCAGGCTGGCCAGGCCGACCGACGCGGCCAGGCCCAGTTCCTGGCTGCGCAGGCGGGTGCCGGCGGCCAGGATGGCGCCGCCCGCTTCGATGTCTTCGCCGGCGCGGCGGATCCATTCGCCGGCCTGCGGCGCGTGCCGGATGGTGACGCTGTTATCAGGGCCGGCTTCGCACTGCTCCTGCATCACCACCGCGTCGGCCCCTTGCGGGATCATGGCGCCGGTGAAGATGCGCGCCGCGCTGCCGGCTTCCAGGGGCTTGCCCACCGTGCCGGCCGGGATGCGCTGGGTGACCGTCAGGGTGGCCGCGCCGCTCGCGCAATCGGCCGCGCGCACGGCGTAGCCGTCCATCTGCGTATTGTCGGCGGACGGCACGTCGATGGTCGACACCTGGGCGGCGGCCAGCACGCGGCCGTTGGCGCCCAGGGTCGGCACGACTTCCGTGTCGGTCAGCGGGCGCACTGCGCGCTGCAGGAAGTCGAGCGCCTCGCGCACCGACAGCATCGGCGGGCGGCTCTTTGGCGATTCGCTGCTCATGCCGTCACAGGCCCGTGTTGGCGGCGATGTACGCCTTCATCTTGTCGACATCGGCCGCCATGACCACGAATTTCTGCGGCAGCGATTCGATGTCTTCGAAGCCGGCCGGACGCTCGGCGTCCACGCCCAGCGCGTCGAGGATGGTTTCGTTGAACTTGGCCGCCAGCGCGGTTTCGAGCACGATCATCGGCACGCCCGGCGCCATGTACTGGCGCGCGACCTTGATGCCGTCGGCGGTATGGGTGTCGATGGTGATGTCGAAGTCGTCGGCCACGTCGCGGATGGTGTCCAGGCGGTCCTTGTGGGTCGATTTGCCGGACGAAAAACCGTAGTTCGACACCAGCTTGAATTCGTCGCCGTCGCTGCCCGGCTTGCCCGACAGGTCGAAGCCGCCCTGCGTCTCGACCTTGTGGAACAGCGCGCGCACGCGCTCGGCGTCGCGCCCGACCAGGTCGTAGATGAAGCGTTCGAAGTTGGACGCCTTGGAGATGTCCATCGACGGGCTGCTGGTGTGGTACGTTTCGGCCGACTTGCGCACGCGGTACACGCCGGTGCGGAAGAATTCGTCGAGGACGTCGTTCTCGTTCGTCGCGGCGACCAGGCGGTCGATCGGCAGGCCCATCATGCGGGCGATGTGGCCGGCGCAGATGTTGCCGAAGTTCCCCGAGGGCACCGTGAACGAGACTTTTTGCGCATTGTCGGTGGTGGCGGCGAGGTAGCCGCGGAAGTAGTACACCACCTGCGCCACCACGCGCGCCCAGTTGATCGAATTGACCGTGCCGATCTTCTGCTGCGCCTTGAACGGCAGGTCGTTCGAGACCGCCTTGACCAGGTCCTGGCAGTCGTCGAACACGCCTTCGACGGCGATGTTGAAGATGTTCGGGTCCTGCAGGCTGAACATCTGCGCGCTCTGGAAGGCGCTCATTTTCTTGTGCGGCGAGAGCATGAACACACGGATGCCCTTCTTGCCGCGCATCGCGTATTCGGCCGCGCTGCCGGTGTCGCCCGAGGTGGCGCCGAAGATGTTCAGCTCCGCGCCCTCCTTGGCCAGGGTGTATTCGAACAGGTTGCCCAGCAACTGCATCGCCATGTCCTTGAAGGCCAGGGTCGGGCCGTTCGACAGCGCTTGCAGGATCAGGGTCTTGTCGCCATCCTGCTCCAGGACGCGCAGCGGCGTGATGTCGGCGCTTTTTTCGCCCTTGCGCACGTTGCGGTAGACCTCGGCCGTGTAGGTCTTTTTGGTCAGCTTGCGCAGGTCCGCTTCGGGAATGTCGGTCGCGAATTTTTTCAGGATCTCGAACGCGAGGTCGGCGTACGACAGCTTGCGCCAGGCGTCGAGTTCGGCCCCGCTCACCTGCGGGTACTCGGCCGGCAGGTACAGGCCGCCGTCCGGCGCGAGGCCGCCCAGCAGGATGTCGGAGAATTGTTGGGGAGCTTGCGAAGCGGCGGCCTTGGCGGCGCGGGTAGACACGTAGTGCATAGGGTTGGTAGGTCCGTTTTGGCTAACAGCAGGGAGCAGAACAATGCGATCGGACTCTTATTATAGTGCGCTGCGTCGCAGCATGCGAAATCGGGCGCGTTTTCCGGCTTCTTGCGCCAAAACGCGTCCGAATCGACACGATGCTTTCTTTTTGGAATTTTTTATAATTGCGTTCATGCATGACAACAGCGACCTCCACGATGACCTTCACCCTCCCCGCCGCCAGCTCAAAGACAGGTTCGACAAGAGCATGGCCGTCAAGACGCGTGATTTCGAGCAATTCTCCTCGGTGCAAAAGGAATTCTTCGCCCTCCTCGGGCACCGGCTCGACTTTGCCGAAGCGCGCCTGGGGCAGCTCAGCGTGAACCAGGACGGCTCGATGGCATTCGCCCATGCGCAGGATGCGGGCGAGTTCAACAAGATCCAGGAGGGCCTGGCCGACGCGCAGATGCGCCTGCACGAATCGGCGGCCGCCAGCGCGCGGTAAGGCGCTGTCTGGCCTGAGCGGGCCGGCAAGGTTTTACTGCTATGATCCCCCGCTCAATCTGGGAGAAACCATGACAGCCTCATCCGTGCCACATCCGTACTTCGACCGTTTGATCGACCTGGCGCGCGCAGCCGGACCCGTGAGCGTGGCGCTGGCGCACCCGTGCGACCGGCACGCCCTCGAAGCGGCGCTGCACGCCGCCCGCCTCGGCCTGATCAGCCCGATCCTGGTCGGTCCGCGCGCGCGCATCGAACGCGCCGCCGCCGAAGCCGACCTCGACATTTCCGCGCTGCCGCTGCACGACACCGAGCACAGCCATGCATCGGCCCGGCGCGCCGTCGAGCTGGTGCGCGACGGCACGGCCGCCATCCTGATGAAGGGTAGCCTGCATACCGACGAACTGATGGGCGCCGTGGTCGCCACCGACACCGGCCTGCGCACCGCGCGCCGCCTCAGCCACTGCTTCGTCATGGACGTGCCGGACCGCGAGGAGCCGCTGATCATCACCGACGCCGCCGTCAACATCATTCCCACCTTGTCCGACAAGGTCGACATCGTGCAAAACGCGATCGACCTGGCGCACATCCTGAAGTTTCCCGAAGTACGGGTGGCGATCCTGGCGGCGGTGGAAACCGTCAGCGCCAAGATGCCGTCCACCATCGACGCCGCCGCCCTGTGCAAGATGGCCGACCGCGGCCAGATCACCGGCGCCCTGCTGGACGGCCCGCTGGCCATGGACAACGCCATCGATCCCGAAGCGGCGGCCATCAAGGACCTGGTCTCGCCGGTGGCCGGACGGGCCAACATCCTGGTCGCGCCGGACCTGGAGGCGGGCAATATGCTGGCCAAGAGCCTCAGTTTCATGGCCAACGCGGCGGCGGCCGGCATCGTGCTCGGCGCGCGCGTGCCGCTGGTGCTGACCAGCCGCGCCGATTCGCTGGCGGCGCGCCTGGCCTCGTGCGCGGTGGCGGTGCTGGTGGCGCAAAGCCGGCTGAGCGGCGTACGCAGCCTGGGTCTCTGATGGACGCGCAACACGACTGCATCGTCGTCATCAACGCCGGCTCGTCGAGCATCAAGTTCACCCTGTTTGCGGGCGCCGCCCTGGACCTGCTGGTCAAGGGCAGCATCGACAACCTGTACAGCGGCCCGACCCGCTTCATCGCCCGCGACGCCGGCGGCGCCACCTTGGGCGAACGCACATGGGACGATGCGCCGCTGGACCATGCGGCCGGCATGCGCCATCTGGTCGACTTCGTCGAGCAGCGCCTGGACGGCCACCGGGTTGCCGCTGTCGGCCACCGGATCGTGCACGGCGGCATGCACTACAGCGGACCGCAGGCGCTCGACGGCACCGTGCTGGCCGCGCTGGACGCCCTGGTGCCGCTGGCGCCGCTGCACCTGCCGCACAACCTCGCGGCCGTGCGCGCCATGATGGCCATGGCCCCGGGCGTGCCGCAGACCGGCTGCTTCGACACCGCCTTCCACACCGCCCAGCCGGCGCTGGCCCAGGCCTTTGCGCTGCCGGCGTCGATTACCGGCCACGGCATCCGGCGCTACGGCTTTCACGGCCTGTCGTACGAGTACATCGCCAGCCGGCTGCCGCAGGCCGATGCGCGCCTGTCCGAGGCAAAGGTGGTTGCCGCGCACCTGGGCAACGGCGCCAGCATGTGCGCCATGGCGGCCGGGCGCAGCATGGCGAGCACCATGGGTTTTACCGCCGTCGACGGGCTGCCGATGGGCACGCGCTGCGGCACGCTCGACCCGGGCGTGGTGCTGTACCTGATTGACGAACTGGGCTGGGACGTGGCGGCCGTGCAGAAGTTGCTGTACCAGCAATCGGGGCTGCTGGGCGTCTCGGGCATCTCGTCCGACATGCGCGTGCTGGAACGGAGCGACGCACCGGCGGCGCGCCTGGCGATCGACCTGCTGGTGTACCGGATCGGGCGCGAACTCGGTTCGCTGGCGGCGGCGCTGGGTGGACTCGATGCGCTGGTGTTCTCCGGCGGCATCGGCGAAAACAGCGTGGCCCTGCGCGCCGCCGTCTGCCGCGACGCCGCCTGGCTCGGCGTCGCCCTCGACCCGGCCGCCAACGCGGCCAATCCGCGCGAGGTCGCCCGCATCAGTACGCCGGACAGCAAGGTGGCCGTGTGGGTGCTGCCTGCCAACGAGGAGCTGATGATCGCGCGCCATACGCTCGCGCTGCTGCAACAGGGCTGAGGCAGGGCGCCGCCTGCCTGCCCTCCATCCTTTCATGCCCGGCGTCATCCTGACGCCTGCGCCCGCGCCCACAAGGCATCGATTGACCTGCGCCAGTAACGCGCGCGCCGCTTTGCCTAAGGTGAAGTCAAGACCAGCCCGTTCCCCCTCCGGATGACGGCTTGACCTGACGCACCACTTTGCGGGAGCACGACATGAAAACCAGAACGAAGATAGGCCAGGGCGCCCGAAATTGGCAACGTTGGCTCCTGTGGCCGCTTGTGGCGCTGGCGGCATGGGGTGCTCATCCCCATTCGGCGGCAGGCAGCGCCCATCCGGCCAGGACGATGTATCGCATCGTTCACCTTTCGCCCAGCGCCAACGGCCCGCTCGATATCAACGCCAGGGGGCAGGTCGCGTTTACCGAGGATGTCGGCGGGGACCGCACCATGGCGAGATACTACGACGGGACCAGCTTCACCAAGCTCGGGACGCTGGGCGGCGCCGGCTCCCACGTCAATGCGCTCAACGATGCCGGACAGATTGTCGGCGGTTCGAACTTCAGTCCGGCCAGCACCGACACGCACGCCTACCGCTGGAGCGCGCAGACGGGCATGCTGACATTGCACACGCCCCCCTACAATTTTGCGACCTCGGCCGCCTTCGATATCAACAACAGCGGCCAGGTTGCCGGCTACCTCCCCTTCTTCGGACCGGTATTGGAGCCGCTGCATGCGACCCGATGGAGCGCGGAAAACCTGGCGCGCGACCTCGGCACGTTGAACGGCCCGTCGCTGGCGATCGCGCTCAACGAATCGGGCCAGGTTGCGGGAAGCACCAGAAATGCCGCCGGCAACGGCCTCGCATTCCGGTGGACCGAAGCGGGCGGCATGCTCGGGCTGGGAACGCTCGGGGGCGCGGATTCGGACGCGGTCGCCATCAACCGCGGCGGCCACGTGGCCGGACACTCGGCCACGGCGGCGGGGCTGACCCATGCATTCCTGTGGACGCCGGAGAAGGGCATGACCGATCTCGGCCCACGCCGCGCAGACGCGGATGCCTTTGCGATCGCCATGAACGACCGCGATACGGTCATCGGCATCATCCGCATCGTGGACGGTCCCTACCGCGCCTTTGTCTGGACCGGGCAGACCGGCATGAGGGAGCTCGGCACCTTCGGCGGCCGCAACGCCTACGCCCATGACATCAATCAGCCCGGGCAGGTGGTCGGCAGCGCCGAAGCGCGCGACGGCGCGAGCCGCGCGTTCCTGTGGCAAGGCGTCGGCGGCCTGGTCGACCTGAACAGCCGCATCCCGCTGGCGCCGCCAGGCTTGGTGCTGACCGCCGCCCGCGCCATCGCGGACAATGGCGCGATTGTCGCCGATTCGAACGCCGGACTGGTCCTGCTTGTTCCGAATCCCGCCACGCATGTGGCCCCGACGGTCGGTCCGATCGAGACGGGCGGGGTGGCGCGGGTCAATCAAGCGCTCGCCGTGTCCGCCAGTGTCAGGGACCCCGATCCGGGCGACACCCATCGGGCAATATGGTCATGGGGCGACGGCAGCAAGGACGAGGCGGGAGTCGTTGCCGAAAAGAACGGCGCCGCTACCGTCGGCGGCCAGCACACCTACCGGGCCGCAGGCATCTACACGGTCAGGCTCACCGTGACCGACAGCAGCGGACAAAGCGCGACCGTGCAGCGGATCGTGGTCGTTTGCGGGCCGGGCGCCTACCTCAGCGGCGAAGGCTCGTTCATCTCCCCACCGGGGGCCATCAGGGTGGGCAAGCGGCAATCCGGGCGCGCGTCGTTCGCCTTTCTGTCCGAGCGCCAGAGCGACGGGCGGCGGGCGCAAGGGGCGGCATTCCTGCGTTTCAGCACGGCCCATCTCAGCTTCGACAGCAAGCGCGTCGACGCCGTGACGGTGAACGGGGCAAGAATCGCGTATCGCGGCGGCGGCACGCTGAACGGCGCCGGGAATGTCCAGTTCGCGCTCATGGCAGCGGCCAGGCCCGATGGCAGGCATCGCCTGCACATCCGGATCTGGCATGTCGATCCCGCCACGAACCGCGAGCTGGTCGACTACGACAGCCAGGCGATCCTTGCTGGCGCGGGCGCCGTCAGGATCGGTCTGGCTGAATAGATCCCGCTAGATTGCCGTGCGGCAAAACAGCAGTTTCCTTGTGTACGCGTCCGCACAGCGCGCCTGGAACATCAGGACCATAATGGGCCATGTAACGATTCCGATACGGAAGGCTGGCCATGAACATTCCTGACATCACCTCGACTGCGGTGCGCAACGCTGCCCTCCTCAACCCGCTCGCGGCAACGCAAAGCCGCGCCGTCGAGCAGGTCCTGAGCCAGCCCTTGCCGGCGGTCGCGCCCACCACGGTGGATCTGTCGGCCCCGGGACGGTTTCTGTCGCTGGCTTCATTGTTCCAGAAAAAAACGCTGGAATTGCAAAGCTCGGTCGCCAGCGACACCGACACCGCGACCGCGCTGGCCGAGGTGGCGTCGACTGCGGCGGCCGTGGCCGGAGTGTTCAACGAATTGCAGGCCAACACAGTCGGCAATGCCGATTCGGCACCGGACACGCTGGGCGGCCAATCGCTGCAATCGCAGTTTTTCCAGCAGTTCGGGAGTTTGCCGCAGGATGCCGAAGCCAGCCTCGCCGGCATCGGCCTGGGTTTCGCACCGGCAACCGGGCCTGCCGCCGGCCAGTTCGCTGTGGACGAGACGGCGCTGCAGGACGCGTTTCGCCAGGATCCGGCCGCCACCTCGGCATTGCTCGACCGGACCGCGGACGCCTTTTTCGGCGTGGTCGGCACGCAAATCCAGGCGCAGACCGCCGGCATTGCGTTTCTTCCCGACGATGGCGCACTCGCCGCCGCAGCGCCTGGACCTCTTGCGACCCAAGTCCAGCCACCCGCTCCGCAGGCGAGCAATGCCGAGAATTTCTTCGTCCAGAGCCTGGTCGCTGAGAGCCAGGGCAAGGAAAGCGCAGCGCCCCTTGCACCAGCAAGCGGCTTGCCACCTCCCCTTACCCCGGCCGAGTTGGGAGAAGGCAAGGATTTTCCGGTGCAGTTGGATCTGATCACAACGACGGAGCCCCAAGCCGCGCCGCTGCCGCAAGATGATGCGCAAGCGATCGGCGTCGGCGCAACGCCGGTCGAAGCGCGCCAGGTTGCGGCGCCTACCACGCAAATCGCAACGCAAGCGGCGCCGGCAATTGCTGCGGCACCGGAAACCGACGAGCGGATCCAGCCACGCGCCACTGCGGCGTCGACGGCAACCGAAACCGCAAGCACAGCAAGCGACACAGGCAGCGTGGCGCAACAGGCACGCATCCTCGCGCAACAATTGATTGCGGAGCGCGAGGCGGCACGTGCGTTGGACGAGAAGATCGCCGCCGCCAGCGACGCGGTGCGTGCGGCATTGGCCGACGAGATGGCGCAGCGCGACGCAGCCCGGATCGACCGGATCGACGCAAAAAGCACCGTGGAACGGCCTCGCACGGAGCAGGTGGAGCAAGATGCAACCGTCCCGATCACGCGCGAGCGTTTCGCGCAAGCGCAGGCGGCTGCGACTGAGCAGTCTGCGATCCAGGTGCAGGACACGGAGCAGGACACGGACCAGGAAAGCGCACTGCGGCAAGCGGCCCTGCCGGTGCCGAACCAGGCGCAGCAGGCCGCTCGCGACCCGGCGATTGCCGCTGCCATCGCGGCCTATCACATCAACACCGGTCCATTTGCGGCGCAAAACGCCAGGCCCGACATCCAGCCGCCCAGGGCCAAACCGGTCGCACCCGTTGCTGCCGTTCGGCAGGTAGAGCCCGCAGGAGCGCTCGGCACCCCGGGCGACGGTTTAGCGCCAGGACGCTGAGCGCCCTCTTTGCGTACGTCAACTCCGCCAGTCGGAGCGAAGTAAGTATCAGGGGGTGGCGCACTGTGCATCCGCCCCGGCGCGCCCGAGCGCTCGTCAAGGAAGTATGCTGCCGACCTCCCCGGTCAACAGCGCCAGGGCCGCCGGCGAGGCGATCCCGGTCTCCCGGTCGCGGCGGACAACGCCTCGAACGAATCGCCCATGCACCCGCCTAGCAAGCCGCGTGGTTGACCGTCACCACATGAATCGCCAGCCCGCCGAGCGAGGTTTCCTTGTACTTGTCCTGCATGTCGGCGCCGGTCTGGCGCATGGTTTCGATCACATCGTCCAGGCTGACGAAGTGGGTGCCGTCGCCCTTCAGGGCCAGCGAGGCGGCGGTGATCGCCTTGATCGCGCCCATGCCGTTACGCTCGATGCAGGGAATCTGCACCAATCCGCCGATCGGGTCGCAGGTCATGCCGAGGTGGTGCTCGATGCCGATTTCGGCCGCGTTCTCGATCTGTTCGTTGCTGCCGCCGAGCGCCGCCACCAGCCCGGCCGCCGCCATCGCACAGGCCACGCCGACTTCGCCCTGGCAGCCGATCTCCGCGCCCGAGATCGAGGCGTTCTTCTTGCACAGCATGCCGATGGCGGCCGAGGTCAGCATGAAATCGCGCACCCCGCGCACCGGATCGCTGGGACGGCAATCCTCGGCGTAGTAGCGCAGCACCGCCGGGATGATGCCGGCCGCGCCGTTGGTCGGCGCCGTCACCACGCGCCCGCCGGCGGCGTTTTCTTCGTTGACGGCCATCGCGTACAGACTGACCTGGTGCACTGCGTCGTGCGGCAGGTCGTTGGCGCGGTTGTCGCCGTTCTTCGCGTCTTCCGCCTGCTTCCACAGGTTGGCCGCGCGCCGCTTGACGTTCAGGCCGCCGGGCAGCTGGCCGGCGGTCACCAGGCCATGCGCGATACAGTCGCGCATCACGTGCCAGATGCGGTCGATGCCGGCATCGAGCTCGGCGCCATCCATGCGCGCGCATTCGTTCGCGCGCAGCATCTGCGGGATCGACAGGCCGCTCGCGCGCCCGTGCGCCAGCAACTGGTCCATGGTATCGAAGCTGTAGGGAATCGGCGCCGTGCTTGCGCCATTGCTCTGGCGCGCCTGCGCTTCGCCGGCGGCGTGAATGAAACCGCCGCCGACCGAGTAGAAAATCCGTTCGATGATGCTGCCGTCATCGAGCTTGAGGGTGAAACGCATGCCGTTCGGGTGCTCGGGCAACGACGAGCTCTTGTGCCATATGAGGCCGGTGCGCGCCGAAAACGGCACTGCGTGGGTCCCCAGCAGCTTGATGACGCCATCGAGTTCGACTTCGGCCAGCATGTCGTCGACCCGCTCCGGATCGACACCCTGCGGCGTCTCGCCCATCAGGCCGAGGATGACCGCCTTGTCGGTGGCGTGGCCCACGCCGGTCAGCGCCAGCGAGCCATACAGCGCCGCTTCGATGCCCACCGCACGGTCGAGCGGACCGCATTCGACCAGGAAGCGCCGCGCCGCCACCATCGGCCCCACCGTGTGGGAACTCGACGGCCCGATGCCGATCTTGAATAGGTCGAATACGCTCATGTCCATCAGGTGCCTCTTATAGGTTTTTTATAGGTGTGGGTAATACGAATCAGGCAGCCTTGGTGAGGCTGACGTCGATATTGGCCAGCATGTCGGCCACCAGCTGATCGAGCCCGATCTGCGCCTTCCAGCCCCAGTCGGCCGTGGCGGTGCTGTCGTCCAGGCTTTGCGGCCAGCTGGCGGCAATCGCCTGGCGGCTGTCCGGCTTGTAGCCGATCTCGAAGGCCGGCACGGCGCGCCGGATCGCCGCCGCCAGCTCGGACGGATTGAACGACAGGCCGGCCACATTATAGGCCGAACGCACGCCGATCCGGCTGGAAGGCGCATCCATCAATTCGATGGTGGCGCGGATCGCATCGGGCATGTAGATCATCGGCAGCGTGGTCTCGGGGCCGAGGAAGCACTCGTAGCGTTCGCCGCGCAGGGCCGCGTGGAAGATCGCGATCGCGTAGTCGGTGGTGCCGCCGCCCGGAGGCGACTTGTAGCTGATGATGCCCGGATAGCGGATGCTGCGCACGTCCACCCCGTACTTGGTGAAGTAGTACTCGCACAGGCGCTCGCCGGCCAGTTTGCTGATGCCGTAGATGGTGGTCGGGTCCATCACCGTGTACTGCGGCGTGCCTTGCGGCGGCGTGTTCGGGCCGAAGGCGGCGATCGACGACGGCCAGAACACGCGCAATGGTTTGCCCGCTTCGCCGCGTGCGCGCGCCACTTCGAGGATGTTCAGCAGGCCGTCCATGTTCAGGGTCCAGGCCTTGAGCGGGGCCTGTTCGCCGGTGGCCGAGAGCAGCGCCGCCAGCTGGTACACCTGGGTGATGCCTTCGTCGGCGATCAGGGCCGCGAGGCGGGCCTGATCGAGCACGTCGAGCTGGGTGTAGCGTGCCGCCTTGTAGACGTTGGCCGCGCCGATGTCCGAGGCGATGACGTTGCCGGCGCCATGCTGCTGCGCCAGCGCGCCGACCAGTTCACTGCCGATCTGGCCGTTCGCGCCGATGATGAGAATGCGTTCCATGTGCTTGCTTCCGTATTATTGATGTTCTTCGTTCTTGAGAATGCCCAGCTCGCGCCCGGCCTGTTCGAATGCCGCAAGGACCGTGTCGAGCTGTTCGCGGGTGTGCGCGGCCGACAGCTGCACCCTGACCCGCGCCTGCCCCATCGGCACCACCGGGTAGAAGAAGCCGCTCAGCAGCACGCCCAGTTCGTACATGCGGGCCGCGAAGCGCTGCGCCACGGGCGCCTCGAACAGCATCACCGGCACCACCGGGTGCGTGCCCGGCTTGATGGTAAAGCCGATGCGCTCGATCTCCTTGCGGAAGTAGGCGGTATTCTCGTGCAGGCGGTCGCGCAGTTCGGTCGACTTGGAGAGGCGCTCGAGCACCGACAGCGAGGCGCCGGCAATCGATGGCGCCAGCGTGTTAGAGAACAAATACGGACGCGATTTCTGGCGCAAGGTGTCGATCACTTCCTTGCGCGCGGCGGTAAACCCGCCCATCGCGCCGCCCAGGGCCTTGCCCAGGGTGCCGGTGATGATGTCGATGCGGCCCATGACGTTATGGTGTTCGTGCGTGCCGCGCCCGGTCTTGCCCATGAAGCCAGACGCGTGGCATTCGTCGATCATGACCAGCGCGCCGTACTTGTCGGCCAGGTCGCAGATCTTGTCGAGCTGGGCGATGGTGCCGTCCATCGAGAACACGCCGTCGGTGACGATGACCTTGTGGCGCTTGCCGGCGGCGACGGCGGCCTGCAGCTGCACTTCGAGGTCGGCCATGTCGTTGTGCTGGTAGCGATAGCGGCCGGCCTTGCACAGGCGGATGCCGTCGATGATCGAGGCGTGATTGAGCGCGTCCGAAATGATGGCGTCGTTCTCGTCGAACAGCGGCTCGAACACGCCGCCGTTGGCGTCGAAGGCGGCCGCGTACAGGATCGTGTCCTCGGTCCCGAGGAAGGCCGAAATCGCCTTTTCGAGTTCCTTGTGCACGGTCTGGGTGCCGCAGATGAAGCGCACCGACGACAGGCCGTAGCCGTATTTTTCGGTGGCGTCGATCGAGGCCTGCTGCGTTTGCAGGTCGCCCGACAGGCCGAGGTAATTGTTGGCGCACATATTAATCAGGGTGCGGCCGTCGTCGGCCACCACTTCGGCGCCCTGGCGCGAGGCCAGCACGCGCTCCGGCTTGTACAGGCCCTGCTCGCGCAGCGTATCCAGGTTCTGCTGCAGGCCGCTGAAAAACGCACTCTTCGCTTGCTCGCTCATCATTCTTCCTCGTCATGTGGTTGCCGGCTTGACCGACGGTTAAACTATGCTGTAACGTGTTCCGGACCGTACGAATTCAGCCGCATCGCACAATTCCGTTATGTCGAACACAAATTCAATATAATGGATACTACCCAAGCCGAGTGAACTTGGCAAGCCTCGGTTTGCTTATATGTATGGAAATTTTTTGTATGACCCCATTGCCGAAAACCCGATGAAACCACCTGTCTCCACCAATTCCCCACCTGAAGTAGGTGCCACACTGCAACGTTTGCGACTGGCGCGCGGCCTGACGCTGGAAGACCTGTCCCGCATCGCGGGCGTGTCGAAATCCATGTTATCGCAAATCGAAAGGGAGAAGGCGAACCCCACGATCGCGATCACCTGGCGCCTGGCCAACGCCCTGGGGGTGGCGATCGGCGAGCTGTTGTCGGGCGACCCGCGCCCGGTCGAGACCATCCGCGTGGTCGACGCCCACGAAACGCCGACCCTGCCCGGCGCCCATGCCGGCTACGTGCTGCGCATCCTGGGGCCGATGGATCTTGCTGGAAAGTACGAGTGGTATGAACTGACCCTGGCGCCGGGCGGCGAACTGGCCTCGCAGGCGCACGATCCGGGCACCAGCGAGCACATGACCGTGCTGCACGGCAGCATGGAGCTGGAAGTGGGCAGCGACCGGAAGAAAATCAAGCTGGGCGGCACGGCGCGCTACCCGGCCGACCAGAACCACGTGATCCGGAATGCCGGCAAGACCGAAGCGAAGGCCTTGCTGGTGGTGGTGCACCGCTAGCGCACCGGTGACGCTTTGCCTGTTTCGGCGCGTCGGTCGCCGATTCCGGCGCACGGATGCACACGCTGCGACAGCTCAGGGTGCCGATATCAAGGGGCCGGGCACCGGGGCGGAGGATGCATAGTCGGGAAGCAGGCTCGGATCGTTCTCGATCGGCATCGAGGCGGCCAGCTTGATGTGAGTCGAGAGCAATGCCATGCTGTGCAAGGCGAATGCATGGCCGGTCACGCCAGGGAAGATGACACGATAATCGCGCCGCGATTCGCGCGGAGAATTGAATGTGGTCGACACCTTCCGTACGAACGACAAGGCCTCGCCATCGATGTAGACCCGCGAAATGTCGGGGTCGGCGGTCCTCACCAGTTCCCGATGGTGAAGGTAGAACCATCCGGTCGCGGGGCTGGAGTCGAATGCGATCGTCTTGCGGACATCGCAGGCGAGGCTGGCGTAAGCCAGGTGCTGGGCCAATCCGCCGCCCAGCGAATGGCCCACCAGGTCGATCGGGGCTTGTACGCCGTCCAGCTTGCCGGAAGCTTGCGCGCACACGCTCGAGGACGCCACCTTGGGCAATACCCGCGCCAGCGCATTGATGAGGCGCGCCCCCTCCTCTTTCGCTTCGGTGAACTGGCGATTGCCGCCAACGCCGAAGTCGACATTGCTGAAGTTGGCAACCCAATCGCTGGTCCATTGATACCTGGTGTTTTCGGTGCCGCGGAAGGCGATCGCCGCCTGCGCCGGCCGGCCGGCGGCGTCGAGCAGGACGTAGGTCTCGTAGTTCAGTCCCTTGCCGCTTCGGCAAGGGCGCAGCGGAGATCCGGCGGGCTCGCCACGCTCCAGGCCGAATTTGTCGATCATTGCCCGGTCGAGCCGCACCCAATCCCTGGGCAGCCCGAGCGAGAGCACCGAGCCGGTCGGGGCCGAGACATAATCGCAGCCTTCCGCGATGCGCCGCTTTGCGTCGCGGTAGAACTCCCGGCGGTAGACGGTGTCCGCCATCTCTGCGTAGGGAACCCAGTCCCTGGTCAGGTCCAGGACTTCCAGGCTGGACAAGGCGCGTTCGTATTTGCCGTCGCCCGTGCGCGCCGACTCAAAAATCGTCGGCGACGTTTCGCCGACTGTGGCGCATCCGGCGGACAACAACGTCATGGCGACGGGTATCAGGTGCTTGAACATGCTTATTTTTCCACCAAGGTGACTACACACAATATAGTCCGCCGCATGGCGACGGCGCCGGTCCGCCGTGTTGGCGTTTCATCATCAAACGTTATCATATTGCCGATGCCATTCATGCATTTTTTCGCGGTGATTTGCTGTTCCACCACGGTCGGACAGGCATCAGCGCAGCACCCGGCCGGTCGCGACGATGCGCACGTCGTGCATCTGGTCGAGGTAGGCTTCCAGATAGGCCTTGTGCGACGCGCCGACCAGCACCAGCACGCGCATGCCGGGGCGTGCGCCCATCACGTCGCGGATGTTGGAGGCCATGCGCAGGTTGCGCGTTTCCCAGTAAGCGACGTAGCCGCGCCCGAAACGCTGCGGCGAAGCTTCTTCCAGCGCCGCCCCGAAGTCGCTGCGGAAGGTTTCCTCGGCGGCCTCGGCGGCGTTATAGGCACGGTACATGGCCAGCACGTCGGACGGCGTGTCGAGCCGGCTTTCGAGCGCCTTCGAGCGCCGCGTGCGCGCCGCCGTGTACGGATTGTCCCAGGCCTTCATGATGGCGGCGCCGGCCGCCGCCGGATCGGCGTCCGGCGCATCGGCCGTATGGTCGTCCATCGCATGCACCTGTTCGTGCCCGAGGCGCGCCGCCAGCACGGCAGCGATGCGGTAGCTCTCATCGGGCCGCTGCATGAGGCCATTTAACATCGTCACCAGCTCGTCGCGCAGGCCGTCGCCGGCGCGCCGTTCGTCGATCGGCAGGCGCAGCCATTGCACCAGGGCCGACGCCCGTTCCCCGGCGGCCAGCATCAGTGCGGCCAGCTTGCGCCGTTCGGCGGCCGATGGCGCCGCCGGCCAGGCTGCCAGCAGGCGCTCGACCTGCGCAGTCGCCTCCGGCACATCCAGGCCGGTGGCCGCCCTGGCCGCCGCCGGATTCCAGCAATAGGACTGGATGGTGTCGGCATACCGCTGCGGATAGCTGCGCATATAGGCGCACTGCAATCCGGACAGCGCTTCGATGGCGACCGCCTGCGGCCGCCATTCGGCCAGGCGCTCGGTCAGCAAACCAAGCGTTGCGGGATCGAAGGACTTGGGAAGCTGCGACAGGTGCGGCGTACCGAGCACCATCAGCTCGTTGGGCTGGCCGCGTTGCAGCTTATGCGCGCCCGGCGAAAACGGCGGCGCTTCGGCGGCTGAGGCGGTGACGTGGCAGGCGGCGGCAACAAACAGGCTGACAAGCTGGCTGACAAGCTGGCGGTGCATATGGCTCCTTGAGGGAATAGGTGAAGGTCGGGTCCCTGGAGCTTATGCGGGCGGCGGCAACGGCGCTCTCCCCTTGCGACGTACGGCCGGATCGCTTGCATGAAATGCACGTTTCGGGGATGGCCGGACGCCCTTTCAGCGCCTTGCGGCGATCATGCGGGCCAGCACCAGGGCCGCCAGGGTGGCGAACACGTGCTTGAGCGTGTGACCGCTGACGACTTCGATGGCGCCGAGGATGGCGCCGTCGGCCAGTTCGCACAGCTTGGCCAGCACGTACAGGCCGATGGCGATGCCGAAGGCGCGCCGCCGGGCCGGGGCGGCGCCGCTCTGCCATTGCAGCGCCGGGATCAGCACCAGCGGGGCCAGCTGGATCAGCAGGTAGGGGCCGAGGTTGCCGGTAGCCGCCCACCAGAACACGCTGGCGGCCCCCAGGGCGCACAGCGCCGCCAGGGTCGGCAGCGCCGCGAAGCGGGCCGGAAACGCGTCCTCCAGCGCGGCCGCCAGCAGCGCCACGCAGGCCAGCGCGATCGGCAGCCGGTCCCACAGCAGGCGCGCGTCGTCCGGGGCCAGGTGGTACCAGGACGAGCCGAAGGCGGTCATCAGGATCGCGACGAAGAACATGGCGTGGGCTGGGCGACTTGGACGCACATGCAGCAGGCCGTACAGCCCGATGAGCAGGAAACCGAGGTTGGACAGCACGTCGGCCGCATTCGCCAGTCCCGACAGCGCGCGGCCGTCGGCAAAGGCGTGGTAGCCGTCCGGCTGCGGGATCGGACCGCCCAGCAGCATGGCGGCGGTCAGGATCGCGCCCAGGTACAGGGCGATGTTGGGGCGGGCGTGGGTGAGCTGCATGACGGTCCTTTGCACGGGAAAGGATGTCACTGTGCCGCGTCAGGCGCGGGCGGGGGAAATGCCGGCGGGCAGTACCGTGGGATGGGACGTCCGGTGGCGGATATCGATACCTTGCCCGCATTGAGCGCGGATAAGAAGCGCGTCGAGCGGCCTTGTTTTTTGTTCACCCCGCTTTTCGTCGATCCCAAATACTGGAGCTCTGCCCACCCGGGGCCAACGCAAGGAGAGTCATCATGAACGTCATGCTGTATATCAGTCCCGCCGAGAACCAGCCTGGGAACTACCTGGTGGTCGTCAATGGCGATGGATTCTACAATTCGGTCAACAAGGCGGTGGGAGGGTCGATTCGCGGCGACGACGAGTGGTTCGACGACCGCCTGTTCAGCATTGGCGGCCCCGGCACCGACCGGGTCGGGGTGGACGGCAGCTTCTCGCTGTCGGCCATCGTGTCCGGCGACCAGCTGAACGAAGACTGGGGCCAGGATGAGGTGTATGCCCAGGTCCGGGTGGAGGGACTGAGCGGCACATTCAGGAGCAACACCATCCGGCGCGACTTCTGATGCGTCGTCGTCCCTGCGCCCATTGCTGCCGGGCGCAGGGACGACAGGGTTTTACTGCGCAGCCACCTTGGCCGGCTCGTTCATGCGCAAGGCGCGGCTCAGGAAGCCCCAGCGATCCGCCACTTCCTCGATCTGCTTGGTGGTCGGCTTGCCGGCGCCATGGCCCGCCTTGACATCGATGCGGATCAGGATCGGCGCGCTGCCCGCCTGCGCCGCCTGGGCGGCCGCCGCGAACTTGAAGCTGTGCGCCGGCACCACGCGGTCGTCATGGTCGGCCGTGGTGATCATGGTGGCCGGATAGCACGAGCCCGACTTCAGGTTGTGCAGCGGCGAGTACTTCACCAGCGCCTTGAACTCGTCGGCGTTCTCCGACGAGCCGTAATCCGAGATCCAGGCCCAGCCGATCGTGAATTTATGGAAGCGCAGCATGTCGAGCACGCCCACCTGCGGGATGGCCGCGCCGAACAGTTCCGGACGCTGGGTCATCGCCGCGCCGACCAGCAGGCCGCCGTTGCTGCCGCCGCCGATCGCCAGTTTCGCCGGCGAGGTCACCTTGTTCGCCACCAGCCACTCGGCCGCGCCGATGAAGTCGTCGAACACGTTCTGCTTTTGCAGCTTGGTGCCGGCCGCGTGCCAGGCTTCGCCGTATTCGCCGCCGCCGCGCAGGTTGGCCACCACGTAGACGCCGCCCATTTCCATCCACGCCAGGTTGGCCGGCGAGAAGCCCGGGGTCAGCGAGACGTTAAAGCCGCCGTAGCCGTACAGGTAGGTCGGATTGCTGCCGTCGAGCTTGAGGCCCTTCTTCGAGACGATGAACATCGGCACCTTGGTGCCGTCGCGGCTGGTGTAGAACTGCTGGCGCGTTTCGTAGTTGTTCGGGTCGAAGTCGACGGTCGGCTTGCGGAACACCGTGCTCGCGCCGGTTTTCATGTCCAGGCGGTAGATGGTGGTCGGGTTGGTGAAGCCGGTGAACGAATAGAAGGTCTCGCTGTCGCCCGGCTTGCCGTTGAAGCCCGAGGCCGAACCGATGCCCGGCAGCGCGATCTCGCGTACCAGCTTGCCCTTGCGGTCGACGACCTTGACCATGCTGCGCGCGTCGGCCAGGTACTGGACGATGAACTGCTTGTTGACCAGCGACGCGCCGACCAGGGTCTGCGCCGTCTCGGGCACGATTTCTTTCCAGTTCTTCTCGGCCGGCTTGCGCGTGTCGATGGCGACCAGGCGCGAACGGGTGGCGTTCTTGTCGGTGCTGAAGTAGAACACCGGACCGTCGTTGTCGATGAAGTTATAGGACGCCTCGAACTGGTCGATCAGCGGCACCACCTTGGAACCCTGTTTGCTCAGGTCCTTGTAGAAGATGCGGTACTTCGGCGCGGTGCCCTTGGTGGCGGTGATGATCAGGTATTTGCCGTCGTTGCTGACTTCACCGCCGAAGCCCCATTCCTTCTCGTCCGGACGGTCGTAGACCAGCGTGTCTTCGCTCTGCGGCGTGCCGACCTTGTGGTAGTACAGCTTCTGGAAGTAGTTGATGCCGGCCAGCTTGGCCGCTTCTTCCGGCGCGTCGTAGCGGCTGTAGAAGAAGCCCTTGCCATCCTTGGTCCAGGAAGCGCCCGAGAACTTGACCCATTTCAGGTGGTCGTCCAGGTCCTTGCCGGTCTCGATGTCACGCACTTTCCACTCGTTCCAGTCGGAGCCGGAGGCGGCGGTGCCGTAGGCGAGGTATTTACCGTCCGGGCTGACGGCGGTGCCGGCCAGCGCCACGGTGCCGTCGGCGGCCAGGGTGTTCGGGTCGAGCAGCAGGCGCGGCTCGTCGCTCAGCGACTTCATGGTGTAGAGCACCGACTGGTTCTGCAAGCCGTTGTTGCGGCTGTAGAAGTAGCGGCCGCTCTCGCGGTAAGGCACGCTGTAGCGCTCGTAGTTCCAGAGCTTGGTCAGGCGCTCCTTGATGGCGCTGCGCTCGCCGATCTGGCCGAGGTAGGACTGGGTCACCTTGTTCTGGGCATCGACCCATTCCTTGGTCTCGGCGCTGTTGGCGTCTTCGAGCCAGCGGTAAGGGTCGGCGATGCTGGTGCCGTGATAGACGTCCTGCTGCTCGACTTTTTTCGTGACCGGATAGGTCGTTGGCGCGCCGCCGGGCGGGCAGGTCTGGGTCTGGACCTGGGCCAGGGCTTGCCCGCCGAACGCGGCGAGCAGGCTGGCGACGATGACTGCATGTCTCATTTGCATGGTTCTGTCTCTTGGTGATATGGGCAACTTTGCCGGGAAAGATCATAACGCGAAATCCGGCCGGTGGCGATGCCTGGCGGGGAAAAGCGGGCGCCGATTCCTTCAGGCGAACCCTGCAGAACGATCAGATCGACCCCACCGGCTCCGTGTACGGCAACACCGACCTGGCCGGCGGGGTCCACCCCGCGATCCAGCCGACCAGCTTGTCGGCGGGAATCGGCCGGCTCATGAAGTAGCCCTGGCCCTGGTCGCAGCCCAGTGCGGCCAGCAGGCGCCATACCGCTTCGCTTTCGATCCCTTCGGCCACCACGCGCAAGCCCATGTTGTGCCCCAGGTCGATGGTCGAACGCACGATCTTGGTGTCGCCGATATCGTTTTCCATGTTCAGCACGAAGGACTTGTCGATCTTCAGTTCGTCGACCGGCAGCCGCTTGAGGTAGGCCAGCGACGAATAGCCGGTGCCGAAGTCGTCGATCGACAGGTCGACGCCCATCGCATGCAGGCGCTCCAGCGTCTGCTGGGCGCGCACCGGGTCGTCCATGATCGCGCTTTCGGTGATCTCCAGGCAGAACGAGGCCGGCGCCAGGCCGTGGCGCGTGAGGATCTCCCCGAACTTGGCCGGCAGGTCCTGGTCGAGCAAATCGCGGGTCGACAGGTTGACCGAGATTTTCAGGTCGATGCCGTGCCGCTGCAGTTCGCTGCACAGCGCGGCCGACTGGTCCAGCACCCAGCGCGTGAGCACGCGGATAAACCCGGTCTGCTCGGCGAAGGGGATGAATTCGTCCGGGAACACGTTGCCGCGCTCGGGATGGACCCAGCGCACCAGCGCTTCGGCGCCCACCACCGCGCCCGTGTCGAGCCGGATCTTGGGCTGCACGTGCAGGCGGAATTCGCTGCGCTCGATGGCGTTGCGCAGCTCCGTCAGCAGGCCCAGGCTCTTGGCGCTCGACTTGTCCATCGCCGCGTCGTAGGCCACGGCGCCGTCGTTGCGCTGCTTGGCCGCGTACATCGCCACTTCGGCCATCGACAGCAGCGACTCGGCGTCGGCGCCGTTGATCGGATAGGCCGCCATGCCAAGGCCGGCGCCGATGTCGACGGTCTGGTCGTCCAGCGAGAGCGGCGCTTCGAGCGCGCGCAGGATGCTCGCCGCCACCTTGTGCGCATGGTCGCTCGACGAGGCTGGCAACAGCACGATGAACTCGTCGCCGCCCAGGCGCGCCAGCTGCGCCTGCGGCTCGGTGTCGGCCAGCAGCGCGCGCAGGCGCTCGGCCACTTTTTGCAGCAGGGCGTCGCCGAAGGCGTGTCCCATGACGTCGTTGACATGCTTGAAGCGGTCCAGGTCCATCATCAGCACGAATACCACCTGCTCGCGCTGGCGCGCTTCGGCCAGGGCATCGCCCAGCAGGCGCACGAACTGGGCGCGGTTGGGCAGGTCGGTCAGCGAATCCCAGTACGCCAGGCGGCCGATTTCCTGTTCGCGCTTGGCGATCCCGTCGCGCATGCCGGCAAAGGCCTTGGCCAGCGCCCCGATTTCATCCTTGCGTTCGACGTCGATCAGGCCGTCGTAATCGCCGCGCTCCATGCGCCGGGCGGTGCCGGCCAGATGGCGCAGCGGCTGCGCGATGCGCATCGCGGTCAGTACCGCCACCGCGCAGGCGACCAGGGTGGCGCCCACGGTGAGGATCAGCAGGGTGCGCTGCAGGGACTTGTATTCGGCGGTGGCGTCGTCGATCGAGCGCGCCAGCAGCACGTCGGCGTGGCGGCCCCCATCGAGGCCGAGCGGCAGCAGGCGCGCGCTGTAGCGGATGCCGCCCACATCGAGGTCGAACGGGCGCGCCTGGTTTTCGGGCAGCCCCTCGAGCGCGCGCCCGATGCCGGCCATGGCGGCCGGCGGCAGGGTCGATTCGAAGGGCGCGTACGGGCCGTCCTGCTGGCGCGTGAAAATCGCCACGTCCAGCTGCGACAGTTCGCGCATGTCGAGCACCAGCTGGCGGTCGAGCGCAAAACCCATCACCACCCAGGCGATGGTGATCGGGGCCTTGACCGGCATCACCACCACCTGCACCGGGCGCTGGTCGACGATGGCGACGGCGCCGGCGCCGTCGTGGCGCTCGGCCTGGTCGAGCAAGGCGAGCACCAGCTTTTCGAGCGAGCCGTTCCTGACGATCCCGGTTTCCACGATGACCCGCCGCTCGCCGTCGATCAGCATGGTCATGTCGGCGCGCGCGCGCCGTCCGCTGTTGGCCAGCGCCGAGGCGACGGTGGCGCGGTCGTCCTCGTCGCCGTTGCCGATGGCCTGCACGAAGGCGGTGTCGCGCGCCAGCACCTGGGCCGAAAAGCGCTGCTTCTGGGCGTTCTGCTCCATCAGCTTGCGGAAGACTTTTTCGCCATTGACCAGCTCGGTGGCGATGGCGGCGCGCGCGTTGACATTGATGCCATGCTCGATCACCGCCAGGCCGATCGCCTGCACCGCCACGATCAGCACCAGGAACAGGCTGACGATGCGCCCTTCGAGGGTGTTGAAGCGCAACTTCATGCGGTCAAGGCGCACCGGCGTCCGCGGCCGGCGGCTTGAGCGCGAGCTTGACGCCGGCGGCGGTCGCGCCGTCGGCCTTGACCGCCACGCTCTGTTCGGCGGCGGCGCCGGCCATATTGAAATGCCAGCTCGACAAGGTGTATTTACCGGCCGCCGGCAACTCGATGCGGGCCGCGCCGGCGGCGTCGGTCCTGGCGAAGAACGGCGTGTCGACCACCCTGATGTAGGCCACCATGCCATCGTGGATATTGCAGCCGAGCACAACTGTGCCAGCCTTGTCGAACACCTGTGGCGCGGCCGCTACGCCGGAGTACAGCTTCTGGTCGAATTTCTTGGCCGGCGAAAAGGAATAGATGTGGTGCTTGACCCGGTCGAAGTTCGGG
Source organism: Massilia atriviolacea (assembly GCF_003953935.1). Classification (GTDB taxonomy): domain Bacteria; phylum Pseudomonadota; class Gammaproteobacteria; order Burkholderiales; family Burkholderiaceae_D; genus Telluria_A; species Telluria_A atriviolacea. The sequence goes on from NZ_RXLQ01000001.1 coordinate 613,248, forward strand.
AAGGAGATCTTGCTGCCGGTCTGGATCACGCTCACCAGCGGCAGGAACTTGAGGCCGCGCTGTTCGATCTCGGCCGCCTTCATGGTCTGGGGGACCGGCGCGTTACCTTCCGGCACGGCGCTGACGACCACGTCGGCCAGCGGCTTGCCGCTGCTGTCAGTGACCTGCACCGCGATGGCGGCGGCGCCGGCGGCGCTGCTGGCCAGCGCGAGCGCGGCCAGGGTGATCGGGCGAAGCAGAGCGTTCATGGGCGCGGTTCCAGGGTGGACGAAAGCTGACCTATTGTAGCGTCTTGAAGAAAGTTCCGAACAGAACTTTCAACCGCGCGGGGCCTCGGGAAACAAAAGCGGACGGCGGGCGCCGCCGGGGTTAATAAAATGCATAGATGCTGCGTTCAGGCGCGTTTGGCGGCCCGGGCATGGGCCAGGCGCCACTGCTGCGACTGGTCCACGGCCGCGCCGATCTGCGCCGGGGTCAGGCGGCGCGCGACGATGCCCATGTTGGCGCTGGCCGTCTCGTCGCCGGCCTCGGCCGCCAGCAGCATCCACATATAGGAACGCACGGGATCGCGCGCCACGCCGCGCCCGCTGTTGTACATGCCGCCCAGGTTGTACTGGGCCAGCGCATGGCCCTGCCCGGCCGCCTGGGCGTACCAGTAGACCGCCATCGCATCGTCCTGCGGCACGCCATGGCCGTTGGCGTACATCACGCCCAGGTTGTTCTGGGCGCTGGCGTCGCCCTGCTCGGCGGCGCTGCGGTACCAGTGCGCGGCCAGGCCGTCGTCGCGCGGCACGCCCTGCCCGCTGGCGTAGATCACGCCGAGGTTGAACTGGGCAATGGCGGCGCCCTGCTCGGCGGCGCGCCTGTACCATGCGAGGGCGCGGGCTTCGTCGCGCGCGGTGCCGCGTCCGTTCGCGTACATGCTGCCCAGGTTGTACTGGGCCAGCACGTGGCGCTGCTCGGCCGCGCGCGCGTACCACTGCAGCGCGCGCGCCTCGTCGCGCTCGACGCCCTGGCCGTTGGCCAGCATCACGCCCAGGTGGAACTGGGCATCCTGGTCGCCCTGTTCGGCGGCGCGCTGCAGCCAGGCGAGCGCGCGCAAGGGGTCGGCGCGCACCCCGAGGCCGTCCGCGTAGGCCACCCCCAGCTGGCGCTGGGCCATCACGTTGCCCTGCGCGGCGGCTTGGCGGAACCAGCACAGCGCCTGTTCGTCGTCGGCCTGCACGCCCTGCCCGCGCTTGAACATCAGTCCCAGGTTCAGCTGGGCGGCGGCGTCGCACTGCATCGCCGCCTTGCGGAACCAGGCCATGGCCTGCGCATAATCGACAACCGTGCCCTGCCCCGACAGATAGCATTCGGCCAGCAGGGTCTGGGCGCTGCACACGCCCTGTTCGGCGGCGCGCCGGAACCAGGCCAGCGCCTGCTCGTGGCACTGCGGTACGCCGCAGCCCTTGCGGAACATCAATCCCAGGTTTTGCTGGGCCGAGGGATCGCCCTGCTCGGCGGCCTTGCGGAACCAGGCGGCGGCCTCGGCATCGTTGCGGGCCACGCCGCGCCCGTGGTAATACATCGAACCCAGGTGGTTCTGGGCGAACGCCAGTCCGTGGTGCGCGGCCTGGCGCAACCAGCCGACCGCCTGTTCGAATTCGCCATCCTTCTTGTACATCAGCCCCAGGTTGAACTGGGCGTAGGGATCGCCGCGCAGCGCAGCCTGGCGGAACCACATATAGGTTTGATAGTTCTCGCGAATAGTATTCTGGCGGTCCATGCTTCATCCTTCGGCGCCAAGGCCGTTGAAACTACAGAAATATTGGGCGGCAACAGGCAACAAGCGACCTGAGAAGTATTGCTAAAATTTTAATAAGAACAAGAGAGCCGGAGTTTGACTGGGCACAAGCGTCATAGCAGGTTGTCACGTTAGGAGGCCATGAAAAAACCCCGCCGGGATCGCTCGCGGCGGGGTTTGGTTTCAGCCTGAAACAAATATGTGCTTGCGCTTGCTTAAAACCTGGTGCGAACGCCAAACTGGAAATGTCGGCCAGGCAGTGGCGAAACGTCCTTGAGTACCGAAGTGGACAGGCGGATATCGTCGTTCAAGAGATTGCGGGCGATCATGAACCAGGTCAGGTCGAGCGAGCCCATGCGCTGGGTGTACGCCAGATTCGCGTTCAGCTGGGTGTAGCCCGGGGTCGCGCGCTGTTCGAAACTGGCGAGGCGGTCCTGGCTTTGGGCGCGCACCACCGACATGCCGGCGCGCAGTGCGCCGCTGCGGTAGCCGGCGTCGGCGCCGATGCGGGTGGCCGGCTGCAGCGGCAGGTTGCCGCCGCGCTCGAGCTTGCCGCGCGAGGTGTCGGCGAAGCCGCGCAGGGACAGGCCCTCGCCGTGCTGGTTGTAGCTCACTTCCGCTTCGGCGCCGCGGATGCTGGCGTCGGCCTGCTCGTAGACGCGCTGCAGCAGTTCCTCACCTGGATTGCCTTCTTCGTCGACCAGGGCGCCGTTGATATTTCCGTAGATGAAGTCCTTGACCTTGTTCTGGAACACGTTCGCTTTCCAGCGCACCAGGCCGCTGACCTTTTGCAGCGACAGCTCGATGTTGCGCGAGGTTTCCTTTTTAAAGTCGGCGTTGCCGATGTCGAAGGTCTGGGTGGCGTCGTGCGGGCCGCCCGAATACAGTTCCTCGGTGGCCGGGGCGCGCTGCGCCACCGAGACCGTCGCGCCGGCGCTGTAGCCGGGCACGAAGCCCCACTGCGCGCCGGCCGAGTAGGAACCGAGGTCGAACTTGCGCTCGACGTTGCCGACCGGCCGCCGCTTGACCGACTCCAGGCGCGCGCCGGCGTTCACGCGCACCGGGCCGACGTCGCGTTCCTCGACCACGAACAGGGCGTTCGAGGTCGAGTGCGTGACCGGCACCGTGTCCGGCCCGCCTTCGCCGCTCAGGGCGCTGAAGTGGGCATTCTCGGTCTGCACGCCAAAGGTGCCGTGCCAGCCGGCCAGCGGCGCATGGGTCAGTTCGGCGCGGGTTTCCAGGGCGCGATTGGCGAACACCACTTCCGGCTTGTTTTCGTCGTCCAGTTCGGCGTGCTCGTAATCGGTGTAGCCGAGCTTGAACTTGATGGATTCGACGCCGCCGAAGGGCTTATTCAGCAGGGTGTCGAGATCGTAGCGGGTCTGCGACTGGTCGATCTGCGAGCCTTCCAGGGTCGGGATGCCGTAGCGGTTGTTCAGCGTGGAGACCGACACGCCGGCGTGGCCCCAGTCGCCGATCAGCGAGGCGCCGGCGCCCAGCGTGTCCTGGCGCGTAAACGATTGCGGCAGGCGGCCCGAGGCCGATGCCGGGTCGCCCGGCACGCGGTTGTCGGGAATCTTGTAGTCGTCGGCGCGGCGCAGATTGCCGTCGATGTGCAGGCCGATATTGCCGACCGCGCCATCGAGCGACCCGGAGGCGCTGCGGCCGCGGTCGACCGTGCCGTAGCGCGCTTCCAGCTGGCCGGCCGGCTTGTCTTCGAGCGCGGTCGGGATGCGTTCGTTGACCACGTTGACCAGGCCGCCGATGGCGCCCGAGCCGTACAGCAAGGCGGCCGGACCGCGCAGGATTTCGATCTGGCGCGCCACGGCGCCGTCGGCCGAGACCGCGTGGTCGTTGGACAGGCCCGACACATCGGACACGGCCATGCCGTTTTCCAGCATCTTGACGCGCGAGCCTTCCAGCCCGCGAATGATGGGCCGCGAAGCGCCGGCGCCGAAGCCCGAGGCCGACACCCCGAGTTCGTTCGACAGCGTTTCGCCCAGCGAGCCGCCGAGCTTGTCGCGCAATTCATCGCCCGACAGGATCTTGGCGGGGGTGAGGATCTGGTCGCCTTCGGACTTGCCGAACGGGTTGGCGGTAACGATCACCTTGGGCACGGCGGTAGGCACGGCAGTAGGCACGGCGGTAGGCACGGCAGTAGGCACGGCGGCCACTTGGGCGTTGGCGTAGTTCAGGGTGGACAGGGCGGACAGGATCGCGCTGGCAAGCAGCGTACGTTGGACATTCATGCGAAAACCTCAGGCAGACAAAAGTGACAGACAGGCGCGCACCGGCCGCGAACGGCGAGGCGAAGCGCAAAAAAAACAGGGGTAAAACTGGCTGTCAGGCCTGTGGTGGAGCGCGCGGTTCGAACGCGCGCAGGGAGCGCGCGCGGGCTTCCTGGGGAGTGATGGAGGCAAGCAGCGCCGCGCCGGGATCGGTGTAGGCAAAGCCGTGCGCATGGCTGGGCAAGGGCCCGGCCAGCTGGGCAAAAGCGAGGCACTGGTCGCAGCTCTGGTCCTGGGCTACCGCGCGCGAGAGCGCGCTGCCGTCCTGGTGCGCGCTGATGCCAGCTTGCTGCGCAACGCTCCAGTGCGACATCACGTGCGAGGTCGCCATCTGCTGCGACATCAGCAGCAGAAGCGACAACAGGATGCGAACGAAGGACTGGCGGGTCATGGTGCCAATATTGTAAAGCGATCAGGCGCTTTGTGGCGGATTTTCTGCCAAACGCGCCGCGTCCGCCATCTGGCGCAGCCAGGCCGGCACCTTGGCCGCGCTCAGCTTGTTCATCGAGACCAGCAACTGCGGCGCCAGCGCGCCGAAACCGTAGGTGTCGCCCAGGTGGCGCGCGATGTGGATCAGGAGGTCGGCCGCCACTTCGGCATCGGCCTCGGCGCGGTGGGCGGCGCTGCGGAAGCGAATCCCCAGCTGGCCCGACAGCAGGCCCAGCTTGTAGCTCGACAAGCCCGGAAACACGCGGCGCGACAGCTTGAGCGAACACACCAGCCCCTGGTGCGCCGGGACCATGCCCAGGCGCCCGGCCTCGGCGTGCAGGAATTTTTCGTCGAAGCTGGCGTTGTGGGCCGACAAGGCATCGCTGCCGATGAACGCCAGCAGCTGCGGCAGCACGCGTTCGACCGGCGGCGCGCCGTCGACCATCGCCTGCGAAATGCCGGTCAGCGCGGAAATGAAGGGCGGAATAGTCGCGCCGCAATTGACCAGCGAGACGAAGCGCTCCGTCACGCGGCCGTCGACGATGCGCAGCGCCGCCACTTCGGTGATGCGGTCGCCGTAGGCCGGCGACAAACCCGTGGTCTCGAAATCGAGCATGACGATCGGTTTCTCGAACACGGCGCCCTCCTAGCCGAACTTGCGCACGGCGTCGAGCGCGAGCCCGGCGCCGATGCTGCCGAACAGGTCGCCTTCGACCTTGCGCGCATTCGGCACCAGCGCGCCGATGCGCTCGCGCAGCATGCGCACCCCGCTCGAGCCGCCCGTGAAGAACACGGTGTCGACCGCGTCCGGCGCCACGCCGGCGTCCGTCAGCAGCTTCAGCACGGTCTGGTCGATGCTGCCGACCAGGTGGCCGATGGCTTCGTCGAACCCGCTGCGCTGCAGCAGCAGCTCGACCGGCGGCGACAGGCGCTCCAGCGCCAGCGTGTAGCTGGCCGCGTCCGACAGGGCGATCTTGCCTTCTTCGACCTGCATCGCCAGCCAGTGGCCGGAGCGGTCTTCGATCAGGCGCTGCAGGCGGCCCAGCTTGTCCGGCTCGCGGGCGTCGCGCGCCACGTCGGCCAGTTGCGCCGCCGCTTTCTTGGTATAGGCCAGGTTGATGGTGTGCCAGGTCGCCAGGTTGAAGAAATAGCTCGATGGAATCGCACTATTATTGTTCAACAGGGTCTGGTAACCGAGCAGCGGCATCACCGACGACAGGCTCAGGTATTTATCGAAGTCGGTGCCGCCGATGTGCACCCCGCCGGTGGCCAGGATGTCGTCGCGCCGCTCGGCCTTGAGCGCCCGTTCGGGCGACAGGCGCACCAGCGAAAAGTCCGAGGTGCCGCCGCCGATGTCGGCGATCAGCACCAGCTCCTCGCGCCGGATCTGCGACTCGTAGTCGAAGGCGGCCGCGATCGGCTCGTACTGGAAGGCCACGTGCTGGAAGCCGACCGAGCGCGCCACCTCGGCCAGGGTATCCTCGGCCAGGCGGTCGGCATCCTTGCTGTCGTCGATGAAGAACACCGGACGGCCGAACACGGCCGAGGTGAAGCTGCGCCCCGCTTCGCGTTCCGCGCGCCGCTTGACCTCGCCGATGAAGTGCGACAGCAGCATGCGGAACGGCAATGCGCGTCCGCCGACCTCGGTCTGGCCGTCGATCAGGCTGGTGCCGAGCAAGCTCTTGAGCGAGCGCATCAGGCGCCCTTCGTAGCCGGCAAGATAGCCCGCCAGGGCCGCGCGGCCATAGCTGACCTCCTCGTCCTCGGCATTGAAAAACACCACCGAGGGCAAGGTTGCCTTGCCATCCTCGAGGGCGAGCAGGGACGACTGGCCGGGGCGGACCCAGCCTACTGTTGAGTTTGACGTTCCGAAATCGACGCCGCAAGCATTCGCCATGGTACCCTTTAGATTAAGGGGCGGTATTATACCAGACTGTGCCGCCAGCGCACAAACGCCGTGCAATGTCGCCGCGGCGCAACTGAAAAGCGGCGCCGCGCGCATCGCCATTGTTCTCATCAGTAAAGTATTGCCACATGGAAAGGTTGTGGTACACTGGGCAATCCGGTAAGGATTGTTACCCAGAAGAACAATGACCCATACGCCAACGTCCAGTCCCAGCATCGCCGACCTCAAGCAGCTGATCCACAGCGAAGCGCGCCGCGTCACGTCCTACGACGTGGCCAGCGCGGCCGGGGTCTCGCAATCGGCCGTGTCGCGCTGCTTCAAGCCGGGCGCCAGCGTCTCGAAAGCGACCTTCGCGCGCGTGATGCAAGCCGCCGCCGAACTCGACTACACGCCGAACGCCGCCGCGCGCAGCCTGATCACGCGCCGCTCCAACCTGATCGCAGTGGTGCTGTCGGACATCGTCACCCTGCACTATCCCCAGATTCTCTCCGAGCTGAGCCGGCAATTCGGCCAGCAGGGCATGCGCGTGCTGCTGTTTTCGCTGGCGCGCGAAGGCGATATCGGCGCCACCCTGGCCGATATCTGGCAGCACCAGGTCGACGGCGCGGTGCTGGCCGCCACCCTCAGCCACGAGCAGGCCGCCGAGTTCGAACGGCGCCGGATTCCCTTCGTGCTGTTCAACCGCACCCTGCGCGACGGCACCGTCAACGCGGTCGTGTGCGACCAGGTGGAAGGAGCCCGGCTGCTGGTGTCGCGCCTGGCCGCCGCCGGCCACCAGCGCTTCGCCATGATCGACGGCCCGCCCGATTCGGCCATCGCCCAGGACCGCAAGCGCGGCGTGGCCGGACGCCTGGCCGAACTGGGCCTGGCCGCGCCGCTGGTGGTGGCCGGCGACTACGACTATGCCAGCGGCGGGCGCGGCCTGCGCGACATCATCGCCGGCCTGGGCGGCTTGCCGGACGCGATCATGTGCGGCAACGACATCATGGCCATCGGCTGCCTCGACACCGCGCGCCACGAGCTGGGGCTGGACGTGCCGCGCCAGTTGTCGGTGACCGGTTTCGACGGCATGGCGCCGGCCGGCTGGCTCAGCTACAAGCTGACCACCCTGCGCCAGCCGGTACAGACCATGACCCTGGCCGCCAGCGCCATGCTCACCGGGCTGATCTGTTCCAGCCCCGCCTGCCCCGAGCGGCGCGTGTTCTCGGCCGCCGTGGTCGAAGGCGCCACCGCCCGCCTCGGCCCGGCCGCTTGAGGCTGCCGGGCGGCGCGCAAAGTTCCTGCCATCTCGCCGGCGCTTGAGCGGCGCCAACGCGCGCGTGGGAGCCAATCGTGCACCGGGCGCTCGCCGCTATAGTCATCCGTGAGATCGACGCACGGAGAGCCCGATGAGCGTGAACATCCTTCCCGGCCAGGACGCGCCGGCGCACGAGCTGGCGCATCCCCATCCGCGCGGCTGGCGGCGCTGGCTGTATGCGACCAACCACAAGGATATCGGCACCCTCTACCTATGGTTTTCGCTGGCCATGTTCATGGCCGGCGGCGTGCTGGCCCTGCTGATCCGGCTCGAACTGTTCCAGCCGGGACTGCAATTCTTCCATCCCGAGGTCTACAACCAGTTCGTCACCGTGCACGGACTGGTGATGGTGTTCGGCGCCATCATGCCGGCCTTCGTCGGCTTTGCCAACTGGATGATTCCGCTCCAGATCGGCGCTGCCGACATGGCGTTCGCGCGCATGAACAATTTGTCGTTCTGGCTGCTGCCGCCGGCCGCCCTGCTGCTGCTGGCCGCCTTTTTCAGCGCCGGCGGCGCCACCGCGTCGGGCTGGACCCTGTATCCGCCGCTGTCGCTGCAGATGGGGCCGGGCATGGACCTGGCCATCTTCGCCATCCACCTGATGGGCGCCTCGTCGATCATGGGCGCGATCAACATCATCACCACCATCCTCAACCTGCGCGCGCCCGGCATGCGCCTGATGAAGATGCCGATCTTTTGCTGGACCTGGCTGATCACGGCCTACCTGCTGATCGCCGTCATGCCGGTGCTGGCCGCCGCCGTCACCATGCTGCTCACCGACCGCCACTTCGGCACCAGCTTCTTCAATGCGGCCGGCGGCGGCGACCCGGTCCTGTACCAGCACCTGTTCTGGTTCTTCGGCCATCCGGAGGTGTACATCATGATCCTGCCCGGCTTCGGCATCATATCGCAGGTGATTCCCGCCTTCTCGCGCAAGAGCCTGTTCGGCTACGCCTCGATGGTGTATGCCACCGCCGCCATCGCGATCCTGTCCTTCATCGTCTGGGCGCACCATATGTTCACCACCGGCATGCCGGTCACGGCCCAGCTGTTTTTCATGTATGCCACCATGCTGGTGGCGGTGCCGACCGGAGTCAAGGTGTTCAACTGGATCGCCACCATGTGGCGCGGCTCGCTGACGCTGGAGACGCCGATGCTGTTCGCGATCGGCTTCATCTGGGTGTTTACCATCGGCGGACTGTCGGGCGTGCTGCTGGCGGTGGTGCCGATCGATGTCCAGGTGCACGACACCTATTACGTGGTGGCGCATTTTCACTATGTGCTGGTGGCCGGATCGCTGTTCTGCCTGTTCGCCGGCTTTTACTATTGGGTGCCGAAGTGGACCGGGCACCTGTATGACGAATGGCGCGCCAAGTGTCATTTCTGGAATTCGCTGGTCTGGGTCAACGTGACCTTTTTCCCCATGCACTTCCTGGGGCTGGCGGGCATGCCGCGCCGCTATGCCGACTATGCGGCGCAGTTCACCGACTTTCACATGCTCACCTCGGTCGGCGCCCTGCTGTTCGGGCTGACCCAGGCATACTGGCTGTTCGCCATCGTGCTGCCCACCGTGCGCGGCGGCGACAAAGCGCCGGCCAAGCCCTGGGACGGGGCCGAAGGCCTGGAATGGACCGTGCCCAGCCCCGCCCCCTTCCACACCTTCGACATTGCGCCGCAGGTCAAATAGCACAGCGACATGGCAAACCCGGAACCGGAATGGCTGTTGAAAAAGAACTGTTCGCTGTCGCCGCGCCAGGTGGGCGTGGCCTACGGCGCGCTGTGCGGCGCCCTGGCCGTCATCGGCCTGGCCTTTGCGCTGCGCGGCGCGTGGTTCGTGTTCGGCTTCGTGGCGCTCGACATCGCCGTGCTGGTGGCGGCATTGCTGTGCTACGCGCGCCACGCGGGCGACCGCGAGCTGGTCGCGTTCAGCGAGGGCGGCCTGATCGTGGAACGGGTCGAGGCGGGCAGGCTGGAGCGCATCCGGCTGGATGCATGCTGGACCCGCATCGTCATGCCCGACCGCAGGCGCAGCCTGATCGCGCTCGAATCGCGTGGCGTGACGGTGCGGATCGGCGGATTCGTGGGGGAAGAAATACGGCGGCAAGTCGCGCTGGAGCTGCGCAGGGAATTGCGCAGCCGCGCCCTGCTCCGCTGACCGACACGGCGCGCGGCGCGCGGCGCGACAGCGCCGGCGCCGCGGCCGGTCAGAACTCGTCCCACTCCTCGGTGGCGTGGCTGGCCGGCTTGGCCGGCTTGGCCAGGGCGGCTCGGGCGCCGGGCCTGGCCATCGTCGACGACGGCGTCGAGCGCGCCACCACCTGATGCGCCGCGCTGTGGGTGCGGTCGTCCAGCTTGAACACATTGACCGCCTTGGCCAGTTGCGACGCCTGGAACTGCAAGCTCTCGGCCGCGGCGGCGGCTTCTTCGACCAGGGCCGCATTCTGCTGGGTCACGCCATCCATCTCGGCGATCGCCTGGTTGACCTGCGAAATACCCTGGCTCTGCTCGCCCGTGGCGACGGTGATCTCGGCGATGATGGCGTTGACCCGGCTCACGCTGGCCACCACCTGTTCCATCGTGCTGCCGGCCTCGTCGACCTGGCGGCTGCCGATCGCCACCTTGCCAACCGAATCGTCGATCAGGGCCTTGATTTCCTTGGCCGCCGCCGCGCTGCGCTGGGCCAGGTTGCGCACTTCCGACGCCACCACCGCGAAACCGCGTCCCTGCTCCCCCGCGCGCGCCGCTTCCACCGCCGCGTTCAAGGCCAGGATATTCGTCTGGAAGGCGATGCCGTCGATCACGCTGATGATGTCGACGATCTTGTTGGACGATTCGTTAATCGAGGTCATGGTGGCGATCACCTGCGACACCGCCGCCCCGCTCTTGCGCGCCACGTCCGAGGCCGAGGCCGCCAGCTGGTTGGCCTGTTTGGCGTTCTCGGCATTGTCGCGCACGGTCGCGGTCAGCTCTTCGATCGAGGCCGCCGTTTCTTCCAGCGAACTGGCCTGCTGTTCGGTGCGCGCCGACAGGTCGTTATTGCCGTGCGCAATTTCGGCGCTGGACTGGGCCACGTTGTCGGCGCTCTCGTGCACCTGCACCAGCACCGCGTGAATCTTGGAGACGAAGGCATTGAAGCCCTCGCCGATCACCGCCAGCTCATCCTTGCCGCGCACATCGAGCCGCACCCGCAGGTCGGCCTCGCCCGAAGACAGATTGGTCATGGTCGCGCCCAGGGTGCGCAGCGGACGGGTCAGGCGCGACACCACCAGCACCAGCACACCGCCCGTGGCCACGGCGCACACCAGCGCCACGATCAGGGTGTAGAGCAACAGTTCGCGCGCCGGGGCGGTGGCCACCGCCTTGGGGAAGCTCAGTTCCACGCTCCACGGCGCGATGTCGGCATGGATCGAGAGCGGCTGCAGCAGACGGATATTGCCGCGCCCATCGTCGAACTCGTACGGCTGGCCTTGCTTGATGCGTTCCAGCGCGGCCGCCGGCAGATCGTCGGCCGGCTTGCCCAGCCGCGCGGCGACGGGGTGGCTGGCATACAGGCCGCCGTTCGAAATGAGCGACAGCTTGCCGCCCTCGATCACCTTCAGGCCGGCCAGGATGGCGGTCAGGCGCGGCAGCATGAAGTCGGCGCTGGCCGTGCCCTTGAACTTGCCGTCGACCATGATCGGCGACACGAGCGAAGCCATCAGCACATCCTTGCCCGCCACCGGATACACATAGGGTTCGGTGAAGTAGACCTTGCCGCTGCGCTTGGGAATGTCGTACCAGTCGTTGGCGCCGGCCGCCGTGCCGAACACGATCGGTTCGATATGCACCTCGTTCTTGGCGTCGCGCGTGAAGTACGGCATGTAGCGGCCGGTGGCGTCGTAGTGCGGCTTCTTGTCGGCGAACTCCGCATCCTTGCCGTCGAGTTCGTTCGGCTCGAAGGTCACCGCCGCCCCGATCAGGTCTTCCGTGCCGAGCAGGGTGGCCTTGGTCATCTCGCCGATCTGCTCGCGCTGCAAGGGCTGGGCGATGGCCTTGGTCGCGCGCATCGACGCGCCCAGGGAGATCACACTGGCCAGGTTGGTCGACAGCCGGCTCTGCAAGGCGCCGACCACCTCGCGCGACGAGGTACGCGCGAGGTCCATGGCCGCCGCTTCGGCGCTGGCGCTGCTTTTCACGCCGATCACGACCGCCGTGACGGCCAGGCTGGCCACCACCAGTGCGGTGGCGGCGATGCAAATCTTGCTGTTGAGTGAAAGACCCGATCCGAATGCTGGCATGGTTTTTTTATCCTCTCCGGTGTAATCGAACGTCAAAATGTTTTAGTCAGTGCAAGGACAAAGGTGCCGACAGCCGGATTCGAGACCGCGATCGCGCCCGACGAATCGGGAATGCCGAGCGTGTACGCATCGTAGGCATTGGTGGCGCCGCGCGCCTTGGTCCAGGCGCCCGACATGGCCCAGCCGCCCTCGAAGGCCTTGCTCACGCCTACTTTGACGTCGCGCCAGTTCCAGATATCGTTGCCGGCGCCGTCGACCCGGCCGTCTCCCGCGTGCAGGTTGAGGGTATAGCCCGAACCGAGGTCGACATTGGCGCCGATGTCCAGGTAGCCTGTCCCGCGCGCGTTGGTAATGCCGAAGAATTCCTTGGTATAGGTGCTGTTGTACTTGGCATAGAAAAACTTGTAGGTCATGCCCAGCGACAGCTCGCCGTAGTCGTAGGTGGTGGCGCTGGCCTTGTACTCGGCGCCCGGGTACTTGTAGTAATAGACCAGCGCGCTGTAGCCGATCGGGCCTGCGCTGCCGGTATAGCCGCCGTAGAGGTCGACTTCGAGCGTGCCATTCTCGATGAAGCGGTTGCTGACGGTCGACATCCAGACCCCGGCCGAGAAGCCGCTCGGATGCCCGATGTCGAAGCCGCCCTGCAGCGCCGGCTTGCCCCAGGTCTGGCGGAAACCGCGCGAAATGTATTGGGAGGCCAGGGTGACGTTGGCCGTCATGGTCGTCGCCGGCGCGGCCGCCGGCGCCGGCGCATCGGCCGCGCCGGTCTGGGCCGATGCCTGGGAAGCGCACACCAGCATGGTGGAAAGGGAAAGCGCGAGTCGGTGCTTGACGATAGATGGCATCTTGAGTTTTCCGTAAGGTTACTGGACGCGCAAGGACAGGCGCACCAGGTACATCTTGAGCGAAGAGTCAGACGAGGATCAGGTCAAACGTGCGGCATTGTCCGCCGGCGAGGTTGGGGCCGGCAGCGGCGCCCGGTGTTGCGGGAGCTCGAAACAAATGGGCCTGTGCAATGCACAGGGCCATGCAGCAAGGATAGGCGCGAGCGCGCGCCAATGTCAAACGTGTTGCACCAGGAAAATGAAAACCGTTGTATAACGGAGAGAATGCGTGAGAATCGTGACAAGATCCGAAGGCGGAACCGGGCCGGCGCCGCCTTTCTTGCGCAGTCGCCGTCGCTTACTGCGCCGCGCCCGCCGACTTGCCCGGCACGGCACCGGTCCCGGCCGCGGTTCGCGTGCCATACACCGCCTCCAGCGCCACCGCCTCGCTGGCGCGGTAGATCGTGCCGTGATGCTCTTTCGGCATCGGCTTGAAGGTCAGGCTGACTGCGGCCGGCGCATGCGCCAGCAGCGCGGCCGCCAGGCGCGCCGTGCCGGGCACGATATTGTCTTCATCGGCCGAGGTCAGGAAGATCTTCTTCGGCGCGGCCGGCAGCGCCTTGATGCGCGCATCGGCGGCGCGCACCAGCGCCTCGTCGTTCCACCACACGCTGGGGCTGATCGCCACGTAACGGTCGAACAGGGCCGGCTCGACCAGCAGGGTTTCGACGATGAACAGCCCGGCCAGCGATTCGCCGACGATGCCCTTGTCCGCCGTGACCCGGAAATTGGCGGCAATGTAAGGCATCAGCTCGGTGCGGATGAACTGGCGGAAAGCCGCCGACCCGCCCACCCTCGGCGCGATTTTCTTGTCGCTCTCGACCGTCGTCGGACCGGTCAGGTCGCGCCTGCGCTCGGTGTTTTCGATGCCGACCAGCAGCACCGGCATCATGCGCCCGGCCGCCACCAGCGTCTGCACCGTCTCGGCGACATGCGGAAAGTCTTCGGCCTGGCCGCCGTCCGGCATGTACAGCACCGGTAGCGGCGCCGCATCCTTGCCGCCGTGACCGGGCGGCACGAAGACATTGATGCGCCGCGTTTCGGACAGCACCGCCGATTCCAGCAGATAGGTGTTGAACGTCAATGTCGGCGCGGGGCGCGCGGCCTGCGGCTGGCTGGACGCCGCCGGCATGCCGGCGGGCGCCTGGGCAAACGAGGGAACGGCGGCGCAGCACACGGCCAGGGCGAACAATGCTTTTTTCATAGGGAATCCATGGATGAGAGAGCGCTAGTCTGCCACTAAAACATTGTCTATACAACACATCATCGACCAGGTGGCGGGCGCGGCGGAACAAAGTGGACTGGATACCCCGATGCCCGGAGGCCCGGGCCGCCATCCGTGCTGCTACACTGCGCCCTGCCTGCAACCGACTCCTGCCATGCTCCCTTCGACGACAATGACCCGCTCACGCCTCACCCTGCCGCTGCTTGCCAGTTCCTGCGTCCTGGCCCTGCTGGCCGCCAGCGCCGCCGCCCAGGCCGCAGCGCCCGTGCCCGCCACCGACGCCGAGATCCTCGCCATGATGAAGGCGCGCGTCGACATCGATAAGAAAGGCAGCGGCATGGTGGTCGGCCTGATCGATCCGCGCGGCAGCCGGGTGCTGTCCTACGGCACCGTGAGCATCGGCGGGGCGCCTGCCGACGCCGATTCGGTATATGAAATCGGTTCGATCACCAAGGTCTTCACCACCACCTTGTTAAGCGACATGGTGCTGCGCGGCGACCTCAAGCTCGACGATCCGATCGGCGCCCACCTCCCCGCCGGCGTCAAGACCCCGGCCTTCGAGGGCAAGCCGATCACCTTGCGCGAACTGGCGGCGCAGCTGTCCGGCCTGCCGAGCATCCCGTCCAACCTGGCGCCCGCCAATCCGGGCAATCCGTTCGCCGACTACAGCGTGCCGCAACTGTATGCGGCGCTCGCCAGCTACCGGCCGACCCGCGCCAGCGGCGACGTGTATGCGTATTCCAATTATGGCATGGGCTTGCTCGGACACATCCTGGCCCTGCGCGCCGGCAGCGATGTCGAGACCCTGGTGCGCCAGCGCATCGCCACGCCGCTGGGCATGGACAGCACCGCCATCACGCTCAGCGCCGACATGCAACGGCGCCTGGCGACCGGCTACGGGATGCCCGGCAAGGCCTCGCAGAACTGGGACATGCCGGCGCTGGCCGGCATGGGCGCGCTGCGCTCGAGCACGGCCGACATGCTCAAATTCGTCGGCGCCAACGCCGGCCTGATACCTTCACCGCTGTATCCGGCGATGCGGGCCACGCACAAGCCGCAGCACCCGCTCGGCAAGCAGGCGGGCGAATTCATCGGCCTGGGCTGGCATATCCTCGACAAGTTCGGCTCGCATATCGTCTGGCATAACGGCGGAACGGCCGGCTACCGCACGTATATCGGCTTCGATCCGGACACGCGGCGCGGCGTGGTGCTGATGTCCAATTCGCACAGCGGTTCGGACGACATCGCCCGGCGCGCCCTGAACCGCGCCTTTCCGCTGACCATGTACAGCCCGCCGCCGGCCTTGCTCGATGCCCTGGCAAAGCGCGGCTACGAGCGCATCGGCGCCGTCTACCAGGAGCTGCGCGCCGCCGATCCGCAGTTGTCGCTCGGGGAAGTCTTCGTCAACGAGTGGGCTTACGAGATGCTGCGGCAAGGCAGGCTGGAAGACAGCCTGGCCGTGTTCAAGTTCAACGCCACGCAGTTCCCGGCCAGCAGCAATGTGTTCGACAGCCTCGGCGAAGCATATGAAAAGAACGGGCAGCTCGACGCTGCCATCGCCAGCTACCAGCGCGCGCTCGAGCTCGATCCAAAAGCGCACAACGCCCAGGACACGCTGGCACGCCTCAAGGCGCAAAACAAGGACCAGTGAAAGTGAAACGCAGGCGCCTCTAGCGGCGCCGCCCGAACCAGCGCGCCAGCCTGGCCGCCACACCGCCTTGCGCGGCGTCCGTGGCGCTCTGGCTGGCAGCCAGCGGCGCCTGCGCCCGCACGCTCTCCACCGGCGCGGGGACATGCCGGAAGTTGGCGCCCCGCAGGCTGCATGCCAGTTCTTCAATGAAGTCGTGATAGCCGCACCACCGGTCACGGCCGCCGGCGTACACCTCGTCGAGCGGCGCTTCGTACAAGTGTGTTGCGGCGTGGCCGGCCTGCGGACGACTCCAGTCAGCAAAACATGCCTCGGCGCTGCCGCGTCCCTGCCAGCCCGGATGCAGGGAGATCTTTCGGTCGAGCAGCCAGTCGAAGCGCCCGATCAGCGCCAGCCGGTCCCCGCACTCACGCGCCAACGCCTCCCAGACCCGGTGTGCATCGACGCGGTTGTCCTCGAGCAGCAGGATCAGGTCGAGCATATCCTTGAAGCGCGGCCGCGCCAGGCATTGGTGCAGCTTCCACGCGATCTGCAGTTCGGTCGATACGCTGTTGGGCAGCATGAACGGCGCGCCGAATTGCGGCCGGTACGGCATGGCCTGCGGCGGCGGATCGAGCGCCAGGCCGAAACTGACATCGATGCGGCAGTCGACAGGCTGCTGGCCGCCGATCCACCCGGCGATATCCGTGTTGACGGTCGGGAAATCCTCGTCCATCGCGTACTCGATCCTGCGCCAGAACGGATCGCCCGAAAAACTGCGGAAGCGCACGCCGTCATCGAGTTCGATATCGGTCACGGCCGTCACCCATGCAGTCAGCTGCGCGGCATCGGGCGGTTCCAGCGCGACCCAATCGAGGTCGCCCGGAATGCGCCGCCAGCCCTCGCGAATGCGCTGGCGCGTCACGTAGCTCCCCTTGAGCACGAAGGGACCGTCCACCATCGCGGCGCGCCTGAGAAAGCCCTCCTCGATGACGATGCGCGCCGCAGTGGCCTCGGGCGTGCCGGTGCGTAGTGCATGGTCGCGTATCGCCTGCATGGCGAGCGTCACGGTCACTGCTCCAGCCATCCGGCGTCGAGCAACAGATTGCTGTCGAAAACGACGCTTTCCCATTGCTGTTTCTGGATCGTCCACCCGCGCGCGCCGAGCAGCTCGCACAAGTGCGCCACGCGTTCGCGCAGACCGGCAAGCCCGCCCGGGTCGCGCAAGGTCAGGTAGCGAATGTCGCCGCCACGGATGGCGTTGTTGGACACATGCGCGCCGAAGGGCGCGCACAGCGCCGCCAGTTCCACGCGCTGATGCTCCGCGACAGCCAGGCGGCCATGCCATTCGACGTAGTGATGGCGCCCGCCCGCCGGGGCAGGCATGCCGGGCGACGCATCCTGCTCGATCTTGCAGCGCACCACCTCCATGCCGGCTTGCGCCGCCTGCCCGGCCAGCCTCTGCGCAAGAGCGATGACCTCATCGATGGCGCCGGCACGGCACAAGGTCAGCATCGGCTGAACCGGATGCGTGCCGCGCGCCAGCTCGATCACCATGGGTTTGGCGCCGATCGACGCGGCAAAGCGCTCGAAGGCGGGCCACTGCGCTTCCGCCAGCGCCGCCGTGGTCAGGTGAATTTCATACATGGTCTCAAGATGGGCGAGGTTGAGCCCGAAGCAAAAGCCGGTATGATACAGCACAGTCCCAGGCGATTATGTCGAGCCCGCTTGAACCTGCGCCGCCGCCAGCGTCGCCCGCCGCCCCGCCGTCATCAGGAACACCATATACCCGACCAGCAGCAAGCCGGCGAACACCAAGGCCATGACAAAGTTGTAGTAGACCATGGTTCCCAGGCACACGAGCGCACCGAGCAAGGCGAACAGCGGAAAGAACGGATACAGCGGCGCCCTGAACGGCCGCGCCATGTCCGGTTCGCTGCGGCGCAGCTTGAACAGCGCCAGCATGCTGACGATATACATCGTGATCGCGCCGAACACCGACATGGTGACGATATTGGCGGTCAGGGTCTGGCCGCCGATCTTGATCAGCTCATCGCTGTAGATCGCCGCGATGCCGACCGCGCCGCCCGCCAGCACGGCCCGGTGCGGGGTCTTGAAGCGCGGATGGATCCTGGCGAAATAATGGGGCAGATAGCCTTCGCGGGCGAGCGCGAAGATCTGGCGCGAGTAGCCGAAGATAATCCCGTGAAACGACGCGATCAGCCCGAACAAGCCCAGCCAGACCAGCATGTGCAGCCAGCCGCTGCTGCCGCCGACGATCATCTTCATCGCCTGCGGCAGCGGATCGTTAATGTTCGACAGCTTGGTCCAGTCGCCGGCGCCGCCCGCGAACAGCATCACGCCGAGCGCCAGCGCCACCAGGGTCAGGATGCCGCTCACATACGCGACCGGAATCGAGCGGCGCGGGTTCCTGGCCTCTTCGGCCGCCATCGCCACGCCCTCGATGGCAAGAAAAAACCAGATCGCGAAGGGAATCGCGGCGAACATGCCGGGCACGGCCGCCATGCTGAAGCTGTCCTGCCCGGCCCAGCCGCCTTTGGTGAAGTTAGCCAGCGAAAAACCCGGCGCCACCACGCCCATAAACACCAGCAATTCGAAAATCGCCAGCAGCGCCAGCATCAGTTCCAGCGTGGCAGCCACCTGCACGCCGAGGATATTCATGGTCATGAAAATCGCATACGCGGCCACGGCCACCAGCTTGGGGTCGAGCGCGGGGAACTGCACGTTCAGGTAGGCGCCGATGGCCAGGGCGATGGCCGGCGGCGCGAACACGAATTCGATCAGGGTCGCGGCGCCGGCGATGTAGCCGCCCAGCGGCCCGAAGGCGCGCTTGCTGTAGGCAAACGGCCCGCCCGCGTGGGGAATCGCGGTCGTCAACTCGGTGAAGCTGAAAATGAAGGTGGTGTACATGGCGGCGATGAAGATCGCCGTCACCGCAAAGCCGAGCGTGCCGGCCGAGGCCCAGCCGTAGCTCCAGCCGAAATACTCGCCGGAGATCACCAGTCCGACGGCGATGCCCCACAACTGAAAGGTGCTTAAGGCTTGCTTGAGCGCGGGCGCGCCTGCGGTGTTCGCGTTCATGAGTCACTCCAGTCCGGGTAAGGTGGCGAAACGTGATACGAAGAAGCGGCCGGGATGCTGCCATCCGACGCGAAAAAACGATGCTGACGAGTTAAGTATGCCGTTAAATCAACGGTATCGGGGAAGAGATCGCTCGACGAGGCGCAAGAAAGCGCCGCGGCCGCGTCCGGCGCCGGGAAGCGCCGGGGAATGTGTGCCGCTGGCGATGCCTTATGGATAGCCCTTGAGCAAGACTTGCTCGCCCAGGCTGCTCCACAATTGCTGGCGCTGGTCGTCCTTTTGCTGCTCGTTCAAGCCGGTCTGGCCGCTCAGGTAAGGCGCCAGCACCGCCAGCAGGTCGCGCTGGAGCGATTGCTGGCCGGGCGTGACGGTGTCCGACACCAGGTCGCCCATGATGTAGCTCATCACCCTGGCCGACTGCGTGGCCGATTGATTCAGGGTGGCCTTGACCAGATGGCCGTCGCTGTAGGCCAGGTCGACATCGCTGCTGGCCGCATCCTTGATCTGGTGGTAGTCGTAGTTCTGCGATTCGCGGTCGTAGCCCAGTCTCAGCGTGGTGCCGGGCACGCTCGGCGTGTGGAAGCTGGCATTGAGTTCGGATTTTTGCTGCTGCGACACCGTGCGCTCGCCCTGGCTGCGCCCGCCGATGCTGGTGCTTTGCGACAAGTCGTAGGCGAAGCTGTCCATTTCGGTCGGCCGCATCGGGTTGATGGCGCCGGACGCCTGGCTGACCGAGGCGCTGAAATCGGCCAGCCCGCTCAAGACCGCATGGTCTTCGGCCGCCAGCTCCCATTTGCCGGCCACGGCCACGCCGGGGCGCGCCTGCACGGCGCCGACATTGCTGTTGAGGGCGGAAAACGCTTCCTTGAACATGCTCATGAGTCCGGCGTCGGCGCGTCCCCGCCCGGCGGCCTGGTCGATTTGCTTGAGGTGATTGGCCAGCGCCCTTGCCTGCTGGTCCGCGCTGCCGAGGTTGGACAGATTGCCCGTGTCGACCCGCACCGAGGCCGAGCCCGACGGACCGTCGAGGCTGACCGTGCGACCGGCATGATCGGCCTTGAAATGCAGCGATTGCGTGCCTTCCGGATCGGTGCGCTGTTTGATCGCGGCGCGCAAGTCGACCGACGCCAGCACGGCCGAATTAAACTGGGTCAAGCCTTCCAGCCTGACCGAGGGCGGCTCCTGCGTCATGCCGTCGATGGCTTCCTGGAAGGCAGCGGCCAGGCCGGCCAGGGCGCCGCGCTCGGCTTCGCTCAGTTCGCCGCTGGCATTCATCCGCAGCGCCAGGCCATCCTCCTGGTTGTCCAGGCCCAATGTGACCTCGACCCCGGTTTTGGTGACGATAGTGAGCGACATCCTGTCCTCGCCGAAGCCGTGCATGGCCGGCATTGCGGCGGCGATCCCGTACGGCGACGAGGGCGCGCCGGCCGGAGCGAGCTGCACCGATTGCGACACATTGGCGGCGTCGCCCCGGAATTGGCCCAGCAAGGCCGCGCCCAGTCCGTCGAAGCGGCCAGCCACCGAGCGCGACGCCATATTGCTCGCCATTAGCGCGCTGAGGCCATCCTGCGCCGCGGATTCCCAACGCAGGACGGCGCGCCCGGAGGCGGATGCGGACAGCCCCTCCGGGCTGAGCTTGACGATGGTCGACGGGGGCGTCCGCTGGACCGGCGGCGCTTCGCTGCGCGGAGACACCGGTGAAGGACTGCGCGCCGGCGCCGTGATGGGACTCGATAGAGATGAAATGGCGGTCATGTTCGCGATAGGTAAGAGATAGTTTTTTTGTCAATTGGACACTTCAGGGCGGTTTGAGCGCCGAAGCAACATTGACATAAGGTTATATCGACGACGAATCGCAAATCATGAGGGCAGCCGGGAAGATATCGCCTTTCGACGAATTACCTACCTTCCCGTGCCGGTCGCGCGCCGTCCCGGTACCGGGACGCCGTGGACGCATCGACTCAGGCGAGGCGCGCAAGCAGGGCGGCGGCGGTGGCGGCCGACGAGCCGGGATTCTGGCCGGTGATCAGCAGCCCGTCGCCGACCACGTAGGAAGCCCAGTCCGGGC
The DNA here is from genome assembly GCF_003953935.1 of Massilia atriviolacea. Lineage (GTDB taxonomy): Bacteria > Pseudomonadota > Gammaproteobacteria > Burkholderiales > Burkholderiaceae_D > Telluria_A > Telluria_A atriviolacea. Next base: position 634,137 of record NZ_RXLQ01000001.1, read on the forward strand.
CCTTGGAATAGATGCCGCCCTTTTCCTTGAGCATGTCTTCCACCAGGAAGGGCACCACATCGGTCAAGCCGACGCCCTCTTCTTCGGTATTGGTAAAGCCGGTAAGCCGCTTGCCTTCCACCAGCGGACGGCCCGACGGGGCCTTGACATCGCGCAGCACGCCGGGCGCATGGCACACCAGCGCGACGGGCTTGTCGGCAGCGATGAACGCCTCGATCAGCGCGATCGAGTCCTTGTCCTGCGCCAGGTCCCACAGCGGGCCGTGGCCGCCCGGATAGAACACCGCGTCGAAATCCGCTTGCTGGACCGTATCGAGGCGCACGGTCGCGGCCAGTTGCGCGGTGGCGGCGGCGTCGGCTTCGAATCGATGCGTTTGTTCGGTCTGGAAATCAGGCTCCTTGCTTTTCGGATCGAGCGGCGGCTGGCCGCCTTGCGGCGAGGCCAGCACCACTTCCACACCCGCATCCTTGAGCGCGTAATACGGCGCCGCCAGCTCTTCCAGCCAGAAACCGGTCTTGCGGCCGGTGCTGCCAAGTTCGCTATGCGAGGTCAAGACGATCAGTACTTTCATGTTATTTCTCCTAGGTAAATTACAAAACGCCTTTGAGTAGACCAGTCGTCTACTGCGCCAGCAAAAAAAATATGCCAAACAAAAAAACTCGCCCCACCTGAGTAGACCAGTCGACTAGCACACAGTCACAAGTTTACGCTCCGATCGACAATGCCGCTTATTCCGGCGGCAGGTGCAGCATCTGTCGCGTGGTCGTCATCGCCCGCCCGAACGGCTCGGTGCTGCGGGTGATCTTCACCATGATGCTCGCGCCCAGCCACAACTGATACAGGCTGTGCGCCGCCGTCGCGGCATCGCTGTCGATTGCCAGCGACCCTTGCGCCACGCCCGCCTCGATCGCCGCGGCCAACCGGGCCACGATTCCTGCCGTACCGCGCTTGAGCGACAGGCGCATCGCTTCGGACAGGTCGGCCACCTCCGCGCCCAGCTTCACGGCGAGACACTTGCCCTGGCACTCGGAAAACGCTTGCGCCGCCTGCCAGCTTTGCCAGTAATTCATCAGGCCCTGGGCCATGGTGATGCCCGGCTGGCCGAGAGTGGCATCGATATCCGCCAGATAGGCCTCGAAGTACGCTTCCAGCATGGCTTCCCCGAACGCGTCCTTGGAGCCGAAGTAGTGATAAAACGAACCCTTCGGTACCCCGGAGGCGCTCAGGATCTCGTTCAGGCCGACCGCCGAAAATCCCTTCGCCGCCATGATGCGCTGGCCGGTGGCAAGGATGTTCTCGCGGACATGGGCGTTGTCGGAGTGCGTTCTTGTATTCATGCATGCACTGTAACCCAGATTAGACCGGTCGTCTAGAACTTCTTGAAAATATGCCGACCGGCGCATCGTCGCGATGACGCGGATCGGTGTAGCTTTATCGCAATTACTAATGACAAAAGAAAATAGGAATGGACGGCAGACTTCCCCGTCCGGTAATATTGCATATTGATTAAGGTAATTGACTACCTAGGACCCATCGTGAGCAACATCTACGCAGCGCCCCATACCCATTTTTCAGATTCCAATATCTCTGCGGCGACGCGCCTGTTTGCCTTGAACGGCCGTATCGGACGCGTTCGCTGGATCGCGTACTCCACCGCCCTCTGGATGCTCGCCTCCGTGGTGCTGGGACTACTCCTCCAGCTCGCCGCGTTCGTCAGTACGGACTTCATGTTCCTGGCCGGCACGGTGCTGACGTTTTCCATCTGGCTTGTCCCACTGCTCGTTGCGCGCCGGCGGCTGCAAGACCTGGGCCTGGGCGCCCTGTATCTGATCGGCGTCATTATTCCCTTCATCAACCTCTACTTCATTTTCATCATGCTGTTCAAGCGCGGCGATGAAGGAAGCAACGAATTCGGCCCGCCGCCGGCGCCCAACAACCGCGGGGTCTATGTGCTCGCATTCATCCTGCCGGCGATCATGGTCATCGGCATCCTGGCCGCCATCGCGCTTCCGGCCTACATGAAGTACACGGACAAGGCGCGCGCCAATGCGCCATCCGTCTCCGCGCAAGCGGATCATCGGCAAGCGTAAGCCGGCGCCGGACCCGCCCTCACTGACGTGACAGCCGGCTGCGCGCGGCTTCCCCGCGACAGGAAGCGCTCCCAACACGCGCCGCCACAGCGGACTTCGGCGCATATATTTCGTGCATTCAGGAAATGTTAATGATATTATTGTACCAATGTTTCGATTTATAAACTAACGGTAGCGGCGCGAGAAACTGCCGCGTGACACCCGGAATTACGATGACCACACCTTCACAGCGGCGGTTGCGCATCCATTTCTTGCAGGCTGGCTACAGCGACTGCATTATTATCGAGTGCAAGATGTGGGAAGGCGCGCACGACAGCCATCAGGAAGAGCCGTTGCCCAAGGACTGCCTGCACTACAGGAGCATGATCGTCGACGGCGGTCTGGCACGCGGCCCGCTCAACCAGAATGTGCACGATTACTGTAGCAAGCACCTCGGGTGGGAACCCGAGCGGCGCTTCGACTACCAATTGCTGACGCACTTTCACGAAGACCATGTCCTCGGTCTGGTTGAGCAGAAGATCCGCAGTGCGGTCATCATCGACCCTGGGCTCGACGCGGGAATCCGGCTGCGGACGAATGCGGTCAAACCGATGTTCTCGGTGCCGCTCAAACAGGCCAGCATCGACAATTATTTCACTTGGTGCCAGGAGCAATCGGCAAAGCGCAAGGCCACCGACCCACGGACGGAGACGCCCTCGGTCTGGACGATTCCACCGTTCGCCTGCATCGGCAAGGTGGCGCCTGACGAACACAATACGCCTCGGCTCGACCAGCCCGGCTGTGCCGACATCAATTTCCACTGGCTCTTCGGCGGCGGGGTCCTGGCGCCGCTCGTCGACAAGGATGACGGAATGGGCAAGCCGATCTTTGCAAGCCGCGGCGAAGGCATCGACACCGAGCAAAAGGCGCAATTCAGTCCGAATCTGGTTTCGCTCGGCTTCGTGATCGAGTGGGGCGACTTTCTGTTCTATTCGGCGGGCGACGCCTTCGCGCCGGAACTGGAAGACCCGACGTTCGACGCCCTTCTGGGCGCCGGCGCCGGAAAGGACGGGGTTTCGGCGCCGGCCTGGATGCGCAGCGGCGACAAGCTCAAGTCGTTTTCGGTCGTCAAATCGTCCCACCATGGCAGCGCCACCAGCGTCGGCACGAGCAGCACAGGCTCGGAGGACCTCTACTGGCTCCAGCGGATCAACCCCGATACCGTGGTCATGCTTGCCAACCTCAAACATTCCAATCTACCCAGCGAGGTCTATTCGGAAGCACTGCTGAAGACGGCAATGCGCAGGCAGAACGACGGCGTCGATTTCGGCGTCTACTTCTGGAACGATTTCAGCGTCCTCTGTAATAACACGGCACTGAAAGATCAAACGGTGGCCAATCTGAATAAACTGCTGGCGCTGAACAGTACGGCGGCCGACGCGGCGCGCGGACGCGTGCTGACGAACTTCTCGATGACCAGGGCCATCGGGTTTTCGGTTTGCACCAACCGCACCGACCACGAAGAGCCGAGTTCGCTGTCGAGCGTGGGAGAAAAAAAGCGCAAGCGCGATTCGATTGGATCAGCGCCTCACTCGAAAAAACGCAAGTCGAACGAAGACAGCAGCGACACAAGCGAGGATGCGAAATTCCGTTCGCCGCTGGCCCTGGTCATCGAGGTCAGCGATGCCACCCTGGACCCGCACGCGGCCGGTACCCCCGTGCCGGAGGCCGGTAGCGAGGTGGCGGGCTGCGTCAGCGAACCTGGCGTGCGGCGCCGCCTGCACATCGAAAGGCAGATCCTACGCGTGACGACGGCTGACGAGATGAACAAGACCGAGCTTGGGGAATGCTGCCCGCGCCTGAATATCACCATCAACTTCAAGCGCCCCCTGCCGATCGCGCGGAATGCCGTGCTGAACCTGCTTTGCAAGCCTGAGCTCCTCACGGCGACGGGCACCAACAAGTTTGCCTATTTCTGCCCGGAGGAAGACGGCAAGAGCGGCGCCAAAGCGCGCTGCGATATCGAAGCGATCCTGCGCGACCCGTTCCGCCGCCTGTACAGTATCGCCAATACCGTGGCGTGCCAGATAACGCAGGCCGGCGGCACACATTCGGAGAAGGAAGCCTCGCTCGGTCTGGTGCTCGGATCCCTCGGACACAACGCCGAGATGGCGTTCGTGCGCGTGCTGGTCGACAAACTAAGGTCGACCAGGCCGCCTGCCGAGGAAGAAAAGAAAAAGAAGAAGAAGAAGAAAGACGCGCCTGTGGATCCGGAACCGACAGCGGAAGAGCTCGGCGTAATTGCGGCGTGCAATGTCTTCAGACTGCGCACAAAGGGCAATGCATGGCCCGCGTCCGAGATCCTGCGTATCGCCGACGAGGTGGCCATGACGTTCATCAGCATGATATGGACACCGAACAAAAGGGGGGGCGACTATGGGGAACGCAACGACTTCAGCGGCCAGAAATATCCAAGTCGAGCTCAGCGGGACTTGGCTGAAACCTTTCTAAACGAACTCTACAGTCATCCCGTGTTCGGTATCGTTGCCGTGCAATTGCTGGGCAGTACCCGGCGCGTCACTGCGAACGAAGACCCGGTTCTCAGGCGCGGCGGCGACGGCCACCTCAACAGCGCCCTGGCCGCCAACCAGCGCCTGTTCGAGGACCTCGGGCTAAGCAAGGCCGAGTTCGACCCGGATCTGTTCTATCCGATTGCACGCGAGGGCACGCCATGACGGCACTCGACACCATCGACGCGCGCCTGGCGGCCGGGCGCGGCCTGACCCTGCAGCAGCTCGCCGCCGAGCTCGAGCCGCTGGCGCCGGGCGTCGGCCGCTGCGCCACCCAGCTGCTCGCGCTGCTCGCCGTCGAGGGCGTTAGCGTCACCATCGATGCCGACGCCGCCACGCGCGAGCAGGCCGGGGTCTACCTCAGCGTGGGCGCGGCGATCGCCGTCGCCGGCCTGCTCGACTGCCGTCTCGAATTGATGTTCGGCGTGGACGAGGATGGCGCCATCGATAGCGTCTTGCTGGAACTGCGCGAACTGCGCCTGCACGCGGCGCAGTTGCTCGAGCGCATAGCGCCCGCGGGTGCCGTGGCCGCGCTCCAGCCCTTGCTCGAGGTCTGCGAACAGGTGCATGCGCGCATCTCGGTGCTGGTCGAGCCCGGCGCCGCCCCGCAGTTCGAGGTGGAGCTGTGGGCCGAGCAGCTGCGCTTTCCGGCGCTCGACGCGCTCAGCCTGGACAACGCCCGCCTGCTGCTGCGGCGCGCCGCGCCGGACCAGCCGCCGGTGCTGCAGGTGTCGGCCCAGATGCGCCTCGGGCTGGGCGCCGCCCCCGGCGCCGACCCCGGTCCCGACCCCGAGCCGGAAGACTTGCCCGGCGTGACCTTGCAAGTACCGCTGCGGCGCGGCGCCAGCTGGCATCTGCGCCTGGACCGGCCGCTCTACCTGCTGCACACCCCCCTCGCCGTGCTGGGCCTGGTCGAAAGCCTGTTTCCCTCGGTACAGGGCGGCGCCTTCGCCCCGCAACAGCTGAAACAGCAACTGCCCGACTGCCTGCACGCGCTCGACAGCCTGGCCCTGGACAAGTTCGAGCTGTCCTTCGACCCGTTCGCCGGCGCCGCCGCCTTCCAGGGACTGGACCTGCGCATCGGCCTGACGCAGGGCACGCAACTGGCGCCGTCGGTGAGCCTGCAGTGCGTCAGCCTGTACGTGCGCGTGGCGCGCGGCGGCGCCCAGCTGTGGCTGCACGGCGCCCTGCTCCTGCCCGGCGGCGCCTGGTGCCACGCCGACGCCGACATCCCGCTCGGCGAGCGCGGCGCCGACTGGTCGCTGTCGCTGCGCGCCGGCTTCAAGCCGCCGCGCGGCCTGCGCCATCTGGCGCTGCCGCATGGCGGTCCGTCCGTGGTCGGCGCCGGCTTGCCCGAGGCCTTCCTCGACATCGAGGAAGTGACGCTGAGCGAATTCACGCTGCGCTTTAATCCGTTCACGCCCGCGCTGTCGTCGCTGGAGCTGGAAATCGACGTCGAGATGGAAGTCGGCATCGCCCCCTTCCTGATGCTGGACCGGGTCGAATTCGCGCTCGGCGTCAACAATGTCAGCGATTCCGCCAGCCGGACCTACCACGGTTCCCTGCTGGCCCTGGCCCGGGTCGGCGGCCTGCCCTTCCAGGCCCGCGCCGCGCGCGACGACGATGGCAGCTGGACCTTCGCGGCCAGCCTGGAACGGCGCGGCCTGACCATGCGCGAGCTGGCCATGTCGGAGCAACTGGGCCTGCCCGCGCTGCCGCCCCACCTGGCCATGGTCTCGCTCGACGCGCTCGCCTTCGAGCTCACCACCGGCAGCCGCGAACTGCGCTTCCACTGGGGCGTGACCGTGCCGCTGGTGCTCGACGGCGCCGGACAGCCGACCGTCAGCCTGCACCTGGATTCGACCTTCGCGCTGCGCCGGCCCAAGGACAGCAAGCAATGCGAGGTGCGGCTCGACGGCAGCGCGCAGCTCGGCGCCTGGCGCATGAGCGGCGCGCTGGCGCGCAGCGCCGGCGCCTGGCAACTGCAACTGGACTGGGGCCAGCGCGGCACGGTGAGGCGCGACCAGACAGTCGGCCTGGACGACCTGATGCACCTGCTCGGCCAGGAAGCCGCCCTGCCGCCGGCGCCGCCCGGTCTCGAGCCGCGCCTGCAGTGGCTGCACGCCCAGGCCAGCCTGGGCCCCGCAACGCGCCGCCTCGACCTGGAGCTGACCCTGTGGGAGCTGGGCCAGGGCGCGCTGCGCATCCAGGGCGCGGGCAAGGATGGCGCGCGCGCCCTGCTGGCCGCCGGCGTGGTGGTGCGGCGCACCCTGCGCCTGTCGCAACTGCCGCTGGTGGGCAAGCTGCTGCCGCCCGAACTCGACATCGGCCTGGCCGACCCCTGGCTGATGCTGGCCAACAGGGTGCTCGACAGCGACGACATGCGCGACTTCACCACCCTGCTGCTGGGCAGCGCGGCGGCCGGCGCCGGCCCGGCCCAGATCGCCGTCGGCCTCGAGCTGGACCTGGGCGGCGCGCGCCTGCCGCTCATGCTCGGCCTGGCACCCGGCCAGCGCCGCGCGCGCCTGGCCGCGCCGCCGCATACGCCGCCCCAGGGCGCGCTGCGGCCGCTGGCCGTGGAGGCCGAGGTGCCGGACGGACCCGCCGGCGCCACGCGCTGGATCGTCGTGCAGAAAAACCTCGGTCCGCTCAGCCTGCGCCGCATCGGCGTCCGCTTCGAGCAGGGCGAGCTGGGCGTGCTGGTCGACGGCGCCGTCCAGGTCGCCGGCCTGACGCTGGAAGCGGCCGGCCTCGGCTTGAGTTCGCCGCTGGCCTCGTTCGCGCCGCGCTTCCACCTGAGCGGGCTCGGCATCCTGTTCGACAAGGCCCCGCTGATGGTCGGCGCCGGCCTGCGCGTCTGCGACGACGCCGAGCTGGCGCAGATGTCGGCCGGCGCCGGGCGCCGCCTCGGCTTCGCCATGAGCGGCAGCGCGCTGCTGCGCGTGGCCCAGGTGGCCGTGGCCGGGGTCGGCGGACTGGCCCAGTTCGACGACGGCGGCACCGCCATCTTCGTCTTCGCCGAGCTGCGCGCCCCGATCGGGGGCGATCCGGCCTTCTTCATCACCGGTTTTTCCGGGGGCCTCGGGGTCAACTACAACCTGCGCCTGCCGCGCATCGGCGAAGTCTGGTCCTGCCCCTTCGTGGCGGGCCTGTTCGCGCCCGACGCCCAGGGCAAGACCCCGGGCCCGCTGCAGGTGCTCGGCACCCTGTGCGGGGGCGCGCCGGCGGCGCCGCCCTGGCTGCAGCCGATGCCCGGCGCCATGTGGCTGGCGGCCGGCCTGCGCTTTACCACCTACAAGATGGTCGAGACCAACGCGGTGGCGGTGGCCGTCATCGGCCCCGAACTGAGTTTCAGCCTGATGGGCGTGTGCACGGCCTCCCTGGGCCAGGACAACGGCGCAGCGCTGGCCTGCATCGAGGTCGAATTCCAGGCCAGCCTCAAGCCCCTGAGCGGCTATCTCGGCCTGGGCGGCGGCCTCACGCCGCGCTCCTGGCTGCTGGTGCGCGAGTGCGTGCTCTCGGGCAGCATGGCCGCCTGCTGGTGGCTCGACCCGGCCCGCCCCGACTTCGTGGTCAGCGTGGGCGGCTACCACCCGGCGTTCCAGCGCCCTGCCGCCTGGCCGGTACTCGGCCGGCTCGGCTTCAACTGGCGCTACGGCGACAAGGTGGTGATCAAGGGCGGGGTCTACGGCGCCCTCACCCCCGCCTGCGTGATGGCCGGCGGCGCACTCGATATCGCGTTCGCCTCGGGCGGCCTGAAAGCCTGGTTCCAGGCCCACGCCGACTTCCTGATGCGCTACCAGCCGCTCAGCTTCACGGCCGAGGTGGGACTGTGCGCGGGCGTGTCCTACGATATCGACTTCCTGTTCATCAAGAAGACCATCCGGCTCGAGCTGTCGGCCAGCATGCGCCTGGACGGCCCGCCGCTGCGCGGCCAGGTGGTGCTCAATCTGTACCTGTTCGACGTCCATGTCGCCTTCGGCGCGCCGGCGGCGCCGCCCGCTTTGCCGGACTGGGCCAGCGTCAAGCGGCGCCTGCTGGCGCCCGACAGCGAGCGGGTCAGCCTGCGCATGGATGCCGGCGTGCCGGGCGCGGCGCCGGCGCCGGCCCAGGGCCGCCTGGCGGCGCCGGGCGCCCCGGACGGCGCCGCGCGCCAGGGCGTGCTGCCGGCGCACGCCAGCAGCGCCGGTTTCACCCTCGACGCCGACTTCGCCGCGCCGGCCACCAGCGTGTGGGTGCAGGGGACCGCGCTGGCCGGCGCGCAGGAGCTGGCGCCGTTCGGCGTGCGCCCCTGCGCCAGCGCCGGCGTGCGCGCCAGCGCCTGGATCACGGTGCTGCGCGACGGCCAGCCCTTGGCCGACCTCGGCGCCTGGCGCATCGCCCCGCGCCTGGCCTGCCTGGCTGCCGGCCTGTGGGGCGCGCCCGAAGCGGACGGGCAGCCGCGCCTGGACGGCGAGCGCCACACCCATGCGCTGGTGACCGGGGTGCGCATCGCCGCGCCGCCGGCGCGCGCGAGCGCCGCGCCGCTGACGGTGGCCGGCGCCACCCTGTGGGTCTGCGCGCCGCTGAGCCCCTCATGCGGCCTGCCGCCCCTGCCGCTGCCGGGCGCGCCGGGCGCCATGGCCGAGCCGCTCGAGGCCGCGCCGCAGGCCATGGCCTGCCTGGCCGGTTTCGGCGCGCCCGGCGCGGTGGCTGCGCGCGGCCTGCTGCACCAGCGCCTCAACGCGCTCGGCTTCGACCTGCCGGCGCTCGACGACGGCGCGCGCTTCGGCGCCGCCGCCGCCCTGCACTTCCCCAGCGCCCCGCGCCTGGCCTGCCCACCCACCATCAGCGCCCTCTCCGCATGAGCGACCAGACCGACCAGAACCGACAGAACCGACAGAACGATACGCCCGGCGCCGGACCGGCGCTCACCTTCGACGACTTTGCGCTGCCGCAGCTGGCGGTCGGCAGCTACACGGTCGAGGTCGAACACCAGTTGCACCTGGCGGGCGAGGCGCGCCTGGGCGCGCGCCACGCCTTCACCGTCAGCGGGCCGCGCTACCGCCTGGCGCCGGACGCGGTGCACGCGCGCATGCCGCAGGACGGCGAACAGGGCGAACTGACCGGCATGCTGCCGCACGTGGTGCTGCGCGACGCCCACAGCGCCTGGCTGACCCGCATCGACGGCGCGGCCGACCCGGAACTGCCCGGGATGGCCCTGCTGGTGTGCGAAGAGCACGAACTGCTGTTCCCGGCCGCCAGCGCCGACCCGGCGGCCGACCTGCGCCACCGGCGCTGGGGCGGTTCGCAGCGCAGCTTCTGGAACTTGCTGGCGAACACGCCCGGGCTGGTCGGCCCGGCCCTCACGCCATCGCCCGCCGAACGCGATGGCGACGACCCCTGCCAGCACATCCGCCTGCTGCCGCGCGACTTCGGCGCCCTGCTGCCGCGCCAGTGCGACCTGCGCTGGAGCGCCCACGTGCGGCGCGCCGGCGCCGACGAGTATTGCGTCGTGCAAGCCCTGCGCCTGCCGGCGCCGGCGGCGCCGGGCACGCAGCGGCGCTACATCGCGCACCTGGTCTCGCTCGAGGGCTGGGGCCACCTGCTGGCCGGCGCGCCGGGCGCCGAGGCGGCGCTGGCGCAGCACCAGGCGCGCGCCGAGCAGCTGTGCATGCTCAGCCTGGCTGCCTGGACCTTCACCAGCGGGCCCGCACAGGACGGCCGTACGCCCTTCGTCGCGCTGGCCCACGGCCTGCTCGAACAGGACGGGCGCGCGCGCGACCTGCGCCTGCTGCCGCCGCAAGCGGCAGCGGCGGCGGCGCTGGGCGACCCGGGCCTGGCCGCGCGCCTGGGCGACGGCTTCGTGCCGCTGCCGCACACCACCTGGGGCGGCGAACGCCTGCTGGCCTGGTATCGCGGCCCGCTGGTGGCGGTCGGCAGCGCGGCCGCGCCGCCGCGCCGCTTGTGGGAGCAGTTCTCCGACGCCCTGGTGGTCGATGCGCGCGACCACGTGCTCGACGCCTCGCACTGCGCCGCCTGGTACCTGGGGCGCAACCTGAGCCTGGCCGACCGTCCCCTGATGCAAGCCTGGTTCAGCGTGCTCAAGCGAATGCGCCACAGCGCGCTGCGGCTGGCGGCACGCCCGCATGCCGGCGCGGGCCGCCTGCATGCCCAGCTGTTCCCCGCCGCGCCCGCCCTGTGCGCCAGCGTGCTCACGCCGGAACTGCTGGCGGACGTGCCGCAGCGCCTGCGCCAGCCGGCCCGGCCCGCGCCGCTGCGGGCCGCGCCGGCGCTGACGGCGGCGCGGGTGCACGCCGCCGTGGCCGAGCTGGCCGGGGACGAGGCGGCGCTGGCCGAACTGCCGGGCGCCGCGCTCGACACCATCGTCGCCGCCCTGGCCGCCATGCTGCGCCTGGAAACGCTGCCTTTCGCCGCCCTGGTGCCGCGCGCCGACATGCTGCCGCCCGAAAGCCTGCGCGTGTTCCAGGTCGATCCCCAGTGGCAACAGGCCCTGCTCGACGGCGCCCTCTCGCTGGGCCTGCGCCGCAGCACCGACCAGGCCATCTACGCAGCCTTGCGCGAGCGCCTGTGGCGCGCCGCGCGCGCGCACCGGCCGGGGACGGCGGCGACGCTGGGCGCGCCAGCACCTGATGAGGCCGCCACCGGCGCGGCCTGCAGCGGCGTGCTGCTGCGCAGCGAGCTGGTGCCGGGATGGCCGGACCTGCGGGTCGAGGCCGACGACGCCGGCGGACGCGCCCTGCCGCTGCTGCGCCAGGCCACCCTGGGGCCGAACGTCGGCCTGTGGCTGTTCGACGGCATGGCGCAGCGGCTGCGCATCACGCCGCCGCCGGCCCTGCTGGCGCCCGGGGTGGCGGCCGACGGCATGCTGCAATGCCGCAGCGTGGCGCCGGCCGCGCCGGGGGTGCCGCTGGCGGCCGCCGGCGCGCTCGACATCGCCCGCTTCTGGCGCGACCCGCAACGCCGCACCGTGGCCCTGGGCGGGAACGGGGGCCTGGCCGCCGCCGTCGAGCAAGGCCTGCGCCAGGCCGGCGACCTGGGGCCGCAGCAGGCGCTGAGCCCGGCCGGAATGGCCCTGCAGTGGCTGGGCGCGCCGCCGCAGGTGCTGCTGCACGCCGTCCCCGCCCCGGCCTGAACTGCCGATCTTCCTCTTTGTGAACCGACCCGACCCATCTTCATGCAAAACCACCTGTTCGTTCCCATGTGCCTGGAAGCGCTGTGCGTCACCACGCGCATGCTCGTGCCCGAAGAGCAAAAGTGGGCCGTCCAGTACGACCGCCTGGCCGATCTCGACAGTCCCGAAGCGCCGCACTATCATCCGCTCCCCGGCGAGAGCGGCCGCCCTCCCGGGGTGTACCTGAGCTGGACCCTGCCGCCCGGCCTGCGCAGCGCGCGCGAACAGCCGGACGGCACGCTCGCCTTCGAAAAAATTCCCAACCGCTACCTGGTGCTGCGCCAGCAGCGCCTGGCCGACGGCACGTGCGCCGCCATGGCCTGGCTGCTGCTGGCCGACGGCGCCGGGGGCGGGCGCTTCGACCCCGAGCCGGTGCGCGCCGCCAGCGCCTTTCTCGACCCGCAGTCCGGCGCCGCGCCGCAGTCCCTGCTGATCGGCATCGCCGTGCCGGCCCACCGCTACGCGCCGCAACGGCACCGCTCGGCCTTCGGCGACGCCGCCGGCCGCTACGCGCTCGACGCCGGCGGCTGCGGCAACCCCGCCTTTACCGTCTTCACCCCGCACAACCGTAACATCCTCTCGTTCTACGACCCGGTCGCGCACGAGCACATCGCCGACGGCGCCGTCCCGACGGCGCAGCAGCGCATCGAGCGGGCCAGCCTGCGCTACAGCGTACTGGGCTGGTACGACGATGCGGCGCTCGAGCCGCTCGCCGGGCGCGAGGGCGCCGCCCTGGCCGCGCGCCTGGCGCAGCTGGGCTGGAACCCGGAGCCCGGCCTGGCCGGGCCGGCGCGGGTGCTGGTCGGCGCCAGCCTCGATGCGCTGGCGTGGGAGCGCGACGGCCAGCCGGACGATGCGCGTCCGGCCGGGGCCGATGTCAAGATCGCCTTTGCGCCCTCGCTGATGGAGGGGCTCGACGTGCTGCTCGAGGCGCACGGCGCGGCCCCGGCCACGGCCGGTTTCGCCGAATTGCTGCACCGGCAAACCGCGCTGGCGCCGCCGGCCCTGGCGCGCGAGCGCCACCAGCGCGGCTTTGCCAGCCTGGCCGGCGAACGACGCTATTGGCTGGCGCAGCGCGACGAGGCGGCGGCCGGTCCGGCCGCGGCGGCGCCGCTCCCGACGCCGGCCGCCCTGGCGGCGCTGGCCGCACTGCAGGCGGCGGAAACGCGGCGCGCCGCGCTGGCGCTGGAATGCGAGCGCTGGCGGCGCGCGCGCCAGGACCTCGACTGGCGCCGCGCCATGCTCGACGGCGAGCGCCAGCGGCCGGCGCTCGAGGTCGGGGAAGACGACTGGCCGGAGCTGGTCGCCCGGCTCGAACTGCAGGCGGCGCAGGTGCGCGCCGATGGCGCCGCCGCCGACGGCGCGCTGGCGGCGGCCGGACAGGCGCTGGCGGCGGCCGAGCAGGCGCTGCTGGCCTGCCTCGATCCGCGCCTGGCCCTGCGCGAATCGGGCGCCGGCCGCTACTACGAAGGCCAGGACCCGCTGCTGCTGATCGCCGGCGCGCGCGGCGGCCTGGCGCGGCGCGCCGACGATCCCCTCCTGTTCGGGCGCGCCGGGCTGGCCGTAACGGCGCTCGCGCCGGCGCCCGGCCCGGCCGAACCGGACTGGGTCTGGGCCGGCGCCGCGCCGTGGCAGGCGCTGGCGGGACATGCCCCGGTGGCGGCGCTGCTCGCGGCGCTGGCCGGCCTCGGCGCAACCACGCCCGGCGCCGCCGGCTGCTTCGCGCTGGCCAGCCGCGCCTGGCGCCAGCCGTGGGCGCCCCTGTTCCTCGAATGGGAACTGCGCTACCTGGATGTACCCCTGTTCGGGCCGGACGGCTCGCCGCACTGGCGCTTCGGCGGACGCGACTACCTGCTCGAGGACAGCGCCGCCCGCCCGGACGGCGCCGTCAGCTGCCTGGTGCGCGAGCGCAGCACGGTCACCCCGGCGCTGCGCGAAGTGCTGCTCGCCGAACTGCGCCGCGTGCTGCAGGACCATGGCCTCGAGCGCGAAGCGATCGAGGCGCGCCTGGCCGCGCTGGAGCACTGGGACTTCCTCAGCCAGCGCCTCGACGGTGTGCTCGACCGCATGCGCTGCCGCGATGCGCGCAGCCACTACCTGCCCAATCCGGACGGCCTGCCCGCACCGGGCGCCAATCCGGGGGCGCCGCGGCCCGACCTGGCCGTGCCGGCGGAGCAGGCGGCGCCGCTGTTCCGGCGCGCCAGCGGCGGCCAGTTCCGCATCGAACGCCTGACCCTGGTCGACCGCTACGGCCAGGTGCTGCCGCTGGCCGGCCCCTGGCGCGACGGCCCGGGACGGCTTCTCGATGCCGGCAACTGCTTCATCGCGCCGGCCATGCAAGCCGGCCCCGACCTGGCCGGCGCCGAGTTCGGCGCCTGGTCGCCCAGCGTCCAGCTGGCGCCGCGCCTGCTGCAGCCGGCGCGCCTGGACTTCCATCCGCGCGCGCTGGGCACCGGCCAGGACGGGCCGCTGGCCGGCTGGTGGAGCTGGAATCGCTACAACCGCGCCCTGATGGTGTACGCCGCCGACGGCGCCTGGCAGGGCATGCTGCATGCCGCGCCGGACGGGCGCGCCGCCTTCGAGCCGGCCCCGGACGGCCCGGCGCTGGCCGAGCTGGCCGGCGCCAACCCGCCGCTGGCCGGCCCGCTGGCGCGCATCGCCGCCGCCGACGACGGCGGCGCCCGCCTCGACGCGCTCGGCCGCCTGCTCGACGACGCCGGCTGGCGCATCGATCCGGTCGACGAACACGATGCCTGGCTGTCGGTGCTGACCGGGCGCCCGCTGGCCGTGATCGGCGCCAGCCTGGGGCTGAGCTTGCAGGGCGCGCCGCTGGCCGACCCTTCCTGGGCCGAGGCCTTCGGCGCCGACGGCTTGCCGGACGGCCTGGCGCAGCTGCGCCGGCGCCTTGCCGCCGCCGCCCCGGCCGACCCGCTGGCGCAAGCGCTGCCCATGACGCTGGGCGACCCCGACGACCCCGAAGAAGGCCTGGTCGCCGTCTGGCGCGAAGCGCAGCCGGACTTGCTGCTCAGCCCGTACGCGGGCGAAGACGGCCCAGGCATCGCGCCGCTCGGCCCCGCGCACCCGCTGTACTGCCGCTTCGCGCCCGCGCCGGCGCTGCGCCTGTGCTTGCTGATGGACCCGTTTTCCAGCGTCTACGCCAGCTGCGGCCTGCTGCCCGACCAGGCCCTGGCGCTGCCGCCCGGCCTGTTCGACGCGGCGTTGCGGGCGCTGGCGCCGGTGTTTTCGATGGGACCGCTGCTGGCCGAGTACGAGCCGGCGGCCGAGGCCGGCGCGCCCCTGCTGCACATGCCGGTCCCGCCGCACGAGCTGGGCCAGTGGCAATGGCTCGACGGCAGCGGCGCCACCATCGACCTGCGCCATCCCGGCACCGAAGCCCATCTCGGCGGGCGCCGCACCGAACTGCGCGAGGGCCGCATGCTGCTCGCTCCGCACCCGGCCGCGCCCGCCACCGACCACGCACAGCACGGAGAGACTCCAGCATGATCCACACCACCCTCGGCGGCGCCGACGACGACATCTTCAGCGGCCTGCGCTACAACCTGCTGAGCGCTCCCAGCCCGCTGCAAACTTCCAGCCGCGCGCTCGACGGCGCGGCCGGCCGCAGCGGCCTGTCGCTGGGCACCTTCAGCGTCTCGCTGGTGGCGGTACGCCCGCTCGGCAAGGACAGCAAGCCGGTGGCGCTGACCCACCAGGTCAAGCGCGTCAGCTTCCTGTTTCCCCAGCACGCGTCGTTCGGCCAGATGGGCGGCGACGTGCTGGTGCAGAACACGCGCGAGACAGCCCATTTTCCCTTCAGCGCCGAGGCGGTCGGGCCGGCCGGCTGGGCCGCGGCCGGCATCGCGCTGGCGGTGCCGGCGCCGCAGCGGCGCGCGCTGAGCCTCGACCCCGGCCAGCCGGGGCTGACCTGCGAGATGCTGTGCCAGCCCTTCGTGGTCGGCCCCGCGCCGGGCGCCGACGAGGTCCTGCTGGCGCCGTGGGAAAGCCTGACCTTCACGACCAGCGAGGCGGTCCTGACCACCCGCCCCGGCGCCGCCATGGTGTATGTGGTGGAAGAGCTGTACAACCTGAAGACCCGGGCCACGCTGGTGCGCACCCTGTACCTGCCGGTGCCGCTGATGCCGTCGGACACCTTCATCGCCGCCTTCGGTCCCGACCAGGCGGTGCACATGGCCAACGCCCACGGCCAGGCCGACGTCGCGCTGCGCTGGCAATACCAGGGTGCGCCGGACGCGCGCGCCCTGGCCGGCGCGCTGGCCTACACCGTGCTGGACGAACGGGACGGCAGGGCGCGGGAACGCGTGCTGGAACTGGACGACGCCCAGCTCAGGCTGGGCGTGCTGCCGCTTAACGGGCTGAACTGCGCAACGGCGCTGACGCTGCGCCTGCGCCTGGCGGGCGAGACGGTCGATTGCGCCGAACTGCGCAGCGCCGTGCACATCGTCAATCCCTCGCCGCGCTTCCACCAGGTCAGTACCGGCGGCCTGCGCCTGCTTGCCGAGCCTGGCGCAGCGGGGGTGCGCGGCCTGGCCAACCCGCCGCAGCTACTTCCGCGCAACGGCATGCGCGGACGCGCGGCCGGCGACGGCATGCTGCTGGCCCAGGTCAGCGTGAAGGAAGAGTTCGAAAGCGCGGCGCCGATGGGCGAGCAGTTCGGCGCGCTGCGCGACAGCCCGCGCGCCGTGCTCAGCGTCACCGTCAGCCACCCCGGGCCGCCCGGCAGCCCGCCGCGCCACGCGCGCTACCGCACGGCCGCCTCGCTGGTGCGCCTGCGCCAGGATCCCGCCAATCCGCAGGCGGGCACGCAGACCCTGTCGCTGTCGAACGGCGCGCTGTGCATCCCGGTGCCGGACGGCAGCGTGGTTACCTGCGACCCCGGCCAGTACGGCGACATGGAGCGCTGGTTCGACTGGCGCTTCGAATTCGTGCCGCTGGGGCCGTCGAGCACGCTGCAGCCCGACTGAGCGCGCGCCCTTACATCTGTACGCTCCAGTTCACCGCGCCCAGCTGCATGTGGCCGCGGTGGAAGGTTTGCGCCACGGTCAGCGAGTAGCGCCGCGCCGGCGTTCCGGGAGGCACGGTCAACTCCAGCGCGGCTTGCCACTCGCCCTGCGCCACCTCCTTGAAATCGCCGAAGTCGCGCAGCAGCTGCAGGCCGCGTCCGTTGAAGTACTCGGCCGGGAAGCGCATGGTTTCGCGCCCGGGCGCGCGCAGCACCAGGGTCAGTTCGCTACCGGGCGGCAAGGGCCCGCCGGCGCCGGACTCGCCCACCTCGACGTTGTAGAACGCGAACAGGTCGTAGCTGGCGGCCAGGTCGGGCACCGCGCGCAGGGCGAATTCCAGGCGCGCATCGCTGCGGTAGACATTGAAGTTATGCCAGACGGCGCTGTTGCACTCGGCGATGAAGCGCTCGAACGCGAACTGGTCGGGAAAGCGCGGCCAGGTGTGCGGATCGTCCAGGCGGTCGAGCACGGCGTCGATCACGCCGATGAAGCAGTAGTGGCCCAGCTCGGGAATTTCCGCGCGCGGCCAGCGCACTTCGCCGACGAAGATGTCGGCCGCGCTTCCCTCCAGAATATAGTTGCATTCGCCAATGTAGGCGCCGGGGCCGATGCGGTTCCAGTCGCCGGGCCGGATCAGGGTAGCCGGCTTGCTCCAGTACACGCTCAGGGTGGGCACCAGCGGGCGCGCCCGGTACGATCCGGCCTGCGCGCCGGGCGGACGGATCGCCTTGCAGCGCAGGTAAAGGTAGTTGTCGCGGCCGCGGTCGATGTCGTCGAAGGCGGGCTGGCGATCCCAGTCGGCGGCGAAATGGGCCTGGTAATCGGCGACCCTGTCGTTGCGTGGAATCACATCCGGACTGAAGCTGATCACGCCGGTCGGCGGCATCACGCCATCGTCGTCCATATTGTCGCGCATCAGGGCGTCGGCGTCGGCATACGCCTGGCGCGCCGGTTCCGGGCCGTACAGCTCGACGAGCACCGGATACAGCCTGGCCGCCGGCGTTGGATCGGTGGCCGCGCCGCAGGCGGCGAAACCGACGCCGTACACCAGGCGCTGCGGGTGCCAGGCCCAGACCAGCACGCAACTGAGCTGATCCTGGCTCATCGGCGCCCCGTCTTCCGGGAAATCGCTGTACAGCCTGAACGCCACCGCCTCCAGCACGTCCTGCATCGGCACGCCCTCGGCCTCGAGCCGGGCCTTCTCGGCGCGCGCCCGTTCCACCAGGCGTTGCAGAACTTGCTTGTCGCCCATCGACATGGATTCCTCCTGAAAATTAAGAGTTGGAAATTGGAAACATTGCAATCATACGCCATGCGTTGCGCCGCCGCCAGCGCCGCCGCATGCCGCTGCCCGGGCGCGTGAGGCAGGCGCATGCAAGCGTTGTCATCCAAAGTCGAGCGCGGCGCGCGATGCGCCGCGGGCGCTGCCGATCGCGCCCGCTCAGGCGCCGGCGCCGAACTGCTCGCGCACGGCGGCGCGCACGCGCGAGACGCGCGAGCGCACGGTGCCCACCGGCACTTCCAGGTAATCGGCCGCTTCCTCGTAGGTGATGTCGCGGCTGACCACGACGTCGAAGGTTTCGCGGATCTTCGGCGGAAAACTGCGCAGCAGCGCATCGACCCTGGAACTGATCTGGCGCGACTCGCACAGCTCGGCCGGCGTGGCGCGCTGGTCCCTGATCTGGTCGAAATACCCTTCTTCCACCGGCTCGTACAGGTCGGCGCTGTTGCGGCGCACCTGGTTGCGCGCCAGGTTCAGCGCGATGCCGAACAGCCAGGTGGACGGCTTCGACATGCCGGCAAAGCGGTCCGCGCAGCGCAGCGCTTCGATGAAGGTGCATTGCACCACATCCTCCGCGTCCTCCAGGCTGCGCGTGTAGCGCTGCACGAAACGCACCAGATGCTGGCGGTGTTCGAGGAACAGGCGCTGGACATCGGCGGCCTGTATGGCGGGCGACGACACGGTGCGGGAAACAGGCGCGGACATCATGACAATTTCTCCATGTAGAGTAAAAACTGTGGCGGACGGTGGGTGTTCAGTCGTCTGGATTTTCAGTTAACAATGTATCAGGAAAAACACCGCGACCGGGGCTTTGCAGCCCATCTTCGGGCGATTTTGAAAATCGTTGAGAAGTTCGGCTCGCCCTGACGGAAACAGGCATTACAAGATGACAAGGGCATGACATGCGCGGCAGCTTCAGGCCATGCTGCCGAACTGCTCGCGCACGGCGGCGCGCACGCGCGAGACGCGCGAACGCACGGTGCCGACCGGGATCGACAGGTACTCGGCCGCCTGCTCGTAGGTGGCGTCGCCGTTGACCACCACGTCGAAGGTTTCGCGGATCTTCGGCGGCATGCTGCGCAACAGCGAATCGACCTGCAGCGTGATCTGGCGCGACTCGAAACGGTCCGCCGGATTGGCGAACTGGTCGGCGATCTGTTCCATGAACCCCTCCTCCACCGTGTCGTACAGATCGGCGCTGTTGCGGCGCACCTGGTTGCGCGCCAGGTTCAGCGCAATCCCGAACAGCCAGGTCGACGGCTTCGACAGCCCCGAGAAGCGGTCGGCGCAGCGCATCGCTTCGATGAAGGTGTTCTGCACCACGTCCTCGGCGTCTTCCAGGCTGCGCGTGTAGCGCTGCACGAAGCGCACCAGGTGCTGGCGGTGCGCCATGAACAGGCGCCGCACATCGATGGCGGGGGTGGCGGGGCTCAGGCTGGCGGCGTGTTCGATAGTCATCATGCGATCTCCGTAATTGGCGGGAATGAGGTGTGCTGTCCCTTGCGGTCCGTGGCCGTTGCGGCAGCACCATGGACGCCACGATAGCAGCGAAAAAACGGCGTTCTGCCGAACCATGAGCATTCGTGAGACTTTGAAAAACGTTGAGGAAATTGCAGCAGGCAAGCCCGCACGCGAGGGAACCGCAAGGCCGCCGGCGTCCACCGCGCGGGCGAGGCCGCTTCTATCAACAAGCGCGGAACCAAAGCGCCGCCGCCGGCACTCACCGGTATCGAACCAGCCACAGAGACCACACCATGCTTGAACTGCGAATCCTCAACGGCCTGCATCGGGGCGCCACGCTGCCGCTCGATGGGCAGGCCGTCCACATCGGCGCCGGCGACGAGGCCGACGTCGTCATGGCCGACCACGGCATCGAATCCGAACACGCGCGCCTGGCGCCGCACGGCGACGGCTGGCTGCTCACCGCCAGCGGCGGCGCCATCTACGCCGCCGGGCGCAGCGATGCACAGGAACTGGTCGAGCTGCGCGCCGGCGACTGCGCGCGCGTCGGCGACATCTGGATCAGCGTCTGCTGGCCGGACGCGCCGTGGGAAGCGCCACCGCCGCTGCCCGAACCGGAACCGGCCTGCGATGCGCGCGAGGCGCACGCCGGCGACACCGCCGCGCCGGCGCCCGTCCAGCAGGAGCCACCCAGGCCGCATGCCAACTGGCGCCGGCGCGGCGCCGGTGCGCTGCTGGCGCTGGTCGCGGCGATGCTGGCCGCCACCGCCTACGCGCTGACCACGCGTCCCGACCCGGTCGCCCTTCAGCCGGTCACAACGCAGAGCGGCGCGCCCAAGCCGCCCGCGCGCGCCGGCAAGGCCGCAGCGCCGCCCAAGGCGCCGGAGAAGCCGGAGAAGCCGGACCTGGCCGCGCTGTTCCGCAAGCGCCTGGCCGACGCCGACCTGCTCAACCGCTTCGACCTGTCGCTGGGCGAGCGCGCCTGGAGCATGCAAGCCCATCTCGACGACGAAGAATCGGCCCGCTTCGAACGCATCCTCGGCAGCTTCATCAAGGAGCACGACATCCGCTTCCCGGTCAAGGCCAAGGCGGTGACGGCGGAAGCGATGCTGCCGTTCCGCATCGGCCAGGTGATCTCCGGCGCCAACGCCAGCATCGTGACCCAGGATGGCGCGCGCCTGTACGTGGGCGACGATTACAAGGGCGTGCGGGTGGTGGCGATCCAGCCCAGCCGCGCGACCTTCTTCGGCAAGCGCAAGATCGAGGTGATCTGGTGATCCGCGACGCGGCCGCCGCGCAGCGCCTGGCGCTGCTCGCCAGGCAGGCGCCGCTCTGGCTGGCCGGCCTGCCGGCCGCGCCGGGCCTGCAGCGCTTCGGCCGCGTGGCCCAGGTGCTGGGCACCCTGATCGAGGCCCACATGCCGCCCGCCCGCATCGGCGAACTATGCCACCTGCACAGCCCCGGCGCCCAACCCATGCTGGCCGAGGTGATCGGCTTTTCCGAACAGGCGACCCTGCTGTCGGGACTCAGTCCGCTCGAAGGCGTCTCGCGCAGCACCCTGATCGAACCGCTCGGGCGCGTGCACACCATCGACAGCGGCGAGCACCTGTTCGGCAGCGTGCTCGATGGCTTCGGCCGGGTGCTGTTCCGCTCTCCGCACGCGCCGCCGCTGCGCGCGGACGGCTGGCGCGAAACCGTGCCGGTGGTGCGCGAGGCGCCGGCGGCGGTCGACCGCCCGCGCATCGCCACCGTGCTGCCGACCGGGGTGCGCGCCATCGACGGCCTGCTCACGCTCGGACGCGGCCAGCGGGTCGGCGTGTTCGCCGGTCCCGGCTGCGGCAAGACCACGCTGATGGCGGCGGTGGCGCGCGGCTGCAAGGCCGACGCCATCGTGTTCGGCCTGATCGGCGAGCGCGGGCGCGAACTGAACGAATTCCTCGAACACGAACTCGATCCCGAACTGGTCGCCAAGACCATCATCGTCTGCGCCACCTCGGACCGCACCTCGATGGAGCGCTCGCGCGCCGCGTTTACCGCCACCGCCATCGCCGAAGGCTTCCGCGCGCGCGGCAGGCAGGTGCTGCTGCTGGTCGACTCGCTCACCCGCTTTGCGCGCGCCCAGCGCGAAATCGGCCTGGCCGCCGGCGAGCCGCCCGCGCGCGGCGGCTTCACGCCCTCGGTCTACACCATGCTGCCACGCCTGGTCGAGCGCGCCGGCGCCACCGCCGAAGGCGCCATCACCGCCATGTATACAGTACTGGTGGACGGCGAATCGGCGTCCGATCCGATCGGCGACGAAGCCAAGTCGCTGCTGGACGGGCATATCCTGCTCAGTAAGAAACTGGCGGAACAGGGCCACTACCCGGCCATCGACATCCTCGCCAGCATCAGCCGCACCATGGGCAACGTCACCGACGGCGCGCACCGCAAGGCCGCCTTCCGCTTCCGCGCGCTGCAATCGCGCTACCAGGAGATGGAATTGCTGATCCGGCTGGGCGAATACCGCAGCGGCGGCGATCCGCTGGCCGACCAGGCGGTGGCGCTGCGCGAGGCCCAGATCGACTTCCTGCGCCAGGACACCAGCGGCCAGACGCCGTTCGCGCACACCCTCGAACGCCTCGCGGCACTGGCGGCATGAGCATGCGCGGCACTGGCGGCAAGCCCCGGCGCGAAGCGGTGGACGTGATCGAAGCGCGCGTGCCCGACCGCACCATCGAACGCCTGCTCGGCGTGCGCAAGCACCGCCTGGAGCGTTTCGAACGCGAGCGGCGCGAGGCGCGCGAACGGTGGCGCGCGCGGCGCGACGCGCTGCGCCAGGCCAAGCTGGCGTGGCGCAGCGCGCGCGAAGGCGCGTCCGAACACTGGCGCCAGGCGCGTGCGCAGTTCTTTGCGATGGAAACCGACAGCCGCCAGTTCCGCGCCGCCCAGGGCGGCTACGAACGCATGAAGCGCGATACCGGCCAGCGCCTGCTGGCCTGGCGCGAACACGCCGGCGGCAGCCGCGCGGCCGGCGCCGACTTTTTCGCGGCCCACCGCCAGCTGGCCGAGGCCCGGCGCCAGCAGGAAAAGCTCGACATCCTGCGCCAGCACATCAAGGACACGGAGCGCCGCCATGACGATTGAGGTGCGCACCGGCGCTCCCGCCCCGGCGCGCGACGACGACAAGCCGCAGCCGGTGCGCCGCGCGCCGCCGCCGCGCTATGCGCCCAGGCCCGCACCCAAGGCGCCGCCGCCGCCATCCCCCGCGCCGCCACCCCCACGTCCCAGGCCGCGCGATACCCAGGCAGCGCGCCAGGCCGAGTACCTGCGCCGCGAGCGCGTGCGCCGCGAGCAGGCGGAGGCCGACCCGCGCACGCCCTTGATCGACAGCTTCGTCGACACCGTCGTCGCGCCGCCCGGCCACCAGCACGGCGACGCCGACGACGGCGAGGGCTGCGCCGGGGTGGGAGCGGCCGGCGGGGTGGGGGTGGGGATGGGGGTGGGCGCGTCCGCCAGCTCCGACGCCGGCGTCGAAGCCGCCCTGCTTGGACTGCAGGAACAGCAAGGCATCTTCGAACTGGAGCTGCCGGGCGGGCAGTCGCTCGGCGTGGTGGTGCACACGGCGCCCGGCAGCGTGCAGTTCCTGCTCAGCGCCGGCGACGGCGACCTCGAACAGCGCCTGCATCAAAACAAAATGGAACTGGAACGGCGCTTGCAGCGACGTATGCAGAAGGATGTGCGGATCGCCGTGCTATAGCGCCCGCCCTCATCCGCCTTGCGGGCGCCGCCATCGCGGCGCCGCGGGCCTACCCGGATTTCATGACCATGCCGAGCTCCCCGATCATCCCCTACGCGGCCACGCACGCCGTGCGGCCGCTGGCCGTGGCCCGCATCGGCCGCGACCAGGCCGACCTGGCACGCTTGACCGGCATCGGCCGCCAGGCATCGCTGCCGGCGCTGGCCGCCGACGCCGTCCTGACCGTGCAAACGGCCGTCGACGCCGCGCCGTCGTGGCTCGATCCGCTGACGCTGCGGGGCAGCTTCGGCTGCGTCGAACTGGTACGCGGCGCACGGCTGCTGCGCGCCCTCACCGGCATCGACCTCGGCGAGCATCGGCACGGCCCCCATTGGGAATGGCTGCAGGGCGCCGTGTGCGCACGCCTGGCCGGCACCCCGCTGGCCGGCGCCGGCAGCCTGACAGCCGACACCCCTGCCGACGCCGCAGCGCCGCTGACGACCTTGCGCCTGACGCTGCGCAGCGGCGGCCACCTGGTGGCAACCCATGGCCGCGCCAGCGCCGCCGACTGGCTGCGCTGGCTGGCCGAACCCTGCTGGCGTCCGCTGCAAGCCCCGTTCGACGCCTTCGCCGCCCTGCCGCTGCGGCAGGCGGTGCGACTGGCGCGCCACCGCCTGCCGCACGCCATGCTGGCAAGCCTGCGCCAGGGCGACGTGCTGCTGCCCGACAGCAGCGCCTTCGATCGCGGCGGCTGCGGCCACGTCGACCTGGGCGGGCTGCGCGCCAGCGTGCGTTACCAGGCGCCCGGCACCCTGATCATCTTAGCTTTGGAGAACCGCATGGACCAATCCCCCGATCACGACAGCGCAAACGCGTGCGAGCTTGCGCAGGACGCGCTCGACCAGCTGCCCGCCACGCTCGACATCGAACTGGGCAAGCTCACCCTCAGCCTGGGCGCGCTGCGCAGCCTGGCGGTCGGCAGCACGCTGCTGCTGGCCGGCGCCGGTCCGGCCGCGCTGGAAATCCGCTGCGCCGGCCAGCTGCTCGGCCGCGCCGAGGCGGTCGACGTCGACGGCAGCCTGGGCGTGCGCATCACCGAATGGAGCGCGGCATGATGGGCAGCCAGTACGACGTCGTCTCGTTTGCGATCCTGCTCGGGATGATGTCGCTGATCCCGCTGATCGTCGTCGTCACCACATCGTTCCTGAAGATTTCGCTGGTGCTGCTGGTGCTGCGCAACGCCATCGGGGTGCAGCAGGTGCCGCCCACCCTGGCCATCTACGGCATCGCCCTGGCCATGAGCATCTTCATCATGGCGCCCACGGCGCAGCAGATCGGCACGCGCGCGCTGGCGATCGAAGCGCGCGGCGGCGCCGGCCAGAGCGGCCAGCTGATGACGCAGGCGCGCGAAGCGGTCGAGCCGCTGCGCGCCTTCATGCTCAGGTTCAGCCACCCGGACCAGCGCGAGCTGTTCCTCGATTCGGCCCGCAAGCTGTGGCCCAAGGACATGGCGCAGGCGGCGACGTCGAGCGACCTGCTGGTGCTGGTGCCGGCCTTCGTGGTGTCCGAGCTCCAGACCGGGTACCAGATCGGCTTCCTGATCTACATTCCCTTCGTCGTGATCGACCTGCTGGTGTCGAACCTGCTGATGGCGCTGGGCATGCAGCAGGTCAGCCCGCAGACCATCACGATCCCGCTCAAGCTGCTGTTGTTCGCCATGGTCGGCGGTTGGGGCAAGCTGCTCAACGCCCTGGCCATGTCGTACCTGTAACAGCCCTGTGACATTTTCATTCTGAGGCGCGCCATGGGCGACACACTTCAATTCTTCCAGCAGGGCCTGTGGCTGGCGGTGGTCATCTCGGCGCCGCCGCTGCTGATCGCCACCCTGTTCGGCGTGCTGGTCTCGCTGGTGCAGGCGGTCACGCAGGTGCAGGACCAGACCCTGCCCTACGTGGTCAAGCTGCTCTCGGTGGCGCTCACCGTCGCCGTGCTGGGACGCTGGTTCGGCGTCGAGATCATGCAGCTGTGCGAGCGCGCCTTCATGCTCATTCCCACCATCGGACGCTAGCCATGAACAGCGCCCTGCTGGTCGACCTGCAAACCTTCCTGATCGCCATGGCGCTGACCGTGCCGCGCAGCGCCGTCTGCCTGGCGATCCTGCCCGGCTTCAGCAACCGCACGCTGCAAGGGATCATGCGCAACGCGGTGGCCTTCGCCATCGCCCTGCCGGCGCTGGCGCCGACCTACTTCGCGCTGCAGCAGTCCACCCCCGGCCTGCTGGGGGCCGCCGCGCTGGCGCTCAAGGAAGCCGGCATCGGCCTGCTGCTCGGCGTGATGCTGGCCATTCCGGTGTGGGTGGCGCAGTCGATCGGCTCGATCCTCGACACCCAGCGCTCGCCGATCCAGATCCCGTCCGGCGTCGACCAGGATGCCAGCGTGCTGGGCGGCATGCTGCTGCAGGCGACCGTGGTGCTGATGGTCGAGGCCGGCCTGTTCCTGGCGCTGGTGCGCATCCTGATCGAAAGCTACGGCCTGTGGCCGGCCATGAGCCTGACGCCGCCGTTCGAACCGGGCCACCTGGACCTGCTGATCCGCCGCTTCGGCGAATTCTTCTGGCACATCGCCGTCTACGGCGGCCCGGTCATCATTCCGCTGCTGATGGTCGACTTTGCGTTCGCCATCATCGGCATCTTCGCCGGCAACCTGCAGGTCTCGTTCATTTCGGCGCCGGTGAAAAGCCTGGCCGGGCTGCTGATCCTGCTGGTGTACTGGCCGATCTTTTCGCACTACGTGGCGGGCGACTTCGCGCGCATGCTCGACTTCATCCCGCACATGCTGGACTACGGCAGACAATGAGCGACGACAAAACAGAAGAACCCACAGACAAGAAGCTGAGCGACGCCCGCGACAAGGGCCAGATCGCGATGAGCCGCGACCTGGCGCGCGTGGCGATGCTGATCGTCGTGGCCGAACTGGCGCTGGCCACCGAGCCGCAGTGGCGCGCGGCGCTCGACGCCCTGTTCGAGCTGTCGCTGCGCCAGGTCGGCCAGCCCTTCCATATAGCGATGCCGGCCGTGATCACCGCCGCCGGCAATCTGCTGCTGGCGGTGTTCGCGGTGTTCTTCGTGGTGTGCCTGGTGGTGGCATTCGCCTCCCACTGGGGCCAGTTCGGCATCCTGATCGCGCCCCAGTCGCTCACGCCCTCGATCGACAAGATCAACCCTGTCAACGGCGTCAAGCAGCTGTTCGCCAAGAAGAAGATCGGCGAGCTGCTGATGGCGCTGATCAAGGCCATCAGCCTGGGGATCATCATCTGGTTCATGGTGCGCAAGCAGCTGCCGTCGATCCTGCAGATGTCCAACGGCGAACCGAAGGACATCTACTTCGGCTTCATCGCCCTGCTGCGCAGCGTGCTCCATCCGGTGGTGGGCGTGTGCCTGGTGCTGGCGATGATCGACTTCGCGCTGCAAAAGTACTTTCACATCAAGTCGCTGCGGATGGACATGGAAGAGATCAAGCGCGAATACAAGGAGTCCGAAGGCGACGCCCACGTCAAGCAGGCGCGCAAGGGGCTGGCGATGCAGTGGGCCTCGGAATCGGCTCCGGCCAGGACCGCCGGCGCCAACGCGGTGGTGGTCAACCCGACCCACTTTGCGGTTGCGCTGTTTTACGATCCGGCCGAGACGCCGGCGCCGCTGCTGCTGGCCAAGGGCAAGGACGACGTCGCCCAGGCCATGATCCGCGAGGCGCGCGCGCACGGCATCCCGGTGATCCGCCACGTCTGGCTGGCGCGCACCCTGTACGCCACCGGCCAGGCCGACCACTACGTGCCCCGCGCCAGCTACGAGTCGGTGGCCCAGGTGTACGCGGTGGTGCGGGAACTGATGGAGCAGGACGATGCCGGGCGCGAAGTCGAACTGGAAAGCCGTGGCGAACCGCCATCGTCCCATGCGCCCTGACCCGGTGATCCCGATGGCCTGCGAGACCACGGTGCCGGCGGCCGCGCCGCCGACCGTGCCGCTGAGCGTGCTGGCGGTCGTCCCGGCGCCGCTGGCGCCGCTGGCGCCTGACGTGCTGCCGGCGCGCCGCGTGGCGCGTTCCGAGAACGTCGTCGGCGGCTGCGAAGAGCGCATGCACCACCTGGCGATGGTGCAGGGCAGTCCGGTGCCGCCGCTGCGCATGCACAGGGCTGCACGCGGCCCCATGATCGGGCCGGCCCGTGCGGGCAGCCGCGTCGAATGCCTGCGCCGCTGCGGCAGCGACGGCTTCTGCGATCCGTCCAGCCCCAGCGGCTGCGGCGGCGAATACTGCCTGGCCGGCCGCGAGATTGTCTGAGCGGTGGTGTAAGCAGCGCCTGTTGCTTAACGCTCGTTGCTTAACGCTTGTTGCTTAACGCTCGTTGCTTAACGCTTGTTGCTCAACATTTCATGCAGCTCCAGCCGGTTGTAGGCCGAGCGCATCGCATCCTTGGTACCGATCATCTTCTTGCCGACCAGCTGGGCCAGCACGTCGTTCAGGCTGCGCGACATATTGTCTTCCTTGCGCTTGAGGAAGTCGGCGATCAGGTGCATCTTGGACGGATCGCTGATCAGCGGCGCCACCTGCTGGTTGTGATTGAAGATCATCTCGCTGGCCAGCACGAAGTTCTGGCCGTCCTCGCTCGGCAGCAGGTTCTGGTAGATCACGCCCACCAGGGAATTGGCCAGCGCGGCGGCGCGCTGCGCCTGCTGCTCGGCCGGGAAGAACCCCAGCAGCTTGGAAATCGCGCCCAGCGCGCTGTTGGTATGCATGGTGGCCAGCACCAGGTGGCCCGATTCGCCGGCGTGCAGCACGGTGTCGGCGGTGTCGAAATCGCGGATCTCGCCCACCATCAGCACGTCCGGCTTTTGCCGCATCGCCTCGCGCAGGCCGCTCGAAAAACTGGCGGTATCGGTCGGCACTTCCTTTTGCGAGATGATGGCCTGGTCGCGCCGCAGGAAGTACTCGATCGGCTCCTCGATGGTCACGATGTGGGCGCTGCGGGTGCGGTTGATATGGTCCAGCAGCGCGGCCATGGTGGTGGTCTTGCCCGAGCCGGTCGGTCCGGTGACCAGGATCACGCCCTTGGTCGCTTCGAGCATGGTGCGCACGTAGCCCGGCAGCCCGGTCTTTTCGATCGAGATCGGCTCCATCGGCAGGCGCCGGATCGCGATGCCGATCGCGCGCCCGCCCGACATGCGGTACAGATTGCAGCGCAGGCGGCAATTGGTCAGCACGAAGGAACGGTCGATGGCGGCGTTGAGGATCTTGTCTTCCCAATCCTCGTCGATGGCCCCCAGCAGCGGCGTCATTTCCGCCAGCGTCACCGCTTCCTCGCCGGCGGCGGTCCAGCCGCGCGGCGTCTTGATCATGATGCGCGCGTCCTGCTCGATGTGAATGTCGGAGAACACCTCGCCCTGGTTGACCAGTGCAATCAGCTCGGACAGCAGGTCGCGTTCCGCCAAAAATTCATCGCTCATATGTATCCCGAAAAATGGCGCCCCGGCGGCGCCGCTGCCTCTTGCCCAGTGGCGGATGCAAAGCAAATCATACTTGCCCCACGCCACCGATTCCTCAACAAATCTCAGCGCAGGGCGGGAAGCGGCAAGTTTGGCGCCGGCGACGGAACTTGTGCCCGTCCGGCGGTGACTCATGTAGGACCGCTGCGGCAATACATCGCCAAGGCGGCAATCTCAATCAACCACTTCAGGAGAACACCATGGGTTTGTTAGTCGCGGGATCGGCAGCAGCAGGGACGGCATCGGGTCTGATTTCGATCGGGGCCGGTATGGCAGCCAACGAGGCGCTGTCGGCGGCCGAGATGGCAGCGCAGATCCAGAAGAAGGCCAACACCGCTGCGGTGAACGCCATCTGAGATCGCGCCTGGCGGCGCCGGCCCAAGCGGCCGGCGCCGCAACACGACGTGCGCAGTACCGCTGCGGCAGCGAACAGCCAAGGCGGCAATTTTCATCAACTATATCAGGAGAACATTATGGGCTTGTTAGTCGCAGGATCGGCAGCAGCAGGGACGGCATCGGGTCTGATTTCGATCGGCGCCGGTATGGCAGCCAACGAGGCGCTGTCGGCGGCCGAGATGGCCGCGCAGATCCAGAAGAAGGCCAACACCGCTGCGGTGAACGCCATCTAAGCACTCGCTTAGTCAGCGCCGGAGGCGGCACGACCTTGCCGCCTCCGGCATTTTCCAGCCTTGATCACGACAGGAGGCAACGATGACCTATCTGAATGAGCGAACACAGCATTTGCCGGGCCCGGCCCGCAGCGGCGCGGGCGAATGGTCCACCGCACCCGGCGGCGACGCCGACCTGATCCGCTGGGCGGCGGCGCAGGGCCAGGCCCTGTCCAAGCTGCAGATCTTCAGCACCATGGCCAAGCAGGTCAACGAACAGCAGTAAACCGGCGCCGCCGGCAGGCGGCGTCTTTTCCGGTACCGCATCCTGTCATACATCCCCCCTCTTCCCGCCATCGCCGATCTTTCCCCCTTCGTGCGCCTGCGGCCGGATCGCCTGTGAGGACCCGGCCGCCTGCCACCCCGCCGTGTTACTGGAAGTTATACGAGCGCAATTCGCGCGAGCCCTCGGCCTGCCTGAGCCCGAACATGCGCAGCCCGGATTGCACGCCGAAGCTGTCCTTTTCGGTCATTTTCTCGATGATCGCCAGCTTTTGCGGCAACCAGCTGCCGGCATCGGCCAGCAGGCGCCGTTGCTGCTCCTTGCAGTCGCCCGCGCCGAACATGCTGCCGCCCTGCCTGTCGATGTCCGAGAAGCTGTCGTACAGCGCGGCGGCCTCCGGCTTGATGCGCTGGCGCACCATGTACTTGAAGTTGGGACGCTCCTCGGCGCGCGCGGTGGCGATCAGCTCGTCGAGCTGGCGCGTGCCTTCCGCCAGGTCCTCCTCGGTAAAGGCGGCCCACATGGCCGGGCCGATCTCGGGCTTGTCGGCGCCGGGACCGCCCTTGTCGCGCACGTACTCGCTGGTCATGGTCCGGACCCACAGGTCGCGCTCCCGCTCGATCCTGCCCACCCAGGCCTCGGCGCTCGCAAACTCGACGTCCAGATAGGCGGCGCGGTTGATCAGTTTGCCGTCCTGGGTCGGCAAGCTCACCTTCACCGACTGGCTCTGTTCGCCCAGTACGGCCTGCATGGAAACCAGGTCCAGGCTGCCGCTCGACATGGCGCCCACCTTGCCGCTCTGCGCTTTGTTGCCTGGCGCCGCGCCGGGCGCGGGAGCGGCCTGCTCCTCCTTGGGCTTGGGGCCCTTTCCCACACCCGCGCCGAGGGTGGCGCCCAGGTTCAGGCTGGCGCCCGTGCCGAACTTGCGTGCAAGCAGGTTGACGGTGCCGCCGCGTTCCTTGACCTTGGTTTGCTGGCTCGAGGTGTTTTCGCCCGACAGGCTGATGCTGGCGCCGGCGCGCAGGCTGGCGCCGCCGGCCTTGCCCGACACGGCGGCCCCGAAGTCGACCGCCATTTTCTGGCGGTTGGTGGTGTTCTTGCTATCTTGCCAACCGACCGAGACGCCCTCGCCGAAGTCGCTGGCCAGCTTGCTCCACATCGCTTCCTCGGACAGGCCGTCGGCGCCGGCGTCGAGCAGGAAGGCCATCAGCTTGCGGGTGGTCTCGACCATGCCAGCATCGTCGTAGGCGACCGAGCCCCAATCCTTGTCGTTGCTGGCGCGGCTGGACTCCTTCATCGGCCGTTCGACCCGGAAGATGATGCCGCGCCCCTCGCTGCGTTCGAAGTCGACCGGGGTGGCGGTCGCCCCGCCGCCCGCCCTGAGCTTCATTCCCGCCTTCGACTCCTCGCTGCCGAGCTTGATGTCGTAGCCCACCTTCAGGCCGACGCCGCCGAGGGCGCGATGCGACTTCGACGTGCCGAGGAAGATCTCGAAGCCATGGCCCGAACGCGCCAGCTCGAACGTGGCATGCCTGCCGAAATCGTAGCGCAGGTCGGCGCGCACGCCGAACACCATCGCGCCCGACATCGCATCGGCCACGATGGCCGAGGCCCCGACCGTGCTGAAGCCCTTGATCGCGCCGTCGCTCAGCTTGAGCCGCGAACCGGACTGCATTTTTCCGACCAGCTCGTTCAAGACGCTTGCCATGGCGGCGCGGGTCATGGTGGCCGGCTTCAGGTCGGCCGCCTGCTCCAGGTCGCGCGCCTCCTGCAACGCCGCCGTTACCTTGTCATGCGGCAGCTTGATGTGCGCGGCCAGATGGCGCACCAGGTCGAGCGTGACAGGCAGCTCGGCCAGGTCCGGCAAGGTCGAGCCGGTCGGCGCCGCCGCCAGCGCGGCAAAGGAAAAGCCGGACGGCGTTTTCTGCCTGGGCAGGCCGGCCCAGTCGTCGAGCAAGCCGGCCACGAGGCCGCGTTCTTCCTCGTCCAGGGGGTCGCGCGCCGCCGCCATGGCGCGCACGTCGTCGCGCAGCGTGACGCACGCGTGCTGGAAGGCGGCGCAGTATTTTTCGAGTTCCTTGGGGACGCTGCCCAGGTGGGTGCCCTGCACGCCCATCGACAGCCCCCGCAGCGGCGTCGTCCTGGCGCCCACCGCATTGGCCAGCTTCGCCACAGTCCCGCTGCGCTCGGCGCGCGGCACGGCCTTGCGCATGAATTTGTGCAGGCGCGCCGTCATCATTTTCTGGGTACTGCGCGGACCATCCTCGCGTGCCCCCTGGCGCCAGGCGAACAGGTCGCCCGTGGCCCTGGCCGCGTGCGCCGGTGCGGCCGGTCCAGCGCCGTCCAGGCGCGCGGCGCTGTGCTTGAGGACGCGGCTGGCGAGGGTGTCGCCCAGCTGGTCCGCGCGCGCCTGGGCCAGGATCGCGCGCGCGTGCCCGGGCGCCACCGCCGCCAGCGCCGGCGCGGTCTCGCGCAGGGTGTCGGCCGCCTGCAGGAAGGCGCGCATGGCCTCGCGCTTGTCCCCCGCCGGCGGCGCGTCGTGCATGTTCTCGATCAGCAGCGCGAAACCGCGCTCGGTGCGCGCCAGCACTTCGGCGCTGCGCCAGGCCGCCACGGCCGCCGCGTCCGTGGGCGGCGCCGATGCGCCAGCCAGCTCGCTCCAGCGCATCGCGCCGCGCAGGTGGTGCAGCGCGGCCAGCGCCTGGGCCCCGCTGTGCGCATCGGGGGCGGCGCCGGCACGCACGCCGGCCGGCATCAGGGCGTGCGCCAGCATCAGCTCGCGGTCGAGTTTGTGCGGGCCGGCAGAGGCGGCGGGCGCCAGCAGCGCGTCGACCAGGTCGCCGGTTTCTTCGCTCTCGCCTAACTGCACGCCCAGCAGGCGGGCGAAGGCGGCCGGACTGCTCATCGCATACGCCATGTCGGGCGCGGCGCTGTCCTTGAGCACGGCGGCGCTGGCCTGCAGGGCGCGCCCGACGGCCGAGCTGCCCAGCGCCGGGGCCTTGGCCAGCAGGTCGTGCGGGGTGTCGGCGTGGTGCTGCGCCAGCGCCGGCTGGCGGCGCAACTGGTCGGCTGCCTGCAAAAAGGTGTGCAGGCTCTCGCGCTCGCGTTCTTCCGGCGCCTTGCACATGGTGTGCGCCAGCAGGACGAAGCCCCCTTCGCTGCGCGACAATACTTCGGCCGCGCGCCAGGCCAGCATCGCCTCGGGCCGGCCGGACGGTGCGGGCGCGGTCAGGGCGTTCCAGTTCATTTCCCGCTGCATGTACCGAAACGCGGCAAGCGTCGCGCTGACATCGGGCGCGGCCGGCGGCGCAGGGGCGGCGCCGGCCGCTGGCGGCGGCGCAGCCGCTACGGGACCGCGCGCGCCGAGCAAGGCCACGGCCAGCGCCTGCGCCGCCGCGTCCTGGCCCGGCCCCAGTTCCGGCGCCAGCGCGGTGCGCAGCGCAGCCACCTCCTGCGCCGATGGCGGCAGCGGCGGCGCGCCGGGGGCCGTGCGCATGGCGTCGAGCAGGCCCGCGCGCGCCGTGCTGGCGCGACTCCTCAGTTGCGCGGCGCGCTCCGGAACGTCCTTGAGCACGCGTGCGCGCGCGGCATCGGTGCGCCGGGCCGAACTGAACCGCCAGCCCTTGCTGGCGGGATCGGCCGCATTGCGCACGTCATGCTTCCTGGACGGCTTCCTGACATCGACGACGGCGGAAAACAGATTCCCCGCCCGCGTCTGGCCGGCCGGCCCGACATCGATGCTGTGCTGGACCGTGCGATCCTTGACCCGATTGCGCAGCCGCCGCAACATGCCGGGCGTCTTGTGCACCGGCCCTTCCCCCATCTTGCGCAAGCGCTTTTGCTGCGCCGCGTCGCCAACCTGCTGCGGGGCCCAGGTATCGCCGCTGCCGGCCAGTGCGACAGCGTTCGCGAGCGCCGCCGTCACGCTGGCCTTCCCGAGCCCGCCGGCCTGCGCCATGCGGCCGAGCGCATCGAGGCTGAGCGGCGCCGTCTGGTCCAGGCCGAGGCGCTGCGCCTGTGCCGGCGCGGCCGTGAACGCGGCCATGCAAGCGGGCGCGCCGGCGGCGCTCCATTGCGCCAGCAGTCCGGCCAGCACGGCCAGCACGGCCGGGTCGCGCACCTCGCCCGCCGCCGGCGGCGCCTCGATCGACGCCGCCAGCGCCTTGCAGGCATGCTGGAAAGCGGCCGCCTTCTCCCTGGCGATGCCGGCGCGCGCGCCATGCAGGCGCCGCTGCGCCTCCTCGGGCGCAACGCCGCCCGCCGCGGCCAGTTGCGCCAGCGCGTCGAGCGTGAGCGGGCGCTTGGCGGCACTGCCGAGGTGCCTGCGCACTTCCGCCGTCAGCGCGAAGCCCTGCGGCGTCGGCGGAGCGGGCATCGCGGCCCATGCCTGCAACTGGTTCCTGATGGCGCTGGACCTGGCCGCCTGCCTGCGCGGCAAGGCGGGCAGCAGGTCGATCGCATCGGCCAGCCCGGCGCAGGCTTGCTGGAAACCCCTGACCTGCTCGCGCGCCAGGCTGTCCTTGCCGCCGCGCTTAGGCGCGACGGGAGCGAAGCTGGCGTCGGCGGCGCTGTGCCGTCTGCGCGCTCCGGACGGCTGGGACGCCCGCTCTGGCGCAGCGGGAAAGTCAGGAGCCGCGCCTGCGCTGTCGCGCCTTGGCGGACCGGCCGGCAGGTGCGTCTGGTCTTGCGCAGCGGGTAATTCAGGAAGGCGGGCCGCAAGAGCGCTGCGGTTCGGGATCGGCTCGATGGGGCTTCTCAACATGTCGGCGCTCCGCGCAAATGGGGTGGTCGGCCACTGTGTGGCATTGCCGCTTGCCAGGGTTCCAGCACGCGCGCGTGGCATGAAAACGACCGTCAAACAACACCCGTTCGACGCGGAACGGCGCACGCCTTTTCGACCACTGAAGCCGGCGCGGAAAATCAGTATCATCGAGTACGGGAAGCGGATCGTCGCAGGCCACGGATGCACTGCAAGCCGTGCCGGCGCTGTTTGATCTTGGCGATGCGCCCCGGAATGCGTAGCATTCCCTTACCCATATTGCATTGCTCCGACCGCTTACTTACCTATAAGGTTCTATGCAGCAACACGACTATGTCCCACCAGAGGCGTTCGCCGGCTCCGCCGCGGCCGTCCTGCGCTGCCTGCGCGAGCTGGTCGCCCTGACGGGCCTGGGCAGCGCCGACGGTCCTCCGGTGCTGGAGCTGCAGTTCGACGACATCGTCACGCTGACCTCGCTGGCGGCCGACGCGCCGCAGCCCTACCTGTGCGTGTCGGTCTACCTGCCGCGCCGCGCGCTGGCGCCGTCGGCGGCGGCGCCGCTGGCCAGCCCCGGCTATCCCGGCGGCGAATGGCTGTGGGACGCCAGCGAAGGCCGCTACATCATCCTGCACGACATCGGCATCGAGCAGCTGGCCGACGAAACCAGCCTGCTCGACGCGATCCTGGCCGCCAAGGACAAGGCAAGCGCCTGGCTGCTGTCGGTGTCGTAGCGCAGGCGCGCCGCCGCCACCGAAAAAAATCACCGCCTGCGCCATCGCGCACGGAACCTTGTCCCTCCCGGCGAACACTCATGAGTACTCCAACCGGAGTTGCAATCGACAATTTTGAAAGGAAGTACCATGCCAATGCTCGCTCCCGTCCTGACCGCCGTCTCCGCCCTCAGCTCGCTGGTCCCACCGCCACCACCGCCAGCGCCACCATCCAAAGGTCCGGATAGCGGCGCCATCATCTAACAGCGTCACCGGCGGGGCCGCCAGCGCGGTCCCGCACCTGTCTTCCTGCGCAGTTCCCGCTGCGCAGTCCTCCCCCCTTCCTTTGCCCGCACGGAGTTCCCATGGCCGACTTGCGCCTGACCGCCTGCGCCGATCTCGGCCTCATGTACGACATCGAACAGCAGCGCTACCCCGCCGAACTGACCGCCCTCGCCACGCGCGAGCGCACGCTGGCCCATTACCGCGGCTGCGCCTCGGTCGGCTACGAAATCGACGGCGTGGCCGCCGGCGGCGCCATTTTCGACGGCCACGAACTGCACCTGGCGGTGCTGCCGCAATACCACGGCCGCTGGGCATGGCTGCTCAAGCCCACGCTGGACTGGCTGTTCGCGCAATGCGATCCGGTGCGCGTGCGCATCGAGCAGGACAACACGCGCTGCATCCGCTTCATGGACAGCGGCGGCTGGGAGCGCGTCGCCGAAGACCCTCAGTACATCACTTATCTGCTCAGCAGCAGCGCGCCGCACGTGTTCCGGCGCCGCCGCGCGGCCCGCTAACGCCCGGCCAGCGCCTCGCGCGGCAGGTTGCGGTACACCTTGAGCGCGTACGCCAGCCGCTTCTTCGGATCGGCGGCGTTGTAAGCCCCCACCGCATTCCATGAATTGCCGAGACGGCGCATGTTCTGCCCCAGGATCCACGCGCCGACGTGGATGCTGGTGCAGGCGTCGTACAGCTGGCGCTCCTCGACGCCATGGCGGCGCAAGGTGGGCAGCCAGCTGCTGTTGATCTGCATCAGACCGATATCGTAGGAACCGTTGGCGTTGGGACGGCCGCGCGCGAGCGGGTCGAGGCCCGACTCGGTGCGCGCGATCGCGTACAGCAGGCTGGCGTTGACGCCGTGCCGCTCGGCCGCCTCCTGCCAGCAGGCGCCGGCCTGCCCGCACAGCAGGGCCAGGGCCAGGGGCGCGGCCGCCTTCATCGGGTCAGCGAGCCGTCGATGTAGCGCCACACGGCGTTGTCGGGATCGGTGCCGGTGCAGATCAGCGGCAGGGGCGGCGAGGCCGAGTCGAGCACGATGGTGCCGATGATGTTCACGCGCACCGGCGGATCGGCGTTGGCCAGCCACTTGTTGCACCCGGCGCCCGGCTGGTAGTGGCTGCCGATCGAATAGGTGGCGGCCCAGATGTAGTCGTCGATGATCAGCGTGTAGCCGTGGATGTGGTCGTACACGTCGAGGTCGCCCTTGATCTCGCCGTTCCTGCCGGCGGTCAGGTCGCGCCCGGCCTTGACGTCCAGGCCGGCCGTCAGCGTTCCAGGGATGTTCAGGTTGCCGTTCTGGTCGGCCGCCAGCGGACGCCATTCGTCGGTCACCTTGCGGTAGCTGAAGGCCAGGCCGAGCGACTTGACCAGCCGCACGTCGCCATCGGTGTTGCCTTCCTGCAGCGCCAGGTCGGCGAAGTTGTACACCGGCTTCTTCCACGACGAGGTGGGGGAGACCTTGGCCCAGCGGTTCTCGCTATTACAGTGCATCAGCCTGCGTTCGGCATCGACGGCGATGGCGGCGCCGCTGCACGGATCGTCGAAGGTCACCACCGCCGCCGCGCCCATCCCGATCGGCGCGTTCATCTGGTTCAGCTCGGGCATGCCGGGCACCTTGTTGCGGTAGAGGAAATCGGCCGACTGGCCGGCGCCGTCGAAGAACAGGGCCGACACCAGGCTGCCGCCGCCGGCCGGCGTGGCGCTGCATTTGGCGCCGAGGAAGCTGGCCAGGGTCGGCGAGGTGGTGGGGCCGAGCGCCCAGGCCCCGGCCGCGCTCTGGGCGCGGGTCGGCTCGCGGGCGCTGATGAAACCGGCGCCGGCGCTGGCGGCGGCAAACGCCAGCACCCGGTCCGGAATCGGCGTGCCTTCGCTGACCACCAGCGCATCGAGCACGATGGTGGCCGGCGCCGCCGCCGACTTGACGCGCGGGCGCACCAGCAGGCAGCCGCTCTGGCCGTAGGGATTGGCGGGCGCCATCCCCGGCGGCAGCATGCCGGCCGCGCGCAGCATGGCCGGCGTGATCGCGATGGTCTGGCCGACCCGGGCCGGCTGCGCCAGCGCGCCGTACTGGTCGGCCAGGTAGGTGCTGGCGGCGGCCGCCATGGCCGCCTGGTACTGCGCGCTGCGCTGGGCCTTGGCGTCTTCCAGGCCGGTGTCGATCATCGACGCCAGGCCGGCCACCAGCATCGCGGCGATCAGCAGCGCGCCGAGGATTTCGATCATGGCGATGCCGTGCTGTTTGGGATGGATAGGGTGCATGCTGCTGTCCTTAGTTGGCGGCGGCCAGCCACACCGGGCCGCCGTTCGGAATCGCCAGCGGCGGCGTGGCGATGGCGCTCGGCGCGCCCGAGAGCGCCGAACGGAATACGCCGTCGCTGAAGCGGCCCACCATGTGCGAGCGCTGCGACAGCGCCAGCAGCTCGCCGGTCAGGCCGGGCTGCGGCGCCAGCGCGTACACCAGGATGGTGCCGTCGGCCAGGCGGTAGTTGGCAAAGCCGCCCTGCCCGGCCGGCATCGCCGGCTGCGGCGCGGGCGCGGCCTGGTAGCGCTCGGGATGGGCGGTAAAGTACGCCACCACCGTCTGGCGGTAGGCGGCCATGGCGCTGGCCTGGCCGCGCTGCGCGCTGCGGGTGGCCAGTGCGCCGGAGTCGCCCTGCAGCGCGCAGTACCAGGTGGTGAGCGCCAGCAGCGCGGCGACGATCATGGCGTTGAACATGGCCTAGCGCTGCGCCAGCCGCTGGGCCGCGCCGGACCCGATCAGGGCCGCCATCTGCTGCCTGGCGATGGGAGCGAGCAGCTCGTACTGGCCGTTGCGCACGTGGCTGCGCGCGCACGGCGCATCCTTCAACAGAAGCAGGTCGGTCTTGAGGGTGACCCTGGCGCCGGCGGCAAGCTGCTGGTGCAGCACGCCGGCCAGGCCGTCGGCCATCAGCGCGCGCGCGTGCACCGCGCCGAGGCGCTCGGCGGCCAGCGATTCGAGCTTGCCGAAGGCCTGGGTGGCGCTGTCGGCGCGCATGGTGCTGATCAGGAGGTAGCCGTCGATGCTGGCGCGCAGCGCGGCCACGGCTGCCTCCTGGTCGCGGATCTCGTCGAGCAGGATGATATGCGCGCCGGTCCCCAGCACCCGCCGCAGCGCCTCCGCAAAACTGGCGTCGGCGCCGGTGCCGGTCTGGTAGCAGACGCCGTCGCCGTAGGCGCCTTCGAGCGGCAGTTCGATCAGCGATTCGCCGGTCACGGCCACGCCGCCGTGCGCCGCCAGGCGCTCCTTGACCATGGCGCAGGCGCTGCTGGTCTTGCCCGACTTGGCCGCGCCGGCCACCAGGAACAGGCCGGACAGCCCGCGCGCCAGCAGCGTCGGGATGAAGGCGTTGGGGATGCCCAGTTCGGCCAGCGAACGGATCGCGCCGGCGATCCGGCGCAGCACGAACACCTGCCCGCCCGCCGTCAGCATGGTGGTCATGTGGTAGTCGACGCCGTCGTGCGCCACCTTGCAGCGCTCCGGCGCGCTCTTGCCCGCCAGCGCCTCCTTGCAGACCCCGATCAGCAGGTCGAGATCGCCCCGCAGCGCGCTGCTGGCGCGCAGCGGATTGGCACTGGCGCCGGGGACGTCGCAAAAGCGGTCCTCCAGCGTGGGATGGCCCAGGTACAGGTCGGAAAAGACCAGTTGGCGGACTGCGGTTGCGTCAAGCATACGAGGATCGATGGTTTCGGGTTCAGTTGGAGGTGAAGGTCAGGGCATTGCCGCCCGCCCCGCTCACGCTGCAGGCGGTGGCGGCCGCCGCCGGGGTGACCGGGAACGTGGTGATCGACGCCGTCCCGGGCGAGGCGATCGACTGCCAGCCGCTCGCCGCGACCAGGGTGGCCAGGCAGACGTCCTGCGGCAAGGCCGGGTAGGCGATGGTGAAGCTGCCGGTGGCGCCGGTGACGACCACGTTGCCGCCCCAGACATTGGTGGCGGTGCCGTCGGCGGTCACCGCCAGCGTGCCGGGAAAGGCAGCGGCGGTTTTCAGCGTGCCGTTGAGCGATCCGGTGCCGTAGCCCTGGCCCATGTACAGCTTGCGCACGGCGGTGCGGATGGCGGTCACTTCCTCGCCGGCCTGGTTCGATTGGGCGCTGCTGAAGGCGCCGGTCAGCAGCGAGACCGCGCCCAGGATGACGATGGCGGCAATGCCCAGGTAGGCAATGGCTTCCAGCAGGGAGGCGCCGGCCTGGCGGCGTGGGTAGGTACGTTGTTTCATGGTGTTCTCCAGTCGGTGGGCAAGTAAAAAAAACTAAAAAAAAGGAATCCGGTTCAGCGCATGCTGCGCGTCATGCTGGCGATCTCCTGCTGGATGCCGAAAAAGCCCGTCACCAGCCAGGCGATCACCAGTGCCAGCGCGACCACCGAAAAGCCGTTGAGCACCTTCATCTGGGCGCTCACCGTCTCCACGCCATCGGCCAGCCATTCGTCGGCCAGGATCTTGAGCGCGTCGGCGAAGCCCTTGTATTCGGCATACACGCACAGGTCGTCGACCACTTCGGGCGACGGGAAACCGTAGCCGGCGTTGCGCAGCGCCTCGCCGCAATTGAGGCCGGACTTGACCCCCAGCAGGGCGCCGTCGAGGCGTTCGCGCAGCCATGGCG
Organism: Massilia atriviolacea; assembly: GCF_003953935.1. Classification (GTDB taxonomy): domain Bacteria; phylum Pseudomonadota; class Gammaproteobacteria; order Burkholderiales; family Burkholderiaceae_D; genus Telluria_A; species Telluria_A atriviolacea. Next base: position 674,231 of record NZ_RXLQ01000001.1, read on the forward strand.
GGGCCTGGCCGGACAGGCGCTGCAGGGATTTTTCGACCGTGATGCCGGCGAACTGCAGGGCCGAAAACGCCATCAGGAAGCCGCTGCCGACCTGCAGCCGGTAGATCGAATACGGCGCGTAGCGGTCCATCACGACGCGCAGGTTGCCGCGCCAGCGCGGCATCGACAGGGCGATCGCCACCAGCACCAGCAGCAGGCCGCCGACGATCGGCAGCATCCACTGCTGCACCAGCTGCGACATCAGGTACAGCGAGCGCGCCGAGCCGCGCCACTTCTCCGGGTCGACCATGCGCGCGAACTGCGGCACCACCGTCACCCCGAACACATATAAATAAGCCAGCACCATCGCCAGGATCGCCAGCGGGTAGGACAGGCCGCCGACGATCACGCGCTTGATTTCCTTTTGCGACTTGACCACCCCGGCCAGCACCTGCAAGGTCACTTCCAGGCGCCCGGACTGCTCGCCGGCCAGGATGATCATGCGTTCGGTGCTCGGTATCCACGATTCCAGCCCGTCGCCCAGAAAGCGGCCGTTCTGCACCGTGCGGCGGCAGTCGGCCAGCACGATGGCCAGCGGCTCGTTCGGCTTGCGCCCTTCGAAGGAAGCGCGCTCCCACAGCTCGTCTAGGATTTTCAGCAGCGGCACGCCGTTGCCCAGCATGGCGGCGATCTTGCGGTACACGCGCAGGCGCACGGCCTCGCCGAACTGGGTACGCGCCCACCAGCGTTGCACGTCAACCTGCATGCAAGGTCTCCACCACGTTCAGGTGGCGCTCGGCGCGCGGCGCATCCACAGCCAGGTGGCCCACCACTTTCTCGGCCATGCGCGGATCGACCAGCCCCGCCGCCACCTTCTGCAGCGCGTGTTCGAGCAGGGTCTGGCCGCCCAGCTCGCGGCGCCAGTAGTCGAGCGCCTGTCCTTTGGCGCCGCTGCGGATCAAATCGAAGAAGCGCGCATCGGGCACGATCACCTCGGCCACCACGGTGCGCCCCGCCGTGCCCTGCTCGCGGCACTCGGGGCAGCCCGGGCCGGCCACGCACACCTGCTCGAAGGCGGCGCCGGTGGCCTGGCGCACGCGCGCCAGCAGCGGCGAGGCCAGCGCGTCCGGCTGTTCGCGCAGCCTGACCTTGCAATGGGGGCACAGCAGCTTGACCAGGCGCTGGCTGATCAAGCCGGTCACCACCAGGTGGTCGGCCACCATGTTCATCGGCAGGCCCAGGTCGAGCAGGCGGTCGACGATCGCCATGGCGCTGTTGGCGTGCACCGTGGTCCACACCTGGTGCCCGGTCATCGAGGCCCGCAGCGCGCTCTGGGCCGAGGCCTTGTCGCGCATTTCGCCGATCATGATGGTGTCCGGGTCGAGCCGCATGGCGTTGCTGATCGCCGCCGAGAACAGGCGCGAACGTTCTTCCTCGCTGCCGGCGTTGGTCACCGAGGTCTGCACCGCGCCGTCGATCGGATACTCGACCGGGTCTTCCACGGTCAGCACGTGCAGCTTCTGGCCGGCCTCCTGGATCGCGCCGCTCAGCACGCGCTGCAAGGTGGTCGACTTGCCCGAGCCGGTCGGCCCGCTGATGATGTTCATGCCGGTCGGCTGTTCCTTGAGCTTCTGCAGCTGGTCGGCATGCAGCTCGCTGAACCCCAGCGGACGCAGGTCGACCGTGTCGCCGGCGTCGTTGTACAGCAGGCGCAGCACCATCAGCGTGCCTTCGCTGGTGGGCGCGGTGGCGATGCGCACGCCGTACAGCTGCGGCGGCAGCTTGTCGCGGTCGGCGATGCTGGCGTCCTGGCGTTCGGTCGGCTTGTACGAGCTGTCGGACACCGAGGTCATCGCGCCGTACAGGGTGGCCAGCAGGCGCTCGCCGTATTCCGAGGTCTGGCTGCCGACCCGGATCAAGTCGTTATGGATGCGGAAATAGGTCTCGGTGCTGCAGCGGCGCACGCGGATGTGGATGTCCGAGGCGCGTTCGCGGCAGGCGCGGTTGAGCAGCTCCTTGGCGGTCACCTGCATCATCGAGTGCTCGTTGCGGCGCCCGCCCTGCTCGGCCGCGCCATTGTTGTACAGGGCGGCGATGGTCTCGATGTCGACCACGCTGACGGTGCACTCGCGCGCCATCTTCTGCAGGCGCGCGCGGTAGGACAGCACGTGCGGATTCGATTCCTGGCCCTGCGCGATCAGCAGGCGCCCGTCCGACAGCAGGCACAGGAGCTTGCGTTCCTCGGCGCTGCCTTCGAAGTCGCCCGAGCGGCTCAGTACCTGCGGCGCGGCGCCGGCTTTGGAGGCCGATGGCGCCGCTGGCGCGGCCCTGGAGGAAGCGGCGTTGCGGATGCTGGCGAAGGGGATCATCGCTCGCTCCCGGTGGCGCCGGGGAACAGCGGCGGCAGCGCCACCGCCGGACGCGCCAGCGCTGGCGGCAGCGGCGCCGGCGCCGGGTTGAACGGCGCCTGCGCATTGCCCGCCATGTGCAGGCGCATGCGCTTCTTGCGCGCCGTTTCGACGATCACGCCATTCGATTCGACGCTCAGCACGCGCAGGCCGCCGGCCAGCACATCGCCGGCGCGCACCTCGGCCACGGCGCCGCTCTCGAAGCGCAGCGTCGCGTACTGGTGCTGGCCGATGCCTTCGAGCGACTGCACCACCGGGCTGGAACCGGGCGCCGCACTGCCCAGGCGCGCACCCTCGTCCTGGCGCCCGGCGATCTCGTTCTGGCGCTGGGCGATCGCCGCCTTGACCGCCAGCTGGCGCTCGCGCGCTTTCAGCACCAGGGTCTCGGACTCGATGCGGGTCAGGGCGTCGGAGGCGCTGGCGCCGCCCGGCGCGGCGGCGGACACGGGGGCGGCGGCGGCGGCGGGCACCGCCGCCACCGCCAGCAGGAAAAGCAGGCGCAGGCTATTTCGCATAAATGACTCCTTCCAATGACCAGATTCCGGCGCGGTAGCGCAATCGCTCGAGCCGGATGCCCGGCATGTCGAGGATCGCGGCCACCTCCAGCGGCGACATGCCGACAGGCCCGATCGCATACGTATAGGTGTGCCAATCGGGCGCCATGGTTCCATCTTTATTTCCGCCGGGCGGCAGCGGCGGCGGCGCTTTGAGGGCCAGGTGCAGGCCCAGGTTCATCAACTGCAGGCGCGACTGGATCCCGGCCACCAGCTGCTGGCGCGGCAGCAGCACATCGTCGGCGCCCGCACCGGGCGCGAAGGGCCGTCCCAGGGTCGCGGTGTCGCCGCCGATATCGACCTGCGCTTGCGGCACCTGCGCCAGCAGCATGTCGACGGTCGATCCCTGGCGGTTCCAGGTGAAGCGCTGCTCGGGTGCGCCGCAGGTATATTCGACCAGGGCCCAGCCGCCGGGCGCGAGCTGCGACAAGCCGGCCACGCAGGCGCGCGCCACGCTGCTCGGGGCGGCGCTGTGGATCCACGGATGCGGCGCCGGCTTCGGCGCCGGCTTGAAGGACGGCAGCAAGGCCAGGCGCGCCTGTTCGGCCTGGGCGGCCTGGGCGGCCTGGGCGGCCTGCGCCGCCTGCACGGCCATGCGCTGGGCCTGCTGGCGCAACTGGTACTGGCGCCAGCCGAAGGCGGCGCCGAGCACCAGCAGCGCGCAGGCGGCGGCGCCAGCGGCCAGCATGCGCGGCGGGATGCGCGGCGCGGTCGGACGCAGCAGCCAGGCCTTGCTGACCTTGATGCGCCCGCCGTCCGGGTCGCCCAGCAGCTCCTCGATGCTGCGCTCGCTGAAATTGTGAAAGCCGTAGTGTTCCAGCTCGGCGTCGCCGATGACCAGGTTCCAGCCGCCCAGGCCGTAGTCGCCGTGCAGGCGCTCGAAGACTTCCTCGCGCGTGCCGGCGAAGTCGCCGTTGGGCAGGAAGTTGGCGTCGCGCACAGCAAAATAGGCCCAGTTCCCGTCCGGCAGGCGGAACGCCGCCAGCCAGTTGTGCACCGGCTGGTTTTCGCCGTCGTAGTGGGCGCCGTCGCGCGCCAGCCGGCTCGCCACCGCCGCCGCCAGCGAATACAGGGCCTGGCGCGGGCCGCTGCCGCTCTTCGCAAAGCCGGCCTGGGCGGTCGAATACTCGCGCCGCAGCACGGCCAGATCGCAGTCGATCTTGCGCGCCAGGTCGGCCGCCTCGCGCGCCAGCTCGCGCGGGCGCGACAGCGATTGCCAGAACAGGCCGCAGACGAATTTGTGCCGTCCGAGCTCGATGATGGGGGTGCTCATCGCGCTCGCCTCAGCCGCCGGCCATGGTGGTCGGCGTCACCAGGATCACGATCACTTCCTTGTTGGCCTTGCGCGCCAGGGCGCCGCCGAGCAGGAAGTTGGACGGATGGCCCACGCCCTGGCGGTCGATATCGTCGTCGGTCTGTTCGAAGCCGCTGATGATCAGCGTTTCGTTCGACTTCATCGCGACCCGCTGCAGGAAGTTGCGGGTGTCCAGTTCGGGCGACTCGATGCTGGTGCTGTCGCCGCTGCCGCCGCTGTTGACCCGGCGGATCTGGCGCAGGGCCGAAATATCGGTCGAGAACTGCAGCATCACCGTGCCGTCGTCCAGCAGGTGCGGCAGGATGCTCATGTTGAAGCCCGAGGTGACCACGCCGGGCGTGAGCGAGGTGGTCGAACCGGCCAGCGGCGAGACGGTCGTTTCGGACGACTTCAGGTAGCTGGTCTGCTTGGCCACCTGCACCGGCACCGGCTGGTTGTTCAGGGTGACCACGCTGGCACTGGTCTGGCGCCGCACCTTGCCCTGCTGCGAAAGCGCCTTGATCATCAGCGAGCTGCCCGCGAACTTGCTCTTCGACGAAGCCAGCACGCCGGCCGAGAACGCGGCCGGACTGCTGCCGGGCGTCCCGGCGATGGTGTTGCGGATGCCGTAGGTGTTGAGCAGGTTGCTGTACACCAGGTTCCAGTTGATGCCGTATTCGTCGGCGTCGCTGAGCGTGACCGACAGCACCGTCACATTGATCGCGATCTGGCGCGCCATGGCCTGGTTCTCGCTGTCGATGAAGGCGGCGATGCGTTCCATGGCGTCGGGCGTATCGACCACGGTGATGCTGCCGGTGGCAGGCGAGGCCACCACCTGGCCGTATGCGGAGAGCATGGCGCCGACCGATTTCTGCAGGTTCGAGTAGACCGACAGCTGCGAGCTGACGCCGGTATTCTGGTTGTTGCTGGCGCTGACGCCATTGGTGCCGCTGCCGCTGCCGCCGCCGGGGCCGCCGCCCGAGACGCCGCCGCTGGAGGTCGCGCCGCTGCTGACGGTGGCGCTGAAGGTGGCGTCGCCCGGCAGCGCATTGATCTGGAAGGTGCGCGCTTCGGTGTGGAAGAACAGGATCGCGCCGTTGGTGTATTTCCAGTAGACGCCATAGCGCGCGGCCACGGTGTCGAGGAAGTTCTGGAAGCTGCCGTTGCGGTAGGCGATGTGCACCGGTTCGGCCTTGGACGGGGCGCCCTTGGCCGGCGCGGCATTGAGCGGCGGGACGATCGGCGTCACCGTGCCGGCGCCTGCCGCCGCTGGCGGCGTCCCCGGGGCCGGTGCGCCGCTGGCGACGGCCAGCGCGCCCGGACTGACCTTGGTCGGAATCCCGGAGCGCATGGTGATGCGCTCGGCCAGTTCGGCCAGCGACGACACGGTGCGGTCGAAGTTGGCCGGCTCGCCGAACACCGGCGGCAGCGTCGGCGTATTGGCCAGCTTGATCGCCTTGTGGCCGAGCCAGACCCCCTCGGCATGCACCACGGCGGGCGCGGCGAGCGGCATGGCCGTGCCGACCTGGCGCGACATCTCGGCGATTTTTCCGCCCGGGTCGCCGAAGGTCTGGGGGTCGCGCCGCGCGATGTCGGAGCATGCGGACAGGGTGGAACAGAGCGCCACCGCTGTGACAAATCGGGCTGTCATGATTGCGCTCCCTTGGCGACGATGCGGATGACGCGGTTGCCTTTGTAGAAAATCGCCTGCAAGGGCGTTTCGGCGCCGGCCATGCTGTGCGCCACCGCTTCGATGGCCTGTTCGAAACTGCCGCCGATGGTGGTGTCGCGTTCGACCGCATAGTCGACCGGCGCTTCCCATACCAGCTGCCAGCCTTCGCTGGCGGCCCAGCGCAGCAGCGCCGTCTTCAGGGTCCGGTCGGCCGCCTTGAGCTGCCAGCCCTGCGTGGCTGGCGCAGCGAGCGGCTGCGGCTGCGGCTGCGGCTGCGGTAGCGGTAACGGCGGCGCTGGCGCCGGCACCGCCGGCCTGGCAACGGCCGGCCGCGACACGGTCGGCCTGGGCGCCTCCAGCATGGCCAGCTTGCTGGCGCGCGGCTGCGGCTGTGATTTGAACATGCTGGCCACGATGGCGCGTGGCTGCGGCGCCTCGTCCATGCACTCCGCATCGGCGTTCGGGATGCCGTACGCCGGCATCAGCAAGGGCTGCGGCACTGCGGCCGGCAGCGCGGCGCCGGCCGCCAGCGGCAGGCATGCGCCCAGCCACAACAGCAGGCCGCGCCTGGGGAAAGACAAGAGGGAATTAAGCATAAGCAACATTCAGAAGCATCGCGTGAAAAAAAATGTACCCGGCCTCGCCAAGCTGGCTGCGCACCTTGCGCGCATCCAGTGACGATGAGTGTCGCCAGCGTAGAAGCGGTTCCATCTTTCTGAAAATATTCACCACGCATATCGCAGACAGGCCGTCGTTATTGGCTCCAAGCAAAAATCCCTTGCGGCGCGAGGCGGTTTGCTGATACAACAGCGGTCGCAACATTGACCACTACATCAAGGCTATTTCCGGGGATCCACAGCATGCTGAATAATTCTGAGAGCATCGGCTGCTACGTGCGCAGCGACAGCCTGTTCGCCAGGCTGCAAGCCTTGCTGCAACAGTCCGGTTTCAGCTGCGAGCGCTTTGCTACGGAAAATAGCCTGTCGCGCATGCTGAGCCGGCGCGGCTTCGCGCTGCTGATGATCGACATCGGCAACCACCGCGACGACAGCGAAGATTTCGTCTCCTGGCTGAACTGCCGCACCGGCAACAGCACGCCGGTCATCGCGCTATCGCAAGGCACGCCAGAGATGGCGGCACTGGCGCTCAACGCCGGCGCCGACGATTTCATCGGCGCGCATTTCGAGGCGGTGGAAGCGATCGCGCGCATCCGCGCCGTGATCCGGCGCCACCATCCGAACCGCGTGCGCCGCACCATCACGCTGGGGAAGTACGCGCTCGACCGCGAGGCGGCCAGCGCCGCCTACGATGGCGAAACGGTGGACCTGACGCCGCGCGAGTTCACCATGGCCTGGCTGTTCTTTTCGTCGCCGGGGGTGTTCATCTCGCGCGGCACCATCGGCGCCTCGATCTGGAGCGCCGACAGCGACGTGGCGGGCCGCACCATCGAGCAGCATGTCTACAAGCTGCGCAAGAAGCTGCAGTTCGGCCCGGAGCGGCGCGTGATCATCCGCACCTCGTACAGCCAGGGCTACCGGCTCGAATACACGCCGGAATAGGCTAAGGAAGACGTTCGAGTTCGCGCCGCAGGGCGGCCACGTCGCCGCGCCGGCGGCCGATCTGGTCGGGCGCGGCGCCGCCGGCCAGCAGGCGCGCCAGCTCCGCTTCCGCCGACTGCAGTTCGGTGCCGATGATGTGGCGGCGGCCGGTGTCGAGTTCGCGCTGGCGCGCCGCGTCGATGCGCGGAAAGTTGGCCGGCCCCAGCATCGGCCCGCTCGCCGCCACCGCCGCCGTCGCCAGCGACCTGACGCGCGCGGCCACCCGGCGCGGCGCCCCGTCCAGCCGCAGCGCCAGTTCGCGCGCACCGGCCTGGGAGGGACGGTAGTTGGTATAGCTGGCCATGCGCGTGACCGGATCGACATACTTGAACAGCGCCGCCTGCGCCGCCGGCATGCCCGACACCAGCAGCAGGCAGCACAGGCGCGCGGCAGGCCTCAGCGCCATGACAGCGCCTGCCGCTTGCAGGGTCCGGGACGCGTCTTTTTGGGCCACAGGGTGTCGGCCAGCGACACCCGGCGCATCATCGGCCTGACGTTTACGGCCATGGCCTCTGCCTCTGGCGCGGCGGCCGGTGCGGCGGCCGGCGCGGGTGCGGCTACGGCTGCCGGTGCTGGCGCCGGTACAGCTGCCGGCGCCAGGGACGGCTCGCCGTGGCGCACCTGTTTGCGCTGTTCGGCCGCCGCCAGCCGGCGCGCCGCCTTGTTCGCGCGCGACAGCTCGGCCGCCGCCATGCCGGGATTGTTCATCACGCGCGGCGTGATCAGGAACAGGCGCTCGCGCGCGCTATGGGTTTCGCTGGAACTGCGGAACAGGCCGCCGAGCAGCGGCACGTCACCCAGCACGGGTACTTTCTGGTTCTGGCGCGATACCGACTCCGCATGGTAGCCGCCGATCATCAGCGTCTGCTGGGCATCGACGATGGCCTGGCTGCTGATGGTGGAACGGGTCACGTTGTTCTTGCCGCCGTTCTTGTCCATCGCGCCATCCTCGATATCGATCTCCAGCCGCACCCGCATCGCCGCGCCCTCCTGCACGATGCGCGGGACCACGCGCAGCATGGTGCCGACCGTGATGTCGGCCAGGTCGGCCACGCGCTCGCCGACCAGCGGCACGTAGGCGGTCTGGCTCAGGTCCAGCACCGCCGCCACGTTGTCGAGCGTGAGCACGGTCGGCTTGGCCAGCACGCGGGCGTCGCCATTGCCTTCCATCGCCTTCAGGCGCGCGTAGAAGCGGCCGGCGTTATTGATCAGCAGGGTCGAACCGGGCAAAGGCAGGTCGATGCCCTGCGATTGGCCGGGGCCGGCGTTGATGGTGGCGCTCCTGTTGCCGTCCTTGACGCCCCACTCCACGCCCAGTTCGCTCAGCTTGCTGCGGTCGATGTCGACGATCAGCGCTTCGATCTCGACCTGGCGCGGTTCCACGTCCAGCTGCGCGATCAGGCTCTGGTAGGTGGCGCGCTTGGCCACGTCGTCGTAGATGATGACGGCGTTGAGCGAGGGATCGGCGTCGATGCGCACGCGCTCGCCCCGGCCGGCGGCCTTGGCGCCACGCTTGCGCTCGGGGACGTCGGCGGCCGCCTCGTCGGCGTCGCGCGCGCCGCCCTTGCCGAGCGGGGCGCGGCGCGAGGGCTTGCTGCTGGCGATGTCGAAGTCCTTGTCCGGCAGCGCACTGGGCTTCTGGGCCGGGTCGCTGTCGAGCAGCCGGCTGAGGATGGTCTTGATGCCCGGGACCAGTTCCTTCTGGCCGCGCACGGCGATGGTGCGGTCGGCGGCGCTGGCGTACTTGAGGCGGAACACCATCACCTGCCTGCCGCTGGCGGCTTCTTCCGGCTTGCGGTCCGGCAGCAGCAGCGAGCGCACCAGCTCGACGTAGACGCGCGGACCGCTGACGATGACCACGCCTTCGTCGGGCAGTTCGCCCCAGCCGAAGCGCGCATCGAACAGGCCCACCCCGCTCAGGGCGGCCTTGGCGTCCTGCACCGCGTCTTCGCCGACCTGCAGGCGCATCGACACCTGCTCGCCCCTCGGCACCACGTACACCGTCTCGTTGTAGACGAACCAGCGGAAACCCGCGCTGGCGGCCAGGCGGTCGAGGAATTCGGTACCGGTGGCGGCCTTGATCCGGGTCGGCGGCAGCACGGCGTCGGCAACGCGGCTGTCGACCTGGACTCCGTAGGCCACCCCGAACTGCTCCAGCACGCGCGACAGGCGCAAGCCCTTGGCGTCGACGGCAAAACCGGTCTCGTTCCAGCTGGCGGGCGCCACGGCGGCGGCCGGCGCCGCCTGCGCCAGGCAGGCCGCCAGCAGGACGCCGCGGGCAATGCAGGCCAGGCGCGTCATGGCCGTGCTCCGGCGAGCATCTGGCGCATGCGCTGTTCGTGGCGGGCGACGCCGCCGGCGGCCGCGCGCGGCCGCTCGGCCGCCGCACCCAGGCTGGCGCGCCAGGCGGCCAGCTGGTCGAGCAATTGTTCCAGCGCCGCCGCGGCGTCGTTCCAGCCGCCGCAGGCAGGCAGCCAGCGGCTCAGCAGCAAGCCGTCGTCGGACAGGCTCAGGCCCGCCTCGAAGGCTTGCGCGCTCGAGAAGCCCTGGCGCAGCGCGGCCTGCACCTGCTCGCCGCTGGGATTGGGCCACAGGCAGGCCGCCAGTTCGGCGCCGCCCTCGTCCGGCCGCAGCCAGACCGCTTCGCCGTCGATGGCGACGCGCGCCCCGAGCGGCTGGGCCCGCAACCAGCGGGCCAGTTGATCGTGTTCGCTCATGGTTTATTTGGCCTCGGTCAGAACGGTTTTGAGCGGCTTTTCATGCAGCTTGTGCTGCGCCTCCATGGCGCGCCGGGTCACCGAGCGCTGCTCCAGCATGTGCAGGAAGCTGTCCGGGTCCGGCTTGTCGCCGGCGGCTTCGGCCGCCATGAAGTCGCGCATGCGCTGGTCGGCGTCGTCGAAGTGGGTTTCCAGGCGGCGCAGCGCCCGGGTGATCGGATTATTATCGTGTGACATGCTATTTCTTCCTCTTGGCGGATGATGAACGGCAGCGGCGACAGCCCGGCATTGCTGGTGAGTGGCAGCCTGCTCCCGTTTGGTTCGCCCGAATCGAAAATATATCCCCGTCGATCTCCGAAACAAGCCCGTGGAACCATCGGCCCGGGCCCGACACTCATTCGCTGAACCCTCCCCTTCCACCCTCCAGCGCGAGTACAGCCATGCAAGTAACCGATATCCTCAGCAGCAAAATGCCGCTTCCCGGGCCCGACGCGGCAGGCCCAAGCGCCCCCGGCAAGGACGCGCTGCACCTCAGTCCCGTCAGCGAGACCGAATTCCGCGAGATCATGGCGCGCGAGCTCGGCCAGGGCGCCAAGGGCGGCGCCGCCCCGCTCGGGCCGGTGGCCCAGCCGGGCAACGGCCCCGTCTCGCTGGGCGAGCGCGTGATGCAGCGCGCCGGCGCGCTGTCGGGCGAGCTGAAAAAAGACCAGCAGCTAATCTCGCGCAACCTGGAGCAGGCGGCGCGCTCGGGCGACTCGATGCAGCTGATGAAGGCCACGCTGGCCCTGAGCGACTACCAGACGCGCGTGCAGTTCGTGTCCAAGGCCGCCGCCAAGGCCGCCTCGGCGCTCGACCAGCTCACCCGGCTGCAATGAGCATGCCGCCGTCACGCCACCTCCTGGCGCCGCTCCTGCCGCTGGCGCTGTGCGCCCTGCTGGCCGGCTGCGGCAAGAGCGCCAACCTGCAGGTCGGCCTGAACGACGCCGACGCCAACGAAATCGTCACCCTGCTCAGCCGCCACGGCATCGAGGCGCAGAAAGCCGCCACCAAGGAAGGCGTGACCCTGACCGTCAAGGCCGACGACATCGCGCGCGCCACCACCGCCATGCAGGCGGCCGGCCTGCCGCGCCGCGCGCTGTCCGACCTGGGCCAGGTGTTCAAGAAGGACAGCATGATTTCCACCCCGCTCGAAGAACGCGCGCGCTACATCCATGCGCTGTCGGCCGAACTCGAATCGACCCTGCAGCAGTTCGACAACGTGATCTCGGCGCGCGTGCACGTGGTGTTGCCCGAACGCATAGCACCGGGCGAACCGATCCAGCCGTCTTCCGCCGCCGTGTTCGTCAAATACCACGGCACCATGGATGAAGACACCCTGCTGCCGCGCATCCGCCAGCTGGTCGCCTCCAGCATCCCCGGCCTGTCCGGCGAAGGCGGACGCTCCAAGGTCTCGGTGGTGATGGCGTCGAGCGCCTACACGGCGCCGGTGATCGACTGGAGCGAAGTCGGTCCGTTCCGCGTCCAGGCCGGCTCGGCCACGTCGCTGCGGATGACCCTGATCGGCCTGGCGCTGCTGTCGGCCACCTTGCTGGGCGGCCTGCTGTTTGCGCTGGGCCGCTACCATCCGCGCCTGGCGGCCATGTTGAAGAGCCACTTCGGCAAGCCGCCGGCCTTCAGCGCCGATGCCGCCGTGCGGGACTAGGGCATGAGCGTCGCCGCTTCGCTGCCCGACGGTTTTCTCGACTGGTGGTTCGCTCCCTGGCGCACCGCCCCGCAGCCGCCGCCGCACGCCGCCATGGCGGGGACGCTGTCGCTGCGCGACGGCTACCGCCTGTGGTGCGCCCAGCTCGGCCTGCCCCCGGCGCTGCCGCCCAGCTTCGACCCGGCCTGGGCCGAGGCGAGCGGCACCGATCCGGCCGCCCTCGGCGCCACCGCGCGCCTGTACGGCGGCCTGCTGGCGGCGCGCACCCAGGATGGGGCGGCGCTGGCGACCCTGTGCGCCGCCGAGCGGGCGTGGTGCCTGCGGCTGGCCTCGACCCAGCCGCTGGCCTGCCACGGCGGCCCGCTCTATCTGGACAGCGACACGCTCGCATTGCGCGGCCTGTGCGAACTGGCCTGCCACCTGGAGGCCGGTTTCCCCGGCCTGTGGCCGCGCCTGCGCTGCGGCCTGGACGCCGCTGTCGGTGCGCGCATCGCCACCGTGCTGGCCGCCATGCCGCAAGCGCTGGGCGCGGCCGGCGCCGAACGGGCGCGCCGCTGCTGGCTGCTGTGCCGGGCGCGCGCCATGCAGGGCGCATAGCACCCCATTCCCTCTTGAACAAGGCACGACGATGAACGACTTCTGTGTCGCCACGATTTCCACCGATTCCCTGCTGCGCGCCGAGTACGGCCTGTGGCGCGCCGGCGCGCTGACGCTGACGCGCGACGCACGCGCCGCCGCCGAAAAGATTCTCGACGAGGCCAGGAGCGCGGCCGAACAAGTGCGCCGGGCCGCCGCCGACGAGGCGCGCGCGGCGGTGGCCGACGCCGAACAGCAGGCGCTGGAGCGCACCGCCGCCCTGCTGCGCCAGCTCGAACAGCGCCACGCCGACCTGCTCGACGGCGCCCAGGCGCTGGCGGTCGACCTGGCCCTGGCCCTGTTCGATCGCGCGCTGGCCGAGAGCACGCCGCGCGAACGGCTCGCAGCGAGCTGCCGGCGCCTGCTGCAGGAGACGCCGCGCACGCTGGCGCAGCCGGTGCTGTACCTGCATCCCGACGACAGCGCGCTGGCGCCCGCCGATTGCGCGTGGGAGGTCCGGGCCGACGCCACCCTGACGGGCGGGGCCTGCCGCCTGGAAGCCGGCGGCGGCGAATGGCGCGCCGATTTCCAGGCGGGCGCCGCCGCGCTTAGGGCCGCCTTCGGCAACGCCGCCCGCCAGACGGTCGATGCCGGCGCCGACGCCATCGACATGCCCGATTCCTGACCGCGCCACACGGCGCCCTTTTTCTTTTTCATCCCACACGGAGGCAGCATGCCCATCCAGACCAGCGCGCGCATGAGCAACAGCGAGATTCTCGCGCTCTTCAATAAACCCGAGCAGACAGCGCAAAAGACAGCGGAACACAGCCCGCCCCCGCCCGCGCCGCCACAGACCGGCGGAGCGGCCGCACGCAACCCCATGCGCGCCAAGGAAAACAACTTCGCCAGCCGCATGCACGCGTCCTTCAACAACAAGACCGCCGAGGCTGCGCGGGAGGAAGCGCCGCTAATCGACCTCGACGACCTGCCGAAAGGAGCAGCCGCCGCCGCCACGGTGCCGCCGATGGGCGACCTCACCTCCCACCTCGCCCCCGCAGCCGGGGACAAGCAAGCCTCGCTGATCGACCTCGACGATCTGCCCAAGGGACCGGTCGGCGGCACGGTGCCGCCCCTGGTCGACCTCACCGCGCAGCTTGCCCCAAAGGAGACATCGGTATCCCCCGCCATACAACAGCAGGCGAGCGCGCTGGCGCAGCAGCTCGACAATCACAAGGAAGCGGACGCCCCCGCCAAGCGCTCGTTGCTGGGCAAGGCGGCCGATTTCCTGACCTCGCTGCCGGCGAAAATGCTGGCGCGGATCGAGCAAAGCGGGCACACCCCGGCCAGCCAGCACGCCAGGGCGCCAGCCAGCGCCGCGCACGCCCATCATGCCCCGGCCGCCCATCACGCCCCGGCGGCCCATGCGGCGCCGCCGTCGCACCCGGTTGCGGGCTCCTTTGCCCACCAGATGCGCGAACTGGAGGCGCTGGAGAAACAGCACGCCGACCTGGCCGCTGCCCATGCCGGCAGCAACAGCCCGGCGGCCATGCTCAAGGCCAAGGAAATCGAAACCCACATGGCCATGATGGTCCAGAACATGCTGTCGATGCTGAAGACGCTGGCCGACATCAACAAGCGCGCCAACGAGATCGCCAACAGCGCCATTTGAATCGGCCTTGCGGAAGCGACGAAGCGGCCCGCCGGGCCGCTTTTTTGCGTCACGCGCGCCTGCCGCCCGCGCCCAGGTACCCGAACAGAAATAGATCTGAAATTCCGGCGCCCAGAACCGGACGCGATTGCCGTGCGCCCGACGCGACGCAGTGCGAGCACCGCGAGCGTTGGGCAACGCCGCAGCGCGCCGGCCATGGAAGACAACAATCGCATCTACTTCTGGACGGGTACTTACATCTCGATCATCCCGACCGGCTGCACGCGGCTGTGCTGGGTCAGTTCGGCGAACGCGAACACCGGCACCGAAAAGAACTCTTCCTCGATCAGGTTGCGCAGCGCGCGCCGGATGTCGGCCGCCGTCACCAGCACCGGCGGCGCGGCCGGCGTGCCCCCGGTGCCGGCCAGTTGCCCGAGGCGGTCGAGAATGGCCTGTTCCAGTTCCGGGTCCAGCTCCAAATAGGCACCCTGGCTGGTCTGGCGCAGCGCGGCGCGCAACTGTTCTTCCAGCTCGGGCGAGAGCAGCACCACCTCGATCAGGCCGTCGCGCGCCACCTCGTGGCACAGCTGGCGCTTGAAGGCCAGCCGAACATAGTCGGCGATGACGTCCGGATCGCGCTCCTTGGGCGCCCATTCGAGGGTGGTTTCCAGCAGCAGGCGCGCATTGCGCAAGGACACGCCCTCGCGCGCCAGGCGCTGGATCACCTCGGTCAGGCGCGGCAGGGTCACGCTGCGCGCCAGTTCCTTGCCCAGTTCCGGAAAGCGGCGGTCGGCCCAGGCGGTAAAGCGCTGCACCTCGTGCACGCCGATGAACATCTGGCAGTTGCGCAGCATTTCGACCTGCACGTCGGCAGCGAACACCTGCTCCCAGGACAGGTACTTGACCGCGGCCGCCTGCAGGCCGGCTTCGTCGGCCAGCTCGACCCAGACACGGCGCCGGCGCGTGCCGACCAGCGCGTCTTCCTGCGCCGTGAAGCCGAGTTCCTCCAGCCGCTCGGCCGATTCGGTGCTGGCCGCCCAGCCGCTGCGCATCTCGACGTCGATCAGCGGGATTTCGGCCATCAGGAAGTGGACGCGGCCGGCCGGCACCGTCGCGCGGAACTCGAAGTCGACCGGCTGCAGGTCCGGGATGCCCTTCTGGTCGAGCACATTGTTGCGCATGATGCGCACCGCGCGGATGACGCTGTCGGCCGCCTCCGTCCCCTCCATCTCGGGCGCCATGCGCACCGCGAACGGGCGTGTGGCGGTAAACGTGGTCAGGTCGACGATGCCGGCGTTCTGGCGCTCCACCTCGGCTGTCTGCAACTGGCTGGCCGCCTCCGCGCGCGGCTTGAGCATGCCGACCGCGCCGCCGCCGCCCAGCAGCACGGCCAGGATCAGGAACACCAGGGTCGGCATGCCGGGAATCAGGCCGAACAGGAGCATGATGGACGCGGCCACCAGCAAGGCGCGCGGTTCGCCGAACAGCTGGGCGGCGATGTCCTGGCCGATGTTGCTGGCCTCCTCGCCCGGCTTCTCGTCGCCGATCGGCACGCGGGTGGTGATCATGCCGGCCGCCAGCGAGATCAGCAGCGCCGGAATCTGCGCGATCAGGGCGTCCCCGATCGACAGGATGGCGTACTTGCGCACCGCCTCGCCCGCCGCCATATTGTGCTGCAGCATGCCGATGGAGATGCCGCCGACCAGGTTGACCACCACGATGAAGATGCCGGCGATGGAATCGCCCTTGACGAACTTCATGGCGCCGTCCATGGCGCCGTGCAGCTGGCTCTCCTGGCCCAGCGTGGCGCGCTTCTTCTTGGCTTCGTCGGGGGTCAGCAGGCCCGAGCGCAGGTCGCTGTCGATCGACATCTGCTTGCCCGGCATGGCGTCCAGCGAAAAGCGCGCCGACACCTCCGACACCCGCTCCGACCCCTTGGTGATGACGATGAACTGGACCACGGTCAGGATCAGGAAAATCACCAGGCCGACCACCAGGTTGCCGCCGACGACGAAGTTGCCGAAGGTTTCGACGATGTGGCCGGCATCGCCTTCGAGCAGGATCAGGCGCGTGGTGGCCACCTCCAGCGCGAGGCGGAACAGGGTGGTCAGCAGCAGCACGGTGGGAAAGGTGGAAAACGCGGTCGGCCCGGCCATGTACATCGACACCACCACCATCAGGCCGGCGGCGCACAGGTTGAGCGCGATCAGGATGTCGAGCAGCCAGACCGGCATCGGCAGCACCAGCATGAAGACGATGGCGATCACCAGTCCGGCGGCCCCCAGTTCGGCGCGCTTTGCCATGCGGGCCGCGAGCCCGTTGAGGTACATGACGATTCTATTGAGCATGCGGATTTCCTGGCATGGTGAAGGGAGTGGATGGGGTCAGGCGGCGCCGCAGCGGCGCGCCAGCACGGCGCTCCAGGACGGGCAGGCGGCGCGCGCCAGCAAGGCCTGGGTATCGGGGTCGGGGCCGTCGAACAGCTCGACCTGGGCGGTGGCCACCAGCAGCGCCAGGCGCTCGTCGTCGGGCCAGATCTGGCGGCACACGCGGCCCAGGCGCCAGGCCTGGTCGAACTGGCCGCTGTTCAGGTGGCCCCACAGCAGGCCGATGGCCACCGCGAGGTCGAGCGGCATGGGGGTGTGGCGCTGGCGCAGTTTCATGCGGCCGCCTCGGCGCCGAAACGCGCCAGCTCCATCTGCTGGAAGCGCAGGCGCAGGCGCACGGCGTCTTCGACCACCAGGATCGCTTCCATGCTGTCGGCGCGCGCGGCCGGATCGAGCGCCAGCGAATGGTCGACCAGGCGCTTTTGCAGCGCGCGCAAGCCGGGCAAGGGGTCGCGCGACCAGGCCGGATTGGCCACCGTCAGCGCCGCGCCGAGAAAGCGCGTCAGCGGCGCCAGCGTTTCCTGCCTGGCCGCATCGAACGGCGACAGCGAGGCCGATTCTTCCCACGCCGTCAGGTCGGTGCGCTTGACCGGGACGATGGTGTCCAGGGCGGACGGGCCGGCGATGCCGAAATGGGCGTCGCCGCCATGCAGCTCGGCGCGCCCTGCGCCGCCGGCGGAGGAGATGCGGCTCATGCCAGCAGCTCGCGCGCGGCCTGCCATTGGGCGCTGTCGGGCAAGGCGGGCTGGCCGGAAGCGTCGTCGCGCAGGCGCCGCACCAGGTACCAGCTGCCGTCGCCCAGCATGGCCGGCAGCCAGCCGGCGTAGCGCGACGGCTGGACCGCGCGGCGCCGCAGGACGCGCTCGGGCAGCACGCGGTGCGCGCTGTAGCGGCCGAAGCCGAGCGCGACCAGCGCGCCGTCCGGCAAGGGATAGGCCAGCAGTTGCAGGCCGTCCTCCTGCGGCTGTTGCATCACGACCTGGTCGTGACGAGCCTGGCGTACCAGGCGTGCGGCGATGTCTTCCATCATGGTCTCCTGCTGTTGTGGTGGTCCTCGCGCAGCCGCGATTGCAGCGCGTCGCCGGGCGCCGCCGACAGGGTCGGCAAGGCGGCGTGGTGTTCGATCGTCATCGCTTGCAGCTGGTCGAGCAGGCCCAGGCGCTGGGACGGCGCGGCGCCGCTCCACATGCTGTCCGGGCAGCGCGCGATGGCCGCGCGCAGGACCTGGCAGGCGGCGCCGCGCTGGCGCGGGCTCAGGTGTTCCATGTCGACCAGCTGGCGCAGCAGCGGGCCGGCCTGGCCGGCGTCCGCGTCGCCCAGGCCCAGCAGCAGCCGGGCCAGCTCGCCCTGCCCGGCCAGGGGCGCGGCCTGGGCCTTGTCCGACAGTTCGCGGCGCAGGTCGCCGGCCATCGCGAAACTGGTGTTGACCAGCTGGAAACTGGCGGCGTCCTGCAGCGACAGCCACAGGCGCGGTCCGGAACGGCCCCGGCGCCTCAGTTCCTCGTGCAATTGCGCCGGCGGGCGGCCGAGCGCCGTACCGGCGCCGGCCGGGCCGGCCTGTTTGAGCAGGATATCGAGCAGCGCGGTGGGCGGCATCGGCGCATCGCGGCGGCCGTTGACCGGGGCGCCGAACTGCTGGCGCAAGGCGGACAAGGCGGCGGGAGCGGCGCCCTGCGCGGCGAGCGCGCCTTCCAGCGCGTCGGCATGGCCCTTGCCCTGGGCAATGGCGGGACCGTGGCGCGCGGTGAGCCCGGCCTGCATCGCATCGAGCCGGGCGCCGAGGGCCTCGCGCTTGCCGCTGCCGTCGTCGGGCAGGTGTTCGAGATGCTGGCGGGCCTGCTCCAGCAGCATTTGTTGCTGGAGCGGGTCTTCGGTGCCCTGCCAGGGCTCGCCTCTGTCGTCCGAGCGCTGCGACAGGGACTCGATCAGTTGCGCGGCGGCGCTCTTGAGCGGTGTGTCGTGGTCGTCGTGGACCGCCGGCTGCGGGGCCGCCGGCGTGCGCGCCAGGCGGCGCATCAGCGGCGTGCGCACCTTGGGCAGATGGGCCTGGACCGCGCCGGAGCCGGCCAGGTCGTCGAAGTCGGCCTTGCCCATGGCCTTGCCTGCCTCGGCGGCGGGCTTGGCGGCCGCCAGCGGCGCCGCGCTGTGCAGGTGCAGCGGCGCTTGCAGGGATGAAATCGATTGGGTCGCCATGCTGCGCCTACAGCGGCCGGGGGCCGGCGGCGTCCTTGCGGCCCAGGCCGCGGCGGCGGCGGCCGCTGGCGTCGGCGACGGGGTCGTGCGGCTGCATGATGGAGCAGGCGGTGATCGTGGAACTGTGTAGCGCGGAGCGTGACGAGGCCATGGTGTCGATGCGGACGCCTCCCGCCGGCGGCGTGGCGCGCACCGGCTTTCGGCGTACCCTCCCTGATAAGTGAGCGGTGATGCCGGCGCCATCCGCGTGACGACGCCCTTGCCGCCATGTGTGTGCGGAAAGGGGCGCCCGGTTCCATGCACAGGATCGGGAATCTTCGCGGCGCATCAGGTTTGCCGCACATCAGGTCTGCCGCACATGCGAAAAGACGCCGGGAGCGATGGAACGGCTGCGGTTCTGCCGCCACCTATGGGATAGCGGTGGCCGCGTCGATCGATACGGCGAGGTCCATCTTACCGATTCCCCCTCACCTGTGAAAAGAGGACAAACCTGTGTTCACTCCCTCATTGACCCGCACGCTCAGCGTCTCGTCGCTGCACATCCCCCCTCAGGAAGAATCCGCGCCGGCGCAGGCGAACCGGCCGCCCGCTGCCGCTCAGGATGCGCCAGGCACCGACGCCGCCTCGCCGCGGGCCGCTGCGGCAGCGGGAGAAGCGACCATGCGCGGCCTGCTCGTGAAAGTGGTCGGCACGACCAATACCGTGGCGCCAATAGGCGATTCGATCTTCCACGGGAAAGAAGTGGGCACGCTGGCGGAAGGGAAAATCCTTGAGATCGAAACCCACCCCGACCATGTCGTTCCGTCACGACGCGGCCCGAATCAGGAAGTACTGCGCAACCACAAGGCAGACGCCAAAGCAACAGAAAAGAACCACATGTGGCATCCACTCTTTGCCGAAAATAAGGCCAGATATAAAGACAACGATTGGCCGCATATTCGCTCCGATGCATTTGCCGAGGTCAATGCCGAGCCGCATAAATCGTTGAGCGCCAATCTTCCCGGAAGATTGCGCGCGCGCGCTGCGCCAATAGACGGGTACAAAAAAATAGCCGACATGTCGGCGGGCGACTTTATCGCCGAACAAAAGGCCTATCAAACGAAGCTGCTTTCAAAGCATACGAAAGACAGCATCATGTCGTCGCACCGCAGCGTCGGTTTCGAATACGAATTTACCGGACACTCGCTTGCAGGTACCGCATCGCACATCATCCTCGCCCGTACGCCGCCACAGTCGGATTTATTCGGGATCGGATTCGAACTGGAAACCGATTCGGGAGACGTCGTCGAGATCGGCATGCCGCCTTTCATCGTCCCGAACAAGACGGATGGCAGCCCGGACAGAAAGGAAATCCAGGAAATTCACATAAAGATGAGAGCGGCGCTGGGGGAAGTCAGAACTGCGGCGAACAAATTGGGTTCGGCAAATCTGGACGCGCTTCTCGAACTTCTTAAGGAAAAAGGCGTGGGTACGGGATGGGTTCGCTCGACCGCGCAGGAGAGCGCCATCGAGATCGACAACATGCAAATTGTGGAGCCGACGGCGTCTAAACTGCAGGGTGGCAATATTTACTCGCAGATGAATATATCCTTGAACGGCGATGAGATCGCCGATGCGATCATCGGATCCAGAGTGGATTCCCAAGATGAGGACACGAGCACTGCGGACCGAAGTCACATGGGGATACTCTGTAAGGAACTCGACGACACGGCGCTGGCGCATCTGGAAGCGCAAGCTGGAGACGATGCCGAATTGGAAGCCCTGCCCGCTCATTTTATCCATCTGAACAAGGCCCTGGCCAATACCATGGCAATCCCTTCCATCCTGATTCAGCGAGTAGCGACGCTGCCAGATGACGACGACTATTCGTCGATCGTCAAAGAACTGGCGAGTGTATGGGCAAAGGATTGGGTGCCCAATATTTTAGCGACCACCTCTGCTTCACGAGACGACCTGGCCGCCATGAAAACATATGCGCAAAACAACGCCAAACCGCTCGCCCTGAAAAAACTGGAAGGATTACTGACGGAGTTGCAGGGCAAAGAGGGATTGACAAATCCACGACAAGTTGAAAACAACGCCTGGGTTGCATTTAAGAACGGATCGCATGATGAATATTTCAATGGAACGACGCTGACGCGCCTGACAAACCATAGTGAGGCGCTAAAAAATAACGAGCAATATCGTTCGATTTTGGCCTTGGCAACAGAACTAAACGAATTGGTGGACAGTGATGGCAACCTCGTAAATGCCCAGAAAAAAGTGGTGCCCGAGGACCACAAGGATTATTCTGGCCTGGACGAAGTCTACGCTGACAAAAACGAGCGCTTCAATCAGAGGGTGGCTACCGAAACGAGGGCATCTGCCTGGACTCCGCTGATGGCCGGAGTCAAAGCAGTCGTCGAACGTGAAATAGACAATACGATTGCAATGATCGATTCGGAGGCGGTCGTCTCCCACCCCAATCCGCGCGAGACTGGCGGCGAGGAGTACGGCATCGCGGGACGCCCCGGCGTCAGAAGAGAGACCTATGTGGACCAGCCGCTTACGCAAGCGGAAGCGGAAGCGGGGGGAAAACGCCAGGAAGATCTTCTGGCGATCGTGACGGAGCTACGCAGCAGCCTTGCAATGAAGCAATATTTTGAGAGGCAAGCATAAGGAAATGAGGAACGCCTGCGGCCACGTCCTGCGTGCACGCTGATGGTGTCGTGCATGGCCCGGCATCGTCGACATTGACAAACTACCAACTTGCCATCGACAATGCCGGGCATGCTGACACCGCCCCTGATCGACATTGGACTGAACCTCGCCAGCCACCGCTTCTCGCGTGACTGGAAACAAGTGATCGCGCGGGCGCATGAGGCCGGTGTCGGGCGCTTCATCCTGACCGGCACCTCGCTCGCCACGTCCAGGGAGGTGGCGCTGCTGACGGAACAGATGGCGCCCGGCACGGGCTACTTCACTGCCGGCGTCCATCCCCATTACGCGTCCGGGTTCGACGACGACACCCTGGCGCAACTACGCGAACTGCTCGCGCATCCGAATGCGGTGGCGGTGGGCGAAACCGGGCTCGACTACAACCGCGACCTGTCGCCGCGCATGGTCCAGCGTGCCGCGCTGGAAGCCCATGTCGCGCTGGCCTGCACGATCGGCAAGCCCATGTTCCTGCATGAGCGGGAGGCCGCAGCGGACCTGCTGGCCATCCTGGACAACTTCCAGGGCCGCCTGCCGAAATGTGTGGTGCACTGCTTCACCGGCAACGAGGCGGTCGCGCGAGCGTATATCGAACGCGGTTTTTATCTCGGCATTACCGGCTGGGTCGGACAAAAGAACCGCAATCACGACCTGTTGCAGGCGCTGCACGCCATCCCGCCCGCGCGCACGATGCTGGAAACCGACGCGCCCTACCTGACGCCGCCCGGCTACACCCCGGGCATTGCGGGCAGGAACGAGCCGGCGGCGCTGGCGCGCGTTGCCGAGCTGCTCGCCAGCGCGCGTGGGGTGCCGGTCGGACAGGTGCGGGCCGATGCGTATGCGGCGACCTTGGCGTTTTTCGGGCTTGAGGACTGAACTTGGGCAGCGGCCTGTCTTATTGCAGGCCGCCGCAACGCAGGCACGACGCCGTGTCGATACCTGCCAGGGCACGGATTGCCGTTGCCGCCATGAACTCATCGCCTCAAGGCGTCGGGGAGAGCATCGCTACAGAAGCTTGCACCGAACGAGGCTCAATCGACGACGTGATACCCGGCATCGACATAGATGACGTTGCCAGTCAGGGCGCGGGCGCCTTCCGACACAAGCAGAGCCGCGACCATGCCGACATCGTCGATCGTGACGAGTTGGTGCAGCGGCGCTTTTTTTGCCGCCAGCTCCAGCAAGGAATCGAATTCAGGAATACCGGACGCCGCCCGGGTCTTGAGCGGTCCCGGCGAGATGGCATGCACGCGGATGCCGCTAGGACCGAGCTCGGCGGCAAGATAGCGGACCACCCCCTCGAGCGCGGCTTTCACCGGCCCCATCACGCCATACTGCCTGACAACTTCTTGTGCGCCAAGATAGCTCATCGTCAGCAGACATCCGCCACTGGTCATCAGCGGTTCGGCCAGCTTCGCCATACGAATGAAGGAATGGACCGACACATCCATGGCACGCGCAAAGCCGGTCCCAGGGCAATCCGTAACCCGTCCGCACAACGCATCCCGGGGGGCATAGGCAATCGAATGCAACACGAAGTCCAGCCGTCCCCAACGCTGCAAGAGCTGGGCGAAGACAGCTTCCAGCTCCCCTGCTTTTTCAACATCGCAAGGAACGATGATCGGACACTGGAGCGCCTGCACCAGGGGCCGGACATGCGGCTCCGCCTTGTCGTTGAGGTAGGTAACAGCCAGGTCGGCTCCCTGGGCCCGCATCGCGCGGGCGCAACCGTATGCGATGCTGTCGGCGTTGGCGATTCCGACAATCAAGCCCTTCATCCCTAGCAAGGGCGCCCCAGGGTGGATCGATGCGCTCATATGAGGTAAGCTCGCCCGCGGCACCGCCTGCGACCACGCGCCTGAAATGCCCGGTGCGTCGTCCGGGCGGGCAAACCAGCATCATTCAATGCGTTGCGCGCCACGGTACCCGCGTGAACCATAATCGTTTTGCGCACTACCCACCCCCCAACGATGAACCGCTCGTATGCGGCGTCAGCGGCGCTAACGCATGCAAGGAACCTTAATCATGGGCGTGTTAAGCGCATGATCTCTGCGCTACATCAAGCGGGGGCTCAAACGTCTGACATTGGCAATGCGCTACTTCAACACGTTTTCCAGCAGCATACGGACAAAATGCGCGGGCAACTCCTGCTCCGCTCGCGCGCTCGCCATGGCCCTGAGCCACATCGTCAAGGCAGGCTGTCTCCTTGTTTGCGAACGCCTTGCGGGCGCAGCGGTCACGCAAGCTGCCCTTTCCCCTGCTTCCCGCCACAGGCGATGAGGAAAGTCGCAGCGCCAGTGCGCACCCGGTACAGCTGCGCTCGCGCAGCCATCGTGCCCATCTTGCCAGCTGCGTCCACGATGAGAGCGGGCATGGCATGGCGCGGACACGGGCCTGGCGCAGATCAGTTGACGGTACATGAGCGATCCCGCCGCGACTGCCGTACGAGAAGCAACGCGCGATCCCGTTATAGCGTCGCGGCACGGCAGGACATCACGGAAGCCGAAGCGACGCGCGAACGCGAGCGCGCGAGGATCTGGCGGCGCCATGCACGACGTGCCTAAGTCGCGTGTCACATAAAACAGGACTGCGCGGGCGGTTACCGCCACCGCCGCCACGATACCGGTCACGACGATCGGCTTGACCATGACATGTCTCCCGGCGTTGATGCGCATGGTGGTCAGTCCCGCAGCATATCGTATGGTTCGGCACGGCCGCCATGAATCCCTGTCGAGCAGCTTTTCTGGCGCAGCAAAACAAGCCGTTGAACTCGGGCGCGCAAACGGACTCTAACCAGGAACAACCGGAGACCGCCGTCATGAACCCTGTACAAGCGCCATATCACTTTCCAACCTCCCTGCAGCCGCTCCTGCTCCAGGCATTCAAGGAACTGGCAAATGCGACCTTTATCACCGATTCTGCAGGCCGGATCGTGTGGGCCAACGCTGCTTTCTGCACGTTGAGCGGCTATACGCTCGATGAATTAGCGGGCCGCACGCCTGCCTTGCTGAACTCGGGCATCGAAGGGCCGGTCTTTTACGCCGAGCTGTGGCAAAAGGTACTGTCCGGCCGCGTGTGGCGCGGCCAGGTCATCGATAAACGCAAGGATGGTTCGCTGTATGCGGCCAACGAAGTCATCACGCCACTGCGCAACGAAGACGGCAGCGTCACCCATTTCGTCGCCGTTCAGCAAGACATCACGCAACAGCTCGATTTCGACCGGTCAGCGCGCACCCAGACGCGCATGGACCTGTTTTTCAGCCGTCCCAACCGGGCCACGCTCATCCATTTACTGGACGCAGCCATCGCGCGCTCGTCGCGCGGCACCGAGCGCACCGCCGTGATCCGGATCGCACCCGATGGCCACCCTGATCTGCACGGCCCCCTGATCGCCGCAGGCAGCGGCTTGCCTGGCGCGCTTGCCGGTCGCCTGGCCAGCACGGTCAGGCAATCGGACACGCTTGCCTGCGTGGGCGATGCCGAACTAGCCATTCTGGCCACTGGAATCAGCGACCGCGATACCGTGCTCGCCATGGTAAAACGACTGCAGGCCGCGCTGGCGATGCCGTTTGTAGTCCGCGGCGAGCGCATCGACCTGCAAGCGAACATCGGCGTGGCACTATCGCCGGAGCATGGGGGGGATCCCGGCGCCCTTCTCTGCCATGCAGACCACGCCCTGTACCAGGCGACACTGCAGGGAACAAATCATGTTCAGCTGTATCAACACAGCTTCTCGCACGGCCCCGGGGCGGAAATTCTCGCGGCCAGTACAATGCAATGAACCCGCCGTCCTGACGCGGCGGACCACACCTGCCACGTTAGCGCATACGCAGAACAACCTGAAGGCGGTCGTGCACCGGGCGATCAAGGCGTACCGCTTGCCGATCGTCGACGAAATCGGCTAGCTGCCGATGAACCGGGAGCAAGCCAACCTGTTCTTCCAGGTGAGCGCCGCCTTGTACCAACGCAGCAGTCTGCTCGTGACCAGCAAGCTGGCGTTCGGGCAGCGGGACACGGCGTTGGTACAGGATACGACCTTGACCGCGGCGCTGCTGGACCGCCTGCCGCACCGCGCGCACATCGCGCCGATCGCGGGCGAAAGCTACAGGCTCAAGCATCAGCGGCAGGCCGCCATGATGCGTGCGTGCGAGCTCACGGAAATTGGCTGAACACATGGGGTGGCCGGTGACGGCGGTGTATCCGTTTTACAGCGCTGGCTCGACGAAAACTGTACCAGTTTAAAATCGCCGTTGACAGCGCGCCGCCGGAATGGACCAGTCAATGGGAATGGGGGAAGCGCCAAAAACCTTCCCGGCCGGCGCCTAGTCGGCGCGCCCGATGCGTACTCCGGTTTCAAAGGGACCGGCCTGGCCGCGCAACTGCGCAAGCGGGCGCCGGCGGCTGTTATCGGGGGCCTGGCGACGCACCATCGCGTGCCGGACACCGTGAAAGATGCGCTCACGAACGGATTCAGGGTGGTCATGCTGCCCGCCCCCATCCGCGCCGTGGATATCTCGGCAGGCGACAGCCAGAGCGCTATACGCGACATACGCGACATGATCGCGTGCTGTGCCGAGCCAGCCCAGCTTTCCGGATGATGGCGCGCGCCGGCACCCGCTGCCGCCACGGCGGGCGCGAGTGCCAGCTGTAGCCGAGGTGCTACCAACGTCGTCGTACCTGGGCGCATACGAACGCGCGTGGCGATCCCGCCGGTCTATGGGCCGATCGCAATATTGTTGCGTACGCCGACCACGCCAGGTGCCATCCACGCCGCACGCTCGGCTTCCTCACGTTCGGCCCAGGTTCTGACGGTGCCCGCCAGAACAACATGACCGGATTGCACCCCTACCGTCACGCGATTGGCCTCGATCTGGGCATGCCGATGGAACGCGGCCTGTATCTCGCCCCGGATGTCCCGCGGTGAGACCGCTGGCGCAATCGTTATCTGATTTTGCACACTCTTAACCCCGCGCAGGTTGCGCACGGCGCCCTCCGCGCGCTGGCGCTGGTAGTCCCAGTTTACCTTCCCTTCCAGCCGGATATGTCCATGTTCGACGATGACCTTGACCGATTGCGCCGAGATGGGCAACTGCAGCTGAAGCGCTGCTACGGCATCGTGGGCGATCTCGGCGTCGGTACGGCCGTCGCTGGCGAGCCGCACGTCGATTTCGTTGACCAGGCCATAAACGCCTTTGACCCGCTTGGCTGCACGTTCGGCTTCCACCTTGTGGCCATAGCAGTGCACAGCGCCCGTCAGTGTGACGACACCGCTTTTCACCGTTACTGCCAGTTCTGACGCGTCGAGCCGTGCATCCCACTCGAGCTCATGCTCTACGTTCTTTCTTACTTCGCTGTCACTGATCATTGGATCCTCACTATCTGAAAAGTTATAGGAGACATCCGAACTCCGCCGGGCGTGCGCAGCGCGGCCGACCGGATGCGCTGTTCGAGCATGGTCCGCTGCGAAGCACGACGTTTGATGCGCCTCAATCGCGCGCGGCTTGCACAAGGAAGCCCGCTGGACCGTGCTCCGCGAACACGGCCTCGACACGGCAATCCGGTCAGCTTCCGCGCGCCCGTGCCCGCATCGGTCGAACACCGTGACAAGGCTCGCTCGGAGCGACACATCGCCCGCCGCCCCGTCTCCGCCTACACAGACAAGCTCACTTGTCTCATCGCCGGACAGCGGGTCGCTGGTGGCAAGCTGGGGCCCGAACGTATCGAGACCGCCATCCGAGGGATCGCGGTGCATGCGGGACCGGCTGACGATGCGCTCGCGCATCATGCGTTCGTCGGCCTGTATCGAGAACACGACGAATGGCACATCGAGATCGTTCGCCAGTTCCTTGAAGAGGATGCGTTGCGCGCTCCGGTAAGCCGGCGTCGACCATCACCGGCAAGCCTGCTGCAACGACGCCACGGTCAAGATGACGCAGCCTTGCATAAAGCAGCGCCGTCGTCGCGGGATCGTATGGCGCGGCCGGGTCGACTCAAGCGCAAATCGCAGATAGTGCAGTGGGGTGCCGCCGGCCTGGCTGTCCAGCAAGAGCGCAACGCTTGCACCGTAACAGGGCGCGCCCGGTGCGCTAGAGGCGGAACACGCCCAGGCCGTCATGGTCGCCTGTCGCGTCGGGATACTGGTTCAGCCAACGCGCGGCAAGTTCGTGCCTTTGGCGCTCGCGGAGCGCAGTCCGCCCTTCCGCGCTCCGTCACGGCCACGCGCTGCCCGCTGATCGTGACCTCGTTGCCGCCCACTGAGACCGTGAGAGGTTCTTTCTTGATACCGGAAATTTCGGCGGTGACAAGGTCGGCGCGGTCGGTTTCCATGCCGTCCATGCGCAAGCGATCGTCAACGAATTCCCTTGTGCCAAGGAAAATCGAGACGCGCGCAGTTTGTTCTGTCGCCACGCGCATCGGCAAAACGGCCGGCGCTACGCTGGCGCCGCCGCCGCGAACGGCGGATGAACTTCCCGGCGCCGGCCAGATCCAAGCTGTCCGGGTCTTGAACTCTCCCGCGGGGCACACATGACGCCGCACCAACAAGCCGATGGTTCCGCATCGGCGCCCGATGGCCTCCTGACCGAGGCCTTCGCACAGTTTCCCGCGCCGGCGATGCTCACCGACAGCGAGGGAAATATCTTGTGGGCTAATCGCGCCCTGTGCGAACTGTCCGGCTACGCTGTCGAGGAACTCCTCGGCCATACCCCGAGCGTGCTTCGATCGGGCCGGCACGACGCCGCATTCTATCGCCAGTTGTGGGACACGGTGCGGGCGGGTCGGATCTGGCGCGGCGACGTGATCGACCGGCGCAAGGACGGGACGCTCTACGTGGTCGAGGAAGCCGTGGCCCCGCTGCGCGACGCGCAGGGTGCGATTCGCCACTTCGTCGCGGTACAGCATGACATCACGCAGCGCGAAGCGCGGCGCGAACACGAACATTACCTGGCTTACCACGACGTCCTGACCCGCCTTCCGAACCGCGCCATGCTGGACGACATCGCACAGAAAGCGGCATTGAGCGCCTTGCGCTCCGAGCAGCCGCTGGCAATGATGTTCCTCGACCTCGACGGCTTCAAAGCCATCAACGACACGCTCGGCCACCACGTCGGCGACCAGTTGCTCGCCGCCGTGGCACAGAGACTGCAGTCGGGCATCCGCCGTTCGGACACCGTCGCTCGGATCGGCGGCGACGAGTTCGCGGTGCTGTTGGCCGACCTCGACAGCCGTGCCAGTGCCGGATTGCTGGCACAAAAGCTGCTGGACGCCCTCGCCCGTCCATTCCAGTTCCGGAAACACCGGTTCACCATTCGCGCCAGCGTCGGCATTGCGATTTTCCCATCCGATGCGACAAGTATCGACGCCTTGCTGAACCAAGCCGATCAGGCCATGTACCTGGCCAAGCTGCAGGGAGGCCAGCGCTACCATTTCTTCGACCAGGGAGATGCCCAGCGCCGGAAAAAACCAGCGGCGCCGCGCCAGGAGACGCACGGGCCGGACAAACCAGGGCAGGCGCACAAGCCAGAGGCGGCGAGCCGAAGGTAAGCCTCGGGCCGTACGGATGACGCCGCCGCGCGCGGCGTCGCAGCTGCTTGCGGCGCGTACGCCCAGCCAGCAGCGACCAGCAAGCGAGCAGCTGCAACTTCGCCCGAACCGGTCCGTACGCCAGCCTGAACTGCGGAACCGTATCGTTGACAGGAATTCGGTCGACCTGGGCTTCCCCAAGGGTACGGCTCGCCTCACCCGTAATCAGACCATGCGCGGCGACCGCATACACCTGGCAGGCGCCGCGCTTCCGGCACGTCCTGGCGCAACGGGCAAGCGTGCTGCCGCTCGCAATCGTGTCATCCACGATCAACACGTCGTGCCCGCCGGCGTTCTCGGCAAAGGCCGAGAACGCCGGCGCGAGGACGCACAGCGGCCGGCCACGACGGCAGCGATCGCATCGGCGAACAGGGAAGAACAGAACAGGTTTCCAGGATGGCAACGAAGTGCATTCCGCTAGACCGACAGGTTATGAACATCGAGCGTCAACATGGCATCGGTATCCACCGGTGCGAAGAGGGCTGCGACCTGCCGCGCGGACACGGGATCGGCGGGACGAACAGGTCGACACCGTCCAGGCCGGGCGCAGCGGCGGCGCTCACGGCATCCGCGCTGACGGCGACGATGCCGCCCCCGCCGCTACGGGCGGGGCCCATGGCGCGAGCACGGCGGCGCCATCGATGCTTCCGCTCCTCAGACGCCCGAGCGCCTCGGTGGCAGCGCCGAGCGGGAACGCTACCGGGACGATGCGCAAGGCATGGTCGGCCGCCAGGCGAAAGAAGCGCTCGCCGTCCTGCCGGGTCAGGTTGGCTACCGAGCGCAGGCAGCGCTCGCCCCACAACAAGGCGTAGGACATGGCGGGAATGTCGCTCATGTGAATGCCTGCGCACACGATGCTCGCCCCTTTTGCGCTGGCGGCGAGTGCTTGCGGCACCAGGGCGCCGACCGGCGCGAACAGGATGGCGGCGCCGAGCAGCTCTGGCGGCTTGTCGCCGGACGCGCCGGCCCAGGACACGCCCAGGGAGCGGGCGAACTGCTGCGAACGGACATCGCCTGGCCGGGTGAACGCAAAGACCGTGCGTCCGCCCTGGGCCGCCAGTTGCGCCACGAGATGCGCGGCCGCTCCGAACCCGTACAAGCCGAGCGGACCGGCCGGCGCGCTCATGGCAAGGGCGCGGTAGCCGATCAAGCCGGCACACAGCAGCGGAGCTGCATGCAGATCGTCATACCGCTCGGGCAAGGCAAAACAATAGCGCTCGTCGGCGGCCGCGTACTGCGCATAGCCACCGTCGCGGTCGTAACCGGTAAAGCGCGCCCGGCCGCACAAGTTCTCGCGCCCGCTCAGGCAGTACCCGCAACGCCCGCAGGTCGATCCCAGCCACGGTACCCCGACACGCTGGCCCGGTTCGAAGCGGCGCGCGCGGCGGCCGGCATCCACGACGCGGCCGACGATCTCGTGGCCGGGGACCAGCGCATGCCGGTGCGGTGCAAGATCGCCATCGAGAATATGCAAGTCGGTACGGCAGACGCCGCAGGCGCTCACCTGCAGGAGCACATCGTGTTCGCCGGGCCGCGGCACGGCGACCTGCTCGAGCCGCAGTCCGTCCTCCGCAGCGCGCATGACCATGGCGTCCATTGTCTTTGGCATGGCGACCTACCGCACCGACTGGGCGCCGGTGACATCGACCGTGGCGCCCGTGATACAAGCCGCCGCCCGGACGACTTCGGCGGGCAAGTCCAGCCGGCCCGACGGGATCGATGCCTCGGTCCGCTGCGGCGTCGCGGGCGCGCGGCTGGCGACCACGCCGGTGTCGCAACAGACCGGTGCGGTGGCATTGACGGTCACGTGCCTCGATGCCGATTCGCGCACCAGCGCCCTGGGCAGCCCGGGGACACCTGCCTTGCTCGCGGCGTAGTTGCATTGGCCCGCCTGCCCCTGCCGGGCATTGACCGCACCGATGTCGATAATGCGGCCGAACTGTCGCTGCCGCATGGATACGATGGCATCGCCCGACATACGCAACATCGACCCCGGGTCGTCCTGAAGCACTGTCGGCCACCGCTCAGGTGTCATGTGGCGCAGCATGACATCGGCCGGGATGCTGGCGCTATTGGCGAAGATGTCGACCGGGCCGATATCGTGCGTGAACTGCAGCACGCCGGTAACCGAGGCTGTGCGGGCCATGCTTCCTCCCATCCCGTTTCGCGGATTCATGCCGACATCAGCAGCGGCAGGCTGGCGGATAACGGCACCCTGCCGGTGGTCCCACCCAGAAGCGGTTAACGCACGCCGGTTCCATCAGCGCGTGGCCGAGATCGCTCTCACCGGTTCCGGGGACGATATCGGCCTCGACGCCGTAACGCCGGCGAAGCTGGCCGATCTCGACCGGCGCGCACATCACCCGTCCGGGCCGGCGAGCGTCGGGTCCCTCCTCGATCAGTCCACTGTATGCGGGAAAAATCGGTATCGTTTGAGGTGAATCAAAGTGTGCGGACACGCTTCGCATTTCATCGGTCGGCCCCCGATAAGTCCGCGTACTGTTTTCAATGCCAGCAATTATGCAAGATAGTTCCGGGACTCGGCTTCAAGGAGCATATTGCACCACATCGTAGCCGTCGCCTTGCCGGAAAGGCCCCAGGAGCTGACAGGCGTGCGCGTGCTCCGCTTTACGCGGGACGAATCAATGGCCATACTGCTCGGACGCGATCTGGTTGGCCCGGTGACCGCTCCGATGAAAATGCAGCAGCTGCATTTTCCAGTCGTCATGAGCGCCGATCGGTACGCGGCCGACGCTCCGGCAAGGCAGGAATGACATACAGGCGCGGCGGGGCCGGTTTGCCGGCTGCGTCCGCGACATTCCCACCGCGCCGGTGCCGGTGGAAACAGGCAGCTTGGCCGTCGGCCGCTTAGAGACCGCGAGGTCGGCGGTCGCGTCGGCGCGCATCGTCGCGCTGAGGCTCGACCGCGTGCGCAAGGTGCCGGCCAAGTGCGCCGCTGGTCTCGCCGGGCAGCCGCGCCGAGAGCGCCATGGCAGCGCGCCTCTTACGCCACCGTAGTGCGCGGCGGGGCGAGCGTGGGGGGCGCGCAACCGGGCGCCGCTGGCGAAGCAGCGCAATTTTCCAACACCACAATTTGCCGGGGACAATCTTGGATCGCCAAACCCACTTCGGGGCCACCCGCATCACCTTACACATGCTACTACTGCTCCTGCTACTGCTGTCCGCGCCGGCCAGCAACAGCGAGGATGCGTTTGCCAGCAGCGCCGCCATCAGGGCGGCTATTGCCCGGCCGGACGCCCTGCCCGCCGCTGCGCAGGACATGGTCGCGCGGCTCTACGAAGCGGAGGGCTACCGCCCGCTCTGGAGCGGCGGCGATGGACGGCACGCGCGCCAGGCGCTGCAACTGCTGCAGGAAGCGCATGCCCATGGCCTCGAACCGTCCGCCTATCGCCTCGCGGCCGTGCCGGGCCAGCCGGACGATCCTGCGGCGCACGGCGCGGCGGTCGACGTTGCACTCAGCGGCGCGGTACTCCAATTGCTGTCGCACCTGCATTTCGGCCGGGCGCCCCCGGAGCCCGCCGCTCTCCCGGCAGCCGAGCAAGGCCCGGACTACGATCCGGTCGAGCAGCTTCGACGCGCCCTGGTGCAAGATGGCGTGGCCCAACTGGCCAACGACGCCGCGCCGCGCGTCGCCTTGTACTGGCGGGTCAAGAAGACCTTGGCCGAGTACCGCACGCTGGCCAGCCTGGCCGGGCAATGGCCGCCGATCTCCGCATTGCCGCATGGAGGCAAACTCATCGTGGGAAGGCCGTATGCGGGCATTCCTCCCGTACGGCAGCGCCTCATACTGCTCGGCGACCTGCCCGGCGCCGATGCCGCAGCTGACGACGCGGTATACAGCGCCGCTCTCGCGCAAGCGATCAGGCGCTTTCAATCGCGCCACGGCCTCGACGCAAACGGCGAGCTGGGCGCGTCAACCATGGCCGCGCTCGCCGTCTCTCCCGCCCATCGCGTGCGCCAGCTCATCCTGACGCTCGAGCGTCTGCGCTGGCTTCCCGCCGTGCGGCGCGGGCGCATCGTGGCCGTCAATATTCCGGCGTTCCGGCTGTGGGCATTCGACAGTGCCCACCCCGGCCAGGCCGAACCGCTCGAGATGCGGGTCATTGTCGGCGCCGCCGCCCGCACGCCAACCCCGCTCTTCGTCGGCCAGATGCGCTACCTTGAATTCAACCCCTATTGGAACGTTCCGCGCAGTATCGAGCGCAAGGAAATTCTCCCCAGGCTGGCACGCGATCCGGCCTACCTGAAAAACAACGCAATGGAACTGGTGTCCGCCGGCGGGAAGATACTTGCGGCGGGGACGGCCGATTCCATGGCGGCGTTGCGTGCGGGAACGGCGCGTGTCCGGCAACGGCCCGGCCCCCGGAATGTACTTGGCGCGGTCAAGTTCGCCATGCCGAATCCGATGAATATTTACCTGCACGCGACCTCCGCGCGCGAACTGTTCGACAAGGAACGGCGCGACCTGAGCCATGGATGCATCCGGGTGGAGCGTCCGGCCGAACTGGCCGAGTTTGTCCTGGCCGATACGGCGCAATGGGACAGCGAGAGCGTGCGTGAGGCCATGCAGCCGGGGCCCACTCGCACGGTCCGGCTCGGAAGTGCCGTTCCCGTGGTGCTATTTTATGCGACCGCCGTCACCGACCGGCGCGGCCGACCGCTGTTCGCCAACGACATCTACCGGCTCGACCAGGCACTCGCCCGCGCCTTGCACATGCAGTAAGCGGCGCAGGCGCCGTGGCGCACCACGCTAGTGTGCCATCCAGACCGGCACCGGCATCGATTCGAGCATGGTCCGGGTGGCCCCGCCCATGATGAATTCACGCAGGCGGGAGCGCCCATAGGCACCCATGACCACCATGTCCGCGCCGCATCCGGTCGCCACGTCGATGATCGCATCTCCGGCCTCGCCCCTGGTCGAGCGGCTGAGCACGTCAACGCGCACACCCTGCCGCGCGAGATACAGGGCCATGTCGGCGCCGGGTTCATCGCCCTCGTCCATTCCAGGCCGCTCCGGATTGATGATGACCAGACTCACCTGCCGGGCGCGCTGCAACACGGGAATGGCTGAGACAACGGCCCGCCGCGCCTCCATGCTGCCATTCCACGCCACAAGCACTTTGCGCCCGACCCTGCCGACGCTGCCGCTGGCGGGGATCACCAGCACGGGCGCGGCGCAATTGAGCAGGACATACTCGGGGAAATCGCGGCGCACCAGGACACTGCTGCTGGCGCCCGTGGTTTGTCCCAGCACGATGAGGTCGCTGTAGCGGCCATGCAGGGCGAGCGCCATGCCCGCCTCCTCTTCCGCCATCCGCGTTTCCAGGGATGCGACACCGAGCGCGCACGCCTGCGCTTCGAAAGCGGCAAGTGCGGTGCGACACTCCTGCCTGACAGGCTCGAGCTCCAGAGAGAACGGCGGTACCATCGGATCGATGGCGCCCGTGGCGAACACAAACGACGACCACCCGGTGGTGGCCAGGCCGATCAGATGCGCGTCGTCGTCGATCGCAAGTTGCGCAGCAATGTTGACCCGCTCGCCGGATCCGGGCGTGGAATCGACGTGCACGACAATCGTCTTCAAGGACATGCTTTCCCCCTTGGTTTTGACTCATTCACCGATCAATGAAAGTGGCTGAACGTTTTTACCGACGTCAAATTTTGCCGGGTCGGGAGCCGCCGGGCCGGGCCACCTTCATTCTTCCCGGCAATGCGAGGCCGGTCAACGCGCGCCATCCCGCAGGGTAGCGCGCAGCACGTCGGCGCCATCATTGTTGAATTTTCCGCCCACTGCATCGCTGATGGAGACGTTCTGCCGATAAAAGGCGTTGGTCAGGTTCTGGTTATAGCCGATGCCATTGAGTCCCACCGTGGCGACATTGCCGAACAGCCCGCGCGTGCCGGTCCACGCAGTGACATCGCCATCGCCGATGCTTCCCTGCGCGCTTGCATTCCAGTTGACGATCGTCAGTCCCGAATCCGCACTGAGCGAAAACAGATTTTTTTGAAGGAACTTGTTGACCGCCTTGTCGTTGTTCAGCACAAACGCGATTGCGCCGCCCTCCGCGCCTGCCTGGGCACCGGCACTGAGGCTGCCAATGTAATAGAAGGCCGGCGAGCTCCACGATCCGTCATCGCGTTTGAGCAGCAGTACCCCTGCGCCGCCGGCAGCGCCGAGCCCTAACGCGGCGCGGCCGTAGGTGGGGACAAGGAAAATACCTTTCGCCTTGCGCAGCAAGGAATGCATGCGCGCGTCGGCGTTCAGCCTGCGCACCACCGCAACGGCATCGTTGACATGCCTTATTGCGGCGTATTCCTGCCTCTGCATTGTTTCAGCAGACTCGTCGCCCTGCGCCGACGCCCCCTTTTTCGGCGGCGCAGCCAGGCTGTTCGACATTATCAGCGACAGTGCGCCGACCAGCGCCACCAAGGGTAAAGCTCGGGTTATCATGACCATTTTCGACCTCCGTTAGAGTGATTTCTGCAAAGCGACGCGCCACGACGCAGCGAAAAAAATACCATCGTACCGCTCCAAAAGCGCCGCTCCAAAGCCGTTCGCCACGATTTGCGCGCTCTCATATGGCGTGCGTTTACAGGGAACTAATGGAATGCACGCTATCTCAGGCCACATCGACTGGCGCTACTTCGCCTTTCACCACCTCGCCATCCGCCCGGCGGGCGAACCGGGGCGGCCTGGCCGGGAAGCCGAGCGGAACTGGCGCGATGCACGGTAACAGGCGCGCCGTCACCGTGCGGCCGGCGCCGGTCATCAGGCCATGAGAACGTAACGCCCGGGCGCCGGGTCGAGCATGGCGCTGGCGCGCCACACAGCGCCGGCTTCGACGCGCTCACCCGATTTCTGTTTCAGCCAATCGGCCCACGCGGGCCACCAGGAGCCGGGGCGATTAGGCATCTGTCGCCACCATTGCTCAGCATCCACGGTGGGCGCCCCGCCATCGCGCACACCAATCTGGTAACTTTTTTCGTCCGCCGATGGGCCTGGCGGCGCGACAATGCCCGCATTGTGTCCGCCACTGGCAAGACAGAAGGTGATTTCCGCATCGGTGACCGCGTGGACCTTGTACACGGACTTCCATGGCGCCACAGTATCGCGCCGCGCGCCCAGCGCAAAGATTGGCAGCCTGATGTCGGCCAGGCATACCGCCTTCCCATCGACGACATAGCGTCCATTGACGAGATCGTTGTGAAGATACAGATGGCGCAGATACTCGCTGTGCTGCCTGTAAGGCATTCTGGTGGCGTCCGCAGTCCATGCGGCCAGTTCGGTCCGTGGCTGCCCGCTTCGGCCCAGCAAATAGTTTTGCACGATGCGCGACCAGACCATGTCTTTTGAATTCAGCAGCGCAAACGCGCCTTGCATTTGTTTGCCGTCGAGATAGCCTTGCCGCGCCATGAGCGCATCGAGGTAGGCCAGCTGGTTTTCGTCGATAAAGATGCCCAGCTCACCGGGCTCGGAGAAATCAAGCTGGGCCGCCAGCAGGGTCAGCGACCTGAGGCGCGTGTCGCCGCGCCTTCCCAGCACTGCCGCAGCGATGGCCAGCAAGGTGCCGCCCAGGCAGTACCCGAGCGCATGCATTCGCCTGCCCGGGAATGTCGCCTCGACGATGTCGATGGCGCACAGCACCCCGCTGGCGAGGTAGTCGTTCATGCCGAGCTCGCGATCGTTTTCATCGGGGTTGCGCCACGAGAGCATCACGACCGAGTGCCCCTGCCGAACTAGAAACCTGACCAGTGAGTTGGGTGGCGACAAATCGAGTATGTAATATTTCATGATCCATGGCGGTACCAGCAGCACCGGTTCGGCGTACACCGTGTCGGTCTGCGGCGCATACTGGATCAGTTCGATCAGGCGATTTCGATAAATAACCTTACCGGGGGTGATGGCGACCCCGCGGCCCGGAAGGAACGCGTCGGCGGTCGCTTCCGGCACGCCGGCAAGCAGGCGCACGCTGTCGACGGCCCAATTGTACATTCCCTCCAACAGGTTTCGGCCGCCGCGCCGAAAGGTTTCGTGCAAGACGACCGGATTGAGCGCGATGAAATTCGATGGCGCAACCATATCCAGGAGCTGGCGTGAGGCAAATATCATCAACTGTTCATGATGCGGCGTCACACCGGGTACGCCTTGCGTGGCGTTGTGCCACCACTGCTGAGTGAGGAGGAATGACTGATACACGAGGTTAAATGGCCACATCCGCCATTCCGGCGCGCTGAAACGGCGGTCCTGCGGCAATGGTTCGATACATGGCGGGCAGCCGTCGCACGGTAGGTTTGTGAAGGTCCGAAGCAGCCTGGCGTACTTGCGTCCGGCCTTGATCGCCAGTTGACCCTGTTTCGCGGGAGAACACGCCAGATGCCAGGCCCAGTCCCAATACGCTGTCCACGTCGACATCGGCGACAATCCTGCCGTCGCCCATGCCCACTGCGCCGTGACTGGACGTATCCCGGGTTCGCGCGACGCAATAGCAACCCCGGCATGGGGATGCGCCCGTTCCGCCACCTGCAAGCTCTGATCCATTTGTCGGCCCCTCGTTCGTTGATCGTACCTTGTTTGAATGAACTGACAGAACCGGTTCCGGTTCACGAGCGCCCCGCCCCCTTGCTTTGCGCCGCGCAGCCATCGCCGGCGGCCTTGTGCCAGGTCGACCGCCATCAATGGGGCGTTGCACTGTCTGACACCGGAATACCTCCAGGGTTCCCTCCCTCATGACGCATGGTGTCTGCAGATCTCCCACCGCGTCACGCCGCCCTTGCAAGTCGCTTGTGCCGGATGCCGCACACAGGCTGCTCCAGGCATCTTGCGAACGCCATGGCCTGCCCTGCGGGCAGGGCAGCTGAGCGGCCGGCAACGTGTCGCTGCCGCGTACGCGACGGCGGCCATATTTGCGGCGTCGGTCAACTGCTGGCGCGGCCCGGATCTGAACCGTTGCCGGATGTTTTGAGGTGCGTCAAACAATTGACCATGTTGGCGCCTGGTATGCCTGATGAGAGCGAAGGAGAGGACGCTTACGCACGGTTCGCAGCGTTTCCTGCATCGCAGACAGGCGAGATGAACGCAATGTGCAACATGCACAAGAAGATGAAGGGCACGAGAACGCCGGAAGGACCTCCGGCGATCATCGACGAGCAAATGAAATCAATATCGCCCGACATGTTGCAGAAGCACATGACGGTGATGCGGAAATGTCAGTGATCGCCAAGGCAGTGCGCGTTGACGCCCCTTGCCGGCGCAATCGCGCTCGCATCGCATCGCATCGCATCGCAGGCATTGTTTCGAGCAAAGAAGCCGGCAGTGAGGAAGGTCCACGATTCCCTTTGCGGGCGAGCGGCTGCACGATCATGTTCTGGTAGCCCCATCCCGATGAAGTTCCCATCGGGATCGCAGTGATCCGGTGCATCCGGAAATTCGGCGTGCCAAGCGGGGCAATTGCCCGCTATGCAGGATGCGCTGGAACCGGCGTTCCCTTCGCTCGACGGCGAGGAGAATCCTGAACTGGCCGATGTCAGGCGCAGGTTCTGGTGGACCTTGCCGCGGTCCGTCGCAGTGGCCATATCGGACATATTCGGCCCCGATCCAGCTTGGGTATTCGGTTTCGTCGACGGGCTTGCTGTACTCATCATTGCCTGTCCGTGTGCGTTGGGCCTGACAACGCCGATGTCGGTCATGGTGACCATCCACGACAATGAAAGGTATTGGTACCAATGCGCCCAAAAAGGGATGCCATTACAGCTAACAAATCGGCACGGCAAGCTTGCATGGGCTATCGTTTCCGAGACTTGGGGCGAAGCAAGCCGGCTGTTCGCTAACCTAGCGTGTGTCCGAAATGACTTGACCACAGCAGTATAGGCCACAGGCATCGGCTGCCCGCACGCCGCGCAAGTGGTCAGGCAAGCAGTAAGCCGGTGCTCTTCGACCGGCTCGGCACGGGCGGTATGACGAGACATCACATCCTAAATCAACTCAATCCGCGTTAGACCACCGACGCGTCAAATTGCGCCCAAGCTTAATTTGCTTTCATAGAAAAAAAGCCCGCCGGAGCGGGCTGTAATTCGTTTAGGTATTTTCCGGCTTTGACACCGCCTTGGTCTCGCTCCGCTTGCCGAAGTAAAACCCGATCACCAGCGTCAAGAGCGGAGGGATAACTTGGAGGCAGGCCTCAAATATCTTCTGCGCGCGCGCCTGAATTTCCGCGCCTTCTGCCCAGTAATACATCGCCATTGATAGGATGAAGACCAAGGTCATGGCCGTCAGCACGACCGACCCGAAGTAAAGCTGCCTACTTTCCGCATCCTGACCATTTACTGTACGGATCAAATAAACCATTGCCATCACGATCAGGAACTCACCCAGCAGAAACCACATGATATTCGACAAAATACGCCCTCCTTGAGGATTGATCGCATCGAGTTGCATCGACACGAAGTTTGCACTGATATTAATTATATCTTTGCAAACTGATCAATACTCATGGGAGTAAAACTATTTCCTGCTCGTTACGACAAAATGCGCAGGCACCTCGCCGTGCGCCACCAGATCGACGGCCATCACGGCGCGCCCATCAGGAAGCGCGACCGGCGCGCCGCCCATGCCGATCGCTGATATCTTAGCCAGCGCGGCCGCGAGATCGTCGATAGCCATGGGCTTGGGTGACGCCGGCGGCACGGGCAGCGTCGGCGACGCCGGCAGGGATCTCGGGTGGAATGTCATGCGCCGATGCTACCCTACTGCGAGTACATCTCCTTGAGGCTGACAGCTTCAGCGGTCTGCCGCTCATGTTCACCAGGTCGCGCGGCGCCAGCTTGCCCTCTCGGAACAGCGCAGCACGGCCAGGGCCGAGTACCTCGTTCTGGTAGTCGGCGCCCTTCATCGTCAGGTAGTCGGCGAAAGTCGTCTTGGCGCTAATCGGCCCGCTCGACGATGCACGCGCGCCCTCTTCTGGCTCGTCCAGGTCGATCCCCATCTCGCGGAAGATCTTCATCACTGCGATCTCGGTCGACCGGCAGCCGTGGTGCCGAGGCACGCCATCGTTAGACTGCAGGTGGTTCTCGCCCATCGGTTCATAGTGCAGATCCCATTGCGCGCCGCCGTATGCAATGCACATCAGGCCGGAATGCCCGTCCATGGTCGAAACTTGCTCAATGGCGGTCATCAGGTGCCGATTCATCTCGAACGTTGCACGGCGCGCCGCAGCTGCCACGCCGGCCATGCTGGTCTGCACGGTCGACAGCGCGTTCTTGCGCGCCATCGGCATCACGCCCGGGATTTCGTCGGTGCCGACTACGCGCGCAACGATCTGAGCGTTCGTCTCGCCCTGCGCTGCCCCGATGCGGATTTGCGTTGCCAACTCGAACGCCGTGTCCTGCTGCTGGCGCAGCCACCAGGTGCGCGCCGGCGATCCCAGCATCAGGGTGTCGCTGACCAGGTAGTTCTCGGTCGGCATGCCAACGCCAATGCGGGCTTCGATCACCGTCGACAGCGCGGAGTGCACGCCCAGCGCCTCGACTTGCGCCATGGCACCCAGGTCGGCCACTAGCTGGGCCCGACCGTAGTAGTCGGCGATCAGCGCATTCGATTTGCGCAGCAGCGCGCTCTTGCCAGCCTTGTCCAGCTCGGACAGAGCCGGTGCGCTGGCCAGCACGCCCACGATATCCTTTTGCATCGGGATCAGCAGCGCGAGCACCTTGGCCTTGACTTCTGCCTCGGCGCGCAGCATCAAGACATTGTGCTGGATGAGCAGGTCCATCAACCACTGCTCGAGCGCGCTAAGTCGGTCACCGGCGCAGGCTTGGCGCCAGGCTTCGTGACCGGTTCGGCGCCCGGCACCTTTGGCATTGGCACGTCGAAGGTAGGCAGCTCGTTGAAGTAGGTTTCAGCGGAGATTTTGCCACCGGTAACGCTCTTGAACAGCAGGTCGGCGGATGCCTCGGCCAAGGTGGCAGCGCCGAAGTCCTTGAAGACGGCAAGGTGCGCGCCTTGCGGCTCGCCCACCCAGGCAGCCATCAGCTGCAGCGCCTGGTCGAGCGGGTCTTCAATGTTCTCGGCCACCTTCTTGAGCGCGCACGATCCCTGCTCGTTGTCAGCCAGGATTTGGCTCTCGGTCACGTTGCCCGGTTTGATTACCAGCAGCTCGGCGCCGGCCTGGCGCATGCGGTCTTCCAGCTCGAGGATGGACAGGCGGCCGGCTTCAATCGCGGCGCCACTGTGCTCGACGAACTTCATGTCCGCATCAGGGCGATCTATCAGGGCGATCTGTTTGAGGCGGCCTGGGCTTTGTGGAGCGGCACAAGAACATGGTGCTGGTAGGCCCGAGCGGCGTAGGCAAGACG
>NZ_RXLQ01000010.1 GCF_003953935.1 Massilia atriviolacea
CGGCGGGCGGCGCCGCCGGCGTGGCGCTGCGTGCGCGCGCTGGCGCCGCCGGTACGCGCGCCTGCTGGCGCGCCGGGATGCGCGCCGGCCAGGATGCATGGGCGCCGTCCTTTTCGAGCGCAAAGGCGCCCGGCGCGCGCAGGGACGTAAAACCATTGCGGCAGAAGGCCGGCACTTCGGCGTAGCCGGCGAACAGGATGCCGTCGCCGGCCAGCAGGCGCGCCAGGCTGGCGATGGCCAGCGCCACGGTGGGGTCGTCGAAGTAGATCAGCAGGTTGCGGCAGAAGATCACGTCGTAGTAGCCCGGGCGGCTGGAAAAGCCCGGATCGAGCAGGTTGGCCTGCTCGAAGCTGACCTGGCGACGGATCTCGTCGCAGATCTGGAATTCGGCGCCGGCCGGCTTGAAGAAGCGCTCGCGGAAATCGAGGTGGCGCCCGCGAAAGGCGTTGCGGGTGTACAGGCCGGCGCGCGCGCGCGCCAGCGCCACCTCGGACAGGTCGACCGCGTCGATCGCATAATCGGCGCTGGCCACGCCGGCGCTGTAGAGCGACATGGCCATCGAATACGGCTCCTCGCCGCCGGCGCAGGGCACCGACAGGATGCGCACCGGGCGCGCGGCGCTGGCGGCCAGGCGCCGTCCGATGAAGGCGGTGGCGGCCACGAAGGCTTCGGCGTCGCGGAACATCCACGATTCCGGCACCACCACCAGTTCGGTCAGGGCCGACAGTTCCTGCGCGCTGCCGGCCAGCAGGCGTTCGTAGGCGCGCGCGTCCTCCAGCGCGGTGGCCTGCATGCGCCGTTCGACGGCGCGCCCCACCACGGCCTCGGTCAGGTTCAGGCCCGTGACTTGCTGGAGCAGGTCGCGCGCCATCATGGGGTCGCTCCCGCGTCCTGGAACAGCAGCGCGCGCACGTCCGGCGCCAGCAGGGCGTCGAGGTTCACCAGCTGCAGCATGCCCTTGGCGCTGGCGGCCACCCGGCCCAGGAAGGGGGCGCCGGCCACGCCCGGATCGCGCATGGCGTCGCTGTCGACACTGTCGACCCCGACCACGTGTTCGGCCAGCAGGCCGAGCGGGCGGGTGGCGCCGCCGGCCAGCGCATAGTCGACCAGGATGATGCGCGAGTCGTACCACAGCTGGCGCGGCGCCAGGCCGGCCAGGCTGGACAGGTCGATCACCGGCACCGGCGCGCCGTGCAGGTCGAGCAGGCCGGCCACGTAGGCGGGAGCGAGCGGAATGGCTTTCAGGGCGGCCGCCGGCAGCACCCGCGCCACCGCCCACAGGGGCAGGGCGTAGCGGTCGGCGCCGATGTGAAAGACCATCACTTTCATGGCGATGCCCGGGTCAGGTATTGACCGAGAAGGTCGCCACCGACGATTGCAGGTCGCTGGCGGCGTACTGCAGCTGGTGCACCGCTTCGCTGGTGGCCTTGAGCGATTCGACCGTCTGCTGGGTGGCGTCGTTGAGCTGCATCATGGTGTCGGAAATCTGAGAGGCGCCCACCGCCTGCGACTGCATCCCCTGCAGCACCAGGTCGAACTGGGGCGCGAGCTTTTGCACCTGGTCCATCACGGTCGAGAGCTGTTCGCCCACCTGGCGCACTTCGCCCACGCTGCGCCGGATCTCTTCGGAGAATTTGTCCATGCCCATCACGCTGGCCGATACCGCCGACTGCATCTCCTTGAGCATCTGTTCGATGTCCCAGGTCGACACCGAGGTCTGGTCGGCCAGGCGCCGGATTTCGGTGGCCACCACCGAGAAACCGCGTCCGGCGTCGCCGGCTTTTTCGGCTTCGATGGCGGCGTTCAGCGACAGGATGTTGGTCTGGTCGGCCACCTTGGTAATCGTGATCAGCACGCTGTTGATGTTGCTGGCCTTTTCGGACAGCGCGGCCAGCTTGGCGTTGATCGAGTCGGTGGCCGAGACCATGTGCTGCATGGTGCTGTCCATGCGCTTGAGGTTCTGCTGGGCGTCGGCGGTGGCGCTGGTGGTGTAGTCGGCCACCGCGGTGGCGTCTTCCATGGTTTTGAGCAGCTGCGTGGTGTTGGCCGAGATTTCCTTGGTGGTCGAGAGGATTTCGATGCTGGTCTGGGCCTGTTCGATGCCGGTCGCTTCCTGCTGCTTGGCCGAGGCGGCGATCT
This sequence comes from Massilia atriviolacea, assembly GCF_003953935.1. Classification (GTDB taxonomy): domain Bacteria; phylum Pseudomonadota; class Gammaproteobacteria; order Burkholderiales; family Burkholderiaceae_D; genus Telluria_A; species Telluria_A atriviolacea. The sequence continues at coordinate 2,140 of NZ_RXLQ01000010.1, forward strand.
CGGTGGCGGAGGTGGTGACCTGGATGCCGGCCTTCTGCACGTTGTTGAGCAGGATGCGCAGGTTGCCGACCATGGTTTTCAGGCCCTCGCCCATGCGCCCGATGGCGTCGCTGCCGGTAATCGTCACGGTGCCGGTCAGGTCGCCGATGGCGGCCTTGGAGACCACGTCGAGCAGGGCGTCGACATTCGCGCGCAGGGTGTTGGTGGCGGCCGCTTCGTTGGCCTGGGCATCCTGGATCGACTGCGCCATGCGGTTGAATTCTTCGGTGACCTTGCCCAGTTCGTCGCGCGAGACCACGGCCGCGCGCGCCGACTGCTGGCCGGCGGCGATCTTGCCGACCGCCTCGGTCAGGTTGTTGAGCGGGTTGAGCAGGGCGCGCGCCAGCATCCAGGCCACGATCGAGGCCAGCGCCACGCACACCGCGCCGCCCAGGCTCAGCAGCAGGGACATGGTCTGCTGCAGTTGGACCGAGGCGGCGGTGCGGGCCGCCAGCAGCGCATTTTCCTCTTCCGCAATCTGGGCGATGAGGGCGCGCACCTGGCCGACCGTCTCGAAGCCGTTGTTGAGTTCAGGCCAGCGCGTGATTTGCTCGGTGGCATCTGCTACCTTGCCCATGGCGCGCCGCTTGGCGATCATGGGCCGGATCACATTCTTGAGCCAGTTTGCGGTCATCTCGTCGAGCTTGCGGATGCGGGCATTCTGGTTGGGGTTGTCGGCGGTCAGGCGAATGGCGCGCTGGACGTTTTCCAGCAGGGCCTTTTCCTCGTCGATCTGGGGCGTGAGAAAGCGTTCTTCGCCGGTCAGCAGGAAACCGCGCACTTCGGCCTGGATTTCCAGCACGCTGGTGGCGATTTTGTTGGTTTCGAGCAGCACTTCCAGGGTATGGCGATCCCAGCGGCTGGCATCGGACATCTTGGAGAAATTGTTATAGGCCAGTATCAGCAGCGCAAGGATGATGGCGACGATGGCGCCGAAGCCGAGAAACAGCTTGTTCTTGATGCTCAGGTCTTTCAACATGGGTGTCTCCGGGTACGATGTTGTTCACTATAAATGTAACATCGTTGAGGGATGGCACGGGACATTTCGCTGTGGGGACAGGAAATTTTTGCTGGGGAGGGAACATTTTGCCTGGCTTAAAAACGTCGTCCCCGCGCCAAGGCGGCCCTCGGCGGGGACGACGGATCAAGGCTCGGCGGCCCTGGTAAAAGCTTACTGCCCGCGCTTTTCGCGCGCCACTGCGGCGATGCGCATGCGCAGCGCGTTGAGCTTGATGAAGCCGCCGGCGTCGGCCTGGTTGTAGGCGCCGCCATCTTCGTCGAAGGTCGCGATGTTCATGTCGAACAGCGAATCGGTCTTCGAATCGCGCGAGACCACGATCACATTGCCCTTGTACAGCTTCAGGCGCACCCAGCCGTTGACGGTCTGCTGGGTGTGGTCGATCAGGGTCTGCAGCGCGACGCGCTCGGGCGCCCACCAGTAGCCGTTGTAGATCATCGAGGCGTAGCGCGGCATCAGGTCATCCTTGAGGTGGGCCACTTCGCGGTCCAGGGTGATCGATTCGATGGCGCGGTGGCCGCGCAGCATGATGGTGCCGCCCGGGGTTTCGTAGCAGCCGCGCGACTTCATGCCGACGTAGCGGTTTTCCACCAGGTCCAGGCGGCCGATGCCATGCTTGCCGCCCAGGCGGTTCAGTTCGGTCAGGACGGCGGCCGGCGTCATGCGCACGCCGTTGATGGCCACGATGTCGCCTTTTTCGTATTCGAGGTCGAGGTACTCGGCCTGGTCCGGCGCCGCTTCCGGGCTGACGGTCCAGCGCCACATCGATTCTTCGGCTTCGGCGCTCGGGTTTTCCAGGTGCCGGCCTTCGAAGGAGATGTGCAGCAGGTTGGCGTCCATCGAATAGGGCGCGCCGCCGTTCTTGTGCTTCATGTCGATGTCGATGCCGGCGTCTTCCGCGTATTTCAGCAGTTTTTCACGCGACAGCAGGTCCCATTCGCGCCACGGGGCGATGATCTTGACGTCCGGCTTGAGCGCGTAGGCGCCCAGTTCGAAGCGCACCTGGTCGTTGCCCTTGCCGGTGGCGCCGTGCGAAATCGCGTCGGCGCCGGTGGCGCGCGTGATCTCGATCAGGCGCTTGGCGATCAGCGGACGGGCGATCGAGGTGCCGAGCAGGTACTCGCCTTCGTAGACCGTGTTGGCGCGGAACATCGGGAACACGAAGTCGCGCACGAATTCTTCGCGCACGTCGTCGATGTAGATGTTTTCCGGCTTGATGCCGAACTTGATCGCCTTGGCGCGCGCCGGTTCCAGTTCTTCGCCCTGGCCGAGGTCGGCGGTGAAGGTGACGATTTCGCATTTGTAGTTATCCTGCAGCCATTTCAGGATGACCGAGGTGTCCAGGCCGCCCGAATAGGCGAGGACTACTTTTTTAATGTCGCTCATGGAGATTCCAATCTTGGGTTGACGATGTTGTGTTGTTATTCCGGGCTGCCCGGGATGTGGCCGAGCAGCAGGTATTCGATCAGCGCCTTTTGCACGTGCAGGCGGTTTTCGGCCTCGTCCCAGACCACCGACTGCGGTCCGTCGATGACCTCGGCCGCGACTTCCTCGCCGCGGTGGGCCGGCAGGCAGTGCATGAAGAGCGCGTCGGGCGCCGCGCGCGCCATCTTGGCGGCATCGACGATGTAGCCGTCGAAGGCGGCCAGGCGGGCCGCGTTTTCCTTCTCGTAGCCCATGCTGGTCCACACATCGGTGTTGACCAGGTGGGCGCCTTGGCACGCGTCCGACGGGTTGTCGAAGACGGTGAAGCGGGTGGTCGACACCAGCGAGTGGTCGATGTCGTAGCCTTTGGGGGTGGCGACGTTCAGGTGGAAGCCGAACACTTCGGCCGCCTGCAGCCAGGAGTACAGCATGTTGTTGGCGTCGCCCACCCAGGTGACGATCTTGCCGGCGATCGAGCCGCGGTGTTCGACATAGGTGAAGATATCGGCCAGCACCTGGCAGGGATGGTGTTCGTTGGTCAGGCCGTTAATCACCGGCACGCGCGAATTGGCGGCGAAGCGCTCGATGATGTCCTGGCCGAAGGTGCGCACCATGATGATGTCGCACATGCGGCTCATGACCTGGCCGGCGTCTTCGACCGGTTCGCCGCGTCCGAGCTGGCTGTCGCGCGTGTTCAGGTAAATGGCGGCGCCGCCCAGCTGGTGCATGCCGGCTTCGAAGGAGAGGCGGGTGCGGGTCGAGTTCTTCTCGAACACCATGACCAGGGTGCGGTCGATCAGGGGATGGTAGACCTCGTAGTTCTTGAACTTGCGCTTGATGATCTTGGCGCGCTCGATGACGTACTCGAATTCGGCCAGCGTGAAGTCGGAAAACTGGAGGAAGTGCTTGATCGGTTTATTTGTAGGCATAGACACAACATTGAATGCGTGAGCCGCAGGCGGCCGGGCCCTGGCGTAGGGTTGCGGATCAATTATAAGGGTTTTGAAAATTTGCCGGGGGCAACCACATACTATACCGCATGGCGCGCCCGGGCATCCGGAGGCGGGCGCGGCCCGCGCCGCTCGATGCGAAAACCGCGCTTTGCCTTGAGCGAGAAACCGAAGCGGTAGCCCCACACCATCATTAGCAGTGGGGTATGGCGCACGCCTTGCCCTGAAAGCCGGACCTGTGGCAGGTGGGACGGCCGTTGCCACTCTGGGTGCGGCCGCGTCTGGCGTCGCCGCCGCTGGCGTGTCGGGCTGGGAAGCCGGCACCTTGCTGGGCAACATACCAGCCGTGAAAGAGTATATTGATTTCGCAACAAGCGTTATTTTAGGCGGTCAAGACGTGCCCGAGGGGCTTGGAAGATTTTACAAGATGGGGAAATGCCCTGATGGAGGCTGGAAGTTTGACCCCCGGTCCGCAGTCGACACCCGAAGAGGTGTGGTGGTATGTGCCCGAAATGGGGGGGCGGGTTGCTGGAAACGCAGATACGGCGTATCGTGATCCTGACGAGGCTTTTGCAGATGCAGGCATCGACTATGCAGGCGAGGGCGGCGGGAACAGCGTCATGGCTCTCTTGGGCATCTACTCCGACGCAACATTTGCGCCATTCACCATCTTGCCATGATCCATGAAGACCGGTTCCTACAAATTCTGGCGTGATGTGGCTGTGATCTGTGCCGTGGCCCTGCTCACATGTAGTGCCTTTTGGCTCTTGCTGCATACCTACTATCACGAGCGGATGCCGGAGCTTGTTCAAGACTGGGCACCAGTGTTCATATTTGTCGTCACCACCTGGTTCCTCATCGCGCATCGCCTAAAAAACCCTCCGCCAGAATCGGCCGATAGGTAAGCCGGCCACGCGTTTTCGGCCGGATCTGCTTGCGTGATCTTGCTCGCAGTCCACTGCTACGGCATGTCCACATGAAGCAGGGCGACTCCCGAAGAGACGACGTTGGCAGTGTCGATCTCGACCGGCGGTGCATCGGCGTGCCCGGCGCGGCGGTGCATCGGCGTACCCGGCCCGCTACGCAAAAGCGAACCGACCAATAGCGATCCGTCCCGATCGCGTCACGCCTCCATCGCTGACATATATACGCCGTGCGCACGGTACCAAACGCCTCAGTAAATCGCCGGCACCTCCGAGGCCGGATGCGCCGGCGCCGTCAGCGGCAGGTCGAGCACGAAGCTGGTGCCGTCCTGCGCGCTGCTGAGCACCGAAATCTGCCCGCCCAGCAGGGACGTGACGATGTTGTAGCTGATCGACAGCCCCAGCCCGCTGCCGCCCTGGCCCAGCTTGGTGGTAAAGAAGGGATCGAAAATCCGCCCCAGGTGCTCGGCCGGGATGCCGCCGCCGTTGTCGTGGAACTCGACCAGCACGCGGCCTTCGGCCGGCATCGAGGCGGTCAGGCGCATGCTGCCGCTGTGGCCGGGCGCGAAGGCGTGCAGCAGGGCGTTGTTGATGAAGTTCGTCACCACCTGGCCGAACGGACCCGGATAGCTGTCCATCCCGATCGCATCCGAGACCTCCATCGCGATGCCGTGGTTGGCGGCGCGGATGCGGTTCATCATGGTGGCGATGATTTCGTGGCATACCTGCTGCAGGTTGAAGAAGCGGCGCTGCTCGGTGGTGCGGTCGACCGCCACCTGCTTGAAGCTGTTGACCAGGTCGGCCGCGCTGGTCAGCCCGCGCAGCACCAGCGCCGAGGCCTTTTGCGAATCGGTGATGAAGGCGGCCAGTTCCGAACGGCGCAGCCCGGGGCCATTGAGCAGCGCTTCGATTTCGGCGGTCTTTTCCTGCATGGTGCTGGCGATCAGCAGGCTGTTGCCGATCGGGGTATTGAGTTCGTGCGCGACGCCGGCCATGAGCGAGCCGAGGGCGGCCAGCTTTTCCTGCGATACCAGCTGCGTTTGCGCATCCTGCAACTGGCGGTAGGCTTCGGCGTTGTCGAGCGCGATCGCCCCGTAGGCGCACAGGGTGCGGAAAATCATGCGCTCGTTCTCGCCGTAGGCGTGCGACTGCGGCGCCTGCACCGTCATCACGCCGATGGCGCGCTCGCCCACCGTCAGCGGCACGAACAGCGCGCTCATGTTGACCATTGTGCCCGGCACCACCTTGCGGTGCTCGGCGTCGGGCCAGTGCTCGATGTAGATTTCGCGCCGCTCGTCGAGGCAGCGCACCGAATAGGCTTCGCGCTTGGACAGCGCGATCGCGTGGTTCGGCAGCGCGCGCCCGAGTTCCACGCCGAAGGCGCGGTTGAGCGTGGCGCCGGCGGCGTCGATCAGGTAGATGGCGAAGGTGCTGGCCGTGAGCAGGCCGTGGATGTGGCGGTCGAGCGCCTGGAACACGGCGGCGGCGTCGAGGTGGGCGGTGATCTCCTGGCCGATGGCCGACAGGCGCTCCAGGGTGGCGCTGGTGCGCTGCAGGACTTCGGCGCGGCGCGCTTCCGATTCGGCCAGTTCGCGGTGGTGGTAGCCTTCGCTGCGCGCGTGCTCGGTCTGGTGGTGCACCTGCATGGCGATGGCGCGGTTGGTCGCTTCCTGGCTGTGGGTTTTCTCGCGCGAGCCCGACGCCGCCAGCGCCACCTCGTAGGCGCGCGCGTAGTCGCCGGCGGCGGCGTATTCGCGCGCCATGGCGTCGTACAGGTCGCCCGGCACGGTATAGCCGTCGATGGTCGAGGCCACCGACAAGGCTTGCTGCAGATAGTGCAGCACCGGGTTCGGTTCGGTCATGCCGGGCGGCGCCGGCAGCGCGTGCTGGGCATGGATCAGGGCCATCACGCGCAGGGCGGCGATCTGGTTGTAGGCGTAGCCGGGGGCGGCGGCCATGGCGGCGGCGTCGGCGGCGACCGCGATCGCCTCGGCCGCGCGCCCCAGGTGCGAGAGCGCGTGCGCCTGGCCGCGCCGCGCGATGCTGCGGAAATCGGACTGGTCGAGCACTTCGGCGCGCGCCGCCAGGCGGGTGAAGGCGTCCAGCGCGCCGGCGTAGTCGCCCTGGTCGAGCGACAGGTCGCCCAGGTATTGCAGGGCGATGGCGTAGCTGCGCGCGTTTTCCAGCGGTGTCAGGATCACCAGCGCTTCCCGCAGCATGTCGTGGGCGGCGTCGAGCTGGCCGAGGCGGCGCAGGGTGTCGGCGCTGTGCATCAGGCAGGCGCCGACGCTGCGCGGCCAGCCGGTGGGGCGCGCCAGTTCGAGCGCGCACTGGACCCATTCGAGCGCCGAGTGGTGGTCGTTGAGGATGGTGAAGTCTTCGCCGATGTTGGTGGCGGCGGTGATGGCGGCGCGCACCTGGCCGGTGTCGAGCGCCGATTCGTAGCAGCGCATGTAGTGGCCGGCGGCGGCGCCGAAGTCGGCCGCCTGGCTGGCGGCCAGGCCATGGAAATCGTTGACCCAGGTGGCCAGCGAGGGGTGCAGGCGCGTGCTGTCGGCCTCGAAGCGCGCGCCCCAGCGCGCCACGGCGGCCTTGGGATCGCGCAGCACGGCCCAGCGCGCGAGGGCCGCTTCGGCCACGTCGCAGCGCAGCGCGTCGCCGCCGGCGCGGGCGCTGGCGGCGGCTTGGGCGAAGGCGGCGTCGCTGGCGTCGTGGTCGCCTCGGTCGACCGCGATCCAGGCCAGCAGCCAGTGGCTGTCGGCGCAGCCGGCATGGTCGTTCAGGAGGGTGAAGCGGGACAGCAGTTCCTGCGCATGGGTGCAGGCCAGGTCGAGCGCGCCGTCGAGCCATTCGCATTCGGCGTGCAGCAGGTGCATGCGCGCCTCCAGGCTGGCGCAGCGGTCGGGCGGGAGGTCGGACAGGGGCAGCTGGGAGAGCGCTTCGCCGGCCAGCATGAGGGCGCGCGCCGGGTCGCGCTGGCGCAGGTGCCAGGCCAGCGGCAGCAGCACCGGCAAGCGCTCCATGCCGCGCAGGGAGGGCAGCGCGGACTCCCATTGTGCAACGTTGACATCGACGGTGAACATCTCCATTGCCGGGATCCCTTTACGATGGTGTTGCCATTGTATGCTGAAAAGGGGCGCGGCGGGACCGCCGATCAGTACAGGGTCTGCGCCGACTCGTGCAGCAACTGTCCATACAGCGTGTGGCGGAATCTGGCGATCTTGCCTTCCGCGACCGCCGTCAGGATCGCGCATTGCGGCTCGATCAGATGGCGGCAGTTGTAGAACTTGCAGCCGCCCAGGTAGGGCCCGAATTCCACGAAGGCCCGTTCCAGCATGCCTTCGCTCAGGTGATACAGGCCGAATTCCTGGAAGCCCGGCGAATCGATGATGGAGGCATGCTCGCCCAGCCAGTACAGGCGCGTGAAGGTGGTGGTGTGCTTGCCGGTGTCGAGCGCCGCCGAGATTTCGCGCACGGCGATGTCGGCGTCCGGCACCAGCAGGTTGATCAGCGACGACTTGCCCATGCCCGACTGGCCGATGAAAATCGAGGATTGCCCTTCCAGCAGCGGCATCAGGGTGGCCACCGCATGCGCCGGATCGGCGCGCGCCGACACTTCGTGCAGCGGGTAGCCGAGCGAGGTGTACGCCAGCAGGCGCTCGCGCGCCTTGGGCAGCAGGTCGGCCACGTCGGTCTTGTTGAGGATCAGGTGGGCCTCGATGCCGGCCGCTTCGGCCGCCACCAGCGAGCGCGAAATCAGGTCGTCGGCAAAGCCAGGCTCGGTCGCCACCACGATGAACAGGCGGCTCAGGTTGGCCGCCAGCAGCTTCGATTTGTACTGGTCCGAGCGGTACAGCAAGGTCTTGCGCTCGGTGATCGATTCGATCACGGCCTGGTCGCCGGAGGTCATCTTGAGGTCGACCACGTCGCCCACGGCGATATTCGTCTTCTTGCCGCGCGTGACGCATTGCAGCTTGCGCCCGTCGACGTCGGCCAGGTAATGGCGCCCGTGGGCGGCGATGATGGTGCCGCTCGGGCCGGAGGCCGCCGGCTTCGGCGCGGTCTTGCCGCTCATGCGCCGCCCCGCTGCGCGTACAGCGCGTCGGCCCTGGCCGCGCAGATAAAGTCGTTGTCAGACAGCGCGCCGCCGGCCGAATGGGTGTTGTAGCGCACTGCGCACTCCTTGTAGGTGACAATCAGTTCCGGGTGATGGTCCTGATGGTGGCTGATCCAGGCCAGCGCGTTAACGAAGGCCATGGTGTCGTAGTAATTCCTGAAGGCGAAGCTGCGCTGCAGCTTGCCGTCGGCGATGGTCCAGGCGGGCACCTGCGGCAGCAGGGCGGCGATGTCGCCGGCGTCGAGTGCGGCGGCGTTGGCGCGGCAGGTTTGCGTGAGCAGGGTCATCGGGCCGCCAGGTTGAGTTGATGGATGCGGATGCTGGCCGGCGGGTGCGAGTCGTAAAAGGTCGAGTGCAGCCGGTCCGGCGTGAGCGTGGAGGCGTTTTCTTCGTACATCTTGACCAGCGCCGAGACCAGGTGGCGCGCGTCGGTATGGCTGGCGGCAAAGGCATCGGCTTCGAATTCGTGCTTGCGCGAGCTGATCGAGGTCAGCGGCGAGAACAGGAAGGTGAACACCGGCAGCACCAGCATGAACAGCAGCAGGGCCACGGCGTCGCTCGGCACGCCCGGCAGCGGGTCGAAACCGAGGCCGCTGTAGAACCAGATCTGGTTTTTCAGGTAGCCGAGCAGGGCCAGGAAGCCCAGCGAGACGATGGCGCCGACGATCATGCGCTTGAGGTTGTGGCGCAGCTTGAAGTGGCCCAGCTCGTGCGCCAGCACCGCTTCGATCTCGGGCTGGGTCAGGCTGGCGACCAGGGTGTCGAAAAACACCACGCGCTTGTTGGCGCCGAAACCGTAGAAAAAGGCGTTGCTGTGGCCGCTGCGCTTGGAGCCGTCCATCACGAACAGGCCCTTGGCGGCGAAGTCGACGCGCGCCATCAGGCCTTCGATGCGCTGGCGCAGGCTGTCGTCCTTCAAGGGTTCGAATTTATTGAACAGCGGCATGATCAGGGTCGGGGCGATCACCATCATGATCAGCTGGAAGGCGATCCAGACCAGCCAGGTGTACAGCCACCACAGGTTGCCGCTTTTTTCCATCAGGGTCAGGACCACCCAGATCAGCGGCAGGCCCAGCACCAGGCCGAGGGCGGTGCCCTTGAGGGCGTCGCCGATCCACAGGCCGACGCTCATCTTGTTGAAGCCGAAGCGCTGTTCCAGCACGAACTGGCGGTAATAGTCGAACGGCATGTCGAGCACGCCGCTCACGGCCGCGAAGGCGACGAACAGGGCGATCTGGAAGCCGATCCCGTTGCCGGTGTGCGGCAAGAGCGCGATGGCCAGCCATTGCAGGCCGCCGAGCAGCGTGAAGCCGATCAGCACGGCGCTGCTGAAAACCAGGCTGATCAGGCCAAAATGGATCTTGGCGGCGGTGTAGTCGGCCGCCTTCTGGTGTGCGGCGAGGGGGATTTTTTCGGCAAAATCGGCAGGCACCGCGCCCCGGTGGGCCATTACGTGGCGCAACTGGCGGGTCGCCAGCCAAAAGCGCAGCAACAGGCTCAAAATGAAGAAAGAAACGAACAATATCGAAAACGCGAGTGAAGACATTCTGTGCCTGTGAGAAAATGCAGGATTGTTTAGGCCAAGAGAGAATTATGTCACATGCCACTGATTTAGCAGCACCGGCCGCGTTACAGCGCCCAAATGAGTTCAACCTGGTTTGGGTGGACATGGAAATGACGGGCCTGGAGCCCGATAGCGACCGCATCATCGAAGTGGCGGTCGTCGTCACCGACATGCACCTGAACATCCTGGGCGAAGGCCCGGTGTTCGCCATCCACCAGTCGGACGACACGCTGGACAAGATGGATGCATGGAACAAGGGCACCCATGGCCGTTCCGGCCTGATCGAGCGCGTCAAGGCCTCGACCGTGACCGAAGCCGAGGCCGAAGCGGCCCTGATCGCCTGGCTGAAGGACTACGTTCCAGCCGGCAAGTCGCCGATGTGCGGCAACACCATCTGCCAGGACCGCCGCTTCATGGTGCGCGGCATGCCGAAGCTGGAAGCGTTCTTCCACTACCGCAACCTGGACGTGTCGACCCTGAAAGAGCTGTGCAAGCGCTGGAAGCCGGAAATCGTCAGCGGTTTCAAGAAGCACCAGAAGCACACGGCGCTGGCCGACATCATCGAATCGATCGAAGAGCTGCGCTACTACCGCGAGCATTTCATCAAGCTGTAAGCTGCTTTGCCTCAGTCCCGGCCGTCCTGGCCGGGGCAAGCTATCCCTGCCTGTTGTTTCCCCGCGCCGCCTGGCGTGTGGCGGCGCCCACATTCGAACAGTTCGTGGCTTTTTCCTCTAGAATAATCTTTACGCAACAGCGATGGGATCAGCGACATGAACACTGTGACGATGCGGTCCGGAAGCGTCATCCCCGCGCTCGGACAAGGCACCTGGAACATGGGGGAAGACCCGGCGCGGCGCCAGGCCGAGATCGGCGCGCTGCAACTGGGCATGGACCTGGGGCTGGGCCTGATCGACACGGCCGAGATGTACGGCGAGGGCGGGGCCGAGGAAGTGGTGGGCGCGGCCATTGCCGGGCGGCGCGAGCAGGCGTTCATCGTCAGCAAGGTGTATCCGCACAATGCCGATCGTCGCGGCGTGAAGGCGGCCTGCGAGCGCAGCCTGCAGCGCCTGAAGACCGACCGCATCGACCTGTACCTGCTGCACTGGCGCGGCGCGGTGCCGCTGTCGGAGACGCTGGACGCCTTCCAGGCGCTCAGGAAGGAAGGCAAGATCCTCGACTTCGGGGTGAGCAATTTCGATATGGGCGACATGCTGGAGGCCGAGGCCTTGCCGGGCGGACGCGGGATTGCGCTCAACCAGGTGCTGTTCAACCTGGTCAAGCGCGGGATCGAGTGGGATCTGCTGCCGTGGTCGCGCAAGCAGGGCATGCCGGTGATGGCGTATTCGCCGCTGGAGTCGGCCGGCCGCGAACGCGACCGGTTGCTGGCCAACCCGGCGCTGGTGGCGGTGGCGCAGCGCCATGGCTGCACGCCGGCGCAGGTGGCGCTGGCCTGGCTGCTGCGCCAGGAAGGCGTGGTGGCCATTCCCAAGGCGGCCGATCCGGCGCATGTGCGCGACAACCGGGCGGCGGCCGAGGTGGCGCTCACCGCCTTCGACCTGGAAGACCTGGACCGGGCCTTTCCGCCGCCGGCGAAGCGCCAGCCGCTGGCGATGCGCTAGCGCTCACCGTTTTTCGCCAGCCTCGGCATCGTCGTCCCCGCGTCCCTTGCCGCAGGGGCATCGCGGATTATTCAAGGAGAACGACATGGTCACGATCGTGCGCGTGGTTGGCGAACGCGGCAAGGAAATCGGCTCCATCCTGTGGCGCTGCGTCTACAGCTTCAGCCTCACCCTGCTCTGTTCCGCCGGCCTGGCCTTCATCCCGCAAGGCCCCGAATCGCTGCGCCTGGTCAGCCACCCGGGCTGGACCTTTCCGGTGTTCATCTTTTCGGTCGCCGCCTGGTCCACCGCCGCCTGGTACAGCGCGCGCCTGACCCTCGGCCGGGTGTTCGACGGCACCTCGCTGCTGGACCGCACCGACACGCCCTTCGTCAACCGCATCCGCATGTGGCTGCCGCGTTTTCTCGGCATCGTGCCGGCCAGCGTGCTGTCGATCCAGTTCCAGCGCATGGGCCAGCCGGTGCTGGCGCTGGCCTGCTTCGGCGTCGCTTTCGCCATGGGCGTGTTCGTGGTCAAGCGGCGCGCCTGGTTCGCCTCGCGCTTTCGCGGCTTCGACGGCGAAACCGCATCGATCCGCTTCGAATCGCTGCAACAGCGCACCGTGCTGACGGTGACCGTTGCCATCGTGCTCACCTTCGTGCTGCTGCTCGCCGTCTGGATCTGGCCGGTCGAAGTGACGCGCCTGGTCAGCGCCCCGGCGCTGCTGTGCTTCGCTTTTGCCAGCTGGATCCTGTTCGGCGACCTGGTGCTGACGTATTACTTCAAGCAGGCCAGACTGCCGTCGATGGCGGCGCTGCCGCTGCTGCTGTTTGTCGCGTTCAGCCTGTGGAACGACAACCACCGGGTCAGATTGCTGCCCGCGAGCGCGGGCGAGCCGCCGCCGGTCCGGCGCGCCATCGACGATCATCTCGATGCCTGGCTGCAAACGCGGGTGGACAGCGGCGCGCTGCTGCCGGGCCGGCCGTTTCCGCTGTTCGTGGTGGCGGCCGAAGGCGGCGGCATCCGCGCCGCCTACTGGGCCGGCATGGTGCTGGCCAAGCTGCAGGACGACAGCGGCGCGCGCTTCGGACGCCATCTGTTCGCGCTGAGCGGCGTGTCCGGCGGCAGCCTGGGCGGCAGCGCCTTTGCCGCGCTGGTGGCCGACGCCGGCAGCGCCGGCCTCGCGCGCGCCCCCTGTGCACGGGGCGCGCGCGACGGCGCCTACCAGGCCTGCATGCGCAATGTGCTGCAGCGCGATTTTTTGTCGCCCACGCTCGGCTACGCGCTGTACCCGGACATGCTGCAGCGCTTCTTGCCGTTCGCGATTCCGGCGGCGGACCGGGCGCGCGCGATGGAAGCGGCCTGGGCGCAAGGCTGGGAAAGCGCCACCGGCAACGACCGCTTCGCGCGCCGCTTCGACCAGCTGTGGGCCGGCGATCCGGCCATGAACGTGCCTTCGCTCCTGCTCAACGCCACCCTGGTCGACGGCGGCAACCGCATCATCGCCAGCGACCTGGTGATCGACGGGCGCTTTCCGGACGCCTACGACGCGCTCGACCCGGTGCTCGACCTGCGCCGCATGAGCCTGTCCACGGCGGTGCACAACAGCGCGCGCTTCAGCTATATCAGCCCGGCCGGGACGGTATCGGCCTGCCGCGAGGGCAAGGCGCTGGTGGCGTGCGCGCCAGGGCGCGAGCGGCGGCCGTGGGGGAGGGTGATCGACGGGGCCTACTTCGAGAATTCCGGCGTGGAATCGGTGCGCGACCTGCTGTTCGCGATGCGGCCCAGGCTGGCGCAGTGGCGCGAGCGCGGCTACGACATCGACACGGCCGTCATCGTCATCAGCAATTCGCCGGACGCGATCGCGCCGTCGGGCAAGCAGGACCCGGCCAATGCGCGCATGGACACCACGTTCCTGTCGGAATTGCTGGCGCCGCCGCTGGGGCTGTTCAATACCCGCACCGCGCGCGCCACCTTCGCGGTGACGGCCGGGTTGCGCGACATGGCGGTGATCCTGCCGGCCGGGCCGGAACGCTTCTTGTGGTTCGGCATGCATTCGGCCAACGACACGCCGCTGGGCTGGGCGCTGGCGAGCGAGACCTACCAGGGCATCGACGCGCTGCTCCAGCCGCCGCATGAGGGCAAGCTGCCGTTCCGGAGCGTGCTGGCGCGCCTGCCGCCTTGAGCGGTGGCGCGCACGGCAATGTTGCGCTTACGTTGGGTGGCGAACGGAACGGTTGGAAGGGACAGGGTATGGTTGTGCTTCAGACAAACAGGAGGCCCTATGAGCAAGCACAGCAACGATCCAACCGAGCAGCAACAGCGCGCAGATCAGCAGATCCAGCAGGATGCCAACAAGAACCGTCAGCGTGCCCAGGAAGAAGAAGTCGCCGGCAAGCACAAGAACGACGGCGTCAAGGATCACCAGGGCGCCGACAAAGGCCCGCGCGGCCAGTAACTGGTCCGGCCAGGCCCGGCCAAGCCCGGGTATGCCCGGGTAAGCCAAATGCATCGGCCCGACCCGCTTTCCTTCACAGGATGGCAGGCCGGGCCGGTTTGCATTTCTGCAAGGTCATCATCCTGCACCAGGACCGCCAGGCGACGGTGCAGGCGCACCATCATGGGCATCCCTTGCGCGAAAATGGTGCGCCTGCGCACCTTATTGGCTCATCTGTGATGTAATTGCGGCTTCCCCGTTCCTGTCCACCCCTCATGCCCGATCCGCGCGCCGCCTGGCTCACCGCTGTTTTACCCCCGCCCAACAGTGCCGGCCGCCTCGAACAATGGCGTGCCAGCCTGGCCGCTTTCCTGGCGCTGATCCTGACCGGCGCACTGGGCACCTGGACCGGCGGCGCGGCCGGACTGTGGCTGATCGCCCCGATGGGCGCCTCCGCCGTGCTGCTGTTCTGCCTGCCGGCCAGTCCCCTGGCCCAGCCCTGGGCCGTGATTGGCGGCAACGTCGTCTCGGCCCTGGTGGGCGTGGCCTGCGTCAAGTCCGGCCTCGCGCCGCAGATTGCCGCGCCCCTGGCCGGCGGCCTGGCGATTGCCGCCATGTTCGCCTTGCGCTGCCTGCATCCTCCGGGCGGGGCGGTGGCGCTGACGGCGGTGCTGGCCGGTCCCGCCGTGCATGAACTGGGCTTCGCCTTCGCCCTCGCGCCGGTTGCGCTCAACTGCGTGCTGATGGTGGGCGGCGCCCTGCTCGTCAACAACCTGACCGGACGGCGCTATCCGCACCGCCAGCAATCGGCCCTGCACAATGTGCACGATACGGCCGACGTCGCACCCACCGCGCGCCTCGGTTTTCGCAGCGCCGACCTGGACGCCGTGCTGGCGCGCTACGGCCAGGTGCTCGACGTCAGCCGCGACGAGCTCGAAGGCATCATCCTGGCCACCGAAACGGCCGCCTACGGACGGCGTTTCGGCGTGATCCGCTGCGGCCAGATCATGTCGACCGACGTGGTCACGCTCGAATTCGGCACGGAGCTGGCCGAGGCCTGGCGCCTGATGCGCCATCACCAGGTGCACGCGCTGCCGGTGCTGAACCGGGCGCGGCGGGTGATCGGGATCGTCACCCAGACCGATTTCCTGCGTCACAGCGACCTGGACGTATACAAGGGCCTGGGGCAACGCCTGCGCGCGCTGCTGCAACGCAGCGGGCTGACGCATTCGGACAAGCCGGAAGTGGTGGGGCAGATCATGACGGCCAGGGTGGCCACGGCGCACGTGAAGACGCCCATCGTGGAGCTGGTGCCGCTGATGGCCAACGCCGGCCTGCACCACATTCCCGTGGTCGACGACGACGACCGCTTCGCCGGCATCGTCACCCAGTCCGACCTGGTGGCGGCGCTATACCAGGGGCGCCTGGCGGAACCGGCCGAACTGGCGCCGGCGGCGTAGGGCAGGGCAGGGCGCCCCACGCGCACCGGGAAACTACGTGCTTACTCGGCGACCGGATCGGCGCCGCAGCACTTCTTGTACTTCTTGCCGCTGCCGCAAGGGCATTCGTCGTTGCGGCCGACTTTCGGCTCGTCGCGCTTCACGGTGCCGACCGGCGCCTTGCGCAGCGGTACCCAGAAACGGTGAATCGCCGGCAGGTTGGCCTGGATTTCCAGGGCCAGCTTGTGGCCCTTCATCGGCGTATCGACTTCCTTGAGCTCTTCTTCCTCGATCTCGTCGGCGCCGAGCAGGTAGATCGGGCGCATCAGCGGCTCCAGGTCCGATTCCCAGATCGGGTCCCACGAACCCGGGCGCAGTTCCATGCCTTCCCAGAAGCCCCAGCACCAGGCTTCGCCGTCGAGCAGCATCGTGCCTTCGTGCTCGGCTTCGCAGAACAGCGGCTCGAATTCCTTCGGCGCGATCTCGAAGGTCACCAGCACTTCGTTCATGAAGCGCATGATCAGCTCGACGATGCGCTCTTCTTCCTTGGCGTTCTTGAACTTGGGGACGCTCTTGGCATCCTCGCCCCACACCTTCGGCAGCCATTCGGCCGGCATGATGGTTTCCGGACCCATGGCGACGGCGGTCAGGTAACCGTGCAGGGTGTCCATGGTCATGGCGTCTTCCGCACTGCGGTCGGACAGGAGGAACTGGTCGAGTTCGTCGAATTCTTTTTCTGAAAGGGGCTGGTCGAGTTGCATGGCGTGCTCTTGTTGATCGTTGAAGCCGCTAGTTTAACGCGTTCGCGCAGCGGGACGTACTGTTAAATTGCGGCGCGCCGTACAATAGCGGCCATGACGACGCCCTTTTCCGACCCCGACACACCCGCCATCCACCCGTTCGCCAAGCTGAGCCCGGAATGCGTGCTCGACGCGCTCGACAGCGTCGGCCTGCGCGCCGACGGCCGCCTGCTCGCGCTCAACAGCTACGAAAACCGGGTCTACCAGGTCGGCATGGAAGACGCCGCCCCGCTGGTGGCCAAGTTCTACCGTCCCCAGCGCTGGAGCGATGCCGCCATCCTGGAAGAGCACGCCTTCGTGCAGGAACTGGCCGAACGCGAAATCCCGGTCGTGCCCGCGCTCACGCTCGATGGCCGCACGCTGCACAGCTTCGGCGGCTTCAGCTTTGCCGTGTTCCCCCGGCGCGGCGGACGCGCGCCCGAGCTGGACGACCCGGCCGTGCTCGAATGGACCGGCCGCTTCATCGGCCGCATCCACGCGGTCGGGGCCCTGGCCAGTTACAGGGAACGGCCGGCGCTGACGCCGGAGACCTTCGGGCGCGAACCGCGCGACTACCTGCTGGCGAACGGCTTCATCCCGCCCGAACTGCTGGCCGCCTACACCAGCGTGCTCGACCAGGCCCTGGACGGGGTGCGCCACTGCTACGCGCGGGCCGGCGAATCGGCCCGGCTGCGCCTGCACGGCGATTGCCACGCCGGCAACGTGCTGTGGACCCCGGACGGTCCGCACTTCGTCGACTTCGACGACAGCCGCACCGGCCCCGCCATCCAGGACCTGTGGATGCTGCTCTCGGGCGAGCGGCGCGACATGGTGCGCCAGATGAGCGACATCCTGGCCGGCTACGACGATTTTGCCGATTTCGACGAGCGCCAGCTGAACCTGATCGAAGCGCTGCGCACCCTGCGCCTGATCCATTACTCGGCCTGGCTGGCGCGGCGCTGGGACGACCCGGCCTTCCCCGTTGCGTTTCCGTGGTTTAATACACAACGTTACTGGCAAGACCGGATCCTCGAACTGCGCGAACAGATCGCCCTGATGGACGAGCCGGCGCTGTGGTGACGTTGTTGTAGAGCAAATGGTCGAATTGACCGGTTTTTCCGCGTCTGATCCGTGCGCCGGGGCGGGGCGGCCTGACAGATAATCAACGTCAGGCCTTCCCATGCCGGGACGGTAGCCCAAGCGAGAACAAGATGGAAACCACACCAGCCCCGCACGACGATGCCAACCTGACGATCGCGCTGCCGCCCGACGGCGCCGCGCCGCAGGCAAGCGCCGTTCCGGCGGCTGCCGCCGAAGCCGCCCCCGACCGCGCCCAGTCCGAAATGCGCGCCATCCACGAAGCCATCGCCCGGGTCGAAGCCGAAGCCAAGGCCTCGTGCGCCGCCGAAAGCCGGGCCCATGCCGAAGCGCGCGCGCGCGGCCTGGCCGAAGAGCGCGCCGCCATGGACGCCGCCGCCGCTGCCGCCGCCCTGCAAAACGCGCAAGCCTCCGAAGAAGCCATCGAAGCCAACCGCGACCGCCTGGAAACCTTGCGCGCGGCCGCCCAGGCCAGCCTGGAACGCCTGGAAGCGGTGCGCCAGGAGACCGCCGAACTGCGCGCCCGGGTCGAAGCCGACACCCAGATCAAGCTGGCCGCCGAAACCCGCCTCAAGGCCGAGGAAGAAGCGCGCCGCCGCGCCGCCGAACAGATCGCCGCCGAAGCCGAGCTGGCCGAACAGGCGGCGCGCGCCACCGAAGCCCTGCTGGCCCAGACCGAGCAGGCGCGTCTGCAAGCGGTCGAGCGGGTCGCCGCCGTGCACGCGGCCCAGGAAGAAGTGCTGCACATCGCCAACGCCGACGCCCGCATGACCACCCTGGCTCGCGAACGCGAGCGCCAGGCCAAGGGCGCGCGCCAGACCGCCGAACTGCTGGCCGAAGCCGAAGCCGAGGCGCTGGAACTGACCGTCCAGCGCGAAAAAGCCGACCAGATCGCCCTCGACTCGGCCTTTGCCCGCGCCGTGGCCGAAGCGCGCGCGCTGGAAGAAGCGCGCGCCCTGGCCCACATCGAACAGGAACGCGAAGCGATCGCCATCGCCCAGGCCGAGTCCGAGCGCGTGGCGGCCCAGTCGGTGCACCTGCGCCTGCAATCCGAAAAAGAATTGCGCGACGCCGCCGCCCAGCGCGAGCGGCTGGAAAAGATGGCCGCCGCCGGCGCCGCCGCCCGGCGCGATGCCGAAGCGCGCATCCTGACCGCCACCGAAGAACGCATCGAAGTCGACAAGCGCCTGCGCGAAGTCGCCCTGGCGCGCGCCAGGGCCGAAGCCGACGCCAGCGCCGTCGTGCAAGCCAGGGTCGAGGCCGAAGCCCTGGCCGCCACGCAAGCGGCGGAACGCGCCCAGGCCGACCAGGCCGCCGCCGCCGCCGCCCTGGCCGACGCCGAAGAACAGCAACGTGCACGGGCCCTGGCCGAAGAACGCGCCAGCCTGGCCCAGGCCGCGGCCGACCTGGCCGCCGCCCAGAACGCCTCCGAACAGGCGGCCGTAGCCGCCATCGCCGAACAGGTCGACCTGCAGCGCCGCGCCAGCGAACTGGCCGCCGAGAAAGCGACGCAGGCGGCCGCGCTGGCGCAGGCCGAACAAGCCCGCGCCGAGGCCGAACAAGCCGCGCTGCTCAGCTTGCAGGAACGGCTGGATGCGGAAACCCGGGCCGCCGAGGTGGCCCAGGCGCGCGCCGACGCCGAACAGGCCGAAGCGGTGCTGCTGCGCCAGAAGGCCGATGCCGAACAGCGCCTGGCCGAAGCGAAGCGGACCGAAGTCGAGGCCCTGCGCGTGCTGGCCGAACAGGCCGACATCGAGAGCGCGCAGGCGCACGCCGCCGCCGAGGCCCTCGCCGCCCAGGCGCGCGCTGCCACCGCGCAGGCGCAGGCGCAAAGCGCGCGTGCCGACGCCGAACAGCAAGCCCTGGCCATGGCCGAACAGGCGCTGGCACTGGCCGAACAAGCCCTGGCCGATGAAGCCGCGCGCGCCGCGAGCGAGCGCAACGCCCTGGCGCTGGCCGAGCAGCACGCCGCCGAACAGCGTCAACTGGCCGAGCTGGCCGCCGCCACCGAGCAAGCCAAACGCAGCGAAGCGCAAGCCACGCGCCGCCTGGTGCAGCAAGCCGAAATCGAAAGCGTGCAGGCGCAGCAGGCCGCCGACGCCATCGCCGCCCAGGCCCGCGCCGCCATCGACCTGGCCCAGACCCAGAGCGCGCGCGCGGTCGCCGAACAGCAAAAGCTGGCCGTGGCCGAGCAAGCCCTGGCCGACGAACGCGCCCGCGCCGAGAGCGAAGCGGCGGCCCTGGCCCTGGCCGAACAGATGGCCGCCGACCAGCGCCAGATGGCGGTCGCCGCCGCCTACGCCGAGCAAGCCAGGCGGGCCGAAGCCGAGGCCGTGCGCGAGCGCGTGCAGCAGGCCGAAACCGAGAGCGTGCAGGCGCAGAGCGCGGCCGACGCCGCCAGCGCGCAGGCGCGCGTCGCCGCCGAACTGGCCGAAGCGCAGCGCGAGCGGGCCCGCTCCGAGCAGCAAAAACTGGCACTGGCCGAAGAAACGCTGGCGCAGGAACGGGCGCTGGCCGACAGCGAACGGGCCGCCGTCATGCTGGCCGAGCAGACCCTGGCCGCCAAGCGCCAGCAGGCCCTCGCCGCCAGCGGCGCCGAGCAGGCCCGCCGCACCGAAACCGAGGCCGCGCGCGTGCTGGCGCAGCAGGCCCAGGTCGAAACCGAACAGGCGGCGCGCGCCGCCGACGCCGTCGCCGCGCAGGCGCGCGTGGCCACCGAGCGGGCCCAGGTCCAGCAAGCGCGGGCCGAGGCCGAACAGCAAAAACGCACGCTGGCCGAGGAAGCGCTGGCCCTGGAGCGCGACAGCGCCGAAGCCGAGCGGGCCAGCCTCCAGACCGAGCGCGCCTCGCTGGCGCTGATCGAACAAAAGCTCGCGACCCAGCGCCAGCAGCTGGCGGCCGACCAGCGCGCCGAGCAGGCGATCGCGGCGCGGCTGGCATCCGAACAGGCGGCCTGCCTGTCGGCGCGCACGCGGGCCGAAGCCGAACACGAAGCGGCCAGCATGGCGCGCCAGTTCCAGGTCGCGCAAGAAATCGCCGCCCTGGCCGCGCAGGACAAGCGCGACGCCCAGCGCGTCCTGCTCGAAAGCGCCCAGGCGCAGGCCGACATGCAGCGCAAGAGCGCCCTGACCACCAAGGAAATGGCCGATGCGCGGCGCGAACTGGTGGCCCTCGAAGCGCGCCGCCTCGAAGCCGACACGCGCACCCTGATGGTCACGCGGCGCGCGATCGACGACGAAAAGCGCGAGAGCGCCACCGGCGCGGCCCAGCGCTCCACCTCCGCCACCATGACGCACCAGGTGCTCGGGCGCCTGACCGCGCCCAACAAGGGCTGAGCGCCGGCGCCGGCGAGCGCCGGAACCGGGCGGCTGTCCACGGGGCCGGTCCCGATGAGGTAAGATCGGCGGCATGACGATTTCCAAGCTGTTGCTGTCGATGTTGCTACCGATCCCGCTGGGCTTGCAGGCGGCCGAACTATCCGTGCTGGTCGACACCAGTACCGACATGCCGATGGCGCGCTTCGAGCGCGGCCGGCTGGCCGAAGGCATCCACAAGGACATCGGCCAGGCGCTGGCGGCGGCCATGGGCCGCACGGCCGTGTTCGTCGCGCTGCCGCGCAAGCGGATCGTGCGCGCGCTGGAAGACGGCGGCGCGGACGTACTGTGCAGCTACGTGCCCGAATGGCTGAACGGCGCGTTCGGCTGGAGCCAGCCATTCATTCCCATTACCGAAGTGCTGATCACGGCGCGCAATGTGACGCGGCCGCGGAGTGTGGCCGACGTGTCGGGGCAAGCGATCGGCACGGTGCTGGGCTACTCCCATCCCGAGCTCGACGAGATGCTGGGCAAGGGCTTCATCCGCGACGACAGCGCCAGTTCGCTGATCAACCTGCGCAAGCTGGCGGTGGGGCGGGTGAGGCACGTGGTCACGGCCAGGGTATTTCTCGACTACCGGCAAAAGCTGGGCGACCCGGTGCTGGTGCTGCACCCGCCGCTGCCGGTCAAGAGCTACATGGGCCAATGCGCCGTCTCGCCGAAGGGCAAGGTCAAGCTGGCCGAGGTCGACAAAGCCATCCGCCGCCTGATCGCCGACGACGCCGTCGCCACCATCTTCGCCCGCTACCAATAACTGCGCGCTCCAACCGGGGTCAGAGCTTTGGGTCAGAGCTTTGACTGGCAACACGTATTCGTTTGCTTTCCTTTTTGAACCGGGGTCAGAGCTTTAATTCGAAACATTGTTAAGCAAGCTGAGCAAAAGAATGATCGGATTGTCGACTGTTGGCAGACGATTGCCTTCGAAAGTGGATTTAACGCGTTTTTTGATTTTCGGGGTTTGCAAAGTTTCGAGTCAGAGCTCTGACCCCGGTTGAGAAACGAACATTGTTGCTAGTCAGAGCTCTGACCCCGGTTGTAGGGTTGTTGAACGGCGGGGTGTGGGAATTTGGTGGGGCTTGGACATTTGCAATACAATCGACGGACTTCTTCCAACAGGTGTGTCTGTCGTGACTTCCACTCCCATTAAAATCGCCGCCGCGCTTGCCATCGCGGGCGCGGCCGGGGCGAGCTTGCTGTTTGCCGCACGTAAGCCGGCGCCGACGCCGCCGCCACCGGCTCCCGCCAACACAGCCGCCACCCCCGCAGCGCGCGTCGATACAGCGCCGCTGATGACGGGCATGCAGGCCTTGCTGGCCAATTACCGCAAGATCATCGTGCTGCTCGCCGACGAGAAAGCCATGCCCGCCAACGAGCGCGAACAGGCCCAGCGTATCGGCCAGAACCTGTTCCACGAGAACCAGACCCGCACCGACGCGCTGGAACGCGAGCTCGCCGCGCTGCTGGCGTCAACCCAGCCCACCCGCTTCGATGCCATCGGCAGCCTGCTCGGCTACATCGAGTCCGATAAATCCCTGTTCGACGCCGACCGCCTGGCCTTCCGCGAGCTGTTGCAAGGCTTGCTGGCCGAGGTGGCCAAGGATTCGAGCTTGCCGGCCATTAAGATCCACAAGCGCCTGTCCGAGGACCTCGATGCCCTGGCCGAGATCGAACGCAATTATGAGAAGGAAATCCGGCAAGTCTTCGGCCGCTACGAGTCGCGCGCGATCGAGCTCAAACGCGAGCGCTGGGACAGCTACCTGGCCCACCTCCAGACCCTTTACACGCGCGAGGCCATCCTGAAAGAGCAGGGCGTGGTCATGCCGTATCCGGCCTCGGCCCTGCCTCCCGAGGCGAAGAGGGTGGAGCCCGATCCGAACGAAATCTTCGGCAATTCCCTGCCCAGGAAAACCGTGGTGCTGACCTTCGACGACGGCCCGCACAAGCGCTACAGCGAGGAAATCGCGGCCATCCTCAAGCAGTACGGGGTGCCGGCGGTGTTCTTCAACGTCGGCCGCAACCTGGGCAGCGTCGATGCCGCCGGCAAGCCCACCTTGTCCGATGGCGCGGCGGTCAGCCGCAAGCTCAAGGCGGGCGGCTACACGCTGGCCAACCACAGCTACACGCACGCCCAGCTGTCGAAGGAAACCGGCGACAGGCTCAAGGCCGAAATCCTCAACACCGATGTGCTGCTCAAGGCCATCGACGCGGGCCGCTCGCCGCTGTTCCGCTTTCCCTACGGCGCGCGCAACAGCGAGGGCCTGCACGCGCTCGAGGGCGCCCATCTGCGCTCGGTGATGTGGAATATCGATTCGCTCGACTGGGCCGATCCGGTCCCGGCCTCGATCGCCGAACGGGTCCTGCGCACGGTCGACAAGGAGGGCCGCGGCATCATCCTGTTCCACGATATCCACGCGCGCACGGTCAAGGCGCTGCCCGCCGTGCTCGACCGCCTGATCGCCGAGGGCTATCAGTTCGCCGGCTGGGATGGCAGCAATTTCACCAGCGCCAATACGGCCAGTACGGCCAACACGGCCGCCGCGCCCGCCGGGAAAGTGGCGGTGAGCACCGGTTACGCCAATTCCTGGGCCATCGTGATCGGGATCGACAGCTATCCCAAGTGGCCCAAGCTGCAGTACGCGGTGCGCGATGCCCAGGGCGTGCGCGAAACGCTGATCGGCAAGTTCGGCTTCGCGGCCGAGCGCGTGGTCTCGCTCAACAATGCCGACGCCACCCGCGCCGGCATCCTCGGCGCCTTCCACGACCGCCTGGCGCACGGCGGGGTGCAGAAGAACGACCGCATCTTCGTGTTCTTCGCCGGCCATGGCGCGACCCGCCAGCTCAGTTCGGGCCGCGACCTCGGCTACATCGTGCCCTACGATTCCGACCCGGCCCAGTTCGCCACCGATGCGATTCCCATGAGCGAGATCCAGAATATCGCCGAAAGCCTGAGCGCCAAGCATGCGCTGTTCGTGATGGATGCCTGTTACAGCGGCCTGGGCCTGACGCGCGGCGGCGGCGCCGGCGCCTTCTTGCGCGATAACGCGCGCCGCATCGGACGCCAGATGCTGACCGCCGGCGGGGCCGACCAGCTGGTGTCGGACGGCGGGCCGAACGGGCATTCGGTGTTCACCTGGACCTTGCTGCAGGGCCTGGCGGGGAAGGGCGACCTGAATGGCGACGGCCTGATCACGGCCACCGAACTGGCGGCCTACGTGGCGCCGGCGGTGGCGGGCGTGTCGAACCAGACCCCGGCCTTCGGCAGCCTGCCGGGCTCGGAAGGGGGCGACTTCGTGTTCGAACTGCCGGTCGAGGCGGAGTTCCTCAATCCCCAGACCGCGCAGCTGTCGAGCGAGGCGATCGCGCTCAACGCCAAGCTCGACGCGGCGCGCCCGGACGCGCCCAGGGCGGACGACAAGCCGGGTGCCGCGCCGACGGTGGCGCCGGTCGCGGTCAGGGATTTGCAGGGCAAGGAGCAGAAGCTGGTGACGCCGCTGGCGGTGCCGTCCTCGGCGCGCCAGCTGGCCCAGCGCGCCAACGACCGCGGCTTGCAGCTGTTCAGGGAAAAGCAGTATGCGGCGGCCGAGGCCGAGTTCACCGAGGCCCTCAAACTGCGCGCCGACTTTGCGCTGGCGGCCAATAACCTGGGTTTCGTGTATTACAAGCAGGGCAAGTTCGCCGAGGCGGCGCGCTGGTTCGACAATACCGTGAAGATGGACCCGTCGCGCGCGGTGGCGTACCGCAACCTGGGCGACGCCCATCTGCAGGCGGGCGACGCGGCCAAGGCCAAACTCGCCTACAAGACCTTCATGGAACTGGCGCCGGCCAGCGCCGGCGCGGCGTATGTGAAGCAGCAGCTGGAGAAACTCTAGACCGCCGGCCGCGCCCGCCGCGCCGCAGCAAGGGCGGCGGCGGGCGGCGCCATCACGCCACCCCCAGCGCCTCCTGCCGCTTCTTGTACCGCAGCGAGGACCACAGCGACACCAGGATGAAGGCCACGCCCGAGAGCCCCGTGAACCACTCCGGAATGTGATAGCGCACGCTGGCGAACATGATGACGGCCAGGATCCCGATCGCGTAATGCGCGCCGTGTTCCAGGTACACGAACTCCTGCAAGGTGCCCTTGTCGACCAGGTAGACCGTCATCGAACGCACGAACATGGCGCCGATGGCCAGGCCCAGCATGATGATGACGACGTCGCTGGTGATCGCGAACGCGCCGATCACGCCGTCGAAACTGAAGGAGGCGTCGAGCACTTCCAGGTACAGGAAACCGCCGATACTGCCGCGCGACACCATCTGCCCCAGGGTGGGGTCGGCTTCCTCTTCTTCCAGCAGGGTGCTGATCCAGTTCACCCCCACGTAAATCACCACGCCCAATACGCCGGCCATCAGCACGCTCAGCTTGCGCGCTTCGGGCACCAGGTACATGGCCATGAAGGCCGCGCACAGGGTCAGCATGACCGACAGGCTCTCGCTGCCGTATTTGCCCACCTTTTCTTCGAGCAGGCCGAGCCAGTGCAGTTCCTTCTCTTCGTCGAACAAGAAGTTGAGGAATACCAGCAGCAGGAAGGCGCCGCCGAAGGCCGCCACTTCGGCGTGGTTCTCGGTCAGGTGGCGCGAGTATTCGTCGGGCGTGTTGATCGCCATGGTCCAGACATCGAGCAAGCCGAGCCCGGTGGCGACCGAGACAATGACCAGCGGGAACACCAGGCGCATGCCGAACACCGCCACCAGGATCCCGACCGTCAGGAACAGCTTGCGCCAGAACGCGTTCCAGTGGCGCAGCACGGAGGCGTTGACCACCGCGTTGTCGAAGGAGAGCGACACTTCCAGCACGCCCAGCACGGCGGAAATCCACAGCGCGGTGAGCATGCCGGGAATGCCGCCGCGCGAATAGCCCCACCAGGCGGCGACGCACATGAGGATGAAGGTGACGAGGAAGGAGAGTCTGAAATGGCGCATGCGGAAATTCCCTAGGAAAACTTCGAATCGAATGGCGGGCGCCGGCAGGGCGGCGGTCTGATGTCATTCTAATAGGTTTTCCTGCCCGATGAGCGCGCAAAAGGCGGGCCTGCCCGCTCAGTGGCTGTTGCCGTCCAGGCTGGCCTTGCGGTAGGCGCTCGGCGGCACGCCGACGCGCTCGCGGAAGGCGGTGGCGAAATTGCCTGCATTGTTAAAGCCCACCATCAGGGCGATGCCCTGCACGTCGATGTCGGTGTCGCGCAGCAGGCGCGCGCCGCGTTCGAGGCGCTGGTCGCGGATGTAGGCGAACACGGTGGTGCCCATGCGTTCGCGGAACAGGAGCGAGAGTTTTTCGCGGTAGGTGCCGACCCGTTCGGCGATTTCGTCCAGGCTGGGGACATTGGCCAGGTCCTCGTCGATCAGGCGGCGCGCGGCGTTGACCAGCACCATGTCGGGCTCGGCGTCGTCGTTGCGCCCGGCCGGCGCCGGCGCGGCCGCGCGCCGCATCAGCGACAGGTGCACCTGGATGCGCGCCGCCAGTTCCGGACCGGAAAACGGCTTGGTGACGAAGTCGACCGCGCCGACCGACAGCCCGAACACGCGCTCTTCCTCGGCGTCGGCGCCGCTCACGAAGATGACCGGGATGTCCTGGGTGTCGGGATTGGCCTTGAGCAGGCGGCAGGCGGCGTACCCGTCCATATAGGGCATGCGCACGTCGAGCAGGATCAGGTCGGGATGGGCGCTGGCCGCCACCTCGTAGCCCTGGCGCCCGTTGTAGGCCGAGCTGATCAGGTAGTCGCGCTCGGCCAGCAGGTCCGCCAGCAGACGTTGCTCGAAGGGCGAGTCGTCCACGATCAGTATCCTTGCGCGAGGGGCGGGGCTTGTCGTCACGTGGCTAGGTTTTTAGTCAATTGTGAATATTCATTATGCCCACTTTTTGAATTATTTTGGATTTTTCGCGTGCTTCAAAACCTTTTTCTCGCTTGGCAAAAGCCGAAACGCGGCAAGCTCGCCATAATCTGTTCATGCATTGATTTGCAGCAATACGAAATACCGACAATGTGTCTTTGTGCTAGACAAAGTGTGCCCTTGAACCCGGCATGCCCAGGCAGATCGACAACGAGCATGCGACCGTTCCGCCCCATTGCGCGCCCCCGACCAAGGCGCGCCCGGCGCCGGCCGCCGTCCTGGTAAGCGCGTCCCTGACATCGCCGTTCCTACCGAGACTTTCCTTGCCTGCCACCGCGTGGCCGGCGCATGACTTAGTCACTGGGAGGTTTCATGTTTCGAACTGTTTTGACCCGCGCCGCTACCGTCGCCATCCTGGCCGCCGTCAGCATTCCTGTCGCCACCAGCGCGGCCACGTATTCGAACGGCAGCAACACCTCGACCTTCGACGTGACGATGACGGTGGTGGCTAACTGTATCGTTGCCGCCACGCCGCTCGACTTCGGCCAGGCCCAGGGCGTGCTGGCCACCAAGGTGTCGGTCAACAGCAGCATCAACGTTACCTGCAGCAATACCACGCCGTATAACGTGGGCTTGAATGCGGGCAGCGGCGCCGGTTCGTCCGGCACCAACCGCTTCCTCTCCGGTACCGGCGGCAATGCGGCGACCGTGCGCTTCAACCTGTTCCAGGCGGCCGGCAGCACCCCGTGGGGCGATACCCAGGGCACCAATACCCTGGGCGGCACCGGTACCGGCAGCGCCCAGGCCCTGACCGTCTACGGCGAAGTGCCGGCCCAGGCCACGCCGGCGCCGGATACCTATAAATCGACCATCACGGCCACGGTCTACTTCTGACAAGGTAATGAGCGCGCGCCTGACGAGCTGTTTTTTCTTCCTGATCCTGCTGGCAAGCTGCCTGGGCAGCGTGGCGCGCGCGGCCAACCTGCAGATTTCGCCGGTCACCCTGCGCCTGCGCGCCGACCAGGGCGCGGCCGGGATCGAGCTGCAAAACCTGGGCCAGGCGCCGATCTACGGCCAGGTGCGGGTGTATGTGTGGGACCAGCAGGGGGGCGAGGACGTGCTGACCCCGACCCAGCAACTGGTGGCCAGCCCGCCGATCGTGCAGATCGCCGCGCGCGCGGCCCAGACCATCCGCCTGGTGCGCACCGGCGCGGCCGCGCCCGGCGCCGAACTGAGTTACCGCGTGCTGATCGACGAGCTGGCGCGCGACGACGGCCCGGCCAGCACCGGGGTCGATATCCGCCTGCGCTATTCGGTGCCGGTGTTCGTGCTGCCCGGCGCGCCCGGCAGCGAGGCCTTGACCTGGCGCGTGTCCAAAAAAGAGGGCGGCTGGTCCTTGCGCGTCGATAACCGCGGCGCCCGCCATGCCCAGATCGGGGCGCTGACCCTGTCCACGCCCGGCGGCGCCCAGTTCGTGGTCAGCAAGGGCCTGTTCGGCTATGTGCTGGCCGGGCGCTGGCGCGAGTGGCGCTTGCCGATCACGCCGCCGGCCGACCTGTCCGGCGCGCTGGCCGTCAGCGCCGTCATCAACGCCAAGCCGGTCCAGGCCAGTGCGCAGGGGGACTAGGCGATGCGGCGCCTGCCTCTTGCTGGCGCTGCTGGCGCTGGCCTGCGCGCCCGCCTCGGCCCAGGCGCCGGCGCCTGAAACCCTGTACCTGGAGGTACGCATGAATACCCTGGCAACCGGTCTGATCGTGCGTTTTAACAACAGCTCCGCCGGCCTGAGCGCGAGCGCGGCCAGCTTGCGCGAACTGGGCATTGCGCTCGATCCGCTGGCCATGCCGGGCGAGCAGGAAGTCTTGCTCGATGCCATCCCCGGCCTGCGCTACGAGTACGATGTCGCCGCCCAGCGCATCAGCCTGCAGGTGGCGGACGCGCTGCGCGCCCCGTTCAAGCTCGATGCGCGCTCCCCGGCCCCAAGCGACGGCGTCGGCGGCGGCAGCGGCGCCGTTCTCAACTACGATGCGCTGGTGCAGACCGGCGCCACGCGCGCCGTCCTGGCCGCCAACGAGCTGCGCTACTTCAACGATGCCGGGGTGTTCAGTTCCAGCGGCCTGGCCAGCATCGAGCGCGGCAAGAGCCGCTACCTGCGCTACAACACCTCCTGGAGCACGGCCGACCCGCTGACCCTGCGCGCCTTCCAGGCCGGCGACCTGATTTCCTCGTCCCTCCCGTGGAGCCGCTCGGTGCGCCTGGGCGGGGTTCAGTGGCGCCGCAATTTCGCCCTGCAGCCGGAGCTGACCACGTTTCCGGTGGCGTCCCTGCGCGGCTCGGCGCTGGTGCCGTCGGCGCTGAACCTGTATGTCAACGGCGTACAACAGTTAAGTTCGGCGGTGCCGGCCGGTCCGTTCGAGGTGAACCAGGTGGCCGGCATCAGCGGCGCCGGCGAGGCGCGCATCGTCACCCGCGACGCGCTCGGGCGCGAAGAACTGAAGGTGGTCTCGCTGTATGTGGACACGCGCCTGCTGGCGCCCGGCCTGTTCGATTACTCGGCCGAGGCCGGCGTGCTGCGGCGCGACTTCGGCACCCGCTCCTTCGGCTACGCCTCGCAGCCGGTGGCCAGCGCCTCGGTCCGCTACGGCCTGAGCCCGCTGATCACGCTGGAGGGGCATGGCGAGGCGGCCGCCGGCCTGCTCAACGGCGGGGCCGGCGTCCTCGCCAGCCTGGACGGGCGCGGCGTGCTCAGCGCGACGCTGGCCGCCAGCGCCGGGCGTTCGCGGGGAGGACTGGCCGCGCTCGGCTACCAGTACCTGGGGCGCGGCGCCGGGGTCGATCTGTACAGCATGCGCGCCAGCCCGGGCTATGCCGACCTGGCCTCGCGCGACGGCAGCGTGATTACCCGCAGCATCGACCGGGTGGCGCTCAGCGCGGCCCTGTTCGGCGGCCAGAGCGTGGGCCTGAGCTATGTCGGCTACAAGAGCAGCGCGGCCGCGGCCCATATCGCCAGCCTGTCCTGGGGCGCGACCCTGGGCCAGCGCGTCTTTATCAGCGCCAGCGCCTTCCAGGACCTGCGCCAGCGCGCCAGCCGCGGGGTCTACCTGAATGTGTCGTTCGCCTTCGGCAACCGTACCTCGGCCAGCGCCGGGGGAGGGCGCCAGAACGGGATCGCCCGGCGCGCTGTTCAACTGTTGCGCAGCCCGCCGCTGGACGGCGGCCTGGGCTGGGACTTGCAGCACAGCCAGACCGGCGCGGGCGCGCTCGGCCAGGGGCAGCTGCAGTATCTGGGCTCGTACGGGCGCATCGGCGCGCTGGCCCAGGTCAGCGAAGGCAAGCGCGCCACCTCGCTCGACGCTTCCGGCGCGGTGGTGCTGATGGACGGCGCGCTGGCCGCCACGCGCCAGGTCGGCAGCGGTTTTGCGCTGGTCTCGACCGGCGGCGTGGCCGGGGTGCCGGTGATCCACGAAAACCGCCGCATCGGCGTGACCGACAGCGGCGGCCACCTCCTGGTGCCGAACCTGAACGCCTACGGCAGCAACCGGGTCGCCATCGATATCGCCGAACTGGCGGCCGACGCGCGCGTGGCGACCACAAGCATGAATGTGGTGCCGCGCCAGTTGTCGGGGGTATTGGCGCGCTTTCCGGTGGAGCGCTACCGCGCCGCCAGCGTGCTGCTGCGCGGCGCCGACGGCGCGCCGCTGGCGGCCGGCACCCCGCTGCGCCACCGCGAAAGCGGGCTGGAAACGATTGTCGGCCACGACGGCATCGCCTTCGTCGACAACCTGGGGCAGGACAATACGCTCGACGTGGGGCAGGGCGAGACGGCGTGCAGCGTGACGTTTCGCTATGTGCGGGCCGACGCCGGGACCTTGCCCACCATCGGCCCCTTGCGCTGCGCGCCGGCTGGCGCGGGGGCGCGATGAGGGCCGGGCGCGCCTTGGCCAGCCTGGCGCTGCTCGCCTGCCTGCTGTGGGCCGGCCAGGCGCGCGCCGACACCTGCAGCGTGACCATGTCGGACGTGGTGTTTGCCGGGGTCAGCCCGATTTCGCCGGCCGACGCCTATGCCAGCGCCAGCGGCAACGTGAAATGCACCTGGAACCTGCTCACGCCGCTGCCGCCCTACATCCTGCTGCTGCCCAAGGTGCTGGTCTGCATTAACATCGGGATCGGCACCAATGCGACAAGCGCCAGCCCGCGCACCCTGGGCAACGGCGCCAACCGCCTCGAATACAATCTGTACCGCGACGCCACTTATTCGCCGGCCTCGGTGGCCGGCGGCAGCGCAATCGCCGGGACCAGCCCGATCGCCATGGTGCTGATTTCGCCCAACCTGCTGATCGGCGGCACGCTCAACGCGCCGTTCACCCTGTTCGGCAAGATTCCGGCCGGTCCCGCCCTGCGCGCCGTGAAAACCGTTGGCAATTCGGACACTGTATACAGCTCCAGCTTCGCCGCCGCGGCCAACATCACCTATACCTTCTTCAACCTGGTGACCCCGGCCTGCGGCGGCGGGGCGTCGGCCAGTTTTCCGTTCAACGTGCAGGCGACCGTGGTAAATAATTGCAATATCAGCACCGCGCCCCTGCATTTCGGTTCGGGCAGCTTCCTGGCCGGCCCGGTGCGGGCCCAGGGCAGCCTGTCGGTCCAGTGTGTGAACAACAACGCTTTCCAGATCGCCCTGAACGGCGGCAGCGTGGCCGGCGCGGTCGGCGCGCGCCAGATGCGCCGGGTGGGCGGCAGCGAGCGCATCAATTATCAGTTGTCGGGATCGCTCGACGGGCCGCTGTGGGGCGATGGCACCCTGGGCACGAGCATGTTGTCCGGAACGGGAACGGGAGAGGTGGTGCCGATGATACTGTACGGGCGCGTTCCCGTGCAGGCATCGCCGCGGCCGGGCGACTACAGCGACACGGTGACGGCGACGGTGGTGTTCTGAAGGCGAAAGATTAGAAGGTGACGGTGAGAATGTTGCCGTTGCTATTTTGCTGCATCGGCGCGCCGGCTGGCGCGGCATCGATGCGGTAGGCGCTCGCATGGCTGCACGAGATGGTCGGGGCCGGGGCCGGACCCTTGGCGCTGTTGTCGATCGCGCAGCTTTCGATGATGGTCAGGCTGGCCTGGAAGGAGGCGGTCGCGGTGGCGGCGCTGCCCAGGACAGGGAGGGCGCACAAACTGGCAAGGACGAGGCTCAGCGTCAGGCTTTTCATGATTTCTCACAATGCATGGCAGAGTGTCCGGGGAGAACTGGCCTTACGGCGCCAGGCTCGACATCCTGCGATCGGGGTTTCGGATTAAAACAGCACGAGCGTCAGATTACCACACATTCTCACAAATTGCCGCACGGCATCTAGAGTGATCGTTCGAGAACTTTTTAGGCAGCCTCGCTGCGGGCGCGATCTGCGATAATTGTCAATTGCGCAGCAACTTTGCGCTTGATCGACAACAAGGAACATGCATGGATATCAGCTACCTCATCACGCCCGTATTGACCTGGCTGGTGGTGGGTCCCATCAAATTTTTGATCAACAGCGCGCGCCAGCGGCGCTGGGCCTTC
The DNA here is from genome assembly GCF_003953935.1 of Massilia atriviolacea. GTDB lineage: Bacteria > Pseudomonadota > Gammaproteobacteria > Burkholderiales > Burkholderiaceae_D > Telluria_A > Telluria_A atriviolacea. Next base: position 34,323 of record NZ_RXLQ01000010.1, read on the forward strand.
AATCTGGTCGGCAATGGCGGTTTTCCGAGCAACCATAGTTCGGTGGTGACCAGCATGGCCACCCTGATCGCCCTGCGCGAGGGCATGGGCAGCCCGGCCTTCGGCGTGGCGGTGACCCTGGCCTTTATCGTGATGATCGATGCCAACAGCCTGCGCCAGCACGTGGGGCGCCAGGCCGCCGCCATCAACCGCCTGGCCGGCAACGCCGCCGGCCACACCCACCTGCGCGAACGCATGGGACACACCCTGGTCGAAATCTGCGGCGGCATCGGCACCGGGATCGGCATGGGCTTCGTGGTGTTTCACCTGTTCGGGCGCATGTAAAGCGGCCCCGGGCTGGCACGGGGAGGCGCAGTTCATAACGGCAACTTTGCAGTTCAGTCCCGCAAATTTGCAGTTCAGCCATCGAATCCGGCAGGTTGAAAGATCGCTAATTGACGTCGATATCCGTCTCAAGGATACTTTGGCGCTGGTTGTTTTCATTCCGAATACAGACGTCTGACCGAATTGATCCCGGAGAATCCCATGCTGCGCAAAACACTGCTCGTCCTCGCTATCGCCACGGCGCTTTCCGCCTGCGGCAAAGGCGAGAAAGATCCCGCCAAGGACGGCAAGGACGCCAAACCGGTCCAGCTGCTGGTGGCTCCGGAAGACCTGCTCACCATCCAAAGCAATGCACTCGCCTCCGGACCGGTCGTCACCGGCTCGGTCCAGCCCGAACGCAAGGCTGACCTGCGCGCCGAAGTCTCGGCCGTGGTCTTGCAGGTGCTCAAGGAAAACGGCGACCTGGTGCAGCGCGGCGACATCCTGGTCAAGCTCGACGAAACCGCCATCCGCGACAGCCTCAGCTCGGCCGACCAGACGGCCCGCGCCGCCGCCCAGGCGCTCGACCAGGCCGAACGCCAGCTCGAACGCATGAAAACCCTGCGCGCCTCGGGCATGACCTCGGCCCAGGCCATGGACGACGCCGAAGTGCGGCGCAACAATGCGGTGAGCGAAGTGTCGGCCGCCAAGTCGCGCGCCGCGCTGGCGCGCCAGCAACTGGCCCGCACCGTGGTGCGCGCGCCCTTCGACGGCGTGGTCAGCGAACGCAAGGTCTCGGCCGGCGACACCGCTTCCATCGGCAAGGAATTGCTGAAAGTGATCGATCCGACCAGCATGCGTTTCGAAGGCCGCGTCTCGGCCGACCGCATCAGCGCGGTCAAGGTCGGCCAGCCGGTCAGCTTTCGCATCAACGGCTATGCCGGCGAGGAATTTCGCGGCGTCGTGAAGCGGGTCGACCCGGCCGCCAACGAAGTCACGCGCCAGGTCGAGGTGCTGGTCGCCTTTGCGCCGGGCTCGGCGGTGCCGAAAGTGTCCGGCCTGTACGGGGAAGGGCGCATCGAGGCCGAAACCAAGGCCGCGCTGATGCTGCCCGAAGGCGCGCTGGTCAAGGCCGGCGACAAATCGTATGCCTGGCGCCTGAAGGACATGACCCTCGGCAAGGTGGACCTGGCGATCGGCCCGCGCGACACCCGCACCGGCAACTATGAAGTCAAGCAGGGCCTGGCCGCCGGCGACATCGTCATGCGCAACCCGAGCTCCTCCTTCAAGGAAGGCCAGAAAGTCCAGATGGCGCCGGCCAAGGTCGCCGCCGCCGCGCCGGCCGTGCAGGGGAAATAAGCCATGTTCCTTTCCGATTTCAGTATCAAGCGGCCGATCGCGACGATCGTCCTGATCCTGGCCCTGATGTGCATGGGCCTGATCGCGCTGACCAAGCTGCGCGTCAACCAGAATCCCGACGTCGAAGTGCCGGTCTTGCAGATCAATATTCCGTATCCTGGCGCGTCGCCCGACACGGTCGAGCGGGAAGTGATCAACCGTATCGAAAAGTCCCTGCTCAGCATCTCCGGCGTGACCGACGTGCACGCCAATGCCAACGAAGGCAATGCCCAGTTCTGGCTGGAGTTTAACTTCGACAAGAACCTGATCGAAGCCTCCGACGAGGTGCGCAACGCCATCGCCACGGTGCGCTACAAGCTGCCGACGGAAATGCGCGAACCGATCCTGCAGCGCCTCGACCCGGCCACCCAGCCGATCCTGAACCTGGCGCTGTCCTCCACCAGCCAGACGCATGCGGACATCTCGCGCCTGGCCGAGGACGTGCTGGCCGACCGCTTCCGCGGCATCGACGGCGTTGCCACCGTCAGCGTCAACGGCGCCCTGCGGCGCGAACTGTCGGTCTTGCTGCGCGCCGAAAAGCTGCGTGAATACAATGTGGCCGTCTCCGACGTGGTCAACGCCTTGCGCACGCAAAACACCAATGCGCCGGTGGGCAAGATTCGCGGCGAGCTCGACGAAAAAAGCATCCGCCTGGTGGGCCGCATCGAGTCGCCCGATGAGTTCCAGCAGATCGTGGTCAAGCGGCGCGGCGAGGAAGTCGTGCGCCTGGCGCAGGTGGCCGAGATCCAGGACGGCTTTGCCGAAGTCAATAACCTGAGTATCCGCAGCGCCAAACCGAACGTGGGCATCACCCTGACCCGTTCGCGCGACGCCAGCACCGTCAGCGTCGCCCAGCGGGCCAAGAAGCTGATCAAGGAACTCGAAAAAGAACTGCCGAAAGGCACCAAGCTGGAAGTCACGCGCGACGGCGGCGAAGAAGCGCAGAGCAGCCTGAACAATGTGATCGAATCGCTGGTGTTCGGCGCCGTGCTGACCATTTTCGTGGTGTATGCCTTCCTCAATTCCTGGCGCTCGACCCTGATCACGGCGCTGTCCCTGCCGACCTCGGTGATCGCTTCCTTTATCGCGGTGTGGCTGTGCGGTTTCACGCTCAACTTCATGACCCTGCTCGGGCTGTCGCTGGCGATCGGCGTGCTGATCGACGATGCGATCGTGGTGCGCGAAAACATCGTGCGCCACATGCAGCGCGGTTCCGACCGCCGCAAGGCCGCCCTCGAAGGCACGGCCGAAATCGGCATGGCGGTGGCCTCGACCACCTTCTCGATCATCGCCGTGTTCATTCCGGTGGCCTTCATGCCGGGCGTTTCCGGTGAATGGTTCCGTCCGTTCGCCCTGACGGTGACCTGCTCGGTGCTGGTCAGCCTGGTCATTTCCTTCACGCTCGATCCGATGCTGTCGGCCTACTGGGGCGATCCGCCGGATCACCACACGGCGCCGAAAAAAGGCTTGTCGCTGGTGCTGCACCACTTTAACGAGTGGTTCGACCGCCAGGCCGACCGCTACGGCCATGTGATCGCCTGGGCCTTGCATCACCGCATCTGGATGACCCTGATCGCCGTGGCCACCTTCGTCGGTGCGCTGGCGCTGCAGGCGACAAAAGGCGGCACCGATTTCCTGCCGAAGGCGGACTACGGCCAGTTGCTGATCGATGTGCGCACGCCGGCCTCGTCGAGCGTCGAGTATTCGCGCGCCAAGCTGGAACGGGCGGCCGAACTGGCGCGCTCGATCAAGGAAACCAAGGATACCAACAGCTTCATCAACACTGGCGGCGGCAAGGTGTATGTCGATATCGGCAAACGTGGAACGCGCTCGCGCAGCGCCAAGGAAATCGCCGTCGAGTTGCGCAGCAAGGTGTCGCAACTGGTCGGCGCCGAATACGTGGTGCTGGACGACATGAACAACGGCGCCAACAAGCCGGTCCAGATCCAGTTCAGCGGACCGGATTCGCGCAAGCTGCTCGAAATCGCCACCGCCTACATGGATAAGCTGCGCCTGGTGCCGGGCGCGATCGACGTCGGCCTGTCCGAACAGGATCCGAAGAACGAATTGCAGATCGAACTCAATCGCGGCCTGGCCAATTCGATGGGGATTTCCGTCAACGATGCCGCGCAATCGCTGCGGGTGGCGTTTGCCGGAGTCGAGGTGGGCGACTGGGTCGATCCGACCGGCGAGACGCGCGACGTGGCGGTGCGCCTGCATCCGGACGACCGGGTCAGCGCCGACAATATCGAACGCCTGCCGATCGCCGTGACCGGCACCAACCAGATGGTGCCGCTCGACCAGATCGCCACCATTACCATGGGCAAGGGGCCATCGGCGATTTCTCACAAAAATGGCAAGCGCATCATTTCGGTGTCGGCCAATGCGCAGGGGCGCTCGACCGGCGAAGTCACGGCCGACGCCATGAAACTGGCAGATACCTTCGACTACCCGCCCGGCTATGCCCGCGAACTGGGCGGCGCCGGCCAGGACCAGAACGAACTGTTCACGGAGATGGGCATCGCGCTGGTGTCCGGCATCGGCCTGATGTACCTGATCCTGGTGATGCAGTTCGGTTCCTTCACGGCGCCGCTGGCGGTGATGCTGTCGCTGCCCTTGTCGCTGATCGGCGTGGTGGTGGCGCTCCTGATCACCAATAACACGCTCAACCTGATGAGCTTCATCGGCATCATCATGCTGATGGGACTGGTGGCGAAGAATGCCATCCTGCTGCTGGACGCGGCGCGGGCGCGCGAGCGCGAAGGCCACAGCCGCGAGGATGCGCTGATGGATGCGGGGCGCGCGCGTCTGCGTCCGATCCTGATGACCACCTTCGCGCTGATCGCCGGCATGTTCCCGGTCGCGCTGGGGCTGGGCGAGGGCGGCGAGTTCTACCGTCCGCTGGCGATTGCGATCATCGGCGGCACGATCACCTCGACCATCCTGACCCTGCTGGTGGTGCCGACCTTCTACGACAGCATCGAAATCAAGGTCGACAGCATGAGCCTCAAGTTCCACCGCCGTACGCAACGCTTCGGCGTGTTCCTGGCGTTCGTGATGACGTTGGTGGAGGTGATTTTCTTCCTCACCTTTATCCGTTTCATCTACCGCGTGCTCATGTGGCTGGTGCGCCTGGCGACCGGACGCCGCACGGTGGTGGCGGCGCCGGGCGCGGTGGCGCTCGACAAGCGCGGCTAAGGAAAACCCCGCCGGCGCATCGTCAGCGATGCGCCGGCGGGCGTGCTGCGCATTGCACGCCGGTCGAATCGGATTCATACTGGAGCGCCGAACCATCGACAAGACGATTGACCATGACGCTCGACATCAAAGGCGGCCTCAAGAACACGTCCATCAGCCGTAATCGGTATGCGGTGTTCGAGGAGCTGTTGTCCAACGCAATCGACTCCTACCTGATACGCCGCAGTGCGGACCCGCAAGCGCCAGGCCTGCGCATCGAGATCGGCGTGGAGTTCGTCAACAGTTCCCTGTTTCCAGATGCGGATGACCAGATCGTGGTCTGGTGCAAGGATAACGGGGCGGGCTTCGGTGACGCGCAAGTCAAGGCGTTCGTGACGAAAGACACGACGTATAAAGACTATCTGAACATCCAGGGCATCGGCAAGTGCAAGGGCGCCGGACGGATTCAGTTTTTTCATTACTTTTCGCAGCTGCATATCGACAGCGTGATCGCATCCGCTGGCGGCCGCTGGCGGCGTACCCTCAGGGCAAACGCCGAGGCGCGTGAAATCACGGAGGCCGATTTCGTCACGCAGTCCGAGCCGGACGGCGATGTCGAGACGTGCGTGATGCTCAAGCGAATGACCAAGCGCAGCTTCGCCGCCTTGTTCGATCCGTCGACCTTCCGCAGCGATTTTTCCGCTCGGACCATTCACGATGTCCTTTACACGGCTTTCTTGCAGCGCTTTATCGTGCTCAAGAAAATCATCGGCGACTTCACGGTCGCGATTGTCGAGGTGGCCGGCGCCGCCCGATCCGAACAGCTGATCGCGTCAGGCCAACTGCCCACGGCGGTCGGGGTCGTGCCCATCGGTTTGCGTTGCGGGCATCGCGCCGATATCGGCGCCTGCGCGCTGACGCTTACCCGCTATGCGCTCGACCCGGCGGACAGTCCCTCGCTCGAGCACGAGGTGGCGCTGTGCGCCAATGCCGCGATGGTGATGTCGCTGAGCAGGCATTTCCTGCGCTCTGCGGCGGACCGGCGCAGGCCGATCGGCGGCAAGATCGAATTGTTGCTGGTCGAGGGAGACGTGCTCGACCGGACGGTCAACGTGCAGCGCGACGGTTTCGACCTGCCGAAGGAATGCGGCCCTGCGCGCGAGTTCGACGACGATTTCTCGATGCAGGACATCATCGAGTCGCTGGAAGACACGGTCTATGCCATCCTGACGCCGCCGGACTTCGATCGTGACCAACTGATCGACGCGACGCAAGAAAAATTCGGCATTTCCAGGTCCATGCTGGAGTCCGCGAACATCAAGATTCACTACGGCGATACCGAGGAAAATATCGCCAAACGTGCGCTGAGGAAGTTCCAGGACGAGATCGTGCACGATACCTCCAGCATCATCGACATGAAGCAGGCACTGCTCAAGCTCGATCCCCGCAGCAGCGACTTTCGCGACGTGCTCAGCGAGCTATCGTGGCGCTACACCAGCAGCTTGCAGAAAATGGACATGGCGAACCTGTCGCAACTGGTCGTGCGCCGCACCGCCATGCTCGACATCCTGCAGCGCGCCACCGAACGCATGCTCGACTGCCAGCAGGATGCGCCGGGAAAACGGCGCGATCACGAAAAAATACTCCACAATATCTTTTTCCCGACAGGGAAGGACAGCGACGATACCGTCGATCACGACATCTGGATACTCAACGAGGAATATCACTATTACGATCACATCGCTTCCGACAAGGCCTTGTCCTCGATTTCCTGGGATGGCAAACAGCTGTTCGACGCGGATATCGACGACAGCCTTGAACGCCTGTTCCGCATCAATAATGAAGTGCATCATCTAAAACGTCCCGATATCGCCATATTCAACAAGGAAGGCGCCGCGATCATCATCGAGTTCAAGGCCCCCGGGGTGCAGTTGCAGGAGCACATCAACGACCTGGCGCAATATGCGCGCTTGCTGGCGGCAAAGTCCGATGGGCGCATCAAGCGGTTCTACGGCTATCTGGTGGGCGACTGCATGGACGAAAGCCGCATGCCGCCCGGTTGGACCAGGTTCCCGGCCAGCGATGGCTATTTCCTGACGGCCCGCCTGGACGATCCGAAGACCGGGCGCCAGTATGGCGAACTCTACTCCGAGCTATTGTTCTACGAGCATTTCGTCACGCGCGCCCGCAACCGGCTCGCGGTGTACAAGCGCAGGCTGAACCTGCACTTTTGAGGCAGCCCGGCGCAGGGCGGACCTTTTCATTTTGCACTTGGTTTCCCGGCGGCACAGCGCGTATACTTTCCGGCTCGACTTCACCCTCTTGTCAGGAGACCGCGTGGCCCAGCCCTGGAGCGCCCTTTTTTCGCATATCGCCGGCGTGGTGCGCTACCACGACCTCGCTTACGTGGCATCCGTGTCCGACGAGCTGGGGGAACGGCGCGTCGTCCATGCCTACCTCACCGAGTGGGATGCCGGCACCTGGCGCGTGGGCGACGCCGACGACGATATCGAAGAATGGGAGGCGGTAGCGGCCACGCTGGTGCGGCAGCCGCTGGAACAGGCGCTGTTTCTCGGCGCCCAGGGCGAGGTGCTGTGCATGGGCTCGGGGGACACCCACCACGAACGCATTCCCGGCGCGCGCCGGGGTCCGCTGCGCGGCCTGGGCAGCGTCGCCGGCCAGGCCTATGCCTGCGGCATGCAGTACCAGGTCTACCGGCGCGATGCCGGGGGCAAGTGGCGCGCCCTGGAGCAGGGCTTGCCGGGCAAGGGCGCAGGAGCGGCCGTCGCCGGCTTCGAAGCGATCGGCGGTTTTGCGCACGATGACCTGTATGCCGCCGGCTGGCATGGCGAGATCTGGCAGTGCGACGGCAAGCGCTGGCAGCCATGCCGCAGTCCGGTCAAGGCGATCCTCACCGCGCTGTGCTGCGCGCCCGACGGCCTTGTCTACGCCTGCGGCCAGGATGGCGCCCTCGTGCGCGGCCGCGGCGCCGACTGGGAAGTGCTGGCCCAGCCCGTGCGCGACGACTTGTGGAGCCTGGCCTGGTTCGGCGGCGCGCTGTACGCGGCCAGCGCTCACGCCGTGTACCGCCTCGATGGCGGCCAGTTGCGCGAAATCGACTTCGGCGCCGACCGGCCCGCCACCTGCTATGGCCTGAGCGCAGCCGACGGCGTGCTGTGGAGTATCGGCCCCAAAGATATCATGGCGTTCGACGGCGACACCTGGTCGCGCATCGATTAAGGCCGCGGCCTCCCCGCCCAACATAGAAAGAAGATCATCCGATGGCCGATGCGCACCCCGACAGCTACATCACCTGCGTGATCGCCGACACCGGCGACCAGGCATTGTTCGTCACCCATCTGTACTGCGAGGGCGGCGACCCGTCGATCTCGCGCATCATGATGATCCGGGACCGGACCTGGTATCACGTGGAAGATATCGACACGCCGGTGTACGCCTTTCTGGCACGCCGTGCCGGCGCTGGCGCGCTGGGCGATATCTGCGCACTGGGCAGGTCCGGTCGCTTGCGCATGAGAACGCGGGGCCAGCTGCCGCGCGAGGCCGCCCTGACGCCCAAGGCCGGCTATCTCGCGTGCATGAACGAGGTCGACGGCGTCCTCTACGCGGCCGGCACGCAAAACCAGTTGTACCGCTACAGCGACGAGGAGGGGCGCTGGCACGAACAGGACGCCGGCCTGTACGCTCCGCTGGACGGCCAGGTCGAGCGCATGCTGCTCGCCATCGATGGCTTTGCGCACGACGATCTGTATGCGGTCGGCTGGAACGGTGCGCTGTGGCACTGGGACGGCGCCAGCTGGAGCGCGCTCGCTTCGCCCACGACGGCGCAGCTCAACGCTGTGCTGTGCGGCGGCGACGGCCAGGTCTACCTGGCCGGCTCGTGCGGCCGCCTGTTCCGTGGCGCCAGGGCCGATGGCTGGACCGTGGCCGGCACAGCGGCTGGCGGCGCGGCGGTGTTCAACGACATGGCCTGGTTCCAGGGACGGCTTTACCTCGCCGGCGGCGCCACCCTGTTCGTCTACGACGGCGCCACGCTGGCCCCGTGCCCCATTGCGCTGGACGGGCGCAAGACTTTCAACCGGCTGTCCGCCTGCGGCGATGCGCTCTGGTGCACCGGCAATGAAAGCGTGCTGGTGTTCGATGGCGCCACCTGGGTCCGCCATGGCATGCCGGAATAGGGCAAGGGCGCGCATGCGCCGATGCCAGTCTGTAACAATCGCGCCGCCAGGCGCCAAGGAGGATGTCAATGCATGAGGAAGCGATGGCTTTCTTGGAAGGGGTGATCGTGCGGCCGGACCTGGTGTTCGTCAGTGCGCTGGTGGACGAGGGCACCAAGGTGATCCGGTGGCGCGATGGCGCATGTGCGCATTTCATGATCGACTGGCCGACCACGTCCCTGACCGCATGCGCCGATCCGCTGGCCTTGTACTCGATGGGACCGGAAGGCGATATCCACGTCTTCGCGCCCGGTGGGCGCCGGCGGGAAACCATCGCCGGCCCCGATCGCCACGGCCCCTTGCGCGCCATGCGCATGATTGAAGGCATTAACTATGCGGTGGGCATGCAGCGCCAGGTGTTCCGCCGCCACGACAGCGGCGCCTGGGAGCCGCTCGGCGCGTCGATCCTCAATACCGACGGCATCCTCGGCTTCAACTGCCTCGATGGCTATTCGCAGCAGGAAATCTACGCCGCCGGCATGGCTGGCGAAGTCTGGTGTTTCGACGGACAGCAGTGGCAGCGGCTCGCCACCCCAGGCACGCTGGTCCTGCACCGGATGGTGTGCGCCGGCGATGGGCTGGTGTACATCGTCGGGCAGGGTGGACTGATCCTGGCCGGCCGCCATGCGCAGTGGCGCGTGCTCGACACGGGCGAGCAGCGCCAGGATTTGTGGGGCTGCGCCTGGTTCGACGGCCATCTGTACGTGGCCAGCAACAGGGGCGTCTACCGGTGGACCGGGACGGCGCTGAGTCCGTGCGACATCGGCGCATCGGGCCTGGGCTGCGCGTCCTTTTTGATGGCCGGACATGGCATGCTCTGGTCGATCGGCCAACGGCATGTCGCTTACAGCCGCGACGGCGAGCGCTGGACCGGCGTGACGAACGATGCCGCCGCTTGCTGAGGCAGCGCCGCATCCGGAACGGTCAACGCCGGCAACGCCGCCTGAGGCCGCCATGCGGTTCGATGGCGGCATGCAGCTTGGCCGTGCCGGCGCGCGCTTAGCGCTTGTCCTTGTCGGGCGGCGGCGTGGTGTCGGTGCTGCCCGTGGTGCCGGTGCCCGTGGTGCCGCCCGTGCCCGTGGTGCCGCCGGTGCCGGACGTTCCCGAGGTGCCCGAGGTGCCCGAGGTCCCGGTGCCGCCCGTGCCCGTACCGGAGCTGCCGGTGCCGGTATCGCCGCTCGTGCCGCCGCTGCCGCCGGTGCCCGTGCCGCTGGTCCCCGTGCCGCTGGTCCCCGTGCCGCCGGTCCCCGTGCCGCCGGTGCCGGTATCGCCCGTGCCGGTCGTGCCGCCGGTGCCGCTGGTGCCCGAGGTGGTGCCCGGGGTGGTGGTGGTCGTGGTGGTGTCGCCCGTGCCCGTGGCAGGGGTGTCGTTGCGCTTGCAGGCAACGAGCATCGACGCCAGCAGCGCCGCGGTCAACAGGATTTTTGGTGCGCTTGTGAATGGTTTCATTGTTTACTCCTCGGTCACGTCAATTGAGTACCGCTGCCTGTCCATCCAGCTTGCCGAAGGCAACGGCGCCAGGTCGATCCTGCCGGACATGCCGCGCCGCCCGGCCAGGACCATCAGGGAACCGACGTCGTGGGTAACGCGGTCCCATTTTCTGATGCGCGATTCGACTGTAAAATTTAGACTTTCAAGCTCTGCGCCGGTTCATCTTTATTTGCGCTTCTGATGTAGATTGAGCTCCATGTCCGCGCAATTTGATCCGGATCAAACTTTGTAACCGGCCGCGCCGATGCCATCACGATGCGGAATGCGCGGCCTGCTCCATCAGGGCCGGAATTTCGGCCGGAATCTCGCGCGCCAGGTAGCCCAGCGCGCCGAAGCGCAAGGCCAGCCGTTCGCCGGCCTGCGCATGCAACGCCACGCCCCAGCAGGTGGCCTGGGCCAGGGTCGCGCCGCGCGCGGCCAGGCCGGCGATGATGCCGGCCAGGGTGTCGCCCGAGCCCGAAATGGCCAGGCCGACATTGCCGCCTTCGTGCTGCCAGGGTCCGCCTTCGGGGGCGCTGATGACGGTGCGCGCGCCTTTCAGCGCCACCACCGCGTTCCACGCCTGCGCCGCCGTGCGCGCCGCGCTGTCGGGGTCGGCCAGGATGTCTTCCTTGGGCATGCCGCTCAGGTGCGCCATCTCGCCCGCGTGCGGGGTCAGGATGACCGGCTCGGCGAAGCGGAACGGCGCCGCATCGCCGCCCTGGTCGGGATTGGCGACGATGCCCATGGCGTTGGCGTCGAGCACCACGCCGATCCCCGCCAGGCGCGGCAGCAGGGCCCGCACCAGCGCCGCCGTGGCCGCTTCATCCTGCATGCCGGGTCCGATCAGCACGGCGTCGATCTTGCGCGCCAGCGGGTCGAGCGTGGCCAGCGCCTCGCGCTCGAAGCCGCCTTCGGCCGTCTCGCGCAGGCCGATCACGCGCGCCTCCGGCATCGCCAGCGCCACCAGCTGGGCCACGCTGGCGCCGGTGGCGATGGTCAGCTTGCCGGCGCCGGCGCGCAGGGCCGCCGTGGCCGCCAGGATCACGGCGCCCGGCATTTCGCACGAGCCGCCCAGGACCAGGACGTGGCCGCGCCGTTCCTTGTCGCCTTCGGCCGGCGGCATCGGCAGCGGCCAGGCGCGCAGGGCCGCACTGTCGATGGTGATCATGTGGGTGCTGGCGAGCGGCATGTCCATGGGACCGGCGCGCCTACGCTTTCGGAGCAGCGGGCACATCTTTTTGAGCCGTGACCGGCGTGCCTGCCGCTTCCAGCGGAGCGACAAAGTTAGTCAATTGCAAGCCGAGCTTGCCGTGCTTGCCGTCGTGCGGATTGAAGCTGTACGAGGTCACCGAGCAGTTCGGCACGTCGCCGGCGCGGTCGAAGGCCAGGATCGAGGACTCGTCGAGCCGTTCGAACAGGTAGCGGAAGCAGTTGACCGTCACCTGGTGGCCGACGATCAGCACGCGTTCCTTGCAGAACTCGCGGGTGATGGTGTCGATGATGCTGCGCAGGCGCAGGATGACGTCGCACCAGCTCTCGCCGCCGGGCGGGCGGAAATAGAACTTGCCGACGTGCTGGCGCTGCTCGTACAGCTCGGGGTACTTGTGCTCGATGCCGAGCGTGGTCAGGCGGTCGAGGATGCCGAATTCCTTTTCGCGCAGGCGCTCGTCCACGTGCACCGCCATCAGGCTGTCGCGGCCCAGCTGTTCCATGATGATGCGGGCGGTGTCGGCCGCGCGCACATAGGGCGAATGCAGCACCACGTTGGGCCGCTGGTGTTCCGGCATGGCCGCGAACCAGGCCGCGAGGGCGCGCGACTGTTCGGCGCCCAGGGCCGAGAGCGGCACGTCGACGTCGCGCTCGGCGATGTCGATATGCAAGCCGCCGGCCGCATCCGCCGCGTCGCGCGCCACGTTACCGGCGCTTTGTCCGTGCCTGACCAGCCAGATCTGTTGGGGCCACTTTTGTTCCATCGATTCGCCTGTCGTTGACATGTTGACACGGCGCCATCATAGACGGATTCGGCAGCGGCTCAGCGCACGTTACGCGCGATTTACGCTGCTTTCTCGTCGGCATCGAGATTCGCGGCGGCATCGCTGTTGAAGACCGCCATGTCGGTCTGGCCGAGCACGCGGCTGGTGACGGTGCCGGCGGCGATCGAGCCGCTCACGTTGAGGGCGGTGCGGCCCATGTCGATCAAGGGCTCGATGGAAATGAGCAGGCCGGCCAGCGCCACCGGCAAGTCCATGGCCGACAGCACGATCAGCGCGGCGAAGGTGGCGCCGCCGCCCACGCCGGCCACGCCGACCGAGCCGACCGTGATGATCGCGATCAGCGGCACGATGAAGTTCAGGGTCATCGGGTCGATCCCGACGGTGGGCGCGATCATCACCGCCAGCATGGCCGGGTAGATGCCGGCGCAGCCGTTCTGGCCGATGGTCGAGCCGAACGAGGCGGCGAAGTTGGCGATGCCTTCCGGGGTGCCGAGGCGGCTGGTCTGGGTCTGCACCGACATCGGGATCGAGCCGGCGCTGGTGCGCGAGGTGAAGGCGAAGGCCAGCACCGGGAAAATCTTCTTCACGTAGCGCGCCGCGTTCAGGCCGGAGGCGCTGATGAGCAGCAGGTGCACGCAGAACATCAGCAGCAGGGCGCTGTACGAGGCGGTGACGAAACCGAGCAGCTTGACGATGCTCTCCAGGCTCGATCCGGCCACCACCTGGGTCATCAGCGCGAACACGCCGAACGGGGTCAGGCGCAGCACCAGGGTCACCATGCGCATGACGATGGCGTGCGCCACCTTGATGAAGCGCTCGAAGGCGTCGAAGATCTCCGGCTGCCTGGCCGCGATGCCGGTCGCCGACATCCCCACGAAAATCGAAAACAGCACCACCGCGATGGTCGAGGTCTTGCGCGCGCCGGTCATGTCGAGGAAGGGATTGGCGGGAATGAAGCTGATGATCATGCCCGGCAGCGAGATCGCCTGCGCCGTGTTCAGGTGTCCTTTCAAATAGTCGCCGCGCGCCACTTCGGCGGCGGTGGCGGTCAGGCCGACGGCGGACAGGCCGAACAGCTTGGCCATCAGGATGCCGATGCCGGCCGCCACCATCGTGGTCGCCATCAGGATGCCGATGGTCAGCGCGCTGATCTTGCCCAGCGAGGAGGCGTCGCGCAGCTTGAGGATGGCGGCGACGATCGACACCATAATCAGCGGCATGACGATCATCTGCAGCAGCTTGACGTAACCGGTGCCGACGATGTCGAGGTAGGCGCCGGTCTCGGCGATCGTGGGGGAGGGCGCCCCGTACATCAGCTGGAACGCCGCGCCCAGCAGCACGCCCAGGCCGAGGCCGGTAAATACGCGCTTGGTGAAGGAGGCATGCGCTTGCTGCATCTTATACAGGAGGAAGCACACGCCGAGGGCGATGGCCAGGTTCAGGATCACGGGGAAATTCAGGGTCATGCGGGCCTCTTGAGTGGGCGCTGCGCGCGGAAGATGCTGTGCGGCGGCAATGTAACGGACCATTCTAACCATAAAGCTGCTGTACTGCACACCAGCTCGTCCGTGAGCGGGCGTATCAAAACGTTAATATCGTTGACAGCGTCCCCGATGTTTGCAACACTCGCCGCCTTGTCTTGATTCCTGCCAAGCCCGCCGATAACGCGCGGGTCCAAGCTGGAACATCGTCCTACCTGGAGAAACCATGCGCGCCCCGTCCACACTTTTGAGTCTGCTTCCCCTCGCTTGCCTGGCGCTGGCGGCGCAGGCGCAGACCACGGTCGAGGCGTTCACGCCGGCCGGCACGGTCAAGGCCGTGCGCCAGGTCACGGCGCGCTTCTCCGCCCCCATGGTGGCCTTCGGCGACGCCCGCCTGGCCGAACCCTTCGCCATCGATTGCGCCGAGGCCGGCAACGGGCGCTGGATCGACGCCCGCATCTGGACCTACGACTTCGCGCGCGACGTCCCGCCCGGCGTGCGCTGCAGCTTCACGCTCAAGCCCGAGCTGCGCGACCTGGCGGCCCGGCCGCTGGCCGGCACGGCGCGCTTCGGCTTCGATACGGGCGGCCCGAGCGTGCGCGACAGCGCCCCGGCCAGGGGCGGCCTGGCCGACGAGCAGCAGGTATTCATCCTCGGGCTCGACGCGCCGGCGCGACCAGCCAGCATCGCCGCCAAGGCGTACTGCACGGTGGACGGCATCAACGAGCGGATCGGCGTGCGCGTGCTGGCCGGCGCCGAACGCGAGCAGGTGCTGGCCGCGCGCAAGGGCTACGTCGAGCGCTACCTCAAGGATTACGTGAAGCTGGGCGGCGCCCAGCCCAAGGGCAAGGACGAGCTGCCGCTGGCGCTGCTGCAATGCAAGCGCAAGCTGCCGCCGAGCGCCGGCGTCACCCTGGTCTGGGCCGCCGGGATCGAAGGCATGGGCGGGGTGGCCTCCAGCGCCGACCAGTCGCTGGCGTTCAAGACCGGGGCCGATTTTACGGCCAGATTCAGCTGCGACTTCCTGACCGCCGGCGGCCCCTGCGTGCCGCTCATGCCGCTGCGCCTGTCCTTCAACGACCCGGTCGCGCGCGCCGAGGCCGACAAGATCACCCTCACCGGTCCGGACGGCAAGCTGTACAGCCCCTACCGGGACAGCGGCGGCGCGCGCGGCGCGCCGCTCAGCTATCTGCAATTTAACGGTCCCTTCCCCGAAAAGAGCGTCCTGCAACTGGCGCTGCCGCCCGGGTTCAAGAACGACGACGGGCGCGCGCTGGTCAACCAGCATGAGTTCCCGATGACCATCCGGATGGATGTGCTGCCGCCGCTGATCAAGTTCCCGGCCAGTTTCGGCATCATCGAAGCGCGCACCGAACGCCTGCTGCCGGTCACCGTGCGCAATGTGGAAACCAAGCTGGCGGGCAAGCTGCGCGGCGCCGGCGCCATGCTGCGCGTCGACGTGCAGGGCGAGCGCCAGGACCTCGACGTCATCGACTGGCTCAATCGCATGAACGCCAACGCCCCCGACGTCCACACCAGATCCGTGTTTGCGGGCCTCAAGAGCGGCAAGCCGGAAGCGTTCACCTTGCCCGCGCCGGCGAGCGGACGCCCGTTCGAAGTGATCGGCATCCCGCTGCCCAAGCCCGGCTTCTACGTGGTCGAATTCGCCAGCCCCAAGCTGGGGGTGGCCCTGTTCGACAAACAGCAAACCGCCTACGTCAGCGCCAGCGCGCTGGTGACGAATATGGCGGCCCACTTCAAGCACGGCGCCGATTCTTCGCTGGTGTGGGTCACCTCGCTCGACAAGGGCCGTCCCGTGCCCAAGGCGGCGGTGGCGGTGCGCGACTGCGGCGGCAAGCTGCTGTGGCAGGGCACGACCGATCACGCCGGCGTGGCCCGCATCGACAGGCCGCTCGCGCGCGGCGACTGCCGCCGCGGCAACGGCAGCATGTTCATCAGCGCGCGCAGCGGCGCCGACTACACCTTCACCCTGTCGGACTGGGACAACGGCATCGAATCGTGGCGCTTCAACCTGCCGTTCAACCCCGGCGGCAGCACCAGCATCGTCGCCACCGTGTTCGACCGCAGCCTGCTGCGGGTCGGCGAAACGGTGCACATGAAGCACTTCCTGCGCCGCAGCACCAGCCGCGGCATCGAATTCGACACCACCGGCGTCGAGGCCAAGGCCAGCACCTTCACCATTTCGCACCAGGGCAGCGGCACCTCCTACACACTGCCGCTGCGCTGGAATGCCAGCGGCACGGCCGAATACGACTGGGTCATCCCGCCCGGCGCCAAACTCGGTGTGTACGACGTGCGGATCGGGGCCCAGCAGGCCGGCTCCTTCCGCGTCGAGCAGTTCCGCGTGCCGACCATGAAGGCGCTGCTGAACGGTCCGTCCGCGCCGCTGGTCGGCGCCAGCGCCTTCGACCTGGACCTGCAGGTCGGCTACCTGGCCGGCGGCGTGGCCGCCAAGGCGCCGGTCAAGCTGCGCACCCTGACCGAAGAAAAAATGCTGTCCTTCCCCGCTTACGACAGCTTCACCTTCGGTGCGGGCGACGTGCGTGAAGGCGTGCAGGACGACGGACGCTACGACCACGACTACATCACCGACAGCGACAGCGACGACGGCGCCCCCGCCGCCGGCGACGTGCGCACGCGCGCCCTGGTGCTCGACAAGGCCGGCGGCGCGCGCGTGCGCATCGACCAGCTGCCCAGCGGCGAGCGCGCGCGCGACCTGGTGGCCGAACTGTCCTACCAGGACGCCAACGGCGAGACGCTGTCGACCTCGACCCGGATCGCCCTGTGGCCCTCGTCGTACGTGCTCGGAATCCGCGCCGACGACGCGGTCGCGGCCCGCAACAAGGCCAGCTTCGAGGTGGTGGTGCTGGGCGTGAACGGCAAGCCGGTGGCCGATGTCGCGGTCGACGTCGACCTGTTCCAGCGCACCAGCTACACGCACCGGCGGCGCCTGATCGGCGGTTTCTACGCCTACGAAAACACCAGCGAAGTCACGCGCGTGGGCCCGGCCTGCCAGGGCCGCAGCGACGCCAAGGGCTTGCTGCGCTGCGAAGTGCGCACGCCCGCCGACGGCAACCTGATTCTGCGCGCGCGCGCCGTCGACGGCCAGCAGCGCAGCGCCGTCACCCAGCGCGACCTGTGGGTGGCCGGTGCCGGCGACTGGTGGTTCCAGGCCGGCGACAACGACCGCATCGACCTGCTGCCCTCGGCCAAGCGCTACGAGCCGGGCCAGGACGCCACCTTCCAGGTGCGCAGCCCGTTCCGCGACGCCACCGCCTTGATCACGGTCGAACGCGAAGGCATCCTCGACACCTATGTGCGGCGCCTGGACGGCAAGGAGCCGACATTCACCATCCCCATGCTGGGCAAGTACGCGCCCAACGCCTTCGTGTCGGCGCTGGTGGTGCGCGGCCGCGTGGCCGGGGTGCAGCCGACCGCCATGGTCGACCTGGGCAAGCCATCGTACAAGCTCGGGATCGCGCCGGTGCGGGTGGGCTGGAGCGCGCACGAACTGAGCGTGAAGGTCACGACCGACAAACAGGATTACAAGGTGCGCGAGAACGCCACGGTGAGCCTGAAAGTCACGCGCGCCGACGGCTCGCCCGCCCCGGCCGGCACCGAAGTGGCGCTGGCGGCGGTCGACGCGGGCCTGCTGGAACTGATGCCGAACCGTAGCTGGCGCCTGTTGAACGCCATGATGCAGGAACGCATGCTGCAGGTGCAGACGGCGACCGCGCAGATGCAGGTGATCGGCAAGCGCCACTTCGGACGCAAGGCGCTGCCTGCCGGCGGCGGCGGCGGCCAGGGCAGCCGCGAGCTGTTCGACACGCTGCTGTTCTGGAAGGCCCGCATCGTGCTCGACGCCAAAGGCGAAGCGCGCGTGCCGCTCACGCTCAACGACACGCTGACCTCCTTCCGCATCGTGGCCGTGGCCAGCGGCGGCAGCGCCATGTTCGGCACCGGCGAAACCGAGATCCGCAGCAGCCAGGACCTGATCGTGCTGCCAGGCTTGCCGGCGCTGGTGCGCGAAGGCGACCGCCTGCGCGCCGGCGTCACCTTGCGTAACACCACCGAGGCCGCGCTCACCGTCGATGTCGGCGCCAGCGTGGCGGCCGACGGCGGCGCGCCCAAGGCGCTGGCGCGCCAGAGCCTGACGCTGGCGCCGGGCGCGGCGCAGGAAGCCGGCTGGGACTACCAGGTGCCGGCCGGCGCCGGTGCGCTTGCCTGGACCATCGACGCGCGCAGCGCCGGCGCCAGCGACAAGCTGCGCATCGGCCAGAAGGTGCTGCCGGCGGTATCGGTGCGCACGGTGCAATCGACCCTGGTGCGCATCGAGCAGCCGCAGACGGTCAAGGTGCAGGCCCCGGCCGGCGCCATCGCGGGGCAGGGCGGGGTGCGCACCACCTTCGTGGCGCGCCTGGGCGAGAGCCTGCCCGGCGTGCGCGATTACATGACGGCCTATCCGTACCGCGGCATCGAGCAGGATGCCTCGCGCGCCGTGGCCCTGCGCGACAGCGCGCTGTGGGACAAGCTGGCGGCGGCCTTGCCGGCGCAGCTCGACGCCGATGGCCTGGTCAAGTACTACCCGAGCCAGGTGCAGGGCAGCGACAGCCTGACCGCCTACCTGTTGTCGGTCGGCGCCGAAGCCGGCTTCGCGCTCGCGCCGGCGCTGAAAGAGCGCATGGAACAAGGCTTGCGCCAGTTCGTCGAAGGCAAGCTCACGCGTCCCGCGCGCGTGGCCCGGGTCGACACGGCGGTGCGCAAGATCGCCGCGCTGGAAGCGCTGTCGCGCACGCGCCCGGTGGCGCCGGAACTGCTCGAATCGTTTACGATCGAGCCGAACCTGTGGCCCACCTCGGCCGTCATCGACTGGTATGCGATCCTCCAGCGCAGCCCCGCGCTGGCGCAGCGCGAGGTCCAGCTGGCGCAGGTGCAGCAGGTCCTGCGCGCGCGCCTGAACCTGCAGGGCGCGGGCCTGTCCTTCTCGACCGAGAAGAACGATAACTGGTGGTGGCTGATGGCCTCGCCCGACACCAACGCCAACCGCCTGCTGCTGGCCGTGATCGACGACGCGGCCTGGCAGGGCGACATGGGGCGCCTGGCGCGCGGCACCCTGGGACGCCAGCAGAAAGGGCGCTGGGGCTCGACCCTGGCCAACGCCTGGGGCGTGCTGGCGCTGGACAAATTCTCGCGCAAGTTCGAACGCGAGGCGGTCACCGGCAGCAGCAGCGCGGGCCTGGGCAACACGGTCAGGGAAGCGAACTGGAATGCGCGCGGCGTCTCCGTCATCCACCACCCGTGGGGCGCGGGCCAGCAAGACCTGGTCCTCTCGCACAACGGCAGCGGCAAACCCTGGGCCATCGTGCAAAGCCTGGCGGCGGTCGAACTCAAGGCGCCGCTGGCGAACGGCTACACGATCGCCAAGACCATCACTCCGCTCGAACAGAAGGTCAAGGGCGCATGGTCGCGCGGCGACACCTACCGCGTGCGGCTCGACCTCGAAGCGCTGGCCGACATGACCTGGGTGGCGCTGGACGACCCGATTCCGGCCAGCGCCACCCTGCTCGGCAACGGCCTGGCACGCGACGCCATCGCCTTGCCCGGCGCCGAGAGCGATGCCGCTGGCGTGCGGCCGGTCTTCGAGGAACGCACTTTCGACGCCTTCCGCGCGTATTACGACTTCGTCCCCAAAGGCAGATGGCGCATCGAGTACACCGTGCGCCTGAATAACCAGGGCCGCTTCACGCTGCCGCCGACCCGGGTCGAAGCGCTGTACAGCCCCGAGGTGGCGGGCGAACTGCCCAACGCGGCGATCGAGGTGGGACGCTGATGCGGCGCCTGGCCGCCGTGCTGGCGCTGGCCTGGGCCGGCCAGGTGGGCGCGGTGCCCACGCCCGAGCAGGTAAAAACGGCCTACCGCGCCTCGGACGTGCAGCTGCTGGACCGCCATGGCGTGCCGATCGATGCGCTGCGCACCGACATGACGGTGCGGCGCGCGCCGTGGGTGGGGCTGGCCGATATTTCGCCGGCCACGCGCCTGGCGCTGGTGCACGCCGAAGACCGCCGCTTCATGCAGCACGATGGCGTCGATGTCGGCGCGCTCGGCAAGGCCGCCTGGGACAACCTGCTGCGCACCCGCGCGCGCGGCGCCTCGACCATCACCATGCAACTGGCGGCGCTGGTCGACGAGCGCCTGCGCGCCGGCGCCGGGGGACGCAGCTGGGGCCAGAAATGGGACCAGGCCAGGGTCGCGCGCGAACTCGAAGCCGGCTGGAGCAAGGCCCAGATCATGGAGGCCTACCTGAACCTGGTGCCGTTCCGGGGCGAACTGCAAGGCATCGGCGCCGCATCGCAGGGTTTGTTCGGCAAGGCGCCGTCGGGCTTGAACCAGGCCGAATCGGCGATCCTGGCCAGCCTGCTGCGCGCGCCCTCGGCGGCGCCGCGCGTGGTGGCGCAGCGCGCCTGCCTGCTGGCGCGCGAGATCAACCCGGCGGCCAAGTGCGCCGGCATCGAATGGGACGTGGCGGCCGCCTTCAGCCGACCGTCCGCCAGCGCCGCGCAGACCCAGGCGCCGCACGTGGCGCAGCGCCTGCTGAAGGGGATGGGGACGGGCACGGCGCGCCAGGTGCGCAGCACGCTCGACGCGGGCATCCAGCGCGACGCCGCCGACACCCTGCGCGCGCACCTGGCCGCCCTGCGCGAGCGCCATGTGACGCAAGGCGCGCTGGTGGCCATCGATAACGACAGCGGCGAGATTGTCGCCTACGTCGCCAACGGCGGCGCCAGCGAAGTCGATGGCGTGCTGGCGCTGCGCCAGGCCGGCTCCACCCTGAAACCCTTCCTGTACCAGCTGGCGATGGAGCGCGGCTGGATCACGGCGGCCTCGCCGCAGGACGATTCGCCGCTGGAGATCGCCACCGCCGCCGGTCCCTACGTGCCGCAGAATTACGACCGCCAGTTCAAGGGCTGGGTCAGCACCCGCACCAGCCTGGCCAGTTCGCTCAACGTGCCGGCCGTGCGCATGCTGCAGTTGACGGGCCTGGAGCGCTTCCATGCGCGCCTGCGCGCGCTCGGCATGGCCAGCCTGTCCGAGCCGGCCGAATTCTACGGCTTTTCGCTGGCCCTCGGCTCGGGCGACGTCTCGCTGCTGGAACTGGCCAACGCCTACCGCACCCTGGCCAACGGCGGCCTGCACGGCGGCGTCACCCTGCTGCCGCGCGCGCCCCAGCCGAAGACGCGCGTGCTCGATGCCAAGACCGCCTTCATCGTCGGCGACATTTTGTCGGACCGGGCGGCGCGCAGCCTGACCTTCGGGCTGCGCAACGAACTGGCCACCGCCTTCTGGAGCGCGGTCAAGACCGGCACCAGCAAGGACATGCGCGACAACTGGTGCGTCGGCTACTCCGAAAAATACACGGTGGCGGTCTGGGTCGGCAATTTCGACGGCAGTCCGATGTGGGATGTCTCGGGCGTGAGCGGCGCCGCGCCGGTATGGCGCGACGTGATGGAGCGCCTGCACCGCGCCTTGCCCAGCCGCGCCCCGGCCGCGCCGCCCGGGCTGGTGCAGCAGATGGTCAGCTACCAGCCCGCGCTGGAAGCGCCGCGCCGCGAATGGTTCGTACGCGGCACCGAAAGCGCGCAGCTGACCCTGGTCGGCACGGCGCAGCGCCGCAGCGCCATTGTGTATCCGGGCCAGGACGGCGTGATCGCGCTCGACCCGGACATTCCGGCCGGGCGCGAGCGGGTGGTGTTCCGCGCGCAGGGCGCGGCGGGCCTGTCCTGGCGCCTCGACGGCGTGGCGCTGGGCGCGGCCGGCGCCGGCCATGCCTGGCAGCCGGTCGCCGGCGAACACGAACTGGCGCTGGTCGACGCCGACGACAAGGTGGTGGCGACGACCCGCTTCAGCGTGCGCGGCGCGCCTGCGGGGGCGGCCCGTCCTTGACGGCCGGCGCTTGTCGCGCTGGCACCACGCTCCCGGAAAAACTTGACGATAGTTCTATTGATACAATCAATCTTGCCGGTATGATATTGCTACTTTATCAGCGAAATCAATTTTTCCGGAGTCCCACATGAGCAATCTGTATGCCGCCCCGTCGGCCGACATGACGTCCCCCTTCGCCAACAGCCAGACCTACCTGCCGAAGATGTTTCAACTGAACGGCCGCATCGGCCGCGTGCGTTACCTGGTGTATGCCTCGGTCATATCGATCGCCATGATGGTGGTGCTGGGCGTGGCGCTGGCCGTGCTGGCCAAGGTGGTCGGCTTCATGGTGCTGATCGCCATCGCCCTGATCGTGTGGCTGCCGATCTTCGTGATCCTGTTCTTCGTCCTGCGCCGCCGCTTGCACGACATGGGCAAGTCGGGCTGGTTCGCGCTGCTGCAGTTCATTCCGCTCGTGAACCTCGGTTTTTTCCTGTGGGTGCTGTTCGGCCGGGGCAACGAGGGCAGCAACCAGTACGGTCCGGCGCCGGCGCCGAACACCCGTCCGCTGGTGATCGCCGCCTGGCTGATCCCGGTCGCCATGGTCGCGTCGATGCCGAGCTATATGAAATTCGAAGACGAGCTGGTCAAGAAGATGATGACGCCCGCCAGCAGCGCGGACATCGCTACGCAGATGGAAGCCGCAGCGGCGGATTCGGATTCGGTCGCGGGCGTGGGCAATGAAGTCGGCGAGGAAGCCGCCGCGACCGACACCGCGGCGCAAGCCGAGCCGAAGCCGGCCAACTGAACGTCACGAGGACGGCTTGCCATCCCGGCCGCCGCGCCGGGATTTTTTATGTCCGAACGCGATCGCGCCGGTATCGGTATGATAGGGGAACCGCCATCCCTGCCTATTTTACCGTCGTGCTCTCTTGAACAATCCATACGCTCCGCCCGGCGCAGACATGCGCTTGCCTGTCCAACGCCAGCCGGTGTACGCGCCACGCATGTTCGCCTTGACGGGAAGAATCGGACGTGTGCGCTATCTGATGTATCTCTCCTTGCTGCTGGCGCTGTTCATGGGCGCCACGTCGCTCATGCCGGCGACCGGTTGGCCAGCGCGCCTGGCGCTGCCTGTCGTGTCGATCCCATTGCTGGTGGCGGCCCTGATCGTCACGCGCCGCCGCATGAACGACATGGGCCGGTCCGGCTGGTGGGGACTGTTGTACCTGGTGCCGCTGGCGAACCTGACGTTCTGCTTGTGGCCATTGCTGGAAGCCGGTCACGCCGGTGCGAACGAGCACGGCTTGCCGCCGGCGCCCAACACCTGGCCGCTGGCGCTCGGCGCCGCGCTGCTTCCGTTCTGCCTGCTGGTGCTCGTGCCCGCGTATGTCAAACTTGACGACAATCAGGGCGAGCCGTCGCCCGTGCCTGGCGCGGCACGCTGAGGTTGTCGCGACCGGCTGTACCGAACGTAAACAGGAGCAAGCAAATTGGATAATCCCTACGCGCCGCCGGCCTCGGGGCAGGGCGCGCCGCAAGACCGCGGCGCCGCCTACCTGCCGACCCCGTTCAGCCTGGAGGGCCGCATCGGCCGCATGCGCTTCCTGGTGTATGCGCTGTTGCCGCCGACGGTGCTGGTGCTGGTGCTGGCTTACCTGCTCGGGCCGCTCGGGCTGGCCCGGCAGCCCGGCATCGCGCAACTGGCGGGCGCCGCCGTCGGACTTGCGGCGCTGGCGATCGTGCTGGCGATGACGCGCCGGCGCCTGCACGACCTGGCACGCCCGGGATGGTGGGCGCTGCTGATGCTGCTGGCGCCGTTCAACCTGCTGGTGATTGCATACCTGCTGTGCCGCCCCGGCGACGCCGGCTGGAACCGCTTCGGCCCGGCTCCGGACGAGAACACCACGCTGGTCAGCGCGGGCGTGTGGATCATGCTGCTGCTCGGCGTCACGGCGATCGTGGCGCAGTTCGACATCCGCTAGGGAAGCGGCCGCGCGCGCCTACAGCTGCCCGCTTTCCTTGATGTCCAGGTAGCGGTTCACCAGCGCGTTGCTCAGTTTGTCCGGTGTGATGTCGATCAGGCGCTCGGCGCGGATGCCGAGGCGGCGGATCGCTTCGCGCCGCTGCTGCAGGTAGTGTACGGTGGCGCTGTAGCGCAGGGCGCCGGCGAAGGTGTCGACCTGCTGCGCGCGGGTGCCGTCCATGACTTTTTCGCGCAGGCTGGCGCAGATCACCAGGTGCTTGCTCGACATCAGTTCGCAGGCCGAGCGCAGCGCCGTATCGTCCTCGTCGCGCAGGTTGGTGATGATGACCACGAAGGCGCGCTTGCTCAGGCGCCCCAGCAGGTTGCTGGCCGCCTGCAGGTAGTCGGGCGCCATCTCGGCCGGCTGCAGGTCGTACACCCCGGCCAGCAGGCGATCGAGCCCGTTGCGGCCCTTGACCGGGGCCAGCCAGCGCGTTTCGGCGCCGCCGAAGGTCATCAGCCCGACCGCGTCGCCCTGTTTTTGCGCCAGGAAGCCCAGCGTGAGCACGGCGTTGAGCGCGTGGTCGAAGTGGGTGGTGACGTCGTCGCGCGCCAGCATGCGGCGCCCAGTGTCGAGCAGGAACACGACTTGCTGGTCGCGTTCTTCCTGGTATTCGCGGGTGATCGGCTTCTGGCGCCGGGCGGTCGCCTTCCAGTCGATCGAGCGCATGCTGTCGCCGTCGCGGTATTCGCGCAGCTGGCGGAAGTCGGTGCCTTCGCCGCGGCGGCGCTTGCGGATCGCGCCGGCCGCCGGGGCGCGCCGGTCGGTCGCGGACAGGGTGTGGCCGAGCAGCTTGGAAAAATCGGGGAACACCTTGATGTTGCTCGATTCGCCCAGGCGGTGGATGCGCTGCCACAGGCGCAGCGGCGAGCGCACGCGCAGGTGGGCCGGTCCGAAACCGGCCGGGCCGCGCTGGTCGGGGCACAAGTGATACGTCACGGCGGCGAACTCGCCCGGCGCGATCTGGCTCGCGTGGGGCAGGCCCTGCATGTCCCAGCTTGTCGGATAATCGTCGTACAGGTCGAGCGCGAGGGCGCGCGCGCCTTCGTTATGGAGTTTCAGGGTGACCTTGTTCCAGGTCCCGACCGGCCATACCCCGGCCAGCTCGCGTTCGACGCGCAACTGCGGCGTGCGGCGCGCGATCCAGGCGTCGGCGCAGGCGGCCACCAGCGCGGCCAGGCCGGCGCCTTGCCACAGCGGGACCAGCGCCGGCACGTGGCTGGCGGCCGCGCCCAGCAGCGCCCAGCCGCCGGCCACGGCGAGCAGGGTGCGCGACGGGGTCAGTGCGTCAGCCACGCGGAGCGGCGATTTCTTCGATCAGGCCAAGCAGCAGTTCGTCGCTGCTCAGGCCATCGAGTTCGCTTTCGGGGGAGACCGCGATGCGGTGGCGCAGCACCGGCAGGGCGGCCGCCTTGATGTCGTCGGGCGTGACGTAATCGCGTCCGGAGGTCAGGGCCATGGCGCGCGCCATGCGCACCAGCGCGATGCAGCCGCGCGGGCCGGCGCCGATGGCGATCCCGGGCCAGTCGCGGGTGGCGCGCACCAGGCGCACGGCGTAGGACGACACCGCATCGTCGACCCGGATCTTGGCCACCAGCTGCTGCAGCACGACGATGGTTTCGGGCTTGACCAGGGTGGCCACCTGGTTCACGTCCAGGCCGTCGCCGACGCGGTCGCGCGTGACCATGCGCAGCATCTGCTCTTCTTCCTCGACGCTCGGGTAGTCGATCCGCACCTTGATCAGAAAGCGGTCCAGCTGCGCTTCCGGCAGCGGGTAGGTGCCTTCGTTTTCCAGCGGATTTTGGGTCGCCAGCACCATGAACGGCGGCGGCAGCTGGTGCGATTCGCCTTCGATGGTGACCTGGCGCTCCTGCATCACTTCGAGCAGCGAGGACTGGGTCTTGGCCGGGGCGCGGTTGATTTCGTCGGCCAGCAGCAGGTGCGAAAACACCGGCCCCTTGCGCACGCTGAAGGACTGGCTTTTCATGTCGTAGACGGCATGGCCCATGACGTCGGCCGGCATCAGGTCGGGCGTGAACTGGATGCGCGAAAACTCGCCCGAGAAGGTCTTGGCCAGCGCCTTGACCAGCAGGGTCTTGCCCAGTCCCGGCACGCCTTCGATCAGCACGTGGCCGCCGGCCAGGCAGCAGGCCAGCACCTGGTCGACGACGGCCTGCTGGCCGATCACGGCGCCGCGGATTTCCTCGCGCATGCGCTGGACGATGCCGATCGCCTGGGTGAGGCGGTCGGCCGGAATGGCGGTGGCGGCACTGCTGGCGGTGCTATCGTTCATAGTGATTTCTCAGTGTTTGTAGGGTACGGATCTGGCGTGTGAATCGGGTGACGTGGCTGGCCGCGTCCTGTTCCAGGGCCTCGCTGACGTCGGCTTCGGGAAGGGCGCAGGTGCGCGCCAGCGTGGCCCACAGCTCGCCCTCGGGCATGCGGAACAGGGCCGGGGCGCGGCGCTTGATTAGGGCCAGGGTGTCTTCGCGCGCCGCCTCGATCAGCAGCTGGCGCCCGCCGTCGGCTTTCCACAGCCAGGCGCCGGAGGCGTCGATATGTTCGAGCAGCGAGCGCCGTTCGGCCTTGGGCGCCGGCAGGATCGGGCCGAAACGGCGCAGCGCGCTCCACAGCAGCAGCGCCAGGCACACCGCCAGCCCGGTCAGGGCCAGCTTGTAGTGGCGCCACAGCGCCTTGTACCAGGGCAGCACGTTGAGGCGCTTGACGATGGTGACGTGCTTGCCGGGCGTGAGCTCGGTCAGCGCCAGCAGCAGTTCGGCATGGTCGCGCTGGGGCAGGTCGCTGTTGGTGAAGTAGCCGTTGGCGATGAGCACGATGCGGCCCTTGCCTTCGGCGTACACGCGCACCGCGCCGCCGTCGCTGTCGCTCCACAGCGGGGCGGGGCTGTCGGGCAGGCCGACCAGTTCGTTGCCGTCGGCGTCGATCTGGAGCGCGTAGTCCTTGCCGGGCAGGGTCAGGCGGCTGAGCGCCTGTTCGCGCGCCAGCCTGGCGGCGGCGATCGCTTCCGGCTTGTCCTTGTCCTTTTCCTTGGCCTCGGTGCGGCACTTGCAGGCCAGCGCATCGACGCCGGTGCGCACGCGCAGGTGCTCGGTCAGCGGGTCCTTGTCGCTGTCGTCGTCGGCCTCAGGGGCTTCAGGGGCGGCAGGGGCGGCCGGGGCGGCAGAGGCGGCATTCCCGCCGGAGGCGTCGCCGGGCGGCGGCGCCGCTTCGCCGCTGGTGCTGGCGTCGTCGCCGGCGGCCTGCGCTTCGGCTTCTTCTTCGGCGTCGTCTTCGGTCTCTTCTTCCGCTTCCTCCTCGTCGTCGGCGCCGGCGACCAGGGCTTTTTCGGCAGGCGAGATCCAGCGCGGCTCGGCGATCAGGGTATTGCCGCGCCGGACCCAGTCCAGCACCTCGCGCGCCTGGTCGGGCGTGGCCGTGCCGGAGGCGCCGCTGACGATCATGGTGCCGGCGCCGGTCTGGGGCACGATCAGTTCGCCCAGCGAGCCGGCGCCGTCGACGCTGCGGCCGTTCTGGCGCAGCAGGCGCGTGGCGGCCAGCATCGGGTCGGCCGAGGCCGCGCTCGAGGTGTGCGCTTCCGAGACCCAGCGCTGTTCCATATTCTCGTGCCACCACCAGTAGCCGAATGCGCCCAGCAACAGCAGGGCGACGGCGACCAGGATGCCTTTGGCGCTGTCGCTCATGGCGTCACCTCGCGCACCTTGCCGAACTGGGCGTCCCAGGCGGCGCAGCAGGCCAGCAGGGCGTCGTCGCCCGGCCAGCGCGCCGCGTAGGCGCCGTTCAGCCAGAGCGTTGTCGCGCTGTCGGCGACATCGAGACGGCCGCGCGCGAGCTGGCCGCGCTGCTCGGCCTGGCGCGCCAGGCGCAGGCAATCGCCTTCGGTATTGCCCTGGCGCAGGGGCAGCGCGTCTTCGGTCACCAGGCGCGACAGGGTGGCGCGGTACAGCAGGGCCAGCGCGGCGCGCTGTTCGCCGCGCGCCCAGAAGGCGCGCACCTCGGCCGTCACGTCCGGCGGCAGCGATTCGGCGCGAATGTTCAGGCCGCCGATTTCGGTCGCCACGCGCTGCTTCGCGCCCCGTTCGAAGGTGGGGAAATGGTGGCGGTAGCGGTACAGCAGCCAGCCGACCAGGCCGATGGCCAGCGCGATCACGAGCACCTTGAAGACGTCGGCGGCCAGGCCTAGGCTGGCCGAGGGCAGGTCGATATCGGGGTCCTCGTCCTTTTTCTTTTTCTCTTCCTTGTCGGTCTTTTTCTGGCGCCAGGCCAGCTTGCACTCGTAGTTGCGCAGGTCGTCGGTGGCGTACAGCTGGTCGATCTGCTTGCGTACGCCGGCCTGGCCGGGCGAGAGCAGGGGACCGCGTTCGGGCTGGCGCGGGCCGTCTGCCGGCGGTTCGCACTTGGGCTGGGCGCCTGCCACGGCAGCCGGTGCGGCGGCGACGGCCGGCAGCGGCAGGCTGGCGGCGGCCAGCAGCACGCCGGCGCCGGCCAGCGCCAGCAGGGCCGACAGCACCGGGGCGGCGCGCGTGCGCGCGGCGGGGCGCTTCATCTGGCGCAGCTTGATTTCGATATCCCATGCTTCCATGCTGGCGCGCCGGTTCAGGTACAGGGTAAAGCAGCAGGCGGTGTAGACCGGCGCCATGATCGCGGTGGCGATGCCGAAGGCGCCCAGGGTCAGCAGGGCCACGGCCATGGTCGGTTCGGCGGCGCCGCTGGTATTGATGAACATGCTGAAGGGGTTGCTGCTTTTGCCGCTGCTGGCAAAAATGCCGATGAAGCCGAGGATGCCGATCTGCAGCACCACTTCGAGGTGGGAGCAGACCACGCCGAACCAGACCGCCGAGGAGGCGGTGCCGCCGTTGCCGAGCGTGCGGCGGCGCAGGGTGGCGACGCGGCCGCGCGCGCCTTCCAGCATCCAGACCGGATGCGACAGGCCGCGTCCGGCGCTGAAGGGGCGGCCCCAGGTCAGCAGGCGCAAGGCGCCGCCGCCGATCTGGCGCGGCCAGGCGCGCACCGCTTCCTGCCAGGTGACGGCGGTGCCGAATACCTGGCGCGAGAGCACGTACAGCGGCGCGCGTTCGAGCAGGGGCTTGAACCACCAGGCCAGCAGGATCCAGGTCCAGCCCAGCGCGGGCAGCCAGACGGTGAGCGCGGCGCACAAAGCCAGCAGCGGCAGCCACAGGGCCAGGAAGGCCATGTAGGCGGCGCTGGCATGCGAGTGGAGCAGGCTGAAACCGAGGTCGAGCGCCTGCGCATTGGTGCGCGGACGCAGTTCGATTTGCAGTTTATCGATTTGCATGGCGGCCTTCTATTGCTTGCCGCGGCCGGCGAACAGGAAAAACCCGATCACCAGCGCCCAGCAGACGCCGCCGACGGCGTATTTGACATTGATCGGAATCGCGCCCGAGCCGGACCAGAAGCCCTCGATGAAGGCGGCGAAGAAGGTCATCAGGCTGCCGCCGACGATCACCGGGAACATGTACGCGCTGCTCTCCTGGAGCGCGTGGGCGCGCGTGCGCCGGCCCGGATGGATCAGCGCCAGCCCGAGGCGGATGCCGGACATGGCGCACAGCAGCAGGCCGGTCAGTTCCAGGCTGGCGTGGGTGATCACGAAGGACCAGAACTGGTTGGCGGTAGCCGGGTCCTTGCTCAGCCAGGAGGCGATGACGCCCATGTGCATGCCGTTGAAGCCGACGCTGATGAGCGCCGGAATGCCGCCGAAGATGCCGCCGGCAAAGGTGCGGAAACCGATCGAGACATTGTTCCAGATGTAGTGGCCGAACATCATGACGTCGCCTTCGCTACCGCCGCGCCCGACGCTGGCCTTGCCCGGCTGGTACATCTCGCGAAAATTCTCCAGCTGGGCCGCCGAGGCGAAGCTGTAGGCCCACTGCGGCTTGAACCAGACCAGCAGGCCGACCCCGAACGCGACCCCGAAAAACACCAGGCAGGTCAGCAGCAGCAAGCGCCATTCGGCGCGCACGCGGCAGGGGAAATCGATCAGCATCCAGCGCACCAGCGTGTTCGGGCGTTCGATCGCGGTGCCGTACAGGCGCCGGTGGCAGGCGCCGACCAGTTTTTGCAGGTAATCGGTGAGCGCCGGCGAATAGCCGCGCTGGCTGCACAGCGCCAGGCACTGGCACAGGCGGCGGTACAGGGCCGGCAGGGCGCGCCGGTCGGTCCCGGCGCCGTCGAGCAGGGCGGCGATCTCGGCCCAGAGGGCGGCGTTATCGGCTTCGAACTGTTGTTGTTTCATTTGTTAAAGCCCGCCACGTAGCCGCGCATGCGTTCGACCGAATCGGCCCCGGTGGCGCCGGTCAGCGGCTCGGCGATGGTGCCCAGCTCGGCCATGCGGTCGAGCGGCAGGCGGTTTTCGCGTTCGAACAGGTCGACCAGGGTGCGCTGCTGGTCCGGGCTGAGCGGGAAAGGCAGGGGCAGCGGTTCGGCCGAGGGCGGGGTCGGGCGCGGCAGGGGTTTTTCGAAATAGATGACCTGGGTGCCGGCCACGATGTCGCCGAGGCGGCGAAAGCGCGCGTCGAACAGCATGCAGGCCAGGCCGGTGGCGTACATGGCAGGCAGGAAGTCGGCCACCAGCAGCAGGTTGCGCAGGGTCGATTCGCGCCAGCCGACCGGCAGGCCGTCGCTGCGCACCACTTCCAGGCCGAGCGCGCGCTTGCCCAGCGTGCGTCCATTAAAATACACTTCGCTGACGATGGGGTAACCCCAGTAGGACAGGAACAGGATGACCAGGAACAGGCCGCTGCCCAGCTTACCTTCGGGCATGAGCAAGCGGGCCAGCACGCAGAACACGGCCCAGATCAGCACATCGATCAGCCAGGCGACCGCGCGCAGGTAGGGACCGGCGGGCGTCAGTTGCAGGCTCACGCCTTCGGGCGTGGTCAGGGACAGGCGGCCGTCTAGCAAGCGTCTGCCTCTTTATGCTGCCCGGATGCGACTGATGGGATGACCGCCATGCTGTTACCGTGTTAAATTTACTGTAGGATGTATTTATTGTAACCAAGAAACGATGCAACGATGACAAAAATGTGAAAATTGCAGTGCATTTGTTGGGAATGGCCCACTTTTACGTGCATTTTGTCAGTCTGGATGTTGTATTGGTGCAAGGCGTGCCGGATGATCGACGCTGCGAGTATACTGCGCGGGCGCGGATTCCGTCACAGAATATCGGGTGGATTGTTTGAACAGAAGACTGATCATCGGCGTGTGTGTCGCCGCCGCCGCCGCCTCGGTGGCGCAGGTGCCGGACCGGCACGTTGCGCCGGTTTCCGGCACGCCGGCCTTTCCGCGCCATCTGCTGGCCGATGCCGGCAGTTGCCCCTTGCCGGCCTGGCCGCGCGAGGCGCTGCTGTACGAGCTGCAGGGCGGCACCACGGTATCGTTTGCCATCGGGGCCGACGGCATTGTCGAGCGGGCGCGCCTGCTGCGTTCGAGCGGCTGGAAGATGCTCGACGACGCCGCGCTGCGCGGGATCGGCGCCTGCCGCTTCAAGGCCGGGCTCGATCCGGCCGAGCGGGCCGGGCCGTTTCCGATGCAGTTTGCCTGGAAGCTCGACGGCGAGGCGGGCGTGACGCCGCTGCTGCGCGCCGGCAGTTGCCAGGCGTCGGCGCGGTTTGCCGGCTTTGCCCCCTTCGATCCGGCGCCGACCGATGCCAGCGGCGTGCTGGTGCGTTTTCTGGTGGGCGAGGGCGGCGTTCCCGCGCGGGTTGCCGCCGAGGCCAACGGGCAGCCGGCGGCGCTGGTGGCGCAGGCGCGCGACTTCGTGCAATCGTGCCGCTTCGATTACGATGCGACGGTGCCCGGCGAGCGCAGCGCCAGTGTGACGGGGCGCGTGCTGCTGCAGTAGATGGAGATCGCGCGACTCGAAAACAAGCTGATCGTGGTCAGCGAGCCGGTTGGCGTGGCCGCCTACGACTTCGATCTCGGCCTGCACATCGCCTGCACCCATCCGTACCGGATCGAGGGCGAGGAAGCCTGCGTGCTGCGCATCGGCCCGATTGCCGATTACGCCGCCGAGTTCGCCGACAAGCTGGCCATGGGACTGCGCCTGGTCAACTCGCCGGCGGAGCACGCGCGCGCCAGCGAGCTTGAAGCCTGGTATCCGCTGCTCGGCTCCCTCACCCCGCGTACCGAAGTGTTCGACAGCCTGCCGCCGGCCGCGACGATCGAGGCGGCGTTCCGGTGGCCGGTGTTCATGAAAGGTTCGCGCCAGACCAGCAAGCACAATCCCGAGCTGTCGGTAATCCGCGACCGCGCGCATTATGAAGTCGCCGCGCAGTTGTATCGGGAAGATCCGATCCTGCACTGGCAAAAGCCGGTGATCCGCGAATTCGTGGCGCTGCAGCCGGTGCGCGGCCAGGTGGCCGGCAAGGTCCAACCCTCGGTCGAGTACCGCTCGTTCTGGTGGCATGGGCACTGCGTGGGCTGGGGGCGTTACTGGCACCAGGTGGCGCCGTATGCGTGTGCCGACGAAGATGCCGGGCGGGCCGTGGCCGCGCAGGCCGCCGCGCTGGTGGCTGTGCCGTTTCTGGTGGTCGACGTGGCGAAGACGGCGGATGGGCGCTGGATCGTTATCGAATGCAACGACGCCCAGGAATCGGGCTATGCGGGGATCGCCCCGCAGTTGCTGTGGCGCGCGCTGCTGGCGCGCATCGGCGCCTGAGCCAGCGTCCCCAATCTCGCGTTGCGCAAGTTCGTTTCCCAACCGGGGTCAGAGCTTTAATTAGAAATTTTGCAAACTGCGGAAATCTGAGAAGCTGACGCAATGTCCCGATTTCCGCGTCAAATGTCTGCAATCCCCAGGATCCCGGGCAGGTCTCTCATCAACCTGCTTAACAATGTTTCGAGTTAAAGCTCTGACCCCGGTTGAAAAAAGAAGCGAAACGAAAACATTTGCTACGGGGGCGCTAGTGCCAGCTGGCGCGGAACGCGGCGTAGCGCGCAGCGCTGGCCGGGGTGTTGAGGGGCTCGACAATGTCGTCCGTGCCATCCCCATCGGCAACGCAGAAAATCACCGCCACCCCGTCGCGCTCGGCCGGGCTGCCGAACACGCCTTCTTCCGCCAGCATCCGCAGCGCGTGCGCGCAGGCGCCGAAGACCCAGGCGCGCAGGGCGTCGATGTCGACCTCGTTCGGGATGTCGCGGTGGTACGGCAACATCATGCGGTAGGCGATGTCCAGGTAGGCGCCTTCTTCGAAGAACGACCATTCCTGCGGAACCCACAGCGTGTGCTCGCCCCCGCCATCCTCGGCCAGCGCTTGTTCGCTGTTGGCCACCGGGACGATGGTCATGGCGCTTTCGTCGCTCATCAGGGCGAAGGCGTTCATGGCCTGGTCCGGATGGGCCGCGCGCATGGAGTTAAACGCGTTGCGGGCGCCGTCGCGGATTTCGGCGGCCAGCAGGTCCAGGTCAGGCTTGTCGAGGTCGACATCGGCCTGGCGCGAGAGCGTGAAGCCGCCCGCCACCGCTTCGGCGCACAGGGCCTGGTAGCGCGCCTGCGCGGCAGCCGGGCTGGCCAGTTCGTCGAGCGCGTCGCTACCCCAGGTTTCGGCCATGCCGGTGGCGTGCCAGACGGCGTTGCCGAACAGGCGCACTTCGAAGAACTGCCGTGGTTTGGCGCCAGCGTGTTTGTGAAAAAGTGACCAGTTCGTCGTCATTATTGCGTGTGTGCTTTAGTGTGTGCTGTGTGGTGGAAAATGGGAAAGCGCCAGCCTTCCACGCGGACCGCGGGGAGGTGCCGACATGTGCCGGGGCGCGCCACCCTTGTTGCTTGGGAAGGCAGTATGAAGGGCGCGCCCATTCCTGTCACGTTCAATCTGGCACGCCTCCCGCGTGCGCATGCTCGCGCGCCAGGTCGATGAAGGCGCGCAGTTTCGGCTGGTGCTGGGTGCGCACCGGAAAATAGAGGAACAGGCCGCTCGTGGGCGGCACGAAGGACGCCAGCACCCGCTCGAGCCGGCCGGCGTCGATGTCGGCCCCGGCTTCCATGTCCGGCAAGTACGCCAGCCCCATGCCGGCCAGCGCGAACTGGCGGATCAGGGTGGTGTCGTTGACGATCACGGCGCCGCCGGTGTCGACCTGGAAGGCCTGGCCGTCGCGCACGAAGCTCCAGCGCGGCAGCGCGCCGGAGCCCGGAAAACGGTAGCGCAAGGTCTGGTGGCCGGCGAGCGCTTCGGGCGTGGCGGGGCGGCCGGCCCGCGCCAGATAGTCAGGCGAGCCCAGCACCGACCAGCGCAGCTCGGGCGTCAGGCGCACCGCGACCATGTCCTGGGCCAGCGCCTGGCCGAGCCGGATGCCGGCGTCGAAGCCGGCCGCGACCAGGTCGACGGCGCCGTCGTCGAGCGCGATGTCGAGCGTGACGTCCGGACAGCGCTGGCGGAAACGTTCGGCCAGCGCGGCGATCTGCAGGGCCCCGAGCGCGCGCGGCATGGTCAGGCGCAAGGTGCCGCTGGGACGGCCGTTGGCGGCATGCAGGGCGGCGAAGGCCTGGTCGATCTGGTCGACCGCGCCGCGCAGCGTGGCAAACAGGGCCGCGCCGGCCTCGGTCAAGGCCACGTTGCGCGTGGTGCGCTGGAGCAGGATCGCGCCATGCCGCTCTTCCAGCAGCTTGACGGCCTTGCTGACGGCGGTGGTGGTCACGCCCAGGCGCGCCGCGGCGGCGGTGAAGCTCTTCAGTTCGGCCACGGTGAGGAAGGCGCGCAGGCCATCGAAGGAGGTATCGGCCATCGTCGATTATGAACCTTGGGTGCAAAGACTATGCGCCATTATGCTCTTTTTCTCGATGGTTCCGCGCTTTACGATGAGGCTTCCTTTCAACGTATGGAGAATCATCATGACACTGCAGCTAGACACCACCATCGCCGCTTACTTCGCCGCGGCCAACGCGGGCCGCCACGAGCAGCTGGCCTTGTGTTTCGAGGCGGACGCCGAGGTCCGCGACGAAGGCAGCACGCGCCAGGGCCGCGCGGCGATTGCCGCCTGGGCCGGGGAGGCGCATCGCCGCTATGCCGCCGTCTCCACGCCGCGCGCGGTCGCGGGCAGCGGCGCGGACCTCATCGTCACCGCCGATGTGGCCGGCAACTTCCCCGGCAGCCCGCTGCCGCTGCACTTCCATTTCAGGCTCGGCGAGACTGGCATCGCGGCGCTGTCGATCAAGCCTTGATGCATGCGCCCGGCCGCCGGGTCAGCGTGCGCCGGTGCCGCTGCCGAGGGCGGCGGGGAGCGTGTCGACGTTGTCGAGCTTGTACGGGAACAGGGTGGTGTCGCCGAAGACCTTGGCGCCGGTATCCCTGTCGGGGTCGGTGGCCGACTTGCCGGTGTAGCGGTTGGAGGCGAGGTCGGCGTCGATCAAGGCGTCGTTATTGCTGTTCCAGTGCGGTTTGGCGGTGTTCTGGAAGAAGTTGCCTTCCACTTTGACCTGCGCTCCGGCGCTGGCGCCGATGGCGAAGTAAGGCACGTCGAGCCAGTAGTTGTTGTACAGGTGGACGCGCGCGGCGGCGCCGTCGAGCTTGGGATTGCGCCCGGAAGTCCTGTTCCAGAAATTGTGGTGCAGGCTGACCTGGGAGTTGCTCAAGGCGTTGGTGTAGTGGTGCTGGTTGCCGCACACCGCCGCGTTGCTGCCGTCGAAGCGATTCCAGCTCAGGGTCACGTTCTTGCTGTCCTGGATGTCGATGTGGCCGTCGCTGATCAGGTTGAAGCGCACATGGTCGATCCAGACGTGGCTCGACTTGCTGATGGTGATGCCGTCGCCGGCTTCGACCAGGCCGGGGTTGATGTTTTCGATGGCCAGGTTGCGGATGATGACGTTCCTGGCGCCGCTCAGGTTGAGGCTGGCGCCGACGATGCGCGCATCTTTGTTCAGGCCGACCAGGGTCTTGTTGGAGCCGACCCGGATCGTGGTTTCGTCGCGCGGACGCATGAAGCGCGTTTCGCTGGCCGAGCCGAGTTCCTTGCAGGTTTGCGCGCCGACCGGGATGCGGTAGGTGCTCTTGCCGGGATCCTGGTACGTCGGGCAGGCCACCGCGCAGGTGCTTTGCGGCCGCACGGCGGTGCGGCAATCGATGGTGGCGCCGGCCGGGATCTGGATCACGGCGGCCGCCGTCGATTGCAGCGCGCCGGTCAGGGCGGCGCAGGAGGTGACGCTGACCGGCGCCGCGCCGCCGCCGCCCGTGGTGGTGCTCAGGCCGTCGGCGCCCGGCAGGGCCGCGAAGCCGTCGGGCGCCGGGCCGCCGCAGCTGCCGCTGGTGGGGTTGAAGAACCAGCGCTGCAGGCCGCCGGCAGTGTCGGCCGCCTGGTGGACGCGCGATCCGCTGTTGTTGTCGGCCACGCTGAGCGACTTGCCGGAATGGCGGGCGACGACGTTGTAGCCGCCGCTGGCGGACTTTTTGAGCAGCCATTGCTGGTTCTGGGCGCCGGTGGCGTTCCACTGGATGATGCGGGCGCCGTCGGCGGCCGACAGGTTCAGCACGTCGAGCAGCAGGCCGCTGTGCCTGGCCTGCATGGTCCAGTAGCCGTTGCCGGCGTCGCGCAGGGTGAATTGCTGGTGGGCGCTGGCGCCGTAGCCCCATTGCTGGACTTCGGCCGCGCCCTGGGTCGCGCCGGCCACGACGTCGAGCGCCTTGCCCGAGGCGGCGTTGACGATGCTGTACACGCCGCCGTCGGCCACGGCGGCGCCGCAGTTGGCGGCGCTGGCGGGCGCCGCCAGCAGGCACAGGGGAAGGGCCAGCGCGGCGGCCAGCGCGCCGAGGCGCGATGGAAGCAGGCGCGACGGCGCGCCGGGAACAGGAAAATCGGTCATGGGGGCGGAACTCCGGGAAGGATGGTCGGTCGGGCTACGGGAGGGATGCGCTTGTGTTAGCGAAATGAAAAGAAAACGATGCTATCAGCAAAGTTATGCATATAAATATAACGATTTTCTCGTCCGGTATGCCGAATTCGTATAGTCGATCCGTATCGTCGATCCCGGCTTGCGCCCAGGTTCAGGCGCCGCAGGGCAGGGCGTGGTCGAGCGCTTCGTGTTCGCCACGCTGCAGCAGGGCGCGCATCTGCGCCGCCGGCAGCGGCTTGCTGTAGTGATAGCCCTGGGCCTTGTCGCAGCCGCTGGCGCGCAAGCATTCTCCCTGTTCCCGTGTTTCGATGCCCTCGGCCACGGTTTCCATCTTCAGGCTCCTGGCGATGGCGATGATGGCCTTGGTGATGGCCGCGTCTTCGGTGCTGTGCGGCAGGTCGCGCACGAAGCTGCGGTCGATCTTCAGGGTGCCGACCGGGAAGGTCTTGAGGTAGCTCATCGACGAGTAGCCGGTGCCGAAGTCGTCGATGGCCAGCGCGATCCCGGCCCGCCTGAGCGTGTGCAGCTTGTCGATCACGCCCGGCGAGGCATCCATCAGCATGCTTTCGGTCAGTTCCAGTTCCAGCCAGCGGGCGTCGATGCCGCTGTCGTCGACGATGGCCAGCACCGAGGCGACCAGGTCGTCTTCGTTCAGCTGGCGCCCGGACAGGTTGATCGACATCCGGATCGGGTGGCCGTCGTCGTGCCAGGTGCGCAGTTCGCGGCAGGCTTCGCGCAGCACCCATTCGCCGATCGCCACGATCATGCCGGACTCCTCGGCCACCGGAATGAAGTCGGCCGGGCTGATCAGGCCGAGGTCGGGATGGATCCAGCGGATCAGGGCTTCGGCGCCGCAGATGGCGCCGCTGCGCAGGTCGATCTGCGGCTGGTAGTGCAGCACGAATTCCTTGCGTTCGAGCGCGCGTCGCAGGTTGTTGTCGAGGGTGAAGCGCTTGCGCGCGTCTTCCTGCATGCTGTGGGTGAACAGGCGGTAGGCGTTCTTGCCGCTGTTCTTGGCGTAGTACATGGCGCTGTCGGCGTACTTGAGCAATTCGTGCATGTTGGCGGCGTGGTCCGGATACACGCTGATGCCGATGCTGGCGCTGATGTGGATTTCGTGCCCCGAAATGGCGATCGGCTGGGCAATCCGGAGCAGGCATTTTTCGGCCACCATGGCGGCGTCGTCGATCTGGTGCACGTTCTCCAGGATGATGGCGAATTCGTCGCCGCCGATGCGGGCGATGGCGTCGCCGGGGCGCAGGGTGTCGGTCAGGCTGCGCGAGACCAGGCGCAGCAGTTCGTCGCCGATATCGTGCCCGAGGGTGTCGTTGACGGCCTTGAAGTTGTCGAGGTCGATGAACATGACCACCGCGCGTTCGCGCCATTGGGCGGCGCGCGCAATCACCGCTTCGAGCCGGTCGTTGAAGAAGTGGCGGTTGTGCAGCTGGGTCACATTGTCGAAGTGGGCCAGGCGGTCGAGCTTGACCTCGACCTTCTTGCGCTCGGTGATTTCGGCTTCCAGCTCGCTTTCGCGTTTCTGGATCCGTTCGAGCATGGTGTTGAAGGCCGTGGACAGCATGCCGATATCGGCCAGCGAGCTGACCTCGGCGCGGATCGCGTAGTCGCCCAGGCGCGAGATCTGCGCGCTCGTGTCCGACAGCGCGCGCAGCGGTTCGGTGATGAAGCGCTGCAGGCGCGACAGGACCAGCTGGGCGATGGCCAGCACCGCCAGCATGACCGGGATGGTCAGCGCCAGGTACAGCGCGAGCTGGCGGTAGACGCTGTCGAGCGAGCTTTGCACGATCAGGGTGCCGAGCCGCTGGCGCTTGACGACCAGCGGCGCGGCCACCGTCACGTGGCGGTAGCTCAGGGTGTAGCCGGCATCGCCGGCGGCGCTGGCCAGGCGCGGCATGGGCGGCACGGGAGCGGCCAGCGCGGCGCGGCCGGCATCGCGCTGGTAGCTGGCGAAGCGGGTATCGGCATGGTCGTAGACCACCGCCGACTGCACGTCCGACACCACGCGCAGGGCGGCCAGGATGTCGTTGGCGGCGTCGCGGTCGCCGAACAGCATGGCGGCCGACATGTTTTCGCTGCCCATGGCCGCCTGCGCCTGGGTCTGGCGCACCAGGGCCGAGGTGAAGAAATAGCTCTGGATGCCGAGCAGGAACAGGGTCGAGAGCAGGATCACGGTGCCGCTGGTGACCAGGTTGGCCCAGGTCAGCTTGGTGCTCAGGGTTTGGGTGCGGCGGCGCTGCCAGGGGCGTTTCATGATGGGGTCCGTGTGGTGGGTTCAGTGCACCGCGCGCGCGAGGCGCAGCACTTTGGAACTGAGCGTGATGTTGGCGGCGCGCGCCGCCTCGGCGTTGAATTCGAAGGCGATGCGCCTGTCTTCGACGCCCAGTTCGACCATGATGCCCAGGCGCGCCGCGCCCTTGGCGTCGGACACCGTCAGCACGCCGTCCTGGCGCGCCGACTGCGCCAGCAGGGCCAGCGTGTCGCCTTCCGACGCGCTGACGAAGACGATCTGGCACTGCCTGAGCGCGTCGCCGCCCGAGCGCGGGTAGGCAATCGTCATTTTCGCCGCGCCCAGGGGCTTGCCTTCCAGGCCGGCCAGCAGGCTGCCGAACGGGTCGCGTCCGAGCACGCACAGCTTGACCAGCGGCGCATCCGGATTCGGGAAGGTGCTGAACAGGGCGATGTTGTAGATGAAGGCGGCCTTGGCGGCGTACTCGGCGGCGGCCTGGGCCTGCGCCTGGGCCGGCGCGGGCAGCAGCAGGGCCAGCGCCAGGGCGCAGAAGCGCCGCCGGCGCGTCGCGCCTGCCAGCCACGCGGCGCGGAGGGGAAGCGGACGCGCGCGCATCATTGGAAGGTATAGCTGGCCTGGATGCGCCAGTTGCGCCCATCCTGGGCGATGGCGTTCAGGTAGCGCGCCGGGCTGCCGCTGTCGTAGTGCTCTTCGCTGGCGGAATCGGCGTAGCGCTTGTCGAGCAGGTTGTAGACGCTGGCGGAGAGTTCGATATGTTTTCCCAGGGCGTGGCTGAGCACGGTCAGGTTGAGCAGGCCGAAGCCGCCGACCTGGCCGCCGGCCGTGGTGCGGCGGCGGCTGGTGAACTGGCCTTCGAGCGCGGCGCGCAGGCTGTCGCCCAGGAGCGGCCTGGTGTAGTTCAGCTTGAACAGCTGGCGCGGCGAATTGCTCAGCCACTCGCCGCTGGCGCCGTTGTGCGCGTATTGCAGGCTGACGCTGGTCTTGAGCGAACTGCCGTCCTGGCGCAGCCATTCGGCTTCGAACTCGGCGCCCTTGGAACGGGCCGAATCGATGTTCGACTGGTACAGCAGCTTGTCGAGCGGGTCGGAGGTGAGGGCGATCAGGTCGATGAAACGGTACTGGAACAGCGAGGCGCTGGCCCGGAAATTCTCGGACGGAAAATACTCGCCGATCAGTTCATAGGTCTTGATGTGCTCGGGCTTGAGGGCGGGATTGAGCTTGTAGCTGATGCCGGTGCCGTAGTAGCGCTCGTAGGAATTGGGCGAGCGGTAGGCGGTGCCGTACAGGGCCTTGAGGGTGCTGTGGGGCGCGGCCTTGTAGATCAGGGCCAGGCGCGGATTGCTGGTGCCGCCGCCTTCGTCGTCGTGGTCGTGGCGCAGGCCGGCGTTGACGATGATGCGTTCGCCCAGGCGCCATTCGTCCTGCAGGTAGATGCCGGCGCGCTTCCTGGGGCGGTTGCTGACCAGGTTCGAGGTGTAGGGGGCGAGGTCGTGGTTGACCATCATGCGCTTGCCGTCGCTGGCGTACTCGGCGCCGGCGATGATCTTGTGATTGCGAAAGGCCGTGCTGAGGACGCGCACTTCGGTGGATACGCTGCGGCTATGGGTGGCGTCGATATTGACGGTGGCCTTGCCCGGCGCGTAGACATAGGTGCCCTGGTAGCGGTAGTTGCGCA
The DNA here is from genome assembly GCF_003953935.1 of Massilia atriviolacea. Lineage (GTDB taxonomy): Bacteria > Pseudomonadota > Gammaproteobacteria > Burkholderiales > Burkholderiaceae_D > Telluria_A > Telluria_A atriviolacea. Next base: position 75,152 of record NZ_RXLQ01000010.1, read on the forward strand.
GGTTGACGCCGGCATGCATTTCCAGGGTCGGGCTGGGCGCGGCCTGCCAGGCGGCGCTGCCGGAGGCGTATTCGTCGACGGTGTGGCTGCGCGGATCGTTGAACTGCTGGCCGTAGGACGCGGTCGGGATGCCCTTGGTGCGGCGGCCGGCATACGCGCTGGCCGACAGGCCGCCCCAGCTCAGGCGCGCGAAGGCGCGCTTGTAGCGGTCGTGGTCGAGCTTGCGCGCCACGCCGGCGCCGGGGGCGCCATCGTCGTATTCGGGGAAGTACTGGTCGCCTCCCTTGCGCTCGAGCCAGGATGCGCCCAGCAGCAGGTCGATCCCGTTCGGGCGCGCCAGGCCGGTGGCGATGCGCGCCTTGCGCGTGCCGACGCTGGCGGCGCCGGCGCTGAAGTTGGTGCCCTGGTGCGTGGCGCCGGTCTTGGTGATGACGTTGACGACGCCGAAAAAGGCGCTGCTGCCGTACATGGCCGAGCCCGGGCCGGGCACGAATTCGACCCGCTCGATCAGGCTGACCTCGATCGGGAATTCGGTGCCGACGGCGCCCTGGTCGTACACCATGTCGTTGAGGCGGCGCCCGTCGACCAGGATCAGCAGGCGGGTGTTGAAGTCGCCCGGGCGCCCGGAGCCGCGCGTGCCGACGTAGCTGTAGTTGCGGTCGTCCGTCACGTAGACCCCGCGCACGCTGCGCAGGATGTCGGCCAGGGTGCGGTAGCCGAAGCGGCGGATGTCGTCGGCGGTGATCACCGAGACCGAGGAGGGCGCTTCGCTGATTTTCTGGGGGAATTTGGAGGCGGTGATGATGTCGAGGTTGAGCAGTTGCTCGAGCGGCAGGGCGTTCAGGTCTTGCGGGTGCGCGGGGCCGGCCGTAGCGAGTTGGGCCATGCTGGCCAGGGCGGCGGCGAGGGAGGCAAGGGCGGCGAAACGGTGGCGCTTCGGTGTCGGGTTCATGCTGGGGTCCTGCGCAGTGGCCGCCAGGCGATGCCGGGGCGGAAGGCCCGCGTGGTGGGTGCGGGAATGTTTCCAATATTCAACGACGTGAGCCAGTGTAAGTTTCTCCGACACGCGGCTTGTTGATCGGGATTAAGCGGGTCGGTGCGTGGTGGGATTGGCGCAACAGTGGGCGTCGGAACGGCGAAGCGTGTGCGGCGAGCAGCCAATCGGGAGCGCCGCGACAACGTTGTAACCCGTCACGACGAAATGGCAACAGTTTCGAAATTTCAATGAAATTTAAACACGCTTGTATTGACGCCGGCCAGGCCGGGGAAGATACTGGTTTTCGCTGCCATCAAGAAATGACCGGTTGCCGGACCCGAACCGGCGCGCGTTTTTCGAAGGGGATCGGATGAACCAGTTCACCTGTGGAGCCGGCGTGTGCGCCGGCCTGTTAGCCGCCAGCATGGCGTTTACCCGGCCCGCCCCAGCGGCGACGCCCGACCCGGCGCCGGGCGGGTGCAACGCGCCGGCCTCCTGGTTCAGCGGCCGCAGCGTCCCCAAGCCGGACCCCGGCAATGCCGCTCAGTTCAACAGCAACTGCGCGTTCCATCAATTTTCCTGGCAATCCTTCCTGTGGCTGACCCAAGTTGCCGCGCCGGGCAAGCTGCGCTTCGAAACCCTGTATTCCGACCGCGCCATCGTGCCCGGCGCGCCGCGTCCGCGCGAGCATGTGCTGGGCGGAGTCAACCAGGCCAATTCGCACGGCATCCTGGTCGACCAGAACGGGCGCGCCGTGTACACCGCCATGATGATCGATGACGTCTATCGCAACTTCGTCATCAAGAACCAGTTGTACACGGCCGAGGGCATGCAGAAGGCCGATGCCGGCATGGTATTTCCGAACGGCGCGCTGTCCCTGAAATCGACCTGGAAGATCGTCGCGCCGGGGGAAGATGCGAGCCGCTTCTACACCACCGACGCCACCATCGAATTGCTCAGCAAGGTCGACGGCGGGGTCGGGATCGACGCCAATCCGAAGACCGCGCGCGCGAAGGTGGCGCTGGTCGGGCTGCACGTGGCGGTGGTGGTGGCCGGCCATCCGGAGGCGATCTGGGCGACCTTCGAGCATGTCGACAACGCGCCCGATTTCGGGGCCGATCAGCGCCCCTCGGACGTGGTCTCGGAGCATTCGTACACCTTCTACAAGGGCGGCACGATTGCCGCCGACTGCAACGCGAACAATGCCTCCATCATCGAGCTCGATGCGCGCACCCAGATCCTGTCGCCGCCGACCCAGGCTTGCCGGCAATACCGCACCGGCGCCGGCGACCTTAGCAACGTCAACAATATCGACTCGCTCAATCACAGCGTGCTGAGCCAGCTGGCGCCGCGCTCGCCCTGGAAGAATTACCGGGAAGTCGGCGCGGTCTGGTTCAAGGGAAAGAACAAGCTGGTGCCGGACTGGACGCCCAACGTCGACCCGAACCCGATGACCGGCTCCACCTTGCTCTCGAGCGCAGTCATCGAGACCTTCACCCAGAACACCACCTCGGAAAACGGCTGCTTCAGCTGTCACAACACGATGGCGGTGACCGACACCAACGACATCACGCGCACCCTGTCGGGCAAGAACATCAACACCAGCCATATCCTGCTGCAGAAATACCTGAATGTCGCCACCGTCAAGCGCTAAGGCGCAGCACGGCGATCAACCTCAAGGGAGTCAGCATGTCCAGTCTACGTATCCATCCGGCGATCGGGATCGCGCGCGTCGGCAGCAGTGAAGAATATTACCTGGGGCCGGAGAGCCTGGCGGGCATGCCGATCGCCGGCCAGCAGATCACCGGCGGCCTGCCGATCAAGCCCGGCACCGACAGCGCCACCATCACCAGCGCCGACCTGCGCGACGCCAGCGGCAAGCTGAAACGCCAGGCGGCGCGCTTTCGCATCTACCAGTATGGCGACGGCGCGGCCGCCTATCCGGCCGGGGCGGCGACGGAAGTGGTGATCGGCAGCCAGGTCGACGGCAAGCAGGTGGCCGACATCGCCTGGACCGTGCACCTGGCGAACAAGAAGGCCAACTGCTGGGAGATGGAAGGGCCGCAGGAGGGGATCGACGGCTACAGGAACGGCGCCGTGCCGCCGCTGCGCAATCCCGGATTCGCCGGGTCCGACGACCCGGCCGATGCGGATCGCCTGCGCAAGCTGGTGATCGATGCCGGTCCGCGCGCGCTCAAGGCGTCGCAGCGCACCACGGTCCGCTTCGACAGCGCGACCGTGGCCAGCTACTGGGGGACCGAGCCGGCGGCGCCGCTGGCGCTGCCCGACTATCCGCAGTCGTTTCCGGCCAGCGCGGCCGGCGGCGCGGCGATGGCGGGCAGCGATCCGATCACGACCCTGGGGGCGATGACGACCGAGGTCAACGGGCGCCTGATCGTGCTCGGCGCCTACGGCCTGGCCTGCGGTTTCGACCAGCAGGGCAATCAGGCGCCGTCGGCCGCGCTGGACCACGACGTCGATAACGACAACTGGCTCGACGACACGGCCGACGGCCCGGTCACTGCGATGCTCATTTTCAGCGATGGCAGCACCCGGCCCGTGCCCGGCAGCGCATGGGTGGTCTCGACCGATCCGGCCTATGCGCCGCAAACGATGAACGCGGTGTCCTTGTGGGACGATGTCTACACGACCTGGGTCGAGCAGCTGCAGCTCGATCCGACGCTCAACGAAGGCGGCGCCTACCGGCCGTCGTTCCAGCCGAACTTCGGCGACGACGTGTTCCCGATGCTGCGCGCCGCCTCGCTGCAGCGCTGGAATACCAATCTGTCGCAGACGGGGATCAAGGCCCATGCGAATATCGACAAGCTGACCGAAACCCCGCCGACCTTCAACTTCATGTCCTTCATTCGCGAGCCCGGCGCCGCCCAGTCGGAGACGGGGGCGCCGCTGATGCCCCTCTCGCTCGGCGACGCCGGCAGCAGCTTCCTGACCTTGAGCACCGCGCAGTATTTTTTCCTGCAGCAGTGGGTGGCCGGGAAGTGCGTCGGCGCCCCCAGGCGCGCGCTCGGGGAGGGCGAGGCGCTGGACAAGGCGATCCTGTTCAACTGCCTGGGCGGGCGCTTCAGTCCCGGCATCGACCTGACCTTCATCGTGCGCGACGTGAACCTGTACCGCCAGGACTGGCACGACCCGGCGGTGGGGCCGTTCCGCGTCAATATGGAGGCGCTCGACTACACGCGCGCGACCCGTGCGCAACCGTTCCTGGGCGTCGGCTACACGCCGCTGCGCACGGCGCCCGTCCAGCCCGGGGATTTGTGCAAATTCATGGCCATTCCCTGGCATACCGACTACAACTCCTGCGCCACGCATGCGCCCTCGCCCAACCCGGGCGGGGCGCTGAGCGAGTCGAACGTGTACGGCGGCGTGGTCAACACCACCTTGTTCTGGTCCTGGCCGGCGCAGCGGCCGGTGGCGGTGTACACCTTCGAGGACCTGGCCGCCAACCAGGGCCAGTTGCCGCAGCAGCGCTATTCCTTGCGCGGCGAAGGAACGGCGGCGCAGTTGCAGGCAGGCGAGGGTTTCAATGCGCCGGCGATGAACGTGGGGCGCTACCAGGACCGGCGCGGGATCCTGCTCAACTGGGACAAGATCGGGGTGCTGATGCAGGGACCGGCCATCGAGGGTTACGATCCGTCCTATCCGCCCGACTACTATCTGGAAGTGGGCAGCCTGTTCCCGCGCGACGACAGCAACCTGGTGGAGCCGTGGCCGAACGCGGTGACCGACAAGACCTACCCGCCGCGCAACGGCTAGGCGCGCCTTGCTGCCCCAGCCCCTGCGCCGGCGCCGCTACGGCATCGTCATCGTCGGCGGCGGGCCGGCCGGCAGTGCCTGCGCGCTGGCGCTGGCGCGCGCGGGCCGGCACGATGTGCTGATCCTCGAAGCGGCCGCCTACGACGAGTTCCGCATCGGCGAAAGCATCCCGCCGGAGAGCGGACAGCTGTTTCACGCGCTGGGAATCGACACCCAGTTCCTGGCGCGGGAGCACGCGCCTTGCTACGGCAGCTGTTCCTACTGGGGCAGCGACAAGCGCGGCTACAACGACGCGCTGCTCAATCCGCGCGGGCATGGCTGGCACCTGGACCGGCGCCGCTTCAACCGCTTTCTTGCGGACCAGGCGCGTGCGGCCGGGGCGGAGCTGGCGATTGGCGCGACGCTGCGCGGATCGATGCGCGATGGCGACGGTTTCGTGCTCGACGTGGCCAGCGGCGATGGGAACGCCACGGTGCACGCGGATGTTGTGATCGACGCCAGCGGCACGCGCACCCGCTTCGCGCGCCAGCAAGGCAGCCGCCGGCTGCACGACGGTTCGCTGATCTGCCTGGCCGCGCGCTTCGACGCCGGCGCGCTCGCTCCCGGACTTGGCGCGCTGACGCATCTGGAAGCGGTGGAACATGGCTGGTGGTATGCGGCGCGCTTGCCGGACGGCTCCTTGCTGGTGACCTTGTATACCGATGCCGAGAGCGTGAGGGCGCTGCGGCTGCACCGCGCCGGGCACTGGCATGCGGCGCTGGCGCAGGCGCCGCAGACGGCGCGGCTGGCCAGCGGCGGACGCTGCCTGGCGGCGCCGCACAGTTTTCCGGCGCCCTCGTATCTGCTGGATGGAACCTGCGGCGCAAACTGGCTGGCGATCGGCGACGCGGCATCGGCGTATGACCCGATCACCTCGCAGGGGATTATCAAATCGCTGGCCAATGCGCTGCTGGCCGCGCGCGCCATCGTGCAGCGCGAGGAGGGCGACGATGCCAGCCTGGCGCGCTACGGCGCCGCGGTGGGGGCCGATTACGCGCGCTACCGCGAGGCGCGCCGCTATTTTTATCGGCTGGAGCAGCGCTGGCCGGAAGCGGGGTTCTGGGCCAGGCGCCATCGCGAGGATGCCCATGCAAGGCCGGAAAGCGTCAACTGTTAGCCGTCGTTCCCGCCCTATAGATTATGTCAGGCTACACAGCGCTGCTGTCCGTGTAGATTGGTAAACAATTCATCGAGAGCTTCACAATGAGCCCACCGCCTCCTTCCATCGATCCATCGGGGTCCGCTGAGAATGCGCCTGCAGGCAGTGATTCCTGGGCCTCGAAATTGGAGAGAAATGTCATATGGCTTGTGCTCACTGCCATGGTTGCGGGTGCTGTAGGCGCGATGGCTGTCTGGAGTTTTTTTCGGTCCGAGGTCAAATCTGCCATTGACGACGAGGTAAAGAGTCAACTGAGCAAGGGGCTCGGTGCTTCGACAATTCCCAAGGGGGCCTTCCTTCTCTTTGCGACAGCCTGTCCCGAGGCAGACTGGGACGACGTTAGCGCGAGTTTTCATGGAAGGTATATCTATGTCGATCAGAACGTGACGAATGGGGCGACGATCGTTAACGCGGACGGAAGTCATGCGCACACGGGCGGTGCACATCCTCACACGACTGTGACAGGCGTCAGCAGCAAACTGGGCGAGGGGGAACGCTCAGGAACACAAGACCAGCGACATGCCGCTCATAAAGACAATACGGTCACGTTCACGGGGGCAGCCGCCCCGGACGGATCGGCGCATACGCACGACGGCGGCGTCCACGATCACAACCGCATCTCCTTGCGCCTTTGTAAGAAGAGGTGAGGCCATCGGCGCGTGCCGGCGTGCAAAGCAAAAGCCGCGCAGTAGCGATTCGATGAGGCGGCGCAAGCGCTGGCCCAAAACAAAAAAGCAGTTACGATCGCTCGTAACTGCTTGATTTGCTTACTGCTGTATTCGTGGTAGGCCGTGCGGGATTCGAACCTGCGACCAACGGATTAAAAGTCCGCTGCTCTACCAGCTGAGCTAACGACCCGAAGAAGCAAGATTATAGGGGGCATCCGTACTTCTGTCAAATGCCCCCAGCATACTTTTTTTACCGTGGCATGACGGTCACATTACTTCAGCACCGCCAGCCGGTCCTTGGCCGCCTGCGCCGCGCTCGACTCCGGATACTTGGCGACCAGGTCCTTGAGCGCCTTCTTGGCGTTCTTGGTGTCCTTCAGTTCGGTATAGCTGCTGGCGATGTTCAGCATCGCGTCCGGCGCCTTGGCGCTGTCGCGGTACTGGCTGACCACCACTTCCTGGGCCGAGATCGCGTTCTTGTAGTCGCGCAGCGCGTAATAGGCGTTGCCCAGCCAGTATTGCGCGTTGGCGGCGTAGCCCGAGGCCGGATAGCGGCGCACGAAGTCGCCCAGCGCCGCCGCCGCCGTCTTGTAGTCGCCGCCCTTGAACAGGCCCATGGCCGCGTCGTAGGAGCGCTGCTCGTTCGGATCGACCGCCGCTTCGCGCCCGTCGATGGTCACCTGGCGCGGTTCGAGCTTGCGCAGGCGCTCGTCGAGGTCGGTGTAAAAATCTTTCTGGCGCTTCTGCGCATTGGCCAGTTCGTTGCTCAGCACTTCCACCTGGCCGCGCAGCTTGGCGATTTCGGACAGGGCCTGCTCGTGCTGGTTCACCATGTCGAGCGCGCTGCTGCGGTCGGACTTGGTGTCGATGCGGGCGTTCAGCTCGCGCGCGATGCTGTCGACCTTGGCGCGCAGCTCGATGATGGCCTTGCGCGCTTCATCGTCGTCGAGCAGGCCGGCGTGGCCCTGCAGCGGCACCCAGGCGGCCAGCGCCACACAGGCGGCGGCGATGCGGGACTTGGACAGTGTGATCATGATCGTGACTCTTTCAAAACCGTTGAAACTGAACACCGTGGCACATGGTCAGCGGGGCGGGCACAGTTCGCACTGCGCGCCGCCCCGATGGTCCGGATGCCGCTTACGGCAAGCGATTAATAGACGATGTCCGCACGACGGTTTTCCGCCCATGCCGCTTCGCCACCACCGGTCGCCTTCGGCTTTTCTTCACCCAGCGAAACAGCTTCCATCTGCGACTCGGCTACGCCCAGCGATGCCATCGCCTTGCGCACGGCTTCGGCGCGCTTCTGGCCCAGCGCCAGGTTGTACTCGGTGCCGCCGCGCTCATCGGTGTTGCCCTGGATGATGATCTTGCGGGTCTTGTTCTTGCTCAGGTAGCCCGAGTGGTTTTCAACGACCGGCTTGCCGTCTTCGCGCACGACGTAGCTGTCGAGGTCGAAGTAGATGCTGCGCGCTGCCAGTACGCCTTTCGGATCGTTGACCGGGTCGACCGAGCCGGTTTCGACTGGCTGCACTTCGCGCTTGTCGGCGGCGACGTCCGGCTTGGCGGTGACCGGCACTTCGGTCACTGGTGCTGGCGTATCCTTGACCGGGGTGCTGCAAGCGGAGAGCAGGGCGGCGCTCGAAAGGATGAATGCGAGGGTTTTAAAATTGCGCATGGGTTGTTTCTCCTGGACGGTGTTAAAAATAACGTTATTGACGTTGGTACTACGATTACTTCATGAAGGGTCCCCAGTTGGGTTCCCTGATGTTTCCTGCCTGGGTTGTTAAGCGCTGCTTGACCCTTCCATCGACCGAGACCACAGCCAGCGAAGTACGGCCGCCGCCTTTGGTTGCGTACATGATGTATTTGCCGTTGGGCGAAAAACTCGGTTCGGTGGCCGCATCGGCCAGGCGCAGTTCCTGGCCGCTGGCCAGGTCCATCGCATAGAGGGAATAGCCACCGTCACGCTGGGAGACCCAGGCCAGGGTTTTGCCGTCCGAGGAGACGCGCGGGCTGATATTGTAACTGCCATTGAAGGTCACGCGCTGTGCGTTGCCCCCGCTGGCGGGCATTTTGTAGATTTGCGGACCGCCGCTGCGGTCGCTGGTGAAATAGATGGTCTGGCCGTCGGCCGAGAATTGCGGCTCGGTGTCGATGCCGTTACTGTTCGATACGCGGCGCAGGCCGCTGCCGTCGATGCCGACCACGTACACCTGGGTATGGCCGTCTTTCGACAAGGCCATGGTCAGGCGCGTGCCGTCGGGCGACCACGAGGGCGCCGAGTTGCTGCCTTTTTCGTTGACCACGATCTTGCGTCCGCCGGTCACCAGGTCCTGGACGTAGATGATCGGCTTGCGCTTTTCGAACGAGACATAGGCGACCTTGGTGCCGTCCGGCGACCAGGCCGGCGAAATGATCGGCTCGTTCGAACGCACCGCCACCTGCACGCCTTCGCCATCGGCGTCGGCGATTTCGAGGCGGTAGTCGCGCGCGCCGCGATTTTCATTCACGTAGGCCACGCGGGTAGCGAAGGCGCCGCGGCTGCCGGTCAGCTTTTCGTAGATATCGTCGGCGATCTTGTGGGCCGACAGGCGCGTGTATTTCGCTTGCGCGGCCTGGTTCAGGCTCGACAGCTGGCTGGTCTTGATGGTGTCGTGCAGCTTGTAGCGCACTTCGAAGCGGCCGTCCGCGAGCTTTTGCACGCTGCCGACCACCAGCGCATCGGCGCCGCGCGACTTCCAGCTGCCGTAATCGATGGACGAGGTTTCGGACAGGGTGCTGCCGCCATCGATAATCTTGAACACGCCGCTGCGTTCCAGGTCGGCCCGGATAATGGCCGACACCTGGGCCGGCGCCACGCCCTCGTCGGCGAAGGCGGCGACGGCGATCGGGATCTGGTTATTGCCGACGCCGGCGATTTCCACGCGCAGCTGGGCCTGCGCCGATACGCCGGCCAGCAGGGTCACGCTAAATAACAGGGTATGTAATTTCTTCATAGTGTGTCTATCCAAAAGTTCGTGGCAGTCGATCGGAACCGGTTCTGCGGGATCAGTTCAGATCCTTCATCGAGAAACTGATTTCCAAAGTTCGCGCTACCGTACCATCTTTCTTCTTCGGAAGTGGTGACGATTTGACAATCCCTTTTTCCACTGCATCATCGAAGGCGGCAATCCCGCTGCTCTTGACCAGCTTCACCGAGATGATTTCACCCGACGGCAACTGCTCGATCTTGAACAGCACGCGCGGATTGCCCGGCACATCGGTGCTGCCGGCATAGCTGGTGCTGCTCTTGATCTTGGTGTTGATGCTCGCCAGGTAGCCGGTATCGCTGCGCGGCGCGCTCGACTGCGCGGCCTCGCCGGTGCCGCCGGCGGCGCCCATGATGCGGCGCATTTCGTCGGCGCGCGATTTGTCGAGCTTCTTCTGCTCCTCGGCCAGCTTTTTCTCCTTGGCGGCTTTTTCGGCCTTCTCGGCTTTTTCCCTGGCCAGTTTCTCGGCTTTTTCCTCGGCCAGCTGGTCCTGCTTCTGCTGTTCCAGTTTCTTCTGGTCGAGCTTCTTCTGATCTTCGAGTTTCTTTTGATCTTCGAGTTTCTTTTGCTCAAGCTGTTTCTTCAGCTCTGCCTCTTTCTTGCGCGCCTGTTCCAGCTCGCGCTTTTCTTGAAGCAATTGCTCCTGCTTGCGCTTTTCTTCCTTGAGCTTCTTTTCACGCTCCAGCGCGATGTCCGGCCTGGCGAGCTGCGGTTTTTCCACCGGCGGCGGCTCGACCGGTTTCGGAACGACTTTGGGAACCGGCTTCGGCGGCGGCGTTTCGCGCACGGGCGGCGCTTCGCGCGGCGGCGGCGGCGTGCCGGCCGATTCGGTCTTGACGCTCCAGATCTCGGCCTCGGTCTCGGTCGGCACCGTGTTCTGCCAGCTGATGCCGGCCCACAGGAACAGCAGCAGGCCGGCGTGCACGGCCAGCGCCAGTCCGACCGAGGAGACCGGGCTCGGCTCGGGCGGGACGGTGTAGGGACCGCCCGGAGTGGCGGCGGGAGTCAGGGGCGCCATCGTTTTCACTTGGTGGCGAGGCCGACCCGGTTGATGCCCATCTTCTTCGCTTCCGATACCAGCTGTATCACGTCGTCGTACTTGCTTTCGCGGTCGCCCGCGATCATCACCGGATACTCGGGATGCTCGGCGTGCAGGGTGCGCAGGCGGCGCAGCAGGGCGTTGCGGTTAGGCAATTCCTCCGGCGCGACGCTGTTCTTGCCGTTGATGCCGATGCTCAGGCTGGCGTTCGGCTTGAGCACGATCTGGATATAGTCGTCCGGCGGCAGCGCGGATTTCTCCGCGCTCGGCAGGTTGATGACGCTCGGGCTATTGGCTGGCGGCACGACCATGAAAATGATCAGCAGGACCAGCATCACGTCGATGTAGGGGACGACGTTGATTTCGGACTTGAACTTGCGTTTGCGTCCGCCGCGCAGGCTGCTGGAAAACGATGCCATGGGTGCCTCCGATCAGCGCGACTGGCGCTGCAAGATGTTCGAGAATTCTTCGACGAAGCTCTCGAAGCGGATGGCCAGGCGGTCGATATCGTGCGTGAAGCGGTTGTAGGCGACCACGGCCGGAATCGCCGCGAACAGGCCGATGGCGGTCGCGATCAGCGCTTCGGCAATCCCGGGCGCCACGGCGGCCAGGGTGGCTTGCTGGACGTTGGCCAGGCCGCGGAAGGCGTTCATGATGCCCCATACCGTGCCCAGCAGGCCGATGTAGGGCGACACCGAACCGACCGAAGCGAGGAAGTTCAGGTGCGAGTCGAGGGCGTCTAGTTCGCGCTGGAAGGCCGCGCGCATGGCGCGCCGGGCGCCGTCGAGCACGGCGCCGGTGTCGAGCGGGTCGCGCTGCGGCGAGGCTTGCTTGCCCTTGATGAATTCGCCCATGCCGGCTTCGAAGATGCGCGCCAGGGCGCCGCTCTGTTCGCGCGTGGTGCTGGCGTTCTGGTGCAGGGTGTGCAGGTTGCCGCCGGCCCAGAAGCTGCGTTCGAACTGCTCGGTCTGCTGGCGCGCGGCGCGTACGGCGAAGGCTTTGCGGAAGATATAGGTCCAGCTCATGATGGACAGGCCCAGCAACAATGCCATGATCAATTGCACGATCAGGTGCGCGTTGCCGATCAGGGCGATAAAGGAAAGGTCTTGGGCTGCAGCATTCATTGGCGTTGGAATTTTCTAGGTGAAGTGTCAGGCGGCACGCATTTTAGCAGCGCTTGCGTCGGGCAGGGCACGTGGGCGCAGGGTGACTGCGTCGACGCAGCCCACCTTGACCGTTGCGCTGGCCAGCAGCACGTCGCCGTGCCAGGCTTGCTGGAGGAACTGGACCGATGCGCGCCCCAGTTTTTCTATACTCAATGTCAAGTTTAATGCATCATCGAGCCGCGCTGGCGCGTGATAGTCGATCGCGGCGCTCTTGACCACGAAAATGGCGCCGTGCTCGTCGCGCAAAGCCTGCTGGCCGACGTCGGCCGCACGCAGCCATTCGGTGCGCGCGCGTTCGAAGAATTTGAGGTAGTTCGCGTAAAAGACGATGCCGCCGGCATCGGTGTCTTCGTAATAGACCCGAACCGGCCAACTGAATACTGAGGGCATTTCATTTGCCATAAGTGAATATCGGAAACATTTTACGCGGTTTTTTGCTGCAAATGTACGCAAGCGTACATAAAGATGCGCGCCCGGCAGGCCGGATGGCGCACAAGTAGACGTGAGCCATGCCGAAGTGCCAAGTTCTGTAACAAACGCTTACATGGGGGCGTAGCTTTGTTACTTGGGGCGCGAACGGCGAAGATCAGCCGCGCTTGATCGCCAGCGGCCCGAAGCCCTGGCAGGTCGGCATCATCTCGATCATGTTGATATTGATATGCGGGGGCAGGGTGGCGATCCAGAATGCGGTGGCGGCGATATCGGCGGCGGTCAGCGGCTCGGTGCCTTCGTAGACCTTGGCCGCCTTCTCGTCGTCGCCCTTGAAGCGCACGTTGGAAAACTCGGTTCCGCCGCACAGGCCCGGCGCCAGGTTGGTGGCGCGCACGCCGGTGCCGACCAGGTCGGCGCGCAGGTTCAGGGTGAACTGGTCGACGAAGGCCTTGGTCGCGCCGTACACATTGCCGCCCGGGTAAGGATAGCTGCCGGCCACCGATCCCAGGTTGATGATCAGCCCGCTTCCGCGCTCGACCATCGCCGGCAGCAGCGCGCGCGTCATGGTCACCAGGCCGGTGCAATTGGTGGCGATCATGGTTTCCCAGTCGGCCAGCGGCGATTCGTGGGCCGGGGCGGTGCCCAGCGCCAGCCCGGCATTGTTGATCAGCACATCGACCTGGCGCCACGATTGCGGCAGCATCGACAAGGCTTCGTTAATCGATTCCTTGCAGGTGACATCCATGACGATCGGCAGGGCCAGGTCGCCCAGTTCGGCCGCCAGGGCTTCCAGCCGGTCCTTGCGGCGGCCGCTGATGACGACCTGATGGCCGTTGTTGACGAAGGTACGCGCCATTTCGGCGCCGAAGCCGGCCGAGGCGCCGGTGATGAAAACGATCATGATGTGTCCTGACAAAGTGCAAAGCTGTGCCGGATTGTAGCCCAAGTGGCCAGATTGGCCGCCACCTGCCATTTAGGCAATGCCATTCCTTGCCCTATTCGGGGACTTAACTTACAATTTGGGCTCCATTACGTCTCACGTAACTGGCGAAAAGTCGCGGCGCATTGCTGCCTGGCGGCGAAGGTGGGCATCCACCGGGGAACGTGAGATTTCATCAGCCGTTCGCCTGGGCAGCCACCGATGGAAGCGCACGATGAGGCTGCCTGTTCCATTTCCGACGGCTCCCCTCATTCGATCCTTGCAATCAGGTGCCTCGCACTCTTATCGATTGGAGTTTTTTCATGTTTTCAAAAGAACACACGCTCGCCCATGTTGACCCGGAATTGTGGGGCGCGATCCAGAAGGAAAACGCACGCCAGCAAGATCACATCGAACTGATCGCGTCCGAGAACTACACCTCGCCGGCGGTGATGCAAGCCCAGGGCTCGCAGCTGACCAATAAATATGCCGAAGGCTATCCGGGCAAGCGCTACTACGGCGGCTGCGAATATGTCGACGTCGCGGAACAACTGGCGATCGACCGCGTCAAACAACTGTTCGGCGCCGAAGCGGCCAACGTGCAGCCCAATTCCGGCTCGCAGGCCAACCAGGGCGTATTCTTCGCCATGCTCAAGCCGGGCGATACCATCATGGGCATGTCGCTGGCCGAAGGCGGCCACCTGACCCACGGCATGGCGCTGAACATGTCGGGCAAGTGGTTCAATGTGGTGTCCTACGGCCTGACCGAACAGGAAGACATCGACTACGAGGCCATGGAGCGCCTTGCGCATGAGCACAAGCCAAAGATGATCATCGCCGGCGCATCGGCCTTCTCGCTGAAGATCGACTTCGAGCGTTTCGCCAGGGTCGCCAAGGCAGTGGGCGCTTACTTCATGGTCGACATGGCCCACTACGCCGGCCTGATCGCCGCCGGTGTGTACCCGAATCCGGTGCCGCACGCCGACTTCGTCACCTCGACCACGCACAAATCGCTGCGCGGCCCGCGCGGCGGCATCATCCTGATGAAGGCCGAGCACGAAAAAGCCATCAATTCGGCAATCTTCCCCGGCATCCAGGGCGGCCCGCTGATGCACGTGATCGCCGGCAAGGCCGTCGCCTTCAAGGAAGCGCTGGAGCCTTCGTTCGTGGAGTACCAGAAACAGGTCGTCAAGAACGCCGACGCGCTGGCCAAGGCGCTGATCGCGCGCGGCCTGCGCATCGTCTCCGGCCGCACCGAGTCGCACGTGATGCTGGTCGACCTGCGCGCCAAGAACCTGACGGGCAAGGAAGCCGAAGCCCTGCTGGGCGCCGCCCACATGACCTGCAACAAGAACGGCATCCCGAACGACCCGCAAAAACCGTTCGTGACTTCCGGCATCCGCCTCGGCAGCCCGGCTTTCACCACGCGCGGCTTCAAGGAAGAAGACGCGACCACGGTCGGCAACCTGATCGCGGACATCCTCGACAACCCGAACGACGCCGCTGTCGTCGAACGCGTCAAGGCCGAAGTCAAGAAGCTGACCGACAAGTATCCGGTCTACGCAGCTTAACGTCACAACCCAGCAGCATCCCGGCGCCCCATGAAATGTCCTTTCTGTCAGCATGAAGATACGCAAGTCCTCGATACCCGCGTATCCGAGGAGGGCGATTCGATCCGGCGCCGGCGCCGCTGCGTCAAGTGCGACAAGCGCTTCACCACCTATGAGCGGATCGAATTGTCGATGCCGATCATGGTCAAGAAAAACGGCAGCCGCACCGAGTTCGCCTCGGTCAAGCTGCGCGGCAGCCTGATGCTGGCGCTACGCAAGCGGCCCGTGTCGGCCGAAGCCATCGACCGCGCGGTCGCGTCGATCGAAGAAAAACTGCTCACCAGCGGCCAGCGCGAGGTCGATACCGGCCACGTGGGCGAGCTGGTCATGCAGGAACTGAAACGCCTCGACAAGATCGCCTACATCCGCTTCGCGTCCGTGTACAAGAACTTCGAAGACCTGGCCGAGTTCCAGGACGCCATTGCCGAAGTCGGCCACGAGCGCAAACCACGTAAATAGTTCAGTTCACACGTTTGAGGCAGGCCATGCGCGCTTGCCCGCCGCGCTGTTAACGTCACTCCCAAGCGATCCAGCTCACACGTTCACCGCACTTGCCGCTCCATGGCGCAAGGCTGCGGCGGCATGACCTGGCGCCTTGTCCAAGCAACGGGGGGAGTCATGCGCGGGAGGGTCATGCGTTTACTGCGGAAACGGGTCGCCGCCGGATTCACGCTCGGCGAGGTGCTGGTGGCGCTGCTGCTGCTGGCCGTCGGCATCCTGGGCGCCCTGGGCACCCAGGTCGCGGCGCTGCGCACGCGCCAGGAATCGGGCCTGATGTCGCGCGGCGTGCACCTGGCCGCCAGCCTGGCCGAGCGCATGCGCGCCAATGCGGCGCAAATGCGCCTGGGCGACGCAATCAATCCCTATCTGCAACTGCGCTACCAGGCGGGCGAGGGCGCGCCGCCACGCGCGCCCGCCGATTGCTACGGCGCGGGCCGCTGCGACAGTGCGCAACTGGCGCGCTTCGACATCGACGATACGGTGGCCGCGCTGCATGCGGGGTTTCCGGGCGGGCGCATCGCGGTCTGCCGCGACACCGTCGTATGGAACGATGCGGGCAAGGCGCTGGCCTGGGAGTGCGCCGGTTCTGCCGGGGCGCCGGTGGTCATCAAGCTCGGCTGGCATGTGCGGCGCGCGGCTGGCGCGGCGCCGCCGGCGCCGGCGGTGGCCGTGATGCTGGGCACGGGTGCGCCATGAGGAGGCGCGCCTTCTCGGACGGCCTGGGCCTGGTCGAACTGCTGGTGGCGCTGGCGCTGGGCCTGCTGGTGACCCTGGCGGCCGCCGCGCTGCTGCTGTCCGCCCAGTCCGGCTATGCCGCGCAGAACGCGCTGGCGCGGACCGACGACGCCGGCCGCTATGCGCTGGAAGCCATCGAACGGGCGGCGCGGCAGGGCGCCTGGGTCGACCTGGAGCGCGAGGAGGCGCCGCCCTCGCTGGCGGCAAGCGCCGCGCGCATCGGCGGACTGGACAATCACGCGCTGGCGAGCGGCGGGCCCGGCATCGACAAGGCGCGTCCTGGCGGCGTCAACGGCAGCGACGTGCTGGTGCTGCGCTTCGATGGCGCCGGGAGCGGGGCCGACGGCGACGGCAGCGTGCTCGGCTGCGCGGGGTTTCCGGTCGGCTCGGAGCACGAGGGCTGGAGTATTTTCTACGTCGCGCCGGGCATCGCCGGCGACGCCGAACTGCGCTGCAAGTACCTCGGCCAGAAAACCTGGCGCAGCGAAGCGCTGGTGGCCGGCGTCGATACCTTCCAGGTGCTGTACGGGCTCGACACCGACGATCCCGCCGACGGTGCGCCCAACCAGTATCTGGCCGCCGGCGCCGTCAACGCGCTGGATGCCGCGCTCGCGCTCGATGGCGCGACGCCGCTTGACCGCGAACGCGACCTGCGCCGCAAGACGCACTGGAAGCGCATCGCCAGCATCAAGGTCGCGCTGCTGCTGCATGGCGCGCACGGGGGCAGCGTGGAGCGCGAAGCGCTCGCCTACGAGCTGTTCGGCCCGGGCTACGGCGGCGCCGCCGACCCCGGCACGCGGATCGACGAGGCAGCTCTGCCGCCGGCGCAGCGCTGGCGCGAACGGCGCGCCTTCGCCGCCACCATCGTCCTGCGCAACGCGGCACTGTGAGACGCCATGCCGACCCCACTTCGCCAACGCGAGCGCCAGCATGGCGCCGTGCTGCTGACCGCGCTGTTCGTGCTGCTGGCGCTGATGATACTTGGCGTTTCCGCCGCCCGCAGCGCACTCGGCAGCGAAAAATCGGCCCGCCACGAACGTGACCGCCAGATCGCCTTCGCCGCCGCCGAAGCGGCGCTGGCCGATGCCGAACACGATATCGAAGGCGGCAGCGACCGCGCCTCCCAGCGCGCGGCGCTGTTTGCACGTGGCAATGTCTTCGGCTTCGTCGACGGCTGCGGCGGCGAGCGCGAAGTCAATGCCGGCCTGTGCCTGTACATGCCCGCGCGGCCGGCATGGCAGGGCGCCGATCTGTCGGGCAAGGACGGACTGGAGGCGGCGGGCGTGGCGTACGGCCGCTTCACCGGTGCGCAGCTTCCATCGGGCAAGGGCACGCTGCCGCTGCGCGCGCCGCGCTACCTGATCGAACTGTTGCCGCATACCCAGGCCGGGGGCGATGCCGCCCGTCCGCCGGGCAATTTCTACCGCATCACCGCTGTCGGCTTCGGCTCGCTCGACGCCACCCGGGTGGTGCTGCAAGCGTTTTACCTCAAGGCCGCGGCGGAGGAGGGAGCATGAGTTCCCTGCACGCCTTCCTGCGCCGCTGGCTGGCACTGCTGCTCGCCTGCTGGGCCTGTGCCGCCGGCGCCGCGCCGCCGCTGTTGCAGGTGCCCGATGGCGTGCTGGGCGCGCCCGGCCGGATGCCGCCCAATCTGCTGCTCAATCTGTCGCTCAGCTTCGAGGATGCGGGCGCGGCGTATCGCGCCGACTACCGGGGTGCGACCGAGTATCCCGGCTACTTCAATCCGCGCCTGTGCTACCAGTACCCGACCAGGGCCCACTCGCGCGCGGTGCGCGAACCCGAGCTGGACGAACGGCGCGGGCATTTTTCCCCGGCCGGGCCGGTCGGGGAGGGGCGCGGCTGCGGCGGCGAGGCATTCAGCGGCAATCTGCTGAACTGGGCAACGGCTTCGACCCTCGACCTGGTACGCCTGGGCCTGACCGGCGGCGACCGCGTCATCGATGAAGCCGGCATCACCGTGCTCCAGCGCGCGTGGTTGCCCGATGGCGCGGCGCATGTGGACTTTTACGCGAACGCCCTGCATTTCCCGCGCAAGATGCTGCCAGCTGACGACAGCGCGGCGCTGACGCCGTTCGGCAAGGCCGACCTGTACATCGTGTCTTGCCGCAATCGCGTCCTGTTCAGCGGCACGAACAAAGGCCGCAGTTGCGACGCGCCGCGCTACGGCGCCAGCGGGACGCGGCTGGTGTCGGACAAATTCCATGGTGAATTTCTTGCCCGCGTGCGTGTGTGCACGCCCGAGGACAGCGCCAGCCGGCCGGGCTTGTGCCGGCCGTATGGCAATGCCTTCAAGCCCGAGGGGGCGTTGCAGCGCCATGCGGATGCGGGACGGATCGGCGTCATGGCTTACGCGGCCGGCGAGGGCGGGAAGGGCGGGAAGGGCGGGGCGCCCGATGGCGGCGTCCTGCGCGCGCCGCTCAAGTTCATCGGCGCCAAGGCCATCGATGCACCGCGCTACGAGGCGCAGGCCAACCAGCGCGCCGAATGGAGCGACAGGACCGGCGTGTTCATCCCCAATCCCGACCGCGGCAGCGGGGCGGCCAGCGGCAGCATCGCCGCCATCAACCTGGCGGGACGGAGCCAGCCGGCCGCTGCCGGCAGCTATGCCGCCAGCGATCCGGGCGCGGAACTGTTTTACGAGGCGCTGCGCTATGTGCAAGGACGCGAACCGGACGCTGGCGGCGCGGCGCCCGATGGCTTGCCGGCATGGTCGAGCCGCGCCGACCCGGTCACCGCCGCCTGCCAGCGCAACCTGATCGCGACCATCGGCCACCGATCCTTCGTCGACGACCGCCACCTGCCGGGCAATACCAGGACCGGGCGCAACGACGGCGCGCGCAAGGCCGATTCCTTCGCCCCGGCCCCCTTCGACGCGATGCAGGCCACCCGCCGCGTGGGCGAGATGGAAGCCGACCGCGGCGGCGCCTACGGCAATGGCGCGCCCCGGCCCGAGCTGAGCGGGCTGGACACGCGCAGCGACGGTCCGGACAACGCCGGCAGCCTGTACCTGGCGGGCGCGGCCTGGTGGGCGCACACCCATCCGATCCGGCGCGACAAACCGGTCACGGTCACCAGCATGTCGCTCTTGCTTGGCGCAGCGGCCGGAGAAGAGGCCGGAGAAGAGGCCAGCGCGCTGTACCTTGCCGCCAAATACGGCGCCTTCGACGACCGCAATGGCGACGCCAACCCCTTCATCACCACGGGCGGGCGGCGCGACGACAGCGAATGGCGCGCCGCAGGCGGCAGTCCGGCCGGCTATTTCGCCGCCAGGGACGCCTTCGCGATCGTGCCCGGCATCGACGCCCTGTTCGCCGCAGCGGCAGCCGGCGGCGGCGCCACGCCCGGCGCGCTGGTGGCCGGCCCGGTCGGCAAGGGGCGCGGCTTCGTGCTCCAGGCCAGCGGCGACCTGGGCCGGGGCAGCGGCAGCCTGCAGCGGCGCGCGCTGAGCGTGGAGAAAGGGGGCGTGCCGGCCATCGCGGACAAGCTGGACTGGGATGCCGCCGATCTCCTGAGCGGCAACGATAGCGCGCGGCCGCCGCTGCCGCCCTTGAGCACGCCGGCGGCACGCAAGATCTTCACGCTGGCGTATCGCCCCGACAAGTCGGTGACGATCCCGTTCGACTGGCCCAGCCTGCCGCAAGAAGCCCGCGCGCTGCTCGACGTCGCCCTTGCCGGCGGCGCCGCGGACGGGCTGGGCGAAGCGCGCACCGCCTTTTTGCGCGGCGAGCGCGGCATGGAACAAGGCAAGCCGGGCGGCGTGTTCCGGCGCCGCGATAGCATCATGGGCGACGTGATCCACAGCGTGCCCCTGCTGGTCGGACCGCCGCCGGCATCGCGCGGCGATCCGGCCTATCTCGACTTCCACCAGCGCCAGCGCGGCCGGCCCGGCGTGGCCTACGTGGGCGCCAACGACGGCATGCTGCACGCCTTCGACCTCGCCACCGGCGCCGAACTGTTCGCCTACGTCCCGCACGCCCTGATACCGGTGCTGGCGCAGCTGGCCGGTCCCGGCTATCGCCACCGGCCGTATGTCGACGCCAGTGCCGGCAGCGGCGAAGCGCTGGTCGGCGGACGCTGGCGCACCGTCCTCGCCTCCGGCATGGGCATGGGCGCGCGCGGCGTGTTCGCGCTCGACATCTCGGACCCGGCCGCCTTCCATGCCGGCCTGGGCGCGCTGTGGGAATTCACCGAGCGCGACGACCCGGCCATCGGGCACGTGTCGGCGCCGCCGCTGGTGGCCCGGTTCAGGACCGCCGTCAGGCAGGGCGCGCCGCAGTACCGCGACTTTGTCGTCGTTTCCAGCGGCATCAATAATGGCACCGCCGATGGCGGCGGCGCGCTGTTCCTGCTCGCGCTCGACAAGCCGGCCTCGGAGCGCTGGCGGCGCGGCCTCAATTACTACCGCTTCGACATGCCGGCGTCCGATCCGGCGCGGGCCAACGCGCTCGCGCCGGCGGCGCTGGCGCTGGCGGGCGACGCCAGCGTGCGCTATGCCTACGCGGGCGACTTGCAGGGGCGCCTGTGGCGTGTCGATGTCAGCGGCGCGGCGCCGTGGAGTTCGGCCGTCTCGCCGCTGTTCGACGCGCGCGACGCCGGCGGCAGGCCGCAACCGATCGCGCATGCGCCGCGCATCGTGTTCGCGCCCGGCGGCGGCTACCTGGTGCTGTTCGGCACCGGCAAGTTCATCGAACCGGCCGATACCCAGCGCGGCAGCTATCTGCCGCAATCGTTCTACGCCGTCCACGATGCCCCGGGCAAGCCGCAGCCTCCGCTGTCGCGCGCCCGCCTGGTGCCGCGCATCCTGAGCGGCACGCTGCGCTACGCGCTTGCCGGCGCGCCGGTCGCGCTGGAGGAGCAGGCGGCGCCAGACGCACCCAAAGGCTGGTACATCGACTTCCCCAATACCGCCATCGATGGCGAGCGCGTTGCCGGCAGCCCGGTAGCGCGGGGCGGCACCCTGATCGTCGAGACCTTGCTGCCCGGTGCCGACCTGTGCAGCGCGCCGGCCTCGCGCAGCTATGTGCTCGACGCGCTGAGCGGGTTCGCCATCGGCGCCGACGGCCGGGTGCGCTCCGGAGAGAGCACGGGCGAGCGCTACACCGCACTGGCGGGCGTGCCGCCGCTGCTGATCGAGACAGGCACCAGCAGCGGCGCGCGCACCGCCACCGGGCGCGCCGAAGCGGTGCACACGGTCGCCATCGTGCGCCCGCAGGAAGGCGGCAAGGCCGCGCCCGCCCAGCAACTGAGTATCCGCTACCCGTCGCGCCGCCTCGGCTGGCGCGAGGTGCACAACTGGCAAGACCTGCACGATGCGGCCAAGAAAAAATAATCACCCAGCACAAGGAGCCGGCAATGAAACGCAGTCGAGGCTTTACCCTGATCGAAACCATGATCGTCATGACCATCGTCGCCCTGCTTGCGGCGCTGGCCTATCCCGGCTACCAGGACTTCGTGATCAAGGCGCGCCGCGCCGAAGCCCAGGCGGTCCTGCTCGACCTGATGCAAAAGCAGGAACGCTATTACACCCAGCACAACCGCTATCTCGCGTTCTCGGCCGACGAGAGCGGGCCGGACCAGGTCCACTTCAAATGGTGGTCGGGCAGCAAGGCGCCATCGAGCGCCTATGAACTGCGCGGCAAGCCCTGCGCCGGCCAGTCGATCGCGCGCTGCATCGTCATCGAAGCCATACCCGGCACCGACCGGGTCGACACCAGCTTTCGCGACGGCGCCTGCCAGACCTTGACGCTCAGCAGCGCCGGCGAACAGACGGCCAGCGGCGCCGCTGCCGGCTGCTGGCCATGAAGCGCGCGCCGTCGCCACGCGCAAGCGCGTTTTCGCTGACCGAGCTGATGGCGGTCCTGCTGATCGCCGCCATCGCGCTGGCGGTCGCCGCGCCCGACCTGCGCGCCATGATCCGCGCGCACCAGCTCAACGGCGCAGTGAACGACCTGTTCGGGGCGATCGGCCTGACGCGCGCGCAAGCCATGGCGCGCGGAGAGCGCGTCCTTCTGGCGCCGCTGGAACCTGCCGGCGCCGACTGGAGCCTGGGCTGGGTGGCGTTTGTCGACCGCGATGGCGACCGCCGGCCGGGCGTGTCCGACGAACTGATCGCCACGCATGGCCCGGTGGGCAAGGGCATCGTGGTCAGCGCCGTGTTTTCGAGCCAGAAGCTGCCCGATTACCTGGCCTACAACAGCGCCGGACGCAGCTGCACCTCGACCAGCAGCGCGGCGGCGCGCTGGGGCACCCTGTCGCTGTTCCAGGGCGAACAGACGCGCCGCATCAAGATCAATATGCTCGGCCGCGCCCGCGTGTGCGACCCGGCCCGCGATGGCGCCACCTGCGGCGGGGAAGAGGAGGAGTCGTAGCGCTGGCGGTGAAGCGCTGAAGCGGGCCGGGCGCTTTTACTGTCGTCGGCGGGCAGCGCCATGCGCCGTGGTGCCAGCGGCGCTTGCTTCGCCCCCGCGCTCGGCACGCGCAGCGGCGCCGGCCAGCCGGGATGCCTCGCATCGCAGCCTGCCGGGCGGGAACGGCTGTCTTGGCGTAAAATCGCGGTCAGCCATTTACGCTGGGACACCCGTGCAATTACTTACTGATTCAGCAGCCATGACCCTGGCCCTCGAGTGGGCCGCCAAAGGGCTGTACACCACGTCGCCGAACCCGCGCGTCGGCTGCGTCATCGTGCGCGATGGCGTGGTCATCGGCGCCGGCCACACGCAACCGGCCGGCCAGGCCCACGCCGAAATCCAGGCCCTGCGCGACGCCGAGGCGCGCGGCAAGGACGTGCGCGGCGCCACCGCCTATGTCACCCTGGAGCCGTGCAACCATTTCGGCCGCACGCCGCCCTGTTCGGACGCGCTGGTGCGGGCCGGCCTGGGAAGGGTCGTCGCCGCCATGGTCGATCCGAATCCCCTGGTCGCCGGTCAAGGGCTGGCCAGGCTGGCGGCCGCCGGCATCGCCGTCAGTTCCGGGCTGCATGAAGCCGAAGCGCGCGAACTGAACATCGGCTTCCTGTCGCGCATGCAGCGCGGCTTGCCGTGGGTGCGCCTCAAGACCGCCGCCAGCCTCGACGGCATGACAGCCTTGCACAATGGCGCCAGCCAATGGATTACCGGTCCCGAAGCGCGCGCCGATGGCCATGCCTGGCGCGCCCGCGCCTGCGCCATTCTTACCGGCATCGGCACGGTCAAGGCGGACGATCCGCAACTGAACGTGCGCGCCGTGGAAACCACGCGCCAGCCGCGCCGCGTCATCGTCGACAGCAGGCTCGAGATCGATCCCGCCGCCCGCGTGCTGGCCGGGGCGGCGAGCTGGATCGTCGCCGCCGTGCCCGACCCGGCCAAGGAAGCGGTTCTGCGCGCCGCCGGCCACGAGGTCATCCTGCTCCCCAACGAGAGCGGCAAGGTCGATCTGCCCGCCCTGATGCGCGAGCTGGGCCGGCGCGACATCAACGAACTGCACGTCGAAGCCGGCGCCAAGCTGAACGGCTCGATGATCCGTGAAGGATGCGTCGACGAACTGCTGGTCTACCTCGCGCCGACCCTGTTGGGCGAAGCCCAGGGCATGTTCGCGCTGCCCGCCTTGACCAGCCTCGACCAGCAAAAGCGCCTGCGTTTTCACGATATTCACCCGCTGGGCGAGGATCTGCGCATTCTCGCCCGCTTTACCCATACCAAGGAATAGACCAGCATGTTTACAGGAATCGTCGCCGCCGTCGGCAAGATCAGCTCCGTTCAACCACTCGAAGCCGGCCTCGACGCAGGCGTGCGCCTCGACATCGATGCCGGCGGCTTGCCGCTGGGCGACGTTGCCCTGGGCGACTCGATCGCCATCAACGGCGCCTGCATGACCGTGGTCGCCAAGACCGACAGCGCCTTCAGCGTCGACGTCTCGCGCGAAAGCCTCAACTGCACGGCCGGCCTCGACGCGCCGGGCGAAGTCAACCTCGAAAAAGCGCTGACCCTGGCCGAGCGCCTGGGCGGCCACCTGGTCTCCGGCCACGTCGACGGCCTGGGGCAGGTCCACAGCTTCGAGGCCGTGGGCGAATCGTGGGAACTGGTCATCGACGCCCCGCACGAGCTGGCCAAGTTCCTCGCCTTCAAGGGCTCGGTGGTCGTCAACGGCGTGTCGCTGACGGTGAACCGGGTCGAGGACCTGGACGCCGCCTCGGGCAAGCTGTGCCGCTTCTCGATCAACCTGATTCCGCACACGATCTCGGTTACCACGCTTAAGCACCTGCGCGCCGGCAGCAAGGTCAACCTGGAAATCGACCTGATCGCCCGCTACGTCGAGCGCATGCTCTCGGTCGGCAAGGCTTGAGCGCATCACCCCGGCGGCGCACGTGTTTCGCGCCGCCATGTCCAGCGCAACCGAAAGCGACTCCATGACGATTACCCTGCAAGCCGTCACCGAACACAATTTCGACGCCCTCATCGATTTGCCCCTGCTGCCGGAGCAGCAGGACTACCTTGCCAGCAATGCCTACTCGATCGCCCAGGCGAGTTTCTATCCAGACAGCTTCTTCACCCGCGCCATCTATCTCGACGACAGGCCGATCGGCTTCCTGATGTACGTCTCGCTGGCCGACGAAGGCCAGCCCGGCGCGTATGCGATCTACCGTTTCATGATCGACAGCGGCTTGCAGGGCCAGGGTTACGGCCGGCGCGCCATCGGCCTGGCGCTCGACGAGATCCGCAGCCGCCCTGATGCCGGGGTGATCCGTATCTGTTACTGGCCGCGTAACCCGGTTGCAAAAGACTTCTATGCCAGCCTGGGTTTCGTGGAAACAGGCCTGGACGACGCGGGCGAGATGGTCGCCGAAATCCGCCTGGACCGCGCCTGATCCGGCCCAGGCGCGGCCGGCCGTTCGCCAGGGCGGCTGCGCCCCTTCAACGCGGCCGGAAACTTTGCCTGTATTGCTGAGGACTGGTCCCGACCTGCCTGCCGAAGCAGGCACGCAAGGCGGCGCTGGTGCCGAATCCGGTCGCGTTCGCCACTTGCTCGACCGAGAGCGCGCTCGTTTCCAGCAAATACTGCGCGCGCTTCACCCGCGCCCCGAGCAGCCATTGCAGCGGCGAGGTGCCGGTCTGCTCCAGGAAGCGCCGGCTCAGCGTGCGTTTGCTCACGGCGGCATGGGTGGCGATGGCCTCCAGCGTCAAGTCCCGATGCAATTGCGCTTCCATCCACTTGAGCACCGGCTGCAGCGCCAGCGACGAGGACGGCTCCGGATGCACGATGAACTGGGCCTGTCCGCCGCTGCGTTCGAGCGGCATCACCGCCGCCCGCGCGGCGTCGGCGGCGACCGCCGCACCGTAGTCGCGCCGCACCAGATGCAGGCAAAGGTCGAGTCCGGCCGCAGCTCCCGCCGAGGTCAGCAACTTGCCGTTGTCGACGAACAGCACATTCGGATCCACCGTGACTGCCGGATAACGGCGCGCCAGTTCGCTTGCGGCCATCCAGTGGGTGGTCGCGCGCCGGCCGTCCAGCACGCCGCTCGCGGCAAGCAGGAAGGCGCCGCTGCAAATCGACGCGATCCGCGTCCCATGCGCCGCCGCCGCCCTGATCGTGTCCAGCACCGCTTCCGAGACGGGGGCGTCGATATCGTCGATGCCCGGAACGATCAGGGTATGGGCGCCGCTTGCGTGGCTCAGATTGAATCGGGTGTGCAGATCGAACAGGCGCGCGGCGACCGACGGCGCTTCGCCGCACACGATCACCTCGTAGGCGGCGGGCAAGCCCGGAACGCACACGCGGCTGAACACGTCGCAGGCCGTGGCCAGGTCGAATGGAATGACGCCATGAGGCGCCAGGATGGCGATTTTATGCATGGCCGGATTCTAGCGGACGTAGGAATTCGTGTCAGTCTGTGCGGCGCGTTTGGCGCGATCCTTGCGCAATATGGCATTCCGGCCAATGTTCAGCCTGAAGCTGCCTCGCCATAATCGTGCTTCATTGAACAGGGATCGACCATGGAATCACGACTGACACAATGTGCCCGCATGCGCCGCGCCGCGCTGTGGGAGGGCGCGACGCTGGTGCTGCTGCTCGGTATTGCGGTGCCGCTCAAGCACCTGGGCGGCCAGGCCGGCTTGGTGACGCTCATGGGGCCGGCGCACGGCATGGCTTTTCTGTACTACCTCTGGACCATCGCCAGCAACGTCACGGCCGACGACTGGACCCGCACCGAAGTGGCGCAACTGCTCGCCTGCGCCATGCTGCCGTTCGGCGCCTGGTTCAGTATCCGGCTGCTCAAGCGCAAGGCCGCCGCGCTCGCCGCATGATCTACCTGATCCTGAAAGCCTTGCATATCGTGGCCGTCATGACCTGGACCGGCGGCATGCTCCTGCAGGCTTGCCTGTTGCGGACGATGGCGCATCGGCCCTTGCCCTTGATGCCCGATGAACGCGGCGTGATCGGCGCCGCAGTGCGCTGGGACCGGATGCTGATCGCGCCGGCGATGCTGCTGGCCTGGGCCTGCGGCCTGGCGCTGGCCATCCGCGGACACTGGTGGATGACGCCCTGGCTGAACGCCAAGCTGGTGCTGGTGCTCGCCTTGTCGGCCGTGCATGGCATGCAGGGCGGGAGCCTGCGCCGCATGCTGGACGGGCCGGCCCGCCATCCGGCCGCGTGGCTGCGGCATGGCGCAGCCGTCGTCTTGTGTGGCGTGACGGCGATCGTGTTCTTGGTGGTGCTCAAACCGGCTTGAGCGCCGCAGGTTCCCGAAAACGGTTTTGTCGCGCCCTGCGCAATCGTATATATTGGACGCGCCTTCCATCCCTGCGATCCGACACCCACCTTCTACCTGCTCCCCATATGGCACACCTCCACACAGTCCTGTTTTCGGCCATGCTGGCCGGCGCCATCGTCCCCGCCCTGGCGGCCGGGCCGGCGGCCCTGCGCGACTACCGCGCGCTGGCGATCACCCCCGACGGCAAGCGCGTCGCCGCCCTCGAATCGCTCGACCCGGGCGGCCTGCCGGTTCGTCCGCACGCCAGCGTGGTCGTGCGCGACGCCGCCAGCGGCGCCATCGTCGCCCAGTACGACCCCTGCGCCACCTGCATCTACGACCATCCCGCCTGGTCGCCCGACCAGCAAGCGCTGGCCTTCATCAGCGCCGACGCCAAGGCCGGCACCGCCACGCTGTACATCGCCAGCGCCGCCGGTGCCGCGCCGGCCGCCGTCATCAGGGGCGTGGCCAGCACCGCGCGCTGGTCGCCGGACGGCAAACGGATCTCGCTGCTGGCCACGCCGGGCGCGAAAAAGCTCGCCGGCGCGGTCGAAGCCGGGGCACGCCAGGTCGGCGAAATCGGCGTGCACGAAGACGCCCAGCGCCTCGCCCTGGTTCCCGCCAGCGGCGGCGAAGCGGCCATGGTCACGCCGCCGGGCAGCTACATCTACGAATACGACTGGACCCCGGACGGCAAAGGCTTCGTCGTCACCAGCGCCAAGGGCAACGGCGACAACAACTGGTGGGTCGCCGCGCTCGGCCACGTCGACATCGCCAGCGGCGCTCTACGCGCATTGGCCGCGCCGAAGATGCAGATGAATATTCCGCGCGTCTCGCCGGACGGGCGCAGCGTCGCCTTCATCGGAGGGCTGATGAGCGACTTCGGCTCGGTTGGCGGCGATGTATTTACCGTGCCGCTGTCCGGCGGCGTGCCGCAGAATGCCACGCCGCGCTTCGCCGGCTCCTTCAACGGGCTGGCCTGGCAGGGCAAGCAGCTGATCGCCTCCGCGCTGGTCGGCAGCGAGCACGCGGTGCTCACGATCGATCCGCTCAAGGGCGTCACGCGCACGCTCTGGTCGGGCGCGGTCGGCGCCAGCGGCTCGCGCCAGGGACGCTTCGTCTTCAGTGCCGATGGCGCCATTGCCGCTTCCGTGCATGAAGACTTTGCGCGCGCGCCGCGCATCGTCGCCGGGCGCCTGCCGCAGCTGGCCGCCATCACGCGCGACAACGACGGCTTCGCGCCCCAGGTGCGCGCCAGCAGCGTCGAATGGAGCAACGACGGCTTCAAGATGCAGGGCTGGCTGCTCGCGCCCCTGGGCGTCGACGCGGGCAAAAAGTATCCGATGGTGGTGCAGGTGCACGGCGGGCCGGCATCGGCCGCCTCGCCGCGTTTCGTCTCCGATGGCGAACAAGCCAACCCGCTGCTGCGCGATCTGGCGCGCAAGGGCTATTACGTCTTCCTGCCCAACCCGCGCGGCAGCTTCGGCCAGGGCGTCGCCTTCGGCAGCGCCAACAAACGCGACTTCGGCGGCGGCGACTGGCGCGACATCCTGGCCGGCATCGACGCCGCCGCCAAGGCCGCGCCGGTGGACACGGGCCGTCTCGGGCTGATGGGGCACTCCTACGGCGGCTTCATGACCATGTGGGGCGTCACGCACAGCGACCGCTTCAAGGCCGCCGTGGCTGGCGCCGGCATCGCCAACTGGATCAGCTACTACGGCCAGAACGGCATCGACCAGTGGATGATTCCCTTCTTCGGCGCCTCGGCCTATGACGACCCGGCGGTGTACCGGGCCGCCTCGCCGATCGAATCGATCAAGGCTGCCAGGACGCCGACATTGCTGTATGTAGGCGAGCGCGATGTCGAAACGCCGGCGGTGCAATCGATGGAATTCTGGCACGGCCTGCGCGCCATGGGCACGCCGACCACGCTGGTGATTTACGACGGCGAAGGCCACGCGATCCGCAAGCCCGAGCACCAGCGCGACCAGCGTGCGCGCACGGTCGCATGGTTCGAGCGCTATCTCAAATAAAGACCAGCCCGTGTCCACCCGGGTGCCAGGTCTGACAATCGGACACGAGCCCATCCGCAGGAGTGCGGCAGCCGTGATTACGGTCGAGGCTGTGTCCACCCGGGTGCCAGGTCTGACAATCGGACACGAGCCCATCCGCAGGAGTGCGGCAGCCGTGATTACGGTCGAGGCTGTGTCCACCCGGGTGCCAGGTCTGACAATCGGACACGAGCTCATCCTCAGGTGTACGGCAGCGGCGATTACGGTAGAGGCCGTGTCCGAATGTCAGACCTGACACCGAGGTGGACACGGACTGTTCGTTATTTTTCCACCCGGATGTCATGTCCACTCGGGTGCCAGGTCTGACAATCGGACACGAGCTCGTCCCCAGATGTGCGGCAGCCGCGATTACGGTTGGGGCCGTGTCCGAATGTCAGACCTGACACCGAAGTGGACAGACACCGAAGTGGACAAATGTCAGACCTGACACCGAAGTGGACAAAGGTTGAGGCCGTGTCCGAATGTCAGACCTGACACCGAAGTGGACAAAGGTTGGGGCCGTGTCCGAATGTCAGACCTGGCACCGAAGTGGACAATTACGGTTGGGGTCGTGTCCGAATGTCAGACCTGGCATCGAAGTGGACACGGGCTGGGCCTTATTTGTTTTCGGGGTAGAGTACCAGTTGTACGTAGTTGTTCATGTCGAAGTAGCGCTGGGCGGCCTGTTTCAGCTGCGCCGGCGTGATGGCGGCGACCTTTTGCGGGTACGCCAGGATCTCGGCCGGGTCGCTCCCCTGCAGCTGCGCCGACTGCAGGCGGTTGAGCCAGTAGCCGTTTTCGCGCAGCGCTTTCTGGTGGTTTTGCAGCCAGTTTTGCTTGACCTTGTTCAGGTCCGCCAGGTCCGGTCCTTGCTCTTTCATGCGCCCGATCTCGGCCATCGTGGCGGCGATCACCTTGTCCACATTGGCCGGCCCGGTCGGCAGCGACGCCGTCACGAGGTAGTTCTCGTACGGGTATCTGGTCAGGCTGCCGCTCATGCCGCCGCCGTAAATGAGCCCCAGCTTTTCGCGCAGGATGTCGGTGATGCGGATGTTGATCACTTCCAGCATGGCCTGGAAGCGCATCGCTTCGTCATCCGAATAGGGCGCTTCGCCGCTGAAGTTGAGCGAAATGCTGCTTTTCGCTTCGGTCCCGCTGCGCACTTCCTTCTTCACCACGCCGCGCACCGGACGCACGCCGACGTCCTTGTAGCCCGCCTCGATCTCGCCCACCGGCAGCGCGCCCAGATAGGTCGCCAGCAGCGGCTTGACCTTGTCCATGTCGAAACTGCCGACCAGGATGAAGGTCATGTCCCTGGCGCTGAAAAAGCGCGCGCGGTACACCGCCAGCGCGCGCTCCAGATCGAGCTTGTCGAAGTCGGCCGGGCGCGCGGTGCGGCCCACGCGCGGGTGGTCCTGGTACATGGTGCTGACCAGGGTGTCGCGAAATACCGACTCCGGTTGCGCCATCGCGTTGCGCGCCGCTTCGACCTGCTTGCCGACGTAGGATTTGTACAGGCCCTCGTCGCGCCGCACGCCGGTCATGCGCAGGTACACCAGCTGCAGCATGGTTTCGATGTCGTCGTTGGCGGCGCTGCCGGTCACGCCGTCCACATGGTTCCCCAGCGTCAGGCTGACGGTGGCCGCTTTCCCGGCCAGGATCTTCTGCAGGTCGAGCGGCGAGTAGTCCTTCAGTCCCATCGTGCCCACCACGGCGTTCGCATAGCGCGCGTTGACGATGTCGGCGTCGCCGAACAGGGTCTGGCCGCCGAAGCGCGCGGCGCTCATCAGCACCTGGTCGTTGCGGAAGTCGGTCGGCTTGAGGATCACCTTTACGCCGTTCGACAGGGTCAGGCGCGTCAGCCCCAGCGCCTTGTCTTCGCTCTGCGCGACGATGCTGCCGCCCGCCGGCGGCTTGTCCATCAGCTCCGCAGCCAGCGTCTTTTGCTCCTGCGCGTGGACCGTCACCTTTTCGGCCGCGGCCACCGCCGCCAGCAGCTGCGCGCTGCTCGGAGCCGGGCTGTCTTCCTTGGCGCTGCCCATGTACACCACCAGCTTGGCCGACGCCGCCGGGGCCGGAATGGTGGCGCGCGCGTAGCGGTTCATCTCGTCCAGGGTGATCGAGGGCAGCAGTTCGCGCACGTAGCCGTATTCGTTTTCGATGCCGGGGATGCTCTCCTGTTCGAGGAAGTTGCGCACGTATTCGCCGACATACCTGCCCGAGTCGGTCTTGTCACGCTCGTTGTAGGCCAGTTCGTACTGGCGCATCATGTTCTTGCGCGCCCGTTCGAATTCCTGGGCGCTGAAGCCGAACTGGCGGGTGCGCGCGTTTTCCTGCACCAGCGCTTCGATGGCCGGAACGGCGCCCCCCTTGCCCAGCGCCGCCGAGGCGGTGAAGGAGGTGTAGCGCGCAGTGAGCTTGCCGACCGAGCTGCTGCCGGCAATGAACGGGGGATTGGCCTGCTGCGCCAGTTCCTGCATGCGCTGGCCCAGCATGCCCGTAAACAGCGCTTCGACCAGCTTTTCGCGGTAGGCGCCGAAGGTGCCCTTGTCGATCGCTTCCTTGACCGGATAGCGGATCAGCAGCGCATTCGACGACGCTTCCCTGTCGGTCACCACCAGCGCTTCGGTATGGGCCCGCGTCGGAATCGCGGCATAGGTGCGCGCGCGCGGCCTGGCTGGATTCTTCAGGTGCCCGAAGTGCTGCCTGATGCGGCGCTCCGCGTCGAGCGGGTCGATGTCGCCGACCGCCACCACCGCCATCAGGTCGGGCCGGTACCAGTCCTTGTAGAAGCGCCGGATCGCGTCGTGCTTGAAGCCTTCGATCACGTGCTCCTTCCCGATCGGCATGCGCTGGGCGTAGCGCGAGCCGTTGTACAGCTTCGGCATCAGCACCTTGTTCATGCGGTCGGCGGCGCCTTTGCCGAGCCGGAGTTCTTCCAGGACGATGCCGCGTTCCTTGTCGATGTCGGCCGCGTTCATGGTCAGGCCGCCCGCCCAGTCCTGCAGCACCAGGAAGCCCTTGTCGATGTTGTCGCGGTTGTCGGTGGGGATCGGCAGGATGTAGACCGTCTCGTCGAAGCTGGTGTAGGCATTCAGGTCGGCGCCGAACTTCACGCCGATCGACTGCAGGTAGGACACCAGTTCGTGCTTCTTGAAGTTGGTCGAGCCGTTGAAGGCCATGTGCTCGGTGAAGTGGGCCAGGCCCAGTTGGTCCTCGTCTTCCAGGATCGAGCCGGCCTTGACGACCAGGCGCAGTTCGAGCTTTTTCTCGGGCCTGGCGTTTTTCTGGATGTAGTAGGTCAGCCCGTTGGCCAGCTTGCCCACCTTGACTTGCGGTCCCACCGGTATTGCGTCGTCCAGCCTGATGGCGGCTGCGGCGTTCAGCGCGAACGCCAGCAGGAGGGCGGCCGCACCGGCGGATCGAACGAAATACTTGCTCATTAGCGTCTCTGCAATGTTTTTAGTAGAGCGCGGATTCTACTCCTTTGGCGGCAAAGGGAGGGGCGGCGGCAGCGCCAGGCGCGCATCGGAGGCCATCAGGCGCGCCATCGCGTCTGCCGCCAGCGGCCTGCTGAACAGGTATCCCTGCACTTCGTCGCAGCCGATGCGCTGCAGGAAGGCCAGCTGCTCTTCGGTCTCGACGCCTTCGGCCACCACCGACAGCGACAGGCCGTGCGCGAGCGCGATGGTGGCCTGGGCGATGGCGGCGCTGCGCGGGTCGGTGATGATGTTGCGCACGAAGCTCTGGTCGATCTTCAGCTTGTCGAGCATGAAGCGCGACAGGTAGCCGAGCGAAGAGTAACCGGTGCCGAAGTCGTCGAGCGAGATCGACACGCCCATGCCGGTCAGTTCGGCCAGCTGCACTTCGGCCGCTTCGCTGTCGCGCATCATCACGCTTTCGGTCAGTTCGATCTCCAGGTACTGCGGCGCCAGGCCCGATTCGCGCAGCGCCTCGCGCACCACGGCCGGCACCGTGCCGGCGGTGAACTGGTGCGCCGAGACGTTGACGGCCACCCGCAGCGGCGCCAGGCCGGCGTCCTGCCAGGCCTTGTTCTGCAGGCAGGCCTGGCGGATCACCCAGTTCCCGATCGGCAGGATCAGGCCCGTGTCCTCGGCCAGCGCGATGAAGTCGCCCGGGCCGACCTGGCCCAGTTCCGGACTGCTCCAGCGCAGCAGCGCTTCCATGCTGCAGATGCGCCCATCGGCGAGCGAAACCTGCGGCTGGTAGTGCAGCGACAGTTCCTTGCGCTCGATGGCGCGGCGCAGATGCGTTTCCAGCGCCATCCAGCGCAGCGCGTGCGCGTTCATCTCCCCCTTGAAGAAGCGGAAGCCGTTGCGCCCCGCGTCCTTCATGTGCGACAGCGCCACGTCGGCCGCTTTCAGCAGTTCGCTCGGATTGGCGCCGTCGCGCGGATAGATGCTGATGCCGACGCTGGTGGTGACGATCAGTTCATGGCCGGCGGCGTGGAAGGGCTGGGCGATTTCGTCGATCAGGCGCCGCACCGCCACGATGATGGCGTCCGAGTCCAGGCATTCGGTCAGCAGCAGCACGAATTCGTCGCTGCCCAGGTGCGCCAGCGAGTCGGCCGGCCCGGCCAGGAGGCCCGCGCGCCGCGCTACTTCCTGCAACAGGGCGTCGCCCGCTTCGTGCCCCAGGCTGTCGTTGATGCGCTGCAGGCGGTCGATGTTAAACAGCAGCAGGGCGATCTGGCGGTCGCCGTGGCGCGCCGAGGCGATCGCCTGCTGCATGCGCTCGGTCAGCACCGAGCGGTTCGGCAGCAGGGTCAGGGGATCGTGGTTGCTCAGGAAGTCGACCTGGTGGTGCGCCGCCTTCAGCGCGCTGATGTCGCTCGATACCGA
This sequence comes from Massilia atriviolacea, assembly GCF_003953935.1. GTDB lineage: Bacteria > Pseudomonadota > Gammaproteobacteria > Burkholderiales > Burkholderiaceae_D > Telluria_A > Telluria_A atriviolacea. Next base: position 108,859 of record NZ_RXLQ01000010.1, read on the forward strand.
GACGTAGGCGTCGATCTGGCCGCCGGCCCCGCGCACCGCGTTGATGCTGATCCGCTCCGGGTACACCTGGCCGTTCTTGCGGCGGTTCCAGATCTCGCCGCGCCACTGGCCGCTGCTGGTCAGGCTGGCCCAGATGGCGCGGTAGAAGGCCGACTCGTGCCGCCCCGAGCGCAGCAGGCGCGGATTGCGGCCCATGACGTCCGCTTCGCTGTAGCCGGTAATGTGTTCGAAGGCCGGGTTGACGGCGATGATGTCGGCGTTCGCGTCCGTCATCATGATGCTCTCCTGCGTGCTTTCGAGGATGCGGGCCGACAGGCGCAGGCGCTGTTCGCTGTCGCGCAGGGCGCGGTCGGCCTGCTGGCGCGCGGCCGCTTCCAGCTGCAGCTGGGCGGCGTGGCGCTGCACCACTTCGTACAGGCACAGGTTTTCGTAGGCCACCGCCAGCTGCGCGCCGAGGGTGACGCCGATGCGTTCATCTTCGTGGCTGAACGGTTCGGCGCCTGGCGCGCGCGTGCAGTACATCCAGCCATACAGCTGGTTGCGGTCGCGGATCGCCAGGCCCAGCAAACCGCCCACCGCCGGATGGCCGGGCGGCAGCGCGGCCTGGCCCTGCACGCGCAGCGCCAGCGGCTGCTCGAGCAGGGAGCCGGGCAGGCGCTCGGTGTCGAGCGCCGTCTCCATCAGCAGCTCGCGCCCGACGCCAGCAGCGCCCAGGTGGCGCACGCGCTGTTCGCCGCTGTCGAGCAGGCAGACGGCCACGCAGTCGGCGTCCAGGATGGCGCCGGCCGCCTGCAGGAAGATGCCGAGCATGGCGTCGGCATTGCGCTCGCCGGTCAGGCGCAAACTCATTTCTTCGAGTGCGCCCAGGCGCGCGGCCAGGCTGCGCAAACCGCTCATGCGCTCGCCCAGCAGGGTGCCCAGGTCGGCCCCCAGGCTTGGATTGGCGACCTGGTGGCGCTCGAGCAGGGCGCCCAGCGCCTGGCGCGCCGAGACCAGCGCGTCGTCGATGCTGCTGCCCAGGTCCGCCCTCGCTTGCGCCGTGCGCGCCGCCGGCGTGGCGCCGTGCTCGCCGGCCTGGTGCGCCAGTCCCAGTTCGCCGTGCACGGCGGCCAGGATGTCGTCCGGGTCGGCCGGCTTGGCCAGCACCCGCTCGACGCCGCAACTGCGCGCCAGCGCGGTCGTTTCGCTGACCGCGTAGATGGCGGAGTAGAAGATCACGCGCGTGGCGGCCAGTTCCGGATCGGCGCGCAGCTGCTGCACGAATTCATAGCCGTCCATGGCCGGCATCAGGATATCGGTGATGATCAGGTCCGGGCGCTCGGCGCGCACCTGGGCCAGCGCATGCGCGCCGTCGTAGGCTTCGAGCAGGCGGTGGCCGGTGTGGCCGAGCAGGGCACTCAGGTAGCGCCGGTTGGACGGCCGGTCGTCGACAATCAGGATCGTGGACATGCACCCTGCTCCGGTGGACAGGATCGTGCGCGGAAACGGTGATGATCAGGTGCTGGCATGCGTGGCTCCGGGCCCCGCTCCGGCAGGCAAAAGACGGAAGGCGAGGCCTGCTGTGATGATAATGCAGGTCGGCGCGCGCTCCGAAAATTTGTTTCGGATCGTTTTAAAAAGCGTAACATTCCCTGATCATTTCAAGCATATTGTTGTCGCAGTGCAACGAAATGGTGGGAGGCTGCGGATCGCGAAGGCGGGCCGCCAACATCTTCCCGAGCTTAGCTCAGTTGAAGTCGGGTAAATCCTTTAAAATAGCGGATTACGCTCCAGCAGCTTTCCGTATCCGAGGATCATTCATGTCAATCTCCAGTACCCCCGAAATCGTCGAAGAATTGCGCGCAGGGCGCATGGTCATCCTGGTCGATGAAGAAGACCGCGAAAATGAGGGGGACCTGGTGCTGGCGGCCGATTTCGTGACGCCCGAAGCCATCAATTTCATGGTCAAGCACGCGCGCGGCCTGGTCTGCCTGACCCTGACCGAAGAGCGCTGCAAGCAGCTCAACCTGTCGATGATGACGTCGAGCAACGGCACCTTTTACGGCACCAACTTCACGGTCTCGATCGAAGCGGCCGAAGGCGTGACGACCGGCATTTCGGCAGCCGACCGCGCCAGGACCATCCAGGTGGCGGTGGCCAAGAACGCCAGCCCGGCCGACATCGTCCAGCCCGGCCACATCTTCCCGCTCAAGGCCCAGCGCGGCGGCGTGCTGATGCGCGCCGGCCACACCGAAGCCGGCTGCGACCTGACCGAGATGGCCGGCCTGACCCCGGCCTCGGTGATCTGCGAAATCCTCAAGGACGACGGCACCATGGCGCGCCTGCCGGACTTGCTGGAATTTGCCAGGGAACACAATCTGAAGATCGGCACCATTGCCGACCTGATCCACTATCGCGGCCAGAACGAATGCCTGGTCGAACGCATCGCCGAGCGCACCATGCAGACCGCCTACGGCCCATTCCGCCTGATCGCCTTCCGCGACAAGCCGAGCGGCTCGGCCCACCTGGCCATGGTGCATGGCGACCTGGCGCCCAACCTGGACGCGCTGGTGCGCGTGCACCAGCCGGTGTCCATCCTCGACCTGCTCGACAGCGAGGCGACCACCCATTCGTGGACCATGGCGTCGTCGATGCAGGCGATCAAGGAATCCGACCGTGGCGTCATGGTGCTGCTCAACTGCGGCGAGACGGCCGACCAGCTGTTCGCCCAGTTCGCCGCGCTCGACGCCAACGCCAAGCCGACCGGACGCGCCGCCAGCATGGACTTGCGCACCTACGGCATCGGCGCCCAGATCCTCAAGGACTTGGGCGTAGGCAAGATGGAATTGCTGGCCAGCCCGCGCAAGATGCCATCCATGACCGGTTTCGACCTGGAAGTGACCGGTTATCGCGCCCGCCCGGACGCCACTCCCGGCGAAGCGTCCGCCAAGGCCGCCGCCTGACGCGCTACACTCCATACTCAATCACACACCTATATAGAAGGGGTCTGCCATGACCGTAGGAACTTATGAAAGCAATCTGACCGGTGCAGGCCTGCGCGTTGGGATCGTCCAGGCGCGTTTTAACGCCGATGTGGGCCACGGCCTGCTGTCGGCGTGCCTGGCCGAACTCAAGCACCTGGGCGTGAGCGACGAAGACGTGCTGCACGTGACCGTGCCGGGCGCGCTCGAAATTCCGCTGGCGCTGCAAAAAATGGCTGAAACCCAGCAGTTCGACGCCCTGGTCGCGCTCGGCGCGGTCATTCGCGGCGAAACCTACCACTTCGAGCTGGTCTCGAACGAATCGGGCGCCGGCATCACCCGCATCGGCCTCGACTACGGCATCGCCATCGCCAATGCCGTGCTGACCACCGAGAACGACGAGCAGGCCGAAGCGCGCATGGCGGAAAAGGGCGCCGAAGCGGCCCGTTGCGCCATCGAAATGGCCAACCTGCTGATCGCGCTGGAAGAACTGCAAGCCGACGAAGACTGAATCCCGTCGGCGCCAGAATACGTTGTTAAGAATATACGGTAATAAGAAGGTAAGAACACCATGACAGAGAAAACCACGCACGCCAATCCCAGCAAGAACCGCACGCCGCGTCACCGGGCGCGCGAATTCGCCTTGCAGGGACTGTATCAATGGCTGCTGAACAATGAAGACGCCACCACGGTCGTGAAAAACATCCGGGCAGCGCACGGTTTCGAAAAAGCCGACGCCGACCATTTCGCGGTCCTGCTGTACGGCGCCATCAAGGATTCGGTGGCCCTGCGCGAAGCGTTCGCGCCCCTGATCGACCGCGGCGTGGCCGAACTGTCCCCGATCGAGCACGCCGTGCTGCTGATCGGCGCGTTCGAGCTGAAAAACAACCTCGATATTCCTTACCGCGTCGTCATCAACGAAGCGGTCGAGCTGACCAAGTCCTTCGGCGGTATCGATGGCCACAAGTACGTCAACGGCGTACTCGACAAACTGGCGCCGAAGCTGCGCGCCGACGAAGTCGCGGCCGACACCCGCCGCTGATCCAGCGTTTCCGCCAACGGCGCAACGCAGCGCCCGCGCAGGCCCCCTGGCGTCCGCGCGGCAATCGCCTCCATCAGCTGCCGCACGCGCGTTTTTTTGCGTGCGCGCCATTTCCTGTCCCCCTGGCGGCGATTGCCGCGCTATCGCTCTTCCAGCAAGCCGGCCTCGCTCCGGGGGAGCACGCGCGCGCATTCCGCCCGTCCGTGCCGGCAGCCGGCGCCCCCGGATAGCCCGACGGACGCAAAAAAGCCCGATGCGGACATCGGGCTTTTTGGTATCCCACTATATATATAGTGCAGCGATCACAAACCGGCGATCTGCTCCTGCGATGCCTTTTCCGGGAGAACCGGTTTCGGTGCGGCCGGCGCGGTAAAGGTCGGCACTTTCTTGCCGCTCGCCACCAGCTTGAGCTTCTGGTACTCGTTCAGCACGCGCGAGCCGTAGCCCTGGTCGGTTTCGAACGCCGCGGCGCCCACGTAGGTCTTCAGGCCGGCTTCCACCGAACCGCCGCGTTTCACGTATTCCTTCAGGATCAGCGAACCGACGCGGATATTGGCCACCGGATTGAGCGCAGCCTGGGTGCCGCCCATGTCCTGGAACTTCTCGTGGTGAATCTTCGACATCACCTGCATCAGTCCCTGCGCGCCCACCGGGCTCTCGGCAAAGGGATTCAGGCCCGATTCGATCGCCATCACCGCCAGGATCAGCAGTGGATCGAGCTTGATTTCGCGCGCCGTGGAATAGGCGGTCGAGACCAGCATGTCGGCCGCGTCGCCGGCCACGCGGTAGCGCTTGGACAGCCAGGTGGTGACGAATTCCTGCTGCTTGCGGTTGGCCTGCAGGGCCTTCTCGTCGAGCGCCAGGATCGGCGGCTGGTTTTCAGCCAGCACCGCCGGCGCGGGCGCCGACATCAGGGCCGACAGGGCGGGCGCCTGTACGGGCGCGCGCGCGACGGCGGGCGCCGGCTTGGCCGGCGGCGCCAGCATCTGCGACGCTTCGTGCGCCAGTTCCGGACGCAGGTACATCAAGGCCATCATGGCCAGGGCGGAAACACCAAAGAACGTCAAAGTATGTTGCATGGTGGTCAGGAGACCACGCGCCGTTTTGCTCACGGAAGACCACGTGACTGGCTGGCTGGCCATGGTTTGGGCGAGCTTTGCTGTCGCCCCGTTGAAACGATGTATCATCGAATTCCCCTTTGTCGCGGAAAAAGCCGTCCCGACACCGCGCGTTGGCGCAGCGGGCTGACAAATGCCGTGCATCAGAAATATCGTCCATCGCCGCCGCTCGGGCAGGCGATTAACGCCGTCATTGCTCGCTACAGCTGGTCGTTCCCTGTGGTATTGGACCAGTGGCAAAACAACTTTTTCGGGGGAGAAGGCAGACGCCTATTGAAAACACTCCTTAAAATGTCATTGGGGCCCCGACCCCGTGAAGTTATGAGACAGGCTAGAATCGTGTCCGTGGACGGTGCCTGCTCATCAAGTAGGGCGAATTGTAGAAGCGGGTATATACTAAGTCAATACTAACACAAACATTCTATATTACTTTTAGATCTAGCTTTTTCTGCTGCATCGCAGCAAAGCCCTATGAAATCAACAACTTGCCATGGCTAATTGAACAACCATGCTCACATGAAAAAAAGAATTAAAAAACGATGAACTATGTAGACTTGCGCGATTTCATGGCGAAAATGCAAGAAATGGGCGAATTGAAGCGCATTTCCTTGCCTGTTTCGCCGTATTTGGAGATGACTGAGGTGTGCGACCGCGCTTTGCGGGCCGCCGGGCCGGCCATTTTGTTCGAGAATCCGACCGGTCACACGATTCCCGTGCTCGGCAATCTGTTCGGCACGCCGCGCCGGGTCGCGCTCGGCATGGGCGCCGACGACGTGGGCGAGTTGCGCAAGATCGGCCATGTACTGGCGCGCCTCAAGGAGCCGGAACCGCCGAAAGGCTTCAAGGACCTGATGGGCCTCGGTTCCCTGGTCAAGGCCGTGTGGGACATGTCGCCGAAAGAAGTGCGCGGCGCCGCCTGCCACGACATCGTCTGGGAAGGCGCCGACGTCGACCTGGCGCGCCTGCCGATCCAGCATTGCTGGCCGGGCGACATCGCGCCCTTAATTACCTGGGGGCTGGTCGTTACCAAGGGGCCGAACAAGAAGCGCCAGAACCTGGGCATCTACCGCCAGCAGGTCATCGGGCCGAACAAGGTCATCATGCGCTGGCTGGCGCACCGTGGCGGCGCGCTCGACTTCCGCGAGCACGGCATCGCCACCAAGGGCCAGCCGTACCCGGTGGCCGTGGCGCTGGGCGCCGACCCGGCCACCATCCTCGGGGCGGTCACGCCGGTGCCGGACAGCCTGTCCGAATACCAGTTCGCCGGTTTGCTGCGCGGCAGCCGCACGGTGCTGACCAAGGCCATCGGCAGCGAGCTGCGCGTGCCGGCCTCGGCCGAGATCGTGCTGGAAGGGCATATTTACGCCGATCCGACCCATCCGACCGGCTACGAGCATGCGCTGGAGGGGCCCTTCGGCGACCACACCGGTTACTATAATGAGCAGGACAGTTTTCCGGTGTTGACCATCGACCGCATCACCATGCGGCGCGATCCCATCTATCACTCCACCTATACAGGCAAGCCGCCCGACGAGCCGGCCGTGCTCGGCGTGGCACTGAACGAAGTCTTCATTCCGCTGCTGCAAAAGCAGTTCAGCGAAATCACCGACTTCTACCTGCCGCCCGAAGGCTGCAGCTACCGCATGGCCGTGGTGCAGATGAAGAAGCAGTACGCCGGCCACGCCAAGCGCGTCATGTTCGGGGTGTGGAGCTTCCTGCGCCAGTTCATGTATACCAAGTTCATCGTGGTGGTCGATGAAGACGTGAATATCCGCGACTGGAAAGAGGTGATCTGGGCCATCACCACGCGGGTCGATCCGATGCGCGACACCTTGCTGGTCGATAACACGCCGATCGATTACCTCGACTTCGCCTCGCCGGTCAGCGGCCTGGGCAGCAAGATGGGGATCGACGCCACCAACAAGTGGCCGGGGGAAACCAATCGCGAGTGGGGCACCACGATCAGCATGACGCCGGAAGTGAAGGCGAAGGTCGATGCGATCTGGCAGGAGCTGGGCATATAGCCACGCTTCACGCCGTCGTTTCCGGCACTGCGGGAGACGGCGGGGGCGGGCTTGCCTGTTATTGCACCGGTCGCGACGAACGCACTCCCACAAATCCTCGCGGTCGGTTATAATTGTCGCTGGCGGGCCCCTGCGCATTGTGGCATGGCTAACCTGGTCAGGTCGGGAACGAAGCAGCCACGGCCGTTAACCATAAGTGCCGCAGATCAGGCTCGCCTCTTTCGATCTCCCCTCAGTACCTCGCCGTCACTCCCCCGACTTTCCTTGTAAAACAGCGCTTGCACAGGCGGCGGTTTCGCATTCGCGCGCGCTCTTGCTACAATGGCCTTTTCGGGCAGCGGGAAGCCCCCGCGTTCGCTATCTACGGTAAAATTCAGCATGTCCTATCAAGTCCTCGCCCGCAAATACCGACCCAAGAATTTCGACACGCTCGTCGGCCAGGAGCACGTGGTGCGCGCCCTGACGCACGCGCTGCAAAGCGGCCGCCTGCACCATGCCTATCTGTTTACCGGCACGCGCGGTGTCGGCAAGACGACCCTGTCGCGCATCCTGGCCAAGTCGCTCAACTGCATCGGCCCCGACGGCAACGGCGGCATCACCGCCACCCCCTGCGGCGCGTGCGAAGCCTGCACCGCGATCGACGCCGGCCGCTTCGTCGACTATATCGAGATGGACGCGGCGTCCAACCGCGGCGTCGACGAAATGGCGCAGCTGCTGGAACAGGCTGTCTACGCCCCGTCGAACGCGCGCTTCAAGGTCTACATGATCGACGAGGTGCACATGCTGACCAACCACGCCTTCAACTCCATGCTCAAGACGCTGGAAGAGCCGCCCGAGCACGTCAAGTTCATCCTGGCGACCACCGATCCGCAAAAAATTCCCGTCACCGTGCTGTCGCGCTGCCTGCAGTTCAATCTCAAGCAGATGCCGCCGGGGCATATCATCAGCCACCTCGACAACATCCTCGGCCAGGAAGGCATCAGCTTCGAGCAGCCCGCGCTGCGCCTGCTGGCCCAGGGCGCGCACGGCTCGATGCGCGACGCGCTCTCGCTGACCGACCAGGCGATCGCCTACGCGGCCGGCGAAGTCACGCTCGACGCGGTGCAGGGCATGCTCGGCGCGCTCGACCAGACTTACCTGGTGCGCCTGCTCGACGCCTTGCTGGCGCAGGACGGCGCCGACCTGATGGCGGTGGCCGACGAAATGGCCAGCCGCAGCCTGTCGTACAACGGCGCGCTGCAGGACCTCGGCACCTTGCTGCACCGGATCGCGCTGGCGCAAAGCGTGCCCTCCGCCGTGCCCGAAGACCTGCCCGAACTGGCCGACATCCTGCGCCTGGCGCAGGCCTTCGACGCCCAGGAAGTGCAGCTGTATTACCAGATCGCCGTCCACGGCCGCAACGAGATCGGCCTGGCGCCGGACGAATACGCGGGCTTCACCATGACGCTCTTGCGCATGCTCGCTTTCCGCCCCGGTAACGGTGGCGCCGAAGGCGCGCCGCCGGGCGGTTCGTCGGCGGCCCGGTCGCCGGCACCGGCGCGCGCCGCCGCTGCCGCAGCTGCCGCCGTTCCGGCACGCGCCGCGTCGGCGGCCGTCGCCAGCCACGCCGCGGTGAGCGCGCCGGCGGCGCCACCGCCGCCGCCCGTACAACAGGCGGCGCCGCCTGCGCCGCCAGCCGCGCCGCCGGCCAGCGTGCCGGCCATGAATTCGGCGCGCGCCGCCATCAACGCCGCACTCGAAGCGGCGCGCTCGGCCAGCCGGGGACAGACGTCGTCGCCGCGCCGTCCGACCGCGATGTCGAACCAGGCTGCCGCCGCGGCGGCGGCAGCGCCGCCGCCTGCCGAACCCGAGCCCGCAGCGGCAGCGCCGAAAGCGCCGCCGCCGTGGGAGCAGGGCGAGCCGCAGGCCGCCGCGCCCGCACCGCAAGCGCCGCCCGCGCCGCCGATGCCGCCGATGCCGCCGATGCCCGCAGCGCACTATCCCGAGATGCAGGACGACAGCGAACCGCCGTCCTGGGTCACCGAATTTTCCGACGACACCGCCGTCGCGCAAGAGGCGATGCCGCTTGCCGCCGCGCGCGCGCCGGCGCGTCCGCGCCACGCCTACGTCATCACGCCGGTTCCCCAGATCGACTGGGACGGCAACTGGCCGGGCCTGGCCGCCGGCCTGGCCCTGCGCGGCGTGTCGCAGCAACTGGCGCTGCAAACGGAGCTGGTGTCGTGCGTGGTGGACGGAAACGTCACCACCTTCAACCTGCGCGTGCCGATCGACACCCTGCGCGCCAGCGGCAATACCGAAAAACTGTGCGCCGCGCTGCAGGAGCGCTTCGCCCATACCAAGGTCCACCTGGAGATCGACATCGGCCCGGTGTGGTACACCGCCAGCGCCGAGGCGATCGCCTACCGCGAAGAGTGCCAGCGCGTGGCCGAGGAAACCGTGGCCAACGATCCTTTCGTCAAGGACGTGATGCGCGACCTCGGCGCGTTCATCGTGCCCGGCTCGGTGCGTCCCGCCCCAGGCGCGCCGGCCTGACCCGATCACCCGTATTGTCCAAATCCTTATTCCAATTCCTTAAAATCCCGGAGAACCACCATGATGAAGAACCAGCTCGCAGGCTTGATGAAACAGGCGCAAGCCATGCAGGACAACATGAAGAAGGCGCAGGAGCAGTTGGCGTCCGTCGAAGTCGAAGGCCAGTCCGGCGCCGGCCTCGTGAAGATCGTCATGACCTGCAAGAACGACGTCAAGCGCGTTACCATCGACCCGTCGCTGCTGGCCGACGACAAGGACATGCTGGAAGACCTGGTGGCCGCCGCCTTCAACGACGCCGTGCGCAAGGCCGAAGCGACCTCCGCCGAAAAAATGAGCGGCCTGTCCGCCGGCATGCAGCTGCCGCCCGGCTTCAAGATGCCGTTCTAAGCGCATCGTAAGCGCTTAGTAGAACCGCATGTCGAAATCGCTCGACTTCCTGACCGAAGCGCTGCGCCGTTTGCCCGGCGTGGGCCCGAAGTCGGCGCAACGCATGGCGTTCCACCTGCTGCAGCACGACCGCGAGGGCGCAGCCATGCTCTCGCGCGCGCTGTACCAGGCAGTCGACGCGGTGCACCACTGCGCGCTGTGTAATACCTTCTCCGAAACCGAGGTCTGCGACCTGTGTCTCGACGAGCAGCGCGACACCGCCTTGCTGTGCGTGGTCGAGACGCCGGCCGACCAGATGATGATCGAGCAGACCCTGACCTACAAGGGCCGCTACTTCATCCTCATGGGCCGCCTGTCGCCGCTCGACGGCATCGGTCCCAAGGACATCCATCTCGAAAAACTGCTGGGCCGCGCGGCCGACGGCGTGGTCGTGGAAGTGGTCCTGGCGACCAATTTCACCAACGAAGGCGAAGCCACCGCGCACTACATCAGCGAGATGCTCAAGGCACGCGGCCTGAAGGTCAGCCGCCTGGCGCGCGGCGTGCCGGTCGGCGGCGAACTCGAATACGTCGACCCGGGCACTATCGCGCGCGCGATGCTCGACCGGCGCAGCACCTGATGTCGACGGCGACGCCCGCACCCGGCGCGCTGGCCGGCATCAAGGTGCTGGAACTGGGCACCTTGATCGCAGGCCCGTTCTGCGCGCGCATGCTGGCCGAATTCGGCGCCGACGTGATCAAGGTCGAAGCGCCCGACGGCGGCGATCCGATCCGCCAGTGGCGCATCCTCAAGGACGGCACCTCGCTGTGGTGGTCGGTCCAGTCGCGCAACAAGAAGAGCATCACGCTCAACATGAAGGATGAACGCGGGCGCGCCATCGCCCGCCAGCTGGCGCTGGAAGCGGACATCATCATCGAAAACTACCGCCCCGGCGTGCTCGAAAAATGGGGCATCGGCTACGAACAGGTCAAGGCCCTCAATCCGGCCGCGATCATGGTGCGCCTGTCCGGCTTCGGCCAGACCGGGCCGATGAAGGACCAGCCGGGCTTCGGCGCCATCGGCGAATCGATGGGCGGACTGCGTTACGTGTCCGGCCACGCCGACCGCCCGCCGGTGCGGGTGGGCGTGTCGATCGGCGATTCGGTGGCCGCGCTGCACGGCGTGATCGGCGCCATGATGGCGCTGCGCCACCGTGACGCCACCGGCGGGCGCGTAAACGGGGAAGGGCAGATGGTCGACGTGGCCCTGTACGAATCCGTGTTCAACCTGATGGAATCGCTCGTGCCCGAGTACGACCACGCCGGCGTGGTGCGCGAGCGCACCGGCGGCGCGCTGCCGGGCATCGTGCCGTCGAATACCTACACCACCGGCGACGGCGAGAACATCGTCATCGCCGGCAATGGCGACGCCATTTTCAAGCGCCTGATGCTGGCCATGGGCCGCATCGACATGGCCGGCGACGCCCAACTGGCGCGCAACGACGGGCGCGTGCCGCGCAGCGCCGAGATCGACGAGGCCATCCAGGCCTGGTGCGCCACGCAGAGCATCGACAGCGCGCTGGCAACCCTGAAGGCGGCCGATGTCCCGGCCGGCAAAATCTACTCGGTGCGCGACATGATGAGCGACCCGCAATTTCTCGCGCGCGAGATGTTCGAGCAGCACCGGTTCAGCGACGGCACGCCGGTCAAGATGCCCGCCATCACGCCCAAATTGTCGGCCACGCCGGGCCGGACCCGCTGGCTCGGCCCGACCCTGGGCCAGCACACCGATGAAGTCCTTGCCAGCCTCGGCTATGACGCCGAGGCGATTGCGGCATTGAGGCAAGCCCAGGTGCTGTAAGGGCGCCAGCGCCCGCGCGCGTTTGCGCGCGCTCAAACTCCGCGCTGTTTGCGCTGCTAAGGTGAGCTCTCTCAATCGAGCGCACCAGCATGCACCTCGTCGACATCACCATGTTCTATGCCGCCGAAGGCGGCGGCGTGAGCACCTATCTCAACGCCAAGGCCGCCTGGCTGGCGCAGCGCAAGCGCGTGCGCCATACCATCCTCAGCACCAATGTCGACAGCGGCGGCGGCACGCCGGCGCTGCTGCGCGTTCCCGCCCTGGCTGTTCCGGGCATGAACGGCTACCGCCTGCCGCTCTCGGTGGGCGCGCCCACGCGCCTGATGCTCGGCCTGCAGCCCGACCTGATCGAAGCGGGCGACGCCTTCCACGCGGCGTGGGCCGCGCTGCGCGTGCGGCGCCGGCTGGGCGTGCCGGCGGTGGCCTTCTACCATTCCGACCTGCCGCGCCTGGTGCACGAACGCTTCGGCCCGGCCGCGCGGCGCGCCGCAAGCGCCTACCTGGCGCAGCTGTACCGGCAATTCGACCTGGTGCTCGCGCCGAGCCGGCTGATGGTGAACCAGCTGGCCGCCATCGGCGTGCGCGACGCCGTGCACCAGCCGCTCGGGATCGACATCCACACCTTCTCGCCGCAGCGGCGCAGCGAGTCCCTGCGCCGCGAGCTGGGGCTGGCGCCGGAGACGCGCCTGCTGGTGTATGCCGGCCGCTTCACCGCCGACAAAAAGCTGGCGGTGCTGGCCGACGCGGTGCGCAAGCTGGGACCGCCATACCACCTGTTGCTGATCGGCGGCGCAGGCCAGGCGCCGCGCTGCGCGCAGGCCAGCCTGATCGGCTTCCAGCGCGACCAGCGCGTGCTGGCGCGCCTGCTGGCCAGTTGCGACGTGCTGGTCCATCCTGGCGATTGCGAAACCTTCGGCCTGATCGTGCCCGAGGCGATGGCTTGCGGCTTGCCGGTGGTGGGCACGCGCGGCGGCAGCGTGGCCGAACTGATCGACGACAGCAGCGGCATCGTGGTGCCGCCGAACAGCGCCGATGCGCTGGCGGCCGGCATCGAAGCGATCTACCGCAAGGACATGGCCGGCATGGCGCGCGCGGCATCGCGCAAGGCGCGCGAACAGTACGACTGGAACCGCATCATGCCGCAGCTGATGAACCGCTACGCCGGCCTCCTGGCATCGCGCGCGCGGTCCGACCTGGAGGCCGGCCGTGCCTGCGCCGCCGAATGAGGACCTGCCCGGGCGCGGCGGGCCGCAGGCCATCGGCGCGTGCGCGCCTGGCGCCGAGCGGCCGGCGCTGTGCGTCGTCATCCACGACGTGGCGCCGGCCACCTGGCCCGACTGCCTGCGCCTGCTGCAAGCGGTGCGCGAGGTCGCGGACATTCCCCTGACGTGGCTGGTGGTGCCGCGCTGGCACGGCAGTCAAGCGTCTGCGCCGGATGTCGACGCGGCGCTCGGCGCCATGCTCGCCGATGGCCACGAACTGGCCCTGCACGGCGACACCCACCTCGACACCGCCGCGCCGCTGGGCGGCTGGCGCGACCGCTTCCTGCGCAGGGTGTATACCGAAGGGGAGGGCGAGTTCGCCGCGCTCGATGCCGCCGAAGCGCGGCGCCGCATCGACCTGGGCCTGGCCTGGTTCGACGCGCGCGGCTGGCCCGTGCACGGCTTCGTCGCGCCCGCGTGGCTGCTCGGTGACGGCGCGTGGGAGGCCGTGCGCAGTTATTCCTTCATGTACACGACGACCTGGCGTCATTTTCATTGCCTGATGCCGAAGCAGCAGCAAGCCGAGCCGCCAGAGCCCGGCCCGCAGCAATCGGTGCCTCCTCAAGACGTGCCTTCTCCCATGCCTTCACCACCGTCGTCCCCACGCAGGCGGGAAACCGAGTCGCCCGCGCCTTTGCCACCGTCCTTCCCGCGCAGGCGGGAACCGGAGTTGCCCGCGCCTTTGCCACCGTCGTTCCCGCGCAGGCGGGAACCCAAGTTGCCCGCGCCTTTGCCACCGTCGTCCCCGCGCAGGCGGGAACCGGAGTTGCCCGCGCCTTTGCCACCGTCGTTCCCGCCCAGGCGGGAACCCAAGTTGCCCGCGCCGACGCCGCAGCATGCCGACGCCGTGCTCTCCCCATCGCTGGTGTACGCCGCCCGCAACCGCACCGGGCGCATCGTGTCCCCGCGCGCCGCCACAATGCTCGCCTGGCTGCTGCGCGACGCGCCCCTCATCCGGCTGGCCCTGCACCCGCGCGACGCCCGCCATCCGGCACTGCTGCGCCATGCGCAAGCCCTCATCGCGCAACTGCTGGCGTCGCGCGTGGCGCTGACCAAGGCCGGTTTTGCCCGCCGATGGGCAAGCGCTACCAGTACGGCCCCCAATACGGCCCCCAATACCCGCCCAGCGACCAGTGCGAGCGTCCCAGCGCCCCATAATAGTGCGGATAACCATAGCGCTGCAGATCGTCGCGCGCGCTAAGTTGCAGCACGCAATTGCGCCACGTGTCCGAATTGGCCGGATAGCCAAGCTTCGAACACGCCGGCCCGTACACCACCATCGTCCTTTCCATCTCCGCCTGCGCCGCGGCGGCCCTTTGCTGCGGCGTGGTGCAGCCCGCGAGCAAGAGCGCGCCGAACAAGACCGTCATCAACTGTCGCATCGCAATCTCCTTTATGCGCGGCCGCTTGGCGCGCGGCCGCGTCGCCTTGATCCAGCTTAAGAGGACCGTCGGGCAGGGGCGTGATCCATATCAAAGCGCTCCGGGGAACCACTTCGTTGTTCTAGTCTCATCATGGTCGGGCCGCCAACAATGTTTGCGCCGTGCACGATTTTTCTGGCAAGATGCTTTGCGAAATCAATCCGGGGAGAGTTATGCGTACGCGTGGAATCAAAGTCTGGTCGTTGCGGCTGCTGGTCGGCCTTCTTGTCCTGCTGGTGCTCGCCGCGCTCGCCGTGTGGCTGTACCTGCGCGCCAGCCTGGCCCGGCTCGATGGCGAGATCAAGGCGCCCGGCCTGTCGGCCCCGGTGACTGTCGCCCGCGACGAGCGCGGCGTGCCGCTGATCAGCGGCGATCGGCGCGCCGACATCGCCTACGCCACCGGCTTCGTGCACGCGCAGGAACGCTTCTTCCAGATGGACCTGCTGCGCCGCGTGGGCGCCGGCGAACTGTCCGAACTGTTCGGCGCGCGCGCCTTGCCGCGCGACCGCGCCAACCGCCTGCACCGCTTCCGCGCGCGCGTGGCCGCCTCGCTCACGCTGCTCAATCCCGCCGACCGCCTGCTGCTGGAGCGCTACGTGGCTGGCGTCAACGCCGGGCTGAATTCGCTCAGCGCCAACCCGTTCGAGTACGCCCTGATCGGCGTCAAGCCGCGCCCGTGGAGCGTGGAGGACTCGCTGCTGGTCGTGTGCGCGATGTACTTCGACCTGCAAGGCACGGCCGAACCGCGCGAACTGACGCGCGGCTGGATCCGCGAGCGCAGCGACGCCGCCCAACTGGCCTTCCTGCTGCCCGAGGCCAGCAAGTGGGACGCCCCGCTCGACGCCGCCGGCGTCGACTTCACACAAGCCCCGATTCCGCCCGCGCCGCCGGCGTGGTGGGGCAAGCCGGGCAAGCCGCAGGCGAACAAGCTGGCCTCGGTCGACTTCATCGATGCGGTCGGCAGCAATAACTGGGCCGTGGCGGGCAGCCGCAGCAAGGATGGCGCGGCCATCGTCGCCGACGACATGCACCTGGGCCTGTCGCTGCCGAACATCTGGTACCGGCTGGCGATCCGCTACCCGGACGCCAAAGGCGCGCCACGGCGCATCGTCGGCGTCACCCTGCCGGGCGCGCCGCCGGTCATCATCGCCGGCAGCAACGGCCGCGTGGCCTGGGGCTATACCAACAGCTACGCCGACCTGCTCGACCTGGTGATGCTGGGCCAGGACGCCCGGCGCGCGGGCGAATTGCGCACGCCCGCCGGCTGGGAGAAACCGGCCACCGTGGTCGAAACCATCCTGGTCAAGGGCGCGCCCGCCGAGCGGATGACGGTGCAGGACACCTCGTTCGGCCCGGTGCGCGACGCCGGCGGCAAGCCGTACGCGATCCACTGGCTGGCGCATGCGCCGGCCTCGCTCAACCTGCATCCGATCCGGCTGGAGACGGTCGACACGCTCGATGAAGCGCTGGCGGTGGCCGCCACCATCGGCATCCCCTCGCAGAATTTCGTCGGCGGCGACGACAAGGGCAATATCGGCTGGACCATCTCGGGCGCGCTGCCGCGCCGCAGCCAGCCCGGTAGCGGCGCCACCTTCCCGCTGCTCCTCGACGGCGGCCAGGCCACCTTCGACGGCGCGCTGGCGCCGAGCGATTATCCGCGCGTGGTCAATCCGCCCGGCGGCCAGATTTCGACCGCCAACAGCCGCCAGCTGAACGGCCCCGGTGCCCGGATTCTCGGCGACGGCGGCTTCGACATCGGTGCGCGCAACCGCCAGATCCGCGATGCGCTGGCCGCGCTCGGACCGCGCACCGATGTCGCGGGCGTGTATGGCGTGGCGCTCGACGACCGCGCGCTGTTCATCGCGCCGTGGCGCGCGCGCGCCATCAAGGCGCTCGATGCGGCGGCGCTGCAGGGCAAGCCGCAGCGTGCGCAGTTCCTGGAACTGTTGAACAAAAGCTGGAGCGGGCGCGCCAGCGTGGAGTCAAGCGGCTACCGCCTGTCGCGCCACTTTATGTGGGCGCTCGGCGACCTGCTGTTCGAAGGGGCCGATGGCGAACTGGCGCAGATTCATCCCAAGTCGAAGGTGGCGCTGGCCACCCCGCGCTGGCCGGAGGTAGTGGCGCGCCTGCTCGATGAACAGCCGGCGGCCTGGCTGCCGCCGGGGCATGCGAACTGGCAGTCGGTGCAGCTGGCCGCCATCGACCGGGTGATCGCCGAGCTGGCGGCCGAGGGCCTGCCGCTGGACAAGGCCACCTGGGGCGAACGGAATACGGCCGCCATCGCGCATCCGATTGCCGCCGCAGTGCCGTTCCTGGCCCGCTGGCTCAGCGCGCCGCCCGACATGCTGCCCGGGGATGCCCACATGCCGCGCGTGTCGGGCCGAAATTTCGGCCAGTCCGAGCGCATGACGGTGTCGCCGGGGAGGGAAGAGCAGGGCGTATTCAATATGCCCGGCGGGCAGAGCGGGCATCCGCTGTCGCCGTATTTCCTCGATGGCCACGCGGACTGGGTGAGCGGGAAGCCGACGCCCTTGCTGCCGGGGGCGGCGCGGCATACCCTGACGTTCAAATGACAGCCGTCGCCCCCCTGGCCGGGGCCGACGGATAAAGGCAGGCAGGTGCGGCGGTGCGATGCCGGTCTGCGCGGGCGATGCTACTTCATCGCCAGCGCCAGTGCGCCGACTTTGTTGAGCATCAGCGTGATCGACTCGTGCGGCGAAGGGTGTCCCAGGTAAAAGCCCTGCACCAGGTCGCAGCCGTATTCTTCCAGCAGCACCAGCTGTTCGTCCGTCTCCACCCCTTCGGCGACCACCACCATCTTCAAGCCATGCGCCATGGCGATGATGGCGCGCGTGATCGCGGCATTCTCGGAATCCTGCGGCAGCCCGCAGATGAAGCTCTTGTCGATCTTGAGCGCGCGCACGTCGAAGCGCTTGAGGTAATTCATCGACGAGTAGCCGGTGCCGAAATCGTCGATCGACAGGTACACGCCGATCCCGCGCAGCTGCTCCAGCGTCGCCAGGGTGGCCTTGGCGTCGTCCATCAGCGTGCCTTCGGTCAGTTCCAGTTCCAGCATCTTCGGATCGAGCCCGGAATCGTGCAGGGCCGAGAGCACGATCTGGGTCAGGTTTTCATCCTTGAACTGCTTGGCCGACAGATTGACCGCCATGCGGATCGCGCGCCCCGTGGCCTTTTGCCACGACCTGGCCTGGTTGCAGGCGGTGCGCAGCACCCATTCGCCGATCGGCACGATCAGCCCCGTTTCCTCGGCCAGCGGAATGAACTCGGTCGGCGAGATGATGCCGCGCTCCGGATGGCGCCAGCGCACCAGCGCTTCCACGCCGACGATCCCGGCCGAGGACACATCGATCTGCGGCTGGTACAGCAGGTAGAGTTCTTCGTTCCTGAGCGCCTTGCGCAGGCCCACTTCGAGCTTCACGTGGCTCATGATCTGCATCGTCAGCGAGGAACTGTACAACTTGGCGTTGTTCTTGCCGCAGTTCTTGGCGTGGTACATGGCGGTGTCGGCGAACTTGAGCAGCGAATCGCAATCGTCGCCGTCTTCCGGGAACAGCGAGATGCCGATGCTGGCGGTGACGAAGATCTCGTGCCCTTCGATCAGGAAGGGGCGGCGCATCGCTTCCTTGACCCGGTGCGCCACATTGAGCGCGTTCTCGACCCGTTCCAGGTCGGGAATGAGGATCGTGAATTCGTCGCCGCCCAGGCGCGCCAGGTTGTGCGACTGGTCGCCGCGCGAGACCAGGTCGCTCGGGCGGATGGTTTCGCGCAGGCGCTCCGAGACGATCTTGAGCAGATGGTCGCCCACGTTGTGGCCCAGGGTGTCGTTGATGCGCTTGAAGGCATCGAGGTCCATGAACAGCACCGCGAATTTCTTCTTGCCGACCTTGGAGCGGTGCAGTTCGCGCTCCAGCGTTTCGAGGAAGGCCTGGCGGTTCGGGATGCCGGTCAGGCTGTCGCAGTAGGCCAGGCGGCGGATCTGTTCTTCGGTGCGGCGCCGTTCGCTGATATCGCGCACCAGGCCGAGCACTTCGTCGGGACCGGTGGCGACCAGGCGCGCTTCGAAGTGCTGCGCGATGCCGAAGCTGAGCAGCTCATATTCGACCGAGCGCACATGCTGGGTATCGAGCACGCAGTGCATCTGTTCGAGCAGGCGTTCGGCGATGTCGCGCGGGAGCACGTCCGTGATGTGCTTGCCCACGCAGGGCTCGGACGGCATCGCGGCCGAGGCGTCGTGGCCCTGTTCGTAATCGAGATACACGCCGTCCTTGCCGAGCCGGAAAAAGGTGTCGGGAATGGCTGCCAGCACCGCGCGGTTGTGGGCGTCGGCAATGCGCAGCCGCACGATGGCGTCGCTGGCGCGCAGCACGTACAGCACGCGGTGCCCGAGGATCGGCCAGTTGATCGGCTTGGATACGAAGTCGGTGGCGCCGGCTTCATACGCGTTGGTGACCGCTTCGATGTCGTCGCCGCCGGTGACCATGATGATCGGCACCGGCGCGCCGGTCTCGATGCGGCGGATTTCGCGGCAGGCCGAGAAGCCGTCCATGTTCGGCATGTCGACGTCGAGCAGGATCAGGTCCGGCGCCACGCTCTGGAACAGCGCCAGCGCCTGGCGGCCGTCCTCGGCTTCGATCGCGTCCAGTCCGACCTGGCCGAGCATTTCCAGCATCAGCAGGCGCATGACCGGATCGTCGTCCGCCACCAGGACGACGCCGCGTTTGATTGGGGTAGCAGCCATGATTAATGTTCCTTCTCTAGGAGGGCATTGAGCGAGTGGCACACGGCCTGGAATTCCCGCTCCATGTCGGTAAGGATGCCGGACGCGCCTTCGGTGGTGTCGGTGCGGCCCAGCGTTTCCATGTCTTTGCACATCTGCGCCAGCGTTTCGGCGCCGACGTTGGCGCTGCTCGATTTGAGGCTGTGCGCGATCTTGCGCAGGTTGCCGGGATCGACGCCGGCAATCGCCTGGCGCAGCGTGTTCAGGTGCTGCGGGGTGTCGCCGACGTAGGCCGCGACCACGCGCTGCACCAGCGCGTCGCCGCGCTCCTTGCTCAGCGCGCGGATGTTTTCGAGCGCGTGGCGGTTGATCACGTCGCGCTGCGGCGCGCCCTCGCGCAGCACGGCGCCGTGCGCGGGCGCCACCAGCGCGGCGGAGGGCCGCTGCGCCGAAGGCGGCGGCGCTGGCGGCGCCGGCGGCGCCGGGCGTTCGTCGTGCTGGGCGCTGGCCGGCAGCGGCAGGCTGATCCAGCGTCCCAGCACGGTCGCCAGTTCCTGCTGCGTGAACGGTTTGCTCAGGTAGTCGTCCATGCCGGCCGCCAGGCAGGCTTCCTGGTCGCCCTGCAGCGCGTTGGCGGTGATGGCGATGATCGGCAAGGTGCGCGCGCGTCCGCATTCGCGTTCGTGGCGGCGGATTTCGGCGGTGGCGGCAAAGCCGTCCATCACCGGCATCTGGCAATCCATCAGCACCACGTCGTAGCCGTCGGTGCGGGCGGCGGCCAGCGCTTCGGCGCCGTTGCGGGCGCAGTACACGCCCAGGCCGAGCGAGTCGAGCATGGCGGTCGCCACTTCGACGTTGACCGGATTGTCCTCGGCCAGCAGCACGCGCTGGCGGCGCAGCTTGCGCCCGCCCGCCGCGGCCGGCGAGCGTGGCGGCGCCAGCGGGGCGGCGGCCAGCGCGCTGGCCGGCTTGCCGCGCGGGCGCGTCATGATGCATTCGAACAGGTCGGCCGCGCGCGCCGGCTTGATCAGCTGGTAGGCCACGCCGGCGTCGCGCCGCTGCACCGGGTCGGCCGCCAGGCGGTTGTCGCTGATGAGCATGATGCGGGTGGCGCTGGTGGCCGGGTCGCCCTTGATGCCGGCCGCCAGCGACAGGCCGCTGGTGCGCTGCAGGTCCATGTCGATGATCGCCACTTCGTACGGGCGCCCGTTGCGCGCCGCCTCCAGCAGGCGGTCGACCGCGTCCGCCGCCGAGACGGCGCTGTCGCTGGCCACCTGCCACTCGGCCAGCTGGCGTTCCAGGCTGGCGCGGCTGGCGGGCTGCTCGTCGACGACCAGCACGCGCATCCCTTCGCTCATGCGCAGGCTGGCGTCGAGCATGTTCGGGTCGACCCGGCGCTTGTCGAAGCTGACCGTGAACCAGAACACCGAGCCCTGGGTCTGGGCGTTCTCGACCCCGATCTTGCCGCCCATGAGTTCGACCAGCTGGCGCGAGATGGCCAGCCCGAGGCCGGTGCCGCCGTACTTGCGCGTGGTCGAACTGTCGGCCTGCGAAAAGGCGTCGAAGATCCGGCTGCGCGCCTCGCGCGAGACGCCGATGCCGGTATCGTGCACCTCGAAGCGCAGGCCGACGCTGGCGCCGTCCTCGGTTTCGACATCGACCCTGGCCAGGATCTGGCCGCGGTCGGTGAACTTGAGGGCGTTGCCGATCAGGTTGGCCATGATCTGGCGCAGGCGGTTGGGGTCGCCGCAGATGGCGATCGGAATATCGTTGGCGATCGCGAAATCGAGCGCGATCCCCTTGGCCTGCGCTTGCGGGGTGTAGATGGTGTTGATGTCGTCCAGCAAATCCCACAGGTTGAAATTGATGTATTCGATCGACAGCTTGCCCGCTTCGATCTTGGAAAAATCGAGGATGTCGTTGATGATTACCAACAAGTGCTCGCCGGAACGCTTGACCAGCTTGGTGTAGTTGCGCTGGGTCTCGTTCAGCGCGGTGCCGAGCAGCATTTCGGTCATGCCGAGCACGCCATTCATGGGGGTGCGGATTTCGTGGCTCATTGTGGCCAGGAAGGCGCTCTTGGCGCGGCTGGCGGCTTCGGCGGCATTCTTGGCCTTTTCCAGCTGCTCGGTGCGCACGCTGACCTGGCGTTCGAGTTCGTCGCGGTGGTGGGTGAGGGCGGCGCCGCGCCCTTCGATCTGGGCCAGCATGGCGTTGAAGCTGTCGATCAGCGAGCCCATCTCGTCGGTGCGCTCGTGGGCGATGCGCAGGTTGTAGTTCTGGCTGGCCGAGACCTTCTGCGCCGCGTGGATGAGTTTGGCGACCGGGTCGGCGATGCTGGCCTTGAAGCGGCTCGCCAGCATCAGCGACATCAGCAGCGAGCCCCCCATGGCGCACGCGATGATGCCCAGGCTCTTGAGGATGTCGAGCCACATCAGGGTCAGGTCGGCTTCGATCATGACGATGCCGACCTGGTAATTGGCGTTGATGATGGGGCGGTACAGGCGCATGCGGCTGGACCAGAAGCGGCTGCCCTGGCGGCTCGCTTCGGCCAGCACGTCTTCGTCCAGGTTCATCTCGGGCGCGCTCGCTTCCGGCTCGGCGTGGCCGGGGCGCACATAGCGGGCGAACAGCTTGCCCTTGCGGTCGAACAGGACGGCGCTGGAAATTTCGACCTTGGCCTTGAGCGCGGACAGGGTGGCGCTGGCCTGGTCGCGGTCGTTGAACATCAGCGCATCGACGCTGTTGGTGCCGATCACGCCGGCAAAGGAAGACAATTGCATGCCTTCATCCTTGCGGTGGCTGAGCACGGAGGTGACGGCGAAGGCGATGAAGACGAAGAACAGGGCGGTGCCGGTCGACAGGAACGAGATGATCGTCAGTTTCTTGTTCAGGCTTGAGCGTTCGAAGTTCAGCATGGTGGGACGGCCCGGCAAAAGAAATCAATGTCCGGGAAATGTGTCCCGCAGGAAAAATATACGGGCATTGATTCGGGCCGGCTTTGATAAGGAACAAACGTGACGGGACAGTGTCAAAAAAAGCGACACGCGCTGGCACAAAGAACGAAGGGGACGCCGCAGCGTCCCCTTCTTCCTATCCGGCCCTCAGCAACATCCGCCGCGCTTGCCCGCGCCGCCGTAGCGCGCTTCCTGGCGCTCGCGGAAGAATTCTTCGTAGCTCATCATCGGCTGGCCCGGATGGGTCGCCTCCATGTGCGCCACGTAGGTGTCGTACTCGGGCAAGCCGACCATCAGGCGCATGCTCTGCCCGAGGTAGCGGCCGGCCTGGGCCAGTCCGCGCCCGGCCTCCGCCAGGTTGCCGAACAGGCTCATGCCGGCGTGGCCGCGCCAACCGCGTTGGCCACGAACGGGGTTTCCATCGAACTCGGGGCGGCATCGGCGCGCGCCTTGAGCACCGTGCGCGCCCCGAAGAACAGCACCGACAGCACCACGAACATGAAAAAGCCCGCCAGCGAGGCATCGAGGTAATCGTTGAACACGATCTGGTGCATCTGCGCCATCGACTTGGCCGGCGCCAGCACCACGCCCTGGTCGATTGCGGCCTGGAATTTCTGCGCATGGGCCACGAAGCCGATCCGCACGTTCTCGTGGAACATCTTCTGCCAGCCGGCGGTCAGGGTGCAGGCCAGCAGCCAGGCGGTCGGCACCATGGTTACCCAGGCGTATTTGGCGCGCTTCATCTTGAACAGCACGCAGGTGGCGAGGATCAGGGCGATGCCGGCCAGCATCTGGTTGGCGATGCCGAACAGCGGCCACAGGGTGTTGATGCCGCCCAGCGGATCGACCACGCCCTGGTAGAGGAAGTAGCCCCAGGCCGCCACGCACAGCGAGGTGGCGATCAGGTTGGCCGGGATCGATTCGGTGCGCTTGAGCGAGGGCGCAAAGGTGCCCAGCAGATCCTGCAGCATGAAGCGTCCGGCGCGGGTGCCGGCATCGACCGCCGTCAGGATGAACAGGGCTTCGAACAGGATCGCGAAGTGGTACCAGAAGGCCATCATGGCCTGGCCGCCGATCACGTTCGACAGGATGTTGGCCATGCCCACCGCCAGGGTCGGGGCGCCGCCGGCGCGCGAGACGATGCTGCTTTCGCCGACATCTTTCGCGGTCTGGGTCAGCATCTCGGGGGTGATGTAAAAGCCCATCTGCGACACCGCCGCCGCCGCCGATTCGGCCGTCGTGCCCAGGATCGCGGCCGGGCTGTTCATGGCGAAGTAGATGCCCGGCTCGATGGTCGAGGCCGCCACCAGCGCCATGATGGCCACAAACGACTCCATCAGCATCGCGCCGTAGCCGATGAAGCGCGCGTGCTGTTCGTTTTCGATCATCTTGGGCGTGGTGCCGGACGAAATCAGGGCGTGAAAGCCCGATACCGCGCCGCAGGCGATGGTAATGAAGAGGAAGGGGAACAGGCTGCCCGACCAGACCGGGCCGCTGCCGTCGATGAACTTGGTTACGGCCGGCATCTTCAGGTCCGGGGCGACGATCAGGATCCCGACCGCCAGGCCGACGATGGTACCGATCTTCAGGAAGGTCGACAGGTAGTCGCGCGGCGCCAGCAGCAGCCACACGGGAATCACGGAGGCGACAAAACCGTAGCCGATCAGCATCCAGGTCAGTTCGGTGCCGGTAAAGGTGAACATCGGACCGAGCAGCGCGTGTTCCTGCACGTACTGGCCGCCGATAATGGCCAGCATCAGCAGCACGAAGCCGATCAGCGACACTTCGCCGATCCGCCCGACGCGCACGTAACGCGAATACACGCCCATGAACAGGGCGATGGGAATGGTGGCCATCACGGTGAAGCTGCCCCACGGCGAGCCGGTCAGGGCCTTGACCACGATCAGCGCCAGCACGGCCAGAATGATGACCATGATCATGAAGGTGCCGAGCAGGGCGATGACGCCCGGAATGTCGCCCAGTTCGGATTTGATCAGGTCGCCCAGCGAGCGGCCGTCGCGCCGCGTCGAGATGAACAGGATGATGAAATCCTGCACCGCCCCGGCCAGCACCACGCCGGCCAGGATCCACATCATGCCGGGCAGGTAACCCATCTGCGCGGCCAGCACCGGGCCGACCAGGGGGCCGGCGCCGGCAATCGCCGCGAAGTGGTGGCCGAACAGCACATATTTATTCGTCGGCACATAGTCGAGGCCATCGTTGAATTTCTCGGCCGGGGTCTGGCGCCTGGGGTCGAGTCCCAGCACTTTGTCAGCCAGAAAGTAGCTGTAGAAGCGGTAGGCGATCAGGTAGACGCAGACGGCGGCGGCGACGATCCAGATTGCATTGATGGCTTCGCCGCGCTTGAGGGCGATGTAGCCCAGCGCGCAGGCGCCGAAAATCGATAGCGCAGCCCAGCCGAGCTGGCTTGACAGACGTTTCATGGTGACTCCTCCAAGGGTTTTTTTTATGTTCGGCCGGTCGCAGCCGGCTCGATCGACGCAGAGCGTGGCCCAGTATCGAACGGGCTTGTCCGTGCGGCAAGCGCAGCACTACGCAGAACCCTACGTGGTACTACGTAGCACGCGGGCGCGGCGCCGTCGTAGAATCGTGACTTGTTCACAACGCCGTCAATGGCAGGCCGGGCGCTCCATGAAGTTAAGGCAAAAGGTCATCTTTCTCGCGATTACGCCGCTGATCCTGGCGCTGTGCACGATCGCGCTGTTCGTGCGCCACCAGGCCATCACCCTGGCCCAGCAGCAGCGCGACACCATCCAGCAGGCCTGGCTGGCCAGCAAGGAGGCCGAACTGAAGCATTACGTGGACCTGGCGGCGCGCTCGGTGGCGCACCTGGCCGATTCCGGCAAGCGCGACCGGGCCACCCTGGACGAAGCCAAGCGCATCCTGTCGACCCTGAGCTATGGCGACGACGGCTATTTCTTCGTCTACGATTTCCAGGGCAACAGCCTGATGCATCCGCGCCAGCCGGAACTGGTGGGGCGCAATCTGTGGGAGATGCGCGACGTCAACGGCGAACCGACCATCCAGCGCCTGCTCGCGCGCGCCAGGAACGGCGGCGGGCTGCAGCGCTACATCTGGGCCAAGCCCTCGGCCAACAAGGCGGCGCCCAAGCTCGGCTATGTGATCCCGATGGACAACTGGGGCTGGATGCTGGGCACCGGCATCTACCTCGACGACGTGGACGCCGCCCTGGCCCAGATCGACGCCCAGCAGTCGCGCAATATCCAGGGCACCATGCTGTGGATCGCCGTGCTGGCCATCGTCAGCGCCCTGGTGGTGGCCAGTTCCGGGCTGGCCCTGAACATCAGCGAGCTGCGCGTGGCCGACGCCAAGCTCAAGGTGCTGGCCCAGCGCGTGGTCGAGTCGCAGGAGCAGGAGCGGGCGCGCCTGTCGCGCGATCTGCACGACGGCATCAGCCAGTGGCTGGTCTCGATCAAGCTGCAGATCGAGGCGGGCGTGATCCGCCTCGGCGGCGATGCCGCCCAGCAGCAAAAGGCGCGCGCCAGTTTCGAGCACACCGCAAGCCAGCTCAACGATGTGCTGGGCGAGGTGCGGCGCATTTCGCACAATCTGCGCCCGGCCATTCTCGACGACCTCGGCCTGGCCGCCGCACTCGACCACCTGGCCCACGAAGCGACCCAGAACAGCGCGCTGCCGGTGCGTTTCCTGGCGCGCGGCAGCACCGACGGCCTGCCCGACGTGGCCAACACGGTGCTGTTCCGCATCGCCCAGGAAGCGCTGACGAATATCGAACGCCATGCCGGCGCGCACCAGGTCGAGATCACCCTGGCGCGCGCCGGCGCCACCGTCACGCTGACGGTGGCCGACGACGGCGCCGGCTTCGACGCGGCCGGGGTGGCGATCCACCCCAAGCGCGGCATCGGCCTGCGCAACATGATGGAAAGGATGGACGCCATCGGCGGCCAGCTGGCCATCACTTCCTCCGCCGCCGGCACCTCGGTGCAGGCCTCGGTTCCGCTTCCCCCCAGCGCCGCGCGCGCATGACCGATATATGACAGATACCCCGATTCACATCCTGCTGGTCGACGACCATCCCCTGGTGCGCGACGGCCTGCGCGCGCGCCTCGAAGCGGTGCCGCACCTGCGCGTGGTGGCCGAAGCCGATGGCGCCGAAGACGCGCTGCGCCAGGCCGGCGAGCACGGCGTCGAGCTGGTCCTGATGGACATCAATATGCGCGGCATCAGCGGGATCGAGGCCACCGCGCGCTTCCGCCAGCAATTCCCCGCCATCGCGGTGCTGATCCTGTCGATGCACGACAAGGTCGAGTACGTCAGCCAGGCGATGCAGGCCGGCGCGCGCGGCTATGTGCTCAAGGATGCGCCCGGCAAGGACATCGTGCTGGCCATCGAGACCGTCATGGCCGGCGGTATTTACTACAGCGCCGCGCTGGCGCGCCAGCTGGCCCGCCCGCTGGTGCAGGACACGCAGTTGTCGGTGCGCGAACAGGAAGTGCTGCAGCACCTGGCGGGCGGGCAATCGAACAAGCAGATCGCGCGCGCGCTCGACCTGTCGGTGCGCACGGTGGAGACGCACCGCCTGAACATCAAGCGCAAACTGGGCATCGAAGGCCAGGCCGAGCTGATCCGGTATGCCGTGCAGCACGCACGTTTCGAAGGAAGCTAGTATCCTTCTGCTTGCATGCGGAATAATGATGACGGACTGCTAACGCTCAGGCCAGGAAGTGGTTGCTTCCAATCATTATCTCAACTAAGATTACCGAACCCACTTTTTCAAAGATGCCGATGGCTGCCTCCGATACAACACCGTTCCCGTTGGTAGAGATGCAAGCGGCGGCGAATGCGCAAAACGAGTGGCTGGCGCTGACCGTGCGCGTCGGCGGCCCGGACCAGGGCGCCGCCCTGCAGCAGGTGTTCGGCGCGCCCGACCTGCTGACCGCCATCGCCCCGCTCGACTGCATCGTGCCGCTGGCCTCGCCCGCCATCCTGGGTGCGCCGCTGCTGGCGCTGATGCCGCCCAGCCGCGTCATCTTCGCCATCGATGCCGGGGTGCTGGCCGACCAGGCCCTGGTCAAGCAAACCGAGGCGCTGCACGAGGCCGGCTACCGCGTGCTGCTCGACGGCCAGTCGGGCGAGGGCCTCAGGCTGCCGCCCACCTTGCGCGCGGTCGCGCTCGATTGCAGCGCGGGCCTGCCCGTGGCGCGCGGCGGCAAATACCAGGTCTTGTCCCTGTTCGGCCCGCACCTGGCGTATGGCGTGGACAGCGCCGTGCGCTTCGCCGATTGCGTCGAGGCCGGCTTCGAATGGCTGGCCGGCGACTGGCCGCTGCATCCGGCGCCCAACGCCAAGCCGCACGACGGCACCTCGCGCAAGCGCTTGCTGGCCTTGCTCGGCCTGCTGGCGCGCGACGCCGAATCGCGCGAACTCGAACAATTGCTCAAGCAGGATCCGGCCCTGTCCTATCATCTGCTGAAACTGGTCAACTCGGCCGCCTTCGCGCTCAGCACCCAGATCACCAGCTTCGGCCAGGCCATCAACCTGCTCGGCCGGCGCCAGTTGCAGCGCTGGCTGCAACTGCTGCTGTACGCGCGCCAGCAGCCGGACGGCATGGCCAATCCGCTGCTGCCGCTGGCCGCCCTGCGCGCGGCCCAGCTCGAATCGCTCTGCAAATTGCAGGGCGGCGAGCGCGAGGACCAGGACATCGCCTTCATGACCGGCGTGTTTTCCCTGCTCGACGTGCTGTTCGGCATGTCGATGGAAGACATCGTCGGCGCGCTCGGCCTGGCGCCGGCCGCGGCCGAAGCCCTGCTCCTGCGCGAAGGGCGCCTGGGCGAACAGTTGCGCCTGGTCGAACAGCGCCTGCCGGCGCCCGGGCAGCTGGCCGCGCTCGGCATCGACCACACCCAGTGGTGGCAAAGCCAGCTGCACGCCTATCACTGGGCGATCCAGGTCGGCAGGAACCTGTAGGATGCAGGCAAGCTCCGCGACCGACTTCCTGACCAGTAGTGCCGCCCTGTGCGCCGCCGTGCTCAACCTGCGCGGCGACCAGCTGACGGCCGAACTCGGGCGCATCGCGCGCGCGCTGCTGGCCAGTCCGCACGGCAGTTTCCTCGCGCAAGGACAGGCGGACGGCGGCGCCGGGCACCAGCTCGCCTGCGAGGTCGCCAGCGGCGGCACGCGCTTCGGCCGCTTCGTGGTCGGCGGGCGCGCCGCCTACGACGAGCAGGATGC
Source organism: Massilia atriviolacea (assembly GCF_003953935.1). Taxonomy (GTDB): domain Bacteria; phylum Pseudomonadota; class Gammaproteobacteria; order Burkholderiales; family Burkholderiaceae_D; genus Telluria_A; species Telluria_A atriviolacea. The sequence goes on from NZ_RXLQ01000010.1 coordinate 137,370, forward strand.
GCGCCTGCTGGCCGGCCTGGCCGGACTGGCCGCCAGCCTGCTGCAGGTAAACGATTTCGCGCTGCGCTCGACCCAGGCTTACCTCGACCTGGAAGCGGAGCTGTCGCACCAGGCCCAGATCCTCGACCAGATCCACGAGTCGGTGCTGACGATGGACCAGACCGGCTACATCACCAGCTGGAACAAGGGCGCCGAGCGCCTGTTCGGCTACAGCGCCCAGGAAGCGGTGGGGCGCAACATCCTGTTCCTGTACGCGGAGGAAGACACCGCCTTCCACGATGCCTTCGTGGAGCAGGGCGGGCGCATGATGGAAGTGCGGCGCCGCAAGAAGTCGGGCGAGGTGTTCTGGGCCAGCCTGTCGCTCTCGCCCCTGCACGACCGCGAGCAGCGCCCGGTCGGGCTGATCGCCTACCTGACCGATATCACCGAGCGCAAGCACGCGGAAGAACGCCTGCACCACCTGGCCTACTACGACGCCCTGACCGGCCTGCCCAACCGCAGCCTGATGGCCAAGCTGGTCGACCAGGCCCTCAGCGCGGCCCAGCGCAAGGGCGCCACCGCCTGCATCCTGTTCGTCGACCTGAACCGCTTCAAGATGTTCAACGACACCCTCGGACGCGCCACCGGCGACGAGCTGCTGCGCCAAGTGGGGCAGCGCTTCAAGCAGGTGCTGCGCGAGCAGGACGTGGTGGCGCGCCTGTCGGGCGACGAATTCGCGGTCGGCCTGTTCGACATCCGCGAGCATTTCGAAGCGACCACGGTGGCGCACAAGCTGCAGGCGGCCCTGGTCGAACCCTTCCTGATCGAAGGGCACGACCTGCGCGTGGGCGCCAGCATCGGCATCAGCGTCTATCCGCAGGACGGGGGCGACGCCGAAGCCCTGCTGCGCCTGGCCGACATCGCCATGGCGCGCGCCAAGCAGGGCAACGACGGCGGCGGCGACAGCGTCGCTTTCTACAGCCACGACATGAACCAGGGCATGCAGGAGCGCATGCGCCTCGAATCGGGCCTGCGCCAGGCGCTGGCCAACGGCGAATTGCTGCTGCACTTCCAGCCCAAGTTCGAGATCCGCACGCGCGCCATGGTCGGCGCCGAAGCGCTGGTGCGCTGGCTGCATCCGCAGCGCGGACTGGTGCCGCCGGCCGACTTCATTCCGCTGGCCGAGGCGACCGGCCTGATCGTCCAGCTGGGCGAATGGGTGCTGGAAGCGGCCTGCGCCCAGGCCGCGCAATGGCAGGCGGCCGGACTGCCGCCGTTCCGCCTCGCGGTGAATGTCTCGGCGCGCGAGTTTTCGGCCGCCTTGCCGGCGCGCGTGAGCGCGACCCTGGCGCGCTACCAGCTCGATCCGTCCTGGCTGGAACTGGAAATCACCGAGAGCACCCTGATGCACGACATCGAGCGCGTGATCGGCATCATGGACCGCATCACCGCGCTCGGCGTGAGCCTGTCGCTGGACGACTTCGGCACCGGCTACTCCAGCCTGTCGTACCTGAAACGCTTCCCGATCGACACCCTGAAGATCGACCGCTCGTTTACCACCGGCCTGCCGTTCGACAGCAACGACTGCGCCATCGCCAGCACCATCATCAGCATCGGGCGCCAGCTGCGCCACAAGGTGATCGCCGAAGGCGTGGAAACGCCCCAGCAGCTCGAATTCCTGCGCGACGCCGGCTGCGACGAAGTGCAGGGTTACCTGTTCTCGCGCCCGCTGCCGGCGGCCGCCTTCGAAAGCGCGCTGCGCGCCGGCTGGGCCGGCCCGGGCTGAGCTTTTTTCCTGCGCCAGGATGTGCATCCGGGCTGGCGCCGGCGCGCGCCGCCCTTGTCGCAAAATGTTACATTTTCTTTAATTTTATCATCTGTACATTCCTATCGGGCGCGGGCATGATGGATGTTGGACGCCTTCCACCAACATCCTTCCCGGGACCGACATGACTACTTCCAGCGCCATCACCGAGCAGCACGCCGACCTCATCCGCAACGTCATCCTCCAGTCCGGTCCCGGCGCCACCCTGGCCGCCGCCGGCCAGAATCTGCAGGGCGGGCGCGGCAGCGATTCGCTGTACGCATCGGAGCTCAACGACACCATTTCCGGCAATGGCGGCTCGGACCGGATGTGGGGCTATGGGGGCGACGACTACATTACCAGCAACGACCCGGACGACGACTCGCCTGCCGGGTACGACGACCTGTTCGGCTTCGACGGCAACGACACTCTGCTGGGCGGGCGCGGCAGCGATAACCTGAACGGCAATTTCGGCAACGACTTCGCCGATGGCGGCGCCGGCAACGACCAGCTGCGGGGCGAACTGGGCAACGACACCCTGCAGGGCGGCGCCGGCCACGACACGCTCAACGATTACGAAGGGCGCGACCTGCTGACGGGCGGCGCCGGGGTCGACCTGCTGTATTCCGAACGGGGCGGCAGCAGCCTGCTCGACGGCGGCGCCGACAACGACGTGCTGCTGGGCGACGGCCAGGACACCTATATCGGCGGCGCCGGCGCCGACCGCCTCAACATCCGCACGCGCGCCGCCGAAGCGGCGGGCACCACCGTGGCCGACGGCGGCGAGGGCAACGACCTGTTCAGCGTGGCCTTCCTCAACCAGGGCACGGCGCGCGTGAGCGGCGGCGGCGGGAGCGATGTCTACCTGCTTGAGCGCGAGAGCGGCCCGGCCGGCTACACCGTCACCGATTTCGCCGCCGGCCCCGGGGGCGACCGGATCGACGTCAGCAAGCTGCTGGCCGGCGTCGACCTGTCCCTGGGCGACCCGTTTTCCAGCGAACGCGGCTACCTGAAACTGGTGCAGGACGGGGCCGACACCCTGCTCCAGTTCGACGCCGACGGCGCGGCGGGCACGGCGTCCGCCTTCCGGACCGTGCTGCGGCTCGAGGGCGTGGCCGCCGGGTCGGTGGCGCCGGCTGTTTCGGCCAGCGTGCTCACGCCGGAAGGCATCGACGTGGGCGAGACCTTGATCGGCGACGGCCGCATCGATGACATTGCCGGCTCCCACCTGAACGACCGCTACGAGAGCAATGGCGGCGCCGACACCGTGCAGGCCGGTGCGGGCAACGATACCCTGTCGGGCGGCGACGGCGCCGACTGGCTGTTCGGCGAAGAGGGCGACGACCGGATCGACGGTGGCGAGGGCGACGACCTGGTGTCCGGCGGCGCAGGCTCGAATATCGTGCTCGGCGGCGCAGGCAACGACACGCTGTCGACCGACTACGCCGGCGACAGCCTGCTCGACGCCGCTGATGGCAACGACATCCTGAGGTTGGGCGGCTGGACGTCCCTCAGGTTCGGCACGGTGCAGGCCCTGGGCGGCGCCGGCGACGACAGGTTCGAAATCGGCGACGGGCCGCCGGACGTGATCGTGAATGCGAGCGGCGGCAGCGGAAGCGACACCTTCCGCCTGTCGCTGTATGGCATACCTGAAAGCACCGCGAACGTGCGGCTGACCGACTTTGCGGCGGGCGCCGGCGGCGACCAGCTCGACCTGTCGCTGTCGGGCCTCTGGTGGGATTACAGCGGCAACCCGTTCGGCGTCGACGGCTACCTGCGCCTGGAACAGCGCGGCGCCGACACGGTACTGCGCCATGACAAGGACGGCGCGGCCGGCGCCGCGTATGCCCTGATGGACGTGCTGACCCTGCGCAATGTCAGCGCGAACAGCCTGACCGCCGCCAATTTCAAGCAGGGCTACGATCCCGCGGCCGGCTTCTTCAGCCGGGTGCTGACCGGCACGGCCGGCGCCGACAGCATCGAAGGCGATGCGCGCGCCGAACACCTCATCGGCCTGGACGGCAGCGACACCCTGCTCGGCGGCGCCGGTGACGACCTGGCCGAAGGCGGCGCCGATGGCGACCTGCTGCAAGGCGGCAGCGGCAACGACAGCGTCTTCGGCGGCGCGGGCGACGACACGCTGGCCGGCGAAGAGGGCAACGACAGCGTGGTGGGCGGGGCCGGCCGGGATGTCCTGACCGGCGGCGCGGGCGACGACGTGCTCCACGGCGACGCCGACGACGACCTCCTCACCGACGTTGTCGGCAACAACCTGCTGACGGGCGGCTATGGCAACGACCTGATCGTCACCACCGGCAGCGGCAGCGACACGGTCGACGCCGGTTCCGGCGACGACACCGTGGCCGGCGGCGCCGGCGACACGCTCGACGGCGGCCCGGGCAACAACCGCCTGCTCGCCGATTTCACCGGCGGCGCCAAAGGTACGGTGCGCCTGGTGGGCAGCTCGGGCGACGACCTGTTCATCTTCGGCCCCGCGCTGGCATTCCAGGACGTCATCGCCAGCGATATCGGCTACGGCGGCAACACCTATGCCTTCGCGCCCGGCAGCCATGCCGGCCAGGTCACCATCACCGACTTCGATCTGGACAATGCCAGCGACGTGATCGACCTGGACGCGCTGATTCCGCAGGTCGCGGCCAATTACGTCAGCAACCCCTTCGGCGCGCTCGGCTACCTGCGCGTCGAGCAGCGCGGCAACAGCACCGTGCTGCAGTTCGACGAGGACGGCGCCGCCGGCAGCGCGGCAAGTTTTCGCACCATCCTCACGATCGACGGCGTCACGCCCGCCCAGCTCAACGCCAGCCACATCGCCGGCGGCATGAATCCGAACGGGTCGGAAGATGGCATCGACATGTGGGGTTCGCACTACAGCGAGACCATCAACGGCGGACGCAGCAACGACACGCTCGACGGCGGCTGGGGCGATGACAAGGTCTACGGTTTCCAGGCTGACGATCTGCTCAAGGGGAGTTTCGGCAACGACACGCTGTATGGCGGCGTGGGCAACGACCGCCTCGAAGGCAATGACGAGAACGACCTGCTGTTCGGCGAGGATGGCGCCGACAGCCTGGCGGGCGGCGAGGCGGACGACAAGCTCGACGGCGGTACGGGCAACGACGCGCTCGACGGCGGTAGCGGGCTCGACCTGCTGGAGGGCGGGCAGGGCGATGACGCGCTCGACGGCGGCAGCGGCAACGATACGCTGGACGGCGGCGACGGCGCCGACCTGCTGCGGGACGGCGATGGCGACGACCGCCTCGACGGCGGCGCCGGCAACGACGAGCTGAGCGGCGGCGACGGAAACGACATCCTGCGCAGCGGCGCCGGAAACGACACCGTCAACGGCGGCAACGGCGACGATGCGCTGTTCGCCGACCAGGGCGACGACGTGCTCGACGGCGGCGCCGGCAACGACACGCTCGATGGCGGCAGCGGCAGCGTGCAGCTCAACGGCGGCAACGGCAACGATGTGCTCAAGCTGGGCGGCAGCGGCAACAGCGGCCTGTTCGGCGGGCGCGGCGCCGACCTGATCGAGATTACCGGAACACAGCAGGCGCTGGCCGGGCGCGTGGTCGCCTCCGGCGGCGAGGATGCCGACACCATCGTCTTCACGCGCGCGGCGCTCGACAACACCGCCGTCAACGCCAGCGGCGGCGCCGGCGTCGACACCTACGTGCTGCGCGGCGAAGGGCGCCTGGGCAGCCTGTCGGTCAAGGATTTTAGCGCCGGCGCGGGCGGCGACCGCATCGACCTGCGCGGCCTGGCGGCGCCGGCCGGGGTGCTCGAGTTCGTGCAGAGCGGCAGCGCCACCCTGGTGCGCTTCGACGCCGACGGCGCCGGCCCGCTGGCCGCCGCCACCCTGATGACCCTGCAGAACGTGGTGGCCGACACCCTGACGCCCGACAATGTGCTCGCTCCCGGCGCGCCGCTGGAACTGGTCGGGCTGGCCAGCGACGCCTACCTGATCGGCTGAGACGAGCGGCGGCGCGGCGCCAAGGCGGTCGCCGCTGTCACAGCTTGTTACAAAGAGATTAATTTTACCTTCTGTACATCCGTATCGGGTAAAGGCATGATAATGTTGATAATATTGCCGTCACCGTAACATCACTCACAGGAACCAGATGAGCACTTTCGACGCCAGCATTGCCCACCCCGCCGGCCTGACGGGCAACAATGTCATCCAGATGAATGCCGGCACCACCCTGGCCGGCCGCGAGCTGCAGGGTTCGGGCGGCGACGACACGCTGTATGGCTCCGAACTGAACGACACCATTTCGGGCAATGGGGGCTCGGACCGGATGTGGGGCTATGCCGGCGACGACTACATCATGAGCAACGACCCGGACGACGACTCGCCTGCCGGGTACGACGACCTGTTCGGCTTCGACGGCAACGACACCCTGCTGGGCGGGCGCGGCACGGATAACCTGAACGGCAATTTCGGCAACGACTTCGCCGATGGCGGCGCCGGCAACGACCAGCTGCGGGGCGAACTGGGCAACGACACCCTGCAGGGCGGCGCCGGCCACGACACGCTCAACGATTACGAAGGGCGCGACCTGCTGACGGGCGGCGCCGGGGTCGACCTGCTGTACTCCGAACGGGGCGGCAACAGCGTGCTCGACGGCGGCGCCGACAACGACGTGCTGCTGGGCGACGGCCAGGACACCTTTATCGGCGGCGCCGGCGCCGACCGCCTCAACATCCGCACGCGCGCCGCCGAAGCGGCGGCCACCACCCTGGCCGACGGCGGCGAGGGCAACGACCTGTTCAGCGTGGCCTTCCTGAACAAGGGCACGGCGCGCGTGACCGGCGGCGGCGGAAGCGATGTCTACCTGCTCGAACGCGACAGCGGCCCGGCCGGCTACACCGTCACCGATTTCGCCACCGGCCCCGGGGGCGACCGGATCGACGTCAGCAAGCTGCTGGCCGGCGTCGACCTGTCCCTGGGCGACCCGTTTTCGGGCGCGCGCGGCTACCTGAAACTGGTGCAGGATGGCGCCGACACCCTGCTGCAATTCGACGCCGACGGCGCCAAGGGCACGGCGTGGGCCTTCAAGACCGTGCTGCGGCTCGAAGGCGTGGCCGCCGGCGCGGTCGCCCCGGCCATCTCGACCAGCTTGCTCACGCCGGCCGGCATCGACGACGGCGAGACCATCGTCGGCGGCAGCCGCAACGACAGTTTCTCCGGCTCGCACCTGAACGACCGCTACGAAGGCCATGGCGGCAACGACACCATCTCGTCGGGCGACGGCCACGACACCCTGCTCGGCGGGGATGGCGACGACACCTTGTACGGCTTCAATGGCAACGACTTGCTCGACGGGGGCGAGGGCAACGACTATCTGTACGGCGGCGTGGGCGCGAATACCCTGCTCGGCGGCGCGGGCAAGGACATGCTGTCGGTCGACTACGCCGGCGACAGCCTGCTCGACGGCGGCGATGGCAACGACGAGTTGAGCGTCGGCGGCGGTTACCAGCCCACCAAGACCGGCACCTTCCAGGTGACCGGCGGCGCCGGCGACGATATCATCCATATCGGCGAGGGAGCGCCGGAGGTGACGGTGAACGCGAGCGGCGGCAGTGGGCGCGATACCTTCAAGATGTGGACGTACGGCGGGCCCGAGACCAACCCGCGGGTGACGGTCAGCGATTTTTCGGCGGGCGCCGGGAACGACCTGATCGACCTGTACCTGGGCGGCTCCTCGTGGGGGTATAACGGCAACCCCTTCGGCAGCGACGGCTTCCTGCGCCTCGAACAGCGCGGCGCCGACACCGTCCTGCGCTACGACCGCGACGGCGCGGCCGGCAGCGCCGGCGCCTTCATCGACCTGATGACCCTGCGCAACGTCGTCGCGACCAGCCTGACCGCCGCCAATTTCAAGCAGGGCTACGATCCCGCGGCCGGCTTCTTCTCCCGGGTGCTGACCGGCACGGCCGGCGCCGACAGCATCGACGGTGACGCACGCGCCGAACACCTGATCGGCCTGGCGGGCAGCGACACCCTGCTCGGCGGCGCCGGCGACGACCTGGTCGAAGGCGGCGCCGATAACGACCTGCAGCAAGGCGGGGACGGCGACGACAGCGTCTTCGGCGGGGCCGGCGACGATACCCTGGCCGGCGACGGCGGCAAGGACAGCATCGTGGGCGGCGCCGGCAAGGATGTCCTGACCGGCGGCGTGGGCGACGACTACCTGAGCGGCGACTATGACGACGACATCCTTACCGATATCCAGGGAAACAACGTCCTGCTCGGCGGCTCCGGCAACGACCTGATCGTCACCACCGGCAGCGGCAGCGACAAGGTCGACGGCGGCGACGGCGACGACACCATCACCGGCGGCGCCGGCGATACGATCGACGGCGGCTGGGGCGGCAACCACGTGTTTACCGATTTCACGGGCGGCGCCAAGGGCACCGTCAACGTGAAGGTCGCTGGCGACGACGTGCTCACGTTCGGCAGCTCGCTGGCATTCCAGGATGTCGTCGTCAGCGGCGGCGAGTTCGGCGGCAACACCTTCGCGTTCGCCCCTGGCGCCCACGCCGGGCAGGTCTATATCGGCGGCTTCCGTCTCGACTACGGCATCGACCGGATCGACCTGGACGCCCTGATTCCGCAGGTGGCCGCCAATTACACCAGCAATCCTTTCGGCGCGCTCGGCTACCTGCGCGTCGAGCAGCGCGGCAACAGCACCTTGCTGCAGTTCGACGCGGACGGCGCGGCCGGCGGCGCAGCGGGCTTTCGCACCATTCTGACCATCGACGGGGTGGTCCCCTCGCAGCTGAACGCCAGGCACATCGTCGGCGGCATGAACCCGAACGGCTCCGAGGATGGCATCCATCTGACCGGCATGCACTACGACGAAGTGCTGGACGGCGCGCGCAGCAACGATGTGCTCGACGGCGGCTGGGGCCACGACAAGCTGTATGGTTTCCTGGGTAACGATCTGCTCAAGGGCAACTATGGCAACGACACGCTGTACGGCGGGGCGGGCAACGATACCCTCGACGGCGAGGTCGATAGCGACACCATGTACGGCGAGGATGGCGACGACAGCCTGGTGGGGGCATCCGGCCACGACGTACTCGACGGTGGCGCCGGCAACGACGTGCTCGACGGCGGCAGCCTGCGCGACACGCTGCGGGGCGGCCTGGGCGACGACCTGCTCGACGGCGGCACCGAGGAGGACACGCTGGACGGCGGCGACGGCGCCGACATCCTCAAGGCCGGCGATGGCGACGACCACCTCGACGGCGGCGCCGGCAACGACGAGCTGAGCGGCGGCGAAGGCAATGACATCCTGCACGGCGGCGCCGGCACCGACACCGTCAACGGCGGCAACGGCGACGATGCGCTGTTCGCCGACCAGGGCGACGATGTGCTCGAAGGCGGCGCCGGCAACGACACGCTCGATGGCGGCAGCGGCAACGTGCAACTGAACGGTGGCAATGGCAACGATGCGCTGAAGGTCGGCGGCAGCGGCTACAGCGGCCTGTTCGGCGGGCGCGGCGCCGACCTGATCGAGATTACCGGAACACAGCAGGCGCTGGCCGGGCGTGTGGTCGCTTCCGGCGGCGAGGATGCCGACACCATCGTCTTCACGCGCGCGGCGCTCGACAACACGGCCGTCAACGCCAGCGGCGGCGCCGGCGTCGATACCTACGTGCTGCGCGGGGAAGGGCGCCTGGGCAGCCTGACGGTCAAGGATTTCGCGGCCGGCGCGGGCGGCGACCGCATCGACCTGCGCGGCCTGGCGGCGCCGGCCGGGGTGCTGGAGTTCGTGCAGAGCGGCAGCGCCACCCTGGTGCGCTTCGACGCCGACGGCGCCGGCCCGCTGGCCGCCGCTACCCTGATGACCCTGCAAAACGTGGTCGCGACCAGCATGAGCGGCGATAACGTGGTCCATGTCGGCAGTGCCCCCGTAGAACTGATTGGCGTGCCGGCGGCGGACTTCGTGCTGGGTTGATCGAAGCGCCAGGAAAGAACCGTCGCCACGCGCCTTGTCCGGTAAAGGCCGTGGCGATGTGCGTTCCGGCACTGGCGGCGGAACGGCGCATCATGGCGATCCGCACCCGGCGGATCGTCCCTTTTGCCGCGATGGACACTTCTGCGAGGAGTTCCCATGCCCACCCTGTTGAAACTGTACGAGGCCGGGGAAGCGCTGCCGCGCCCGGCGAACTTCCTTGTCGCCGGCCTGAACCTGACCGGCACGGAAAACAATGACATCCTGCGCGGCGGCGCGCTCGACGACCGGCTGTTCGGCCTGGGCGGGGCCGACCTCATCTTCGGCAGCGGCGGCAACGACTACATCGACGGCGGCGACGAAAACGGCTCGGGCGACCGCCTGTACGGCGGCGATGGCGCCGACAGCGTGTACGGCGGCGCGGGCGACGACACCCTGTCCGGCGATGCCGGCAACGACCTGGTCGACGGCGAAGCGGGCACCGACCAGATCGACGGCGGCGCCGGCGACGACGTCCTGCGGGGCGGCGACGGCGGCGACTACCTGCGCGACGATATCGGCAGCAATATCCTCGCCGGCGGTGCGGGCAACGACAACCTGATCGCCATCGGGGCCGGCGCCGACCGCCTGGAAGGCGGCGCCGACAATGACGTGCTGGACGGCGGCAACGGCAACGACAGCCTGTACGGCGGTGCGGGCAACGACTATCTCAGCGTCAGCGCGCCGATGGATGGCGCGCTCGCAAGCAGTGTGCTGGTGTCGGGCGGCGACGGCGCCGACCGCATGGTCTTCCATGCGGCGCCAGCGGCCATGACGGTCCATGCCAGCGGCGGCGCCGGCAGCGATATCTTTTCCCTGTCGCACGGCGAGCATGCCGAACAGCTGTTTATCGACGATTTTACGGCCGGTCCCGATGGCGACCAGCTGGGCTTGTCGCAGCTGTTCCAGGCATACGAAACCAATCCCTTCGGCGCGCCCGGTTTCGCGCGCCTGCTGCAACAGGGCAAGGACACGCTGGTGCAGGTCGACGACGATGGCGCCGCCGGCACCGCCAGCGGCTTTCGCACTGTCGCCACCCTGAGCGGCGTGCGCGCGCAGGACGTGCTGCCGAACAATTTTTCGGAAGGCTACAACCAGGATGGCTCGCAGCGCGGCATGACGATCCAGGCCGGCCCTGGCGACGACCAGCTGCGCGGCGGCGTGCTCGACGACACCATCGACGGCGGCGCCGGTAACGACCAGGTCTGGGCGAATGCCGGCAACGATGTCGTGCGTGGCGGCGACGGCAACGACGACCTGAACGGTTACTCGGGCAACGACCTGCTCGACGGCGGCGCGGGCGGCGATTACCTGAACGGCCAGGATGGCGACGACACGCTCAACGGCGGCAGCGGCGATGACATGCTGGCCGGACACGCGGGTGACGACGTGCTCAACGGCGGTGACGGCGACGACGAGCTGTTCGGTGACAGCGGCAACGATGTGCTTAACGGTGGCAACGGCAACGACAGGATGTCCGTCTACTACGGCCACTACGTGCTCGACGGCGGAGCGGGGGACGACACGATGGTCGGCGCCGTCATCGACGGCCTGCTCAATGGCGGCACCGGCAATGACCTCATCAAGGTGCAGACCGATGGCGAGGTGGGGGCGTTCGGCGGCAGCGGCAACGACCGGATCGAGATCAACGCCAACGATCACGTGGCGCAAGGGCGGGTGGTCGCCAACGGCGGCGAGGGCGACGACGCCATCATCCTGACGCGCGCGACCCAAAATTCGAACCTGGTGACAGCCATCGGTGGGGGCGGGAGCGACCGCTTTGGCGTGCTGGGGAGCATGGGGACCAGCCTGTTCAGCGTGCGCGACTTTGCGGTGGGCGCGGGCGGCGACCGGATCGACGTGTCGGCCTTGCTGACCGGTGCGGTGCCGCAGGGCGACCCCTTCGCCGGCGGTGTGCTGCGCTACCTGCAGAGCGGAAACGATACGCTGGTGCAGTTCGATGCGGATGGCGCGGCGGGACCGGACGCGGCGTTTGTCACGATGATGAAGTTGCAGGGGGTGCTGGCGACGACCTTGACGCCGGAGAACCTGATCACGGTGGCGCAAGCGGCCGTGGTCGGCGTTGCCCCCGCGGAGTGGGCAACGGGCTGAGGGCACATTGCCCAAGGCAGGTGGTTTTCTGTATAATCGCGTTCTGCAGGAAGCGTGGCCGAGCGGTTGAAGGCACCAGTCTTGAAAACTGGCGACGGTGTGAGCCGTTCGTGAGTTCGAATCTCACCGCTTCCGCCAAGAAATAGTTTTGTGAAGTCTTTTGAAGTGCCAGAGCCCGCGACTCTCCCAGTGAGAACGCGGGTTTTTAGTTTTCGGAAGTACTATAAGATGGTTTGGCAGCCCAGTCAGAGACGTGGAAGGAAGACACCGCCAAGGAGGCAATTAACCGGCTGCAGAACGATGTTTTCCCGATGATTGGCGAGCGCGCTATTGTCGATGTCGATGCGCCGCGGTTGTTGGACGTGCTGCGGCTGGTGGAAAAGCGGGGCGTCGTCGATATGGCGGCCCGCTTGGGGCAGCTGTGCAGCCAGATATTCCGCTTTGCCATTGCCAAGGGTTTGATCAAGTACAACCCGGTGCCGGATATGCGCGGGGCGCTCAAGCCGAGGGCGAGGGCCATCATGCCGCAATCGGGACCGATGACTTGCCCGCCTTCCTGGTGGCTCTGCAAAGGAATGAGGCCGAAATGTACTTGTCGACTCCTATCTAATGTCTTTGTTCGAATTGCTCGGTTGCCCACCAATTTTCCAACGTGGTGTTACCTAATATTTGAGTGATTCCGTCGTCATCTTTCTTGCAGTAATACTTTAGCGTCGTTTTGGATTTCTTGACCACGCCCAAGCGGCTAAGTGGCGCGCAACAAGTATCGATAATATGGGTAGCACCGTTTGCTTCGCACCAGGTAACTATGTCGAGCATCTCGATCACTGGCTTGGAACTTGCATTTACAATTGCTGTGCTTGTTTTTTCGCCATGACCGACCAGCCACACGTACTTCGCCTTGAGTGCTTCTGCGGCTTTTACATGTGCTGCTGTCCAACTAAGATAGTATTGTCTTATAGCCAACTCCTGAATAAGTCTGGCCCCCGCCTGCTTAAGGTCAATTGCGTACACGAACACAGAATGTGTTGCGGTCATCACGCGGATGGGGATGTCGTTTGATAGATGCGCAGGTGCTGCAGCAGACATTGTATCCTCCGAATATTTAAGCCCTGGGCAATAGGGTTATAGAAATCGTAGATCGACGTTGTCACGTAACACAAGTAACACGCAGGTATCGCAAAAAAAGCTCGAAACCATGTTCGCAAGCGCGCTATGATAGGTGCGATAAACGCACTCAATTTAGGTTTAAAATGGATCAACCTCCGCAGTACCCCAAGGGAGATTTACGTCGTATGCTTAGCGTTCTCGCAGCAATCGATTCGCTGGATTCAGCTACGCTCGTCAAGCTGGCTGAGAGGACCGGTATCGATAAGAAGACGGTCACCTCGTTGATTGAGCAAGCACGCACGCAAGCCGGTGTCATCGTAGCGAAAAACGGTCCGGTGTACATAATTCAAGAATGGGGGCCAGTTATCAAAAAAAACGGGGCGCGAATGTGCTTGGAAGGTGCTTTAAACGCACCTAAAATATGAGGTGTGGAGCAGCGCATTGGACGCGGCGAAGCGGAGGAAAGTGTGATGGCCGATACATCCAACGTATACCTTTTCCCGGTGCAGATGACGACTGACCGCGAACCGCTTTACAGCTAAACAGCTGGCGGAATTGGTCGGCGACAAAGGCAAGGCTGCATTAGGCGCCTTGGAAAAAATTAAGAATATCGGCGACAAGGCCAAGGATATCCTCGGCAGCTACCAGAAAGAACCGCATCGCGCCTATGCGGATGCCATGAGCCTGATGGCGCAGCTCGACACGTGCCTGCGAGCCCGCAAATGCCTGCTGGTGCCCTATAAAAATGCGGATAGCGACGGCAGTACGGATAAAGAAGAAAGCGCCAAGCGCACGGCGGCCAGCGGCAAGAAAACCACGGTAACAAACAGTAAGGCCAAGTCGCAGGCAAAACACGGGCTTGGTTGCTGCCCTGGCCAGACCGGCCATCATATTCTCCCGAATGCTATGGTCGAAGGCGCCGGCTGCGACGGGTACGATTACGAGAATGCACCGACTATGTGTCTGGAAGGCGCCAATAATGCGGCGCTTCATGGTAGCCACGGTATGGCGCACTCGAATTTGAAGAAGGCCATGGACCGCTATACGAAGGACACCGGCAAAACCAAGCTGTCCTATGACGAAGCCAAGGAGCGCGCGGTCGATGCAGTGCAGAAGGCCGGCGCAATCCAGTGTGACCGGAAATGCCTGGAAGCCCAGCTCGATGCGCACTACAAGTGCGATGGCAAGGAATTGAATGCCAATGCAGGCGTCGGCGGTGGCACGAAGAAAACGCCACCACCCGTGAATAATGCAGACAACGGATAGGACGAATATGCAGATTACAATGAAGGAATATGCCACCCACCTCAGCACGTTTTATGTCTATGGATGTGCCGTGCGCGACCGGACGCGTTTTGGTTTCATTGCCGATCGCTGGTTTACCGACGAAGAAGTCGAGGCAGAGGAAAAAAGCGGACGTAGCCGGGACCGTCGCAACAAGCACTTGGTGACGTTTTTCCGTAATGGAGACGCAGGCAAGCAGTGGGGCTCAACGCTGCTGGAAGAATGGGCGACCGTGTACATCGGCGCGGCGACAAAGCCGCAGAGTCAGTTCATTGCACTGGAAATGGAGGATACCTCGGCCTATGTGATCGGTAGCGGTGTCAGCTACATGGATACCCCGGTCCAGGAATGCAAGGGCAGTCCCGTGCGCCGCGGGTCGATCTTTCGCATCAAGATGATCGAAGGCTACGCCTATGTATGCGGCGGTAACAGGTCGGTTGGCAAGCGGCTTGGCAAGGGCGAATGGTTTTCGCACTCGGAGGCCATTCCGAAGCTGGTGAATTCGACTGACGACGGCTTCGATGACATCGCCGGATTCAACGAAAACGATCTGTATGCAGTTGGCGGCAAGGGCGACGTCTGGCACTACAACGGCAAAACGTGGCAGCAGGTGTCTTTCCCCACCAATATCTGGACCACGACGGTCTGCTGCGGCGGCGATGGCAATGTCTATATCTCGTGCTACGAGGGATTGACTTTCATGGGGCGCGAAAACCGCTGGAAGAAAATCTATGACGGCGGCATCAGCCTCGGGTTCAAGGACATGGTCTGGCACGAAGGCAAAGTCTGGTGCACCAACGATAACGGGGTCTGGACGATCGAGAACGGCAAGCTGGCGCGGGCCAGCGGCCTGCCCTCGGAAATCTACGTATGCTCCGGCAGCCTGTCGGTCAACGACGGCGTAATGTTGATGGCTGGCTTGGGCGGAGCTGCATTTATGGAGAACGGCCAGTGGCACAACCTGTTCCTGCGCGGCGAAATGGAAATGGCCATGCGCAAGTCGGGCGCGCCGTGAGCGGTGCGACCGGCGCTGCCGACATGGTGCGGGCGCCGTGCCGGCTGGACCACTACCGTATTCCCGCTATACCCACCTTGAGCTTGACGATGCAATGAAGACTGATCCAGTCCCTTTCCCGATTATTGCGCCGCTGGTGCGCCGCCATGCGGAAGATGCTGCCTTCTATTGGTCGCAGCATGACGGCTCGGCGAGTTCACCACACCTGACCCTGGCCGAGCTGGGGCGCTTCAGCGCAATGCTTGCTGCACACCTCGAAGGGCTGGCAGTGGCAGGCTCTGACGGTTGGGCCCAGGCCCTTGCCGCGCTGGAGCGCTGGAAGAAGCCCGGCGAAGCATTTGTCTGCACTTGCCTGGCGCTGCAAGCGGGCAACGCGGCGCAGCTCGATGAATTGATGGCACATGTGCGCGCCCGTCCCGATGAATTGCTGCGCGGCGTGATCAGTGCGTTCGGCTGGGTGCCGCACGCGCAAGCGGCTGCCATCATTTATGCGTGGAGCGCGCCCACCAGCGATCCCATTCGTCAAGCTGTGGCCTTGCGTGCCAGCGCCTTGCTGGGCGCTGCCGCCACGCCATCCTTGGCGCAGCCACTGGCGTTGTTCCTGGACAGCCCCGACGAGCATGTGCGCGCGGCTGCCTGTCGTGTTGCCGCTGCCGCCAGTGCGGGCGATAGCCTGCACGATGCGGCCCTGCGCGCCGGTCTGCAGGATCCATCCCTGGCCGTGCGGGCTGAAGCGGCGATTGCGCTTGGCGGCCGTCCGCCCCTTCGTGCAAACGATGATGCCGAAGACGCAATGGTGGCGGCCGAAGCCCTGTGGCAATGCGTGATTGTCCAGGTCAAACTGCACAACGCGGCAACCGGCTGGTACCGCAAACAAGCCCTGCGCCGCCTGCAACGCTGGGTGCAGTTGTTGGCCAGACTAATACCCATCGGCAATCCTAACCTGGCGGCACTGATTAATTTCATGCCGGCTCGGGTGGCCCTGCGCTTCATTGCTTACCATGGCGACAGTGCGCACTTGCCTTACGTGATCGCCCAGATGCGCGACCCGGCCACTGCGCGCTACGCTGGCTGGGTATGGCAAACGATCACCGGGGTCGGCCTGCGCGCCAGCGCGCTGGTCCTGCCAGAACCGCATGCCGGGTCCGACACCCCGGAGCTTGGCGATGCCCGCCAGGATGCCGATCTGGGCCTGCCTGTTCCTGACGCCGACGCCATTGCTGGCCATTCCAGCGTTCGGCTGGCAGAAGGTCAGCAATATCTGCAGGGGCAAGTGCTCAACCCTGTGCGCGCCCTGTCCCTACTGAAGCACGCCGTACAAGCCGAGCGCGGTATCGCGGCCCAATACTTGCTCGCGCTCCCTCTCAGTGAGTCAGGCGCTCCGCACGTCCGGCTTTCGATACGCGCTGCTGCACCATTGCAAATCCGCTCTGTGGACAAGCTACGCGACCAGTTTGCGGACAGCGGTACTGGCGCATGAAGACCGCGCTCGACCCGTGGCACGATGCCGACATGCTGGCCCAACGCCTGCGGTAAGGGATGCGCTGCTGTTCATTCTGAATGGTGCGCCCGCTGCCGCGACATGCGCCCGCATTTTGATGCCCAGGTGTCCCAAGCCGAACCCACATCGTTAGGGGTGAAGAGGGGAAACGGAAAAAATAGCACGCTAAGGCGGGTGGGGTTGACGTTGAGGGCCCGGTTTCGCCCCAAAGCCGCCGGTCGACCATGTGGACATCGGATGTAGGCACTAGCTTGCCGTTCAGCGAAAGTTGCCTGGCTCCGGCAGCGATTCTGCGCCAGCAGGGCGCCATTGCTTGCACTGGTTGCTCCACAATTGTACTGATCAAAACCATTTTCTTTCAGTGCGGCTACCGCTTGTTCGGCGTGTGCAACTGTCCGGGCACTAAAAAATGAGGTGTACTGTCAATAGTGGACACGTCCGTTTCAAGCAACCAGCGCTTCTTCCCTGAAGTTTTCGGCGAATGATGCTGGCGACACGTAGCCAAGGCGCGAGGGGCGCCGCTGGCGGTTGTAGAAGATCTCGATATACTCCTTGTCGCTGGGGACCAAGGATTTCCTGACCAAGCCGTTCGACCTGATCGAGACCATGCTGCGCATCTGGAATCTGCTGGAAACGAGCCTGCTCTATAAGCGCCTTCAGGCGTTCACCGCCCCGCGCCGCCGCTGCAGCGCTGGCATCCCAGGGCGGACGGCTGAGGCGCGCGGGCGGGCGGCTTAATCGGTATGGAACTCGCTGGCCGACGCAAACAAGTCCCAGGCCGCGATGAACAGCGCCGCCACCACCGGCCCGATCACAAAGCCGTTCAGGCCGAACAGCGCCATGCCGCCCACGGTGGACAGCAGCACCACATAATCGGGCATCTTGGTATCCTTGCCCACCAGGATAGGGCGCAGGATGTTGTCGACCAGGCCGATCACGATCACGCCGAAGGCGATCAGGGTCACGCCTTCCCACACCGATCCCGTGACCAGGAAGTAGATTGCCACCGGCGCCCACACCAGGGCCGCGCCGATGGCCGGCAGCAGCGACAGGAAGGCCATCACCACGCCCCACAGCACCGGCGCCTGCACATCCAGGAACCAGAAAATCATCCCGCCCAGCGCACCCTGCGCAATCGCCACCAGGATATTGCCCTTGACGGTAGCGCGGGTGACGGCGGTGAAATTGTTGAACAGGCGCTGCTTGTACTTGCGGCTCAGCGGCACGGCGCTGCGGATGCGCGCGGCGAGCACCTGGCCGTCGCGCAGCAGGAAGTACAGCAGGTACAGCATGATGCACATGCTGACCATCAGGTCGACAGTGTAGCTGCCGACATGGATGGCCTGGCGCGCCACGGTCTGGCTGGCCTGCGCCGCGCCTTCCGACATCTTCTGCTGCAGCTTGGCCACGCTGGTCAGGTCGAAGCGCTCCAGCAGATTGACGGCCCACTGAGGCAGCGCGCTCATCATCTTCTTGAAATAGGTGGCCACGTTCAGCTCGCCGGAACGCACCATCTCGTACACGCTGGCGGCCTGGTCGACCAGCGACACCGAGATCAGGGCCAGCGGCAGGATCACCATCACCACGATCGACAGCAGGGTCAGCAGGGCGGACAGGTTGGGTTTGTTGTTGGTCTTCCTGAGCAGCCAGCGGTTCAGCGGCGCGAACAGGATCGCCAGCACCACGCCCCAGAATACGGCGCCGGCGTAGGGCGCCAGGATCCAGCCGAAGCCGATGGTGACGATGGCGAGAAGAAGCAGAAACGTTTTTTGCTGAAGCGTGTATTGGTGCATAGGGGGCGATATGAATCAGATAATTATTGTAGCCTTATCATAATCGATCCCATGAGCGCGGTGCGTGCGTTGGGATACGCAAATACAGCACCCGCCGGCCGCTGTTGGCACGACTGATAAAATACGACGATCTTTTTGGCACGCATATGAGCAATATACATATCAACACATTGACGATCGCGATCTTGCTGGCCCCGCCGCTGGCGTTCGCCGTGGCGCCCGATGGCAAGACCATGATCGATTCGCGCCATGGCAAGGTAGAGGTCATCGCGGGTGGGGAGGCGGCCGACATCCTCCTCGCCGGCACAAAAATCGCGACCGTCGGCGCAGGCAGCGCGGCCCTGTATCCGATCGCTTCCACCACCGGACCCGACTACATCGTCGTGCGCACCAGCCGTCCCGTGGCGGGGTGCAAGCACGCCTTTCTGCTGCTGGCACTGTCGGACGAGGCGCCGAGCATGTCGAAGGAGTTCGGTAGCTGCCGCGAGCTTGCCGGCGCCGCCATGTCCGGCGCCGAGCCGGTGGTTCACTTGAGCAACCGGGCCGACCCGCAGGCTGGCGTGGAAAGTTATCGCTGGCAGGGCAGCGAGGTGGTTATGGCGTTCGAGTCCCCGAGCCTGTGCAGTGCGGCCGGCTTCCTGGCCCAGAAACATGCCCAGCCCTTGCCGGCGCCGCTATCGAGCCGGGTGTCAGGCAGCGGGCGGCTGCAATTCCTGAGCGCGCCCGATCCCGCCTGCGCCATGCCCGGCGTGTTCGTGGTGCCGGGCGACAGCGTGACCACCAGCCTGGCCTCCGGTCCGTTCGTGTACGCGAACTACACCAATCCCAAAAGCGGTAGGAAAGTGCAGGGATGGGTGCCGCGCGACCGTCTGGCGGACTGACGCCCACGGCGGTCTAACCTGGGCCGCGTCCGTCGCCCGCTTCAGCCGCCCATCGTGCGGTTGAAGAACACGGTCGGCTGGCCGCTGCGGATGCGGTACAGCTGCGCCGGGCGGTTGCTGCCGTGGCGCTGCTTGCCGGTGATTTCTTCCAGAAAGTCGCCCTCTTTCACGCGCTTGCGAAAAGCGCTTTTATCGATCGGCCGCCCCAGCACGATTTCATACACGCGCTGCAAATCGGACAAGGTGAATTCCGGCGCCAGCAGATGCGCCGGGAGCGAGGTGTATTCGACCTTGTTGCGCAGCCGCTGGACCGCCGTGGACAGGATCGTGCCGTGATCGAAGGCCAGCGCCAGGTCCACCCCGGTGTCTCCCACCGGATGCCAGGAAGCGGCATCCGCGCCCGCGCCGTGCTGCAGTTCGATGTGGCTCGATCCGATCAGCGCAAAATAGGCGAACGTGGCCGACCAGCCGCGCGGATCGCGCGTGGCACTGCCGAATCCCTGCAATTGTTCGAGATAGGGCGCTGTCACGCCGGTTTTTTCGCGCAGCTTGCGCAAGGCCGTGCCGTCCAGGTCCGGATCGTTGCGGATGTCGATGAACCCGCCGGGCAGCGCCCATTGTCCCTTGGCCGGGTGCGTCCCACGCTGTACCAGCAGCACCTGCAAGGCCTGCTCGCGGACCGTGAAAATCACCAGGTCGACGCTGGTCAATGGCACATCGAAGGCGTGCACGTTGTAGCTGGCAAGATATTCCTGTTCAGTGAGATCGGCGTTACCCATCGTTGTCCTCGTTGTCGTCAGCCCGGATTCTACCACCGCCGCACGCTTAGTTAAAAACAACAACTAAGTTAGTTGTAATTTCAAACTAAGTAATCTATGATGCTGCTACGCGAACGGCGCAGCAGTGCTGCGGTTCGCGGTATCAGTGAACGACCACCATAAAAACAAAAAAGGAAATGCAATGAGTATCAATCGAGATCGTCGGGCCGCAATCGCGCAGGAAACCCTGGCCGTCATGGAATGCGGAAGTTACCGGAATGCGCGCGGGGAATCGGTGTCGATCGCCGATGCGCTGGCGCTGGCCAAGGCGCAGTCGCTGCATTATTCGTCCGAACGTCTGGCCGAATTGAGCCAGGCGCCAGTGCGCGGCGAAGCGAGAACGACGCAGTTCGAGGTGCGCAGGGAATCGACCCTGTCCGCCGCGCGCCGCCTGGTCGGCGCGGGCCGTGCGAACCCGCTGTGCCTCAATTTCGCCTCCGCGAAAAACCCCGGCGGCGGTTTTCTGGGCGGCTCCGAAGCGCAGGAAGAAAACCTGGCCAAGTCGTCCGGCCTGTATGCCTGCATTGCGCAGATGACGGCCATGTACGACGCCAATCGCGCCCTGCGATCCTGCATCTATCACGACGACATGATCTATTCGCCGCAGGTGCCGGTGTTTCGCGACGATGCGTACGCCTTTCTCGACGCGCCTTATCCGGCGTCGTTCGTGACCGCGCCGGCCGTCAACCGCGGGGCATTGTCGCGCAACGAACCGGAACGCATGCGGGATGTGGAAGCGTGCATGCTGCAACGGATCGACAAGCTGCTGTCGCTGGCGCTGCATCACGGCCATCGCGACCTGGTTCTCGGCGCCTGGGGCTGCGGCGTGTTCGGCAACCTGCCCGGCGACATGGCACGCTGGTTTGCGGCGCACCTGCTGCATAACCCGCGCTACAGGAATGCGTTCGGCCACGTGACGTTCGCGGTGCTCGAGCGCGGGGACAGCGGGACCTTTGCCGCATTCGACGAGGTATTCGGCGCATACGCCGCAAGGTGACAAGGCAGGCTTTGATCAATCGCCGCTAATCTGGTAAAACTATGGTCCGCGCATCCGGCCGGTCCTCGGCCGCGCCGCATATGTATAACTAAAAAGGAGCGTCATGCCGAAGCCTCAAACCACCATCCGTACCATCCGCGCCGCCGTCGCGCTGGCCATGCTGTCGCTGTGCGCCGCTGTCTCCGCGGCCGAACCGGCGTGGGTCGCCAAAAGCAATGCCAACGCCAAGCTGGTACTCAATGTGATGGCCAAATACGCGCCCGAAAGCGCCAGCGGCCTCGGTGTCGACGGTTACGACGAGCAGATCACCGACCTGTCGCGCGACCACTTCGAGCAGACCAACAAGGATACGCGCGCCGTGATCGCCGAGCTGCAAAAGCGCCGCAAGAGCGAAACCGATGCCAAGATCCGCCAGGATATCGATATCCTGATCGGCAGCGCCGAAGACCAGCTGCGCGCGGCGGCGCTGGATCGTAAATATTTTGTCCCGTTCGATAATCTCACCGCCCAGCTGTTCGGCGTGGTGCGCCAGACGCTCGATCCGCGCATCCCGAAGGAGCGCCAGAAAACCCTGCTGGTGCGCCTGCAAAAATACGCCGGCCTGGCCAAGGGCTATCGCCCGGCCACCGAACTGGCGGCCGAGCGCCTGCAGGAACGCCTGAAAGCGAACAAGACCCTGATCGGTCCTTTCAAGGATGAAGTGGAACAGGCCATCAACGACAGCCCGACCCTGATCAAGGGAATCAAGGACCTCCTGAGCAAGAGCGACCTGCAAGGCTGGGAGCCCAGTTTCGCCGCGTTGGAGACGCAGCTGACGGCCTATAACGAGCATGTGAAAAAGCAGATCCTGCCGCGCGCGCGCAGCGACCACCGTTTGCCGGCCGAGGTCTATGCGAACAACCTGCGCCAGTTCGGCGTCGATATCAGCCCTCAGGAATTGATCGCCAAGGCCCTGACCTCGTTCGCCGAGATCCGCAACCAGATGAACATCACGGCGGGCCTGATCGCGCGCGAGCGCAAGCTGGCCAATCCCGATTACCGCGCCGTCATGGCCGAGCTGAAAAAGCAGCAGATTCCGGCCGAGCGTGTGATGCCCCTGTACGCCGACCGCCTGAACCAGATCGAGGCGGCCGTGCGCGAGCAGAAGATCGTGTCGCTGCCCGAGCGCAAGGCGGTGATCCGCATGGCCAGCACGGCCGAGAGCGCCGCGCAGCCGGCCCCGCACATGAATCCGCCGCGCCTGATCGGCAACACCGGCGAATACGGCGAATTCGTCCTGACCGCCGGCATGCCGCCCGACGCCAAAGGCAAGACCCTGGCCTTCGACGATTTCACCCACGAAGCGGCGACCTGGACGCTGACGGCGCACGAAGCGCGTCCCGGCCACGAACTGCAATTCGCCAAGATGATCGAGACCGGCGTGTCGACCGCGCGCGCGGTATTTGCCTTCAACAGCGTCAACGTGGAGGGCTGGGCCCTGTACGCGGAAGCCGAAATGCAGCCCTACGAGCCGCTCGACGGCCAGCTGTTCGCGCTGCAAGCCCGCATGCAGCGCGCCGCGCGCGCCTTCCTCGATCCGATGGTCAACCTGGGCGAGATCACGCCCGAGGGCGTGAAAGCCTTCTTGATGGACGAGGTCGGCTTGTCGGAGGGCATGGCGACCCAGGAAATGCAGCGCTACACCTTCCGCGCGCCGGGCCAGGCGACCTCGTATTTCTACGGCTACCAGCGCCTGATGGAAACGCGCCAGGCGGCCGAGGTCGCTCTGCGCCGGAAGTTCAACCGCCAGGCCTTCAACGACTTCGTGCTGGCGCAGGGACTGGTGCCGCCGACGCTGCTGCGCCAGGCGGTGCTGCAGGAATTCGTGCCGGCCCAGCGCTGATCCGGGGCGGCACATTGTGTGCCGCTTAACAACACTCCTTGACGAGGCTGCGCCCGGCGGGCTTACAATCGTTCTCATCGGTTAGCCATGTGAATGCTCGTCAAGGAGATTGTCTATGTTTTCCCATCTGAAAATCGGAGCGCGCCTGGCAATCGGGTTCGGCTTGACGATTTGCATCCTGCTGGTGATGTCGCTGCTCGGCATCGACCGCATCCGCTACACCAGTTCCCTGACCGACCATATCGTCAACGACCGCTACGTGCAGGTCGAGTTGACCAATGTGATGCGCAGCTATGCCAACCGCGGCGCCCAGTCCTTGCGCAACGCCATGCTGGCGCCCGATCCGGCCCAGGCCAGGACCTTGTTGGGCAGCATGCTCGACGCCGACCGCACCGGCGCCGAAGCGTCCGCCAAGCTGGGGGCGATGATGGTGTCCGACGAGGCCAGGCAACTGTTCCAGGACCAGGCCAAGGCCTTCGACGCGTACTTCGCGCTGCGTTCGGACGCGGTCAAGCGCTTCGAGCAGGGTGGGCGCGACGAGGCCGTCGCCTTCCTGTTCAAGGAAGTCATTCCGGTGCAGAACGCTTACTTCGGCCGGCTCGACGCGGTCCTCAAATACCAGACGGGCTTGATGGCGCGCGACGGCAAGGAAGCGGCGCAGGCGTCGCGTTCGGCTACCTTGTTGATGTTGCTGCTGCTGGCGCTGGCGACCGCGATCTCGGCGCTGGCGGGCTGGCTGATCACGCGTTCGGTCACGGTCCCCATCGGCGAGGCCGTGGCGCTGGCCGAGACGGTCGCGCGCGGCGACCTGACCACCCGCATCGAAGTGACGCGCCAGGATGAAACCGGGCGCCTGCTCAGTGCGCTCAAGGACATGGTGGCGGGCCTGACCCGCACCGTCGGCGCGGTGCGCAGCGGCACCGATACGATCACCACCGCCTCGTCGGAAATCGCGGCCGGCAATATGGACCTGGCCACGCGCACAGAAAACCAGGCCGCCAGCCTGGAAGAGACCGCCTCGTCGATGGAAGAACTGACCTCGATCGTCAAGCAAAACGCCGATAACGCGCGCCAGGCCAACACGCTGGTCGTTTCCGCCGCCGAGCACGCCAACAAGGGCGGCAAGGTGGTCGGCGACGTGGTCGGCACGATGGGCGCGATTCGCGAAAGTTCGGGCAAGATTGTCGATATCATCAGCGTGATCGACGGGATTGCTTTCCAGACCAATATCCTGGCCTTGAATGCGGCGGTCGAAGCGGCCCGGGCCGGCGAGCAGGGGCGCGGTTTTGCCGTGGTGGCATCCGAGGTGCGCAACCTGGCGCAGCGCTCGGCCGGCGCCGCCAAGGAAATCAAGGCGCTGATCGACGATTCGGTGGGCAAGGTGGAGACCGGCAGCGATCTGGTGAACCAGGCCGGCGCGACGATGGAGCAGATCATGAGCTCGGTGCGCCAGGTGGCCGACATCATGGGCGAGATCGCCGCCGCCAGCGCCGAGCAGAGCGCGGGGATCAATCAGGTGAACGGGGCCATCGTCGCGATGGACAATGCCACGCAACAAAACGCGGCGCTGGTCGAACAGGCCGCCGCCGCCGCCGCGAGCATGCAGAGCCAGGCCGTGCACCTGGCCGAGGCGGTCAGCGTGTTCAAGCTGCATGGGGACGAAGGCGCCGGGGCAGGACGGCACGCGCCGGCCGGCGCCGTCGTCAAGCCGGCCGTGGCGGCCCGGCCGGCTGGCGCCTGCGCGACCCGGCTGGCCAAGCCGGCACCGAAGCCGGCACCGAAGCCGGCCGCCGATGCCTGGGAAGAATTCTAACTAAGTGTGCAGAATGATTGTGATTTACGGCGAACAGAAGCGGATGCCTTGCAAGGCGCCGCTTATGGAAGCTGGAAATTGCAAGAATTTATGCGCACATACTTAGGCCGCGCCGCTGCCGATCTTGACCTCCAGCCCGGTCAGGATCAAGTCCAGTCCGGATTCGAAGCGGGCGTCGAAGTCGCGGTCGAACAGCGCGTCCATGACCGCCAGCACGTGCGGATAGCGTTGCGCTGCCAGTTGTTCGAAAGGAGCACGGCGGCCGGCAGCGTCGACCGGGAGCGGGGCGGCCGGATCGAGTCCCTGTTCCTCCATCACGAAGCCGAGCACGTAGTACAGGATGGAAAACGCGCCCCAGCCCGCCATGCGCGTGCCGGCGCCCGCCGTGCGCAGCGGGCCGATCATCGATTCGGCCACGCGCAACACATTGTCGGTGACGACATAGGTGCCGGCAAACACGCGGGCGCCGTCGCGTCGGGCCAGCAGGGCGGCGCGCACCGCCCGCGCTGTGGCCGCCACGCCAGCGCGCCATGAAGCCGCCGCGTCCTCATCCGGGTGCGTGGCGACGCCGGCCATCAGCGCGTCGGCCATGCCATCCATCAAAACCTGCTTGTTGGCGAAGTGCCAGTAGAGCGACGCCGCCTTGATGCCGAGCGCGTCTGCCAGGCGGCGCATCGTCAATCCCTCCAGTCCCACCTCGTCGAGCAAATCCAACGCCGTGGCGATCACGACCTCGCGCGATATTCCCATGTTTCCTCTTTTCCTTGACACTCTAACGCTGTTAGGTTTATCTTTGCAGCTCCCCTAACGATGTTAGCTTATATGACGATGACAAGCAATGCAGAGGTAATCGTAGCCGGAGCGGGTCCGGTCGGGCTGTTGCTGGCGTGCGAACTGGCGCTGGCCGGCGTGCGCGTGACGGTGCTGGAACGGCGCACGGAACGGGTGGCGCAGTCGCGCGCGCTGACCATGCACGGGCGTACGCTGGAAATGCTGGCGCTGCGCGGTGTGGCAGGGCGCTTCCAGGCGCGCGGCATGCCGATTCCCAGCGGCCACTTTGCCGGGCTGCCGACGCGGCTCGATTTCAGCGCCTGCGACAGTACCTATCCCTTCACCCTGTTCATTGCGCAGAGCGTGACCGAAGAATTGCTGGAAGCGTGGGCCGGCGAACTGGGCGTGGACCTGCGGCGCGGGGCGACGCTCGACGCGAGCGGACAGGACGAGGAGGGCGTGTGGGTGACGGGCACGCGGGCCGCCACGCCGTTCCGTCTGGCCGCGCGCTACCTGGTCGGCGCCGACGGCGCGCGCAGCCTGGTGCGGCGCCAGGCCGGCATCGCCTTCGACGGCTTGCCGCCGACCAAGACCGCGATGCTCGGCGACGTGCTGCTGCGCACGCCCCCGGCGGGCCGCGCGCTCAGCCTGGGCAATGCGGCGGGTGGCTTGATGCTGGTGCCGCTGGGCGGCGAGCTGTACCGGGTGATCGTGGTCGATGCGCAAGACATCGGCGTGCCGGTCGAGGTTCCTGTCACCCTGGAGGGACTGGCGGCGGCGACGCGGCGTGTGGCCGGGGACGATTTCGGCATGCATGCGCCGCAATGGCTGTCGCGTTTTTCGAACCAGACCTGCCTGGCGCAGTCATATCGTCGGGGGCGGATCTTTTTGGCGGGCGATGCGGCCCACATCCACTTGCCGGCGGGCGGGCAAGGAATGAATGTCGGCATGCAGGACGCCATGAACCTGGGCTGGAAGCTGGCCGGCGCGCTGCGCGGCAGGGCGGACGCGGCGTGGCTGGCGTCCCTGCTCGATAGCTACCAGGCCGAGCGCCATCCGGTCGGGGCGGCGCTGTACCGCAACACCCTGGCGCAGAGCGCGCTGATGATGGACGCGTTCGACCCGGCCGGCCAGGCCCTGCGCGCCACGCTGAGCGAACTGATGAAAGGGGCGGAACTGAACGCGACCCTGGCGCATGAGCTGTCGGGCTTCGGCATTGGCTATCCGGCCGCGCTGCTTCCCGTGGCGGGGGGCGGGCAGGCGTGCGCGCGCTGGACCGGGCGCCGGCTGCCCGATTGGCCGCTGCTGCATGCCGATGGCACGGCCTCGTCCGTGTACCGGCATCTGGCAGGGGGGCGCTGGCTGCTGTTGCGGGTCGATGGCGGCGCCCGGCCGGACTGGCAGGGGCCGCCGGATGGCGCCTGGCTTGACACGGTCACGGCAACGGTGCCGGCAAGGGCGGCGGAACTGGATGGGGTGGCAGCCCTGGTGGTGCGGCCGGACGGCTATGTGGACCATGCCGTGGCGGCTCTTGTAACGGCCTGAACAGCCTTATTCGACCAGCTGCAGGCGCTTCCGGTGCTGGACGACCCAGTCGTATTGTTCCTGGGTGTCCGGCACCTGAACGCCACGCGCAGCCGAGACAAGCTTGAACGCTTCCTCGGGCGTACGGCCGTGCCGGACCAGCACGGCGGCGGCAAGCAAGCCGGTGCGCCCGATGCCTGCGCGGCAATGGATCACGATATGCGCTCCTTGTTCGATACGGCGAGCAATGTCGTGCACCAGTGCAAACACGCCAGGCGCGGCCGGCAGGCCGCGGTCGGCGATCGGGAATGCCGTGAATGTCATGCCGTGGGCCGCGCACAGCGCAGGCGCGTCGGTCAGGCCCAGTTCGCGGATTTCGTGCCGTTCGAGCAAGGACACCATGCCGCTCATCCCGTATCTGGCAATCCCGGAAAACTCGTCGTCAATCCATTCGCCTGCGACCGGTTTCGCCATCACGGCCAGGCAGCCTTGGCCAATATTGGCGACTTTGTAAATGTGCGGTCCCATGCTTCCTGATGATCAGACTATTGCGAGGTGAAATAGCGGCCGCGAGCTGGCCGCAGCGTCTCATTCTTCGTCGATTTGCGCGAGCGGCCTGCTTTTCGCGGTGGCGGGCGCGCGCAAGGGCCGGCGCCGCCTTGCCGCGCGCGCCGCCCGCACCCCTTCCAGCCAGTCGCGTCCGGCGCCGGCCAGCGCCGCGTCGATCACTTCCTGCGGCAGGCAGTACACCGAGGCCCAGCCAGCCCGGCCATCGGCCGTGTTGGTCGGAAAATCCCTGCGTTCGATCGGCCAGCCGTACTTGCGGATCAGGGCGCGGATGACCGTACTCAAGCTTTGTTTTCTTTGGTCGAAAATACTCTCAATCCCTGTCATGTCGTCCGATGCCAGCAAGACCGCCAGCACATCGGCGCGCAGGGTGCCTGGCATCTTGGGATAACGGAACGCTTTGCTGCCGGCGCTGCTGGTGCTGCTGGCGCTGCTGGTGCTTCTGCTGGTCACTATAAAGTCCTGTCGGGCCGGTAATCGAATCGATATTGACGATGATAGCGCGCTATGTGGGGTAACGGACAGAACAAATATTCCTACAAGAGGATAACGTAATCAGCGTAGAATCAATTGTACGGAGTACCGCCATGAAAACCTCTTCTCTTGCCGTTATTGCCTTATGCGCCTGCACAGCAGGCGCACATGCCCAGACACAAACGTCCGTGTACCGGGCTGCCATCGCCGGCTCCGATGCGAAGCACGGCCTGTCCCTGGTCGATGTGAGCGATCTGTTCGAGCCGGGGACCCCAGAGACCGCCACCAAGGTATTCGGTTATCCGGGCAAGCGCATGGGCTTGCAAGATATGACCGAGCCGCGTGGCATTGCGCTCAGTAACTATGAGCGCGAGCGGCAGAACAGCCGCGCCTGGGGCTTGTCGGTCGGGATCGAAGGCGGACCAGTCACCCTGCGTCTCGCCCACCAGAATAAAAATGTTGCCAAAGTGGCCCCAGCGACCGCGCTCGGCGTGCGCATGGACGCCAAGAATTCCATCGCCGCCGCCAACGTCGACCTGGGCGGCATGAAGGCCTATGCCGCCTACAGCGCCAACCGCGGCTGGGGTAACTCGCCGCTGTGGAATCCGGACAATCCCTACGGCGCGGCCATGGCCAGCACGCCGTCGACCGACAGCCGCGACGTCTTGGTCGGTGTTGCCGTGCCGGTGCGCTCGATGACCTACCTGGCCTCCTTCGTGCGCAGGAACGACCGCGACCGCGCCAACCGCGATGTCGACATGCTGGCCTTCGGCGCCACCTACAAAGTGTCGCGCCGCACCGATTTCTACACCGCCTATTCGCTGGTGAAGCACCGTACCGGTCCGGGCTACATGGCCATTACCGCGCCTGACGGCGGCAAAGGCTGGTCGGCCCTGAACGTGGGCATGCGCCACTCGTTCTGAACCGGCGCGAGCGCGCATGCCGTGGCGACGCCCGTCGCCGCGCATCAAGGGCGCTCCCCTATCACCGCCATCCGCCGGCCGCGTTTGGCGGCCGGCGGATGGCCGGCAATGTCCTCCTTATCCATCGATTCCCGGGTGCGGCGCGCCATGGCGACCTGGCTGTCGCCGCCGACGCCAGATCCGCCTGCGCCAGCCCCGTCCCCTGCGGCCCGTTCGCTTGCAAAATACATTGCGTCTAGGAATGACCGCGCGTGTTACCCTGTCGGACTAATTCACCGCAGCCTTCACTGGAAGCGCTATCTCCAATGTCCAGTAAGCACGACCCCAATCAGAACCACCTGCTGGCCGCGCTGCTCGACGCCGAATTCGACCGCCTGGCTCCGCACCTCGAACTGATCCCCTTGCTCCTCGGCGATGTATTGTCCGAATCGGGCGATAAATTGCATCATTTGTACTTTCCCACCAGCGCGATCGTTTCGCTCCATTATTTATTGGAGAACGGCGCTTCCTCCGAAATCGCCGGCGTCGGCAATGAGGGCGTGCTGGGGGTGTCGATTTTCATGGGCGGCAACAGCACGCCCAGCCGCGCCGTGGTGCAGACGCGCGGCCACGCCTACCGCCTGCCGGCCGCGATCCTGATGGACGAGTTCAACCGGGGCGGTCACGTGATGCGCCTGCTGTTGCGCTACACCCAGGCCCTGCTGACGCAAATGTCGCAAACGGCGGTGTGCAACCGTCATCATTCGGTCGAACAGCAACTGTGCCGCTGGCTGTTGCTCACGCTCGACCGCCTGCCCACCAACGAGCTGACCATGACCCAGGAACTGATCGCCAACATGCTCGGCGTGCGGCGCGAGGGCGTGACCGAAGCGGCCGGGCGCCTGCAGGGCTACGGTTACATCAGCTACCGGCGCGGCCATATCACGGTGCTCGACCGCGCCGGGCTGGAGCAGGACGTGTGCGAATGCTACGCGGTCGTCAAGAAGGAATTCGCGCGCCTGCTGTCGGACGTGCGCCACCGCCAGGGGAACCTGGCATGAGCGCCGGTTTCATGCAAAACACCTCGGTCGAACGCCTGATGCTGATCGGCTTCGGCGCCACCCTGACCGTGCTGCTGCTGGTCGGCGCCATCGCGCTCAACTACGCGGTCGATTCCGAAGGGGCCGTCAACCTGATCAAGACCAGCATCATCCTGCTGCTGATCTTCCTGGCGCTGCTGTTCGTGCGCGTCCAGCGCGCCATCGGCATGCGCACCGAGGCCGAACGGGCGCTGCACGCGGTGCCCCTGCTCAAGTCGGGCGCGCTGCAGGATGCGATTTTCAACAGCGCCAATTTCTCCAGCATCGCCACCGATGCCCAGGGCGTGATCCAGATTTTCAACGTCGGCGCCGAGCGCATGCTGGGCTACGCCGCCGCCGAGGTGGTCGACAGGATGACGCCGGCCGATATTTCCGACCGCCAGGAACTGGAATCGCGGGCGGCCGAACTGAGCCGCGAAATGGGCGAAACGATCGCGACCGGCTTCGAATCGATGGTGTTCAAGGCCCTGCGCGGGATCGAAGACGTCTACGAACTGACCTATATCCGCAAGGATGGCACGCGCTTCCCGGCGCTGGTGTCGGTGACGGCCCTGCGCGACGCGCCCGGCAAGGTGATCGGCTACCTGCTGATCGGCAGCGACAATACCGCGCGCAAGCAGGTCGAGGCCGAACAGGCGCTGCTCGACCAGCGCCTGCGCGACCAGCAGTTCTACACGCGCTCGCTGATCGAATCGAATACCGACGCCCTGATCGCGACCGATCCGCGCGGCATCATCAGCGACGTCAACCAGGAGATGGAAGCGCTGACCGGCTGTACCCGGGACGAACTGATCGGGGCGCCGTTCAAGAGCTATTTTTCGGAACCGGAACGGGCCCAGGAAGCCGTCGCGCGCGTGCTGCGCGAAGGCAAGGTGACCAATTACGAGCTGACCGCGCTGGCGCGCGACGGCAAGCGGACGGTGGTGTCGTACAACGCCAGCACCTTCTACGACCGCGAGCGCAAGCTGCAGGGCGTGTTCGCCGCCGCGCGCGATGTGACCGAGCGCAAGCAGTTCGAACATGCGCTGCAGGAAACCAATGTCGAACTGGAAAGCGCGCGCGCCATTGCCGACAAGGCCAACCGCGCCAAGTCCGAATTCCTGTCCTCGATGAGCCACGAACTGCGCACCCCGCTCAACGCCGTGCTCGGCTTCGCCCAGCTGATGGCGTCCGACGTGCCGCCGCCGGCCCCGCACCAGCAGCGCTCGATCGACCAGATCCTCAAGGGCGGCTGGTATCTGCTGCGCCTGATCAACGAAATCCTCGACCTGGCGATGGTCGAGTCGGGCAAGGTGACCATGTCGCAGGAATCGATGTCGCTGGGCGAGGTGCTGCTCGACTGCGAAGGCATGATCAGCCCGCAGGCGGCCACGCGCAAACTGGGACTGCATTTCCCGGTGGTCGACAAGCACCTGTTCATCCACGCCGACCGCACCCGCGTCAAGCAGGTGATGATCAACCTGCTGTCGAACGCCATCAAGTACAACCGCGAGGGCGGTTCGGTCAACGTGACCTGCGCCCTGGTGGCTGACGGGCGCGTGCGCGTGAGCGTGGAAGATACCGGCGCCGGCCTGGCGCCCTCGCAGCTGGCGCAGCTGTTCCAGCCGTTCAACCGCCTGGGCCAGGAAAACAGCGGCGAGGAGGGCACCGGCATCGGCCTGGTCGTGACCAAGCGCCTGGTCGAGCTGATGGATGGGCGCATCGGCGTCGACAGCACGGTCGGGACCGGTACCGTGTTCTGGGTCGAGTTCGCCGGCGCGGCCGAACCGGCGCTGGCGCTGGAGCACGACGACGACCTGGCGCGCGACCGCCGCCACGCCGCCGCGCGCAGTAACGGCAGGCAGCCGACCTTGCTGTACGTGGAAGACAATCCGGCCAACCTGGCGCTGGTGGAGCAATTGATGGAGCGCCGCGGCGACCTGCAATTGCTCACCGCCGTCGACGGCTACCACGGGGTGGAGATGGCGCGCGCCTGCAAGCCGGACGTGATCCTGATGGACATCAACCTGCCCGGCATGAGCGGTTACGGCGCCCTCAAGATGCTGCGTGAAGACAAGGGCACGGCGCATATTCCGGTGGTGGCGCTGTCGGCCAACGCCATGCCGCGCGATATCGAAAAAGGCCTGGAAGCGGGATTTTTCCAATACCTGACCAAGCCGATCCGCGTGCGCGAATTCATGGATGCGCTCGACCTCGCCATGCGCCATGCGGCCGAACACGGCCAGGCGCAAGCTGATGGCCCCCGCACCACTTTGAAAGAACCCCATGCTTGACCCTTCTGAAATCCTGAGCGGCAATATCCTGATCGTCGACGACCAGGAAGCGAACGTGATGCTGCTTGAACAGATGCTGCGTAACGCGGGTTACCTCCATATTTCGACGACCCAGGATCCGCGCACGGTGTGCGCCGCGCACGCCGAGCACGGCTACGACCTGATCCTGCTCGACCTGCAGATGCCGGAGATGGATGGATTCGAGGTGATCGAGGGACTCAAGCAGATCGAGCGCGGCGGCTACCTGCCGGTGCTGGTGATCACCGCCCAGCCCGGGCACAAGCTGCGCGCGCTCCAGGCCGGCGCCAAGGATTTCGTCAGCAAGCCCTTCGACCTGGTCGAAGTGCAGACGCGCATCCATAACATGCTGGAAGTGCGGCTGCTGTACCGCCGCCTGGCCGACTACAACCGCCAGCTCGAACAGACCGTGCTGGAGCGCACGGCCGAGCTGCGCGCCAGCGAGGCGCGTTTCCAACGTTTTACCGAGCTGTCGTCGGACTGGTACTGGGAGCAGGATGCGCAGGGCCAGCTGACCCGCTTCTCGGGACCGGTGAGCGAGATGCTGGGAATCGGCGCCGAGGGCGACGGCGAGGGCGGCTGGAACGCGGACGAGCGCGCGCAGCTGCGCGAGAATATCGCCAGCCGCACGCCGTTCCTGGACTTCATCTTCACGCGTACGCGCGCCGATGGCAGCGTGCAATACCTGCAGGTGAGCGGCGAGCCGATGTTCGACATGGCGAGCCGGTTTACGGGCTATCGCGGGATCGGGATGGATATCACCGAGCGCATGCACTGGCGGCCGGCGGCGACGCCGGCGACCTGAGGCTGGCAAGGCGCTGTATCGACCTTGTCCGTGCGACACCATCTTGCGTTTTTGGTTAGGCTGTCATCACACACCATCCATCATTTCCGGAGGCACCATGACAGGCACCAGCACGCTCGACCCCGATAACTTCCCAGAAACCCCCGACCGCACGCTCGGCAGCGGCCACGGCACCGGGGCGCTCGGTCCCAGCGATTCGTCCGACAGCGGCAGCGACCTGGTCGGTGCGGCCGGCATGTCGCGCGAAGATGTACTCGACCTCGGCAGCGGCACCACCTCCGACCTCGAAGCCGGCAGCGCGGCGGGCGCCGGTCCCGATATCGGCGACGCGAATCTCGACAGCGATACCGATGCCAGCGGCACCGGCGAGCGCGCCGCCGCCGGGCGCGACACCGTGGTGCGCGACGGCGCCGACATCGACGTCGACCACATCGAATCGATTCCCTCGATTCCGCTCGACGAGGACGATCTGGCATTCATGGCCAGCGCGCCGCCGGGCCAGGCGCCAGGCGGCAAAAAGGGCGCCCACCCCTGACAAGCGCGGCCGGCGGCCGCCGACGTGCTGCCGGCGGCGCGGCGCGGGTTTAGCCCAGGTGTTTCTTGAAGAAATCCATGGTGCGCTGCCATGCCAGCCTGGCGGCCGCCTCGTCGTAGCGCGGCGTGGTGTCGTTGTTGAAGCCGTGCTCGACGCCGGGATAGAGGTAGTGCTGGTAATCGACCTTGTTTTCCTTGAGCGCCGCTTCGTACGCGGGCCAGCCGGCCAGGATGCGCGTGTCCTTCTCGGCATCGTGGATCAGCAGCGGGGTCTTGATCTTCGGCACTTCGGCGGCCGGGGCCTGGGCGCCGTAGAACGGCACCGAGGCGTCCAGGTGCTTGACCACGGTCGGCAGGTAGTTGGCGATCCCGCCGCCGTAGCAGAAACCGACCACGCCGACCTTGCCGCTGCCGTTCGGCATGGCCTTGAGGATGGCGCTGGCTTCGACGAAGTCGGCGCGCGTCTTGGCCTGGTCGAGTTTGCCGAACAGTTCGCGCGCCTTGTCTTCGTCGCCGGGGTAGCCGCCGAGCGGGAACAGGGCGTCCGGGGCGAAGGCGATGTAGTTCTCCAGCGCGACGCGGCGGGCGATGTCTTCGATATGGGGATTGAGGCCACGGTTTTCGTGCACCACCAGGACCGCCGGCAACTTGCCCTTGGCGTTGGCCGGCTGCACCAGGTAGCCGCGCAGCTTGCCGTAGCCCTGGGGCGAGGGGTATTCGACGTAGCTGGCCTTGATGCGCGGGTCGGTGGGGGCCACGAGCTGGGCCGCGAAACTGGGGGAGAGGGCGGCGAGCATGCCGGCCGCGGTGGCGCCGCCGACCGCGTAGCGGCCCGCCTGCGACAGGAAGCCTCGGCGGTCGAGCTGGCCGTGTACATACTGGTCGAATAACTTCAGTACTTCGGGATCGAAATCGTTAGCGGTCATGCGGGTCATCGTTGACGTCTCCTCGTAGTGTCGGTGTGGCCTGGAATGATTCCCTTGGCGATCCGATCATACCTCGCCTGAGGGGGCGATGCCGGGCGTCTGCGGTGCGCGCCAACGGGCGCCGCCCCTGGACGGGGCGGCGGTCTTGCGGCTGGAAATGGCCCCAACAGGGGTGCTGCGCTTACTTCTTCAGATACACCTGGTCGAACACCCCGCCATCGGCAAAGTGGGCCTTCTGCGCCTTGGTCCAGCCGCCGGCCGCTTCGTCCACCGTGAACAGCTTGACCTTGGGGAATTGCGCGGCGTATTTGGCGGCAATCTTCGGCACGACCGGACGGTAATAGTTCTTGGCCGCGATTTCCTGGCCTTCGTCGGTGTACAGGAATTGCAGATAGGCTTCCGCCACCTTGCGCGTGCCGCGCTTGTCGACCACCTTGTCGACCACGGCGACCGGCGGCTCGGCCAGGATGCTCAGCGATGGGGCGACGATGTCGACCTTGTCGGGGCCGAGTTCCTTGATGGCCAGCAGGGCTTCGTTTTCCCAGGCGATCAGCACGTCGCCGATGCCGCGTTCGACGAAGGTGGTGGTGGCGCCGCGCGCGCCCGAATCGAGCACCGGCACGTTCTTGTACAGCTTGCTGATGAAGTCCCTGGCCGTCGCCTCGGTGGCGCCCGGCTGGCGCAGGGCATAGCCCCAGGCCGCCAGGTGGTTCCAGCGCGCGCCGCCCGAGGTCTTCGGGTTCGGAGTGATCACGGCGACGCCCGGCTTGACCAGGTCGTTCCAATCCTTGATGCCTTTCGGATTACCCTTGCGCACCAAAAACACGATGGTCGAGGTATACGGCGCGCTATTGTGCTGCAAGCGTTTTTGCCACTGCGGCGCCACGATGCCACGCTCGGCGATGGCATCGATGTCGTAGGCCAGCGCGAGCGTGACCACGTCCGCTTCCAGCCCGTCGATCACGCCGCGGGCCTGCTTGCCCGAACCGCCGTGCGATTGCTTGATCGTGACGTTGTCGCCGGTCTTGGCTTTCCATTGCTTGGCGAACACGGTATTCACGTCCTGGTACAGCTCGCGGGTCGGATCGTAGGATACGTTGAGCAAGGTGACGTCGGCGGCGATGGCAGCTTGTGACAGCACGGTCAGTGCGATCAAGGACTGGCTTATTGTTTTTAACAGCATGGCGGGCTCTCTCGGTGGGAAGTTCGGGAGCCATCAGCATAGAGGCCCCCTCCCGGAAAGAACACGAATTAAATCAGCTTTGCATATGCGTTTAATGTGCCTTGGAGAGGATCAGCAGCCAGCGGCGCATCAGCAGCACTTCCACATGGCCGGGCTCGACCCCGGTGTCGCATTCGATGATCGGGTTGACCGCGTAGAAACGCTTGCGGAAATCGCGCGTGACCAGTACTTCGCGGCGGCCCAGACGCATCATGAATGGCGTTGGAGCGTATTCGAGGCCGAAGTTTCCGTTCAGTGGTGTCATGACAGACTCCTTTTGTGGGTTTGCGTTGATCGAGTGATTCAAGAATAGCACAACTACTGTATGAATCCACAGGTACTGTATAAATAAACAGTTGTCTGTCGTTTTGCCGCATCGGCGCACCTGGCGCTCATTTTTTGCCGGGCCGGGCGCCCGCCGCCAGCGCCAGGATGCGCTCGCGCCCCACCGCCATGGGGGCGGCAATGGCGCCGCCGGCGTCGATGCGCAGCGCGCTGGGCGTGGCCATGACGCCGAACAGGGCGTTGATTTCGCGCTCGCGCTGCAGCACGGCGTCGCCGTCCAGCAGGTCGCCGAGCTTGTCGCGGTTGGCCTCGGCCGCGCCGCTGGTGACGATCACCAGGCGCTCGCCGCCAGGATGGGCGGCGCGCCATGCCGCCAGCGCCGTCAGCACATCCTTGCAGGGCGCGCAGTCGGCGCTGACGAACAGCAGCAGCGCGGGGGTGCCGCCGCCGAGCAGCGTGGCCGACGACACCGGGGAACCGGACAGGGTCACGGCCTCGAAGGCGGGCGCGGGGCCGCGCGGCGCCATGGGTTCGCTGGCGGGGATGCCGGCGGCGGCCAGGCGGTGCTCCAGGTTGTCGATCTTGAGCAGCAGGCGCCCTTGCTGGCGCACCAGCTTGAGCGACAGCCAGCCCTGCAGCATGACCACGCAGGCCAGGGCCAGCGCGGCCAGCACGGCCGTGCCCAGAGCGGCAGCGACCCGGCCCGCCTCGATCAACAGGCCATGCTCGAGGCGTGCATCGCCGAGCGCGACGAGGTAGCCGGCGCACAGCGTCAGCAGCAGGCTGCGCAGGGCGACGCCCCAGCCGACCGGCGCCGCCCCCGCCCGGCCGAAGCAATTGCAGCTCGGATGCCTGTCCTGCAGCAGCGCGAGCGTGACCAGGGCGGTGAGCGTGCCCAGCAGCACGGTGGCCGCCAGCGCGCCGCAGCGGGCCAGCCCGGGAATCAGCAGGCAGGCGGCGATGCACAGTTCGGCCACCGGCAGCGCGGGCGCGGCCCGTTGCGCCAGCCGGGGCGGCACGCCGAAGGCCTGCATGGCGCCGGCGGTGTCGGCGGCGCGCCCTAACTTGGACAGGCCGGCCAGCGCCAGGACCAGCACGACCGTGATGCCGCATGCGACGAACAGGATACCCATCGATGACCTCCCTCAGTGTGTGCGAAGCGAATGGCGGGATCGTTCAGTGCCGCCGCGCGGTAGTCGGTCCCGGCGCTGGCGGGGCGGCGCCGAAGGGCGACATGCGCGGCCCGCCGGCAACGAAGCAGGGCTGGATGCAGACCGGCCCGCTGCCGCAGCAGGTCACGCTGACGCAGGCCCAGCCGGGAGGGCAAGCGGCGCTGGAGGCGCAGCCCGACAGGCCCGCGCACGACTGCGGCGAATGGCAGAAGCCGCTTCCCTCGATGGTCTGGAAGCACACGCAGCCGGGGTCTTCGCAACTCGGCAAGGCGTCGCAGCTGCCGCCCGGGCAGCTCTTGCAGGGTTGCGTGCCGCAGCAGTCGCAGGCCGCCTGTTGCGCCGCCACGTAGGCGGGCGTGCCCCAGCGCTCGGTCCGGACGCCTTCGGCATAGCTGCGCGCGGTGGCGCGGCAGGAGGCGCGCCGGATCCGGTTGCTGTCGAGCCCGAGCGCATTCCGGGCCGGCGGGTAGGCCGCGTCGCAGGAGGCGCGCAGGCAGTCGAGGAAATCGCCGTCGCAGCTGTCGCGCCGGCTGTTGCAGCTGCCCCAGCAGCAGTCGTGGCCGTCGCAGCAGGGGCTGAAGCGGGCCGCGCCGAAGGCGGCGGGGAACGATTGCCCGCCCGCCGCGCCGCAGCCGTTCGGGCGGCAGACGGCGCCCGGGTGCGCGACCCGCTCGGGGCAGGAGGCCAGGTCGGCCAGCGGATGCTTGGGCCGCACCCCGGACGGCGTGCAGCATTCGGTCGCCACGTCGTACAGCTGGCGTCCGCACAGGCAATTGGCGGCGGCCCAGGCCTGCTTCATGCCGACTCCGCCGAGCAGGGCCGAGACGGTCCCGAGCAGCGCCACTTTCAGCACGTCGCGCCGTCCGGCCTGGCTGCCGAGCGAGCGCGCAAAGCGGTCGAAGCCGCCATCCTCCTCTGCGCCGGTCCAGCGCGCCAGTGCCGCCATGGCCGAACGATAGGCATCCATGCATTTCTCCCGCGTCAAGGTCGGTCGGCAAAGCGGTACGGCGTGAGCACGTAATCGGACAGCACCGGCCCCGCCTCGTCGCCGCCGTGCTGCCACGAGCTCAGCGCGGCCGGCGTGGCTTCCGACAAGGAGCGGGTGCTGGCCAGCTGGAATCCGCCCAGCGCCGCGCCGGGCGCCACCTGGTGCGGGTAGGGCGGGGCGTCGTCGGCGGCGTACCACAGGACAAAGCTGCGGCCGTCGGTTTCCACCGCCCAGCCGGGCGGGATGCCGGTGACGGCCACCGGGGCGGCGATCGACAGCGACAGGGTGGCGATTGCGCGGCCGCTGGCGGGCGCTTCGTCGTTGAACACCGTGTAGTTCCAGTGGCCGCCGCGCTGCGCCGATGCCACGCGCGCATGCAGGGTCGGCAAAGCCGGCGCGCTGGCGGGCGGCAGGCGGATGTAGCGGTTCAGGCTCAGGCCGTAGGTGCGGCCGTCCAGCGCGTAGGTGCCGCCCAGGGTGAACAGGTATTTTTCGCCCACCTCCAGGGACGCGCTGGAAAAGCGCGCGGTGAGGTGGGCGGTGGCGCTGGCGCCGATCAGGTCGATCACGATGGGAAAGCCGGGCGGACTGGCGCGGCTGGCCTTGCCGAGCGTCATGGCGGTGACGTGGAGCTTGTCGAGCGGCGCTTCGCCCACGTTCATGATGTGCAGGTTGAGGAAGAGCTGTCCGCCGACATGCTCGATCCCCGCTTCCCCCAGGATGACCCTGGTTGCCGCTGGACGGCTTGCCATGTCAGCCTCCGCGCGCGCGATGCCGTGCCAGTCCGGCCGCCGCCAGCAGCGCGGCCGCCAGCAGCGACACCGTGGACGGTTCCGGGACCACCGCCGGCGCCTCGACCAGGAAGGCGTACGTGGCCGGCTCGCTGACATTGCCGTGCACGTCGAGCGCAAACACGTCCAGCCAATAGCGCGTGCCGCCTACGGCCTCGGGCAGGATATCGACGTGGAACAGCGCGGTCACCTCCGAGATCGTGCGGTTGCCGATGGTAAATTCAATTCCGCCGAGGCGTTGCCGGGGCGCCAGCACGGCATGCGGGTAGGCACTGAATTCAAGAAAGATTTCGGTGCTGAGCAAGTCGTTCCCGCTCAGGTTGGTGATGGTGCCCATGGCGTCCCAGCCGGCCCCGGGCGCCAGCGTGACGTTATAGGCGACCGGCGTGAGGGTCAGCGGCGCGGCGCAGGCATGGTGCGACCAGGACAGGGTCAGCGCGAACAACAGGGTAAACAGTCGATGGCATCGCACAAGGATCTCCCGCGGCAAGGAAAGGGACACAGCTTTCCTGCCGAGTTTCCGGGAAGCGGCGGCGCCCGGTGTTGATCCGCCTCCATCGGACGGGATCGGCGGGCGCCGGCCCGGTGCGCCTTGACGCGGCGCGGCCTGCCGCCGTGCGCAGGCTCAACAAGACGCCCGGCGATCTATGTCCCTGGCATAATATTTGGCGCGCAGCAACATTTTGATTGACTCGTGTGCAAGTCGCGGCGATACTGCGCGCACCCCGGCTGTTGCCGCATGTGATCTGGCGTATGATGCAATGTGTCATTTCCGTGTCCGATAGAACCGGGACAACGGTTTTTATGCCGCCGCCAGTGCTCCTCAAGGCCTGTTGCGGCGCGTTTATTGATTGGGGCTCTATTTATGCCTGACCCAAAGGCGTTCGATGCGGCGCTGTACAACACCGTGCGCAAGCAGGTGCTGCTCCACATCAGGCACAAGCTGCGCAGCATGGAGTTCGACGTCACGGCCCTCGAACTGCATCTTTCCAGCTCGACCAAGACGCTACGGGTGTACGTGACGGTCAGCCGGACCACCAACCTCAAGGCGCTGTACCTGGCCGAAACCATCCTCTGCCAGGAATTGCAGCAGCAGTTCGGCCTGCAGCCGCACGCCTTTTACTGGCGCTATTTCCCCGAACACAAAGCAGCGGCGGCCCAGGCGCCTGGGCCCGCCGCCCATTGAAATGATTTGATTTGTCATGGCTAGTCAAAAAATCCTTGTCGTCGACGATTCGCTGGTGCAGCGCCTGATCGTCTCGGAACTGCTGACCCGGCACGGGCACCGCGTGATCCTTGCCACCGACGGCAAGGAAGCGGTGGAGATGGCGCGCAGCGAACAGCCGGACCTGATCGTGATGGATGTCATCATGCCCAATTTGAACGGCTTCCAGGCCACGCGCGCCATCACCAACGACGAGAGCACCTGGCATATCCCGGTCATCCTGCTCACCAGCAAGGACATGGATTCGGACCGGGTCTGGGCCTTGCGCCAGGGCGCGACCGCCTTCCTCAACAAGCCGCTCGACCACGCCGCGCTGCTGGAGCTGGTCGACACGCTGGAATAGGAACCGGAGGGGGCACGCTTGGCGGTCTGTGCGCTACGAAGCGCGGCGCCTCGTGTACGATTGCAAACGTTGCCGTGCCGCTGGTGCCGGCCGTGAGCCCATCGTTCATCGTGATCAAAGTCCATCCCCGTGTCCGCAGTTTTGTCGTCG
The DNA here is from genome assembly GCF_003953935.1 of Massilia atriviolacea. GTDB lineage: Bacteria > Pseudomonadota > Gammaproteobacteria > Burkholderiales > Burkholderiaceae_D > Telluria_A > Telluria_A atriviolacea. The sequence continues at coordinate 178,453 of NZ_RXLQ01000010.1, forward strand.
CCCGCCTCAGTCCCGAGGGCGAATTCGGTTTGCACGTCACCATCGGCGCCATCCTGATGATGATCGCCGCCGCCCTGTTCGGCAACCTGGCCGCCGATGTCGTCTCGCACGACGACATCACCGAGCTCGACGCCTTCCTGGCCGACTGGTTCCACAGCCATAAGCACAGCATCTGGACCGACCCGATGCTGTTCATCACGCACACCCACGACGTGCTCGGGGTGTGCATCATGGCCAGCGCGCTGGGCCTGTTTTTCTACCTGAAGAAAGCCCGCTACTGGCTGATCTGCCTGATGCTGGCGGTGCCCGGCGGACAGTTGCTCAACGTTTTGCTGAAGTATATTTTCCAGCGCGCCCGGCCCAGTTTCGAGGAGCCGCTGCTGACCTTGTCCACCTACAGCTTTCCGAGCGGCCATACGCTGGGCGCGACCGTGTTCTACGGCGTGCTGGCGGCCTACCTGGTGTGCACGCTGCCGCGCTGGAACGCGCGCATCCTGGCGGTCCTGTTCGCCTGCACCATGGTCGGGCTGGTGGCGCTGAGCCGGGTCTACCTGGGCGCGCATTACCTGAGCGACGTGCTGGGAGCCATCGTCGAGGGCTGCGGCTGGCTGGCGGTGTGCATCACGGGCTGCTCGACCCTGCGCCGCCGGCGCGACGCCCGGATCGGCGAATGACGCCGATCGCCGTCATCGTCAACGGCAGTGCCGGCAGCGGTCACGACGACCAACGCGCGACCGAGCTGCGCGAGAAATTCGCCGCGCACGGCATGGCGGCCGAGGTGACCCTGGCGCGCGGCGGCGAGGAGCTGATCGGCGCGGCCAGGGCGGCGCGCGCGAGCGGCATGCGGATCGTGGTGGCGGGCGGGGGCGACGGCACCATCAACGCGGTCGCCTCGCAGCTGGTCGGCAGCGAAGTGGCCTTCGGTGTGTTGCCGATGGGTACCCTGAACCATTTCGCCAAGGACCTCGGGATCCCGCTGGCGCTGGACGAGGCGATTCGCAACGTGGCGCAGGGGCGGCGCACCCAGGTCGACGTGGGCGAGGTGAACGGCACGATTTTCCTGAACAATTCGAGCCTGGGCCTGTATCCGGACATCGTGCGCGACCGCGAGCGGCAGCAGCGCCGCCTGGGCCGCGGCAAATGGCTGGCGGCCGGCTGGGCCACCATCACCGCGCTGCGGCGCTATCCCTTCCTCAGCCTGCGCCTGATCGTGGGCGAGGACGAACATGCGCGGCATACGCCGTTCGTCTTCATCGGCAATAACGAATACACGATGCAGGGCTTGAGCGTGGGCGAACGCCAGCGCCTCGATGGCGGCAAGCTGAGCCTGTACGTGGCGCAGCGCCCCGGCCGCCTGGGCTTGCTGCGGCTGGGCTGGAGCGCCTTGTGGGGCACCCTGGCGCAGGAGCGCGATTTCGACGTGCTGTCGGTAGAAAACATGGAAATCGCCACCCGCCACACGCGCCTGCGCGTGGCCACGGATGGCGAAGTCACGGTCATGACGACCCCGCTGCGCTACCGGATCCGTCCGGCCGCGCTGACGGTCGTGGTCCCCACTTGAGGAGTTAACATGCGTACATTGGTTCATCTGTCGGATCTGCATTTCGGCCGCGTCGACGACAAATTGCTGGCGCCCTTGCGCGAGCTCATCGAACGGGTGGCGCCGGACGTGCTGGTGGTCTCGGGCGACCTGACCCAGCGCGCCAAGAGCGAGGAATTCGAGGCCGCCAAGGCCTGGCTCGACACCTTGCCGGGGCCGCAGATCATCGTGCCGGGCAATCACGATATTTCGCTGTACAACGTGTTCCGGCGCTTCCTGCAGCCGCTGACGCGCTACAAGCGCTATATCACCGACGATCTCGATCCGATCTATGTGGATCAGGAAATCGCGGTGCTGGGCGTCAATACCGCACGCTCGCTCACCTTCAAGGACGGGCGCGTCAACGAAGAACAGGTGGCCACCATCCGCAAGCAGCTCGACGGGCTCGATCCGGCCATCACGCGCATCATCGTGACCCACCATCCCTTCGACCTGCCGAAGACGGCGGACGACGACGACCTGGTCGACCGGGCGCCGGCGGCGATGAAGGCGTTTGCCGAGTGCGGCGTGGATTTATTGCTGTCGGGGCATATGCACACCAGCCATGCCGGCAATACCTCGGAGCGTTACCAGATGAGCGAGTACGCGGCGCTGGTGGTGCAGGCGGGCACGGCGACCTCGACGCGCGGCCGAGGCGAGGTCAATTCCTTCAACGTGGTGCGGGTCGAGCGCGAGCGGGTGGAAGTGGACCGCTATGGCTGGGATGAGGTGGGATTGCGTTTTTCGCTGATGAAGACCGAGCCGTTCTTGCGGACCGGGAATATCTGGTCGGGCCATACCGAAGGCTTGATGGCCAGCGGGATCTGAGGCGGACGGCGCGCCCCGCCGCATGGCGGGGGCGACGCGCTGGTCTCAGATCCAGTACTCGGTCAGGCGCGCCGCCCATTCCTTGATGCGGTCGCTCCACGGCCGGTCGCGCCATGCTTCGAGGGTGATTTCCTTCGAATCGCGCATGTCTTCCATGAACGCGCTTTCCATGTCCTTGCCGAAGCCGGCATCGAGCACCACCACGTTCAGCTCGTAATTGTGCAAAAAGCTGCGCCGGTCGATATTCGCCGAGCCCACCGTCGACCAGGTGCCGTCGATCACCGCCGTCTTGGCGTGCAGGATCGCCACCTGCAGCTGGTGGATCTTGACCCCATTGCTGAGCAGTTCGTCGTAGAACCCGCGTCCCGCATGGAACACCAGGCCATGGTCGGTCACGCCCGGCAGCACCAGGCGCACGTCCACGCCGCGCCGCGCGGCCGCGCTCAGGGCATCGACAAACTGGCGGTCCGGCACAAAATACGCCGAGGTGATGTGCACCGAGGTCTTCGCTTCCTGGATCGCCAGCATGAAGGATTTGTAGATCTCCGAATCGCGCTCGGGATCGGTGGCCAGGACGCGCACGATCTTGTCGCCGACCGGCGCCAGCGGCGGGAAATACTCGCGCTCGGGCAACTCGCCGGCATCCTGGTTGACCCAGGCATCGATGAAGTGATATTGCAGCGAGGCCACCGCCGGACCTTCGATCTTGATATGGGTGTCGCGCCAGCCGACCTGCTTGCTGTCGGTCGCGTCCGGCTTGCGCTTGGAGCGGAAGAAGGAACTGTTGGCGTAGGTGCTGCTGATATTGATGCCGCCCGTGAAGGCTACCTTGCCGTCGACCACCATCAGCTTGCGGTGGTCGCGGTTGTTCAATTCCCACTTGCCCACGCGCGCCGCCGGATTGACCGGATTGAAGGCAAGCATGGCAATGCCGGCCTGCTGCATGCGCTCGAAGAATTCCTTCGGCGTGCTCAGGGTGCCGACGCTGTCGTACAGCACGTTGACGGTGACGCCCTGTTTCTGCTTGGCGATCAGGACGTCGGCGAACTGCATGCCGATCTCGTCCTGGTCGAAGATATACGTTTCCAGGTTGATCGAGGTTTTGGCGGCGCTGGCGGCGGCCATCATCTCGCGCATGGTGGCGGGACCGTCGAACAGCAGGGTGACCTTGTTGCCGGCCACCAGGGGCACGCCGGTGGCGGCTTCTTCCAGCACGGCCAGCGCCTTCATGTCGGGCGTGGCCCTGGCCCAGCGCCGCGCCAGCAGGTCGGCGGCTTTTTTCTTGTCCATGCGCCCCTTGCCGGTCGCCACGGTCGGGGTTTTCTGCGCCGCCGGCGCCTGGCCCAGGCCCTCCATCGAGGGCAGGGAGGCGCAGGAAGCCAGGCCGACCGCCAGGGCCAGCACGGCAAGCCAGCCGGCGACGCGTGTTTTTGTCATTTCATTCCCCTCAGTGGCGCTGCGTCGGGCGGCTCGGACAGCATGTCCTTGGGCCCGATGAAAAAATCGATGGGGGCGGCCAGGAAGCGCCGTCCGAGTGCTTTCAACAGAAGAATACCGTGTTCGAAGTGAATCTTGCGCGCGCGAAGCGCAACCATCAGTGCCAGGCCGAAACTGACCACCAGATTCACCGTGCCGATCGATAAAAAGCCGCCGATCGAGGTCAGCGCGACCTGCCAGCTCATCTCGTGGTCGAGCGCCACCAGGGCCGTGGCAAAGTTGGCCGAGGAGAAAGTCACGTGGCGGATGTCCAGCGGCAGGCCGAACAGGAAGCCGAGGGTGCCGATGGTGCCCAGCAGCACCCCGAAGTAGAGGTTGCCCATCAGGCTGCCCAGGTTGTTTTCGATGTACAGCGACAGGCGGCGCAGGCGTTCGGCCCCGATCAGGCGGCCCAGGCCGCGCAGCTGGTAGACGCGCTGTGCCATGCGCGTGTAGAGCGCCTTGTTGTCGTAGTAACCCGAGATCAGGCCGGCCACGAACAGGCAGACGCCGGCGATGGCGGCATAGAACAGGGCCGGGCTGTGGATCGGGTCGATGTCGTGCAGCATGTGCATGGCCTTGTCGGGCGTGACCAGGTGGCGCCCGCTGGCGTAGTGGTAGCCGGTGGCGATCAGCCAGGCGGTCGGGATCGCCGTCGCCAGGTTGCCCAGCACGGCAATGCACTGGGTGCGGAAGACCTTGTTGATCAGGGCCGCCATGCTGTCGAGGTCGATGTTCCGCCCATCCTTGCTGGACAGCCCGGCGGCGATGCGCGAGGCGGTCATGGCCGGCTGCTTGGTGGCCACGGTGAAATGCAGCACGTGGATCAGCATGAAGCCGAGCGAGTAGTTCAGGCTGAACAGGAAGGCTTCGACCAGCGGCGCGGCGCGCAGCGTGCCCAGCAGAATCTTGAACAGCGCCATGAAGCCGACGATGAAGCCGGCCCCGGCCGAGGAGTTGAACATGGCGCGCAGCTGGACCCGGCTGTCGGCGATGTAGTGTTCGCCGGTGCGGCTGGCGTTTTCGGTGACATTGCGCGCCAGCAAGTCGATATTGTCGGCGAACAGGTCGCGCACCGTGTACTTGTTGTTATGCGCTTCGACCAGTTCCTGGGCCAGGGCGATGGCGCCGGCGCGGCGCGGGCCGATGGGCTGGGCCTCGTCGCTTAGCGAGACGAGTTCGACACTGGGCGCGGCCGGCAGGCGGCCGCTGACGTCGACCAGGAACAGCAGCTTGCGCAGGCGGTCGATGCTCTGGGTCAGCGCCACCAGCAGGTAAGTCAGGGCCACGCTGGTGCCGTGGCTGAGCGCGTTCTTGCGGATCTTGGCGACCACGCTGTCGCACTGGTCGAGCATCACCAGCAGGTGGCGCGCATCGTCGACGCTGGCCGCTTCGCCGGCCATCAGGCGCGCATAGCCGTCCAGGTAGTTGTTGACCTCGATGTTCTGCATGAGGAAGGGCGAATCGAAGTTTTCGATATCGGCGTGGCTGCCGATCAGGCGCGGCTCGAATCCGAGCGCGCAGACGCGGCAGGAAATCGTGCGGATCGCCTCCAGCATGCCGAGCACGGTGGTGCGGGCGGCGTTCGGCGGCGCCGTCAGGGGCGCGGGCGCGGCGCTGGAAACCACGTCGAACAGTTCCAGCCAGTCGGCGGCGGGCACGCTGCGGATCCAGCGGTAGTCGGTCTTGATGTACAGCACCTGGTCGATGGCGTCGCTCAGGTACACATCGCCCAGCGCGGGCGGCAGGAAGCGGTAGGAAATGCGGCGTTTCAGTTCGGTGAAGAAGCCATCGTTGGAGAGCACGCCGATGTCGGTGTACAGGCTGGCGTGGCGGCGGCTGTCGAGCAGGCGCGTGAGGTAGCTGCGCAGCGCGGAAGCCTGCTCGGGATTGCCCTTGAGCAGCTGGCACAGGGTGCGCACCCGCTCGGCGCTGGTGGCAATCCGGGCGCGGCGGCGCGGGCGCAGTTTTTCCACCAGGTCGACCAGCACGTCAATGCGGTCGCTATGGGGATCGATTCGTTCTAAAGTGGAAAGCATGAAAGATAGCCGGAGCAACAGATACTAAAGACGTAGTGTACGTGTTGTTGCTCCGAAACTTTGTTCGGTAGCGTACAGACGGTGACGGCCGCCTATTTCGGGCACAAGGTATATTTCTTTTTGCCCATCGGATCCTCGACCGAGGGGTAGGTGACGCAGTAGGTGCCCAGCGCCGTCCTGATCTTGTACTTGCGGGCACCGCCATCGGCGTTGCCGGTAGTAACTTCTTCGATCTCGGCTTTTTCGAACAGGGTGGGATTGCGCCGCGCCGACTCGATGCCGGCGATCAGGCGCTTCTGCGGCGAATCGTCGGGTGTGCCGAACTTGTTGAGCGATTGCTTTTGCAAATCCTTGTCTATCTTGGCGAGGTCGGCAAAGGCGCGCTTGCGGATGGCGTCGGCGCTGCCGGGCGGGGGCGCTTCGGCGAAGGGATCGGCCGGCACCACCGTGATGGCGGGCGCCTCGCTGTCGGCCACGGGCGGCGCTTCGCTGGCGCGGGAGGGCGGCGCCGCTGCCGGGAGCGCTGGATCGCGGCGCGGGCGCGCGCTCGGCAGCGGCGCCCTGGCGGCGCTGGCGGCCGGCGCGGGCCGGGTGGCGGGGAGCGGCGCGGCAGCTATCGGGGCGCTGGTGGCGATCCACTGGATGCGCGGGCCGCTTTCGGCGTCGCGCTCGGACGCCTGTTCGCGCGTCTGGCGCCATGCCAGCAGGAGCGCCGCGTGCAGGCCGATGACGATGCCGATCGTCAGCCAGCGCGTTGGCCGTCGGGGAGAAGCGAGGTCGGTGGGCAGCGTCGACAAATTGGAATGCCTTAGGTGAAAACAATGATTGCAACATTCTCAATGCTAACAGGTACGGAGCGCTTATTGCTGCGCTGCATTGGAGCTCGCCCTCTAACCGGCCGGCGCGGGGGAAGGTCTGAGCTGTGGGGCAAGTTCGGTTAAACTCCTTGAACAACGATGAATAGGGAGCAATGATGTATCTGACTTATTTCAAGGGGCAATGGGCCGAAGGAAACGTGCCGCTGTTCGGCGCGATGGATCACAGCACCTGGCTGGGCTCGTCTGTATTCGACGGCGCGCGCGCCATCCGTGGCCGCTTGCCCGACCTGCGCCCGCACCTGGAGCGCGTGATCCGCTCGGCCGAGCGGCTCGGCCTGCAATGCCCGCTGACGGTCGACGAAATGGAAGCGCTGGTGCGCGAGGGCGTCGCCCGATTCCCGGCCGACGCCGAACTGTATGTGCGCCCGCTGGTGTTCGGCGCCGACGGCTTTCTGGTGCCGGTGCCCGACAAGAGCGCCTTCGCGCTGACCCTGTTCGACGCGCCGATGCCGCCGTTTACCGGCTTTTCGGCCTGCCTGTCGACCCTGTGCCGGCCGGACGCCAATATGGCGCCGACCGACGCCAAGGCCTCGGCCCTGTACGCCAACACCACGCGCGCGATCCGCGAAGCGAGCGCGCGCGGTTTCGAGAATGCGGTGGTGGTCGACAGCGACGGCAACGTGGCCGAGTTCGCGACCTCAAACCTGTTCCTGGTCACGCCCGAGGGCACTGTGGTGACGCCGGTGCCGAACGGGACTTTCCTGGCGGGGATTACGCGCGCCCGCGTGATCGGCTTGCTGGCCGAGGCAGGGGTGGCGGTGGAAGAGCGCAGCGTCCATCCGGACGAGCTGCTGACTGCGGTGGAAATCTTTAATACCGGGAACTACGGCAAGGTCACGCCCTGCATCCGCTACGAGCAGCGCACGCTGGCCATCGGGCCGGTGGCGACCCTGGCGCGCGAGCGCTACCTGGCGTTTGCCGGCGCGGCCTGAGCCCAGCGCCGCGCCGGCCGGCCCCGCTTATTTTTTGGCGGCGGTCGGCTTGATCTCCATCGGCTTGATGCTGCCGCAGTCGGCGCCCAGCCATTTGCCCTTGGTCTCGGTGGTGATGACGTCCTTCTTGCCGGTGACGCTGGTGGTCATTTTCATGGTCGAGGTGTACTCGTTGCCCTGATACACGGTCTTGCCTTCGCCGGACGAGGCCGGGGTGGCGCAGGTGAACGAAAAGGTCTGGGTGCCGCCCACGTTGGCGCCCTGCTTGTACTTGCAGTTGCCGTCGTCGAGGCCGATGTTGGCGCCGGCGTCGATCATTTTCTGGCTGACGCAGGCCTTGACGGTAAAGCTGCCGTCGGCGTTCATCGACATGGCCGGGCCGCCCGGCTGGTTCATCGACTTTTCCATTTCCTTGCGCTGGGCCGCAGGCAGGTTGGCGATGTGCTTTTGCGAATCGGCCATCGCCTTGGCGGTGACTGGATCGGACGAGGTGGTCTTGCTGACGCTTTCCCACAGGCCCGGCTTCATGGTCTGGGCGAAGGCCGGCGAGATCGCCATGGCGGCTGCGGAAACGAGGGCGAGGGCGGTCAGGCGGAAACGTTGATTCATAGCTACTCCAAGTGGGAATCCGCTAGTGTAGCCTGAAACGGGCACGCGATGTTGCTACATTAATATTGCCTGACCGGCATCCCGGCACCCCGCTACCCAGGCACCCCTATCTGGCGCCGCCCGGCTTGATCTCGATCGGTTTGACGTTGCCGCAATTGGCGCCCAGCCACTTGCCCCTGCCTTCCATGACCATGGTTTCCTTCTGGCCGGTGGCGCTCGAGCTCATCGTGACGGTCGAGGTATACGTAGTGCCGCCCTGGAACGACACCTTGCCCTGGCCGGACGACGGCGGATTGGCGCAGGAGTAGGAAAAGCTCTGGGTACCGCCGGCCAGCGGGCTTTTCTTGTGGGTGCAGTTGCCGTCCTGCGGGCCGAGATAGTTGCCGCCCGCGTCGTCGATCATTTTCTGGGTGACGCACATCCTGATGGTCACGCTGCCGTCGGCGTTCATGTCGAACTGCGGCGCACCCGACTGGCCGGCCATGTTCGCCATCGCCTTGCGCTGTTCCGGGGACATCGACGCGAGCTGCTTTTGCATCTCGGCCATGGCCTGGGCCAGCTGCGGGTTTTGCGAGGTGGTTTTGCTGGTGCTTTCCCACAGGCCGGGCTTCATGGCCTGGGCGAAAGCGGGGGCGCCGCAGCAGCTTGCGGCGGCAACGAGGACGGCGGCGGTCGGACGAAGGCGTGGGATCATGGCGGCTCCTGTGGCAAGCCGCCAGTCTAGCGCGAAACGGCCTGCGCCGCGCCGTTCAGTTGAACCCGTCCTCGTCGAGGCCGTCGTCGAGCTCGTCGTCGGCCTCATCGGCATTGCCGGACTGGCTGTCGTTGCCGGCCAGGATATCGCCGCGCGCGCGCCAGGCCGTGTCCGAACCGACCGCTTCCAGCAAGCCCTTGACGCGGCGCACGCGCGCGCTCTGGTTGGCGTTGGTCTGGCCGCTGGCGCTGGGCGGCGCCGGGGCCGGCGCCGGCGCTTCCGCGCTCCAGGATTGCAGAGAATCCAAAAAATGGGCAAAACGCTCCGTGCTCATACCGTGCTCCTGTGCGAGTGGTCAACCTGCGAAAAGTGGGTACTGCCATGAACAACGCGGTGCAGCCAGCGGCGCCGCCATCAACGCACCTGCTGGAACACGGCCAGCAGGCGCGCGTAGCCGAGCAGGTAGGCGAGCAGCGCCGCCAGCGCGCAGGGCAGGGCCAGGGCCCATGAACGGCGCGCATAGTCGGTGCCGAAGCGCTCGCGCACAGCACGTTCCTGCGGGCTGGCGACGGCGATGTACCAGACCAGCAGCAGGCCGATGTGGCCCATCTGCAGCGGCGAGGCATCGTTGCTTAACAGGGAAAGATAGAAATTCAGGATGAGTGCGGCGAGGCAGGCGGCGAACCACCAGCAGGCGTGCAGGGCGCGCTTCGGTTCGCCCAGCGCTTCCCAGTTGCGGATCATGAGGTACGTGCCGAACAGCGGCGTGAACAGCAGGCTCCAGCAGGCGGCGGCGTCCGGGTTCCACAGCGCCGCGCGCTGCCCGGCGTGCGCGGCCGGGGTGTCTGGGAGGGAAGGATGTGCATTCATGTGTGCAACTATCGCGTGCCTCCCACGCCGATGTATTGATCTGGCGCTAGCTTTGCGCCGACATCAGATGCAACTGGAGATATTGCAACAGCAGGACGGTCTTGCCATCCATGATCTCGCCGCTGGCCATCATCGCCAGCGCCTGCTCGAAGCCGAGTTCGAGCACGTCGATATCCTCGCCCTCGGCGGCCAGCCCGCCGCCCTCGCCGACCTTGTGTTCCGGCTCGTAGGCGCCGACGAAAAAGTGCAGGCGTTCGGTGACCGAACCGGGGCTCATGAAGAGGTCGTAGATTTTACGGACATCGGCAACGCGGTAGCCGGTTTCTTCCTCGGCTTCCTGGCGGATGCGCTGTTCCGGACTGGCATTGTCGAGCAGGCCGGCGGCCGCTTCGATCAGGAAGCCGTCGTGGCCGTTCACGAAGGCGGGAATGCGGAACTGGCGCGTCAGCAGCACGGTGCGCTGGCGCAGGTTGTACAGCAGGATGACGGCGCCGTTGCCGCGATCGTAGACTTCGCGCGTCTGGCTTTGCCAGCTGCCGTCGCGCCGGCGCAGCGAGAAGCTCAGGCGTTTCAGGATGTACCAGTTGTCCGACAGCAGTTCTTCCTTGTCGATCCGTACCCGGGTGTCTTGCATGATGGTTCCTTGTGATTGTGCTTGGTGTTTTTTAGAATATCGTGCAAAATCGTGCAATGTCAAGAAAATACGTGCAGGAGCAAGCATGCTGACGACCCAGCGAAAACAATATCTGATGGACCTGTTGCGGCGCGACGGGCAGGTGGTGGCCAAGGCGGTGAGCGAAGCGCTGGGCTTGTCGGAAGACACCATCCGGCGCGACCTGCGCGAGCTGGCGCGCGAAGGCTTGCTGCAGCGCGTGCACGGCGGCGCGATGCCGGCCTTGCCCGCGTCGCCGGCGCTGGCCGACTTCGGCGCGCGCGCGCAGATGTCGCCGGACGCCAAGGCGGCCATCGGGCGCACCGCGGCGAGCCTGGTCATGCCGGGGCAGGTGGTGTTCGTCGACGGCGGCACCACCTCGGCTCATCTGGTGCGCGCGCTGGCGCCGGATTTGCGCGCCACGGTGCTTACCCACAGCCCCTCGGTGGCGCTGGCGCTGCTGGGGCACGAACAGCTGGAGGTGATCATGCTGGGCGGGCGCCTGTACCGCCATTCGGTGGTGGGGGTGGGCGCGGCCACGCTGGAAGCGATCGGCCAGGTGCGCGCCGATCTGTATTTCATGGGCGTGAGCAGCATCGATCCGGAAGCGGGGCTGTCGACCGGCGACTTCGAGGAGGCGGCCGTCAAGCGCGCGATGTGGCGCGCGGCCGCGCACACGGTGGTGCTGGCCTCGCCGGAAAAACTGGCGACGGCCTCGCCCTACCGGATCGCCGGTGCGCAGGAGATCGGGGCCATCGTCGTGGCGCACGGCAGCGACGAGGCTTTGCTGGCGCGCTACCGGGCGCTGGGGGTGGCGGTGCATGTGGCGCCGGCGTAAAAGGGCTGCGTGCAGTGGCGCCCGTCGTGCAGGCGGAGAGCGAAAAAAAGCGGCCGACGCTTGTGGCGCCGGCCGCTTTGACCATGCAGGTCCGGTACGGCGCGCGGCTTAACCCTGGCGGTTCGGCTCGGCGACGTAGATCTCGACGCGGCGGTTGCGCGCGCGGCCGGAAGCGTCGTCGTTCGAGGCGATCGGCTCGCGCTCGCCACGGCCGTCGATCATGATGCGGTTCGGCGAGACGCCGCGCGCCGCCAAATAGTCGCGGGTCTGGGCGGCACGGTCGACCGACAGCGGCTGGTTGATGGAATCGTTGCCGGTGCTGTCGGTGTGGCCGACGATGGTCACGGTGGTGGCCGGATGCTCTTGCAGGGTCGCGGCGAAGCGCTCGAGCACCGGACGGAAATTCGATTTGATGTCGGAGCGGCCGGTGTCGAAGGACACGTCGGCGGGCACTTCGAGTTTCAGGCGGTTATCCTGGGTCTGGCTGACCTGGATGCCGGTGCCGCGCGTGGCCTGTTCCATCGCCTGCTTTTGCTGTTCCATGCGGTTCGACCAGATATTGCCGATGATCGCACCGGCAGCGCCGCCGATGATGGCGCCCTTGCCGGCACGTCCGCCGCTGCCGGCGGTGGCGCCGATGATCGCGCCCAGGCCGGCGCCGACACCAGCGCCCGTTGCCGTACCGCGCTGGGTGGCGGACATGTCGGCGCAACCGGTCGCCAGCATGGCGACGACGGTGATGCCGATCAGGGAGGTAGTCAGGTTCTTTTTCATAGTGTGGCTCCTAAAAGTAATTAATCCGTTTCGCTGTCACACCAGGCTAAGCCAGGCGCGACCGCGAAACGGATCGGACATCAGTCGATGGCCAGGTGATGCGTCAGCTAGATACCTCGTCCGCTGATGAGGCGCACCAGGATCATGATGACAGCCACAACCAGCAGGATGTGGATGAAGCCACCAATTGTATATGAAGTGACCAGGCCAAGCAGCCACAGGATCAGAAGTACGACGGCGATTGTATAGAGCATGATTTTGTCCTCGGTGGGTTTTTATAGACGACTGGTATGTCGTGAATGCAGTATGCAGAACTCTTGCATGCCGCTCCGTACGCTGGCGTACATTAAAAATAAGTTTTTTGTTCGTTTTGCAAGGCAGGCAACCATCCCAACACGCCCGCCAGGCCAACGAGACCGATCAGGCAGGCCACCAGGCCGCCGGCAATCAACAACACCACATCCTGGGCCTGCATTGTGGCGCTGCTGCCCGCCGCGACAGGTCCCGCGGCGCTGAAACCGAACAGCGTCACGATGATGCCCCAAGCTAAAATGCCGATCCAAACCATGCGGTTCATGATAATTCCCTCGTCTCTGGTGATACTGCCCCGCCTTTTGCTGCAGGCGTGACGCTATTTTCGCGCCCCCTGGGCAGCCCATCGGTTCGATGGCGCACATTGCAAACAAGAAAATAAAACGGCCTGTGGAAATTGCCACAGGCCGTTGTTTTTTTGTACAGCAAGCGTGAATCAGACGGCGGATCGCAAGGTCCCGTCGACCACCTTGACGCGGTCGCCGACGCGCCAGCCGGCCGCGCTCTGCTGATGGAAGGTGCGGGCGCCGCCATCGTCGAGGCGGACCCGGATTTCGTAGCTGCGCGTCGCTTTCAGGTTGCCTTCGACCTGGTTGCCCACCACCGCGCCGCCGACCGCGCCGGCCACCGTGGCCAGCTTGCGGCCGTTGCCGCCGCCGACCTGGTTGCCGAGCAGGCCGCCGAGCACCGCGCCGCCGGCCGCGCCCAGGCCGCTGCCCTGGGCGCGCTGGCTCACTTCGCGCACCGATTCGATGTTGCCGCAGTGCGCGCACCAGCGCGCGCGCGCCGGCTCGGCCGCCACGTGGCGGGCGGCGGGGACCGCTTTACGGGCGGCTTGCACGGGCGCCGGCGGTGGCAGCTCATCCGGCGCGGCGCGCTCGCTTTCCTGTAGCGGCGGGCGCTGCGGGGCGGAGCCGGCGCCCGGCGCGTCCAGCGCGGCCAGGGTGCGTGGCGCGCCGTCCTGCAATGCGGAGGCCAGCATGGCGCGCTCGCTCTCGCTCAGCTCGGCCCTGGCGGGCGTGCCGCCGATGGACGAGGGAATCCAGCCGAGGATGGCAGCGGTGCCGGCGCCGCAAAACACGATCACCGCGACAGCGGCGGCGATCAGCAAGGGATGCTGAGGGTGGCGCGGCGCGCGGGAGGAAGGGCTGCTCATGGTGGTTCCTTTGGTTGTAGGTGTGGTGCTGCACTGTCGGGTTGATGCCGGCCATTCTCCCGAGGATGGGACCGTCCTTCCGTGCGTCACCGTACATACTTTGCCTATTATTGCCGTTACGCTGATTGAAATTGTTTGTAAATGTATCTGTCGTACCTACTGGCCCGTCCCTATCTAATGATCGCTATCCGTTTTGTCTCATGGTCGACCACGCGCAACGCCCACCGGAGGGAGCGATGAATCACGTTTCCGCCGTCGAGTTCGACCACCCGAACGGCAACCAGCTGCTCGCCGCCCTGCCGCACAACGACCTTGCGCGGCTGTCTCCCTTGCTCGAACCGGTCCAGGTGGAAGTGGGGGAGGTGCTGTATGAGCCGGCCGAGCCGGTTCGCCATATCTATTTTCCTCACGACAGCCTGATTTCCCTGCTGGGCGTGGCCGAAGGGCGCATGACGCTCGAGGTCGGCCTGGTCGGGCGCGAAGGCATGCTCGGCGCGACCGTCGCGCTCGGGCACGACACGGCGCAGACGCGCGCCATCGTACAGCGCGCCGGTTGCGCCAGCCGCATGGACAGCGCCAAGTTCCGCACCGAGTTCGCGCGCAATCCGGCCTTGCAGCGGGTCCTGTACCGCTACACCGATACCCTGCTGGCGCAGGCGATCCAGATCGCCGTGTGCAGCCGCTTCCATGTGCTCGAAGCGCGCCTGGCGCGCTCGCTGCTCATTACGCGCGACCGCCTCAAGTCCGACAAATTCCACCTGACCCATGAATTCCTGGCGCATGCGCTGGGCGTGCGCCGGGTCGGCGTGACCAAGGCCGCCAGCGCCCTGCAGCAGCAGGGGCTGATCATCTACAGCCGCGGCAATATCGAGATCCTCGACGTGCAGGGACTGGCCGCCGCCTCCTGCAAATGCTACGAGATCGTCAAGGAAGCGGGCGCCAGCGCCCTGTCGACCGCCTTCGTCTGACCCTGCGGCAGCCGGCCCGCCGGGCTGGCCGCTGCCGCGACCGTATTCCTCCCCTGTATTTCTCGCCTGTATTTCTTCCGTGTCTTGATCCCATCTATCCCTGTTCCCGCGTCGCGGGGCCGCATGCGCTGCAGACGTAAAAAAACCCCGCAAGCGGGGTTTTTCGCAATCAGGCAAAGCGGATCATTTCGGCGGCTTGACCTGGTTGCCGATCACGCCGCCGACCGCTGCGCCGCCGACGGTACCGACCGCGCTGCCGCCGGTCAGTACGCCGCCGACAACCGCGCCGGCACCGGCGCCGATGGCCGTGTTCTTATCCTGGGCGGACATGCCTGCGCAGCCGCCCAAACCGAGCGCCACTGCGACCAGCGACGCGCTCACTACCAGTTGCTTGATTGTCTTCATGGCGATACCTCTTTGATTGCGTTGCTTACTTCATGCGAATGTCGTTTTTCACCGACTTCACACCTTTGACGTCGCGGGCGACTTTGCCGGCGGTAGCGATGCTGTCCTGTGCAGCAACGAAGCCGCTCAGTTGCACCACGCCCTTGAAGGTTTCAACGTTGATTTCCGAAACTTTCAGGGTTGGCTCGTTGACGATCGCTGCCTTCACGCTGGTGGTGATGACGCTGTCGTCGACGTATTCGCCAACGCTTTCTTTCTTGTCGGTCGCGGCGCAGCCGACAACGGTGGTCAGCATCAGGGCGGCGATCAGGGTCGAAACGATTTTCAGGTTTTTCATGGTGTGTTCCTCTATGGTGGTGGTCTATGTTGTTATGCGTTCGGTGGTGCGTGTCGCCCAACCGATGTGTGAAGATTACCGGCTGCCGAGCTCGTGGTCTGTTCGGCAACGCACATAAGTGACAAAACGCAATTTTTCCGCACTAGCGCCGGGGGCGGACGTTGCTGGCCGAACCCTGGCGCTTGCCGGGCGGCGGCGCCACCGGCTTTTCGCGCGCCTCGGCCAGCAGGCGGGCGCAGCCGCTTTCCTGGCCCGGGCCGGTGGTGACCAGCGGCAGCAGGGCGGCCGGGGCCGCGACCAGGCCCAGCGCCACGGCGCCGCCGGCCTTCAGGGCCAGCGCCCCCTTGTCGACGCTCACGTCGGGTTTGGAAAAGCTGCCGCGCACGTGCAGCGGCGAACGCAGCGAGAAGATGCGCAAGCCCTTGGTCTTGGGATTCAAGGTCAGGTCGATCTGCTCGTTGGCCAGGTTGACGCTGCCCTGGCCGTTGATGAGCGCTTCTTCGGTATCGACCACAAAGAAGCGCGTCTGCATCAGCCCGTTGGTGACCTGGAAATCGGTGGCCATGCAATTGAGCTTGACCTGCTTGTCGCCGAACAGCGTGGTCAGCACGATATTGCCGATATTCAGGCCCGCCTGTTCCAGCAGCATCTTGCTCACCGTGCCTTCGTCGATCAGCGCCTTGACTTCGCCGTTCGAGGCGGCCAGCAGCGAGGCCACCGAATTGCCGGTGGCGGACAACTGGGCGTCGCCGTTGATCTGGCCCACGGTGGCCTTCATCTGCTGCATCGAGGGGAACAGTTCCTTGATCTTGATATGGCGCGCGCTGACCTTGGCGGTGGCCTTGATGGCTTGCTCGCCCTTGCCGCTGCCGTCGAGCCTGATGGTGGAGGTCATATTGCCGCCGGCCATGCGGAAATTCAGCGGCGCCAGGGTCAGCACGCCATCCTTGAGGATCAGGTGGGTGCTCAGTTTGCTGATCGGCAGCTGCTTTTCGCGCACGATGCGTTCGGCCGCGTAATGCACATCGGCGTCGATCGCGGTCCAGCGCTCGGTGCGGAACGATTCGACCGGCAGCACCTTGCCTTTCGGCTGCACCGCCTCGACCCCGCGCGCGGCCTTGCTGGCGTTCGAGTCGGCGCCGACCAGCGGCCCCAGGTCGGCGAACTGCAGGAGATTGGACGACACTTTGCCGCTCAGTTTGCCGCGCGGCTTGCCGGTCTGGTATGCCATGTGGCCGGCAATATCGCTCGAACCGACCTTGCCGGTGAACTTGTCGTAGACCCAGCGGCTGCCGGTCTCGCCCAGTTCGCCGGTCAGGCGGCCCTCGGTGCGGAAGGCCGGCGTTTCCGGCAGCAGCAGGCCGGTCAGGGTGTACAGGCGCGCCATGCTGGCGCCCGACAGCTTGAGGCGCACGTCCACCGCGGCCAGCTTGGTCGGCTTGGTGACGGTGCCTTCGATTTCGATGTGGGTCTTGCCGACGCGCAGGTCGGCCTGCACAGGGTAGGGCGTGCTCTGCTGCTTGAGCGAGAGCACCGCCCCGGCCTTGCCGCCGCCGCTCACGGGACCGTCGTTATAGGTGCCGCGCAGCTTCCAGCTGATGCCGTAGGCGGGGTCGGCGTTGACGGTGTCGACGTCGGCGACCAGGTCGATATTCTCGAGCGCATCGTTGAACTTGACCACGCCCTTGGTGAAGATCACGCGTTCCAGGTCGAGCTTCCAGCGCGCCGGCTGGTCTTCGTTGCGGAAGGTCCAGTTGTTCCTGCCATCCTTGTCGCGGCGCAGGTCGATCGCCGGCGCGTCGAAGCGCAGCACGGGAATGGCGATGGTCTTGCGCAGCAGCGCAAAGGGATTGAGCGAGAACGAAAACTGTCTGACCGAGGCCATGTCGCCCCGATTGGCGCCCGCCATGCCGGCCGGCTGGCCCACATGCACATCGTTGGCGACCAGGTGCGGCCAGGGCACCAGGTCGCGCCAGGTGCGGTCGCGCTCGGCCATGACCGTGGCCGGTTTTTCCCAGCTCAGGTCGAGATTACCCCGCACTTCGAAGGGGCGGTCGATCGCTTCGCTGGCCTTGGCATTGAGCCAGGGCCTGGCCTTGTTCCAGTCGTAGGTGAGCAGGATGGCGAGCGCGACGAGGGGAATCGCGACCAGTACGGCCACGACGGCGAGAATCACTCTGGTGCGGCGGCCAGACGGGGCCGGAGCGGCTTGACTCATGATGATCCTTATTGTGGAAGTGGGCTCACTTTAAGCGATAAGGGTAGGGGTTTGTGTACGTTAGCGCACGGTCGCGCGCCCCCCCGGGCGTAAAACATTTGCTATGTGCGGCAGCGAACCGAACTTGCCAATGAAACAGCTTATAACGTTATCACGACATCACTACACCTCATGGAGAAACACGATGAATGCACAAATCAAGAATCAAGTCGGTAAAGTTGTTTGCGCTGCACTGGTTATGACACTGGTCGCTTGCGCCAGTTCGCAAAAAGCGCCGGCCACCGCCGATGTTGCCGTGTCCAAGAACGCTGTCGAAAACGCCGTCAGCGCCGGCGCCGCCGACCTGGCTCCCGAAGAGATCAATGCCGCCCGCACCAAGATGATGCAGGCGAACCAGGCGCTGGCCGCCAAGGACTACAAGCTGGCGCGCGAACTGGCGACCCAGGCCCAGGCCGACGCCAAGCTGGCCCAGAGCAAGGCCAGTTCGGCCAAGGCCACCACCGCCGCCAATGCCCTGCAGGACGACCTGCGCGTGCTGCGTGAAGAAGTCGACCGCGCCAACAAGCCACAACAATAACAACAGGCGGTACGCCGCGCACAGCAGCACCCGGAGCAGCACCCAGAGCAGCACCGACAGCACAAGAAAACGATTGAACTCCGCGCCCCCGGCGCCATGACAAGAAAAGGACCTACCCCCATGAAACATACTCTGATCAAAACCGCCATCCTCGCCGCCGTCCTCGGACTGGGCGCCTGCAGCAGCGTACCGACCACCACCCCATTGCTGGACCAGGCCCGTGGCGATTTCGTCGCCGCCAACAACAATTCGCGCGTCGCCACCTTCGCCCCGCTGGAATTCAAGCAGGCCAGCGAAGCGCTGGAGCAAGCCAATGCCGCCGCCGCCCGCAAGGACAGCCTGGAGCAGATCGACAAGCTGGCCTACCTGGCCAAGCAAAAAATCGCCACCGCACAGGAAGTAGCCAAGCAGAAGCAGGCTGAAGCCGATATCGCCGCTTCCGGCAAAGAGCGCGATGCCGTGCGTCTCGAAGCGCGTACCGCCGAAGCGGACCGCGCCAAGATGGATGCCGCCGCCGCCCAGGCCGCCGCCGCGCGCGCCGCCGCCGATGCCGCCGCCGCCCAGAACCAGGCTGCCGCCGCGCAAGGCCAGGTCGCCGCCGCCGAAGCCCAGACCCGCGAAGCCCAGGCCCGCGCAGCCCAGCTCGAAGCGCTGATGACCGACCTGCAAGCCAAGAAGACCGAACGCGGCCTGATCATCACCATCGGCGACGTGCTGTTCGGCGTGGACCAGGCCAACCTGACCGCGAACGGCCAGGCCACCCTGCGCAAGCTGGCCGATGCCTTGGCACAGAACCCGAACCGCACCGTGCTGGTCGAAGGGTTTACCGACAGTACCGGCAGCACCGCGCATAACCAGCAATTGTCGGAAAAACGCGCCGCTTCCGTGCGCGCCGCCCTGGTCGAGATGGGTGTCGCGCGCGACCGCGTCGCCATGCGCGCCTATGGCGAAGCCTTCCCGGTCGCGCCGAACGATAACGCCGGCAACCGCCAGCTGAACCGTCGCGTGGAAATCGTGCTGTCGAACGAAAACGCCGCCATCGCGCCGCGCCGTTAATACCCGATTTCGCACCACGCATAACGAGACGTCAACACAGTAAAGGAAACACCATGGACGACAATACCAAGCCACTGGCGCACGGATTCGACGTGAAGGCCATCCGCCAGGCAGCCGCCAACCTCGACGACGGCGCCGTGACGGACGGCTATGCGGCCGATCGTGAAGCGGTCATCAATATGCTGAACGACGCGCTGGCCACCGAACTGGTGTGCGTGTTGCGCTACAAGCGCCACTACTACACGGTCAGCGGCGTGGGCAACGGCCCGATCAAGGCCGAATTCCTGGAGCATGCGCAGCAGGAGCAGGAGCACGCCGACCAGCTGGCCGAACGCATCGTCCAGCTGAACGGTTCGCCGAATTTCAATCCGGCCACGCTGACCTCGCGCAGCCATGCCGAGTACGACGATTCGGACGATGTGCAAGCGATGATCCGGTCCAACCTGATCGCCGAACGCGTGGCGATCGAGTCGTACCGGCAAATGATTGCCGCCATTGGCGACAAGGACCCGACCACCAAGCATCTGTTGATCAGCATCATGGCGGTCGAAGAAGAGCACGCGGACGACATGCGCGACCTGCTGGCTCACTAAGAGCAAAAACGGTAACACTTACAGACTTTTTTCAACCCACCACTGGAGTTCATCATGTTAGATACCACTACCCGCACGAACGGCGCTTCCAACCTGAACGGCAACGTGAACGCCGTGCAGACCGACGTCAAGACCCTGGTCAAGGATGCCCAGACCCTGCTCTCCGCAGCGGCCGCACTGACCGGCGAGAAAGCCGAAGACATGCGCGCACGCGGCATGGAAATGCTGGACGTGGCGCTGGGCAAGGCATCGCAAGTGCAAGGTCAAGCCATCGTCAAAGGCAAGGAACTGGCGCACACCGCCGATGTCTATGTCAAGGACAACCCATGGCGCACCATCGCCGCCGCCGCCGGCGTCGGCCTGCTGGTCGGTGTGATCCTGGGCCGCAAATAATTCACGCCGGGAGAAGCCATGGACAAAACGACAGCAGCAGTACATGGCCCCGGCCTGATGGGCGGCCTGACAGGGCTGGCAAAAAATGTCTTCGGACTCGTGGTGTCGCGCGTGGAACTGGCGGCCCTCGAGTTGTCCGAAGTGCGCAATCATCTGCTCGAATTGCTGGTGGTGTTTTCGCTGGCAGTGCTGTGCGCGATGTTTGCGCTGGCCTACGGCACCGCGACAATCGTTGCGCTTGCCTGGGAAAGCATGGGCTGGAAGATCCTCCTGCTGATGTTTGCCGTGTTCATTGTCGTGACGATCGGCCTCGTGGTCAAGGCCAAGGCCATGCTCAAGGAGAACAAGCTGGCTTTCCCCGAGACCATGAATGAACTGAAGAACGATCGCGACATGCTGCTTTAAGCGGATTTTCAGACGGGAGGATTACGATGGATAAGATTATCGGGCTCGAAAAGACGCCGGGGACGGAAGATTCGCTGGCCGAACGCAAGGCCCGCCTGCTGCGCCAGGGCGACTTCTACCGGGTCGGGATTGCCCACGCCAAGGCGCGCATCAAGCACGATGCGCGTCCCGACGTGCTGTTTCACTCGGCGCTCGACCATGCGACCTTTGCGGTCCGCTCGCGCATCGACAGCGTGCTGCATCCGACCGGCATCAGCGTCGCTTCGATCATGCCGTACGCCGCGACCATCATCGGCTTCATCTCGCGGCGCCGGCTGGTCAAGCCCGCGCTCGGCGTGGCGGCGGTGCTGGGCGGCCTGGCGTGGTACTTGCAGCGGCGCCGCACGGGACAGCTGCAAAACCTGTGACGCGGGACCCGTAAGACAGTTGTGACCATGCCGGGCAAGCGAACCCGGCCTTGCAATAAGAACGGAAAAATATGGTGGGGCTTGAGCGGCGTCGCAATCTTCGGATTCGGCGCCGTCTTTTTTTGCTGACATCGTTTTCATCTATACTCGATTCGTTCGCGATCGATTTCCTCCATCCCGCATTCCTCCTTTATTTCCGGCGATCCTATGACTGACATAAACAAGCTCAATCCCGACAAGCTGCGCATCGTGCTGGTGCTGCAAGGGGGCGGCGCGCTGGGCGCCTACCAGGCCGGGGTCTACCAGGCGCTGCACGAGCATAATCTGGTGCCGGACTGGATCGTGGGCACCTCGATCGGCGCCATCAATGCGGCCCTGATCGCCGGTAACGAGCAATCGGTGCGGCTGGAAAAGGTCAAGGCCTTCTGGGACCGCGTCTCGCATCCCGACACGCTGGACATGACCCGGGTCGACGACCGCCAGCGCCGCTCGAATATCTGGCTCAATACCTTCGATACGGTGATGCGCGGGGTGCCGGGCTTTTTCAAGCCGCGCCTGTTCAGCGGCTTTCCGTTCGGGATGACGGTCGCGCCCGAGGAAGCCTCGTTCTACGACACCCTGCCGCTGCGCGAGACGCTCGAGGAACTGGTCGACTTCGACTATCTGAACGAAGACGGCGGCATGCGCCTGACGGTCAACGCCGTGAATGTGCGCACCGGCGAACTGGCGCATTTCGACAGCCAGAACGGGGACCTGTGCGCCGACCATGTGCGCGCCAGCGGCAGCCTGCCGCCGGCCTTCGCCCCGGTCCGCATCGACGGCGAACTGTACTGGGATGGCGGCCTGTATTCGAACACCCCGCTCGAATCGGTGCTGCGCGAGCTGCCCGGCGGCGACACCATCTGCTTCATGGTCGATCTGTGGAGCGCGGAAGGCGAGGAGCCGGTCACGATGGACCAGGTCAACACGCGCCAGAAAGACGTGACCTACGCCTCGCGTTCGAAACGCCATATCGAAGACTACAGCGCCACCCATGCCTTGCAGCACAAGCTGCGCCAGATCTATGCGCGCATGCCCGAGGCCGAACGCACCGAGGCCGACCGGCGCGAACTGGCGGCGCTCGGCTGCGACGCCACCTTGCACATCGTGCGGATTCCGTATGCCGGGCACGACTGGCATATGGCCTCGAAGGACGTGAATTTTTCCAGGGGGTCGATCGAATGGCGCTGGGAGCAGGGCTACCGCGACGCGCTGCGCGCGCTCAGGCACGCGGGCTGGCTGGTGATGGTGGCTGAAGAAACAGCCGTGGTGGTGCATGAATTGCCGCCGGAACAAGATGACTGGGTCGCCGCGGCGGCGTGATCCCGCTTGCCGGCGGCGCGCGCCGGCATGCCGGGTGGCTCAGCCGCCGGCAGCGGCCTGGGCGCGCGCGCCGGCCATGTCTTTCTGGTAGTTCGCCTGCGCCTCCTTGTTGCAGGCGCTGCGCTCGGGCGCCGGCAGGGCGCGGCAGGCGCCCCGGGCTTCCTGCAGGGCCGCACCCATTTCCTTGCGCAGGGTGCGCAGGCGCGCCTCGGCGGTGGTGTCTTCCTGGCTCCAGCGCGCCGGGTCGCCACGGGCGATTTCCGCCGCCTGCTGGCGCGCGGTGGCGGCCGGCACGTTCTGGTCGGTCGAGGTCTGGGGCATCTGGGCGTGGGCCAGGCCCATCGCCATCAGGCAGGCGGCGGCCAGTGCCGCTTGCATCGTCATCGTTTCGGGCTTGCGCATGGCAGCTCCTTTTTTGCTTGGCTATGGTGGGGCAAAAAAAACCGGCGCACGCGGCGCCGGTGGTCGACTTTTACAGGCGCCCGGTAAGGAGCAGCACGATGAGCACCACCACGATCAGGCCGGTGATGCCGCTTGGGCCGTATCCCCAGCTGCGGCTGTGGTTCCAGGTTGGAAGAACGCCGATCAGCGCGAGAATGAGGATGACGAGAAGAATGGTACCCATGGTGGTACTCCTTTAAGTGTTGTCGATCTGTCTGTGCAGGTCGTGATTTATGGTAAGTGGTGGGGGTACTGCAACAATATTAGTAACGGTAGACGCGGCCGTCGACCAGGCGCACGCGGTTGCCCACGCGCAGGTCGTACACGCTGTCCTGCACGACGGTGCGGGTTTCGCCGTTTTGCATGCGCACGTTGATCTGGTACATGTCCTGGCCGTTGCCCTGGTTGCGGTTGGCTTCGACCTTGTTGCCGACCACGGCGCCGCCGACGGCGCCCGCGACCGTGGCTGCGGTACGGCCGCTGCCGCTGCCGACCTGGTTGCCGACCAGCGCGCCCACCAGGCCGCCGACAACGGCGCCCGTGCCGTTGGTCTGGCCGTCGGCGCGGGTGACCTGGATCGATTCGATGGTGCCGTAGCCGGCCGATGCCGTGGCCGGGTTGTCGTAGCCGCCGTTATAGACCGGCTGCGACGAGGTGCTGGCGCAGCCGCTCAGCAGGGCGGTGGTGGCGACAACGAGTGCTGCGATAGTCTGAGTCGATTTCATGTTGTTCTCCTGACAAAAGTGTAGAGCCAGCATAATCACCAAGCACGGCCGGGTCTGTGCGTTGCCGCACCCATTTCCAAGCAGCCGGGTTTGCCTCTAACTGTTGGGTTTTTGCCACTAATCACGCTGTGTTCGCCAGCGAACAGATGTTCGTCGGCACTTCCCGTAAAACGGTACTCAGCGATGTATTGTCACCGGAGAGAAGCAAGATGAAACACGTAGTCACCCCTGCCCTGATCGGCGCCGTCCTGATGTCTGCCGTCCTGTCCGCCAGCGCGGCCACGCCGGAAGCGAAGGCCGCCTACAAGCAGGCCAAGGAGGCGGCCGCCGCCACCTACAAGGCGCAGCGCGCGCGCTGCGACGTCATCACCGGTAACCCGAAAGAAGTGTGCGTGGAAGAAGCCAAGGCAGCGCGCGTGCGCGCCGTGGAAGAAGCCAGCGCCATCTACAAGAACACGCTGAAAGCCTACACCCAGTCGCGCCTGACGATCGCCTCGGCCAACTTCGACCTCGACAAGGTCAAGTGCAAGGCGCTGACCGGCAACGACAAGGATGTCTGCGTGCAGCAGGCGAAAGCCACCCTGATCGCGGCCCAGGCCGATGCCAGGGCGGACAAGAAAGCCATCGAAGCGCGCACCGATGCGCGCGACGACAAACGAACGGCCGAGTACAAAGTCGCACTCGAAAAGTGCGATGCGTTTGCCGGTGCGGTCAAGGACAGCTGTGTCTCGGCCGCGAAATCGCAGTACGGGAAGTAAGCCGTACTACAACAGCTCATCTTGAGCATTTTTTACCACCACCAAGGAGTCCACCATGAACATCGCAAAACGTCTGTCGAGCATGCTGTTTGCCGCAACCCTCGTCGCCACCATGGCTGGTTGCGCTTCGACCGCCACCAAGGAAGGCACCGGCGAATTTATCGACGACACCGTGATCACCGCCAAGGTCAAGGCATCGATCTTCAACGAGCCTACCCTGAAAGCGTCGGAAATCAACGTCGAAACCTTCAAGGGCGACGTGCAATTGTCCGGTTTCGTGGCCGATCCGGCCGATGCCACCAAAGCTGCCGACGTGGCGCGTGGCGTGAAGGGTGTAGTATCGGTCAAGAACGACGTACGTGTGAAGTAAGCTGAGCTCTTCAGGCTGGCCCGCAGTGGCCGGCCTGCGGGGCCGGCCCTATAATGTGAAGATTTTATGCAGCTTGCAGATCCGATTCCGGCACCCGCCAACGACAATCCCTCTCCTTCCGCAGAGAGCGCCGCCGTCAAGGCAGCCCCCGCCGCTCCCGGCGCGGAGCATCACGACCCATTCTCGGCCCATGCGGCCCAGACCTTGCGCCTGCCGATCCATGTCAATGCGCGCGGGTTGGCGCTGGGCATCATCGCCACCATCGCCTTCGTCTACGCGCTGCAATGGGCCCAAAAATTCCTGGTCCCGCTCTTGCTCGGGATCTTCATCGCCTACACGCTCAACCCGCTGGTGCTGTTCCTCGAACGGCGCCTGCGCATCAAGCGCGCCATCGGCGCCACCATCGTCACGGTGGTCATCCTGGTCCTGATGGGCGGGGTGCTGAACCGGGTGCAGGGCGAGTTTTTCAACATCATCGACGAATTGCCGACGATTACCCAGAAGGTCACGCGCATCCTGACGCGCGCCAGCGGCGGCCAGCCCAGCACGATCCAGCAGATGCAGGCCGCCGCCGCCCAGATCGAGCAAGCCACGTCCAGCGTGGGCGGGCAAAAGTCCTCGACGCGCAAGGCGATGCCGGCCGCCGCCGCCGCCGGAGGCAGTTTCAAGATCATGGACTGGGTGCTGGCCGGCTCGATGGGTTTCATCGGCTTCGTCACGCAGGCGACCATGGTGGTGTTCCTGGTGTTCTTCCTGCTCCTTGCCGGCGACACCTTCAAGCGCAAGCTGGTCAAGCTGACCGGGCCGTCGCTGAGCCGCAAGAAGGTCACGGTGCACATCCTGGACGACATCAACACCTCGATCCAGAACTATATGTTCATGCTGCTGGTGACCAATACCTTGCTGGCGCTGCTGATGTGGGTCGCCCTGCGCGCCATCGGCCTGGAAAACGCGGGCGCCTGGGCGATTTTCGCCGGCCTGATGCACATCATGCCGTACTTCGGCCCGCTCCTGATCACCGCGCTGACGGGCCTGGTTGCCTTCATGCAGTTCGAATCGCTGGAAATGGTGCTGCTGGTGGCCGGCGCCTCGCTCGCCATCGCCACCCTGGTCGGCACCGTCATCGCCACCTGGATGACCGGCAAGATCGCCAAGATGAACGCGGCCGCCGTGTTCGTCAGCCTGCTGTTCTGGGGCTGGCTGTGGGGCATGTGGGGCTTGCTGCTCGGCGTGCCGGTGGTGGTGATGATCAAGGTCGTGGCCGAGCGGGTCGAAGGCATGGAAGTGCTGGCCGAGCTGCTGGGCGAATAAGCGGGCGGGTAAGCGGGCAAGTAAGCGGGCAAGTAAGCGGGCAAGTAAGCGGGCGGCGGGCGCATGCCTTTGCGCCCGCGCCGCCGTATGTTAGGCTTGCAGATCGACAATTCACAAGCGCGCTTCATGCTCCAGTTAAAAAACCTCGCGCTCATGCTGTGCTGCGGCCTGTTCGCCGGCGCGGCGTTTGCGCAGACGGTCGCCTTCACCTTCGACGACGGTCCCTCGCTGGCGGAAACGCCACGGCTCACGCCCCAGCAACGCAACCAGGCCATGCTCGACGCGCTGGCCAGGCACCGGGTCAAGGCCGCGCTGTTCGTTACCTGCGGAAATGGCGCCGACAAGCCCGAGGGCCTGGCGCTGGCGCGTGCCTGGGGCGCGGCGGGGCACGCCATCGGCAACCACACGATGACTCATCCCGACCTCGATGGCGCCAAGGTCAGCCTGGCGCAATACCAGCAGGAAGTGCTGGACTGCGACAAGATCATCGCTCCCTTGCCCGGTTACCAGAAATGGTTTCGCTACACCTATCTGCGCGAAGGCGGCACGCCGGAAAAACGCGACGGCATGCGCTCCTTCCTTGGCGCGCAGGGCTACCGCAATGCGCATGTCAGCCTCGACACCAGCGACTGGCGCCTCGACCAGCACCTGGGCGAGACGCTGGCGAAAGACAGCAAGGCCGACCTGGCGCCCTTGAAGAAAGCCTACCTGGCGCACGTGCGCGAGCGCGCGCTGGCCTACCGCGATCTGTCGCAGCGGCTGCAGGGACGCGAGATTGCGCAGGTCATCCTGCTGCACCATAATTTGATCAACGCGCTGTTTCTCGACGACGTGATCGGCATGTTCAAGGACATGGGCTGGACCATCGTGGCGCCGGCCACGGCGTTCGAAGACCCGGTCTACCAGTTCGCGCCGCAACACGCCGCCCACGGACAAAGCCTGCTGCTGTCGATGGCGCGCAGCCTCGGCATGGACAAGTTCGACAAGAAACGCCTGCAAGACGATGGCGAGGCCGATATCGGCCGCCTGACCGCACAAGGACACTAGGATTACATGCTCGCCAATTTACCTTACGAATTACAGATCGCGCTGCGCTACACCAGCGCCCAACGCCGCAGCGAACGCAATCCGATGCTGTCAGTCATTTCGCTGATCTCGGTGAGCGGCATTGCCCTTGGCGTGGCCGCGCTGATCGTGGTGCTGTCGGTGATGAACGGCTTCCAGAAGGAAGTGGCGGCGCGCATGCTGTCGATGATTCCGCACATCGAAGTGATCGACGAACGCGGCGGCCTGCCGAACTGGGAGCAGACCCTGGCGCAGGCGCGCGCCAATCCGGCCGTGTCCGGCGGCGCGCCCTTCGTGACCCTGCAGGGCATGCTGCTGTACGACGACACCATGCGCCCGGTGGTGGTGCAGGGCATCTTGCCGGCCGCCGAAAAGACCGTGTCGAGCATCGCCGAGCGCGTCAAGGACGGCAAGCTCGACGATTTGCAGGCGGGCAGCTTCAATATCGTGCTCGGCTACGAACTGGCCAGCAAACTCGGCGTCAAGCCGGGCGATAAATTGTCCTTGCTGGTGGCGCCGCAGGGCGGGGCGGCCACGGCCTGGACGCCGCGCCGGCAAGTGTTCACGGTAAAGGGCTCCTTCAACGTGGGCCACAACGATTACGATTCCAGCGTGGCGCTGGTGCATATCGACGATGCGCGCGCGGTCGAGCAACTGGCCCTGCCGTCCGGGCTGCGCCTGAGTTTGCATGATCTGCACCAGGCGCCGAAGGTGGCGCGCGAACTGGCCGACAGCATGCCCTCGCAGCTGATGTTCCGCGACTGGACGCGCCAGAACGAGGTGTGGTTCGCGGCGCTGCAATCGCAAAAGCGCATGATGTTCCTGATCCTGGTCTTGATCATCGCGGTGGCGGCGTTCAACCTGGTGTCCACCTTGGTGATGAAGGTCAACGACAAGCAGGCCGATATTGCGATCCTGCGCACCCTGGGCGCCTCGCCGCGTTCGATCATGGCGGTGTTCATGATGCAGGGGGCGCTGGTGGGCGTGATCGGGACTGCGGCCGGGGTGGCGGCGGGCGTCCTGGTGGCCATGAATATCGATATGATCATGCCGGTGGTCGAAAAACTGCTGGGCAGCAAGCTGCTGTCGAAAGAAATCTATTTCCTCAGTTCGGTGCCGTCCGACCCGCAATGGCAGGATATCCTCATGATCGGCGGGGTGTCGGTGGCGCTGTCGTTCTTCGCGACCCTGTATCCGAGTTACGGGGCGGCGCGCACCAATCCGGCGGAGTCGCTGCGCTACGAGTAAATCTCGATTGCCTACATCGCCCTGCAAGTTCTTTCAGGCGTGCCGGAACGCCTTGTGCATGCCGGTTCGCAGATCTGTATGGCTCAATCGTTTCTGCGTAGTCCGCATCGAATTCGTCCACATGCCAGGAATCGATTACTGTCCCTTGAGGTCCGTACATGCCAAAAGCGACAAATGGCACGTCCGAATTCTCATTCTCTCGACCTGCTGGAAATATCATGCATCTTCGTAATGGCTTCAAGCGAGCGGATGGCTGATACTGCTTCATCCGCAGCCTGTCGTGCAGCCTGTGCCGCTGTCCTGGTGCGGAAGAGCTGCCATGGCGTCAGTGCGAAACCGATCAAAGCGAGGACGCGATCGATGAGGGAGATATCCATACATGTTAACTGGATTTTCACAGATCCATCGATCGTAGCGGTCGGACTTCGCATGTAGCGGCGCAAACGTCTCCCCCGTCAGCGAATCCGCGTCACCTTGGGCGCCGCGGTCTGCCCGCCGCCCGTGACCGCATCGGGCTTGTGCTTCAGGCTGCCCAGCTGCAGCGCATACTGGCGCGCGAACTCCGCACCCAGGAAGAAGATCTGCGCCGAGTAGTACACCCACAGCAGCAGGGCGATCATCGAGCCGGCCGCGCCGAAACTGTTGGCCACGCCGCTGTTACCGATATACAGGCCGATCGCGTATTTTCCCAAAGTGAACAGGGCCGCCGTGCCCAGCGCGCCGATGGTCACGTCGCGCCAGGACAGCTTGATGCGCGGGAGCATCTTGTAGATCACGCCGAACAGCACCGCAATGACCAGGAAGCTGATCGCCCACGAGATCCACGACAGCAGCACCGCCGCATCCTTCCACAAGCCGTTCATGTACTTTTCCAGCACGGCCAGCGCGGCGCTGACCACCAGCGACACCATCAGCAAGAATCCCAGCACCAGGATCAGCCCGAACGACAGCAGGCGCGTGCGCAGGATGTCCCACCAGGTCGCGTCGGTCGAGGCCGGCACCGACCAGATCTCGTCCAGGCTGTCCTTGAGTTCCGAAAACACCGTGGTCGCGCCGAACAGCAGCAGGCCGGTGGCGATGATGGTGGCCCACATGCCGCTTTCCTTGTTGCGCGCGCCCGCCAGGATGAGCTGGATCGCTTCCGCGCCCTGTTTGCCGACCAGCCCCTGGAGCTCGTTGATCAGCTGGCCCTGGGCCGCGTCGGCCCCGTAAAAAAAGCCGGCGATGGCAATCACCAGCACCAGGATCGGCGCCATCGAAAACAGGGTGTAGAAAGCCAGTGCCGCACCCTTGCTGGCGGCGCGGTGCGCAAACCATTCGGTCACCGCGCAGCGCATCACCTTGACCAGCTGTTTCGAGTACGGGGCCCATTCCTTTACTTCCATCATCATCATCTTCCTTCCGACATTCAGGCGGGGGCGCCAGCACCCCCGCAAAACAGGCTATCGCCCGTGCTTATGGGACGCGCCGCTCGATCGTGATCTGCTCGACTTCCACGCGCCGGTTCGGTTCCAGGCACTTGATCAGGGCGGCGCGGTTTTTCTCGGTGCAGGTGACGAGCGGATTGGCTTCGCCCTTGCCGTAGGCTTTCAGGCGCGCGCCGTCGATGCCCTTGGCCACCAGGTAGTCGCGTACCGCATTCGCGCGCCGCTCCGACAGCTTGAGGTTGTATTGCTCGGACCCGAGCCGGTCCGCATAGCCGGTAATGTCGACGTCGGTGATACTCGGGTCGGCCAGCAGGGCGGCGGCGATCTCGTCGAGCCGGGTCTGGGTCACGTTGAGGGTGGCGCTGTCGAAGGCGAACAGCTCGGTGGCCGTCAAGGTGATCTTTTCGAAGCGTGCCGGCGGCGCTGGCGGCGGCGCCGGCGGCGGTGCGGCCGGCTCGGGCGGCGGCGTGACGGCCGGCGGCGGCGTCGGCGCCGGTGGCGGGGCCGGCTTGTCGAAGGCGTAATTGAAGCCGATCGTCAGGTATTTATTGTTGCTGCGGCCGAAACCGAAGGCCTCGTCGGCGCGCAGGCGCCCGCGCACGGTGCGCAGGTCGGCCTGCATCGACCACTGCTCGCCCAGGCCGACCTGGAATCCCAGGCCGGCAGTGGCGTAGGGCGAGGTCTTGCTGACGCGGCGCAGCGGATTGTCGACCCGGTCGCGCTCGGCGCCGACGCCGATCAGCAAGAAGGGACGGAAATTCTGGCGCGACAGCATCAGCAGCGCGTCCGCGCCCAACAGGGTCTGGCGATAGCTGGCGCGGCCTTCCTTGCTGCGCGCATGGGTCGCGCCGATCTGCACGTCCCACATCTCGGAGAGCGGCTTGCCTATCCTGAGGCCGCCGCCGTAGTCGCGCTCGTCAAGGCCGAAATCCTTGTCGGGCCGGAAGGCGTTGACGCTGGGCTGGAGATACCACGAGGGATTGATGTCTTGCGCAATGGCCAGCGAGGCGCCGCACATGAGTGCCGCCGCGAGGGCCGTCTTTCTCATTTTGTTCACAGGGAACTCCTATTCGATGGGTCAGTTAACTTGTCATCACCGGATCAAGCAGTGTGACGTTCGACTTGAGATTAAGCGGCGGAGTTCAATGCAACCGTTCGATAGCGCACCCGGATTCCTGGCTTGTCTTTTTAATACAACAATTTGTGCGAATGCCAAGAAAAATCGCGCCGCACCAGGCGAACCTGGTGCGGCGCGAGTGGTCGCGCAAAACAGCGGGGCGCGGCTGTTAGTTGGTTTTTTCCGGCACGACAACGGTGGTGTCGGTTTTTGCAGCGTCGTCCTTCGGTGCTTCCATCGGGGCTGGAGCGGCCGGTGCGCCAGGCGCGCCCGGTGCGCCGTCGGCGCCTGGTGCGCCCGGAGCGCCAGGGGCGCCGGCTGGGCCAGGAACTGCCACAGGCACTTCAACGGTCGGGGTAACCACCGTCGGCGGTGGGTTGACGGTGGTTTTTTCGCATGCGGTGAGGCCGGCGATTGCCAGCAGTGCTGCCAGGAGAGTCGTTTTCATGGTGGTTTCCTTTTATATGTGTCTGGTGCCGGCGGCATTCAGACTGAACGTCAGTGAAAGTCATTGCACACACGAATTTGTGCGAACGAGGCCAGAATACGGCCTTGTTTTGTTGGAATCTGTACGCCAACGCACACAGCCGCGCTCGTCATCAAGATTGCAACGATGAAAAGATGACCATAGGAAGTAAATTGTGCGAAATGTTCGATGGCGCACAGACCGTCGTGCGCCGCGCAGGCAATCTTGCACTCAAGTTGTGCGGAACCAAATGATTGTCAGGCTGTCAAACGACATGAGCCGGTTCCGGACCAAATGAATCTCTTATCATGGAGTACTCGACATGCATGCACCGACACAGCACCACAATGCGGCCCAAGGCGAAAAGACCACATTGCACACCAACGCTAATTCTTCGCTGATCGAGCGCGTCGCGCCCCAGCCGGCCGAGCGCGCCCCGATCTCCATGGCCCCGATCGAGCGCGTGCGTTCGACCTCGGCCACCCAGCGCCGCATCGAAAACATGCAAAAACTGATAGGCGAATTGTCGACCCACGAAATGCTGGCCGACGAGATCGCCTGGTTCCTCAAGTTTTCGCCGTCCGGTGCGCGTAAATACATCCGCGACCTGCGCGAAGCGGGCGTGATCGAGCTGGCGCGCTATATCGAAGGCACCGCCACCTACCTGGGCAAGGCCGTGTACCAGATTTCGCCGGATCCGGAACGGGTCAAGGCCTTCCTGGCCGCGATCGTCCAGCCGAAACGCGAAGGCGCCGCCCCGCGCAAGGAACGTCCGGGCCTGCGCGAGCAGAGCATGGCAGGCACGGGCCGCCACTTCCACATCCTGGCGGACGATACCCACTATGCCATCCGCGTCAATCGCAGCCCGGTGGCGCGCGATCCGCTGGTCGCCGCCCTGTTCGGCGCCGCACCGTCGGCCAAAGACCAGGCTTGATCCTGCGCTGAGCGGCTCCGCCGCACCGGCGTCCCCCTTCGGGCCGGGGCGCGGGGCAGGGGCCGCTCGCGCCATCTTCCTTTCAGGCAGGACCGGCCCAGGCCGGTATCGCCCCCGGCGCCTGCCCTGGGCTTCGTCCCTTGCCCGGCCTTCGCCTTCCCATTCGGGATTGCGTGCGTTTCGGCGCGCCTGCTGTTTTTCTGTCATTGTCCCCAATTGAAAACCCCTGGACCAGCCCCACTTGTGGCGGTGCGGGGACGTTCGCTCGTCCCGTCCACTCACCCAAAGGATCGCCATGTTACCGACGCCAGAATCGCTGGAAGGCAAGCCCGTACCCCATGTGACGTTCAAGGCCAGGCCGAACGACCAGTGGAAAGACATCAGCACCGATGAACTGTTCAAGGGGCGCACCGTCGTCGTGTTCTCCTTGCCCGGCGCCTACACGCCCACCTGTTCGTCCACCCATTTGCCGCGCTATAACGAACTGGCGCCCGTGTTCAGGCAGAACGGTGTCGACGAGATCGTCTGCATCTCGGTCAACGATGCCTTCGTGATGAACGAGTGGAAGGTCGGCCAGGATGCCGAGAACATCACCGTGATCCCGGATGGCAATGGCGACTTCAGCGAAGGCATGGGCATGCTGGTCGACAAGCGCAACCTGGGTTTCGGCATGCGCTCGTGGCGCTACTCGATGCTGGTCAAGGACGGCATCATTCAAAAGATCTTCATCGAGGCCGACAAGGAAGGCGACCCGTTCGACGTCTCGGACGCCGAAACGATGCTGCGGTATATCCATCCGGACGTGCAGGTGCCCGATCCGGTGGTGGTGTTTTCCAAGCCCGGTTGCCCGCACTGCGCGCGCGCCAAGGCCACGCTCAAGGCGCACGGCCTGGCCTTCACCGAAATCGTGCAGGACCGCAAGATCAATTCCAGCGTGCTGCGCGCGGTCTCCGGGCAGTCGACCTGGCCGCAGGTATTCATCGGCGGCAAGCTGATCGGTAACGCCGACGCCGTCGACGCCTACTTCGGCGCCGCAAAGCCGGCATAAGCCGGGACGCACGCCCTGCGCCGCCGCGCCGCAGCGGCGCGGCCCCCTCGTTTTCGACAGGCACCCGACAAGGATCAAGATGGAAGCGCTGTTCTGGACCACCGCCATCGTGGTGGCAATCGGGCTCGGCATGGGCTATCCCGGCTGGCGCCTCAAGCGCGCGCTGGCCCAGCCGTTCCCGCCCGCGTGGCTCGACATTCTCGAGCACAATATCCCGATTTATCGCAATATGCAGCCCGAGCTGCAAGCGCAGTTGCAGCGGCTGGTGCAGCAATTCCTGTTCCAGAAAAAATTCGTCGGCTGCGAAGGGCTGGAGGTGGACGACGAGATGCGCGTCACCATCGCCGGCCAGGCCTGCCTGCTGCTGCTGGGCCGCTATACCCGCGTGTACCGCAAGCTGAACACCATCCTGGTCTACCCGAGCGCCTTCCTGGTGCCGCGCAACCATGCCGACGAAGCCGGCATCGTCCATCCGGCGCGCCAGGAACTGCTGGGCGAATCGTGGGGCGACGGCCGCGTCGTGTTGTCGTGGGACCACGTCCAGCGCGGCGCGGGCGACTGGACCGACGGCCAGAACGTGGTGCTGCACGAATTCGCGCACCAGCTCGACAGCGAGTCGGGCAGCAACAACGGCGCGCCTTTCCTCGGCCATCCGGGCAGCTACCGCAACTGGTCGGAAGTGCTCTCGCGCGACTTCAACAACCTGCGCCACGACGCCATGTTCCACCGCCAGAGCGTGCTCGACCACTATGGCGCGGTCAATCCCGCCGAGTTTTTCGCGGTCGCCACCGAAACGTTTTTCGAGAAGCCCTGGCAGATGGCCGAGCGCCACGCCGCGCTCTACGAGCAGTTCCAGCAATACTACCGGGTCGATCCGCGCGACTGGCTGGCGCCGCCCGCGCCGGAGCCCCAGTTCGACGAACCGGAGCCGCCAGCCTCCTACGGCACCGTATACGGACAGTGGCGCTGAAAGCGGCGCGCGCCTGCTAGCGCGCGCCTGCTAGCGCGCGCATGAATACTCGTTCATAATCGCCTGAAGCACTTTCCCACGGGATCGATCATGGCGATGCAGTTCGAGGAATTCGAGTCCTTTGCGTCCGACACGGCGCCTGCCGCGGCGCGCGCGCCTGCCGCGGCGCGCGCGCCGGCCGCCGACGCCGCTTCGCCGCTGGTGCGGCTGCAGTACCTGATCGACAATACCCCGGCCATCATCTATTGCACCGTGCCCAGCGGCGACTTCAAGATGACGTTTGTCAGCAACAACGCTTACAACGTGCTCGGCTACCGGCCCGAGGACATGGTGGCCGATCCGAATTTCTGGTTCGACCATATTCATCCGGACGACGCCCCGGCCATCTTTTCCAGCCTGGCGCTGGTGTTCGTCGAGGGCCAGCGCGCCTACGAATACCGCTTCCGCGCGGCCGACGGCGCCTATCTGTGGATGCACGACACCCTGCGCCTGATCCGCGACGAGCAGGGCGCGCCGCTCGAAGTGATCGGCTCGCTGACCGACATCACGATTCGCAAGACCATGGAAGAGGCGCTCTACAGCAAGGGACAGGAACAGCAATTGCTGATCGGACGCTTGCAGGAAGCGCAGAACCAGCTGCTGCAATCGGAAAAAATGGCCTCGATCGGCCAGCTGGCGGCCGGCATCGCGCACGAGATCAACAATCCGGTCGGCTTCGTCAATTCGAATATGGGCACCTTGCAGAAATACGTGGCGACCCTGTTCGGCGTGGTGCGCGAGTACGATGCCGCGATCGCCGCGCACAGCCCGCCGCCAGCCCTGAGCAGCCGCATCGCCCAGATCGGCAAGAGCGCCGACCTGGCCTTCCTGCAGGAAGACGCGACCGATCTGATCCGCGAATCGATGGACGGGCTCAAGCGGGTCAAGGATATCGTCCAGGCGCTCAAGGATTTTTCGCATGTGGGCGAGAACGAATGGCAGGTGGCCGACCTGCATCACGGGCTCGACAGCACCCTGAATATCGTCTCCAACGAGATCAAGTACAAGGCCACGGTGGACAAGCAGTACGGCCAGCTGCCGCCGGTCACCTGCCTGGCGTCGCAACTGAACCAGGTGTTCATGAACCTGCTGGTCAACGCCGGCCACGCGATCAAGGACAAGGGCACGATCACGATCCGCACCGGGGCCCAGGATGGCTGGGTATGGGTGGCGATCGGCGATACCGGCTGCGGCATTGCGCAGGAACACCTGAACCGGATTTTCGAGCCTTTCTTTACCACCAAGCCGGTCGGCAGCGGGACCGGGCTGGGCCTGTCGCTGTCGTACGGGATCGTCAACAAGCATGGCGGACGGATCGACGTCGCCTCGACCCCGGGGGAGGGGACCACCTTCACGGTGCGCCTGCCGGTGCTGCCGCCGGGCGCGGCGCCGCAGGGATAGGGGCGCGTTTCCAGCGTCCGGTCGTTCCCGCCGCCTCGTCGTTCCCACCTCCCCGTCGTTCCCGCCGCCCCGTCGTTCCCGCCGCCCCGTCGTTTCCGCCGCCCCCGTCGTTCCCGCGAAGGCGGGAACCCAAG
This sequence comes from Massilia atriviolacea, assembly GCF_003953935.1. GTDB lineage: Bacteria > Pseudomonadota > Gammaproteobacteria > Burkholderiales > Burkholderiaceae_D > Telluria_A > Telluria_A atriviolacea. Next base: position 214,265 of record NZ_RXLQ01000010.1, read on the forward strand.
TTCGTTGGGCCGCTCGTGGCATCAGCGCGTACTTGGGTTCCCGCGGGCGGGGCGGGTGCGGCGGGCCGACGCGCTACATGATGATTTCCCCGTTCGGCCCCCACTTCACCTTCAGCAGTCCCGGTTCTTCCTCTTCCATCTTGCGCTTGGCCAGTTCTTCGCGGCTCATGGTGCCTTCCTGCACCCTTTGCTTGTCGGCCAGCGCGTGCTGTTCGTGCAGCGTATCGCGGTATTCCAGCGCCAGGCGGATGTTTTCGCGCAGGTCGCCCACCTGCCACGGCTTGGGGATGAAACGGAACACCTGCGCCTCGTTGATGGCGCTCATCACCGTCTCGAACTCGGTCGAGGCCGACAGGATCATGCGCACCGTGTCGGGCGCCACTTCCATGATCGCGTGCAGGAACTCCACGCCCGTCATCTGCGGCATGCGGAAGTCCGAAATCACCACGTCGAAGGTCACCTCGGCGCAGCGCGTCAGCGCGTCGAAGGGATCGGTATAGGTTTCGATCTGCAGGTCGGGAATGTCCAGGTGCTGGCGCATGGCCCGCACCAGTGCGTTGAGGACGTTGATTTCATCGTCGACCAATAATATGCGGCGCATCTCAGGCTCCCTTCGGCGGCAGAGGCCAGACCCAGATATTCAGGCGGACCTCGTTCTTGTTCTCGAAATCCTGGACTTGCTGGATCATGCGTTCGTCGAGCACATGGTCGGCCGACAGCAGCATGAAGCCCTCCGGACTGACCAGGTCGCGCGACAGGGTCATGCCCGGCGCCAGGTACTTGGCCATGGTGGCCAGGTCTTTGACTTTCTCCACCTTGTCGCCATCCATCAGCGCGCGGAACGCCGCCACCACGTTCGGATCGTAGCGCTTGCCCACGGCGTCGTAGATGATCTGCTTGGCGTCGGGCGCCAGCACGCGGCGCTGGATCAGGGCGCCGATCTGCAGGTTGTCGTAGTCCGAGGCCAGCGCCAGGATGCGCGCCCCGAGCGGGATCAGCGGTCCCGCCACGCCATCCGGAAAGCCGCCGCCGTCGAAGCGCTCCATCTGCGCGCGCAGCAAGGCAGCCACGCCCTGCAAGTCTTCCAGCGGCATCAGCAGTTGCTCGGCGCGCAGGGGATGCTTGCGGAACACGCCCAGCATGTCGCCGCTGAGCAGGTTGACCGGCATCGCCAGCAAGTCGTCCGGAAAGCCGATCTTGCCGATGTCGTGCAGCAGCGCGGCGATGAAGACTTCCTGGGTCGCGTTGGCATCGAGCCCGAGCTTGACGGCGAGGCGGCGCGCCAGGTCGGCCACGCGGCGCGCATGCCCGGCCAGGTTGCCGCCACGCATTTCGATCATGCTGGACAGGATCTTGATAGTGGTGATGAAATTGCTTTTGAGCTTTTTGTTGGTCTCTAAAATGGTATCGCGCGAGTTGCGCAGTTCTTCGGTGCGGATCTCGACCTTCGCCTCCAGGCTCTGGTTGAGCGTCTTGAGTTCCTCGTTCTGGCGCGCGGTCAGCGCTTCCAGGCGCGCCTTTTCCTGCTCCAGCGCATGGCGTTCGAGCGCGTGGCGCACCACCAGGCAGATATCGGTGTCATCCCAGGGCTTGGTGATGTAGCGGTAGATTTCGCCGCGGTTGATCGCCGCCAGGATCGAGGACACGTCCGAATAGCCGGTCAGCAGCAGGCGCACCGTGTCGGGCCAGCGCTGGCGCACGTGTTCCAGGAAGCGGGCGCCGTCCATTTCGGGCATGCGCATGTCGGAAATGACCAGGTCGACCTGTTCCTGTTCCAGGATGGCCAGGCCGGCCGCGCCGCTCTCGGCCACCAGCACCCGGTAGCCCTCCGGGCGGAACAGGCGGCGCAGCGCCGACAGGATGTTCGGTTCGTCGTCGACGCACAGGATGGTGGCCGGGGCTGGGGCGGTATCGTCGCCGGGGATTTCTGTCATGGGCTGTTCTCCTCGCTTTCTGCGGTTCTCTGGTGCACCGGCAGGACGATGCGGAACGTGGTGCCACGTCCCACTTCGCTGTCGACGTCGATGCTGCCACGGTGTTTCTGGATGATGCCGTAGGCCAGGGACAGGCCCAGGCCGGTGCCCTTGCCGACCGCCTTGGTGGTGAAAAAGGGGTCGAAGATGCGCGACAGGTTCTCGCGCGCAATGCCGGCGCCGTTGTCGGCGATCTCGAGCCACACCTGTTCGGCGTCGCTGCCGGCCTCGCCGAGCGTGCCGCTGCGCAGGGTGATGGTGCCGCGCCGCTCGCTCATCGCATGCGCCGCGTTGACCACCAGGTTCATGATCACCTGGTTGATCTGCGACGGCAGGCATTCGATGTCGGGAATGGCGCCGTACTGCTTGACCACGTCGGCCTTGTACTTGACTTCGTTGGAGACGATGTTCAGGGTCGAATCGATGCCGCCGTGCAGGTTCGACCAGACCCATTCCTGGTTGGCGTCGACCCGCGAAAAATCCTTGAGGTCCTGCACGATGTGGCGCACGCGGGCGATGCCTTCCTTCGACTCGCTCATCAGCACCGGAATGTCGTCGCGCAAAAAGTCCAGGTCGAGCGTCTTGCGCATGGCGCCCAGGCGCGCCGCCGTTTCGGGGCTGGCTTCGGCTTCGGCCGCCTGGTACACATGCAGCATGTCGAACAGCTGGTCGAGGTAGCTTTGCAGGGTGCCGAAATTGGAAAAGATGTAGCCGATCGGATTGTTGATTTCGTGCGCCACGCCGGCCGCCAGCTGCCCGATCGAGGCCAGTTTTTCCGACTGCACCAGTTGCTCCTGGGCCATCGACAGCTTGGCGTTCAGTTCGGTCAGGGCCAGGTGCTTGGCGCGCAGCTCGGCGTCGGCCGCCTGGCGCTGGCGCAGGTCGTCTTCCAGCCGTTCCTTGGCTTCGGCCAGCTGGGCGGTGCGCTTTTCGATCAGGTGTTCGAGGTTGTCGTGGGCGCGCCGCAAGGCATTCTCGGCGACGCGCCGTTCGGTCACGTCGCGCATGGTTTCGATCGCGCCGACCACCTGGCCGGAGGCGTCGCGCAGGGGCGCGGCGGTGAAATGCAGCCAGTGCCCGCCCACGCCCAGGTTTTCGAAAAAGCCTTCGGTTTCGTAGGCGCCGGGTATCAGGGCCGACTGGCGGTGCGCGGCCAGGCCCTCGCTGTCGCCCGAGACGATCATGTCCGACAGCATCTGCCGCTCATGCGCATAGAACGCCACCCCATGGTTGCGCGTGCCGATCATCGCTTCCGTGCCCCAGCCGAGCAGGTGCTCGCAAGCCTTGTTCCAGTGCGTGATGGTGTGCTCGTGGTCGATGACGAAGGTGGCCACCGGATGCCCGTCCAGCAGTTCGGACAGGGCAAAGGCGCCGCCGTCGTCGCCGGACGGGCAGGTCGGAAGCGGGTGTTCGCGGTTCGCCATCTTGTTCGGCCTCCATGCCGCTGGTCTGGTTGAGCTCGCTATGTCACGAGAATCTTGCACATGTCGACAAAGGTCGACTCGGTGTCGCGGAACAGGCTGGCGCAGTCGTCTTCGCTCAGCGCCAGGGTCATCCATAGCGCCTGCGGCATCGGCGGCACCAGGTCGTCGGGCTCGCCCGACAGGTCGAGGGCGTGCGCGATCACATTGGCGGCGTGGATCAGCAGCGGCAGGGTCGGCTTGCCGGCGGCGTCGAGCTGGTGGTGGCCGGCCACCGCTTCCTGCATGTCGGCCGGGAATTTCCAGTATGCCGCCAGCGCCGCCCCGGCGGCGGCATGGTCGACCCCGATCACGGCGCGCTCGGCTTCGATGGTGTAGCAATCGTGCTCCTTGCGGAAGGCCAGCATGGCCGCGTACGCGTCCGGGAAACGGGTGGCCAGCACCAGGGTGCCGATATCGTGCAGCAGGCCGGCCGTAAACGCCGTGTCGGGATTGAGCTTCAGGTGCAGCGCCAGCAGCTTGGCGCACACGGCGGTGGCCACCGAATGGCGCCAGAAGGCTTGCAGGTCGATTCCGCCGGCCGCGTTGGACGGGAAGCTGGCGGTCACCGCGCAGGCCGTCACCAGGGTGCGGATGCTGTGAAAGCCGAGCACCGAGATGGCTTGCTGGATCGTGGTCACCTTCGAGGACATGCCGTAGAACGACGAATTGGCCAGGCGCAGGGTCTTGGCCGTGAGCGACTGGTCGAGCGCGATCTTGCCGCCCAGGACATGCACATCGATGTCTTCCTGCTCCATGGAGGAGAGCAGCTCGACCACCACCGCCGACAGCGAGGGCAGGTCGCGGATGCGCTTGACGACGTCGTCGATCGAGGTGGGCATGACGGCGCTCATCGTGCGCTCCGGCGGTAGGCCAGCAGGCGCTCGAACAGCACGGCGCTGGCGCCGGCGGGCGGGCCGCCCAGGCAGCGCCGGAACAGGTGCTCGAGGCGCGCGCACTGGCGCTCGCGCTCGGCCTGCAGCGCAGCCTGGTCGAGCGGTTCGGCGGCGCCGAGCACCTCCAGCTGCTCGATCCCGCGCCGCCGCAGCGAGGCCAGCGAGGACGCGCCCAGGGTGGCGCCGGCCGGCAGCAGCACGGCGCCGCCGGCGTCGCGCAAATCCCCGGCCAGCACCATGCCTTCGCTGGCGGCGTCGATGCCGATGGTCTGTACGGTGCTGGTCATGGCAGGTCCTCGCATGTACTGATCGTGATCAGGCTGCCGCGCGACTGCGAGTTCGCGCCCATCGGATGGGCCACCACCTGGTAGCAGCGGCCATCGATGTCGACCTGGTGGCTGCCGCTCGGGGCCAGGCCGTCTGGAAACAGTTCGGGCAGCACGATGTCCGCCTCATTGCCGAGTATGGCACCATTCTGGCGGAACATGCGCTCGGCTGCATCGTTGACGAACGCCACCATGCCCTCGTCGTCCAGCCCGATCACCGCCAGCGGCACGAACTGCAACAGTTCGCGCGCCACGTTCAGGCTGATTTCGTCGCGCGTGATCTGCTGCTGCTTCTGGCGCAGCACGTCTTCCATGCGCCGGTTGGCGGCCGCCAGTTCGTGGTTGGCGGTGCGCAGCTCCAGGTTCAGGCGTTCGTTGTCGTCGGCGATTTCCTTCAGGCGGAAGGCTTCGGCGATGTGGGTGCGCAATTGTTCGTCGTCCCAGGGCTTGGTGAGGAACTTGAAGATCGCGCCCTCGTTGACGGCGTCGGTCACCGATTGCAGCTCGGTGTAGCCGGAAAGCATGATGCGTATGGTGTCCGGATACAGGGTCTTGGCGGCGCGCAAAAAGTCGGCGCCGATCATGCCCGGCATGCGCTGGTCCGAGACGATCACGTCGACCGCGTTGGCGGCCAGCACGTCCAGTCCTTCCTGGCCGCTGTGGGCGGTCAGGATCTGGTAGCCGTCGCGCCGCAGCAGGCGCTTGAGGGCCGAGACGATATTCTGCTCGTCGTCGACCAGCAGCAGGGTGCGCGCCTGCTTCTGGATGCGCAGCAGGTGCGGCGGCACCGCGTGGCGCGCGGCCAGCATGCTGGCCACCTGCTCGCGGTCGCACGGCTTGCCGAAAAAATAGCCCTGGATCTGGTCGCACATATTGCGCCGCAAGAAGTCGCACTGGGCTTCGGTCTCCACGCCCTCGGCGGCGACCTCGATGCCCAGGTGGTGCGCCATCGAAATGATGGTCTTGACCAGGGCGGCGTCGTCGGCGCCGGTGACGATATTGCCGGTCAGGCCGCAATCGATCTTGACCAGGTCGAGCGGGAAGCGCTTGAGGTGGTTCAGCGAGGAGTAGCCGGTGCCGAAGTCGTCCAGGGTCAGGCCGACCCCGAGCGCCTTGAGCTGGGCCAGGATGGCGTCGCTGGCCTGCGGGTCCTGCATCAGGGCCGCCTCGGTGATTTCGAGCGAGAGCTGGACCGGCGGTATGCCCGACTGCGCCAGCGCCGCCGCCACCGCCTGCGGCAGGGCGGCGTCGCGGAACTGCTTGGGCGAGATGTTGATCGCCACCCGCACCGGCGGCAGGCCGGCCGCGCGCCAGGCCAGCATGTCCTCGACCGCGCGGTGCAGGCTCCAGTAGCCGAGCGCGGTGGTCAGGCCGGCCGCTTCGGCCAGCGGGATGAAGCGCCCGGCCGGAATCAGGCCCATCAGCGGGTGCTGCCAGCGCACCAGCGCCTCCAGCGCGCAGATGGCGCCCTGCTGCAGGTCGGCCAGCGGCTGGTATTGCAGCTGCAGCTGGCCCTCGATCAGGGCGATGCGCAGCGCCGCTTCCATCTGGGCCCGTTCGGCGGTGCGCTGGTTCATCTCGGGCGCGAAGAACTGCAGCTGGTTGCCGCCCAGGCCGCGCGCGTGCGACAGCGCCATGTCGGCGTAGCGCAGCAGGGTCACGCCATCGCCGGCGTCCTGCGGATAGCGGGCGATGCCGATGCTGCAGCCGGCATGCAGGCTCTGGCCGATCACCGGGAAGGGGGCGCCGATCACGCGCACGATGTGCTCGCACACGCCTTGCACCTCGGCGCTGTCGGCCACGTCGGCCAGCACCAGCACGAACTCGTTGCCGCCGTGGCGCGACAGGGTGTCCTGCGCACGCATGCAGGCCTGGATCCGCATCGCCACGCTGATCAGGAGCTGGTCGCCGGCCACGTAGCCGAGGCTTTCGTTGACCAGGTTGAAGCCGTCCAGCGCCAGGCACAGCACCGCGACCCCGCCGGCATGGGTGTGCGCATGCGCCATGGCCGCCTGCAGGCGCTCGTTGAACAGGGCGCGGTTGGCCAGGCCGGTGAGGGCGTCGTGGGTCGACAGGTGCGCCAGCAGCGCCTGTTGCTCCCGCAGGTCGGTGACGTCCTCGGCGATGCACAGCAGGCGCGCCGCGGCGTCGCCCTGCGGCGCCAGGCTGACGGTCCAGCGGCTGCACGGCGCGCCGCCGCCCGGCTGCACGAGGAAGGGCTGGGGCGCCCCGCCGGCGGCGGCCGTGCGCAGGGCCGCGCCGAGCAAATCGCCGGGCTGCGCGCCGCCCAGCCCGAGCGCGCTGGCGCCGACCAGCGCGGCGCGCGTGCGGCCGCTCAGGCGGCACATGGCCGGGTTGGCGTCGAGGATGGGGAAGCTGTCGATGCCGGCATCGACCAGCAGCACGCCGTTGGCGCACGCGGCCCAGGCGGCCTCGGCGGCGCCGGGAAGCGGTAGGGGCGACTGCGCGGTATCCAAGTCCATCAGCGTCTTTCAATAACGAATGCGAGCGTGCTGGCCGTAGGGGCGCCCCCGTGTCGACGGTGGGCCTTCGATTTATTATACGGAGAAATATTTACGGCGCGCAGGCGAAGCATTCTTTTTGTTGCTCAGTAGCCTTAGGTGCGTTTGCGTACAGAGCAAATGCCTCGGCCGGTGCATGCTGGAGCCATCATTAATGCAGGAGGAGTTAGCATGTCTACAATCGTTGCAGGTCACTTTCAGCTTCAGGACGAAGTTGACAACGCGCGTCGCGAGCTGGTACGCGCCGGTTTTCCGGAGGACCGCATCTCGGCCTTTTTCCTGAACCAGCCGGGCCAGCACGACCAGACCCCGATCGGCGGCGACCACATCCAGTCGCCGGGCGCCAAGGAGACCCCGGAAGGCGTGCTCGCCGGTGCCGCCACCGGCGGTGCGGTCGGCGTCGCGCTGGGCGCGGCCACTTCGATCGTGACCGGTCCGGTCGGCCCGGTGGTGGGCGGCCTGGTCGGAGCGCACGTGGGTTCGCTGTTCAGTTTGTCGAAGATGAAGGATGCCGGCGAGAAGGAAGAGGGCAGCAGCGAAAACCGCTACGAGCCGCGCCAGTCGGGCATGCTGATCGCGGTCGCGACCGAGCAGCCGGCGGACGAAACGCGCGCCATCGAGGTGCTGCGCGGCCTCGGCGGCCACCATATCGAGCGCGCCAAGGGCACCATCGAAGGCGGCGACTGGACCGATTTCGATCCGCTCAGCATTCCGGTGCTGGTGCAGTAACAGCCTGTCCCGGCTGCCCCGCAGTCGCGGCCGGCGCGCCGCCCCGCCCTGGCGCCGGGCGGCGCGCCGGCATGCGCGCGTCCGATTCGGCGCGCCTGCAACAGCGCTCAGATAAGGCTTCCCATCATCGGCTTTTTGGGTATGATGCTCTTAACATAGTGCATCCAACATAGTGCATCCATATACCAGTCCAGCCGGGGCATCCGCGCCGGTGACTGCCTGCCTTCGGGAGGACGCGACCATGACCCAAGCCTGGCTCACCCTGACGAGCATGGACGGACGCGATATCGCCGCGCCCACCGAGGCCCAGCTGGCGGCGGTCCTCGCCGAGCTGTACGCGCCGCTGCGCAAGCCCAAGGGCAAGGGCAAGGGCGCGCCCGCCCCCGCGCGCGAACCGGCCAGCGCCGCGCTGCGCTTCGGCTACGACGATGGCCTGATGTATGTCATCGAAGTGAGCAGCGGCGGCGATATCCGCTTCGAGGAATGGTCGGACCGCGACTGCGAGCTGGCGCTGGCGCCGCCGCGCCGCATGAGCGCCGACCTGCATCTGGCGCAAGAGCTGTGGGCGTTGATGGCGCGCCGCCAGGTCTCGCGCATCCGCGAGCTGGACTGGCACTGAGGCCGCGCCGGCGCCGGCTAGTGCGCCATCAGCACGGGCAAACTCATCGACTCGAACAAGGTGCGCGTGACCCCGCCCAGGATGGTTTCGCGCACGCGCGAGTGGCCGTAGGCGCCCATCACCAGCAGGTCGGCATTCTTTTGCGCCGCCAGCGCCAGCAGCGCTTCGCCCACCGGCTGGCGCTTGTGGGCCAGCGCATGCACGGCGAAGCGCGCCTCGATGCCGTGCCGCGCCAGGTAGGGACGCGGATCGGCGGCCTGCGCTTCGGCCACCGTGTGGCTGCCCGGTCCGGTATCGAACAGCGCCAGCTCCACGCTGGCCGCCTGGCGCAGCAGCGGCAGCGCCAGGTGCAATGCGATCGCGGCCTGGCGGCTGGCATCCCAGGACACCAGCACGCGCTGCCCGATGCTGGCGCGCTCGCCCGAATACGGCACCATCAGCACCGGTTTGCCGGCGTGCAGGACGACGTCGGCCGGCAGGTCGGCCAGCAGGCTTGGGCCGCCGTCATCCGGATCGGACTGGCTGAGCACGATCACATCGGCGACCCGGCCGTGCAGGCACAGGCCGCCGCCGGCATCGTCGTCGATCACGCGCGCCGCGTACCCTGCCAGTCCGGCCGCTTCGCAGCGCGCGGAAAACCCCGCCAGCGCCGCCTGCGCCTGTTCGCGCAAAAAGCCCAGGTGCAGCGCCAGGGTGGGATCGGTCTGGCCCGGCGGCAGGTTCGGATGGAGGGTGCGCGAGACGCCGGTCGGCGCCACCCCGCTCAGGTGGCCGCCCTGCCTGGCCAGCGCGATCGCCACGCCGATGCGGGCGGCGGCGGACGGACTGTCGTCGACATGGACGAGGATGCTCTGGTAAGCCATGGATGTTCCTGCCTCGGTAGCGTGATAGGCATCATCTTAAACCATCTTTCCCGAAGCTTTGATATTGCTCAATGTTGCGTACGGCAAGCCCCCTAGACTTGGGTTCGGACTTCACCACGACGACAGGAAAGCATGATGGACATCAAAAGAGTGGCACTTGTAACGGGAGGCATGGGAGGTTTGGGTACGGCAATTTGCCAGCGTTTGCACCGGGCTGGCTTCCGCGTGGTGGCCACGTATTCGCCGCACAACAGTTCGCCCGAGGGCTGGCTGGCGGCGCAGCGCGATGAAGGCTTTCGCTTCACGGCCTGCAAGGTGGACGTGGGCGACTATGCCGACAGCGAATGGATGGTGCAAAAACTGTTGGCGGAACAGGGGCGCCTGGACGTGCTGGTCAACAACGCCGGCATCACGCGCGACCGCAGCCTGTCCAAGATGCAGCACGACGATTGGGTCGAGGTCATGCGTACCAACCTGGACAGCGTGTTCAACCTGTGCAAGCAGGCGATCGAACCGATGATCGCGCAGGGCTGGGGACGGATCGTCAATATCTCCTCGGTCAATGGGCAGAAGGGCGCCTTCGGCCAGGCCAACTATGCCGCCGCCAAGGCCGGCATGCACGGTTTCACCAAGGCGCTGGCGCTGGAAATGGCGCGCCACAACGTCACGGTCAACACGGTCTCGCCCGGCTACCTGCGCACCAGTATGGCGATGGCCGTGCCGGAAGACGTGATGAACAAGCGCATCCTGCCGCAGATTCCGGTCGGACGCCTGGGCGAGCCGGAGGAAGTGGCGGCGCTGGTGGCTTACCTGGCGTCGGAAGAGGCGGCGTTCGTGACGGGCGCGAACATCGCCATCAATGGCGGACAGCACATGAGCTGAGGGTAGCTGATGCGACCATGGGCATGAACTGACGCGCCGATGGGCGCGTCAGCGTTTCTCGGCGCGGGTCTGGCAGGCGATGCAGAGCCGCGCTTCGGGGCGCGCCTGCAGGCGCGAAAAGCCGATCGGATTGCCGCATTCCTCGCATGCGCCGTAACTGCCCTCGTCGATGCGCGCCAGCGCCTGGCGCAGGGTGCGCAGTTGCGCCACGTGGTGGCCGGCCGCTTCCAGCGCCAGGTCGTTGAGCAGGCGCACGGTGGCCTTGTCGGCGGGAGACGTTTCCACCTCTTGCACCGCGAGTTCGCGCGGGCCGGCCGGCACCGTGTCGGCGTCGCCGCGCGCCAGTTCGGCCAGCCGCCCTTCGAGCACGGCTTTCAGGAGCGCAAGCTGCCCAGGTTCCAGTCCGTTCATGATGACGCTCGGGATGGTTGATCTTGCATCGGCCCCGCGTCCGCCACGGACGCGCACCGGCCTGATAAGAGTGTAGCGCGTTCGCGCGGCGCTGAATACCCGCGCACGCGCGCCGGCCGGCGCGGTTCGCGCTAGTGCGCCTTGATCGCCTTGATGCGCTCGCGCACATCCTTGAGCGCCAGCGACACCGTGCCCGGCACGCCGCTCGCTGCCGCGCCGGCCAGTCCCACCACCGCCGCCACCAGGCCGGCGATGTCGGCGATGGCGCCGATCTTGCGGATTTTTTCGGTGGCGTCGGCGGTCAGGGCCAGCACCTGCTGCTGCGAGTGGCCCAGGCCCTTGAGCACGGCGCGCGCGGCGTCCAGGTACAGGGCGTGCACGTGCTGGCGCAGCAGCAATTCCTCGTCGAGCAGGGCGAAGGCGGCATCGCGCTCGGCCTCGCCCGATGTGGCGCCGGCCGGCGCGCGGATGGCCAGCAGCGCGCGTTCATGGATGGCGCCGGCGACGCCCGACAATTGCGCGGCCAGCGCCATGATGTCTTCCACGCTGGCCAGTCCGTCTTGATCTGTTTTCATAGCACACCTCGGGTCGGTTTAGTCGGTCGCCAGGCCGGCGCGGATCAGGCGCAGGTCGCGCACGAGGTCGGACAGCATGCGGCGCATCTCGGAGGAGGACATCGTGGCGAGGTTCTCGCGCAGCTTCTGGTGGCCCAGCGCCACCTTGGCCAGGCCCTGGCGCGCCAGGTCGATGCGCCTGTCGACCAGGCGGTACTCGCTGGTCTTGGCCTGCACATGGGCGCGCGCCAGCGTGTACAGCAGGCGGTCCTGGGGCCGCTCGGCCAGCGGCAGGGCCACCTCGAAAAAGCCGAGCACGGTTTTCTTTTCGTTCTCGTGGGCGGCCGCGTAGATGTCGGTCAGGCTGAGCATGGCGTCGAGCAGCACGCGCAGGTCGGCGTCGCCGTCGCGCACCATGGTCTCCACGCTGTCCTTCTGGTAGCGCGACGTGAGCGCGCGCGTCAGCAGGCGCGCCAGGCCGGTGTAGGCGCTCACCTGTTTCTGGCCCAGGGTGGTCTCGGACAAGCCGCTCAGGCCCACGCCCAGGGTATCGATCTGCGGCGTGAAATCGTAGCGCGCCTCGCCGGCCAGTGCGCTCAGGGTCTGCATGTACGCCACCACGGCTTTCTGGATGGTCACGAAATCGTTATAGGCGGCGTGCCGCCGGGCGTCGTTTTCCTTGGCGGCCTTGTCGGCGGCGGCCGGGAGGTAGGGTTGCTCGCGCAGGTAGGTGTCGCGGTAGCGCGCGGACAGCTCGGCGTAGCCGCCCAGCCGGGCCGAGGCGTCGGCGAATTCGCGCACCTCTTCCAGGTTGACCCGGTTGCTGGCGCAGCCGCCCAGCAAGAGGCTGGCGGCAAGCAGCGTGGACGTGCTCAGGGTGCGGAGGGCGTTCATAAATCCTTTCAGGCACGCGCGGGAAACGGGTAAGAAGTTCCCATTCTTGCGCCGATGATTTGAATGCTGTTTGTTTAAGGTCAAACCTCACGACTGTTTTCATTCGCGAAAACTGCCATCGATCATCTTGTTGATTTTGCCATGGATTAAGTAAATACGCTACGCCAATCCAAGCCGGCCATGGTGCCGGCGCGCGGATGGTATTCGCAGCCGACCCAGCCGTCGTAGCCGAGTTCGTCGAGCAGGGCGAACAGGTAGCGGTAATTGATCTCGCCCGTGCCCGGTTCGTGGCGGCCGGGATTGTCGGCCGCCTGCATGTGGCGGATCAGGGGCAGGCGCGCGCGGATGGTATTGGCCAGTTCGCCTTCCATGCGCTGCATGTGATAGATGTCGTACTGCATGAACAGGTTCGGCGCTGCGCATTCGGCGATGACGGCGGCGGCCTGGGCGCTGCCGGTCAGGAAGTAGCCGGGCATGTCGTAGGTGTTGATCGGCTCGATCAACAGGTCGATGCCGTGCGGCGCCAGCGCGGCGGCGGCGAAGCGCAGGTTGCCGATGTAGGTCTCGTGGGCGCGTTCGCGCGCGATGGCGGGCGGCACGATGCCGGCCAGGCAGTGCAGGCGGCGCACGCCGAGCGCGCTGGCGTAGTCGAGCGCCAGCGCCACGCTGTCCTGGAATTCGCCGCTGCGGCGCGGGTCGCAGGCCAGGCCGCGCTCGCCCGCGTGCCAGTCGCCGGCGGGCAGGTTGTGCAGCACCGGCTGCAGATGCTGGCGCGCCAGGCGCTCGCCGATCTGGCCGGCGTCGAAGGCGTAGGGAAACAGGAATTCGACGCCATCGAAACCACTCGCGCGGGCGGCGGCGAAGCGGTCGAGGAAGGGCGCTTCGGTAAACATCAGGCTGAGGTTGGCGCAGAATCTGGGCATCGGGCGGGCTGCGTGTTGAGGAGGGGATATCGTAAACCAGAATCCGGATCCGGACCCGGACCCGGACCCCGACCCATATCGTCTGCCGCACGGCAGGGCGGCGCAACTGTCCGCACGGACGGCGCGCGCAGCCGGCACAGCGAGCTCATGTCGATACGCCGGCATGCCGCGAGGCCCCGGCATGCCAGCTTACTCCGGAGCCGGCAGCGCCACGTCCGCGATCGTCCCCATCGGCGTGAGCAGCCAGGCCAGCAGCGCGGTCCCCACCAGGAACAGGCCGGCCCCGCCGAACAGCTGCGCCAAAGTCGCATATTGCATCAGCCAGCCGGTCAGCGCGGCCGACAGCGGCGCCACGCCCATGAAGATGAACATGAACATGCTCATCGCCCGCCCCAGCATGGCGCGCGGCACGCGTTGCTGCAGCCAGCTGAACACCGCCACCTGCATGAAGCCGCCCAGCACGCCGATCGCCAGCAGCAGGCCGGCCGCCTGCCAGGTCGCCGCCACCAGTCCCAGCGGAATGAGCAGCAGCCCGACCAGCACATCGACCAGCAGCACCGTGGTGCCGAAATTGCGCACCCGGAACTTGCCCAGCACGCCGCTGAGCGCCATCCCGATCAGGCTGCCTGCCCCGTGCACGCCCATGATGATGCCGAGCGCCGAGGCGCCGTGCAGCACCGTGCTGGCCAGCACCGGCAGCGCCACCTGCATGGCGCCGCCCACGACAAACGCGCACAAGCCCCAGTACAGCATGCTGGTGCGCAGCGCCATGTCGTTCCAGACCATCTTCACGCCGGCGCCGACCGCGCGCAGGACAGGCTCGGGCGCGGCTTTCGGCGCCGCATGCAGCAGCCGCACGCGCGACAAGGTCCAGGCCGACAGCAGGAAACTGGCGCTGTCGGCCGCGAAGGCGAATCCGATGCCGCTCGCGTCGCCGCCCCGGCTGCCGTCGCCGAACAGCGCGATCAGCAGGCCTGCCAGCAGCGGCCCGGCCAGCATGGTGAGCTGGCGAATCCCCATCATGATGCCGTTGGCCATCGGCAGCTGCGCCGGCGCCACCACGTTCGGCAGCATCGAGGTGCCGGCCGGAATGCTGAAGGCCGAGGCGAAGCCGATCGCCAGCGCCAGCGCGCCGATCGGTAACAGGTCCATGCGGCCGCTGAAGACCATGGCCGCCAGCACGCCCAGCAGGACGGTATTGACGTACTTGCTGATCATCAGCATCGACTTGGGCGAGTAGCGGTCGACCAGGGCGCCGCCGAGCAGGATGAAGATGGCGCGCGGCACGCTCATCAGGGCGATGACCAGTCCCATCTTGAGCGGATCGCCGGTGCCGACCAGCACCAGCCAGGGCAGGGCGATCATGGTGAACTGGTCGCCCAGGGCCGAGATGATGGCGCCGCCCATCATCCACAAGAAATTCGGCTCGCGCAGCAGGGCCGCGCGCGCCTGTGTCGGATCGTCCATGGCTTAGCTGTTGCTCAGGTTGATGCCGGCGATCTGGCCCAGGATGGCCGACATCGCTTCGAGCTGGTCCGGCGCGAACGGGCGCAGCGCTTCGCGGCTGATCAGGTCGACGACGTCGCTGGCGTTGAGCGCCAGTTCCTGTCCGGTCGGGGTAATGACGGCAAAGCCGACGCGGGCGTCGCGCGGGTCGGCTTCGCGCGTGACCAGGCCGATCTTTTCCAGCGGCAGCAGGCTGCGCGTGATGCCGGAGGCGGTCAGCCCCAGCCGTTCGGCCAGGTCGACCCGGCGCAGGCGCCCGCCCGGGGCGCGGCTCAGGTGGTTGAGGATCTGGAAGTCGGAAAAGCTGATGCCGTGGTGCCCGCCCAGCGAATTGTCGAAACGGCGCAGCAGGGCCGCGTTGGCGCGCGCCATGCGCAGGCACAGTTCGGCGTGGGAATTGAGTTCGTTCATGGTAATTTCCTTTATTAATACAGTATCGATGTTTGAGTGCGCAAGTATATCTGCTTTTAAAGCGCGTGGCCACCGATTTGCATCCCTCCTTGCGGATGGGCGAATCGATGGGCACGCGCGGGGTAGGCCCGGCTACGGTAAGCCGGGCGCGCAGCCGCCTACTTAGCGGCCACGGCCGCCCGAGCGGTGCGGCGCCGCCGGACGCGGACCGCGCGCGCCAGCCGTACCGCCACCGCCACCGCCACCGCCGCCGGCGCTGCGCGGCTTGGCCGGCGCACGGCCACCGCCGCCGCCGACCTTGATCACTTGCCCGCCGCCGGAACGGCCGCCACGGCCGCCATGGCCTGGGGCGCCGCTACGCAGTTGCACAGGCTGCGCGCGCGCGTTCGGATCGGGCTCGAAACCGGCGATGATCTGGCGCGGCAGGGTTTGCTTGATCAGCTTTTCGATATCCTTCAGCATCTCGTGCTCGTCCACGCAGACCAGCGATACGGCTTCGCCGGTGGCGCCGGCGCGGCCGGTACGGCCGATGCGGTGCACATAGTCTTCAGGAATGTTCGGCAGGTCGTAGTTGACCACGTGCGGCAGCTGGTCGATATCGATCCCGCGCGCGGCGATATCGGTCGCCACCAGCACTTGCAGTGCGCCATCCTTGAATTCCGACAGCGCCTTGGTGCGCGCCGACTGGCTCTTGTTGCCGTGGATCGCCATGGCGCCGATGCCGTCCGCGCCGAGCTGTTCGACCAGCTTGTTGGCGCCGTGCTTGGTGCGGGTAAATACCAGCACCTGGGTCCATTTGTTGGACTTGATCAGGTAGGACAGCATCGGATGCTTCTTGTCGCGGTCGACCGGGTGGATCTTCTGGGCGATGACTTCCACCGTCGAATTGCGGCGCGCCACTTCGATCATGGCCGGCTTGTTCAGCAAGCCATCGGCCAGGGCCTTGATCTCTTCCGAGAAGGTGGCCGAGAACAGCAGGTTCTGGCGCTTCGGCGGCAGGGCGGCCAGCACTTTTTTGATGTCGCGGATGAAACCCATGTCGAGCATGCGGTCGGCTTCGTCCAGGATCAGGATTTCGATCTTCGACAGGTCGACCGTGCGCTGTTCCATGTGGTCGAGCAGGCGGCCGGGGGTGGCCACCAGGATGTCGACGCCGTGCTTGAGCTGCTTGATCTGCGGATTGATGCCGACCCCGCCGAAAATCACGGCCGAGTTCAGGTTGGTGTACTTGCCGTACACGCGCACGCTTTCCTCGACCTGGGCCGCCAGTTCGCGGGTCGGGGTCAGGATCAGGGCGCGCACCGCGCGCGGCGAGGTCTTGCTGGCCAGGGCCGCGCCGACCGCGTCGGTCGACAGGCGGTTCAGGATCGGCAGGGTGAAACCGGCGGTCTTGCCGGTGCCGGTCTGTGCGCCCGCCAGCAGGTCGCCGCCGTTCAGCACGGCGGGAATCGCCTGGGTCTGGATCGGGGTCGGGACGGTGTAACCGTGTTCGGTTACGGCACGAACGATAGCATCGGACAGGCCGAGTTTAGAAAATGACATGATAACTTTATGGTGGAGATCGGCCCGTCGCTCATGCAGAAAGCGCCAGTCGCAGGCAATCAATATTAGAAAATCGTGGTGGCAAAGGCACTGGAAACGGTGCCACCCGACATTGCAGCATACACAGCGATGCTAAATTTAACAGAAATCAGTTTCGCTGTGGAAATTTCACGTGCGGCGTGTTAAGCCTGGCGGAGGGAAAGCGGAGGCCTGACAGGGCCTCCAATACAGCTTAACGGCGTATTTTACGCGAAAGGCGACAACAGCGTGACCATCTGGCCGAACACCTTCGGGCTGGCGGCGATGATGTCGCCCTTGTGCAGGTAGTCGGACTCGCCGTTGAACTCGCCGACGATGCCGCCCGCTTCCGTCACCAGCAGCGAACCGGCGGCGATATCCCAGGCTTTCAGGCCTTTTTCGTAGAAGCCGTCGCTGCGGCCGGCGGCCACGTTGGCCAGTTCCAGCGCGGCCGAACCGGCGCTGCGCACGGCCTGGCAACGTTCGGCGACGACGCCGTACATCTTCATGTACTCGGCCAGGGCGCGCGGACCGGCGCCGTGACCGGAGCACAGCAGGGTGTTGGCCAGGCGGTCGTGCTTGGTCACGCGGATGCGCTTGTCGTTCAGGTAGGCGCCGGCGCCCTTGCTGGCGGTGTACAGGTCGTTACGCACGGGATCGTAGATCACGGCCTGCGTGACGATGCCGCGCTGGGCCAGCGCGATCGAGACGCAATAGTTGGGATAGCCGTGCATGAAGTTGGTGGTGCCATCGATCGGGTCGATGATCCAGGCGAATTCACTCTCGTCGTTCAGGTTGGCGGATGCACCCGATTCCTCGGCCAGGATCGCATGGTCGGGATAGGCTTTGAGCAAGGTTTCGATGATCGCCTGTTCGGCCGCCTGGTCGACATCGGTGACGAAATCGTTGTGTTGTTTTTCAGTAACACTGATCCGGTCGACGTCGAAGGACGCGCGCTGGATCACGGTGGCGGCGCGGCGAGCTGCCTTGATCGCCGTATTGAGCATTGGGTGCATGTGGAGCTTCCGTTAAAAGAACGCCAACGCCCACGGCGCCCCTCGGGGCGCAGCGAACGGTAGAGAACAAGAATGAATTAAAGAGCGGTGCGGCGGCGAACTGGTTAAAATCGCGGGCTGGTCAGCCCTGTTTTCAACGATCCGCTACTGCGCGATAGCGCTATTTTAAATGAACACGCCCGAAATCAACACGTCTGTTTTCAAACGCCTGCGATTTGTCCTGGTCGAGACCAGCCGTGCCGGCAATATCGGCGCCGTCGCGCGCGCCATCAAAACCATGGGATTTACCGAGCTGGTGCTGGTCAATCCGCGCTTTCCCGACGCCCTGGCCGACCCGGAAGCGGTGGCCTTCGCCAGCGGCGCGCAAGATGTGCTGGAGGGGGCGCGCATCGTCGCCAGCATCGGCGAGGCGCTCGATGGCTGCAATTTCGCCGCCGCGGTGTCGGCGCGCCTGCGCGAGTTCTCGCCGCCGGTGCTGACCCCGCGCGCCTTTGCCGGGCACGTGGCGGGGCAGGGCGACCTGTCGGCGGCGCTTATTTTCGGCAACGAGCGCTTCGGCTTGCCGAACCAGATCGTCGAGCAGTGCAATGTGCTGATCAATATTCCGGCCAATCCCGATTATTCCTCGCTCAACCTGGCGCAGGCGGCCCAGGTGCTGGCTTACGAATGCCGGATGGCTGGCCTGGAAGGCGCCGCCGCGCCGGCGCCGAGCGCGATCGGCTTTCATGGCGACGCCGCCAGCCTCGAGCAGATCGAGGGGATGTACACCCACCTGGAGCAGGCGCTCGTCGCCATCGACTTCCTCGATGCCGACAATCCCAAAAAGCTCATGCCGCGCCTGAAACGCCTGTTTGCGCGCACCCAGCTCGAGACCGAGGAAGTGAACATCCTGCGCGGGATCGCGCGCCATATCCTCAAGGCGCGCCCGGACAAATCATGAAAAAGATCGTCGGTACAGCCATCAGCATGAGCGATGACTCCGTGTACACCGAGTTTATCCGCGTCGGCGACGATGACAGCGACGACGATGCCGTGAGCTCGACGCTGTGCCGCGCGGTGGGAGACCTGCCCGGCCCGGAGCCGGACGATTTTCCCGGCATGCACGACGCGGCCCGCAGCGGCGATTCCCGCCAGGCGCTATCGATTGCGCCGATATCGTCATGTACAGCACCGCGATTTGGCTGCGGCCGCCGCATGCTCCGGCCGGGCACGTCCTCATCGACAATACGAGCGCACGCAGCCCAGGCGAGCAGCCCGTGGCACGGCTGCTTACCTACGAGCAGGTCCGCATCACGGCGCAGCTTGCGGTCAGGCTCGAGAGTGAATTGGCCACGCAGGGCGAGGAAAGTTTCTTGGGACGATGCCTGGAAGCGGAGCTGCCCGGCTGAGATGAGCGACGCGCCGCAGCAGCCTGCCTGCGGCTGCGGAACCCGGCGAGTGCGGCGCCCGCCTGCCGCCACCGCATTGCATTGACTTAGGTCTGTGGAGCCGCTTTGCGGCGCGCCATCGCACCGACTGCCACCAGGCCGACCGCGAACATGGCATAGGTCGTTGGCTCCGGCACGGGGGACGTGACCACTTGTGTCAGCGAGGTGATGGTGCCGTAGCCGCCTGTGTTTAAGTGAGTATTTTTCGTATTGTCGGACCAGCCGAAAATGAAACTGGCGGAATGAAATGCCGACAAGGAGAATGAGCCAGGAATGGACATGCTGTCAAGGGCGGTACCGGTACGGTCGTTGAATGTCAACGCGACCCAGCTGCCCTGGCTCCAGTCCGGTGCATGGATGGAAGTCTGGAATTTTAGCGAGTCGCCGCCCAACGATACCGGTGCGTTCTCGACCAGGATTGAGGAAGCGCTGGGATGGCCGATAGCGGACGTCTGCCCATTGCGATCAACGGTAAATGCCGCGAGCACCGGATGCTGCGGGCCCTCGTACAAGCGGCTTTTGTATGCCGGGGTCCAATCGACGAGCGTCGACAGCGGCGTGGCGACGTCGAACGAAAATCGGCCATGCACGGTATCGCCGGCAGCAATATCGAAGCCCGGCCCGATGACCTTGCCGCCACTTGTATCCAATCCGTGCACCTTGGCGGTGAAGTCGAACGTGACCACCTGGGCCTGGGCGCTCGCCATTGCAAACATGGCGGTAAATAACATACCGGTGAACTTCTTCATGCTGATCCCGAAAATTAATTTATGACAATTGACAAATATATCAAAAATCGTTGCTCGGTGTAAATGTGATTTTGAAACTACTGTTTGCCGTAGGCAAAGTCGTGCTGAGTGATGTTGTAACGGGGCAACCAACCGCCAAATTTCAGTGTGAATCGACCGCGCGCGGCAAGCGCAATCCGGTCGGACGCCGCTTCGAGGCGTGCATTCCTGGCTGATAGCGCAGTTCAATCATGCGATAAATGTTCACTTCTTTCCTGCCATTGAAGTTCAAAACACGTCGAACGGCTCCTTGCGCCCCGCGTAGATATGCCCCATGGCGCGCCGCTCGCGTCCGACGATGGTGTCGACGAAGTTGGCCGGCTTCTTCATCTTTTTAAAGCTGCCGAAGCCGCGTTCGAGGAAGTGGTGCAGGTCGCTCACCCCGGCCAGCCTGGCCGGCGCGCGCATCACCGACAGGGTCAGCGACAGGAGCGGGATGCGCACCAGCGTGCACAGCGAGTCGCCCAGCTGCTGCACCAGGTCGAGCTGGCGCGCGCGGTCCTGCGGTGCGCTGGCGCTGCGGTAGGCCGCCAGGTAGCCGCCCTCGTCGAAGTCGCTGCCCAGCACCCGCGCCATGCCGGTATCGAGCTTTTCGGTCAGCGCGTCGAGCGCGATGGCGCCGGTGATGGTGTGCAGCGGTTCGTAGGGCAGCAGCCGGTGCAGGCTGGGCACGATGCGTTCGAGGTCGGCTTCGCGCCGGCCCAGGTCGTGCGCGCCGTAGATATCGTTCAGAAAAAAACCGGCCGCCTCGCGCGTGTCGGGCGCGGCCAGCAGGTCGGGATGGGTGGCGGCCAGGCGCGCCGCCTGGTAGCGCTTGACGGCCGTGCGCGCCGCCTGCAGGGCCGGATCGCGGCGCGCCGCCTCGCGTTCGGCAGCGACCTCCCGCAGGTGGCGTTCCAGTTCGACGACCAGGGTGTCTTTGTTCATGTGTCCCGCCGCAGGCAGATGGATGACTGACGTACACTACCGCAAAATCAGCATGGCGGCCAGCAGGAGCGCCTGCGCCAGCACCAGGGCGATCTGCCACAGCAGGAAGCGGCGCGCGCCTTGCCAGCGCTGCGCCAGCGTGCGCTGCGGCAGGGGATCGCCGCGGCCCAGGCAGGCGCCCAGGGCGGCGTCGAAGCCGGCATCGTTGCCGGGGTCGCGCGCCAGCAGCGCGAACAGGTCGGCGTCGAGCGCGGCGCGCCAGGCGACATATTTTTCGGCCATGCCCAGCAGGAGGGCCGCCAGCGCCAGCGCCATCGGCGCCAGCAGGCCGCACAGCACGCCGAGTGCCAGCAGCAGGGACGAGGCGTGGTCGACCGGCGCGCCCACGCGCAGGAAGGCGGCCATCACGCCGGCGCGGGTGGCTTGCTGGCGCAGGTCCGGTTCATGCATGGGCGCGGGTCTCCAGCAAGGCCAGTTGGGCCTGGTTCAGCGCCACCTGCGGGCGCGCCCGGCGCAGGATCGACAGCGCCTGCGCGGCATCGGCCGCCAGTCCCCGGCGCAGCAGCCAGGCGGCAATCACCAGGGCGCTGCGCGAGTAGCCGAGCGCGCAGTGCACCAGCACCGGCGCCTTGGCGTGCAGGCGCTCGAGGGCGTCGACGGCGGCGTCCAGCTGGGCGGTCGAGGGCGCGCGCAGGTCGAGCATCGGCACGCTGTCGTAATGGGCGCGGCGCTGCGGCGCGGCGTGGAATTCGGCGGTCAGGTCGAGCACCGCCATGCCGCCCAGCGCCTCGCGTCCCGGCACCCGGCCGATCCACACCCCCGGCACCACTTCGGCGCGCGCGGCGATGGCGCGCGTGAACCAGCGCGAGGAGGCCAGCGCGCCCAGCTGGTAGGGCAGCAGCAGGGTGCGCGCGGCCCAGCTGGCGCGCCCGCCGTGCTTCTGGAAGATGTGCACGCCGAAATGGCCGTAGGCCAGCGCCACCAGCAGCAAGGCCGTGCCCGGCCATGCCAGCAGCCAGGCCCAGCCGCCCAGCAGCGCCGCCGCGATCCAGCAGGCCGCGCCGCCGATGCCGTACAGCAGTGCCAGCGGCTGGCCGTGCGCGGCCGGGGCCGGGGCGCGCCGCCAGCCGTGCGGGGCGTCCGGAAACACATAGACGCAGGCCAGCGCCACCAGCAGGCCGCCGACGACGTCGATCGCATGGTGCTGGAAGGTGGTCAGGACCGACACCCCGATCAGGAAGAACCAGAGGTGCAGCAGCCACAGGCCGGCCCCGCGCAGGTGGCGCGCGTACACCAGCCACAGGATGACGAGCAGGCTGATATGCAGCGAGGGCGCCTGGTTGAACGGCTTGTCGAAGCCGGCCAGGGCCGTGAACAGCGCGCCGTTGAAGCCCTCGGTGGCCGGCCGGTCGAAGGAAAAGCGCAGCGGGAACAGGAAGAAGAACAGGACCGAGACGCAGGTGGCCATCAGGAGGCGCTTGGCGTGGGTGTCGAGCTCGACCTTGGTGGCGCAGACGAACAGCGAGACGGCGTAGAAGGCGTCGATCGACATGTACGGCAGGATGGTCCAGTCCCAGAACGGGATATGCCGCTCCCAGGCGAAGACCACGCTGCCCACCTGCGGCAGGCTGGCGCTCCACCAGTTGGCCAGCCCGTAGGTGAGGAAGAAGAAGGGGCCGAGGAAGGCCAGCCAGGCGCAGGCGCGGCGCCACGGCCGTCCGGCCGGCGCCGGGGAGGCCGTCATCTAGCGCACCGGCGCGCCGCTGCGGCGTGCCAGGGAAACGGTGAAAATGCCCCATTCGTCGGTGAACTGGTCGACTTTCTCGAAGCCGGCCTCGGCCACCAACTGGTCCATCTCGCCTTGCGTGCGGCGGCGCATCACCCAGGCCTGGCCCTGGCGGTGGCTGGTCAGCGAACGCGCGATCAGTTCCAGCTGCGGATGCCACGGCTGGCCGGTGTAGACCAGGTAGCCGCCTTCGTCGACCGCGTCGGCCAGGCCGGCCAGCGAGGCGCGGATCAGGGCATTGTCGGGGAACAGTTCGTACAGGCCGGACACCACCGCCAGGGTCGGGCGCGGCGCGAGCGCGGCCAGCGAGGCGCGGTCGAAGGCGTCGCCGAGCACGAAGCGGGCGCGCTCCTTCAAGCCCATCGCTTCGATCAGGCGCGAGCCGCCGTCCACATTGAGCTGGCTGTAATCGCGCAGCAGGATCCGCTCGACGCGCTGCTGTTGCGGCGCCAGCGCCTCCAGGATGTAGCGGCCGTGGCCGGCGGCGATGTCGACGATGCGCACCGGCGTGCGCGCCGCTTCCAGGCGCCCGATGGCGCTGGCGATCAGGCGTTCCAGGTGCGCCTTGCGCACGCGGATCCCGCGCCAGCCGACGCTGTCGAGGTAAATGCGGTCGACCAGCGTGCCCAGCAGCGGCACCCCGGTCGCCTTGTTGCGGTACACGTAGTCGAGCGTGGTGCCGGAGTCGTAGCCGGTGTCGGCGCCGATGCGCAAGCCTTCCGACAATCTGGCGCCGACCCCGATCCAGAAGCGCGACATGGCCCACCAGGCGCGCGCCAGGGCCGAGGCAGGCGGCAGGCTGATGCGGTCGAATTCGGCCTTGGTCAGGCCGCGCTGGTCGGCGTCCAGCAGGCTCGGCACGCAGGCGGGGGCGGCGAACTGGCGCACGATGAAGGCGCGCGCCAGCGCGACCGCCTTGGCGCGGTCGAGTTCGCCAAGGGTGTCGTGATAGAAGCCGTCCAGCACGTGCTTTTCCTTGACCGCGCTGCCCAGGCGCTCGAAGAAGGCGTGCTGCGGCCCGTGATGCACCACCCAGTCGGCGCCCGAGATGAGCAGCTGGGTCGGCACCGTGATGGCGCCGGCGTCGGCCACCACGCGTTCGCCGGTCCGGTACAGCCCGAGCAGGATGTTGACGGCGATCGGACGGGTAATCAGCGGGTCCGCGTCGTAGGAGGCGATGCGGGCCGGGTCGTGGGTCAGGAACCTGGCCTTGACGTAGGAATTGACAAAGAACTTGCCGCGCAGGGCTTGCATGAGGGCCAGGCCGGGACGCGCCAGCGGCACGTACAGCTTGACCTTGAAGGCGGGCGAGGCCAGCACCAGGGCGCGCAGCGCCGGTGCGTAATCGTGCACCCAGGCCGAGGCCACCACCGCGCCCACGCTTTGCGCGATCACCGCCAGTTCGCCCGGGGCGATGGCATAGGCGGCGCCGATGTGGGCGATGAAGGCGTCCATGTCCTTGACCAGCGTGGCCATGCTGTCGGCGTAGCCGCGCTCGCCGCCCGAGCGCCCCAGGCCGCGCGCATCCCAGGCGAAGAAGGCGAATTCGGGCAGCTTCAGCTCGTCGACCAGGTGCGCCACGCGGCCGCCGTGTTCGTGTCCCCGGTGAAACAGCACGACCGCGCGCTGGCCGCCGCCGGCCCCGGGCCAGTAGCGGTAGAACAGGCGCGTGCCGTCGAAGCTGTCGAAGCCGCATTCCTGGCAGGCGCGTGCGGTGTTGCTGCTGTGATCGGTGGTCATCGGTTCATTTCCTGGTGGGATAGCGTGTGTGGGAAGGGCGATCAGGCCGCGCCGGCGGCGGCGCGCCGCGCGCGCTTCCAGCAGGTCAGTGCCAGCAGGACCAGCAGCGCGATCAGCACCGGATCGAGGTAAGGCAGGACCGGCAGGCCGAGGCCGATCAGCAGGCCCAGCAGGCCGAAGACGAAGGCGCGGTCGCTTTTGCCGGACGGGCCGTCGTAGCGCCGCCCGGCGCCCGTGACCTGCCCCAGCACGCCGATGAATTCGGTCAGTGTGGACAGGTAGACGACGCCGCAGACCAGTTGCGGATGCACGCCCGGCAGCGTGGCAAAGGGCAGCAGCAGGGCGGCGTCCGCGATCAGGTCGCCGACTTCATTGAGGACCGCGCCCAGTTTGCTCTGCTGGCCGTGCTCGCGCGCCAGCATGCCGTCGACCGCGTTCAGGGCCATGCGCGCGAACATGAACAGCGGCAGCAGCAGGTAGGGCAGGGACGAGGCCGACAGCAGCATCCACGCGCCGTAGGCCAGCGAGGCCAGCATGGCGGCCACGGTCACCATATTGGCCGTGACCGCGCGCCGGAACAGCCAGCTGGTGAACGGGCGCAGCAGGGCCTGGAAGCGGGGCTTGAGATCGTATATCGTCATCGTCGGGCAAGAAAAAGGGCGTGCACAGTGGGTAAGGGAAGGCGCGGAAGGCGCGGAAGGCGCGGGCGCGGATCGATGGCGCCTGGCCTGGTGAATCCGGCGAAGAACCGATTCTAAAAAGGAAACCATTCTATTATTGCATGAAGTTCCGGTTCCTCAAAGTAATAAAACATGGCAAGAACGCCAGCTTTCGCGTCAAGTGCCGGTGCTCTTTGTACCAGAAACGACTAGATGGATGACTCTAGTTTGTGTAATTTCCCGCCCACCTGTTTGGCGTACACTAGCCGAAAAAAACAGTAAGGAAAACAAGCACATGGAGACAAAACGCAGAAGCTTCCTGAAGGTCGGCGCGCTCGGCGCGCTGGCCCTGGCGGCCGGCGGTGGCATTTACCGCTACATCCATCCCCCGGCGCCGGGCCGCTTCGTGCTCGACGGCGAAGCGAAGGCGGCCATCGACGCCATCGTGCCGGCCATGCTGGCCGGGGCCCTGCCGGCCGAAGCGGGCGCGCGCGGCGCCGCCGTGGCGGCCACCACCGCGCGCGTGCACCAGGCCATCCTGGGCTTGCCGCTGGCGTCGCAAAAGGAAGTCCAGGATCTGTTCGGCCTGCTCTCGCTGGCGCCCGCGCGGCGCCTGCTGGCCGGCGTGTCGGGCGGCTGGGCCGGCGCCAGCGTCGAGCAGGTCGGCGCGTTCCTGCACGACTGGCGCTTTCACCGCCTCGGCATGCTGCAAAGCGCCTACCACGCGCTGCACGACCTGATCATCGGCTCCTGGTATGCCGATCCGTCGAGCTGGGCCGCGATCGGCTATCCGGGTCCGATCAAGGAGCTGGCATGAGCGCCGCACCGCCGTTTATCCCCGATCCGGTCCAGGCCGGGATCGCCGCCGGCTGGAAGGTGATCGACGCCGCCACCCTTGACGCCGACCGCGTCATCGAGGCCGACGTGGTGATCGTCGGCAGCGGCGCCGGCGGCGGCGTGTCCGCCGAGATCCTGGCGCTGGCCGGCCTGAAGGTCGTCATCGTGGAAGAGGGCGCGCTCAAGTCCTCGAGCGACTTCAAGATGCGCGAAGCGGACGCCTATCCGGCCCTGTACCAGGAATCGGCCGCGCGCAAGACGCGCGACAAGGCCATCAACATCCTGCAGGGCCGCACCGTGGGCGGCTCGACCACCGTCAACTGGACCTCCAGCTTTCGCACGCCGGCGCCGACGCTGGACTACTGGCGCAAGAACTTCGGCCTGGCGAGCTACACCAGCGAGGCGCTGGCCCCGTGGTTCGCGATGATGGAGGCGCGCCTGTCGATCGGCCACTGGCAGGCGCCGCCCAACGAAAACAACGACCTGCTGCGGCGCGGCGCCGAACGCCTGGGCATCGCCTCGGCGGCGATCCGGCGCAACGTCAAGGGCTGCTGGAACCTCGGCTACTGCGGCATGGGCTGTCCGACCAACGCCAAGCAGTCGATGCTGGTGACGACGATTCCGTCGGCGCTCGCGCACGGCGCCACCCTGGTCACCCACGCGCGCGCGCAGCGCCTGGCGTTCAAGGGCGACGCCGTCGAGCACCTGCTGTGCGAGGCGCTCGACGCCGGCGGACTGGCGCCCACCGGCCGCACGCTCACCCTTCGCGCCAGGCACTTCATCGTGGCCGGCGGCGCGATCAACTCGCCGGCCCTGCTGCTGCGCTCGCGCGCACCGGACCCGCACGGGCTGCTGGGACGGCGCACCTTTTTGCATCCGACCGTGGTGTCGGCGGCCATCTTCGCGCAGCGGGTGGACGGCTTTGCCGGCGCGCCGCAGACGATCTATTCCGATCACTTCCTCGACAACGGCCCGATCGACGGCCCGATCGGCTACAAGCTCGAAGCGCCGCCCCTGCATCCGCTGCTGCTGTCGACCACCATGGCCGGCTACGGCCAGGCGCACGCCGACACCATGCGCCAGTTCCCGCACGTGCATGGCTTGCTGGCGCTGCTGCGCGACGGCTTCCATGGCGACGCGCCGGGCGGCAGCGTGGGCCTGGCGCGCGACGGCGCGGCGCTGCTCGACTATCCGCTGGACGAGTTCATCTGGGACGGCGTGCGGCGCGCCTTCCTGTCGATGGCCGAAATCCAGTTCGCCGCCGGCGCCGCCAGCGTGCAGCCGGTGCACGAACTGGCCGACCGCTATACCAGCTGGGACGCCGCCAGGAAAGGCATCGGCGCGCTGCCGATGAAGCAGCACATCACGCGCGTGGTGTCGGCCCACGTGATGGGCGGCTGCACCATGAGCGACGACGAGCGGCGCGGCGTGACCGGCGCGAATGGCCGCTACCACGGCGTGCGCAACCTGTCGGTGCACGACGGCTCGCTGTTCCCGACCTCGATCGGGGCCAATCCCCAGCTGTCGGTGTACGGCATCACGGCGCGCCTGGCGAGCGAGCTGGCGCAAGCCCTGACCGGACGGCCCAGCGCGCCCCTGGCCGCGCCGGCATGAGCATGAGCACGCGCGCCATGCTGCGCTGGGTCCTGCTGCTGCAGCTGGCCGTGGCCGGCGCCATCGCGTACGCCGTGCTGCGCGCCGGCGTGGCCTCGGCCTGGCTGGCGCTGGCCTGCGGCCTGGCCGGCGTGCTGCTGGTGCGGGTCCTGATCACGGCCAACAACTTCAGGGCCACGGCGCCGTTTGCCAGCCCGACGCCGGCGCCGTTCCGGATCGGCGCGGGCGCCATGCTGCGCCTGTTCGCCGAAGAGTTCATGGCGACCCTGACCCAGTCCTCGTGGTTCATGGCGCAGGCCTCGGCGCACCAGCGCATCCACGCCGGCAGCACCGCGCCGCCGCTGCTGCTGCTGCACGGCTACGGCTGCAACAGCGGCTACTGGACCCACCTGGTGCGCGAGCTGGACGCGGCGCGCATCAGCCACGCCACGCTCGACCTGGAACCGGTGCTGGCCGGGATCGACGACTTCGTGCCGGCGGTGCGGCGCGCGGTCGACGCCCTGTGCGCCGCCAGCGGCGCGGCGCGGGTGGTCATCGTCGGCCACAGCATGGGCGGGCTGGTGGCGCGCGCCTACCTGCGCGACCACGGCAGCGCGCGCGTGGCGCATGTGTTCACGCTCGGCACGCCGCACCACGGCACCAGCCTGGCCAGCAAGGGCCCGGGCCTGAACGCGCTGCAGATGCGGCACGACCCCGCCGGCGACGCCCCCGCCGGCGCCTGGCTGCGCGCGCTGGCCGCCAGCGAAAGCGCGCAGACGCGCGCGCTGATCACTTCCCTGTTCACCCACCACGACAACATCGTGGCGCCGCAGACGTCGAGCGTGCTCGAAGGCGCCCGCAACATCGCTTTCGGCGGCGTCGGCCACGTCGCGCTGGGACGCAACCGGCGCGTGCTGGCGCGCCTGATGCAGGAAATTATCAGCCTGTCCACACCCAAAGATAATCTTTAGCAACACCGGCGGGAGCCGTGATAAAGTTCCTGTGACATCGATTGTCATGGACAATCCGATTTCCTCTCGTGAGTAATGGTGAGTTTCTTATGCGGGATGCATGAGATGGGCCCGATTGTGTCGCCGAATAACGACTGCCTCGGCCATGTTGAGCCTGTTTCGTCGCGCGCAATTGCCACTGCGCGCAGGAATGTGTCAGGATGCAACAGAAGAGCCCGGACTGCGATGCCACCAGTCGCACGAGGACCGGTTTAAACCAGGAGCGCAACAGTGTCCGCACGCATCCTCATCATCGAAGACAATCCCACCAACATGGAGCTGATGGTGTATCTGCTGAAGGCATTCGGCTATACCCCATTGACCGCCTACGACGGCGTGAGCGGCGTCGACACCGCGCGCGCGACCTTGCCCGACCTGATCGTCTGCGATGTGCACCTGCCCAAGCTGGACGGCTACGGCGTGGTGGCGGCGCTCAAGGGCGATCCGGCGCTGGCCGCGATTCCGGTGCTGGCGGTGACGGCCCTGGCCATGGTGGGCGACCGCGAACGCCTGCTCGACGCCGGCTTCGACGGCTACATCGGCAAGCCGATCGAACCCGATACCTTCGTGGCGCAGCTGGAAAGCTTTCTGCCGCTGCTGGCGCCGTCCGAGCTGGTCGCCGTGCCGGAGGCCGCGTCCGCCGAGCCGGCCGGCGCGCCCGCCGCCGACGGGCGCGCGGCCGAGCAGGCCACCATCCTGATCGTCGACGACCATGTGCTGAACCGCGAATTCCTGATGACCCTGCTCGGCTACGGCGGCCACCGCCTGATCGAGGCGGCCGACGGCGTCGAGGGCCTGAAGATGGTGCACGCCGAGCGGCCCGACCTGGTCATCTCCGACATCCTGATGCCGAACATGGACGGCTACGAATTCGTCACCCGCCTGCACGACGATCCGGCCACGGCCGGCCTGCCGGTGATCTTTTACACCGCCACCTACCGCGAGCGCGAAGCGAACAAGATGGCGCAGGCCTGCGGGGTGCAGTGGGTGCTGCCGAAACCGTCCGACCCGGACGTGATCCTGCGCACCGTGCACGAGGCGCTCGGGATCACCGACCCGGTCATGCTGCCCGCGTTCGCCTCGCCGCAGGGCGAGAACAACCGCATGTTCTCGATCGAAAATACGGTGGCCGAATACCTGGTCGAAGTCGAGTCGAGCAGCAGCCAGGTATTGTCGCGCATCGCCAGCCACGGCTTGCCGGAACCGTCGTACGACCTGTCGCAGATGACCGACCGGCTCTCGAGTTCCTTATCGAGCCTGCAGGCGGTGAGCCTGCGCCTGACCGCCCTGATCGAACTGGGCATCGAACTGGGGGCCGAGCGCGATCCGGCCGCGCTGCTCGAAATCGGCTGCCGCGTGGCGCAGAACATCTGCGTCTCCAAATACGCCTGCATCGGCGTGCTCGACGAGGGCGCCGACGAATTAAGCTACTTTTCCTCGTGCGGCGAAAACCGCCAGGCGCGCGTGGTCGCCTCCAGCCCGCGCGCCGGGGTGCTGGCCACCCTGATCGACGAGCAGGTCCCGGTGCGCATCGACGGCATCGACGGCGACCCGCGCTCGGTCGGGCTGCCGCCCGGCCATCCGCCCGTGCATTCCCTGCTCGGGGTGCCGATCGCCTCGCGCGAACGCGTGCACGGCTGGCTGTACCTGGTCGACAAGCTCGGCGCCGACGGCTTTTCGGAAGTCGACGAACGGGTCGCGGTGACGGTCAGCGCCCAGATCGCGGTGGCCTACGAAAACCTGCTGCTGTACGAAGAGATCAAGCGCCACCACTCGCAGCTGACCTCGGACATGACGGCGCGCATCCGCCTCGATGAAGACCTGCGGCGCTTCCGCACGGCGATGGATGCCACGGCCGACGCGATCTTCCTGATCGACCGTTCCGGCATGGCCTTCGTCGACGTCAACGCGACCGCCTGCCGCATGCTGGGCTTCATGCGCGACGACTTCCTGGCGCTGTCGGCGCCGGCCCGCTCGGACGAGGACGAGACCGACAAGCTGCGCCTGAAAGACCTGTACGACAAGCTGCTCTCGGGCGACCAGTCGGGCGCCATGGCCGAAATCGTGGTGCAGCGCAAGGACGGCTCGACCCTGTCGGTCGAGGTGCAGCGGCGCACCCTGCGCTCGGGCGCGAGCTGGATCCTGGTGGCGGTGGCGCGCGATATCACCGAGCGCAAGGAATCCGAACTGCGCCTGCTGAAACTGGCCCACTTCGACACGCTCACCGGCCTGCCCAACCGCAGCCAGTTCTATTCCTCGCTCACGCGCGCGCTGGAACAGGCGGGCGAGCACCGCTGGGCGGTGGGCGTGCTGTTCCTCGACGTCGACCGCTTCAAGACCGTCAACGACACGCTGGGCCACCCGATCGGCGACGAGCTGCTGCGCCAGTTCGCCGGCCGCCTGGTCGACTGCCTGCGCGTGCGCGACACCATCGGCCGCTTCGGCGGCGACGAATTCGCGGCCATCCTGATGCTGCCGGAAGGTCCGCAGACGGCCATCGCCGTGGTCGACAAGATCCGCGACAGCCTGCGCCGCCCGTTCGACCTGGAAGGGCACGAAGTGACCGTCACGGCCAGCATCGGGATCACGGTCTATCCGGACGACGGCCTGGACGCCGACACCCTGATCAAGTACGCCGACACCGCCATGTACCGCGCCAAGGAAGCCGGGCGCGATGCCTTCCGCTTTTTCACGGCGGAGATGAACGCGCAGTCGCTGGCCCGGCTGGACCTGGAAAACGCGCTGCGGCGCGCCATCGACAACGAAGAATTCGTGCTGTACTACCAGCCCAAGGTGCACATCGGCTCGGGCCGGGTCAGCGGCGCCGAAGCGCTGATCCGCTGGAAGCGGCCGGGCCACGGCATGGTCTCGCCCGGCCTGTTCATCCCGATCCTGGAAGAGACGGGCCTGATCGTGCGGGTCGGCAACTGGGTGCTGAACGAAGCCTGCCGCAAGATCAGCGAGTGGGGCAAGAGCAAGATCGGGCCGGTACACCTGTCGGTGAACGTCTCGGGCATCCAGTTTTTCGTCGGCGGCCTGGAACAGGAAGTGCTCAATGCGATCAAGGTGCACGACATCGCGCCCGAACTGCTGGAACTCGAACTGACCGAAAGTTCGCTCATGTCGAACGCGGAAGATACCATCACCGTGCTGCGCAACCTGAAGGCGCTGGGGATCCAGATTTCGATCGACGATTTCGGCACCGGTTATTCGAGCCTGGCGTACCTGAAGCGCTTCCCGATCGACAAACTGAAGATCGACATCGCCTTCGTGCGCGAAGTGACCAGCAACCCGGACGACGCCGCCATCGTCCTGGCCATCATCAACATGGCGCACAGCCTGAAACTGCAGGTGATCGCCGAAGGCGTGGAAAAGGATGCGCAGCTGGCCTACCTGCGGCGCCACGGCTGCGACGAGATGCAGGGCTACTACTTCAGCCGCCCGCTGCCGGAAAACGAATTCGAACAGATGCTCGGCGAAGGCAAGTACCTGATGCCGCCGGTCGACGAGTCGCTGCTGAACCAGCAAACCCTGCTCATCGTCGACGACGACGCCTTCATGCTCGACGTGCTGTCGGACTTCCTGGCGCAGGACGGCTACCGCATCCTGACCGCGCAGACGGCGGCCGAAGGCTTCGACATCCTGGCGCGCCACAAGGTGCAGGTGATCCTGTGCGACCAGTGCATGCCGCTCATGAGCGGCACCGAATTCATGGAGCGGGTCAAGAACCTGTGCCCGGACACCTTCCGCATCATGCTGTCGGCGTATTCGGACCTGACGCCGATCATGGCGGCGATCAACCATGGCGCGATCGACCGCTTCTACACCAAGCCGTGGAAGGGGGCGGTGCTGCGCGAGAATATCCGCGAAGGCTTCCGCCTGCACCGCCAGATGCACGGGCGCCAGGCCGCCTAGCGCTGTTTTTCGCACGATCTCTTCGACGCCGGGCGGCCTGCGCGGCCGGCCCGCGCGGCGCCCATGGTACGATTGCGCCTCCTCCAACCGGGTTTTCGCGCAAGTGAGATCGATGCAAACTGACATAGCTGCCGATATCGCCGCCATCGAAGCGATTTCTTCAGTGCCGACCATCCTCGACGCGGTGGCGGCGATCACGGGCCTGCGCTTCGTGTGCATCGCGCGCGTGACTGCCGATTCGTGGACCACCTGCGCGGTGCGCGACACGCTCGGATTCGGCCTGAAGGTCGGCGACGGGCTCGATGTGGCCAGCACCCTGTGCGAGGAAGTGCGCGACACCGGCCGCGCCGTCATCATCGACAACGTCAGCGAGGACGCGCGCTACCGCGACCACCACACGCCGCGCATCTACGGCTTCCAGAGCTATATTTCGATCCCGATCCGGCGCCCCGACGGCAGCTACTTCGGCACCCTGTGCGGTCTCGATCCGCTGCCGGCCAATCTGTCCGGCAGCGCGACGGTGGCCAGCATGACCCTGTTCGCCCAGCTCATTTCGAAGCACTTCGAGAGCGAGCTGAAACTGAGCGAATCGCAGTCGGCGCTGCTGGGCGAGCGCGATACGGCCGAACTGCGCGAACAGTTCATCGCCGTGCTCGGGCACGACCTGCGCACGCCGCTGTCGTCGATCATGCTGGGCACCGAACTGCTGCGGCGCGAGCCCCTGAGCGCGCAGGCCGAGAGCGTGGTCGAGCGCATGCGCCGCAGCGCGCTGCGGATCGCGGCCCTGGTCAACGACGTCATGGATTTTACGCGCGGGCGCATGGGCGGCGGCATCGCGCTCGACCTGCGCAACGAGCCGGCCTTGCGCCAGGCGCTCGAACAGGTGGTGGCCGAGCTGCAGGGGGCGTATCCGGAACAGCGCATCGGGCTGGAAATCGAGCTGCCCGCGACCGTGTATTGCGACCCGGCGCGGATCCAGCAGTTGCTGTCGAACCTGCTCAAGAACGCGCTGGTGCACGGCGCGCGCGACCAGCCGGTGCAGGTGCGCGCCCGCGCGCGCGACGGCGAGTTCGAGATCGGCGTCAGCAACGGCGGCCCGGCCATCCCCCCGGCCAGGCTCGGGCAGCTGTTCAAGCCCTTCTGGCGCGCCTCCAGCCAGCTGGCCAGCGAGGGCCTGGGACTGGGCCTGTTCATCGTGGCCGAAATCGCCCGTTCGCACGGCGCTACGCTGGAAGTGACGTCGGTGGACGGCGCCACCCGCTTCACCTTCCGCATGCGCGCCGGCGAATCGGTCGAACGGCGCATGCTGGCGCGCGCATGAGGGGCGCGCTGTTGTCAACCGTGTCAGCGCTGCTGCTGGCGGGCGCTGCGCACGCGGCGGCCGGCATCGCCGATCCCGTCCAGACGCGCGCGCCGTCCGAGGCCGAGGTGAAGGCCTTCCACGCGTATTACCAGAAGCGCTTTCCCGACAATCACAGCGCCCAGCCGGCGTTCGCCGTCACCCGCGCCGATGCCGGCGCGCCGTGGCAGGTCGCGGCGACGGTGAGCCTGGCGCCTCGGCGCGGGCACAAGCTGTTGTGCCGCATGCAGCGCATCGATTTCCATTACACGCCGGCCGGCGCCCAGTGGCACGCCGCCGAGGCGCCGCGCCAGTTCGCGTGGCTCGACCGCGCCAGCGGCTGCGCGCCGCCGGCCAGGCCGGTGCAGCTGTTGCAGCGCATGCCCGACACCGAACTGGCGGCCGTGCTGGCGCAGCAGGCCAGATTGCTGGACAAGGCGCGCCTGCTCCTGGCCGGGAACACCGCCTGCGCGCGCCATCGGTCGCTGCCGTTCGAACTGCACGCGATCGATGTCGGCGCCTCCGGTTCGAGCAGCGAAGAAATGGTGGCGCTGGTGTACCGCAGCGGGCGCGAGACCGAGGCCACCGTCTGGGCGCGCCGCAGCGGCGCCGATTACGATGCGTGGAACGCCAGTTGCCGCTGAGAGTCTGCCCGAGCGTCAGAACTGGAG
Source organism: Massilia atriviolacea (assembly GCF_003953935.1). GTDB lineage: Bacteria > Pseudomonadota > Gammaproteobacteria > Burkholderiales > Burkholderiaceae_D > Telluria_A > Telluria_A atriviolacea. Next base: position 248,502 of record NZ_RXLQ01000010.1, read on the forward strand.
CAGGTTTTCGGTCACATCGAATGTGCACTCGACGCGGTGCTTGCGGGCGCCGCACACCCCCGCATCGAAGCGCGGGTAGCTGACCGGCTTGCCGATATGGTTCATGGAGCGGGTAATCGCTTCGGTGGTGCAGGCGTCGGGCAGCTTGCCGTTGACGTAAGGCGCGTAGGCCGCGTTGAAGCGAAAGCTCCCGGCCAGGCTGACGCGCTGGGTGTCGGGCGCGCCCGCCGGCAGCTTCCGGAAGCGGGTGATGTCGAGCACCAGGCGCGCCTGCGGGTCCTGTTCGCCCAGCGCGTAGAACTGGTCGTAGCCGCTGCCGGTGTAGTCTTCCAGGGTCTGGTTGTCGGCATTCCTGATGCGGTACTGGGCCAGCGACATGCCGCGCGTGCCGGGCTCGGGGAACTGGTACTTGCCCGCTGCGGGCGGCAGCGCCACCAGTCCGGTCGACATTTCGTGGGTGCGGCCGATGCTGTCGGCATGCATGCCCAGGCCCAGGCTGATCTTGTCGGCCGTCCCGCCCAGGCTGGCGACGCTGACCTGGGCGCCGCTGGCGGAAAACGTCGTGGCGCCGTCGATGGTGCAGCGCATGGTATTGGCGGGGCCGCTGTTGCCGGCTTGCCCAGCGCCGGCTTGCCCGCTCCCCGCCTGCGCCTCTTGTTTGCCGCATCCGCCCAGCGCCAGGGCCAGCGCGCACCATCCCAGCAAGTGTCCGTTCAAAGCCATCCTCCCTTGGTTGAAGTCGCCGCACGCCGTCCGGCGTGGCGCAGCCGCTTTTATACACCATGTCGCCGGCGGCGACGGATTTGGCGCGCCGCGCGGGCGTGTATCATGCGGCGCAGGACGCGTGCTTTAGAACGCACTCTCTAGCGTAGCTCACTAGAATGGATCTCTGCGGTCCGACCCACATCTTATTCAGGGAGTTCTGGAATGGAAAAAAAACTCAAGCCCGACGCCATCGACGACGATTCGCAACTGGCCGACGCCGTGCGCGCCTCGGCGCACCAGATCTGGCAAGCCGGCCTTGGCGCATTCGCCAAGGCGCAGGAAGAGGGCAGCCGGGTATTCAGCAAACTGGTGCAGGAAGGCAACGACCTGCAGAAACGCACCCGCTCGATGGCCGAGGACAAGGCCGGCGGCGTGGCCGACAGCGCGGCCAGCGTGGCCGAGCTGGTGGCGCGCCAGGCGTCCGGATCGTGGGACAAGATGGAGCAGGTGTTCGAAGACCGGGTCACGCGCGCGCTGGCCGGGATGGGCGTGCCGACCCAGGAACAGTTCAAGGCGCTGGCCTTGCAGGTCGAGGAACTGGGCAAGCGCGTCGCGGAGCTGAGCGCGACAACGGCGCCGGCCGCCAAGCGTGCAACTAAGACGGCAAGCAAGCCGGCCGCCAAGCGCGCAGCCAAGGCGCCGGCCAAGGCAGCGCTGGCGCCACGCAAGCGCGCGCCCCGCAAAACGCCTGCGCCGGGGGGCGGGGAGGGCGCCTGACCGTACGCCGGGGTATCGTCATTGCCCTGTGAATGCACCCATGTTCGGTGTTATGCTTGCATGAGAAAAAACACCGACCGCCCCCGCCATGCTACAGAAAGCTCCCCGCCGCACCCGTGAACGCATCCTGGAATTGTCCTTGCGGCTGTTTAACGAGTTCGGCGAGCCGAATATCACGACCACGGTGATCGCCGAAGAGATGAATATCTCGCCGGGCAATCTCTACTACCATTTCCGCAACAAGGACGACATCGTCAACTCGATCTTCGTGCAGTTCGAAGCCGAGATCGAGCGCATCCTGACGGTGCCGGACGGGCGCCGCTCGAACATCGAAGACGTGTGGATCTACCTGCACCTGATGTTCGAACTGATCTGGCGCTACCGTTTCTTCTACCGCGACCTGAACGACCTGCTGTCGCGCAACCGCAAGCTCGAACTGCATTTCAAGCTGATCCTGGCGCACAAGATCAAGGTCGCCAAGGAGCTGTGCGAAGACTTGCGCAGCGAAAAATCGCTCGAGGCGTCGGACGCCGACATCAATGCCATGGCCACCAATATGGTGGTGGTGGCCACCTACTGGCTGTCGTACGAATACGTGCTCAATCCGCGCAAGTATTCGGAGCAGCAGGCCATGTCGGATGCGCTGGCGCGCGGCTGTTACCAGGTGCTCTCGCAGATCGGTCCCTACCTGCGCGGCGATACGCACCTGCTGTTCCAGAAGCTGTCCGAGGAATACCTCAAAAAACTCAAATAAGAAGCGGCACACCATGAAGTCAATCGCAGTCTATTGCGGCGCCTCCTACGGCGCCTCGCCCCTGTACGCGGACAGCGCGCGCGCCATGGGGCGCGCCCTGGTAGAGCAGGGTATCGGCCTGGTCTACGGCGGCGGCAAGGTGGGCCTGATGGGCGTGATCGCCGACGAAGTGCTGCGCCTGGGCGGGCAGGCGGTCGGGGTGATTCCGCAGGCGCTGGTCGAACGCGAACTGGCGCACCACGGCTTGACCGAGCTGTTCATCGTGCGCGACATGCACGAGCGCAAAGCCATGATGGCCGAGCTGGCGGACGGCTTCATCGCCATGCCGGGCGGCATGGGCACGCTCGAAGAACTGTTCGAAATGCTGACCTGGTCGCAGCTCGGCATCCACCGCAAGCCGATCGGCGTGCTCAACACCGGCGGCTTCTACGACCTGCTGGCGGCGTTCGTCATGCACCAGCATCGCGAAGCGTTCGTGCGCGAGGACCATGCGGGCTTGATGATGGTCGAGGCCGAGCCGGAGGCGCTGCTGGCGCGCCTGCTGGGCCGCTAGACGGCGCCGGCCGCGTTCATGTCCGGCGCCGTCGTGCTGCTGGTGCTGTTTGCCGCGGCGCTGCACGCGGGCTGGAATGCGCTGGTCAAGGCCGGTCCCGACAAACTGCTGGGCAGCGCGCTGGTCGCCGGCGGCGCCGGGCTGCTGGCCGCCCTGGCGCTGCCCTTCCTGGCGCTCCCGGCGCCGGCCAGCTGGCCCTGGATGCTTGGATCGGCGTGCTGTCACCTGGCTTACTACCGGCTGCTGGCCGCCGCCTATGCGCATGGCGACATGAGCCACGCCTATCCCCTGATGCGCGGCAGCGCGCCCCTGCTGGTGGCGCTGGTCTCGGCCGCGCTGGTCGGCGAGGTGCTCGGCGCGCGGCAGTATGGCGCGATCGCGCTCATCTGCGCCGGCGTGCTGGCCATGAGCCTGTGGCGCGGCGCGGGTGCGGCGCCGCCGTCGCGCCGCGCCACGCTGTTCGCCTTGCTCAACGCCGCCGTGATCGCGTGCTACACGCTGATCGACGGCATCGGCGTGCGCCTGTCCGGCGCGCCCGTGGCCTATACCCTGTGGCTGTTCGCCCTGTCGGCCTGCGTGCTGCTCGTGGCGCTCGCGGGCAGGCGGCATGCCTTGCGCGCATACGCACGCGCGTACTGGAAAACCGGCCTGCTCGGCGGCTTCGTCTCGATGGCCTCGTACGGACTGGCCTTGTGGGCGATGACCGCCGCGCCGGTGGCCGTCATCGCCGCGCTGCGCGAAACCTCGATCCTGTTTGCGGCCTTGATCGCGCGCGTGTTCCTGCGCGAGCGGCTCGGCGTGGGTCGACTGTGTGCGGTGGGCCTGATTGCCGGCGGGGCGGTAGCGATGCGCTTTGCGTAGCGGGACGAGGGTCGTTCGGGGACTTGCGCAAGGTCGCGTCGAACGGTGCGTGGCGCTGCAAGATCAACCCGCCCACCATGCCGCTGATGATGGCGACCTGGATAATACCCGCAAGTACCTCCGCGTTTTCCGATTGGACCTGCGCGCCGCGCATCCAGTCCAACATGGATTCTTCACGCCGCATCGGCCTGCGGGCGGAACAAAGGACGTCCGGCGCTGTCGCAGCCGGCCTGCATGCGCGCCTGTTCTTCCAGCAGGAGCGCGATCTGTTCCGCCGGTACCGGCCGGCTGAACAGGTAGCCCTGCATTTCGTCGCAGTCGTTATCGCGCAGGAAGGTGCACTGCTGCTCGGTCTCGACGCCTTCGGCGATCACGCGCAGATTGAGCATGTGGCCGAGCGAGATCACCGCCATCGCGATGGCCTGGTCGTCGCTATTGTCGGCCAGTTCGCGCACGAAGGACTTGTCGATCTTCAGGGTGCTGATGGGGAAGGATTTCAGCGCCGACAGGCTCGAATAGCCGGTCCCGAAGTCGTCGATCGAGAGCGAAATGCCCATCGCCTTCAACTCGCGCATCTTGCCGACCGATTGCGCCAGGTCGCGCATGATCAGGCTTTCGGTCACTTCCAGTTCCAGCGCGGCGGCCGGCAGGGCGCTCTCGCGCAGGGCCGCGGCCACCCTGTCGATCAGGCGCTTTTCTTCGAACTGGCGCGGCGAGACATTCACCGACATCGTCACCGGCGCCAGCCCCGCATCCTGCCACGCCTTGTTCTGGCGGCAGGCCGTGTGCAGTACCCAGTCGCCGATGGCGACAATCAGGCCGCTTTCCTCGGCCAGGCCGATAAAGCGCATCGGCGAGACCACCCCATGCTCCGGATGCTCCCAGCGGATCAGCGCTTCGACCCCGAAAATGAGGCCGCTGCGCAGGTCCACCTTGGGCTGGTACAGCAGGTGGAACTGGCCGTCGTCGAGCGCGCCGCGCAAGCCTTCGAGCAGCACCAGTTTTTCTTCGACGCTGGCGTTCATTTCGCGCGTGTAGAACTGGAAGTTGTTGTTGCCCATTTCCTTGGCGCGGTACATGGCGGCGTCGGCGTTCATCATCAGGGTGTTCGGCTCGGCCCCGTCGCGCGGATACATCACCACGCCCATGCTGCAGCTGACCTGCACTTCCTGGCCGCCCAGCAGGATCGGTTCGGTGACCGCCTGGCGGATCTTTTCCAGCACCGGCGCGACCGCCATCGGATTGTCCGCCTGGTCGGGCAGGATGATGACGAATTCGTCGCCGCCGAAGCGCCCCAGCGTGTCCTCGCGCCGCACGCAGGCGGCCATGCGGGTGCCGACGATACGCAGCAGTTCGTCGCCGGCGTTGTGACCGAGGCCGTCGTTGACCAGCTTGAAGCCATCGAGGTCGATGAAGGCCACCGCTACGCAGCGCCCGCGCCGCTGCGCCTGGACGATGGCCTGGTCCAGCCGGTCGCGGATCAGGCTGCGGTTGGGCAGGCCGGTCAGCTCGTCGTGGTGCGCCATGTGGCGGATGCGTTCTTCGGCCACCTTGCGTTCGGTGATGTCGCGCACGATCGCCACCACCCCGTCTTCGACCGCCACCACCTGGCGGTGCAGCCAGCAGGTGCGCGCGCCGCTCAACTCGGCCAGCCATTCGGCTTCGTGCACGCCGCCGTCCTGCATGACCTTGACCAGGTCGTCGAAGATGCCGTTGTCGCGGAAGGCCGGCAGCATGGCCGACAGGCGCATGCCGCACAGGTCCGGTTTGTCCATGCCCGCCAGTTTTTCGGCGCGCGTGTTGGTCGCTTCGATGATGAAGTCGACGATGGCGCCGCGCTCGCCGCTGACGCTGCGCATGACGAAGAACGCATCCAGGCTCGCTTCCGAGGCGGCGGCGTAGGTCTCCTGGGCGCGCCGGATGCGGCGCCGCGTGCGCGTGAGCTGCCACGACCAGACGCACACCAGGGTGACGATCACCACCAGCACGGCGCTGCCGCTGCCGGCCACCCACAGGTAGTTGCGGCGCTGCTGCTCGAAGGCGGCCATCGATTCGTGTTCCGACAGGCCGACCAGCGCGATCAGGGAAAAGCCGTGCAGGCGGCGCACGCTGGTGTAGCGGCGCACGCCGTCCCAGTCGCTGGCGACGGCCTGGCCGGCGCCGGCGTCGGGTGCGGGGCGCGGCGCGGGCTGGCCCCAGACCACCTTGTCGCCGATGCGCAGGGCGCGGAACACCCCGTCCGAGCCATACAGGCCGAGCGCGCCCGACTCGCCCAGGCGCGAGCGCTCGTAGCCGCTGGTGAAGTAGCCGGGGTCGACTTCGACGATGACCACGCCGGCGAAGCGGCCCTCGCCATCGTTCAGGCGCCGCGTGAAGTGCAGGTGCCAGTCGGGATTGGCGTCGTCGCGCAAGGTCTGGCTGACGTAGGGTGTGGCGGTATCGCTGTCGCGGTGAAAACCGAAGTAGCCTTGCTGCGAGACGTCGATCTTGCGCGCCGGCGGATTGCTGGCCACCACGATGCCGTTGCGGTCGGCGATGCTGACCACGAACACCAGGCCCGATGGGAGCAAGCCTTGCTGGTTCAGGGCGGGCAGGGCGCCGGCCGTGCCTTTCAGTTCGACCGCGTACTTGAGTACCTTGAGGGTCTGGTCGATGCTGCCCAGGTTGCGCTGCATCTGGGCTTCGTAGGTGTCGATCAGTTCCCGGCTCGAATCGCGCGCGGCGTTCTGCGCGGCGCTGCGCTCGATGCCGATGAAGTGGTCGGTCGCCATCCAGATGATCACCAGCAGCAGCACGGCGAACAGCGGCAGCGAGATATGGGTTTCCTGCCCGAGCCCGAGCAGGCGCGTGAAGCGGGCGCGCGTGCCGTTCATGCTCAGCGCACCACCAGGACGGCCTTGACGCTCGGGTCGAGCGCGGCCTTGTCGATGTAGCCGATCAGGGCCGGATTGTCGGCCACCATGCGCCGCACGGCGGCGCTGTCGACGGCTTCCTTGGGCGGCTGGCCGCGCCCGGTGAAGATCATCTTGGTCCAGTAAGCCTTGAGCAGGGCCGGGGTCTTGGCGGCGACGCGCGCGTAGAATTCGTCGCGCAGCGGGGCGCCGATGCGCTGGTCGAGCGCCACGGCTTCGGCGCCGTCGGGAAAGGTGCCGACGGCGCCGAGGAAGATGTCGGCCACCTGGTCGGCGCGCAGGCTGGCGACCGGACTCCTGGCCGAGACGATCACCACCAGCTCGGCGCCGGCGGCGTGCAGCGAGCACGCCGCCAGGGCGCAGGCGGCCAGCAGGCGGCGCAGGGTTGGCTTGGTCATGGCGCCGTCCTCAGAACACGAAGTCGAGCACCGCGCTCGCCAGGTTGACCCTGGTGCGCGCGCCGAAACCCGGCTGCACGTTGACCAGGGTGCCGCGCGAGCGCTCGCCCGGACGCACCCGGTCGTACTGGAGCTTGAGCGCGACGTTGCGGCGCGCGTCCCAGCGTACGCCGGCACTGACGGTGTCCTGCACCGGTACGCTCATCAGCAGGTAATTCAGGCCCGCATTGAGCTGGCCGGCCGGCGCGGCCAGCGGCGGCGGCAGGCCGTCGAGCGCCAGGCCGGGGTCGCGCGTCGGGCTCCTCGCATGCGAGGCGGCGTACGCAAGATAGGGCGTGAAGGCGCCGATGCGGTAGCCCGCGCTGGCGTAGCCGGTGATGGTCTTGCCGAGGAAGGAATGGGAATTGAAGCGCCCCAGTTCGGCCATCAGGAACCAGTGGCCCGGATCGTAGCTGGCGCCGACGGTCAGCGCGTTGAAGCGCTTGCGCTGCACGCCGTACTGGCGCGCCAGGGCTTCGCCGGCGGGCCCGAACTGCTTGAAGCCGTCGAACAGCTCGTCGGCCAGGTCGATCGACACCTGGCTGCTGAAGGCGCTGATGCGGCTGCTGAAGGCGCCCCGGTCGGCGGTGGTGGACACGCCGGTCAGCTTGCGCGCCTTGACCGTGTAGCCCTGGTACAGATCGAGGTCGGTGCCGCCGACGAAGGCCTGGGTCAGCAATCTGAGGCCGGCCGCCTGCCAGCGGTAGCTGGCGTCGACGCCGTCGCTGCTGCTGATCGAGAGCGCGCCATACACTTCGCCAGGTGTGCGCGCCCACGGATAGGCGTAGCCGATCTTGCGGTAGTCGGCCGCCAGGAAGATCGGCAGCGCGATGCGGCCCAGGCGCAGCGACAGGTCGGGCGTGGCCTGGTATTTCACGTTGGCCCATTCGACGAGCGGGCGGTAGCTGTGGTCGAGCCGCTGTTCGGCGATCACCTGCACCACGCCGTACCATTGCTTGTCGAGGGTCACGCCCAGTTGCGCGCCGAGGCGGCTGTCCACGTGCGGGCTCCAGGCGTCGCTGGCACCGGCGCCGGTGCCTTTCAGGACGCTGGAGGAAAAGTCGGCCTGGCGGTTGTCGGAATAGCTCACCGCCGCCGTGCCGAAGCCGCCGAAGGTCCACGCGGTGCCGGTATTGTCCGCGCCACGGTCGGCCGGGCCGCGTTCGGCCGGGCCACGATCGGCCGGGCCACGATCGGCCGGGCCACGGTCGGCCGGGCCGCGTTCGGCCGCGTGCGCGGCGCCGCCGGCCAGCAGCAGTAGCGCCAGGGTGCAGGCGCGCGTGAAGGCAGGGGCAGGGCGTGGGTCAGGCTTGGTCATGAATATAGTCCGGTGAAACATGCCTCGCGCAGGCGCGGCACTGGCGTGCGCGCACAAGCGCGATGGCCAGGTGCGGGAAGCGTGTGGTTCAGGGGCGGGCGGATGTTGCGCCAGCGCGGGGTCAGGTTCGACTGTATAGAGCAGGGTGGCGCTTGTCGATAATTTTCCAGCAGGACGGTATTGTCCTGATAACTTGTGCTGCGGAAATGCAACATTCGGAGAGAATGCGGCGAGCGCGGGGCGCGGTGCGCGGGCCGGGCGATACCGAAACGGTGATCGCGCGGCGAAAAAATGTCATTGGCCGCCGCGTGGCGCCGGGCCTACCCCGGCTGGGCCTACCCTGGCCGGACCTGCCCTGCATTGGCAGGACAAGCACAACAAGATCGGAGACCCATGTTAACCCCACGCATCGCGGCGCTTGCCTCAGCCCTTGCCATCGGCGCCGCTCCGGCGTTCGCCATCGAACTGGCCGGCCTCAGGAACGCGCACGACCCCGGCACCGTCACCCGGGACGGCGACACCTGGTTCAACTTCACCACGGGCGAGAACGGCATCTGGCACTCGACCTCCAGGGACCTGGTGACCTGGTCGGCGCAAGGCAAGCCGGTGTTTTCCACTTACCCGGGGTGGATCGCCAACAAGATCCCGGGATTTACCGGATCCATGTGGGCACCCGACGTGATCCACATGAACGGCCACTACTACCTGTACTACTCGGTGTCGGCATGGGGCACGACCACCTCGGCAATCGGCGTGGCGCGCTCGCCCTCGCTGAAGAATCCGGCGTGGACCGACCTTGGCATCGTGGTCGAGTCGTTCGGCGGACATGCCGAGATCAACGCGATCGACCCGGCCCTGTTCCGCGACCATGACGGCAAGGTGTATATGTCGTACGGCTCGTTTTTCGGCGGGATCGGGGTGGCGCGGATCGACCAGGCCAGCGGCAAGCTGGCCGGCAGCGTGACGCGCATACTCGGCGCAGGCCATCAGGATATCGAGGCGCCGTACATCACGCGCGATGGCCAGTACTACTACCTGTTCGTCAACCGCGGCGCCTGCTGCAAGCTGGCCGACAGCACCTATTACGTGCAGGTGCTGCGCGCGACCAGCGTGACCGGGCCGTATTCGGGCGCGCGCACGATCCTGCCCAATACCGACGGCAAGTACAAGGGACCGGGCCATGTGGCGGTGCTCAAGCAGGATGGCTGCCATTACGTGTCCACGCACTACTACGACCTGACGGACAAGGGCAACGCCAAGCTGGACTTCCTGAAGATGAGCTACAGCGGCGGCTGGCCGGCGATGACGCGCAACTTCAGCAGCTTTGCCGGCTGCGGCGGCATCAGCGACGGTGCGTATGCGATCAAGTCGCGCGCCAGCGGCAAGGTGCTCACGGTCGCGGGGGCGGCCACGGCCAACGGCGCGATGGTGCAGCAGGCCACCGACAGCGGCGCGAAGCACCAGTCGTGGTACGTGATCGGGCAGGGCGATGGCAACTACAGCATCATCAATGCGGGCAGCTTGCGCAGCCTGGATAACTACGGTAACTCGACGAGCGCGGGCACGCCCATCGCGCAATGGGATGACTGGGCCGGCAGCGGGCAGAAGTGGCGCTTTGCCAGTCCGGCGGCAGGCTGGTACACCGTCGGCAACCAGTTAAGCGCGATGGCGCTGGACGTGAAGGGCGGCGCCACGCAGGAGAACGCGCCGGCGATCCAGTCCGCGCCGAATGACGGTGCGAGCCAGCAGTGGGCCTTGCAGCGGCGCTAGCGCGGCGCGGGATGCCTCACCAGAGGCGCTGGCCCGATACCTCGAGCTGGGTCAGGTACAGCCTCAGGTCGAATTCGTACTGGTGGTAGTTCGGTTCCATGTAGCAGCACAGCTTGTAGAAAGCCTTGTCGTGCTGCTTTTCCTTGACGTGGGCCAGCTCGTGCACGGCGATCATGCGCAGGAATTCGATCGGCGTGTCCTTGAACACGGTGGCCACGCGGATCTCGTGCTTGGCCTTGAGCTTGTTGCCCTGCACGCGCGAGATGAAAGTGTGCAGGCCGAGCGCGTGCTGGATCACGTGCAGCTTGCTGTCGAACACGACCTTGTTGATCGGGTCGGCGTTGCGCAGGAATTCGGTCTTGAGGTCCTGCACGTAGTCGTACAGCGCCCTGTCGGTGCGCACCTCGTGCGCGGCCGGATAGCGCTGCTTGAGGACGTCGCCGAGCTTGTTTTGCGCGAGCAGCTGGCTCACTTGCGCCTGCGTCTGTTCGGAATAGGCGCTCAGGTATTTAAGGGGTTGCATGGCAGCACTTTACCATACGCGGCCCTGTGCCGATTCACCCGCATTGCATGGGCGGCCAGCACGCCCTGGCTGCGGACGGCAAGCTGCAATCGATTCCAATCTATTCATAAAAACAACAAATAATGCTTTTTTGCTTAGGCATTCGGCGAAAAGTCCTGTTATGATTGTGCAACTTTTCCTGAAAGAATTATATGACAGACAATCTTTACGCCCCGCCGCAAGCGGACATGAGCAAGACGCCGGTTGCCGCCGGATCCGACGACAGCTTCTACGTCGTCTCGCAGCGCAAGTTTACGCTGATGTTCATCTTGACCTTCACCTTGTACCTGTACTACTGGTTCTACAAGAACTGGGCCAACTACAAGAAGCAGTGCCAGCTGCAGAATGCGGCCGATAGCGATATCTGGCCGGTTCCGCGCGCCATTTTTGCGATTTTCTTCATCCACTCGCTGTTCCGCAATGTCGATCAGCACGCCGAGGCGAAGCAGCGCCCGCTCGGCTGGAATGTCGGTGCCCATGCCACCTGGCTGGTCGTGATGCTGGTCATCACCAACCTGGCCAACGGCGTGATCACGACCATCTTCGGCCAGGTTCTCGGCTCGCTGGTGACGATCGGCCTGCTGGCCGGTATTTGCTACAGCCTGCGTAGCGCCCAGGCCTACATCAACAAGAGCTGCGGCGATCCGGAAGGCGCGCGCAATAACCGCCTGACCACGGCCAACTATGTGTGGATGGCGGCCGGTATCATCCTCTGGCTGCTGATTATCTTCAGCGCGGCTTCGACCGGCGTGTCGGCTTAAGGCCGCAGCGCTGCGGCGACCGACGCCAGTCGCTCGCCGCAGCCGCGTCGCTTGCCGGCTCACAGCAGGCGATTCTCCTTGTTCGCCTCTTCGAAGCTGGCCCGCGTGACATCCTCGTCGCGCAGGCCGAACGCGTAATTCGCCTCCAGCCACATCACGTTGATGATGGCGGCCGAGAGGGCGAGGCCGATTCCCAAAATCCAGGCAAAATACCACATGGTCTGCTCCTAGTAAGATTCGTGTTCGTTTTCGCGGATGTGGGCGGCGGTGACCTTGCCGCGCATGATCGAATAGACCCAGCTGGTGTACATCACCACGATCGGCAGCATCACCACGATCACCCAGAACATCACGCCCAGGCTCTTGTGGCTGGCCACCGCGTCCCATGCGGTCAGGCCGCTGCCGGGCGCCAGCGAGGATGGCATGATGAAGGGGAACATGGCCGCGCCGGCCGTCAGCAGGATCGAGGCGACCGACACGCCGCTGGCCAAGAACGCCGGCAGGCTGCGGCGCGCCGCGCACAGGAGCACCGCCAGCGCCGCGCCGAGCAGGCCCAGGACCGGGAAGGCGATGGTCAGCGGCCAGCGCGTGTAATTGTCCATCCACGCGCCGACGCCGCGCTCGACCACTTTGGCGGTCGGCATGAAGGCCGAATCGACCGGCGGCATCGAGACGATGCGGAAGCCATCCATCCCCAGCGCGACCCACGCCCCGGCGGCGCCGAAGGCGGCGAGCGTCACCACGCCGGCCGCCATGGCCGCCTTGCGTGCGCGGGCGGCGATGACGTCGTCGGTCTTTTGATACAGATAGGTGGCGCCATGCATCGCCAGCATCGACACCCCCAGCACGCCGGCCAGCAGGCCGAAGGGATTGAACAGGCCGAGGAAGCTGCCGGTGTACTCCATGCGCATGGTGTCGTCGTAGTGGAAGGGCACGCCCTGCAGCAGGTTGCCGAAGGCGATGCCGAAGATCAGCGGCGGCACGAAGCCTCCGGTGAACAGGCCCCAGTCCCAGGCGTTGCGCCAGCGCGTGTCGGCCAGCTTGCTGCGGTAGTCGAAGCCGACCGGCCGGAAGAACAGCGCGAAGAGCAGCAGCATCAGCGCCACGTAGAAACCGGAGAAGGCGGCCGCGTACACCAGCGGCCAGGCCGCGAACATGGCGCCGCCGGCGGCGATGAACCAGGTCTGGTTGCCTTCCCAGGTCGGACCGATGACGTTGATGATGACGCGCCGTTCCATGTCGTCCTTGCCGAGGAAGGGCAGCCACATGCCGACCCCGAAGTCGAAGCCGTTGGTCAGCGCGAAGCCGATCAGCAGGATGCCGACGAAGCACCACCAGATCACCTTGAGCGTATCGTAGTCGAAGATCATACGGCCTCCTTATGGGCTTGCTGGCCCTGTTCCCAGTGATATTTACCCGTATGCAGGGCGCTCGGTCCCAGGCGCGTGTACTTGATCATCAGACCCATCTCGATCACCAGCAGCAGCGTGTAGAAGGCGATGAAGCCGGCCAGGCTGAAATACAGGTTCGATGCCTGCAGGGTCGACGCCGACAGATGGGTCGGCAGGATGCCGGCGATGGTCCACGGCTGGCGGCCGTATTCGGCCACCACCCAGCCCAGTTCCGCCGCCACCCACGGCAGCGGGATCGAGAACACGGCCAGTTTCAGCAGCCAGCGCTGCTGCGCCAGGCGCTTGCGGATCAGGAAATAGAACGAGGCGCTGAAGATGAACAGGAACAGCATCCCCAGTCCGACCATGATGCGGAAGGACCAGAACAGCGGCGCGACTTTCGGCACCGTGTCGTTGACGGCCATCCTGATCTGCGCTTCGGTGGCGTCGATCACGCGCGGGGTGTACTTTTTGAGCAGCAGGCCGTAGCCCAGGTCGTCCCGCAGGCGCAGGAACTCGGCGCGCGCTTCGGGCGACTTGTCGCCGCTTTTCAGGCGCGTCAGGGCCGCGTACGACAGCATGCCGTTGCGGATGCGCGTCTCGTGCAGCTTCTTCAGGTCCTTGATCCCGATCACCTGGGTATCGACCGAACGGGTCGCGATCAGTCCCAGCACGTATGGGATCTTGACCGCGTAATCTGTGCGTTCCTCGGCGTCGTTGGGCAAGCCGATGAGGGTAATGCCGGCCGGTGCGGGTTCGGTTTCCCATTCGGCTTCGATGGCGGCCAGCTTGACCTTGTTGACTTCACCGGCGGTGTAGCCCGATTCGTCGCCCAGCACGATCACCGACAGGGTCGAGGCCAGGCCGAAGCCGGCCGCGATCGCGAACGAACGCAGGGCGAAGGGCACGTCGCGCGCCTTGAGCAGGTAAAAGGCCGACACGCCCAATACGAACATCGACGCGGTCACGTAGCCGGCGGCCACGGTGTGGACGAACTTGACCTGGGCGACCGGATTGAGGAACACCTCCGACATGCTGACCAGTTCCATGCGCATGGTTTCGAAGTTGAATTCGGCGCCGACCGGATTGTTCATCCAGCCGTTGGCGATCAGGATCCACAGGGCCGACAGGCTCGATCCGAGGGCCACCAGGAAGGTCACGCCGAGGTGCTGCACCTTCGACAGGCGCGACCAGCCGAAGAAGAACAGGCCGACGAAGGTCGATTCGAGGAAGAAGGCCATCATGCCCTCGATCGCCAGCGGGGTGCCGAAGATATCGCCCACGTAGTGCGAGTAGTAGGCCCAGTTGGTCCCGAACTGGAATTCGAGGGTGATACCGGTGGTGACGCCCATGGCGAAGTTAATCCCGAACAGCTTGCCCCAGAACTTGGTCATGTCGCGGTAGATTTCGCGGCCGGTCATGACGTAGACCGATTCCATGATCACCAGGATCCACGACAGGCCCAGGGTGAGGGGAACGAACAGGAAGTGATACATGGCGGTCGCGGCGAACTGCAAGCGCGACAGGGTGACAACATCGTCGATGGGACTCATGGCGTGGCCTTGGCGGGAGGAGGTGGGGGCAAGCGGGGCGTAGCGAGCAGGTGCTGTTCCACCTGCGCGGTCGGCATGCGCATTTTTTTAACCTGGGGCGTGGAAAAGAAGGCTTTGTACAGCATGAACAGGATGACGACCTTCAAAACCAGCACCAGCGTGATCGCCAGCGCGAACGGGAGACGGTGGAGAAGGGCGCGCATCCTAATCGCCTTTGGCGCTGTCGTCGCCCGGTTCGGCGGCGGCTGCCGTTTCGGGGGCGCGCTTCTTGCGGAAGGTGCCGCGCACGGTGTCGCCGACGTTGAGCAGGGTCTTGACGGTGGAGCCCATCTTCATCAGCGAGGTGAGGGTTTCGGGCGAGAGGCGCTGCACGTCGTCGAACCAGGAGCTCGATAGTTCGATCAGGTTGTACATCTCGCGCATGCGTTCCTGGGCGACGCGGTCGGCGTCGGTGGCCGGCGTTTCGAGCAGGGCGTCGCGCAGCATCGACAGGGTCGGTTCGACTTCGCGGCGGCGGCGTTCCTCGAGCAGGGCCTTGAAGATGTCCCAGATATCCTTGGGCGGCTCGAAGTATTCGCGGCGGTCGCCCGGCTGGTGCAGCAGCTTGACCAGGCGCCAGGATTGCAGCTCCTTGAGGCCCATCGACACATTCGAGCGCGAAAACTGCAGGTGTTCGGCGATTTCATCGGCATTGAGCGGCTTGGCCAGGACGTACAGCAGGGCGTAGATCTGCCCGACGGTCCGGTTGATGCCCCAGCGGCTGCCCATTTCGCCGAAATGCAGGATGAATTTCTGGGCAAGGGGAGTGAGATTGGTCATGTCTATAGGTCTTTGGAAGTATTGAATTTTCAGGAATTACTGAAATTATAGGAGGTTTACGAATTACGTGCAGGGAAGGCCTCAACAGACCGCCGCCGTCCAGTTCGTGTCCACCCCGGTGCCAGGTCTGACATTCGGATACGAACTGGGCAGGCAAGCGGCCGCCTGCGGGCTGGCAGGCGCATGATGCTGCTAGTTATAAAGGATGAGTCCGTGTCCACTTCGGTGCCAGGTCTGACATTCGGACACGAACTGAGCACGCAGACGGACCCCTGCAGAGCTGTCAGACTCGTGATGTGACTGGCTGTAAATGTCCACTTCGGTGCCAGGTCTGACATTCGGACACGAACTGAGCACGCAGAAGGACCCCTGCAGAGCAGTCAGACTCGTGATGTGACTGGCTGTAAAGGATGAGGCCGTGTCCGAATGTCAGACCTGGCACCGGGGTGGACACGAACTGGACAGGTAAGCGGCCGCGCGGGGCGGAGTCAGCCCTGGTGTTCGCGCAGGACGGCGTGGAAGAGGGCGTTCAGCGCGGGCAGGGGCTGGGTGCGTGGCGCCGGCAGCGCTTGTACCGTTTCCAGCCGGGCCAGTTCCTGCTCGATGAAGTCGTTGAGAAGCATGATCGGGGCGGATAAGCCAAGTTCGGGCGACGCGCGCTTCTGCACCAGCAGCGCGTCGATCCGCGCCAGCAGATCCGCACGCCCGTCGAGCAAATGCAGCAGCTTGTGGAATTCGATCGGCGCCGCCGTGCCATAGCGCTCGATCCAGTGCACCGAGAGCAGCGCGCGCAGCACATAAAAGTATTTTTTGAGCGGCACCTGCGCGGCGCGCAAATGGTCGCCATAATTGGTCTTGGCCATGCTGCGATAATGATAAATCCCGCGCTCCGGCGAATACAGGGCCGGCAGCAGTTCGCGCGCACCGGCGCCAAAGCCGCCTTGCTCGATATACGAAATCGGCGACTGGATCCATTCCACCATCGCCGGATTGGTTTTCCACAGCAGGCGCAGCGCCTTGCGCAAGTCCCAGCCATTGAGGTCGATATCGTCGACGATCGGGTATTCGATCACGTCGCGCCGCTCTTCCAGATCGACCGCCAGATACCAGTCGGCCGGACGCATGTAAATGAAGCGCACGTCGTAATCGCTGTTGGGCGAGGCAAAGCCCCAGGCGCGGCTGCCCGATTCGATCGCCAGGATAATGCGCACGCCTTCCTCGCGCTCGGTGCGCGCCAGGCGCGCCATTATCTCGGTCCTTACCTCGTCTGGGATCATGCGGTTTCCTTGTCTTGCGCAGGCGGAATCGGCGCGCCTGCATGCTGCGGCATTATGGCTTGATTTGCGCCAGGACGTCGAGTACCGCCCTGACCACCGCCTGCGGCTGGTCGGCCTGGATAAGGTGGCCCGCACCCGGCACCACCCGGTGCGTGCTGCGCGTGGACAGGGCCGCCATCTCCTGGTGAATCGTGAAGTTCTCCTTTTCCGTTGCCTTGTTCAGCGCGCTTTGCGGCTTGCCGGGAATGGCATACGGCGACACGCTGCGCGTGAGCACCATCAGCGGCAGGTCGCCGAAGGGCTTGCGCACCGCGCGCAACTGGGCGCCGCTTTCTTCGAAGGCGTTTTCCTCGGCATTGCGCGCGCGCCAGTACGCCGGCGAGACGAGCGAGGCCAAATAGGCGGCATTCAGGGCGCGCCCGAATTGCGGCTGGAAGCCGCCCGTGCAGTTGGTGAACAGTTCGCTGCCGGGAACGAAGCCTTTTTCGGCCTGGGCCTCGCAGGCTTTGGCGTATTCGGCCCCGGCCGCATTCATTTCCTTGAACTTGCCCTTCGAGACGGCATCGATGCGGTCGATTTCATCTTCATGCTGGCCCTCGACCAGTACCAGCCCAGCGACCTGGCCCGGATAGCGGTAGGTAAACAACTGCACATTGGCGCCGCCGAAGGAATTGCCGACCAGGACGTAGGGCGGCGCGATGCCGGCCTTGCCGAGTGCTATGTGCAAGTCTTCCACGACGTTGTGCGAGGTGTTCGGACGCGGCGACGGGTCGCTGAAGCCCATGCCGGCGCGGTCGAAGACACAGGCGCGCGTGTGTTTTGCCACCTCCGGCTGGACCTTGTACCAGACCCAGCCACCCATGCCGGACGGCGAATCGAAGATGACCGTGTTCGCTCCCGATCCGCTGCAGTACAGGTTCAGGCGCCGCCCGCCGATGTCGACCATCTGGTTGGGGTGCGAGAAAGCGCGCTGGGTATCGCCCTCGGCGGGAGCCTGGGCGAAGCTGGAAGCGCAGCATGCTGCGGCGATGGCGGACAGGGAGAAACGCAAGGCGGCACGTGACATGGCGAACGTCTTTCTGGTTGGGTGGGGATGCCGTCGGCTGCGGCTTCCGGAGTTGCATGATAGATCAGTTTTTGCCGCTTGAGGAGGTGCGGCGCCGGATCGGCTTCAAAGCGCGCCTTGCCGGCATTGGCGCCGTTGGCGTATGCATCATATGCACGCGGCACGCGGCGCGCGCCGGCGCGGCGTGGATGACTGCATGGATGCACGCCAGCGCAGTCGCGGTTGTAGCGCGCGAACGGAGCCGGCTGACCATCGCATTGCCGCAGTCAATTGTCAGCACGCTGTCACGCGCACATGCGCAGGATATGAACTTCCGGTTCACATCCGCGGATATGCCATCGCCGTTGATGGCAGGTGGTGCCCGCATGCCGCCGGCACCACTTGCCATCACTCCGTCTTGTCCCTGGCTTTTTCCTTGCTGCCCTGGCGCGATCCCTTGGCGGCGGCGCCGGCGGCGCCATCGGCATTGTTGGCGGCAGCGGCAGCGCGCGCCGCCGATTGCCGGCTCTCGCCACCCTTGCGGCCGATGTCCGCCATGTGCTCGCGGTTGCGGCTTACCGCTTCGCCCCCTTTTTGCCCGGCCCGCCGCGCTTCTTCGGAATCGAATTCGTGCGCCGTTCCCTTCTGGTGGGCTGCCTGGCCGCCCTTGCTGGCAATTTCGCGCTGCTGGTTCTGGTCCATCGCCGCGAAACCGCGCTTGGCGGGAGCGCTGCCGCTCCCGCTCTTTTGCGCGTTGCCGCCGGACGTACTGTTCTTGTTGCCTCCGCTTTCCTTACTTGTTGCCATGTCGTTCTCCTTGTTTGCCTGGATATAGGAACCCCGCTCTCGCGCGTTACCGGGTTTGTGGGTTAGAGAGGTGCCCAATTCAATAGTTCCCGCGCGATGCGGAGCGCGGCTTATTGAGATAGGCTCTTAGTCGGGTGGGCGCGGCATGCGGCGCGCGCCGTCGTGCCGGTCCATCGCGTCGATCGGGGGCGGCGGCGCCGTCAGGTCGTCGTCCAGCTGGTCCTTGCGCGCCGCCAGCCGCTCGCCCAGGTCGTCGAGGTCGATGCCCGACTCCAGCGCGGCGTCGAACATGTCGCGCTCTTCCCGCGCGATGTGGCGGCGCATTTCTTCGCCCAGCACCGTGACCGTGGCGGCGACATGGTCGTCGCCCGGATACATCACGTCGAGCCGGCCGATCAGGTCGCGCATGCCGACGTGGTCGACGTCGGCTTCGTCCATCAACTCGCCGTCGTCGATGACCGAGCGCAGCATGGGATAGAAGATGTCTTCCTCGATCATCGAGTGCAAGGTCAGTTCGTAGCAGATCTCGTCGACCAGCTCGAACTTGCGTTCGTCCTCGTCGTCGTTCTCGCGCAGGCTGTCGAATGCGAGAAAAAGGCTTTTGACCTTGTCATGGTCGGCTTTCAGCAATGCGAGCGCGCCGATCGCCGCGCCGCTTTTTGGCTTACCGTGGTTGGACATGGGTGAACTCCGTGGGTGGTCTGTTGGCCGGCGCTTACGCCGGCCGATGGGATGCCGGCGCGCCGGGTGCCGCCCCGGCCGCGCGGGCGCCGAAGGCCATCAGCGCGCGCAGGGCGTCGATGCCGTCGTCATTGAGTTGCCGCGCCAGCTGCAGATTGAGCGCGCTCAGCCTGCGCAGCGCATCGAGGCCCGTGCTCGCCACCCCGGTGAGAAAATCGACCTGCGTGTCGAACGGCGAGCGCATCGGTGGTCTGTTCGGATAGCTTGGCATGACATTCCTTGTCGTAGAACATGGGGAAGGACGCCGCCGCGTTCAGGCGGCCGTGCGTCGTATTGGCATGGGATAGACGTGACAAGGCGCGCCAAAGTTCCATGAACTTTGCGCGAAGGCGCGTTAGGTCAAGCGGGAAGGGGGGCAAGGCCGCCGCGAACGGGCGGCCCGGTGGGTCAGATCAGATGAAGGGAGGCGGGATGGGCGGCTTAGGCGTCCGCCACCTTGAGCACCAGCTTGCCGAAGTTTTTGCCTTCGAACAGCATCAACAGCGCTTCCGGGAAATTGTCGAGGCCGTCGACCACGTCTTCGCGGCTTTTGAAGGTGCCTTCCTGCATCCACTTGGCCATGGCGGCCACGCCCTGGTGGTAGCGGTCGGCGTAGTCGAACACGACGATGCCTTCCATGCGCGCGCGGTTCACCAGCAGCGACAGGTAGTTGGCCGGACCCTTGACCGGGGTGGTGTTGTTGTACTGCGAGATGGCGCCGCAGATGACGATGCGGGCGCGCAGGTTGATGCGCGTGAGCACGGTGTCGAGGATGTCGCCGCCCACGTTGTCGAAGTAGACGTCCACGCCGTTCGGGCAATGTTCTTTGAGGCCATCCTTGACCGCGCTGTTCTTGTAGTCGATGCAGGCGTCGAAGCCCAGCTCATTGACCACGAAATCGCATTTTTCCTTGCCGCCGGCAATGCCGACCACGCGGCAGCCGAGCTGCTTGGCGACCTGGCCGACCGTCATGCCGACCGCGCCGGCCGCGCCCGATACCACCACCGTCTCGCCGGCCTTCGGCTGGCCCGATTCGATCAGGCCGAAGTAGCCGGTCATGCCGGGCATGCCCAGGGTGTTGAGCCAGGTCGTCAGCGGCGCCATGGCCGGGAAGATCTTGTAGAAGTTGGCGTGCTTGTCGTCGGCTGCGCCGGCCCAGTATTGCTGTACGCCGGTGGCGCCGGAGACGGTGTCGCCGACGGCAAACTTGTCCGATTGGGAGGCGACCACCACGCCCACGCCGGCGGCGCGCATGGTTTCGCCGATGGCGACCGGACGGATGTAGGACTTGCCTTCGTTCATCCAGCCGCGCATGGCCGGGTCGAGCGACAGGTAGAGGACCTTGACGACGATCTCGCCATCGCCGATCTCGCGCACTGCTTCGGTAATCTCTTCCCAGTCGCTGCGTTTCGGCATCCCGACAGGGCGGGCGGCGAGGCGGAACTGCTGGTTCATCAGTGCGGTAGTCGTCATGGCGAGTCCTTGATTGAAGTGGTGATCTACCTACTATACCGCAATTCTGCACGGGCGTGCTTTTTTGTGTTGGGGCGATTTTCCCTGACGCATGCGACAATACAAGGTTCGCAGTTCCCACGCCAATGACTATACGACCATGACGCATCCAGAATACATTTTGACCCTGTCCTGCCTCGATCAGCGCGGCATCGTGCACCGTGTGTCGGGCTTTCTCGCCGAACATGGCTGCAACATCATCGATTCGGCCCAGTTCGGCGATGCCGAATCGAAGCTGTTTTTCATGCGCGTCCATTTTGCGCTGGAAGAGGGCGCCGTCGGCGACGCGGTGCTGCGCGCCGATTTCGAGGCCCTGTGCACGCAGATGGGCATGCTCGGGCAGTTGCATGACGCCCACGCCAAACCGCGCGTGATGCTGATGGTGTCGAAAATCGGGCATTGCCTGAACGATTTGCTGTTCCGCTACAAGAGCGGCCTGCTGCCGGTGGACATTCCGGCCATCGTCTCGAACCACATGGACTTTTACCAGCTGGCGGCCAGTTACAACATTCCCTTCCACCACTTGCCGCTGGCAATCGGTGCCGATGCGGCGGCCAAGCAGGCGCAGGAAGCGCGCGTGCTCGAACTGATGCACGCGCACAAGATCGACCTGGTGGTGCTGGCGCGCTACATGCAGATCCTGTCGCCGGCCTTGTGCGAGGCGATGCGCGGCAAGGCGATCAATATCCACCATTCCTTCCTGCCCAGTTTCAAGGGCGCCAAGCCGTATGCGCAGGCGCACCACCGCGGCGTGAAGCTGATCGGCGCCACCGCGCACTTCGTCACCGGCGACCTCGACGAAGGCCCGATCATCGAGCAGGACGTGGAACGGGTCGATCACGCGATGGATGCGGACACCCTCAGCGCCATCGGGCGCGACGTGGAATGCGTGGTGCTGGCGCGCGCCGTCAAGTGGTTCGTGGAGCACCGCAT
This sequence comes from Massilia atriviolacea, assembly GCF_003953935.1. Lineage (GTDB taxonomy): Bacteria > Pseudomonadota > Gammaproteobacteria > Burkholderiales > Burkholderiaceae_D > Telluria_A > Telluria_A atriviolacea. Next base: position 269,969 of record NZ_RXLQ01000010.1, read on the forward strand.
CCTGCAAAACGGCGACAAGACGGTCGTCTTCAAATAAATCAGAGAAGTTCAACAAAGAAGTTAAAGGCAGGCGTATCGATGGCACTTAAAGCGACAATTTACAAGGCAGAGCTGCAGATTGCGGACATGGACCGCAACTATTATCAGGAACATATCCTGACCCTGGCCCGGCATCCCTCGGAGACCGACGAACGGATGATGATCCGCCTGCTCGCGTTTGCGATCCACGCGAGCGAATCGCTGACCTTTACCAAGGGCCTGTTCGATACCGACGAACCGGACCTGTGGCAAAAGGACCTGACCGGCGCGATCGAGCTGTGGATCGAAGTCGGGCAGCCGGACGACAAGCGCCTGATGAAGGCGTGCGGCCGCAGCGAGCGCGTGATCGTGTACAGCTACAGCGCCACCAGCCATATCTGGTACAAGCAGATCGCCAACAAGCTCGATCGCGCCAAGAACCTGACCGTGATTAACATCCCGGCCGAGGCCAGCGCGCAGCTCGAAGCGCTGGCGCAGCGTAACATGCAGTTGCAGTGCACGATCCAGGACGGCCAGATCTACCTGACCGACAGCACCAACACGGTGCTGATCGAGCGCGAGGATTTCAAGGCGGTGCGCTAAGCACCGTCATTCCGGCCTGCTGCGCCCGGCTCGTTCGCGGCGCCTCGGGGTAGGCGTCGGCGGCGGGTGGTTCAAGCGTTTTTGCAGCTTTGGCTGTAACATCCAAACGCCGAATTCGGTACGGGACCTAGTCCTTTTGCCGTCCGAGGTATTGCCCCAAACGCAGCATCGCTGCGATATAATTCATCGCATGAATATGAAGTCGACCACCTGGCGCCTGCAAATCTGGATCGCATGTTTCGCGATCCTGATGAACGTGCTCGCTCCCTCGATTTCGCACGCGGTGGCGGCGGCCCGCACCGTCGTGCCCGGCGCCGACATCTGCTTCACCGATTCCGGCACCCGCGCCGCGCCAGCCGTCGACGCCATCAACTTCGTCGCCGACCAGTACAAGCATTCCGAAGCGGGCATGATGCAAGATTGCGGCTACTGCCTGCCGCACGCCGGAACCTATTCGCTGATGCCGAACCAGGTCACCGGCCTGGCCATCCTCGGCGGCCACGCGCTGCGTCCCTTCCTGTTCTACCGCGCGCCGCAGCCGCTGCTCGCGCTCAGCGCCGCCCCGCCGCGCGGCCCTCCCGCGGTTCTCTGATTCGTTCTTGCGGCGCCCTGCGCGCCGCCCCTTTGCGACAGTGCGCGCCTGCACGGCAGGCCCACGTCCCCAGAACCTGACAGAGAGAACCACCATGAAAAAGAATATCGCTACGCTGATCGCCCTGTGCGCGCTCGCTTCCTCCGCCTTCGCCCAGGTCAAGGTCGACGCCCCCTGGGCGCGCGCCACCGTGCCGGTCCAGAAAACCAGCGGCGCCTTCATGCAGCTGCAGTCGGCCAGGGATGCGCGCCTGGTCGGCGCCAGCTCCCCGGTGGCCGGCACCGTCGAAATGCACAAGATGGAAATGAAGGGCGACCAGATGAAAATGGCGCAGGTCGACGCCATCGACCTCCCGGCCGGCAAGGCCGTCAAGCTGGCCTCGGGCGGCTACCACCTCATGCTGATCGACCTGAAACGCCAGCTCAAGGCGGGCGACACCGTGCCGCTCACACTGACCTTCGAACACCCGAACAAGCAACGCGAATCGATGACCGTCGAGGTTCCCGTCAAGCCGCTCAATTTTGTCGGCCAAGCCGGTGCGCACGCTGCCCACTGAACCTGACGCAATACCTTCTTCGGAAACCATCATGCACATTCGCCTTCTCTTCGCCTGCGCGGCGCTTGCCGCGCCGCTTGCGCACGCCCACGTGACGCTCGAACAAACCAGCGCCGCTGCCGGCGCGTACCAAAAACTGACCTTCCGCGTCGGCCACGGCTGCAAGGGCAGCCCGACCCACACGCTGACGGTGACCCTGCCGGACGGCTTCAACGGCGCCAAGCCCATGCCCAAGACCGGCTGGGCGCTCGCCACCACGTCCAACCAGGTCACCTGGAAAGGCGGCCCGCTGGCGGACGCCCACTACGACGAATTCGTCATGCAGGTCAAGCTGCCCGCCAGCGTCGGCAAGCACTACTTCAAGGTCGCGCAGCTGTGCGAGCAGGGACGCCTCGACTGGGATGCGCTTCCCGACGCCAGCGGCGCCAGGCTTGCCTCGCCGGCGCCGTGGATCGAGATCGTTCCCGCCGCCGCCGGCGCGCCCCACCACTAAGGAGCCGCCATGAACACGTTTATGAGCAGCGCGCCGGCGCTGGGGATCCTGCTCGCCTGTACCGCCAGCGTGGCGCAGGCCACCCACACGCCGGACCGGCTGCCGGTGGTGACCGTCAACGGCGGGCGTCCCAGCTCGCTGCCGACCCAGATCCCGACCACCATCGAGAGCATCAGCGGCGCGCAGGTGGAGCAGCGCATCAACGCCACCGACAGCGAAGACGCGCTCAAATACTTCCCCAGCCTGAATGTGCGCAAGCGCTACATCGGCGACTACGACCACGCGGTGCTGGCCAGCCGCGCGTCCGGCACCGGCAACAGCGCGCGTTCGCTGGTGTACGCCGACGGCATCCTGCTGTCCAACCTGCTCGGCAACGGCGCCACCTTTACCCCGCGCTGGGGCATGGTCTCGCCGGAGGAAATCGAGCGCGTCGACGTGCTGTACGGCCCGTTTTCGGCCGCCTATCCGGGCAATTCGGCCGGCGCCGTGGTCGACTTCCAGACCCGCATGCCGACCCGTCTGGAAGCGCACGTGAAGCTGTCCGCCTTCAGCCAGCGTTATCGCCAGTACGCGACCGACGACCGCTACGGCGGAGGGCAGGGCAGCGCCTCGGTCGGCAAGCGCCAGGGCGCGTGGTCGTGGTGGGTCGATGTGTCGCGCCTGGACAGCCGCGGCCAGCCGATCGTGTTCGCCAACAAGCTGGTGTCGACGGGCGTGAACAGCGCGGCCGGCCTGCCGGTGAGCGGCGCGGTGGCGGACCGGAATTCGGCCAACAAGGATTGGCTGATCATCGGCACCACCGGCCAGTCGCACACGGTGCAGGACCACGCCAAGATCAAGCTGGCCTACGATGTGTCGCCGGTGCTGCGCGCCAGCTACACCTTGGGCTGGTGGGGCAACGACGCCCATCGCGCCGCCGAGACCTACCTGCGCGACGCCAGCGGCGCACCGGTCTACCGTGGCGATGCCAACGGCTTCATCAACATGGGCGGCAAGCGCTATGAACTCAAGCCGTCGGATCTGGCGCCCACCATCGGCAAGCTGGAACACCTGATGCACGGTTTCTCGCTCAAGCAGCACAGCAAGGGCGTGTGGGACTGGGAAGTCGCGGCCAGCAGATACGACTATGCCAAGGACCTGGTGCGCACGCCGACGGTGCCGGTCGCCGGCATCGGCCAGGCGGGGCGCGGCAACGTGACCGACATGGAAGGCAGCGGCTGGACCACGCTGGCGCTCAAGGGCATCTGGCGCCCGTCGCCGGCCCACATTGTGGACATGGGCGCGCAGAGCGAGAGCGCGGCCCTGCGCACGCGCGTGTTCTCGGCCAGCGACTGGATTAACGCGGGCGACGGCGCCACCGTCTCGACCTTCAACGGCAATACGCGCCTGCAAAGCCTGTACGCGCAAGACACCTGGCGCTTTGCGCCCGCGTGGAAGACCACCCTCGGCATGCGCATGGAGCGCTGGCGCGCGTACGGCGGCGAAGTATCGAACGCGGCCTCGGTCGCGCCGCTGCCGTTCGGCGAGCGCAGCGAGACCAGCTGGTCGCCCAAGGCGGCGCTGGCGTGGCAGGCCAGCGACGAGTGGGCGCTCAAGGCGTCAAGCGGGCGCGCGGTGCGCAATCCGACGGCGGCGGAACTGTTCCAGGGATCGATCGTCGACCAGCAGATCGTCAACCGCGACCCCAAGCTGCGCGCCGAGCGTTCGTGGACCGGCGAGCTGACCGCCGAACGGATGAGCGGCGATACCTCGCTGCGCGCCACCCTGTTCCACGAAACCACGCGCGACGCGCTGTACTCGCAGCCGCTGACCGGCCTTGTGAACACGGTCCAGAACGTGGACAAGATCCGCACCAACGGCCTGGAAATGGCATGGCAGGGCGACGATGTGCTGGTGCACGGCCTGACCATCAACAGCAGCCTGACCTACGCCGATTCGGCCATCGTGCGCAATCGCGGCTTTGCGGCCAGCGTCGGCAAACGCCAGCCGCGCGTGCCGCAATGGCGCGCCAACCTGCTGACGACCTACCACCTGGGGCAGGACTGGGTCGGCAGCGTGGGCGTGCGCTACAGCGGCAGGCAATACGGCACGCTGGATAACACCGATCCGAACGGCGCCACCTACATGGGCGTGTCCGACTACCTGGTGGCCGACCTGCGCCTGCGCTACAGGATCGACAAGCAGTGGAGCGCGGCGCTCGGGATCGACAATGTGAACAACGCGCGCTACTGGGCCTTCCATCCGTACACCCAGCGCACGGCGGTGGCGGAACTGCGCTTCGACCTGTAATGGTCAGCGCGGGGCGTCGCCGATGCGGCGGGTGGTGCCGGAACCGGCCACCGACTTGCTCACCTTCGGGTCGCCGTAGTATTTGACGTCGCCCGAGCCGGCAATCGAGGCGTTGATGCTGGCGCTGGCCCACACGGTCGCTTCGCCGGAGCCGGCCACGCTGATTTTTGCGTCGCGCGTCCTGACCTTGCCGAGGTCGACGTCGCCCGAACCGCCGATCGAGATCGAGGCATTGCTCAGCGTGCCGGGGCCGCTCGACAGGCTGCCGCTGCCGCCGACCGCAATCACGGCGTGATCGGCCTCGATCCCCTTGAGCACGACGCTGCCCGATCCGCCGACGTTGAGGGTGACCTTGTCGCCGCGCAGGGTGTCGGACTCGATGCTGCCCGAGCCGCCCATGGCCAGGTGATCGATCTTCCTGGCCTGCACCACGATCTTGATGTTGCGCGACTGAAGACTGAGGTTGCGCTTGCTGGGGCGCAGCTGCAGCGTGCCGTCTTCGATCACCGCTTCGATCAGCGGCAGCAGGTTGTCGTCGGCTTCGATGGTGACGCCTTCGGTCTCGCCGATGCGCACTTCCACCCTGGCCGGCAGGCTTACGCCCACGCCGCTGAAGTGGCCCAGCGCGCGCGCCTGGCGCTTGATGATGGTGCTGCCCTGGACTTTTTCGCCCCCGAACCAGCTGCCGGCCGCCTGGCTGGCGGGCAGCGCGCACGCGATGACGGCGGCCAGGACGAGGTGGCGCAGGGCGAAACGGGATGTCGGTGCTGGGGTCATGGCGGCTTCCTCTATATAAATGATCGGACGGTGTTCCTGATCGGCATAGTAGGCAAGCGGGCGATGCGCGGCGCGCCGTTTGCGACAGACTGCAGCGCGCGCCGGACAGGCTGCAATCTAGCGCGATGGAGCGGCCGGGCGAATCCGTCCGTGCTGCTCCAGCCAGCCCAGCGCACCTTCCCACAGCGGCTTGCAGTGGGCCTTGAAATAGCCCATGTGGCCGATGGCGCCCAGGCCGGCCTGGCGCGGGTCGATGTCGGTCGACTGCCAGCCGGCGTTGCGGTAGGCCGACATGAAGGCATTGCGCGAGGGCGGGCGCGCCCACAGGTCGTCGAGCGCGTTGCAGGCCATGATCGGACTGCGCACGCTCTCGTACGAGGCGGCGATGTGCGTCATCGCCGGGTCCTGGAAAAAATAGCGCGGAAAGGTGCACCAGCGCTTCCACTGGCGGTACACATCGATCGGCAGGTCTTCGCCCATGCCCATCCAGTTCCAGGCCAGGTAGCCTTTGATGCGCACGATGACCGGGCCGACCACGCGCCACATGAGCAGCACGCGCAGGCGCTCGGCCGGCGGCATCCAGCCATGCCAGCCGGCGCCGGTGGCGAAGGTGTACAGGCCGTCCACCTTGTCGTGGTTGGGCAGCAGGCCGAAGGCATGGCCGCCGTAGGAGTGCCCCACCATATATAAAGGCAGTCCGGGCACGCTCATGGCGTCGACGGCGGCCGCCAGGTCCTGGCGGCCCCAGTCCAGGTAATCCATGCGGAAGCCCCTGAGCGAGGCCGGCTTGGACAGGCCGATGCCGCGATAGTCGAGCGTCATCACGGTGTAGCCGCAGCTGCTGGCGTACTGCGCGAAGCGGCGGTAGAAGCCCTGCGGCACGCCGGTGGCGCCGGCTACCACCAGATGGCCGCGCGTGGCGCCGGCGGCGGGGTAGCGCAGCGCCGCGATCCGGTAGCCGTCGGCGGTGGTCAGGGTCAGCGATTCGGCATCGGCGGGCTTACTCATGATCGGGCTCCTTGGGGCGCTGCAGTTTCAGGTAGGTGAGCAGGGCAGCGCTGACCAGGGCCATCGGTTCGGGCGTGCCGTCCACGCGCGCCTGCAGCAGGCCGCCCTCGTAGGCGGCCAGGATCAGCGCCGCCGTGGCGTGGGCGCTGGCCGCGTCGTAGCCGGCCTTGATCAAACCGGCGGCGATGCGCTCGCGCAGCGCCGCGAAGCCCCTGGCCAGCGCGGCGCGGATCGCCACGTCGTCGGCGGTGGTTTCCAGCGCGATGGTGGCCAGCGGGCAGCCGCGTTCGTAGTGGCTGGCGTCGAGCCGCTTCTGGGCGCCGTTAATCCAGACCATCAGCGCCGCGCCGGGGTCGCCGCTGGCGGCCAGGCTCGCTTCCATGCTGTCGCACAGGCGCGCAATGGTCACCTCGATGGCGGCCACCGCGAGTTCGGTCTTGCCGCCCGGGAAGTGGTGGTAGAGCACGCCTTTGGGCGCGTCGGCGGCGGCCAGCAGTTCGGTCAGGCCGCTGCCGTGCAGGCCACGGCGTTGCAGGGCGTCGATCATGGCGCCGATGAGGCGCTGTTTGGCATCTGTGGGTTTCATGCAATTCATCCTATAGACTGATCGGTCTAGGCGCAAGAAAAATTTTTGTGGGCTAGCGCAGGGGCTCTAAATGGGGGGCAGGCGGTATCATGTGGCATTGCAATGCATTTTCACTGGAACAACATGCTGATCATCACCATCAAACAGGGCAAGGAAAAGAGCCTTCTCGCGGGCGAGCCCTGGATTTACGCGTCCGCGATCGACAAAGTCGACGGCAAGCCGAACGAAAAAATGAAGGCGGGCGGCACGGCCATCGTGCAGTCGTCGTCCACCAAATTCCTGGCGCGCGCGGCCTACAATTCGAAGTCGCAGATCCGCGCGCGGGTGTGGACCTTCGACGAGGGCGAGCCGGTCGACCATGCGCTGATCAAACGGCGCGTGAAAGCGGCGCTGGCCAGGAGCGCGGCGGCGGCGAAGAAGGCGCGCCCGGACCAGGTGGTCAAGCTGGTCAACGCCGAGGCGGATCAGTTGCCGGGTTTGCTGGTGGAGCAGTACGGCGGCAAGGAGGGCTATCTGATCTGCGAATTCCAGGCCGCGGGCGCGGATGCGTGGAAGGTGCCGATCGTGCAGGCCTTGATCGCGGAGACGGGCTGCCGCAATGTGTACGAGCGCGCCGATGAACTGGTGCGCAAGGGCGAAGGGCTGGCGTTCGTCGAAGGCGCGCTGGCGGGGGATGAGCCGCCCGATGAAGTGCCGGTGAGCGAGAATGGGGTGAAGTTTGCGCTGGATTTGAAGACGGGGGAGCGGTACAAGTTTCGTTGATGTCTCGCGGTCAGTCTCCGGGCGACCGCAACACTTGCATGCGCATAAGTTCCCTAATGTCAACTAGTGGCTAAGAGCGGTCGTTGATGAACGCACCTCGAACACCCGCTCGGGCCCTAAAGTCATCTGCTCAGCGACGTCGTTTAACGAGAGAAGCCAATATGTCAAATGAAACAGAAGTAGCTGAGCGGTATCATGAACAGCGTCCGGTCTTTAGTTCCTTGGCCGAGATCGCGGCAACAACGTTGTCTGCACTTTTACGGTCGCGAAAAGTGGACTTTCTTGCTGTATCACATCGCACTAAGACCCTTGAGAGCGTGATAGAAAAGGTTACTCGCAAGGATTATGCCGATCTCTCCGAGATGACTGATATTGCTGGCATTCGTGTCATTACGTACATTGAGTCTGATGTCACGCGCGCGGCTGAATTGGTTGGAACAGCGTTTCTTGTTCACACTGACAAAAGCGTCGATAAATCCGAGGAACTTAGTGATGATAGGTTTGGATATCGATCTGTTCATTTCGTTTGCGAATTGGGGGACGCACGGATTGCACTTCCAGAGTTGGCACCGTTCAAAGGCTTGACATTTGAAGTACAGGTTCGGACTGTTCTGCAGCATGCGTGGGCAGAAATTGAACATGATAGGAGCTACAAATTTTCTGGCGAACTACCGTCCGTTATACGAAGGCGTCTCAATCTACTGGCTGGTGTTCTAGAACTGGCAGACGGGGAATTTGGTCTCTTGGCGTACGAGGTAGATGAGTACACCAAGCGGGTTCAACAAAGTGCGAAATCAGGTTCTCTAGGGGAAGAGGAGTTGACGTCTCTGAGCCTTTTAGAGTATTTGAAGTCTGGAATAGATCTACCTATTGCCACGGGGCAATTTTCAGCCAAATCCACCGTTGTGGAAGATGTGATAGGAGAGCTTAAGCTATTCGGTGTTGACACCGTCAGTGGCATCAAGCACCTGTTGACTGCAGATTTTCTAGCTGCTCTGATGCGGCACGTTCCATCGACAACAGTCGTTGGGACCTTTCGACGGGCGATGCTTTTTACCGATATGGAGCGCTATTTTTCTCAAGCGTGGATGAAACGTTGGCAGGGCATGAGTCCAGAGACTTATGGTTTGCTTTCAGAACGGTACGGTGAGGCTACTTGCTGTGGTCAAGTAATTTCGGACACCACGATAG
>NZ_RXLQ01000011.1 GCF_003953935.1 Massilia atriviolacea
GCCCGCCGCAACGCGGCCGGCGCGCGCGCCGTTGCCGGCCGCACCGCTTGCGGCGCCGCCCGACCTGCTGGCGCGCGCGCGGCGCCAGGCCGACCTGGGCGACTACCAGGGCGCCGCCGCGGCCTGCCGCGAACTGCTGGCGGCCGATCCCGGTTCGGCCGACGCCTACTTCATCCTCGGCATGGTCAGCGAATGCGAACAGAAGATGGACGCCGCCGGCGACTACTGGCGCCGCTGCGTCTACCTGAAGCCGGACCACTACGAGGCGCTGTGCCACCTGGCGCTGCTGGCCGAACAGAACGGCGACCGCCCGCAGGCGGCCGCCTTCAAGCAGCGCGCCGCGCGCGTCTACCAGCGCGGCAGGGATAGCGCCGCGGCGCCGCGCAAGGATGCCCGATGAGCAGCGCCCCGGACACCCTGCACGCGCTCGACGACCAGGATTGCTGGAACCGGATCGGCGTGGCCGGCGACATGAGCTGCCCCAAGCTGGAACAGCACGTCCACTGCCGCAACTGCGAGGTGTACGCGGGCGCGGCCAGCCGCAGCATGCAGCGCCCGGTCGACAGCGCCTACCGCGAGGACTGGGCCGCCCTGCTGCGCCAGCCGCAGGCCGCGCGCGCGCAGCACGACAGCTCGGGCCTGGTGTTTCGCCTCGGGCGCGAGTGGCTGATGCTGCCGACCCGGATCGTGGCATCGGTCGCGCCGCTGGCCGCCAGCCACTCGCTGCCGCACCGCAGCGGCGGCGGCCTGACCGGCATCGTCAACGTCGGCGGCACGCTGGCGCCGTCGATTTCCCTGGCCACCCTGCTCGGCATCGACGAAAACGACGCCCCGCAACAGGGCGGGCGCCACGTGTTCGCGCGCCTGCTCGTCATCGTCTGGGAAGAACAGCGCTTCGCCCTGCCGGTGGCCGACCTGCACGGCATCCTGCGCTACGGCGCGGCCAGCGTGGGCGCCCCGGCGGCCACCCTCAACAAGGGCCTGCAGCGCTTCATCACGGGCGTGCTGACCCATGGCGAGATGCGCATCGGCGTGCTCGATGCGCCGCTGATCGGCCACCAGCTCACCAGGCTGCTGCGATGAGCACCGGCGGCGGCGACCTCAGTCAGTTCTCGATGCTGGACCTGTTCCGCATGGAGGCGGACGGCCAGACCCAGATCCTCACCGACGGCCTGCTCACCATGGAGCGCGGCGGCGGCGACGCGTCCACCCTTGAGGCGATGATGCGCGCCGCCCACTCGATCAAGGGCGCGGCCGCCATCGTCGGCCTGGACGTGGTGGTGCAACTGGCGCACGGCATGGAAGACGCCTTCATCTCCGCCCAGCACGGCCAGTTGCAGCTCACCCCCGCGCGCATCGACGTGCTGCTGGCCGGGGTCGACCTGATCCTGCAGTTTTCGACCCTGGACGAAGCCGGCCTGCCGGCCTGGCTGGAACAGCAAGGCGCGCGCATCAGCACGACCATGAACAGCATCGCCGGGATTGCGCAGATCCAGTCGGCGCCGACACTGGAGATGCCGCCACCGGCGCCAACGCCGCCGCCGCCCGCGCCGCCCGCGCTCGAAGCAGCCGCGCCGGCCGCGGCGCCGGCGCCCGAGGAGGCGGCGCCGCAGCGCGCCCACGGCGGGCCCAGGGCGGCCCAGAACTTCGACCGCCTGCTGGCCCTGGCCAGCGAATCGCGCATCAACGCGCACCAGATGCACCCCTTCATCGCGCAGCTGCAGCGCTTCAAGCGCAACCAGGCCAACCTGTTCCAGGCCCTCGAACAGCTGCACGACGCCGTGGTGCGCGGCGGCGACCCGGCCTTGATCGAACAGTCGGCCCTGACCGGGCAAAAGGCGCACCCGCTCAAGCAGTTCATGCTGGAGCACATGGCCGACATCGAGAGCTACGAACGGCGCCTGCTGGGCGTGTCGAAAAACCTGGTGGACGAAGTCCTGACCCTGCGCATGCGCCCGTTCCGCGACGGCGTGCAAGCCTTCCCGCGCATGGTGCGCGACCTGGCGCGCAGCCTGGGAAAGGAAGCGCAGCTGGTGATCGAAGGCGAGGACACCCTGGTCGACCGCGACATCCTGGCGCGCATCGAAAGCCCGCTCAACCACATGCTGCGCAACGCCGTCGACCATGGCATGGAAACCCAGGCCGAGCGCATCGCCGCCGGCAAGCCGGCGCTCGGCACCATCGTGCTCGAAGCGCGCCACCGCGCCGGCATGCTCAGTATCGAGATCGGCGACGACGGGCGCGGGGTCGACATCGAGCGCATCCGGCGCCAGGTGGCCGAGCGCAAGATGGCCAGCGCCGCCATGGCGGCCTCCATGTCGCAGGCCGAACTGATCGAATTCCTGTTCCTGCCCGCCTTCAGCCTGAAGGAAACCACCAGCGCCATATCCGGACGCGGCGTGGGGCTCGACATCGTGCACCAGACCATCCGCGAACAGAACGGCACGGTGCGCATCGAGTCGGTGCCGGGCGCGGGCTTCCGCACCTTCATCACCCTGCCGCTGACGCAGTCGATCGTGCGCGCGCTGGTGGTCGACGTGCAGGGCGAAGCCTACGCGATCCCCATCGTCAAGATCGAACGCGTGCTCAAGGTGCCGCAAAGCGAGATCCACACCCTGGAAAACAAGCAGTTCTTCGACTTCGGCGGCGAGCACCTGGGCCTGGTCTCGGCCGCCCAGGTGCTGGAACTGGGCCAGATCGGCGCCGGCGCGGCCGAACTGCCGGTGGTGGTGATCGGCGCCGCCCAGCGCCGCTACGCGCTGGTGGTCGACGCCATCCGCGGCGAACAAAGCCTGGCGGTGCAGGCGCTCGACCCGATCTTCGGCAAGATGCGCGACATCAGCGCCGGCGCCCTGCTCGACGACGGCGCCCCGGTCCTGATCCTCGACGTGCCCGACCTGCTGCTGTCGATCGACAAACTGCTGCACGAAGGCGGCCTGCACCAGCTGGGCGCGCGCGGCGGCCCCGAAAAACGCAAGGTCAAGCGCATCCTGGTGGTGGACGACTCGCTCACCGTGCGCGAGATGGAACGCAAGCTGCTGCAGGGACGCGGCTACCAGGTCGACATCGCCATCGACGGCATCGACGGCTGGAACGTGGTGCGCAGCGGCGACTACGACCTCCTGATCACCGACGTCGACATGCCGCGCATGGACGGCATCGAACTGGTCGGCCTGGTCAAGAAGGATATCCACTTGTACAAACTGCCCGTGATGATCGTCTCCTACAAGGACCGCCCCGAAGACCGCGCGCGCGGCATGAGCGCCGGCGCCGACTACTACCTGACCAAGGGCAGCTTCCACGACGAGACCCTGCTCGACGCCGTGTTCGACCTGATCGGGGACGCCGGCCTATGAAGATCGGGATCGCCAACGACGTCGCCATGGCGGCCGAAGCGCTGCGCCGGGTGGTGGCCAGCACCAGCGAGCACCAGGTCGCGTGGATCGCCCGCACCGGCCTGGAAGCGGTGCGCATGTGCGCCGACAACCTGCCCGACCTGATCCTGATGGACCTGAACATGCCGGAACTGGACGGGGTCGAAGCGACCCGCCAGATCATGGAAAGGACGCCGTGCGCGATCCTGGTGGTCACCGGCCAGCCGCAGGACAACGTGAGCCAGGTGTTCCGCGCGCTCGGCGCCGGCGCGCTCGACGTCACCGCCACGCCGCTGCTGGCGCGCGGCGGCGGCGGCGATGCCGCGCTGCTGCACAAGATCAAGACCATCGGCAAACTGATCCGCGTCAGCGGCGCCGAGACGCCCGCCGCGCATGCGCCCGAGCGGCCCGACGGCAAGGTGAAGCACCTGCTGGCGATCGGCTCCTCGACCGGCGGCCCGATCGCCGTGGCCAGGATCCTGGCCGGCTGGAACCCGGCACCCGGCACCGCCATCGTGGTGGTCCAGCACATCGACGAAAACTTCGCCGCCCATTTTTCCAAGTGGCTCGGCGAGCAGCTCCTGGTGCCGGTGCGCGTGGTCGAAGACGGCGATCCGCTGGAAGCGGGCTGCGTCCAGATCGCCCGCACCAACGACCACCTGGTGATGAGCGCGCGCCATCGCCTGCACTACGACGAGGTCCCGCGCGAGTACGCCTACCGGCCCTCGGTCGACGTGTTCTTCCACTGCGTGGCGCGGCACTGGGAAGGCGACGCCACCGGGGTGCTGCTGACCGGGATGGGGCGCGACGGCGCCGCCGGCCTGCTCGCCATGCGCCAGGCCGGCAAGAACACCATCGCCCAGGACCAGGCCAGCAGCGCCGTGTACGGCATGCCGCGCGCCGCCGCTGAAATCGATGCCGCGCAGCAAATTTTATCCTTGGAAAACATCGGACGGGCATTGCGCAGTAGAATTGGGTCTAAACTGGCCGGGAACTAGCGCCGCCACTACCGAAAAGCTGAGCATCGATGTCTGACCTAAACAAACCTTATATGCCGGAGCCGGCTGTTTTCAAAGTGCGGGTCCTGATGGTCGACGACCAGGCCATCATCGTCGAGGCGGTGCGGCGCATGCTGGCCGACCAGGCCGACATCGAGTACCACTACGTGCTCGATTCCTCGCTGGCGGCCGCCACCGCGGAAGAATTGCAGCCGACCGTGATCCTGCAGGACCTGGTCATGCCCGGCATCGACGGCTTCGGCCTGATCGGGCAGTACCGCGAGCGCGAGAGCCTGCGCCAGGTGCCGGTGATCGTGCTGTCGGCCAAGGAAGACCCCAAGCTCAAGGCGCACAGCTTCGCGGTCGGCGCCAACGACTACATGGTCAAGCTGCCGGACCGGCTGGAACTGCTGGCGCGCGTGCGTTACCACTCGGCGGGGCACATCAGCCGGCTGCAGCGCGACGAAGCCTTCCGCTTCCTGCGCGAGAGCCAGCACAGGCTGGCCGAAGCGAACATCGAACTGCAAAAGCTCGCCGCGCTCGACGGCCTGACCGGGATCGCCAACCGGCGCCGCTTCGACGACGTCATCAAGCTCGAATGGCAGCGCGGCCAGCGCGAACAGAAGCCGCTCTCGCTGCTGATGTGCGACATCGACCACTTCAAGGCCTACAACGACAGCTTCGGCCACTTGCCGGGCGACCTGTGCCTGAAGAAGGCGGCCGCCGTGCTGACCGAAAACCTCAAGCGCCCGGCCGACCTGGCGGCGCGCTACGGCGGCGAAGAATTCGCCATCATCCTGCCCGACACCAGCCTGGCCGGCGCGCAGGTGGTGGCCAACGCCGTGCGCGGCCACCTGGAACGGCTGGCGATGGACAACCCGCAAGCGCCGGGCGGCATCGTCACCATGTCGATCGGCGTGGCCAGCGTGGTCCCCGCGCGCGGGGACACGCCGGAACAATTGACCGCGCGCGCCGACAAGGCCCTGTACGCCGCCAAGTCGGCCGGGCGCAACCGCGTCTGCGTGGCCGGCGACGCCATCCCTCCCACCTGAAGAAGGAAGTCCATGAGCATGATTCACAACGTCGCAGTGAGCAAGAAATCGAATATCTACTTCGACGGCAAATGCGTCTCGCACACGCTGTTGCTGGCCGACGGCAGCAAGAAAACGGTCGGCGTGATCTTCCCCGCGCAGCTGACCTTCAACACGGCGGCGCCCGAAGTGATGGAAATCGTCGCCGGCCAGTGCCGGGTCAAGCTGGCCGGCAGCGACGCCTGGCAAGCCTACGGCGCGGGCGAGCGCTTCAGCGTCGGCGCCAATACCGCCTTCGACATCGACGTCACCGAGACGCTCGACTACGTCTGCCACTTCGGCTGACCTCAGGCGGGCACAGCCCCGCCGAACAAGGGACGCCGCCCGCCGTCCCTCCTGTCCCGTTGCCGGCGCTTACTGCACGAAGCGGATCTGGCGCAGCCTGTACTGCACGCCCTGCTGGTCGCCCCACTTCGGCAAGGTGCCGAACGGCATGCCGATGTTGCGCAGGTCGAAGCAGGGATCGGCCGCCGCAGTCAAGGCGCCGACCTTGACCGAGACCGGCGTCCAGATGCCCGGGGCCGGCCGGCCGAACAGGTAATCGCCCGACTTGCAATTGTTGCCCGGGCTTTCCATCTTGACCGCCAGGCCGCCCGTGTTGGCCCCGTAGCTGCCGACATTGATCTCGAACTGCAAGGTGCCGCCGGCAAAATTGCTCAGATTCACAGGTGTGCCGGTAATCATCACCAGGCCGTCGCCGCCGTCCGCGGCGAAGCGCATCTCCAGCCCGTCGGCGGCCGTGATGGCGGCCTTGGTGTGGCTGCCATTGGACGAGTAGGTGCTCAGCGCCAGGTCGCCCGCCAGCGCGCCCGCATTCAGGATGGGGTAGCTCGGCCCCGGCACGGGCGGCCCGAAGACCGGGGGTTCCGGCACCAGGCTGGCGCAGGCGGCGGCATCGGCATCCCTGGCCGCGCCCGGCACCCAGCGGATGTTGGCGAACGAGGCGACGAAGGCCTTCTCGGTGTAGACCAGGAACGGCGTATCGATCAGGGTGAAGTCGGCCCCCTTGGCGGCAAAGCAGGACAGCGGCAGTTTGACGGTCCGCTTCAGATCCGGCGCCAGGCCCTTGAACAAGGTCGTGGCGTCGACTTCGCCCAGGCAAGGGTGCTTGCAGTCCACCCGCATTTTGACCGCGCCGGCCGGGGCCTTGTGCACGATGGTGTCGAACACCAGGGCCGCGTCGGCGTTGAGGTAGGCTTCCCGGTCGGCCGTGCCGGCCGCCTGCGCATAAAACTGGCCGGCGCCGCTCCAGGTGATTTTCCTGGCGTCCTGCTGGACATTGACCTGGGTGGTCTCGGCTTTGACGTTCGGCAAGGTCGTGACCGCGTTCAGGTCGGCGCCCAGCGGCACCGACCAGGCGCTGGGGTCGCCGATGCGGGTCGTGTAGGGCGCCTGGTCGGCCGACCGGAACACCTCCAGATCGACACTGGCCTGGCCGCCGTTGCCCGCACCCTGGGCGCAACCGAGGGTCGGCGCCGTTTCGTCGAGCCTGGCCAGCCTGGCATCGTCCGCGTAGCGCATCCCGAAGCCGTAGGCGAACAGCGGATCGTAGTTGGGGTCGCCCTTGTTGGGCATCTGGCACGCCGTTCTGGGCCAGGAGAACGACAGCTTGCCTTTCAGGTCCACGTTGACGTCGCCATTGTCCTTGCGGAACAGGACATCGGTGACGCCCTTGCCTTCGGTGCCGGGCAACCAGGCCACCACGAAGGCGTCCGAGCGGTTCAGTTCCTTGTTGACCCAGAGCGGACGGCCGGTGATCAGCACGGTCACCACCGGCACGCCCTTGCCGCTGACGGCATCGAGCACGGCCAGGTCTTCCGGAAAGCGGCGCGCGTGCTCCAGGGTGCCGCTCCTGCCGATGTCGCCCACCCCTTCGGCATAGGGGGTTTCGCCGATGACGGCGATGACCGCCTTGAAGTCGGCAAGTTTGACGCCGGCGCCGCTCTGGCTGTAGACCACATTGGCCTCGCCCGCCACCGATCGGATCGCCGTCAGGATGCTGTCGGCGTTCGGGAAGTCGGCGTTGGTGTTGGCCGTACCTTGCCAGGTGAGCGACCAGCCGCCGGTTTGATTCGACAGGCTGTCGGCGCTTTTGCCGACCACCAGGATCTTGTCGCCGCGCTTGAGCGGCAACAGCTTGTTGTCGTTTTTGAGCAGCACGAGCGACTTCTGCACCGCTTCGCGCGCCAGTGCGCGATGCTGCAGGCGGCTGGCCTCGGTGTGGGGGCGTTCCAGCGGCGCCTTGGCGCTCATGATGCCAGCCCGAAATTTCACGCGCAGGATGCGGGTGACCGCGTCATCGATGCGCGCCAGCGCAATCTCGCCCTTGTTGACCGAGGCGATGGTGTTGGCGATGAACTCTTTCCACTTGTCCGGGACCATGATCATGTCGACCCCGGCGTTGATCGCCTGCGGGCAAGCGCCGTCGCTGCAGCCGGCCACCTGGCCGTGGCCGTTCCAGTCGCCGATGACGAAGCCGTCGAAGCCCATCCTGGTCTTGAGTACATCGGTCAGCATCTCTTTGCTGCCGTGCATCTTGCCGACCTTGATCGCCAGGCTCTCGTTGTCCCAGCTGTTAAACGACGCCATCACGGTCTGGGCCCCGGCGCCGAGCGCGTGGTAATAGCCCTGGCCATGAATGTTGATCATGTCGTTGCGGCTGGACATATTGACGCCCTGGTCCCGGCCCTGATCGGTGCCGCCGTCGCCGATGAAGTGCTTGGCGGTGGCGATGACGTTGCCGCTGCCGGCAAAATCGTTCTGCAAGCCCTTCACCATTTCACGCGCGTACTTGGTGACGATCAGGGGATCTTCGGAATACCCTTCGTAGGTGCGGCCCCAGCGGTCGTCGCGCACCACCGCCAGGGTCGGGGCGAAGGTCCAGTCGATCCCGGTGGCATACACCTGCGCGGCCACGGCCGCGCCGATGCGGCGCATCAGGGCGGGGTCGTTGGCGGCGCCCAGGCCGATGTTATGCGGGAACATGGTGGCGCCGAATACGTTGTTGTGGCCGTGCACCGCGTCGGTCCCCCAGATCACCGGGATCCTGACCTTGGCATCGGTGGCCATCGACGCCTTCCAGTAGGCGTCGGCCAGCTTGAGCCAGTCGGCCGGCGCCGCCAGCTTGTTATTACCCGGAAAAGAACCGCCGCCGTTCAGCACCGAACCGATGTAGTACTGGCGCACCTGCTCCGGGGTGATGCTCTTGATTTCCGGCTGCGTCATCTGGCCGACCTTCTCCGCCAGGCTCATCCCGGCAACGATGGCGGCGATGGCGGACTCGGTGGCCGCATCTTTCTTGATATCGCTGCTTATGCTCGGGAAGTCGCTGTACTGCGTCACCTTGTCGACGGCGACCGGCGGCGTGGGGATGTCCGGCGTGGCCGGGTCGCTGCCGCCGTCGCAGGCGGCCAGCATGGCGCCACAGGCGGCCGCTGCCAGAGCGCTTCGGATCGCGCTACCTAACTTGTCTTGCATATGATTGTCTCCCGAATGAATCGCCGGCGCCCGAAATTGGAAGCGCTTCCGGTGTACAGGCATTATTTATCAGAATTGATTAAAAAGATAATGTTTTCTGATCGATACGCAGCGATGGCGCGCTCATTGACGGGGCGGCGCGCCGTAGGCGGCGCGCAGGGAGGAAAAGCTAGATGAAGACCGGCTCGGTTTCGAGGGACACGCCGAAACGCGCCAGCACGTCGGCCTGGATCGCGCGCGCCAGCGCCAGCACCTCGGCGCCGGTCGCGCCGCCACGGTTGACCAGCACCAGGGCCTGCTTCTCGTAGACGCCGGCCGCGCCCAGGCTGCGCCCTTTCCAGCCGCATTGGTCGATCAGCCAGCCGGCCGCCAGCTTTTCGCTGCCGTCGCTCTGCGCATGGTGCACCAGCGCCGGGTGGGCGGCCAGCAAGGCGGCGCACTGGGCGGCGCCGACCACGGGATTCTTGAAAAAGCTGCCGGCGTTGCCGATCAGCGCCGGGTCGGGCAGCTTGCGCCGCCGGATCGCCACCACCGCGTCGCTGACCTGCTGTGCGCTCGGCGCCGCCAGCCCGCTTGCGGCCAGTTCCTGCGCCAGCTCGCCATACTTCAGGTTCGGCGCCCACGCGCGCGGCAGCGCGAAGGTGACGTCGACGATCGCCAGCCCGGCCCCGTCGGGATGCTTGAACACGCTGTCGCGGTAAGCGAAGCGGCAGGCCGCGGCGTCCATCGTGCGCAGGGTGCCGGAGGCGATCTCGAACACCGTCAGGCAATGGAAGCGGTCCTTGACTTCGGCCCCGTAGGCGCCGATATTCTGGATCGGCGAGGCGCCCACGGTGCCGGGAATGAGCGCCATGTTTTCCAGCCCGCCCAGCCCCTGGGCCAGCGTCCATTGCACGAAATCGTGCCAGTTCTCGCCGGCGCCGGCCCGCACCAGCACGCTGCCGCCGTGCTCATCGGCCTGCTCCCCGACAATCGCGCGCCCCGCGATCGCCATGTGCAGCACCAGCCCGTCGACGTCGCCCGTGAGCACGATGTTGCTGCCGCCGCCCAGCAGCAGGCGCGGCATGGCGCCCAGCACCGGGTCGGCCAGCACCTGCGCCAGCTGGTCGACCCGGGTCACCCTGAGGTAGGCGCGCGCGCGCGCGTCGATGCCGAATGTATTGACGCTGCGGAGGGAAAAGTCGGGCACGATGGCGAGGTCTGGGTGCATGAATGAGCGTTCTTGAGGCATTTAGGGGAAAAAACCGGTTCAGTTCAGGGGCGCCGCCCCCGTTGTCCGTTAAAATATCGGCATTCTACATTTTGCAAGTACAAAGGATCCCATTATGCCGTCGTTTGATGTCGTCTCCGAAGCAGACATGATTGAAGTGAAAAACGCCGTCGAGCAGTCCAACAAGGAAATCACCACCCGTTTCGATTTCAAGGGCAGCTCGGCCAAGGTGGAACAGAAGGACACCGAACTGACCGCCTTCGCCGATTCCGATTTCCAGCTCTCGCAGGTGCGCGATGTGCTGACCAATAAACTGGCCAAGCGCAAGGTCGACGTGCGCTTCCTCGACGAAGGCAAGATCGAGAAGATCGGCGGCGACAAGGTCAAGCAGGTGATCAAGGTCAAGAACGGGATCGAGACCGAGGACGCGAAGAAGATCGTCAAGGTCATCAAGGAGAGCAAGATGAAGGTCCAGGCCAGCATCCAGGGCGAGTCGGTGCGCGTGACCGGCGCCAAGCGCGACGACCTGCAGGCGGCCATGGCGATGCTGCGCAAGGATGTGCCGGAGATGCCGCTGGAATTTAATAACTTCCGCGATTAAGCGGCGCCGCGCGCCGATCGATCGGCATCGTCGCTCAATCGGCCGCATCCCTCGAGCTGCGGCCTGGGGTGCCGAAGGACGGCGTCGCAGAAGCGCGAACATACCGTGGAGTATTGTCCCGGTTTTGCTCGCCGGAACGGAGAACTCCCAGGGTCGCTTGGGGTAGAATTGTGGGTGCGCAAGCTGGCCTCGGCGGCCGCGCCAGCGCACCGGTAAAACTTGGCAGTCTA
Source organism: Massilia atriviolacea (assembly GCF_003953935.1). GTDB lineage: Bacteria > Pseudomonadota > Gammaproteobacteria > Burkholderiales > Burkholderiaceae_D > Telluria_A > Telluria_A atriviolacea. Next base: position 10,982 of record NZ_RXLQ01000011.1, read on the forward strand.
AGGATAGCAATGAAACGTGTTGATGATTTCCGCCTGCGTCTGGGCAACAAGGACTATGTGCCCATCATGATCGGTGGCATGGGCGTCGATATTTCGACCTCCGAACTGGCGCTCGAAGCGGCGCGCCTGGGCGGGATCGGGCATATTTCCGATGCCATGGTCGAGGATGTCTCGGACCGCAAGTTCGACACCAGCTATGTGAAAGACAAGACCAAGACCTACAAGTTCAATATCAATAATATGGACAAGGCGGTGGTGCAGTTCGACCTGGCGCGCCTGGCCGATGCGACCCGCCGCCATGTCGGCGCGACCATGGAGGCGAAACGCGGCGATGGCCTGATTTTCGTCAACTGCATGGAAAAGCTGACCATGAATTCGCCGCGCGAAACCCTGCGCACGCGCCTGTCGGCCGCGCTCGACGCCGGCATCGACGGGATCACCATGTCGGCCGGCCTGCACCTGGGCTCGTTCGCCCTGATCGAAGACCATCCGCGCTTCCGCGACGCCAAGCTGGGCATCATCGTCTCGTCCGTGCGCGCGCTGCAGATCTTCCTGCGCAAGGTGTCCAAGCTGAACCGCCTGCCCGACTTCATCATCGTCGAAGGCCCGCTGGCCGGCGGCCACCTGGGCTTCGGCATGGATTGGGCCGAGTACGACCTGCACACCATCATGGATGACATCCATGCCTATATGCGCGCAGAAAAGCTTGAGATTCCCTTGATCGCGGCCGGCGGCGTGTTCACCGGCACCGACGCGGCCGGCTTCCTGGAAAAAGGCGCGGGCGGCGTGCAGGTGGCCACCCGTTTCACCATCACCAACGAGTGCGGCCTGCCGGACAAGGTCAAGCAGGAGTACGTGCGCGCCACCGAAGACGACATCATCGTCAACGGCATCTCGCCGACCGGCTATCCGATGCGCATGCTCAAGAGCACGCCGGCCATCGGCGCGGGCATCCGTCCGGGCTGCGAATCGTATGGCTATCTGCTCGATGCGACGGGGAACTGTTCTTACATCAATTCGTACAACCGCGAAGTGCTGGCCAATCCGGACAGCAAGACCGTGGTGGTGATGGACAAGACCTGCCTGTGCACGCATATGCGCAATTTCAATTGCTGGACCTGCGGCCACTACACCTACCGCCTCAAGGACACGACCCACAAGCTGGCCGACGGCAGCTACCAGATGCTGACGGCCGAGCACGTGTTCCAGGATTACCAGTTCAGCGTCGATAACCAGATCGCCCTGCCGGTGCGCCAGGAAATCGCCCTCGCTTGAAGGGGCGGCGAAGAATCGATTGCGCGGCGGGCTGCCTGCCCGCCGCACCTTGCTTTCACTAAATTGCCCATCGCGGCGAACTTTCTGCGCTTTTTCCTGTCTAATCCTGATTACGGTTGATTGGAGAGGTGCATGCCTGTCCGCGAGAACGCCCCTTTGGCCGCCCTGCTGATCGATGCCGGCGGCCAGATCGTCAGCTGGAACGCCGCCTGCGAACACGTGCTGGGGATCGGCGCCGCCGACGCCCTGCGCCAGCCCCTGACGGCGCTGCTCAGCGAGCGCAGCCGCCAGCACTGGCAACAGCGCTGGAGCGCCTTTCCCAGCGATTGCGATGCCGCCGAGCTCGAATTCCTGCGCGCCGATGGCAGCGTCCACAGCATTTTCCTGACCCTGCTGCCGCAGTTCGGCCATGACGGCGCGCTCAGCCACGTGGTCGCCATGCTCGACGGCGCCTGCGACGAGTCCGATTCCGAGGCGGTCGGGCGCATGCCGCTCTCCACCATCATCGATGTGCTTCCCGGCACCTTCTACGTGCTGCGCGAGGATGGCAGCTTTGCGCTGTGGAACAGGACGCTGGAAGAAGTGACGGCCATGACGCCCGAGGAACTGCGGCAGGCGAATGCGGTCGACCTGTACCACCTGGCCGAAAAACGCCTGATCGCCGCGAATATGCGCAATGTGTTCGACCAGGGCACCCAGGCCATGGTCGAGGCCAATTATCTCGACAAGCACGGCAAGGTCACGCCCTACCTGCTGTGCGGCGCGCGCATCAGCTGCCGCGGCCGTCACTACCTGTGCGGCATGGGGCTCGATATTTCCGAGCGGCGCGCCCAGGAAGACCGCCTGCGCCTGCGCGAACGGGCCCTGCACGCCACCAGCAGCGGCCTGGTGATTTCGCGCTGCGCCGGCCGCGACAACCCGATCGAGTACGCCAATCCGGCCTTCGAGCGCATCACCGGCTACAGCGCCGCGGAAGCGATCGGACGCGATGCGCGCTTCATGGGCATGCCCGGCATGGACGAGGACGAACGCGAGCAATTGCGCGCGGCCGTGCGCGAGCGGCGCGAAGTGAACGTGGTGTTCCGCAACCGGCGCCGCAACGGCGAGATCTTCTGGAACGACCTGACCATCACGCCGGTCAGCGACACCACCGGCAAGGTCACCCATTTCATCGGCGTCATCAACGACGTCACGGCGGTCAAGCAGCGCACCGCCCATCTCGAACACGAGGTCAACCACGACGCGCTGACCGGGCTGGCCAACCGCACCCTGCTGTGGGACCGGCTGGAACAGGCGCTGCATATGGCCCAGCGCAACAAGTCGCTGGTGGCCACGGTGCTGGTCGACCTCAACGGCTTCAAGCAGATCAACGACAGCTACGGCCACGAGGCCGGCGACCAGGTGCTGCGGATGGTGGCGCGGCGCCTGCAATCGTCGGTGCGCGAGAGCGACACGGTGGCGCGCCTGTCGGGCGACGAATTCGTGCTGGTGCTGGTCAACCAGCCTTCGCTGCGCTACACCCTGCGCATGATCGAGCGCTTGCGGGTGAGCATGTCGCAGCCGGTCAGCTTCGACAACACCGACATCGCGGTCGGCGGCAGCATCGGGGTCAGCGTCTATCCGCACGACGGCGGCGGCGCGCTCGACCTGGTGCGCGCGGCCGACGTGGCGATGTACCACGCCAAGGCGGCCAAGACGGGCGAGGTGCACTTCTTTTCGGCCGACATGAAGTCGACCACCCAGGCCAAGCAAAAACTCGACGACGGCATGCGCGGCGCGCTCGAACGCCACGAACTGTTCCTGCTGTACCAGCCCAAGATCTGCCTGCGCAGCGGCCGCATCCAGGGCCTGGAGGCGCTGCTGCGCTGGCGCCATCCGGAACTGGGGGTGCTGGCGCCGGCCTCCTTCCTGCCCGAGGCCGAAGAAAGCGGGATGATCGTCGCCATCGGCAAGTATGTGCTGGACGAGGCCTGCGCCTTCATGCAGCGCATGGACAGCGCCGGCTTCCCCCCGCTGCCGGTGGCGCTCAATGCCTCGGTCCGCGAATTCTCCCAGCCCCGGTATGTCGAGCACGTCGCCTGCATCCTGGCGGCCCACAGGATCGCGCCGGCGCGGCTGGAACTGGAATTGCGCGAAGAGAGCCTGAACGCCAATCCGCACCTGAGCGTGGAGGTGGTGTCGCAATTGCACGAACTGGGCGTGCTGCGCTCGGTCGACGCCTTCGGCGACAGCCTGTCGAACCTGAATTTCCTGCACAAGCTGCCGCTGACCCACGTCAAGCTGGCCAAGGTGGCGGTGCACCAGATCACGGCCGACGCCCGCAGCGGCGCGCTGGCCAAGGCCCTGATCGATGTCGGCCACGACCTCGGCGCGCGCGTCATCGCCAAGGGGGTGGAAAACCGGCTGCAGATGGAGTCCTTGCGGGCCAATCACTGCGACGAGCTGCAGGGCACGTATTTCAGCGCCCCGCTGGCCGAGCACGCCTTGCACGACATGCTGGTGGCGGCGCCGGCGGCCTGAGGCTGGCGCCGGCCTGAGGCCGCCGGCGCCGTTCGGCCGCGCTCAGCCTTCGCTGGTAATGCGCTGTATCAGCGCGCCCAGCACTTCTTCGGCCAGCTCGTTCGAGACCTGGCAGGTGCCGGCGTTTTCGTGCCCGCCGCCGCCGTATTCGAGCATCAGGGCGCCGATATTCGTGCGCGAGGTCCGATTCAGGATCGATTTGCCGGTGGCGAACACGGTATTCTGGTTTTTCAGGCCCCACAGCACGTGGATCGAGATGTTGGTGTCGGGGAACAGGGCATAGATGATGAAGCGGTTGCCGGCGTAAATCGTGTCTTCCTCGCGCAGGTCGAGCACGACCAGGTTGCGGTGCACGCTGGCGCAGCGCCGGATCTGTTCCTTGCACTTGTCGCTGTGCTCGAAGTACAGGTCCATGCGCTCCCTGACGTCGGGCAGGGCCATGATGTCGTCGATCGTGTGATTTTTGCAATAATCGATCAAGTCCATCATCAGCGCGTAGTTCGAGATGCGGAAATCGCGGAAGCGGCCCAGGCCGGTGCGGGCATCCATCAGGAAGTTGAGCAAGTCCCAGCCTTGCGGGGCCAGCACTTCCTGCTGGTTGAAGCGGGCCGCGTCGCCCTTGTCGACGGCGGCCATCATGTCGTACCAGGCGGCCGGGAAGGCCGAGGCGCCGCCATAGTAGTCGTACACCACCCGTGCGGCCGAGGGCGCTTCGGGATGGATGATGTGGTTGGCGCGCGCGCCGGTATTGCGGATCGTCTCCGACAGGTGGTGGTCGAAGGCCAGGTGCACCCCGGCCGCGTACGGCAGGTTGGTGGTGATATCGCCGTCGCTGACCACGATTTTGCCGTCCTGCATATCCTTGGGGTGGACAAACAGGATATCGTCGATCAGATCCAGGTGCTTGAGCAGGACGGCGCAGACCAGGCCATCGAAATCGCTACGCGTGATCAAACGGTATTTTTTCACATCGGCAGACATAGGACATCCCCTTGGGCGGTGGAACAGCGGTTTGATCCTTCATCATACCGCGCAACCGGGCACTGCGGCGCGATGATCGGCGCTGCACCCTGTTCCTCCATTTATGCAGCCTGTCGCAAAGGCCGCGCGGCGGGCCGGGCGCTGTCCTAAAGTGGCAACATCTCATCCGTATCGGGGGCCGCGCGGCGCTTTTTACGGCCCCGGGAGGCGCGCAGCAGTTACACTCGCCGCTACGACAAACTCACGCAATCTCACGCTTTCCGACTAAAGCGTGCGCAACTTTACGGAATTGACCCACCATGGAAGCACGCCGTCCTCCCGAACAAGCCATCGCGACCGTCCTGGCATGGCTGCAGCGCGCCTTCGACGCCACCGCCACCTGGGTCAGCCAGCTATCGTGGTGGAAGTTTTTCCTGTTCGCGGCGCTGGCCCTGATCGCCGCCTCGATCCTGCAGAACGAGCTGTTTTCCGGCGGCGATGTGATCGAGGTGCGCAAGGAGCGCAAGCGCGACAAGCGCGAAGGCAATATCATCTTCGACGACGGCGGCATCAGCTACAGCCCGCCGAAAAAACGCAGCGCGCCGCCGCAGCCGCCCGAGGCGCCCGAGGCCCCGGAAGCGCCGGAGCCGCCCGAGGCCCCGGCCAATCCGGCCGAGCCGACCGTTCCCGACACCGCGTCCATGCCGGTCACGGCCGACGGCGAAGTGCGCGTCGCGCTGCCGCCACAGATCGTCGAAGGCTTGTCGAGCGCGATCGAAGCGGCCGTCGAAAATGCGGCGGAAGAAAAAGTGAAGGTGTACCACGGCCAGGCCTCGACCTGGTTCAAGAGTTTCATTTCCCTGCTGGTGCTGGCCCTGTTCGCCACCAAGGCCCTGGTCGGCGGCAAGAAGCGCGCCGAAGCCGAAACCCAGACCGCCAACGCCGCCGCCGAGCGCGAATCGATGCAGCGCCAGCTGTCGGAAGCGCGCATGCAGATGATGCAGGCCCAGGTCGAGCCGCATTTCCTGTTCAACACCCTGGCCTCGGTCGAGTACCTGATCGAGACCGACCCGCCGCGCGCCTCGGCCATGCAGCGCAGCCTGATCCAGTACCTGCGCGCCGTGCTGCCGCAGATGCGCGACAACGCCGTGGTCACCAACCTCGGGCGCGAGGCGGACATGGTCAAGGCTTACCTGAACCTGCTGAAGATGCGCATGGAGGAGCGCCTGCAGGTCGACCTGCGCATTCCCGAGGGCCTGCGCAGCGCGGCCTTCCCGCCGATGATGCTGCAGTCGATGGTCGAGAACGCCATCAAGCACGGCCTCGAATGCAAGCCCGAGGGCGGCGCGCTCTCCATCCTGGCCGAGGTGGCGCACAACAAGCTGCGCGTGATCGTCAGCGACGACGGGGTCGGCTTCGGCAAGTTCCCCAGCGACGGCACCGGGCTGGGACTGATGACGATCCGCGAACGCCTCAAGCTGCTGCACGGCGACGCCGGCCAGCTGCACATCGCGGCCAACACGCCGAGCGGCGTGATCGCCACCATCGAGGTGCCTTATCAGGTATCGAAGTAATCCACAAGCAAGCGCGGCTATTCAAAAAAAACGGCCCAAGGAAGTGATTGATTAAACAGGCGATTCATTGAATAATTGGCACTCTTGCCCATCACCAGAAACGCACCATGCCTACCGCTATTATTGCCGACGACGAAAGACTGATGCGCGACCAGTTGCGCCTGCGCCTGAACCAGGCCTGGCCCGAACTGGAAATCGTCGGCGAGGCCAAGAACGGCGATGAAGCGATCGAGCTGGTCAGCCAGCTCAAGCCGGACCTGACCTTCCTCGACATCCGCATGCCGGGCAAGACCGGCATGGAAGCGGCGCGCGCGATCGGCACCGGCAGCAACATCGTGTTCGTCACCGCCTACGACCAGTACGCGGTCGAAGCCTTCGAGCGCGGCGCGGTCGACTATGTGCTCAAGCCGCCCGAGGCCGAGCGCCTGCAGGTGACCATCGACCGCCTCAAGTCGCGCCTGGCCAAGCCGAAGGAAGCGGTCAACGACAGCGTCACCGCCATGCTCTCGCAGCTGGCCGAAAAAATGGCGGCGCCCAAGCCGAGCTACCTGCAATGGATCCAGGCCAGCATCGGCCAGGACCTGCGCATGATTCCGGTCGAGGACATCCTGTTTTTCCGCTCCGACGAAAAATACACCTGCGTACAGACCGAGCGCTTCGAGGCGCTGATCCGCAAGCCGGTGCGCGACCTGGCCGAGGAACTCGATCCGGCCCTGTTCTGGCAGATCCACCGCGCCACCCTGGTCAACGTCAACGCCATCGAAGGGGTCACGCGCGACATTCGCGGACGCCACCTGGTGCTCATCAAGGGCAAGCCCGACAAGCTCGAAGTGAGCCGCAGCTTCCTGCACCTGTTCAAGCAAATGTAAACCAGCGCCGCGCCGATGCGGCGCCCGCTTTCCATTCCATGCGCCACCTTGCGACACGACATGAGACACCGTTCCCCGCCGCGCCCTGCGCTTTCCTCGTCGCGGCCCCGGCCCCTGCGGCTGGCCCACCCTTTGCGGCGCCTCAAGCCGTGCGGCGCGCGCGCTCCTATAATCAGCCCACGGTCCGCGTCCCGCGGGCCTTCGACGGCAGGCGCGCATGGCACAACAGCGTTCTTCCCGCTTCCTGAGCTGGGGCGCGGTCATGTTTGTCCTCGGCTTGCTGGGCGGTCACTCCTTGGCACGCTTGTTCGCGTATAACCGCTGGCCGCGCTTCGCGCGCAGCCACAGCCGCGAGATCATCCAGAACGCGAGCGAAGCGATCATCTCCACCGACGACACCCAGACCATCGTGCTGGCCAATCCCTCGGCCGCGGCGATGTTCTCGACCACGGTCGAACGCATGCAGGGCAGCCCGCTGCAGCAGTTCATCGCCCCGCTGCCGACCGTCAGCGGCGACGCCGCGCCCGCCTATTTCGGCGACGGGGCCGGGCGCGCCGGGCGCCGCGCCACCGATTACGCGGTCACGGGCGTGCGCGCCAGCGGCGAAACCTTCCCGCTCGAAGGCTCGATTTCCAGCATGATCGAGGCCGACCGCACCATCTACACCATCATCCTGCGCGACGTGACCGAGCGCCAGCAGGTGCAGGAAAAGCTGTCGCGCTCGCATGCGCAGCTGCGCCAGCTCTCGACGGCCCTGCAAACCGTGCGCGAGGAAGAACGGGCCCACATCGCGCGCGAGCTGCACGACGACCTCGGCCAGCTGCTGGCCTCGCTGCGGATGGACCTGAACCTGCTGCAAAAGGAACCGGGCGCCAGCCATAACGGCCAGCGCCTGATGAACGGCATGGAAGACAATCTGCTCACGGCGATTACCTCGCTGCGCCGCATCGCCACCAACCTGCGCCCGCGCGCGCTCGACGAGGGCGGCCTGTATTTCGCGCTGCAGGGCTTGCGCGACGAATTCGTCGAACGGCACGGCATCGCCTGCGCGCTGTTCGCCGACGAGGCCGAGCTGCGCCTCGACGACGCCGCCAGCACCGCCATCTTCCGCATCGTCCAGGAAGCGCTGACGAACATCGCGCGCCATGCCGGGGCCAGCAATGTGACCATGTATGTATACCGCATCAACGGCCAGTTGCTGGTCTCGATCCGCGACGACGGGCGCGGCATCCAGGCCGCGGACATGGAAAAAGCCCAGTCGCTCGGCCTGATCGGGATGCGCGAACGGGTATGGGGAATGAAGGGCGACATCACCGTCAGCGGCGACGATCCGCCCGGTACCCGCATCGATATCGTGTTGCCTTTGCCCGACAGCGGCGACGAGGAAGCCATCGGCGAACGCCCTGGCGAGCGCGCCGCCGGCGCACCGGAACGGACCGCCCCGCCGCCGCCGCCGGCGCCCTGAGATTTCCCGGAACGCCTGCAACGGCGGGCGTTATGCGGCGTCGCAGCATTTCCCAAGCCTTGCATTTAATGCACCTGAAGCGTGCATTTACGCGGCATTGACGCCCTATTGCAGGGCAAAAACAGACTGTCTCATTCTTACCACATTTCACTTTGTCATGGATTTGACATACGTGGAAGCTATAATTACGTCCGATTAAGAGCATCCCTAGTTAATCGACACTCATCTGTGCAACCTTTTGGAGATTTATATGCAATGCAAACTGATGGCCGCTGTCCTGGCCGCTGCGATTCCTCTGTGCGCTTCCGCTCAATCGAGCGTCACGATCTACGGCGTGGCTGACGCGGCGCTGGCGAAAGAAGACACGGGCGCTCCAGGCGGGAGCCGTACGGTCGTCAACTCGGGCAACCAGTCGACCAGCCGTGTAGGTTTCCGTGGCGTTGAAGATCTGGGCAATGGCCTGAGCGCTGTGTTCAATCTGGAAGCTGGCGTTGCACTCGACACCGGCATGGGCGATTCGAGCCTGTTCGGCCGCCGCTCGGTGGTCGGCCTGAAAGGTGGCTTCGGCTCCCTGCTGGTCGGTCGCGAATACACCCCGATCGCCGACGTCGCTAACGCAAGCGATATCAACGGCCAGGGCTTCTACGGCACCAACCTGAATTCCTTCGGCGCAAACCGTCTGACCCGTCGCATCAGCAACTCGGTCAACTACAAATCGAACTCGATGGGCGGCGTCATCGTCAGCGCCGGCTACGGCCTGGGCGAAACCCTGACCGGTCCTTCGCTGGATCTGATGGGCCTGGCTGTTGAATACAAAGCCAACAACATCTACCTCGGTGCCGGCTACCACCAGATCGAGCGTCTGGCTTCGGGCGACGACAAGGAAATGATCTTCGGCGCAGGCTTCACCGCTGGCGCGATCGAAGTGCGCGGTAACTACATGGTTGCCAACCCAACCGGTAACAACAACAAGTACGAGCAGGCCAACGCCGGCGTATCGTACACCTTCGGTTCGAACAAGATCTACGGTAACTTCCAGCAAAGCAAACTGGAAGGCGGCGCCAAGGGTAACGGTTACTCGGTCGCTTACTCGTACGCCCTGTCGAAGCGCACCAATGTGTACACCTCGTACGCAACGATCCGCAACAACAACAAAGCAACCTTCGGTATCTTCTCCGCTGGCGCAACCGTTGTTCCACCAGCAGGCGCAGTCGGTTCCGACCCAAGCGCTTTCTCGGTCGGCGTTCGTCACTCGTTCTAAATTCACTGACGCTCACCGCGTCTAGCTGAACCGAAAAACCCCGCAAGTTGCCTGGCAGCTTGCGGGGTTTTTTTATGCCCGATTGCACGTTTGTGCGCATTCCTGTATATTTGTGCGCATTCCTTCCTGTCCGATGCTCCAATGTCCACCGATCCCCTTCTCTTGCAGGAACGCCACGCCCTGATCCTGCAACGCCTGCAAAGCGACGGCCGCGTGCTGGCGCCCGACCTGGCCCAATGGCTGCAGGTGTCGGAAGACACCATCCGGCGCGACCTGCGCGACCTGGCCGCCGCCGGCCTGTGCCAGAAAGTGTATGGCGGCGCCCTGCGCATGGCGCTGCCCGCCGCCCCGGGCGGCACCCCGGCCCAGCGCCGCAGTACCCAGACCGACCGCAAATCGCGCCTGGCGGCCGCCGCCGTGCCCTGCGTGGCGCCCGGCAGCGTGGTCTTCATCGACGCCGGCTCGACCAACCTGGCGATCGCGCAGGCGCTGGGCGAACAGCGCCTGACCGTCATCACCAACGCCCCGGCGATTGCCGCCGCCCTGATCGACAAGCCCGCGATCGAGCTGATCGTCATTGGCGGGCGTATCCATGCAGAGACGGGCGCCAGCATCGGCGGCACCGCCCTGCGCGAACTGGAGCTGATCAGCCCCGACCTGTACATCCTGGGCGCCTGCGGCGTCGATGCCCAGGCCGGCGTGAGCGCCATCCATTTCGAGGAAGCCGAATTCAAGCGCCGCGTCGCCGCCCTCAGCAAGGCGGTGCTGGTCGCCACCACCAGCGACAAGGTCGGCACCGCCGCCCCCTACGCAGTGCTGGCCGCCGCCAGCATCGCCGACCTGGTGGCCGAGCACGATATCGACGCGCGCCAGCTCGACGCCTTCGCCGCGCGCGGCGTGCGCGTGCACCGCGCCGCCAGGCCCTGACCCTCCCCACCGTTTTTCGAAAGACAGCATGCCAGATACCGGACCGCAACAACGCCTTTCCACCCGCCTCGCCTTTCTTGCCGCCGGCCTCGCCATGTCGGTCTGGGCCCCGCTGGTGCCGCTGGCCAAGCTGCGCCTCGGCATGAGCGAAGGCGAGCTCGGCTTGCTGCTGCTGTGCCTGGGCGCGGGCTCGATGCTGGCGATGCCGTCCACCAGCTTCATGACCGCGCGTTTCGGCGTGCGCCCGGTGGTGCTGTGCTCGGGGGCGCTGGTGTGCCTGTTCCTGCCCTGCCTGGCGGTCGCGCCGACGCCCGTCCTGCTCGGCTGCGCCCTGTTCGGCTTCGGCGCGTCCATCGGCACCCTGGACGTGGCGATGAACATCCAGGCGGTGCAAGTGGAAAAGACCAGCGGCGGCGCCCTGATGTCCGGCTTTCACGGCCTGTTCAGCGTGGGCGGCTTCCTGGGCGCGGGCAGCATGGCGCTGCTGTTGTGGCTGGGATTGAGCGCGCTGGCCGCCAGCACGGTGCTGGCGATCGCGGTCGGCGCGGTGCTGGCCGGCGCCTCCTCGGGCCTGTTGCGCGAGCCCGATGCGCAGGTGCGCGATGCGCCGCTGTTCGTGCTGCCGCACGGCGCCGTGATCCTGATCGGCGGCCTGTGCTTCCTGTGTTTCCTGGCCGAAGGCGCGATCCTCGACTGGAGCGCCCTGCTGCTGACCGAGGGACGCGCAGCGACGGGCAGTGCCGGCCAGGGCGGGCTCGGCTACGCAGCGTTTGCGATTGCCATGACTCTCGGCCGCCTGACGGGCGACAGGGTGGTCGGCAAACTGGGTGGGCAGAAGGTGTTGTTGCTGGGCGGCCTGTGCGCGGCCGCGGGCTTTTTCTGCACCGTGCTGGCCGGCTCCGTGCCCGCCATGCTGTCCGGCTTCGTGCTGATCGGCCTGGGCGCCTCGAACATCGTGCCGATCCTGTTTACCGCCGCCGGCAGCCAGCGCGCCATGCCGGCCAGCCTGGCGATCGGGGCCATCACCACGCTCGGCTATGCGGGCATCCTGGCCGGGCCGGCGGCGATCGGCTTCGTGGCGCATGCCTTCAGCCTGCCGCTGGCGTTCGCCGGACTGGGCTGCGCGATGCTGCTGATCGCGGCCAGCGCGAAACTGGGCGCGTCGAGCGCGCCCAAGGCGGGAGCGAGCTGACTTACTTGAGGCGGCAGGTCAGCAGCCAATAATATTCCAGGCGCACGATTTTGATTTCGCGCACGGACGAGGCCAGCTTCTTGCGCAGGGCGCTGTCGGAGGGATAGGTCTTGGGAATCTCGTAGCGCTCGCCATCGGGCGCGATGCGGATCTGGTAGGTATTGCCTTCCATATCGGTGCGCGCCACGGTGTCGCTGCTGCCTTCCACATACACATCGTCCAGCAGGACCAGGAACATATCGTCGCCGACCTTGCTGCGCAAGTGCGCCAGGAAACGCTCCTGCTCTTCGCGCTTGACGTGCGACCACCAGAAACCGATGAACAGCGCCGTGTAGCTGCCGATATCGTCCGGCAGGTTCCAGGCGTCCGCCACCCTGAATTCCACCTTGTCGGCCGGCAGCGCGCGCAGCTTGCCGAGCGCGATCATTTCCGGATTGATATCGGTGGCGACCACCTTGTCGGCCGTGCCGGCGATGACGGCGGTCCAGTAGCCGGTACCGCAGGCCAGCTCCAGCACGGTATGCCCGCGCAGGGTCTCGGCCACGTGGCCGCGCATGGCGGCCAGGTCGTCCTTGCGTTCCGGCCGGTCGTAGATGCGGTCGTGGTTGGAGGCGCTCTTGGCGTAAAACTGTGCAGATTGTTCGGTGATCATGTTTTTCTTGAAGTAATGGACGTGTCAGGCTGTTACAGCTCGTAGGTTTCTTTGGTGCCGCTCATGGCCGACTCGACCAGCTTGCGGTTGAGGGTCGGCGCCAGCAATTCGATGAAGGTATAGATATAGCTGCGCAGATAGGCGCCCTGCTTGACTGCCACGCGCGAAATGTTCATGCCGAACAGATGCCCCACCGGAATCGCGCGCAGGTTCTTGTCGCGCTCGGCGTCGAAGGCCATGCCCGCTATGATACCAATACCCATGCCAAGTTCCACATAGGTTTTGATGACATCGGCGTCGATGGCTTCGAGCAGCACGTCCGGTTTCAGCCCGCGCAGGCCGAAGGCGTGGTCGATCTTGCTGCGCCCGGCGAAGGCGCCGTCGTAGGTAATCAGCGGATAACCGGCGATCTCTTCCAGCGAGACGGCCTTGGATTTGAGCAAGGGATGGTCGGGCACCACCACCACCACATGCTCCCATTGATAACATGGCAAGGTGATCAGGCCGTCGATGCCGGCAATCGATTCGGTGGCGATGGCCAGGTCGGCCTGGTCGCGCTGGACCATTTCGGCGATCTGGCGCGGGTTGCCTTGCAACAGGGAGAGGCGTACCTTGGGGTACTTCAGCATGAAGGCCTGCACCACTTTCGGCAGGGTGTAGCGCGCCTGGGTGTGCGTGGTGGCAATGGTGAAGCTGCCGCTGTCCTGGGCTGCGTATTCCTTGCCGATACGCTTGAGGCTATCGATTTCCTGCATGATCAGCTCGACCGACTCCAGCACCAGCCGGCCCGGTTCGGTCAAGCCACGGATGCGCTTGCCGTGGCGTGTAAAGATGTCCACGCCGAGCTCTTCTTCCAGCTCGATGATGGCTTTCGACACCCCGGGCTGGGATGTAAACAGGGCCTTGGCCGCATCGGTCAGGTTGTAGTTCTGCCGCACGGCTTCGCGCACGAAGCGTAATTGATGGAGGTTCATTGCTTTTTTGATCTCGCAGGCCGGAAAGATACTCAAAATAAATATCTACCAGCATTTTATAAGAATGCTTATGCCGGATACGCATATAAGCAAATAAATTCTTAGTCCTTTGGAATAAAGGCCGAGTTTATTACTATTGAGGCTAGTTTGGGGACAGTCTGATGGCTATGACCCCGAAGAAGCCCGACCGGCACACACATATTCAGGATGACACATGTACCGTTACGACCAATACGACCATCTCATCGTCAGGGAGCGCATCGCCCAATACCGCAGCCAGGTGGAGCGCCGCATCAACGATGAGCTGACCGAAGCCGAATTCCTGCCGCTGCGCCTGCAAAACGGCCTGTACATGCAGCGCCACGCCTACATGCTGCGCATCGCCGTCCCGTACGGCCTGCTGTCCTCGAGCCAGATGCGCATGTTCGGCCACATCGCCCGCAAGTACGACCGCGGCTACGGCCACTTCACCACGCGCCAGAACATCCAGTTCAACTGGATCGAGCTCGAACAGACGCCCGACATCCTGCTCGATCTGGCCTCGGTCGAGATGCACGCCATCCAGACCTCGGGCAACTGCATCCGCAACATCACCTCCGACGAATACGCCGGCGTGGCGGCGGACGAAATCATCGACCCGCGCCCGTACGCCGAAGTGCTGCGCCAGTGGAGCACCTTCCACCCCGAATTTGCCGCCCTGCCGCGCAAGTTCAAGGTGGCGATCAACGGCGCCGTCGAAGACCGCGCGGCGATCGCCGTGCACGACATCGGCCTGACCGTGGTGCGCAACGGGGACGGCGAGATCGGCTTCAAGGTCATGGTCGGCGGCGGCATGGGCCGCACCCCGATCCTGGGCAGCGTGGTGCGCGACTTCCTGCCGTGGCGTCACATGCTGACCTACATCGAAGCGGTCATGCGCGTGTATAACAGCTACGGCCGGCGCGACAACAAGTACAAGGCGCGCATCAAGATCCTGCTCAAGGCCATGGGCGCCGAGGAATTCACGCGCCAGGTCGAGGAAGAATGGCTGGACCTGAAAGACAGCGCATCGACCCTGACCGAGGACGAGATGGCGCGCGTGGCGGCCTACTTCGCGCCGCCGGCCTACGAGACGCTGCCGGACATCGATGCGCGCGCCGAACACGCCGACAACAAAGCCTTCGGCAACTGGCTGACCCGGAACGTCAAGCCGCACAAGGTGCCCGGCTACGCCATCGTGCTGCTGTCGCTGAAAAAGACCGGGGTGCCGCCGGGCGACGCCACCGCCACGCAGATCGACTTCGTGGCCGACCTGGCCGACCGCTACAGCTTCGGCGAACTGCGCGTGACGCACGAGCAGAACCTGGTGCTGGCGGACGTGAAGCAGTCGGCCCTGTTCGCGCTGTGGCAGGAAGCCAAGGCGCACGGCCTGGCGACGCCGAACATCGGCCTGCTGACCGACATCATCTGCTGCCCCGGCGGCGACTTCTGCTCGCTGGCCAACGCCAAGTCGATCCCGATCGCCGCCGCGATCGCGGAACGCTTCGACGACATCGACTACCAGCACGACATCGGCGAGATCGAACTGAATATCTCGGGCTGCATCAACGCCTGCGGCCACCACCACGTCGGCTCGATCGGCGTGCTCGGTGTCGACAAGGATGGCAGCGAGTGGTACCAGGTCTCGATCGGCGGCGCGCAGGGCAACAACGCGGCCATCGGCAAGATCATCGGCCCGTCGTTCTCGGCGCTGCAAATGCCGGAAGTGATCGACCGCCTGCTGCAGGTGTACGTGCGCGAACGCCACGAAGACGAACGCTTCGTCGACACCGCCCAGCGCCTCGGTGTCGCCCCGTTCAAGGAACATGTGTATGCCACGCCGATCAAGGCGGGCGAACTGGTTGGAGAAGACCACTATGCTTGAGTCGCACAAAGAAATCATCAAACAGCGCGCGGTCGTCGCCGACGACTGGAGCGTGCTGCGCCTGGCGCAAGCCGATCCTGAGGCCGGCAGCGCCGCCGAAGCGCCGGACGCGGTCGTGGTCCCGGAAGGCAAAGTGATCGTGCCGCTGGCCGTATGGCAGGCGCAGCGCGCAGCGCTATCGGCCCGCGCCGACATCGGCGTCTGGCTGGCGCCCGACGAACGCGCCGAAGCGCTCAAGGGTGAGCTGGACCGATTCGCGGTGGTCGCCATCGACTTCCCCAAGTTCACCGACGGCCGCGGCTACTCGACCGCCTTCAACCTGCGCATGCGCCTCGGCTACACCGGCGAACTGCGCGCCATCGGCGACGTGCTGCGCGACCAGCTGTTCCAGATGCAGCGCTGCGGCTTCGACGCCTTTGCCACGCGCCAGGACCGCAACATCCACGACGCGCTCAAGGGCCTGACCGATTTTTCCGAGGTCTACCAGGCCTCGGTCGACGTCAAGGCGCCGCTGTTCCGCCGCCACGAGCGCGACGTGCGCATCGACAGCAGCGACGCCGGCTACGGCATCTGAGGCCCGCCATGACCGACACCAGCGCCCTCCTCGCCCTCGTCGCCAGCACCCGCGCCACCCTGGAGCGCATCGCCGCCGACTATTCGCCGGCAGTATTCGCCTCCAGCCTGGCCGCCGAAGACATGGTCCTGACCGACTTGATCCTCAAGGCCAATCTGCCGATCGGGATCTTCTCGCTCGAAACCGGCCGCCTGCATCCGGAAACGCTGGCGGTGCTGGACCAGGTCAAGGCCGCCTACGGCTATGACGTCAAGCTGTACAAGCCCCAGCCGGAAGCGGTCGACGCCTACGTGGCGCAGCACGGCCTGAACGCCTTCTACGAGAGCGTGGACATGCGCCGCGAGTGCTGCCGCATCCGCAAGGTCGAACCGCTGGGACGCGCCCTGGCCGGCAACAGGGCCTGGGTGACCGGCCAGCGCCGTTCGCAATCGAGCACGCGCGCGCAGCTCGACATCCAGGAAGACGACGCCGCGCACGGCATGGCCAAGTTCAACCCGCTGGCCGACTGGTCGGAGGCGGACGTGTGGAACTACATCCGCGACAACGGCGTGCCATACAATGCGCTGCACGATCAGGGCTTCCCTTCGATCGGCTGCGCACCCTGCACGCGCGCGGTGGAGCCGGGCGAAGACGTGCGCGCCGGCCGCTGGTGGTGGGAAAATCCGGACTCCAAGGAATGCGGCCTGCATATGGTCGATGGAAAACTGATTCGCATTAAATCCGTGGCCGCATAGAGCTCACCCTCAGCGCCACCATAGAAAAACAAAGGCCCTAGCCACCATGACTACACTGACCGACACCCCGCGCGTACTGACCGACGTCAATGCGCGCCACCTCGATGCGCTGGAATCGGAAGCGATCCACATCCTGCGCGAAGTCGCCGCCGAATGCGCCAACCCCGCCCTGCTGTTCTCGGGCGGCAAAGACTCGGTGGTGCTGCTGCGCCTCGCCGAAAAGGCCTTCCGCCCCGGCAAATTCCCGTTCCCGCTGGTGCACATCGACACCGGCCACAATTTCGAGGAAGTGATCGCCTTCCGCGACGCCCGCGTGGCGGAACTGGGCGAGCGCCTGATCGTCGGTTCGGTCGAAGACTCGATCAAGCGCGGCACCGTGCGCCTGCGTCATCCGCAGACCGACTCGCGCAACGCCGCCCAGGCGGTCACCCTGCTGGAAACGATCGCCGAACACAAATTCGACGCCTGCATCGGCGGCGCGCGGCGCGACGAAGAAAAGGCGCGCGCCAAGGAACGCATCTTCTCCTTCCGCGACGAATTCGGCCAGTGGGACCCGAAGGGCCAGCGCCCGGAATTGTGGGACCTGTACAACACCCGCGTGCACCCGGGCGAAAACATGCGCGTGTTCCCGATTTCGAACTGGACCGAACTCGACGTGTGGCTCTACATCCAGCGCGAAAAACTGGCCCTGCCGCCGATCTACTTCGCGCACGAACGCCAGGTCATCCCGCGCAACGGCCTGCTGGTGCCGCTGACCGACCTGACCCCGGCGCGCGACGGCGAAACCGTCGAAACCCAGGTGGTGCGCTTCCGCACCGTCGGCGACATTTCGTGCACCTGCCCCGTGAGCTCGAGCGCCTCGACGGTCGAAGCGATCATCGCCGAAACCGCCATTACCCAGATCACCGAACGCGGCGCCACCCGGATGGACGACCAGACCTCCGAAGCCTCGATGGAAAAACGCAAGAAAGCAGGATACTTCTGATGAACGCCCGTATCGACAATCATAACGACACCCCGACCGAACGCGGCCTGCTGCGCTTCATCACCGCCGGCTCGGTCGACGACGGCAAGAGCACCCTGATCGGGCGCCTGCTGTTCGACAGCAAAGGCATCTTCGCCGACCAGCTCGACGCCATGTCGCGCTCGAAGCACAAGCGCACCGTGGGCGACGCGGTCGACCTGTCCCTGCTGACCGACGGCCTGGAAGCCGAGCGCGAACAGGGCATCACCATCGACGTGGCCTACCGCTACTTCGCCACGCCCAAGCGCAAGTTCATCATCGCCGACACCCCGGGCCACGAGCAGTACACCCGCAACATGGTCACCGGCGCCTCGACCGCCGACGCGGTGATCATCCTGATCGACGTCTCCAAGGTCAAGCTGCGCGAAGACGGCGGCGCGGACGGCAATGATGTCGAGCTGCTGATCCAGACCAAGCGCCATTCGACCATCGCCCACCTGCTGCAGATCGAGCACGTGGTCGTCGCCGTCAACAAGATGGACCTGGTGAACTACGACCAGGCCGTGTACGACCGCATCGTCAAGGCCTACAAGGAGTTCGCCGCAACCCTGGGCCTGAAAGACATCACGCCGATTCCGCTGTCCGCCCTGACCGGCGACAACGTGGTCGAGTCGAGCGAAAAAATGGGCTGGTACCAGGGTCCGACCCTGATCTCGCTGCTCGAATCGCTGTCGGTCTACGACGAATCGCACGCCGCGCCCTTCCGCTTCCCGGTCCAGCTGGTGGCGCGCCACAACGGCCACGAAGCGAACGACTTCCGCGGCTACATGGGCCGCATCGAAGCGGGCAAGGTCAGCGTGGGCGACAAGCTGGTGGTCCAACCGTCGGGCCAGAGCGCCACCGTCAAGGATATCCTGACCCTGGAAGGCTCGCACCAGTCGGCCGTGGTGGGCCAGTCGATCACCCTGCTGCTGGGCGAATACCTCGACATCTCGCGCGGCGACCTGCTGGCCGGCGCCGGCCAGCCGGCGACCCTGCTCAAGACGCTCAAGGCGGACGTGTGCTGGATGTCGGACGAGCCGCTCGACATGCGCCGCAAGTACTGGATCAAGCATGGCACCAAGCAGACTTCGGCCAAGATCACCGGCGTCGATACCCTGCTCGACATCAATACCCAGCAGCGCCACGCGGCCGACGGCCTGAAGCTGAACGACATCGCGCGCATCGGCCTGACCGTGCAGCAGCCGCTGGCGGCCGACGCTTACGCCGACATCCGCGCAACGGGCGCCTTCATCCTGATCGATGAAGTTACTCACCAGACGGTCGCCGCTGGTATGATCCGGCTGGACGCGTAAAAACAGTCGGCGCCAGCTCAGGAAGCCAGCAAAAGGAACACAGCATGTCAACACTCGGAAAAGTCTATCTGATCGGCGCCGGCCCCGGCGCCCAGGACCTCATCACCCTGCGCGGCGCGCGCCTGCTGGAGCAGGCCGACGTGGTGCTGCACGATGCCCTGGTGACCGACGAGATGTTGGCACTGTGTCCGCAGGCGGTGAGAATCGCGGTCGGCAAACGCTGCGGCCAGCTCTCGACGGCGCAAGCCTTCATCAACAAGCAGCTGGTCGACAGCGCGCATAAATACGCGCTGGTGGTGCGCCTCAAGGGCGGCGACCCGATGCTGTTCGGGCGCGCCGACGAGGAATTGCGCGCGCTGGAAGAAGCCGGCATCGAGGTGGAAGTCGTACCGGGCATTACCACGGCGGTGGCGGCGGCGGCGGCCACCAGGCAGCCGCTGACCAAGCGTGGCGTGGCCCGCAGCGTGGCGTTTTTCACGTCCAGCACCGCGCCCGAACTGGACGGCCAGACCGCCATCCCCGATACCGACACCCTGGTCCAGTACATGGGCGGGCGCGAAGCGATCGTCACGGCCCAGCGCCTGCTGGACCAGGGCCGCAGGCCGGATACCCCGGTGGTGGTGATCGAAAACTGCAGCCGTCCGGAACAGCGCATCCTGCGCCTGACCCTGGCGACGCTGGCGCACGGCCTGGGGCCGGCGCATGGCCCGGTGCTGGTGATGCTGGGAGACGCCATGAAGCTGCGCGACAGGCAGCCGCTCGATACCGCGCAAGGCGGCGTAGGCGTGGATGGAGCGCAGCTAAGCGCTTGAGCGCTGGTCGGGGGGCGCTTGTTGCGGCCCGCCCTGCGGTTCCAGCGCATCGATTTCCCATTGCAGCTTGTCGGCGGCGGCGTAGGTTTTTTCGGCGATGGCCGACAGGCGGTTGAAGGCGCGCTGCAGGCGCGGCGAGCTGCCTGGCCCGCTCAGCGAAACCAGCTGGCTGCGCACGGTGCGGATATCGTCCTTCAATCCCCTCAGTCCTTCACGCAAGGTGGCGTCGGCGTCGAGCGCATCGTCGAGGCCCTGCTCCATGCGCTTGCGCAGCAGTTCGATCTTGTAGCCCATGCCCGCGAGGCGGTCGGCCAGGCGGTCGAGGCGCATGGCGGCGCGCCGTTCGGCCGCCAGTGCGATGAGCGAATTGCGGCCGTGCCGGGCGATCTGGGAGACTTCGCGGAGCAGCAGCTTCAGGAGTGAACTGAGCATGATGGATACCGGACAGAATAGGGATTCGGGAAATTCTGAGCGCAAACGCCAGCCCAGTCAAACCCCGCACACGCCCGTAACTGATCCAGAACAAACCGACCGCAAATTCCCTGACGGCCTTCCCGCCAGCGATCGCCGTCATCCCCGCGCCAGGGCGGCGCTCGCGGGGACGACGGCTCGCAAGACGTACGCAATACGTACGCAACACGTACGCGACTAAAGCTTCAGCGCCTTCGCCACGTCTTCCCAACTCACATACTTGAAGTTCTGCGGCCCGTCCGGCATGCGCTTGTAGCCATCCTGGATCACCAGCATGCCCTGCGCATACGGCCCGCCCAGGTTCTTCGGCGTCACATCCAGTCCATCGGTATCGGCAGTGCCATCGATGCCGTCGGCCAGGTTGAAGCCCACCTTGAAGCGTCCACGCACCTTGTACGGCGCCTGCGCATCGAGCACCACGTAACTGCTGTCGCCCTGGCTCGACACGATCAGGTACGCGCCCGTGGCGCCCTCGTAGATCGCCATGCCTTCCACATCGGCGCGCAGGTCGCGCCCCACGCCGAGCACCATCTTGCGCGCCGACGGCTGGTCGCTGCGGGCCGCCAGGGTCCACACGCCGCGCTTTTCCTCGCCGATGAACAGGCGCTCGTTGCGCTCGTCGGCGACGCAACCCTCCGGCTGGCTGTCCACCTTGAACTCGCGCGCCAGCGTGCCGCTCCACGCCTCGCCGCTGCGGGCGATGCGGAACTGGCGGAACGCCCCGCCCTTGTCGTTGACGATCACTTCCAGCCCACCGCTGCGCGGCTGGAACAGGCAGATGCCGTATACTTCCCGAAGGCCGGTCGCAAAGCGGGCCAGCTCGGCCACCTTGCCGTCGGCGTCGACGCCGAACAGCACCACGCTGTTGTCGTCGCGCTGGCTGGCCACCGCCAGGTCGAGCGGCCTGCCGTCCATGATCACGCCCTGGCGCAGGTCCACATTATTCAGGCGGCCCACGTCCAGGAACTGCTGCTGTCTGCCCTGCAGGTCGTACACCATCAGCCCCTGCTTCTTGTTCGTGCCCAGCACCCGCGAACGGCTCGCGTCGACCGGGTGGACCCAGATCGCCGGATCGTCCGCCACGTCGCCCAGGCGCGCCACCGGCATGGTCTGCGCGCGCGGCTCGACCACCACCGCCGGCGACGCGGCCGGCCCGGCCGGCAGGCGCGCACCGGCCTTGAGCAGGCGGCGCGCCGGCGCGGCCTCGCTGTCGGCCTCATAGGCCCAGGTGCCGACGCCCTCCTCGTTCGCATACAGGGTGTGGCGCGCGTCGTCCACCTTGCACTGGCCGGAATCGAGCGGCATGCTCAACCTGCGCACCAGCTGCGGCGTGGCGCCGTGCATCAGCCATTGCTCCGCCTGGCCGTCCTTGGCCGCGACGAACAGGAAGTCCAGTCCCTGGCGGTCGCGGAACAGGCACAGGCCTTCCAGGCCGAAGGGCTGCTGCGGCAGGGGCGCCAGGCGCGCCAGTTCGCCGCGGCGCACGTCGACGCGGATCGGCAGCGCGTGCTGGGTATCGGCATCGAGCACCACGGCGATGCCGCTGCCTTTGCTGGTGCGCGCATCGAGCTGCCTGGCGCGCATCGGCAGGCGCGCCAGCTCCTTGCCGGCGGCGTCGGTCAGCTGCAAGGCGTGCTTGTCGAGCGACAGCCAGCCGCCGCCACCGAGCGCGATGCGGTCGGCCGCGTGCGCCGTGGTGCCGGCCAGGATGCACAGCACGGCGGCTGCGCGGGTAAGGTGTTTTTGCATGGTCATCTCAGAAAAAATTCGCTTTCAGGCTCAATTTGAAGGTGCGGCCGTACTGCTCGTACTGGACGTTATACGGCTTCGTGCCTTGATATACATAATAGGTTTGATTATTCAGGTTGATGCCCTCGAAGACCAGCTGCACACGCTTGTTGATCTGGTAGCCGAGCGAAAAATCGACCTGGCGCTGGGCATCGACATAGCGGTCCTGCGAGGCATCGAGCATGTCGTCCGCCACTTCCAGCAGATACGACGACTTGCGATTGAGCGCCAGGCGGGTGCTGAGCGGGCCGCTTTCGTAGCCGAGCATCAGGTTGAGGATCCGCTTCGACTGGCCGGGCAGGCGGATCTGGCGCGTCAACTGGCCGCCACTGGCCTTGTCGAAGCGGCCGATGGTGGCCTTGGCGTCGTTGAAGCTGGCGTTGGCGCCGACGATGATGCCGTTCCACGGCGCCGGCAGCATGCGCAGCGACTGCGAGTACGCCAGCTCGATGCCGTTCACCCGCGCCTTGTCGCCGTTGGCGTAGCTGGTCGCGGTGGTATAGCCGGCCCACGCCCCGCTGCCCGCGAGGTCGGTGGTGTAGCTGAAGTTCTTGATGTCCTTCGAGTACAGGTAGGCCGACATGGCGCCGTCCGCGCCGAGCATGCGCTCGATGCCCAGGTCCAGGTTGGATGCTTCCAGCGGTTTCAGGTCGGGGTTGCCGATCACCGCCTCGGTATTGCTGGCCAGGCTGATACCCGGCGCCAGCTGGCTGAAGTTGGCGCGCACGACGGCGTTGGTCCACGCCGCCCGCACGCTGGTGTCCTTGTCGATGTCGAAGCGCGCCTGCACATTGGGCAGCCAGTTCGAATACGATTTGCTGCGCGAGAGCGGCTGCAGGCCATCTTCCGACACTTGCCGGCCGCGCGCGGCGAAGCTGGTGCGCTCGTGGCGCATGCCGGCCAGCAGGCGCCAGCGGCCGATGTCGGCGCCGGCTTGCAGATAGGCGCTGTCGATATCCTCGTCCATGCTGAAGTCGTCGAGGTTCGACTCCTCCGTCAGCCTGGCGCCGGCGCGGTCCAGGCCAGACACCCGCGCGCGGATCGCGGCCGCATCCAGGCCCGGACCCAGGCTGGCGAAAGGATAATCGAGCGCACCCTGGGTGAACCCGCTCATCCCCACGGCGCCGGGGCCCCAGTAATTGCCGCTGGTCGCTTTGCTGCTGGTGTAGCCCCACTGCTCGGTGTCGTTTTCCTTGCTGCGGCGGCTGATCTTGATGCCGCCCTTGACGTCGGCGGCGGCCTGGCCCAGCGCCAGGCTGCGGCCCAGGTCGACCCTGACATGACGCTCGGCGTCGGCGCTGTCGCGCGCCTGCAGGGTGATCCCCTGCAGCTTGTAGCTGGCCGGGTCGGACAGGCTGGCAGGGCCGCTCAGGCGCGGCACCTCGGTGCCGGAGAAGCGCAGGCCGGCCACATTGGACGATGCGCGGAAGCGGCCATCGTTGATACTCTCCGGTGTAACTTCGGTGGCGCGGCTGGCGCCCCCCGAGGCGGCCAGTTTCCATTCGCCGAAGCGGGCCTCGCCGCCGGTCACGGCCGACGTGATGCGCTGCGTGTATTTGCGCTGGCGCAGGCGCCGTTCGGCGCGGGCGGTAAAGGGCGTATCGGGCGCCACGTGGTCCCCGCCGATATTGCTGATCGACAGACGGTCGCGCACTTCATCGTCCGAAAACTCGCTCACGAAGGTGCGCAGGAACAGCGACTGGCCCGCCTGCGGGCGGTAGTCGAGGTTCAGCGCCAGCGCATTGCGTTCGCGCTCGGGCAGGTAATTGCGCATCTCCAAACCGGACAGCTTGCCGCCGCTCCAGGCGCCGCCGGTTTCCACGTTATCCGAGCCGAACTTGCGCCGCTCGCCGCTGATGCCGGCCGCCACGCCGAGTTTCCCGTCCAGGAAGCGCTCGGCCCACAAGGCGCCGGCGTTGGGGCTGGTCTTGCCGGTATTCTGGTCGCGGCTCGCGCCCGCATGGAACGACAGCGCGGTGCCGGGCAAGTCGAAGGCCGACAGCGCCTTGACGTCGACCGAGCCGCCCAGCGAATTCGCATCCTGGTCGGGCATGAGGGTCTTGGAGACTTCCAGCGAGCGAATCAGGCCGGCCGGCAGCACATCGAGAGCGACCGCGCGGCGGCCCGCTTCCGGCGACGGCACCGAGGCGCCGTTGATGGTGACGGCGTTGTAATCGGGGCCCATGCCGCGTACCACGATGTAGCGGCCTTCGCCCTGGTCGCGCTGCACCGCCACGCCGGGCAGGCGGGCCAGGGCCTCGGCGGCGTTCTTGTCGGGCAGGCCGCCGATATCGTCGCTGCTGACGATGCTGACGATATTGTCGGCCTTCTGCTGCGCCGCCAGGGCGCGCTTCATGCTGGAGCGCTGGCCCGCGATGACGACGGTGTCGGCCGGGATGGCGCTTGCCTCGCTCGCGCCGGCGGCGCTGTCGGCCGCGTGGGCGGCGCCGCCGCACAGTTGCAGGATGCCGAAGGCAATGAAGGACAGGCGCGGAAGCCTGGCCGGCACTGCACGCTGACGCTGTTGTTGTTTGTCGCTGTTCATGGAATCGCCGTGGGATGGGTGAAAAACAGGGCGAAGTCTAGAGGCCGATTATGTCCATCTCGTGACACGCAGGCCGCCACCAAGGCCGCTAGCGCCATTAACGGCCCCCGGTGAGCTGAAATGCCCCCTCCCCCGATGTCCACTTCGGTGCCTGTCCACTTCGGTGCCAGGTCTGACAATCGGACACGAGCTGATCCGCAAAGACACGAAAGCAACTATTTAAGGCTGAGACCGTGTCCACTTCGGTGTCAGGTCTGACAATCGGACACAAACTGATCTGTGTCCACTTGGGTGCCAGGTCTGACAATCGGACACGAGCTGATCCGCAAAGACACGAAAGCAACTATTTAAGGCTGAGACCGTGTCCACTTCGGTGTCAGGTCTGACAATCGGACACAAACTGATCTGTGTCCACTTGGGTGCCAGGTCTGACAATCGGACACGAGCTGATCCGCAAAGACACGAAAGCAACTATTTAAGGCTGAGACCGTGTCCACTTCGGTGTCAGGTCTGACAATCGGACACAAACTGATCTGTGTCCACTTGGGTGCCAGGTCTGACAATCGGACACGAGCTGATCCGCAAAGACACGAAAGCAACTATTTAAGGCTGAGACCGTGTCCACTTCGGTGTCAGGTCTGACAATCGGACACAAACTGATCTGTGTCCACTTGGGTGCCAGGTCTGACAATCGGACACGAGCTGATCCGCAAAGACACGAAAGCAACTATTTAAGGCTGAGACCGTGTCCACTTCGGTGTCTGTCCACTTCGGTGTCAGGTCTGACAATCGGACACAAACTGATCTGCAAAGACACGAAAACAACTATTTAAGGCTGAGACCGTGTCCGATTGTCAGACCTGGCACCGGGGTGGACAATTTAAGGCTGAGACCGTGTCCGATTGCCAGACCTGGCACCGGGGTGGACAAAGACTCGAAAACAACTATTTACGGCTGAGACCGTGTCCGATTGTCAGACCTGGCACCGGGGTGGACAGGGGTGGACAAAGACACGAAAACAACTATTTAAGGCTGAGACCGTGTCCGATTGTCAGACCTGGCACCGGGGTGGACACGGGGTGAGCCGATCGGACTGGGGCCGCTGCGCTGTTTGCACCCCCGCCTGTCATCGTCCTGTCACGTGCGCGGGCTAGTATCGGAACGTATCACCCTCATGCAAGGCTTCGGCCTTCCGCCCATGCTCCGTTCACATCGCACTCCGCTCGTCCTGGCCCTGCTGGCCTTTCTCGCCTGCTGCTTTTTATATGCGTTCGCCGGCGTGCCGAAGCCGCCGGCCGAGTGGAAGTGGATCGATATCGCCAGCGAGGCGAGCATCGCGCTGATGGCCGGCGTGTGGTTCGTGCTGGTCTTGAGCTCGCGCCCGCCCGGCCGCGTGACGGCGCTGCTGGCCGCCGGCCTGGCCGGCCTGATGCTGGGCGCCTGCGCCGACTGCCTCGATGAATTCTTCAGCGTGCCCAAAGGCCAGCTATGGAACCATGTGATCGAGAGCGGCCTGAGCCTGGCCGGCATGGCCGCCCTCACCTGCGGCCTGCTCGACTGGCGCCGCGAGCAGTTCATGCTCAACGAGCACCTGCACAAGCGCGAGCGCCTGTTCCGCGACCACCGCTCCTTCGATCCGCTCACGCAGGTGGGCGACGCCGACTACCTGCGCGCGCAGCTGCGCATCGAGCACGAACGCGGCACCGGCCCGGCATGCTGCCTGCTGATGGTCGATATCGACAGCTTCCACCTGATTAACCGCAGCCACGGCCAGCGCGAAGGCGACCGCCTGCTGCAGGCGGTCACCCATACCCTGCTCCTGAACCTGCGCCGCACCGACCTGCTGTGCCGCTACGCGGGCGACCGCTTCGCGATCCTGCTGCCGGCCACCGACGGCGATACCGCGCGCGCGCTGGCCGAGCAGTTGCGGCGCGCCGTGGCGACCCTGCGCCACCACACCAACGGCAGCGGAGAAGCGCTGCAGGTGACGGTGCGCTACGCGGTGCGCCATGTGGATATCGAGCCGCGCCAGCTGCTCAAGGAAATCAACCGCGCGCTGGAACGGCGCATGCCGCAGCCGCCAGCGGCGACGGAGGATGCCAGCAGCTTCGCCGCGCCCGCGTGAGCCGGTCTTGAGCCGCCTTCTGCAAGCGGGCGACGCCTGCATCGTGGCGCAGCACCAGCCGGCGCTGGTGCTCGACTACGCGCGTTCGCGCGAGCTGGCGCCGCGCGCGATCCTGGCCGGCACCGGCATGGACGACCTGCAGGCGCCGGACGCGCAGCAAGCCATCAGCCCCGCCGAATATCTGCAGTTGCTGGCGAATGTGGCGGCCGGGCTGAAAAGCCCGGAGACCAGTTTCATGCTGGGCCAGCAGATGCTGCCCGGGCACTTCGGGGCCCTGAGCCACGCGCTGATGCACGCCCACAGCCTGCGCGAGGCAATCGCCCTGCTGGTGCGCTTCCAGATGCAGCTGTGCCCTTTGCTGTCGCCGCGCCTGCGCGACGATGGCGCCCTGGCGGTGCTGTACTGGACCGACAGTTTCGGCGCCGGCCAGCAGCGCGGCTTCCTGGTGGAGATGCACATGACGGCCATGACGGCCATGTGCCGCTGGCTGAGCGGGGAGCGCCTGCCGTGGCGCTACTGCTTCAACCGCACCCCGCCGCGCTACACCGAACAGCACGAGGTGCACCTGGGCGAGCAGCTGCGCTTTCACTGCCACCTCGACGCCATGCTGATCGACGCGGCCTGGCTCGACCGCCCCTGGCCGCGCGCCAACGCGATGGCGGCGGCGGTGGCGCGGCGCAGCGTCGATGCGGCGCACGCCGGCGGCCAGCGCAGCATCCTGTGCGCCCTCTACGATTACCTGCTCGCGCATATCCGCAGCGCGCCCACGCTGGAACAGTGCGCGCTCAAGTTCGGGGTCAGCCCGGCCACCCTGAAACGCCACCTGGCGCGCCACGGCAGCCACTTCCAGGCCGAACTCGACCAGGTGCGCGCCCATGTCGCCCTGCACCTGTTCCACGGCGGGCGCCACGACAACGATGCGGTGGCGCGCCATCTCGGATTCCATGACGCAAATAATTTCCGTAGATCATTTAAACGCTGGACCGGCATGACGCCCATGCTGTTAAGACAGAGCCTGGACGCTTATCGCTTGCAATCGGGAGACACATCGGCCATAATCTAAATGAGAATTGTTCTCATTCACTGAAAGGCAGCGATGAATACTACCCAACAACCCGTGCGCGCGATCCCGGCGCCAGCCGCACCTGCGCTTCCGCTGCGCGTCAACAGCCAGGAACTGCTGCGCCAGGGCAAGTCGATCCAGATCGAACACGACGGCAAAATCTACGAACTGCGGGTCACCCGGCTGGGCAAATTGATCCTGACCGCCTGAACCACCAACCCCCAGCCAGCCAGCGTTGCACCCGCGAGCCAGCCCCCCTTTTTTCGACAGGAGCAACGCAATGGCTATCGCTATCGACATGGCAGGACCCGCAGTTACCGCACCGGCCGGCGCGCCGCCCCAGCCCGAACTGCTGGTCTCGGCCGCGCTGCACCTGATGTCCCATTACAGTGCGAATGCCGCCCAGGCCGGGCCGTGCCTGAAGCTGGCCTCGGTCATCGAGCGCCACCTGAAGGCGCTGGCCAGCCATGGCGACCTCAATCCTGTGCTGCGCGCGACCTGCCAGCAATTGTCGGAGCAGTGGGCGGCGGTGGTCGACCAGGCGCTTCCGCGCCCGGCGCGCCCGACCCTGTTCAAGCGCTTCGTGGGCGGCGCGCGCCAGCACTAGGCTGCGATCAGGTAGCCGAAGCCGCACAGGTCGCCGGCGTCGGCATGGTCGGCCGCCAGGATGGTCAAGCCGTCCAGCGCGGCCGGCGGCACGCCGCCTTGCGCCGTCAGGCTGACCACCACCAGCACGCGCTGGGCGGCGGTGCTGCGCCAGTACGCCAGCACGCCGGGCGAGCCGGTATCGACAAAGTCGAGCGTGCCCTCGCGCAGGGCGGGACAGGCGGCGCGCAGCGCGATCAAACGCCGGTAATGACCGGCGGTGTAGGCGTCGTAGCCGTTCCAGTCGAGCGAAAAATCGTCGAACAGCGACGTCCAGCCGCGCCAGCGCGGCTCGCAGAATTCCTGTCCCATCATGATGTGCGGCACGCCGTCCATGGTCAGCAGCACGGCGGCGGCGGCGATGTGCAGCGACGGGCAACGGTAGGGTTGCGCGACGAAGAAGGCCAGCGCGCGGCCCTGCTCTTTTTCTTCCAGCCAGCGCAGGCGCAAGGCCCCGCGCGGGAAGGTGTAGGTCGACTCTTCCCACAGCGCGTGCAGGTCGGCCACCGTGGCGCGGCCGGCGGCGATGCCGTCGATGGTCTCGCGCAGGCTGCCGTCGTGCGTCAGGTCGCAGGCGGCCAGGTGATGCAGTTCGTCGCACGAGTGGGCGATCAGCGCCAGGCCGGGGCGCACCGGCAGCAGCGCGGCGCGGATCTGCTCCAGGAAGTCGCGCGGGGTGATATCGGCATCGTCGAAGCGCAGGCCGTCGAAGCAAAAGCGCTTGATCCACTGTTGCATGGCCGCGATCAGCCAGGCGCGCAAGTCGCTGTGGCCGAAATCGAAACCCGCAAAGCTGTCGCGGCCCGGCACCGCATACATGATCTGCCCATCGGCATCGCGCGTGAACCAGTCCGGGTGGTCGGCCGTGAGCACATTGTCGCAACTGGCGCGGTTCAGGGTCCAGTCGTAGATCACGCGCATGCCGCGCTGCTGCATGTCGGCGATCAGCGCGCACAGATCGTGCGCTTCGCCCAGCGCCGGGTCGATGGCGGTAAAGTCGCGCACCGCGTAAGGATCGCCCAGGGCGCCGCTGCGGCGCAGCAGCCCGACCGGATGGACCGGCATCATCCAGACCGTGTTTACGCCGAGGTCCTGCAGGTAAGCCAGGCGCGCGCGCATGCCCTTGAACGTGCCGCCGAACGCGCGCACCGACAGCTGGTAGACGACGGCATCGTTCAGCCATGCCGGGCTGGCCACGGCCGCGCACTCGCGATACAGCGTGCCGGGCGCCGCGCGCGAGGCCGCGCCGTCGCGCACGAACACCTCGCCCGCGTCGTACACCGTAAAGCAGGAGTTACCCTGCCCGTCTTCCGAGATCCAGCCATTGGCCGGATCGGCGATCCAGTCGACGCCGTCGATCACGTACTTGTAATGATGTCGTCCCGGCGCGACCGGCAAGTCCAGCTGCCAGGTGAGCGGGCCGACACGCGCCAGCGGCGCCGCCTGACCCGACCAGCTGTTGAAGGTGCCGGCCAGCGCCACCGAGCTTGTGCCGGGCGCGCCGTTGTAGGTAAAGCGCACGCCGTGGGCACCGCGGTGCGGCAGCAGCGACGAGCGGGTGCGGGTGGGGGTGCGTCTGGGGGTGCGGACGGGTGCGATCATGGCCGGTATTCTACCGCGCCGGGGCTGCACCGGCCGTCGATCCAGCCGGCGTGCATGAAAACGTTTTCAAAGGTCGGCAAGCTGTGTACACTACGGGCGGCTGTTTATTTCGTGGGTCGTTCCAGTTATGGTAATCTCGCGGTGACAGCCGTTCCGCACCCTACCAGGACCATCCCTTGACCGACCACGACAACGCTGCCCCACCCTCCACATTGATCGATGTCGCGCGTCACGCCGGCGTCTCGCCGAGCACCGTATCGCGCATCCTCAACGGCACCGCCAAAGTCTCCGACGACAAGCGTGCCGCCGTGATGGCCGCGATCGAGAAGATGCACTTCGCCCCGAACCAGATGGCGCAAGGCCTCAAGAAGGGGCGTTCGATGACCATCGGGATCGTGGTGCAGGACATTTCGAGCCCCTTCTTCGACGAGACCCTGCGCGGCGTCGACGATGGCTTGAAGGGCACCGGTTACGCCTCGGTGATCGTCTCCGGCCACTGGAACGCGGTGGAAGAAACGGAGCGCATCCGCCTTCTGCTGGCGCGCAAGGTCGACGGCATCATCCTGCTGTCGGGCCATCTGGAAGACGACACCATCCTGCAGTTCGCGAACCACCGCCCGATCGTCTCCACCGGGCGCGATCTGCGCACCAGAAGCGCGCTCGGTTTCAAGCTCGATAACGAAAACGGCGCCTTCATGGCGGTGCGCCACCTGGTCGAACTGGGCCACCGCCGCATCGCCTTCGTCACCGGGCCGTCGCATCACCGCGACGCCGACGAACGCCTGGTCGGCTACAAGCGCGCGCTGGCCGAATCGGACCTGGAGTATGACGAGAAACTGGTGGTCGGCGGCGACTTCCACGAGTCCGGCGGCCTGCTGGCGGTGAACCACCTGTTCGAGACCAACCAGCAGTTCACGGCGGTGTTCGCGGCGAATGACCTGAGCGCGTACGGGGTGCGCTTGTGCCTGTACCGCAAGGGCATCCGGGTGCCGGACGATATTTCCCTGGTCGGCTTCGACGATTTGCCGGGGTCCTCGTACACCACGCCGCCGCTGACCACCATCCGCCAGCCCTTGTACGACATGGGCCGCATCGCCACCAATGCCCTGCTGGCATTGATCAACGGCGAACCGGTGATGGCGCAGATCCCGCCGCTCGAACTGGTGGTGCGCGAAACCACGCGCCGGGTGCGTTAACCCCGCCGGTCTACGTCGACAGCTGCGCCACGCAGAAATCGGTCATCGCCGCCAGCACGCTGGCGTCTTCACCGACCGCGCCGGACACCGTGATGGCCATGCCGGGGTGATCGCGCCGCAGTTCCTCGACGATCAGCGGCAGGTCGCGCAGCAGATGCCCGCCCTGCCCCAGGAATACCGGCACCACCGTCAGCGCGGTCACGCCCTGCGCCGCCAGTTCGGCCACGCGCTCGGGCAGGCGCGGCTCCATCAATTCGAGGAAAGCCAGCGACACCGGCACGCCTGGTACGCGGGCCTGGGTCAGCTCGCGCAAGCGCTCGAACGGCGCGGCCCAGGTGGCGGCGCGGGCGCCGTGGGCAAACAGGATCAGGGCGCGGGTCATCAGTGTCTTTCCACCCACCATAGCGCCGCAAGGGCCAATAGCAGGAATAGCAAACTCGGGGCGATCGCCGTCAGCACGGCAGGCATGGAACTGAGCAGCCCGACGTGGGCGAACAGGTTGTTGATCAGGATGAAGCCGACCCCGATCATGATGCCGATGAAGATCTTCAGGCTCACGCCGCCGCTGCGGGTGTGCAGGTAGGCGAACGGCAGCGCCAGCGCCATCAGCACGAAAATGGCGAGCGGGTCGAACAGCTTCTTCCAGAACGCGATCTTGAAGCGCTCGGTCTCCTGCTTGTTCTCGGACAGGTGGCGCGTGTAGATCGCCAGCTCGGTGGCCGACATGCGCACCGGGTCGGAGGCCGACACCGAGATGATCTTCGGCGTGATCTCGGACACCAGGTCCATGCTCGGCAGCTTGCGCGTGGCGACCATGCTGGTCTCCTGGCCGAAGGTGCCCTGGGTGCCGGCGGCGGCGATCTTGCCGCCCGGCGGCGGCAGTTCGCGCGTGTTGGTAAAGCGCGTCTCGGTCACCTCTTCCAGGCGCCAGGTGCTGTTGCCGGTGAAGACGGCGCGCGCGGCGGTGATCAGGGAGCGCATGCGGAAGTTGGTATCGAACTCGTACAGGCGCACATCGAGCATCTGGCCGTCGGTGCGGAACTGGCGCACGTTGAAAAAGCGCGAACCGGTGACGGCGCCTTTGGTGCCTTCGCTGCGCACGATATCCTTGGTCCACATCCCGGAGCGGAACTCCTGCGACACGGTGGCGCCGCGCGCGCTCAGTTTGAGCTTTTCGGCCAGCGGCGCGGTGCGCGGCGCAATCAGCTCGCCGAACACGAAGGTGATGATGACGAACACGAAGCCGATCTTGAACAGCATCCAGGCCGCCATCTGGGTCGACATGCTCGACGCCCGCATGATGGTGAACTCGGAGCTCGACGCGAACTGCGCCATCGTATAGATGGTGCCGATCAGGGTCGCCACCGGCATCACCTCGTACACGTGGAACGGCACGCGCAGCAGCACGTACAGGAAGGCGTGCTGGATCGCGTAGCCTTCCTTGCCGACCGAAGGCAGTTCGCCGGTCAGGTCCATGAAGGCGCTCAGCGCCAGGAAGGCGACCAGCACAAAGGCGACGGCCTGCGCGATCGAGACCGCGAAATAGCGTTGAAGGACCTTCATTGCGCGCCTCCCGCAGGTGCGGCGTGGTCGATGCGGCCGCGCTTCATCGCCGCCCACAGCACCAGCGGGTGGTAACGGTGGTTGACGTTCAGGCGCCACGCGAACATGACGACGATGCAGATGGCGACGATCAGGTGCAGCGGCCACCAGGCCATGTAGAAATCGGCCTTGCCCTGGCGGACATTGGCTTCGGCCAGCTTGGTCAGGTTAATGTAGGTGAAGAAGATCAGCAGCGCGATGATCAGGTTGGCCGCACTGCCGGCGCGCGGATTGACAAAGCCGAGCGGCACCGCCAGCAGCACCAGCAGCAGGCAGGTGATCGGCGCGGCGATGCGGTACAGCAGTTCGGACTGGGTGAAGCGGTTCGGGGTTTCGAGCAGCTCGCGGGTCGACATGGCGTCCGACGACACATCGCCATCCATCGAGGCGCTCTTGCTGGCCACGCGCATGCTGTAGCGGCCGAACTCCATCGACTGGAAATCGGCCTGCCCCGGCACGCCCTGGTAGCGGCGGCCGTTCTTGAGCACCAGGAACTGGCCGCCCTTGCCGTCCGATTCGATCACGCCTTCCTTGGCGACGATGACGGAGTTGACGTTCTTGTCGACCGTGTTGACGAACACGTTCTGCACCACGGTCGATTCGCCGGTCACGGCTTCGACGAAAAACACGCGGTTGCTCGACGACGATTCCTTGAACTGGCCGGGCGAGACTTTTTTGAGGTCCTCGCGCTTTTCGAAGCGCTGGACGAATTCGGTGCTTTTCATCTTGGCCCATGGCGTCACGAACAGGCTCAGGGCCCCGGTCAGGACCATCATCGGAATGCCGAAGGTGAGGATGGGACGGATCCAGCGCGTCAGCGACAGGCCCGAGGCGAACCACACCACCATCTCGGAATCGCGGTAGCTGCGCGTGACCACCGCCAGCACCGAAATAAAGCTGGTGAGAGTCAGGATAGTTGGCAGATAATTCAGCGTTGCGAAGGCGATCAACGCCAGCACGTCGCTCGAACCGACCTTTCCGCCCGCGGCTTTGCCGAGGATGGAGATCAGGGTCCAGGTGGCGACGATGGAAAACAGCACAGTGAAAGTCGTTCCGGCCGAACTGGCCAATTCACGTTGCAAGGCGCGTTGAAAGATCATTCGAAAGTTATAATCACAGGTTAGGCAGTGCGCGTCACAAACACGAAACGGAGATTCAAATGGACTTTAGCATAAAAGCATTCGACACAAAGAACACCATCACGTCGGCCAAAACCGGATGCATCGCGGTTGCGGTATTCGAAAACAAAAAACTGTCGGCGGCTGCAAAAGCCCTCGACCAGGGTGGTGACATCACGGCTGCGCTCAAGTCCGGCGACATTACCGGCAAGGCCGGTTCGACCCTGCTGTTGCGCGGCATGTCCGGCAGCGGCGCGGCGCGCGTGCTGCTGGTCGGCTTGGGCAACGACGAAACGGTCAGCGAAAAAAGCTTCACTTCCGCAGTGAACGCGACGCTCAAGGCTTTCGCCTCGCTGGGCGCCGCGGACGCCATTATCGCACTACCCATGACGGATGTGAAAGAGCGCGACGTTTCCTGGGCCGTGCGCACCATCGTCTGCGCCGCCCACGAGAGCGTTTTCCGCACCGACGGCCAGAAGAGCAAGAAGGACCCGGCTCCGGCCGGCGTGCGCAAGATCACCCTGGCGACGGACGCCACGGCCGCAGTCAAGACCGCGCTGGCGCAGGCCATTGCGATCGCCAACGGCATGGACCTGACCAAGGAACTGGGCAACCTGTCGGCCAACGTGTGCACCCCGACCTACCTGGCCGACACCGCGCGCAAGCTGGCCAAGGACTACAAGTTCGACGTCGAAGTCCTGGACCGCAAGCAGCTGCAGGCCCTGAAAATGGGCAGCTTCCTGTCGGTCACCAACGGCAGCGAAGAAGCGCCCAAGTTCATCGTGCTCAAGCACATGGGCGGCAAGGCCAAGGATGCGCCGGTGGTCCTGGTCGGCAAAGGCATCACCTTCGACACGGGCGGCATTTCGATCAAGGCCGGTCCGGGCATGGATGAAATGAAGTACGACATGTGCGGCGCCGCCTCGGTGCTGGGCACCTTCCGCGCGATCGGCGAAATGGGGCTGAAGCTCAATGTGATCGGCGTGATCGCCGCCTGCGAAAACATGCCGTCGGGCCGCGCCACCAAGCCGGGCGACATCGTCACCTCGATGAACGGCCTGACCATCGAAGTGCTCAACACCGATGCCGAAGGCCGCCTGGTGCTGTGCGACGCCCTGACCTACTGCGAGCGTTTCAACCCGGCCGCGGTGATCGACATCGCCACCCTGACCGGCGCCTGCGTGGTGGCCCTGGGCCATCACAACACCGGTCTGTTCACGCGCAGCGACGAGGCCCACGAGCAGCTGGCCGGCGAACTGCTGGCCGCCGGCAAGGCCGCCAGCGATACAGCATGGCGCCTGCCGATCGAAGAAGCCTACAACGAGCAGCTCAAGTCCAACTTCGCCGACCTGGCCAACATCGGCACGCCGGGCGGCGCCAGCGTGACGGCGGCCTGCTTCCTGGAGAACTTTACGCGCAAGTACACCTGGGCGCACCTGGACATCGCCGGCACCGCATGGAAATCGGGTGGCGCCAAGGGCGCGACCGGCCGTCCGGTGCCGCTGCTGTCGACCTTCCTGATCAACCGCGTGTAAGCGCAAACCTCGCAGAAACGAAAAAGCGGCCCGGCGGCCGCTTTTTCTTTGCGCCGGACGCGGCGCGCCAAGGACCCGGACAGACATCCATGTGAAATTCTGGCGAACATCGCCGGATGCGATGCCAGGCGCCCGACGCGCCGCCGATGGAAGCCAAAAATCGGATTGATTCCTGGGCGGGTACCCTAGTGCAGCGCGCTGCCCGCCATCTCCGGCGGATCGTTGCGGTAATCGCGCTCGCCGGTGCGGCGCATCAGCACCGTCAGGGTCGCGGGATAATCGAAGCCGGCGCCGGTGCGCTTGTCGAGCAGGTAGCCGAGGCCCACGGTCAGCACCGCATTGCCGACGGTGGCGCTGGCATTCGCACTCGACGCCACCACATCCCGCCCGACGGCCATGCCATCCTTCTTACAGTCGACGAACAGATTGCCCGCGCTTTTTTGCACGGTCACATGGCCGGGCGAGGTGACGAACCAGCGCCCTTTGTCGTTGGTCAGCACGCAGCCGGCGCCGCCGATCTCGCGGTTGTCGAGGATCGTGTGCACCATCAGGGGCTGCTGGTTCGATTCGCTGATCGTCGCGCAGCCGCCCAGGGCAGCAAGCAGCGCCAGCGCGCCGGTCCGTAAAATAATCGCCATCGTGTCCATCCAGGGTAGTCGTTCGATCCAACGCTTCCATCCCGTTTACGGCAGCAGCCCGGGATTCCTGAATACTACCGGAGCACGGCTACTTGAGCGGAATCGGCTGGTTGGCCGGCACCGGTACGGCGGTCACGCTGTTTTTCGGGCTGCCGTCGATCAGGCGGTCCGAATACACGAGGTAGGCCAGCGCATTGCGCTTGGTGTCGACCATGCGCACCACGCGCACGTGCTTGAAGAAGATCGAGGCGCGCTCGCTGAATACTTCTTCCTGGCGCGGCACCTTGCCCTTGAAGGCGATCGGGCCGACCTGGCGGCAGGCCACCGACGATTCGGCCTTGTCTTCGGCCAGTCCCACGGCCCCCTTGATGCCGCCGGTCTTGGCGCGCGACAGGTAGCAGCTCACGCCGCCGACGAGCGGGTCGTCGAAGACTTCGACCACGACCTTGTGGTCGGGGCCGATCAGCTTGAAAGCGGTATCGACCGAGCCCACGGTTTCCGCGGCGGCGCCGACGGCGGCAGCGGACAGCGCGAGGCTCAGAGCGAGGCGGATCATGCGCATAGTGTTATTCCTGGAAAATGGTACGGGAGATCGATGCCGGAACGGCGGGCATGACTAGGAGACCGGCGCGAAGCGCGGCACGAGAATGCCGTCGACGTCGACCAGCTGGAAGAACACGTCCTTCGGCCGCGTCCAAATAGAACCGTCCGCTGCGCGATACACGATCATCTCCGAGAGATCCGATTCAAGAGTGGCCACGCACACCAATTCGTACAGGCCACCCTTGTAGTGCCGGTATTGCATCAACTCTCAGTCTTGTCTTCGGCGAGAGCTTTCTGCTTCTTCTTCAAGCCCTGGATGACCTTCAGGACACCTTCGATACCGGCGGTATCGTCGAGGTCGCTAAAAGCGTCAAGAACTTCATTCAGAACCCGGTTGCGCACTGCGGTTTCATCCGACGCCGGTGCGCTTGCGCGTACCGGTTCGGCCGACTCTTTCGAGGCGGCTTTTTGCGCCGAATATTTCGCTGTCGCCGCGGCCGTTTTGCCGTGCGCCAGCGCCGCTTGCCAGATTACCCAGCGGCGTTGTGTTTCAAACACCAGATATTCATCGGGCTTATCTTCTCGGCGTCGAACGATATGACCATCGCGCTGCGCCCATGCTTCAAATGCACTTCGCATTTTAATCCTTTACAAATGCTGTCTTCGCATTTCTCCACTAATCAAAACAGAATTGTTTTAACTAGTACCACCTTGCAGAATGTGTCATGAAGCCGTCACAAACTTTAAGGGCGTGTAACTCTTCACGCTACGGATTCCGACCGTTGGTTCTCACCACCACCGGCCAGATTTGAGTATATTACTCCGTGCGTTATAAGAATGCAATTTTTTATTCCCCATGAGTAACAATAGTCCAAAATCGTTGTTTTGTCCGCCTGTTGTTACATCTAATTACATCTCGCGAGTGGTTAAATCCCGGGGACAACAAAGTTTAACATCTCCACGGTATTTTTTCGATAAAAGTGTTGATAACACAAGCGTATGCAAGGGGCATACAAGGGCAAGATTGTTAACTCCGAGCATGTTCTTGCACGAACGCCACATTTAACGCGATACTGCGTGTTTTTAGCCTCAATGGTGCGTGAAACCCTCCTATGAAAATAGCAACCTGGAATGTAAATTCCCTCAAAGTACGACTCGCTCACCTGCTGCAATGGCTCGAAGCCAATCCCGTCGACGTACTTTGCCTACAAGAGACCAAACTCACCGACGATAAGTTCCCGGTTTCTGAAATTAATTCTGCAGGCTATCAAGTTGCCTTTAGCGGACAGAAAACCTATAACGGCGTTGCAATATTATCTAAACTGCCATTAACTGACATCGTGAGAAACAATCCTTTGTTTCCCGACGAGCAGCAGCGGATACTCGCGGCGACCATCGGCGGGGTGCGTTTTATCAGTGCCTACGTGCCCAATGGGCAGGCGGTCGGCACCGATAAATACGCGTATAAACTGGCGTGGCTGTCCGCCTTGCGCGAATGGCTTGCGGCAGAGATGCGCGTGCATGCGGAGGGCGGCCTGGCGATCCTGGGCGACTACAACATCGCCCCTGAAGACCGCGACGTGCACGACCCGGTCGCGTGGGCTGGCCAGGTGCTGTGCTCCGACCTGGAGCGCGCGGCCCTGACGGCCTTGGCGGACCTGGGATTGAGCGACGCGTTCCGCCTGTTCGAGCAGGCCGACAAATCGTTCAGCTGGTGGGATTACCGCCAGCTCGGCTACCAGAAAAACAAAGGCCTGCGGATCGACCACATCCTGTTGTCGGACGCGTTGAAGAAGCGCTGCACGGCGTGCGCGATCGACCGCATTCCACGCAAATGGGAGCAGCCGTCCGACCACGCCCCCGTCATCGCCACCCTCGACTGACCCCCACCGCCCCCACACCGGGGTCAGAGCTTTAACTTGCAACTTTTTGGCCGAAAAGACCGTCCGACGGTCCGCCCGGCAAGCTTGCTGCGGCGGGCGCCTGCCGCATGCCCGGTGCGCACCAAACGGCTTTCCGACAGGCGAGGATTGGCGTTGATAGATCGAAAATGTTTCGACTTAAAGCTCTGACCCCGGTTGTAGTAAAGGTCTGACTCCGGCTGTAGGAAGGGGCTGATTGCGGTGAGGGGATCAGTTGCTGGAGAGGTGCTTGCGAGCCTCGCCGGCGGGACGCGGTTGGGCGAACAGGTAGCCCTGCGCGTACTGGCAGCCATGGCCGCTCAGCAGCGCGTACTGGGCTTCGGTTTCGACCCCCTCCGCCACCACCGACAGCTGCAGGCTGTTCGACAGCGCCATGATGGCCGCCACGATCGCGCGGTCTTCCGCGCTCTCCTCCAGGTCCTTGATGAAGGCCCGGTCGATCTTGATCTTCTTGACCGGAAAGCGCTTCAGGTAGGCCAGGCTCGAATAGCCGGTGCCGAAATCGTCGATCGACAGACGAATCCCCATCGCGTTGATCTGCCCCAGGATTTCCATGGTCTGCTCGCCATGCTGCATCAGCGCCGTTTCGGTGATCTCGAATTCGATCAGCGCCGGGTCGATCCCGGTTTCGTCCAGCACGCGCCGGATCGATTCGATCAGCCCCCGGTGCATGAACTGGCGCGGCGACAGGTTCACCGCCAGCGGCAGCGCCGTCATGCCCTCGCGCTGCCACGCCATGCTTTGCTCGCAGGCGCGCCGCATCACCCATTCGCCGATCGGCACGATCAGGCCGTTTTCTTCGATGATGGGAATGAAGTGGTCCGGCAGCACCAGCCCGTGCCCCGGACGGCGCCAGCGCAGCAGCACTTCCATGGTGTGCACGCGGCGCGTGCCGATGTCGATGATCGGCTGGAAGAACAGTTCGAATTCTTCGTGCGCCAGTGCCCCGCGCAGCGCGCTTTCCAGCTCGAAGTGCTGGGCCGCCGCCAGGTTCATTCGCTCGGTGAAGTACTGGTAGTTATTCCGCCCGTTCGCCTTGGCGTGGTACATGGCCGCGTCGGCGTGCCGCATCAGCGTCGCGACGTCGGTGCCGTCGTCCGGATACAGGCAGATGCCGATCGATGGCGTGATGTGCAGCAGGCGCCCGTCGACCTGGAACGGCAGCGCCAGCACGTCGATGATCTTTTGCGCCACCTGGCTGCTTTCGTCCGCGCTGGCGATGCCCGGCACAAGGACCACGAATTCGTCGCCGCCGAGGCGCGCCACGGTGTCGCTCTCGCGCACCGCATGGCACAGGCGCCCGGCCACTTCCTTGAGCAGCAGGTCACCCATCAGGTGACCGAGCGAGTCGTTGATGGTCTTGAAGCGGTCGAGGTCGATGAACATCACGGCCAGTTTGCTGGCGGAGCGCTTCGCGCCCAGCATGGCGTGGTCCAGCCGGTCC
The DNA here is from genome assembly GCF_003953935.1 of Massilia atriviolacea. Classification (GTDB taxonomy): domain Bacteria; phylum Pseudomonadota; class Gammaproteobacteria; order Burkholderiales; family Burkholderiaceae_D; genus Telluria_A; species Telluria_A atriviolacea. The sequence continues at coordinate 51,230 of NZ_RXLQ01000011.1, forward strand.
GACAGCAAGGCGCGGTTGGGCAGGCCGGTCAGGCTGTCGTGATAGGCCATGTGCTTGACCCGCGCTTCGGCCTGGCGCCGCTCCACGATCTCGCCCTGCAGCAGGGCATTGGCGCCGGCCAGTTCGGCGGTGCGCTCGAGCACCCGCACCTCCAGCTCGTCGCGCGCGCGCCGCACCGCTTCGCCGGCTTCGCGCCGCGCGGTCACGTCGTCGACCAGCCACACCGAGCGTCCGGTGGCATGCGCCAGGTCGAACGGACGCCCCGACAGGCGCGCCCAGAAGCTGCTGCCGTCCTTGCGCACCAGCCGGTATTCGGCCATGTGCACGCGCCCGGCGTGGAAGTCGCGCGAGGTCTCGGCGCGCGCCAGGTCCCAGCTGGCACGGTCGGGATACAGCGCCCGCACCGACAGCCCCGCCACTTCGCCCGGCCCGTAGCCGAACAGTTCTTCCATCTTGGCGTTGCAGCGCAGGTTCATGCCGTGTTCGACCACCGCGATGCCGAGCACCGCGCTGTCGAGAATGGCCTGGTTTTCCAGCAGCGCGTTGCGCAGCGATTCTTCGGCGCGCTTGGCGTCGGTGCGGTCTTCGATGATCCAGATCGTGCCCTGCGCCGGGTCGGCCGGATTGACGACGTAGGCGATCAGTTGCGCCCACAGCACGCTGCCATCCTTGCGCGCCATGCCGACTTCGGTATGGAACGGCTTGCCGACCGAGAGCAGCGGGCCGGCGGCGGCGCCGATGGCGGCGTAGACCTCGTCGCTCGGGTACAGCGCGCGCCCCGGCAGCCCCAGGCCCTCGTTGCCCTGGTAGCCGAACATGTCGGCGAAGCCGCGGTTGTAGCGCGTGATGATGCGGTTCTTGGTGAACAGGATGCTGACCGAGGCGTTGGTCATGATGGCCTGCACCTCCACCAGCGTCTGGCGCGCTTCGGTCACGTCTTCCAGGATCCAGATGGTGCCCTGGTCGCGCCGTTCGGCGTCCACCGTCTGGGCCCGCACGCGGCACCAGAACAGGGTGCCGTCGCGCTGGCGGAACTGGTATTCGGGAACTTCGAACGGCAGGCCGTTGCCGAGCAGCGGCGTGGCGTCGCGCCCGAAGTCCGCGTAGGCCTCGGGCGAAGGAAAGACCTCCACCGCCGGCCGCCCGGTCATCTCTTCGCGCGTGTAGCCGAACATCTCGGCCATGCGCGGGTTACAGGACAACATGATCCCGTTGCGGCTGAACAGGATGCCGACCGAGGCGTTGTCGAGAATCGCCTTCTGCTCCAGCAGCAGCTGGCGGGTCGCTTCCTCGGCCGCCTTTTGCGCACTGCGGTCGTCCACGATCCAGATCGTGTCCTGCTTGCCGCGCCCGGCGTTGATGGCATAGATGTAGGCGTGCGCCCAGAACACGCTGCCGTCCTGGCGCAGCATCTCGATGTCGGCCTGGTAGGCCCGCCCGGCGCGCAGCAGCGGCTGCGCTTCGCGCTGCAGGGCCTCGTAGGCGGCGCCCGAGGCAAACAGCTCGGCCGCCGCGTGGCCCTGCGCCGTCTCGCCGGTAAAGCCGAAGCAGCGGCCGAACTGCTGGTTGTAGCGCAGGATGCGGTTGTCGCGCTGGAAGGCGATGCCCAGCGGGGCGTTGTCCATGATGGCCTGCATTTCGAGCAGGGCGCGGCGCAGGCGCGTTTCGTTCTGGTGCAGGTCGTCGATGTCTTCGATGATCCAGATGGTGCCGTGCGAGGCGTCGCGCGTGTCGACCGCGCGCCCGTACAGGCGGCACCAGAGCAGCACGCCGTCCTTGCGGCGCAGCCGCAGTTCGCCGGCGTACGAACCGCCGGCGGCCAGCCGCGGGCCCGCCTCGCTGCTCATCTGCTCGTAGCTGCGCGGGCTGGGAAAGACGGTGACCGTGGCCGCGCCGACCAGTTCTTCGGCGCCGTAGCCGAAAATCTCGGCGGCGCGGATATTGCATTCGTGGATGACGCGGTTCTTGCTGAGGATGATGCCGACCGCCGCGTTTTCGAGGATGGCTTTCTGCTCCATCACCGTCCGGCGCAGGGAAGCCTGGTCGCGCTCGAAGCGCCGCAGGTCGGTAAAGACGAAGGTGGCGCCGCCGCCGGGCAGCGACTTGGCCAGCACCTGGACCGCGACCGGCCGGCCGTGCGCATGCAGCGCGCTCTCCCACAGCTGGTCGGCGCCGTTGCCGTCATTGATGCGCAGGAAGGCGTCGTGGCGCGCTTCCGGCGCGAACAGGTCGAGCAGGGGATCCCCGATCGGGGCGGCGCCGAGCAGGCCGCACAGGGCCGCGTTGGCGGCATGGACGATGCCGTCGGCGTCGCAGGCGCAGGCGGGCGACCCGATTAACTGGAGCGCTTCAGCGACGAAATCTGGCTTGGTTGATAAGCGATCCATGTCCCCACGACGGCGTTGGTCCGCCGCCTCTGCGATGGGCAACGGTGAACTCGATCATAAACCACAATTGGGACGAATTTGCCGGAAAAGCGGGGAAAACCCAAAAAACGGAAACGCCCACCACGCCCGGGCGGGGTGGGCGTTGTATCGGAACGCGGCTGCAGGGCCGCAGAGGCCCCTAGAAGGCGTCGCCGGGCACCCTGACCCACCCTTCCATCAACACGCGCGCGCTGCGGCTCATGATGGCCTTGGCGACGCTCCAGTCGCCGCCGGCCTGGGTCGCCTCGGCCCCCACGCGCAGGGTGCCGGACGGATGGCCGAAGCGCACCGCGTTACGCCCTCCCCCGCCGGCCGCCAGGCTGACCAGGGTGCCGGGAATGGCGGCGGCGGTGCCGATGGCGACGGCGGCGGTGCCCATCATCGCGTGGTGCAGCTTCCCCATCGACATGGCGCGCACCAGCAGGTCGATATCGCCCGCGGCCACCGCCTTGCCGCTCGACGACACGTAGTCCCTGGGCGGGGCCACGAAGGCCACCTTGGGCGTGTGCTGGCGCGCGGCCGCTTCGTCGACGTGCTTGATGAGGCCCATGCGCACCGCGCCGTGCGCGCGGATCGCTTCGAACATGGCCAGCGCCTTGGGGTCTCCGTTGATCGCGTCCTGCAGCTCGGTGCCGCTGTAGCCGATCGCCTCGGCGTTGACGAAGATGGTCGGGATGCCGGCGTTGATCATGGTGGCCTTGAGCGTGCCCAGGCCCGGCACCTCGAGGTTGTCGACCACCTGCCCGGTCGGGAACATGGCGCCGCCGGCGCCCTCTTCCTCCGCCGCCGGATGCATGAATTCGAGCTGCACTTCGGCGGCCGGAAAGGTCACCCCATCGAGTTCGAAGTCGCCCGTTTCCTGCACCGCGCCGCCGCTGACCGGCACGTGCGCGATGATGGTCTTGCCGATGTTGGCCTGCCAGATGCGCACCACCGCCACGCCGTCCTGCGCAATGCGGGCCGGGTCGACCAGCCCGGCGCCGATGGCGAACGCGCCGACGGCGGCCGACAGGTTGCCGCAGTTGCCGCTCCAGTCGACGAAAGCCTTGTCGATGGCGACCTGGCCGAACAGGTAGTCGACGTCATGCCCGGGCTTTGCGCTCTTGGACAGGATCACCGTCTTGCTGGTGCTCGAGGTGGCGCCGCCCATGCCGTCGATCTGCTTGCCGTAGGGGTCGGGGCTGCCGATCACGCGCAGCAGCAGCGCGTCGCGCGCGGCGCCGGCCACCTGCGCGGCCTCGGGCAGGTCTTGCAGGCGGAAGAACACGCCCTTGCTGGTGCCGCCGCGCATATACGTGGCGGGAATGCGGATTTGCGGTACGTGCGCCATCATGCAGCCTTCGCGGTGGATTCGAGGAAGTCCTGGGCGAAGCGCTGCAGCACGCCGCCGGCCTCGTAGATCGCCACTTCTTCGGCGGTGTCGAGGCGGCAGATCACCGGCACCTCGACCACCTCGCCATTGACGTGCGTGATCACCAGGGTGAGCGTGGCGCGCGGGGTGCGCTCGCCCAGCACGTCGAAGGTTTCGCTGCCGTCGATCGCCAAGGTGATGCGGTTCTCGCCAGGCAGGAACTCCAGCGGCAGCACGCCCATGCCCACCAGGTTGGTGCGGTGGATGCGCTCGAAGCCTTCGGCCACGATCGCTTCCACGCCGGCCAGGCGCACGCCCTTGGCGGCCCAGTCGCGCGAGGAACCCTGGCCGTAGTCGGCGCCGGCGATGATGATCAAGGGCTGCTTGCGCTCCATGTAGGTCTGGATCGCTTCCCACATGCGCGTGACAGTGCCTTCCGGTTCGATGCGCGCCAGCGAGCCTGCCTTGACCTTGCCGTCGACAATGACCATCTCGTTTTTCAGGGTCGGGTTGGCGAAGGTGGCGCGCTGCGCGGTCAGGTGGTCGCCGCGGTGGGTGGCGTAGGAATTGAAGTCCTCTTCCGGCAGGCCCATTTTGGCCAGGTATTCGCCGGCGGCCGAATCGAGCATGATCGCGTTCGACGGCGACAGGTGGTCGGTGGTGATGTTGTCGCCCAGGACCGCGAGCGGACGCATGCCGGCCAGGGTGCGCGCACCGGCCAGCGCGCCTTCCCAGTACGGCGGACGGCGGATGTAGGTGGTATTCGGACGCCAGTCGTACAGCGGACTGACCTTGACGCCGTCGTCTTCCTGCCTGGCGAACATGGGGATGTAGACCTTGTGGAAGTGCGCCGGCTTGACGCTCGAGGCGACCAGGGCGTCGATCTCCTCGTCGCTCGGCCAGATATCCTTGAGCGTGACCGGCTGGCCGTCGGCGCCGATGCCCAGCACGTCCTTTTCGATGTCGAAGCGGATCGTGCCGGCGATGGCGTAGGCCACCACCAGCGGCGGCGAGGCCAGGAAGGCCTGTTTCGCGTACGGGTGGATGCGGCCGTCGAAGTTGCGGTTACCCGACAGGACGGCGGTGGCGTACAGGTCGCGCGCCACCACTTCCTGCTGGATCGCCGGATCGAGCGCGCCGGACATGCCGTTGCAGGTGGTGCAGGCGTAGGCGACGACGCCAAAACCCAGTTTTTCGAGTTCCGGCATCAGGCCGGCGTCGTCCAGGTACAGGGTGACGGCCTTGGAGCCCGGCGCCAGCGAGCTCTTGACCCATGGCTTGCGCGTCAGTCCCAGCCTGTTGGCGTTACGCGCCAGCAGGCCGGCGGCGATCATGTTGCGCGGGTTGTTGGTGTTGGTGCAGCTGGTAATGGCCGCGATGATGACGGCGCCGTCGGGCATCAGGCCCGGCTCGTTCTCGACCACGCCGCTGATGCCGCGCGAGGCCAGCTCCGAGGTCGGCACGCGGTTGTGCGGATTGGACGGGCCGGCGATGGTGCGCACCACCGTCGACAGGTCGAAGCGCAGCACGCGCTCGTACTCGGCGTTGTTGAGCGTGTCGCCCCACAGGCCGGTGTGCTTCGCATACTGCTCGACCAGTTTGACCAGTTCGTCGTCGCGGCCGGTGAGCTTGAGGTAAGCGATGGTTTGCTCGTCGATGTAGAACATCGCCGCGGTCGAGCCGTATTCCGGCGCCATGTTGGAGATCGTGGCGCGGTCGCCCAGGGTCAGGTGGGCCGCGCCTTCACCGTAGAACTCGAGGTAGGACGAGACCACCTTCTGCTGGCGCAGGAATTCGGTCAGCGCCAGCACGGTGTCGGTGGCGGTGATGCCCGGCTGCGGCTTGCCGCTCAGTTCCACGCCGATGATGTCCGGCAGGCGCATCCACGAAGCGCGGCCCAGCATCACGCTTTCCGCTTCCAGGCCGCCCACGCCGATGGCGATCACGCCGAGCGCATCGACCATCGGCGTGTGCGAGTCGGTGCCGACCAGGGTGTCCGGAAAGGCCACGCCGCCCTGCACCTGGACCACCGGCGACATGCGCTCCAGATTGATCTGGTGCAGGATGCCGTTCCCCGGCGGGATCACGTCGACGTTCTTGAACGCCTTCTTGGTCCAGTTGATGAAGTCGAAACGGTCTTCATTGCGGCGATCCTCGATGGCGCGGTTCTTGTCGAAGGCATCGGGATCGAAACCACCGCATTCGACTGCCAGCGAATGGTCGACCACGAGCTGGGTCGGCACCACCGGGTTGACCAGGGCCGGGTCGCCGCCCTGCAGGGCAATGGCGTCGCGCAGGCCGGCCAGGTCGACCAGCGCGGTCTGGCCCAGGATGTCGTGGCAGACCACGCGCGCCGGAAACCACGGGAAGTCGAGGTCGCGCTTGCGCTCGATCAGCTGGCCCAGCGACGCATCGAGCGTCGCCGGGTCGCAGCGGCGCACCAGGTTCTCGGCCAGCACGCGCGAGGTGTACGGCAGCCTGTCGTAGGCCCCGGGCGCGATGGCGTCGACCGCGGCGCGCGCGTCGAAGTAATCGAGCGCGGTGCCGGGCAGGTTCTTGCGGTGATTCGTGTTCATGTCGGTCCCTTGCTTGTTTACTTGCGCTCGGCCAGCGGCACGAAGCTCAGGTCGTCCGGGCCGACGTAGTTGGCGCTCGGGCGGATGATCTTGTTGTCGATGCGCTGTTCGATCACGTGCGCGGCCCAGCCGGAGGTGCGCGAGATCACGAACAGCGGCGTGAACATCGCGGTCGGCACGCCCATCATGTGGTACGACACGGCGGAGAACCAGTCCAGGTTCGGGAACATCTTCTTGACTTCCCACATGACGCTTTCCAGGCGCTCGGCGATGTCGAACATCTTGGTCGAGCCGGCGCCTTCGGACAGCGAACGCGCCACTTCCTTGATCACCTTGTTGCGCGGGTCGGACACGGTGTAGACCGGATGGCCGAAGCCGATCACGACTTCCTTGTTGGCGACGCGGTTGCGGATGTCGGCTTCGGCTTCGTCCGGGTTTTCGTAGCGCTTCTGGATATCCAGCGCGACTTCGTTGGCGCCGCCGTGCTTCGGTCCGCGCAGCGCGCCGATCGCGCCGGTAATGGCCGAGTGGATGTCGGAGCCGGTGCCGGCGATGACGCGCGCGGTAAAGGTGGACGCGTTGAATTCGTGTTCCGCGTACAGGATCAGCGAGGTGTGCATCGCCTTGACCCATGCCTGCGGCGGCTTGAAGCCGTGCAGCAGGTGCAGGAAGTGGCCGCCGATGGAGTCGTCGTCGGTTTCCGTGTCGATGCGGCGGCCGTTGTGGCTGAAGTGGTACCAGTACAGCAGCATCGAGCCGAAGGAGGCCATCAGGCGGTCGGCGATGGCGCGCGCGCCTGGCACATTGTGGTCGTCCTTTTCGGGCAGCACGCAGCCCAGGGTCGATACGCCGGTGCGCATCACGTCCATCGGGTGGCTCGATGCCGGCAGCGCCTCGAGCGCGTTCTTGACCGCCTGCGGCAGCCCGCGCATCGATTTCAGGTGCGCCTTGTAGCCGCGCAGTTCGCCATCGTTCGGCAGTTTGCCGTGCACCAGCAGGTAGGCGATTTCTTCGAACTCGCAGCTGTCGGCCACGTCCAGGATGTCGTAGCCGCGGTAGTGCAGGTCGTTGCCGGTTTTGCCGACCGAGCACAGTGCGGTGTTACCGGCGGTGACGCCGGACAGGGCGACCGATTTTTTCGGCTTGAATGGGACGGCGTCGGCCGGGGTGGTGGTGTCAGTCATGTGAGCTCCGCGATTCTTCTTGCAAAATTGGTGTGATTACTTTTCTTTACCCTGGGCGAACAGCGAGTCGAGCTTTTGCTCGTACTCGTGGTAGCCGAGGTAGTCGTACAGCTCCATGCGGCTCTGCATGGTCGGGACGACGTTTTTCTGGGTGCCTTCGGCGCGCAGCGTCTTGTAGAAGTTCAGGGCGGCCGCGTTCATGGCGCGGTAGGCGCCGCAGCAGTACAGGGCGATATCGACCTTGGCCGAGCGCAGTTCGTCGAGCGTGAACAGCGGCGTGGCGCCGAATTCGGTCAGGTTGGCCAGGATCGGCACCTTGACCGCGTCGCGCACCTGGCTGTACATCTCCAGCTTGGTGATCGCTTCCGGGAAGATCATGTCGGCGCCCGCTTCCACGTACGCGCAGGCGCGGTCGATGGCGGCGTTCAGGCCTTCGACGGCCAGCGAATCGGTGCGCGCCATGATGACGAAGCTCTCGTCATGGCGGGCGTCGACGGCGGCCTTGATGCGGTCGACCATTTCTTCCTTGCTGACGATTTCCTTGCCCGGACGGTGGCCGCAGCGCTTGGCCGAGACCTGGTCTTCCATGTGCACCGCTGCCACGTCGGCGCGGATCATGTGGCGGATCGTGCGCGCGATGTTGAAGGCGCCGCCCCAGCCGGTGTCGATGTCGACCATCAGCGGCAGGCCGCAGGTGTCGGTGATGCGCTGGGCATCGGTGATCACGTCGTCCATGGTGCTGATGCCGAGGTCCGGCATGCCGAGCGAGTTGGCGGCCACGCCGCCGCCGGACAGGTACACGGCCCTGTAGCCGGTCTGTTCGGCCATGCGCGCGGTGTAGGCGGTGATGGTGCCGACAACCTGCAAGGGCGACTCTTCCTGGACTGCGCGGCGGAACATCGCGCCTCGTGATTCTCTCATTGCGTTTTCTCCTCGGGTGATGCGTTGGAATGCCATGCCGGCTGCATTGCAAGCGCCGTGCCACTGCCTGGCAGTTTGTCGAAAGGTCTTTATATTCAATGGTTTGCGCAGATTTGAAACAGGCTGTGCCGCTCTGCGCGCGTTGCATATTGTTTCAATTTGAAACGCCTGAAACGCAACTGCGGTAAAATTGAAACATGCCCTATTCTTCCCGCACCGCCCCGGACGGCAACGACAAGCCGGTCATCTGGACCGTGTCCGTCTCGCGCCTGTCGGACCTGTTCCGCGATATCACGCTCGAATACGACCATCTGGCGTCGATCGAGCCGGTCAACCTGGGCTTCGACGAAGCCGCCCGGCATATCCGCGAGCGCATGGCCACGGAACGCTGCGACGTCGTGATCGCGGCCGGCTCGAACGCGGCCTACCTCAAGGGCCGCGTGTCGGTGCCGGTGGTGATCGCCAAGGCCAGCGGCTTCGATGTGATGCAGGCGCTGGCGCGCGCGCGCCGCGTGGCCGAGCGCATCGGCGTGATCACCTACCAGCAGCAACTGCCCGAACTGGCCGAATTCGCCAGCACCTTCGGCTTTCGCATCGCGCAGCGCACCTACGTGACGGAAGAAGACGCGCGCGCGCAGATCAACGACCTCAAGGCGGCCGGCATCGAGGCCATCGTCGGCGCGGGCCTGATCACCGACCTGGCCGAGGAAGCGGGATTGACGGGGGTGTTCGTGTATTCGGCCGCGTCGATCCGCCAGGCCTTCGACGATGCGCTGGAACTGGCGCGCCTGACCCAGCTCGAATCGAACAGCGGGCGGCGCCCGGTGGTGGCCGACACCATGCGCACCCGCCACGGCCTGAACGACCTGCGCGGCGAGTCCGCCGCCATGGAGACCTTGCGCCAGGCGGTGGTGCTGTATGCGCGCTCGCCCGCCACGGTGCTGATCGAAGGCGAAACCGGCACCGGCAAGGAACTGGTGGCGCAGGCGATACACCGCGAAAGCCCGCGCAGCCTGGGTGCGAACCGGCCGTTCGTGGCCGTCAATTGCGGCGCAGTGGCCGAGTCGCTGCTGGAATCGGAACTGTTCGGGTACGAGGAAGGGGCGTTTACCGGCGCACGGCGCGGCGGCCACGCGGGCCTGTTCGAAGCGGCCAACCGGGGCACCCTGTTCCTCGACGAGATCGGCGAAATGCCGCTGGCGCTGCAGACGCGCCTGTTGCGCGTGCTGGAAGAGCGCGAGGTGGTGCGGGTCGGCGGCACGCGGCCGATTGCGATCAACGTGCGCGTGATCAGCGCCACCCACTGCGACCTGGAGCAGCGGGTGCGCGAGGGGCGCTTTCGGGCCGATCTGTTTTACCGGCTGGCGGTGCTGCGCCTGTCCTTGCCGCCGCTGTGCGCGCGCGCGGGCGACGTGGCGGCACTGGCCGAGTGGTCGCTCAAGAATGCGCTGGCGGCGCTGGGAGCCAGGCCGCATCCGAACCTGCATGCGGAAATGGCGGGCTGCGCGCCGCTGCTGGAGCGCTATGGCTGGCCGGGCAATGTGCGCGAGCTGCGCAACCTGATGGAGCGGGTCGCGCTGTTCCTGGCGGCCGAGCCATTGCAGGCCCTGACGCCGGCCTTCGTGCTGTCGGTCGCGCCGGAACTGGGGCGCGATGCGCAGCCGCCGTCGGTACAGGCGCCGCAGCCCGACACCGTGGAAGAGGTGCTGGCGCGCTTCGGCGGCCGGCGCGACGAGGCGGCCGCATACCTGGGCATCAGCCGCACCACCCTGTGGCGCAAGCTGAAATCGGCGTCGACCTGAAGGCGCGCAATGCGCGGCACTTGCGCAAACCGGATCGGAATTCATATATCGAAGCATAGAATTATTCGTTCCATTGCCGTAAGCGCAAGCCTATGATCCGCCCTTTTTCCGCCGGACCGGCCGCCCACCAGGCGGCCGGCACCCGGCTTTCGGAGGTTCTCATGTCATCCGCACCGCAGCCTGCCCTGTTTTCCCTGATCGGCAACACCCCGCTGATCGAAGTGACCCGCATCGACACCGGCCCGTGCCGCCTGTTCCTCAAGCTCGAATCGCAAAATCCCGGCGGCTCCATCAAGGACCGCATCGGCCGCGCCATGATCGAAGCGGCCGAAGCCGACGGCAGCCTCAAGCCCGGCGGCGTGGTGGTCGAAGCCACCGCCGGCAATACGGGCCTCGGCCTGGCCCTGGTCGCGCGCCTGAAAGGCTACCGCGTGGTGCTGGTCGTGCCCGACAAGATGGCGATCGAAAAAATCCTCCACCTCAAGGCCCTGGGCGCCGAAATCCACCTGACCCGCTCCGATGTCGGCAAGGGTCATCCGGAGTACTACCAGGATGTCGCGGCGCGCCTGGCGCGCGAGATTCCCGGTTCGTGGTTCGCCGACCAGTTCAACAACCCGGCCAATCCGCTGGCGCACCAGACCACCACCGGCCCGGAACTGTGGGAGCAGAGCGGCCACGATCTGGACGCCATCGTGGTCGGCGTCGGCTCGTCGGGCACCCTGAGCGGCCTGTCGCGCTACTTCGAAACCGTGCAGCCGAAGCTCGAATTCGTGCTGGCCGATCCCGAGGGCTCGATCCTGGCCGACTACATCAACACCGGCGTGCTGCGCGCCGACGCCGGCGCGTGGGCGGTCGAAGGCATCGGCGAAGACTTCATTCCCGCCATTGCCGACCTGTCGCGCGTGAAGCGCGCCTACACCGTCAGCGACGAAGACAGTTTCGGCAGCGCGCGCATGCTGCTGCGCGAAGAAGGCGTGCTGGCCGGCTCGTCGAGCGGCACCCTGCTGGCCGCCGCGCTGCGCTACTGCCGCGAACAGAGCACGCCGAAAAACGTGGTCACCTTCGTGTGCGACACCGGCACCCGCTACCTGACCAAGGTGTACAGCGACGGCTGGATGGTCGACCAGGGCCTGCTCCGGCGGCCGGCCCTGGGCGACCTGCGCGACCTGATCGGACGCCGTTTCGACGACGGCGACGTGGTCACGGTGGCGCCGTCCGACACCCTGCTCACCGCATTCAACCGCATGCGCAGCGCCGACCTGGCGCAGCTGCCGGTGATCGACAACGGTCGCCTGGCCGGCATCCTGGACGAATCGGACCTGCTGTTGCGCGTGACGGGCGACGCCACGCGCTTTCGCGACCTTGTCGGCACGACCATGACGTCGGAACTGCAAACCCTGCGCCCGTCCGCCGGGATGACCGAACTGCGCGATATACTCGACCGCGGCCTGACCGCCGTCATCAGCGAGGACGACCATTTTTACGGCCTGATTACCCGCTTCGACCTTCTCAACCACTTGCGCAGGACCTTATCGTGACTACCTCCGTGACTACCTCCGTGACTACTTCCGTGACTACCTCCGTGACTACTTCCGTGACCGACCCCCTGTCCGGCTCCAAGATCAAGAAACACCTTTCCACGCGTGTGATCCACGGCGGCCAGTCGCCCGATCCGTCCACCGGCGCTGTCATGCCGCCGATCTACGCCACCTCCACCTATGTGCAGGAGAGCCCCGGGGTGCACAAGGGGCTCGATTACGGGCGCTCGCACAACCCGACGCGCTGGGCGCTGGAGCGCTGCGTGGCCGACCTCGAAGGCGGCGCGCAGGCGTTCGCCTTCGCCTCGGGGCTGGCCGCCATTTCGACCGTGCTGGAACTGGCCGACGCCGGCTCGCACATCATCGCCGGCGACGATATGTACGGCGGCACCTACCGCCTGTTCGAGCGCGTGCGCCGGCGCAGCGCGGGCCACGACTTCAGCTACGTCGACCTGACCGATCCGGCTGCACTGCTGGCGGCGATTCGTCCGGAAACGCGCATGGTGTGGGTCGAAACGCCGACCAACCCGATGCTCAAGCTGGCCGACTTGAAAGCCATCGGCGACATCTGCCGCGAGCGCGGCATCATCTCGGTGTGCGACAACACCTTCGCCAGCCCGATCGTCCAGCGTCCGCTGGAGCTGGGGATCGACATCGTGGTCCACTCGACCACCAAGTACATGAACGGCCACTCGGACGTCATCGGCGGCATCGCCGTGGTCGGCGCCGGCGAGCAGCAGGCGGCATGGGCCGAGCAGCTGGGCTTTTTGCAGAATTCGGTGGGCGCGATCCAGGGACCGTTCGACAGCTTCCTGGTCCTGCGCGGCATCAAGACCCTGGCGCTGCGGCTGGAACGCCACTGCGCCAGCGCGCTGGACCTGGCCGCGTGGCTGGAAAAAGAGCCGAAGGTCGGCCGCGTTTTCTATCCGGGACTGGCCTCGCATCCGCAGCACGCGCTGGCCAGGCGCCAGATGAACGGCTTCGGCGGCATCATCTCGATCCAGCTCGATACCGACCTGGCGGGCGCGCGCCGCTTCCTGGAACGCTGCGAGGTGTTCACCCTGGCCGAGAGCCTGGGCGGCGTCGAAAGCCTGATCGAGCACCCTGCCCTGATGACGCATGCGACCATTCCGCCGGCGCAGCGCGCGCTGCTCGGCATCAGCGACGGGCTGATTCGCCTGTCGGTCGGCGTGGAGCACGTGGAAGACCTGCGCGACGACCTGCGCGCCGCGCTGGCCGCCATCTAGGCCCGCAGCGCTCGCGCGGCCAGGCGTCAGTGGCTGCGCACCTGGCCGGCCGCCTGCTGCACGTGCACCAGCACGAACTGGCCGGCCTTGAGCGGCGCGAAACCGACCGTGATGTTGACCACCCCGTGATCGATATCGTCCTGCGTGGTCGTCTCCGGACCGCAGCGCACGAAAAACGCGTCGTGCGGCGTCTTGCCCTGGAAGGCGCCCTGGCGGAACAGGCCGACCATGAAGGCGTGGATGCTCTGGCGGATCTGCGCCCATAGCTGGTCGTCGTTCGGCTCGCACATCACCCAGCGCGTGCCGCGCACCAGGCTCTCTTCGATGTACAGCGCGGTGCGCCGCACCGGAATGCACTTGCCCTGGGCGCCATCGGGGTCGTCGCCATGCAGCGTGCGCGCGCCCCACACGATGCGGCCCGCCGACGCCATGCTGCGCAGGCAGTTGATGCCGAGGGGGTTGAGCATGCCGTTCTCGCTGTCGGACACCGGCACGCTCAGTTCCGGCACGCCGATCAGGGTCGCATCCATGCCGACCGGCGCCTTCCAGACGCCGCGCTGCTGGTCGGTGCGGGCGATGATGCCCGCCACCGCGCCGCACGGCGCCAGGCGCGTCGGCCGGCCGCCGCGCTGGTCGACCGGCTGGCGCAGGCGCGGGAAGAACAGCGCCGCATTCCGGCTGCTGGTGCCGAGGGCGGCCACGCCTTCGACGGCATTGTCGACACTGTCCCACTCCGGCGGCGGATCGACCAGCAGCATGGCGCGCCGCAGTTCGCAGTAAGCGCCCGCTTCGGCCAGCAAGGCGCTGTGAACGCCCGCGTCGAGCAGGTCGCCGCCGTTGTCCAGATAGGGAGGAATGCACAGGAGGTTGAACAGGTCGGCGCGGTCGAGCGCATACAGGCCGGACTTGCGCGCCAGGTTACCCTTGCCGATGAAGTCCGCCAGCGTGAGCGGCAGTTCCTCGACGGCGCGGTCGGCATCCATCACGCCCGAATTGCTGGCGGCGCCGCACTCCCAGGCGTCGCCCTGTTGCGGCGCGCGCGGATGGCTGTCGGGGCGCCCGGCGGGCAGCTTGCCGCTCATCGTGACCAGGCGCGAGATGCTGCGCAAGACCAGGTCGACCCGGCGCGGATGGCCGGCGCCGAGCGAGACATTGCGGAATACCTCGACATGGCCGGTGGCGCTGTCGCGCACCGACAGGTTGAAGCTGTCCGGGTCGCCCGTGAGCAGTTCATGGTCGACGCGCACCTGCAGCGCATTGCCCCAGGTGCCGGGGTCGCGCGCCTGCAAGGTCAACGCGCCGGCGCGCACGATGGCATGGCTGCGCACCACGCCGTCGATCGGGTCCGGCGCGCGGTACAGACGCACGATGACGGCCTTGCTGCCGCCGTTGAGGAAGAAATCGCGCACCGCGTATCCCAGCGCGCTGTGTTCCCACAGGCCGCCGAACAGGCGTTCGAACTGGGTGAAGCTGGCGATGCTGACCGGTTCGTCCACCGGCCCGCGCAAGGCGCGGCCGACGAACGCGGTGATCGAGGTGTCCACGCCGGCGATCGGGTACACGGAGGCGGGAAGGTGCTCGGTCACGGTGCTGGCGTAGCTCATTGCGGCATGCATGGTATCTCCTGTTTCGGTCTCGTTTTTTTACGGCTGCGGCGAACTGCGCCGATATAGCTATTAGATGCTGTTTGAAAACGATATCCTTGACATTGCTCAATGAAGCAGGCGGACTCGGCAATAGTCTTGCGCCGTGGGCTTGACAACGCTGGAGGAAAACAACGCCTGGCGGGAATCACTTGACAGCGCGGTGCGGGATTAGCGCCAAAAGCGAACGGCGCTGCGCCACATTGGTGCGCGGGCAATGCAATTCGGATAAAGCGCACGGTGTTTGCGTGTATAAGCTGGCATGCAAACTGCTGGGAACTTGCTTATCCGGCAAATGCATGGCCGCGCACGTACCATAAAGGATTCGATTGATGACGACCGCCGAACAAATCAGCATCGCCCACCTGGAAAACCAGGCGTTTGCCTTAATGTCGCGCCTGCACGTGATACTGCGGCGCGGGCAAGGCCGCGTGACCGATATCGACTACATGCGCGTCGATCCGGGCTATTGCCGCCATGTGCTGGAACTGGCCAATGCGAGCGGCAACGACGACCTGCGCCAGATCGCCGCGCGCCTGCAGGAGGTCTATTTCGGTGCGGGGGGATTGTTTGTGACAGTGGTCAAAGAACCGCTGCTGGCGCGCGCAGCGGTGCCGGCGCCAGCGGCGCCAGCGGCGCCAGCGGCGCTGAGTGCGCGTCCAGCCGGTGTCCAGCCGGTGCCTGTCACCGGAGTGGACACGGACGCGACAGCGGGACTTTGTCCAGCCGGTGCCTGTCACCGAAGTGGACACGGACTCGACAGCGGGACTGTGTCCAGCCGGTGCCTGTCCAGCCGGTGCCTGTCACCGGAGTGGACACGGACGCGACAGCGGGACTTTGTCCAGCCGGTGCCTGTCACCGGAGTGGACACGGACGCGACAGTGGGGCGGGGGATAAAAAATGTCCAGCCGGTGCCTGGCACCGGAGTGGACACGGACTCGACAGCGGGACCGGGGATAAAAAAAGCCCGCATCGTGTGCGGGCTTTTTTGTTGGCTGTTGCTTATTCGATTTCGACCGTTTCCGGTGCCGCCGGTGGGGGCGCCGCGTCGGATTCGGGGAATTCCAGCGTGACCGTATCCTTGTCGTCCATGTCGACCGTGACCCGGCCACCGCTGACCAGGCGGCCGAACAGCAGTTCGTCGGCCAGCGCCTTGCGGATCATGTCCTGGATCAGGCGCGACATCGGCCGTGCTCCCATCTGCGGATCGAATCCTTTCTTCGCGAGGAACTTGCGCAGTTTCTCGGTGAAGATGGCTTCGACTTTCTTCTCGTGCAGCTGTTCTTCCAGCTGCATGAGGAATTTGTCGACCACGCGCAGGATGATTTCTTCGTCCAGCGCACGGAAGCTGATGGTGGCGTCGATCCGGTTGCGGAACTCGGGCGTAAACATACGCTTGATGTCGGCCATCTCGTCGCCCGCCGCCTTGGAGTCGGTAAAGCCCATCGAGCGCTTGGTCAGGCTTTCGGCGCCGGCATTGGTCGTCATGATGATGATCACGTTGCGGAAGTCCGCCTTGCGCCCGTTGTTATCGGTCAGGGTGCCATGGTCCATCACCTGCAGCAGGATGTTGAAGATATCCGGATGCGCTTTTTCGATCTCGTCGAGCAGCAGCACCGCGTGCGGCTTCTTGGTGATGGCTTCGGTCAGCAAACCACCCTGGTCGAAGCCGACGTAGCCCGGCGGCGCGCCGATCAGGCGGCTGACGGCGTGGCGTTCCATGTATTCCGACATGTCGAAGCGAATCAGCTCGATGCCGAGGATGAAGGCCAGTTGCTTGGCCACCTCGGTCTTGCCGACCCCGGTCGGACCGGAGAACAGGAAGGAGCCGATCGGTTTGTCGGTCTTGCCCAAACCGGCGCGCGCCATCTTGATCGCCGAGGACAGCGCATCGATGGCAGGCTCCTGGCCGAACACGACGTTGCGCAGGTCGCGGTCGATGGTCTGCAGCTTGCTGCGGTCGTCCTGGTTGACGGTCTGCGGCGGGATGCGCGCGATCTTGGCGATGATGTCCTCGATCTCGGCCTTGCCGATGGTCTTTTTCTGCTTCGATTTCGGCAGGATGCGCTGCGCGGCGCCGGCTTCGTCGATGACGTCGATCGCCTTGTCGGGCAGGTGGCGGTCGTTGATGAAGCGCGCCGCCAGCTCGGCCGCGGTCGACAGCGCCGACGACGAGTACTTCACGCCGTGGTGCTCTTCGAAGCGCGATTTGAGGCCGCGCAAGATCTGCACGGTCTGCTCGACGGTCGGCTCGTTGACGTCGACCTTCTGGAAGCGCCGCGACAGGGCATGGTCTTTTTCGAACACGCCGCGGAATTCCGTGTACGTGGTCGCGCCGATGCACTTGAGCTGGCCGTTGGCGAGCGCCGGCTTCAGCAGGTTGGACGCGTCCAGGGTGCCGCCGGACGCCGAACCGGCGCCGATGATCGTGTGGATCTCGTCGATGAACAGGATGCCGTGCGGGGTTTCCTTGAGCTGCTTGAGCACCGCCTTGAGGCGCTGCTCGAAGTCGCCGCGGTACTTGGTGCCGGCCAGCAGCGCGCCCATGTCGAGCGAATACACGATGGCATTCTGCAGGATTTCGGGCACTTCTTCCTGCGTGATGCGCCAGGCCAGGCCCTCGGCGATCGCGGTCTTGCCGACCCCGGCTTCACCGACGAGCAGCGGATTGTTCTTGCGGCGGCGGCACAGGATCTGGATCACGCGGTCGACTTCTTCTTCGCGTCCGATCAGCGGATCGATCTTGCCTTCGGCGGCGGCCTTGTTCAGGTTCTGCGTGAACTGGTCGAGCGGGCTTTCCTTGGCCTGGCCTTCGACTTGCGCTTCTTCCACGCCTTCGGAGGTTTTTTGCGAGTCGACCTGCTGGTCCTTGCGCACGCCATGCGAAATGAAGTTGACCACGTCGAGGCGGGTCACGCCCTGCTGGTGCAGGTAGTAGACCGCGTGCGAGTCTTTTTCGCCGAAGATCGCCACCAGCACGTTGGCGCCGGTGACTTCCTTCTTGCCGTTCGAGGCGGATTGAACGTGCATGATGGCACGCTGGATCACGCGCTGGAAACCAAGCGTCGGCTGCGTGTCGACCTCGCCCGTGCCGGGCACGGTCGGGGTGTTGTCGCCGATGAAATTGGTCAGCGTCTTGCGCAGGTCTTCAATGTTGACGGCACAGGCGCGCAGGACTTCGGCGGCCGATGGGTTGTCCAGAAGCGCCAGCAGCAAATGCTCAACGGTGATGAATTCATGCCGTGCTTGCCGAGCTTCGACAAAGGCCATGTGTAAAGAGACTTCCAATTCCTGCGCAATCATACTTCCTCCATCACGCACTGCAGGGGGTGCCCCGCCTTGCGCGCATGCGTTAATACAAACTCCACTTTGGTACACGCTATATCTTTGGAAAACACGCCACACACTCCCTTGCCATGACGATGGACGGACAGCATGATCTGCGTGGCCGTCTCCCGGTCTTTGTTGAAGTATTCCTGGATGACCGCGACCACGAACTCCATGGGCGTGTAGTCATCGTTCAGTAGTGCTACCTGGTACAGCGGCGGCGGCTTGACCGTCTGCCGCTCCAGCAGTTGTTCGGTATCTTGCTTAGTGGCCATACGCTTATTCTAATGCTTTCGACGATGATGCTATGGGTAAATATCAGGGCATTTACATTTGTTTTCCATCTTACGCGTTTTCCGATCCATGCGCAGATGGCGACCTAATTCGGTAAATCAAGAGTTGCTTTTTCGCAGAGTGTGAGGAATTTGGCAATTCCCATGCAAAAGCGCTTGACTTGAATATTTTTTCAACCAACAATGCGGTTATCGACTTGTACTTATGTACTTGTTGATAAGAAGTGAGCAGGCTGAGGAGGGGGCAGAAGCTTCTTGCTTTTATGGCTCGTGTGATTGGTTATAATTTTGAAAGTTCTTTTATGGCAACAGGTACAGTTAAGTGGTTCAATGATTCCAAAGGTTTTGGCTTCATCACTCCAGATGACGGCGGCGAAGATCTGTTCGCGCACTTCTCCGCAATCAACATGAACGGTTTCAAGACCCTCAAAGAAGGTCAAAAAGTTCAATTCGAAGTCACGCAAGGCCCTAAAGGCAAGCAAGCTTCCAACATCCAGGCTGCTTAAGCAATCACCGATGTAAAAAACCCCGCTTCCGAGCGGGGTTTTTTTATCCCCGCTTTGTTCCCCATGACCATCATCTTACAGCTTCTCGGCCTGGCCGACCTGCGCACGCTTGCCGCCGCGCGCACGCCGCGCCATTACGTCGGCCATGCCGCCCCCGGCGCCCTGCCCCCCGCCTTTGTCGCGCAGCGCGCGCTGGCGCACCTCGAGGCCGGCAAAAGCCCCGGCTGGTGCGCCACCTTCGTCATGCTGCGCGTGAGCGACCAGATGGTGGTCGGCGCCTGCGGATTCAAGGACGAACCGCAGGACGGCCAGGTGGAGATCGGCTATGGCGTCGCCTCCGGCTGGCACGGACAGGGCATCGCCACCGACGCCGTGCGCGAACTGGCGCGCATCGCTTTTGCCAGCGGCGCGGTGGAGCGCGTGCTGGCGCAGATTGCGCCGGACAATATCGCCTCCTTGCGCGTGGTCGGCAAGCTCGGCTTCGAAGCCGGCGCCCGCGTGCGCGACGCCGACGGCGAGGAGCTGCTGCAGTGGGTGCTGCGCAAGCCGGCTTAGCTCAGCTTGGGTCACCCTAGCCGCGTTCGAAGGCGGCCATCTGGTCGCGCAGGGCTTTCTGGAAGGCCGGACGCGCCTCGCAGCGCTGCTGGTAAGCCTTGAGATTCGGATACGCTTCCACCATGGTGGTGTGGCGCAGGATGCGCAGCACCGTGGTCATCATCAGGTCGCCCGCGCTGAAGGCGCCGTCCAGATAGTCGCGCTCGCCCAGCCAGGCGGACAACTGGCGCAGGCGAACGTGCACGTCTTCCACCGCGCCCGGACGGCGCTGTTTGGCCCACTCCTCTTCGGCGTAAAAGAAGTCGATCGCGGCCAGCTGCTGGATCGGCACCTCGAGCGTATTCAAGGCCGCGAAGATCCAGCTGGTGGCGCGCGCCCTGCCCGCTTCTTCCCTGGGAAACAGGGCGCCGCTGCGCTGTGCGATATGCAGCACGATCGCGCCCGATTCGAACATCGTGAAGTCGCCATCCTGCAGCATCGGGACCTGGCCGAACGGTTGCAGGGCGAGGTAGTCGGGTGAACGCTGGTCGGGCGGGCCGATCAGGCGCACGTCGTACAGCAGGCCGGCTTCTTCGAGCGCCCAGCGCACGCGCAGATCGCGCACGACGCCCTGGGCGAAGGGAGGAACGTATTGGAAGGCACTGATGGTCAGCATGGCGGGCGTCTCCGTTAAATGGTGAATTTTACAATTCACCATCATAGACTTTTCCAGCAATGCCATGCGCCAGCCAGCTACACGTGTCGCGCGCATCGTGCCCTCAACGCCGCGACGATCCGCGCCAGGCCGTGTGCCTGTACTTCCAGCAACGCGGCGGCGGCTAGCTGCTCCACCGGCGCCGCGTTCTGCTGCGTGAGGTATCGATAGCGCTGACTGCCCCCTTGATCGCACCACCCACTGGCCGGGAAACCGAGCAACAGTGGATGGATCGGGCCGATGATGCGCTATGCCGTGCGGCCGATGGCCTCAGTAGCCATCGATCTCCTGCTCGGCGCTGATGATCGGATAGCTTGGATTGCTGGTCTTGCACTCGACCCTCCAGCGATGCGTCGCCACTGTGAGCCTGAGCCCGGTCCAGCTGTACGCTGCCGGCTGGTTGGGACTTTCAAACCATGGGCCGAGCCAGCCGTCCGGCGCAGTGCGGTAGGCAAGCACATTGCAGCTGCTCGCGCCTGCCGCAGCGTAGGACAGGGTGAATGCCTGGGTGGTCGGAATGAAGCGGCGCACGCCTTTTACCGTAGGCACGCCATCGATGCTGAACACCACGACTGGCGCCGGCGCGGCCTTGACCACGCGGGCCGAGGCGCTGGCGCTATTGGTCGCGCCGTTCGCCGCGCGGCAGTCGACGTCCCAGCGGTGCAGGCCGACACCGCGCGTCAGCTCGCCCCAGGTAAACACGGGCGCCTGTCCCAGCTTCTGCTCCACCAGGTTGCCATCCACATAACTGCGCACGTCGCAGCTCTGCGCGCCGATCGCATCGTAGCGCAGGAAGAACTTGCCGCTGCCGACCAGCGCCGGCGTGGGGGCATCGCCGAAGACGGGCGGGGTCGGGCCGGAAGGCAGCGAGCCGATCTTGAACTCGACCGTCGGACGCGCGCTATAGGCAGCGCCGGTCAGGCTGGCGCTGCGCAGCGGCTGTCCCTGCGTGAGGGCGCCGCCGCTGACCAGGCGCGCGCGGACGGCGTTTTCCACCTCGGCCGGGGTGCGCAAGGTAGGCGTGGTTTCGATCAGGCGCGCGGCCAGGGCCGCCACGTGCGGCGCCGCCCACGAAGTACCGGAACTACTGATATAGGTCGGGGCGGTACCGTTCATCCAGGTCGATACGATCCGCTTGCCCGGCGCCCACGCGTCGACGCAGGGGCCGAAATTCGAGCCTGGCTCCGGGCCGAACCTGGGGTCGCCCGCATTGAAGCCGCCCTCGCCGTTCAAGGGCTGCACCGGCTGGCCGTTATTGTCGATCGCACCGACCACCATCGCGCCGTCGGACGGCAGGCGGTCGTTGAAGCTCCACTGGCAGGCGTCCTTGTACTTGTTGCCGGCCGACTGCACGAAAAACGCCCCCGGATAGCCGGTGGCCGGATCGGGCTTGATCAGGGAACGCACGCTTTGCATGAAGGCTGGCGCCAGCGGCGTCCCGGGCGTGGTCGCGGTCGGCATCTCGAAGTTGCTCGACAAATTGACCACGGCCACGCGTCCGCCGATGCGGATGCGGCGCTTGGCCTCGTCCAGCGCCGCGATGGCATTGGCGAGCGTCTTGCTTTGCGCCGCGCACTGGTTATCGCCATAGGCAAGCGAGACCAGCTTGACGCCGGCGTTGACGCCGGTGACGCCGACCGTATCGTTGCGGGCCGCAATGATGCCCGCCACAAAGGTCGAATGCGGATAGGTGCCGATCGCGCAGGCGCCCGGTGCATTCCAGCGCGCGCTGACGGCGACATCGGGATGGTTGCCGATGCCGCTGTCGACGACGTAGACCGTGGCGCCGCCGTTGCTGGTGGAACTGCCGCCGACCGCCTGCACGCCCCAAGGCAGGGTGCTGGCGCCGACCGCCACATCGCTCCAGACAGCGCTGGCGCTCGATTCGATGGGCACGTTGGCCGCCACCGCCTTGATGCGCGGATCGCGCCGCAACGCCTCGACCTGCTGCACCGTGAGATACGCGGCAAAACCTTGCAGGGTGTGGCTGTACGCGTGCGTGGCGGCGATCCGGTGCGCGGCTTCGACCTCGTGCAGCAGGCGCATCACCCTGCCATCATGATCGGCGCCGAAGCGCGGGTCGCTGACCGCCTTGGCAGAGTAACGCTGCGCGGCGGCGTCGGCGAAAGTGACGATGTAGTGGACGCTGCCGGCCTCGTTGGTGATACGCGCCGGTACGGACGCCGCGAGCACGTTCGCCGCCGGCTGTGCCAGGCTGGCCCCGGCCGTGCCGGCCTGGGCCTGGGCGCCAGCCATGGCCCCCAGTGCCGCCGCGCCGAACAGACCGCTTACCGCCAATGCATGAACACGTTTACCCATTGCTCTTGTCATGTTTTTCCTTGTCTTGATTAGCCCATCCACGGATGTGAATATGCAGAATGCGTTGCATAAAAATCAACAGCGGGGCCAGTGTAACGCAATTGCATTTCAGGCATTCTTAATATTTATGAAATTTATTATCGCTCTGAAGGCAAGGATGGCGCGCCCATGCCGAAGGGGTAGGCGCGCCGATGCGGCATGCATGCCGGCGCCAGGAAACCGGGGAGGACACGCGCCACGGTGAGCGTTTCGCGCAGACGTGCGCGAGCGTGCAGGATCGTCGCGCGCTACCGGCGGCACCGCGTCGCAGTACCGAGCGCATGCCAACTTCACATCGTTTGCCGGCGTGCCAGACTGCGTTCCCGACCTGCCATGGAGACTGTCATGCTACCCACCATCTTCGCCGTGTTCGCGGCGTGCTTCGTTCTTGAACGCGTCATTCCGGGCTGGAAATTGCCCAAGATCCGCACCTGGCCGCTGCGGGTGCTGTTGATCAATGCGGCCCAACTGGCGATCGTGGTGCTGGCCGGGATCAGCTGGGAGCGCTGGCTGTCGGCGCAATCCGTCTTCCGGCTGTCGCATTACCTCAATCCGGTCGCGGGCGGCATGCTGGCCTACTTCATTGCCACCTTCGTGTTTTACTGGTGGCACCGCTGGCGCCATGAGGTCGACTGGCTGTGGCTGCATTTTCACCAGATTCACCACAGTCCGCGCCGGATCGAGGTGATCACCTCGTTTTACAAGCATCCGGGGGAAATGCTGGTCAATTCGATCATCGGCAGCCTGCTGGTGTACACCTTGCTGGGACTGTCGCCGGAGGCCGGTGCGTATTACACGCTGTGCACGGCGCTGGGCGAGTTCTTCTATCACACCAGCGTGCGCACGCCGCGCTGGATCGGCTATCTCTTCCAGCGCCCGGAAATGCACCGGATTCACCATCAATACGGACGGCACAAGAACAACTACGGCGATATCGTGTGGTGGGACATGCTGTTCGGAACCTACGAGAATCCGAAGCGGTTCGAGGCGACCTGCGGCTTCGATGCGGACAAGGAAGAGCGCCTGGTCGATATGCTGATGTACCGCGATGTGCACCGGGACGTGCCCTAGCGCACGCGCTCGATGCAATGCATCGGCTTAGGGAAAGGGATGGGACAGTCGGAACAAGGCCGCGGATCGTGCAATTCGTTCGTCTTTCGAAGACGTGCGATGGGGCATCGCTGGCGCAAACGGGATTGCGCCAGGAATGCTTCAGCACCATGCTCGCGCGCCGCGTCGGCTGAAACACGCGGAACGCGGGACGCGTGAGGACGCCCCTTGCAGCATCAATCCGCTGGCGGCGCGGCGTTCGAGGCACGCCGTTTTTCGGCGTCGAGAACGCGCAGGGCAATGTCGCTGAACTCCACGCCGAACAGATTCTTGCGCCCTGCGGTGGCTTTCAGCGTGGTCGCGCGGAAGCGCTCGATGTCGCCCAGCTGACCGTCGAGGGCCATGCGCGCCACGGTGCCGGAGACACACTGGGGATTGAGGCGCATGGCGCGCTGCAAGGCCGCTTCGGCCACGGAACGATCGCCGCGCAGGGCCGCGACCAGCGCGATCGAGCCGTGGGTTTCGCTGAGGTTGCGGTCGAGTTCCAGCGAGCGCGCGAAGGCGACATCGGCCTCGGGCAGCCGGTTGCTCATCAGGCGGCACCAGCCGAGCGCATTCCAGGTGGCGATGTGGGTCGGCATCAGTTCGGAAGCGCGCTCGAGTTGCTGTTCTGCGGTGGCGAAATCCTGCTTGAGCAGATTGGCCATGCCCAGTCCGTTCCAGATGCGTCCTTCCTGCGGATTGAGCGCAAGCGCTTCCTGGAACTGGGCCAGGGCGCCGTCGGCGTCGGCGTTTTCCAGGCACAGGGTCGCGCTCACGACCAACGCTTCGATCGGACGTTCGCCATGGGCCAGCGCGGCTGCGCTCATGCGCACGGCATCGGCGCCCTTGTTGCTGTCGATGTAAGCCATGCTGGCGGCAGCCATGAAGACAGGATCGGTGGCCAGGCGCGCTTCGTTGTGCTCGATCAGTTCGATAGCGCGGTCAAGCTTGCCGACGTGATGGTAGGCGCGGACCAGCAAGGTGACCGTTGCCGCAGGCAGGTCGGGAGCGCGTTCGAACGGCGCCATGGTGTCCAGCGCGGCCTGGTGCTGACCGAGCCACACCTGGCAGGTCGCGAGGCTGAACGCCAGGTCCGGGTCGCTGATCTGGGCAAGCAAGCCGGCGTAGATGGGCGCGGCCTGGCTCCAGCGCTGCTGGGCGGCGAACACGTGCGCTTGCAGGCAGACGATCATCGGATCGTGCGGGAAGGCGGCAACGGCCGCCAGCGCATGCGGCTCGGCACCGGCCGGGTTCGACAAGGCAAGATTGAGCTCGATTGCGCGGGTCAGCAATTGCTTGTTGTTGGGATCGGCCTTGAGGTAACTCTCGGTACGGTCGCGCTGGCGCGTCAATTCTTCTTGCGATGTCGGTTCTTGCATGATTCGGGTCCGGGAGGTGGTGGGTGCGGCATGGCGTCTGCGCAGGTCGTGCGCGGGCAGAACCCGCGCAGACGCCGATTGTAGCTGATCGGGACGACCTTACTTCGGGAGCGTGCCGCCGTACGCGGACATCAGCAGGTGGCGATGGTAGGGGCTGTCCTCGACGGTCTCTTCCGCCACCGGTTCCGGGGTCGTGGCTGGTGGCGCTGCGGCGACGCCCGCCAGGGCTTTGGCGATATCGTCGATGAACATCTGCATGTCCTTGTTGAGCGCGGGATTGGTGTGGTTCAGTTCGATTCCCTTCGCCAGGGCAGCGCTCGATTCAGGCAGTTGGTCCTGCGCGAGC
This sequence comes from Massilia atriviolacea, assembly GCF_003953935.1. GTDB lineage: Bacteria > Pseudomonadota > Gammaproteobacteria > Burkholderiales > Burkholderiaceae_D > Telluria_A > Telluria_A atriviolacea. The sequence goes on from NZ_RXLQ01000011.1 coordinate 76,468, forward strand.
AAGACCAATCCCTGACCGAAGCGATGCAAGGGATCGCTGTCGGGCAATTCCTGCAAGGGTGTCAGTACGGCGACCGCTTTCGCAACGTCGCCGCTGGTCAGCCAGAGCAAGCCAAGCTGAAAGCGCGCGATCGACAAACCCGGGTCGAGCGCGAGGGCCGCCTCCATTTCGCCGGCGGCACGGTCGTACATCCTGATCTGGGCGTAATGGGCGCCCAGCAGGAAGTGCGTGGTGCCCGAGGCGTCCGGGCGGGACGCCGCCTCCTTGAAATAGACGATGGCCGCGCCGTCGTCGCCGGAGGCGCTGGCGTTGATGGCAAGCTGGTGGAGTTCAGCCTGGTCCAGGGTAGATAGTGTTGTGGACATAATGAGTCGATATTTCTAAGTCATCAATTAAGAATAAAAACCCGGATCGATGCGATCTTCGTGAGCATGAGGCCCCCTGCACTAGCTGTGCAACACGACGGCTAGTGCAAATTTATTGCAAACCTCACTTTACACACCCTCTAAAAAACTTCGCACACCCGGCGTTGATGGAAATGTGCCGCGCTCAAGATTACTGATAAAGATATCAAAAAACAGAATGCAGTAAAAGAAAATAACCGCCGTATTTCATGCATTACCAGGAAACAAATGGATATCATTGCGTCAAACTAATGATCAACCATATGCGTTTAGACATAAGACGCGGCGAATCCCTTAACGCGACTTTTTCAACGTCGTTTTTCCTTCCCAACCACATCCCCCACCGTGATAAGCGCTACAAACACCGGCTGCGGATATCTTGGCACGTTTTCTATTCCCATCGAACTCGACGTGAACAACGCATGATTCCGCACCCGCTTCCTTTACGTAAGGAGAAAATGAGAGCTTGTTTCCGGATACCTTACCCAGCCCTGCAATATTCCCTGAGCAAGCGCCCGTGATTACACTAGTTGTGGCTGCAACGTCCCCGCTTTCAGGATTTAATACGATGATCTGCAAGTGGATGGAGTCCGAGGTATACCGTCCGTCGACATCAGCGTATTGCGCGGCAGCAAATGATGAAACGATCGACATTGACAGCGCTGCGCAAAAATTAACGATATTTTTCTTCATGAATTATCTATTCCTTAAATTTCTCTGCATTGTTCTAGCCTCGTCTGCAAACGCATCTCCGGCCCTCATCACATTACCCATATTTCTGTATGCCTGACTAAGCGACATGGAACCGTCGTCACCGTAAAGAGATGTGTTCACCGAAATGACTCGATTGCTAAGCACACTTCGCACCGAAGCGTTCGGAGTATTTCGATAAGCGGTCAGGAATCGTCTTCCATCGCCGGCGCCCAGGTTATGTAAGGCATATACATTCGCGTCGTCATCCGCTCCCCCGATTTGCCTCCCCGCTACGACATTGATCCTTGTAAACTCGGCCAATGTTCCTGCCTGAATCGCCACGTCGGTACGATATCTTTTAACTTCAGTCTCTGACAGGTTGCGAGCGTTTTCAATTCCATATTTGGAACCATAGTTATTCACCATATCTTTCCAAGCACCGTCCAACAACTGCCCTAAACCGTGGGCTGTTGACATTGCCATAACACCATCAAATTGTCGTTTCGTGTTCAGAGCTGGTGCTCGCCGAGAGATAGGCCTTGCAGTCACATCAAATCCACGAGACTCAAAATTTGCGATTTTCGCCAGAACACCTGCATCGACATCCGCTATTAACGCGGCGCGGACGATATGTTCTTTCGTACTATTCCACCGTTCCATTCGAGCACTTTCCGCGGAAGCGTTTCTGCTTCTTGCAGTGCTTGTTCGCGGCCGGCCAGAAGAATTTACTGTGGCAAGCCGCATTAATTGTTTATCACGATCTTCGATCTCCTGTCTCGACAGGAGTCTCTCCGGCGATCTAGGCACGGTTATCTGGGGAGTAACCGGATTCGGATTTCTCACGACGCTACGCGTGGGGGCGCCAAGAAAATTCAGCCACGATAGTCGCATAGCCTGCTTAGCTGAATCCTCAACCGATTGAGAAGTATCGCGTTTTCCTCTAATTATCACTTGCGGAATATTGTTTTGCGCATCGCTCCCGGTCGGAGATCCAGAGCCTATCGGTTCACTATAAGAACTGGTCGTAAAGTCCCTGCTCTGATAGATTCCAAGTCCATTTTTATCGCGCATTGTCAAATAATAATCCTTACCCTCCGACTTGACTATTCCCGCCGTAGACATACTGGATACCGCGCCGGAACGCTGTGCCAAAAGATAATTCTCTCTATCAACTTCAGACTGAGCCAAATAGCTTGGTTCGTTAACGGGGCCATCGCCAGCTGGAGTCATCGTAGGAAGTACGCCTCCATTTGCGTCTGCTGCGCGTGACAGTTCCGTCAACTCTGCTCGCGAGACGAAGTCGTATTCGCTGTCATGTGACGTCAGGTTCGCGAGCATTTGTGCGTAAATATTACTCGGTCCTATGGAGGCGAATTTCATCCCGTCCATCGGGGCGTTGACCTCAGCACCCGGCAACAACGTGCCTTGCCCCTCTACTTCCGGTCTTGTGTAAGTTTCAAATTGGCCGCGATTTGTCAAGCTGGTTCCCGGCGGATTGCCGAGCGCAACCGAATAAGAATTTTCCGTCCTGGTCGAGCCAAGTTCGTCATTCCGAACAATAGAATTGCCGAACAAACCTTTCCCGCGTGCGCTCATGTAGGTTCGTTCCGTCGCAACGCCGCTCTCGACCCCATCACCCAGTGCACCAAGCGCTATCATCGCATAGTTCACCTTGCCCGGCGACAGCAGGGCGGTCGTCATCCGCCCCGCCAGCCCGGCCATCGCACCACGCGAGAAGCCATCACTGAAGCGCTCGGTCGGTATGTTTTGGGCCTGACTGTCTCCCAGATTGACCGACGACTCCGGCGTCATCGCCTGCGTCACCCCGGCACTGACGGCAGCGCCCGCCACCGCAGCCCAGCTGAATTTCTCCTGCATGCCGGTGGCGATCGACACGCCCTGCACGACGACGCTCTTGATCACCGCATCGGCCGCCGCAACGCCTGTCAGATTGAGCCCGCCGCTGATCGCGCCGGTCACCGCCCCCATGCCAACATTCTTCCATTCGAAGCTATCCTTCTTGCCCGCAGCGACGGACACCACTTCCGTGGCCAGGCTGGTCGCCGCCCCCATGATGGCGCCCGCAACGAACGGCGCCGCCGCGGCATAGCCCGCCCCGGCAACCTGAGCCGCCGCCGCCGCCGCATACGGCGCCACAATGCACACCACGATCACCAGGATGATGAGCAGCATCGCCACGAAGCAGTTGTCGCTCGGCGGCGGCGGTGCCGGCAGGGTCGGCGCGGTACTGCCGACCAGCTTGCCGTTATTAAAGCTCAGCTTGCTGCCGCCATCGGTCGCCACCGCCGGCGTCACCAGCACCTGCCCGGTTTTCAGGACCGAGTCGAACTCCAGGTCGTTCGCTTCCGCAAGGCGATACCAAGCATCCTTCGTGCCATACACGCGCAGCGCCACGCTGCTCAGGGTATCGCCATCGGCCGCTTCCACGGTGCCGCCGCTGGCCGCGCTTTCGCCGGCCGCATTCACGCCGCCCGGGGTCAGCATACTCTGGCTGACCTCGTTGTCGTAGGCTTTCCAGAAGGCGTTCCTGCCGTCGTCGCTGACGTTCTTGCCGAATCCGCCGTACGTCGTGCTGTAGCGCAGCAGCAGCTCGCCATCCGTGATGATCTGGTGCTGTTCCTGCGTCGGCGAATCGTGTTCGGCAATCCGGCTCAGCAGGATATTCCCGCGCGCATCGGTGATGAAGGTCTTCATCCACGCACCGGAGGTCGGCTTCGCCCCGCTGTTCATGTACTCGATGCCGATCATCACGCCGTTCGGATCGTAGATCTGCCGGTTGCTGGACGTGTCGCCGCGCTTGCCGGCCATTTTGCCGGTAATCATGCGCATATAGCCCGAGCTGCCATCGGCCACCATGCCGTTCACGCCCACACGATAGGTGTTCGTGTAAGTATTGAGTACGTGGTCGCCCACCAGCGAATCGACGTGATACGCCAGCACGTTGCCCCCGATGTCGAATTTTTCATTCGTCACCTGGTGCTTGATGCGCCCATTGTCCTGGAAGGCTTGCTCGAGGGTCATGTTGCCGGCGGCATCGAACAGGCGGATGTGACGCTCGTAGCCGCTGGCCGTGTCGAGCACGCCATACATCGATCCCAGATAGGCTTGCTGGTCCTTGAAGTCCTGTACCGCCTGCGGATAGGCTGCCACGGCCTTGTCGTAGGCGGCCAGGTCGAGCTTGTACTGCGCGTTCTGCTTGGCGTACAGCTCCATCACGGCCGCCGTGCTGCCGGCCGGCGGCACCTCGGGCGCGACCGGGGCGACCGGCGCCGTCGGCATCACCAATCCGCCGGTCAGGTCGGTCGGCAAGTCCGGCTGGACCGCGTCGGCCACCACCCGTCCGAGGGCGTCGTAACTGGTGGCGAAGGCGAACTTCCCGTTCACGCTCGTGCTCACCAGGCGGTTCATGGCGTCGTACTCGTAGCGTTCGGTACGGTTGGCCCTTGTCGACGTGCTCAGCTTGCCGCCAGTCTCGAAGGTGCGCACCACCGACGCGCTGCTCACGGTGCCGGCCCCGTCCGCCGCATTCGACACGATCATGCGGTTCAGGGCGTCGAACATGAAGTAGCCGTCTTCATTGCGCTGCGCGCCCTTGCCCGGCGCGCTCGAGGTGAAGCGGCTGCGGTTGCCGAAGCCGTCGTACTCGAACGCCAGCGACTGCGCGCCCTCGTACGGATCGTTGGCGACCGTGCCGACCAGGCGCCGCAGCATGTCGTAGCGCTGGGTGTTGTCCTGGAAGATGCGCCCGTCCTGCATGGTGCGTTCCAGGGTACGGTTGCCCGCCAGGTCGTAACCGTAGGTCGTCTGCTTGTTGTAGGCAGGCTTGGCGTTCGGACCCGAGACCACTTCGCTGATGCCGTTCATCTGGCCCACGGCATCGTAGGTGTAGGTCGTCACCTGGCCTTTGGACGGCTGGATCGTGCCGATCTGCTGGCCGGCGTTGTCGTAAGTGTAGGTGGTCAGCGAACCGTCGTAGCCGGTCGACGTGGCCATGCGGCCGTTGCTGTCGTAGCTCCAGCGCGCCTCGTAGCCGAAGATATCTTTTGTATACAGCTTTTTACCCTCGCTGTCCCAAGTGGTGAACACCGTCGGCTTGCCGGGCGCCGTCATCTGCAGCAGCTGGCCCTTCTCGTTATGCACATAGCGGGTGACCTGGCCGGCCGTATTGGTCGCCGTGGCCAGGAAGCCCAGGACATCGTAGGTATAGCTTTCGCTCAGGGCCTGGCTGCCCAGGCTGACCGTGTTCAGCACGGGGAATGGCGAGCCGAAGTCGGGCGCTCCGCCGCTCGAACCGGCCGCCGAACCCTGCACCACGCCGAACAGCTCCACCGGACTGTGGCTGACCGTCTTCACGTGACCGAGGCGGTCGTAGGTATAGAAGGTCTTCTTCGCCGGGTCGAGTTCGTCCGTGCGCAGCTGGTCGAAGGCATCGTAGGTATGCCGTTCGCTCGTCAGGCCATTGGTCGACGACGACAGCAACTTGCCCGCAGGCGTGTAGGTGTCGGTCGTCACGCGCCAGCGCGCATGCATGGCATCGTTGGCGGACGGACCTGTGACGTCGGCGCTTTCGCGGTCGATCGTCTGGCGCCCCATCACCGCGCCCTGCGCACCGAAGATGTACAGGTACTCGCGCACCCGTCCGCCTGCGCTGCCGTCGGCGCGCGCGTTGCGCTCGCTCGTCACCCGGTTCTGCATGTCGTAGGTGAAGGTGGTGGTCGGCCCGGCCGCGCTGGCCGGGCCCGGTTCGGTCTTGCTGAGCAGATTGCCCCAGCGATCGAACTGCTGCACCACGCGCGCACGCCCGGCTTCCGACGCCGGCATGTCGGTCTGGATCATGCGGCCGGCGGCGTCGTAGCGGTAATCGACGCGGCGCAGGTCGCCGAACGCCAAGGCCTCGGCGGCGCTGGCGAAACCGCCCAGCGCGCGGTCGCCATGGTCCTTGCCGCCGCTGCCCAGGGTCACGCTCAGGCGGCCCTGCAGATCGTACAGGCGGATCTGGTCGGCGCCGCTTTCGTTGGTGCGCCACAGTCGGCCCGCATTGTCGTAGTCGTAGGTGATCACGCGGGTGCCGCGCGTCTGGCGCACGATTTCACCGAAGGCGTTGTAGTCGTTGACTTCGCCCGTATTGCTGTCGCTGACCAAGCGGCCCAGCTGGTCGTAGCCACGGCTGCTGAAGCCGACATAGCCGCCGTTGGTACCCGGACCCGCCTTGGCGTAGCTCCATTTCCTGGACAGCGAGCCGGTACGGTCGAAGGCAAAGTAGTGATCGTTGCCTTCGGCGTCGGTCACGCGGATCGGATTGCCCTGCTGGTTGAACTCGGTGCGGCGGGTGCGGTCGTCCGGACCGGGCGCCGCTGGCAGCGGACTGGTCGGGCTCTGCGAGCCGTTCGCGAAGCGCGTTTCGACCGCCACATTGCCGTACATATCGTACTCGTACGTGGTCAGGCCGAGCCCGTCGCCGATCGGGTGGCTGCCGTCGAGCATCGCCGTCATCCGGCCCAGCACGTCGTAGAACATGCGCGACGGCGTTGCCGAATCGCTCGCTCCCGGCCCCCACGCCTTGGTCAGCGTGACATGGCCGCCGGCGTCGTACTCGTTCACGCGCACGTGCGCGTCGCCGGCGCCGTCGCTGCTGGTCTCGCGCAGCACCCGGTTGGCCTTGTCGTAGGTCCGGCTGACGGTGCGGTCGCGCACGTCCGCCTGGGCCGCCGGCGCTTTCTCTTCCTTGCCGCTCCAACCCGCAATGGCCTTGGCCGACTCCACCGTCTCCTTGCGGTTGCCCGCAAAGTCGTAGGTGTGCGTCGTCAGGTAGCCGCCGGCGTCGACCGTGGCGCTGAGCTGGCCGCGCTGGTCGTAGTAGTTGTTTACCACGCTCCACTGGCCGCTCAACGGATTGACCAGGGTCGATACCCGCGTGACGTCGCCGAAGCTGTTGTAGCTGTTGCGCGTCACCGCGCCGGCCACGAAGCCGCGCTGCGCCGCGTCGGCCGCGTCCGGATCGATCACGTACACCGGCGGCTGGGTCACTTCCAGCACCCGGCCCGCATGATCGTAGGTGCTGACGATGGTGCGGTCCTGGCTGTGATCGAGGCCGGCGACCAGCGTTTCCATCGCCGCGCTGTCGGGCAGCGCGTGCTGCAGCAGCACGACCGGCCTGGCGTAACGGGTCAGCCTGGTGACCTCGCCGAACGCATTGCGCTCGTAGCCAGTGACATAGCCCTTGGCGTCGATGTCGAAGCGCAGCTTGCCGCTGGCGTCGTAGACGCTGTTGCTGACATAACCGCTGACATCGGTTTTGCGGATCGCCAGGCCCAGGCCGTTGTAGTCGATCTTGCTGGCGCCCGCGTCGACGCTGCCAAGGCCGCTTTGCGTGGTGCTGTACTCGACATTGCTGCCGAACTTGATCTCGACCTGCTTGCCGAAATTGTCGTAGCTAAAACTGTTGGCACGCGTCTGGCCATTCCCCGTTTCCAGGCGATAGCTCAAGCGTCCCAAGCCATCGTAGTCGGTCCTGACCACCCGCTGGTACAGCCCGTCCTTGCCCTGGACCGCGGGCGCAGTCTCGGTCTGCAGGAGGCCGGCCGCGTCGTAGGTGTACTTCCACAGGCCGCCGTTCTTGTCGAGGAAAGTCTCTTTCTGTCCGGACGTGTTGTAGGTCGTCGTTTCGGCATTGCCCAGGGAATCCTGGTGCCAGACCACGCCGCCCATCGGGCCGTAGCGGAACAGCTCGGTACGATCGGCGGCCGCGTCGGACACAAGCAGCGTATCCAGGGCGGCCTTGCTGAAATCGCTACCCTTGTAGGCCGTGGCGAACTGCGTGGTCGATACCAGGTTGCCGAACAGGTCGTACGTATTCTTCTGCGCGTGGCCGCGCGCGTCGACGCTGTACGCGAGCCGGTTGAGCGCATCGAAGCTCTGGTGGCTGCTGCGGTCCTCGGCCGGATTGGCCAGGGTCGGCGCGATCGCGGCCAGGCTGCCCAGGTCGTAGCCGCCCGCCAGCGCCATCGCCGCCACGTCCAGGCGCCTGGCGAACAGGGTCACGCCGGTCATGTTGCCGTAGGCGTCGAACTGCTGGTGGCGCAGCACGCCTTCGGCATCGACCGCATACACCAGCTGGCGATCCTGGTTGTAGGCCATCAGGCTGACGCGGTCGTCCGGACTGCTTGCCACGCTGGCCGGATCGGCACCGGGAGCGATCCTGGTGGCATGCTGGATCTGCCTGACCAGATTGCCGGCGCCATCATAGGCATAGCTGGTGACGGCGCCGCCGCCGTCGACACTGGCAATGAGCTGGTTTCTGGCATCGTACACATTGCGTACGTGGATATTGTTACCTTTGCCGGCCTGCAAGGCAAAGGCCGCCACGGTGGCCGCATTGACGGCCGTGTTGGCCGCGAAGCGCGCTTCGTAGGTGATGCGTTCGAGCAGATTGCCGCGTGCGTCGAAGTGCTGTTCGACCACGTTGCCGTAATTGTCGACCGTGTAGATCGGACGGTAGGCGGCATCGAACACGGTGCGCAGGGTGGCGTCACCCTCTCGCCCCGCGTCCGGCGCAGCGTACCAGTTGCTGGCGGCGGTCAGCGCGCCGAAGCCGGCGCGGGCGACCTGGATGCCGTTGGCATCGTAGGCGAAGCTGGTGCGCCCGCCCTGGCCGCTGCGGGTCGCCATCAGGCGGCCCTCGGTATCGAATACCTTCAGCATGCGGTAGCCGTCCGGCGTGGCGATCCCGATCTGGTTGCCGTTGGCGTCGTAGCTGTAGCGCGTCACGCCGCCGTTGGCGTTGGTCGAACTGGCCATGCGGCCGTTGCCGTCGTAGGTTTCGCGCACGTCGTTGTCGCGCGCCGCGTCGGCCACCCTGGCCGCAGCCTCGGTCAGCGCGGCCACCGTCAGCGCGGTATCGGCGCCGATGGCGACGGCATACGCGATCCGTTCGACCGCATTGCCCGCATAACGCCAGGCTACCAGGGCCCCGGACTGATCCAGGCGGAACAGTTCGCGGCCGGCAGCGTCGAAGACGCTGCGCACCCGCTGGTCGCGCGCGGGATCGGCGGCCGGCATGACGAAGCTGGCATCGAGCGCGGCGCTGCCGGCGTGCGGCCGCGCCACCCGGTTGGCGTAGCTGACCTGCTCGGCCAGGCGGCCGCGCGCGTCGTACACCATGCGGCTGACATAGCCCTCGCCATCGACGTTGAGCACCGGACGGCGCTCGACGTCGTAGGCGGTCAAGGTCACCCGGTCCAGCGCCGACACGGCCACGCTCTGCGGTCCGGAACCGATCGCAACCGGTATCCCGTAGCGCACCTGCCTGATGACGTTGCCGTCGGCATCGTAGCCGTACGAGGTCACCATGCCGGCGGTATCGGACTCCCATTCCAGGCGGTTGAGCGCATCGAACACGCGCATGCTGCGCGCGTCGCGCGTGGCGTCGGCCCCGGCCAGCACGGCCGCGCCGACCGCCTCGGCAGTGAGCGCGGTGGCGGGATCGATCGGCCTGGCATAGGCCACGCGCTCGATCACGTTGTCGTACAGGTCGTACTTCAGCGCGACCACATTGGCGTTGCCGTCGATGGTAAACAGCGGGCGGTTGCGCGCGTCGTACACGGTGCGCAGGGTCGAATCGGGGGTCGTGCCCACGTAGTGGTTCTGGACCTGTTTGTCGACCAGGTTGCCCTTGCCGTCATAGAGGTAGCGGGTCACCACGCCGGTGCCGTCCACGGTCCGGGCCAGGCGGTTGGCCGCATCGTAGACGTACTCGTGGCGGGCGTCGGGCGTTGCCGACAGCAGCATGGCGCGCAATGCCTCGGCCTTCAGTTCGGTACCCGCAGGCACCTTGTTCAGGTAGGTGAACGCCGTGGCGAGCTTGCCGCCGGTGGTATAGACGTAGTTGTTCAGGTCGCCCGCAGCGTTGACGCTCCACTCCAGCTGGCCGGCGGCATCGTAGGCATAGCGGATGTGGTCGTCGCGTTCGCTGCTGGCGATGAGCGCCACCGCCGCCGCGACCGACGCAAGTGTCGGCACGGCCGGCACAGCAATGCCGGCCGCGTAGGTGACCCTGTCGCTCACCAGGCCTTTGGCGTCGTACTGGCGTACGGTAACCCGGCCCTGGGCATCGATGCCGACGATCTCGCGGTCGCTGGCGTCGTACAGGCTGAACGACACCTGGTCGTTGGCCGCATCCGGCTTGACCAGCGCGGCGATGGCCGCGCCGGTGGCGATGCTGCCGGCGTCCGGACGCGGCGCGCGCTGGTTGTAACTGATGCGCTTGGTGACGTTGTCGTGGGCATCGTAGAACAATTGCGTGATCTGTCCATGCTCGTCCACCTTGTGGACGAGGCGCTTGTCGGCATCGTAGCTCATCAGGCTGACGCGGTCCGAGGCGCTGGTCCTGACGCTGTCGAGCGCGGCATCCTTGGCGATCGGCGCGCTGTAGCGCACCTGGCGCACCAGGTTGCCCTGCACGTCGTACAGATAGCCTTCGACGAAGCCGAGGCTGTCGGCCTGCAGCGCTACCCGCCCGGCAGTATCGTAGGCGTAGCGTTCGTGCAGGTCGCGCACGCTGTCCGGCTTCAACGCGGCGTCGATCGCCGCCGCCGTGGCGGCGGTCGAGAGCGCAATCGGCTCGGCATAGCGCAGCTTGTCGCTGACCTGGCCGTTGCTGCCGTACGCGTAGCGCACCACCACGCCGGTGCCGTCCACGCTCAGGATCACCCTGCCTGCGGCATCGTACACCTTGCGCTGCACGCTGTCGCGCGTGGCGTCGGCCACCACCGCCGGCGCCGAACCGATAACCCACTTGCTGCGGTCGATGCGGTTGGCGTAGCTGGTCTGCTCGACGACCTGGTCGTTGCCGTCGTAGCTAAAGTGCACCACACCGCCGTTACCGTCGATGGTCCACTCCACGCGATTGGCGGCGTCGTAGACGCGGTAGCTGGCGATGTCGAGTTCGTCCGTATACGTCGACGGCACAAACTCGCCCACGAAGCGCGACAGGTCCAGGCGCCTGACCGAAGTCGCACTCGAGGTCAGGTTGCCCTTCACGTCGTAGTGGAACTGGGTATGCGCGCCGGTGCCGTCGTAGGTCCACAGCAGGTGGTTCTGCTTGTCGTAGACGCGCACTTCCTTGCCGTCCATGCCTGAAGCGGCGGCCAGCGCAGCGGCACTCAGGGTCGTGTCGTTGTATTCGGCCAGGCCGGCCGGGATGGCCTTGGCGTAGACCGTGCGGCCAAGCAGCTGGCCCATGTGGCCGTAGCTGTAGGCGGACAGGTCGCCCTCGCCTTCCACGCTCCATTGCACCAGGCCGTTGGCGTCGTACACGAAGCGCGCATGATTGTCGCGTTTTGAATCCTTGAGCAGCGCCACCGCCGCGCCAAGGTCGGCGGCGGTCATCTTGACCGACGCCGCCACAGGCGTGGCGTAGGTGATGCTTTCGGTGACATGGCCGGCGGCATCGTAATGCTGTTCGGTGACGGCACCGACGCTGTCGACGCGATACAGTTCGCGGCCGATGGCGTCGTACACGCTGCGCACGCTCTGGTCGCGCGCCGTATCGATAACGACCGTCGAAGCCAGTTGCACGGCATCGGCCGGCACCTTGCCCGCCGCCGGCATGGCGACGCTGTTGGCGTACACGGTGCGGCCGACCACCTTGCCGGCGCGGTCGTAGCTCTGACGCGTAATCTGCCCGGCCTGGTCGATCTGCACCACCATGCGGTTGGCGGCGTCGTAGCCCATCAGGGTCACGCGGTCGCCCGCCCTGCCTTCGACTGCCGACGGCAGGGCGCCGGCGGCCAGCGGTTTTTCGTAGCGGATCTGGCGCAGCAGGTTGCCGGCACGGTCGTAGCTGTAGCCGGTGACCCGGCCCACGCCGTCGACTTCCCAGGCCAGGCGGCCCGCCTTGTCGTAGGTGTAGCGCACATGCAGGTCGCGCGCCGCATCGGCGCGCGCCAGTACCGCCGCACGCAGCGCGACTACCGTCAGGGCGGTGTCGGTAGCGAGCGTATTGGCATAGCCGATCCGCTCGCTGACCTGGCCGTTGCCGTCGTAGCGCAATTCGCTGAGGCCACCGGCGCCGTCGAGCGTGAAGATCGGGCGGTTCAGGGCGTCGTAAACCGTGCGCAGGGTCTGGTCGCGCAGTGCATCGGCAACCACCGGCGGTACCGTGCCCGGCACCCAGGCCGACATGGCGATGCGGGTGGCGTACGTGGTGCGGCGTTCGACATTGCCGTTACCGTCGTAGCCGAAGGCGGTCACGCCGCCCAGGCCGTCGACGTCGAAGGCCAGGCGGCCATCCTTGTCGTACACGTGGTGCACGACCGTATCCTTGGCGGCGCTCGGCGCCAGCAGGCCGGCGATGACATCGGCGCTGGCGGCGTTACCAAGCTTGACCGGCTTGACGTAGTTGACGGTCCGCGTGACCCGTCCTTCGGCGTCGTAGCTCTGCTGCGTGACGTAGCCGAGCGCGTCGACCGTATAGACCGGTCGATCCAGCTTGTCGTAGGCGATCCGGCTGCGGTTGCCGCCGGCGTCGACCATGGACACGAGGTTGTCGTCGCTGTCGTACTGGTAGGTTTCGGTCAGCTTCAGGCCGTCCGGATCGACCGTGGTCGCGATACGGCGGCCCAGCGCGTCGTAGGCGTGCACGGTGAGCTTGCCGCCGGCGTCGGTGACGCTCAGGGTGGCGCCGCGCTCGTCGTGGGTGTAGCGCGTGACCAGCTTCAAGCCGGTCGGGTCGAGGGTCTGGGTCAGCACCTGGCCGAGCAGGTCGTACTCGGTCAGCGTGACGGTGCCGGCGGCATCGGTGGTGCTCACGCGCTGGCCTTTGGCGTCGTAGCTGTAGCGGGTCGTCAGCGCCAGCCCGTCCTGGTCCTGGGTGCGGGTCAGGACGCGGTTGACGGCGTCGTAGGTGTAGTTGACGTCGTTGCCGGCAGCGTCTTGCGTGTGGACCAGGCGGCCGGCGGCGTCATAGTCGCGCGTGCTGTGGCCGAGCGGGGTGACGGTGTCGACCAGCTTGCCGTCGGCGTCGTAATGGAAGCTGGTGGTGTTGCCCCTGCCGTCGGTGACGCTGTGCACCTGGCCGTGCGCGTTCTGGCGCGTGACCGATTCGACCTTCTCGGCGGTGCGCACGGTGGTGCTGCGCGTGGCCGTGTCGTAGCTGTACTGGGTGACGTTGTTGAGGGCATCGGTGACCGTGAGCGTGCGTCCGAACGCATCGTAGGATTGCTTGCGCACGCCGTTGGCGGCATTGGTGGTCGTGACGACCTGGCCCAGGCGGTCGTAGGCGAGCGCGGTGACGTTGCCGTTGCCGTCCACCGAACGCGTCAGGCGTCCGAACTGGTCGTAGGCATTGCTTTCCCTGACATACAGCTTATCGCCGCTGCGGGCCACGGTCAGCTGGCGGCCCATGTTGTCGTAGGTCGTGGTGGTGACGGTTTCTCCGTGGCCGGCGGTGGCAGGCGCGGTGACCGTCGCGACGGCGCCGAAGGCGTCGTAGCTGGCGCGCGTGGTGGCGCCGAGCGCGTCGTTCGTTTCCACCACCTGGCCGCGCGCGTCGTAGCGCATGCGGGTGATGCTGTTGGCGGCCGGCTGGGCGTTGGCGGCCGCAGCCAGTGCCGCCACGTCGGCCATGTTGGCCGCCGACGCCAGCAGGCCGCCGCGCAGGGCGGCGCGCGCTGCGGGCGGGATCGCCGTGGCATAGCGCAGCACGGCGTCGAGACGGCCCAGGGTGTCGTAGCGGTTTTCGGTGACGCCGCCTTCGGCATCGACCGTGTAGCGCACCCGGCCGGCCTCGTCGTGGAAGAACACGGTGCGGTGGCCGAGCGCATCGGTGCTGCCGGTGCGCTGGCCGGCCGCGTCGTAGGTGTAGGTGGTGGCGTGCGCGGCCCAGATCGCATCGACCTCGGCGGCGCTCTGGACGCCCGTGATCAGGGCGCTGCCGGCGCCGTTCAGCTCGGCCTTGACGCGGCCCTGGACGTCGAAGCGGCGCAATACCGTGCGCACTTCGCTGGTGTCCTGCGCGCTGGTGCTCGACACCATGCGGCCGGCGGCATCGTAGACGTAGGACGTGACTGTGCCGTCGGCGCCGGTCTGGCTCAGCAGGCGATCCTTGACATCCCAGCGGCGGCTGGTGCTTTGGTCGGCGGGATTGGCTGCCGGACGCAGCGCCGCCAGGGTCGATTGCACAGTGACCGGGGTGCGCGCCGGCGTGGCGTAGCGCGTGCTGCCGACCAGGCGACCGCCGGCGTCGTAGGCGTACTCGGACAGATAGCCCTCGCCGTTGACCTCGGCAATTTTCTGCCCGAGGTTGTCGTAGTAAATGAAGGTATGGATATCGGCCGGATCGGGATACGGAAGCCAGCCGGTGGTGGAATCGTAGCGGTTGGCGAGACCGGCCTGTTCACTTTGATAAACCGATTGCATGCCCTGCAAGGGCTTGGCGAAGGCAATGGTCTCCACCAGGCGGCCGGCGGCGTCGTAGCGGTACTCGGTGTAGCCGCCCTGGGCGTCCAGGATGGAACGTACATTGCCGTCGCTGTCCATGAACCGGCGCGTCTTGCGGTCCGATTCGCTGGCGCCAACGACGAGCGTTTTTGTGCCAGCCGTGACCGTTTGCTGCAACGGCGCCGAGAGTGCGGACGGATTGTCGAGGTCGCCGGCGTAGGCGGCCACGATGGCCAGGCTGCCGATATCGAAATTATTGCTTGCCATAACGAGGGTAGCGACACCGTTGACGACGGCGGCGGTTCCCAGGACGGTTGTACCGCTCAGGAACGTCACCAGGCCGCTCGGCAAGGCCCCCTGCACCGTCGCGCGGATGGTGAACGAGGCGCCCTGGCGCACCGGCCCCGGTCCGCTCAGGCTGATCGTGACGGGCGCGCCCGGCGCCTGGTGGTGCACCACGGACGAGATGCTCGACGCGTTCTGGGCATTGCCTTCGTACACCGCGACCAGGCGGTTGGCACCGACCGGCAGGGAGGCGATGGCCAGCTGCGCCTGTCCATTGACGACCGGTGCCGTCCCCAGCAGCTTCGTGCCGCTGTAAAAGGCCATCACGCCGCCATCGGTGGCAGCGCCGCTGAGCTGGGCCGTCATGACCAGGCTGGCGCCATTGCCGCTGACGGCCAGCGCGGTACCGGTCACGGCCAATGCGACCGCCGGCGCCGCCGCCATCGTGGCGGTGCGGGCACGGTTGGCGGAATCGCCGGGGTACTCGGCCGTCACACCGGCCAGCCCGCCCGACGGCTCGGCGACCGTCAGGCTGGCGCGTCCGCCCAGAATGGTGCCGACCCCGATCACATTGCCGAAACGGTCTTTGAACGTGACGCTGCCATCGGGACTATTGCCCTTGACGATCGCCAACAGATTGATCGTACCGCCGGCCGCCGCACCGCCGCTCAGGCTGAGCGTGGTGTCGTTCGGAGAGATGGCGGCCTTGCTGCTCAGCTCGGTCGAAATATAGTTCATCGGCACGCCAGGCGCGTTGTAGTCGTCACCCGAATACACCGCGGTGGTCCAGTTCGTGCCCGGCCTCATCGCCGACACCGGCACCATGATCACCACTTCGCCGTTGACCACGGCGGCCGAGCCCAGGCGCTCCTTGAGATCGTGCGAGAACAAGGCGACGGTGCCGCTCGGCGGGACGGCGCCCTTGACCTTGACGGTGATGCGCGCAAACCTTGCCAGGTCGGCGTCGGCCTTGCTCAGCACCGTGCCGTTGGCGTCGACCAGCACCGATTCGGCGGCCAGGGTAGCCACCGGTTTGTTCACCGTGTAGACGACCACGTCCGAACTGGTCGGCGCCAGCCAGGCACCGGGCGTACCCGAATAGACCGCGCGGAAGCGATGTTCGCCCGGCGCCAGCGTATCGACCAGCAAAGTGGCGTTGCTGGAACCGGCGTCGACACTGCCCAGCAGCACGTCGCCATCGTAAAAGCTCACCGTGCCGCTCACCAGGCCATTCGGAAAATTGTCGGACGAGGTTTTCGCGTACAGCGTGACGGGCACCCCGCTCGGCATGCTGTCGGAGGGGGTGAAGGTGCTCAGGTAGAGCGGCATCAGCGCGCTTTCCGGCAAGCTGACGGCGACCGGCGCCGAGGTCCCGCTTACCGTGCGTTTTTCCCAATCGCCATACACGGCCGTGATGGTGCCGCTCTTGGCACCGAAAACATCAACACCTTTCAGAACGCCAAGGCCATTGGTCATTTCAGCGCGCCCGAGCTCCTTCCCGTCCAGATAGAAATAGACAAAGGTATTTCTGTCTTCGTCAATCAGCCTGCCCGCGTGACCAGGCGGATACGGGATCTGCACCACCAGGTCCAGCACCGGCTTGTAACCCGCCATCCGGACCGAAACCGACACGACCGGGTCGATCCTGATCGGGTCGACCTGCAGCGCCAGCCTGGCCACATTGAGCGTGGCGGTCGGCGCATTGGTCTCGTCGCCCGAGTAGAAGGCAAACAACTCCGCCTTGCCCCCTTCGGGTTCGGCCCAGTCCAGCGTCGCCACGCCATCGATCAGCTGGGCGCTGCCCACAACGTAGTTTCCGCTTTGAAAGATCACGGCGCCGCGCGGCGCCGGCGCGCCGGGCGCACCTTTCACCGTGGCAGTGAGCCTGATCGGCTGGCCGAACGCGGCTTTCTGCGGCGTGGCCGACAAGGACAGGCTCGATGGGGTCGTCGCCGCCGGCGCGACCGGCGCGGCGGACGGGTTATCCGACACGCTCAGCTTCTGGACGGGCGTGGGGGCGCTGCTGCCAGCGTTCTGGGCGTCGCCGGAATACACGGCGAACACGTCAAAACTATTTGCCGTGGGGATCCGGTAGGTCAGTTGGGCGACGCCGTCGACGACCTTGCCCGTACCCAGTACGCCATTGCCGTTGAAGAAAGTAACCAGGCCCCCGACCTTGGCGCCGCCGTTGCTGCCGATGCGCGCGGTGAAGATCACATCGTCCCCGCGGCGCGCGCTGGCGTGCGACATCGACATGCCGATGGTGGTCGGGCGCGGCGCTTCCAGCACCGTCTGCGCGATCGCTTCCGAACGCCCGGCGCGGTTGTTGCGGTCGCCCTCGTAGCGCACGCTCAGCGCATGGGTGCCGGTGGCCAGATTCGACACCTTGAGCGCCGCCACGCCATTGATCAGCGTGCCGCTGCCGATCACGCTGGCGCCGTCGTAGAACGTGACGACGCCATCCGGATAGCCGGCGCCGAGGTGCGCAACCCGGGCCGTGAGGATCAGCGGCGCGCCTTCGTCGAGGGTCGCCGCGCTCGTGGTCAGGGAAGTGGAGGTCTGCGCCGGCGTTACTTCCTGCGCGATGCCGGCCACTTCCACGGCGTGGGCCGCATCGCCCTCGTAGAATGCCGTAATCGTGCGCTGGCCGGCCGCCAGGGTGCTCACCACCAGGCGCGCGACACCGTCGACCACCTCGGCCGTCCCCAGGAAGACACCGCCATCGCCGATAAAACGCACCACGCCACGGGCCTGGCGGTCGCCGATGGTGGCACTAAGCGTCAAACCGGTGCCGTACGGCGCCGCCGCATGCGAACTCGACAGCGTCAGCGTCGTGCGCTGGGCCGGAACCGCCGCCATGGAAGCGACGCTGACGGCGTTGTTCGCATCGCCGCCATAGCTTGCACTGGCCACGCCCCTGCCCTCGACATACCCGGGCAAGGTCAGTTCGGCCCGGCCCTGGCTGAGCGAGTCGCTCTCGGTGATGGTGGAAATACCCAGCACATTGCCGAATTGATCGAGGAAAGTGACGCGCCCGCCCGGCTTGACGCCGGTGACGGTGGCCGTGACGATTTGCGTGGCGCCGCCGGGCCCGTTCACGATACGGCTGTCGAGCGCGGTCGTGGTGGCGACGGCGGCCGCGCGGGCGGTGATCGCGGCGGTCGACTTATGGTTGTTCACATCGCCGGAATAGTAGGCGCTGACCTCACGCGCACCGGGTTTGGTGTTGCGCGTGACCAGAGTCGCGATCCCATCCTTCACCAACGCGCTGCCGACCAGCTTGTTATCCTCGTAAAACTCCACGACGCCGCCTGGCTGGTAACCGCTCACCCTGGCGCTGAGCGTGACCTCGGCGCCGACCGGTGCCATGGTCGGCAACGCGCTGACGACAGTGGCCGACTTGGCGATGACCCGCATCGTCAAGGCGGTCTTGCTGGCGCCGCTGGCAACTTCGGTCTCGCTCAGGTAGGTCGCTTCGATCCGGTGCGCACCGACGCTCAGGGTGGCTGGCAGGCTCCAGGTGAACGTGTCCAGGCCGCCGTAGGTGTAGGCCTCGCCGATTTTCACGCCATCGAGGAAGAACGCCGCCTTGCCTCTGGCGTAAGGACCTTTGACGGTCAGGCTGATGGTTTGCTGGGAACCCTCGACATACCGCTCGTCGGCGGAAAGCAGCAACTCGGCGCCGGCCAACGGCGCCTCTGTTACCAGCGTCGCCGTGCTTGCCGGCGCATGCAGCGCATCGCCCGAATACACGGCCGCCAGGCTTGCCACACGCTTGGCAGGCATCGGCATGTTCAATTCTGCAACGCCATTGACGACTTGGGCGCTGCCGATCAGGATCTTGTTGTCGAAAAAGCTGATGGTGCCGGACGTTGCCGCGCCGCCGACAGCGGCGCGCACCACCAGGCGGTTGCCGAACGGCGTCTCCTGGATCGAGGTACTCAGGACCGGAACCGCAAGCGGGCGGGTATCGCTCGCGCGGGTGCCGCTGGCATTGACGGTCGGCCCGTTCTGGACCGATCCGGCATGGCCGGCGTCGCCGGAATAGCTGAGCCGGACAACGCCCTCCAGATTGCCGATGTCGTTGGCCGAGACCACCAGGGTGGCCACGCCGTTGACCACAGCCGCAGTGCCGAGCACGCGCTCGTTGCCGATCAGGAAGCTGACCATGCCGGACGGATTGCTGCCGCCGGCCACCGTCGCGCTCAGGGTGACAGTTTCCTTACCGGCGATCCTGATCGTCCCGCCGCTAGGCGCCACGCTCAAGGTGGTCGGCTGCAGGGTTGACGGCACCGTCGCCGCGAACGCCACCGGCGTTCCCGGCAGGGTGTGGCCCTCGCTGCCCACGAACAGCGCGCTCAGATTGTGCGCTCCGGCGGACAGACGGGTCAGCAGGCGCGCGGAGCCATCGACGCCGAGCACGCTGGTGCCGAGCAGCGTGCCGCCTTCGTACCATTGCACCGAACCTTTGAGCTTACCGTTGCCGTTAGGCGTTACCTGGGCCGACAAGATGGTATTGTTGCCGCTGGAGACGATCGTTTGCACAGGAGCGACCTGCATGGTCGCGCTGGCGGGCGAAACCACATGCTTGAGCATCGGCGCCACCACGGGCGTGTTGCAGCCGTCGCCCAGATAGCTGGCCCGGATCCTGTAGGTATTATTCTGGCCGAGCGCAAACGGCACGACCAGCGTGGCGACCCCGTCGACCACGTCGGCGGTCAGCGTTTCGTAAAAGGTATAGGTCTCCCCTGAGAAGGAAAACGCGACCAGGCCGCCCGGATGATTGCCGGTGACCCGCACGCGCAATGTCAGCGGGTCGCCGTAGGCCGAGCCTGGCGCCACGGTAAAGCTGATGTCGCTGGTGACCGCCCGCAGGTTCAGCGCCACGCTGGCGGACACGGCCGCTGGCGCCGTCCCATCGCCCGCGTACACGGCGCGCACGTCGGCGATGCCGGCGGCGAGCCGGTCGAGACTGATCGAAGCCTGGCCGTCGACCACCGTCGCCGTGCCGAGCACCAGCTCGCCGCTCATGAACCTGACGGTGCCGCCGGCAGCGGCCGCGGCCATGGTGACATTCAGGCGCAGCGGCGAGGCGACATTGCCCTGCCCGCCATCGGACGTGAGCACCATGCCGCTTGCCGGACGCAGCACGGTCTGCTGCAGTACAGCCGAACTGGCCTGGCGGTTGTTCACATCGCCCGCGTACACGGCTGTCAACTGGCGTGCGCCGAGTTGCAGATGGTCGACCTGCAAGGTCGCGACCCCGTTCACCAGATTGGCGCTGCCGAGCAGGACGTTGCCATCGAAAAAGCTGACCGTGCCGTGCGGCGCGGCGCCGTCGACCCGTGCGCTGAGCAACAGCGGCGCGCCGGCGACCACGCTGGCGGCAGCGGCCGTGAGGTCCACCGTCACGCTCTCATCGAAGACCAGGCGGCTCAGTTCGGCCGAGACGCTGGCCGCACTGGCGGCGTCGCCCGCATACTCGGCGCGCAAGCTGGCCGGGCCGCCGGCCAGCGTGGCATCGAGCCTGGCCACGCCGTCGACCAGGGCAGCCTGTCCGACCAGGGTGGCGCCGTTGTAAAACTTGACGATGCCGCTGGTGAGCAGGTTGCCGGTCACCTGCGCCAGCAAGGCATAGCGGTCGCGCGCGGCGCCGGGCAGCGGCTGCGCGCTCAGGACCGTGGCGCTCGGCGCCAGGGCGACGTTCAGGCCGTGCGCCACCGATTCGCTCGGGCCCGCCGAACCGTAGCCGGAGTAGACCGCCGTGAAAGCGTAATCGCCGACCGGCAGCTTGCCCAGATGAAGATAGGCGTCACCGGAGCGATAGTCGGAGATGCCGATCAGCTGGCCCGCGCTATAGAAGGACACCGTGCCATATTCCACCCCTTCGCCGGACACCTTGACCCGCAGCGAGATCGGCTGGTCGCTGGTGGCGAGGGTCCGGTCGATGCCCTCGCGCTCGATCAGGAGCACGGTCTTGCTCGGCTTGGTGGGGGCGATCACGGGCGGCTTGGCCGCGGCGCTGACATTGATGTCGATCTTGTTGCTGGCACCGTGATTGACCACTTCCCCGGCATACACACCGCTCGCGCGGACGAACACTGCCTGCACCTGCGTAAGCCCGACGCTGGAGAGCGAGGTGAGCAGCGTGGCAACGCCGTTTTCGGTACTATTGTATCCGAGATAGGTCTTGCCGCTGTAAAAATAGACATAGCCGTTCAGCAGCTCCGGCTTGTTCAGGCCGTCGGCCGTAGTGATTTTTGCGCTCAGCGTCAGGGGCGCGCCCTGCACCACCGCGTCGGCGCTGGCGCTGATCTGGGCGACAGGAACCGAGTCGGGCGCCTTGTTGATGATGATCGACACGCTCGACGTCGAGGCGGCGTAATACTGGTCGCCCTTGTAACGGGCATCGAAATACGGCCAGTTGCCGTTCGGGGTATCGAACTGCACCCCGAGCGATGCGATGCCATTGACCAGCTTGGCGTAGCCGAGCACCCTGCCGGTGGCGCGTTCCACGAACTCCACCTCGCCGGTGGGAAGCACGCCATCCTTGCCGGTTACGGTGGCCGCGAACACGGCGGTTTCCCCCACCTTGACATAGCTGCCGGCGACATTGTTCAACTTGAGGTTGCTGCTGCTGGTGGCCGGCGTGACATTGACCGCCACTTGCGCCGAACTGGCCGCGTTGTTGGCGTCGCCCGAATACAGCACCGTCAGCGTGTTGACGCCCGCCGGCAGCGGATAAGCGGAAAATCCGAGCGACGATTCGGTTGCGGGAACACTGCGGATCAGGCGGCCCTGGCCGTCGATCAGCGACACCGTGCCGCCGGGATTGATGCCGGCCAAGGTGAACGAAATCGACACCGGATCGAAGGCGGCGGCCTGTTTGGTGGCGCTGGTGATGGACAGGGCCGTGTCCGGACGCGCGAAAGGCAGCGCATGCGCGATACTGTCGGCATTGTTGGCATCGCCCGCGTAGACCGCCACCACCTGCTCGGCGGGGACCGCGGAATCGAGCAGGTACAAGGTGGCCAATCCCTGCACGATCCTGGCGCTGCCGAGCAGCTGCTTGTTGGCATCGAAGAAGTTGACCAGGCCGGTCGGATTGAAACCGCGCACGTCGGCGACCAGGCTCAGTGCCGTGCGGGCACCGTTGCCGGTGCTGTTGGCGAACAGGGTGAGGTGGCTGGCCGCCGGCTCGACCGGGGTGGATAAGAGCGCCGAGCTGCTGCCGGCATTGGCCGTGTCGCCGGAATAGACGGCGACCAGTTCGCCGCTCCCGGCGGCCAGGTTGCGCACCGCCAGGGTCGCCACGCCGTGCATGACGGCGGCGCTGCCGAGCAACTGGCGGTTGCGGTCGTAGAAGCTGACGCTCCCGCCGGGGCGGTAGGCGTTGACCGTGGCCGTGAGCGTAATCTGCTCGCCGGCGTTCGGTAGCGGGTTCGACGATGTCAGCACGACCGAGGTCGGGGCGATCCCGATGGCCTGCTCCAGTCCCGCCGAGGTGCTGGCGGCATTCACGTCGTCACCGAGGTAGACGGCGCTGAGGCGATTGGCCCCGACCGGCAGCGATGGCAAAGCCAGGCTGGCCGCGCCATTGGCGAGCGCAGCGTAGCCGAGCAAGGTCTCGCCGCTGTAAAACGCGACCATGCCGGACGGATTGACCCCACTGACCTTGGCGCGCAGGGTCGCAGCGGAACCGGCCACGGGTTGGGCCAGCTCGAGCGCCAGCGCGACCGTACTCGGCTGGCCGGCCAGCACGTCGGCGCCGATCCGGTTCGAATTGCTGCCCACGTTGGCGGCGTCGCCGGAGTACACGGCGGTAATCTGGTGATGCCCCGGCGTCAGGCTGCTGGTAGTGAAACTGGCGGCATTGTTGACCAGGGTGGCGCTGCCGAGGAAGGTGGCGCCGGCAAAGAAGCTCACGGTACCGGTCAGGCTGCGCTCGGCGCCGATGGCGCTGGCCAGCGCCACGAAGGTGCGCGGGCTGTGCGGGCCGGCGGGCGTGCCGCTCTCGCTGATGCGCAGTGCCGTGGCGCTGCCGGCCAGGCGCAGCATGACCGCGCTGCCGTCGCCCAGCAGCGCGGTATCGATCGGCGTGGCCAGGCGGTTGGTCGCATACGGCGCGTCGCTGCCGTCATACAAGGTCTGGGTGGCGTAGCCGAGCGCATCGACCTGCCAGCTCAGGCGCCCGGCGGCGTCGTAGATGTTCCAGGTTTTCGCATCCGACGCCGCGGCGGGCGGACGCAGGCCGTCCAGGGTCAGGCCCAGCAGCGCTGTCAGAGCACCGGCGTTGGCCGGCGCCGCCAGGTCGCGCGCGGCGCCCATGGCGCCGCCGGGATTGACGCCGGTGGCGTAGGCGATGCTCTGGGTGCGATGACCGTTGACGTCGTAGCGGTACTCGCGCAGGGCGCCGCTGGAATCGACTTCTGCGCTCAGCTTGCCGGCCGCATCGTACAGCAGCAGCGTCTTGGCGCCGTTGGCGTTCTGGGTCAGGCGCAGGCGTCCCAGCGCGTCATACCAGAAGCGCGTCTCGCCCAGCACCGCGCCGGGCGCGCTGTCGATCCTGGCGGCCAGCTCGCCGGCCTGATTGAATACCGAGGTCGTCACCAGGCCCGTGCCGAGCGTGGTGCGCACGGTATTGCCGGCATCGTCGTACAGATTGGTGGCCGCCGCGCCGCTGTTGTCGAAGGTGGTGAGCGTGCGGCCCAGGCCATCGTAGGCGTAGCTGGTCACCAGGCCGCCGGCACTAATGCTTTGCAACAGTTGCCCGCTCTGGTCGTACACCATCTCGCTGACCTGCTGCAGTCCGTCGGCCACGCCGGCGCCGCTGCTGTCGAGCGTTTTCCAGCTGATCGTCTTGCTGACCTGGCCGCGGAAGTCGTAACTGATGTCGGTGCGCTGGTTGCGCGACTTGTCCGCCGTGGCGGCGGCCCAGCTCATGTATTCGGCCTCGCTCAGGTAGCCGCTGGCGCAGGTCTCCCCCACGTACTCGATGATGCTGGCGCGATTGCCGAAACCATCGTAACGATATTCGGTGACCCTGCCGCTCGGCGTGCGCGTAAAGCGCAGGCGGCCGGCGCTGTCGTAGGCATGCAAAGTCTGGCGCGAATCGCTCGCGTTCGTCGCACTCCAGACCGTCGTTTCCTTGGTGAGCTGGTTTTTGTCGTTGAAATCGCGGGTGATCTCGATGCCGAGTTCATCGATCGATTTTTTCTGGTTGCCGCGCGCATCGTATTCATAGCGGCTGACTTTGCCCGCGCCATCGGTGCGCGTCAACACGTTGCCGTCGGCATCGTAAGTGAAGCTGAAGCCGGTCGCAACGCCACCCACGGCAGGACCGTCGATCTCGGTCAGGCGGCCGGCGCTGTCGGTGGTCAGGGTCGTGACATTGCCGAGCGCGTCGGTGATGCGCGTCTGCGCGCCTGCGGCCGGCGCCTGCGCATAGTGCAGGGTCGCGGGCAGCTTGGCGAGCTGTGCTCCCGCCAGCAAGGCTTGATCGCCCAGCAAGGCGCGCAGCGCATCGGCGGCGCCGCCATCGGTAACGCCGTACAGGCTGGCCGCGATGCTGCTCCAGGTATCGCCCTGTCGTACCCGGTAGTAAGGCGCCACCGGCACGCCGGTGGCGGTGACATCGTAGCGCAAGGTGGCTGGAACCGGGGCCAGCTTGACGCCGGCGCCGAGCACCGGATTGCCGAGCGCCGCGCGCAGCACCGCCACGGCGGTGGGCTCGCTGGTGCCGAACAGGGCCTGGGTAATCGATGTCCAGGTGTCGCCCGTCTTGGCCACGTAGGTCGATTCCAGGGCAATCGCCGTGCTGGTGGTGTAATTGAGCGTGGCCGGCCAGCTGTCGATGCGCTTGCCCGCCGTCAGCGCCGGGTTGCCGAGCGCCGAGGTGAGCGCGGCCAGCAGGGATGGCGTGTCGGCGCGGTACAGCGCCATGGCGATACTGGCCCAGGTATCGCCTTCGCGCACGATGTAATACGGGGTCACCGGCGTGACGATCTGGAAGTCGAGCCGGGCCGGGAGACCGGTCAGCTTGCTGCCCCCAACCAGGTCCACATTGCCCATGGCGAGGCGCAGGGCCTCGGCCGCACCCGGCTCATTGCTGTGGTACAGCTGGCTGGCGATCGACTTCCAGGTATCGCCCGTCGACACGCGGTAATAAGGCGGCACCGTGACGGTGGCGGGTGTGAAGCTGAGCCAGGTCGGCAGCGGCGTCAGCTTGCTGCCTGCGACCAGGACCGGATTGCCCGCGTACGCCTGCAAGGCGGCCGCCGCCGCCGGGTCGGTGTTGCCGTACAGGGCGCCGGCGATGCTGGCCCAGGTGTCGCCAGCGCCGATCCGGTAAAACGGCGGCACCGCGATGGTGGTCGTGGTGTAGGCCAGGGTGGCAGGCAGACCGCCCAGCTTGGCGTTCGGCAGCAGCGCGACGTTGCCCATCAAGGCCTGCAAGGCCGCGCCGGCCTCGGGTTCGGGGGCGCCGTACAGGAGCGTGGCAATGCGGCTCCAGGTGTCGCCGACGCGGATCCGGTAGTGCGCCGGCACCGCCACCATCACCTGGTAGTCTAGGGTGGCGGGCAACTTGGTCAGCTTGGCGCCCGCCAGCAGGGTCGGGTTGCCCATGGCCTCCCGCAGCGCCGCCGCCGCGTCGGGATCCTTGCTGCCGTACAGTTTCAGGACGATCGCGTCCCAGCTGTCGCCTTGCAGGATGCGGTAGTGCGCAGGCACCTCGGTACTGCTGATGAGGACCTCGTAGTTGAGGGTCGCCGCCAGGTTGCTCAGCTTGGCGCCGGCCGTCAGGGGCGGATTGCCCAGCAGCGCCTGCAGCGCGCCGGCCGCTTCGGGGGCGCCGCTCTGGTACAGTTTGAGGGCAATGCCGGCCCAGGTATCGCCGGCGACGATGCGGTAGAACGGCGGCACCGTCACGCTGCTGGTGCTGGTGTAGCTGATGGTTGCCGGCAAGCCGGTCAGCTTGGTGGCGGGCGTGAGGGCGCGATTTCCCATGGCGCTTTGCAGGGCTGCCGCGGCGGCCGGGGTATCGGCGCCGTAGACTTTGGCGGCGATGCTGGCCCAGGTATCGCCAGTGGCGATCATATAGTAGGCCGGCACGGTGACGCTGGCGGTGACCGTGTAGGTCAGCTTGTCCGGAATATTGAGCAGCTTGGTATTGTTCTGCAGGGTCTGTCCGGCCATCGCTTTCTCGAACGCCGCCACTGCCGCCGGGTCCGTTGTCCCGTACAGTTTTTTGGCGATGGTGGCCCAGGTATCGATGTTCAGGATACGGTAGTACGGCGCCGCCGCCGGCACGGTACCGATCTTTGAGTAACTCATCGTATCGCGCATCTCGCTCAGCTTGCGCCCTGGCGTCAAGGGATCGGCGTGGATGGCGCGCATATTGGCGATCGTTTGCGCATCCGTGGTGCCGTACACATCCTTGGTGATACTGGCCCAGGTATCGCCGGCCTTGACCATGTAATACGGTTTGACCGAGACCACGCTGCCCGCCGTCACGCTGAGCGTCGGCGGCAGGGCGCTCAATTCGTCGCCCATGTAGAGCGCCGACAGGCCGAGCGCTTCCATCATGGCGTCGGCGGCCAGTTCGGTGCCGTATAACGCCAGCGCAACGCTCCAGCGGGTGGGATTGCCCTCGACCACGTAGGGCGTGGCCACACCGGTGCGCGCGTAGGTGGCGTTGGCGGCGAGCGTCGCAGTGCGCTGCAGCTTGCCCGCGAGCGCATCGAAGGACACCGTCACCATCGCCGGGTCGGTGGTCGAGATGGCCGATTTGATCACGTTCAAGGATTTGGCGGTACTGGTCGTATCTGTGCTGCTCAGGCTACCCGCGACGATGCCTGCGCTGACCGTTGCGCTCTGGGTATCGGTGCTCGACAAGGCGCCCGGAGTGAGCGTTGCACTGTGCGGGGCGACCTGGTTCTCGGTGGTCGACAGTTTGCCGGCATCGATCGGCAGGCTGATGGTGCCGCCCTGCGGCTCGGTCACCGCCAGTTTGGACGGATCGACCTGCGTGACATGGTCGACCACCTTGGGGTCGGTCGTGCCCAGCTTGCTGGAATCGAGCGGGACGCTGATCGGACTGAGCGGCGTGTCGCTGGTGGACAGCTTGTTCGAATCGAGCGTGACGTTACCGTTTTTGGTGGTGGTGTCGGTGGTGACGAGCTTGCCGCTGTCGACGCTGGCGTTGTGGTTGTTGACCACCGTTTCGCTGCCGGTCAGCCTGGACGGATCGAGCGGCGAGGTGGTGTCGATCATCTTGTCGCCGATGGTGTCGAGCTTGCCGGTGTCGACATTCGCCGTGGCCGGCAAAGCATTGTTCAGGTCGGCATAATCGAAGCGCGTGGTGCGCGCCACGCCGTCGACCAGCTGGCTCATGCTGGCGATCTGCCAGCTCGCGCCGACCTGCTTGTAGGTGAAGGTGGCGTGGGTGCCGTCGCTCTCGAGCACGCTGGCGAGGCGCTTGCTGTCGCCATCGTAGCCATAGGTGGTGACGTAGCTGCGGCCGTCGGCGATGCTGTTGTCTTCCGGGCTCAGGTCGACCGTCACGCTGCTCAGGCGGCCGAGGGCGTCATAGCTGTAGCGGGTGCGGGTCTGGATGGCGCCGCCGCGCGCTTCGGTATGGATCTGGCTCAGCTTGCCATTTGCATAGTCGAGCACCATTTTCTCGCCATCCTGATCGGTGATCGCGGCCAGGCGCTCGCCGCTGTAGGTGAAATCGAGGTAGTTGCCGCTGCGGTCGGCCTGGCGGATCATCTTGCCCTGGCCGGCGGTCCAGTCGTAGGTTTCGACCGTTTGGGTATCGCCATCGGTCCAGGTGAGCAGCTTGGTCTTTTCGTCGTACTTGATCAGGTCGTAGGCGCCCGCTCCCTCCCGGTGGACGTAGGCCTGCATGTGACCGTCGTAGCGGTAAACCGTCTGGGCGCCATCGCCGTCGGTGCGGGTGATCGTCCCGTCGGTATTGAAGGTCCCGGTCACGCTGCCCAGGCTGCGATAGAAGCCGATGCGCCAGTTGTCGGCGCTGCCTTCACCCTGGAAGTTGCCTTGACTGTTGTAGCTGCGCATGACCGTTGCGTCCAGCCCCTGCCCCATCAAGCGATCGTCACGGTTCAGCAGCACCAGGTTGCCGTTGGCACTGTTCACGTACACCTGCTGGCCGTTACGGCCAAGCGCGGCAGACCCGCTGCCGCCGTTCTGGCCCAGGGTCGACAGTGTTGTGAGGCTCAAACCCAGGGTGTTGCCGCTGACGATCGCTACCATATGTATACCTTGCGTGTGGATGGCTATCACCGGATAGCCAACAATGTTGGACGGGGTGGTCGTTTGCATTGCCAACACCGCATCGGGCGGCGTCGCCGCAGGCGCTGAAGTGTATTGACAGGCATTCGATTCGCGGCTCGACAGGCCGCTTCTGCCAATACATCTGAGGAAGGGCGGAAAAGTTTAGGTATTTTTGGAAATATTTCTAGTTGCCCTTCGACAGCGCGCGGCCGAGGTGCTTTGCAGCGGGCTGGGGGCATGAATGTGGATTCGTACTTACGCGAATCGCTGGCAACGACGATATGCCGGACCATGTCGATCAACCGTCCGGGACGGTGCCGGCGGTTGTCAGCCGGAGCCGTTTTAGCCCGGTGAAGCCGTTTCCAAGGGAGTCGCTTGGTCCAGGCCGCGCTGAAGCGGTCGTTGCGGGGCTTGCGGGTGAAGGCGGTTGCGTTCCATCCGGGCACGCATCGCCGCTTGCGCTGCGCGCCCTTGCCCGGCGCGCTCGAAGGTACGCCCGTCCCGCAGGGGGCGGGCGGCACAGGCGGCAGCGCCCTGTTAAACGAAAAAAGCCCCATCCTCTTGCGCGGACGGGGCTGTTCAGGCTGCGCCTGGGCGCAGCGGCGTGCTTACATCTGCTCGATCATCACATCGCCGAAACCGGAGCACGACACCTGGGTCGCGCCTTCCATCAGGCGGGCGAAGTCGTAGGTGACCTTTTTCGAGGCGATCGATTTCTGCATCGACTCGATGACCAGGTCGGCCGCTTCCAGCCAGCCCATGTGGCGCAGCATCATTTCAGCCGACAGGATCAGCGAACCCGGGTTTACATAGTCCTTGCCTGCGTACTTCGGCGCGGTGCCGTGGGTCGCTTCGAACATGGCGACCGAGTCCGACAGGTTGGCGCCCGGAGCGATGCCGATACCGCCCACTTGCGCGGCCAGCGCGTCGGAAATGTAGTCGCCGTTCAGGTTCAGGGTCGCGATGACGCTGTACTCGGCCGGACGCAACAGGATCTGCTGCAGGAACGCATCGGCGATCGAATCCTTGACGATGATGTCCTTGCCGGTCTTCGGATTCTTGAACTTGCACCATGGGCCGCCATCGATCAGCTCGGCGCCGAACTCTTTCTGGGCCAGTGCGTACGCCCAGTCGCGGAAGCCGCCTTCGGTGTACTTCATGATGTTACCTT
Organism: Massilia atriviolacea; assembly: GCF_003953935.1. Lineage (GTDB taxonomy): Bacteria > Pseudomonadota > Gammaproteobacteria > Burkholderiales > Burkholderiaceae_D > Telluria_A > Telluria_A atriviolacea. The sequence continues at coordinate 105,775 of NZ_RXLQ01000011.1, forward strand.
TGTGAACGATGGTCACGGAAGGCTTGTCGTTGTCGATCGCGTACTGGATCGCCTTGCGCACCAGGCGCTCGGTGCCTTCGATCGAGACCGGCTTGATGCCCAGGCCCGAGGTTTCAGGGAAGCGGATCTTGGTGACGCCCATTTCCTTGATCAGGAAATCCATCAGCTTCTTGGCGCCTTCGGAACCTTGCTGGTATTCGATGCCGGCGTAGATGTCTTCCGAGTTTTCGCGGAAGATGACCATGTCGGTCTTCTCAGGCTCACGCACTGGCGAGGGCACGCCGGTGAAGTAGCGCACCGGGCGCAGGCAGACGTACAGGTCGAGCTGCTGGCGCAGGGCGACGTTGAGCGAACGGATGCCGCCGCCGACCGGGGTCGTCAGCGGACCCTTGATCGACACGACGTAGTCCTTCAGCACTTGCAGGGTTTCTTCCGGCAGCCATACGTCCGGGCCGTACACGGTGGTCGATTTCTCGCCGGCATAGATTTCCATCCAGCTGATCTTGCGCTTGCCGCCGTAGGCCTTGGCCACGGCTGCGTCGATGACCTTGATCATGACCGGGCTGATATCGACGCCGGTGCCATCGCCTTCGATGTAGGGAATGACTGGATTATCTGGTACATTCAGCGAAAAATCGGCATTGACCGAAATTTTCTGGCCGTCAGCAGGTACTTTGATATGTTGATACATCGTGATCTCCGAAGTGGACGCATAGCAGGCGACAACAAAAGTGGCGTCTGTCAGGCATGGTCTGCAATCTGAATTGGTTACTATAAATACGACGAGAGTTGTAGTCTTCTATAAGACATAAGACGCGCGTTTCATATTATGCACCAGTATTTTACTAGGCGCTACGGTTTTGCGACACTAACAAATGGCTTGCCGGCCGAACGGCGAGCTTACCACCTTCCAGTCATTCAATTATGCCCCTCATTCTCTTTAACAAGCCGTTCCAGGTGCTGTGCCAGTTCTCTCCCCAGGAGGGGCGTGCCTGCCTGGCCGACTATCTGCACACGCCGCGCATCTATCCGGCCGGCCGGCTGGACGCCGACAGCGAAGGGCTGATGCTGCTCACCGACGACGGCCGCCTGCAGCACAGCATCGCCCATCCCAACCACAAGGAAGCCAAGACCTACCTGGTGCAGGTCGACGGCGCGCTCGATGCCGCGGCGCTGGCGCGCCTGCAGGCGCCGCTCGACCTGGGCGACTTCGTGACCAAGCCGTGCAAGGCGGTGCAGATCGCCGAGCCGGGCTGGCTGTGGCCGCGCACGCCGCCGATCCGGGTCCGCGCCGACAAGCCGACCAGCTGGATCGCGATCACTTTACAGGAGGGGAAGAACCGCCAGGTGCGCAGGATGACGGCGGCGGTCGGCTTGCCGACGCTGCGCCTGGTGCGCAGCAGCATCGGGGCGTTTTCGCTGGCCACGCACCCCTTGATGCCGGGAGAATGGGTGGAAGTGCCGGCCGGGGACATGAAGAAAATCTGACACAGTTGCGTGGCCACAATTCTTGAACCGGGGTCGTCAACCGGGGTCAGACCCTAAACAGGGGTCAGACCCTAAACCGGGGTCAGACCCCATGCAAGCAACACCGGGGTCTGCCCCCTGTTTACAGACGACAAAAACCCGCCGGAGCCGAAGCCAGGCGGGTTGTTGAAGATGCTCACAAGCTCTGCCGCCGGACCGTGGTCCGCGCGGCGGCACAGGCTATTAAGCCAGCGCTTTCAGAGCGGCAGCCAGACGGCTCTTGTGACGCGCTGCTTTGTTCTTGTGGATGATTTTCTTGTCGGCGATGCTGTCGATGGTCGACACGGATGCCTGGAAGATCGATGCTGCGGCGGCCTTGTCGCCAGCCTGGATAGCCTTGCGCACTGCCTTGATAGCGGTACGCAGGGTCGAACGCTGCGACGAATTGTGAGCGTTTTGCTTAACTGCTTGACGAGCGCGCTTGCGTGCTTGTGCGGTATTTGCCATGGAATTTCCTAAATCGGGGTCAAGTTGCGTTTGCAAACAATAGCGTCTGTCAAACCAGTGTTTTTTCTACACCTTGTGTGTCAAACCAGTGCCTGCCAAACATTAGTGTCTGCGTAACAGAATTCTGTACAGCCTTCGATTATAGCGAAAACTTCCGGCAAGGGCAATTCAAAAATCAACATTTGTCGGCAGGCCCCGTTCGCGCCACGCTTGCCGGGCTATAATCCCGGCCCATGAACTTGCTCAAAACCCTGGCTGCCATCTCCAGCATGACCATGCTGTCCCGCGTCACCGGCCTGCTGCGCGAAAGCCTCTTCGCGCGCGCCTTCGGCGCGTCGGAATTCACCGATGCCTTCAACGTCGCCTTCCGCATCCCCAACCTGCTGCGCCGCATGTTTGCCGAGGGCGCCTTCGCCCAGGCCTTCGTGCCGATCCTGGCCGAGGTCAAGACCGAACACGGCGATAAAGGCACGCGCCCGCTGGTCGACAGCGTGGCCACGGTGCTGATCTGGTCGACCCTCCTGATCACCATCGCCGGCATCGTTTCCACGCCGCTGCTGATCAAATGGATCATGGACACCTCGCGCCAGACCCCGCAGGCCGAGCAGGCCGCCGTCTTCATGACGCGCATGATGTTCCCCTACATTATCTGCATGGCCTTCGTCTCGCTGGCCAGCGGCATCCTCAACACCTGGCGCCAGTTCAAGATTCCCGCCTTCACCCCGGTGCTGCTGAATATTTCCTTCATCCTGGCCTCGCTGTTCCTGGCCCAGCGCCTCGAACAGCCGATCTACGCCATGGCGTTCGCGGTGGTGGTCGGCGGCCTGTTGCAGGTGGGTATACAGATTCCGTCGCTGATGAAAATCGGCATGTTGCCGCGCATTTCGATCAATCCCATCGCCGCCCTGCGCGATCCGGGCGTGCACCGCATGCTGAAAAAGATGGGCCCGGCCGTGTTCGCCGTGTCCGCCGCCCAGATCAGCCTGCTGGTGAATACCGGCATCGCCTCGCGCCTGGGCGCCGGCAGCGTCTCCGCCCTCACCTACGCCGACCGCCTGATGGAATTCCCCACGGCCATGCTGGGCGTGGCGCTGGGCACCATTTTGCTGCCCAGCCTGGCCAAGGCGAATACCGAGGGCGACACCGGCGAATACTCGGCCCTGCTCAACTGGGGCCTGCGCCTGACCTTCCTGCTGGCCCTGCCCGCCTCGGTCGGCCTGGCCATGCTGGCCGAGCCGATGATCGCGACCCTGTTCCACTACGGCGCGTTTACCGCCAAGGCCATCCATGCCTCGGCCATGCCGCTGATGGCCTACAGCGCCGGCCTGGTCGGGATTATCCTGGTCAAGACCCTGACCCCGGCGTTTTACGCGCGCCAGGACGTGCGCACGCCGGTACGCATCGCCATCGGCGTGCTGGTGGCGGTGCAGTTGATGAACCTGGTGTTCGTGCCGCTGCTGGGCGTGGCCGGGCTGGCGCTGTCGATCGGCATGGGCGCCTGCCTGAATGCCGCCGTGCTGTACGCCATGCTGCGCAAGCGCGGCATCTACGTGCCGCAGGCGGGCTGGATCGTGTTCTTCCTCAAGCTGCTGGCCGCCGTGGCCGTGATGGGCCTGATCGCCTGGTACTGCAAGATCCAGTTCGACTGGGCCGCGCTGCAAGCGCGTCCGTGGCTGCGCGCCGGCGCCCTGTTCGCCATCGTCGGCGGCAGCGCCATGGCTTACTTCGTGGTGCTGTTCGGGCTGGGATTCCGCTTCAGGGACTTCAAGCGCAGCGGACGCTAAGCCTCACATTTCGCGTTTCGGCTCGTTGCGGCGGCCGTCGTCGCGCTGGCGTTCGTCGCGCTGGCGCTCGTCCTGCCCGGCGGCCTCCTGGCCGTTCTTGCCGGATTCATCTTCTTGCGGCGGCTCCACCGTTTGCACCGGCTCGGCCGGCTTGTCCGCCGCCGGCTCGACCTTCTCCGGCTGCGCCTGCTCCGCTGGCGGGATGGCGGCCTCGGCGCCCGCTTCCTGGGCTGGCGCGGCAGGCGGCACGGCGCCAGTCTGGTCGGCCGGCCTGGCCATCGCGTCGGCCGGCGGCGCGAACAGCGGCGCCGCCTGGTTCGGCGCAGGCGCGGTCATCGCTTCCTGCGGCGCCATGGTCAGGGTCGACAAGGTGAACTTCCACTCCGACAGTTTGGTCTTGTTTTCCATGTTCAGGAAGCGCGCGTCGAAATTGCCGACCTTCAGCGGCGGCGCGTCCGACAGGCTGTAGACGCCCAGCACGCCCTGCTTGTCGCCCACATACATGATGCCCCACTCGGCCTTGCCGGTGATCGGGTCGACGAATATCTTGCGCAGGTGGCGCCGCGTGCCGGGAAAGCGCGGGTCCTTCAGCAGGTCCTGCAAGGTGGGCGGCTGCTGCGGCTGGCCGGGCGGCGTGGCGGCGGCGTAGCTGCGCAGCGCATCGCTGAAGGCGGCGCCGATGGCCAGCAGTTCTTCTTCGGCGGCGGCGCGCTGCATGAGCGAGCCGACCTTCAGGCTGGCCGCGCCCACCAGCCCGATCACGGTGACCAGGATGATCAGCCCCAGGTAGGTAAAGCCGGGCGCGCGCAGGCGGCGCGGCGCGGCCCTACCAGTCGAGATACGGTTTGCCGTGACGGTCATTGCCGGGCGCCCCACTCTTGATGCTGTACAGGTTGCCCTTGGTGGTGTCGTCGGGCGGCACCAGGATCCAGCTGGTGCTGCTGTCGGCCACCGGGTCGACCGGGATCGCGCGCAGGTATTTTTTCTCGACCAGCTGTTCCAGCGAATCGGGATAGCGCCCGGTGTCGGCGTAATACTGGTCGATCACGGCGCGCGTATTGCGCAGGTTGTCGGCCAGGATCGTGTCCTTGGCGCTGTCGATGCTCGGAAAAAAACGCGGCACCGCGAGCGTGAGCAGCAGCGCCACGATGCCCAGCACCACCAGCAGTTCGATCAGGGTGAAGCCGCGCCGAGCGCGGGCTTGGTTTGCGTCCATCCGGGCTTGCATCCTCTTTACCATTTGCGGTACGGTACATCGTTCAGGCCGACCCGGTCCGAGGTCGAATACACATCGTACACGTCCTCGCCTTCGCGCGGGTCGGCGGCCTCGCTGGCGTAGCTGCGCTTGCCCCAGGTCTGGGCCGGGTTCAGGTCGCCGCTGGCGCTGAAGGGGTCGCGCGGCACGCGGCGCAGGAAAAAAATCTTGGCGCGCGTCGGACTGCGCACGTCGGGCACGCCCTCGACCAGCTGGTCGAGCGACTTCGGATAGCCGTTGCTGTTCAAGGCGCGCGCGATGCGGCCTTCGTCGTAGGCGCGCTTGTAGGCGTCGATGCCCTGGCGGATTTCGCGCAGGGCGCGGCGCAGCTCCTGTTCCTGCTGGCGTTGCATGGTCACTTGCGTCACCGGCACCACCAGGGTGCCGAGCAGGGCCAGAATCGCCAGGGTCACCAGCAATTCGATCAGCGTGAAGCCGCGGCCCCGCCCGTGCGCCATCATTGCTGCGGCGCGGGCGTGGTTTCCGGGGCCGGCACCGGGGTGACAGCGGCGGCCGGCGCTTCCGGAACCGGGACCGGCACCGGGGCCGGCGCCGGAACAGCAGGCGCAGGCGCGCGCGTACCGGGCGACGGCGGCATCGCCACCGGCGCGCGCGGGGTAGTGTCCGGACGGCGCCGGAAACTGGTCTCGGTGCCGGCGCTGAACTCGGACGCGCTGGCCGGCGGACGCTGGATATTGCGGATCAGGTGCGGGGTAATCGAGAGCACGATTTCGGTGCGGTCGGCGCCGTCGGCGGTGCGCCCGAACAGGCGCCCCACCACCGGCAGGTTGCCCACGCCCGGGATCTTGGTGCCGTTGCTGCGGTCTTCGTTGTTGATCAGGCCCGCCAGCACCTGGTTCTCGCCATCCTTCAACTGCAGCATGGTGGTCGCTTCGCGGTTGCCGATGCGGTAGGCCGTGGTGCCGGAGGCGGTGGTGATGGTGTCGAGCAGGCTGCTGACGGTCAGGCCCACGCGGATGCCGATTTCGTTGTTCAGGTAGATGGTCGGCTCCACGTTCAGGGTCAGGCCGACGTCCAGGTAGGTGATCGACTCCTGCGAAAAGCCGTTCGCCACGCCGCCCGCGGACAAGGTGGTGGTGATGTTCGGGACCTTGTCGCCGATGACGATCTTGGCCTTTTCCTTGTTGCGCACGCGGATGCGCGGATTGGCCAGGGTGTTCGAATCGCCGTCGGTCTTGCGCGCGGTGATCGTGGTCGACAGCGAGGACAGGCCGATGTCGGCCCGCCCCAGCCCGCGCACGGTGTCGAGCGTGAGCGGTCCGCCGCCGGGGGTGGTCAGGGGCGCCAGGGTCACGCTGGTGGGCCAGGCGACGCCCAGTTCCAGCAGGCGGCTGCGCTTGATCTCCAGGATCTCGACTTCGAGCATGACTTCCGGTTCGGCCACGTCCTGCAGCGCCACCAGCTTGGCGGCCAGCTTGATCGCTTCCGGGTTGTCGCGCACGATCACGAGGTTGAGCTTTTCGTCGATGACCACGTCGCGCGACTTGAGGATGGTCTTGAGGGTGTTGGCCACCACCTTCGCTTCGGCGTTCGCCAGGAAGAAGGTCTTGACCGTCATTTCCTGGTATTCCTTGAGCTTGGTCGCCACGTTCTGGTACACCAGCAGGGTATTACCGTCCATGACCTGGTAGTCCAGCTGGTTCGACACCATCAGGTAGTAGATGGCCGATTCGACCGTGCTGTTCTTCAGGAAGATCGACGTCTTCTGGTCGGTCTTGACGTCCTTGTCGAAGATGAAGTTCAGGTTCGAGCGGCGCGCGATCACGTCGAGCACCTGCTTGAGCGGGGCGTCGCGGAACTCGATGCTGATCGGCGTCCTGTAGGCGGCGGACAGGCCCGATTCGGCGACCGGCAAGGCGGTTTGTTCGGCGATCTGCTGCTGCAGCTGGCGCGCCGGCTCGTACTGCGGACGCTCGACCAGGATCGCGGCGACGCGCGCGCGCGCCGGTTCGTATTCCTTGCGCTCGACGGCGGCGGCAGCTTCCTCGATCGCCTTGGCGTGGCGCTGGTCCATCTCGATCAGGCGCAGGCCGGCGCGCGCGCGTTCGTTGGCCGGGTCGAACCCCAGCACGCGCTGGTAGTCCTGCAGCGCCGGCGCGCTCTTGCCGCCGGCGAGGGCGCGGTCGGCCTGGTCGAGCAGGCGCGTGGCGGCGCGGTCGCGCGCGCGCAGATAGGCGGCGCGGAAGACCGGGTTTTCGGGCTGGGCGTCGATCGCCTGGCGGTACTTGATCAGGCCCGCCTCGACTTCATCCTTCTCGACCAGCGAATTGCCTTCGAGGTAAGCGGCGCGCCCGGCGCAGCCGGCCAGCGCCAGCAGCATCAGCGGCATCATCAGCGCCCCCCCCGCGGCGCGCGCAAGGCGGCGCCAGGGTGGCAAATACAGGCAGCGTGTGCCAATCCGGTGGCTAGCCATCAGTCGAAGACTCCAATGTTGAGCTGTTGAACCTGGTTCAAGGGCAGATAGGTCAGGGTCAGTGTGGGCGGCGCAATCGCGTCCACCCGGTACACGCCGTCGATCACCATCTTGTTACGTACGATATAGGTCTTGTCGCCGCGCGCGAGGAACACTTCCCACGCGCCCTCGCCGACCGCCTTGCCGATGTAGACGAAGGGCAGCGGCGGCGCGCTGGGCGGCGGCGGCGGTGGCGGCGGCGTGTTGTCCGGCGGCGGCGGCGGCGGCGGCGGGTTCAGGTTCTGGCTGCCGAATACCCCGCCGCCGAAGTCGTCGCCCTCGCCGATCAGGGCGTCGCGCGCGGCCAGGCGCAGGATGGCCGGTTCGGCCGGCGCGGCGGCCACGGTCGCCGCAGCGCGCGGCGCGGCCGGCGCCGGAGCCGCAGAAGGCGCGCTGCGCTCGACCGCTTCGGCCACGTCCGGCTCGGGCTTGTTATCGCCGAAGACCAGCAGGCCGGCGGCGGCCAGCACGGCCGCGCCCATGGCAAGGTGGCGCGGGCTCATTGCGGCACTCCCGGCTGCTCGGCCAGGTAAAAGGTCATGCGCACGCGCGCTTCCAGCGCCGCCTCGCCGATGCTGTCGCGCTTGAAGCTGATGTCGTCGAGCGAGGCGAAGGGAATCGCGCGCAGCGACATCATCGTGAACTTCCAGATCGCACCGTAGCTGCCCTTGACCGGCAAGGTGACCTGGTAGGTGTGCACGCGCGCGTTGCGGTCGTAACCGGACTTGTAGTCGCCTTGCGAGAGCGACAGGCCGCTCTTGGCGGCGATCCCGAACAGGGTCTTGACCTGCTGCTCGGCGTAGCGCTTCTCGCCCAGGGTGGCGTAGAACAGGGCCAGGTTCTCGTTGGCGACGACCGGCGCCGGCTTGTCGGCAGGCGCCGGCATGCGCGCCAGTCCCAGCGCGACCGCGTGGCGCTGCGCCTGCAGCGCGCGCTGCGGCAGCAGCCAGGCGACGGCGGCGGCGCCGGCCAGCAGCAGCACGCAGGCGCCGCAAAAGAACGAGCCGCGCGCCGCCACGGCCAGGCGCGCGCGCAGCGCCAGCGCGGCAAACGTGGGCGTGGGCGCGCTCATGGCGCCACCCATTCGGCTTCGAGCTGGAAGCGGATCGGTTTGTTCGGATCCTGCTCGTTGATTTCGTGGCGGGTCAGGGTCACGCCGGCGAACAGTTCTTCGCGCTTGAGCAGTTCGACGTATTCGATCATGGCATCGCTGCTTTTCGCTTCGGCGGTGATTTTCAGGCTGCGTTTGCGCGCGTCCGGTTCCAGCGCCAGCATGCCGATGCCGGGCGGCGTGGCGGCGGCGATGGCGTCGTACAGGGCGCGCCAGGGCAGGTTCAGTTGCAGGACGGCGGCGTTCACGCCGGCCGCCTGCGCTTCCGAGATGCGCGGCCCCTGGGCGAGCGGCGCCGTCACCACGGGAGCGCGCGAACGCAGGCGCGCCGCGTCCAGTTCTTCGCTATCGGCGCGCTGCTGCGCCAGCAGGCGCCAGCCCAGCGCCGCGGCGCCGGCGCACAGCGCCAGGCCGATCACGGCCACGGCCCAGGTGCCGGGACCGGCGCGGTGCAAGGTGCGCTGCCAGGACGGCGGCGCGAAATCGATGCGCACCGGCTTCATGGGCGGCTCCCGGTGGCGGCCAGGCGCGCGCAGTCGGACCATCCGCCGCCCTGCCCCTGGCCCAGCAACTGGCAGGCCAGCGCGGGATGGGTGGCGCCCTTGCTCCAGGCGGCCGGCGCGTGGCCCGACACGCTCAGGCGCGCGGGCACGGACAGATTCAGGCGCAGCGCTTCGCGCGCCACGTGCGCGGCCAGCCAGTCGCAATCGGCGCCGTCCGGCAGCGCCGCCGCGCGCACGGCGCGGATGGCGCCGTCCTCGATGGCGGCCATGGTCAGCACGCGCTGCTGCACCAGGCCATACCAGGCGCCCGCCTTCAGGCTCGCGCGCCACTGGTTGAAGCCGGCCACGAATTGCGGCGCCAGTGCGACCAGCGGCGTGCGCTGGGCGGCGCACACCTGTCCGATCGAGGCCAGCAGCTGGCGCGGCAAGGCGGCGACCAGGAAGGGCCGCGCCGCATCCCAGCCGGCGGCCAGCTGCCAGGCGCCGGCCGGCTCGCCGAACAGGGTCTGGAAACGCAGCGCGGCGGCCGCTTCCAGGTCGGCCAGGCGCGCGCTGCCGGCCGGCGGCGTTACCTGCCAGATGCGCGCCAGTTCGTCGGCCAGCACGATCGAGACCGGCCAGCTGGCGCAGCCGTCGAGCAGCTGGCGCAAGGTCGCGGCGATCGATGCGGGGTCGCTGCCGCCGTCGAAGGCCAGTTCGGCCACCAGTTCGGGCGCATGGCCGCCGAAGCGGCTGGTCTTGAGGAGCGCGACGGCGCCGGGCGCGATGCCGACCCGCAGCGATTGTCCGAAGCGTCTACGCATGCAGGGTCACCCGCTTGATTTCGGTGAGCGTGGTGGCGCCGCGCTTGACCAGGTCGAGCGCGGCCAGGCGCAGGCTGCGGGTGCCGTTGGCGTGGGCGGCGGCCTTGATCTGGCGGATCGGGCGCTTGTCGACGATCAGTTCGCGGATCTCGTCGTTGAGGGTGAGGATTTCGGCGATCGAGCGGCGCCCCTTGTAGCCGGTGCCGCGGCAATCGCCGCAGCCCTTGCCCTGCATGAAAAGGTAGTCGCTCACGTCCTTGCGTTCCAGGTTGACCGCATCGAGTTCGGCGTCGCTCGGCGTGAACTGTTCCGCGCAGTGCGGGCAGTTGGTGCGCACCAGGCGCTGGGCCCAGATGCCGTTGAGCGCCGAAACGAAGGCGTAGGGGTCGATGCCCATGTGGGTAAAACGGCCGAACACGTCGAACACGTTGTTGGCGTGGACGGTGGTGAGCACCAGGTGGCCGGTGAGGGCCGACTGCACCGCGATTTCGGCGGTTTCGCGGTCGCGGATTTCGCCGACCATGATCTTGTCGGGGTCGTGGCGCAGGATCGAGCGCAGGCCCTTGGCGAAGGTCAGGCCCTTCTTTTCGTTGACCGGGATCTGCAGGATGCCGGGCAGCTGGTATTCGACCGGGTCTTCGATGGTGATGATCTTTTCGCGGCCGTTGTGGATTTCGGTCAGGGCCGCGTACAGGGTGGTGGTCTTGCCGGAACCGGTCGGCCCGGTCACCAGCAGCATGCCGTAGGCTTCCTGCGCCAGCATGCGCAAGGATACCAGCGAGGGCGCGTCGAAGCCCAGGGCTTCGAGCGTGAGCGCGCCGTAGGCCTCGATCATGGCGCGCTTGTCGAGGATCCGGATCACCGCGTCCTCGCCGTGAATGCTGGGCATGATCGAGACGCGCAGGTCGATCTCGCGCCCGCCCGACTCGACCCGGAAGCTGCCGTCCTGCGGCACCCGGCGTTCGGCGATATCGAGTTCGGCCAGCACCTTCAGGCGCGAGATGATGTGCTCCGCCACTTCGATGCCGCCGACCGAGGTGGCGTGATCGAGCACGCCGTCGACCCGGTACTTGACGGCCAGGCCGCCGGCGGTGCTCTCGAGGTGGATATCGGAGGCGCCGGCCTTGAGCGCGTCGTACAGGGTCGAGTTGACCAGCTTGACGGCCGGGCTGGCGGCCTCGGACACCGAGGCGAACGACAGCACGGCGGCGGTCTTGCCGTCGCGCCGGGCGTCGCCCACGTTGGCCACCAGGGTGTCGACCGCGCGCGCCGACTCTTCCTGCTTGGACAGGTAGGCCTGGATGTCCGACTGCAGCGCCAGGCGCAGGTTCAGCGGCGCGGCCGGGGTGGCGCGCGCGCGCGTGCCGAGCCAGGTCTGCAGGTCGACGTCGAAGGGATCGGCGATCACGCCGAGCACCTGGCCGCCGGGCGCGCGCAGCAGCACGCAGTGGCGCGCCAGGGCCTGCGCCAGCGGCAGCAGGTCGAAGGCGGTGGCGCAGCCGAGCATCTCGGCCGTTTCCATCACGGCCAGGCCGAACGGCTCGGCCAGGGCCTGGACGATCTGGCGCGCATCGAGGCCGCTGGCCGCTTCCAGTTCGGCCACCAGCGGGCGCTGCGTCTGCAGGCTGCGGGCGCGCGCGCGCGCCAGCAGGGTGGGATCGAGGACGGCGGCGGAACTCACGACATGTCTCCCGCCAGATCGAAAATCGGCATATACAGCAGCACCACAATGGCGCCGACGACCAGCCCGATGGCGGCCATCAGCAGGGGTTCGAAAGTGCGGGTGAAGCGGTCGATCCAGCGGCTGATTTCGCCGTCGTAAAAGGCCGCCGACTGGGTCAGCATCGGCCCCATGTCGCCGGTGCGCTCGCCCACCCGCAGCATGCGCAGCGAAATCGGCGTGGTCAGGCTGTTCGCTTCGAAGGCGGCCGACAGCGGCAGGCCGGCTTCGATGGCGCTGCGGGCCGCCGCCAGCGAAGCCCGCATCGAGCTCGACACCATGGCTTGCACGGTATCGATGGCGTTGACGATGGTGATGCCGCCTTCGCTGAGCATGCCGAGCGTGAGGTACAGGCGCGAGAGCTCGTAGATGCGCACCCGCTCGCCGATGCCGGGCAGGCGCGTGACCAGGCGCGCCAGCCCGCCGTTGCGGGTCAGGCGCCGCCACAGCAGCACCAGGCCGGCGGCCAGCGCGCCCAGGCCGCCCAGCAGCAGGCCGGTGTGGCTGCCGGCGAACTGGCCCCAGCCGAGCAGCATTTGCGACATCCACGGCAGGTTGCGGCCGGCGCCCTGGTAGACCTCGGCGAAGCGCGGCACCACGTAGGTAATCAGGAACATGCTCACGCCGCCGCCGACCAGCAGCAGGATCACCGGATAAATGGCGGCGCTGACGATCTTGCTGCGCACCACGTCGATGCGCTGCTGGTAATCGATGTAGCGCGCGAGCGAACGCGGCAGGTCGCTGGTGCCCTCGGCGGCGCGCACGATGCCGATGTAGAGCGGGGAAAACAGGTCGGGCTGGTCGGCCAGCACGCTGGAAAATCGCTTGCCTTCGCGCAAGCCGCCGAGCAGGCGTTCGAGCACGCTGCGGGTCGCGACATTGGCCTCTTTTTCGAGCAGGGCTTCGAGCGCTTCGACGATGCCGAGGCCGGCGGTCAGCAAGGCCAGCAGCTCCTGGCTGAACAGCACCAGCGACAGGCTGGCGCCACGCCCGCGGCGCAGGCCGGCGGCGCGCACCGGTTCGACCGCGCTGACGAACAGCCCGCGCGCTTCGCACTGGCGGCGGGCATCGGCCTCATCCTGGGCGTCGACCACCTGGCTCTGAATGCTCAGGTCGGGCGCAAGGGTACGGACAGCAAACTGCATGAGGCCTTTGAAGGGGAACGAAAAACTGCGGGGTCAGGAATCTATTGCGACGTGATGTCGGCGTTTTCGCCGGTGCCGCCGGGCTGGCCGTCCTTGCCGGTGGACAAGATTTCGTACTCGCCCTTGGTGCCCGGCGCGCGGTACTGGTAGGGACGACCCCATGGATCCTGGGGCACGGCTTTTTTCAGGTAGGGACCGTTCCACTTGGCGCCGGCGGTGGCGGGCGCGGTCAGCAGCGCAGCCATGCCTTCTTCGGTGGTCGGGTAGCGGCCCACATCGAGGCGGTAGGTGTCGAGCGACTTTTCGAACGCTTCGATCTGGGCCTTGGCGACCGTCACTTCCGACTTGCCGAGCTGGGCAAAATACTTCGGTCCCACATAGGCGGCGAGCAAGCCGATGATGACGATGACAACGAGTAATTCAAGCAGGGTGAAGCCCGCATGGCGCACGCGCCGGGAGTGGTTGATTTTCGTTACTGCAAACATCCGTTCGACTCCTCAATGCTGAATTTGGCGTGCAAGGCTACCATGCCGCCGACGGTTGCGACAACTATTCTTTCATAGCGGGCGCAGCAAGGTTTGGCATGCTTTTGAGCAAGGATTTCGACGGTGCTTGCCGCGCGCTTTGCGGAGCGGTGGCGGCGCTGCCGGACCGGCAAAAAAAATGCACATCTGCCGTCGCCGGACAAATGTGCATTGCATACAGGCAGGCGGGCCGCACGGCCCGCCATGCCGGCACTTAGCGTGCCGCCCTGGTGGCGCGGCGGCGCACGAAGGCGACCAGGCCCAGGCCGGTGAGCACCAGCAGCAGGTCCGACGGTTCCGGCACCGCCACGCGGACGATGCTGTCGGTCGTGTAGCGTACGGCAGCGTCGTTATCGACCGAGTACGGGATCAGGCTGAACTCGACCACCGACACCGACTGGGTCAGGTAATCGCCCAGCGCATCGTACATCGAGACGCTGAAGGTCGAGCCGAAGCCCGGCACCGTCAGGAAGTCGCCGCTGAAGCTGACGTCGAAACCGAACATGCCGCCCAGGGTCAGGTCATGCGAGACCGAATTGAACATCATGGTGTTGGCCAGGCTGACCGAAGCCGGCAGGGCACCGACCACGCTGCCGGAACGATCGAACTCTTCACCCAGGGCGCCGGTGAAATTGCTCACCGTCGCAATCGCGCCGGAAGCGCCGAAAAAGCCGGACATGACGAAATCAACCGATCCGAGGCCCGAAAACTGGCTGGTATTGATGTCGACGTGATACGTCGGTCCTGCCGATGCATTGCCGATGCCGAAAGCCAGGGTGGCGGCGAGCAGCGCTTGTTTTACAAAAGTCCTGAAATTGAACATATTGCTTCCCTTTAGATTGAACCACTTAAAATTTTACTAACGAAACCAATACCAAGTCGACGCGGGTTGCTGAACACGACTTTGAGTGTGATTTTTTCCCCAGCGGGAATTGTAGCATTGTTAACACTCACATAAGGTTCATTTCCTGCAACACCTGACTGATTATCAAGAGTGACCCCCTCGGTCAAGCCCGTCAGCAACAAATGGACCGGGCCGTCGATGGCCGCGCCGGAGGTGTTGGTCAGGGTGATGGTGGCGCTGAACTTGTTGGCCTTGCGGTCGACGCTCAGGCCGGAGCGCTCTTCGCGGAAGGCTGCGGTGACGTCGAGCTGGGCCGGGGCCAGGTTCAGGGCCACCACCACCGGATCGTGATCCGAGGAGCGGAAGGCATCGTTCTTGAACAGGGCCTGGGCGGCGGCGCTCTTGGCGTCGGTGTTGTAGTCGATCACGGTCGGTTCGTCCGCATTGGTATGCCATTCGGTGGCGCCGACGACCTGGGCGTCGAGCGAGGTGCTTGCCAGCGCATGGTCGAGGTAGCCGCTTTCGCCGTCGAAGACGTAGGAGTAAGGAATGCCGGACGGACGCACGAAGCGTTCCAGCTGGTTGACCAGGCCGGCCTGGTTGAGCAGGTGGATCGGATCTTCGAAGCCGTGCGCATTCATGTCGCCGATGACCAGCACATCCGGGTCGCCGGCGCTGGCCACGACGTGCGGAATGAAATAACTGGCCAGGCGCTGCGCCTGCTGCACGCGGGTGGCGTTATTGCAGCTCTGGCCATCGCCCAGGTCGGCATTCGCGCCCGAGCCGCAGCCGCCCTTCGACTTGAGGTGGTTGACGATCACCGAGAACTTCGCGCCGTTGCCGGCCTTGAAGGTCTGCGCCATCGGCGGACGGTTGTTGACGGCGTCGCCATCGGACAGCGCGCCGCCCGCCAGCGCGACCCTGGCCGGCTTGTAGATCATCGCCACGCGGATCGCGTCGGTGCCGGTGCTGGCCGGCTTGGGCACGTAGGCATAGGCGTCGGCGCCGATGGCGGCGTTGAGCTGCCTGACCAGGTAGTCGACCGCGATATCGTCGTTGTTCTGGATTTCCATCAAGCCCACCACATCGGCGTCGATGGCCTTGAGTTCGTTGACGATCTTGTCGCGCTGGCGCACGAATTCGGCCATATTGTCGGCGCCACGGCAATTCGACGCACGCGTGGTCGAGCCGACCTTGCAGCCCTGCCCCGTGCGGCCCCAGGCGTCGGCGCCGTCGAGGAAGGTGGTGAAGAAGTTGAGCACGTTGGCGCTGGCGACCTTGACGTTACCGACCGGCAGTTCCGGCGCGGCCAGGCGCGGATTGCTGCGCGTGAACGACGGCGCCATGGTCGGCTGGATCTTGAAGGCCGTGCGGCCGCCGCCGATGGCGCCGAAGTCGACCACGCCGACCAGGTTGCTGACGCTGTCGCCCGCGCGCACCGTGCCATCCTGGCCGAGGTAAGGGATGCCCGAGCACGCCACCACGTCGGCGCATGGCGGGGTGGCGGGCGGCGGGGTGACGAACCAGCTGTCGTCGAGCACCAGTTCGTTGCGCGCATTGGCGGCCGCCAGCGTCAGCGCTTCCGGCGTGCCCGGACGGAAACGGTTGGTCGCGGTTTCACGGCGGCCCACCGACAAGGTCAGCTCGCCTCGGTCGCCCAGGTAATTGGTCTGGTTGACGGTCAGGGAATTGCTGATATTGACCAGCATGGCTTCGTAGCGCGCCAGGTCCATGCCCGGCTCGAACACGATATTGGCCGGGGTCACGCTGTTCCCGCTGCCGAGCACGTCGGTACCGGTAATGTCCTTCATTTCCGTGTAGGTGCGCAGCGCGCCGGTCGGCCTGTACTCGACGATGGTGCCCTTGACGCGCACCAGGTCGCCCACGGCGACGGCCGGCGCGGTGCCGGTGAACACGAACAGGCCGTCCGAGGTGGCCGGGTCGCCGTCGCCGTTGGCATCCTGGATGAAGTAGCCGTTCGACACCTTGTGCGTGACCACGCCCTGGGTGCTGACGCTGACATTGGCGAACGGGCTGGCGGCGCCCGCGCCCTGGATCTGCGCAATGGTGGCGGCGCCGGAGACGCTCACGTTCACCGGGCAGGTCGCTTCCTGGCCGGCATTATTCGTGAAGCGGATCACCAGCGGATAGCTGCCCGAGGCCAGGGCCGCGCCAGCCTGCAGGTTGACGCTGGCGAAGGCGCCGTTGGCGCTTGCCGCCGTCAGGCTGCCCAGGCTGATGCCGGGCACGGCGCCGCTGGCGATCACGGCGCCGTCGACGATGCTGTCTTCATCCGAGGCGCGCAGCAGGAGCGCGCCCGGCTGGCCCTGTTCGATGGCCAGGCTGGCCGGGCAGACCGGCACGATCGGCTTGGCTTGCGGCACGGTGGCGCCGCAGGTATTGCGCGCCGAGGCGCTGGTGCGCGGGGCCGGCGCGCCGGTGGCGAAATCGGCGCTGTTGTCGTCGCTGTCGGCGCAGCCGCCATTGGCGCGGAACAGGGCCAGCGATGCCGACATGGCCGGCGCGCGCGTGCCCTCGGCGCCGTTGGCGGTGCCGAAGCCGACCAGGTCGGCGATATTGGCGCCCGTCGGGGTAGCGCCGCTGAGCGTGGCGGTATCGCGCACCAGGGCGACTTTGCCGGTGGTTCCCGACATGTTAAAACCGCTTTGCGGCACGATGACCGGGGTTGGCAGCGCAGGCTGGCCCGTGCCGCCGCTCTGCTGCTGGATCAGGACGTACTGGCCCGGTTCGATGGTAAAGGTCGGCAGGGCCGACTTGCCGCTCCAGGCGCCGGTGCTGGTGGCCGAGCCGTACTGCACGCTCCACCCTTCGGCGGTGACCGGGGCGCTGCCCCGGTTGAAGATTTCGATGTAGTCGTGGGTAAAGAAGGTGGTGTTGGCATTGCCACCGGCACCATACACCTGGCTGATCACGAGGTCGGGCGAGACCGCCATCGCGGGCGAGGCAAAACCCGCCATCAGTGCGGCCAGCACGGTTAGCCGGCCGGGAACGTGGAGGGTTGCTGCGAGCTTTTTCATCGAAACTTCCTGAAGGGAGGAGATTGGAATCGTCATTGTCATGCTGACTACGGACGTTGGAGTTCTATGTTAGCAAAAAGTATTCTTCCATAGTAAATTTCATCATAATTGTGATAAATGACAACATGATGACAGCGCCCCGCCTGGAACACCCAGGCCGATGGCGGCGCTGCCTCAGCGTCCGTACGGCGCGGCCAGCGGCTCGCCGATGAACAGGCCCTGGGTCGGCCAGGCCACGCTGCGCCAGTAGGCTTCGATGGCGGTGCTGCCGCTCAGGTAATGTTTGAGCAGGATGCCGGGATGGGGGAATTTTTGCCAGTGGTTGCAGGGCTCGCTCACGCTGCCGTAACTGGCGGTGGCGCCCGCTTCCAGCCAGCGCAGGCTGCTCATCTGGCTGGTGCCGTACAGGTCGCCGCCGAAGGAGGTCAGGTGGTCGGCCAGCGCGCCCGGCAAGAACTTCACGCTGTCGAGCTTGTCGACGCGCGCCATGCCGGTCTGGTAAATCATGATGTCGCTCACGCCTTCGAGCGCGTCGCTGTGCAGGGTTTTGGTGCGGATTTTTTTGGCGGCGATCTGTCCGTCGCGCGGAAACAGCTCGGCCCGCGCATTGCGGGCCGCCTGCGAGGTCACCAGATAATACGCTGTCGCGTTCGGCACGCGGAAGCCGCTGGCGACGCCACGGTCGATCAGGGCCCTGGCCTGGGCCACCGAATCGGTCGGCAGCAGCATCGACAGGCGCATGCGGAAGTCGGCCAGCGGCTGCACCGAGCTGGCGTTGAAATAGGCGCTGGGGCGGCTGGCGGCGCAGGTATTGCTGCACTGGCCGGCGTCGAAACCCATGCTGTAGGCGGCGGTGATGGCATTGCATTCGACGGCGTAAGGCGCACTCCACACCATCAGCACGGCGTCGATGCCGGCCGGAAGCTGGCTGTCGATGCGCTCCTTGAGCGCGCGGAAGGCGGCGGCGTCGAGGCGCTGCGGCTTGCCGGGAATCGTCACATGGATGATGTTGGCGGCCGGTAGCGCGCGCGCCTTGCGGTAATACGCGGCGATCGCCACGCTGTTCGGTTCGGCGTCGTTGACGACCAGGGCCAGCTGGCTGGGCCGCAGGCGCGACGCCGGGACCCCCTGGGCGCCGGCCTGGCCGGTGGCGCCGCTCAGGGCAAGGATCAGCATCAGGGCAGCGCGCAGGGTCATCGAATCGCCAGGGTCGGGGAACGGGGCCGTTTGCCCCGCAGCGCCGATTATAGCGCCTGGACCGGTGGCGCCGGCTGCCTGCCTGGCGCCCCCGGCGGGCAGCCGGCGGCTGCGGCCGGATCGGCCGGATCGGCCGTTGCCGCTGCCGCGCAGGCTGGCGGCGCGGGCGGCGGGCTGGCCTCGCCCTGCCCGCGCAAATGCTCGGGGCGCTCTTGCGCGCGGCGCTGAATTTCGATAGAGAAAGCTTGTTCGTAGGGCACCATGCGCAGCTGCTCGGCCTCGCGCTCGGCCGCGCTCACCAGCGGCGCGGCCGGCTGCACGGCGCCACCCGGGGCGCTGGCGGGCGCGCCGGTGGAAGGGAGGGAAGATTGCTGCATTGCGGAATTTACAACCGTGCTGGCAGGGCTGGCAACGGGGCTGGTAACGGGGCTGCTGGTCGTGCCGATCGGCTCTCCACCGCCGCATGCGGTCAGTGCGAAGATGCCGGCGCAGAGGATGGCGCGCTTGAATACGTTAAAAAACATACTTCCTCACATCAGATAAATTCGGATAACGGACCGAATTCTATGCGTGGGGAAACAGTTCTGGTGGGGAAATTTATTTCAAGATTTCACAAATTGCTTATTTTTATCTATTTTATCCGATGTTGAACGAGGAAGAACTAACGTAGTCCGAACATGCCTGACGGGAAACATAAAAAATTTTTTGGAAACGTCAATTTCAGGACACGAAAAAAGCCCTAAGTTGTAACTAAGTGTATTTAGCAACATTTTCTTTGAACAAGACGCTAGAAATCGATTGCAGCAGGTTGTTGCGACGCAGCATTTAAGTTGTCTGACAACCAATGCGCCTGCCCTGCCGCTGCCACCTGGACATGAAAAAGGGGAGCCGCAGCTCCCCTTCCCCTCCCCCTTCACCCTTCCCGTGCCCGGCGCAGCGCTCAGGCGCGCTGGTAGATATCTTCGAAGCGCACGATATCGTCCTCGCCCAGATAGCTGCCCGACTGCACCTCGATGATGTGCAGCGGCACCTTGCCCGGGTTTTCCAGGCGGTGATTCATGCCGATCGGGATGTAGGTGGACTCGTTTTCCGACAGCAGGCTGACCTTCTCGCCGCAGGTCACGCGCGCGGTGCCGCTGACCACCACCCAGTGCTCGGCGCGGTGATGGTGCATCTGCAAGGACAGTTTTTCGCCCGGCTTGACGGTAATGCGCTTGACCTGGAAGCGATCGCCGGCATCGATGCCCTCGTAGTAGCCCCAGGGACGGTACACCCTGGTGTGATGCAGGTGCTCGGTGCGCTCCTTGGACTTGAGGTGGTCGACGATCTGCTTGACCCGCTGCACCTGGTCCTTGTGCGCCACCAGCACCGCGTCCGGGGTTTCGACCACCACCAGGTCGCTCACGCCGACCACGGCCACGATGCGGCTCTCGGCCCGCACCAGGGAGTTGCTCACGCCGTCCAGGTAGACATCGCCGCGCTGCACATTGCCTTGCGCGTCCGCCGCGCGGCCCTGCTGCACCTGCCACAGCGCCGACCAGGAGCCGACATCGCTCCAGCCGATGTCGGCCGGCACCACCACCGCGTGGCGGGTGCGCTCCATCACGGCGTAATCGATCGAGTCGGACGGGCAGCTGGAAAAGGACGCCTCGTCCAGGCGGCAGAAATCGAGGTCGCGGTAGCCGAGCCGCACGGCCGCTTCGGCCGCCACGGCGATGGCCGGGGCGAATTCGCCCAGTTCGCGCAGATAGCCTTCGGCGCGGAACAGGAACATGCCGCTGTTCCAGTAATAAGCGCCGTCGGCGACAAAACCCTCGGCGCTGGCGCGGTCGGGTTTTTCGACGAAGCGGTCGACCTGGTAGGCCCCCGACGCCCCCGAGGCCCCGGCCGCCGGCGCGCCGCGGTGGATGTAGCCGTAGCCGGTTTCGGGCGCCTGCGGCACGATGCCGAAGGTGGCCAGGGCGCCATCGGCCACCAGGGTGGCGGCCTGGGCCACCGCCTCGGCGAAGGGCACGGGCTTGTCGATCACATGGTCGGCCGGCAGCACCAGCATGACCGCATCCGGATCGATGGCGCGCAGGTAGTTGGCGGCGGCCGCGAGCGCCGGGGCGGTGTTGCGGCCGACCGGTTCGAGCAGGATGCCGAGCGGGGTGACGCCGATTTCGCGCAACTGCTCGGCCACCAGGAAGCGGTGCTCGTTGCCGCACACCACCAGCGGCGCCATCAGCCCGGGCCAGCCTGCCACGCGCAGGACGGTATCCTGCAGCATGGTCTTGTCGCCGACCAGCGGCAGCAGCTGCTTGGGCAGGACCGCGCGCGACAAGGGCCACAGGCGCGTCCCCGCACCACCGGACAGGATCACTGGGTAGATTTTCATTGCATCTCTTTCAGGTCGTTTTAGTACCGCTGTTTTTATGGGTGCCGCCTGCCGCGCCTACTTCACCGCTTCGAGCGGCGCTTCGGTGCGCCGGGCAAAGCGGCGGTCGCGCGCATTGACCCACTCGCCCGAGGCATAGTCCGAGACGTGCTTCATTTCGCCGGCCCGGTCCACACTGTAATCCTTAAAGACGATCATTTCATCTAACGTTACATCGCGCAAGACCCGTGTGTATTCGAACAACACACTGCGCACGATCCTGGCGCCTTCGCAGATGTGGCTGCCGTGCCCGATCCAGCTCGGACCGACGATGGTCACGCCCGCTTCGATGCAGGCGCCCGAACCGATGTAGACCGGCCCTTCGATGGTGGTGCCCTCCCAGTCGATGCGGGTGTTCAGGCCCACCCACAGGCCGTCTTCGACCTGGATGCCGGGCACGTCCATGTGGGCGACTTCGCCCAGCAGCACGTTCTGCAGGGTCTGCCAGTAGTCGGACACGCTGCCGATGTCGATCCAGTTGAAGCCGCGCGTCTGGGCGTAGAACGGCATGCCTTCCTTGGCCAGCAGGGGGAACAGTTCGGAGCCGATGTCGAACGGCACACCGGAGGGAATCAGGTCGATCACCTGCGGCTCGAAAATATAGATGCCGGTGCTGATGAAGTTCGACTTGGCTTCGGCTTCGGACGGCTTTTCCTGGAACTCGGTGATGCGGCCATCCTTGTCGGTGACCACCACGCCGTAGCTCGATACCTTATCCCAGGGAACTTCCTTGGTGATGACCGAACACAGCGCGCCCTTGCGGCGGTGCTCGAACAGGGCCGATTTGAGGTCGAGGTCGATCAGGGCGTCGCCGCACAGCACGATGGTGGTGTCGTCGAAGAACTTGCCGAATTCCTGGATCTTCTTCATGCCGCCGGCCGAGCCGATCGGCTGCGGCACGACCTCGCCTTCGTCGTTGGTATAGCCTTCGAAGGAATAGCCGATCTGGACCCCGAACTGGTGGCCTTCGCCGAAATACTCTTCGATCTTTTCGTGCAGATAGCTGACGTTGACCATGATTTCGGTCACGCCGTACTTGGCCAGATGCTCCACCAGGTAGGCCATCACGGGTTTGCCCAGGATCGGGATCATCGGCTTGGGCAGATCATAGGTCAGGGGACGCACGCGGGTGCCTTTACCAGCAGCCAGGATCATCGCTTTCATGGGGGTTCTTTCCTTAATTTACTTGTCGAGCACGTGCTCAAGCATTATTTGGGCAGGGATTGCCAGCGCCACGCATCGGCGCACATCCGGGCCACGTCGCGCTCCGCCTTCCAGCCAAGCTCGCTTTCGGCAAGGCTGGGGTCGGCGTAGCAGGCGGCGATATCGCCGGGACGGCGTGCCACGATCCGGTAGGGCACTTGCTTGCCGCTGGCCTGTTCGAACGCGCGCACCATTTCCAGCACGCTGTTGCCGCGCCCGGTGCCAAGATTGTACGTAACAACGCCGGACCCTGTCGCCAGCTTGCTTAAGGTTTTGACATGCCCGATGGCCAGGTCGACTACGTGGATGTAATCGCGCATGCCGGTGCCGTCCGGGGTCGGATAATCGCCGCCGTAGACCGACAGGAATTCGCGCCGGCCTTCGGCCACCTGGGCGATATACGGCAGCAGGTTGTTGGGAATGCCGCTCGGTTCTTCGCCGATCAGGCCGCTCTCGTGGGCGCCGACCGGGTTGAAGTAGCGCAGCAGCGCGATGCGCCAGTCCGGGTCGGCCACGATCAGGTCGCGCAGCATGTCTTCGATGATCAGCTTGCTGCGGCCGTAGGGATTGGTGGCCGACAGCGCGAAGTCTTCGCGAATCGGCACCGAGACCGGGTCGCCGTAGACGGTGGCCGAGGAACTGAATACCAGCGACTTGACGTCGTGGCGCGCCATGGCCGCGAACAGCACCAGCGAGCCGGACACGTTGTTGTCGTAGTAGCGCAGCGGCTGCGAGACCGACTCGCCCACCGCTTTCAGGCCGGCGAAGTGGATCACGGCGCCGATCGTGTGCTCCTTGAAGACGGCGTCGAGGGCGGCGCCGTCGCGGATGTCGCCTTCGATGAAGGTCAGCGGCTGGCCGCTGATGCGCTCCACACGGCCGAGCACGCTGCGCTGGCTGTTGGAAAGGTTGTCGAACACGATAGGCTGGTGGCCGGCCTTGATCAGTTCGACACAGGTATGCGAGCCGATGTAGCCCAGGCCGCCGGTAACAAGAATTTTCATGGTGACACTTTCGGAAAGAGGTGGAGGCAGCCGCTGGCCGCCTTACTTGCCCTGCGGCAGGGCGCGCGCAAGGCTCATGCGATTCAACAGCACGCCGACCGGCAACAGCAGCAGCTGGTCGTCGAACTCGCCGCCGGCCAGGCCGGGGTCGCGGTTCAGGGGGCGCGCGATAAAGGTGCTGCTGGCGGCGGCGTTGAAGCGTTCGTCCAGGTTGGTGGCCGAGCCGCCCGGCTGGCGCACCCCGTGCACGCTGGTGCCGCCGTGCTCGCGCCCGTACGAAAACACCACCGCCGCGCCGCACTGGGTGGCCATCGAACAGGCGGCGGCGCCGCTCTGGTAGACCAGTTGGCCGTCGCGCCGCGTGAGCACGGATTTGGTGCCGAAGGCCACGGTGGGCTGGATCGGCGCCGCGCTCATGGACGGGGTGACGCTGTAGCGCAGCAGCTTGCCCCAGCCGTCGCCCGCTGCGATGCCCAGGGTGACCCAGGGCAGCAGGCCGCTGCAGCGCTCCTCGCTGTCGCAGCGGCCGTCGAACTCGCGTCCGTCGCCGCCCTCGAGCGCGGGGCGCGGCAGGCGTCCGTTGAGCAGCGCAAAGCCGACCAGCGCGTCGCGCGCCTGGACCAGCGCGGCCGTGCTGCGCCGCTCCGGACCGGACTGGGTATCGGTGCGGGAGACGCCCGCCATCAGCAGCGATGCCGCGCCCAGTCCGGCCACGGCCAGCATCAGCAGCAAGGCGGCGCCGTGCTGGCGCCGCCCGCCGATGACGGTGTTTACAGGCGCCATACCTTGATGCCGGCCTCGGCCAGCGCGACATGGTCGAAGCAAGCCTTGACGTCGATGAACACGCCGCCCTTGATCAGTTTCTTCTGGAAGTCTTCGATCGAGGTGGCCATCAGCTGGCGGTGCGAGACGGCCGCCACGACCGCGTCGGCGCGCGGCAGTTCATCCCAGCCGACCAGCTTGACGCCGTATTCGTGCATGGCTTCGTCGGCGTCGGCGTAGGGATCGTGCACGAATACCTCGACCCCGTAGGTTTTCAGTTCGGTGATCACGTCGGCCACCTTGGAATTGCGCAGGTCGGCGCAGTTTTCCTTGAACGTCAGGCCCAGCACGTTGACCCTGGCGCCCTTGATGTAGCTGCCGGCGGCGATCATGTTCTTGATGGTCTGCTCGGCGATGAACTTGGCCATGCCGTCGTTGATGCGGCGGCCGGCCAGGATGACCTGCGGGTGGTAGCCCAGCATGTCGGCCTTGTGGGTCAGGTAGTAGGGGTCGACGCCGATGCAGTGGCCGCCCACCAGCCCCGGCGAAAACTTGAGGAAGTTCCACTTGGTGCCGGCCGCCTTCAGCACTTCGGAGGTGTCGATGCCGATCTTGTCGAAGATGATGGCCAGTTCGTTCATCAGCGCGATGTTCAGGTCGCGCTGGGTGTTTTCGATGACCTTGCAGGCTTCGGCCGCCTTGATGCTCGAGCAGCGGTGCACGCCCGGCTTGACGATCGATTCGTACATGGCGGCCACTTTTTCCAGCGTTTCCGGGGTGTCGCCCGCGACCACCTTGAGGATGGTGGTGAGGGTGTGCTCCTTGTCGCCCGGGTTGATGCGCTCAGGGGAATAGCCGACGAAGAAATCCTCCTTCCACTTCAGGCCCGAGGCTTTTTCGAGCACGGGGATGCACACTTCTTCGGTCGCGCCCGGATACACGGTGGACTCGT
Source organism: Massilia atriviolacea (assembly GCF_003953935.1). GTDB lineage: Bacteria > Pseudomonadota > Gammaproteobacteria > Burkholderiales > Burkholderiaceae_D > Telluria_A > Telluria_A atriviolacea. The sequence goes on from NZ_RXLQ01000011.1 coordinate 130,483, forward strand.
AGATGACGGTGGCGCCCTTCTTCATGTGCTTGCCGACCACCTGGCTGGCGCCGATCAGCGGGCCGAAGTCGGGATTGTGGGCGATGTCGACCGGGGTCGGCACGGCCACGATGATCAGGTCGGCGTCGCCGAGGCGGGCCGGATCGTTGGTGTACTCGGCGTGCACGGCCGCGGCCATCTGCTCGTCCGACAGTTCGCGCGACGGGTCGACCCCGCGGCGGCAGGCTTCGACTTTGGAGACCGAAATATCGAGGCCGATGGTCGGACCCAGTTTCGCGAACTCGACAACGAGGGGGAGTCCGACGTAGCCGAGACCGATGACGCCAATTGTGCTCATAAAACTGCCTTTGAATGAATAGTGTTAATAAGGTTCGCGAACCTGGGTTCGATCGCCAGGGTTCGACAACCGGGAGCTCAGCGCGCGGCGGGACGGCGCCGGGTCGCTTCTTTCAGGAACAGCCAGATAAAGCCCATGTCGTCGATGAAGTAGCGGCGGAACATGCGGCGCGGCTCCTGCAGGAAACGGTAGAACCACTCGAGCCCGCTTTTCTGCATCCACAGCGGGGCGCGCTTGACCCTGCCGACGGCGACGTCGAAGGTGCCGCCCACGCCCATCGCGAACGGAATCTTCATCTGCGCCTGGTACTGGCCCAGGAAATGTTCCTTTTTGGGCGAACTGATCGCCACGAACAGCAGGTCGGCCTTGGCGGCGGCGATCTGTTCGACCACGCCCGCTTCTTCTTCGGGTTTCCAGTAGCCGTTGCGGTAGCCGGCCAGGGTCATGCCGGCGTATTTTTTCTCGTAGATGCGCTTGACGTCGGAGACGACTTCCTCGCGCGCGCCGAGCAGGTAGACGCGCCAGCCTTTTTCGGCGGCGCGCTTCATCAGCGCCTCGAACAGGTCGACCCCGGCCACGCGCTCCTTGAGCGGCTTGCCGAGCAGGCGCGCGGCCCACACCACCGGCATGCCGTCCACGTTGATCAGCGCGCATTCGTTGATGATGCGGCGCAGTTCGGGATCGCGGTTGGCCTTGACCAGCTTGTCGACGTTGACGACCACGTGCTGGTGGGGCGTGCCGGCGGCGATGAAACCTTCCACTTTTTGCAAGGTTTCTTCCATCGTGAGGTTGTCCATCAGACAACCCATCATCTCGATACGCTCGTTCACGCCACTTCCTTGTTCACGAGTTCCGTGGTCAGCACCGCGACGATGCGCTCGGCGGCCTTGCCGTCCCACAGGTGCGGACGGCGGCCCTGTTTGCCTTCGCCGCGCAAGACCTTGCGCGCCTCGGCCACGATGCGCGCCGGATCGGTGCCGACCAGCACGTTCGAGCCTTCGTCGACGGTGACCGGGCGCTCGGTGTTTTCACGGATGGTGATGCAGGGAACGCCCAGGGCGGTGGTTTCTTCCTGCAGGCCGCCGCTGTCGGTGAGCACCACCGCCGCGTCCTTCCACAGGTTCAGGAAAGCCATGTAGGCTTGCGGGCCGACCAGGGTGACGTTCGGTCCCAGGTCGATGCCGAAGCTGTCCAGATTGGCGCGGGTGCGCGGATGCACCGGGAACACCAGCGGCAGCTCCTGCGCGATCTCGCGCAGGGCGCCGGCCAGGCTGCGCATCATGGCGGCGTCGTCCACATTGCTCGGGCGGTGCAGGGTCACCACGCCGTAGCGCGCGCCGCCGGCGCTGCGCGCAGCCTTGATGGCGCTGGTTTCGTAGGCGGAGGTGTCGGCCGCGTCCAGCTTGTCGGCCTGGAACAGCACATTGTCGACCATCACATGGCCGACGTAATGGATCGCCGCCTCGGCCTTGCCTTCGCGCCGCAGGTGGGTCACGGCGCTCGGCTCGGTGACGAAGAACCAGTCGCTGATGCTGTCGGTGACGAGGCGGTTGATTTCTTCCGGCATGCCCATGTCGCCGCTGCGCAGGCCGGCTTCGACGTGGGCCACGGGAATGTTGAGCTTCTTGGCGGCGATCGAGCAGGCCAGCGTGGAATTGACGTCGCCCACCACCAGCACGGCGGCCGGGCGCTCGGCCTGGCACAGTTCTTCGAACGCGACCATGATCTTGGCCGTCTGCTGGGCATGGCTGCCGCCGCCGGCGCCCATGAAGATATCGGGCTGGGGAATGCCCAGTTCTTCGAAGAAGACATCGTTCATCTCGCGGTCGTAGTGCTGGCCGGTGTGGATGATCTTGAAGGTGAGCGCATCCTGCTGCTGCAAGGCGCGCACGATCGGCGCGATTTTCATGAAGTTGGGTCGAGCACCGGCAACCAGATAGATCAGTGGCATAGTCATCCAGATTTATAAAAAAGGCAATTATAATCGGAAAGGCAAATCCGTTGTCTGCACATTATCGAATGTGCGCGCCCGCTCAGCAAGCGAGCGTCTCGCCCAGGGCCAGTTCGACGTTGTCGACACGCATCACGAAGCGGTGCTTGCCGTTCTTGATGGCAACAAAGGGCTGGTTGACGGCGAAGCGGACGCTGTCGAAGGCGAGCGCGGCGGCAATCCGCTCGAGATACGGCGGATGGGCGAAGGCGGCATCGGCGCAATGGACGATGACGACCAGTTCGCGCGCGTCGTAGACCACCTGGAATTCGCTGATGCGCCGGTCTTCGCGGAACAGATGGGTGAAGAACTCGGAATGGACGGTGTTGCCGGCCTGGTCTTCGACCAGGTCGTTGGCCCGTCCGACCACGCTTTTAATCAGCGGAAAGCCACGGCCGCAGGGGCACGGCGCCGGCGCCATCTCGACCAGGTCGCCCGTGTCGTAGCGCGGCAAGAAGAAAGCGTCGTTCGACAGGTCGGTCGAGACCAGGCGCCCGCCCGGCAGCACTTCGAAATACGAGCGCTCGGTAATCAGGTGAAAGCCGCTGCGCCGTTCGCACTCGTAGGCCGAGACGCCGGCATCGTTGCAGCCGTACTGGCTGAAGCACGGCACCCCGAACGCCTGTTCGATGGTCTCGCGCATGGCCGGGGTGAGCACTTCGGCGGTGCAGACCACGCCGCGCAGCCGGAATGGCGGGCGCCGGCCCGATTTGTTGATGTGCAGCGCCAGCTGGTGGATGGCCGAGGCGTAGCCGTACACCAGGCGGCAGCGCTGGCGCGCGATGTCGGCCGCGTAGGCGTCGAGCCGGGCGGCGCTCATGTCGAAGGCCGAATACATGCGCACGTTCATCAGCGCGTAATAGATCTTTTGCTTGTAGCCGGTGCCGAACAGCGCGGTGCCGGCGATGAAGGCGACCGGTTCGCCCAGCCGGTAGCCGGCCACCCGCCAGCTCAGCAGGATGGCGGCCCACAGGTAGGACTGGGCCTTGACGCCGGTGGCGTAGACGAAGGGTTCGCCGGTCGAGCCGCCGGTCTTCTTGTTGACCACCTTGCCGCGGTAGTCCGGGTTGACCAGGCCCGCGCGGTTGGCGTTGGCGAAGGCCTTGTCGATCACGGGGAACTGGGCGAAGCCGCTCAAGCGCGCGTACAGCGGACTGGCCTTGCGCACCAGCTCGACATAGGTTTGCAGCAGGGCCTGCTGGCGCCGCTGCAGGTCGGAGGGAGACGCGAACTGAATGGCCTCGAGTTCGTGCAGGATGGACACCGTGCTGGTGCGCCTGATCAGGTCGATCAGGCCGAAACGCAAACGCCCCACCACGCTGTGTACTACCGATCCTTCACCCCCCATTGTCCGCCCTATGCATGATTAGTTGACTGTCACATCCTGGTCGGTCACCGAGATGACTCGTCCGCCAACCGTAATCTTAGCACTTGTACCACTAAAAGTGATGTCCGGTTTAACAATCAAGCAATTCGAACGCAGCACCGAGACGAAAAAGCCGCGGTTCTTGGCCGTCGAATAGTTAAATTTGTTCCAGAAATGCGGCCCCGCCGGCACCGACGGCGCCGGCGTGTAGCCGACCGAGGCGCTCATCGCAAAGGCGTCGGGCGAGGCGACCGTGCCGCACATCTCGGCCGGCGCCAGGTCGGCGCGGAAGGCGGCCGCCGTCCCGCTCAAGGGCACCACGGTGTGCAGGTTGTACTCGTATTTGCGCGGCGTCGCGCTGTTGAGCTGGTCGATCGTCACCAGGGTCGACGGACGGATGAAGACCACGGTGCGCTTCGCCTGGCTCAGCTTGCCCGCGTAGGCGGCGCTGGCGTCGCCGGTGGTGATGTCGTAGGCGGCCGTCTGCAGGAACTTGGTCAGCTTGCCGGACGCGGCGCGGTCGCCCAGGCCGCTGGCGCCCAGGTACTGGCCCTGGCCGCCGTCGAAGGTGATCGCATTGTGCGCCTTGGTCTGCTTGTAGTAGTCGCGCCAGTGCGGCGAGTTGTAGTAGTCGTAATAGCCGCTGTCCATGGCCAGCACTTTGCCTTTCGAATACATGACAAAGCTGTTCTGGTCGGCGTGCGAGTGGTTCACCGAACCGAAGGGGCTGCTCTTGAAGAACACCGAGGTGCGGCTGCGGTCGGTCAGCGAACTGTGCATGGCGGCCCAGCCGATCGCCGGGAAGTAGGCGCCGTTCGGCTGCGTGGCCGGCAAGGTGACCGGACCGATGTATTCGCGCGGGCTGAGCAGGATGTGCAGGCGCGCATAGTCTTCCCCGCTCTGCTGTTTCACGTACCAGCGCGACAAGGTGGTGTCGGAGCGGTTCATGATGGCCTTGCCGAAGCGGGCCCAGTCTTCGATCCGGTTCACTTCGGCGCCATCGCCGAACACGCCGACCGGCACGCCGGGCGGCAGCGCGTAGGCCATGAAGCGGGCGAATTCGGCCAGCCAGGGCTTGCGGTAAAACGGCACGTCGAGCACGCGCTCGATCAGGTCCCACATCACCAGCGATTCGCCGGCATCCCAGCTGGCGTAGCTCGAGCCGTTGGCAAAGCCGCCGTCGTCGCCGCCCCACGGGCTGGTGCTGCTGACATACACCGGCAGCGCGGTGCGCAGCCAGGCGTGGGTCTCGGGCATGTCGCCGCGCACGATCAGCAGGGCGCCGACGAATTTGCCGAGGGCATTAAAGGCGATCCCGTTTTCCGGATACAGCTTGACCGTGTCGGCCACCTTGTTCAGGCCCGAGTTGCCGCAGGCGATCAGGATATCCTTGACCATCTGCTTGTCGGCGCTGGTCATGGCCGGATAGGCAAAATCGTAAGTGAGGGCGTAGAACCAGGCGTAATCGCGCGTTTCGGAGACGTCGCCGGCGCATTTGCGCGCCAGGATGCCGGGCGCAAATAGCTGCATGCGGGCCCGCATTTCGGTCAGGAACCAGGTATTCTTGGTCATATGGTAGGCCACGGCCGCCTCGGCCATGCCTTCCAGGATGCGGTCCTGCTGCCACCACGACTCCATGCGCACCGCCGTGTTGGTCGAATTGATCTGGGTCTTCAGGGCGGTGGTGACATTGGCCACCGAATTGCGCTGCAAATAGCCGGTCAGGGCCACGATCGACGAGGCGCGCTCGGCCTTGGTGGCCGCCACGATGCCCAGGTAATCGGGCTGGCCCTTGAACAGGCGCGGGTGGCCCATCGGCGGGGCGGCGTCGAATTTGTCGATCGCCGTGGTCAGCGACGGTGCGCTCAGGGCGTTGACTGTGGCCGTCAGTTCGGCGGCGGTAAACCGCGGCGTCGTGGTGGTGAAATTCTGGGCCGAGGCGGGCAGGCAGAAGGCCGCCGTCGCCAGGGAAATAACGCTTACTAATTTTATCATGCTGCCAACTCCTCATAACGGTGTCGAAGACGTCGCAAGACTGTCTCGACCATGTACTCGGACTTGACACGCACAAGTCCGCGCTCGGAGATCGTATCCGCCAGGATATTATCGTCCAAAATGCGCAAAATTGAGGCAGCCAATTGGGGTATATTGCCGACTTGGACCAGAAAACCACACTTTCCTTGATCCAACATCTGTGGCACTGCGCCAACATCGGTGGCGACCACAGGAACACTTGCCATCATGGCTTCCAAAATTGACATCGGCATCTGTTCCTTGTGCGATGGCAGCACGAACAGCGCCGCTTCGGCCATCAGGACCGCGCGCGCGCCGGCGTCGACCCAGCCCGGCAGGTGCAGGCAGTGCGCCACCCCCAGTTCGGCCGCCAGCGCGCGCGCGCCATCGGCGTCGCCGTCGCCGGCCAGCACCAGGCGCGCGTCGGGCGCCCGCGCATGCACGGCGGCGAAGGCGCGGATCAGGTCGAACACGCCCTTCTTCTCTTCCAGCCGTCCCAGGAACAGCACGCTGCGTCCGGGCCGGCGCGCCAGCGGCGCGCTACTGGCGATCGGGTTGGGAAACACCTCGACCTGGCCGAGCCCGGCGCGCGTGCGCAGCCAGGCCGCCGAGACCTCGGTCAGGGCGAAGGCGGCCGCGGCGCCGCCCAGCAGCGCCAGCGCCAGGCGCTGTCGCCGGCCGGACAGGCGCACCTCGACAAAATCGATGAACTCGCCGCCGTGCAGGTGCAGCAGCACCGGACGCCGGAACAGGCGCGCCGCCGCGATGAAGGCCGCCTTGCGCCAGAAACTGACCCCGGAAGCCAGGTGCACATGCAGCAGCGCAACGCGCCCCAGCACCAGCAGCCCGAGGAACTGCAGCAGCGCGGCGCCCGCGCGCGCCGCCTTGCGCAGCGCGCCGCCGTCGACGTGGGTGGCGATGAAGCGGCAGCGCCCGCCCTCCTCGTAGCCGTGCGCCAGATAGGTCTGGACCACGCTGGCCATGCCGCCGCGCGCGGCCGGCGACGGTCCGATCATGATCACCGACTTCATGGGGGCGGCCCGGCGCGGTCGTCGCGGTCGTCCTGGCCGGCCTGGTCGATACCGGCCGCGCCCAGGTAGCCCGACAGGTCGAGGCGCTGGATCAGCAGCTTGTGCTTGCCCGAGCCGGTGCGCGCGATGGCGTCGACGCGCACGATCTCGACGTCCAGCCCGCCCTGGGTCTTGGCCAGGATGCCGGCCGCCAGCGCGGCGCGCGCGCGCGCGGTCAGTTCGGTGTCGGACATGACCTTGAGGGTGGCGCGCCCGGGCGCGGACTGCTCGAACTGCATGCGGTCGGCGCTGGCGAGCTGCTCGAAGTGGGCCGCGCCGATGGTGCAGATCGACACCAGGCGGTGATCGCGGCACACCAGGAATTCCTGCAGGCGCCCTTCGATCCTGTCCACCACCGGAAAGCCCGGGCGCAGCGGGTTGGGGGCCGCGCTCCACATGGCCAGGTCGCCGGTGCGGTAGCGGATCAGCGGCATGACCCGGTTGTCGAAGCCGGTGGCGACGATTTCGCCGAGCACGCCCGGCTCCTCGATGGCGCGCCCGGCGCTGTCGACCAGTTCCACCTTGCCGTACAGGGGCCAGAAGAAATAGCGCCCGTCCTCGGGCAGGGAGATGGCCTTGACGGCGCGCTCGGAGTGGCCGTAGTCGAGCAGGACCGGGCAGCCGAATACTTCGCGGATCAGGTCGACCTGGTAATCGTAGACATTCTCGGAAAACAGCTGCACGGCCTTGATGCGGGCGCAGATCCCGGGCGCCGGATTGGCCTTGAGCCAGTGCGCCAGCGGCACCAGCGCCGAGGGAAAGGCGTGGATGACGGTCGGCTTCCAGCTGGCCATGGCGGCCACGTAGCCGGGCATGTACTGGGCCTCCAGGTGGTCCGACGACAGATGCAGGTAGCGCTTGATCGGGTCGTACATCCACAGCGCGCCGCCCGGCTTGCCGGCGCCCGGCACGCTGCGTCCGCGCAGCGCCAGGATGATGTCGCCGCGGCCGACCCCGGCGACCGTGTCGAACATGCTGTTATAGGCAAAATCCTTGGAGCGCGAGACGTATTTTTCCAGGTACAGCTTCATCGGCACCGAAGTCGAGCCGCCGGTAAACGCCATCAGATGGGTTTCCGGCCCCATCCGGGTGGACAGGTAGCGCGTGCTGTCGGCCTTGAGCGACTCCTTGTCGAGCAGCGGAAAGGCGGCCAGCAGGCGCGTGGCGTCGGCGGCGTCGCGCACCTCGGCCAGGGCGCCCTTCAGGCCGGCGTAGGCGGGCACGGTCTCGATCGCCCAGCGCAGGGTGGCCAGCAGTTTTTCGTCGGCGCGGCGGGCGGTCCAGGCCGGATCGCCGCAGCGGCCGATCTCGGCGGCGAATTCCTCGTACTTGGCGCCATAGCGCAGGCGCGTCGGCGCCAGCGAATACAGCTGGCCGACCGAACTCTTGACCCATTGCGGGGCCGCCGTATAAAACTTCAGGAAAGGATGGACAATGTCTTCAATCGGCATGCTGCTGGGCTTTCTGTGCTGTCGTGGCCGCGCCGGCGGCGGCGCCCGCGCCGGCCAGTCCACGGAAGATGGTCTCATAGCGGGCGATCATGTGCTGCACGTCGAAGCGCGCGCGCACCGACGCCAGCGCGCCCTGCCCCAGGCGCGCGCACAGCGCCGGGTCGCTCAGGCGGGCCAGCGCGGCGGCCAGCGCGCCGACGTCGCCGGCCGGGTACAGCAGGCCATTGACGCCGTCGTCGACCTGTTCGCGCATGCCGCCGACGTCGCTCGCCACCAGCGGCTTGCCGAGCGCCATGTATTCCAGGGTGGCGATGGGAAAATTCTCGTCGTGCGAGGTCAGGGTCATCACATCGCACATGCCGATGAAGGGCCGCACATCCTGCTGGAAGCCGGCCAGCACGACCGCCTCGCGCAGGCCGAGCGCGTCGATGCGGGCCTCGATCGCGGGCCGCATCACGCCGTCCCCGACCAGCACCGCGCGCGCCGCCACCCCGTCGCTGCGCAGGCGCGCCAGCGCCTCGAGCAGGTCGCCGTGCCGTTTCTCCTCGCGGAAAATGGCGCACAGGCCGATCACCAGCTCGTGCGCGCCGATGCCGTGGCGGGCGCGCAATTCGGCGGCCTGCCGCGCCACCAGCGCGGCCGAAAAATGGCCCAGGTCGACCCCGTTGTGGACCACTTCGCTGCGGCGCAGCCCGACCCCCAGCCTGGCGAAGAAACCGCGCTGCAGCTCGCTGATAAAGATGACGCAGCCGGCCATCCGGTAAAACTGGCGGTACACGATGAACCGCAGGCGCGCGCTGCCGCCGCGCCGCACCACCCCCATGCTGTGGCAGATAAAGGCCTGCGGCGGGCGGCGCCGCGCGCGCCAGCCGGCCAGGGTGGCGCACATCTGCGAATACTGGGAAGTGGCGACCACCAGGTCCGGGGCCAGCTGGTCGATCAGGCCGGCCAGGCGCGCCAGCGCGCCCAGGTCGACCCCGCCGCGCGAATGGCAGCAGACGATGGGCGACACCCCGCCCCGCTCCAGCTCGGCGGCCAGTTCATCGGAATCCTTCAGGTAGGCCACGGCCACCCGGTGGCCGCGCTGCGCCAGGCCGGTGGCCAGCGCCACCAGGTGGCGTTCGGCGCCGCCGAACTTGAGCTGGTCGGCGACGAACAGGAGTGTCATTGGCGTCATCTGGGTTGTCAAACAATCATAGTCAAGGTTGAGGCGCCCGCCGCGGCGGGGCCGACAGCGGGTTGGGGCCGCGCCACGCGGGCCGTGTCAGGCCAGGCCGCGCCGTGTCAGGCCGGGCCGCGCACGATGGCCAGCGCGATCTGGGCTTTCAGGGCGGCCGCCACGCGCGGCGCGGCGAAGCGCTGGGCGACCGCTTCAGGTCCGCCCTGCTGCGCCGCGCCATCGAGTGCGGCCAGGCCGGCGCGCAGCATGCGGGTGACCGCTTCGATATCGTCCGGCGCGGCGCAGGCGTCGCTGCTGCCGGCCCACTCGGCGATCAGGTCGGCCGAGGTGCCCGGCGGCGTGATGCCCCAGACCGGGCGGCGCGCGCCGATGTATTCCACCAGTTTACTCGGCAGGAACACGCTGGGCAACTTGCTGGGCGCGTCGATCACCAGCAGCGCGTCCGCGTCGCGCGCCAGCTGCAGCGATTCGCGGTAGCCGACCTGGCCGCGCATGCGCACCAGGCCCGCCGGCAGCGCCTTGTAGGCGTCCGATGCGAGCAGGTTGGGCGAGACGTGGCCGACGAATTCGAAGGCGACCGTGTCGAGCGCGGCCGGCTGGCGTTCGAGGATGCGCGCCAGCGCCGCGAACAGCGGCTCGGGCGAGCGGGCGCCGTAGCAGGCGCCGATGTGGCGCACCACATGGCGGCGCATGCCGGGACGCGCATCCGGCCCCGCCGCCACGGCCGCGGCCGGGCCGGCGAAATTGTCCATGTCCCAGGCGTGCGGCAGCACGGCGGCGCGCGCGCGCCAGGCCGGCGGATACTTGGCCATCACCAGCTCCAGCGTGCGCTGCGAGGTAAACAGGACGCGGTCGGCGTGCCTGATCACGCGCCGCTCGAGCGCCGCGTTGACCCGGTGCTCCAGCCAGGTGTTCGGATGGAAGGGATTGTCCGACCAGGGGTCGCTGAAATGCGCCAGCCACGGCAGCCCGGTGCGGCGTTTCAGCTGCAGCGCCAGCAGGTGGTCCGACATCGGCATGCCGAAGCTGACCAGGACCTCGCTGCCGCTGGCCGCGATGCGCTCGAGCGCCGGTGCGAGCGCGCGGCGGCGCCACGGACCGAGGCCGTCGGGAATGGTGTTATACAGCGGCAGCAGGCGGCGCGCGACGCGGTGCGCGAAGCCCTTGAAAAAGGTGCCGGGGCTGGGCACGCACAGCGAGCCGATGCGTTCGAAGAAATCCGGATACTGATCGTAGGCGTCGGAAAACTGCGGATCGCTGCCATGCAGCAATTCGACCCGCGCCTCCAGGTGGTACAGCTGGCGCCCGATCTGGATCGCCTGCGGGGTCAGCTTGGGCGGCGCGTAGTAGCAGATCGCAAAAATCTTCAAGCGCGCTCTCCGAAGCCGGCCAGGGTGTCGAGGATGCGCAGCGAGGCGTGGCCGTCGCCGTAGAAATTGCCGCCGCTGCCGTCGCGCACCTCGCTGTCGAGCAGGCCGGCCACGGCCGCCACGATGCGTTCGCGGTTGGGGCCGACCAGGTGCACCATCCCGGAAGCGGCGCCTTCCATGCGCTCGGTGACGTCGCGCATGACCACCACCGGCTTGCCCAGGCTGGGCGCTTCTTCCTGGACCCCGCCGGAATCGGTGAGAACCACGCTGGCGTTGATCATCATCGCCACGAACGGCAGGTAATCGAGCGGCTGGCACAGCACCAGGTTGGCGAAGCCGGCCGGCACCAGGTAGCGCTCGACGGCGCCCCGCACGGCCGGGTTCGGATGCACGGGGAAGACGAAATCGATGGCGGGATAGCGCGTGCACAGCTCGGCGATGGCGGTGCAGATCGCCTCGAAACCGGCGCCGAAGCTTTCGCGGCGGTGCGCGGTGACCAGCACGAAGGGGCGGCGCGGGCCGATGAAGCGGTTCAGGCCCTGCGGCTCGAGGGCGGCGGCGACCTGCGCGCGGCAAGCCGGATCGGACTGCAGGCGTTGGCGCACCAGGTACAGGGCGTCGATGCCGGTGTTGCCGGTGACCAGGATGCGTTCTTCGGCAATGCCTTCGCGCAGCAGGTTGGCGCGCGCCGGCGCGGTCGGCGGGAAGTGCATCTCGGCGATGGCGCCGACCAGCTTGCGGTTCATCTCTTCCGGGAACGGTTCATAGATATTCCCGGTGCGCAGGCCCGCTTCCACGTGGGCCACCCTGGCCTTGGCGTAGAAGGCGGCCAGCGCGCCGACGAAGGCGGTGGTGGTGTCGCCCTGCACCAGCACCCAGTCCGGGCGCACCTGGTCGAGCACCGGGGCCAGGCCCTCGAGCACGCCGGTGGTCAGGCCGGTCAGGGTCTGGCCCGGCTTCATCAGGTTCAGGTCGAACTCGGGCACGATGCCGAAAAAGGCCAGCACGCTGTCGAGCATTTCACGGTGCTGGGCGCTGACGCAGACCACGACCTCGAAGCCGCCGTGGGCGCGCGCGGCCAGCACCACCGGCGCCAGTTTGATGGCCTCGGGACGGGTGCCGAAGACGAAGAGCAGTTTTTGAAGTGCGGGCATGATGGATCCTGGGAGGGTTAATCGTGTTTGGTCGAAGAGGGAGAAGCGGCGGCCGGCGCCGGCGCAAGGAACAGGGCGCGCGCCTCGGGCAGCACGCCGACCAGCTTGAGCAGGGCGGCATAGGCAAGGGCGAAGGCGGCGCCGATCAGCACGGCTTCGGGCAGGGCCGCGCGCACCAGGTCGGCCGCATCGAGCAGCGCGGCCAGCGCGCCGGCGCCGAGGCAGGCGGCCAGGATGCGCAGCAGCGCGCCCCACTGCTGCAGGCGGCGCAGCGGCACCCCGGTCACGCGCGCGACGCGCCAGAAGCTGAAAGCGTTGCCGGCGGCCAGGGTCAGCACATTGCCGAGCGCGGCGCCGGGCACGCCGAACAGCAGCGCGCCGGTGACGCCGGCGGCCAGGCTGACCAGCAGCAGGCAGGCGTCGGCGGCCAGCAGGAAGCGGCCCTGGTTGAGCACCACCGTCAGCGTGCTGACCTCGACCGCCACGCCCAGCAGGGCCAGGCAGTTGATGCGCATGACGTCGGCGGCGAGCAGGTATTTGTCGGTGTAGACCACGGTCACGATGTGCACGGCCAGCACGGCCGTGAGCATCAGGGTCGGCAGCAGCACGAAGGCGCTGGCCAGGTTGGCGCGCTGGTTCAGGCGCAGCATGCCGGCCTGGTCCTTGTTCGATTCGAGCGCGGACAGGCGCGGCGCGATGGCGTTGCTGACGCTGTTGCGCACCAGGGCGACCACCGGCATGATGACGGCGCCGATCGAAAAGGCGGCGAAGACGGCGGCCGGGAACATGGCGGCCGCGACCCACTGGTCGGCCTGGCCGCGCAGCAGGAACAGGGCCGAGGCCAGGCCGAAGGGCACGCAATACACCAGCTGGGTGCGCAGGGCCGGCATCTGCAGCGGAAACACGCGCCAGCCGTAGTGGCGCCCGATATGCAGCAGCACCAGCGCCACCTTGATCGCGGCATAGGCCACCAGGGCGCCGAACACCACGTCGGCGCGTCCGGACCAGGCGGCCGCGCCCACCATCAGCACGCGCAGCACGGCCAGCGCGACGATGGTTTTGGCCTGGCCGGCCACATCCCCGCGCGCATTCGGCAGGAACTCGATCAGGTTGGCCGCCACCCACAGGGTCAGGAAAGCAGGCATGAACCAGGCCGCGCTGTGCATGGCGCGCAGGCTGTCCGGCAGCAGCGGATTCCACGGCCCCAGCGCCAGGCCGGCGCAGGCGCCGCTGAACAGCAGCAACAGCAGGGTCTGGTGCACAAAGGGCGCGCGCGCCTGCCCTTCATGGCGCGGCAGAAAGTAGAACAGGCTGCGCGGCAGCGCGAACGGCGCGATCGCCATGGCGGTGCCGATCGCCAGCCAGGCCAGGCGGTAATCGGCGAAGGCGCTGGTCGGCAACAGGCGCACCAGCGCGATCGGCATCAGGAATTGCAGGCCGAAATCGAGCATATTGGCGGCGGTCAGGGTGATCGCGCCGCGCTTCAGGCTGGCGCCGCTCATCGCAGGCCCCCGCTACGCATCGGGATAATCGCAGTACTCGACATAGCCCTCGCTGCCCTTGGTCGAGATGACCCGGGCGGGAATGCCGACCGCGACCGCATTGTCGTCCAGGTCGCGCGTCAGCACGGCGTTGGCGCCGATGGCGCAGCCGTTGCCGACACGGATCGCGCCCAGCAGCACCGCGCCGGCGCCGATGTGGATATTGTCGCCCAGCACCGGCACGCCCTTGCGCGCGCCCCGGTTGACCTGGCCGATGGTGACGCCCTGCGAAATATTGCAGTTGCGCCCGATGCGCGCGTCGCGGCTGACCACGATGCCGCCGAAGTGGCCGATGTAAAAGCCGGGCCCGATCTCGGTGTCGTAGGGGATCGAGATGCCGAACTTGAAGCGGTAATGCTTGTGCATGAAACGGGCGGCGTAGTGGGCCAGCTTCCACAGGCCGCCGGCGCCGCGCGTGACGGCGGCCAGGCGCAGCCAGAACAGGAAGCGGAAACCCGGCACCATGCGGTAGGCGCGCAGGCCGGCGCGCCAGCCTGTGCGGCCTTCCAGGTGGCGATACAGGTCCGAGCGCCACAGCATGCGCAAGTGCTGGCGTTGTTGTGCGTTCATGCGAGCAGCGCCGACAGATAGGGAGCGGAGACGGTCTCGGGCGCCAGGCGGGTGCTGGCGTAGGCGCGGCAACGCGCGCTGCAGGCGGCCAGCTGGGCCGGATCGGCCAGCAGCGCGCGCGCCGCGGCGACCGCGCCGGCGACGTCGGACACCGCCACGCCCAGTCCCAGGCGCGCGATGATGCCGTCCGGATCGAAGGTGGCCACCACCGGCACGCCGTTGGCCCAGGCTTGCAGATAGGTGTTGGGAAAGCCCTCGAAGGACGAGGTGTTCACGAAAATGCGGGCGCGCGCGAACAGGCTGCGCGTGGTGCCGTACTTGACCTGGCCGTGGAAGCGCAGGTTCGGCAGGCTGCGGCTGCCGGCTTCGGCGCGCGCGTACAGCTCGCGCTCGTCCGGGTGGGCGCCGCCGGCCATTTCGCAGACGTACTCGGGCAGCTCGCGCACGATGTCGATGAACCACTCGGGGCGCTTCATCGAGCGCATATTGGCCAGCCACAGCAGGTCGGTGGCGCGCTCGGCGGGCGCAACGATGGTCTCGGGCAGGTCGGAGAACATGCCGGCCACCTCGGCATGCAAGCCGTAGTTCTTCAGCAGCAGCTCGGCCTGCTTGTCGGTCTGCGCCAGGATGGCGTCGGCGCGCCGCAGGCCGTAGTGATACAGCATGCGGTCGCGCGCGTTCGACAGCATCAGCGTCTCGGGCGCGCAATCGGCATCGGACGCGATGCGGAACACGAAGCGGCGCCCGTGGCGCCGGCAAAAGGCGGCGGCGATGCCGACCGTGGCGCCGGCGCAGCTGACGTAGTAGACGTCGGCGTCGGCCGCCTTCAGGCCGGCCCAGGTGGCGGTCAGGCGCGGCGCGAAAAAGCGCAGGCCCGGCAGGCCGGCGCCGAGGGCGAAGGTCTTGCGCACGGTGACGCCGCCGACCTGCTCGACCGGCTGCTGGCCGAAGTCGCCCACCAGCGAGGTGACCTGGTGGCCGCTGCGCGCCAGGTAGCGCGACATCAGCGCATGCTGCACTTCTTCGCCGCCGATATGGACTTTTTTTCCGTCCAGGTCGGCGATGACGCCCCAGGCGTAATAGTTCAGCATGCAAATGCGCGCCGATTTGCGCTGCATCGCATCGCCCTGCATTGAATCGATATCCGTCACGTTGACAACTCGTCTTTCCGTAGGTCAAAGGGCTTGTCGTGCCAGGGCGCCGGTTCCCGATGCCGGTTCCTGTCCTTCATGCGGTACACGCCGCCGCAACCCATCAGGATGCCAAGCAGGATCCAGAAATACGATTGCGAAAACGTGGGAGTGAACATATCGTCGGTGAAGCCCTGGATGAACCACACCGGTATCATCACGGCGCCGCCGGCGAACATGCCTTGCAGGCTGGCGCTGGCATGCTCGCGCGAGAGGCGCAGGAATTCCCGCCGCACGAACAGCAGGAAGGCGAGCACGAAGCCGAAGCCGACCAGGCCCAGGTCCATCAGGCCGCCCAGCCAGGCGCTGTGGGTCTGCGCCACCGGCAGCATCTTGTTCAGGCGCACGGGCGGGCTCCACAGGATCGAGCGCACGCCGTGCGGCAAGACCGGTTCTTCCAGCACATACGGCAGCAGCGGCAGCCAGATGCCGTCCAGGCGGCCGGCCGTGACGGCGCCGCGGTCGCCGTTGCCGACCCCGGTCAGGGCGCGTTCGAGGATCGGTTCGATCACCAGCGGGCCGATGCAGCCGGCCACGATCACGCCGATGATGACGGTCTTGACGCTGATGCGCTTCCAGAAATAAATCAGGTTGACCAGGATGAAGCCGACGAAGCCGCCGCGCGAGAAGGTCATCAGCACGCACACGGCGAACACCACGGACGAGACGAACAGCAGGCGGCGCTGGGCGTCGCCGGCCCCGCGCAGCGAGAACAGGGTGAGCGCGTACAGCATGTTGAGCAACAGGCTCATCTCGTTGGCGTGCATGCCGAGGCTGCCGAGGAAGTCGCGCGCCAGGGGCGAGGCCAGCTGGCGCAGCGACATGCCCGAGCTCAGCAGCCGCCAGCCGACCAGGGCGCAGAAGATCCAGCCCGACATCAGCATCAGGTAAAGGAATTTTTCCGGCTTTTTGCTGTGGCGCACGGACAGCGCCACCAGCAGCGCCAGCAGCACCAGGAATTGCGGCTTGATGAACATGTCGCGCAGATAGCCGAAGCTATCCTTGAACTGGATCAGGCGCTCGGCCTCGAAGCGCGGCGGAATCAGGCTCACGCTGGACATGCCGACCACGCAGGCGATGCCGATCGGCAGCACATACCAGGCGAGCAGGCGCATCGGCGCGATCGGATCGCGCCAGCGCCGCAGTCCGGCATGGACCACGTAGGAGACGATGGTCAGGAACAGGATCAGGTTGAGCGGATTGAGGCCGCGGATGCCCAGCATTTCATGCGGGAAGAAGGCCAGCGCCGAGAGCGGCATGATGACGATGGCGGCGCCCACCCCGACCCGGAAATCGAGCATGACCCACAAGCCGAGGGCGGCCATGATGACGGCCGCCGGCACCAGCACGCCCAGGGTCGGCACGGCAGCCCCGAACACGGCCGCGAGCACCAGCAGCGCGGCGATGCCGGCCACCGCGGTCGACTTGCCGCCGCCCTTGTAGCGGCGCGACTGGGGAACCGGGTGCTCGATCATGCGAGCCCCTGGGCGTTCGGTGCGCCGCACATCACGCAGGAGCGCCGATCAGCTTGGCGCGCACGGGCGGCGCCACGTGCTTCATCAGGTCGTTGACAAACGCATCTTGCGCGGCGAAAGCGGCCTTGTCGTCGGGCTCGATGGACGAGACGCGGAACAGGTAGCCGTCGGGAATGAAATCGGACAGCGCGTACTTGAGCTGCACCACCTGGCGGTCGAGGTAGCTGCGCACCACGCTGCTGCCCATGGTGAACCAGTAGGTGACCGGCTCGGTGCGCGGGCCATGGCTGGCCACCATGCGCGTGACCGGGACCGGCAGGCCGTCGAACACCAGGTTTTCGTTGTGCAGGTCGCGGATCTGGAAGCCCTGGGCCGCGTAGCACACTTCCTGGCGGTGCGCGCGCATCGACTGGGTCTGGTTCGAACCGTAGGCGATGGTCAGCATCACGCGCTGGCCGCGGCTGTTGATATAGGTGCGCGACAGGGTCTGGCTGTAGATGGTCGCCACTTTTTCCTGCTGCACCGAGGACGGCACCATGGCCACGGCGTCGGGATCGATCTTCCAGTCGCCGAAGGCGCCCGGGATGCTGGTTTCCAGCACGATCGCCGGTTCGCTATCGGCCAGCATTTTCTGCGGCTTGATGGCGACCGTCGCCAGCAGGGCCGCGCCCATCAGCAGCGCGGCGGGAATCGCCATGCGCAGCGGGCCGTAGTCGGCCGACAGGGCCGGCGGCCCGGCGTCGCTGGCGAACAGGGGCAGCGCTTCCTTGTCGGCGGCGCCGAAGCGCAGCAGCGAATCGGTGGCGATAATGAGCAGCAGCGCCGACACGAACAGCACCATGCCGGCGAAGCCGTGCAGGAAGCCCTGCCCCGCCGCGTCGCCCAGGTGGTAGGTGATGAGCGTGAGCACCATGACCCGGATCACGTTCGAGATGAAGGAGATCGGCACGATCAGGATCGCCAGGGTGACGTTGCGGAACAGCGAATTGTGGCGCACGATGTTCAGGTACAGCAGGCCCAGCGCTTCCAGGGTGAACAAGGTGTGCAGGCCGGCGCAGGCGTCGGCCACGAGCAGCTTGTACTGGCCGATCTGCAGGATCACGCCGCTGCGCGAGATCGGGTAGCCGACCCAGTACAGCACATTGCCGACCACCCAGGAGACCGCGGTCTTCATGGGCATGGTCAGCATGTCGACCAGGGAACCGGGCAGCGGCAGCATGAACAGCATGAAGAAGAAGGGAAACCACTGGGCGCGCAGCGCGCGCGTGCCGCGCATGAGCAGGATGGCCGCCATCAGGGTGCCGAGGTAGGAGCCGATCTCGAAGATGGCGATGCCCTGCGAGCGGCCGATGAAGTAGACGAACAGCGAGAGCACCAGCAGCGGCCAGCCCAGCGGACTGCCGCGCTCGCCTTCGCTGACGGCCAGCATCTGGCCCCAGTTGCGGTACAGCAGCCAATGCGAAATGCCGAGGATGATCGGGCCGTGCGCCTGTTCTTCGGTCGACCAGAGGCCGGTAAACATGTCGTAGAAGCTCGGCACGTACATCAGCAACAGGCCGAGCGCGATCGGCGCCCAGGACGGCAGCGCGCCGTTGCCGGACAGGCCGGCCGGCAGGGTCGACTTGGCCTGGGTCGTCATTTGAAATCCACCAGCACCGAGCCGACCACCACGGCGCCATTCTGGGCAACCTGTTCGGCCAGGGCGTTGACGTCGCCCATATGGGTCTTGTTCTTGCGCGCGACGATCAGCACGCCGCCGGTGCGGGCGGCCAGCACCAGGGCGTCGAGCCCGGTCTGGCTGGCGGCCACGTCGTAGAGGGTGACATCGTACTTGGATTCGAGCTGGGCGTTGAGCCCGGCGAAATTGCTGCGGCTGAGCAGTTCCTGGGGATTCGGCGGCAAGGTGCCGGCGCCCAGCACCGACAGGTCGACGAAGGACCCGACATGGGCGGTGACGTCGAGCTCGGCGCGGCCGGCCAGGATATCGGACAAGCCCTGTTTGCCGGGAATGTTAAAGATGGCGTGCTGGGACGGTTTGCGCAGGTTGGCGTCGACCAGCAGGGTGTGTTCGCCGAGCTGGGAAAACACCACCGCCAGGTTGGCCGCGAACAGGCTGGCGCCGTCGCCGCGGTCGATCCCGACCACGGTGAGCGACTTGCGTCCGCGCGCGAACCAGCGCAGCATCAGCTGGCTGCGCACCGCGCGCAGGGTCTCGACCTGCGGGCTGAAGGGATCGTAGGCCGCCACCAGGTGCGGCGAATAGTTGCCCTCGCCCGGCTGCAGGTAGGGATAGTCGAACTGGCGCGCCAGCACCTGCTGGATGTCGGCCTCGTTGATCAGGCCCAGGCGCTGGGCCGCTTCGCCGAAGCGGATCCCGAGTTCCTTCTGCATGCGCAGCACGCGCTCGGCGTTCTCGGGCGTGATCTTGCCCGATTCGAGCAGCATGCCGCCGATGCTCGAATCGGCGCGTTTCATTTTTTCGGAGGCGGCGAGGGACAGCTCGGTCTGCGTCATGGTGTTTCCTATTGTTGGTTCGGGCGCGCGGACTAGCCCAGGCGCAGGCGGCGCGGCAGCAGCGAATTGATCGCGCTGTAGCGGCGCTTGGACGCGGTCCAGTCGATCACGCCGAGCACCGGCATCTGCAGCACTTCGGCCATATCGGTTTCGGAACGCACGCGGCGGTCGATCATTTCGGTCAGCAGGGCGAAGCCCAGGCCCAGCATCACGCCCAGGAAGGCCGAGAGCATGGTGTTGAGCATCACGCGCGGGCCGTTGGCGCCGAGCGGCGCGGTGGCCGGGTTGAGCACGGCGATGTCGGACTGCTCGGACGCGCCTTCGATGCGGGTCTGCGAGAAGCGCTGCGAGGTGGCGTCGAAGGCGCGCTGGGCGCTCTCGACATCCTTGACCAGCACGCCCAGTTCGTCGCGGCTGCGGTTCAGTTCCAGTACCTTGGCCTTCTGGGCCGCCAGCGCCGCGCGCACCGCCGCTTCGCGCTGCTGCAGGATGGCGGCGTTATTGCCGACGCTGCTGGACGCGGAACGCTGCTGGGTGGCCAGGTTGGCGTTGATCTTGTCGACTTCGGCCTTGATGCTCAGGTATTGCGGATGGTTCACACCGAGGCGCTGGCCGGCTTCGGCCAGGCGCGATTCGGCGCCGGCCAGCTGCACCTTGAGGTTCTGGACCAGCGGATTGGACGCCACGTCGGGCGAATCGGCGCCGCGCGTGCCCTGCGCCATGCCCTGGCGCGAATTGGCTTCCATGGCCTGGCCCTGGGCCGCGACCAGCTGGGCCGACAGGTCGTTAAGGCGGTTCGATTCGACGTCGAGGCGGTTGTCGACGCTGACGATGCCATTGTCCTGCTGGTACTTGGAGAGCCGGCTCTGGGCCGCTTCGACGTTACCGCGCAGCATTTTGGTCTGTTCGTTGAAGTAGGCTGCCGCCTTTTTCATCGGCTCGACCTTGAGCTCGATGCTCAGCTTCTGGTATTCCTCGGCGAAGGCGTTGGCCACGGCCGCCACGAACTGCGGATCGGCGCCCTTGAAGTTGATCTCGACCACGCTGCTTTCGCGCGAGGGAACCACGTCCAGCTTGAGCAGCAGCAGGCTGGCCAGCCAGTCGCGCACCGTGCCCTTGCCGCCGGTGGCTTTGCGGAACTGCTCGACGACGGTCGGGTTTTCCGCCATTTTCAGCTGGTCGACCACCCGGGCCGCCACATTCTTGCTGCTGATGATATCGATCTGGGTCGCCATATAGCCCGGCAACAGCTGGCTCGGCATGGCGATCCCGGTCAGCGGATCGACGCCCTTGTAATTGAGCAGCACGGACGCCGTCGCCTGGTAGGTCTTGGGCATCGACAGGCTGACCATCAGGGTCAGCGTGACGGTGACCAGCAAGGTAGCGAGGATGATGTACTTGCGCGCATACAAAATCAGCAGGAACTGGGATAGATTCATTTAGCAACTCTCAATGTGGTGCGGCGGCCCGGGCCGGCGGTCAGAACCAGCTTTCCTTGACGAAAACAACATCGTCCACTTGCAGCACATCGTCCTGCCTGGCGTCGATCAGGCGGATCTTGCCTTCCGCATCGCGGCGCTTGATCACCAGGCCGCGCTCGGTGCCGCGCATGGACAGGCCGCCGCCGGCCGACAGGGCCTGCACCACGGTCATGCCGCGCTCGAGGCGGAAGGCGCCAGGACGCTGGACTTCGCCGTAGATATAGAACTTGGGCGCGCGTTCGACGTACAGGACGTCGTTGCCGGACAGGACATAGTCCTTGTCCAGCTGGCCGTTGCGGACCATCTCGATGACATCGATTTCCTCGCGCGTGGTCTTGCCGTCGCGGGTGCGGATCAGGCTCAGGCGGTCGCCGCCCTCGCTGTTGATGCCGCCGGCCATGGCCAGCAGGTCGATCAGGCTGCGCTTGCCTTCGATCGGATAGCGGCCCGGGCGGTTAACCTGGCCCAGCACCGATACCTGGCGGCTCTGCACCGCGGTCACGCTGACGTTCACTTGCGGCTTCTTGACGAAGTTGCCCGCTTCCAGCAGGGACGCGATCTTCTTTTCCGCCGCGGCGGCCGACAGGCCGGCCACCGGCACCTGGCCGATCAGCGGATAGCTGATGTTGCCGCTTTCGCTGACGCGCGCTTCCAGGGTCAGGTCGGGGCTGCCGTAGACGGAGACCTTGAGCACGTCGCCCGGTCCGAGCGGCAGGTCGGCCGCCATGGCGGCGCCCATCGTCATCGTGGTCAGGAAAGCCATCAGGCCATGGAGCAGTTGTTTCATTTGCTTTACCTCTAATCAGTGTCAGTTGTCGGAACGCCGCGCGGGCCGCTTACTTCAGGCCGGCCACGCCGCGCGCGGTGGCGGCATCGTCGGCGGCCGGGGTGGCGGCAGGCTCGGCGGGCGCCGGGGCGGCGACCGGGGCCGGCGCGGCCGGGACCGGGGTAGCCTCGGCCGGCGTGGCGGCCAGGGTCGGGGCCTTCAGGTACTCGATCTTGGCCGCGCTGCGCAAGCGCTTGAGCTCGGCATCAGCCGCATCCTTGGTGCGCTTGTTGAACAGGAACTTCTCGATCTGGGGCGCCGCCACTTCCAGCGTGGCCGGGTTGTCGCGCACGTCGACGATCGAGACCAGCATGCTGCGCTCGCCTTCCTTGACGATGAACAGCTGGTTCTTCGGCATGCTCTTGAGCTTGGCCGACATTTCCGGCGCCAGGTCGGAGGTGGTGCGCGAAGCCTGGGTACGCAGGTACTTGACCTTGTTGGCGTCGAACCAGACGGCGACATCGTCGAGCGACTTGGCGTTCTCGGCGACGGTCTTGACTTCCTCGCTCAGGTCCTTGGTCTGGATGACCAGCTGCTTCATGTCGAACTGCTTGCGGTTGGCAAAGAAGTCCGGGTTCTTGCTGTAGTAATCGCTGACCTCGGCGGCGGTCGGACGGGCCGCGCCGCCGACTTTTTTCTGCATGTAGGCCTGGGCGATGATCAGGGCCTTGGCCCGTTCGATCGCCTGCACCACCTTGGGATCGCGGTCGGTTTTATCCTTGGCCGCCTCGTTCTGGAGCAGCTGGCGGTCGATCAGGGCTTCGACCAGCTTCTTGCTCGCTTCGGTCTGCTGGGCCGGCGGCACGTTGGCCAGCATCAGCTCCTCGCTCAGCTGCAATTCGGTGATCTCTTCCCCGTTGACGCTGACCAGCGCCTGGCCCACTTTGGGCTTGCTGTCCTTGTTGCCGCAGCCGGCCAGTCCCGCAAGCGCGACCATCAGGGCGGCGCACAGCAAGCGTTTGTGTGAAGGCGGCGACATGGCCAGGGTGGAGTTGTTCAATTTATCCTCTGATTTTTGTTATAAAGCTTGATTAATACACAACGACATTGCCGGGATTATTACACATATCGGCAAATCGCTGCGTTTAAATGGCGCCGCTATTGCGCTCCGCATCATGCTGTGCGGACTGTGCCCGAGCCCGTCCGCAGGGCCGTATTTTAGCGCGTTACCGATGACAGCGAAACAACTTTGCTGCACTGCCGCAGAGGCTTAAGCTTCTCTTAATCAGCCTTTGCAACAAAACAACTTAATGTGCGTTCTCGCGGCTGAACACGACTTTTACCGTCTTGACGATGATCCACAGGTCGAGCCAGAGCGACCAGCTGCGCAGGTAGTCGAGGTCGTACTGGATGCGCGCTTCCATCTTGTCCAGGGTTTCGGTCTCGCCACGCATGCCGTTGACCTGGGCCCAGCCGGTGATGCCGGGCTTGACCTTGTGGCGCAGCATGTAGCCCTTGATCAGCTTGCGGTACTGCTCGTTGTGCGCCACCGCGTGCGGGCGCGGGCCGACGATGCTCATGCGCCCCTGCAGCACGTTGAAGAACTGGGGCAGCTCGTCCAGCGAACTCTTGCGCAGGAAGGCGCCGACCCGGGTGATGCGCTGGTCGCCCTTGCGCGCCTGCACCACGGTGTCGCCGTTTTCGGTCACGGTCATGGAGCGGAACTTGTAGACGATGATTTCTTCGCCGTACAGGCCGTAGCGGCGCTGGCGGAAGATCACCGGCCCCGGCGAGGTGAACTTCACGGCGGCGGCGATCACCAGCATGATCGGCAGCAGCAGCAGCTGGATCACCAGGCCGAGCACGATGTCGCTGGTGCGCTTGATCATGCTGTTCAGGCCCATGAACGGGGTTTCGCAGATGGCGATCACGGGCATGCCGCCGACATTGTCGAAGCGCGCCTGCATCAGGTCGAACACATAGATATCGGGCAGGAAGTAGACCGAGGCCGTGGTGTCCTGCAGCTCGTCGAGCAGCTTGCGGATGCGCGGCTGGGCCGAAATCGGCTGGCTGATGAAGATCATCTTGATGTTATGTTCGCGCACATAGGCGGCGATGTCGGCCATCTTGCCCAGCATCGGATGACGCAGGTTGGCCGGATGGCGGTCTTCGGTGCGGTCGTCGAAAAAGCCGTGCATCTGCATGAACAGATTCTTGTGGCGCTCGCAGATGCCGGCGAACTTGAGGCCGACGTCGTTGGCGCCGATCACCACCACCGAGCGCATCTCGGTATTGTTGCCGGGGCCGACAGAAACGCGCCGCACCGCCAGGTGGCTGACCAGCATCACGACCGGGGTGGCGACGAACCAGGCCAGCACCACCTCGGTGTCGTAATAACCGGACAGGCCGCTGGCCGAACCGAGGAACAGCAGCACGCACACGGTCAGCACCCAGCCGAACACGGTGTCGCGCACATACGCGACCATGCGCCCGCTGCGCCAGGTGCGGTAGGGATCGACGTGCTGGTAGACGGCCGAGGACACGAAGAAGGCGAGAATCATCAATACCAGCGAGTAACCCGTGAATGGCTCATGGAAGAACATCGAGGAGACATACAGGGTCCCCATGATGATCAGGGGATCGAGCACGCGCTGGAAAAACGAAATTAAGGGGATGTCATTGACCGTCATGGGCACCTTTAGAACTGCGCATTGGCGTTCACGGAAACTGTGTTCGCCTTGAAGCTTCCATTGCCGAGGAACTGAGCGCCGCTGCGGTCCTGGTGGATGAAAGAGGTAGAAAATTGCACTGTTTGCAGGGGCGACCAGGTCGCGCCCACGGTGGCCTGGCGCAGCGTGTCGCTCAGGTCCTCCGGCGAATTGTTCAGCAGCCTGCCCTCGTAGGAGCGCTGCTCCACGCTCAGGCTGGCGTCCACGCGCACCTTGGCGCTGGCGTCCCAGCTGGCGCCGGCGCTGGCGCCGCGGTTCAGGCTGAACGTGTAGTAGTAGTTCTCGATCGCAGAAAACTCGCGCCACGCGGCGCCGTTGAGGCGCAGCTTCTGGCGCGGATTGAAGCTGGCCGTGACGCGCCCGTTGAAGCCGCTGACATCGCGCGGCCCGGACTGCGCGTTCTTGCGCCTGGCGTAGCCGGCCAGGGTCTGCACGGTGGTGGTCGGGGTGACGCGCCACAGCACGCGCGCCTTGAGTTCATCCTGCTCGTAATCGTCGTCGCGCACCACGCCGGACAGGATGCGCTGGTTCAGGTACTTGCCGCTCAGGCGGCGCACGACCAGGCCGGCGGTGCTGCCGCTGCGCGGCAGGTAGTCGAAGCCGGCCTCGAGCGCGTCTTCGGTGCGGTCGTTGTAGCGCTGCACCGCCAGTTCATATGTGAATTTGTCGCGCGAGGCGGCCCCGCGCAGGCGCCAGCTCGGGTGCATGCGCCAGGCGGCATCGACAAACTGGCGGCGCTGCACGCGCAGATTGCGTTCGCGGCTCTGGAAATCGGTGTACGGCGCCAGGGTCTGGGCGTAGGTGGCGCCCAGCGCGCCCTCGAGATGGTTGGCCAGCTGCCAGTTCCAGGTGCCCTGGAAATCCTTGCCGTCGTAATCGAGCTGCTTGAAGTGCGAAAACGCCACCTTCGACAGCTTGCCCTGGGCCTGGATGCGCTGGCGGCTGTAGGTCTTGTCGAACAGCACCCCGACCACGCTCTGGCGCGCCGAATCGCTGCGCTGCCTGTCGTATCCGGGCGACTCATCCGGCAGGCGGAACAGGTTGTCGTCATAGAAATAGCCGAGGCCGCCATAGACGTGCAGCGCATCGGACGGTCCGGCCCAGGCCGGGCCGCCGGCGACGGCGCCCAGGGCAAGGACCAAGGCGACGGCGCCCTGGGCGCGGCGCGGACGGTGCGGATGTGGAAGCAAGGGTGAAGGCATTTGTTAGTCTTTGTTCAAGTCATATCGAATTGGCGAGATATTACCAGTATGTCCAATGTCCCGTTCGCACAATCCACACCCCGAGCAGGCCGTTGGTCACGGCGTGCGCGAGGATGGACGACCACAGGCTGCGTTGTTTCATGTACAACAGGGAATAGGCGGCGCCGGCGACCATCCCGGCCAGCCACAGGTTATGCTCAAATCCAAACAGCACGATCCCGATCGCCAGACTTTTCAGGCTTATTTGTGCTGGATCAAGCGCTTGAAACCGATCCGAATCGATCCAGCGCATCAGGAACGAGCGCCAGAACAGCTCTTCCATGACCGGCACCACCAGGGCCGCGCCGGCGATGCGCACCGCCACCATCAGCCAGTCGACCCGGCCGCCGGTGGTGGGATCGAAGCCATCTGGCGAGCCGATCATCATCCAGCTGGCGTTCAGGCTGACCCACAGCACCAGCACCACCACGCCGGTGACGACTGCCACGGCGCTGGCGAGCAGGCCCAGGTCCCAGCGGTGCAGTTCGGTGTAGTCGCGCCAGAAAAAGGCCAGGGTGGCCAGCACGGCGCCGATCTTGAGGGCGTACATCCAGCGCAAGGCCTGGACCTCAAAGCCCAGGCGGGTCAGCCCGTCGACCGCGATGATGAAGAAGATATAAACCAGGAAAGGCAGGATGCGCGCCCATGCCGCGCGGCTGAACATCGGAACGTTGGCAGCGGCGCTCGCCGCCAGGTCGTGTTGTTCATTGCGTTCGGACATGGTTCTTCATCTGCCAGGCGGTCTGCCTGCTCCTGTTTTATGCGTTGGTGATCATCCCTTTGAACGGGCTTCGATCAGTTCCCACTTTTCCAGCGCATCGATCAGAAGCTGATCGATGTCGGCGAAGCGCGCATTGAGGCGCTTGGCGTCGGCCGGGTTGGTCCTGTAAAAGTCCGGTGCATTGAGTTGCTGCGTGATGGCCGATTGCTCGTCCTCCAGGCTGGCTATCAATAATGGCAGCTCTTCGAGCTCCCGCTGTTCCTTGTTACTTAATTTTACCTTTTTGGCAACAGGAACGCCAGGAGATGTTGTAGGATTTTTAACAGGGGCCTTGGCGGCCGGCGCCGGCGCCTGGGCCTTGACCCGTTCCCAGTCGGAATATCCGCCCACGAACTCGCGCCAGTTGCCCTCGCCTTCGGCGACGATCACCTGGGTCACCACATTATCGAGGAAAGTCCGGTCGTGGCTGACCAGGAAGACGGTGCCGGTGTAGTCTTCCAACAACTCTTCCAGCAATTCCAGGGTGTCGATGTCCAGATCGTTGGTCGGTTCGTCGAGCACCAGGCAATTGGCCGGCTTGGCGAACAGGCGCGCCAGCAGCAGGCGGTTGCGTTCGCCGCCGGAGAGCGATTTGACGGGCGAGCGGGCCCGTTCCGGGGCGAACAGGAAGTCGTTCAGGTAGGTCATGACGTGCTTGCGCGCGCCGTTGATCTCGACCCAGTCGCTGCCCGGGGCGATGGTTTCCATCAGGTTCGCTTCCTCGTTGAGCTGGGCGCGCATCTGGTCGAAGTAAGCGACCTGCAGCTTGGTGCCGAGGCGGACCGAGCCGCTGTCGGCGCTTTCTTCGCCGAGGATCATCTTCAGCAAGGTGGTCTTGCCGGCGCCGTTGGCGCCGATCAGGCCGACCTTGTCGCCGCGCAGGATGGTGCCGCTGAAATTGTTGACGATGACCTTCTCGCCGTACGCCTTGCTGACGTTTTCCAGGTCGGCCACGATCTTGCCCGAGCGTTCGCCCGAGGACACTTCGAGCTTGACCTGGCCTTGCTGTTCGCGGCGCGCGGCGCGCAGCAGGCGCAGCGCTTCCAGGCGGCGCACGCGGCCTTCGTCGCGCACGCGGCGCGCCTTGACGCCCTTGCGGATCCAGACTTCTTCCTGGGCCAGGAATTTATCGAACTTGGCCGCTTCGACCTCTTCGATTTCGAGCTGTTCGGCCTTGCGCGTCTGGTAGGCGGTAAAATTGCCGGGGTAGGACAGCAGCTTGCCGCGGTCGAGTTCGATGATGCGGGTGGCGACGTTATCGAGGAAGCTGCGGTCGTGGGTAATGAACAGGACCGAGCCCTTGAAGTCGCGCAGCAGGCTTTCCAGCCACAGGATCGAGCGGAAGTCGAGGTGGTTGGTCGGCTCGTCGAGCAGCAGCACGTCGGGCGCGGAGACCAGCGCCACGGCCAGGGCCACGCGCTTTTGCATCCCGCCCGACAGGGTGCCCATCAGCGACTCGCCCGCCAGGCTGAGGCGGTCGAGGGTGGTGTCGACCTTGTTTTGCATGCTCCAGCCATCGGTGGCGTCGAGCTGGACCTGCAGTTCGTGCATGCGTTCCATCAGCGCATCGTCGTCGCCCTGGCCGAACTTGCCGGTCAGTTCTTCGTATTCGGCCAGCATGGCGGCCTGGCCGCCCATGCCGGCGGCGACCGCGTCGAACACCGACATGGCAGGGTCGAAGGTCGGTTCCTGCTCGACATAGGCGATTTTGATGCCTTGTTGCATGACCAGCAAGCCATCGTCGAGCTTGAATTTGCCCGAGATGGTTTTCAGCAAGGAGGACTTGCCGGTGCCGTTGCGCCCGATCAGGCCGACGCGCTCGGTGGTTTCGAGGGAAAATTCCGCGTGATCGAGCAACGCGACGTGGCCGAACGCAAGTTGCGCCGACGAGAGTGAAATGACAGCCATAGAGAGTGAGTGCGCAGGCAGGAGAACCGGCCGGATGATTGAATGAAGCACGCATTGTACCGACTTGGGGCAGGCACAAGCCACTTTGACCTTATTTTGACCCATTCAGGGGGCAAACCTCGGCTATAATTGCGGTCGATTCACGACACCGGGCCAGCCAAGGCGGGCGCCGATCGCCGAATCAGCAGCGTCTCTCCGTAGCACAATGGATAGTGCACATGCCTCCTAAGCGTGGGATACAAGTTCGATTCTTGTCGGAGGGACCATTGATTCTGCCTGCCTGTCCCCCTTCCCCTTTTTACTCAGCCTCCCTCATAGACACTTGAATGTGATCTCGGCCGACGATGTCCGCGCGAACGGAATGGCATTCTTGCCCTCACCACTGATCAGTTCCAGCGTTTTGTTGTTTTTAGCGCAAAAGGCGACGCCCTCCTGGATCAGGTCTGCCTTGACGGTGGCGCCGGAGACGAACATGCCGCCGCCGCTGGTTTTGGCGATCATATAGGTATCTTTGCCGGTTTGAACCGGACCAGACGAGCTGCAGGCGACCAGACAGGCAGCCGTCAAGATGAACATCAGGGATGTGCGCATAGCGTCTTTCCAGGGAGGGTCGCCGGCCTGGCGGCCAGGCGCGCGATGTAGGAGCTTGGGGTGATCGGCCTACTGGCCGACATCTGAACTATTTCTTATTTGAAATAGATATTGTATCTTAAGATAGGCGCACCGGGTCAGTGGATGGGTTGGCGCCGACGCCAACCGCACATGCTCCATCAGCGTTGGCACGGTCAGTCAGTTACCAGCCTGATGTAAGGCCAGCTATCGAGTTCCATGGACAGGAGTTTGTCGGAAATGGCGCTGCGCGCAGCGCCCAGGCGGTCGATCTTGGCCTCGCTCGGATGATAATCGTCGTCGATGTGGAGATTGACCCACACAGCCGGCATGCCCGTCGAGTCCGGTGAAAATTTCACGTCGAACTTTTTAATATCATCAGGCAGCGCAATGCTACTGATTGCATCGAGAATGCGTTTTTCGTCGTCCATTTCTCCAACCTCCGTCAACGCCCTATTATATGCCGCAAGGTCGCACCGGGCGTCGGACAAAACTTGAATCACCTCGTCAGAAAATCCCTCAACTGGCTTCGGAAAAGCGGTGAGGCGCCCTGTTCGCAGCGGCGCCATCGGGAGAAAGCGCAGGCGATGGCAACGCAGCGATGCGAGCTGCCTCGCGCAGGCCGCCTCGCTTGCCCACCTCATATCAGGACGGCGCGCGCAAGGGCACAAAGCGCTGCCACAGCTTGCGCAGCTTGCCGCCCGCTTGCTCGCTGCGGGCAGCGAGGTAGCCGCGCACGAAGCCGGTGCCATCCTTGAGGCCGGGGTCGGCCTCGCCCAGTTGCGCCAGCAGGCCGTCCGCCACGCTGGCGTCGTTCATCAAGCCCAGTTCATCCTGCAGTCCGGCCAGCGCCCTGACGTACGGCCGCACGGTCTTCCGGGGATACAGCGAGGCGAAGAATTCGGCGGCGTAGCGGGTTTTCTTGGCGGCGATGCGCACCCGGTGGCGTGCTTCCGGATTCGCATCCTTTAACTTGCGGCCGCGCTTGAGCAGGCGCTGCTGGTCCTTTTCGAGAATCCCCTTCGCAAAGTCGGCAACCCGCATCTTCAGACGCACCCGGTCCGCCGGCAACTGCATCGCGCGCCAGCCGCGCTCGTCCAGCCAGCGCTCCAGGTGGCCGATCAGGTCCTGGTAGCGTTCGGACGCGACCGCCGCGCCGGCGACCGCGTGCAAGGCGTTGGCCTTGTCGGCTGCGGCCAGTTGCACCGGCACCAGCGGCGCCAGCCCAGCGACGCTGGCGGCGATGCGCGGCAAGGTCGAGCCGGCCAGCACATCCCAGTCGCGCGCCGGTCCCAGTTGCGCCACCAGCCAGTCCAGCTCCTGACGCAGCGCCAGCGGCAGGCTCAGCACCTCATCGAACATGCCGAGGGCCGAGCGCAGGCGGCGCAGGCCGACCCGCATCTGGTGCAGGCTCTCGACATCGTGATACTTGATGACTCCGGTTTCGTTGGCTTCGATCTGGTCGAGGCAATTGCGCATGATGGCCTGGAAGGCTTTCTCGACGTTCATGCGCGGCGACAGCGTGAGCGCGTGAGCCCTCACCGCCTTGGGCGTGGTGGGAAATCTGACTGCGGTATCCATATGGCGTGTTCCTCCTTGAAGACATTGTGCGCGGAAACGTCCTTCGATGCCATTTCCTTACCGCTGCAAAAGACTTGTCAGGATGGCTGCTTGCGTGTCAATACGATATTGTGCAGCGCCGCTGCCGGCTTGGCAGCTGCGGCCGCCGTCGTGCTGTCGGGGCGCTTCATCCGTTCGATCAGCACGTGGCGCGACGCTCCCACCGTGGACACGCCCAGTTCCTCGAACACCTCCATCGCCGCCAGCAAAATCGCCTGCTGGATATCCATGTAGCGGCCGTAGGATGGATCGAGCACATGAAACACGACATCGAACTCGAGCGCCTCCTGGGTCACGCTTTTCAGGTGCACGCGGTCGTAGCGCACGCCTTCCTGGCGTTCGATGATGGCGCGCAGCGCGCCCGGCACCTGGGCCGCCTGCGCCGGGGTGGTGGCCGGATTGGCGCGCAGCGAAAACTGCACGCGCCGGGTCGACATGCGCTTGAAGTTGCGCAGCGTGTTTTTCAGCAGCTCGGCGTTGGCGATCACAATCTGCTCGCCGCTGTCGGAGCGGATGCGGGTGGTCTTCAGGCCCACGTGCTCGACGCTGCCGGAAAACCCGGCCACGCTGATCGCATCGCCCACCTCGAAGGGCTTGTCGACCGCGATCGACAGCGAGGCGAACAGGTCGCCGAGCACATTCTGCACCGCCAGCGCCACGGCAATCCCGCCGATGCCCAGGCTGGCCACCAGGGTCGAGACATCGATGCCCACGTTCGACAGCACGGCCAGGAAAAACACCACCCACAGCACGGTTTTCAGCGCCCAGACCATGAGCGTGTTGGCCACGGTGGCCGGCGCATCCGGCGTGCTGGCGCGGCTGCGGAAGTAGCGCTGGGCGCCGACGCTGAGCGCGCGGTCCAGGTATAGCGCCAGCTGGGCGCCAAGGGTAATGAACCACAGGTGGCGCACGCGCTCGTCCCACGGCGCGCCGAGGTCGAGCACGGTCAGCCCGAACAACAGGGCGGTCACCAGCAGCGCCAGCTTGCTGGTACGCGCCAAGGTGGCTTTGAGCAATTCGGCGACGGGTTTGTCGGCCCGTCCCTGCTCGCTCAGCCTGGCCATGTGACGGCGGAACAGCACGACCGCGCCGTGCATGATCACGTAGCTGCCCAAGGCCACGGCCAGGGCGAGCAGCCAGTTGGAAGGGGCGATCCCGGCCAGCGGGGAAGTCAGGGTACGGATATCCAAATGCGGTCTCCTTCGAATGCGGTGTACGGCTGGCGGCAACGCCGCCCGAAAGCCGCAGCCTACAAGCTCAGCCTGAATAATGTCGCACATTTCGGCAAAGAAACCTTCCATACCGGTAAGCGTTCCACAACCGCACAGTCACGCGTGATAGCCCTCCCCCGCCTTGTTCTTGCCCCTGAAAAGCCAGAACACCATGACCGTGTAGGCCAGGATCAGCGGCAGCAAAATGGATGCGCCCACCAGGTAAAACAGCTGCGAACTCGGATGCGCCGCCGCCTGCCACACGGTCAGCGCGGGCGGCACCACATACGGCATGTTCGACAGCACCAGTGCGCCCATCGCCAGCAAAAACAGGCCGACCGCCGCCGTGAACGCCAGCACCCCGCTATCCTGGCGGATGGCGCGCCAGCACAGCCACGCCGACAGGGCGGTGGCCAGCGGCACCGGGACCAGGAAGAACAGGTTCGGCAAACTGAACCAGCGCTGCGCGACGCGCGGGATCTGTAACGGCGTCCAGATGCTGACCAGCACGATAAAGCCCAGCAGTCCGGCCAGCAGCGCCGGCGCCATCTTGCGCACCCTGGCGGCAAGCGCGCCATCGGTCTTCATCATCAGCCAGGCCGCACCCAGCAGCGCATAACCGTTGAGCAGGCCCAGCCCGCACATCAGCGCGAAGGGGCTGAGCCAGTCGAAGGGGCCGCCGGCGAACTGGCCGTCGCGCACCCGGATCTCTTGCAGCAGGCCGCCCAGGATCACGCCCTGCGCAAACGCGGCAAGGGTGGAGCCGGCGGCGAAGGCCCCATCCCAGATGCGCTGGTGCCCCTTGGCCACCCAGCGGAACTCGAAGGCCACGCCGCGAAAGATCAGCGCCAGCAGCAACACCAGTACCGGCAGGTACATGGCCGGCAAGATGATGGCGAAGGCCTTGGGAAACGCCGCCCACAAGGTCACCCCGCCCAGCACCAGCCAGGTCTCGTTGCCGTCCCAGAAAGGCGCGACCGAGTTCATCATCTGGTCGCGCGCGGATGCGTCGCGGAAGCAGGGAAACAGGATGCCGATGCCCAGGTCGAAACCGTCGAGCACGACGTACATCGACAAGGCCACGCCCAGCACCAGCGCCAGAAGCACGGGCAACAGCTCGCCGGGATCGCTCATGGTGGCACCCACGGCTGCGCCGTCGGCTCGGGCCGGCCGCCCGCCAGCGGACGGTTGGGCAAGGTTTCCGGCCCGGGCAGCGAGGCTTCCGGACCCTTGCCGATCATCTTGCCGATATACCAGACGCCAATCGAAAACACCACCATATACACCAGCACGAACAGCGCCAGCGACGTGGCAACCTGGGCCGCCGTGACCGGAGAGGCCGCCTGTGCGGTACGCAGCACCCCGTACACGATCCACGGCTGGCGCCCGATTTCGGTCACCATCCAGCCGGCCAGGATGGCGATGAAGCCGAGCGGCCAGGCGCGCGCCAGCGGCCGCAGGAACCAGCGCGCGTCCATCAGGCGCTTGCGCCACCACAACCAGGCGCCGATCCAGCCGGCGGCGATCATCAGCAGGCCCAGCCCGACCATCAGGCGGAACATGAAAAACACCGGCGGCACGGGCGGGCGCTGGTCGGCGGGAAAATCGAGCAAGCCGCGAAAGCGCCCGTTCCAGTCGTGCGTGACGATCAGGCTGCCCAGCTTGGGGACGGCCACTTCGGCGCGGTTGCGGCCGGCGGCGCTGTCGGGCCAGGCGAACAGGACCAGCGGCGCCGGGCGCGCACCGTCCCAGTGCGCCTCGATGGCGGCCACCTTGGCCGGCTGGTAGCGCAAGGTGTTCAGGCCATGCAGGTCGCCGACCACGGCCTGCAGCGGCGCCAGGATCGCCAGCATGCCCAGGCCCATGTGCAGCATGGTGTGCGCTTCCGGCATGAAACGGCCCGCCAGCGCGTAGCGGGCGCCGGTCGCGCACACCACCAGCGAGGTGGTCAGGTAGGCGGCGATCATCATGTGCGTGAAGCGGTACGGAAAACTCGGATTGACAATGATGTCGAACCAGCTGACCGGGTAGGCGATGCCCTGCTCCATCGCAAAGCCGGCCGGGGTATGCATCCAGCTGTTGGCCGCGAGGATCCAGAAACCGGACAGCGCGGTGCCGAACGCGACCGCGATGCAGGCCAGCGTGTGCAGCCATGGCGGAAAGCGATTCCAGCCGAACAGCATGATCCCGAGGAAGCTCGCTTCGAGGAAGAAAGCGGTCAGCACCTCGTAGCCGAACAGGGGTCCCAGGGTGTTGCCGACGATCTCGGCGAAGCGGCTCCAGTTGGTACCCAGCTGGTATTCCATGACGATGCCCGACACCACGCCCATCGCGAACGACACGGCGAAGATCTTGGTCCAGAAGCGCGCCAGCGTGTGGTAATGCGCGCGTTTTGTACGCAGCCACAGCACCTCGAGCGTGGCGATGAAGGCCGACAGTCCGATGGTAAAGGCCGGAAAAACAATATGAAACGCGATCGTGAATCCGAACTGGATTCGCGAGAACAACACCGCGTCCATGCCTGCCACCGTATCCATTGCCGCTCCGCCCAGTCCCTCGCTCAGTCCCTGCACCCCGATCTGCCGGCTCCATGCGCCGGCGCGTCGATCCGGACCTGGCGGCTGTCGACATAGCCGCGCAAGCGCGTGATCTTGCCGCCCTCGTCGAATTCGAGCAGGGTCACGCCTTCGTCGTCGACCGGCTGGCCCTGCGGACCGGTGCCGACCGAGCGCCAGAAGAGGCCCGCGCAGTAGTCGGCGACGGTGATGTGGGAGAAGGTGGACTGCACCGTGCCGAAGCTGGCCCGGTAACTGCGCCAGAAGGCGGCGATCCGCTCGCGGCCCGCATGGTCGACAAAGGGATTGCGCAGCTGGGCATTGTCGCCGAACAGTGCGGCCAGTGCGTCGACCGCGCATGCATCGCCGTCTTCAAGGCGGCGCAACTGGTCGATGAAGCTGAGCGCGTGCTGCCTGAATTGTTGCTGGTCCATTGTTTCCCCGCAGTAGATGGGCAATCTCGCCCGGATACTGGTCAGAGTGCGCGATGGCGCAAAAGTTCGGAGCGATGCGCGCGATGGATGAAAAATCGCTACCGTCAATGCGCAGAGGGAGGATGCGGCAAGGCCGGTGGCACAGCGTGGGCGCGCGCGGCGCTGCTTGTCAGGGCGTCGGTGCAGGCCGCGGTTCCGGCTGGACGAGCGGCGCCGGCGGCGTGGATGAGGCGGCCGGCTGGTCCGGCGCTGGCGCCACAGGCGAGGCTGGAGGCAGGCGCGCAGCAAGGTTACTCATCTGTGTGCCCAGATACAGGCCATGGCCGACCATGCCGATGAACAGCGTCATGGCGATGCCGACGCACCATTTCATTATGTTCGTCAACGCAAGGTGCAATTCCACGCAAGGCGTCGATCTTTTCGCTCAGGTCGGAACGCATCTTTTCCATCCGGATGCTGACGTCAGCCACGTCGGCCTTGGTAGCCAGGGTCGGCAGGATGGTGTCGAAACGCGTTTCGAGCACGGTGAGGCGGCGGTCCATATCGCCATCATACGGCGGCCCCCCGCCTGCTGCAACGGACGCACGTTTGCTATCGGGCGCCTCTGGCCCGCTCGGCACGGCATTCATACTCATCGACCTTCCCCGGTTGGCACGGCACGCGCCGCGCCAACCAGTGTAGGCCTGTACGATTGCCACAGTCATGCTTTCCTTGGGCATCTTGTCGTGAATCAGACGAGCGTCGGACGAAAGGAACTAAATGCACGCTCAACGCGATGGCGGTGGCATAGCGCCGTCCGCCGGACGATCCCGAGGCGGCGCCAGCGGCGCGTTGGCAACCGGCAAACGCGCGGAGAGATTGTGAATCTGATTGCCGATCTGGCTAGTGACTTGTTGTGCGACCTGATTACTCAGGTAAATTCCGAAACCGACCATGCTAAATATGACAGTCATGGCAGGAGCCCCAAACCACATCATCGCCTTCATCAACTGACTTTGCACTTCCTTGCTCAGCTTCCCCATTTCTGCACGAAGCCCCGTCCCCAGTTCATTCATCTCCCGGCGCAATTCGGAACCCTGCACGGCGATTGCTGCGCGCAATTCGGAGCCCTGCGCGGCGATTTCTCCGCGCAATTCGGAACCTGACTCGTTTATCTTCCCGAGCAGCTCGGATCGCATCTTCTCCAGATCAAGGCGCACATCGGCCAAGTCAGCCTTGGTCGCCAGGGTCGGCAAGATGGTGTCAAACCGCGTTTCGAGCACGGTGATGCGGCGGTCCATGGCGCCATGATCCGGCGGCCCACTGCCAGCCGCCGCTGGCGCACGTTGGTCGTCAGGCTCCTGTGGCTCGCTCGGCACGGCATTCATACTCATCGACCTTCCCCGGTTGGCACGGCACCCGCCGCGCCGTCAAGTGTAGGCCCGTACGATTGCCGCCATCATGCTTTCCATCGGCGCCTTGCCGTGAATCAGACAAGGAAACGATGAGGGGAACCAATCCGAAAAATCGAAAAACCCAGCGCTGCTCGACCAGGCTCAGTCCGGCACGATGGCCGTCACCTCGATTTCCACGCGCGCCCGGTCTTCCATCAGCCCGGCCACCTGCACCGCGGTCATCGCCGGAAAATGCCTGCCGATCAGCTCGCGATACGCCGCCCCGACTTCCTTGTGCGCGCCGAGGTACTCGTGCTTGTCGAGCACGTACCACGTCATGCGCACGATGTGTTCCGGCCGCGCACCGGCCTCGGCCAGCACATCGACCACATTCTGGAGCGCCTGGCGCACCTGTCCGGCGAAGTCATCCGTGTGGAACACGCCCTGCCCGTCCCAGCCGATCATGCCGCTCACGCTTACCGTGCGTCCGCTGGCCGCCACGCCGTTCGAATAGCCGCGTGCCCGCACCCATCCCGGCGGTTGAAGAAATTCCATGCTATGCCTTCCCTTCCCGCAGCGGCGCCGCCTCGCGCAGCAGCTCGCGCGCGATGATCAGTTGCTGCACCTCGGTGGCGCCTTCGTAAATGCGCAGCGCGCGGATGTCGCGGTACAGCCGCTCCACCGGATGTTCGCTGACCACCCCCATCCCGCCGAACATCTGCACCGCCGCGTCGATGACCTTCTGCGCCGTTTCGGTGGCCGTCATCTTGGCCATCGCCGCCTCCCTGGTGACCTTGCGGCCCTGGTCGCGCTGCCACGCGGCCCGGTACGTCAGCAGCGCCGCCGCGTCGATCCCGGTGGCCATCTCGGCCAGCTTGGCCTGGGTCAGCTGGAAGTCGGCCAGGGTCTGCCCGAACATCTTGCGCGTGGCGGCATGCGCGATCGCCTCGTCGAAGGCGCGCCGCGCAAAGCCCAGCGCCGCCGCCGCGACCGAGGTGCGGAACACATCGAGCGTCGCCATCGCCACCTTGAAGCCCTGCCCCGCGTCGCCCAGGCGCTGCGATGCCGGCACGCGGCAGCCGTCGAAACGCAGGCGCGCCAGCGGGTGCGGGGCGATCACCGCGATCCGTTCGGCCACCGAGAAGCCCGGCGTATCGGCATCGACGATAAAAGCACTGATGCCGCGCGCGCCGGGCGCTTCGCCGGTACGCGCAAACAGCACGTAGAAGTCGGCGATGCCGCCGTTCGAAATCCAGGTCTTCTCGCCATCTAACACATAGTCGTCACCGTCCGCCACCGCCGCGCACTGCATCGCCGCCACGTCCGAGCCGGCCTGCGGCTCGGACAGCGCAAACGCCGCAATCGCCTCGCCGCGCGCCACCCGCCCGAGATAGCGCTCCTTGTTGGCGGCGCTGCCGAACAGCGAAATCGCGCCCGATCCCAATCCCTGCATGGCGAAGGCAAAATCGGCCAGGCCGTCGTGGCGCGCCAGCGTTTCGCGGATCAGGCAAATGGCGCGCGTGTCGATGGCGCCGACGGCATGATCGAGCCAGCCGCCCGCGCCCAGCCGGCGCACCAGCGCGCGGCAGGCGTCGTCCACATCGCGGCCGTGGGTGGGCGCGATGTGCTCGCGGGCCCAGGCGTCCAGCGCCTGCTCCAGCGCGGCGTGGCGGGCGTCGAAGAACGGCCAGTCCAGATAGGTCTTATCCGCCATCTCAGTCCCCCTCGAACGCCGGCCGCTGCCTGGCCACAAAAGCGTGATAGGCGCGGTGAAAGTCGTTGGTCGCCATGCAGATCGCCTGCGCCTGGGCTTCGGCCTCGATGGCTTCGTCCACGCCCATGTTCCACTCCTGCTGCAGCATTTTCTTGGTCATGCCATGCGCGAAGGTCGGCCCGGAAGCGAGCGACCCCGCCAGCGCCTGGGCGTCGGCCAGCAGCGCATCCGGTTCGCTGATGCTGTTAAAAAAACCCCAGCGTTCGGCCTCGATGCCCGACATCGAGCGGCCCGTGTACAGCAGCTCGGCCGCGCGTCCCTGCCCGATCACGCGCGGCAGCAGCGCGCAGGCGCCCATGTCGCAGCCGGCCAGCCCGACCCGCGTGAACAAAAAGGCGGTCTTGCTGCGCGCAGTCCCCAGCCGCATGTCCGACGACAGCGCCAGGATCGCCCCGGCGCCCGCGCAGATGCCGTCGACCGCGCTGATCACCGGCTGCGGGCAGGCGCGCATCGCCTTGACCAGGTCGCCCGTCATGCGCGTGAAGGCCAGCAGGCCCGGCATGTCGAGCTGCGTCAACGGCCCGATGATGTCGTGCACATCGCCGCCCGAACAAAAATTGTCGCCGGCGCCGGTAATGACCACCGCCTTCACATCGTCGGCGTACGCCAGCGCGCGAAACAGGTCGCGCAGCTCGGCATAGGACTCGAAGGTGAGCGGATTCTTGCGCTCCGGCCGGTTCAGGGTCAGGGTCGCCACCGCGTCCTCGACCTCGAAACGAAAATGACTGGCCTGGTACGACGCCAGCGCGCTGCGGTTGCCGGGCAGTTGCTGCGCCTGGCCTGGTAGGTAACGCATGGGATTCCTTATTGAAGATGCTGTTTCATTTGCGAGAGCAGCGCGATCAGCTGCCCCTTGTCGTCGGGCGAGATATCCTTGAGCAGGTCGGCGATCCACTCCTCGTGCACCACCGCCATCCTGGCAAAGGCGATATGGCCCTCCTGCGTGAGCTTGACGCTGTAGGCGCGCCGGTCCTTCGGGTCGGGCACCCGCACCACCAGCGCTTCCTGCTCCAGCTGGTCGGTGATGCCGGTGATGTTGCCGCCGGTGACCATCATGCGCTTGGACAGCTCGCCCATGCGCAGTCCGTCCGGATGGCGCTCCAGCTGCGCCATCAGGTCGAAGCGCGGCAGGGTGATGTCGAAGGTCGTGCGCAGGCGGCTGCGGATCTCGTTCTCGATGCGCACGGTGCACGAGAGCATGCGCAGCCACAGCTTGAGCGACTGGTGATGGTCTTGCGTCAGGCGGCTGGCCAGGTCCAGCACCGCGCCGTCGTTGTCTGGTGTGGTGTCGTCCATCAGCCCTCCAGCAACCTGGCAGCAAGCTGCTGCGGGGTCAGGCCGGCGCCGGCGGCGGCCAGCTGGCGTTCGCGTTCCAGGTTGCGTTCCAGCTGCTGCTTGGCCGGCCGGTACGGCTTGGGCCAGGCGATCTCCGAAAAGCCGATCTTCGCCGTTTCGGTCAGGGTCCACGCCGGGTTGGCCAGGTGCGGCCGCCCCACCGCGCACAAGTCGGCGCGGCCGGCGGCGATGATGCCGTTGGCGTGATCGGCCTCGAAAATCGAGCCCACCGCGATCGTCGGAATCTTCGCCTCATTGCGCACGCGGTCCGCGAACGGGGTCTGGAACATGCGTCCGTACACCGGCTTTTCGCGTTTGCTGACCTGGCCCGACGAACAGTCGATCATGTCGGCGCCCGCCTCCTTGAACAGGCGCGCGATCCGCACCGCGTCGTCGGGCGTGATGCCGCCGTCGACCCAGTCGTGCGCCGAGATACGCACGCTGACCGGCTTGTCCACCGGCCAGGCCGCACGTATCGCGCGGAACACCCGCAGCGGATAACGGCAACGGTTCTCCAGCGTGCCGCCGAATTCGTCGTCGCGCCGGTTGGTCAGCGGCGAGATGAACGACGACAGCAGGTAGCCATGCGCGCAGTGCAGCTCCAGCCAGTCGAAGCCGGCGTCGTCGGCGGCCTTGGTGGCGCGCACGAAGTCCGCCTCGATGCGGTCCATGTCGGCCATCGTGGCGGCGCGCGCGGTCTGCGACACGCCCTCCAGATACTGTTCGTCGGACGCCGCCACCAGCGGCCAGTTGCCGCTCTCGAGCGGCTGGTCGATCCCGTCCCACATGGCGCGGGTCGATCCCTTCGGCCCCGCATGGCCCAGTTGCAGCGCGATTCTGGCATCCGAACCGGCATGCACGAAGTCGACGATGCGCTTCCATGCCGCCGTGTGTTCGGGCGCGTACATGCCCGGGCAGCCTGGGGTAATGCGCGCATCGGCCGACACGCAGGTCATCTCGGCAAACACCAGCCCCGCGCCACCGAGCGCCCGCGCGCCCAGGTGCACCAGGTGGTAGTCGCCGGGCACGCCATCGAGCGCCGAATACTGCGCCATGGGGGAGACCACGATGCGGTTCTTCAGGGTGACGCCGCGCAGCTTGAAGGGGGTGAGCATCGGCGGCACGCGCGCGCCGGCCGGCGCCTCCACGCCGGCCTGTTCGCAGGCGCGCCGTGCGATCCAGGCTTCGAAGCCGGCCACGTAGCCGGGGTCGCGCAGGCGCAGGTTTTCGTGCGACAGGCGCTGGCTGCGGGTGAGCATGGAGTACGCGAACTGCGGCGCTTCCATGGCGGTGTAGCGCTCCACGTTCTCGAACCACTCCATCGAATTGCGCGCCGCGCTTTGCAGCTTGAGCACTTCGACCGCGCGCACTTCCTGGTAGGCCGCCAGCGCCCGCGCCGCATCGGCGTGCGCGCCGAAGCAGCGCGCCAGCTCGATCGCGTCTTCCAGCGCCAGCTTGGTGCCCGAGCCGATCGAATAATGGGCCGAGTGGGCGGCGTCGCCCATCAGCACCACCGGGACCCGGCCCGAGCCAAGCTCGTTCCAGTGCACCCACTGCGCGCACACCACGCGCGGGAAGGTGATCCACATGGCCGAACCGCGCAGGTGCGGCGAATTCGACATCAGCCCATGCCCGTCCAGCTGGTCGGCGAACAGGCGCTCGCAGTACGCAATGCCCTCCTCCTGCGTCATCGTGTCAAGGCCGGCGCGGCGCCACACGTCTTCCGGCGTTTCGACGATGAAGGTCGAGGTGTCGCCGTCGTACTGGTAGATATGCGCCTGGAACCAGCCGTGCTCCGTCTGCTTGAAGGCGAAGGTGAAGGCATCGAATTTCTTGCGCGTGCCGAGCCACACGAAGCGGCAGCGGCGCGCCTCGATCTCGGGTTGATAGGTGTCGGCGTAGCGCTTGCGGGTACGGCTGTTCAAGCCGTCGGAGGCGATCACCAGGTCCGCGCCGTAGCGGGCGGCGAGCGCCTGGTCGTCCTCGACCTCGCTCTCGAACACCAGCTGCACGCCCAGTTCCTCGCAGCGCTGCTGCAGGATATTGAGCAGGCGCTTGCGCCCGATTCCGCAGAAGCCATGCCCGCCCGAGGTGATCTTTTCGCCCTTGAAAAAGATGTCGATATCGTCCCAGTGATTGAACGACTGCAGGATCGCGCGCGCGCTCGCCTGGTCGGCGTTTACCAGGTTGCCCAGCGTCTGGTCGGAAAACACCACGCCCCAGCCGAAGGTGTCGTACGGCCGGTTGCGTTCGACCACGGTGATCTGGTGGGACGGGTCCTGCTTTTTCATGAGCAGGCTGAAATACAGTCCGGCGGGGCCGCCGCCGATACATACAATATTCATGAGCTTGGTCGTGAGTTTAGGGGATGCGCTAGGCGGCGCGCAGCTTGAAGCGCTGCAGCTTGCCGGTTTCGGTACGCGGCAGTTTGTCGATGAACCTGAGCGAGCGCGGATATTTATAGGGGGCGATCTGCAGCTTCACGAATTCCTGCAGCTGCGCGGCCAGCGCCTCGGTCGGCTCGAAGCCGTCCCTGAGCACCACGTGCGCCTCCACCACCTGGCCGCGTTCCTCGCAGGGCCGCCCGACCACGCCGCATTCGGCCACCGCCTCGTGGCGCAGCAGTACTTCCTCGACTTCGGCGCCGGCGATGTTGTAGCCGGCCGAGATGATCATGTCGTCGGTGCGCGAGCGGTAATAGAAGTAGCCGTCGGCATCCATCTCGTAGGCGTCGCCGGTCAGGTTCCAGCCGTCCGTCACGTACTCTTTCTGGCGTTCGTCGGCCAGGTAGCGGCAGCCGGTCGGTCCCTTCACCGCCAGGCGCCCGATCGTGCCCGGCCCCACCTGGCGGCCCTGGGCATCGAGAATGCAGGCCTGGTAGCCCGGCACCGGCTTACCGGTCGCGCCGGGCCGGATCGCGTCGCCCGCCGCCGAAATGAAGATGTGCAGCAGCTCGGTGGCGCCGATGCCGTCGATCATGCGCAGCCCGGTCGCCGCCTTCCAGGCCTCGCGCGTGGCCAGCGGCAGCGCTTCGCCGGCCGACACGGTCCGGGTCAGGGACGACAGATCGTAATTGGCGGCCAGCGGCGCCATCTGGCGGTAAAAGGTGGGCGCGGTAAAGCACACGGTGGCGCGGTATTTTTCGATGGCCGCCAGCAGCGTGTCGGGCGTGAGTTTTTCGAGCAGGACGCCGGCGCCGCCGACCCGCATCGGGAACAGCAGCAGGCCGCCCAGCCCGAAGGTAAAGGCCAGCGGCGGCGTGCCGATGAAAATATCGTCCGCGCGCGCCTGCAGCGTATGGCGCGGGAAGCAGTCGCAAATGGCCAGCACGTCGCGGTGGAAGTGCATGGTGCCCTTGGGGATGCCGGTGGTGCCCGAGGTAAAACTGATCAGGCATACATCGTCGGCGGCGCTGGCGTGCGCGGCGAACGGCAGCCGATGGCGCCCCATCATGGCCTCGAGCGCGGCGGGATTGTCCGGATCGTTGAAGGTCAGCACATGGCGCGGCAAGGCGGCGATGGCGTCGATCTCGCCGCGCAGGCTGGCCGCGCACAGCACCGCGTCGACATTGGCCTTGTCGACGATGGCGGTCAGTTCGCGCGCGCGCAGCAGCGGCATGGTGGGCACCGCGATCAGGCCGGCCTTGAGCACCGCCAGCAGGCAGGCGGCCATCATCGGGTTGTTCGCGCCGCGCAGCAGCACGCGGTTGCCGGTGACCAGTCCGAGGTCGGCGCGCAGCACGTGGGCGATGCGGTCGACCCGTTCGTGCAGCTGCGCGTAGGTCCAGCTTTCGTGCTCGCCGACGACCGCGATGCGCTCGCCCGCCCCGCGCTGCACGGTGGCGTCGAGCAGTTCGGCGGCGCAGTTCAGCTGCGACGGATACTGGAGTTCGGGCAGGTCGAACAGGAAGGCGGGCCACTGGCCCGGCGGCGGCAGGTGTTCGCGCGCAAAGCCGTCCTGGTAGGCCGAGGCGCTCAATGGCGATGCGTTCGAATGTGTCATGGTCGCCCCGAAAAAAGTGTCAGTCATCCTTCGACAGATACTTTAGACTTAAACTATCACAACATCAAGCGCTTTCGCGCGCAGGCCTCAGGAAGGCTCGCCGTTGCGCTTGAGCGCGACGCTCTGGTGCATCGCCGAGCGCACCACCTCGGCCAGCGCCAGCTTGACCTGGTCCGCGTCGAGCGCGCCGGGCGGCAGCGACTTGAGCGTTTCGGCCGCGCCGTTCAGGCCGAGCGTGAGGCAGCCGGCGTGCAGGCGTTCGATGC
Organism: Massilia atriviolacea; assembly: GCF_003953935.1. GTDB lineage: Bacteria > Pseudomonadota > Gammaproteobacteria > Burkholderiales > Burkholderiaceae_D > Telluria_A > Telluria_A atriviolacea. The sequence goes on from NZ_RXLQ01000011.1 coordinate 173,768, forward strand.
GCACGTGGGCCGCGCTATGGTCGCCGCGTTCGAGCAGCTCCGCGATGTCGGTGCCGGCGACGGCCACCTGCGACTGCAGCCCGCCCAGGTAGACCATCAGGCGGTCGGCGCCGATCCCCAGGCGCAGCAGGGTGGCCTGGACTTTTTCGGCGCGCGGCGCCACCGCGATCGGGTCGCTGCCGGTCAGGCCGGCCATGTGCTCGCGCACCTGATCGCCCTGGAAGGGCTTGACGATATAACCCGAGGCGCCAAGGCCGCTGGCCTGGTCGACCGTGTCGCGGTCGGTGGCCGAGGACACCAGCACGAAGGGCATCGCGCCCAGGGCGCCGTCGGCGCGCACGCGCTGCAGCAGGTCCATGCCGGACAGGCGCGGCATGCGCAGGTCGCAAAAGCAGATCGCCGGACGCAGGCCGTTTTCGAGCTGGTCCCAGGCGTCGGCGCCGTCCTCCGCTTCGAGGATCTCGAACTTGCCGCAGGAGTCGATCAGGTGCATCAGCACCATGCGCGATACGATGTCGTCATCCACTACCAGAACCTTCATTTCGCCACCTCCCGTACGCGCGAACGCCACAAAACACACTTCCCAGCCTGAACCAATAGTATATACGCCAATATTACAGCATATGCATGGCGGGTCAGCGCCTGGCGGGCCCCGCGTTGTCGTACGCGGACAGCAATTCGCGCAGGCGCGGCATGGCCGCGGCGATCGCGTCCCAGCGGCGGGCGTCGGCCGCTTCTTCCATTTCGCCCGAGAGCTGATGCAGTTCGGTCGCCTCCAGGTAGGACGAGCTGCCCTTGAATCCGTGCAGCAGGCGCCCCGCCGTTTCGGCATCGTGCATGACGATGGCCTGTTCCAGGTCGGCGCGCCGGCCCGGCAGGTCGCTGGCGAAGGCGGCGCGCATGCGCGCTTTCAGGTCGCTGGCGCGGCGTCCGGCGTTGTGCGCGGCCGGTCCGGCCAGCGGCGCCGGGCCGGTATCGACGCCGAACATGGCGTCCAGTTCCGAGGTGCTCGGCGCCTTTTCCACGCGCGGCTGCGGCATCGGCGCCAGGCTGATGCCGCGCTGGAGCTGGCGTTCGATGGCGCGGCTGAGGTGATGGTGCAGCGCCGCTTCGTCGATCGGCTTGGTCAGGAAGTCGTCCATCCCGCAGGCCAGGTAGCGGCTGCGGTCTTCCTCGCTGGCGTTGGCGGTCAGGGCCACGATCATCAGTTCCTGGTCGCGCACCGGCGCCTCGGGCGGGCCGCCGGCGCGGATCAGGCGCGTGGCGGAGGCGCCATCCATCTCGGGCATGCGCCCGTCCATCAGGATCAGGTCGTAGCGCGTGCGCGCGCATGCCGCCACCGCCAGCAGGCCGTTGTCGGCGATGTCGACCTTGTGCCCCAGGTCTTCCAGCATCATGCGGATGATGATCTGGTTGGTCGGGAAGTCTTCCGCGCACAGGACCTTCAGGCGATGGCTGTGCGGCTCGCGCGGCACGTGCGGCACCATCGGCGGGGCCACGCCGTCGGCCAGCGGCAGCAGCACGCTGAAGGTGCTGCCCACGCCCTCCAGGCTGTCGACGCTGATGGTTCCGCCCATCAGCTCCACCAGCTGGCGGCAGATCGCCAGTCCCAGGCCGGTGCCGCCGTAACGGCGCGTGGTGGTGCTGTCGGCCTGTTCGAACTTCTGGAACAGGCGTTCGAGCGCATCCGGGGCGATGCCGATGCCGGTGTCGCTGACCGAAAAGCGGATCGTGTTCACGCCCGGCGTACTGTCGGGGCCGGGCGCCATCCGTTCGACCGCAAGGCGCACCGCGCCGTTGTTGGTGAACTTGAAGGCGTTGCCGACCAGGTTGACCAGCACCTGGCGCAGGCGGGTCGGGTCGCCCACCACGAAGCGCGGCAAGTCGTCGGCCAGCGCCACGTCGAAGCCCACGCTCTGGGCGGCGGCCTGCTCCTCGAACAGGCTGACCACGTTTTCGACGGCGGCGGTGAGCGCGAAATCGATGTTCTCGATGGTCAGCTTGCCGGCCTCGATCTTGGAAAAGTCGAGCAGGTCGTTGATGATGGTCAGCAGCGACTGCGCGTTGGCCTGGCCGCGCAGGATCTGTTCGCGCGTGTTTTCCTGCAGCTGGCCGTCGCGCAGCGCAAAACCCAGCATGCCGATCACGCCCGCCAGCGGGGTGCGCATTTCATGGCTCATATTGGCCAGGAATTCCGACTTCTGGCGCGTCGCGTCTTCCGCCTTCTGCTTGGCCAGGCGCAGGCGCTCGTCGTTTTCCTTGAGCGCCTGATTGGCCTGCGCCAGTTCGTCCGTGTGCAAACGCACCTGGCGTTCCTGCTCGACCAGGCGCGCCTGGGTTTCTTCCAGTTCGCGGTAGGCGCGCGCATTGTCGAGCGCCACCGCCGCGTGCGCGGCCAGCGTCTTGAGCATGTCCAGGTGCACGCGGTGGTAGGCGTTGTACTCCACGCTCTGCACGCACAGCACCCCCATCATGCGCTCCTTGACGATCAGCGGCACATACATCATCGCCACCGGCAGCGAACGCGGCGTGCCGTCCACGCGCAGCGGCGGGATCGGCACCGCGCTCTGCTCGGCGTCCAGGTAGCGCGCGTATTCGGCATCGAGGTCGTTGATGAACACTTCGCGCCGGTGCTTCAGGCACCACACCGCGAACTGGTGCGGGTCGTCCAGCGGGCGCGTATAGAATTCGCTGCGCACGCCCTGGTCCATCGCGAACGGAAATTCGATCACGCCGATATCCTCGCGATAGAAGCCGATGCCGAAGATGCGCGCATCCATCAGGTGGTGCACGTGGCGGTACACGGTGCCCATGATGGTTTCCATGTCGAGCGTGGCGGTCAGCTCGCGCCCGATTTCGGACAGCACCGAGATGTTCCGGTGCGCCAGCTCCACGTTCTCTTTCTGGCGCTCGACCTCTTCCTTCTGGCGTTCGGCGTCGAAGCGGCGCTGCTCGGCCTCGGCGCGCTGGTTGTCGGCGTCCAGGCGCTGCGCTTCGAGTTCGCGCTTCTGCCGTTCCAGCAGGCGGTTCTGCTGCTCGACTTCGACCGTGCGCGCGCCGACCTGGGTTTCCAGCAGGTCCTTCTGGCGCCGCAGTCCCGACAGGCGCGCGCGGTAGGCCCACCAGGCGCTGCCCAGCACCAGCAGCACCGCCAGGGTGCGGAACCACCAGGTCTTCCATAGCGGCGGCAGGATGGTGATGACCATGCTGGCGCTGTCGTCGCTCCACACGCCGTCCTTGTTGGCGGCGCGCACGCGGAAGGTGTAGGTGCCTGGATCGAGGTTGGTGTAGGTGGCGAAGCGGCGCGTGGCGTCGGTGCTGACCCAGTTCTGGTCGAAGCCGTCGAGCCGGTACGAGAACAGGTTGCGCTGCGGCGCGGCGTAATGCAGGGCCGCGAATTCGAGCGAAAACACCGAATCGGCCGCGCCCAGGGTGACCGCGCGGGTCGATTCGATCGGTCCCTTGAACAGGCCCGGACGGGCCAGCGCGGCCGGCCGGTTGAAGATCTGGAAGCCGGTGATGACCGCGCGCGGGGCGATCAGGTTGTCGCTGATGGCCCTGGGGTTGAAGGCGGTGACGCCATTGAAGCCGCCGAAGTACATGGTGCCGTCCGGCGCGCGCAGGGCCGAGCCGTCGAAGTAGGCGCCTTCGATGGTGCCGTCGCCGGCGCTGTAGTTGCGGAAGGCGCCGGTCAGGGGATCGAAGCGCGAAATGCCGGTGTTGGTGCTGATCCAGAGCCTGCCCTCCTCGTCTTCCAGGATGGCGGCAATCGCATCGTCGGCCAGGCCGTCGGCCACCGTGTAGCGGCGGAAGGTCACCGCGCCGCCGGGGCCCGGATCGATCGTCATCCTGTTCAGGCCGGCCGCCGTGCCGACCCACAGCGCGCCCTTCCTGTCTTCGTGCAGATAATGCACTTCGTCGTGACTGAGGCTGGCCGGGTTGGCCGGGTCGTGGCGGAAGTGGCGGAATTTGCCGGTCGCGCGGTCGAGCATGTCGAGGCCGTCGAAGGTGCCGATCCACAGCTGGCCGCGGCGGTCTTCGAGCAGCGGGCGCACCACGTTGTCGGCCAGGCTGGAACTGTCGGCGGCGTCGTGGCGGTAGGTGACGACGGCGCGCGTGGCCGGGTCGAGCCGGTGCAGGCCGCCGCGCGAGGCGATCCACATGATGCCGGCGCGGTCGGACAGCATGCCGCGTATGTGGTTGCCGTCCGGGTCGCCCTCGGAAAAGGCCTGGCGCGTGAAATTGCCGCTGGCCGGGTCGAAGCGCGCCACCCCGGAATGGCTGCCGATCCACAGCATGTCGTCCTTGTCGTGCGCCAGCGCGCTGGCCGGAATCCCGGCCAGGCTGTTCGGGTTGTCCGGATCGTGCCGGTACAGGCGCGCCTGGCCGCTCTCCGGGTCGAGCCGGTTCAAGCCGCTGTTGGCGCCGATCCACAGGTCGCCCCCGGGCGCGGCGGCGATCGCGCGCACCTTGTTGTCGGACAGGGTATCGGGTATCTCGGCATGGCGCGCGATGCGCGCGAAGCCGCCGCTGTTCAGGTCGACCCGGCTCACGCCCGCGTACCAGGTGCCGACCCAGAAGGTGCCGACGCGGTCGCGGTACATGGCCGAAATCTGGTTGTCGGCCACACTGTGCTTGTCGCCCGGCAGATGGCGGTAGTTGGCGAAGCGGCGCGTGGCCGGCTGCCAGCGATACAGGCCGTCGGTATGGCTGCCGACCCACAGGTTGCGGTCGTGGTCCTGGTACAGGGTAGTGATGTAGCCCGACCGCAGGCCGTCGGGCGCCCCCAGGCGGCGCCGCTGCGAGGCGGGGCTGCCGATCTTCCAGGTCTCCAGCCCGCCCAGGCTGCCGATCCACAGGGTCTGGTCGGCGTCGACCAGCAGCGCCTGCACCATATTGTGCTTGTGATCGGTGCCGGATGCCGGATGGTGTTCGAAGGCGCGCGCGCCGATCGCCAGGCTGTCCACGCCGGACGAGGTGCCGACCCACACGCGCCCGCCGGCGTCGACCGCCAGCGCGTTGACCTGGTCGTCGGCCAGGCTGCCCTCGTCGCCCGGCACGTGGTGCCAGACCTTGAAGCGGCCGCTGACCATGTCGAAGTGCTGCAGGCCGTCGCTGGTGCCCACCCACAGGCCCTGGCGGCCGTCGCCGGCGATGGCGCGCACGTGGCGGTTGCCGTTGCCGCGCTTGACCGGTTCGTCGGGCGCGTAATGGATGAAGGTCTGGGTGGCCGGGTCGTAGCGGTCGAGGCCGCCGTCGGTCCCGATCCACAGGCGCCCGCTGTGGTCCACGTGCAGCACGCGCACCCAGTTGTTGACCAGGCTGCGCGAATCGCTGACCACGTTGCGGTAGGTGGTGACGCGGTAGCCGTCGAAGCGCGACAGGCCGGCCTGGCTGCCGAACCACATGAAGCCCTCGGCATCCTGGGCCACGGCCAGCACCGATTCCTGGGCCAGGCCCTGTTCCACGCTCAGGTGCTCGAAGCGCAAGGTGCGCGCGGGCGCGCCCTGGCTGGCCGCGAACGGCAGGCAGCACAGCGCGAACAACAGCGCGCACACGGCGCGCAGGCGGCGGATCGGGTTCAGGCAAGCGCTCCTTCATCGGGGACGCCGGCGCGCAGCCGGCTCAGTTGGCGCCGTACCGACTCGCTCACTTCGCCCAGCACCGTGGCCACGGTGCGCGCGTCGGGCAGGCCGCGGCGCGCGCTGTCGAGCTGCGCGGCCACATGCCACAGGCCCAGGGTCATGCAGCCGGTGTGCACCGAATCGATGCGCAGGCGCGCGTCGGCGCCCTCGCCGGCTTCGAGCAGGGCGACGATGGCGGCACGGCCGGCCAGCAACTGCTCGGCGAACGCGCTCAGGTAGGCCGCCAGCCGGTCCGGCCCGATGTTCAGGCGGCGCATGGTGCTGGCCGGGTCCTCGGCCAGCTTGTCGAGCGTGATGCGGAAGATCTTCTCCAGGTGGGCGCGCGCTTCGGCCGCGTGCAGCGGTTTCAGGATGTAGCCGACCGCGCCCAGGGTCACCGCCTGCAGCACGGTGTCGCGGTCCGAGGCCGAGGAGACCAGCACGAAGGGCACCTGCGAGAGCGCCGGCTCGGCCTTCATTTTTTCCAGCAGGGCGATGCCGGACATGCGCGGCATGCGCACGTCGCAGAACACGATCACCGGGTGCAGGCCGTGCGCCAGCATGTCCCAGGCGGCGACGCCGTCCTCGGCTTCGACCAGGTCGAAAATGCCGTACACCGACAGCAGGTCCATCAGCGCGATGCGCGAGACGACATCGTCGTCGACAATCAGGGCTTTCATGATGTTCTCCATGGCGGTGGGCCGCGTCACAAGGCTCAGGAGCCAAAAAAGGCCAGCACATCGGCGCGCCGCGCATGCGTGTCGCGCTGGCCGAGCTGGATCAGTTCACAGGTGTAGCTCGATTCGAACAGCAGGTACGAGGCCAGCGCCGAGCCGCGCGCCTCGGTCGCGCCGATCCCCGAGAGCATGGTGCGGATCGGGGCCGGCAGGCTGGCCGTGTGGCGGCTGGCGATCACGTCGAGCCGTTCGGACGGCGCGATCACCAGCAGTTCCACCGGCTTGAGCGGCATCTTGCTGCGGTATTGCTCGGGCAGCATCGACAGGGTCAGGTTGATCCGGTTCAGGCGTTCGATGTCGACCGCCAGGCTGTCGAGGAAAATCGAGGACATGGCGTGGCCGGCGATCTGCGCCAGGCTCGGATAGCGCGCCTGGCCTGGCGTGTCGCGCGTCGGTTCGCTCAGGCGCCCGGCGCCCACCACCAGCACCCTGGACGCGCCCAGGTGGATGGCCGGCGAGATGGGCGCGAGCTGGCGCATCGAGCCGTCGCCGCAGAATTCGCGGTGGCTGCCCAGGTACAGCGGCACGGCCGGGAAGATGAAGGGAATCGCCGACGACGCCAGCAGGTGCTCGACCCCGATCTGGTCCTGCAGGGCGATGCGCTGCATGCGCACCCACGGCGCGATGTCGGCGGCGGTCTGGTAAAAGGTGATGTGGTTGCCGGCGGTGTAGGACGAGGCGGTCACCGCCAGCGCGTGCAGCAGGCCGTCCGACATGGCGGCATCGAGGCGCGGCAGGTCGAGCATGCGGTGCAGCAGGCCCACCAGCGGCGTGTTGTCGAGCAGCGAGGCGGGCGGCGCGGCGCGCCATTTGCGCAGCAGCCAGCCGAACGAGAGCAGCGAGAGCCAGCGCGCGCCGGAACGCAGCACGCCCAGCGAGTCGGCGCGGTAGACCTGTTCGACGCGGAAGTTCTCCCACACGTCGAGCAGCTTTTGCACGCCCTCGCCGAAGTTATCGGCGCGGCAGGCCAGGGCCACGGCGTTGATCGCCCCGGCCGAGGTGCCGCAGATGATATCGAAGGGATTGCGCGCGGGGCGCCAGCCGGCCTCCCACAGGATCTGCGAGATCGCCTGCAGTACCCCCACCTGGTAGGCGGCGCGCGCGCCGCCGCCGGTGAGTATCAAGCCCGTTTTTGGTTCCGTTTCCATCCGCCAAGCGTATCAGGGTCTGCCCGCCTTGCGGAAGAAACTTATGGCTTGTACACTTTTTACAAAATCAGCATGCGGCCCGGGTCAGTCGCCCTTGGCCACGCCTTCGCGGCGCGGATCGGCCCCGCCGAACCACCACGGCTCGCCGTGGATCAGGATGCGCTGCACGCCATGCAGGCCGGAGGTCATCTCGTAGCTGCGCAGGGCATGCCCGCGCGCCTTGAGCGCATCCTGCACGGCCGGGCTGAAACGGCCGCTTTCCAGCTCGGTCGGCCCGTTGCGGCTGCCGAAGTTCGGCAGGCTGATGGCCTGCTGCACGTTCAGGCCCCAGTCCAGGGTGCCGACCAGGGTCTTGGCCACGTAATTGATGATGGCCGGCCCGCCGGGCGAACCGACCGCCAGCACCAGTTTGCCGCTCTGGCGCTCGAACACCACCGTGGGCGACATGGCGCTGCGCGGGCGCTTGCCGGCCTGCACCCGGTTCGCCACCGGACCCGAGGCATCGGCCGAGTCGAACGAAAAATCGGTGAGCTGGTTGTTCAGGATGAAGCCGCCGACCATCTGGCGCGAGCCGAACGCGTCTTCCACCGTGGTCGTCATCGACAGGCCGGCGCCTTGGCCGTCCACCACCACGAAGTGCGAGGTGGAGGCGGTTTCGATGGCATTGTCGAGCCCCCACGCCACTTCCATGCCGGGCGGCGTGCCGGCCTGGGCGGTGCCCATCGACTTGTCGCCGATCAGGGCGGCGCGCTGGCGCAGATAGGTCTTGTCGATCAGGCTAGGAATGCCGCGTCCCGGCAGCGGCACGAAGTCGGTGTCGGCCGCGTAGCGGTTGCGGTCGGCGTAGGCCAGGCGCCCCGCCTCGGTAAACAGGTGCACCGCATCGGCCCCCAGCACGCCGTCGACCGGCGCGTAGGCGCGCATGTCCTTTGTCTCGAGCATGCCCAGCATCTGCGCCACCGCGATGCCGCCCGACGACGGCGGCGGCATGCCGCACACGGTGTAGGCGCGGTAGTCGCTGCACACCGGCACGCGCAGCCTGGGCCGGTAGCCGGCGATGTCGGCCGCCGTCAGCAGGCCCGGATTGGTCGGATGGGCCGCCACCTTGGCCGCGATCTCTTGCGCGATGCGGCCCTGGTAGAAGGCGTCGGCGCCGCCGGCGGCGATCTCGCGCAGGGTGGCGGCCAGCGCCGGATTGCGCAGCACGTGGCCGACCGGCCAGGGAGTGCCTGCCTTGTCGTAGAAATAGGCGCCGGCCGCCGGGTCCTTGCGCAGGTGCTTGTCGAACATCAGCATGCCGTTCAGGCGCTGGCTGACCGGGAAACCCTTGTCGGCCATGGCGATCGCCGGCGCGAACAGGCTCTTCCACGGCAGCTTGCCGTGCTGGCGGTGCGCCATCTCCAGCATGCGCAGCACGCCCGGCGCGCCCACCGACCGCCCGCCCACCACGCCGGTGGCGCGCGAGACCGGCGTGCCGTCCTTGTTCTGGAACAGGTGCTCGTCGGCGGCGGCGGGCGCGGTTTCGCGGCCGTCGAAGGCTTGCACGTTCTTGCCGTCGTAATGCAGGAGGAAGGCGCCGCCGCCGATGCCGGACGATTGCGGTTCCACCAGGGTCAGCATCAGCTGGGTGGCAATCGCCGCGTCGATGGCGCTGCCGCCCTGGCGCAGGATCCGGTAGCCGGCATCGACCGCCAGCGGATTGGCGGCGGCGACCATGAATTTTTTGGCGGCCCAGCCGGCCTTGTCGGCGTAGCCGGTGTGGATTTCGGGGGCGTCGGCCGGGCGCACGGCGGCGTCCTGGGCCAGTACGGGCGCGCTCAGGACGAGCAGCGCGAATGGAAGGTACTTCAAGCTGAGCATGGATTCTCCAATGAGAAACGCGCGACTCCTACACGAGAGCCGCGCGTCCGATCCCGCTATCCTACAGTAAATGTTTTACTTCGGTTGCATGCGGATCGCACCGTCCAGGCGGATGGTTTCGCCGTTGAGCATGGTGTTTTCGATGATGGCACGGGCCAGGTGCGCGTATTCGGCGGGACGGCCGAGGCGCTGCGGGAACGGGACCATATTGCCCAGCGCGCCGCGCACTTCTTCCGGCATCCCCATCAGCATCGGGGTTTCGAAAATGCCGGGGGCGATGGTCATCACGCGCACGCCGCTGCGGGCCAGGTCGCGCGCCATCGGCAGGGTCATGCCGGCCACCGCCGCCTTGGACGAACCGTAGGCCGCCTGGCCGATCTGGCCGTCGAAGGCCGCCACCGACGCGGTATTGATGATGATGCCGCGCTCGCCCGAGTCCAGCGCCTCGGTCTTGCCCATGGCGTCGGCCGCCAGGCGCGCCATATTGAAGGTGCCGACCAGGTTGATGTTCACGGTGCGCTGGAACACGTCCAGCGGATGCGGGCCGTCCTTGCCCACGGTCTTGACCGCGGGCGCGACGCCGGCGCAGTTGACCAGGCCGCGCAGGGTGCCCATGGCGACGGCTGCCGCGACCACGGCCTGGCCGTCGGCTTCGGAGGTGACGTCGCACTTGACGAAGGCGCCCTTCAGTTCGGCGGCCAGCGCTTCGCCCGCCTCGACCTGCACGTCGGCCAGCACCACTTTGCCGCCGGCTCCGGCGATCATGCGCGCCGTCGCCGCGCCCAGGCCCGATGCGCCGCCCGTGATGATGAATACATTGTCCTGAATTTGCATGGTGTCCTCTTCCTCTTATCGGTTCTTTTTGACGTTTACGTAAACGTCAACTAACCGGATTGTAGCGAACTTTCCGCAGAAAACACCAGTCTTGCTGCATTAAAAACACTGGATCGTGCCGCCATGGTTGGCGCAGGTGCGCCCTTGCGGGCCGATCACGGTATTGCCCGCCGCGCCGTTGTAGCGGGTGCCGTTGACGTCGGTGCAGCCGCCGGCGTCGCAGCGGCTGATCGCGGCCGGCGGCGGCGCCACGGTCGACGGCACGATCGCCGATGGCGCCGGCTGCGGGCTCAGCGGAACCGGCGGCGGCATCGGCGGCGGCGCGTTCAGGCGCGGGCCGTAGGCAGGCATGCTGTCGACGATCTGGTGCACCGCGCGCCGTTTGGGAGGCGGTTTTTTGGGCGGAACGGGTTTGGCAGGCTCCGCCCGGACCGCGGGCGGCGCCGGCGCGGCATCCCTGCGCGCCACCGCATCGCCGGCGGCGAGCGACGCCATCAGGAGCACGGCAATTTTGAGCACGATCACGATGCCACCTCGCTGCAGGTTGATGGAGATGGCCAGCCTACCATTTTTACCCGCATCGCGCCTGCCAGAACACGTATTGACAATGGCCAAAGAGGCACCATCCATGTATTTCGAAGCAACTTTTTTGTTGACCAAAAGTATTGTTAAGACGATAATTCAGGGTTCACGCCCGACCATCGCCACGCTACAGCACACATGACAACCCTCGCCGCCCCTCTCAGCGCCAGCCAGCTCGACGCCTATCTCGACCAGACAGAAGCCGCCATCGAACAACAGCTGGAGGCCGAACTGGACCCGGAACTGATCAGGTCGGGCCTGAAAACGTCGATGGACAGCCAGCAGTTCCGCGCCGATACCCTGGGCGGCGTGCGCCGCCTGTTCAGGTTGTGGCTGCGGGCGGGCGATCCGGCGGCGGCACTGCGCGTGATCGACGGCGACGGCCGCGAGGCGGCAGCCGCCCTGCCTGGCGCCGAACAGCCCGACGCGCAACTGAACCTGGCCTTCTGGCGCCTGGAGCCGCTCTCGGCGCAGCGCGACGACGCCGCCCTGCATCCCGCGCTCGACGCCGCGCTGGCGGCGCTGACCGCGCTGCCGGGCGCCCTGCGCTACGACAAGGCCTGGGAGTATCTCGACGAGCAGGCGGTGGCGGCGGGCGCGCATGCCCAGTCGCGGCGCGGCGTCGAAGCGCGCAACGCCCTGCAACGCGGCGCGCCCGAGCGCGCACCGTATCGCGCCTGGGACGATGCCCTGATGGCGGTGCGCCTGGCCCAGAGCTTCGCCCTCGAAGGGCGCGACGCCGAGGCCAGGGAAGCGGCCGTGCGCGCCATCGACAGCCTGGCCAGCGCGGGCGCCGGCCAGGATGTCGACCATAACGACTGGCTGCGCATCGGCCACGGGGTGGTGCGGATCGTCCCGGAAGCCATCGCCGGCGTGCTGCGCCAGGTGCGCGCGCGCATCCCCGAAGGCACCGTGTTCTTCGCCCGGCGCGACCTCGACGTGCGCATCGCGCGGCTCGAAGCGCTGACCCTGCACCGGCAAGGCGCGCTCGAGGCGGCGCTGGCGCTGATGCCGCTGGCGCGCGTGATGATCATGGGCGACGACGACGACCGCTACAGCGCCACCATGCTCGACTGGCTGCTGGAAGCGGGCCGCCACGAGGAGGCGGCGCGCCTGGCCTTCGAATCGGTGTTCCACGAACGCGAAGGGTCGGCCCAACATGGGGTGGCCGCCGCGCAGCGCGCGCTGGAAACGGGCCTGGCCGGCCATCCTTACTGGGAACTGGCACTGGCCTTCGGCGGCATCGCCGAGGACACCGCCTTCGTGCGCGGCGACGAAGCCGAAGCGGCGTACCTGCAGCGCCACCTGGCGCTGGCGCGCGCGCAGGCGCCGGGGCACGCGGCGGCCGACGCCGTGGAAGCCCACTACCTGATCGCATCGGCCGGCGACTACCGGCGCGCCCTGCCCCTGCTCGAAACGGCGGCGCGCGACCTGACGCTGGCCAATGCCGACCTGCTGTTCAAGCTGTGGGTCGCGCGCATGCGCGTGCACGGCGTGCAGGCGGCGCTGGAGATGCCGTTCCTGCCGGCCAACAGCGGCGGCAGCTGCTACAACCTCGGGGTGAACCTCGGCTACCATCTGGCCGAGAAACTGCCCGAGGGCGCCGACATACCCAAAGCGCAGGTCGGCGCCCTGGCCGCACGCTATTACGAGATGGGGCTGGCGCGCTTCGAAGCCTTCGTCATGAACGGCGCCGGCAGCGCGCGCGACGGCCACGCGCACATGTACTCGATGCTGTGCAATAACCTGGCGATCCGCTACCGCTACGACAAATCCGATAACGCCGGCGCGATCGCCCTGCACCACAAGGGCATCGCCGCCAGCCCGTTTTCGGAACACTACCAGGGCATCATGAGTTCGCACCGCAGCGACGGCAACGACAGCGCCCTGGTCGACAGCGCCGAGCAGCTGTGGCACTACTCGGCCGACCACGGCTACAGCCGCCACGATCCGACCGACTACATCGACGACGTGGCCGCCGCGCTGCACCGGCTCGGGCGCGACACCGACATCGCCATCTGGCTGCAGCGCCTGGACGAGTGGTGGAGCGGCGTGGAACAGGACGAGCGCGCCGAATACCAGAATGCGCAGATACGCGCGCTGGTATCGGTGCTGTACTACATGGCGCACACGCAGCCGGACGACGCCATGCTGCGCCTGGAAGGCGTGCTGCCGTCGGTGCCGGGCGCCGCCTCGCCGTACACCAGCCGCATGGCCGGCAATGCGCTGCGCAGCGCCGGCCAGTTCGAACGCGCGCAAACGCTGTACCGCGACGGCCTGCGCCACGTCAAGGAAGGCGAGTCCTGGCACGAAACGCAGCGCAAGGCCCTGCTCGAGGCCATCGACGAATGCAAGCGCCTGCAGCGCGCGGCCCAGCCCTGGTGGAAAGTCTGGTAATGGTGGCAACGCAGGCCGGAAAAAGCGCCTACGGCGCGCGCGACATCGTCAACGCGCCGGCCCTCAAGCAGGCCATCGCCCGCCGCAGCGTGCAGCGCGGCGACGCGCCGGACGTGGCCGAGTGGCTGGCCAATCACTTTTTCCGCTACGCCGTCGGCAACCTGGAAGCGCCCGAACCGGCCCTGCTGCGCGTCGCCTCCGGCGCGCAGGCGCGCACCCTGTTCGCGCCGGCCGCCGTGCCGGCATGGGTGACGGCGCGCCTGGGAAAGGACGGGGGCGAGGCCATGTGGTGGCTGGCGCCCGACGGCCCCGAGCTGCTGGCGATCGAAGCGAAGCTGGTCGAATTGCTCTGTGCGCGCCAGGGCACGGCGCTCGAAGGCAAGTTGCAGCGCATCAACTGCCGCCAGGCGCTGGCGCTGTGGAGCGCCGAACACGCGGCCTTCGAAGCGAAGAGCGCGGCCGGCTGGCGCGAACACCAGCCGGCGGCGGTGGCCACGCGCTGGCAGGGCGAGGCCGGCGCGGTGCTCGAACTGCTGCCGGCGAGCCCCCTGCTGCGCGGCGAAATGGCGTTCGAAAGCCAGGTGATGCGCCATTGCCTGGGCCAGTTCAGCGACCGGCGCGCCCTGCGCGGCGGCTACGGCGAGCATTACGCGGCGGCCTGCGAGGCCGGCCAGATGCGCCTGTTCAGCTACCGGGGCCGCAACGGCCACGCGCACATCACCATCAGCGCCCATGTGGCGGAAGGCGGCCGGCTGCGCTTCGACCAGATCAAGGGCAAGCTGAACCGGCCGCCGGTGGAGCGCTTTCACGGCGAGCTGCTGGCCTTCCTGCGCAGCGTCGAGAGCGACATGCACACCCCGCCCGACGCCCTGAGCATGGGCATGGTGCGCCTGCCCTCGGGCTGGGCGATGGTGGAAGAGGCGCATCACGATGCCGACCAGCTGTTCGTGGCCCAGCACTTCCCGGCCCTGTTCCGGCGCCTGCGGGCGCCCTCGGTGCTGGCCCAGTGGATCGCCGCCGCGCGCGCGCCGGAGCAGTTGCAGGGCATGCCGCTGCACCCGGCGGTGGCGCATGCGCTCAAGGGGGCGCCATGAGCTTTGCCGCCATCGTGGTATTGGCCTGGCTGATCCACGGCATGGTCAAGCGCTTCTCCGGGCGCCCGGCCGACACCAGGCCTGAAAAACCGGGCAACCATAAGCTGCGCTACAAGTTCGACGCGCGCCAGAACTGGGCGCTGGCCCTGGCGCACCCGATTGCCAGCGCGCGCGCGATCGGCGCCTACGCCGATCCGAAGGCGCGCGGCCTGTCGCCGCAGCAGGCGCAGGCCCTGCGCGCCAGCCTGCTGCACATCCTCGGCCTGCGCGCCAGCGCCCAGGACGACGCCATCCGCAGCGCGCTGCCCGAGCTGCTGCGCCAGCACTGGTACCGCATCGACCTCGACCGCCTGCGGCCCGACGACGATGCGCGCGCGGCGCTGGCCTTCGCCTCGGCGCGCGTGGCCTTCGCAGTGCGCGCCGCGACCCTGCTCGGCTGGCTCGATCCGGCGCTGCAATGGGAGGTGCTGTACCAGAATGCGCAGCGCGCCAGGGACTGCTTCGGCAGCTGGCAGGAGTTCGGCGCGGCGCTCGCGCGCGGGCGCCAGCAATGGATCGTCGGCGCGCGCGCCGACAGCCTCGGGGCGGCCTTCGACGAGGCCAGGCTGGCGCAGTGGCTGGGCAGCCGCGGCCACCCGTGGCGCAGCATGCCGTGGCACGGCCCTGTCCTGTTCGCGCCGCCGGCCGCATGAGCCGGTGGGCCCGCCGCGCGCGCTTGCAGTAAGCGCTCGGTCAGTTTCCTGCGTTACTATTCACGCATAAAAAAGGAGACAGCCATGCCAACCCCGCACCAGCTTTACCAGCAAAAGCTTTGCACGCCCGCCGAGGCCATGCGCCTCGTGCAGGACGGCGACATGATCGTCGTGCCGACCGGCGTGGGCGAGCCGCCCGCCCTGCTCACCGCCTTGTCAGACCAGCGCCAGCAATTCCACGACGTGAAAGTGGCGCAGATCCTGGCCATGCGCAAGTTCGGCTACTTCGACCAGGACACGGCCCGCCACGTGCGCCACGCCGCGCTGTTTTTCGGCGGCGCCTCGCGCGCGTCCGGCCAGGGCGGCTGGTGCGACTTCATCCCGAATTACTTTTCCGAGTTGCCCGGCCTGTTCGAGCAGGGCCTGATTCCGTCCGATGTGGTGTTCGCCATGGCCTCGCCCATGAACGGGCAGGGCTGGTTTTCCCTCAGCCTGGCGGTCGACTACACCATGGCGGCGCTGGCGAAGGCGCGCGCGATTGTCCTCGAAGTCAATCCCAACGTGCCGTTCGCGCACGGCCAGTGCCACGTGCACGTGTCGCAGGTGACGGCGCTGGTCGAAAGCGCCGATCCCATCCTGGAAGTGGGCTTGCCGAAGATCGGCCCGGTGCAGGAAGCGATCGGCAAGTATGTGGCCGACATGATCGACGACGGCTCGACCCTGCAGATCGGCTACGGCGGCATCCCGGACGCGGTGGTGATGCAGCTGACCTCCAAGCACGACCTGGGCATCCACACCGAAATGATCGGCGACGGCATCCTGACCCTGCTCGAAGCGGGCGCGGTCACCAACCGCAGGAAGACCTTCATGCCGGGCAAAATGGTGGCGACCTTCGCGCTCGGCTCGCAAAAGCTGTACAACTTCCTGCACCATAATCCGATGATCGAGATGCACCCGTCGAACTTCACCAACGACCCTTACCTGGCGGCGCAAAACGACAAGCTGATGACGATCAACGCGACCTTGCAGATCGACCTGCTGGGCCAGTGCGGCTCGGAGAGCATCGCCCACCTGCCCTATTCCGGCACCGGGGGCCAGGTCGACTTCGTGCGGGCGGGGAACCGTTCGCGCGGGGGCAAATCGTTCATCGTGCTGCCCTCGACCGCCAAGGACAACACGATTTCGCGCATCGTGCCCACGCTCACGCCGGGCACGCACGCCACCACCAGCAAGAACGACATCAACTACGTGGTGACCGAGTATGGCGTGGCGCAGTTGCGCGGCAAGTCGGCCAAGCAGCGCGCGCAGGCGCTGATCGCGATCGCCCATCCGGACTTCCGGGCGTCGCTGCGCGCGCAAGCGAACCGGATGTGCGTGCTGTAGCGCAGAAGGCGCACCGGCGCCACAAAGGAATTGCCCGAGCCGGCCAGCGTGGTGGCGCCCGCCGCTCCCACGAACGCGAGCGCGCCGCTGCCGCTGCCGCTGAGCATGGCCGGATTGCTCAAATCGACGACGTCTTTTACGCGGCGCCGGACTTTGCCGCACTGCAGCGACACCGCTCAAGCCGGCGGCGCCGCGTTTCCAGCACGGCCATCCCGGCCAGCAGCATGGCGTAGCTGGCCGGTTCCGGCACCGCCGTGGTGTAGATGGTAAACATGGGATTGGCCAGGCGCATGCTGGCGAAGGAATCGATGCCTTCCGGATGCTCCGGCGTGACGGTCGGATAGGCCGAGACCATGATCAGCCCTTGCAGCGACAGATTGAAGTCGCTGCTCAGCGCCAGCGGTCCGCTCGCCATGCTGAACGGGACCGCGCCGTCGAGCATGTCGATGCGCTGCGCATGCTCGCTGTAAAGGACGCCGTACGGGCGCGAGCCGGCGCTGAACTCGACGTAGCCCGAATTGTACGCCACGCCGTCGCCCGGCGAGCCGTCGGGATTGGGCGGCACCTCGAGCATCCCTTCGAAGATGCCGGAAAACGCGAAGCCGGTCACGCGGTAGCCGGCGTGCACGGTGACTTCGAACAGGCCGCCGTAAAAACTGCCTTGCTGGTAGGAGGACGTGGCGGCGGACAGGTCGCTGGCGGCGGAGGCCAGGCCGATCCGGGTCACGCCATCGGCGTCGGAAAGCAGCACCTCGGCCGACGCGCTCCACGGGTTCACGATGGAAAAGGCGGCGGTATCGATACGCGCCGGCGTGTGCGCGGCGGCGGCAACAGAGATAAGAGCGAGCGCTGCCACCATGAGCAGCCGGGTCATCATGTTCATCAGTCATCCTTGTGATCACTGCGGCAAGCGGCCTGCGATTCGGCCGGGACGGTGCATCCCGGGCGCAGGCATGCCTGAGCGTCAAGGACGACGAACAGAAATAGTACGTTGAACCTGCAAAATAAATATCATTTTGAAATTGATTTTTTTACAAGCGTGGCGCGGAAGCATCAGCTTCGCGCCAGCGGCGCCGCCTGGCCGTCCAGCCGGGCGGCTGGACGGCCTGCCCCGCTTTACGGCAGGACCAGCTTGAGCACGCGGCCATTGCCGCTCACGTACAGCGCGCCGGCGGCGTCGGTCACCAGGCCGGCGGGTTTGGTGATCCAGGCCTCGGTCTTGAAGCGCGCATCGCTGCCGTTCGGATCGGCCGCCACTGTCACCTTGCCGTCCGGCGCGATCTTGCCGATGGCGTGCAGCGGCCACGGGCTCTGGCGGCCGCTGAACGGCTCGGTGGCAAAGTACAGATTGCCGCCGGCGTCGACGGCAATGGCGTTGACGAAGGCCTGGTCGGTACCGAGCAAGGTGGTCGCGACGCCCCTGGCATCGACCTTGCTGATGCCGCGGTCCAGCACGAACAGGTTGCCGTTCCTGTCGACCGCCAGGTCGGCGATCGCGGGCGCAACCGAGTGCGGACCGGTGGTCTCGAACACGGTCGTCACCTTGCCGTCCGGGGCGACCTTGCGCACGATGGCGCGCTTGAAACAGGAGCTGCAGGCCGGCTCGCCGGGACGCGTGACTTCGCTGGCGACGTACAGGTTGCCGGCAGTGTCGCTGGCGATCGCGGTAAACACCGGCGGCGCGATGCCGGGACCGGCCGGATCGCCTTGCGTGGCGCCCAGGTCGAGCGTAGTGAGCGCACCGTCGGCGCCGATCTTGCGCACGAACATGGAGGTCGTCGCGTTGTTGCTGTCGGTGACATAGATGACGCCGTTCGGCCCGCCCGCGACATCGCGCGGGAATTGCAGCGGCGCCGAGGCGGCCGCGCCGGCGACAGCCGTGCTGACCACGCCCGCCGGGGTGATCTTGCGGACCGATTTGCTCTGGGTATCGGCCAGCAGCAGGTTGCCGCTGCCATCGCCGCCCAGCGCGCCGGCGGACAGGAAGTAGGCCTGCTTGCCGACGCCGTCGAGCTGGGCGCGGGCGGGATCGATCGCGCCGCCGGCCAGCACGCGCGCGCCGATGCCGTCGACCTGCAAGGCCACGGCGTTGCTGGTGGCGCTGCCGGCCTCGTTACGGACGATTACGCTGAGCACGTCGCCGCTGTCGGCCAGCGTGAGCGCCGCGGTGGTGTAGCTGGCGCCGGTGGCGCCCGGGATGGCCGCGCCGTTGCGCCACCACTGGTAGCTGAGCGTGCCGGAGCCGCTGGCCACTACCGACAACGTGGCCGGCTGGCCGGCGGGCACCGCTTGCGCCTTGGGCTGGGTGGTGATGGCCGCTGCCGTCGCCTGCTGCTGTGCGGCCACGGCGTCGGGCTGCCTGGCCGGTGGCGTGCTGTCGCCGCCGCCGCAGGCGGTGATGCCGGCCAGGCAGAGCAAGCCGCTGGCCAGCGCACTACCGCGCATGAAACCGGTTGTCAGGTTCTTCATCACGTCGTTCCCCCATATCAAAATATTGATAAAGAATGAACATTACGACGTTTATAAGTTTGACACCAGTAACAAATTGTCGCCGATGGATTACATCTTTACACTGCCCACGCACTCATCGGGCGGGCGCGGCGGCCAGCGTCGCCGGCACGGCCTGGGCCACCGGTCCCGGCACCACGGTGTCGACCGGCGGATGGGCCGGCGGCACGGTGACCGCGATCCAGCCCGAGACCGGCAGCAGCGGCACCAGCAGCAGCGCCACGATGTTGATGATCTTGATCAGCGGATTGACGGCCGGGCCGGCGGTGTCCTTGTACGGGTCGCCCACGGTGTCGCCGGTGACGGCGGCCTTGTGCGCTTCCGAGCCCTTGCCGCCGAAATGGCCATCCTCGATGTATTTCTTGGCGTTGTCCCAGGCGCCGCCGCCGGTGGTCATGGAAATGGCCACGAACAGGCCGGTGATGATGGTGCCCATCAGCAGCCCGCCCAGCGCGGCCGGCCCCAGCAGCATGCCGACCACCACCGGCACCACCACCGGCAGCAGGGAGGGCAGGATCATTTCGCGGATGGCCGAGGCGGTCAGCATGTCGACCGCCTTGTCGTATTCGGGCTTGCCGGTGCCGTCCATGATGCCCTTGATGTCGCGGAACTGGCGCCGCACCTCGACCACCACGGCGCCGGCGGCGCGCCCCACCGCTTCCATCGCCATCGCGCCGAACAGGTAGGGAATCAGGCCGCCGATGAACAGGCCGACGATCACCATCGGGTTCGACAGGTCGAACGAGACCTGCTTGCCGACCGACTCCAGCGCGTGGGTATAGTCGGCGAACAGCACCAGCGCGGCCAGCCCGGCCGAGCCGATGGCGTAACCCTTGGTGACGGCCTTGGTGGTGTTGCCGACCGCATCGAGCGGGTCGGTGATGGCGCGCACCGATTCGGGCATGCCCGACATTTCGGCGATGCCGCCGGCGTTGTCGGTAATCGGGCCGTAGGCGTCGAGCGCGACCACGATGCCGGCCATCGACAGCATGGAGGTGGCGGCAATCGCGATGCCGTACAGCTGCGCCATCTGGTAGGAGGCCAGGATGGCCGCGCACACGGCCAGCACCGGATAGGCGGTCGACTTCATCGACACGCCGAGGCCGGCGATGATGTTGGTGCCGTGGCCGGTGGTGGACGCTTCGGCGATGTGCTTGACGGGCTTGAAGTCGGTGCCGGTGTAGTACTCGGTGATGTAGACCATCAGGCCGGTGAGGACGATGCCGACCAGCGCGCAGCCCATCATCTTCATGCGCATGGCGTCGTCGCCCCAGACCATCCAGGTCACGCCGGCAAAGCCGATCAGCGACAGCCCGGCGGCCCACCACAGCCCGGTGTACAGGGCCGACATGATTTTCTTGCCCGGTTTGGCCTTGACCAGCGAGCAGCCGACGATCGAGCCGATGATCGACACCGCCCCCAGCAGCAGCGGATAGATCACCGCTTCGCCGCCCGGGGTGGCCATCATCAGCGCGCCCAGCAGCATGGTGGCGATCAGGGTCACGACATAGGTTTCGAACAGGTCGGCGGCCATGCCGGCGCAGTCGCCGACATTGTCGCCGACGTTATCGGCGATCACGGCCGGGTTGCGCGGGTCGTCCTCGGGGATGCCGGCTTCGACCTTGCCGACCAGGTCGGCGCCGACGTCGGCGCCCTTGGTGAAGATGCCGCCGCCGAGGCGCGCGAAAATCGAAATGAGCGAGGCGCCGAAGGCCAGCCCGATCAGGGGCTTGATGACGTCATGCTGGGTGGCGCTGCCGCCGGCCGCCTGGACGGTGAGCATCCAGTAGAACAGGGTCACGCCGAGCAGGCCCAGGCCGACCACCAGCATGCCGGTGATCGCCCCGCCCTTGAAGGCGACGTCGAGCGCCTCGTTCATGCCCTTTGTGGCGGCCTGCGCCGTGCGCACATTGGCGCGCACCGACACGTTCATGCCGATGAAGCCGCAGGCGCCGGAAAGCACGGCGCCGATCAGGAAACCGATGGCGGTATTGATGTCGAGCAGGACCCCGATGGCGATCAGCAGCACCACGCCGACCATGCCGATGGTGCGGTACTGGCGCCCGAGGTAGGCGGCGGCGCCTTCCTGGATGGCCTGGGCGATGGCCTGCATGCGGGCGTTGCCCGGGTCCTGGCGCAGGATCCAGCTGCGCGTCACCAATCCATAAATCACGGCAATGACGCCGCACACAACTGCAAAGACAAGAAATCTTGCTGCCATATCGTCCCCTCGCTTTTTTATCAAGTAACACAACAACACGTTCGAAAGACCGCTCCAGGCACCGGGGACCTCGAAAAACCGTGCTGCGCGGCGACATTGTCGCCGCTCGCTACGGTTTGTCGAGGCCCCCCATTGCGCGAAAGAGATGGGCCAAGCTCACTGCGTACTGCAAAACCTTGAATCCAAAAAAAACCGGGAACGCCGGCCGCGCAACGGCGGCCTGGGCAGGACAAACTGGTGCTGCGTCGATGGCCGCAGGGCGCGGCCATCAAAAAAGCGGACCGAAGTCCGCTCTTGTGTTCTCGCTACATTTATTCCGACAGTGCCGCGAAGGCCGCCTCGCGGATTTGCTCCACAGGGCCGATGCCTGAGATGCGGCGGTACTTCGGTGCGCCAGGCAAGCCCGATTGCGCCCACTGATTGTAGTAGCCCAGCAGCACTTCGGTCTGGTTATGGTAGACCGACAGGCGCTGCTTGACGATGTCTTCCTTGTCGTCGTCGCGCTGGATCAGCGGTTCGCCGGTGATATCGTCCACGTTGTCCACTTTTGGCGGATTGTTCGTGATGTGGTACACGCGGCCCGAACCCGGATGGGAACGGCGGCCGCTCATGCGCTCGACGATGAATTCGTCGGGCACGTTGATCTCGAGAACGTAGTCGACGTCGATGCCCGCTTCCTTCATGGCGTCGGCCTGCGCGATGGTGCGCGGGAAGCCGTCGAACAGGTAACCGTTCTGGCAGTCGGATTCGGTGAGGCGATTCTTGACCAGGCCGATCATGATGTCGTCCGACACCAAACCGCCCGCATCCATCACTTTTTTAGCCGCAAGGCCCAGCTCGGTGCCGGCCTTGATCGCCGCACGCAGCATGTCGCCGGTGGAGATTTGCGGAATATTATATTTTTCCTTGATGAAGTTAGCTTGGGTGCCTTTGCCGGCTCCAGGAGCTCCTAACAGAATCAGACGCATGAAAATTCCTAAAACAGATTTTAAAATTGGTGGCGATGCATACTTGACTACCTTGGTACGAAACTTACCACAAAAGTCGCGGAAAACGCCAATCCGAGGGCGTAATCGCCATTTTTTTGCTTGATCTGGCGCAAGCTATGCGTCGGTCCCGCTGAGAACCGGCACGCATGCTGCGCTGTAACAAAGCTAATGTGGGTAATGCCGGCGCACGCGTTCAAGATCCTCTGGGGTGTCGACCCCGGCCGCCGGTGCGCTGCTCGTGACATGCACGGCGATGGGGAAACCGTGCCACAGCACGCGCAACTGCTCGAGTGCTTCGACCGCTTCGAGCGGCGCAGGTTCCAGGGTGGGATAGGTTTGCAGGAAGGCGTTGGTGTACGCGTACAGGCCGATATGGCGCAACGCAACATACGAGGCCGGCAGGCTGTCCTTCGATTGCGCGAAGCCGTCGCGGTGCCACGGAATGGCGGCGCGCGAAAAATACATGGCGCGGCCAAGCTTGTCGAGCACCACCTTGACCACGTTCGGATTGAAAGCGTCGGCAGCCTCGTGCAGCGGGTGGGCGCAGGTGGCCATCGGCACGTGCGCGCCGACCAGGGCCGCGCTGGCGGCCAGCAGCGCCGGATCGATCAGCGGCTCGTCGCCTTGCAGGTTGACCACCACCGCATCGGGCGCCAGATTGAGCGTGCGCGCCACTTCGGCGATGCGGTCGGTGCCGGACGGATGATCGGCGCGCGTCATGCACACTTCCACCCCATGCGCGCCGCAGGCGGCGGCGATGGCCTCATGGTCGGTGGCGACGATGATGCGCGCGGCGCCCGACGCGGCGGCGCGCTCGGCCACGCGCACCACCATCGGCTTGCCGCCCAGGTCGGCCAGCGGTTTGTCGGGCAGGCGGGTCGACGCCATGCGCGCCGGGATGATGACGATGAAGCCCATCGCTTACAGCGCGTCGATCTTGCGCGCCTGGTCGGCCCACATGATGGGAATGCCGTCGCGGATCGGAAACGCCAGGCGGTCGCCGCGGCAGATCAGTTCCTGGGCCTTTTTGTCCAGTTCGAGCGGGCCCTTGCATACAGGGCAGACCAGGATATCAAGCAGTCGAGCATCCACGACATTTCTCCACAATTTGTTCGGCCAGCGCGGCATCGAGCTGCGCCGTCACCGGTACGACCCACAGTCTCGGGTCGTTTCTGAGATTTTCAATTTGCGCACATTTTACTGCATCCTTCTCCGTGATCAGGATGATGTCCGCGTCGACGGCGGCAAACGGCCGGTCGAGGAAATCGTGATGGTCCGGCAGCGGCAGTTCCGCCACGTCCAGGCCGGCGCCGCGCAGCAGGGTGAAGAAGCGCTGCGGATTGCCGATGCCGCAGGCGGCCACCAGGCGGCGGCCGGCCAGGCTGGCCAGGGGCACGCGCTGGCCGGGACGCAGCAAGGGTTCGGCGAACGCGCCGTCAAGGCGCATGCGGAACGGCGCGCCGCCGACCGCCGCGCGCAAGGCGGGCGTCAGTTCGGGCGCGTTGACGACGGTGAAGTCGCGCCTGCGCGAGGGAACCTCGCGCAGGGGGCCGGCCGGCAGCAGCCAGCCGTTGCCGACGCCGCGTCCGTCGAACAGCATGATTTCGATATCGCGCTGCAAGGCGTAATGCTGCAGGCCGTCGTCGGTGAGGATCACGTCGACCCGCGGGTGGGCGGCCAGCAAGGCGCGCCCGGCCGCGCCACGGTCGCGCCCCACCACCACCGGGCAGCCGGTGCGGCGCGCGATCAGGAGCGGTTCGTCGCCGACCTCGCGCGCGCTGGAGTCCGGCCCGACCGCGCGCGCGGCGCCGTCGCTGCCGCCATGCCCGCGCGAAATGATCCCCGGCTGGAAGCCGGCGTCGCGCAAGGCCTCGGCCAGCCAGATCGTCAGCGGCGTCTTGCCGGTGCCGCCGATAAAAATATTGCCGACCACGATGACCGGCACCGGCAAGCGGGTCGACTTCAGCACGCCCGCGCGGAACAGCAGCGCGCGCAGGGAGCTGAGCGCGCGAAACAGCAGGGACAGCGGCCACAGCGCGCAAGCGAGCGCGCCGCGCCGCAGCCAGGCGCGCGTGAGGGTCGTTTCGAGGGAGGCGTTGGAAGACATGCGAAAGGCAGGGGAATCGCTTCGCCTGCGCTGCTTAGTTCTTCTGGCCGGTCTGGGCGGCGAAGGTCAGCTTGTCGTAGCCTGCCATGCGCGCCGCTTCCATCACGTTGATGACCATCTGGTGCATCGCGAACTGGTCGGCGTTGATGACCACCACCGGGCTCTTCTCGCCGGTGGCCGCCTGGCCGTTGTTGCCGGCGGCAGCCGCCGCTTTCAGGTCGGACGCCAGGTTGGCCACGTTGCTGAACGACACCGGCTGGTTATTGATCGTGTAGTTGCCCTTGGCATCGACCGTAACGTTCAGTTCGAACGGCTTTTCCAGCGCCTTTTCGGCGTCGGCGGTCGGCAAGGTGATCTTCAGCTCGGTGAACTTGCTGTAGGTGGTCGTGACCATCAGGAAAATCAGCACCACCAGCAGCACATCGATGAAGGGGATCAGGTTGATCTCGGGATCTTCACGTTTCTGGCCGCGGCGAAAGTTCATCATTTGCGGGCACCGTGCACGATGTCGACGAATTTGACTGCCTGCAATTCCATGTCGATGATGAAGCTGTCGACCAGGGCGCGGAAGTGGCGATAGGCGATCAGGGCCGGCATGGCGATGGCGATACCGAAGGCGGTGTTATACAGCGCCACCGAAATCCCGTGGGCCAGCTGGGCCGGGTTGGTGCCGGTGGCGTTGGTCGAACCGAAAATCTCGATCATGCCGACCACCGTGCCGAACAGACCCATCAGCGGGGCCAGCGAGGCGATGGTGCCGATCGTGGTCAGGAAGCGTTCCAGCACGTGGGCCACGCCGCGCCCGGCTTCTTCGATCGATTCCTTCATCACGTCGCGCGGGGCGTCGACATTGCGCAGGGCGGCGGCGAGCACGGCGCCGAGCGGGGAATTCTTTTCCAGCGACTCGACCACGTCCTTGGTGATCTTGCCGTTGTGATAGACACGCACCACTTCATCAAGCAGCTGCGGCGGCAGGATCTTGGCGCGGCGCAGATAAATAATGCGCTCGACGATCAACGCCAACGCGACGAGTGAGGCGATCAGCAACGGCCAGATTGGCCAACCTGCAGCTTGAATAATGGGCAGCAAAACAAACTCCTGAGTGAATGGGGATGCGTGATTAATTCTTGATAAGAACGAACCCCGGCAATGTAACGTGTTGCCCGTCACTCGGCAAGTCCACTTCTGCACACCTTCTGTGGATAAGATTGTGCGCAAGCGGCCACAAGCATCGCGATGTGCTTGATTTTAAAGGGAAAGTTTGTCATGCGTAAAAACTAAGCATGTGGAAAATTAAAAATTGACGCGAGGTTCTGAACAAAAACTGTGGATAAGATTGTTAGCAATACCGGGGGTGGGCAGTCAAGTGCCTGATTCGAAAGGAAAAAAGATTTGAGCGCAAAAATAAGGCAGGCTGGCGCGCCCATCTTCTGCACATCTTTTGTGGATAAGATTGTGCGCAACGCCGCCCACTACGCCGCAAGTCCTTGCTTTCATTGAAGAAAATGACTGTGCTCAATTATGATGCATAGGGGGATAAAGCGCGTTTCGGGCGCCCAAAACTCCCGCGTGGGCGCCCATTCGTGCCTGTCGGCGGTGCGGTGGACAAGTCCCGGTGTTCTGCACATCTTTTGTGGACAAGATTGTGAGCAAGCCGCCCAAGGCGATGTTAAGCTCTTGATTTCATGGATAAAAACGGTCGTGCTTAAAGCGCAGGCAGGGTCGCCCGCAGCGGCTTGCGGTGGATAAAGCGGGCAGTTCTGCACAACTTCTGTGGACAAGATTGTGTGCAATCCCCTTTACAAGCCTGTAAGCCCTTGATTACAAAAGAATCGCACCCCGCTGCGCAAGTTTAAGGCAGGTCCTCGACTGTCGGCACTGCAAAACTTCCGCACAGTTTCTGTGGATAACTTTGTGAGCAACTCCCGCCGGGACTGGCAAAGTGCTTGATTTAACAGGGTTTTCGGGCATTGCACTGAAAACCGGCACCTCGGCTTTTTCTTTTAAAATCATCGACTTAGAAAAAACTCTTGTTGTTTTGCGCGATATGTGACATAAGCATGACCGCTTCAAATTTTTGTGGACAGTTATTCCGGAACGTATCCCATGCTCACCGATTTCGACCAAGACCTCCCGCCCGCCGCGCCGCCGGTAATGACCGTCAGCGCCCTCAACGCCCAGGTGGCGCGCCTGCTGGAGCGCTCGTTTCCGCTGACCTGGATCGGCGGTGAAATCTCCAATTTCACCAAAGCCAGTTCCGGCCACTGGTATTTCACGCTCAAGGACGATGCGGCCCAGGTGCGCGCGGTGATGTTTCGCGGCCGCGCCCAGTACGCCGGCTTCCTCCCGCGCGAAGGCGACAAGGTCGAGGTGCGCGCCCTGGTGACCCTGTACGGCGCGCGCGGCGACTACCAGATCAATGTGGAAGCGATCCGGCGCGCCGGCGTCGGCGCCCTGTACGAAGCCTTCCTGCGCCTGAAAGACAAACTCGGCGCCCAGGGCCTGTTCGACCAGGAGCGCAAGCGTCCCCTGCCGATGTTCACGCGCAGCGTCGGCATCGTCACCAGCCCGCAGGCGGCGGCGCTGCGCGACATCCTGACCGCGCTCAGGCGGCGCGCCCCGCACGTGCGCATCGTGCTCTACCCGGCCCCGGTGCAGGGCCAGGGCGCCGGCGACAAGATAGCCAATGCGATCCAGACGGCCTCGCGCCGCGCCGACGTCGATGTGCTGCTGGTGTGCCGGGGCGGCGGCTCGATCGAGGACCTGTGGAGTTTCAACGAAGAAGTCGTGGCCCGCGCGATTGCCGATTGCAGCATGCCGGTCATTGCCGGGGTCGGCCACGAGACCGATGTCACCATCGCCGATTTTGCCGCCGACCTGCGCGCGGCCACCCCGACCGCCGCCGCCGAACTGGCGGCCACCCCGCGCGCCGACTGGATCGCCTCGCTGCAGGCCGATGCCGCCGACCTGCGGCGCGCCATGCGCCACAGCCTGAACGAGGCGCACCAGGGCCTGGACAACTGGCAACGGCGCCTGCTCAGCCCGTCGGCGCGGATCGGCCACCAGCGCCTGGAACTGGCGGCCTTGTCGACTGCGCTCACGCATGCGGTGCGCGCGCCGGTGCAGCGCCAGGGCTATGTGCTGGCGCAATGGCGCGCGCGCTGGGCCGGCCAGCGGCCCGATGTGCGCCTGCTGCGCAACGAAATGGCGTCGCAGCAGCGCCGCTGCGCGACCGCCCTGGCCAACCAGCTGGGCCAGAAGCGCGATGCGCTGGGCGCGCTGGCGGCCCAGCTCGAATTGCTCAATCCGCAGCGCACGCTGGAACGCGGCTATGCCATCGTGCGCGACGCCAGCGGCGCCGTGCTGCGTTCGCCGGCGCAGATCCAGGCCAGGCAGACGCTCACGGTGCGCCTGGCCGAGGGCACTGCCGAGCTCGGCGTGGCCGGCGTCCAGGCCCGCCTCGACTAAGCGGGTGCAAGGCAGCTTGCCTGCGCGAAGCAAATAAGCAACGAACCGCCATCCGAATTACAATAAGCACCGGTTCAGACTCATTGACGCTTTTCCAAACAAAAAGGACACAACATGGAACACACACTGCCGCCACTGCCGTATGAAATGGACGCCCTGGCTCCCCACATTTCGAAAGAAACGCTGGAGTACCACTACGGCAAGCATCACCAAACCTATGTGACCAACCTGAACAACCTGATCAAGGGCACCGAGTTCGAGAACCTGTCGCTCGAAGAGATCATCAAGAAATCCTCCGGCGGCGTGTTCAACAACGCAGCCCAGGTGTGGAACCACACCTTCTACTGGAACGGCATGAAGCCGAACGGCGGCGGCGCGCCAAGCGGCAAAGTGGCCGATGCGATCGACGCCAAGTGGGGTTCGTTCGACAAATTCAAGGAAGAATTCACCAAGTCCTGCGTCGGCAACTTCGGTTCCGGCTGGACCTGGCTGGTGCAAAAAGCCGACGGCGGCGTCGACATCGTCAACACCTCGAACGCCGGCTGCCCGCTGACCACCGGCGACAAGCCGCTGCTGACCTGCGACGTCTGGGAGCACGCTTACTACATCGACTACCGCAACGCCCGCGCCAAGTATGTCGAAACCTTCTGGGGCCTGGTCAACTGGGACTTCGTCGCGCAAAACGCGGCCTGACCGACCCGACCCTGAAAAAACAGCCCGCCGGGCTGTTTTTTTTTGCCCGCAGCTGGCGCAGCGATGTAGCGCAAACTTCGCAACGGCGGCGAAGCGCTTCAACAGCGAAGCGGCCGGGACCCGGGCCGGGATGCGCATCGCGAAGCGATCGAGCCGATCTGAGCGATGACGATAGCGCGGTCGATGACGCGCGCGCCTGTGTCGAACAGTTATGCGTTGCGCATGCCGCGTTTTGGTGCGTCCGGAGCGTTCCGGCATCCTCGAACGCACCAGGATGGACCCCGGATTCACCATGGCGGTGATGGACCACCACCAAGATCTCCAAGAAGCAACACTTCGATTAAATAGTGTCCGCGCGGAATTTAATGACCGATTGCATTGCGGATACAAGACAAGCTTTTCATTCGCCGGAATTCGCGAATCGCCGATTGATCTCAGGTAATTCTATCCGATCATCGAATTTTCACACTGTTTATGAGTGTTGCTTTTCATGCACACAAATGTCTGTGAATCAGTCATAATGTTCGGCAACACGGCGTATTGTCGACCATGGCGTAAACGCTTTTTGATAGGAAAGTGACTTGAGAAGAATGGACGGTGACATGAATTCCCCACACACAGCCTGCTTGTTACGGACGCGTCGTTTAAGCCCGGGTTTTCCTGCATTGTCTGGACGTTGCATCGCCATGCTGTCCCTGCCCGCCGCCGTGATGCTGAGCGGCGCGGCACAGGCCCAGGCGGTCAATGCGGCCACCGCCGCCGTCTTCTCGAAACCGGCCCTGCTCGGCGTGCAATTGTCGATGAAAGCCGGCGCCAGGCAGGGCAAGGTCACGCCGGAACAGCTGAAATGCGTGCAGGGACTCGATCCTGCCAGTTTCGACGAGGTATTCAAGGAATTGCTGGCCTCCAATCTCGACGGCAAGGAATTAATGCGCACCCAATCCTTCCTGGCCAAGTCGGTCGGCAAGAAATTCGCCAAGCACGGTTACCTGGGCGTGTTCGCCGCCGCCGGCGAGCCGCTGCCGGAAGCGCTGCCGCGCTTCACCGAAGATGAAATGGTGGATTTCGAGCAGTTCCGCACCAGTTCGGCGGGCGAAAAACTGGTCACCAACCGGGTGCTGGAAGCGCCGGCCGCGCGCACCGTCCTCAACGCCCGCATCGAAAAAGTGCTGGAAGTCTGCGTTCCCCAGCAATAGCCGCGGTCGGCGCACCAGAGTGTCATCAAAGTGTAGCAAATTGTCCGCATCGGCCTGCAACTGCCTTTTTTCGTAGCCGCTCTTATACAATAGCTGGCTAGGAGAAAAACCATGTTTCGAGTCATGCTGGTAGAGGACGATGCGCGCCTGGCGCAATTGGTGACGGAGTACCTGAGCGGGTACGAATTCACGGTCGAGCTGGTCACGCGCGGCGATGCCGCGCTCGAGCGTTTCAAGGCGCTCGCCCCGGATGTGGTCATTCTCGACCTGATGCTGCCGGGCCTGGACGGGATGGTGGTGTGCCGCCAGATTCGCGAACTGAGCGAAACCCCGATCCTGATACTCACCGCGCGCGAGGATTCCTACGACGAAGTATCGGTGCTGGAACAGGGCGCGGACGATTTCGTCAACAAGCCGGTCCAGCCGCGCGTGCTGCTGGCGCGCCTGCGCGCCCTGCTGCGGCGCGCCCAGGGCAAGGCCGGCACCGATCCGGCGGCGCTCGAATTCGGCGCCCTGTCGATCATCGCCAGCGACCGCGTCGTCACCTGGCGCGGCGAGCATTGCCTGCTCAGCAACACCGAATACAAGCTGCTGCTGGTCCTGGCCGAATCGGCCGGGCGCGTGCTCTCGCGCGACGCCCTGCTGAAGAAAATGCGCGGCATCGAGTTCGACGGGCTCGACCGCAGCATCGATAACTGCATCTCCAAGCTGCGCCGCAAGTTCGACGACGTCGATTCCGAAAAGATCAAGACCGTGTGGGGCGAAGGCTACCTGTTTTCGCCTTCGGCCTGGGGCTGAGGCCGCGCTGTTGCGCGCTGCCGTAAGCGGCAACGCGCAGCGCCGGGTTTAGCGGAATTGCAGCTGCTGCGCCACGAACTCGACCGGTTCGTCGGAGCGCTCCAGCAGCACCAGGCTGGCCGGAGTGACCGACGACGGCGCCGGGTCGCCCTGGGTGTGGCGGTTCAAGACGCGCTCGATCGTGGTCACGCGCAACTTGCCGCCGGTGCGCTCGATACTGCCGATCTCGATGCCGAACGAGGAGTCGGTTTTCTCGCCGAGGAAGGAGGCCAGCACCATCTGCTTGCTGAAGTCCACGCTCGGCAGCGGCGCCGGCTGTTGCTGCTCTTTCCACAAGGCCGCCAGGGCCTGGGCATCCTTGATCACGACCTGGTGGGCCGGACGGGTCTGCGTGCGCCGCTCGACCTCGATCCTGCTGAACGCCACATTGTCAGGCGTCACGGCTTCGAACACGACAGGGGCGTCGCTGCGCTGGACCGCAACCAGTTCGACCGGCGTTCCCGGCTGTCCGGCGCAGATCTTGCCGGACGAGCCGGCGTCGCCCTGCGTGTACGCGGCCACCAGCTTGCCGCCGCTGACGCGCAGCGAGCGCAGGCCGACACTATGGCAGCGCCCGCCGGCTCCGCCGAACAGGGCGATCACCATCTCATTCTTGAACACCACCTTCGGCATGAACGACACCCGGTCCCGGCCGGCGTTATGCTCGGCCCACAGCGCGGCCAGCGTGGCTTCGTCGCGGACCAGCACCTGGCGCGGCTCCTTGATGGAGGACACGGTGTCGCGGGCGAGTGGCGACAGCGGCAGCAGACTGCCATCCTTGGGCAGGAAGGACACTTCCTGCAAGCTGCGGCCGTCGACGAAATCGGGCCCCGCCTGCTGTACCTCGGTCATGCGCTTGAACACGGGAAACATGGCGGGATCGCTACAGTCTTCCGCCCGCAGCACCGGCGCCCGCTCGTTCGAGCAAATGACGACGTCGGGGGTGGCGCCATGCAGCGTATATTGCGCCGGTTTGGCGCAGCCGCCCTTCACGGCGGTGAAGACGTATTTGCGGTCGATTACGAACACGCGGTTGAAATATTGGCCGCAGGTATTTTCCTGCGCACGCTGGACGAAGGGCATCGTGACCACGCCGGTCGCGTCGGGCGGCGTCGGTGTCGGGGTTGGCGCAGGCGTGGTGTCGGGCGTCGAATCGCTGCCGCCGCAGGCAGCGAGCATCAGGGCGCCTGCCAGGGGCAGTACAAGGTGAAGACGGGTCATGGAACTCTCTCAGGAACACGGAAACGGGGGCTTGCTGGACAGATGGAAATATTAATAAATGATGAATATTGCCAGAAGCACATATTAAACAGTTGTTCCGCTGCCGTCCATTCCCGAAGCAGGCAAATTTGAGGGAGAACGGGAGAAAGCGCTGCCGGCGGTGGCGCCGCCGGCAGCGCGCTGCGTATGACTTATCTCGTTCTCACCAGTTGCTCCACGAACTCGACCGGTTCGTCGGATCTGTCCAGCAGCACCATGGTTGTCGGGAAGACCCCGCCAGTATGCGGGATCGCCTGGTTGTAGCGGCCCGCGAGGCCCACGTGGACCGTCACGCGCAGCTTGCCGTTGAGACGTTCGATATGGCCGATGTCGACGAAGAACCTGCTGTCGCTCTGATCGCGGAGGAATACCGCCACCGCCATCTGCTTGCTGAAGTCGACCGTCGGCATGGGCACCGTTTCCGGCAATTCCTTCCATAGCGCGGTCAGGGCCTGGGCATCCTTGATGACCAGTTGTTTGGCGACGCCAGTCCGCTCGGCCCGGATCGGCACCTCGGTGAACGGTACATCGTCCGGCACCACAGCTTCGAACACGACCGGGGCATCCTGGCGGTCGAGCACCACCATCTCCATCGGCGCATTCGCAATGGCCGGGCAGGCCGTGCCGCGCGCTGAAAAATCGCCTTGGGCGTAGGCGGCCACCAGTTTGCCGCCACTGACCCGCACCGAACGCAAGCCCACGCTGCGGCAGCCGCCGCCGGCGCCGCCGAACAGGGCAAGCACCATCTCGTTGTCGAACCTCACCGTCGGCAGCGGAGCCGGCGCGGGCCTGCCTGCGTTGTGTTCGGCCCACACCACGGCGAAGGTGGCGGCGTCGCGAATCACCTGCTGGCGTGGCGCCTGGATACCGGACATGGTGTCCTTGGTTAGCGGCTCCAGGGCCATGCGGCTGCCGTCCTTGGGCAGGAAAAACACCTCCTGCCGCTGCCCGCTGAAACGCTCACCCGACCAGCCGAACATGGAAAAAAACAAGGGAAACGCCGACGGATCGGCGCAGTCGGACGCTTTTTCAGCGAATGTCGGGTAGTCCGAACAGAGTACGGCGGTGGACGTTGCCGCATATAAGGTGTTTCGACGGGCACGGCCAAAGCAACGCCCATAGGTTTCGGACGTCACATACTTTCCATCGATCACGTACAAACGGTTGACATATTCGGCACACTCATTTTCCCGCGCCCGCTCGATGAAGGGGGTCATGTCGATGCCAGCGACGACAGGCGGCGTCGGCGTCGGCGTCGGCGTTGGCGTTGGCGTTGGCGTCGGCGTCGGCGTCGGCGTCGGCGTCGGCGTCGGCGTCGGCGTCGGCGTCGGCGTCGGCGTCGGCGTCGGCGTCGGCGTCGGGGTTGGCGTGGAGTCGCTGCCGCCACCGCAGGCGGCCAGCAACAGCATGCCGGCCAGCGGCAAGGCAAGGTGAAGTCGGGTCATGGAAACCTCTGAGTAACACGGGCGAACTGACACGCTGCGCACGCGGAAACATTAATTAATTTTAAATATTGCTTCAGCGGATAATAAACACTTCCCCGGCAGCTGTCCATTCCGCACGGAAGCGAATTCGCTGGCGCCTGGGACGGACGGCGCGCCCGCCCGCGCCTATTCGAGCAGGGGCGCGATGGCCAGCGGCGCACTCTGGGTCACCAGCTGGGCCTTGTCGGCATGGTCGCCGAAGCGATAATTGACGACCCGGAAACCTTCATTGTTGTCGTCGCGGAAGGTGGCGCCGTCCGCCACCGCCAGCAGGGCCACGTCGCCGCTGCCGTTGCGCAACCTGACCACCGGGTCGGCGCTCTTGCGCTGGTAGC
Source organism: Massilia atriviolacea (assembly GCF_003953935.1). GTDB lineage: Bacteria > Pseudomonadota > Gammaproteobacteria > Burkholderiales > Burkholderiaceae_D > Telluria_A > Telluria_A atriviolacea. The sequence goes on from NZ_RXLQ01000011.1 coordinate 207,217, forward strand.
TCAGGCGCACGCCGCTGCAGCGCAGGGTGCGCGCCGACGCATCCACGTGGCGCAGGTAAGTCAGCGCTTGCTCGCAGGCGGCGCGCAGGTCGCTCGTTTCGTACACGCCGTCGGAGCGCACCACGATCGAGACGCGCGCGCGGAACACGTACTGGGCCACATTGCGGGTCAGGCTCAGGGTGGCGTTATCGTCGTAGGCGGCCTTCAACAGCGGAAACACGGCGCGCCCGGTCGGGTCCAGCGGCAAGCTCAGGCTGCTGGCCTTGCCGAGCAGGCTCAGTTGCACATCCTCGCCCAGCACGCCCTTCTCTTTCAACATCACCTGGAAATGGTTTTGCAGGAAATTCTTGGGCCTGCCGTATTTTTCGAACACCACCATCGCGCGGTAGGCATCGCGATAGCTGAGCCACTCCCCGCCCGTTTCATTGGCCGTCGTGCCGCCTGCCGTAAACAGCAAGGCCAACAGGGCGGAAACGTGGCGTACAAATCGCATGATCAGAATCGGTAAGCAAGTCCGGTGGACACAGTGATATGGTCGGCGCGTTCGACCAGCGGGCTGCGCCGCGCGTCGCCCTGCAGCCATGCAGCGCGCAGCGAGCTGCTGACCATCCAGCCGGGCGACAGCGCCCAGTTCCAGCGCGCGCCGACGGCCACGTCGCGCACCCCGCCACCCGGGGCGTAGGGCGCGTGGCCGCTGTTTATGCTATCGAGCAAGCTTACCCCGAAATAACTCCGGTTGTAGCTGCGGTTAACGACAGTCAGGTCGGCGCCCAGCGACACGCTGTGGTGCGGCGAGAGCGAGCGCGTGACGTGCTGCAAACCCACGGTCCAGCTGGCGCCATGGCGGTCGCGCCCCGAGCCTGCCAGCAAATTATTGGTCAAACGCAAGGACGGAGTCAGATAATAGTTGAAAAACGCCCCGCCCTGCAGGCGCGCACCGATGGCTTCGGTGCCAGCCAGGGGATTGCCGCTGCGCTTGCCGGTGTCCGGCCCCGGATCCGGGGCCACGCTCGGACGCGACGGCTGGCCCTCCGTCGGCGGCGTCGCGCTGCCGCTGGTGTCGAGCGTGCCCAGCGGCATACCCAGCTGGTGCCCATCGCCCACCTCGCTGCGGCGCGCCATCAGCGTCAGCAGCGGGCCGTATTCCAGCACCGGGTTGGACGACAGGTGCATGCCCGCACTCATGCCCGAGACAAACACGCCATTGCTCCACTGAACTTGCACGAGCGGCAAGGCAGTGACCCGACGCTCGCCCGACCCCTGGTAGCGTGGGGCCGAGACGGCGCCCAGCCCGACATACATGTCGCTGCTGCCATCCGGCATCGGATTGCTTGCGGGGGTCTGGGCCCAGGCGGCGGGCACTGCACCGGCCAGGACAAGGGCAAAAAGGGTTCTCATGAATGTCGCCGAAAAGATGATCAGCCGCCATTTTACGGCCTGCCGCCAACATCGCCGAAATTGCTGAGTTTGGGCCAGGGCCGCATGCGCCTTCGAGCGCGCCGCGGCATCCCACGATGGGACGATGGCGGGCGCTCTCGCGCGGCCCGCTGCATCCCCATCGTGCGCTACTATGTATAAAAAAAGCCCACGACACCGGAGCATCGAGGGCGAACGGAAAACCCGATACGCATAGCTTAGATGCTAAGGGTTTTCCTTTCCGCCTCGAAATGTCTGGCAATTGTCGTAAATGTGTATTCGACATCGTCCAGCCGTCCGGGCAGGCCGCCGTGACCCTATTCGATCAGGGGCGCGATCGCCAGCGGCGGACTGGCCGCGAGCAGCTGGCCGGCCCCGCCCTGCCCGTCGAAACGCAGGTCGACGATGCGGTGGGCGCCATGCTCGTCGCCGGGAAATGCGGCGCCCAGCGCCACCGGCAAGGGGCCCTCGCCGCGCAGGCGCAGTTGCGGCGCGGGTCCTTCACGCGGATACACGAAGCGCACCCCGACACAGGCACTGGCGCGCCCGCTCACGCCCGTGTAGCGCTGGTAATCGAGGGCCTGGGCGCAGGCGGCGCGCAGTTCGGCGCTGTCGTACACGCCGTCGGCGCGCGCCACGATCGAGATGCGCGCGCGGAAATTGATCGGACCGGCGCCGCCTTCGATCAGCAGCGGCGCGTTCTCGTCGAACGCGGCCTTGAGCAGCGGAAACACCGCGCGCCCGATGGCGTCGAGCGGCAGGCGCACGGTGCTGCCCTTGAGCTGCAAGCTCAGCTGTATATGTTCCGGCAGAGCGCCCTTGCGCACCGGCACCAGCTGTATCTGGTTTTGCAAAAGGTTCTTGGGCCTGCCGTATTTGTCGAACACGATCATGGCGCGGTAGGCATCGCGATAACTGAGCCATTCGGTCCCGGCGGCGCGCGTGTTGACGCTGGCGGCGGCGCACAGCAGTGCGAGCGACAGGGCGAGGTGGCGTGGCGCGTTCATGATCAGAACCGGTAAGCGAGGGCGGTGGACAGGACGAAGCCGTTGGGACGCTCCACCAGCGGACTCTTGCGTGCATCGCCCAGCACGCGGCTTGCTTGCACGTTGTTAATCAACAACCAGGACGGCGTCAGCGACCAGTGCCAGCGCACCCCGGCGCTGGCGCCGTTGAGGCCGGCGCCAGGCGCATAGGCGCGGTTGCCGCTGCGGATGGCTTCGTCCGGCGTGACGCCGAAAAAGCTGTTGTTGTAACTGCGGTTGACTACGCTGATGCCGGCCGCCAGCGCGATCCGGTGATGCGGCGAGAACTGGGTCATCACGCGCTGGATGCCGAGGTTCCAGATGACGCCGTCGGAGCCCTTGCCGGCGCCGGCCAGCACGTTGTTGGTCAGGCGCACATGGGGAGTGAGATAGACGTTCACGAAGCCGCCGGCCTGCAGGCGCGCGCTCACCACATCCATGCCGGAGAGGCGGTTGGGACCGGCGCTGCGCGTGTTCTTGCCGGGCTGGTCGGGGGACTCGCCCTCCGGCGCCAGCGACGAGGTATTGACCATCATGGAATTGAGCGAGGCGCCGCCCAGCGCCGCCCCGGTGCCCGCTTCGCTGCGCCGCGCCTGGACCGCCAGCAGCGGCCCGAATTCGAGCGAAGGCTGGTCCGACAGATGAATCCCGGCATTCATGCCGGAAATAAAGACACCATTACTCCATTCGCCCTGCAGCACCGGCACCGCCATGCGGCGCGGGCGGCGCGCGCCATCGTAGGCCGGGGCCGAGACGAAGCCGAGCCCGACATACATGTCGCGGCTGCCGTCCGGCATCGGATTGACGGCCGGGGTGCGGGCATGGAGCGGGGCGCAAGCCGCGCCGAGCAGGAGGGTCAGGAGTATTTTCATACAGGGGGTCCGGTCCTGGCGGCACGCGCGCGCCGCCAGGGAAGCGGAAACAGCCTTTATTTTTCCCGCGTTTGGGTCGAAAACGCGACAGTCTCGTCCGAGCGCGCCAGCTTGACCAGGTGCACCGGCTTCGACAGCGACGCCGGGCAGATCTCCGTGCTCGACGGACCTTGCCTCCAGTTCACGCTGGACACCTGGAGCTTGCCGCCGTCGCGGTAGATGCTCTCGATTTTGGTGTTTTCGCAACCGTTCGCGCCGTGCGGGCCGAACACGGCCACCAGCATCTCCTTGTTGAAATCGACGGCCGGCGCGATCTGCGAGGTGCCGGTGTCGCGCCAGATGGTGGCGAAGGTGGCGGCATCCTTGATGACCACGTTGCGCGGCGTCCAGTTGACCGCGTAAGGCGTACTGAACACGTCGGTGAACGGCACGTCCTGGGTCGTGATCTTGACGAAATCGACAGCCGCGTCGACGCGCGGGACCACGATCATCTGCATCGGATTGGCCACCACGGCGATGCACGCCATGGCCGGATCCGGATCCTTGCGCTCGTAATACACCACCAGGCGGTCGTCGACCGCGACGGCGCGGCGCACGCCGAAGCTGGCGCAGGCAGAATCATTGCCGCCGAACAAGGCAATCACCATCTCGGTCTTGAAATCGACCTTGGGCGCGGCCGGGGCCGGGATGCGGATGGCGCTGTGCTCGGCCCAGAGGGCGTCGAAGGCGGCCTGGTCGCGCACGACCACGTTGCGCGCGGTGGCGACGCCGGAGAAGCGGTCGCTGGCGATGGTCTTGAAATCCACGCTGAGTCCATTTGCTGGGAGGAATTTGACTTCTTCAACCACATGCGCGGCGCCCAGGCCCAAGCCGGGGTCGTTCGCGCGTGCGACGATGGTATCGAACATCGGGGCCAGGGCCTGGTCGGCGCATTCCTTCTTGGGGCCGGCGATGGTGCTGGCGAGGCTGCACACTTTTGCCTGGGACGCGAGGGCATACAGTTCCATGCTCATGCTGTTGTCGGGGCAGTCGCCCGCGCGATCCCACAGCACATATTTTTTGTCGATCGTGTACAGGCGGTTGCTGTTCGTGGCGCACTGGGCGACCTGGGCACGCTTGATGAACGGCGTCATCACGCTCACCGGTTCCGGGGTCGGCGTTGGCGTTGGCGTCGGCGTTGGCGTCGGCGTCGGGGTCGGCGTTGGCGTCGGGGTCGGGGTCGGGGTCGGGGTCGGGGTCGGGGTTACCACGATATCCGGCTGGGTCTGCGGTGGGACGGGCGTGCTGTCGCCGCCGCCGCCGCAGCCGCCGAGCGCAACGGCGCCGGCCAGCGGGAGACAGGATAAAACGCGAATCAAAACAGACATGGCGAATCCTTTCGAAGATGTAAGCGAGACCCGCCGCCACCAACGCGGCAGGCAGACCGAATGCGAGTAAGGACATGATAACGACATGCGCACCCCAATTCCGCCAACATCTGTCCCCCATTTGTCACTTATTTGTAATACCGCGATGCGCGCCGCTCTTATACAATGCTGCGCAAGGAGAAGCGACAGCTATGGCAACAGTTATTGAACACCGTTGTGGCGGGAAGCGCGCGTGAACCGCATCTTTTTCCGCTTCTTCGTGCTGGTGATGCTATCGATCACGGTCGCGACCTTCTTCATCTACGTCGCCATCAGCCGCCTGTTCGGCGACCCGCTGGACGACATCGCGCGGCGCCAGGCGGCAGCCCAGATTTTCCTGCTCGAACAGTACATCGACAGAGCCCCCACCGACGAATGGCTGGTGCGCCTGAACAAGGTGCGCGATGTGACGGCCGTCAAGCTCGACCTGATGCCGCTCGCCAGCGCGCGCGCCGCGCTCCCGGCCAAGCAGCACGCCGCCCTCGACCGTGGCGAACTGGTGCTCGACGCCGCCAACAAGGCCTTCTACCGCCGGGTCGACCTGCACGGTCAAAGCTATGTCGGCAGCGCCGAAGACGTCATCCACGCGCATGGATTGCCGATCGATGTCGGCCTGGCGCTGGAAATGGAGGCGGTGCGCTATGTGATCGTGGCGCTGTTCCTGCTGGTGCCGGCCGCGCTGTGGTCGCGCTCGCACTGGCTGGGGCTGCAGGCGCTCTCGCGCGTGGCCGACGAGGTCGGCGCCGGCAAGCTGGCCGCGCGCGCCGAGTTCAAGCCGCGCGCCAGCATTTATCCGCTGGCCGAGCGCTTCAACCACATGGCCGGGCGCATCGAAGGCTTGCTCGACGCCCAGAAAAACCTGCTCCATTCCGTTTCACACGAATTGCGCACGCCGATCGCGCGCCTGGAATTCGCGCTGGAGCTGCTGCGCTCGGCAGCGGACGACCCGGCGCTGGAACAGCGCATCGTGGCGATGGAAGGCGATGTCGCCGAGCTCAACGGCCTGGTGAACGAGTTGCTGAGCATGATCCGGCTCGACAGCCGCCAGGCGCTGCAGCAGGCCGACTTCGAACTGGCCCCGGCGCTGCTGGGCTGCGTGGACGCGCTCGACCCGCTGGCGGCCCAGCCCGAGATCCGCCTCGACAGCGCCTTGGGCAGCATGAGCGGCGACCGCCGCCTGCTGGTGCGGGCGGTCGGGAACCTGCTGCGCAATGCGCAAAAATACGGCAACGGCCATATCGCCCTGTCGGCGCGGCGCACGGACGGGGTGGAAATCGTGGTCGAAGATGACGGGCCCGGCATTCCAGAGGCGGAACGCGGCAAGGTGTTCGAACCGTTCTACCGGCTCGACCGCAGCCGCGACCGCAGTACCGGCGGCTTCGGGCTGGGATTGTCGATCGCGCAGAAGGCCGTGGCGCTGCATGGCGGCACGATCGCGGTGGAGCAGTCGGCGATGGGCGGGGCGCGCTTTGTGATCGCCTTGCCCGCCTGAGCCGCCGGCGCTGGTCGACTAGCAGCGCCGGCGCCCGAACTACTTCTGTTCCGGCCTCAGGTGGGTGATCCCATACCAGAGATGCTGCCACCAGTGCTCGCGCGAGCTGACCACCTGCAGGCAGCGCGTATCGATCTCGCCCTTGAAGACGGGATCGGCGCATTGCTTGGTCATCAAGGCGTGACGCTGGTTCTCGGCATTGACGATGGCAATCGCAAACCACACCGCCACGCTGCACATCAGCACCACCAGGCTCCACGCCAGCTGGTTGATCCAGTTACGCTCGAACAAATCCTCCTCGACCGGCCGCGAACCGTCGTAGATCTTCAGGAGTTTTTCTTCAGGATCGCTCATTTTCCGGCAGGTTTGGCAACCGTTTTCGCAGGGGCGGCGGCGCTAGCCTTCTCGTTCTGGGCCTTGGTCACCAGTGCATCGAGCACTTGCTGGACCGCCGGATAGACATTCGCATTGTTCAGGCCCGGATTGGCGCCGCCGATGGCCGCCGGCGAGGTCAGGTACTTGCCGTCGATGACCAGGGTCGGCGCGCCGTCGATCTTGTAGTTGCTCATGACTTGCTGAGCACCCTTGAGCTTGGTCAGCACGCCGAAGGAGTTCCAGTATTCCAGGAACTTGGCCTTGTCGATGCCCTGCTTCGGCACCCAGTCGAGGATCGCGTCGTCCTTGTTCAGGCGCAGGCGCTCGACGTGGAAGGCACGGAACACTTTGGGATTCATTTCTTCCGACTTGCCCATCGCTTCGAGGGTCAGGTGCAGATGCGCCTCCGGATCGCTGGGGCCGGTCACCGGGAAGTGCACGCGGCGGAACACGATATTGTCGCCCTGCTTTTTGACCCAGTCGGCCAGGTGCGGTTCCAGCGCATTGCAAGCCGGGCAGTGGTACATGAAAAATTCGATGACTTCCACTTTCTTACCGACGGTCTTGGTCGGCTGCGGGCTCGACAGCGTAACAAATTCGGCGCCGTTCTTGGGATCGGTGGGCGACGCGATCGCCGTGGTGGCGACCAGACTGGCGACGGCGAGAGCAATACGCAGGAAACGCATAAATATCCTTCATGTTTAAGTTGAGACGACGATCGCGAGATTACCACTTTTTGCGGCAGCTCTCAGGCCAAGGAACCGCATTTTACATTGCGTTGCAAATGCCGTCCCGGCTTATCCCACGCCATGGCCGGTAAACGCGCGCCTAGCGGCGCCGTTGACGCGCCAGTTCGAGTTTTTCGCACAGGATGGCGGCGCCCTGCACCAGGCGCGGTCCGGGCCGGGTCAGCAATTCGCCATCGAGCGTGATCAAATTGCCATTACGCACCGCCAGCAGGGTCGTGTAGGGCGCCCACATGGACAGGCCGGCATCGAGCGGCCCGTACGGCACGCTGCCGACGATCGCTTCCGGGTTGGCCTGCAACACGGCCTCGATGCCGACCGAGGGCGCCTTGACCGGCAGCGCGGCGAAGATATTCTCGCCGCCGCACAGGCGCATCGCCTCGCTGGCCACCTGCTGGCCGTTGAGGGTGTAGAGCGGCTTGTCCCACACCTGGTAGAACACCTTGACCGCGGGCCGCTTGCCGTAGCGCGCGCNGAACACCTTGACCGCGGGCCGCTTGCCGTAGCGCGCGCCCAGGGCCGCGATATCGGCGCTGAACGCGGCGGACGCCGCGCGCGCGCTCGCTTCGGTGCCGAGCAGCCGGCCGAGACGCAGGATGCTGTCGGCCACCTGGCTCATGCGCGCCGGTTCGCTGTAGAACATCGGAATGCCGAGCTGGCGCAACTGCTCCAGCTGGCGCGCCGTGTTGCCGCTCTGCCAGACCACCAGCAGGTCGGGTTTCAGCGCCAGCACCCGTTCGATGTCGATCTGGCTGTTGTCGCCGACCAGCGGGATGGCCTTTGCGGCGGGCGGATAATCGCTGTAGCTCATCGCCCCGACGATGCGCGCGCCGCCGCCGGCCGCGAACAGCAGCTCGGTGACGTGCGGCGCCATCGAGACGACGCGCTGCGCCGGCCGCGCCAGCGCCACGCGCCGCCCGGCGTCGTCCACCACCGTCACCGGGGCGGCGCCGGCAAGGCCGGACCACACAGTCAGCGCGGCCAGCGCGGCCAGCGCGGCCCGGGCGAGGCGAAGGCGCATCAGAAGTCGTAGCGCGCCGACACCTTGATCTGGCGCCCGTCGCTCGGATAGATGCCGCTGTTGCAGCCGTAGGCGTTGCTGGTGTAGCGCTTGTCGGCCAGGTTCAGGCCGGCCACCGCGAATTCCCACGCGCCCGTCTGGTACGCATAGCGCGCGTCGACGGTGGTGGCCGACGAGATGCGCACGCCGCAGGTGTTGGCGAAGTCGGCGCCGAAGCGCTGCTTGCCCGCCCACTGGGCGCCGATGTCGGCGCTGTGGCCGTTGCCCGGCACCCAGGCCAGGCGCGCCGAGACCGTGTTCTTCGGCACCAGCACCATCTCGCTGCCGGCATTGCGCCCGTCCGTGAAGCGCGCCCGCACATGCTGCCAGTTGCCGCTCACGCGCCAGTCGCGCGCGATGCTGGCATGGGCTTCGACTTCCACGCCCTTGCGCTGGGTCGGATCGAGGTTGGTGTTGGCGCCGAAGCCGCCGTTGGCGCTCGGGTCGAAGAAAATCTCGTTGCGCAGCTGGTGGCGGAACAGGCGCGCGCTCGCGCCCAGCGCCGGATTGCCGTAGACCAGGCCCAGCTCCAGGTCGCGCGAGGTTTGCGGCGCCAGCACGCCGGGCGAGGAACGGTAGCCGTTTTCGTCGACGTTGGCCACGCGGTAGCTGCGCCCGGCCTTGGCGTACAGGTTCACGGCCTGCATGACGTCGACGCTGCCCTGCACTTCCCAGGCATTCAGGGTCTGTTCGCTGTCGTACGGCGTGGCGAAGGCGCGGGCATCGGTGGCGTCCTTCTCGAAGCGCTCGCGGCGCGCCCCGGCGGCCACGCGGGCCTGGCGTTCGCCGCCGAACTTGAGTTCATCGCGCACATACAGCGCCTTCGACTTTTGCGCGGCGTCGGCGTTCGAATAATCGGAATCGGTCACGCGCGTCCACTTCACCAGGTCGACGCCGGCCACCAGCTCGTTGAGCATGCCGCCCATTTGGGCCAGATGGCGCAGGCGCGGCGAGAACTGCGTCTGCACGCTCTCGTAGGTCGACTTCGACGCCACGCGCGCGCCGTCCATGTTGTAGAAATAGGTCGAACGGGCCGTGCGCTCGCGGCGCGACAGCTCGGCGGCCAGGTCGAACGCGCCGACGCGCTGCTCGGCAAACGCGGTCAGGCGGTCCGAATCGAGCGCGCCGATATCGTCCGGCGTATTGGCCTGGCGCGGATTCTCGCCGAACTGGCGCGCGCCCAGGGCGCCCGGCAGCTCGGATTCCTGGCGCGCGCGCTCGATACGCAGGCCGGCGCGGCCGCCCTGGTAGGCCCACTGGGCGCCGCCGCTGAAGGTATCGAGCTCGAAGCCGTTGTGGTCGCGGTAGTTGTCGGTGCGGGCGCTGCCGACCGAGGCGTCCAGGGCGAAGCCGTTCCACGACTGGGCCAGGGCGGCGCGCAGGTCGCGCAGGCCGAACTGGCCGGCTTCGGCGCGCAGCATGCCGCGCCGGCCGTTCGCTGCCGGACGGCGCGTGACGATGTGGATCACGCCGCCGGTGGCGCCTTCGCCGTACAACACGCTGGCGCCGCCGCGGATGATGTCGATGCGCTCGACCGTCTCGATGGGAATCGACGACAGGGCCGCATTGCTCAATTCACTCTCGGACATGCGCACGCCGTCGAGCGTGACGACCATGTTCTGGCTGCTGTTGGTGCCGAAGCCGCGCAGGTCGAGGCTGAAGTCGGGCGAGCCGTCCAGGCTCTGGCGGCCGTACACGCCGCCGATCTTGCGGATGGCCTGGTTGACGTCGGCCGCGCCGGCGCGGCGGATCTCGTCGGCCGTGATGACGGTGGCGCCGATGGGCGCGAGCGCCGGGTCGCTGGCGAAACGGGCGCCGGTGACGGTTACCTCGGGAAGGGCCTGGGCGGCCAGCGCGGCGCCGGAGGCGAAACACAGGGACAGGGCGGAAACCAGCGCGAGCGGCCTGGCGCAGAGCGCGCGGCGCGGCGATACAGCAAAAATCATGATGTCGTCTTCAGAAAAGGAGTCCTGGCCTGCGTCCCCGCAAGCCGGATTGCACGGACCGATGCGCGCCATGCGGCATTCGGTCCACCTGTCTTGGCCGGTATCCGGGCTCGCACGGCGCCGTGGCGCGCATGCAGTACCGTTGCGGGGGCAGCACACCATGTGTTTCCCGTTTAACTGCCGGCGTGAAGACGCGGGCGGGCACCAAAACTGCGCCATTATAATCGGAGTGGCCATCCGGACTGCGCGCCGGCCGGGCTTGTGGCATGCTGTGCGCCTCGCCGGGCGCCGGCCCCGGTCGGCGCCACCCTCTGTCAATACCCCATCGTCAGCGCCGCAGGCGCAGGAGAATGCATGCAAGCGCGTACCCGAACCATGGCCCTCAAGGCGCTGCTGCTGGCCGCTGCCGCCATTGCCGGCGCCGAGCTGCTGGCGCAGGCCGACATCACCATCACGCCGATTCCGGAACCGGTGACCGAGGTCGATATCGGCTTCGCCCTGGCGTCGGCCAGCGCGGTCGGCGTGCCGAGCGCGCCGGGCGCCTGGGGCGGGCCGCGCAGCGGCAGCGAAGCGACCCTGTCGGACCGCGTGGTCGACTACCGGATCGAGGCGACGCTCGACCCGGTGGCGCACACGGTCGACGGCCGGCAGACACTCACCTGGCGCAACCGCAGCCAGCAGACCGTGCGCAGCGTCTACCTGCACCTGTACATGAACGCCTTCAAGGATGCCGGCAGCACCTACTTCACGGAGCAGCGCGCGGCCGGCTACCACGCGCGCGTCAAGCCCGGCGAATGGGGCCACATCGCGCTGCGCAGCGTGACCCAGGGCGGGGCCAGGGTGCCCTGGTCCTTCGTGCAGCCGGACGGCGGCCCCGCCACCGACCAGACGGTGGTGCGCTTCGACCTGCCGGCCCCGGTGGCGGCGGGCGCCTCCACCAGCATCGACATTGCCTTCCTGACCCAGTTGCCGCGCGTGGTCGCCAGCACCGGCCATGCCGGCAGTTTTCACCTGGTGGGCCAGTGGTTCCCCAAGATCGGGGTGCTGGAGCTGCCCGGCGAGCGCGGGGCGACGCGGCCGCGCTGGAACGTGCACGAGTACCACCACGATACCGAGTTCTACGCCGACTTCGGCCGCTTCGACGTCAGGCTCACCGCGCCCAAGGACTATACGGTGGGCGCCACCGGCGAACTGCAAGGCCCGCCCGTCGAACGCGGCGCCATGCTGACCCACCACTACGTGCAGGGCGACGTCCACGATTTCGCCTGGACCGCCGACAGTCGCAGCGCGCCGCCATTGCGCGGCACCTGGAGCGCGCCGGGCAGCCCGCAGGTACAGCTGTCGGTGCTGTTCCCGCCCGACCGCGCGGCCAGCGCCGCCCCGGCCCTGAAAGCGGCCACCGACGCGCTGAGCTATTTTTCGAAGACGCTAGGGGCCTATCCGTACAAGACCCTGACCATCGTGGTCCCGCCGCTCAATGCCGACACCGCGGGCGGCATGGAATACCCGACCTTCATCACCGTCAGCGGGCATGAGAAAGTGGCGCCGAAGACGGCCGACGCCTTCGAGCTCGACCTGGTCACCATCCATGAGGTGGGGCATGGCTATTTTTACGGCATCCTGGCCTCCAACGAAGTCGAAGAACCGATGCTCGACGAAGGCCTGAACGAATACTGGAACCAGCGCATGCTGCGCGACACCGGGCGCAAGGCGTATCTCGGCACGCCGCTGCTGGCGGCGCTGGGGATGGCGCCGGGCTTCGAGGGCTTCGACCTCGCGCGCCACGACGCCGCGCCCGGCGCAGCGGCCGATCCGCTCGGCCAGAACGCCCACATGCGGCCGAAGGGCATCGGCCCGGTGTACGTGCGCAGCGCCACCATGCTGCGCGACCTGGAGGCGCGCATCGGCAAGGAAGCGACCGGACGCGCCTTCAAGGAATACTACAAGCGCTGGAAGTTCCGCCACCCCAGCATCGCCGACCTGCGCGAAACGCTGGCGGAAGTGAGCGGCCAGCGCGAGGCCGTGCATGCCGCATTCGCGCAGCAGGTGTACGCCACCGCCAGCGTCGACGACCGCATTGCGCGCTTGTCGAGCGAGCCGGATGCGGCGGGCAAGCCCGGCGCCTGGCGCACCAGCGTCACCCTGGAACGGCGCGGCGCGGCGGTTGCGCAAAGCCTGCTCGTGAAGTTTGCCGACGGCAGCAGCGAGACGGTGGTCTGGGACGACCGGCAGAAGGCGCGCACATTCAGCTGGGTCAGGCCGGCCCGCGCGCTATCGGCCGAACTCGATCCGCAGCGCCGCCATTACCTGGACGCCAGCAAACTCGATGACAGCCGCACCCTGGACGCGGACGGGCGCGCCGCGCGCCGCTGGAGCGCCGACCTGGCCGCGTTTTTCAACATCCTCTTTTCCCTGATTGCGACCGTGTGATGAACCAGACGCCCGCCTTTTCGATGGCTTTCGCGCCGCGTGCGGCGCTGGCCGCCCTGCAATGGCGCCTGCTGCTGCTGTGGACCTTGTGGATGCTGGCGCCGACCCTGGTCCTGGCGCTGCCGGCCTGGCAGCTGCTGTCGGCCAACCTCGATCATTCGGTGCATGCGCAAGCGCTGGCGCGCGCGCTCGACATGACCGCCGTCAGCGACCTGCTGGCCGTCCACGAGCGCCAGCAAACGACCTTCACCGTGGCCGGTGCGGTGGCGCTGCTTGCCACGCTGCTCATATCGCCCATGCTCTCGGGGATGGCGGCGACGGCGGCGCGCGCGCCGCGGGCGCCCGGCTTCGCGGCGCTGATGCGCGGCGGCGCCGCTTACTATTGGCCCATGCTGCGCATGCTGGCCCTGGGCGCGCTGCCGCTGGGCGTGGCCTTCATGGCCGGTCACGCCGCCATCGGGGCGGCAGCCGCCTATGCCACCACTGCCGCAGCGGCGAGCGAGGCCGCGCTGCCGATGGCGCTCGCGCCGGCGCTCCTTGTGCTGCTGATGGGACTAGTGGCGGCCTCGCTCGACGCCGGGCGCGCCTTCCTGGCGTCCGACCCGGGCCAACGCTGCGCCTGGTCGGCCTGGCTGTCGGGCTGCGCGCTGCTGGCGCGGCATCCGCTGGCGGCGCTGGGCAGCTACGCCGGCATCGGCATCGCCGGCCTCGGGCTGGCCGCCCTGCTGTCGCTGGCGCGCGCCAATACGGCGGGTGTGGATGCAATCGGCTTTGCGGGGGCGCTGCTGCTCGCGCAGGCTGCGGTGGCGACCATCGGCTGGATGCGCAGCGCGCGCCTGTTCGCGTTGATGGAGCTCGCGCGCGCGGCTTGATAAAGCCCCTGCGCGCCCCTATATTGAATGGATAAGCTACCGTCCGGAGTCCCGCCATGAGTCATCGCCTGCCCACCTACTTTGTCTCCCACGGCGGTGGTCCGTGGCCGTTCATGAAGGAACAGTACGGCGACACCTACGCCGTGCTGGAAGCGTCGCTGGTCGATATCCGGCGCCAGATCGGCGACGTCAAGCCGGCTGCGGTGCTGGTCATTTCCGGCCACTGGGAAGAAAAGGGGCTGATGCTCTCGTCGAGCGCGCAGCCGCCCATGATCTACGATTACGGCGGCTTTCCGGCGCATACCTACCAGGTCAAGTACCCCGCGCCCGGTTCGCCGCAACTGGCGCAGCGCGCCGCCGGCCTGCTCTCTGCCGCCGGCCATGCGGTGTCGCTCGACCCGCAGCGCGGCTACGACCACGGCACGTTTTCGATGCTGTATCCGGTCTATCCGCAGGCCGATGTGCCGGTGGTGCAGCTATCGCTGCAACACGGCTTCGATCCGCTCACGCACGTGAAGATCGGGCGCGCGCTGGCGCCGCTGCGCGACGAGGGCGTGCTGATTATCGGCAGCGGCCTGAGCTACCATAACCTGCGCCAGTTCGGCCCCGAAGGCAGGCTGGCGTCGCACCAGTTCGACGACTGGCTGCAGATGGTCCTCAAGCTGCCGCCGTCGGAACGCACCACGGCGCTGCTGCACTGGGGCCAGGCGCCGTATGCGCGCAACGCCCATCCGCGCGAAGAACACCTGCTGCCGCTGATGGTGGCGCTGGGCGCGGCCGAATCGGAAGATGCGGCCTGCGTGTACCACGAAGATGCATTTTTCGGCCACCTGGCCGTATCGAGTTTCCGCTTCGGAGAGCCGGTGGCGCCGTAACGGCGCCACCGCCCGCGTCAGAACTGGTTGCTGCCTTTGACGACCAGGCCGCCCTGCGGCTCGGGGAGCGTCTGCATCAGCGTTGCGCCGCCAAGGCCGGTGATGCGAACCTGCATCGGGCCGGGTGCGATCGCGCTCGGGTAGACGAAGTAATTGTATTGCTCGCGCTTGACGTCGATCCAGTTGGCGCTGCCGTTCGGGCGGATCTCCAGCTTCGTGACCGGAAGGCGGTGGTTGAGCACCTGGATGCCCTGCCAGTAGATGGTGCTGCCTTCCTTGTAGCGGTAGCTGACCGTGCCGGTGGTGTCGCCGGCCACCACGTACCAGCTGATCGGCACCCTGCCCGCGATCTTGTCGGCCACCTTGACGAAAGCTTGCTCGCTCAGGTCGATGTCGCCCGGTTTGCATTCGGGGCAGCGGTCGGTGATCTTCACCGTGACCTTGCCTTTGGGGCCGGTGACAAGCACGTACTGGCCGCAGGCGGCGCTGTTGGCGTAATCCTTCTGGTTCATGGCGGCGACCATCAGGTTGCCGGGACTGGCGTCGTAGCTGCAATTGCCCTCGCCTGTCGCGCCGTAGAACGTGCCTTCGCCGTTGTAGGTGGGCGATAGCGCTCCCGGCGTCGGCGTTGGCGTCGGCGTCGGCGTCGGCGTCGGCGTCGGCGTCGGCGTCGGGGTTGGCGTCGGGGTGGGCGTCGGGGTTGGCGTCGGCGTTGGCGTCGGGGTTGGCGTCGGCGTCGGGGTTGGCGTCGGCGTCGGCGTTGGGATCAGCGCATCGGTCGCGCAAAAGCCTGCCGCCTCCATCGTCGACTTGCCGGCGATGGTCTTGTTCCAATCGAGTCCGCCCGTGAAGACGATCGCCCCGCCGGACTGCTTGCCCACCGCATTCCACAGCGACGTCACCGTGCCGCGCACCGGCATGGTGCCGCTCCACTGCACCGCCTCCGCATTCGGATTGGACACCTTGACGATGGCGCAGTAACCGCCTGTCCATGGATTGTTGACGACGTAGGACAGCGATACCGGCGTTGCCGCCTGGGCGGCGCCGGCGACCAGGCTGGCGGCGATGGTTCGACAGATGAAGGTGGGACGCAGCGCGAATCGCATTCGGACTCCATTTCGGTTAACTAATCGGTTTCCGCCAGGGCTGGCGCGGGCAAGCGACGCGTTCGTGAAGCGGGAGTCCGCAAGTCGGGACCGGCTCGGTGAACCATCAGCCGCTGCTGAAATCGTTTGCACGACCCATGCATTAGGCTTGATAGTTGAACAAAAGTCAATCCGATGCGTTCGGCTCAGCGGTTCTGGAAGTCGTCGAAACGCTCGAGCAGGTCTTCCACGATATCGTCCTGGTCCACTTTTCGACCATCCACCGGGCGAATACCGGGCGTCATGAAGCTGATCATTTTCTTTTTCCCGATCATGCTGATATTGCCGCCGAAATAGGTCAGGAAAAAGAAGGCTTTCCATCCGCGTCCGGCCTGTTTTACCGGCGCGTCGGGTTTCAGGTGCAGCACGATGTTGAGAATATCGCCGGGCAGGGTCGGAAAAGGATCGCCAGCCCAGATTTTATCGACCTGGCTGAATGGAACGAACAAGCCGTCTTCAAAAGCGACGCCCTCATCGCTGACGGTCAGGGTGGTGCGCTTGCCGTTCATCGTGAAATGAAAATACGCCGCGGCGAACATATACAGCGCGCAGAAGACCATGACGGCACCGAGCCCGATACTCATCTGCTTGACGAAAGAAAAAACGCCGATGACACCGACTGCGGCGCCCAGCCCGATGGCCCAGTAGCCAAAAGACTTCGTATCGGTATAGGCAATCGGAGGACGCGACTGATTCATATAAGCTCCATTAAAAATGGCACGAAGTATAACAGTTTAATGAATAGCAAGTATTCATCGGCATCGCGCCAATAATCGGTCTGTCTTTACATAATCGACGCCGCGGGAATGGATGGAACCGAGGGGCCTCGATTGTCACTTATCGGAACAACGACAAAATCCAAGGAAACAATATGCACATCCAGTCCACACGCAATGCCGCTTCCGTAACGCCGCCACCTGAGCCCGGCAACCCGCCAGTACCGCGGCCGCCGGCTGAAACGAGCAGCGCGCGTCCTTCGTCGCCGACCCACGCGCGTGCGGGAAACTCCACGGCACAAACACTGGTCAGACGGCAGCATGCCGCAGCGACAGCGGCAGCGACAGCGGCAGCGACAGAAGCGGCCCACCAGGCCGCGAGCGCCAGACTATCCACGCTGGCCTATGACCATATGTTATTCGACTCGGTAGATGAGAAAATTAAAACGATTACGCGCGCAGAGATACCGGATCCAATAGAACAGAAGAAATATGACAAATTAGAGTCATATGTCCGGCAATTCGATGGAGAACTTTCGGCGTCGGGCGATGGGAAAATAAACGTGATGGCAGCCGGAGCCACCGAAATCCTGAAATTATATCGGTCGGGAATATACGAAAAAGAAAAAGCGTCTTATACACAGCTCGAGACAAGTGGGGCAAACATGGACAATTTTGTCGCTCAACATGACTGGGATGATGAAACACGTACAGCCAGGGCCGAGACCTTGGCCAGCACCTCCGCGCCAAACGGCGATCATACGATCGCTGCGCGCGCGATATTGACCGACCTCTCCGAACACGGACTGTTCCTCAACGACCTGGATCGTGGCGATAACATCGGAACAAGCGCAAACGGCCGCGCCGTCGTCTTCGATGTGAAGAGTCTGGTTCCTGTCGAGCAGGCAAAATATCCCATCCCTTAAGCGCGATCTTCAACCCGGCGCCAGCCGCGCCGTGGACGGCCTCAGCTCCCGCGCTTGCCGCGCGCCGCATTGGCGGCTTTTTCGGCGGCGATTGCCGCTGCCCTGGCCGCCTTTTCCGCCATCTCGGCCTGATGCCGGGCCAGGCGCACGGCGCGCGTTTCGGGCGTTTCCAGGCTGATGCGCCCGAGCGCGCCGGTGCGGTAGTCCTGCAGGAAGATGTGCGAGGCTTTTTCGAAGTCGAGGTCGCCGCCCTTCTGGCGGTAGCCGCGCCGCGCCGCCACGCCTTCGACCACGGCGATGCCGTCCATGCCCTCGGTCTTGAAGCCGTAGCGCGCCGTCAGCAGCGCCGGATAGCGCGCCAGCAGTTCTTCGGCCAGGAACACCGCCACCTCGTCTTCGATCAGCGCGTTCGAGCCGATCGCGTGGCTGGCGGCGAGCATCAGGCCGTCGCTGGCCAGGGCGATCTTCGGCCACAGCATGCCGGGGGTGTCGACCAGGATGGTGTTCTTGCCGAGGTAAAGCTTCTGCTGCATCTTGGTGACGGCCGGCTCGTCGCCCACCTTGGCCACTTTCTTTTTCAGCAGCGCGTTCATGAGGGTCGATTTGCCGACGTTGGGAATTCCCATGATCATGATGCGCAGCGGCTTGGTCGGCACGCCGCGATGCGGCGCCAGCGACTGGCACAGGTCCGGGATCCTGGCGACGTCGCCCGGCTTCTTGGTGGTCATGGCGTAGGCGCTCACGCCTTCCTGGGCGTTGTAGTAGGCGCTCCAGGCGGCGGTGGCGGCCGGATCGGCCAGGTCGACCTTGTTGAGGATCTTGAGGCAGGGGCGCTGGCGGAACAGGCGCAGTTCCTCGACCATGGGGTTGCAGCTCGCCTCGGGCAGGCGCGCGTCGAGCACCTCGATCACCAGATCGGTGTTCTCCATCTGTTCGGCCGCCTTCTTGCGGGCGGCGTTCATGTGGCCCGGGTACCATTGTATCGACATGCTGTGCTTTCGGAATTCTCGTTTAAGGCGCTATTTTACCGGCCCCGGCCCGGCGCACCCTAATTGCGCGAATTGCCGGCTACGCCAGATCGGCCAATACCTTGACGTGCGCCGCCACGCTGCGCCCCAGCGCCGACAGGTTGTAGCCGCCTTCCAGGCAGCTGACGATGCGCCCCTGCGCGTACAGGCGCGCCACGGTCATCACTTCGCGCGTGATCCAGGCGTAATCGGCTTCGACCAGGCCCATGCCGCCGACGTCGTCCTCGCGGTGGGCGTCGAAGCCGGCCGAAATGAAGATCATCTCGGGCTTGAAGTCGTGCAGGGCCGGCAGCCAGTGCTCGGTAATGAGCTTGCGCACCACGTCGCCGCCGCTGCGCGCGGGCACCGGGATGTTCACGCTGGTGGCGGTCTGCGGCTCCGGATCGCAGTAAGGATAAAACGGATGCTGGTAAAAGCTGGCCATCAGCACGCGCGGATCGTCGTGGAAGGAGACGGCGGTGCCGTTGCCGTGATGGACGTCGAAGTCGATGATCGCCACCCGTTCCAGGCCGTGCGAGTCGAGCGCGTGGCGCGCCGCGATGGCGACGTTGTTAAACAGGCAGAAGCCCATCGGCTCGGTCGGCAGCGCATGGTGGCCGGGCGGGCGGATCGCGCAGAAGGCGTTGTCGATGCTGCCGGCGATGACGGCGTCGGTGGCGGCCAGCGCGGCGCCGGCGGCGCGCAGCGCGGCCTGGTAGCTGTGCGAACAGAGCGAGGTGTCGCCGTCGAGCGGATACACATCGCCCTCCTGCGTGGGGGTATTGTCGCGCACCAGCGCAATCGCTTCGCGCGTGTGGTTGCGGCCGATGGCGGGAATTTCGGCCAGCGGCGCCTCGCGCCGCTCTACCAGGCCATCGATGCGGGCCAGGATCAGCTGGTCCTCGATGGCCTGCAGGCGCGCCGGCGACTCCGGATGCCATTCGCCCATGTCGTGGCGGCGGCAATCGGGGTGACTGTAAATGGCTGTGCTCATGTGCGTGATTTCAGTAGCGGCGTCATCAATGTTGCACCGGAAACGCCGTTCTCGCATAGAATCCTGAGAAACGGGTCGTGATGACGCAGTAGTTGGTGCCGAAGGCGCTAATCTACCATGCCGTGCCCCACGCCGGTGCGCGCGACCACCCCACAGCACATTGTAAAGACCGACACCATGTTCAAAAAGATGCACGCCGTCGCCCGCCAGGTCACCCAGATCGTCGTCGGCAAGGATTTGCAGGTGCGCCAGGCCCTGACCTGCCTGCTCGCCAACGGCCACCTGCTGATCGAAGACGTGCCCGGCGTCGGCAAGACCACGCTGGCGCACGCGCTGGCGATCTCGCTGGGCCTGAAGTTCAACCGCGTCCAGTTCACCAGCGACCTGCTGCCGGCCGACGTGGCCGGGATCTCGGTGTACGAGCGCGAAAAGAATGGCTTCGTGTTCCATCCGGGGCCGATCTTCACCCAGGTGCTGCTGGCCGACGAAATCAACCGCGCCACGCCCAAGACCCAGTCGGGCCTGCTGGAAGCGATGGAAGAGCGCCAGGTGACCGCCGACGGCGTCACGCGCGCCCTGCCCGCGCCGTTTTTCGTCATCGCCACGCAAAATCCGCTGCACCAGGTGGGCACCTTCGCCTTGCCCGAGTCGCAGCTCGACCGCTTTTTGATGTGCCTGTCGCTGGGCTATCCCGACGCCGCCGCCGAACGCGCGCTGCTGATGGGCGAAGACCGGCGCAGCATGCTCAAGACGCTGCCGGCGGCCATGCAGCCGGCCGAACTGGCGGTGGCGCAAAAGGCGCTGCGCGAGATCCACGCCTCGGCCTCGCTGATCGATTACGTGCAGGCGCTGGCGCAGGCCTCGCGCCAGAACGGCATGTTCGCCGAGGGCCTGTCGCCGCGCGCCTCGATCGCGCTGCTGCAGGCCGCGCGCGCCTGGGCCGCCATGGAAGGACGCGACCACGTGGTGCCGGAAGATATCCAGGCGGTGCTGGTGCCGGTCTGCGCGCACCGCCTGCGCCCCCTGAAATCGGCGCACGGCGTGGCGCTGGCCAGCCGCGACCTGGTCCTGCAACTGCAAAAATCCGTGCCGGTGTAAGGCAGCATGGCCGCCTCCGCCTCCCTGATCGGCCGCCTGATTCCCGCCGCGCTCCGCGCCAGGGCCGACAACTGGCTGTTCCAGAAGCGCGGGGTCGATCCCGGCGAAACCTACCTGGCCCAGCGCCGCGTGTTCATCCTGCCCACCGGGGCCGGCATGGGCTTCGCGCTGCTGATCCTGATCCTGCTGATCGGCTCGATCAACTACTCGCTCGGGCTCGGCTTTGCGCTGACCTTCACCATGGGCACCTGCGCCATCGTCGACATCGTCATGACCTACAAGAACATGGCGCACCTGACCCTGCGCCCGGGCCGCGCGCAAGCGGTGTTTGCCGGCGAGGTGGCGCAGTTCGAACTGCACGTGGTCAACCGCACCCGGCTCGACCGCTACGCGCTGTGGATCGACTTCATCGAAGCCGGCGAGGCGCGCCACGCGCTCGACGTGGCCGCCGGCGGCAGCGGCGCGGTGGTGCTGTCGGCGCCCAGCCTGGAACGCGGCTGGCTGGCGGCGCCGCGGATTCGCCTGTCCACGCGTTTTCCGCTCGGCTTGCTGCGCGCCTGGAGCTACTGGCAGCCGGACCTGTCGGCCCTGGTCTATCCCTTCCCCGAAGAGAACGGGCCGGCGCTGCCGATATCGGGCGTCGAGAGCGCCGACGGCCACGGCCACGCCGGGCATGACGACTTTGCCGGCATCCGCAGCTACCAGCCGGGCGACCCGCTGCGCCACATGGCCTGGCGCCAGATCGCGCGGCTCGATCCGGCCGACGGCGGCCAGCTGGTGACCAAGCATTTCGAAGGCGGCGCGATCGACGAACTGGTGCTCGACTTCCACGCCCTGCCCTCCTTCATGAACCTGGAACTGCGGCTCTCGCGCATGACGCGCTGGGTGCTGGACGCCGAACAGCGCGCCCTGCCCTACGCCTTCCGCATCGGCGCCCTCGATGTCGAAGCCTCCTGCGGCGAGGCGCACCAGGCGGCCTGCCTGCGCGCGCTGGCCCTGTACGGCCTGGAGAAAACGGCATGAGCCTGGCCAAAGGCGGCGCCCGAGCCGCATCCGCCCCCCGCCCGCGCCTGGGACGCCTGCTGGCGCAACTGCCGCGCGACAAGGCCGACACCCTGCTGCTGCTGGTTGCGGCCCTGATGGTGCTGGCGCCGCACGCCGCCCACCTGCCGCCGTGGGTCTCCGCCCTGTGCGGCCTGACCCTGCTGTGGCGCGCCACGGCCACCCTGCGCGGCACGCGCATGCCGTCCGCCCTGCTGCTGCTGCCGCTGTCGCTGGCGGCCATGGCGGGCGTCTTCATGAGCTACCGCACCCTGTTCGGGCGCGATGCCGGGGTAGCCATGCTGGTGCTGCTGGTGGCCTTCAAGATGCTGGAGATGCACGCGCGGCGCGACCTGTTCGTGGTGATCTTCCTGTCGATCTTCCTGGTGCTGACCAACTTCTTTTATTCGCAGAGCATCTTCACGGCCTTGATGATGGTCGCCTCGGTGGTGACGCTGTTGACGGCGCAGCTGTCGTTCCAGTTCACCGGCGCGGTGCCGCCGCTGGGACGGCGCCTGTGGATGGCGGCGCGCGTATTCCTGCTGGCGGCGCCGCTGGCGGTGGTGGTGTTTTTCCTGTTCCCGCGGGTCCAGGGACCGCTGTGGGGCATGCCGAGCGACGCCCAGGGCGCGCGCATGGGTTTGTCGAACAGCATGGCGCCGGGGAATATGGCGAACCTGGCGCAATCGGACGAGCCGGTGTTCCAGGTGCGCTTCGTCGACCCGCCGCCGAGCAAGCCGCAACTGTACTGGCGCGGCGTGGTGCTGGGCGAATTCGACGGGCGCACCTGGACCCCGATGCGGCGCCGCCCGGCGGCCCAGATCGCCCTGACGGTGCGCGGGCCGGCGATCCGCTACGAAGTGACGCTGGAGCCGTCGTCGAACAACTGGCTGTTCACGCTCGACCTGCCGGACCGCCTGGTGCGCCTGGACGAGCAGCGGGCGCAGATGTCGGCCGAACTGGAAATGACGGCCAGCGCAGCGCTCGGCAAGCGCGTGCGCTACGACATGAGCTCACACATCGACTACGAACTCGACAACCGTCCCGAACTGCCGGGACGCGCGCGCTGGCTGGCCCTGCCGCCCGGCTTCAACCCGAGGACGATCGAGGCCGGCGCCCGCCTGCGCCAGGCGTTCGACGATCCCGAACTGCTGGTGCGGGAAGTGCTGAACAGGTTCACCAGGGAACCGTTTTCCTACACCCTGCAGCCGCCGCTGCTGGGGCGCGATTCGGTCGATGAATTCCTGTTCGCGACGCGCGCCGGTTTCTGCGAGCATTACGCGAGCGCCTTCGTGGTGCTGATGCGCGCCGCCGGGCTGCCGGCGCGCGTGGTCACCGGCTACCAGGGCGGCGAATTCAATCCGGTCGGCGGCTTCCTGGCGGTGACCCAGGCCGAAGCGCACGCCTGGACCGAAGTCTGGATCGCCGGACGCGGCTGGGTGCGGGTCGATCCGACCGCCGCCGTGGCCCCGGAACGGGTGCAGCGCGGCCTGTCGAGCGCACTGAACAGGAACGCGCCGGCCCTGGGCGGCCTGGGCGGGCTGCTCAACTTCAGCGGCGAACGCAATGCATTGCTCGAACAGTTCCGCTTTCGCATGGCCGCCATCAACCACGGCTGGAACCAGTGGGTGCTGAACTACACGCCGGAGCGCCAGAGCGGCTTCCTGGACAGCCTCAAGCTCAACCTGGCGCACTGGCGCACCCTGGCCATCCTGGCCGCCATCGGCGCGCTGGCGCTGCTGTGGCGCGCGTTACGCCAGCGGCGCGGGACCGATCCGGTCGATGCGCTATACTCGGCCCTGTGCCGACGCATGAGTCAGCTTGGCATGGCGCGCGCCGCCGACGAAGGCCCGAACGCGTACGCCGCCCGGCTCGCGCAAGGCAAGCTGCCTGCGGACAAGCTGGCCGCCGTGAAGCGCTTCCTGGCGCTCTACAGCGCCCACAAATACAGTGCCCGGCCGCCCGCTTCCGGGCTCGCTTCCACCCTGAAAAGTTTACTGAACAACATTTAATGAAATTGACTTCTCTCTTGCTGGCGCTTGCCGTGTCGGCAAGCCCCCTGAGCCAGGCCGCGCCTGCCAAGAAACCCGGCAAGAAAAGCGTCCCGTCCAAGCCCAGGGCCATCGGCAAGGCGGCCCTGCCCGTGGCGGCGGCAGCGGCGACGGCCGCCGCCGCGTCCGAGGCCGGCGACGCACCCGTATTCAGCGAATCGGAGGCGGTCAATGCCTTTGCCGACGAGGTGGCGCTGCGGCACGGCTTTCCGCGCGCCGAACTCGCCGAGCTGATCGGACAGATCCGCTACATCGATACCGCCGTGCAGCTGGTCAAGCCGGCGCCCAAGGGCAAGCCCAAGAACTGGCAGAACTACCGCCGCGCGACCATCGAGCCGATCCGCATCAGGGCCGGCGTGGCGTTCTGGAACCAGCACGCCGCCGTGCTGGCGCGCGCGCAGGCCGAGTACGGCGTGCCGGCCGAGATCATCGTCGGCATCATCGGCGTGGAGACGATTTACGGGCGCCAGACCGGGCGCTTCCGCGTGCTGGACGTGCTCGCCACCCTGGCGTTTGCCTACCCCGAGGCGCCCAACCGGGCCGCGCGCATGGCTTTCTTCAAGGGCGAACTGGAAAACGCGCTGGTGCTGGCGCGCAAATCGAACATCGACCCGCTATCGATGCTCGGCTCCTTCGCCGGCGCCATCGGCATGCCGCAATTCATGCCGGGCAGCGTGCTGGCCTACGGCGTCGACTACGACAACAACGGCAGCATCGACCTGCGCGGCTCGGCGGTCGACGCGATCGGCAGCGTGGCCAGCTTCCTGGTCCAGCATGGCTGGCAGGCGAAGCAGCAGGGACCGCTGGTTTACCCGGCCGCCGTCTCCGGGCAAGGCAGCTGGGAGAATTTGCTCAACCAGGGTCTGGCGGCCAGGTTGCGCGCCGAGGACTTGCGCGCCGGCGGCGTGACGACCGGCCTGGACTTGCCTGCCAACCAGCGTTTCGGCCTGATCGACCTGCCCAACGGCAGCGACCCGACCGAATACCGCATCGCCACCGATAATTTTTTCGCCATCACGCAATACAACCGCTCTTACTTCTACGCCATGTCGGTGATCGAACTGGGCCGTGCCATCCGCCTCAGCCGGACTGGACAGCCTCTTGCTCAGATGGAAACTTTGTAAAGGAATGTAACGAATCGGGGCGCAGTGGGGGCATTCTGCCGCCAAAAACCCGCCTCGGCCGGTCCCATGTGTCCGCCCGACTATTCATTCGTGCTTCATAGAAACCACTCTTGCGTTAATATACTCAGAAAGATGTTGCTATTAAGCCAGTTCTCATTAGAATTGTGCGGCGGGTGCATCTAAATTGTCTTACACTTAAGTTTTCTGGGAAAACAATTAGTTTTCTGGTGATTTTGTGAGAGAATTGCAATGCGGCTATGTTGCGATCAGACAACACATCTGACATCATTTTGTAATCTGTTATTGCTTATCGGTATTAGATTACAAAACGTTGTACAATTGTGTATATTTTTTAAAAAGTGTTACCCAAGATAAATTCGCAAGTGCATCGACGGTGGTTGTACCCAGCAGCGAGCTCCGCGTGTTTGACTTAGCAGCACCACTCACAATAGGAATTATTGACATCATGACAAACCAAGTCGGCATTGATATGAACAGCGATTCGGACTCCGATGATCTGCTGCAATACAACCCAAATCGTTTACTCGATACGCTGATCGAAAATCTGCGTCTCAAGAACGATGCGGCGCTGTCGCGCGCGCTGGAAGTGGCGCCGCCAGTGATCTCCAAGATCCGTCACCACCGTCTGCCGGTCGGCGCCTCCCTGCTGATCCGCATGCACGAAGTCAGCGACCTGTCGATCCGCGACCTGCGCTACTTGATGGGCGACCGCCGCAACAAGTTCCGCATCAGCGACAAGCAGTTCAAGCCAAAAGAAGGCGATCCGGCGTAATAGCGGGATCGGTCCGGCCGGCCGCGCAGGCCATGCCGGATAAGCCCGCGCCTTGCCCTGTGGGGGGCGGCGCGCGGGAAGCACAGCAAAACGCCTTCCACCATGCACGGGTCAGACCCGTGCAAGGTGGAAGGCGTTTGTTTTTGCGCCGGCCGCCGCGGCCCGCCTTGGTTCGATTTACGCGGGGAACACGCCGGTCGACAGGTAGCGGTCGCCGCGGTCGCACACGATGAAGACGATGGTGGCGTTTTCCACGGTCTGCGAGATGCGCAGGGCGATCTCGCAGGCGCCGGCCGCCGAAATGCCGCAGAAGATGCCCTCTTCGGCCGCCATGCGGCGCGCCATCTGCTCGGCCGCCGCCTGGCTCACGCTCTCGACCTGGTCGACGCGCGCCTTGTCGAAGATCCTGGGCAGGTAGGCTTCGGGCCATTTGCGGATGCCGGGGATCTGCGAGCCGTCCTCGGGCTGGGCGCCGATGATCTGCACCGCCGGATTCTGCTCCTTGAGGTACTGCGACACGCCCATGATGGTGCCGGTGGTGCCCATGGCGCTGACGAAGTGGGTGATGCCGCCCCTGGTGTCGCGCCAGATCTCGGGACCGGTCGACTCGTAGTGGGCGCGCGGATTGTCGGCGTTGCCGAACTGGTCGAGGATGATGCCCTTGCCGTCGCGCTGCAGCTGTTCCGCCATGTCGCGCGCGTATTCCATGCCGCCGGTCTTGGGCGTGAGGATGATCTGGGCGCCGTAGGCGGCCATGCTCTGGCGCCGCTCGATCGACAGGTACTCGGGCATCAGCAGCAGCATCTTGTAGCCGCGGATCGCCGCCGCCATCGCCAGCGCGATGCCGGTGTTGCCGCTGGTGGCCTCGATCAGGGTGTCGCCCGGCTTGATCTGGCCGCGCTCTTCGGCCCGGCGCAGCATCGACATGGCGGCGCGGTCCTTGACCGAGCCGGCCGGATTGTCGCCCTCCATCTTGCCGAGGATGATGTTATTGCGCGCGGCCGCGTCGGCGCCCGGCAGGCGCACCAGGCGCACCAGCGGGGTGTTGCCGATCGTATCTTCGATGGTCATGTAAGGCATGGGTTGCTCTTTGCAGTTCGACAAAACACCCATTCTAATCCACGATGCCGTGGTCCGTATGAGACAGGCCAGCTTGCTGCTAGACTGAAGGCTGTTCCCTCACCGAGCCGACGCACATGAGCACCCTGCCCGCCCCCGACTTCATTCCCGACAACAGCATCCAGGAGCGCGCCCAGAGCCAGCTGAGCAAGTACGAAACGCGCCGCGACCAGATGTTCCCGGTCCTCACCAGCGCCGAAATCGCGCGCCTGCGCCGCTTCGGCAGCGCCGGGCACTGGAACGACGGCGAGGCCATCTTCGAGGCCGGCGGCGGCAATCCCGGCATGATGATCGTGCTCTCCGGCCAGGTGCGCATCAGCCAGTGCGACGGCATGGGCAACAGCCACACCATCGTCGAACACGGCCCCGGCCACTTCACGGCGGA
Organism: Massilia atriviolacea; assembly: GCF_003953935.1. GTDB lineage: Bacteria > Pseudomonadota > Gammaproteobacteria > Burkholderiales > Burkholderiaceae_D > Telluria_A > Telluria_A atriviolacea. Next base: position 234,131 of record NZ_RXLQ01000011.1, read on the forward strand.
CGTGGGGCAATTGTCGGGCAGTCCGGCGCTGGTCAGCGCGCACGCGGCCGGCACGGTCGAAGCGCTGATCGTCACGCCCGAAGCGCTGCGCGCGCTGGTGGTGGCCGAGGCCGAACTGGGCGAGCGCATCATGCGCGCCCTGATCCTGCGCCGCGTGGGGCTGATCGAAGCGGGCACCAGCGCGCCGGTGCTGGTCGGCCCGCCCGGCAGCGCCGACCTGTTCCGCCTGCAGACCTTCTTGACCAGCAACGGCCATCCGCACATGGTGCTCGACCCGGCCACCAGCCAGAACGCCGAAGCGCTGATCCGCATGTACCGGCCCGCCCCGCACGAGCTGCCGCTGGTGGTGTGCCCGGACGGCGTGGTCAAGAAGAATCCGAGCCTGGCCGAACTGGGCTACTGCCTCGGCCTGCTGCCCGACCTCGATCCCGACAAGGTGTACGACGTGCTGGTGGTCGGCGCCGGGCCGTCCGGCCTGGCGACGGCGGTGTATGCGGCCTCGGAAGGCCTGTCGGTGCTGGTGCTGGAAAACCGCGCCTTCGGCGGCCAGGCCGGCGCCAGTGCGCGCATCGAAAACTACCTCGGTTTTCCGACCGGGATTTCGGGACGCGCGCTGGCCGGGCGCGCCTTCGTGCAATCGCAGAAGTTCGGCGCGCAGGTGGCGATTCCGGCGGCGGCCGACAAGCTGCTGTGCGACCGCTATCCGCTGCGCCTGTCGCTGGCCGATGGCGGCCAGGTGCAGGCGCGCGCCGTGGTGCTGGCCTGCGGGGCCCGCTACCGCAAGCCGGACCTGGCCGACCTGGCGGCGTACGAAGGCTGCGGCGTGTACTACTGGGCCTCGCCGCTGGAAGGCCGCCAGTGCCAGGGCGAGGACGTGGTGCTGGTCGGCGGCGGCAATTCGGCCGGGCAGGCCGCCGTGTTCCTGTCCGGGCATGCGAAGACGGTGCACATGCTCATTCGCGGCAGCGGCCTGGCGGCCAGCATGTCGAGCTACCTGATCGAACGGATCGCGGCGACGCCCAACATCGTGCTGCACACGCATACCAGGCTGACCAGGCTGGAAGGCGACGGCCAGCGCCTGAGCGGCGTGCGCTGGCAGCACCGCGACGAGCAGGAACAAAGCCATGCGGTGCGCAGCGTGTTCCTGTTCGTGGGGGCCGACCCGAATTCGGGCTGGCTGGCCGATTGCGGCGTGCAGGTCGACAAGGCCGGCTTCGTGATGACCGGGACCGATGTCATGATGGCGCGCTGCCGCGTGACCGGGCAGATGCTCAACCCGGACGGCTCGCTGCACGGACAGCTCGAGACCACCGTGCCGGGGGTCTTCGCGATCGGCGATGTGCGCGCCGGCTCGACCAAGCGGGTCGCCGCGGCCGTCGGCGAAGGCGCGGCGGTGGTGGCGCAGCTGCACGCCTACCTGGCGCTGAAGTAAGGCAGGCGCGAACGGCGCTCCTTATCTGAGCGGCGTAGGATAGGTCGCCACGCTCGCATTGCCGTCCTTGTCGACCGCCTGCACGCCGAAGAAGTAGTTATCCTTCGACAGCTTGACGGTCGCCTCGGTCACATTGCCCACATACAGGGAGCCCTGCCACTGGGCGGCGGTGGTGTCGCGCCAGACGATGCGGTAGCCTGCCAGGTCAGGCTCGCCGTTGGCCTGCCACACCAGCGAAGAATCGTTCTCCAGCTTTGCGGTGCGCATCTGCACTTTCTGCGGCGCGGCCGGCGCCAGCGACAAGGTGGCCAGGGCCGCCGCATTGACCCGCGTCACGCGCGCGATGTGTTGTAGTCGTTGAACTCGGGCAGGTCGCCATACTGCATCGTTCCTTCCTTGCGCACGTTCTGGTGCTGGTGCGCGAAGTCTTCGTTCGGCTCGGTGAAGCGCAGCGCCGGATAACCGCGTTCCAGGAAGGGCATATGGTCGCCTCCGCGCAGGTAGCGGTCGCGCCGCTGGATCACGTTGACCGTAAAGCCGGGCACGTAGCGCTCCCCCACTTCCTTGACGTGGCGCGCCAGCTGGCGCGAGGTCGAATCGTTTTCGCCGCCGGTCGCCAGCAGGGCGCGGTTCGATTCGCTGTTTTCTTTCGTCGCCGGGATCGATTCGGCGAACAGGCGCACCTGCCTGTCGTCGACGCGGCCATCCTCGGCGCGCGAGCTGCCGATGATATCGTTGGTGAACATGCCCTGCAGGTTCAGGTTCTTCAGCCTGGCCTGTTCGGCCCAATGCGCCGCGCCCAGCAGGCCCTGCTCCTCGGCCGCCACCGCCATGAAGACGATGGTCGCGTCGAACTGGTGGCGCGCCATCACGCACGCCATTTCCATCACGGCGGCGGTGCCGGACGCGTCGTCGTTGGCGCCGGGCGCGTCGCCGCTGGCATCCATGACGTCGGTGTTGCGCGAGTCGTAATGGCCGCTGACGACGTAGATGCGGTCTTTCGATGCGGCCTGGGTGCCGGGCAGGGTCGCCACCACGTTGACGATCTCGGTCGGGCGCGAAATGCGCGCCGATACCGGCGCCACATGGCTGTCGAAGCTCACCTGCAGGCGCCCGCCGGCGGCGGCGCCGCAGCGTTCCAGTTCGGCCTTGATCCAGCGCCGCGCGGCGCCGATGCCGACCGTCTCCGACACCGTGTCCGACATGGTGTGGCGCGTCTTGAAGCCGACCAGCTTGCGCACGTGCGCCTCGATGCGCTGCGGCGAAATGTCGCCGACGATCTTGTCGACCTGGGCCTGGCGGCGCGCAAGGTCGGGGCTGGCGGGAGCGGAAGCGGCGGCGCAGGCGCCGGCAGCGGCGGCGATCAGGGTGGCCAGCAGGGGTTTGGTGAAGGGGACAGATGCCATGGGAGGTCCTTTGCGACGGGCGACAGTGAAATGAGCGGCCTTATCTTCTCACGAGCCGCAGCGCACAAGAGCGTCCATACAGCGAAAAAAACCGGTGCGCGCGCATGAAAAAACCCGCAGCGTCGGCGGCGGGTTTTTGGGCCGGAACCACGGCGCTTACATCTTCGATGGCGGCTGCGCCGGTTTGACGGCCGCTGCCGGCTTGGCGGCCGGCGCGGCCCTGGCCGCAGTTGCCGGTGCGGCCCCATCGAAGGGCTTGCCCGCTACCTGCAGCCCGGCTTGCGACAGCTTGACGGCGCGCTTGTCGCCCACGCCCTTGACGCGCCTGGAAAAGTCGGCCCAGTCCTTGAATTCGCCGCCCTTGGTGCGTTCCTCCAGGATCATTTTGGAGGTGGAAGGGCCGATGCCCTTGACGCTGTCCAGTGCGGCAGCGTCCGCCTTGTTCACGTCGACCTGGGCAAACGCCATGCTCATTGCGGCCACCAGGGTGGCGGCGGCCATCATCAATTGTCGGATCATCTTGTGTCTCCTTCGGATTAGAGGGACGCGATTGCGGCCCCGACAAATCAACGGATGACCCGGCACAATGTTGACCGCGCCGATTGAGCGTTATCAGAACGGCAAAACGCCAATCGTGTAGGCAGGCTCGGCTGTTTTACCGGCCGAACAGTTCTTCGCGCGTCACGGTCGCCGTGCCGAGCTTGCCGACGACGATGCCGCCGGCGCGGTTGGCGGTCATGATGGCGTCGGCCATCGGCATGCCGGCGCCGAGCATCGAGGCCATGGTGGCGATCACCGTGTCGCCGGCGCCGGAGACGTCGAACACTTCGCGCGCGTCGGCGTGCATGTGCAGCACTTCATGTTCGGTGTACAGGCTCATGCCCTCTTCCGAGCGCGTGAGCAGCAAGGCGTCGAGGCGCAGTTCGGCGCGCAGGGCCTGGGCCTTGGCGGTTAGCTGTGCTTCGGTCGACCAGCTGCCGGCGATGCGGCGGAATTCCGACTTGTTGGGCGTGAGCACGGTGGCGCCGGCGTAGCGCGAAAAATCGTCGCCCTTGGGATCGACCATGACGATCTTGCCGGCCGCGCGGCCCGCCGCGACCATCTGCGCCACATTCACCAGGCTGCCCTTGTTGTAGTCGGACAGGATCACCACGTCGTAATCGGGCAGCAGCGCGTTGAACTGGGTGAGCTTGTCGCGCAGGACCGTGTCGGTCGGCGCGTCTTCGAAGTCGATGCGCAGCAGCTGCTGCTGGCGGCCGATCACGCGCAGCTTGATGATGGTCGAAATGGCCGCGTCGCGCTGCAGGTAGCTGTCGATGCGCGACTCGGCCAGCAGCTGCGCCACCTGCTCGCCCGCTTCGTCGGCGCCGACCACGCCCAGCAGGCCGCAGCGCGCGCCCAGGGCGGCCGCGTTGCGCGCCACGTTGGCGGCGCCGCCCAGGCGCTCTTCGCGCTTCTCGATGCGCACGATCGGCACCGGCGCTTCGGGCGAAATGCGGCTGACGTCGCCGAACCAGTAACGGTCCAGCATCACGTCGCCGACGACCAGGATGCGCACCGCGCCCAGGTCGGGCGCGGCAATGAGGGGATGGCTGTCGGCGCCAGTCAGGCGCGCGGGAGTGGTGGCGAGATCGGTCATCGGTTCCTGATACGCTTAATTCATGACATTGAGTTCTTCGGTGCGGCGCGGCGGGTAGGTCTCCCAGCGGCTGCATCCCGGGCACTGCCAGTAGAACTGGCGCGCCTTGAAGCCGCAGTGGCTGCACTGGTAGCGCGCCAGCTTCTGGGTGTAGCCGCGCACCAGGTTCTTCACCATCGACAGCTCGTCCCAGACATCGGCCGGGGCGTCCATCAGGCGCGCTTCGAGCAGCTTGTCGAGTCCCAGCAGGGTCGGATTGCGGCGCAGTTCCTCGATCATCAGCTGCTTGGCCGCGTCCACCCCATCGAGTTCGATGACAGCCTTGAACACCACTTCGATCAGGTCGATCGAGGACGCTTCGGCCAGGTAGGAGCGCAGCAGGTTGACGCCTTCCTGCGGGCGGCCGACCTTGCGGTAGCCGTCCATCAGGCGCTGCGCCACCAGGGCCACGTGCGGCACGCTTTGCTGTTCGACGCGGCGCCAGGTCACCAGCGCGCCTTCGACATCGTCCTTGACCAGCTGGGCGTCGCCGGTCAGGAGCGTCGCGCGCACGTTCTTGCGGTCGGCGTGCAGGGCCTTGTCGAGCAAGGCCAGGGCATCGTCGGTGTGCATGTGGACCAGGGCATCCTGGGCCAGCTCGCAGTAGAACTGGGCGATTTCCTTCTGGCGCGCGCCGGCGCCCGATTCCTGCAGGCCGAGGGCGGCTTCGATCGCGCGCGGCCATTCCTTTTCGCGCTGGTAGATTTCGAGCAGGGCGCGGCGGGCCTGGGCGCCGTAGGGCGTATCGAGCAGGAGGTTGAAGGTTTCCTCGGCGCGGTCGAGCAGGCCGGCCTTGAGATAGTCCATGCCCAGTTCGTACTGGCCGTGGGCCTTCTCGTCGGCCGGCAGGTCGGGGCGCGAGAGCAGGTTCTGGTGGACGCGGATGGCGCGTTCGATTTCGCCGCGGCGGCGGAACAGGTTGCCGAGGGCGAAGTGCATCTCGACCGTTTCGGGATCGAGCTTGACGATGTCGATGAAGGCGTCGATGGCCTTGTCGGGCTGCTCGTTGAGCAGGAAGTTCAGGCCGCGAAAATACCCGCGCGGCAAGGTGCGCGATTCGGAGAGCAGCTGCTTGATGTCGACGCGCGCGGCGATCCATCCCAGGGCGAAAAACAGTGGGATGCCAAGCAACATCCAGATTTCAAATTCCATGCGATTCTTTTTGTTGGTTTTTCAGATCGTGAGTGCCGGCGTATGGCCGGGTTATTGCTGCGTACTGACGCTGTCCGGCTGCGGCTGGGCAACATTGGTGCGCGCCACGGTTTGCAGGGCGACGATGGTGTTCTTGTGTTTCGACGTTTCGCGGCGGTGGCGGAACACGGTGGGCGTGACGGCCAGGATGCCGAGGGCGGCGCCGGCGACGAAAAAGCCCAGCAGCATCAGCACCAGGGGGCCGCGCAGTTCGTAATTGAGGAAAAAGTGCAGGTCGACTTCCTGCGTGTTCTTCAGGGCGAAGCCGAAAAACAGGATAAACAGAATAAATCCAACGATGGTGGATACAAATTTCATCAGCCAGGTCCAGTCTGAAAAGGTCGCAAGTGTCGCATATTACACCAAAACAAAGGGCGGCCGGGGAGCGGGTAAGCGGCTCGACCAACTCGGGTTCCCGCCTGCGCGGGAACGGCGGCGTTGAGGTCGACGGCCGGAAGATTCACCTCAGGCGCAAGGACATGACGGGCGAAAAAAAACGGCATCCAAGGATGCCGTTCTTCTGTGTCGACAAACGACTCAGTCTTCAATAATCGGCTGCCCGACCATCGCATCTACCCGTTCGCGCAATTGCTTGCCCGGCTTGAAGTGCGGCACCCGTTTTTCGGGCACCATCACCTTGTCGCCGGACTTGGGATTGCGTCCGATGCGCGGCGGCCGGCTGTTCAGGGCAAAACTGCCGAAACCACGGATCTCGATGCGCTGACCGGTCGCCAAGGCGTTGGTCATGGCATCGAGGATGGTCTTGACAGCGTACTCCGCATCCTTGGCCACCAGCTGAGAATAGCGCTCAGCCAGGCGGTTAATCAACTCGGACTTCGTCATCTGTCGATTCCGAGTGTCTTAGTTCTTGTTGTCGAACTTAGCTTTCAACAGTGCGCCCAGGCTGGTGGTGCCCGATGCCGCATTGTTGTCGGAGGACGAAGCCATTTTCTGCATCGCTTCCTGGGTTTCAACATTGTCTTTCGCCTTGATCGACAGCTGGATGCTGCGAGCCTTGCGGTCGATGTTGATGACCAGCGCTTCAACCGAATCGCCAACCTTCAGGTGGGTACCGGCATCTTCAACGCGGTCGCGCGAGATTTCGGAAGCACGCAGGTAGCCTTCCACTTCTTCGGACAGCTGGATCACAGCGCCCTTAGGCTCGACCGACTTGACCGTACCCGTGACCAGGGAGCCTTTGTCGTTCATGGCAGCGAAGTTGTTGAATGGGTCGCCTTCGAGTTGCTTGACACCCAGGGAAACGCGCTCGCGCTCGACGTCGATCGCCAGCACGATGGCTTCCAGTTCGTCGCCCTTCTTGAAACGGCGCACAGCTTCTTCGCCGGTTTCGGTCCAGGACAGGTCGGACAGGTGCACCAGGCCGTCGATGTTGCCGGCCAGGCCGATGAACACGCCGAAGTCGGTGATCGACTTGATCGCGCCGCGGACTTTGTCGCCCTTCTTGTGGGTAACGCCGAAGTCATCCCATGGATTGGCTTTGCACTGCTTCATGCCCAGCGAAATACGGCGACGCTCTTCGTCGATCTCGAGAACCATGACTTCCACTTCGTCGCCCAGCTGGACAACTTTGTTTGGCGCCACGTTCTTGTTGGTCCAGTCCATTTCGGAGACGTGAACCAGACCTTCGATACCCTGCTCGACTTCCACGAACGCGCCGTAGTCGGTCAGGTTCGTTACTTTGCCGAACAGACGGGTGCTTTGCGGGTAACGACGGGACAGACCGGTCCAAGGATCGTCGCCCAGTTGCTTCACGCCCAGCGAGACACGGTTCTTTTCCTGATCGTACTTCAGGACCTTGGCGGTGATTTCCTGGCCGACGGTCAGCACTTCCGATGGGTGACGCACACGACGCCATGCCAGGTCGGTGATGTGCAGCAGGCCGTCGATACCGCCCAGATCCACGAACGCGCCGTAGTCGGTGATGTTCTTGACGACGCCGGTAACCACGGTGCCTTCTTTCAGCGTTTCCATCAGTTTCTGACGCTCTTCGCCCATCGATGCTTCGATCACGGCGCGGCGGGACAGAACCACGTTGTTACGCTTACGGTCGAGCTTGATGACCTTGAATTCCAGGGTCTTGCCTTCGAACGGGGTGGTGTCCTTGACAGGACGGGTGTCGACCAGCGAACCCGGCAGGAATGCGCGGATGCCGTTGGTCAGCACGGTCAGGCCGCCCTTGACCTTGCCATTGACGGTACCGACGACGATCTCGCCCGATTCCATGGCTTTTTCCAGCGCCAGCCACGAGGCCAGGCGTTTTGCCTTGTCGCGCGACAGGATGGTGTCGCCGAAGCCGTTTTCCAGCGACTCAATCGCTACGGAAACGAAATCGCCGACTTGAACTTCCAGTTCGCCCTGGTCGTTCTTGAATTCTTCGATAGGAATGAAAGCTTCGGATTTGAGGCCGGCGTTGACGATCACGAAATTGTGGTCGAGACGCACGACTTCAGCGGAAATAACTTCGCCGGAGCGCATATCTTGGCGCGACAACGATTCCTCGAAGAGCGCTGCAAAACTTTCCATACCGGTTGCTTCAGTTGTTGCTGTAGACATAGTTTGTACACGAGTTAGCCAGCAGAGATCGCACCATGCGACTTAAACTGGGTTATAGGTTGAATCAACGCCTGCAACGGCACGATTGCGATTGCAAGCACCCATTGCTACTACTTTACTACTTGGCGTGCGCATACCATTTCAGCACTTCCTCGACCGCTTCGTCAGCGGTCATGTGGGAGGTGTCGAGCAGGTGCGCCCCTTCCGCCGGCATGAGCGGCGCGATGGCCCGGTAAGTATCACGGTCGTCGCGCGCCTTCAAATCGGACAGGAGGTCTTCTATATTAGCAGAAAAGCCCTTGTCAATCAATTGCTTATATCGGCGTTGCGCGCGCGCCTCGGTACTGGCGGTCAGGAACACCTTCAACTGGGCGTGCGGAAAGATAACGGTGCCCATGTCGCGGCCGTCGGCGACCAGTCCCGGGGCGCGGCGAAAGCCCAGCTGGAGGGCGAACAGGGCCTGGCGCACGGCCGGGAGGGCGGCGATCTTCGATGCCATGTTGCCAACTTCCTCGGCGCGGATGAGTTGGGTGACATTTTCGTTGGCCAGCAGGATTTCGCCGCCGCTGAAGCTGGCGGGGAGGTGTTCGGCCAGCTTGGCGAGGCCGTGTTCGTCGCTCAGCGGCGTGGCGCGGCGCAGGGCCATCAGCGCGGTGAGGCGGTACAGGGCGCCGGAATCGAGGTAATGGAAGCCGAGCCGATCGGCCACCCTGTGGGCGACGGTGCCCTTGCCGGAAGCGGTGGGACCATCGATGGCGATGACGGGAATATGAGAATGTGGCATGGGACGATGTCCTGGTAAAAACACGATAAAACGAGCAAAAACGCTGCCGCGAAAAATCCCACAACGCGGCTCAACATTCCCACAACCGGGGTCAGAGCTTTAATTAGAAACATTTCAAAACGCACCAACCGGGGTCAGAGCTTTTATTCGCAACATTGCAAAAACGATCCGCCGGGGCCTGAACTCCGGTTCGAAATTAGTTGCCAACGAAGTAAGCACGCGGGGCAGCAGTAAGCAGCGTTGTAACGCTGTCCGCCGGTACCATCGGCGCCCTGCTGCGTGCGCACGACGCGGCTTCGTTTGGTGACAACACATTCAGTCGATGCGTGGCAATTTGTTTCGAATCAGACCTCAGTCCCCGGTTGTCGGATTGTTTAGTTGCTGAGCAATTTATTTCCAATTAAAGCTCTGACCCCGGTTGTAGGCGGGTTGAGCTCAGTTGTAGGAGTTTCAGCTTAAATCAGTTGGTCGCGGGCGATGCCGGCGAAGGCGTCGAAGTAGTCGGGGAAGGTCTTGGCGACACACTTCGGGTCGTTGATGCGCATCGTGTTGCCGCGCCGCGCTTTACCATCCAAGCTGGCCAGCGAGAAGCACATCGCCATCCGGTGGTCGTCGTAGGTGTCGATCGTCGCCGCGCTCAGCTCGCCCTCGGGCGGGGTCACCGAAATGAAGTCGGGACCCTCCACCACGATCGCGCCCAGCTTGCGCAGTTCGGTCGCCATCGCACTCAGGCGGTCGGTCTCTTTCACCCGCCAGCTGGCGATGTTGCGCAAGGTCGTGGTGCCGTCGGCGTACAAGGCCGCCACCGCAATCGTCATCGCCGCGTCCGGAATGTGGTTGAAGTCGGCGTCGATGGCTTTCAACACGCCGTTCGAACGCGCTTCGATCCAGTTGTCGCCGCGCGTGATCGTCGCGCCCATCTGTTCCAGCGCTTCGGCAAAGCGCACGTCGCCCTGGATGCTGTCGCGCCCTACTCCCTCGACCCGGATCGGACCGCCGCCGATCGCGCCCGCCGCCAGGAAGTATGAGGCCGACGAGGCGTCGCCTTCGACATGGATGGTGCCCGGACTGGTATAGCGCTGCCCCGGCTGCACCGTGAACGATTGCCACCCATCCTGCTGCACCGTCACGCCGAAGCGCCGCATCAGGTTCAGGGTAATTTCGATATACGGCTTGGAAATAAGTTCGCCGACCACGTCGATGGTGACCGGATGCTCACGCGCCATCAGCGGCGCGGCCATCAGCAGCGCGGTCAGGAACTGGCTCGATACATTGCCGCGCACCGACAGGCGCTGCGCGTGGATATGCCCGCGCCGGATGCGCAGCGGCGGAAATCCTTCCACGCCGGTGTACTCGATCTGGGCGCCGATGGCGTTCAGGGCGTCGACCAGGTCGCCGATCGGGCGCTCGTGCATGCGCGTGACGCCATGCAGGGTATAGTCGCCGCCGATCACCGCCAGCGCCGCCGTCAGCGGCCGGATCGCGGTGCCGGCATTGCCCATGAACAGATCGGCTGCGTGCACCGGCAGGCTGCCGCCGCCGCCCTGCACGACGTGGGTGTGCTCATCGACCTGCTCCCAGCCCAGGCCCAGCGAGCGCAATGCGCCCAGCATGACCAGGGTGTCGTCGGACGCCAGCAGGTCGACGATGGTGGTGCTGCCTTCGGCCAGCGCGGCCAGCAGCAAGGTGCGGTTGGAGATGCTCTTGGACCCCGGCAGCCGCACCACGCCCTCGACGTGCATGACGGGCTTGAGATCGATATGGTGCGGGTACTGCTTTGGCTGGGTCATGCTGAGGGTTCCTTGAAATGCTGGGTTTATTCGGGACTGCTGTCCGGCGCCGGCGGCGCTTCGGCCGCTTCGATCGCTTCGATCCAGCGGCAGCGCGCGCGCTGGGCGTTGGCGTAGACCGCTTCGATGGCGGCGCCGTCGCCATTGGCGAGCATGGCGCGCAATCCTGTCAATTGTGCCAGATATGCGTCCAATTCGCCCAGCAGGGCAGCCTGGTTGGCCAGGCTGATGTCGCGCCACATCTCGGGCGAGGAGCCGGCAATCCGGGTGAAGTCGCGAAATCCGCTGGCGGCGTACTGGAACAGCAACCCCGCATGCGGCTTGCGGGCGATGTCGTCGACCAGCGCATACGCCAGCAGATGCGGCAGGTGGCTGACCGAGGCGAATACGGTGTCGTGCTCCTGCGGCGAGAGCGTGTGGATGATGGCGCCGCAGGCGCGCCACGCGGCGGCCACGCGCTCGACATCGGCGGCCGCATTTTCGGCCAGCGGCGTGAGCACGGTCTTCTTGCCGTGGTACAGGTCGACGATGGCGGCGTCCGGACCGTTGGTTTCGCGCCCGGCAATCGGGTGCCCCGGCACGAACTGGCCGACACGCCCGCCCAGCGCGGCGCGCGCCGCCGCCACCACGTCGGACTTGGTGCTGCCGGCGTCGGTGAGCACGGTTCCCGCCTCCAGGTACGGCAGCAGCGAGGCCAGGATGGTCGCGGTCTGCGCCACCGGGGCGGCGACCAGCACCAGGTCGGCGCCCGCCATGGCCTCCTGCATCGAGTCCGCCACCTGGTCGACGATGCCCAGTGCGAGCGCGCGCGCCATGGCCTCGGGCGAGCGGCCCACGCCGACCAGGGTGCCGACCACGCCCGCATGGCGCAGCGCGCGCGCGAAGGAGCCGCCGATCAGCCCTACGCCGACAATGACGACTTTATTGAGCACGTCAGGCCAGCGCTTTCTTGAGGGCGGCGATGAAGATCGCGTTTTCGGCCGGCAGGCCGATCGAGATGCGCAGCCATTGCGGCAGGCCGTAATTGCCGACCGGGCGCACGATCACGCCTTGCTTGAGCAGCGCCAGGTTGACGCGCGCGCCGGCGCCATCGTCGTCGCCGACCTTGACCAGCACGAAGTTACCGAACGACGGCACGTACTGCAGCCCCAGTTCCTCAAAAGCCTCGACGAACTGGGCGTAGCCGGCCGCGTTGTTCCTGGCGCCCTGCTCCAGGAAGGGCTTGTCGTTCAGGGCGGCGATGGCGGCGGCCTGCGCCAGCGAGTTGACGTTGAACGGCTGGCGGATGCGGTTCATCAGGTCGGTCAGGGCCGGCTGCGCAATGGCAAAACCGACGCGCAGGCCGGCCAGGCCGTAGGCCTTGGAGAAGGTGCGCGAGACCAGCAGGTTCGGGTACTTGCGCGCCCACTGGCTCGACTCGAACTGCTGCTCGGGCGCCAGGAATTCGTTATACGCTTCGTCCAGCACCACGACCACGCCGGCCGGCACCTTGTTCAGGAACGCTTCGATCTGCGCGGCCGGGATGAAGGTGCCGGTCGGGTTGTTCGGGTTGGCGATGAAGACCAGGCGCGTGTCGGCGTCGATGGCCGCCGCCATGGCGTCGAGGTCGTGCCCGTATTCCCTGGCCGGCACCACGATGGCGCGCGCGCCCACGCCTTGCGTGGCCAGCGCGTACACGGCGAAGGAATACTGGGAGTAGACCACGGCCTGGCCTTTTTGTACAAAGGCGTGGGCGGCGATTTCGAGGATGTCGTTGCTGCCGTTGCCCAGGGTGATCCAGTCGGCCGGCACCTCGTAGCGCTTGGAGAGCGCCGCTTTCAGGTCGAAACCGTTGGCGTCCGGGTAGCGTCCCAGGTCGGCGACGGCCGCGGCCATGGCTTGCTGGCTCGACTCCGGCACGCCGAAGGGATTCTCGTTGGACGCCAGTTTGACGATGTTCGCTTCGTCGAGGCCGAACTCGCGCGCGACTTCGGCGATCGGTTTGCCCGCCTGGTAGGGGGCGATGGCACGGACGTATTCTGGACCGAATTGCTGGGACATGGTTTATCTCTGTAGTTGTTTTAAATTCGAAAAAATCAAAGACTGAGCGGGTACGAGCCGAGCACCTTGAAGAAGGCGGCGTTATCGCGCAGTTCGTCGAGCGCCTTGGCCACCGCAGGGTCCTGCACGTGGCCTTCGATGTCGACGTAAAAATAGTATTCCCAGGTGCCGATGCGGGCCGGGCGCGATTCGAAGCGCGTCATCGACACGCCATTGACGGCCAGCGGCGCCAGCAGGTTGTACACGGCGCCCGCCTTGTTCGGCACCGCCAGCACCAGCGAGGTCTGGTCGGCGCCGGACGGATTGGTCTGCAGGTGGCCGATGACGGCAAAGCGGGTGCGGTTGTGCGGGTCGTCCTGGATGTGGCCCTTGACCACGCCGAGGCGGTACTGTTCGCCCGCCATTTCGCTGGCGATCGCCGCGATCGCCGGATCCTTGCTGGCCATGACGGCCGCTTCGGCGTTCGATACCACCGCGCGCCGTTCGATGCCGGGGTAGTTCTGGTTCAGCCAGACCTGGCACTGGGCCAGCGCCTGCGAGTGGGCGCACACCACCGTCACGCCATCCATATTGCCGGTCCTGGTCATCAGGCTGTGGTGCACGGGGATCGAGATCTCGCCGCTGATGATGGTGGTGGTGCCGAGCATCAGGTCGAGGGTGCGGTTGACCGCGCCTTCGGACGAATTTTCGACCGGGACCACGCCGAAATCGGCGGTGCCGGCTTCGGTCGCGCGGAACACTTCATCGATCGAGATGCAGGGCAGCCCTTCGATGGCGGTGCCGAACTGCTGGAACGCGGCCTGCTCGGTAAAGGTGCCGGACGGCCCGAGGTAGGCCACGGTGACGCGCTTTTCGAGCGAGCGGCAGGCCGACATGATCTCGCGGAAGATGGTCTGCACTTCGGCCGCCTTGAGCGGGCCGGGATTGCGGTCGGCCACGCCGCGCAGCACTTGCGCTTCGCGTTCGGGACGGAACACGGGGGCGCTGGTTTCGGCCTTGACGTGGCCGACTTCCTGCGCCAGGCGCGCGCGCTGGCTGAGCAGGTCGAGAATCTGCGCGTCGATCGCATCGATCTGTTCGCGCAATGGGGTAAGTTTGTCTGTCATCGGTGCGGCATGGTTTGCGGTGAATCGGTTGTTCGCACGGGACGCGCCCGCGATCAGGTACGGCCGGCGAACTCGTTCAGGTAATCGACCAGGGCTTGCACGCCCTCGATCGGCATCGCGTTGTAGATCGATGCGCGCATACCGCCCACGGACTTGTGGCCCTTGAGCTGCAGCAGGCCGCGCGCTTTTGCACCGGCCAGGAATGTGTCGTTCAGTGTTTCGTCGCGCAGGTAGAACGGTACGTTCATGCGCGAGCGGCAGTCTTGCGCCACCCGGTTCTGGTAAAAATCGTCGGCGTCGAGTGCGGCGTACAGCAGTTCGGCCTTGGCGATGTTGCGCCGCTCGGCGGCGGCCACCCCGCCCTGGCGCAGCAGGTGCGCGAATACCAGGCCGGCGATGTAGATGCCGTAGGTGGGCGGCGTGTTGTACATCGAGTCGTGCGCGGCGACGGTGCTCCAGTCGAAGGCGGACGGGCAGATCGGCAGCGCGTGGCCGAGCAGATCCTCGCGCACGATCACCAGCGTCAGGCCGGCCGGGCCGATGTTCTTTTGCGCGCCGGCGAAAATGACGCCGTATTTGCTCACGTCGATCGTGCGCGACAGGATGTGCGAGGACATGTCGGCCACGATCGGCGTGCCGTCGGCCAGTTCGGGCACGAAGTTGTATTCGACGCCGTCGATGGTCTCGTTGGTGCACAGGTGCAGGTAGGCGGCGCCGGGGGTGAGCTTCCAGCCGCTTTGCGGCGGCACCGTGGTGAAGCGCGTGCCTTCGCTGCTGGCGGCCACGTTGACCGTCGCGTAGCGCGCCGCTTCCTTGACCGACTTGCCGGACCAGGAACCGGTGTGCACGAAGTCGATGGTGGCCGGCTGGCCCGATGGCGATACCCGGCCGACGAGGTTCATCGGCACGATGGCGTTTTCGCCCAGGCCGCCGCCTTGCAGGAACAGGATCTTGTAGTTGGATGGAACATCGAGCAGCTGGCGCAGGTCGCGCACGGCCGCTTCGTAGATCGAGATGAACTCGGGACCGCGGTGGCTCATCTCCATCACCGACATGCCGCTGCCATGCCAGTCGAGCATGTCGGCGGCTGCCTCTTGCAGCACTTCCTTGGGCAGGACGGCGGGGCCGGCGGAGAAGTTGTAGATCTGGGTCACGATGGTCCTTGCGAATGGGGGGCGATGTGTCGGCGCCGTTTTCATGACCCTGTCCGTGCCGGATCCGGGTCAAAAAAAAAGGGGCCGGCATCATTTTCGCACGAAGTGTGAAAACAATGCCGGCCCCCCGCCGTTTTTTACTCCGGCGGGTTTTCGAGGTCGACGTCTTCGAGGTCGGTTTCGACGATGCGCTGCAAGCCACTGAGCTTGGTGCCGTCTTCGACCGCGATCAGGGTCACGCCCTGGGTGGCGCGGCCCATCTCGCGGATTTCCGACACGCGCGTGCGAATCAGGACGCCGCCGGTGGTGATCAGCATGATCTCGTCGCTCGGCTCGACCAGGGTGGCGGCGACCACGCGGCCGTTACGTTCGCTGGTCTGGATCGCGATCATGCCCTTGGTGCCGCGGCCGTGGCGGGTGTACTCGGTGATCGGGGTACGCTTGCCGAAGCCGTTCTCGGTGGCCGTCAGGACCGACTGCTGCTCGTTCTCGGCCACCAGCAGGGCGATCACGTTCTGGCCCTCTTCCAGGTTCATGCCGCGCACGCCGCGCGCGGTACGGCCCATCGGACGCACGTCGTTTTCGTCGAAGCGCACCGCCTTGCCGGAGTCGGAGAACAGCATCACATCGTGTTCGCCATCGGTCAGCGCGGCGCCGATCAGGAAGTCGCCGTCGTCCAGGTCGACCGCGATGATGCCGGCCTTGCGCGGATTGCTGAAGTCTTTCAGCGGGGTCTTCTTGACGGTACCGAGGCTGGTCGCCATGAACACGTAATGGTCTTCCGGGAAGGTGCGGTTCACGCCCGACAGCGGCAGCACCACGGTGATCTTCTCGTTGTCCTGCAGCGGGAACATGTTGACGATCGGCTTGCCGCGCGAGTTGCGCGAGCCTTGCGGCACTTCCCATACCTTCAGCCAGTACATGCGGCCGCGGTTCGAGAAGCACAGGATGTAATCGTGCGTGTTGGCGATGAACAGCTGGTCGATCCAGTCCTCTTCCTTGGTCGCCATGGCCTGCTTGCCGCGTCCGCCGCGCTTTTGCGCACGGTATTCGGAGATCGGCTGCGACTTCATGTAGCCGGTGTGCGACAGGGTCACGACCATGTCCTGCGGCGTGATCAGGTCTTCGGTTTCCAGGTCGGTGGCATTGTGCTCGATGGTCGAGCGGCGCACGTCCTTGTTGCCGACGCCGTACTCGTTCATGATCACCGTCATTTCGTCGGTGATGATGACGGTCACGCGCTCCGGCTTGGCCAGGATGTCGAGCAGGTCGGCGATGTGCGCCATGATGTCTTTGTACTCGTTGACGATCTTGTCCTGTTCCAGGCCGGTCAGGCGCTGCAGGCGCATCTGCAGGATCTCTTGCGCCTGTTCGTCGGACAGCTTGTACAGGCCGTCGGGCTGCATGCCGTAGTGCTTCGGCAGGTGCTCCGGACGGAAGGCTTCGACGCCGCCGACGGTGGCGCCTTCGGCGGTGCGCAGCAGCATTTCGCGCACCAGCGAGGAATCCCAGGCGCGCGCCATCAGTTCGGTCTTGGCGATCGGCGGCGACGGCGCGGCCTTGATGATGGCGATGAAGTCGTCGATATTGGCCAGGGCGACCGCCAGGCCTTCGAGCATGTGGCCGCGTTCGCGCGCCTTGCGCAGTTCGAACACGGTGCGGCGCGTGACCACTTCGCGCCGGTGCGACAGGAAGCACTGCAGCATCTGCTTGAGGTTCAGCAGCTTCGGCTGGCCGTTGACCAGCGCCACCATGTTCATGCCGAAGGTGTCCTGCAACTGGGTCTGCTTGTACAGATTGTTGAGCACGACTTCCGGCACTTCGCCGCGTTTCAGCTCGATCACCACGCGCATGCCCGATTTGTCGGACTCGTCGCGGATGTCGGAAATGCCTTCCAGCTTCTTGTCGCGCACGTTTTCGGCGATGCGCTCGAGCAGCGATTTCTTGTTCACCTGGTAGGGCAGCTCGTCGACGATGATGGCGATGCGGCCGCCATCCTTGCCGTATTCCTCGAAGTGGGTCTTGGCGCGCATCACCACGCGTCCGCGTCCGGTGCGGTAGCCGTCGCGCACGCCCGAGACGCCGTAGATGATGCCGGCGGTCGGGAAGTCCGGGGCCGGGATGATCTCGATCAGCTCGTCGATGGTGCAGTCGGGATTGCGCAGCACGTGCAGGGCGCCGTTGACGATCTCGGTCAGGTTGTGCGGCGGAATGTTGGTGGCCATGCCGACCGCGATGCCGGACGAACCGTTGATCAGCAGATTCGGGATCCGGGTCGGCAAGACCGTCGGTTCTTTTTCCTTGCCATCATAGTTGGGCTGGAAGTCGACCGTGTCCTTGTCGATATCGGCCAGGATCTCGCCGGCGATCTTGTCGAGGCGGCACTCGGTGTAACGCATCGCCGCGGCGCTGTCGCCGTCGACCGAACCGAAGTTGCCCTGGCCATCGATCAGCGTGTAGCGCAAGGAGAAATCCTGGGCCATGCGCACCAGCGTGTCGTAGATCGACGCGTCGCCGTGCGGGTGGTACTTACCCATCGTATCGCCGACCACGCGCGCGCATTTCACGTACGGGCGGTTGTGCACGTAATTACTTTCGTGCATGGCGTACAGGACGCGGCGGTGCACCGGCTTCAAGCCGTCGCGCACATCCGGCAAGGCGCGCCCGACGATCACGCTCATCGCGTAATCGAGGTAGCTCTTGCGCATCTCTTCTTCGAGGGAAATGGGGATTGTTTCTTTTGCGAATTGATCCATTGGCGGGACTGATCTCAGGCTGTGGTTATATTAGCTGTACGCAAATTTGCTGCATGTTCGATGCCGCCAGGCCGACAGGTGCACAACCTTGGTGCGCCCACCTACTTAGCTACAGACAAGCGTGGGATTTTAGCATGCGCCGTATGGCAGTTGCGCAAATCCTAAATGTTAGGCAATGGAACAAGCGTGAGCGAAATCATAAAAACGTTCACATTTTGTCAACCCGATGATGACACGGCAGACACGATGTGAGGTAACCTAAGTTCCGTGGACACTTTCATT
>NZ_RXLQ01000012.1 GCF_003953935.1 Massilia atriviolacea
GTCGGTGGTTCGATTCCGCCCCGGGCCACCAAGAATACGCAGAGCGCCACCTTCGGGTGGCGTTGTTGTTTGTCGAACCTGAAGTCCTTCTCCAGGTCTATCTCCGCAGACGCTGTTGATAAGCGCTCAGCTTTTCCTCGAATTCGTCCAGGAAGCTCGTCCAGATACCGCCGCGATCGAGCGAACGGGCTTCGACAAGCTGATCCGCAATCTCCCGGCATTGTTCCAGCGTCGCGCCGTCCATCCCGCAAAGAATGACTTCCGGCCATTCGTGCTCGCTGAACCTGAACAGGTCGATCATGCTGTTCAACAGGGCGGTCCGGGCTTCATCGCACCCGGGCGCCAGCGCGCGCCATGATCGCAACAAGGCATGCCCGGAAACGAAGTCCAGTTGCGCCCACAGATGCTTGGCCTGGTACAGGTTCTGAACGGTCATGGCAAGCCACTTGGTGCTCCAGACATCCGATGCATGGTAGCCCTTCGCCAGCACCGGCAGCACCAACGCGTCGTAGATCTCGTGGCGGATGCGCGTTTCCGGATCGTGCGTTTCCAGAAACCCGGCGACCCACGCCGCTTTTTCCTCGGACGACGCGAACGATGCGATGAACGTCCGCAGCGCAGCGGTCGCGGCGCTCTTCCTGCCTTCCTTGTGCGCCTCCAGAAATGCCGTGTATGCCGCCTGATCCATCACATCGCCCTGCGTTCCGATTCGCCTTTTTATCGTTCGCGCGGCCGCATCAAACGACCCGGTCGCCCTCGTTGCGCGCCATGCCGGGGGCGATCTCCATCCCCATGCCGCCGCCGCCCTGCCTATGACCGTCGGCGCCCTTGTTGCCCGCCCGCTCGGCCTCGCCCCTGCCGCGCGCCCCAGCCCCCTGCCCGCGCGTCGGCCCCTGCAGCGGCACGATGACATCGCCCGGCACCGGCCCCAGGTCGAGCGCCGCGCGGATGAAGCTGCGCAGCGAGATCACCAGGTCCGCCGTGTGGATCGGACGGCCGGCGGCCAGGTCGGCCGCCGCCTGCCCGGCCAGGCGGCAGTGCTCTTCGGTGCCGAGCAGCAGGATATCGGCCAGGGCCGCTTCGACCGCGTCGCGGATGCGGCGCGACCGCTCGGAACTAACCGGGCCGTCGAGCGGTCCGGCCGTGTCCGCGCCCTGGCGCAGGTCGCGCAGGTGCGTCGGGTCGACCGTCAGCTGCCCGGTAAACGAGCCGCCCAGGGTGCGGTAGGCGGCGATCAGGGTTTTCAGGCGCTCGTTGATCTGGCGGTTCATGCGCTCGCGCCGCTGCTGGATGGTCTGCATCATCAGCATGCGCACGCCCACCCCGAGCAGGGTGAAGACCGCCAATCCGACGATGGTGCTCATCGCCCCTTGCCACGAACTGAAATCCATCATGCGCATTCCCGCCTCGACCGCCGTTTCCGATGGGCCCAAGTGTACCGCGCCGCCGCCATACCCCGCCGTACAGCACGGTTAGCAACAGTAGCCGCGATATGGGCTACCAACTATTGGATAAATACGTGCCATATGATATCCTTATGGAAAGATTTATTGGCAATGATAAATACTCCGCCGATATTCTTTCAACCATCCCTCCGCACCACCGAAAGATTCACGATGACCCGTTTTTCCCTGAAGTTCGCGCCGGCGTATGCCGTCGCCGCCGCTGCGCTGGCCCTGACCGGCTGCGGTACCATCAACTCCGGCACCACCCAACAAGTCCAGGTGTCCAGCAATCCTGCGGGCGCCACTGTCTACACCGCGCTCAAGACCACCGATAGCCAGGGCCAGGTCAGCATCACCAACAAGGTTGCCGTCGGCACCACGCCGCTGACGGTCACCCTGTCGCGCAAGCACGGCGCCCTGTTCGTCCAGAAGGCCGGCTTCGTGCCGACCGAAGTACCGCTGACCGCCAAGATGAACCCATGGATGTGGGGCAATATCGCCCTGGGCAGCCCGCTGAGCACCTCCATCGACACCTCGACCGGCGCCTCGCGCGAATACGACCCGGGCGAATACATGATCGACCTGCAACCGGTCGCCAGGTAAGCACCATGGGCGGCATGAGCACGCTGGCCGCCCTGGCCGTGGCCGCGCTGCAGGCCGGCGCGCCCGCCTGCGGCTGCGCCCAGTTCGCTCCCGATGCCGCCCAGCCTGTACCGGCATCGGCGGCGCTGTCCGCCGATGCCATCATCCTGCGCGACTTTGCTCTGTTTTCGCAGCGCCGCATCGGCGCCGACCTGATCCGCAAGCAGGGGCCGTACCTGCATACCCTGAGCAGCTATTTCCCGCACTGCGCCGACGACGCGCTCAAACTCGCCTGGCTGCGCCGCACCCTGGCCGATGCCGCCGATACGCGGCTGTTCGCCGAGCGCCTGGCGCAGCACTACGACAACGGCCGCGCCTGCCCCGTTCCCCCCCAATGACAACCCTGCGCCTGATCGTGGCCGGCGCCTGCCTGAGCGCCGGTGCCAGCCATCCCGTCCTGGCCGCCGTCACCACGCCCGATGCCGAACGGATCGCCGCCGATCCGGCCTGGCTGGCCCTGCTGCGTTACCGCGAGCGCGGCGACGGCGCCATGCTGAGCGAAGCGGACCGTCCACAGTTCTTCCTCTCGCCGGAAGGCAAAACCTCGCCCGCCGCCGAGCTGCTGGCGGACCTGGCGGCGCTGGAGGCGCCCGAGCGGCGCCAGGATTTCGCCTGCCGCTTTCCGGCCCGCTACGAATGGCTGCGCCTGCGGCTGGGGCACGGCGGCGCCGACAGCGCCCTCGACCAGTGCCCGCAGCTGGCGCAATGGCTGGCGCGCTTTCCGGGCCGCCGCATCAGCATCGACTTTGCCTCCAGCTTCCTAGAAAACCCCTCGTCGACCTTCGGCCACACCTTCCTCAAGATCTACCGCGAGTCGGGCAATGAACTGCTCAGCCCGACGATCAACTACGCGGCCCGCACCGACGCGCGCGACAGCGAACTGGCCTTCGTGGCCAAGGGCCTGTTCGGCGGCTTTCCCGGCGTGGCCGACGAGCTGCCCTTCTACCGCCGCCTGCGCACCTATGCCGAAAACGAAGGGCGCGACATTCACGAATACGAACTCGGGCTCGATCCGGACGAGGTGCGCAGGCTGCTCCTGCATACCTGGGAAATCAAGGATGGCGTCTTCGACTACGACTTCCTGCACGAGAACTGCGCCTACCGCACGCTCACCCTGATCGACGTGGCGCGCCCGCGCGCGGCCCTGCTCAAGCGCTTCGGCAAGGTGACGGTGCCGGTCGACACCGTCCGCGCCCTGCGCGCCGCCGGCATGCTCGGCGGGCACCGGGTATGGCAATCGGCATCGAAGCGCGTGCGCGACCTGGAAGCGCGGGTGCCGCCGCAGGACGCCGCCGCCGCGCACCGCATCGCGCTCGGCCGCAGCGACAGCGCCGACAGCGCCGCCAACGCAACGATACCGGCCGCGCGCCGTGCCGGCACCTTGCAGCTGGCCTACGAATACGCCTCGATCCTGATCGACCGCGACGAAGGCGAGCGCGCCACGCGCAAGGCGATCCTGAACGCCATCACCAGGGCCCGCCTCGAACTCGACCATCCCGAGCCGCTCGCCAGCCGCGCCAGTCCGGCCACGCCGGAAGACGGCCATGACGGCGGCCTGACCGGCATCGGCCTGCGCCAGCGCGCCGGGCGCACCAGCGCCAGCCTGGAATACGCGGCGTTCCAGCACACGCTGACCAATCCCCTGCCCGGCTACGAGCCGCATGCGGAGATCACGGTGCTCAATCCGGAACTGCAGGTCGGCGGCGGACAGACGCGCCTGCGGCGGGTCGACTGGCTGGTGGTGCAATCGGCGATTCCATCCTCGACCCTGTTCCAGCCGCGCGCGTGGCGCCTGCAACTGGCCACCCGCAGCGAGCCGTACGCGCAGCGCGACCGCATGGCCACCAGCCTGTCCTACCATTCCGGCAAAGCCTGGCGGCTGGGACGCGACACGGTGTTCTCGCTGCTGCCCGGTGCGCGCGCGGAAGCCGGCGCCGGCCTGGCGCACCGTGCGGGACTGGCCGCCGCGCTGAACGCGGGGCTCACGCGCCAGGGCCTGCAATGGTCGGCGCAGCTGGAACTGCAGGCCGAAAAATTCATCGCCGGCTCCACCCTGCGGCGCCAGAGCGCGCGCGCCAGCGCCGAATTCGCGCTGTCGCGCAATGTATCGGTGGCGATCGGCGCGGCGCGCACCTCGCTGCCGCGCGGGAGCACCGAACTGCTGGTGGGCCTCAAATGGCGCCAGCGCAGCCTGGGCGATGTGCTGGGCCGCGACTAGCGCGCCACGATCTTCGGCGCGGCTGCCGGGGTGTCGGCGGCGCCGCTGCGCAGCAGGGCTTCGAACTGCGCCGCCGGCAACGGCTTGCTGCGCAGGTAGCCCTGGTACTGGTCGCACCCGAGTTCGCGCAGATAGGCCAGCTGCTCCTCCGTTTCGACGCCTTCGGCAATGACCTGCAGGCGCAGGCT
Source organism: Massilia atriviolacea (assembly GCF_003953935.1). GTDB lineage: Bacteria > Pseudomonadota > Gammaproteobacteria > Burkholderiales > Burkholderiaceae_D > Telluria_A > Telluria_A atriviolacea. Next base: position 4,494 of record NZ_RXLQ01000012.1, read on the forward strand.
GTGCGCCAGCGCGATGACCGAGCGCACGATGGCCGCGTCGTCGGCGTCGGAACTGATGTCGCGGACAAACGAGCGGTCGATCTTGAGCGTATCGAGGCGGAACTGCTTCAGGTAGCTCAGGCTCGAATAACCGGTGCCGAAATCGTCCACCGAAATATGGATGCCCTGCGCATGCAGGCGGTCGAGGATCTGCGCTGCCTCGGCCGGATTGTGCATCACCACGCTTTCGGTCACTTCCAGCTCCAGGCAGGACGCATCCATCCCGGTTTCCTTCAGCACGGCGGCGACGAACTCCGGCAAATCCTTCTGGCGGAACTGGTAGGCCGACAGATTGACCGCCATCCGCAGGTGCGCCATGCCGGCCAGTTGCCAGGCGCGGTTCTGGCGGCACGCCTCGCGCAGGACCCAGGCGCCCAGCGGAATGATCAGGCCGATTTCCTCGCTCACGCCGATGAAATCGCTGGGCGGCACCATGCCGCGCTGCGGGCAGCGCCAGCGCAGCAGCGCTTCCATCGCCACCACCGCCCCGCTGGCGACATCGACCTTGGGCTGGTAGTGCAGTTCGAATTCCTGGTTTTCCAGCGCCTGGCGCAGCGCGCGCTCCAGCGCCAGCCGGGCGCCGGCCGCGGCGTTCATGGCGGGCGCGAAAAACTGGTGGTTGGCGCGCCCCACCTTCTTGGCGTGGTACATGGCGCTGTCGGCATTGGTCATCAACTCGCGCAGGCTGGCGCCGTCGTCCGGGTACATGCTGATGCCGATGCTGGCCGAGACGCTCTGCACCTGGCCTTCCACATCGAGCGGCAGGGCGATGGTGTCGAGCATTTTCTGCGCCACCGTGGCTACCGCCGCCGGCGCCCCGACCTCGCCCAGCAGCACCACGAATTCGTCGCCGCCCAGGCGCGCCACCGTGTCGTTGGCGCGCAGGCAGCCGCTCAGGCGCGCCGCCACCGCCTGCAGCAGCTTGTCGCCGTACTGGTGGCCGAGCGAATCGTTGATAGTCTTGAAACGGTCCAGGTCGAGGAACATCAGGGCGAAGCGCTTGCCCGAGCGTTCGGCGCCGTGGATGGCCTGCAGAATGCGGTCTTCCAGCAGGCTGCGGTTGGGCAGGCGGGTCAGGCTGTCGTGCAGCGCCTGGTGGTGCAGCTGGCGGTTGGCGCGCCGCAGCGAACTGACCAGGCTGGCCGTGCGCGTGGCCAGGCGCGAATCGACGACCGAGAGCAGCAAGGCCATGGTCAGCAGCGACACGGCGGCGACGCCGACCAGCAGCGCCAGCCAGTTTCCGTCCAATCCGCCGCTGGACGTGCAAACGCTGGCGGCGTCGAAGCGCGCCGCTTCCATACCGGTGTAATGCATGACGATGATGGCCAGGCCCATGAGCACGGCGGCGCCGGCCTTCTTGGCATGCGCTACCCAGCTGGTGCCGGCGCGCAGGGTGAAGGCCAGCCACAGCGCCACGATCGAAGCCAGCACGGCAATCACTGCCGAGGCCGCCACGCCGACGGCGTCGTAGCCGATGGCCGGGGACATGTTCATGGCATGCATACCCATGTAATGCATGCCGCAGATACCGATCCCCATCAGCAAGCCGCCGACCAGAAAATGCATGCGGCTGACGCTGGCGCGGGTGACGATGCGCAGGGCAAACGCGGACACGCCGATCGCCACCAGCAGGGACAGCATGGTGATGCCGATGTCGTAGCTCATGCGGATCGGCAGGCTGAAGGCCAGCATGCCGATGAAGTGCATGGACCAGATGCCGCAGCCCATGGCCAGCGCGCCGCCGGCCAGCCAGAGGACGCTGGCGCGGCCGCGCGTGGCCACTACCCGGCCGGTCAGGTTGATGGCGGTGTAGGACGCCATCATGGCGACAAAGACGGAGAGCAGGACCAAGCCCGGGTGATAGGTGCCGTTGAGATACTGCAAGGGAGATCCTGTGTCGGTAGAAGGTGCCAGATAGAATTATCGGCGGGTTCACGGCAAGCGTGAACGATTGCGGTGTGAATAGGAAAAAACTGTTGTCACACATCAACATCGCAGTGTTATTTTGCCCATGCTGCCCGACATCGGGGCGGGGGTCAGAGCAGGGTTTGCGTGGGTCGTCATCGTTGAATACTACGATAGGCACGACGTGGAGAGGAGTAAAAAGCAGCCGCCATCATCGCCGCACCATGGGAAAGTTCCGTCATTGCGCGCCGCACATGAAAACGCCACCCGAAGGTGGCGTTTTCATGTGCGGCGGCGGAACATCAGTTAAAGATGAAATACAGAACCACCAGTACGACGGTCGGAATTCCCAGCATCCAGCCAATGACATATTTACCCATGATCTTGCTCCTGTTGAGGTTGTGCGGTGTCGATGTGTCAAGAATGCCGTGAAAAGCCGGCCTCTTCCGTACGTTACGTCACGCAAGGAACACATAGGTTCGCCACACATCGACTTACATGCCGCACGCGTTGAGACTATGTAAGAATTGTGCATTCGATGCGCGGCGAATGGCGTTAGTCCAGTTATTAACTGGTTTGAACTAGGCGGGTGCTATTCACGCGATGCTCCGCCCGGCTAACAACCCACTGCGGTAGTTTGGACAACCCAATGCTGCATGTAACGCCGAAGATCGGTGGGTCACATGCTACGCACCCGAACGCGGCAAGAGCCGGTTTGCTGAGGGGGTATCGATAGGTAACGACCTCGAGGATACTACGCGGGCAATTGGAGCCTGATGAAGCGCTGATCGACCAGATGTTGCCGGTTTAATCTAAACGTGTCTCTTGTCCAACTTCGAGCCGTGCCGACGGTATTAGTGCAACATAAGGATAGGCAAAGAGGCAGTAAGCATGCGTCACCTTGAGACTAGCTTCAATGCTGCTTATTTTTCCTCAGGAACATCTCATCGGCAACGATGTGGCATTGGTTTCGAAACGCGTACCGACTGCCCATCTGCCTAAAATGGATACGAGGAGAGCTTGCTGGCGACGGGGAGAAATCATCGTACATGCCGCGCTATCTCGTTCGTCAACTTCATGAATTTTTACGAAAAGCAACTAAAGGATAGCCTCCGCGTTACCTATCTAATCGAGCAACCAAGAGTGCAAAAAAATAAAATGGCACGCTCGAATGATTTTCCACTAAGTCATGGTCATGGTCATGGTCATGACAAATGATTTTCGAGAGTATACGCGACTACTTAATATTTCCAAGGATCAGTCTCCGTGCTGTGAGTAAAGACTCAGATCATCGGCAGTGATTGAGTTCGCGGTGACAAGTTGATAGTGTTTCTCGTCGACGACCTTGATTTCTTCACCCTGAACCGTCAATTCGAACATCGCGATCCGATTATCGGCCATGAATTGTGCAGAAACTGCCCGACAGGTTAATCCGGGGAATTTCTGCGCACAGCAAACAATATCTTGCTGTGTTTGTACAACTCCATGCTTATCGCTACCGCCCTTGGCCTGCACCGGAACGACAAATTGCCTTCCATGTCGATTAATTCCCACATATATTTCGTCGATCTCAATCTGCCCTACATCGGAAACTGTCGTCCTGAGATGATTCTGCAAAGAATATGCAGTAATGCCCAAGAAAATATCTATCAGACGGTTATATCGAACTTTTGCAAGCAACGCCTGCTCATCCGTTAAAGCGTATGCATTTATAATCTCTGGTGTAGAGTCCGGTATTTTTATTGTTAGAAGCTCTTCACGGGGCACTATCCGATTAAGTCTTACTTGCTTAAAACGATAACGAGATCGACCGGCTCCCTGAATGATCCACTCGCGCCCTTCCAATGCAGTTCGAGTAATAATTTCAGGCAATTCGGCACGATATCGAAATGAATAAAAAATGTCTCCAAGGTTTTTTGGCAATTTAATTTCTAACGAGTGCGCGATATGTTCGATTTCGTCTCGAGTAAACTCGAACTCGACTGCAGACTCAGTATAGTGATCTGAAAAAACGCGCGCAATTATCGCTTGGTATCGATTGAGTTTTTTCGATGGTTTCGAGTTTGGCATATACCGGCATCTTTGCAAAAAGGCTGTAAGAACTGTAGCCTAACAGAAAAATTTGCCGTGCGAAATGTTCTTATGACATGGAGACGAATTCTGCTTAAACATCGATCTCGGCGAACAATTGCAAAGAGTTCTCCGCTGCATCCTTGCGTTTCCCGTCTTTTCTAGCGCGCTGAGCGATCACAGTTCGAGAAACGGAGAAGTACGCAGCAGCTTGCCCCATATTCATCGTCAAAAGTGCGGGATCTCCCAATTTCAATACCTTTTTAGGCTTGGTCGGAACAATCCCTAGCGCCCGCACAACGGACGCGGCTACCGCTCGCCCAAGCAACGGCGGGACGCTATTACCAATTTGTCTAAATCCGTGCCATTTTGTTGCGTGCAACCTAAACCAGTCGGGATAAGAATGCAGTCGAGCAGCTTCCCGCACAGTTATAACGCGTGCATATATCGGATGGATCGGTCTTGGAGAAGTGTGAGCGCCACGCGCACTATCGGTGCCTGCACGAAGCGTATTGCATACACCGTCCGGATTCAAGCGCAGAAACCGGCTGATCGATTCTGTCTTGCCCGGCGTGGTCTCCCGGAAGCGCGTCTTCGACTGCTCGGTATGCTCGGTTACTAAACTACACGTTAACAAATTAGGGTCGAAAATACGTTTGTAACCGAAATCGGAAACATCTTTTGCCAGGCCTCGCAACTTTAATGCGTAATCCGATTCCGTCTCCCAAGTTACTTCGACCGAATCGGAGTCCTCAAGCACGCTAAAATCGTCAGCATCGGGCAAATCGGCGATTGCATCTCTTACGGTAACGGAGAAGTCTAAAGGCTCTGCGTATTCCGGCATCTTTTGATCGTGGCGCGCCGCCATGAGGAATAACCGTTCGCGCGACTGCGGCACTCCAAACCTTGCTGCATTCAAGACCTTATAAGGCAACAAAACCTTATATCCTGCAGTACCCAGCGCTTCAACAAGTTCTGTCAAGAATTGCGCATGCTTTCCAAGCGTCAACCCCTTCACATTTTCGAAAACGCAGTATTTCGGTTGCAACTCGCTCACGATACGCACGTAGTGAAATACCAGTTGGTTTCGACTGTCATCCAGCGCTCTCTTACCCATCATCGAGAAGCCTTGACACGGCGCGCCGCCAAACACGACATCGATCTCACGATCCTCGAGCCCTGCCAAGTACCGTATCTGCTCACCAGATAAATCGACCACGCTTGCACATATGGTTCTCGACGTAGGAAAGTTAAATTCATGGGTCGCACAATGGATTGGATCGATTTCGACAGCGGCTGCGATATCGAAACCTGCTTGTTCGAACCCTAACGACAATCCCCCTGCCCCAGCGAAAAGGTCGATTCCTATTGGTCGTGTCATGTTGCTCTCCACTCCGAAAACTGATCTGTAAACCGCAGCATTTTAACGTGTCCCGGACGCAAAGTCGATCGATTTCGGCCGATCCCACCTCATGAGCGACGATGCTAGCCAGCAAGGCAACGTTAAAAATACTGTGAATTTATACAGTATACTAGGTTTCGAGGCTTTCATGAGCTTGCAAATTCGTATGCAGGTTGAGCCGCATCAGTCGCCCGTGATCAGCATAAGGAAAGCGACTACCGGTCCTCGGAGAGCAATCCTTCAAGATGCGCGACAAGTGCGGCGTGGTCTGCAAGCTCGCACTGCCACACAACGCCGACGCGCCAGCCAGCCTGCTCAAGCGCCTCGACATTCCGGATATCGCGCGTACGGTTAGCTTGAAGCTTGGGCTGCCAGTACTCTTGGCGCGATTTTGGCGGTTGTCCTTTTCGACAACCATGGGCGTGCCAGAAGCACCCATGCACGAAAATTGCGAGGCGACGACCCGGAAATACAATGTCGGGGGTGCCGGGGAGATCCTTGCGGTGCAAACGAAAACGATAGCCGAGCCCATGGAGGATCGACCGAACTTTTTTTTCGGGACCTGTGTCTTTCGTCTGGACTTTTTGCATCAGACGACTTCTCCGGAGGGGGTCTAACCGATCTACCATTCGGGAATCTCTTAAGCTCTTCTTCGGAGCGTGAATGTACCGCGCAATTCAAGTCCGGTACGTTGTATCACGCACGTAATTGCGACATCTGCACCGGAGTCGTATCCCGCGCAACCGGCTTCCGGTAGTTGCGCTCGTCTCAACGGCTCCACAGCCATTCATCGCCATCACAACACAGCCATAATCACACTCACGACTCCCCTTATAGCCACTCTCGCCGCCCTGCTCTTTCCCGTCCTGGCGCTGCCCAACGACGGCATTGCCGGCGTCAGCGCCGACGTCATCGTGTTCCGCAAGACCGATGCCATCGCCATGAAAAAGGAAATGCTCAACGTCAGCCCCAGCCTGATCCGCGTGGACTACGAATTCCTCAACAAATCCCCAAACGACGTGAAAGAGACTATCGTCTTCCTGCTGCCAGCCTATCCTGCCATGACGCAAGGAAGCGACACCTATTAAGGCCAGCGTTCCGGGTTGTCATTAAGGTCGACGGCAAGGCGGTCGACTTCAGCACCCGCGTTATCGCCTTGCACGCAAACCAAGACATCACCGCCCAGCTCAAGCAGCTCGGCCTGAGCGACGCCCAGATTGCCTTCAATGCCAGCTTCGCGCCGAAGAACAAGGTCGCGTCCCCGAGCGCTAGGCAACGTCAGCAACTGACCACCCTGCACCTGCTGAGGAAGGCGACGACGGCGACATCGTCCCGGTCTGGGATGTGCAGGTGAACTACATCTGGAAGCAGGTGTTTCCTATGGGGAAAGTGGTGCGTGTGCACCATGCGTACCGGCCGTTCGTGTCCCGCGGTCCCGGCGAATGGGGCAGAGCGAGGATTTCGCAACACGCTACTGCGCCGACACGGACTTCGTCAACATTTGGAAAAAACTGGCGGCGCGCACCCGGCAATATGGTGCAGGCCGAGCATGTGTCGTACATCCTCAAGACCGGCAATACCTGGAAGCGCGGCATCAACAACTTTACCCTCAATGCAATCAAGCGACATCCGGCAGAAATCGTCAGCCTGTGCTTTCCCGGCACGTCCAGACAGATCGATGCCGATACATTCCAGGTGCGACTGTCCAATTCCCAGCCGTCCGACGCTCCGCCGGTCGACTTCGGCAATATCGACGGCAGCGAGGACTACACCGGCCTGATGAGCGTGCCGGCGCAGTGAGCTACAGCCCCAGACAGGGTAGCCGCGGGCCGTCGGCGATCGCCCTGGCCTGCGCGTTGGCCTTGGCAGCGCCGGCAGCGACCGTTTTCACCACGCACGCCGCGTTCTCGCGGATCTGCGCCACCGCCAGCAGCGCCACGCGCTTCGGATGCTCGGGATCGGATTGATCCGTCGCGTTGACGCGCACGATCAAGGCGGCAGGAACCATCCTGCCGTCGACCCTGCTTACACGCCACTCCGCCGTCTTTCCCAGCGAGGAAAACCCCTGCGCGACCACGTCCCAGTAGCGCAACGCAAACACGCGCCGGTCCGGCGCGACCACGTTCACCGAACTGCGGCCATCGTCGTCCAGCGCTTGCAGTGCGAACTTGCCCGGGCCCGGACATGTCAGGGTGAAAGCACCGGTCGTCCTGTCATCGATGGTTTTCCTGCACGCCTTGCCCTCCAGGCTGGTGTACACGCTGTCCACGCCGGTCCGCGCAGACGCTGCAGCACCAGCGCCGAGCGCCACCGCAAAGATCAAGCCCATCGAGCGCATCGTCATCCATCTCCTTTGGTGAGCATTCCCTCATCGGCAGGGATGACAGGCTGGCGGTTTCGGATATTGCCAACGTTACCACAAACGACGCGCCGTCGACAGCCCCGTCCCTTGCTTACCCCAGCTTGAAAATACGCACCGAGCGTTCCAGTTCGGCCGCCATCTCCTGCATGGCTTGCGCCGCCGCAGCCGCTTCTTCCACCAGCGCCGCGTTCTGCTGGGTGGCCTGGTCCATCGACGCGACCGCCTGGTTGACTTCGCCGATCCCGGCGCTCTGCTCGTCGGACGCGGCCACGATGTCGCCCATGATGTCGTTGACCTTCCTGACGCTGCCCACCACCTCGTCCATGGTGCGGCCGGCGCTGGTCACCAGTTCGCTGCCGGTGGCGACCTTGGCGGCCGAGTCGTCGATCAGGGCCTTGATTTCCCTGGCCGCCTGGGCCGAGCGCTGCGCCAGCGAGCGCACTTCGGTCGCCACCACCGCAAAACCGCGCCCTTGCTCCCCGGCGCGCGCCGCTTCCACGGCTGCATTCAGGGCCAGGATATTCGTCTGGAACGCAATGCCGTCGATCACGCTGATGATGTCCGCAATCTTCTTCGAGGACGCGTCGATCGCTTCCATGGTCGAGACCACCTGCGCCACCACCTTGCCGCCCTTCTGGGCGATGGCCGAAGCCGACAGGGCCAGCTGGTTGGCCTGGCGCGCGTTGTCGGCATTCTGGCGCACGGTCACGGTCAGCTCTTCCATGGAGGACGCGGTTTCTTCCAGCGAGCCGGCCTGCTGCTCGGTGCGCGACGACAGTTCCTGGTTGCCGGACGCAATCTCGCTCGACGCCGTCGCCACTTCGCCAGTCCCCTGGCGGATGCTGGTCACGACCGTGGCCAGGCCGGCGCTGATGCCGTTCATCGCTTCCATCAACTGGCCGATTTCATCTTGCGCGCTGGCGTGCAGGCGCACCGTCAGGTCGCCCTGGGCCAGCCGCGCGGCGGCGGCGGTCGCCAGTCCCAGCGGGGTCGAGACGATCTTGCGCACGATGAAGAACAGCGCCGCCGCAAAGCCCAGCAGGGCCACGCCGCCCACCACGAACAGGGTCAGGCGCATGCTGCTCACTTCATGCGTCACTTCGTCGGCAAAGGCCACGCCGACGATGGTCCAGTTCCAGTCCTTGTTGGTGCTGTAGACCAGGATGCGCTCCGGCTCGGGCTGGCCCTTCGCGCCGGCCGGCACCACGTGCATCGACCCCTTGCCGGTGCGCAGGATCTCGCCGATAAACGCGCGTCCGCCGGTATCGCGCTGCGCCAGCGCTTTCTGGCCTTCCAGCGCGGGATGGACCACGTAGTCGCCGAGCTGCTCGCCCTCCTTGGCATTCAACACGAAGAAGTAGCCGGACGCGCCCACCTTGAGCGACTTGATCAGGCTTTTCAGCGCATCGATGTCCTGCGAAATGTCCACGCCCACGTACAGGATGCCGATCACCCTGGCGCCGGCATCGAGCACCGGCACGTATTCGGTCACGTGCGGCTTGCCGAACAGGACCGCCATGCCGCGATAGGTCTGGCCCTGCATGATCTTCTCGAACGCCGGATGGGTCTTGCCGAGACTGGTGCCGACCGCGCGCTCGCCGTCCGCCTTCTTGACCGAGGTGGCCACGCGCACGAAATCCTCGCCATGGCGGATGAAGATGGTCGCATTGCCGCCGCTCATTTCAGAGAAGCGGTCGACGGCGGAAAAATTCAGGTTCAGGTCGACGCCGTCGTGCTGCATCGCCGGCACCGTCACCGCGCCGGTCTGCACGCTGCGCGTGCTGTCGACCGAGAACTTGCCCGGCAACAGGCTGGCGAACACCTTGGAGAACTTGCCGATGTTTGCCAGCTGCGTGCGGTTGAAGGTTTCGATGACGTTGCCCACGCCCTCGGCCTGGGTGTTGACGGCGGCGTTGGCGCGCTTTTCGATAGCGCTCGACATGGTGTGCGCCACGAACAGGATGAAGGCGATGAAGATCGCGCTGATCAAGGCAATGGTGAATAGCGTTAACTTGGCACCAACCATCAGTGCCCGGGGTCGGGTGAGTGAAGTGTTCATATCAGGAGAATGGAAATAAGGAGGAAAGCTGCCGTGCGGCGCAATCGAAGCGCGCAGGTTCATGTTCAGAATACATGGATTGCGCGCTAAAAAATCGAGCAAGTCTTATTTTTTAGAAAATGATGTTTCCATCCAACAATCACATCAGGAGTTCTACTTAGGCGGGAAGACAAGATTTGCATGGATGCCACGCAATCCGTTTCAGGATGCCCAGTTGTAAGCAGATACAGCAAGTTGTAAGCGCGTGTAAAGACCGTCAACTCATCGGTTGCGGGCGGCGTTTTCAGCTCAGTGACACGGCAAATGTGCACCGAACCTCAAACCAGAAAAAGGACTGACCATGAAAAAAGTAATCGCTACCCTGACCGCCGGACTGTTCGCCAGCGCTGCGTTTGCACAAGCTCCAACGCCGGCCCCGGCACCAGCAGCACCGGTAGCGAAGGCCGACGTCAAGGTTGAAACCAAAGCCGACGTCAAAGCACCAACCCAGGCCGTCAAGGCTGTCGAGAAAGCCGTCGAGCCGGCGCCTCAGGCAGCAGTCAAGTAAGCCGCCAAGCCCCACCATACAAAATAATATAAACCGTTTATACCAACACCAAGGAAACCACATCATGAAAAAAACCATCGCTACCCTGATTACCGGCCTGTTCGCAACCGCAGCTTTCGCCCAAGCTCCTGCCCCCGCGGCAGCAGCGCCGGCGGCAAAGACCGAAGCGCACGTCGTCAAGACCGACAGCAAGGAAACCACGGTCGTCAAGACCGATGCCAAGGATGCCCACGGCGCCAAGGACACCCACTCGGTCAAGACCGAAGTCAAGGAAACCAAGGCGGCTGCCGGCGTGAAGGAAGAAGTCACCACCAAGACCGAAGTGAAAACCGAAGTGAAGGCCGAGAAGAAGGCCGATAAGAAGGCCAAGCACGCCAAGGCGGCCAAGGCCACCAAGGACGCCAAGCCAGCGGAACAAGCCGCGCCGGCGACCAGCGCCGCGCCAGCACCGGTGGTCACCGCGGCGGCAACGCCGGCAACGCCAGCTACCCCGGCCACCAAGTAATCCGGCACGCGGTCCCCAAAACGCCAACCCGCGCGGTTGGCTTTTTTTTTGTCCGGGGCAGCACCCGCGGCCCCGTGGCGTAAATTGACCGTATTTTGTCATTTACGCCAAAGCTCCGGCCTCATAAGATGGTTTCGCACCCCGGATGCATGGCAATCCGGGCCGAAACCCCATCCGACGGCTTACCGGAGTTCGACTCATGACTGCATTTCCGCGGCTGGTGCTCATCGCACTCGCCTCCCTCGCATCCTTCGGCTCACTCGCCTGCCTCGCCCCATCCTTCGCACAGGACGGCATGGCCGCCGCGCCGCCGGCCACTGGAGCACCCACGAATCACGCACCAGGACATTCCCTGAGACGACCTGGCTGAAGAACACGCGCTATGTCGCCGACGGCAAACTCGTCACCAGCGCCGGCATCAGCGCGGCGATACCGGCCTCGCTGGCGCTGGTCGAAGCGATCGGCGGCAACGCGCACGCGCAGGCCCCGGCCACCCAGCTTGGCGTGGCGGGCTAGAACAGCGCGCACGACAGCGACGCCTTCCGCCTCACCTTCGGCGACCGCATGACGGCGGCGGCCTCCTACTTTCTTCGTCCGAGCGACGATATCGGCATACAGGTCGCCGATGGCGTCGATGAACTGGCGCTTGCCCTGAGCGCCGACGCCTACAGCGCCACCCTGCGCAGCCGCGTCCACGCGCTGGCACAGACGGAGGCGCCGGTCAGGACCCGCAACGGCCTGCTGCTGGTGCCCGACGCGATTGCCGGACAAGGCAAGGCGATGGACTGGATCCTGCCCGCCTTCGGCGCCACGCCGTCCGCCCGCATGCTGGACCGGGCCCTGATCGAAGCGGACCACGGCCACGCGATCGCGATCCAGACCGCGCGCCAGCTGGTCATGTTCATCAAGCGCGCCGGCGGACAATCGCAATTTAGCGTCCCGCTGGCGGCGCAGGCCCGCGACGACGGCAATTTCGCGGCCTTGCATGCATGGATCGCCAGCCACATCGACGAGGACCTCGGCGTGGCGCGCCTGGCCGAGATGGCCAATATGTCGCTGCGCACCTTCGTGCGGGTCTACACCGCCACGGTCGGGCGCACGCCGGCCAAGACGGTCGAAGCGATCCGCATGGAAGCGGCCTGCCGGGCGCTCGAATCGAGCACCCTGCCGCTGAAGGCGATCTGCCTGAAGATCGGCTACGCCGAAGAACAGACGCTGCGCCGGGTCTTCCTGCGCAATTTCGGCGTCAACCCGCTGCAGTACCGCGCGCGTTTCTCGGAGCGCGCGGCGGCGGGCCGCTGACAGGTCTTACCACATCAGGTCATCGGGAATCTGGAATGCTGCGTACGGATCGTCGGCATCGACCTCGGTGGTCGTCTTGTTCACGCGCACCACGATCGAGGCATTGCGCTCGGCGATCTTGTCGGCGATCACGCGCGGCACCAGTTCGGTCGACTCGCCCTGGCGGATGATCACCAGCCGCCCCGCCACCAGGTGCGCCTGCACCGCCGCCGACACGTAGAAGCGTTCGATCTTGTTATTGTGGGTGAAGTTGTAGGCGATATCGCCATTGCCCTTGCTCTGGCGGTTCTTCTGCACCATCTGGGTAATCTGCGCCGCGATCGCCTTTTCGTTGGCGGCCGCATCGCGCTGGGCGTTCATTTCGCGCGCGCGCTCGGCGTTCTTGCGCTGGGTTTCGAGCGCAGCCAGGCGCGCCTCGTCCACGCTCTGCTCGCCGGTGCGGCGCTCGACCTTCTTCTGCTTGGTCTTCTCGTGGTTGACCTGTTTGGCCTTGTTTTTGTCGACCAGGCCGGCTTTCAAAAACTGCTCTTGTAACGAGGCCATATGCACTACTCCGTAAAATAAGGTTCGCCGGCCCGGGCAACAGCGCCCGCCGGTGGAAAGTCGATAGCATAGCAAAGATGGACGGCATGGCGCAGGCAAGGCCACTTCCGGCAACACAAAATGGAGGCAAAGCACTGAGTGCACGGGCAAAAAAAATAAATTAATGGAAATATTGACTTAGATGCAATACAACATGTAATCTTAGCTTGCCAAATTTGTTGCGCCCGCCGGAATTGCCGGTGCACGCCGCCCCGCTTCCTTTCAAGGAGTTTTGTGCATGTTGCCCTCCCAATTGCCCATTGATCTGAACGCTCTGACGGAAGCGAATCGACCAATTCGACTGCGCCTGTCGAACGAACGTGGCGTTGTCGATGATTTATTGTTGGTGAAGCAGGTCAGCGGAGTGGAAACAATCTGCGGCGGTATCGAATACGTCTTGCTGTGCGTCTCCAGCCAGGCCGGGATGGAGCTCAAGCAATTTGTCGCCAATCCGGCCGAACTGCAGTTCGTCACCAGCGCCGGTCGTTTGCTCTCGGTGTGCGGCATTGTCGGCGCCATTGCCGAAGGCCAAAGCGATGGCGGTTTGGCCACCTATCAGCTGATCGTACGCGATGCACTCTCGCTGCTTGAACAGACCTGCAATACGCGCGTCTTCCGCCAGGCCAGCGAAGTCGATATCACCAACATCATCCTACGCGAGTGGCGCGCCAGCAATCCGGTCGCGGCGCGCGCTTTCGATGTCGACCTGAGGCACTTGAAAAGTTATCCGTCACGTGAATTCACGATGCAGTACAACGAATCGAACGCAGCCTTCCTGCGTCGCCTCTGGAAGCGACGCGGCATCGCCTGGTACATCCATTCAGCGGCGCCAACGGAGCGGGGCAGCAATGACAGCGCCGTGCATACGCTTGTTTTATTCGACGACCCCGCTTCGCTCAAGGAAAATGCGGCGGGCCCCGCGCGGTACCACCGCGACGACAGCACCGAAAAGCGCGACGGAATCACGTCCTGGCACGCTGTGCGCACGCTGACGGCAGGCCAGGTCACGCGCCGTAGCTGGGACTACGCTCAAGCCTGGTCGATGGCGAGCGAGAATATCGGCAGTAACGATCAAGGACCACTCGGCAACCGCTTCGCGGCCAGCCTCGACGATTACCTGGTCGACGTTCCTCACGCCGGTGACGATAGCGCCGACTACCGCCAGCTCGGCATTCTTCGCATGCAGCGTAAAGAATACGAGTCCAAGTTTTTTCGGGGAGAAAGCGGCGATCGCGACATGTCGGTTGGGCGCTGGCGCCGCATGGATGGCCATCCTGAAATCGATGTCCACCCGCCGGAGGAGCGCGAATTCGTGATCACCGAATTGCGCATCGAAGCCGAGAACAACTTGCCGAAGACACTCAACGAACGCGTTTGCCGGCTGTTCGCGCTGAACCACTGGAGTGGCGCGGCCGACGGCCTCGAACAAGCCAATGCCGAACGCGGCATGCGCTACTCCAACCGCTTCACATGCGTGCGTCGCGGCATCCCGATCGTGCCAGCCTACGATCCGCGCAGCGACTTGCCGCGCACCGACGCGCAAACAGTGACCGTGGTCGGCCCGGTCGACGAGGAAATCCATTGCGACCAGTTCGGCCGGATCAAGGTGCGCTTTCCCGCGTGCCGCACGCAGGACCACCAGCATGCGCAGGGCGCCGGTGCATCCGACAGCGAGCGCGACTCGGCATGGCTTCGCCTCGCCAGCGGTTGGGCGGGCGAGCGCTACGGCGCGGTTTCCCTGCCGAGGGTGGGCGACGAGGTGGTCGTGGTATTTCTTGGCGGAGATCCGGATAAACCGTTGATCATCGGCCGCGTGCACGGAGGCAAAACCCCGCCACCCTCTTTCAGCCATACCAGCAGGCTGCCAGGCGACAAGCATTTGTCCGGCATCGTCAGCAAGGAAGGTAAGGCGCGCCGTTACAACCAACTGCGTTTGGACGATACCCCGGGTCAGATCAGTGCCCAGCTCGAGAGCGAACACGGTCACAGCCAGCTCAACCTCGGCTACCTGACCGAGCCACGCTGCGACGGCCGTGCCGATGCGCGCGGAGAAGGCGCTGAACTGCGCAGCGATGGCGCGGTCGCGATCCGTGGAGCCCGCGGTGTTCTGATCAGTGCCGATGCCTCGCTGCGGGCCGCCGGACGCCAGCTCGAGCGCGACGGCCTGGCGGGTCTGGCCGAAGCGCTCGTGGGAATCCAGAAGCAGTTGGCCGAACTGGCCGAGACCCATCAAGCCGGGCCTGCCGACGGAGCGCCGCTGGCGCAGGTATCGAGCCATGTGACGCAGTGGGAGAACGGGAGCAATACCGTTGCCGGCCCAGCGCCGGACGGCGGCGCGCCAATCGTGGGACTACAGGGGCCGGCCGGCGTGCTGGTGGGAAGCGGCGCCAGTGTGTCGATCGGCGCGCAAACCCATGTGGACCTGGTCAGCGTCGGCAACACCCAGGTCTCGGCCGGGCGCAAGCTGATGCTGCACGCGATGCAAAGCCTCAGCCTGTTCGCGCATACCCTTGGGGCCAAGCTCATTGCGGCCAGCGGCAAGGTCGAAATCCAGGCCCACGCCGACAATGTGGAGATCACGTCCGCCAAGCGGATCGTGTTGGTTGCTTCCGAAGAGGTGGTGATCGAGGCGCCCAAGGTGACCGTGGTGACCAAAGGCGCGCAGGCACGCTTCGGGGGCGGCGATATCCGGCATGAATGCAGCGGCATGTTCGAAGTCAAGTCGGCCACCACCGCCTTCAACGGCCCCGGTGACGGCCAGCCGGCAGCACCACGCATGCCCGACAGCACCGCCGCCCATGACCAGCGAGTGCGTATCGTCGATCTCAGCACCGGCGAACCGATGCCCGACCAGCGCTACCGCGCCACCATGGAAGATGGCCAGGTCGTGGAAGGCAGGACCGATGCGCAGGGCATGACGCAAAAACTTACTTCGTCCATCCCCTTCGCTCACTTCAGCATCGAGGCGCTGGACGATTAATGGCGGGCGCATAGACACGAACCTTTCAAGGCTGAGCAAGCAATGGCACATCAAACCAATCCTCCAGGCTATCCACTGCCTGTCAATCCAGGGTCGAACCAGGGTACCGTCGCCCAAGGGTTCGTCACACCCGCGCAAGACCAGGTACCTCAGGTACAGAACATCCCGCCAAGGCGCATCTTGCCGATTATTTTTATTCCCGGCATCATGGGCTCGAATCTGCGCATGAGCGCGGCGCGCCAGCGCGCCCTAGGCGCCGATAATAATATTGCCTGGCGGCCCGACAATCTGGGCGCCACGGCACCCCAATACAATGATTCCCCGGCCGAACGGCAGCGCCGCCTGGATCCTGCCGAGACCGAAGTCGATCAGTACGATCCTGAAGGCAATCCGACCGGCGATCCGAAAGAGACATCCGACCAGCGGAACGACGATGTCAAGTATTCGGTCGGCTACAACGGTTTTGGCCGGCTCGACGGGCCGCTGCTCCAGCACGATCTGCCCGGCACCACCAATGCACGCACGCGCGAGCAAAAGGCGCGCGCGCGTGGCTGGGGAGAGGTCTATTTCGGTAGCTATTCCGATATCCTGTCGCTGTGCGAATGCCATTTGAATGGCGCCTTTTCCGGAGGAACGCCGAGCGTCTACCTGAAGAAACACATCATCGGCGTGGAGCCCTCCGCATGGCAGGCCCATGCCCGTCCAGCCCTCAAGGCGCTCGATGAAAAAACCCTGCGCGAGACTGTCAAAGGATGCTGGTTCCCGGTGCACGCTATGGGATACAACTGGCTCAAGGGAAATTCGGAGTCGGGCATCGCAATTGCCAAACGTATCGACGCCTTGATCGCGCGCTATCGGGAACAAGGTTTCACATGCGAAAAAGTTATCCTGGTAAGCCATTCCATGGGCGGCCTGGTGGCACGCGCCGTGATTCATCCGGAAATGGGTAAGCTCGCTGACAAGGTGCTCGGCATTGTGCACGGCGTCATGCCGGCGATCGGCGCTGGCGCCGCCTACAAGCGCGTGCGTTGCGGTTTCGAAGGCAGCGGAATCGGTCCCCGGATCCTCGGCAACACGGGTGTCAATGTCACGCCGGTGCTAGGCAATGCACAAGGCGGGCTCGAATTGTTGCCAAGCCAGGCGTATGGCAACCACTGGTTGCAGGTGCAGCAGAATGGGACCATGCTCAAAAGCCTTCCGCTGAAAGGCGATCCGTACGAAGAAATCTACAAGGTGCGCGGCAAGTGGTTCGGCCTGCTGCGCGAGGAATGGATTAATCCGGCAGGCGCGGATGGGCCCGGGTTTGACATGAGCTGTGCCCTGCTGGATCGGGCCAAGAGCTTCCATAACGCGATCGTCAGCACCTATCACGACCAAAGCTATGCGCACTACGGCGCCGATCCCAAGCGCACAGCGTGGCGCAACGTGGTGTGGAGCATGCACAAGCGGGCAAAGCCGCAGAATGTGGACACGCTCGCGATCGCTGCCGACGATGCCCAAGGGGAGATGCAACTGATCGATCCAGCTCAGGCGGTACCGAAAAACAAGGCGCCGCTCGAATTCGAGGTGGAGATGCTGGAAGCTGCCGATCCCGGCGACCAGACCGTCCCTGTACATTCGGCCGATGCGCAACTCAACAGCGGCAAGTTCAAAGGCATTTTCCGCCAGAGCGGCTATGAGCATCAGGCCAGTTACAGCGATGACGCAGTCATCGCTTCCACGATCTACAGCCTGGTGCGCATCGCATCGACCATGACGTGGCCGAAATGAGGACGCCCCGGCAGCGCCGCTGGCACGCATTGATGCTGGCAAATGCCCTGCTTTCCCTGACAATCGTTCTGGCTGCGTGCAAGCGCGCGCCGGACTCCACCATAAGGCATGACATGAGCGCGCAAACTCCCCGACTTCAAGCATTGTTCGAAAACACCCGGACGGTCTGCTTCGGCCGATTTCTGATGCAGGTCCCGGCCGCCGCCACCGTCGTCTACGGCCCAGCCGAAGCCGATACCCCGATCCGCCGCCTGCCCGGCGAAGGCGCCCGGGTGACCGACCATCTGGCGCGGCGCCTGGCCGATATCGAGAACGAGCGCGACTTCCTGCTCAAGGACGACATCCCGAAACTGCCGCTGTTCGGCAAGGTTCTCGACGGCGCCGTACCCGGCCAGAAGATCGTGTTCGGCTCAAAAAACCAGGTTGGCTACACCATCGACTCCTACGTGCCGGTGGGCGACGACCTGTTCGTGCAGCATCTGAACAGTGTGCTGCCACAGCACGACCGGATCGCCACCATCAACCGGATCGCCAGCCATCTGCGCTTGCGCGCTGGCGACGAGGTGCCAGCCGAGCCCGGATCGTGCATCGATGGCGGGTTCATCCCGCTCGATCAAAAATTCGAGCGTGTCACCGTCGGCATTCGTCTCAAGGAGTTCCCCGATGTCCACTTCTCGGTGGAAGTGCACAAAAACCAGGAGCGGCTGGCCGAGTCCGGCAGCTTGGAATTGCTACGCGAACAGGCCAAGAATGACGCCGCGCAGCGTGGCCTTGGCGCGCTGTACGCGCGCATCCAGATCCTGCGGCGCCAGACACGCCAGTTGGGCGCCTGGAGCGGGCCGGACATCGCGTCGCGTACTCCGGCGCACGGGAACGAGACCGAAGCGCACGAATTCCGCTTTCAAAGCCTGGGCGCGGTGAACGATCCGCTACAGCCGCTGCTCGACGTCCGACTGGATTCGGGCGTGAAGGACGACCGCAAAGCCAGTGTCAAGCCGAGTATCACCGACGAGGAAGCGATCGCCCTCTGGGATGGACTGATCGGCAGCATCCGGATACGGCCAGGCGGCGTCGCCAAGCCGGCCACCGCCGCCGCCCGGGCCAGGGTGCCGCTGGCCAGCCTGGCCGCCACCGGCAACCCCTGTCCCGAGACAGGATGGTGGCAATGCAGCGAAAGCGGCCGGGTCGACGGCGGAACGCGGCGCCACTTCATTGCGGGCGAACCATTGCCGCCTGCCGTCTTCCTGGGCGAACCGAGGCTATGGCACAAACTGGGCGCGAGCTTGCCGACCCATACAGCGGCGACCATCTGGCAGTTGGTGGCCTACGGCGCGCCGGACAATACGACGGCCCACCAGGCGATTCGGGGCAGCGATGAAGGAGAGCCCCATGCCTAGAGTGATCCGGCTCAACGACCCCACCAGTCACGGGGGCGTGGTCGTACAGGTGCGCGCATCGCATGTCACGGTTGACGGCATAGCCGTTGCTCGCCTGGGCGACGCCTGCACCTGCCCCCTGCATGGCGACGGCACCATCGCCGAAGGCGATCCGCGCCACACCATCGACGGCATCGCTGTCGCGTACGAAGGTCATAAGACGAGCTGCGGAGCGGTCCTGCAGGCAAGCCCAACCGGTTTCACGCGCCAGCCTTAGCGCCCGGCGCCGGCGCGCGCGCTGTTAGAATCGCGTGCATGATGCCTCCCGCACCCCGCCCTGCCGCCCCGAGCGGCTTCACCCGCGCCCGGCTGCGCTGGCTGGCGGCCAGCCTGGCCCTGGCCGCGCTGCCTGCCGCGGCCCAGCCGCGTACCACGCTCATCGAGCTGATCAACGCCTACCGCGCCAGCGCCCACCCCTGCCTGGGCGTCACCATGGGACCGGTGCCGCCGCTGGCCGCGCATCCGGCCCTGTCCAACGTGCAGGTCGGATCGGGCACCCTGCTGGCCCCGGCCATCGAGCGCGCCGGATATAAAGTGGCGCAGGCCGAGGCGATTCACGTGGCGGGCGTCTCCGACCCGCTGCGCGTCATGGCCAGCATCGAACGCAGTTACTGCAAGACGCTGCTGAACGCGCAACTGTCGGACGTGGGCGCGCGCCGCACCGGCGACAGCTGGCTGATCGTGCTGGCCCAGCCGGCCCCGCCCTCGGCCGCCTCGCGCCTGCCGCCTTCGCGCGAGGCCGGGCTGCGCATCATGGAAGCAGCCAACCGCGCCCGCGCCAGCGCCCGCAACTGCGGCGCGCAGCCGTTCGAGGCCGCGCCGCCGCTGGTATGGAACGAGCAGCTGGCCGGCGCCGCGCTGGGGCACAGCGGCGACATGGCCAGGAAGCGCTATTTCAGCCATGCGGGCAAGGATGGGCGCATGGTCGGCGAGCGCGCGCAGGCGGCCGGCTACCAATGGCGCCGGGTCGGCGAAAACATCGCGGTCGGCCAGGACTCGCCCGACGAGGTCGTCGCCGGATGGCTCGACAGCCCGGGCCACTGCGCCAACCTGATGGACGCGCAATTGAGCGAGATGGGCGCCGCCTACGCCATCAACCACAGCGGCGAGAGCGCCCGCGTGTACTGGACCCAGGTGCTGGCGGACCCCGTCACGCCGGCCGATCCGGCCCGGCAGTAGCGTGCGTTGCCGATGCAGGGAAGTGGCGCATATTGCATATTCGCTACTTGACCCGCCCCCGGCGCCACGAGGACACCATAAAACAGGACGGCATTGCGCATCCCCTCGTCCTGCTGCTGGCCGCCAGCGCCAGGCTGGAAAATCCGGGCGCGATCCTGGCCTTCAAGTACAGCGGCGCCAGGTAAGCGCGCCGCCGTGCCGGGGCAGGCCGTCACCAGCGCGGCGGCCGGCCCTGGTCGCCGAAGCGATAATCGCACACCCCTTGCGGGAAGATCCGCTCCAGCCATTCCCGCTCGCCCGCGCTGAAGCGCACCGTATCGGCATAGGTGCCGTCGCGCAGGGCCGTCGCCACCGGCTTCAGCCTGCACTTGAAGATATCGCCCTTGATCGAGTCGCCCGCCACCATGCGCGGGCTCGAATACACCGGAAAGGCGGCGCTGCACGCGCCCTGCGGCGCGCGGTTCAGGATGCCGTCCCATGCCGATGGGCCCACGCCGATCACGGCGCCGCCGGCGTCGAAACACTTGTCGCTAAAGCCCTCCGGGGCGCGCCGCGTGGTCAGGTAGCTATCGAGCACCGCCAGGGCCTCGAGCGCGCGCGCACCCTGGTCGGCCTGCGCCGCCGTGAACCAGATCACCTGCCTGGCGGCCGCCGCCCGATTCGCGTCGAGCAGGCGCGCGCGCACCGAAAACGCCTGGCGCGCGTTGTGCATGTTCAGCGCCGGTTCCAGGTAGGGCCGCACATCGATCATGGGAATGTCCAGGCGCTGGCCGGTGAACACATGGCCCGAGGCATAGGCCGCGCGCATGGCCCCGATGTCGCCCGCGCGGCGCGGCGCCGGCAGCCCGCCCGGATCGCGGCAGCCGGCGCTGCGCTGCATGTTGCGCGCGTCGAAGGGATCGGCCGCCGCATCCCACTGCGCAAACTGCGAAGGCTCCTTCCAGCTGCCGACGCAGGCATTGAGGCGCAAGAATTCCTCCTTGCCGATCTGCCCGGCCAGCAGCGCGCCGAGGCCGTACTGCACGCCGACGTTATCGATCGGGCTCGGTGCATGGCCGTCGGCCTTGGCGCCGTAGATATTCGCCAGGTCGTTCCAGTGCGTCCATTTGACGGCGGCGAACACGTCCGCCGGGTAACCGTAGTTCTTCGCCACCAGTTCGTAGCGCGGGTCCTTGTAGACCGGATTGAGCACGGTCGGCACCGCGCCCTGCCAGCCGTTGATGCATTCGGTCGATCCGGGTTTGTCGGTCACCGGATTGAGCACCGTGTCGGAGCCATTCATGCCTTCGACCAGCCTGCGCCGGCTCCAGACGGCCCACATCGATGCCGGATCGCGCGCCGCCTCCTCGTTGAAGTACTGTTCCAGCAGCGGACAATCGGCCACCGGGATGGTTTGCGTGACCATGTCCGGATACGATTGCACCGGAATGCCGGCGTCCAGCAATCCCGGCCGGTTCTGCGCAAACAGATACTGCTGCACCGCCCCGCCCGAGCCGCCGATGCCGATGGTGAACGCCGGCCGGCCGACCGCCTCGATGAAGCGCTCCTTGGTCATCATGGCCGTCTCTTCGGCCAGGCGCATGTTGTAATGCACGCCCGTCTCGTTACCGGACGAACTGGCCACGGCATAGCCCTGCGCCAGGATGCCGGAGATGATCTGGCGTTCGGCGCCGCGCAAGCCGCCGTTGAACCAGATCGCGGTGCCCTGCTGGTGTCCCAGGCCCACGCCGCCGCGCAGCCAGTACACCAGCTTGCGGTTCCAGGATGCGGTATCGAAGGTGTCGGCGCGCTGCGCCGACGGCGCCAGCATCGCGATGGTGTACACGAAGCGGTTGATGGTGCCCGCTTCGACCCGCACCACATACGGCACGCTGGCGCCGGCCACGGTCACGGTCTTCAGGTCGGCCGGCGGCGCGCCGTAGCCCCTGGCGGCATCGAAGGGCTTGAAGCTCTCGCCATTGAAGTAGAAGTAATGGATCTGGGTCTTGATCGCGCACGATTTGCTGTGGCCGACCAGGCGCCCGCCCGGCTGGTCGAACACCGGATGGCCGATGCCGTCCTGGTTGTCGACCAGCGGCTGGCCCAGGCCCGACTCCTGGGTGCGGCAGACGAAGGGCTGCTGCTGCGCGCCGGTGAAGACCGGCCCGCCGGACGGGTGGTTGGTCAGCACCAGCGCGTCGGAGACGGTGCGGCCGCTGTCGTTGAGGTACGCCACCTCCAGCAGGTTCTTGCCCTCGGCCAGGCCCGAGACCACGCCTTCGACCCGCTCCCCCTGCGCCTGCATGGGCGGATCGATGGGCTGCCCGTTCAGGCGAAATGTCAGTTTGCCATGCACTTCGCCGGCGGCGCTGACGGCGACCCGCGCGTCGCCGCCCGAGACCATCTCCGGCGCGCTCGACAGCACCGCGAGATGCACCCGCGAGTGCGGCGCATGCGCGGCGCCGCCGCATCCCGTCAATCCGATTGCCGCGAGCGCACAGGCGGCGGCCCTTGTCCAATGATTCATGGCGTCTGCTCCTAGGGTAATGGTCCGGTTCGAAAGCCTTGTCCATCTTGCTCTGCGACCCTGGACCAGCATTGACGAAAATCAATGTCCTAAAGCACCAGTTTAGCCATTCACAGCGCCAAAACAACACCTTTGCAGGATGCGATCGCGTACCCGCGCGACGTCCTCATGCGGCGCGGATGCAATGGCCCCTAGCGGAAGCGGGCCGGCGGCGCCTTGCGCAGGCGCTGCCGGCGCGCCGCGCACGCTGCGGATTTTGTTTGCATGGGGCATTACTCATAGTAGACTAAAATCATCAATGCAAGCTGGGGAAGACCGAAGCATGCCTGCCCGATTCCGCACCGCCGACCGCCCACCGAGACGCCTGGCCCAGCCCGGCGCCGCGGCGCTTGTCCTGTCCGCGCCGTCCCGTTCATCCGCCCTGTTCCCACGCCGCGACTGACCTTCAAAAGGAAGCCTTATGCCCGCACTCTCCGCATTTTTTCAGAACGTCAAACTCCCGGTGATTTCCGAAGTGGCCCATGCGCTCATCAAGACGCTGGACGATGAAGATGCCTCGGCCAAGTCGGTCAGCGCCATCATCGCGCGCGATCCGGCGCTGACCGCCAAGCTGATGCGCCTGGCCAACAGCGCCCGCTTCGGCGTCTCGCGCGGCGTCAGTTCGCTCGACGATGCGATTGCCATGACCGGCATGGCGCACGTGCGCACGCTGGCGCTGGCGGCCTGCTTCGCCGAATCGTTTCCCGACTTGCCGGGGCTCGACAGCGATGAATTCTGGAAAAGCAGCATGGCTTGCGCAGGGTATGCCAAGTGGCTCTCGACGGGCCTGGGCAGCGACGGCCAGGATGCCTGGCTGGCCGGGATGATGGTGCGCCTGGGCGAACTCCTGATCTACCAGGCCGAGCCGACCGCCTTCGCCGAAATCGAACAGCAGCCGCACCTGCCGGGCGGACGCTGGGAGCGCGAGCAGCGCCTGCTGGGCTTTTGCGAAGGCGAGATTACGGCCGAGCTGGGCCGGCGCTGGAATTTCCCGGTGCAGATCGTGCGCGCGCTGGAATGCTCGTCGGACCCGATGGCGGCCCACCCGTTCAGCAAGCTCGGCGCCATCATCCACCTGGCCAGCCTGCTGGCCGATACCCCGAGCGACGATCCTGAAATTCTCGATTCGCTGCCGGAAGACATCGTCACCGCCCTGCAGCTGAACCGCGAGTGGATGAAGAAGAAGTTTCCCTCGCATAGTTCGTTCTCGGCGGCGCCGTAGGCGCGAGCGGCGCCGGACTGCTCACGGCCGCGCCGCGGCTGTGACGCAGCGCTTCGATGCTTGCTTGAATGTCGCCGGTTCGGCATCGATGTCGATCTCGCGACCGAGAAAAATACCAGCCGCCACCAGACTCAAGCCCGTTACGGCGAGCACGCCAAACTTCGCAAAACCTGATTCCATCCACCCTCCTTTTGCTGCGCCTGCATGGATCGTGGCGGCCATTGCCGCCCGGGGCGCGTTTTCTTGCCGAGGCCGGCGCCACCGGGAACTGTTCGCGCGCGCACGGCCGCCGGATTAATCGGCGCCCAGCGCCAGAGTGCCCATGGCCGGATCGCTGACCGTATCCTTGCCGGTTTCCACGCGGCCGGCAAAGCGCCGCACGTAGCCGGGCAATTCATTCACGCGCACGCTGAAGTCGTACCAGTTGCCGCAATCGCACAGCGGCCAGGCTTGCTCCGAGACCGCGCCGGGCGCCACCGTCACGTTCCAGGCTGGCGCATCGAGGTAGGCATTGGCCTTGAGCACGAAGGTAGCCGCCACGCTGCCCGTGTTGCGCAGCTTGGCCGACACGCCGCCGTTGGCGACGTCGTAGCAGACCTGGATTTCCGGCTGCGGCCCCTGGCGCGACGCGGTGCCGCTGAAATGGCGGTGGAAACCGTTCGGTCCCAGCACCCACAGATCGTACTGGCCCATCTGGTCGCCCAGCGCCCACAGCCCGTTCAGGTCCTTGCCCGCTTCGACCGTGTAGCGGCGCGGAGCCAGGGTCAGCCGGTTCTGGTCGTACACATGAAACACCGCGGCGGCCGCGCCCGTATTCGAAAACAACAGTTCGACCTCGACCTTGTCCGGATGGACCCGCGCGCTCGCGTGCAGTTCGTACGGCAAGGCGCGCGAGGGCCGCGTGCCGGCCGCCTGGGTCGGCAGTTCCGGCAGCGGCGGCAGGTCGGGGGTCCTGGTGTCGCCCAGCGCGCGGGCGCGCGCGGCCAGCGCCTTGGTGTCAGGCAAGGTTGCCGCAAACGCCGTGCCGTCCGGGTCCTTGAAGTTGAATGCACTCATCAGGTCGCCGCAGACGGCGCGGCGCCATGGCGTAATTGTCGGTTCCATCACGCCGAAGCGGGTTTCCAGGAAGCGGATCACCGAGGTGTGGTCGAACACCTGGGAATTGACCCAGCCGCCCTTGCTCCATGGCGAAATCACATACATCGGCACGCGCGGCCCGAGGCCGTACGGGCGGTGCATGAGGGCGGGCGCTTCCATCGTTTCGGCGGAAGCGATCTCGTGATATTCGCCCACGGTGCTGACGGTCGAGGCCCCGGCCAGCACGGCTTGCTTCGGGTCGCTGTGCCATTGCACGTACGATGGCGCGGCAGGCGGCGGCACATGGTCGAAAAAACCGTCGTTTTCGTCGAACATCAGGAACAGCACGGTCTTGCTCCAGACCTCGGTATTCGAGGTCAGCGCGTCCAGCACGGCCGCCGTGTACTCGGCGCCCTGGGCCGGGCTGGACGGGCCGGGATGCTCCGAGCCTTCGGCGGTGGCGACGATGAACGACACCTGTGGCAGACGGTTGGCCTGCACATCGAGCTTGAGCTGGTCGAGGTCGCGCGTGCTCATGCCCCGTTCGCGCAGTTGCGGGTCGGACCCCGGCAGCCTGGCGAAGGCGTCGCGGAAGCGGCGAAAGCCCGCCAGCGGGTTGTCGGTGAAGTTGTCGGCCATGTCTTGGTACACCTGCCAGCCGATTCCGGCCGCCTGTAGCCGTTCCGGATAGGTAAGCCAGGCATAGCCGCCGGTCGGGTCGTGCTCGGCGTTGTCGTAGCTGTTGCCGATCACCGGGCCGTTGCCCTGCTTGAGCGGATCGTTGGCCCCGGTCCAGGCGAACACGCGGTTCGGATTGGTGCCGCCCTGGAACGAGCAGTGGTAGGCATCGCAAATGGTAAACGCGTTGGCCAGCGCGAACTGGAAAGGCAGGTCGGCTTCCTTGTAGTAACCCATCGAATGGTTTTGCTTGTGGGTCGGCCAGTTGGCAAGAATGCCGTGGTTCCATGCGTACTGCGCATTGGGCCAGCTGTGCGGCGTGCCGGCCACGCGCATGGCGTTGAAGCTTTGCTGGGTGTTCAGGTGGAAGGGCGCGATCACGCGCGGCGCGGCCGGCACGCTGTCGTTGAGCTGGTACCAGACCCGGTGCTTGCCGATCGCGCCGGAGGCGGGCAAGGGGATGGGGAAACGGTCGCCGAAGCCGCGCACCCCTTTCAGGGTGCCGAAGTAATGGTCGAAGGAACGGTTTTCCTGCATCAGGATGACGATATGCTCGACATCGCGGATGGTGCCGGTGCGGTTGTTGGCCGCGACCGCCAGGGCCCTGCTGATTGCGGGCGGAAACATGGAAAGTGCGGCGGCGCTACCGCCGACCTTGGCGGCCTGGCGCAAAAAAGCGCGTCTGCTGGTGGGTGTCATCGTCATCTTTTGTCGGTGTTATCGGGTGGCGCGAGGGAAAGCGGCGCTCACGGGGCGCAACGCATGCTGGCCGACTTGGCGCTGCAGGCGCGCGAGGGATCGGCGGCGTCGGGCGCCGGCGCGGGCGTCTGCGCCACCGGGGCGGGCGGCGCCGGGTCGTCGTTGCCGCAGGCGGCCAGGCTGGCGCCCATCAGCACGGCGAACAGGAAGCGCGCCGCACGCGGCATCGAGCGGATGGTGGTCGGACAATACTGCATGGGAGTCTTTCTTGAAAAATCATCAGGATGGAGGCCTGTCCTGCAGGCAAGAAAGATAATATTGCTCTAATGTTACGACAGAGTGACTCCCGGATGACCTTGCCATTACACATTATTTCCATATATCTAAAAAGGGGGGCGGGCGGCGTGTTGCTTTTCGGACGGGACGGATCGATTCCGCCGACCGCCGCCAGTCAACGTTTGACGCGCGATTTGCTATCAAGTAACCTTTCCATAACGTACTAACTTTTTTGGCTGAGTGCGGCCCCGATCCCGCTTCCCGTCCAACCCGCCATCGGCCTCGTGCCCACCCGCGCGCGCGCCAGGCGCGCTCCGCAGCGATGCGGGGCAGCAATCGCTTTGTTGCCTGCCAACATAGATGACATTCCAACAGGCACTATTCACCACAATAAGCAGGTCGCGCATGCTATCGTTGTATGGACAGCCGGGCTCGCGAACCGCACTTAAAGGATGACAGCATGCATATTCCCTTTCTCGAATCGATGAGCATCGCCAAGAAGCTCGCCACCCTGATTCTCAGCAGCGTGGTCGGCATCGTGGTGTTGACCGCGCTGTTCCTGGTCTCCGAAAAGCGCCTGATCCTGGAAGAACGCCAGAGCAATGTGCGCCAGGCCGTCGAGACCGCGCACGGCGTCATCGCCTACTATCACGGCCTGGCGGAAAAAGGCGGCATGCCGGCCGCCGAGGCGCAAAAGCAGGCGCTCGCCACCATCAAGGCGCTGCGCTACAGCAAGACCGAATACTTCTGGGTGCAGGACCAGAGCGCCAAGATCCTGATGCATCCGATCAAGCCGGCGCTCGACAATACCGACGGCAGCGGCACCAAGGACCCGACCGGCAAATTTTTCTTTACCGAATTCTCGGACACCGTCAAGGCCAGCGGCGCCGGCTTCGTGTTCTACATGTGGCCCAAGCCGGGCAGCGAGAACCCGGTGCAGAAAGTGTCCTACGTCCAGGGATTTGCGCCATGGGGCTGGATCGTCGGCTCGGGCGTGTACATCGACACCGTCGACGCCACCATCCGCGCCCGCGCGCTCAGCTTCGCGCTGGGCGGGCTGGCGCTGGCCGCCGTCCTGCTCGGCATCGGCCTGGTGATCGGACGCGGCCTGCTGCGCCAGCTCGGCGGCGAGCCCGGCTACGCGGCCGGGATCGCGCGCAGCATCGCCGAGGGCGACCTGAGCGTCAAGATCGACATCCGGCACGACGACAGCGGCAGCCTGCTGCACGCCATCCGCACCATGCGCGACGACCTCGCCA
Organism: Massilia atriviolacea; assembly: GCF_003953935.1. Lineage (GTDB taxonomy): Bacteria > Pseudomonadota > Gammaproteobacteria > Burkholderiales > Burkholderiaceae_D > Telluria_A > Telluria_A atriviolacea. The sequence continues at coordinate 32,388 of NZ_RXLQ01000012.1, forward strand.
AGATCGTCATGCAGGTGCGCATGGGGACCGACACCATCGCCACCGCGTCGAGCGAAATCGCCTCCGGCAACCTGGACCTGTCCTCGCGCACCGAGGAGCAAGCCAGCTCGCTGGAAGAAACCGCCGCCTCCATGGAAGAACTGACCGGCACCGTCAAGCAGAACTCCGACAACGCGCGCCAGGCCAACCAGCTGGCGGCCACCGCGTCCGAGGTGGCGATGCAGGGTGGCGCGGTGGTGGCGCAAGTGGTCGACACCATGGCCTCGATCAACGACTCCTCGCGCAAGATCGTCGACATCATCAGCGTCATCGACGGCATTGCCTTCCAAACCAATATTCTCGCGCTGAACGCGGCGGTGGAAGCGGCGCGCGCCGGCGAGCAGGGCCGTGGGTTTGCCGTGGTCGCTTCCGAAGTGCGCAACCTGGCCCAGCGCAGCGCCGCCGCGGCCAAGGAAATCAAGGCCCTGATCGGCGACTCGGTCGAGAAGGTATCGGTCGGCAACAAGCTGGTGGCGGACGCCGGCGGCACCATGGACAATGTGGTGGAAAGCGTACGCCGCGTGACCGACATCATGGCCGAGATTTCGGCGGCCAGCCACGAGCAGAGCGCCGGCATTGCCCAGATCAACCAGGCGATCGCCCAGATGGATTCGGCGACCCAGCAGAATGCCGCGCTGGTCGAACAAGCCGCAGCGGCCGCCGAAAGCATGCAGGACCAGGCGGCGCGCCTGTCGCAGGTGGTCGGCGTGTTCCGCCTCGACGGCATGGGCGGCGCGCCGCCACGCATCCCGGCCCAGCGCCGCCTCGCATAAAGCCACTCTACTGCCCAGCCCGTGTCCACCCCGGTGCCAGGTCTGACAGTCGGACACGGACTCGGCGATAAAAGCGCCTACGGCCAAGCTCGTGTCCACCACGGTGTCAGGTCTGACATTCGGACACGGACTCGGCGATAAAAGTACCTACGGCCAAGCTCGTGTCCACCACGGTGTCAGGTCTGACATTCGGACACGGACTCGGCGATAAAAGCACCTACGGCCAAGCTCGTGTCCACCACGGTGTCAGGTCTGACATTCGGACACGGACTCGGCGGTAAAAGCACGTACGGCCAAGCTCGTGTCCGAATGTCAGACCTGGCACCGGATGGGACAATGTCAGACCTGGCACCGGATGGGACACGTACGGCCAAGCTCGTGTCCGAATGTCAGACCTGGCACCGGCGGGGACACGGCCCCGGCTGTTGAAGTTGCCTGATGGTATGTGGCCGGCACGCCTTTTAAACGGCGCGCCCGTCCCCATGTGGGTAAGACCGCGCTGCACACTCAGAGGCCGCGCGCCCTCTTACCGACCCGAAGGCACCGACAATGATCCCCTTTTCCGTACTCGACCTGTCCCCGATCACCCAAGGCAGCAGCGCGCGCGTTTCTTTCCAGAATACGCTCGACCTGGCGCAGCATGCCGAACGCTGGGGCTTCAACCGTTACTGGCTGGCCGAACACCATGGCATGCCCGGCATCGCCAGCGCCGCCACCGCCGTCCTGCTCGGCTATGTGGCCGGCGGCACGTCCACCATCCGCGTCGGCGCCGGCGGCGTGATGCTGCCGAACCACTCGCCGCTGGTCATCGCCGAACAGTTCGGCACGCTTGAGTCGCTCTACCCCGGCCGGATCGACCTCGGGCTGGGGCGCGCCCCCGGCTCGGACCAGGCCACCGCGCGCGCCATGCGCCGCAACCTGCAATCGGACGCCGACGAATTCCCGCAAGACGTGGTCGAGCTGATGGATTACTTTGCCGAGTCCTCGCGCCGCCCGGTCATGGCCGTGCCCGGCGCGGGCCTGGAGGTGCCGGTCTGGATCCTCGGCTCGAGCCTGTTCGGCGCCCAGCTGGCCGCCCACCTCGGCCTGCCCTACGCCTTCGCCTCGCACTTCGCCCCGGCCCAGATGATGCAGGCGGTAGAGCTGTACCGCGCCCAGTTCCGTCCGTCCGCCCGGCTCGCCAAGCCGTACGTGATGCTCGGCTTTAATGTGTTCGCCGCCGATACCGACGAGCAAGCCGCGCTGCTGGCCACCTCGATGCAGCAAGCGTTCGTGAACCTGCGCAGCGGCCGTCCGGGACGCTTGCAGCCGCCCGTGTCCGGCTACCTCGACGCCCTCGGCCCGCAGGAACGCGCCATGCTCGACCAGGTGCTGTCGTGCTCGGCCATCGGCGCGCCGCACACGGTCGAGCGCCAGTTGCAACAGTTTATCGAACGCACCGGCGCCGACGAGCTGATGATCACCTCGCAGATTTTCGACCACCAGGCACGCCTGCACTCGTACGATATCGTCGGCAAGATCCATGCCGGTACGCACGCTGTCGCCTGAAATCGCTTATATTCCTAACCACTTTCCATTTATCACTTTTTACAGGAGCATGCCCTCATGAACAGCAAAACCGCGCAAGCCCCCATGGTCGACCTCGGCATCGCCGACGAGGACCGCAAGCAAGTCGTCGAAGGCCTGTCGCGCCTGCTCGCCGACAGCTACACCCTGTACCTGAAAACCCACCAGTACCACTGGAACGTCACAGGTCCGATGTTCCAGACCCTGCACACCATGTTCATGACGCTGTACAACGAGCAGTGGCTGGCGGTCGACCTGATCGCGGAGCGCATCCGCGCGCTGGGTGAGCTGGCGCCGGGTTCCTACCAGCAATTCGCCCAGCTGACCTCGATCACGCCGACCAGCGGCACGCCGAACGCCAAAGACATGATCCGCGACCTGATGGAAGGCCAGGCCACCGTGGTACGCACCGCGCGCGCCCTGTTCACCGTGGCCGAAAAAGCCAACGACCAGCCCACCTGCGACCTGCTGACCCAGCGCATGCAGACGCACGAAAAGTACGCCTGGATGCTGCGCAGCCTGCTGGAAGACTGATCCCCCACGCCAGCCGCCGTCCCCCGCACGGCTGGCGGCCCGAACGTCGCATCAATCGCACACTCCCCGCCGGCAACGCCCTATGCTGCACCGCAGCATGCTAGTATCGACACATCCATCACTCTCCCCGGGCCGGCAGATGAAACGTGTGATCTTCAACCAGAAGGGTGGCGTCGGAAAGTCGACGATCGCGGTCAACCTGGCGGCCATCGCGGCCCACCAGGGCAAGAAAACCCTGCTGATCGACATCGACCCGCAGTGCAATGCCAGCCGCTACCTGCTCGGCGACGCCATGAGCACGGTAGCGCCGACCATGGGCGCCTACTTCGAGCAAATGCTCAACTTCATCGTGTTCCCCAGACCGGCCGGCGACTTCGTGCATCCCACGCCGTTCGCGAACCTGTCGATCATGGTGTCGCACCCGGAACTGGGCGAGCTCCAGGCCAAGCTCGAATCGCGCCACAAGATCTACAAGCTGCGCGACACCCTGAACGAACTGGCCAGGGACTTCGACGAGATTGTCGTCGACACCCCGCCCGCCTACAATTTCTTCACCCAGTCGGCCCTGATTGCCGCCGAGCGCTGCCTGATTCCCTTCGATTGCGACGATTTCTCGCGCCAGGCGCTCTACACCCTGGTGGCCAACGTGGCCGAGATCAAGGCCGACCACAATCCGGCGCTGGAGATCGAAGGCATCGTCGTCAACCAGTTCCAGGCGCGCGCCCTGCTGCCGCAACGCCTGGTGAACGAGCTGAGCGCGGAAGGCTTGCCGGTGCTCGGCAACAAGCTGTCGAGTTCGATCCGCATCCGCGAATCGCACGACCGCCACCTGCCCATGATCCACCTCGATCCGCGCCACAAGCTGAGCCAGGAAATGCTGGCGCTGTACCACGAACTCCAGGCCGCATAAGGGGCGCCGCCGCTGCGGAACGGCGCCGTCGCGCCATGTGTGCCACACTGCGCGGATTATTTCTTTCCCAACATTGGAGTCCGCATGAATGTACTGATGGTATTGACCTCGCACGGCCAGTTGGGCGACACCGGCAAGAAAACCGGCTTCTGGCTCGAGGAATTCGCGGCCCCGTACTACCTGCTCAAAGACAAGGGCGCCAAGCTGGTGCTGGCCTCGCCGGCCGGCGGCCAGCCGCCGCTCGATCCCAAGAGCGACGAGCCGGATGCCCAGACCGAGGCCACGCGCCGCTTCAGGCAAGACCCCGCCGCCCAGGCCGCCTTGGGCGCCACGCGCAGGCTGGCCGACATCGAGGCCGGCGAGTTCGACGCCGTGTTCTATCCGGGCGGCCACGGCCCCCTGTGGGACCTGGCCGAAGACAGCCATTCGATCAAGCTGATCGAAACCATGATCGCCGCCGGCAAGCCCGTGGCCGCCGTGTGCCACGCCCCCGGCGTGCTGCGCCACGTCAAGGGTCCGGATGGCAAGCCGCTGGTCGACGGCAAGCGCGTTACCGGTTTTACCAACACCGAAGAAGAAGCCGTCGGCCTGACCAAGGTGGTGCCCTTCCTGGTGGAAGACATGCTCAAGCAAAACGGCGGCATGTATTCCAAAGGACCGGACTGGGCCTCGTACGTGCAGACCGACGGCTTGCTGGTCACCGGCCAGAATCCGGCCTCGTCGGAAGCGGGCGCCGAAGCACTCCTCAAACTGCTGTAAGGCCGGCCGCAAGGGCGCCGACTGGCGCGCCGATGCGCGCGCCCGCCGCGCGCATCTTTGATCCATCTCAAACTCCCTGCGCCCGGCGGCCGCGCCGGGTCACGGCGGCGAACCACTTTCGCCTTGCCTGGTCCAACTCCCATCAGCCAATCCGTTCAAGGGGAGAACACCATGATGATGTACCGTTCCATGTTTCCGGGCGATGTGTTCGCCGAGATGGACCGCCTCCAGCGCGACATCGCCCAGGCCTTCGACTTCGGCCCCAGCATCCGCGGCCTGGGCCGTGGCGGCTTTCCGGCGCTCAACGTCGGCAGCACGCCGCACAGCGTCGAGATGTACGCCTTCGTCCCCGGGCTCGACCCGGCCACGATCGAAGTCCAGCTCGAACACGGGGTGCTGACCATCGCCGGCGAACGTGCCGACGATCTGCCGGGCGCGCAGCAGCAGGCCACGGTCCAGATCAACGAGCGCTTCGCCGGGCGCTTCAAGCGCGTTGTCAGCCTGCCCGACGACATCGAACCCGAATCGGTCGCCGCGCACTATCGCGACGGCGTACTGCACGTCAGCGTGGCGCGCCGCGAGGCGGCGCAGCCGCGCCGCATTTCAGTTCACTGACCAGGAGCGCACCATGACGAGCAAACAGAATGAGGACAGCGGCGTGGCGGGTGGCGCCAGCCAGGATGGCAAGCCGGCAGCCGTGGGCGATCCGGCCGCTGCGCATATCGCCAGCAGCGCGGGCAACCGCGGCGATGCCGGCAATGCCGGCGGCGGCAACACGGGGCACGCCGGTGAAGGGGGCAGCGGCGGGGGCAGCGGCGCGGGCAGCGCGGCTGGCGGCGCGATGAGTGAGGTCGCGGGCGGCGGCAGCGGCTCCACGAGCCCCGGCGCCGGCGCGTCGGCATCGGGCGACGGCGCGGGCAGCGGCCAGCAAGGCCTTGCGGCAAGCGAGCGCGCCGGCGGCCAGGACAACCCGGCGGCGCGCGGCGGCACGGGCGAGATGAGCAGAACCCGCTCGACCGACCAGGCCGGCGGCCGCGGCGCCATCCTGATACCGCCGGTCGATGTGATCGAAGACGCCAGCGGCATCACGCTGATTGCCGACATGCCCGGGGTGTCCAAGGACAAGCTCGACCTGCGCCTGGAAACGAACAGCCTCACCATCAACGGCGCCGTGTCGCTCGATGTGCCGCAAGGCATGGAGTCGCGCTATGCCGAAGTCAAGCATCAGCAATACCAGCGCAGCTTCGCACTGTCCAAGGAACTCGACGGCGAACAGGCGAGCGCCGAACTGTCGCACGGGGTACTCAGGATCCGCATTCCGAAAACAGCGCATGCGCAGCCGCGCCGGGTGCAGATTCAGGTCGCGTAGCGTGGCGCCGCGAGCGGCGCGGCAGGCGCGCGCCAGTGCCCGAACGCTGTCCGCCGGCCCTGCGCCCGGCCTTAGGGGTGGCCGACCACCGAGGCGCTGGCCATCAGTTCGTCGATCAGCGCCAGCGAGTTCTTGCCGGACATGGCATGCGGGTTCAGTCCCGGCAAGTCCGAAAAGCGCAGCAGGGTCGAGGGATTGATGCGCGCCAGGTTGGCCTTGCCCATGGTCCAGCCGGCGTAGCGCCGCTCGTTGATTTCTTCATAGTGCAGCAGCACCACATCGGTGTGGCGCGGATCGCACACGATTTTCGCGTACAGCGCGTTGATCGCCTCGCGCCCGCCTTCGAGCACCTGCATGTAGACGTGCTCGCTATGGCACAGGATGCCCGTGATGCCCTGGGCCGGGTTGTGCGCGTGCGACTGGCACATGATGTCGTGGATGGTGTCGGGCTGCGGCGTGGCGATGGCGCGGCTGGCGTACAGGAGACGGACGAGCATGGTGTGATTCTCCGAGGATCAGCGTTTAATCAGGGACAAAAACTCGCGTCGCAACGCCGGATCCTTGAGGAAAGAACCGTGCATGACGCTATTGATCATTTTCGCATCCATATCCTTCACGCCGCGCCACTGCATGCAAAAATGGTCCGCTTCCATCACGACCGCCAGGCCGTCCGGCTGCATTTTCTCCTGCAACAAGTCAGCCAGTTGCACCACGGCTTCTTCCTGGATTTGCGGACGGCTCATGATCCAGTTGGCGATGCGCGCGTACTTCGACAGGCCGATCAGCGCCGAATGCTCGTTCGGCATCACCCCGATCCAGACCTTGCCGATCACCGGGCACAGGTGGTGCGAACAGGCGCTGCGCACCGTGATCGGGCCGATGATCATCAGCTCGTTCAAATGCGAGGCGTTGGGAAACTCGGTCACCGGCGGCATCGGCACATAACGGCCGCCGAACACCTCGTTGATGAACATCTTCGCCACGCGGCGCCCGGTATCCTGGGTGTTGTGGTCGCTCACGGTATCGATCACCAGGCTTTCGAGCACGCCTTGCAGCTTGGCGCTGACCTCATCGAGCAGCTCGTCGAGTTCGCCCGGCTCGATGAAGCGCGCGATATTGTCGTTGGCGTGGAAGCGCGTCTTGCTGGCGACCAGGCGCTCGCGGATGCGCTCCGACACCGTCACGGTGCTCGGTTGGTATTCGGTAGTCAATCCGTTCGACATGCTCAATTCCTGTGAAAAAAGATATAAAGTGCGGACCGGCTCACGCCAGCCCCTGCGGCAGCGGCAATCCTTCCGCCCGTGCCAGCCGTTCCAGTGCGCTTTCCAGCAGCGTGCGCGCCTGCGCCGCCGCCTGCCCGAGGTCCTGGTGCAAGGCCGCATCGGCCGGATTGCGCGCACCGCACTGCAGACTGTAACGCTCGAAGCTGCCGATCATCAGCAAAATCTCGGCCAGGTGGCGCGGACATTCGCACGCCACGCTATTGCTGGCCGCCGCCAAGGCCGCGAGGGCCTGGTCGTCCAGGCGGCGCGGCGCCGGCGCCGGCGCATCGCCCGCTGGCGGCAGCGGCGCCCGCGAGGCTGCCGCCAGCTGGGCGCGCCGGGCCGGAAATGCCACCTGGCACAGCAATGCTACCTCGGCCATGTCCGACGGCGCGCGCGCCACCAGGCAGCCGAGCGCGCGCAGATGGCGGATGGTGGCGCTGGCGCAAAAACGGTACAGCACCACCACCGCCGCCGTGCCGCTCGCCAGGCGCGCCGCCGCCACCAGCGGCAGGGCCGCATCGTCCAGTTCCGACAACTCGATCAGCAGCACGTCGGCGTCGACCCCGTGCAGGGCGCCAGGGGCATCTTCCAGGCGGGCGCATGAATGGCGCACGTCGAGCGCCTGCCTGTCGCGCGCGCCGGCCGTCAACTGGCGCGCCAGACCGGCGCCCACCACTGCCACCCGGATCGGACCGCTGGCACCGCTGTCGCTGTTCAATGGCTCGGCCAGGTGCTGCAACTGTTCGAGCGGCAAATGGGCCATGGCGCCGATCGGATGCCCCTGGTCGACCAACTGCTTGATCAGGCTCAGCCGCCGCACCTGGGCGCTCGAATACAGGCGCTGCCCGCGCGCCGAACGTTGCGGCGTCGACACACCATAGCGCCGCTCCCACACCCGCAAGGTTTCCACAGGCAAACCAGCCAAGCGCGCGGCCACGCCACTGCGGTAAGCGCCGGTCTCGTCGGACCGCGCCGTATCGTGATCGGCAGAAAGTTCATTCATGGCGTCATCCTTCATGTTGAACCGCTTGTGAACCGTGAAAATCCAATTATACCGCGTCAAATCATGGACAGTTGAACGCCCCCAAAAATGCACTCGCAACAAGAAAAAGTTCTTACGTCATTGCCAACTGACGTATATTTACTGTGTTGCACGTCAGAACAATCCAACTACGAGGACGATCATGATGAAAAAGATGTTGATGAGCTGCGCCATGCTGGCGTTCACGGGTGCCGCCCTTGCCGCGCCCGAAGCGGCGGCGCCGGCGGCCAAGTCGGCCCAGCAGAACAAGATGGTCACTTGCAACGCCGACGCCGCTGGCAAAAAGGGTGACGAGCGCAAAGCCTTCATGAAGGACTGCCTGAGCGCCAAACCAGCGGCCCCGGCCGCCACGCCCCAGCAGAACAAGATGAAGACCTGCAACGCCGACGCCGCCGGCAAAAAAGGCGAGGAACGCAAAGCCTTCATGAAAACCTGCCTGAGCGCCGCAAAATAAATCCCTCCCGATGTCCACCCCGGTGCCAGGTCTGACAATCGGACACGACCTGGACAATAAGAGTTGCGCCGACCACATTTGTCCACCCCGGTGCCAGGTCTGACAATCGGACACGGCCTGGACAATGAAAGACGCGCCAACCGCATTCAACCGTCGAGTCCGTGTCCACATGTCAGACCTGGCACCGGGGTGGACATATTCAACCGTCGAGTCCGTGTCCACATGTCAGACCTGGCACCGGGGTGGACATCGGCGGCGGCTTGCGCCTCAGGCACCCGGGCGGCGCCCGCCACCGGGCGTGACGCCGCCCAGCCGGTACGACAATCCCACATAGATCAGCCGCCCATCGTAGCGGCGCTCGCTGCTTTCGCGCAGGATGTCGCTGTCGATGCGCGTTGCCGTCTTGTTCGAATCGAAGGCATCCGTGACGTTCAACACCACATTCAGCCTCGGCGTCAGGCTGTGCCGGTAGCTCAGGTTCACCGTCGATGCCGGCTCGCGCACGCCTTGCCCGATCAGGGTCTTGCCCTGCGCGTTGAGCACCATCTGCAACTGATCCGCCGCACTCAACTGATAATCGATGCGCCCCCGCACATTGAGCGAGGTGGCCGAACGCCGCGCCACCGACCCGCTGTTGTTCAGATACGCCTGCTCGCTGTAGCCCACATTCCCGCTGGTGCTGAGCGAGACGGTCTTGCCGACCTTCCCGCTCAGGCTGAACTCCAGCCCGCCCGACTGGCGGCTGCCGCTGTTGTCGCGCGTGGTCAAGAGCACCTTATCGCCAATAAAGTAGCGCCGCTCGGAAATCAGGTCGTGTTCCTTGCGCAAGAACGCGCGCAGATTGGTGTCCACCGGTCCCAGGCTGGTATCGAGGCCGAGCTCGATCGAATCGGTTTCCGACGGCCGCAATCGCGGATTGCCGGACGAGACGTTGACCTCGTCCCGGTACACCACGAAGGGATTCAGGTCGCCCGCCCCGGGACGCTGGATCCGATGCGCGTAGGACAGCCGCAGCGTGGTCTGGTCGGATGCCTTGTAGCTGATAAAGAAACTCGGAATCGTGCTCAGGTAGGCGTTGCGCGCGCTCGACTGCGCCGTCAGCTGGCGGATATCGACCCGCGTGTATTCCGCGCGCAAGCCGCCCAGCACGCCCCAGCGTTCGTCCAGGCGCCATTGCCAGGACCCATACAGGGCGGCCGTGGTTTCGTCGAGCTCGAAGCGCTTGCTGCGCGCACCGTTCTCGGTCTCTTCCAGCGTGAGCGCATCGATGTTCACATGGCGCGCGTCAATCTTGCCCTCGTTGCGCGCCAGCTTGTAGCCGAGCTTGAGCATGGCCCTGTCGACCGCCCGCTCGTAGTCGCCGGTCAAGTCGGTGATGCGGTTGCGGTTGGCGCTGCCCTGGCGGCTGAACGCGCGCTGCGCACCGTCGCTGTCGTAGGCATATCGATTCGCGTAGGCACTGTCGTTCCGGTTGCGGCTGGAGGAAACGCGCAGGTCCGTCTTGAACAACTCGCCGTCAGCTTCGCCCTTGTGCTCGCCGCTCACGCCCCAGCTGCCGCTCTCGCTGCTGCCGTTGCGCTCGCTGGTACGCAGGTAATCGCTGTCCAGCGCGCCCGCCGCGTTGTCGTTAATATAGCGATCGCGCCCGTGCTGGTCGTTGCTGCGCTTGCTGTAAGCGAGCGTCGCGGCCAGCTTGCTGCGCCTGCCCAGGTTGTAGCCGACGCCGCCATTGATGCCGAAGGCATCGTTGAGGCCTTCCCCGCTCGACGCCTGCGTGCTGCGCCGCACCGCCCCGCTGAGCGGATCGATGCGTTCGCGCGCCACCGTCGCCGTGGAATCGCGCCCGTCATGGCGCGCGTTGATGCCGCCCTGAAAATTAAACAGCCCCCGGTTATAGCTGCCCGACAGCGCCGCGTTGGCGCGCCCTTTCGAACCCGCATTCAGGCTGGCCACGCCCATGCCGCCGGCGCGCTTGTTGCGCCGCGTCACCAGATTGATGATGGGTCCGCCGCCGTCGTTGCCGAACTGCGCGCCCGGGTTATTGATCACCTCGACCGATTCGATATCGTCGGCGGCCATGGCGGCCAGCGCCGCGCCACGGTTGTCGCCCTGCAGCATGGCCGAGGGTTTGCCGTCGATCAGGATCTGCACATTGCTGTTGCCGCGCAGGCTGACGCTGCCGTCCGGATCGACCGCCACCGAGGGCACATTGCCCAGCGCATCGGCGGCCGAACTGTTACCGCTGCTCAGGTCCGCCTTGATGTCGTAGACCTGGCGGTCGATGCGCTTGCTCGGACGCTCGCCTTCGACCGTGACCGATGGCGCCGGCAGATCGCCTTGCGGCACCGGCTTGGGCTGCGCCGCAGGCGGGAGCGCCGGCATACGGGCAGCCGGCGTACGGGCAGCCGGCATACGGGCAGCCGGCGTACGGGCAGCCGGCATACGGGCGGCCGGCATACGGGCAGCCGGCATACGGGCGGCCGGCGCGGACACAGCCGGCCCCGCCGGGACCTGCGCATGCGCGCCATGCGCCGCCGATAGCAACAGCAGCAACAGCAGCAACAGCAGCAACAGCAGCGCCAGCCACATCGGCGTTGCGTGGCGGGTGCCGGACGAGCCGGGCAATCGAAGCTGGTTCATGACACACTCGGGCGACATCCAGGCGCTGGATGGGGTGGAAGGAATTGTCCAGCGACACTATACACAGCCCTCGGAAAAAAACGTGCCCCGAATCAACTATCACCGGCCTTCGCCCGCCTGCCTGGCGCGTCAATACACCGATGGCGACATAATTTGTTTAAAGGCTGGCACTTTCTTGCGCCACGCATGTCTTATCAGTTTGGTGAGCTCGGGCGAGCTCCGCCCCTCCCTGCGGGAATACCGTGCAACGATGCTGACTGCCCTCTCCGACGCCATCCCCGCCGTCACGATCGACGCCTTGCTGGAGCACATCGTCGTGATCGACCAGCGCGGCACGATCCTGTCGGCCAACAAGGCCTGGCGCGACTTCGCGCTCGCCAACGGCGGCGATCCGCTGCATGTCTGCGAGGGCATCAATTACCTCGACGTGTGCGACCGCGCCGCCGTGGCCGGCTGCGGCGACGCCGCCCACGTCGCCTCCCTTGTGCGCGACACCCTGGCCGGCCGGCGCCGCAGCGCCACCTTCGACTACCCGTGCGACGCGCCGCACGAAGCGCGCTGGTTCTCGCTCAAGATCACCGCCCTCGACCATGCCGGGGCGCCGGCCGTGGTGCTGGTGCACGACAATATCACCGAACTCAAACGCTGCGAACGCCAGATCCAGTTCCAGGCCAGCCTGCTGGCCTCGGTCGAGCAAGCCGTCATCGCCACCGACGTGGCCGGGACCATCCTGTACTGGAACCCCTTCGCCGAAAAACTCTACGGCTGGAGCGCCGCCGAAGCCATGGGCCGCAACATCATCGAGCTGGTGCCGGCCGACACCTCGTCCGAGCGCGCCGCCCAGATCATGGCGCGCCTGCAGGCCGGCTGCAGCTGGTCCGGCGAATTCCTGGTGCGCGACCGCGACGGCACCACCTTTCCCATGCATGTGACCGACTCGCCGATCCGCGACGAGCAGGGCCGGCTGGTCGGCGTGATCGGCATTTCCACCGACATCAGCGAATGGAAAAAAACCGAGCGCGCCCTGAACCTGTCGGCCATGGTGTACGAGGCCATCGGCGAAGCGATCATGATCACCGCGCCGGACCAGCGCATCGTCGCCGTCAATCCCGCCTTCACCCGGCTGAGCGGCTACACCGAGTACGAGCTGATCGACCAGTCGGCGCGCATGCTGCTGGGCGGCAAACTCGGCCGCAAGCAGAACGGCGAGGTGCTGCAGCGCCTGGAAAAATCGGGCCACGTCCAGGGCAAGGTCTGGACGCGCCACAAGAACGGCGACGAATGCGCGGAATGGCTGCGCATCGACACCATCTACGACGAGCGCGGCCAGGTGAAGTTCCGAGTGAACATGTTCTCCGGCATCACCGACCAGAAACTGGCGGAAGACACCATCTGGCGCCAGGCCAATTTCGACTTCCTCACCGGCCTGCCCAACCGCAGCATGTTCCACGACCGGCTCGAACACGAGCTGCGCAAATCGCGACGCTCGGGCCTGCCGCTGGCGCTGATGTTCATCGACATGGACCACTTCAAGGAAGTCAACGACACCCTGGGCCACGATACCGGCGACAAGCTGCTGCGCGAGGTGGCATCGCGCCTGTCGTCCTGCATCCGCCAGGCCGACACGGTGGCGCGCCTGGGCGGCGACGAATTCACCGTCATCCTCGGCGAGCTGGACGACCTCGACAGCGTGGAACGGGTGGCCCACGCCATGCTCGCCGCGCTCGCCAAGCCCTTCGTCATCGGCGCCGAAACCTTGTATGTGTCGGGCTCGATCGGCATCACCCTGTTCCCGCACGACGCCACCAATGTCGACGCCCTGCTCAAGAACGCCGACCAGGCCATGTACGCGGCCAAGAGCCGCGGGCGCAACCAGTTCGGCTACTTCATGCCGTCGATGCAGCGCGCCGCCCAGAACAAGATGCGCACCGTCAACGACCTGCGCGCCGCACTCGCGCGCAACCAGTTGCGCGTGCTGTACCAGCCCATCGTCGAGCTCTCGAGCGGGCGCATCCGCAAGGCCGAAGCCCTGCTGCGCTGGGAACACCCGCAGCGCGGCGCGGTCAGCCCGGCCGAATTCATCCCGCTGGCCGAGGAATCGGGCCTGATCGTGGCCATCGGCGACTGGGTGTTCCAGCAAGCCTTCCACCAGGCCATGCGCTGGCGCGCCAGCATCGATCCGCAATTCCAGATCAGCGTCAACATGTCGCCGGCCCAGTTCCGGCGCCAGTGGAGCGCCACCGGCCCGCCGCCGCTGCCGCACAAGCGCAGCCATCCGCTGCTGGGGCGTTACAGCGGTTCCGAAATCGTGCTCGAGATCACCGAAGGCATGCTCATGGAATCGACCCACAGCATCCGCGAGCAATTGCTGGCGTTTCGCGAAAGCGGCATCCAGATGTCGCTCGACGACTTCGGCACCGGCTATTCCTCGCTGTCCTACCTGAAAAAATTCCACATCGACTACCTGAAAATCGACCAGTCCTTCGTCCTCAAGATGGTGGCCGGCTCGGACGACCTGGCCTTGTGCGAAGCGATCGTCGTCATGGGCCACAAGCTCGGCATCAAGGTGATTGCCGAAGGGGTCGAAACGCAGGAACAGCGCGAACTGCTGACCGGCGCCGGCTGCGATTTCGGCCAGGGCTACCTGTTCGCCCGGCCGCTCACCGCGCCCCAGTTCGACCGCCTGCTGCGCCGCCGCGACCGCGGGCGCTGAGCGGCGCACCAAAACGGATGCGCCGCCGTGGTGCGGCGCCCGCCTCCAGGCCCGTCATTGCGCCGCTTTTCCCTTCGCGATCAGGGACTTGGCTCCGCGCACCAAAATGGAACGATTATTGCTTAATAAAGGGCATTCACCCTTCCATGCACCTTTATCGGGAATCGTCCAATGAACGACACCAAGCACGCCGCCGACGCACTGTTCATCTTACTTGGCGCCATCATGATCCTGGCGATGCATGCCGGCTTCGCCTTCCTGGAACTGGGCACGGTCCGGAAAAAGAACCAGGTCAACGCCCTGGTCAAGATCCTGGCCGACTTTGCCGTCTCGACGATTGCCTATTTTTTCATCGGCTACGGCATCTCCTACGGCGTCGATTTCTTTGCCAGCGCCGACGTGCTGGCCCGGCGCAACGGCTACGACCTGGTCAAGTTTTTCTTCCTGCTCACCTTCGCCGCCGCGATTCCGGCGATCGTCTCGGGCGGCATTGCCGAGCGCGCCAGGTTCCATCCGCAACTGATCGCCACCGCCGTGCTGGTCGGCTTCATCTACCCGCTGTTCGAAGGCATCGCCTGGAACCAGCGCTTCGGCATCCAGGCCTGGCTGAAACTGGCCTTCGGCGCCGAGTTCCACGACTTTGCCGGTTCGGTCGTGGTGCACGCCGTGGGCGGCTGGATCGCCCTGCCCGCCGTGCTGCTGCTGGGCGCGCGGCGCGGGCGCTATGGGCGCAACGGCGCCATCGCCGCCCATCCGCCCTCCTCGATTCCCTTCCTCGCGCTGGGCGCCTGGGTCCTGGCGGTGGGCTGGTTCGGCTTTAACGTGATGAGCGCGCAAACCCTGGACAAGATGAACGGCCTGGTCGCCGTCAATTCCCTGATGGCCATGGTCGGCGGCACCCTGGCCGCGCTGGTGCTCGGCAAGAACGACCCCGGCTTCACCTACAACGGCCCGCTGGCCGGACTGGTGGCCGTGTGCGCGGGCTCGGACCTGATGCATCCGCTCGGCGCGCTGGCCACCGGCGCCATCGCCGGCGCCATCTTCGTGGCCATGTTCACCCTGACGCAAAACCGCTGGAAGATCGACGACGTGCTCGGGGTCTGGCCGCTGCACGGCCTGTGCGGCACCTGGGGCGGCCTCGCCGCCGGCATCTTCGGCCTGCAGGGCCTGGGCGGCATGGGCGGGGTGTGCTTCATGGCGCAACTGGCGGGCACCGTGCTCGGCGTACTCATTGCCCTGGCCGGCGGCTGGCTGGTATATGGCGTGCTGAAGAAGACCATGGGCTTGCGGCTCGACCCCGAGCAGGAATTCCAGGGCGCCGATTTGTCGATCCACCACATTTCATCGACGCCGGAACGGGAATCGAACTGGTAGCGCGTGCATGGGGGAGCCTTGCAACATTAGCCATACCAAACTAAAATCGGGCGAGCATCTCCCCCTCACGCCTTACCCCGGATCCAAGCAATCGATGAAGAAACCCTCCGCGCCGCAAGAATCGACCTCGGCTGAGCCGCGCCTTTACCGGGTCGTCGCCACCCGCATCCAGGCACTCATCCGCGACGAGAGCATCCAGGCCGGCGAACGCCTGCCGGCCGAGCGCGACCTGGCGGCCAAGCTCAGCGTCAGCCGCGCCTCGCTGCGCGAAGCGCTGATCGTGCTCGAACTGAGCGGCATCGTGGAAGTGCGCGGCGGTTCCGGCGTGTATGTCAGCGAACAGGCCACGGCCCAGGCCGATGTGCCCGAGGTCGGGCCGGGTCCGTTCGAAGTGCTGGCCGCGCGCCGCATGATCGAGTCCGAAGTGGCGGCGCTGGCCGCCAAGATGGCCACCGACTCGGCGATCGACGCGATCCTGACGGCGGTGCTGGAGATGGAACACCACCACGAAGACCGCGCCAGCAACGAGCAGGCCGACCGCAATTTTCACCTGGCCATCGCACGCGCGACCGGCAACACGGCCCTGGTCGGCGTCATCGATTATCTGTGGAACCAGCGCGGCAGCCTGTGGCACAAGCTCAAGGAACATTTCCAGACCGAAGACCTGCGCGTGACCACCCTGACCGACCACCGCAAGATCCTCGAAGCGATTGCCTCGCACGACGTGGCCGGCGCGCGCCAGGCCATGCGCGCGCACCTCGAGCGCGTCACGCGCACTTTCTCGCGCGGGTAATCCGCTCCCGCACCCGGCGTCGCGGCCCGCCAAGCGCCGCGATCTCGTCCGGTCCGCCCCCTCCCCGCCATCCCCCACCGCCTTGCCGTTCCCGCCGCGTGCCGCCGCGTGCCGCCGCGTGCCGCCCTGGCGCGGGAACGACGAGGCATCCGACAAAATTGGCAAGTCCGCCTTGATTAATTGGTCAGGCCAAATTAGAATCGGCCTAACCATAAGAACAATCAGATCAGGAGACACGCCGTGCCCACACCATCCCGGTTCCCGCAGCCGACGCGACTGCTTTCCGCCATCGCCATCGCGCTCCTGGCCTTGGGCAGGCAGGCCGCCGCGCAGCAGGCGGACGCCGGCATGGCCCGGGTCGCAGTCAGCGGCTCCTCCATCAAGCGCCTGGCCAGCGAAAACGCCCTGCCGCTGACCACCATCAAGGGCGAGGAACTGCTCAACCGCGGCCTGACCACGATGTCCGACGTGGCCACCTCCAGCTACATCGACACCAACGCCCTGCCGAGCGAGAAACCGGGCCAGCCCTTCTACAACGAGATCGCGCCCTACATCCTGTACAACCTGAGCGCCAACGACGCCTGGAACAAGCGGCTCAAGTTCAGCGTCGGCGTGAACAACCTGCTCGACGCCGACTCGCCGCTGTCGAACCAGCGCCTCAGCTCGCGCGTGGTCTTCGCGCAAAACATCGCCAAGCCGATCGGCCGCGCCTACAACGTACGAGCGAACTACACCTTCTGACAATGAAAAAGCCCATTCACACCCTGATGGCGGCCGCCGCCCTGGCGCTGGCGGCCTGCGCGCCGGCCCAGGCGGCGGACGCCGCCGCCAAACCGGCGCGCATCATCCTCGTCGGCGACTCGACCATGGCGAGCCGCACCGGCTATGGCGACGCCCTGTGCCGGCGCCTGCAGGCCGGGGGCGCCTGCATCAACCTGGCGCGCGGCGGGCGCAGCTCCGGCAGCTTCCGCGCCGAGGGCCGCTGGGACGAAGTGCAAGCGCTGCTGCGCGACGGCACGGCCTACAGCGCCAGCTACGTGCTGATCCAGTTCGGCCACAACGACCAGCCCGGCAAGCCGGGACGCTCGACCGACCTCGTCAACGAGTTCCCGCGCAACATCGCCCGCTATGTGAGCGAAGCGCGCGCGCTGGGCGGTGTGCCGGTGCTGGTCACGCCGCTGACGCGGCGCAGCTTCAAGGGTGCCTATCTGCGTGACGACCTGGGCCCGTGGGCAGCCGAAGTGCGGCGCGTGGCGCGCGAGACCGGCACGGTCCTGGTCGACCTGAACAGGATCAGTGCCGAGGCGGTGCAAGCGATGGGATCGGCCGAAGCCGACACCCTGGCGCAAGCCCCGCCGCCGGACCCGGCGGCTGTGCAGGCGGCAGCATCGCCTGCGGCGACAGCCGCGGTCGAACCGCAAGGCACGCCGAAGAGCGCCTTCGACCGCACGCACGTCGGCGCGAAGGGAGCGGCCCTGTTCTCCGGCATGGTCGCAGGCGAGCTGCGCCGCAAGATCCCCGCCCTGCGCCCCGCCCTCTCCCCCTGATTCCTACAACCGGGGTCAGAGCTTTAATTAGAAATGTTTCAATTTAAAGCTCTGACCCCGGTTTGCATGCGAGCAGACAGAATCCGATTTTCCCTCTGAGTCCCGAACCATGTTGAACCATCCGACCATCCCGCTGCTCCTCGCCCTGCTGCTGCCCCCTGCCGCTTCGGCTGACGCCCAGGTAAATGCGCCTACAACCGGGGTCAGAGCTTTAATTGGCAATGTGTCGCATCAGAGGTCTGACCCCGGTGTGCGGCACAAGCGGAAGGCGCTCCGGCTTGAGGAGGGCCCGGGCGCGGTGCGCACGCTGTTCGCGCATGTGCCGCCCGCCGCCGACTATTTTGTCGAGGCGCGCATCCGCGCCCTGCCCGGACCGCCAGGCCAAATGTACTTGCTCGGCCGCCATGTCGACGATCGCAACTGGTTCGGCGCCGGCCTGCACATCGCCGATGCCAGCCCCACCGTCCAGGCCGACATCGTGCGCCAGCAGGACGGCCGACCGGTCCGCATCAAACAGGTCAAACGCAGCATCCCCAGCGCCGGCCGCTTTCTCACCGTGCGCTTCGAGATGGCCGGCGAGACGCTGAGCGTCTACCTCAACGGCGAAAAACTCACCACCGCCACCGTGCCCGGCTCGGCCATCCCCGGCGCGGTCGGCGTCTACAGCAGCGGCAAGGGCTTCGAACTGGCCGATATCCGCGTGGGCGACCCGCAACACAAGCCGATGCGCATCGCGCCCGCCGTCGCCGCCGCCAGCGTCAAGGCCCAGGCCGGCGATCCGCCTTCCACCCTCGCCATCAGCGCCTTCGCCGGCGACGGCGTCACGCCCGTGCGCTTCACGGTCCGTTCCAGCAACCCGGCCGTGGCCGGCGCCGTCGTGCGCGGCGGCGCCATCGTCTTCACGCCGAAGCAAGCGGGCAGCGCCAGCCTCATCGTCGCCAGCGTCGCCGACCCGAGCCTGCAAACCATCATCGACGCCAGCATCGCGCCCGCATTCGCGCCGCCCGCCGCAAGCAGGATCGACCTGGCCGGCGCCATCTCCCCGCCCGCGCGCGCCGACGCGGTCCAGCCCGACACCCCGCTGCGCCTGCGCTTCGACCAGCCGCCGCGCCTCGGCAGCACCGGTTCGGTGCGCATCTACCGCCAGGCCGACCACAAGCTGGTCGACATCATCCGCCCCGGCGACGAGGTCGCGGCCATCGGCTACCCCGGCCAGGACCAGATGCGCTACACGCGCCGATCCCCGATCGTCATCGAGGGCAATAGCGCCATCATCCGCCCGCACGCCAATCGGCTCGCCTACGCCAGCGCCTACTACGTGGTGATCGAAGCGGGCGTGTTCGAGCACGCGGCCATCGGCGGCAAGCCCTTCGCCGGCATCGGCCGCGCCGCCGGCTGGAGCTTCCGCACCCGCGCCGCCGCGCCAGCGGCCACCACCGTCACGGTGGACGATGACGGCCCCGCCGATTTCCGCACCGTCCAGGGCGCCCTCAACCACGCGATGCAATACACCGGCCGCGGCACGCCGGTGACCATCGCCGTGGCCAACGGCCGCTACGACGAAATGCTCTTCATCCGGGGCAAGGACAATCTCACCATCCGGGGCGAGAGCCGCGACGGCGTCGTCATCCACAACGGCAACAACGACGGCTACAATCCCGGCTCGGGCGCCAGCCAGGCGCCGCATTCGCCCTCCTTCACGGGCGGGCGCGCGCTTCTGATGGCCGAAACGTCGGACCTGCTCACCCTCGACACCCTGACCCTGAAAAACACCACCCTGCGCGCCGACAAGATCGCCGGCCAGGCCGAAACCGTCTATTTCAACAACGACAGCGGCCGCCTGATCGCCCGCAACGCCAGCTTTTTCAGCGAGCAGGATACGGTCCAGGTCAAAGGCTACGCGTGGTTCTACCGCACCCTGATCGAAGGCAATGTCGACTTCATCTGGGGCGCCAACCGCGCGGCCCTGTTCGAAGAAAGCGAACTGCGCTCGGTCGGCGACAGCGCCAACCCCTCCAGCGGCGGTTACGTGGTGCAGGCGCGCACGGTGAGCGCGGCGGACCCCGGTTTCGTCTTCCTCAACAGCGCGCTGACCCACGGCCCCGGTCCCGGACCGCTGGCCAACACGATCGCGCGCGGCGCCACCTACCTGGCGCGCAGCCCCGGCACGGCGGCCACCTGGGATAACGTGGCCTACATCAACTGCAAAATGGGCGAGCACATCGCCCCGGCCGGCTGGGCCGGCCAAGGCGTGCAGCGCGAGCCGGCCCCGAATCCGGCCAGCGCCACGGCGGCCAGCGGCTGGCGCGAATTCGGCAGCATGGACCTGGACGGCAAGCCGCTCGACCTGTCGCAGCGCGCCGGCGGCAAGGTGCTCAGCGCACAGGAAGCGGCGGGCCTGTCGAGCCGCGCGGCGGTGTTTTCCGGCTTCGACGGCGGGCGCGGATGGCGCCCGCTCACGGCAGCGGCGGAGCCGGCGACGCCCTGAGCGCCGTTCGTGATACCCTAGCGGGCTGTTTCAGCCGCCCGCGGCGGCCCTTTCGACCCACTCCCGACCCATGCAAACACAACACCCAAAAGCCCAGCTCAACTGGATCCTGCTGCGCGGCCTGATCGTCTTCCTCCTCGGCGCCGGCGTCATCCTCGCGCGCGACATGGCGCCGAGCGCCTGGCTGGTCGTGACCGGCGTGCCCGCCGCGCTGACCGCCTTCAACGTCTGGCGCTGGCGCCGTTCGCGCATGGCGGCCAACGACCCGGCCTTCTGAACCCTAGCGCCTGACCCGGAAATAATCGGCGTCGGCGTGCGCCTGCGGGCCGCCGGCGCTGAACAAGCCCATCTGCGCACCGACCCAGCGTCCCATGCTGGCCTTGAACGGCTTGCCCGCCTCGACGAAGCTGCGGTTATCGAGGCTGTACGAGAACGATGCCACGCCGTCCGCCATCGTCATGCGCAGGCAGGCCGCATGGCCCGCCAGCGGCACCACCAGCTGGTCCTGTTCGGTGCAGCTGTTCTCATCGCCTTCGCACAGCCCCAGCACCAGTTGCGAGCCGCCCCCCGCGCGGCGCAGTCCCAGCCAGGCATATTTCATCCCCAGCAGCACCATCCCCGCACGCTCGCCCTCCCGCGTCGCCGCCAGTTCGATGCGCGTATCGACCGTGAAGGCCGGCGCCGGCAGCTTTTGCGTCAGCACCGACGCCATCTCGCGCAGATTGCTCCCCGGCTGCGCCTGCAGGCGCAAGTGGCCCGGCCTGGCCGCCAGCGAGGCCCATTCCGGCTTGCCGTTCGCGCTCCACTGCCACTGCAAGCCCAGCGCCGCGCCGGAAAACTCGTCGCCTGTCGGCGGCACCCGCAGCGGCCCCGACGACAGGGGTTTCGCATGCCGCTCGAACGGCTGGCCCACGCCGCTGGCGTCGACTTCCTCGCCGATCAGCGGCCAGCCATCCTGCCAGCGCATCGGCTGCAAGTGCACCACGCGCCCGTACGCGCGCTTGTCCTGGAAGTGAAAGAACCAGTCGCTGCCATCCTGCGCCGTCACCCAGGCGCCCTGGTGCGGGCCGTTGATGCCGGACTTGCCCTGCGCCATGACGATCCTGTCTTCATACGGACCCTGGATGCTGCGCGAGCGGAACACCGACTGCCAGCCTTCCTCGACCCCGCCCGCCGGCGCGAATACATAATAGTAGCCATCCTTCTTGTACAACTTCGGCCCTTCCAGCGTCTTGTAGTTGGGCAGCTTGTTACCGTCGATGACGATCCGGCCGCCCTGGTCGAGCAGGCTGCGCCCGTCCGGCGCCATGCTGCGCAGGGTCAGCACATTGTTGAAACCGGCCCGGCTCTTGGCCCAGCCGTGCAGCAGCCAGGCCTTGCCGTCGTCGTCCCACAACGGGGTCGGGTCGATCAGGCCCTTGCCGCCGGCCAGCAGGTGCGGCGCACTCCACGGTCCGCCGAAACTGGTGGCGCTGACGACGTAGATGCCGAAGTCGGGATCCGGATAGAAAATCCAGAATTTGCCGTCATGGAAACGCAGGCACGGCGCCCACACGCCCTTGCCCGGCTGCGGCGTGGCGAACACGTTTTCCGGCACCAGCCTGGGCAGCGCGTGGCCGACCAGTTCCCAGTTGACCATGTCGGCCGACTGCAGCAGCGGCAGGCCGGGCGTGTTGCTGAAGCTCGACGAGGTCATGTAATAGGTGTCGCCGACACGGATCGCATCGGGGTCGGAATAATCGGCGTGCAGGATCGGGTTCCGGTACTGGCCGTTGCCCAGGTCGGCCGTCCACGCCTGCTGCGGGACGGCGGGCGTGCCCTGGCAGGCGCCGAGGGCCAGCGGCAGGACCAGCAGCGCGGCCCGCTGCAGGAAAAAAGGTGTGCTCATGGTGCTTGTCTCGTTGTTGTTGGAATATGGGTGTGCAGGAACGCGGCGATGGCGTCGGCCGTGGGGTCGATCCACGGTTCGAACAGCCAGAAGGAATGGGGCGAGCCGGGCAGCATGACGACCCTGGACGCCACGCCGGCCGCGCGCAGCTTTTCGACCATCTCCTCGCGCCCGGCCGCAAAGCGCGCCTGCGCGCTGCCGATGAACAGCATCGGCGGCGTGTGGCGGCCGACGTAAAACGTGGGCGAGGCGTCGCGCCACAGGCCGGGCAGCTCGGCATAGCTGCCGCCGAACCAGTAGCCGGCCGCTGACGGTTTTTTCGCCGGATCGTCTTCGTGCGCGCGCGCTTGCGCCGAGGTGAAGTCGGACAGGCCGTCGATGTTGATCACCGCCTGCGCGGCGCTCGACACGGCGCTGCCGGCGCCGTCGGGATCGAATCTGCCCATGCCGTTGGTGACGCCGGCCAGGCTGGCGATCTGCCCGCCGGCCGAGCCGCCCGCCACCGCGATGCGCTGCGGGTCGATGCCGTGCGCGGCGCTGTTGGCGCGCATCCAGCGCAGCGCGGCCTTGACGTCGTGGATGGCGGCCGGGTAGCGCGCCTCGCCGGCCAGGCGGTAATCGATGACGGCGGCGGCGATGCCGCGCGCGGCCAGGCGTGCGGCCAGCGGCGCCATGTTGCTGCGCTGCCCGGAGCGCCAGCCGCCGCCGTGCACCAGCACCACCGCCGCCAGCGGGCCTTTGTCGCGTGCGGCCTGCGCTGGCAGGTACAGGTCCAGCTGCAAACGTCGCTGGCCACGGTCTACAAACCCGATGCCGCCGATGGTGACCGTCTCCGCGCTGGTGCGCGTGTCCGCGATCCTGATGAACGGGTAGACCTTGACCAGTTTAGCGTAGGTGGTGGCGGCGTCGTACGGAACTGCGGCGGGCGCCGGAATCGGAAGCAACGTCGAGTCGCCGGCGTGCCTTGGATTCCCGCCTGCGCGGGAATGACGGTTTTTGGCGTCGCGGTCGAACGGACCCGGGCCACTGCTATCGGACGCCAGCCTGCCACCCGCGCACCCGCACAACAGCAATCCGGTAAACACAAGGCCCCAGCCCCGCACAGCATTCCCCATCGCCGACCTTCCCAGTTCATCCACGTGTCGATAAAGTATGCCATGGGCCGATACAAGTGGCTAGTCCACCTTGCACATTTGGCCTGACCAAACTAGAATGGCCTGACCAAATAACGCTTAAAAAATCATCACTTATAACAGGGGACAATGTGAATACAGCACTTAAACTGTTTGCCGCCATCGCCGCGGTGGCTTGCATGGGCAGCCCGGCGCAGGCCGAAGGCCCATTCCGCAATCCGGACAACAAGAACCTGAACGATCCCGGCGAAGGCACTTACCCGGTACCGTACAAGAAGCCGGTCGTGGCCGAGATTAGCGCCGCCCTGCACCGCATCCGCAGCTTCATGGAAACGGCCACCCCGACGCGCGTGATCGACAAGAAAAGCGGCGCCCCGATCACCGACTTCAGCAAGCCGAACGCCAACGCCATCACCGAAGCGAGCCATGCGGACATGGGCATCATGGTCTACGAAATGGGGGTCGTCCACGCCGGCATGTACAAGGCCCGGGAAGTGACTGGCGACACGCGCTTCACCGACCTGAGCGCGCGCCACTTCAACTTCTTCGCCGACAAGCTGCCCTACTTCCAGGCCCAGGAAAAGCTGTTCAAGCTCGAACGCGCCAACAGCTTTTCGCGCTTCATCGATCCGCGCGCGCTGGACGACGCCGGCTCCATGTGCGCCGCCATGATGCGCGGCCGCGCCCTGAAGATCGGCCCGGACCTGTCGCACATCATCGCCACCTGCAGCGACTGGGTGGTCAACAGGCAGTTCCGCCTGAAAGACGGCACCATGGCGCGCGAACGCCCGCAAGCGGTGTCGCTGTGGGCCGACGACCTGTACATGTCGGTGCCCGCGCTGGCGGAACTGGGCCGCATGACCGGCAAGCGCGAGCATTTCGACGACGCCGTCAGGAACGTGCTGCAGATGAGCGGCTACCTGTTCGACAAGCAGACCAAGCTCTACACCCACGGCTGGAACGCCAACAACCCGGATGCCCCCAACTTCTACTGGGCGCGCGCCAACGGCTGGGCCGTGATGAGCATGTCCGACCTGCTCGACGTGCTGCCCAAGGACCACCCCGGCTATCCGCAGGTGCTGGCGCAGCTGCGCACGACATTGAAGAGCATCGGCGAGCGCCAGTCCGGCAGCGGCCTGTGGCACCAGATGCTCGACCGTAACGATTCCTACCTCGAAACCTCGGCCAGCGCGATGTTCGTCTACGTGTTCGCGCACGCCATCAACCAGGGCTGGATCAGCCCGACGACCTACGGCTCCATCGCCCAGGCCGGCTGGGCCGGCCTGTCGACCCGCATCAACGACAAGGGCCAGGTCGAAGGCACCTGCGTCGGCACCACCTTCGCCAGCGACCAGGTGTACTACTACAACCGCCCGACCAGCCCGTTCGCCCTGCACGGCTACGGCCCGACCCTCTTGGCCGGCGCCGAGATGATCAAGCTGATCAACAATCCGGACATCGAAGTCCAGCACAAGGTGCGCACCTATCACTACATGCCCAAGGGCGCCGGCCAGACCAACTACCGCGAACATCACTGAGAACGCCATGACCCGATCACTCGCCTCGTTTTCCTTCCTCGCCCTGGCCGCCGCGGCGGCTGTAGCGGCAAGCTCGCCGCTGGCGCAGGCCGGCCCGGCCGCCACCATCACGGTCAGCCACGCGCTCGACATCGCGCGCCCCTCGGAAACCATCGTCCTGCCGTGGAGCGAGATCAACCGCGTCCTGCCCGGCGCGCTGATCCAGCGCATCGCCGTCAAGGATGCCTCAGGCCGCGTGCTGCCCTACCAGGTGACCAATATCGCGCCGCTGGCCAAGGACCCGAAGAACGTCGGCATCGCCTATGGCGAGCTGATTTTCCAGCACAGCTTTGCGGCCGGCGAACAGCGCGCCGTCTTCACGGTCGAACACATCGACACGGTGGCGCCGCCGTTTCCGGTCAAGGCGTTTGCCCGCTTCGTGCCGGAGCGGCTCGACGACTTCGCCTGGGAAAACGACAAGCTGGCGCACCGCACCTACGGCCCGGCCCTGGGCGCGCCGGCGTCCAGCCCGGGCGCCAAGGAAGTGCTGGTCACCAGCGGCCTGGATATCTGGTTCAAGCGCGTGCCGTATCCGGTCGTCGACCGCTGGTACAACAAGGGCCACGACCATTATCACAAGGATGAAGGCGAAGGCATGGACATGTACAACGTCGGCAAGACGCGCGGCGCCGGCGGCACCGGGGTGTGGGACGGCAAGGTCCTGTACACCGGCAAGAACTTCAGCGGCTGGAAGGTGCTGGCCAACGGCCCGGTGCGCGCCATCTTCGAACTGAGCTACGACAGCTGGGATGCGGGCGGCACGCCGGTGTCCGAGGTCAAGCGCTTCACGGTCGACGCCGGCCATCACCTGGACCGCATCGACAGCACCTTCACCTTTGCCGGCAAGGCCGGCATCGAAGTCGCCGTGGGCCTGAACAAGACCCCGACCGACAAGGGCCAGAATCCGGCCATCAAGGTCGGCAACAGGGCGCCGGGGATCCTGATGCAGTGGGTCGAGCAGGCCAGCAACGGGGCCATGGGCACGGCCATCGTGCTGCCGTCGGCTACCGGTTTTGCCGAAGACGCGCTGAACCACCTGGTGCTGGCGCCGGCGGCGGCCGGCAAGCCGCTGCGCTACTACGCGGGGGCGGCGTGGAGCCGGGCCGGCGAGATATTGAGCGGGCAGGACTGGGAACGCTACCTGCTCGCGGCGGCCGCGCGCGACGCAGATCCGGTCAAGGTGAGCGTGTCGGCCACGCCATAAAAACCACAAACTGGCCTGACCATAAAAAGATTGTGGTCAGACCAATTGTGCAAAGATGTAAACCGGCCTAGAATTGGTCAACCGCTTAATAAACTGGCAGCATCAAGCCAAGCGCCACGGGGGTTGGGAATGCACGTTGACGTAAGCTCCGTCATTGCCGCGAAGGCGGGAATCCAAGGCATGTTCGCTTAGCGACGAACTTGGCTTCCCGCCTGCGCGGGAATGACGGTGTTGAGGGCTGTGGCAGAAACGGCTCTACCTCGACGGCATTTACCAGGATCGGCGCGCGGTAAACCGGCCGGTTGTTGGATCAGCGGCAGCAAGACCGCGCGGCATCCGGCTGTATTCTGATAACGATAGGAGACAGCAGTATGCGCATCACCGACCAGACCCGCGCGCTCGGCAAATTCGCCGTGCGCCTCGTGGGCAGCACATCCGTCACAGCCCTGGCCATCGGCGGGGCCTACGCCCAGACCAGCGCCCAGCCGAGCTCACCGCCTGCCGACCAGCAAGCCCAGACCGTCGTCGTCACCGGCCTGCGCGCATCCCTGGAAAGCGCCCTCAACAAGAAAAAGGAAGACTTCGGCATCGTCGACGTCATCAAATCCGAAGACATGGGCAAGTTCCCGGACACCAACCTGGCCGAGTCCCTGCAACGCGTCCCCGGCGTGGTCATCGACCGCGACGCCGGCGAAGGCCGCAACATCACCGTGCGCGGCCTGGGCCAGGATTTTACCCGCGTGCGCATCAACGGCGTCGAAGGCCTGGCCACCACCGGCGGCACCGACAGCTCCGGCGGCGCCAACCGCTCGCGCGGCTTCGACTTCAACGTCTTCGCCGCCGAACTGTTCAGCTCCCTCACGGTGCGCAAGAGCTCCTCGGCCGACGTCGACGAAGGCTCGCTCGGCGCCACGGTCGACCTGCAGACCATGCGACCGTTCGACCTGAAAGGCTTCAACGCCACCGTCATGCTCAAGGGCCGCTACAACGACCTGTCCGAAAAGACCGACCCGCGCGTCGCCTTCCTGCTGTCGAACACCTTCGCCGACCGCAAGCTCGGCGTGCTGGTCTCGGGCGCCTACTCCAAGCGCCAGGTCTACGAAGAAGGCTTTTCCACCGTGCGCTGGGACAACGGCCCGTCCTCGGGCGGCTGGTGCGCACCGATGGGCATGGCCGCCAACCCGGCCAATTCGACCGCCACCACCTGCGGCCCGGCCGCCCAGGGCGTGGCGCGCCTGCCGACTACCCCGGGCGCGCTGGCCGCCTACAACGCCGCCAGCAATCCCAACAATTTCACCCCGCGCATCCCGCGCTACGGCCGCCTGACGCACGACCAGGACCGCCTCGGCCTGACCGCCTCGGTCCAGTGGCGCCCCGCCGCCGGCACCCGCCTCACGCTCGACATGCTCTACTCCAAGCTGGAAGCGACGCGCCAGGAAGACTTCCTGCAGGCCACCTCGTTCAGCCGTGGCGCGACCCAGGGCGGCAAGCCGCAGACCAGCGTCGTCGACACCGCCTATGCGCCGAACGGCGCCCTGCTGTACGGCACCTACAACGGCGTCGACATCCGCGCCGAATCGCGCTACGACGAGCTCAACACCACCTTCACCCAGCCGACCCTGACCTTCGAGCACGACCTGAACGAGCGCATGCGCCTGAACGCCCGGGTCGGCCGCGCCACCTCCAAGTTCCGCAACCCGATCCAGACCACCACCACGCTGGACGCGCTCAACGTCAACGGCTACAGCATCGACCTGCGCGGCGACGACCGCCTGCCGGCGATCGGCTACCCGTTCAATGTCAGCCAGCCGGGCGGCGCGCTCGGCATCGTCGGCGTGCCGCAGGTCGCCAGCGGCACCCAGCCATCGAGCATCGCCAACACCAGCCCGAGCGAAATCCGGATGCGTCCGCAAGGCGCCAACAACCGCAACGACGTCGGCCACATCGACTTCGCCTGGGACGTGGTGCCCGACAAATTCACCCTGAAGGCCGGCGCCGACTACAAGAAGTTCGCCTTCGATTCCTACGAATTTCGCCGCGTCAACCAGGGCGACACCATCTTCGCCCCGCCGGCCGGTGTCTCCGCCGCCAGCCTGACGACCCGGATCGACGGCTTCGGCAAGGGCCTCGGCATGCCGGCCGGCAATCCAACCAGCTGGGTCCTGCCCAATCTGAGCGGCATCGCCCAGGCCTACGACATCTACTGCAACTGCATCAAGAGCGGCCCGGCCGGCGGCCCCGGCGACTTCACCCTGTCCTCGATCAGCAACGCCAATGCGCGCGGCAACAACCGCTCGGTGAGCGAAGAAGACAACGGCCTGTTCCTGATGGGCGAATTCACGAGCGAGCTGGGCGGCATTCCGCTGCGCGGCAACCTGGGCGTGCGCTATGTCGAGACGCAGCAGAGTTCGACCGGCTACCAGGCGGTCGGCAACGGCACGGCGGTGACGATCGACAACGATTACCACGACGTCCTGCCGTCGTTCAACATCGCCGCCAACCTCACCAGGAACTTCATCGTGCGCGCCGCCGCCGCCAAGGTGATGTCGCGTCCGCAGCTGGCCAACCTGACCCCGGGCGGCAGCGTGGCCACCACCGGCACCCTGTCGATCACCAGCGGCAACCCGATGCTCAAGCCCTTCCGCGCCAAGGCCTTCGACACCAGCTTCGAGTGGTACTTCGACAAGAACGCGTTCATCGGCCTCGGCCTGTTCCAGAAGAACATCGCCACCTATATCCAGAGCATCCGCAACGATGTCAAATTCAAGGATACCGGCCTGCCGCTGGCGCTGCTGCCGACCAACTTCACGGGCGACGAAATCTTCCAGTTCACCGCGCCGATCAACACCGAAGGCGGCAAGCTGCGCGGGCTGGAGCTGAACTACCAGCAACCGTTCACCTTCCTGCCGGGCTGGGGCCGCAACTTCGGCAGCCTGCTGAACTACACCTACGTCAAGTCGAAGATGGCGTACGTGGTTTCGCCGAACAGCAGCCAGACCGTCACCGACGACCTCTTGAACCTGTCGCCGACATCGTGGAACGCCACCCTGTACTACGATGACGGCAAGCTCAGCGCGCGCGTCTCGACCTCGCAGCGTTCCGGTTTCGTCACGCGCGTGCCGGGCCAGAACAACAACGATGTCGAGGGCAAGAACAAGACCTTCAACGTCGACCTCTCGTTCTCGTACAAGGTCAACGAGAAGCTGGAGCTGACCCTGGAAGGGGTGAACCTGACCAACGAGGAGAACGACCAGTTCGCCAGCCGCGCCCGCAACAGCGTGGTGGTCAACAACGTGACAGGGCGCGAAGTCCTGGCCGGGCTGCGTTACAAGTTCTGATCGACGCCCGGCGTATCGAACAATGCCGGGTTCGGCTCAGCCGTTGCGGGCGTCACTTCATCGACAGGATGAACTGGCGCCCGTCGTGTTCTTCCACGAATGCGACCCGGGCCTCGCGTGCATAGACGATCACTTCGCGCATGCGCCCGACCGCCTCGGCCAGCGCCGCGCGCAGGTCGGCGTGTTCGCCATCGAAGCTGGAGCGGCCGAACACGTGGCAGGTCTTGCCGGCGCCGTGTTGGCGCATCAGGGCCAGCACCTGATCGGGGTCGGACAGGGTCGGATCGAGCGCGCGGCTGCGATCGGCGCGCAGGTCGCGTGCGTCATGCAGCAGTTCGTCGAGCAACTGCGGGCGGCGTTTCGATTTTTCCGACAAATAAAGATAGCGCGCCTTGCGCGACGGTTCGACGAAGAGCTCGATAATTTCGCGTAGCACGGGGTGATGATTGTCCATGCCGGACAGTATATCGGTGCTTAACCGGGGTCAGAGCTTTAACTAGCAACAAATTCCCCAACCGGGGTCAGAGCTTTAACTAGCAACAAAAAACGTTCCCAAAACGATTTTGTCTTCTTCTTACGACCGTTCAGGCGGCCGGCTAGACCAGACGCCAGCATTCCACCGCTTTCGCCAAAAACTCAGGCGCTTAATCAACAAATTGCAATTTAAAGCTCTGACCCCGGTTGTAGGAATTCGAGAGAAAGTTGGGCAGATTGCTAGCCAGGGGTCTGAGCCTTGTTAAGAAAGTGATTGCCGGCGCGTCCAGCGTAGCGCCAGGGCGCCGTGCGTGATGCGGCCGCGCTCGGCCGTGAAGCGCCAGTGCCGGCCGCCGGCATGACCCGGCACGGCCGGGCCGTGGTCCCAGGCAATTTCCACCCGGCCTTCGAGTTCGAGCACGTCGCCGCTGGCGTCGTCGATGAACAGCAGCGCCGCGCGCGGATCGAGCAGCACATTGCCCAGGGTGTTGAAGTAGCGGTTGCCGCCGAAATCGGGCACGGTCAGGGTATTCCCTTCGATCCGCACGAAACCGGCCGGCCCGCCCCGATGCGAGATGTCGGCCCCATGCGCGCCGCCGGTGGTGGCAATGAAGAAGGTCTCGGCGCGCGCGATCAGGGCGCGCACGTCCGGTCCACCATCGAGGCCGTCGAACGCGCGCACGGCCGCCGCCACCGGCGCGACCGCCCGCACGTCGCGCAGCACGATATGCTGCGGGCAGTTGCCGAAGCTCTCGCGCACATCGATCAGCAGCTCCCCATTGCCGGCGCTGCGCACCACGCCGTTGGCCCGGTTGCGCCGGCGCGTGCCGAAGTCGAGCCCCAGCAGGCCGATCGCCTGCCCGGCGCGCAGGCCGCCATCGTCCACGGCGATGCGCAGGGTGCGCGGGTCGGGACTGTCGATGAAGCCGGGCGCGCCGCCCAGCACGCGCGCGCGCGGCCGGCCATCGGCCTCGACTGTCCCCGCCAGCAAGAACGGCAGCGCCGCGAAGAAGCCGCGGTGCTGGTCCGGCATGAAGGGGCGGATGCCGTTGCCGTGACTGATCTCGCCGGCCAGCGCCTGCGCCCTCAGCTCGCCCTCGTGATACGGCGCGCTCATGCGGCCGCCGGCAAGGGCGAGGCGGGCAGCGCCACGAATCCCGGCAAGGCTTCGATGCGCGCCAGCCAGGCCCGCAGCGCCGGATACGGCGCCAGCGCGATGCCCCCTTCCGGCGCGTGCGCCACGTAGCTGTAGCAGGCCAGGTCGGCCACGGTGGCGTGCGCGGCCGCCAGGAAGCCGCGCGCGCCCAGGTGCTGTTCCATGAAACCGAGCAGGCGCTGCGCCACGGCGCCGGCCTGGGCCAGGTCGGCCGGCACCTTCCACAGCGCGTTGGCGCGCGCCTTGGCCGGCCCGAAGGCAAGTTCGCCGGCGGCGATCGACAGCCAGCGCTGCACGGCGGCGGCCCCGGCCGGGTCTTCGGGCAGCCAGCCGCTGCCGGGGGCGTAGCGCCTGGCCAGGTAGACCAGGATCGCATTGCTGTCGGTGACGACCAGCGCGCCATCCTGCAGCACCGGGATCTGCCCGAGCGGATTGAGCGCGCGGAAGGCGGCACTCGCGCGCACCTCGGGCGGCGCCGGCACCAAGGTGAAGGGCAGCTCCAGCATGCGCAGCAGCAGTTCGACACGGTGCACATGGCCCGACAGCGGCAGGCCGTGGAGGATCAGGGAAGTGGGTTGCATGGCATCTCGATTCGAAAAAGAACAGGAAAGCCATGCTATCGCTTGCCCGCTTTGGTGAGAATCCTGTTAAATTGAAAATGATTATTTCAATTACTGGAAGAGTGCATGGACCGTTTCGATGAGTTGCAGATCTTCGTGGCGATCCTCGACGCGGGCAGCCTGAGCGGCGCGGCCCGGCGCCTGCGCCGCTCGGCCCCGGCCGTCACGCGCGCGCTGGCGGCCCTGGAAGAGCGGGTCGGCGCGCGCCTGGTCGAGCGCACCACGCGCCGCCTGGCGGCCACCGACGCCGGCCTGCGCCTGGCCGAGATGGCGCGCCGCGTGCTGGCCGATTACGAGGACGCCGTGCGCGAGGACGACAACGCGCCCCTGCGCGGCCGCCTGCGCATCACCGTGCCGACCGTGTTCGGGCGGCGCCACGTGGCGCCGGCCATGATCGACTTCCTCGACCTGCATCCGGCCTTGCAGGTCGAGCTGGTGTTCAACGACCGCAACCTGGACATGATCGAACACGGGCTCGACCTGGCGCTGCGCATCGGCGCCCTGCCCGATACCGGCATGATGGCGCGCCAGGTGGGCCAGGTGCGGCGCGTGCTGGTGGCCAGCCCGGCCTACCTGGCGCGGCGCGG
Source organism: Massilia atriviolacea (assembly GCF_003953935.1). Lineage (GTDB taxonomy): Bacteria > Pseudomonadota > Gammaproteobacteria > Burkholderiales > Burkholderiaceae_D > Telluria_A > Telluria_A atriviolacea. Next base: position 64,631 of record NZ_RXLQ01000012.1, read on the forward strand.
CAGTCCGGCCAGTCCGCGCGCGCTGGAGGCGCACGACATCATCTTCAGCACGCAGCGCGCGGCGACCGAATGGCGCTTTGCCGACCCCGGACGCGCCGACGGGCGCGAATTCGCGGTGCGCCTGGCGCCGCGCCTGATCGTCAACGAGATCGATACCATGCTGCTGGCGGTGCTGGCCGGACGCGGCATCGGCCGCCCGCTGTCCTACCAGGTGGCCGGGCAGCTGGCCGACGGCTCCCTGGTGCGCCTCTTGCCGGAGAGCGAACCGGCGCCGCTGCCGGTGCAGCTGCTGGTGCCGAGCGCGCGCCACATGGCGCCGCGCCTGCGCGCCTGCATCGACTTCCTGGCGGCCCGCCTGGGGTCCCTGGCGGCGCTCGACCCGGCCGCTCCCCCCGACAGCGCTTGACAGCGCGCCGCCATTCTGGCACGATCCAAACCGACTAGTTGGTAGGCAAACGGAGGCATGGTGGTAAAACGATTTTCGGAACTGTCGGCCTCGGCCGAGCGGGTGGTGGACGCGGCCCAGCGCCTGATCCAGCAGTACGGCTACAACGGCTTTTCCTACGACGACATCGCGCGCGAGATCGATATCCGCAAGCCCAGCATCCACCACCACTTCCGCACCAAGGCCGATCTGGTGCAGACCATCGTGCAGCGCTACGCCGACCGCTTCGCCACCCTCTTGCGCGAGATCGACGCCGGCGGCGGGGATGCGCCGGCGCGGCTGGCCCGCTACGGCGCCCTGTTCGCCGCCACCTACCGGCAGGACCGGCGCCTGTGCGTGTGCGGCATCCTGGGCGCCGAGGCGGCCGCCATGTCGCCCGAGGTCGCGCTGGACGTGCGGGCCTTTTTCCAGCTCAACCTGGCCTGGCTGGCCAGCACCATCCGCGAGGGCGAACAGGCCGGCCTGCTGCGCGTACGCGGCAGTGCCGAGGAACAAGCCTACGGCCTGCTCAGCGCGCTCGAAGGGGCGATGATGGTCGGACGCGGCTGCGGCAGCGACCACAGCCCCGCCAACGCCGGCGCGACGTACGTATCGAATATGCTGGCCTGAACGATTTCTTCCCTTGCCGGCTTGGGCCGGCATTTTTTTGGCAACATCAACCTACCAACTAGTTGGTATAGAAAGGTGCATCATGAACAAGGCATTCGAAGGACACACCCTGCTGGCAATCGGCGGCAACAGCGGCATCGGGCTGGCGGCGGCGCGCGAGGTGGTGCGCGGCGGCGGCGCGGTCATCCTGCTCGGTCGCGACGCCGCAAAAAACGCGCGCGCCGCCGCCGCACTCGACGCCCCCGGGCGCGTGCATACCCTGGCCGGCGACATCGGCAACGAAACCGAGCTGAGCCGCCTGCGCCAGCAACTGGCCGCCGGGCATCCGCAGATCGACCTGATCCTGAACGCCGCCGGGATCTTTTTCCCCAAGCCGTTCCTGGAGCACAGCGCGCATGACTACGACCAGTACCAGGCGATCAACCGCGGCATCTTCTTTTTGACGCAGTCGGTGGTGGCCGCCATGGTGGCGCGCGGCGCGCCCGGCGCGATCGTCAACATCGGCTCGATGTGGGCGCGCCAGGCGGTGGCCGCCACGCCATCGTCGGCCTATTCGATGGCCAAGGCCGGCATCCACGCGCTGACCCAGCACCTGGCGATGGAACTGGCGCCGCACGGGATCCGCGTCAACGCGGTTTCGCCGGCCGTGGTCGACACGCCGGTGTACGAGGGTTTCATTCCGAAGGAGCAGGTGGCGGCCGCATTGCAGGGCTTCAACGCCTTCCATCCGATCGGACGCATCGGCACGGCGCAGGACGTGGCGCACACGGTGGCCTTCCTGCTGTCGAAGGAGGCGGGCTGGGTCACCGGCGCGGTGTGGGATGTGGATGGCGGCGTGATGGCCGGACGCAACTGATCGCCGAACGCGCGCCGCGCTTGCAAAGCGCCCATCGATCCGCGATCATGGGGGCATGAAAACACCTGCCCCCACCTCTTTCCTGCGCCTGTGCATTGCAGCCGCGCTGATCGCCGCCGGCACCGCCTGCAGCGAACCGTCCGGCAATGCCGCCACGGCGGCGCCAGCGCCCGCCAGCGCGCCGGCCGCGCCTGCGCCGGCTGCGCCTGCCCAGCGTGCCGCCTCGCTCGGCGAGCGCATCACGGCCGAAATCGGCGACGCCGCCTGCGACAACGCCAGCCAGTGCCGCACCCTGCCGGTCGGCAGCAAGCCCTGCGGCGGACCGGCCGGCTTCCTGCCCTGGTCGGCCAAGCGCAGCAACGGCGAACTGCTGGCGCGCCTGGCCGCCGACCAGGCCGCCGAAGAAAAGAAACAGAACGAAAAAAGCGGCATGATGTCGACCTGCTCGGTCGAACAGGATCCGGGCGCCACCTGCACGGCCGGCAAATGCGTGCTGCAGGCGCGCAGCCTGGGCGGCGTCGACGCGCGCTGATTCCGGCACCCCATAAAAAAAGGCTGCGGGCAAGAATGCCGCAGCCTTTGTCGTTTGCAGGCGCACCGTGCGGCGCGCCTGCCTTTCCCTGCTTTACTTCGCCAGTACCACGGCGCGGCGCGGCGCGTCGAACTGCGGCAGCGGGTCGTTGGTGTTGACTTCGACCATGGTCATGCCCTGGGTCGCGCCATTGACCACATAACGCAAAGCGCCCAGGTGACGCTGGTTGGCCGCCAGGCCCGACCAGCTCATGCTGACCGTGCCGGTGCCGCCGACGTAGGAATACGCCGGTACCAGTGCCTTGAAGTTGCCGTTGCTGGCGCCTTCCGGCAGGACCCACGAGGACAGCTTGTACTCGGCTTCGCCGTTGGCAGGCTCGTAGCCGATCACGCACACCTTGTAGGCGCCGGCGGCCGGCTGCACCAGCTCGACGCGCTCGTTGGAGCCGCCGTTGCCGCTGCTCGACACGGTGCCGTTCGGGGCCAGCACGATCAGGTCGAGGTCCGAATTGGCGCCCCCGGCGGTGTCGTCGTTAAACAGCGCGAAGCGCGCCGCCATGGTCGAGGCTGGAACGTTGACCGTGTGCACGTTCACGCCAGCGCCGCCGCCGGCGCGGCAGGCCGCCAGGTAGACCGCCGAATCGGTGCCCGATTCGCCGACGCTGCGCGTTTCCACGACCGCTGGCAGCAGGCCCGACTTGACCGAGGTCATGGCGCCGGTGAAGCCGGTGCCGATCGTGATCAGCTTCGAGCCGGTGGCGAATTCGCTCGACACCGATGCCGCCGCCGCCAGTGCCGAACCGCGCACCGTCAGCGGGCTGCGCACGGTATTGACGCCGTCCGACCAGACCAGGCTGCCGTACACCCAGGTATCGACCGGGGCGTTGGTGCGCGTGACCTTGACCTTGAAGGTGGCTTTCTGGCCGGCGCCGATGGTCAGGGTCGGCGGCTGCACGTCGACCGTGTAGCCGGGCACGCTGGCCGTGGCGTTGTAGGTCGCGGTGCTGCTGCCGACGTTGGTCACGGTGCGGGTCAGGGTCAGGCTGCCCAGCACGTTGCCGGCGGTCAGCGAGGCCAGGTTCAGGTTATACGGCTGGATGGTGCCGACCGCCTGGCAGGTCGCCGGGCTGTAGACGTTGGCGTTCAGGCCGCACAGGAAGCGCGCGTAGTCGATTTCCGTGGCGTCGTACACCAGGCCCGGATTGGCGGCGCCGTTCGGCGTCACATGGCCCGCGCCCTGGCCCCATGGCAGGGTGCCGGTGGCCTTGGCGGTCTTGTCCCAGGCCACCGAGGCGGTCACGCCGTCCGGCTGGGTCGGGTTGGCGGTGGTCATCAGCGCCGACTTGATCATCGCCGGGGTCCAGGTCGGATGCAGCTGCTTGAGCAGCGCAGCCAGGCCGGCCACGTGCGGGCTGGCCATCGAGGTGCCCGAGTAGAAGGCCCAGTCGGTCGACGGCGCCGCGCCGCCGGCGGCGACCGCGTCGCGCTGCGCTTTGGTCAGGTCGGCGGTGACGCCGGCCAGCACGTCGCTGCCCGGTGCGGTGACGTCCGGTTTCAGGATGTTGGCGTTGGCCACGTTCGGTCCGCGCGAGGAGCTGCCGCTCATCACCGGCGCCGCCACGTTCGGATTGACCACGCCTTTCAGGTCGCCCAGCGACGCGACGGCGCTGGCCGGATTGGCCGCGATGTAGCTCTTCAGGGTGGTGCCTTCGGCCAGCGGCAGGTGCACGGTCGACAGTGCGTGCGACTGGTTCAGGATGGCGTTGTTGTTGGCTGCCACGTTGGCGATGATGGCGCCGACCGCACCGGCATCCTTGGCGTTCTGGCTCTTGTTGACCAGTACGTTGGCGCCGCGGTCGCAGACCAGGATCTTGCCGGCCACCTTGGCCGGGTCGAGCAGCGCCGCGAGGCCGTCGGCCGCGCCGAAGCATTGCAGCAGCTGCACATTGGTCGGGTCGACTCCGGCCTTGCCGGCGTCGCGCGCCAGGATCAGGGCGGCCGAGGCGGTCGAGGCATTGCTCGACGAACCGGTCAGCTTGACGCCGTTGCCGAGGGTGGCGGTGCCGACGAACAGGCGGTTGTGGCTCGAGTTGCCGACCGTGGTCAGCCATGGGCTGATGTGCGACACAGGGGCCGGGGTCAGCACGCTCGGACCGGAGTTGCCGCCCGAAGCCGCCACGAAGACGCCGGCGCTGGCCGCGCCCAGGAAGGCCACTTCGGTCGCTTCGTTGAAGGCGCCGCCGCCGGCGTTCGGGCCGATCGAGAAGTTGATCACGTTCACGCCGTCTTTCACGGCCTGTTCGATCGCGGCCACGCTGTTGGCGGTGGCGCAGCCGTTCTTGCCGGAGGTGGCGTCGGTCCAGCACACCTTGTACGAGGCGATGCGGGCGCGCGGCGCCATGCCGCTGGCCTTGCCCAGGTTCAGGTTGCCGTTGACGATAGGCGTGTTGGCGTTGCCGCCGGCCGTGGTCGCGGTGTGGGTGCCGTGGCCGCCATGGCCTTCGGCGCCGGCCACCGAGTCGCGCGAGGAATTAAATTCGGTCCAGTGCAGCGACTGCAGCGGCGACTTGAAGTAGCGCGCGCCGATCAGCTTGTTGTTGCAATTGCTCAGGGCGAAGCCTTCGCCGGTGTCGCACGACCCTTTCCAGGTCGCTGGCGGCGCGCCGTAGGCCAGGGTGGTGCCCGCGTGGCTCGGCACGCCGTCGGCGTCGACCTTGTCGGCGAACGAGGGGTTTTCCGGCCACACGCCGCTGTCGATGATGCCGATGACGATGTTCTCGCCCGCGGCCGCCTTGCCGCCGACCTGTTCCCACAGGCCGCCGGCTTTATCGAGGCCGAGGAAGGTCGGGGTGTAGTTGGTGTCCATCTGCATGATGGAGTCGGCCGTGATGTTGGCCACGCCGGCGTCTTTTTTCAGCGCGCGCACTTCGGCGTCGGTCAGCATGGCCGAGAAGCCGTTGAAGACCACGTTGAACTGGTGCGTGACCTGGGCCGCGCTGACGGTCGAGAGGACCTGGGATTTCTTGGTGTCGAGGTAAGTGATGTAGTTCTGCACATCGGTGGCGTCGACATCGAGGCGCTGGCCTTCGGCCGGCTTGGTGGCCGGCAGGCCGGCGACCTGGCCGGTGTAGGTGGCGACCGGCTTGTCGACCAGTTGCACGATGTAGGAACGACGCGCTTCGTCGGCGGCGGTGGTGCTGGTGATGCCTGCCAGCATCAGCATGACGGCAAGGGATACAGGGCGGAGAGTCATGATGGAATTCCTTGCGTGCTTAGATGGTGGCGGTCGATGGGGAAGCTTTGCTGCGGCGGCGGGTCAGGCCGATGGCGCCGATACCGAGGCCGACCAGCAGGAACGATCCCGGTTCCGGCACGGCGTTGAAGCTGATGTCGTCGAGTGCGAACTGGGCCTGGCCGAAAGCCGGGTTGGCCAGCGAGTTGTAGCAGCCGCCGTTGCCGTCGAACAGGCAGGCGTTGACGGTCAGGCTGGTCAGCACTTCATTGCGGAATGCCGAGTCGATCAGGGCCGAGCCGAAGGTAAAGCTGCCGTTGGCGGCCTGGCCGGGGAAGGCCGCGCTGCTCGAGACCACGGTGCCGTCGCCGCGGATGCCGGAAAACTGCAGCAGGCCGTAGTCGCCGTCGGTCACGTCGACCGGCGGCAGGAACGCCAGGCTCAGGCTGCCGAGCTGGAACTGGTGGCCGGCGCGGGTGAATTTGACGCCGCCGTCGTTGGTGACCGCAAGGAAGTGTCCGCTGGCGCCCGTCGGGCAGCCGATCGCAAAGCAGGTATCCGGATCGTTGCTGTTGACCACCGTGGCGAAGGGGCCGGTCAGGCCCAGTTCGGCGACGATCGGACTGGCCAGGACCAGCATCTGGTAGCCGCCTTCGCTGAGGGTGTCGCCGTTGACCAGCGCGTTCGGCGCGATCGATTCGAAGGTGATGGGACTGGCCATGGCCGGCAGCGCGCAAACCAGCGCGGCGACAGCGGCGATCTTGTGGAGTGCGCGGGTGGCGCGCCGTGGGGTACCCAGCGGGGTGACTGTGCGATTCATCTCTTGCCTTATGTTTGAATTATTTCGATCAATGGGCGGACAGGTCGATTTGCCTGCTTGCTACTTTTCTTAAAAGTGCAAAAGACTATAGCAAAGGAAATAATTGTTGTAGCAATATTCTCAACGAAAGAAATTCATATTTTTCATGGTTTCGCCAAAGCTTGTTTCGTTTCCTCTATGAAAAGATGACAAACATGCCCGTTACAATTTCGCCACATTTACCGACATTGTTTGTGTTAGCTTGACTTGACTCTTTTTGCGTTTGCGCGCGTAATTGCGTGCGCGCGCCATCAAGGGTGTGTATGATGGTCGTTCGTGTATAAGCGTAAGGATCGATCATGAACCCACGCCGCTCCTTTCTGAAGAGTTCGGTTGTACTGGCATCGGCACTCAGCCTTCCCGCCATGGCCCGTACCGCCCAGGCCGTACCAGGCGAACGCACCCTGCGCCTGTACAACACCCACACCGGCGAAAGCCTGCGCAGCGTGTTCTGGGCCGAAGGCGCATTCCTGCCCGACTCGCTCAGCGACATCAACAGGCTGTTGCGCGATCACCGCAGCAACACCATCGCCGAGATCGACCCGCAGCTGCTGGTCCTGCTCAACCGGGTCAGCACCCAGCTCGGGCGCGATCCGGTCCTGCACGTCATTTCCGGCTACCGTTCGCCCGAAACCAACCAGAAGCTGGCCGAAGCCAGCGACGGCGTGGCGCGCCACAGCATGCACCTCGAAGGCAAGGCCATCGATATCCGCATGCCGGGCAAAAGCCTGTCGCACGTGCACAAGGCGGCGCTGAACGCGCGCGGCGGCGGGGTCGGCTACTACCCCGATTCGCAATTCGTCCACCTCGATACCGGCCGCCTGCGCCGCTGGTAAGCGTGCCCGTCCGGCAGCGCCGCCCCCTTGCACCTGCCAGTGCGGCGCCTGCCGGCATGACCTTCCTGCCATCGCTTTGGCGCCTAGGCATTGCCATTCTTGCCACCTCGTTCCTGCCCGCTTCCGCCCAGCCCGCCCCCGCCGCGCCCATGCCGACCGTGATCGTTCCCTATGTACGCGATCCGGTCGACAAGTCCTACCGCAAGATGATGGCCGGGGTGGCGCGTTTCGAACGCGAGCGCGCGCTGGCGCCGGCCGCCAGCCTGCGCTTCCGGCTGCTGCCGCGCCTGCCCACGACCGACATGCGCGGCGTGGCGCTGCGCATCGCGGGCGAGCGCATCAGCGTGCCGCTGGCGCTCGACGCCGACCACAGCTTCGTCTTGCCGCGCAATGAAGAGGCCCTGCGCGACGACGCCGCCGTCGTCGCCAACCGGCGCGCCGACAGCCTGACCTGGCGCGCCGCCATCCACAGCCCCGGCCTCGCGCCCGGCACGCGCCGGCTGGGCGACTTGCGGCTCGAATGCCGGGTCGGCATCGTTGCCGGGCTGATCTCGAACAACTCGCCGATCTTCGGCTGGCTGTCGGATGCGCTGAGCGACGCCGGGCAGGTCTGCACCAGCGCCGACGGCAACTACCTGTTCTTCGCCGAGCGGCCGCTGTTCGCGGTGACCGTGCGCCACGGCGCGCGCGCCGAGGTGCTGCCGTTCAAGATGCTGTACGCCGGCGGGCGCCTCAGCGCCGGCGACCTGCGCTTCTGCGACTGCCAGGTGCTGCTCGATCGCAGCTACTACGCGCCGATTTTCGATCCCGCCTGGCCGGACGAGGCGGTGCTCGAATTCGCGTACATGGACGAGCCGGCCGGCGGGGCGCCATGAGGGCGGCCGCCGCGCTCGGCGCGGCCCTGCTGCTCGGCGCTTGCGCCCAGGCCCCGGCGCCGCCGCCCGGCGCCGCGCTCACGGCCGCGCAGGCGCAGTCCATCCGCCCCGGCCACAGCACCCGCGCCAGCCTGCTGGCGACCCTGGGGCCGACCCACAAGGTGGTCTTCGACAGCGGCTACGAAGCCTGGCTGTACCAGCTGCCCGTGCCCGGCGGCGTCGAGGAACTGGTGCTCCTGTTAGGCGCCGATGGCGTGGTGCGCAAGCAGCGCCGGCGCGCGCAACTTTCCGTCCCGGCGCGGGAACCTATTCGCTGACGCCGCATCTAACGGTTCATTCAACCGTTTGCGGGGCTGGCATGAACGATCACCTGGTCCAGTTCTACGAGGACGACGTCTTTCTCATCAAGGGCCTGTCCGACTACATCGGCGACGCCCTCGAACGCGGCGACAAGGGCATTGCCATCGCCACCAGCAGCCACCTGGACATGCTGCACGAATCGCTGGGCGCGCGCGGCCTGGTCGACGCGCAGGGCCGCAGCCGCGACGGCAGCTACCTGGCCCTGCACGCCGACCACATGCTGCCCATGTTCATGGAAAACGGCTTGCCCGACGAGCGGCGCTTCCGCACGGCCATCGGCAACGTGATCCGCCAGGCCAGCGAGCGCCACCAGGGCCGCGTGTGCGTGTTCGGCGAAATGGTGGCGATCCTGTGCGCCACCTCGCACTGCTCGCTGAACGCGGTCGGCAAGCACGACGCCGCCATCCGGGTCGAGCGCTTCTTCAACAAGCTGCAGCGCCAGTTCGATTTCGACCTGCTGTGCGCCTACCCGCTCAATGCCTTCCCGGCGGCGGCCGACGCCCCCATGTTCGACGAGGTGTGCACCCTGCACACCCACGTGCTGCCGGCCGAAAGCTACGACCCCGCGGCCAGCGTGCAAACCCTGCAGCGCACCATCGCCGCGCTGCAGCAGCAGGCTTATTCGCTCTCGACCGAGGTGCGCGACCGCCGCCTGATCGAACAGGCGCTGCGCGAGGTCAACATCGACCGCCTGACCGGCCTGCCCAACCGCAATGTGTTCCAGGACCGGCTCGAGATGGACATCAAAAAAGCCCACCGCAGCGGACTGCCGCTGGCCCTGCTCTTCATCGACCTCGACCATTTCAAGGAAATCAACGACACGCTCGGCCACCAGGTCGGCGACATGCTGCTCAAGCAGGTCGGCCAGCGCCTGCAGACCTATGTGCGCGAGAGCGACACCGTGGCGCGCCTGGGCGGGGACGAATTCACGATCACCCTGAGCGAGCTGCACAATATCGACACGGTCACCAAGGTGGCGCAAAAGATCCGCAACGACCTGGCCAAGCCCTTCCTGCTCGGCAACGAACTGGCCTACATCTCGGCCAGCATCGGCATCACCATGTACCCGCGCGACGCGCTGACGGCCGGCGACCTGCTGCGCAACGCCGACCAGGCCATGTACCAGTCCAAGGACAACGGCCGCAACCGTTTCACCTATTTCACGGCCAGCATGCAGGAAGCGGCCCAGGCGCGCATGGCGATCAGCAACGAGTTGCGGCGCGCCATCGACGACGACCAGCTGGCGGTCCACTTCCAGCCCATCATCGACATGGCCAGCGGGCAGATCCGCAAGGCCGAGGCGCTGGTGCGCTGGCTGCATCCCGCGCGCGGGCCGGTCAGCCCGGTCGACTTCATTCCCATCGCCGAGCACACGGGGCAGATCGTCACGATCGGCAACTGGGTGTTCCGCAAGGCGCTGGCGCACGCGCGCCGCTGGCGCCGCGTCGACCGGCAGCTGACGGTCAACGTCAACGTCTCGCCGGCCCAGTTCTATCACACCAACGGCGAAAACTGCCGCCACTGGCTGGCCGACCACAGCTTCGACACCGGCGGCGGCACCGGCCCGCCCGAGGTCGGCATCGAAATCACCGAAGGCTTGCTGCTGGCCTCGAACAGCGCGGTGATGAAGCAGTTGCTGGCCTTCCAGCAGGCCGGCATCAAGATTTCGCTCGACGATTTCGGCACCGGCTATTCCTCGCTGTCCTACCTGCGCAAGTTCAACCTGGACTACCTGAAGATCGACAAATCCTTCGTCTACAACCTGGAGCACGACGCCGCCAACGTGGCGCTGTGCGAGGCCATCATCGTCATGGCCCACAAGCTGGGCCTGGAAGTGATCGCCGAAGGCGTCGAGACCGAGCAGCAGTACGACATCCTGCGCCGCGCCGGCTGCGATTACGGCCAGGGCTTCCTGTTCGGCGAACCGCTGCCGCCGGACGCCTTCGAAGCGCTGTTGCACGGGCCGCCCTTGCTGACGGCCTGACGTGGCGCCCTTCGCGCAACGACATAACAGCAAGCAATATTTCCGGCTTGGCCTTACAATCGTCCAGGTGCGCCCTGCGCCAACCACGCATGAGCAGCCTGCACCATGGACCGCCCTCCCCGCACCCGCCACACTGTCGCCATCCTCGCCGTCACACAAGTCTTGTCTTGGGGCACCCTGTACTACGCCTTCGCCATCGTGGCGCACGACATCGCGCGCGAACTGGCCCTGGCGCCGGCCGCCGTGTTCGGCGCGTATTCGTGGTGCCTGCTGGTGGCCGGCCTGGCCGCCACCCCGTCCGGCATCCTGATCGACCGCCACGGCGGACGCCTGGTGATGGCCGGCGGCTCGCTGCTGTGCGGACTCGGCTTCATCCTGCTGAGCCAGGCCCGGGGCAGCGCCGGCTACTACCTGGCCTGGACCGTGCTCGGGCTGTCCATGTCGGCAGTGCTGTACGAGGCCGCCTTTGCCACCCTGAACCGCCAGTTCGGCATCGGCGCGCGCCGGGCCATCTCGACCGTGACCCTGTTCGGCGGCTTCGCCAGCACCGTGTTCTGGCCGCTCACGGTGCAGCTGAACGGCATGCTCGGCTGGCGCCACACCTTCCTGGCCTACGGCCTCGCCCAATTGCTGCTGTGCCTGCCGCTGCACCTGCTGCTGGACACGCCGCCAGCGGCCGCCGCCGATGCCAGGCAGCAGGCGCCGGCGGACGCCGACTACAAGCTCGGGCAAGCGCTGCGCCATCCCGCCTTCTGGAAGCTGGCCTTCGCCTTTTCGGCCAACAGCTTCATTTTCTCGGCGCTGTCGGTGCACCTGATCCCGATCCTGCAATCCTGCGGCCATGCCCTGTCCAGCGTGGTGTGGATGGCCGCGCTGATCGGGCCGATGCAGGTCGCCGGCCGCCTCGGCGAAATGCGCTTTGCCCGCAACGCCCGTCCGCAGGCGGTCGGCACGGTCTGCTTCGCGGTCCTACCCGGCTCCCTGCTCGCCGTGCTGTTCTGGGGCCAGCACCAGGTGGCGGTGGCGCTGTTCTGCATATTGTATGGTTTTTCCAACGGCATCCTGACGATTGTGCGCGGCACCGTGCCGCAGTTGCTGTTCGGCGCGCGCCACTACGGCGCCATTTCGGGCGCCCTGGCCGGCCCGGCGCTGGTCGCGCGCGCGGCCGGGCCGATCGCGATCGCCACCCTGCTCCAGTTCCATGCCTCGCCGGCGCTGCTGTTCTCCTTGCTGCTGTTGTTTTCGCTGACCTCGCTGGGCTTGTACCTGATGGCGGTGCGCAGCGCCGCCGGCGCCGCCGTCGCGCTGCGCTGAACGGTGTGCGCTGGCGCACAGACCGGCGCCTGGGCGGTCCGTATTGTCAATCGCTCAAGGTCACCTCCGGAGATTGACATGTTCATATCGCACTTGCGGTCCATGCTGCCCGCCCTGGCCCTGGTCCTGCTGACCGCCTGCGGCTCCGATGACGACGACAAGCCCGTGCCGCAAGCCGGCAACGGCGCGGTGACCATCAATCTTTCCGGCCTGCCCGCCGGCCTGCCGGCCGTGGTGCGCATCAGCGGGCCGGCCTCCTACGCCAGGACCATCGGCAGCAGCCAGACCCTGTCCGGCCTGGCGCCCGGCAGCTACACCGTGAGCGCCGACAGCGTCCTGAGCGGCAACCTCAGCTGGAACGCCAGCGCGCCGGTCCAGACCGCCGTGGTGGGCGCCGACACCACCTCCGTCATCAACGTCAGCTACAGCAGCAGCACCCTGGCCCTGAACGTGCGCGAAGTGGCCAGTGTCAACGGCGCCATCTTCCTCACCGCCCCGGGCGGCGATACGCGCCAGTTCATCGTCGAACGCAGCGGACGCATCCACGTCATGCAGGATGGCGCGCTGCTGGGCACGCCCTTCCTCGACATCCGCAACCGGGTCTCCGTCAGCGGCGAAGGCGGGCTGCTGTCGATGGCCTTCCATCCCCGCTACGCCAGCAATGGCTGGTTTTTCATTTACTACACCGATGCCGCCAACAATATCGTGATCGAGCGGCACAGCGTCTCCAGCGGCAACCGCAACCTGGCCGAAGCGTCGGCGGTGCTCGAAATCATCCGCATTCCCCATCCGGGCGCGACCAACCACTACGGCGGCCTGGTCAGCTTCGGGCCGGACGGCATGCTGTACCTGGCCACCGGCGACGGCGGCGGCGCGGGCGACCCGCAAGGCAATGCGCAAAATCCCGCCTCCCTGCTGGGCAAGATGCTGCGCCTCGACGTGAACGATTCGCGCGGCGCCCAGCCTTACCTGATTCCGCCCTCGAATCCCTTCGCCGGGCAGAGCGCGCGCCGCGGCGAGATCTGGGCGCTGGGCTTGCGCAACCCCTGGCGCTACGCCTTCGACGGCGAGCGCCTGTACATTGCCGACGTCGGCCAGGGCAAACGCGAGGAAGTCGACATCGTCGGCGCCAACCAGGGCGGCCTGAACTACGGCTGGAACGTCATGGAAGGCACGCTCTGCTACAACGCGGCCCTGTGCAACCGCAACGGGCTGACCCTGCCGGCTTTCGAATACGAGCACGGCAGCAATAAGGTCAACGGTTGCTCGATCACGGGCGGCTTCGTGTATCGCGGCAAGGCAATTCCGGAACTGGCGGGCCGCTATTTCTATTCCGACTATTGCGGCGGCTACCTGAAGAGCTTCCTGTACAAGGACAATGCCGTCACCGAGCAGACCGGCTGGACCATTCCCGACATCGATGCGGTTCAATCGTTCGGCCAGGATGGCGAGGGCGAGCTGTACCTGATCGCCGCGACCGGCAAGGTGTACCGGATCGTGCGCGCGACCAAGCCTTGAGGGGGGCCGGATGGTGACGATCTCGCAGTGCCGATAGCGCGCTGTTGGCCGGGCAAGCGGCGGCCTACGGACCGTCCCAGGTATTTTTGTAGCCGGCGATCCCAACTCTGGCAGGCTGCTAGAATCGGCGTTTGCCCCGTCCATTACGAAACCACCATGGCCCGCCTGATTCTCGATTTTCCGGAAGACCAGTATTGCTACGCGACCCCGCTGACCGTGCGCGTGACCGACATCAACGGCGCCAACCATCTCGGCAACGATTCGATGATTTCCATGATTTCCGAGGCGCGTGCGCGCTTCCTGTACGAATTCGGCGTCGCCGAAACCGAGCGCGACGGCACCGGCATCATCGTCACCGACCTGGCCACCACCTACCGCGCCGAAGCCCATGCGCGCGACCAGCTGCTATTCGAAGTCGGCGTGATGGACTTCAACAAGTACGGCGGCGACATCATCTTCCGCGTCACCCGTCCGCGCGACAAGAAGCAGATCACCATGGCCAAGTCGGGCTTTGTCTTCTTCAACTACAAGACCACGCAGGTGGTGACCATGCCGGACGAGTTCCGCGCCAAGTTCCCGCGCGTGAACTGGATCGATTAAGGTCTTCCCCTAAAAATAGCGGGAACTTTTTCGTCCATTGGCGGCAATACAGGGACGAGACCACCATGACGATGCCGCCCCCGCCCCCCGATACCGAACTCCTGCGCCAGCTACGCGATGGCGTGGGCGCCGCCTTCCAGACCCTGTACCAGCGCCACCAGGGGCCCGTCTACCGCTTCGCCCTGCTGCGCACCGGTTCGAGCGACACGGCGGCCGATATCGTCCAGGAAGTGTTCATGGGCCTGCTGACCGGCAGTGTCCATTACGACCCGCTGCGCGGCCTGCTGCAGAATTTCCTGTTCGGCGTGGCGCGCAATCTCATCCTCAAGCACGAACAGCCGCGCCTGCGCCTGGCCAGCCTGCCCGAGCACGATAGCGACGACGACGGCGCCCCCGAACTCGCCAGCGACGATAGCGGACCGCTGGCGCGCCTGCTGGAAAACGAAACCGCCGAACAAGTCCGGCGCGCCATTGCGCAACTGGCGCCGCACTACCGCGACGCCCTCATCCTGTACGAGCTGCACGAACTGTCCTACCTCGACATCGCCGATATTTGCCAGGTCGACATCGGCACCGTGCGCTCGCGCCTCTCGCGCGGGCGCGCGGCCCTGGCCAAACGGCTGGCGGCGCACCGTCCGACCGCCCTGCACGCATCCACCTGAAAGAGCGCCATGCACCACGACCCCACCGATCCCGCCCTGGCCGCCCCGCTGGCGGCCTTGCGCAGCGCCAGCGCCGCCTGCACCACGCCGCCGCGCGTGGAGCACGCCCTGATGGCCGCCTTTGCCCGGCAGTTCCCGCGCCAGCGCTGGTACCAGCGCTTCTCCGGCGCGCAGTGGGGCTGGGCGGGCGGCCTGGGCAGCGCAGCGGCGGCGGCGCTGGCCGTGCTGGTCCTGCGCGCGCCCCTGCCCGGCGCCGCCGGCGGCCCGCCCTTGCCGGCCGACGACGGCCTGGCCTTCATCGCCCTCGCCTCGCCCGAGCGGATCGAGCAGGAAAGCAGCCCGCGCATGCTCGAAGCGAGCCTGCAGCGCACCGAACTGGCGGCGCTCGGGGTGCCGGTCAGCCCGGAAACGGCGGGCGACTCGGTGCGCGCCGAACTGCTGGTCGGCGCCGACGGTTCGCCGCTGGCCCTGCGCCTGAGTTCGCAATAATCACATTCACCCCGGAAAGGACCATCATGCACACCACACCCCTCCTGATCGCCTTGCTGCTCGGCAGCGCGCTGTTCCCCACGGCGCAGGCCGCCGTCGCCGCGCCCGACCCGCTGCGCTTCACCGGTCCGCTGATGCCGATGCACGGCAAGGCCGTCAAGAACGCCCCCTACAGCGCCGAAGCGGTGTCGGAACAGCAGCAGCGCCTGGCCGACGGCAACGAGATCAGCCGCACCAGCAGCACCATGAATTACCGCGACAGCAGCGGCCGCACGCGCCAGGAAATCCGCGACGCCGACGGCGAGCTGCGCACGGTCACCCTGTACCAGCCGGCCGACGGCGTCACCTACCTGCTCAACCCGCGCCAGAAAAGCGCGACCAGGGTGGCCGACCCGAGCGCCGCCGCGCGCGCCGCCGCCAGCGCCGCCCAGGCGAAAGTGGCGCAGCTGCGCGCCGAAGGCAAGCTGCCCGAGCGCCGCAGCGAGGCGGGCGACGAGGTGATCGTCAAAGGCGTCGAACGGAGCGCGGGCGAGACCCGCAGGCAGTTCCAGGAAAAGGTGCGCATCCAGATCGCCGACAGCATGGCCGGCGCCCGCATCAGCCCGGCCATGGCGGGCGCCTTCGGCGACGCGCGCTGGGCCGCGACGGCCGTCACGCGCGAGCTGGGCAGCAAGGAGATCGAGGGCATCAAGGCCGACGGCAAGCTGCGCACCTACGAGATCCCCGCCGGCGAAGTCGGCAACCGCAACCCCATCGTGGTGTCCAACGAAAGCTGGTACGCGCCCGAGCTGAAGGTGACCGTGTACAGCAAGCACAGCGACCCGCGCAGCGGCGAGCGCGTCTACCGCCTTAGCAACATCAAGCGCGAGGAACCGCCGGCGGCGCTGTTCACGGTGCCGGCCGACTACACCGTGCGCGACGTATTGGCCGAGCGCGCCAGGGCGGCCGCCGGCAAGCGCTGAAGCGGGCCGCGCCCCCTGCCTAGGGCCGGGCGATCACTTCGATGCCGCTCAGGATCAGGTCGACGCCGGCGAGGAAATCGGCCCGGTCGTCGTGCGCGCGCAACTGCCCCGCCATGCTGCGCGCAAACGGGTAGTCCGCCGGGCTGAGCTGGGACCAGGCGCTCGCCACCTGGTCCAGCAGGTCGGCGCGCTCGACTCTGTCGCCGCGCGCCCGCTGCATGTTCGCGGCATTCTGCCCGCCCACCCCCCAGGATGAACGGCGCTGTTTCCACGCAGCGCAGCAGCCGCCGCGCAATCGGCAGGCAATCGGCACGCAATCGGCGCGCAATATGCTGGCCTTTTTCGACGCGCGCGCCGCGCAGGGAGTGATCGACCTGTTCACGCAGGCCGGGCAGGGGGCGCCGGGGCGATGAGCGGCGCGGCCCGCCGCCCGCTCAGCGCGCCGCCAGGAGCGGCTTGAACCAGTCGTCGAGCATCTGCTTTTCGTAGCGCAGCAGCTCGGTGTTGCCGTAGTGGTTCATGCGGTCCAGGTATTGCATATTGCTCAGCTTTTCCTCGCCCGACCTGATCACCTTGCCACCTTCGGTGATGCTGTAGCGCAGGTGGATATGCGGCCAGTCGGCGCCGCCGTTCATCACGCGCAAATCCTGGCTGCCACGGAAATTCGGCCTGGTCTGCCCGGCCAGGTCGAGGTCCAGCACGTCCACCTTGAGTTCCTGCCCAGCCGGCAGGCTGGCGGCCAGCTTGTCGAAGTGGGCCGTCAGCTGCTTGAGCACGCGCTCGCGTTCCCACGGCGTGAAGGGCACGTCGGTAAAGCGCTCCGGCTCGACATACGAGACCGATGCCGCCGCCGTGGCCGCGAGCGCCGGCAGCGCTATCGGGCCCGCCAGCGCACTTGCGAGTAATACCTTCGTCAATACGGTTTTCATGTCCATCCTTTCAATGCGCAAAGCGCGTCTTCACAGTCAAATATACGCGCTTTTGACAAGGGCGTCGGTCAGTGCTTTGTCTCGCTTTGTATCGACATGTTAGCCGCCTCACTGTGCCTTTTCCGCTTTCGATCCAGAATCGGAAAAAAAGGAGACCGACCATGCCCGAAGGACCTTCCCTCGTCATCCTGCGTGAAGAAACGACCGCCTTCGTCGGCAAGGAAATTGTCAGCGCGACAGGCAACGCCAAGACCGTCGACCTGCCCAGCCTGGCGGGGCAGACCATCGTGTCGCTGCGCAGCTGGGGCAAGCATTTCCTCATCGAATTGCCGCACACGGTGCTGCGCATCCACTTCCTGCTGTTCGGCAGCTACCGCATCAACCAGCGCAAGGATGCGCCGCCGCGCATGGCGCTCGCCTTTGCCGACGGCAGCGAACTGAATTTCTACGCCTGTTCGGTCAAGCACATCGATCCCGACCTCGACACCAGCTACGACTGGGACGCCGACATCATGTCGCCCACCTGGGACGCGGCCAAGGCGCGCAAGAAACTGCGCGCCGCGCCCGCCATGCTGGCCTGCGACGCCCTGCTCGACCAGGCCATCTTCGCCGGCGTCGGCAACATCATCAAGAACGAAGTGCTGTTCAGGATCAGGCTGCATCCGCTTTCGGCCATCGGCGCGCTGCCGGCGCCCAAGCTGCGCGCCCTGGTCGAGCAAGCCCGTCAATACAGCATCGATTTCCTGGCATGGAAACAGCAAGGCGTGCTGAAACAACACTGGCTGGCGCACCGTAAAACCAGCTGTCCGCGCTGCGGCATTCCTTTTTCAAAAGGCAAGCTGGGCTTGACGAAACGGCGCGCCTTTTATTGCGAGCGATGCCAGAAACGCTACGGTTGAGCGCCGGCGCGCGCCGGCCCTCGGCAAACTGCGCGCAATGTACGACAGGTTTTGTATTGCCGGTTGTTAATAGAGTGCAGTAGGTCTACAATCGAACCGTCCCCCCGCGCGTCACGGGCCGGCCTTGGGCTGTCGATGCGCTTGCCTCGCAACACACCGGTATCGGAATCCGTTCATGTCATTCTTGTCATCCGCCACGCCCAAACTCGCCCCATGGAAAGTCCTGCTGGTCGATGACGAGCCCGACATCCACGACATTACCAAGCTGACCCTGAGCCGCTTCCGCCTGGACGGACGGGCGCTGACTTTCCTGCATGCCTACACCGGCGCCGAAGCGAAGGACGTGCTGGCGCGCGAAAGCGATATCGCGCTGGTATTCCTGGACGTGGTGATGGAAAACGACGACAGCGGCCTGGAAGTGGCGCGCTGGATGCGCGAAGACCTGGGCAACCAGTTCACCCGCATCGTGCTGCGCACCGGCCAGCCGGGCCAGGCGCCGGAAGAGCGCGTGATCGTCAACTACGATATCAACGATTACAAGGAAAAGACCGAGCTCGACCGCACCAAACTGTTCACCACCACCTTTGCCGCCCTGCGCGCCTACCGCGACATCATGAAGGTCGAGGAAGCGCGCCTGCTGCAAGCCAATTATCGCGAGGGGCTGGAGCGGGTGATCGCGGCCTCGGCGCATATCTTCCAGCAGCGCAACCTGAAAGACTTCGCCAGCGGCCTGCTGCAACAGGTCGTGGCCCTGCTGCGCCTGGAAAAGAGCATGCTGCTGCGCCTGTCGGGCGCCAGCGTCATCACCGGCGAAAGCGAATACGAAATCCTGGCCCAGATCGGCGACATCGGCGACACCATGCTCGGCCCCGAGCTGATGGCCCAGCTCGACGATGCGCGCAGCAACCGCATCTCGCGCCTGCATGGCGATACCTTTGTCGGCTACTTCCCCAACAGCAGCGGCAAGGCTTCGCTGCTGGTGCTCAAGGGGGTGGAAGAAATCGCCGACATCGATGCGCAATTGCTGGAAGTGTTCTGCTCGGGGGTGGCGATCGCCTTCGACAATATCTTGCTCACGCAAGAGATCACCGATACCCAGGCCGAGCTGATCATGCGCCTGGGCGACGTGGTCGAATCGCGTTCGAACGAGGCCGGCAACCACGTGCGGCGCATGTCGCAGGTGTGCCACATGCTGGCGCAGGCGTCCGGCATGCCGGAAGACGAGACGGCGGTGCTGATGCACGCCGCGCCCATGCACGATATCGGCAAGATCGCCACGCCGGACGCGGTGCTGCTCAAGCCCGGCAAGCTCACGCCCGAGGAATGGGACATCATGAAGCAGCATCCGACGGTGGGACTGTCGATCCTCGACGGATCCTCGCGCCCGATCCTGAAAGCGGCGGCGGTGATCGCGCACCAGCACCACGAAAAATTCGACGGCAGCGGTTATCCACAAGGCTTGATGGGGCCGGACATCCATGTCTACGCGCGCATCGTGGCGGTGGCCGACGTGTTCGACGCGCTCAGCCACAAGCGCTGCTACAAGGAAGCGTGGCCGGTGGACGAGGTGGTGGCGCACCTGCGCGAGGTATCCGGGCAGCACCTGGACCCGGTGTTCGTGGAACTGCTGATCGCCAATATCGATGCCGCGGTGGAGATCAACCGGCGCTGGCCCGACTGAGGCCAGCGGCCAGGCGCGGACCGGCCATGCTGACAGCGACATCGATTCACGAGGTCGAAATTTGCCTGGAAAGAATATTCGAAACAGGACGCAGCGCCGTTTTCCGACCCTGGGCGCGCGCATTCGATCGCGGCGCTAGAGCGCACCCGCCTGCTTGCGGCTCTGCGGAAAGCGCAGCAGGTAATGCAGCCCCGCTCCCGGCGCGCTGTCGACCTTGACCGACCCGCCGAGCGGCCCGGTGACCAGGTTGTACACGATATGCGCCCCCAGCCCGCTGCCGCCCTGCCCGCGCCGGGTCGTAAAAAACGGATCGAACAGTTTCCCCAGGGTTTCCTGGTCCATCCCCGCCCCGTCGTCGCGGTAATCGAAGCACACCTGCCCGCCGTCGAGCCGCACCGCGATGCGGATCACCCCGGCCTGCTCGCGCGTGTACCCATGCACCAGCGAATTGATCACCAGGTTGGTCACGATCTGCGACACCGCGCCCGGAAAACTCTCCAGCACCAGGTCGTCCGGACAATCGACCTCGACCTTCACGGGCCGCCCCTTCAGGCGCGGCTGCAGCGACAGCAGCACCTCGTCCAGGTAGGTCTTCATGTTGAAGCTGCGGATATCGTCCGAGGACTGGTCCACCGCCACCTGCTTGAAGCTGCGCACCAGCGCCGCCGCGCGCTGGGTATTGGTGGTCATGATGCGCAGCGACTGGTCGATGATGTCGAAAAACTGTTCCAGGCTATCCTCGGTCATCGCGCCGGCCGCCAGTTCTTCGCGCGTGAGCTTGAGTTCCTGCACCAGGTGGCTGGTGGCCGTCACACAAATCCCCAGCGGCGTGTTGATCTCGTGCGCCACGCCCGCCACCAGCCGCCCCAGCGAGGCCAGTTTTTCCTGGCGCACCAGTTCCGACTGCGCATCGCGCAGCGCCGTCAATGCCGTGCTCAGGGCCGAGTTCTGCTGCTCCAGGCGCGCCTTGGCCAGCCGCACCGCGCGGTCGGCCTGCATGCGCGCGATCGCCACCGCCACATGGCTGGCCATGAACGCCAGCAATTCCAGGTCGGCCTCGTTGTACACGATGGCCGGATCGTAACTCTGCACGATGATCACGCCGTAGGGCTGGTCGTGCACCAGCATCGGCGCCCCCATCCAGCTGGCGATCTCGACACTGCCCAGCGGCTGCCCCATGCTGCGTTCGGCCACCAGGCGCGCGTAGCTGGCGGCGTCGTGCAGGCAGGCCTGCTTGCTGTCCAGCACATAGGAACTCATCCCCACGCCGTAGGCGAAGCGCTTGACCGGCGCCTCGGCGTGCTTCTGGTCGACAAAATAGGGAATGCTGAACTCGTTCGTCTCCGGGTGGTACAGGGCGATCAGGAAGTTTTCGGCAACGATCAGCTCGCTGATGATGTTGTGCAGATTACTCGACAACATCTCCGCGTCGACCGCCGAAGCCGACAGGTTGGCGATTTCGTACAGCGCATGCTGGACCGCTTCGGCGCGGCGCCGCTCGGCCACCTCGTGCGCCAGCAGGGCCGTGCGTTCCTGCACCGCGCGCTCCAGCCGGTCCACGCTCTGCATGCCTTGCAGCGCATTCGACACATGGTTGGCGATCAGCGCAAACAGGGCCTGGTCTTCCTCGCTGTAGGTGTGGGCGCGGCTGTAGCTTTGCAGCACGATGGCGCCCAGCGCCTGGTGTTGATGGTCGAGCAAGGGGCAGCCCATCCACTGCTCGGCGCGCGTGCCGCGTCCCCAGGCATGGCCGTCGACCTCGTGGCGCGCGCTCTCGTCGCCCGTCATCACCAGATGGCGCCGGTTCATGATGACCCAGGCCGTGGGCGACTGCTCGGGCGAGGCCAGGCGCAGCTTTTCCTCGGGATCGGGGGCGGGGTCGCGCTCGTCGACGTAGTAGACGAAGCGCACCGTGTTCTCGTCGCGGTCGCTCAGCGCCACATAGAAATTGGCCGCATACATGATGCGGCCCAGCGCCCGGTGCACCGCCGCCACGAACTCGGTGATGTCGGTGCACCCCGTCGAGATCTGTCCGATGCCCAGCAGCATGGCCTGGACAGCTTCCAGACGGTCGAGACGGCTTTCCATCGCATTTCCCTATAATAGTGCGCTAGGGAAATACTAGCAGTTCAGGCCGGGTTGCGGAAGTCGTTTTCGATCCAGGCTGTTGCGCTGGCGGGGCTTAATTTGAAGCTGGCGGAGGTGCGCACCTGGGCGATCCGTTCGCCGTCCTGGTCGATGGCGGCCAGCAGCGCGTAGGGATGCTCGTCGTCCGGCACGATATCGAGCGTGACCTTGATGTCGGCGCCCTCGTGCCACACCGTCGTGCTCTTGTGCAGCATGGCGTGCAGTTGCTGCTCGTGGCGGCGCAGCACTTCGGCGGCGGTCTTGACCAGGGTGTTGAAGGCGCTGGTGTCGAGCGGCTTGGGATTCTTCTTATCGCGTCCCATGGTCCACGGGCCGACCAGCGCCGGTTCCGGCTCGCCATCCTTGATCATGGCCACCGCCCAGCCTTCGTCATCGTCGTTCTTGATCACGCGCGCGGTCCAGCCATTGCCTTTCCACAGGCGCGGCTCTTGCACGGGCGCATCGTCGTCCTGGGGGATGTCTTCGGAGAATTCTTCTGTCATGGGGTCGCATTCCTGGAGCGGGCGTGGCCCGAAAGGAGAATGATAGTCGAATTCGCCCCATCCCACAGCGCCCGGCGCCCGCTCGAAAAGCCGGGCCGCGAAGATTAGAGTCCATCCTCTAATTGCCTGTTGGCATTGCCTTTGAAATAACGTTACTATCGGCGCGCGCCTCTTTTTATTGCACCGCAGCATCCCCTCGCAGTTTACAGGTATCCCATGATCGCCCGTCACCTTCGCCTCGCCGCCGCCATCGCCGCCACCGTGTTTGCCACGCAAGCCGCCGCCACCCCGCTCAGCTCGCAGCAAATCTTGCACGAATTCAATGCCGTGGTGCTGACCGACCTGCGCTCGCAATCCCATGTCGACGGCCGCACCTGGGTCGGCGGCACGGCCAGCGGCGGCGACTACGCCCAGCACGCGAACGACATGCCGGGCTCGAGGTACGCCGGCCTGACCGTCATGGGCGATGCGCGCGAGGTGAAAATCAATGCCGGCGGCGCCGTCATCGGCGGCAACCTGAGCGGCTCGACGATCAATTCCGGCAGCGGCGTGATCTATGGCGACGTCCTCAACAGCAACCTCAACGGCGCGGCCTGGGTCGGCGGCAGCGTCAAGGGCAGCAACACGAACGGCGGGCGCCTGCCCGCGCTCGACGCCGCCATGCAGGGCACTGCCGATGCCGCGCGCTCGACCGATTTCCCGGCCAGCCTGGGCGCGCTGTCGGCCAGCCTGGGCCGGATGAGCGGCACCGGCAGCACGGTCGCCTTCAACGGTGCCGGCAAGGCCACCTTCAAGGCCGTGGCCAACGCCAACGGGGTCGCGGTATTCAACCTGATCGACGCCGGCGTGTTCAAGGCCAGCGAGTTCGAGTTCCACCTGGGCGACGCCACCACCGTGATCCTGAACGCCAGCGACGCCAGCGCCACCATCGGCGCCAACTTCCTGGGCAGCTCCGCGCAATCGCTTGGCAGCAAGCTGATCTGGAACTTCCAGCATGCCACCAGCATCACCACCAACAATCTGTTCGGCGGCGCCATCCTGGCGCCCCTGGCGCACCTGACCAACAATCAGAACATCGAGGGCGGCGTGTACGTCAGGTCGCTCGACCAGCACGGCGAGCTGCACCTGCAAGCCTTCGACGGCCATCTCGATCCGGGACCGTCGCCGGTAGCGGAGCCGGGCACCGCGGCCCTGCTGGCGGCGGGCGCGCTGATGCTGCTCCTGGCGCGCCGCCGCACTGCCTGAATCGCTGGCGCAGCAAGACAAAGCCCACCTGTTCCGGTGGGCTTTTTTTATGCGAACCGCGGGCGCGGCGGCGCGGGCGGCTGCAGCGGCGGACCGGGTGGAGGAATGCGCGGATCGATGGCCGGCGCCGGCGTGCCGTAGTTGTAAGGATTGATGATGATCGGTGGAATGGCCGGAGGCGCCGACGGCGGCCCCTTGGGACCGCCACCCGAGAGCAGGATGCGCAACTGGCGCGCCACCAAGCCGCCCGCCGCCAGCGCCCACCGGTCTCCTGAATAGTGAACAAATTCCATAAGCATCTCCCTGCGACAGAGCATTCAGTATAGGCAATAAGAGCGCATTTTCAAGGTGAAAAATTGCGTTTTCGGTAAGCCGGCGCCGGCACCGCCCCCAGCCCCGTCCACCCCGCCGAAAATGCAGTCTGTCGCATGCGCATGGCGGCGCGGCTGGCGCGCAGCTACAGTGCAAGCGTCCCAACCGACATTCACGTCAACCCGACCGAGGCCATCGCCATGAAAAAATTCGCTCCCCTGCTGCTGCTGTTCCTGTTCGCCGTGCTGGCCTGGGAGGCCGTGGCCGGCGCTTCCGGCATGTCCGTCCATCTCGATGGCGAGCACATCGACGGCCCGCTCGGCGTGCTGTTCGCCGGCGGCGGCCTGCTGATCGCGGCCATCGTCATGCTGTTCGTGGGCCTGCTGCTGGCGGTGCTGTTCGCCGGCCTGGGGGTGCTGGCGGTGGGCGCCCTGGTGCTGGCCCTGGCGTTCGTCGGCCTGCTGGTCTCGCCCCTGCTGCTGCCGCTGGCCGTGGTGCTGGCCGTGCTCTGGTACCTGGCGCGCGACGGCCGCAAACAGCGCGCCCACGGCGCGCAGCAGGACGCCCTCAAGCCCTGAGACTGAGGGCGGCCGCCTCGGCGTGCTCGCACACGCGGTTGCGGCCGTCCGCCTTGGCGCGGTAGAGCGCCTTGTCGGCCCGCACCAGGACCGCGTCCGGGCCGCTGTCGCCGGTGTCGATGGTGGCAATGCCGATACTGACCGTGATCGCAATGTGGCGGCCATCGCCGTCGAGCGGAGTCTCGGCCACGCTCTGGCGCAGGCGCTCCGCATACTGGCGCGCCGCCGCGCCGCCGGTCCCCGGCAGCAGGATCGCAAACTCTTCCCCGCCGACCCGGCCCAGGGTATCGATCTTGCGCTGGCTCGAGCGCATCAGCGCCGCCATGTGGCGCAGCACGGCGTCGCCCACCGCATGCCCGTGCACGTCGTTGACGCGCTTGAAATGGTCGATGTCGAGCATCAGCACCGAAGCGCAGTCGTCCACGCTGCGCTGCAGGCGCGCGAACTGGTCGTCCAGGCGCGCCATGAACACGCGCCGGTTCGGCAGCCCGGTCAGGAAATCGGTGCTGGCCAGCGCCTGCAATTCGTCGTCCATCCGCTTGCGCTCGGTGATGTCGACCGTCGAGGCGATCACGAAGTCGAGCGACTGGGCGTGGCCGGGCATCACCAGCAAGGTCAGTTCGTGCTGGCGCGCCACCCCGTCGAGCCGCAGGAAACTGCTTTCGCATTCGTGGAACAGGGCCCCGCCGGTCAGCGCCGCCAGCGCGTCGATGAAGGCGCCGCTGGCCGGGCCGCCGAAGTTCTGCGCCAGGGTCAGCGCGCCCGGCTCCTTGGCGGCGGCGCCCACGTGCACCAGCGCGGCGCCGTTGACATCGGTGATGCGCACCAGCGCCGCCAGGCGCTCGGCCTCCTCGGGGTGCGCGCGCAGCCACGGCCCCAGCTCCGCCACCCCGTTCGCCTTCAGGCGCGCCACGGCCTCGCGCGCGCCCGACCAGTCCTGTTCCCACAGCGCCACCGGCGCGTTGTCGTACAGGCTGCGAAAACGCTCCTCGCCCACCCGCAGCGCCTGCGCGGCCTGGGCCTGTTCCAGCGCGATCCCGGCCAGCTGCGCGGCCTGCTCGATCAGCACCACGTGCGCCGCGCTCGGGTAATGCGGGTTGCGGTGGTAGATCGCGAAGGTGCCCAGCACCCGTCCGGACGCGCCGCGGATCGGCTCCGACCAGCTCGACGCCAGCTGGGCGCGCGCGGCCACCTCGCGGTAGCCGGCCCAGTCGGGATGGGTCTGGATATCCTCGACGATCACGCGCTGGCCGCTGGCGGCGGCCGTGCCGCACGAGCCGCTGCCGAGCGTGGCCGGCAAGCCGTCGACGGCGGCGTTGTAAAAGGCCGGCAGGCTGGGCGCGGCCCCGGTATGCAGGAAGCGCCCCTCGGCGTCGAGCAGCAGGATCGCGCACAGCATGCCCGGATTGGTCGACTCCACCCCCAGCACCACCGCGCCCAGCACCGCCTGCAGCGGGGCGCCGTGGGCCAGCAGTTCGAGCACGTGGCGGTGGGCGCGCTCGCGCTGTTCGATCTGCTTGCGTTCGGTGATGTCGCGGAACGACCACAGGCGCGCGCCTTCCTGCCCCAGCCATACCGGACGGGTCAGTTGCTCGATGAAGCGCCCGTCTTTCAGGCGCAGCAGTTCGCGGTGTTCTTCGTGCGCCTCGAGCCGCAGCGAGCGGCTGTACACCAGCGGGCCGGTGTGCACCAGCTGCGCCAGCAGGTGCGCCACCACGGCGCTGTCGTCGCCGGCCAGGTCGAGTTCGGCGGGCACGCGCCACAAGGTGCGGAAGCGCTGGTTCGAGGCCAGGATCCGGCGGTCGCCATTGTCGACCAGGATGGCGTCGAAGGTCGAATCGAGGATGCTGCGCATCATGGCCTGGGCCCGCTGCGCCGAGTCCGCCAGCGCCTCCAGGCGCTGGCGGCCTGCGGTCAGTTCGCCGGTCAGCGCCAGCGACTTGCGCAGCGCCCGTCCGGCCATGGCGCTGCTGCGCGCCAGCATCCAGGTCAGTATGCTCAGCAGCAGCGTCACCGCCAGGCCGAGCGTGAGCACCACGCGCGGCGCGCCGTGGCGCTGTTCGTCGCCGTAGCCGGGCCGCGCGCCGATCGCCAGGGTCCAGCGCCGCCCGGCGATGCCGATGCGCTGCTCGGTGCGCAACCCGCCCGCGCCAGGCGCGTCCGGGACGTCCGGCGCACCGGCCTCGTCGCCGGCCGCCATGCGCGCCGCCGGATCGATCTCGTTGCCGTCGTAGACGGCCACCAGCAGCCCGGCCGCGCGCCCGCCGCCCACGTTGGCCATCAGGTCTTCCATGACGAAGGGAGCGTAGACCCAGCCGCGCAGCAGGTCGCGCCGCTGCTCGGCATGGTCCGGCGCCTTGCGCCCGATGTACACCGGCAGGGCAATGAGCACGCCGTCGGACGCCGTCCCGCCGCGTTCGCGCGCCACCGTGCTCTTGCCCGACATGGCGGGCTGGCCGCTGTCGCGCGCCTGTTCCAGCATGGCGCGCAGCGGCGCTTCGGCCAGCATGTCATGCCCCAGCGCGCGCAGGCGGGCGCCGGAAAACGACTCCATGTACAGCAGCGGGGCGTAGGCGGCGCGCGTGCCGGGCGGACTGATCGCATAGTCGGGAAAGCCGCTGGCGCGCACCTGCGCCAGGTGGGCGGCGCGCCCGGCTTCGCCCAGCGCGGCGATGTAGCCCACCCCTTTCATGCCCGGATACTCGGCGTCGGCATGCTGGGCGCGCACGAAATCGGTGAATTCCTGGCGCGTGACCTCGTCGGAACTGTTGAACAGGCCCTGCACCCCGCGCAGCGACTGGATGTGCGCCGCCATGCGCAGCGCCAGCTGGTTGACCACGTCGCGCGCGGCGAACTCGAAACCGGTGCGCAGCTCGCGCTCGGCGTCGCGCCGCGCCGCTTCCCACAGCTGCCAGGTCAGCGCCAGGCACAGCGTCATCACCAGCGCCGCCAGCGCGGCGGCGCCGAACCACGACGACGTGCGCGCGCCCGCGGGCGGCGCCGGTACGGCCGGGTTAACAGCGGCATGGTCCATGGAAGCGATCCTGGTGCGGGCCCGCGCGGCGGACCTCTTACTAACCGATAGTACGTGAGCGAACCTTGCGTTGCAACAAGACTGTTGCCGACTGTCGCGATTGCGACTCAGCGCCTCAGATACCCTCGATCAGGCGCATGGCGAACACGATCGGCAGGCCGGCGGCGATCACGCGGCGCGCGGCGGCGCCGTTATCGTAGGGGATGCGGTGATACACCAGTTCGCGCGCGGCGTCGTCGTAGATGGCGTAGCAGGCGGCGCTGTTGCCGTCGCGCGGCTGGCCCACCGCGCCCGGGATCACCAGGTACTGGTGCTGCGGGGCGATCGGGATGCGCGTGCCCGCCACCGGCACGTGCGACCCCATGCGCCCGTCGTCGGCGCGCCGGTACAGGGCCGGCGTGTGCACATGGCCCGAAAACACCATGCGCTTGCGCGCCGCGCGCAGGCTGCGCTCGGCCGGTTCGAGCCCGGTGATGTATTCCCACTTGACCGGATCGTGCGCGCTGGCGTGGACGAACAGCATGCGCTCGGTTTCCCGGGTCAGCGGCAGGCCGGCCAGGAAGGCCATCTGTTCGGCGCTGAGCTGGCCCCGGGTCCATTCGATCACCTCGCGCGCCTCGAAATGCATTTGCGGGCGCGTTTCGCGGGTCACCGAAAAATCGTGGTTGCCCTGCACCGCCAGCGCCCCGCGCGCCACATAGTCCATCACGGTCTGCACCACCCAGGCCGGATCGGCGCCGTAACCGACAAAGTCGCCCGTAAACGCATACTGATCGGCTTTCTGGGCGTGCGCGTGCGCCAGGCAAGCAGCGAATGCTTCGCGGTTGGCGTGCAGGTCGGTCAGCAGGGCAAGGCGCATGGTGGGAAGGGCGTCGCTTGGCGCGCAGTAAAGAATGTTATTTTGTAATTAATGACGCGTGTTCAACCCGATTATAGCGTGGGAAGTGTTGCCGGGGAGGTGAGATGGTGAAGAGAAACGACGGGAAAACCGGCCTGGCGCCGCTCCCGCCGTTCCCGTCGCGCCGCTTCAGGCGGCGCGCGCGCAGTCGTGCGCCAGCCGCCGTTGCCAGAAGCCCGATCCGGGCCAGCGCCGCTCGTTGGCATACAGCGCGCGCCGGGTCTTCGCATACGACTCGAAATGGTCGAGCAGCGACTGGCGGTAGCCCTCTCCCAGCCCGCCGCCCTGTTCGAGGAAGGCATGCGCCACCCGGCCGGCCTGGATGCCGGAACTGAGCGCGTGCCCGATGCCCAGCGAGGACACCGGATCGAAGCTGGCCGCCGCGTCTCCGGCGGCGGTCCAGGCCGCATTGCCCGGCAGGCGCGCCACCCGGCTGTGGATCGGATACTGGCGCAACGCCTGCGGCGCCGGCAGCTCGCGCAGCAGCGGCCCGATATGCCGGCTGGCCAGCGCATGGCGGCGCCAGCTTGCCGGATCGAGCAGGTCGAGCGTGCGCAGGGTCTCGGCATCGGTCATGAAAGCCAGCGCGCTGCGCCCGGCCGGCAGCGGCGCCAGGTAGAACCAGCCGTCCTCGGTGGTTTCGACCAGGGTGCGCTGGAGCCGCTCGCGCTGGCCGGCCTCGTAATAGGCATACACCCCCACCATGCGGTCGGTCTGCAGCACCGGGCACTGCTGCTGGCGCACCATCACGCTGCTGCGCCCGCTGCAATCGATGACGTAGGCGGCGCTCAGCGCGCGCTGCCGTTCGCCCTGGCGCAGGGTGACCGTCCAGCGCGCGCCGGGCGCGATCCCGAGCAGCTCGGCCGGCTGCACGATCTGCGCGCCGAGCTGGCCGGCCTGGTCGAGCAGCATGCTGTCGAAAGCCAGGCGGTCCAGGTGCAGGCCGCTGCCCCGGCCGTTGAACAGGAAGTCGCGCACCACCAGCTCCTCGCCACCCCAGGCGGCGGCGTGGGCGTACGATTCCAGGTGGCGCTGCTCGACGCCGGCGCGCGCGATGCCCAGGTACTCGAGCAGGGGAAACAGGGCCGGCGAGACCGTCTCGCCGGGACGGAAAGGATCGAACAGGCGCCGCTCGACCAGCGCCACCCGCAGCCGCGTATGGCGGCGCAGGGTGATCGCGGCGGCGGCGCCCGCCGGCCCGGCGCCGAGGATGAGGACATCGACCTGGTCCTCCCCGGCGCGCGGGCCGTCCCTGTCAGCGGCGGCCGGTACGCGCATGGGACAGGGTCAGGATCTTGCGCGGCTTGTCGCCTTCGCGCGTCTGCGGCGCCGGGTCTTCATCCTTGAGGAACCAGGCCGGATAGAAGTTCGAATCGTCGCCGGTGACGAAGCTGGTCACATTCCCGACCGCCACGCTGGCCATGTGGAACCGGCCATGGTTGCGCTCCTGCTCCGCAAAGTAGGGATAGGCGCGCCCGGAGGCCGGGTCGTGGTTCTGGTTGGCCACGAAGCCCAGGTACTTCCAGGCGGTGATCATCTGGGTGAAGCTGTTCACGCCGCGGCTGTACATCACCTGCATCCCGGCCGGCACCCCGGTCAGGCGCTGCTCCTCGGCGGTATAGCCGCCGCCGATGACGTTCCATGGGCTTTGCGGCGGCCACCAGTACGAATAATAGGTGGGCGGCGTGGGGATCATCGTGGCCGGGTTCTTGACCTCGTTCGGATTGTCGAAATTGATGAACTGGACCGAGCAATCGAAGAAGTCGGCCTGCCACGGAATGGCCATGCGCTTGGTCAGGTCGCCCGGCTCGCAGCCGGCGCCCACGGTCGGCGCGCTCCAGTCGACCGGCGCGGTTTCGTCCTCGGACCAGGACAGGCCGTGCTGGTAGTAATACGCCTCGTCATGGCGGTGGCGGATCTGGTAGGGCGCCGAATACACGGTCGGGTTGCGTACCGACCAGGTCACCTCGATCCCGGGGCACATCGGCTCGCCCACGCAATTGCCGATCCCGGCCTGGTCGAGCGGATGCACGTTGGGGATGCGCAAGGCCGGCGCGGTCGGCGAAAAATGCCCGGCCGCCCATTGCTTGAGCAGGAAATACTGGGTATCGGTCAGCACCGAGAATTTGTCGATCACATTGTTGCGCACCGAATTCGAGCCCGAATTCATCGGCACCAGCGGAATGCCGCTGGTTTCCTGCAGGCCGCTGCTGAACAGCTGCTGGTTCTGGCCGTCGATAAAGCCGGCCGCCTGCTCCAGGGTGGCGTCGCGCCGCGCCGGCGGCTGGCGGAAGTAGCTCAGGAACTGGGCGCGCTGCTCCTGCGCGCGCTCGCTGGTATCGTTCGGATCGAAGGGCGGATTGATAAACGCCGTCATCGACGGCACCGTCGCCACCCACTGGTAGTCGGCCATCCGGTTCAGGAAAGGCTTGATGTCTTCCCAGTAGTTGACCTGGTATTCCGGATTCCAGCCGGCGCTGCCGGGCCACCTGGCCAGGTCGTAGACGTCGGGCCGCGCGCCCTGGTACTTGAGCGCGCAGTCGAGCGCCACATCGTCCCAGGTCGATACATTGACCAGCTCGGGGGCGAACTTGGGCGAGCCGATCACCACCCAGGCCGACAGGGTCACCACGCTCTGGTCCTTGAAGGTGATGGTGGCCGTCACCGGGCCGTCGGCGATATCGTCGTGCCAGGTGTTGCCGCCGCCGAAACCGGTGATGCTCTCGTCGCCGCCGGCATGGCCGAAGCCGCCCAGCACCAGCAGGTTGGCGCGCGAATCGGTGCGGATTTCACCGAGCGACTTGACCGGCAAGCCCTGGCCAGGATCGCTCGGAGGAAAGCTGGCGTGGGTGTACTCGGGCGGCACCGTTTCGGCCGTGAATTCCACCGGCGCCGCCCCCGCGCCGCGCACGCTGCGCGGTCCCGGATCGATGATCAGGGCCTTGCGCGCGGCGTCGCCGACCACGTCGGGATTGCGGTAGCCGGTCACCGGCCCGTCCACGTTCCAGGCGTCGGGCGGCTCCTGCCACGTTTCGTAGCTGTTGTACTGGCCGAACATCAGGTCGCCCAGCAGGGGCGTGAAATCCCACCACGCCGCTTTTTTGTTTGCCACATGCACCGACCAGACCACCGACTCGACCAGCTCGCCGGTCAGGTCCAGCTCGACCTCGCCCAGGCCGTCCGGGTTGGACTGGTAGATGGCGAAGGTGGCGGCCTGGCGCTTGATGCGGCCTTGCGCATCCTTGAACTGGGTCACGCGCTTGGGCGCGCCGTTCTCGACGACCGGGTCGCCGGCGGCGTTCGCTTCGATCGGCAGGCCGCCGATGCTGTCCGGTGCGAGGTAATA
Organism: Massilia atriviolacea; assembly: GCF_003953935.1. GTDB lineage: Bacteria > Pseudomonadota > Gammaproteobacteria > Burkholderiales > Burkholderiaceae_D > Telluria_A > Telluria_A atriviolacea. Next base: position 96,315 of record NZ_RXLQ01000012.1, read on the forward strand.
CGCATCGAGGCTGTTGCCGACGCGGCCGATGCCGATCGACGGGTGAATGCGGTAACTGACGGGGGATGGCATGTATGCAGTCTCCTGATTGATTGATGGACGAACCATGTAAGTCAACAGCGGAAAGACCAGAACAACAGCGCGGGCGGTGAGGAAACCGGGGCGCGGACAGCCGGCGGGACCGCTGCCGCGGACCCGTCGCCTTTGCCCTGCCGGGGGTTTGTGCCTGTGTCGAATGTACTACGCGAGCATTGTTTCGACAACAGAAATGTTAACAAATAATCATGCGATTAGGATGGACCGGCGTACAGGCCGGCCCGGCCAGGCCAGGCCCGGCCCGGCATTCATTCGCCGCTGGCGTACTGCAAATAGCCGCGTGCGCGCAGGGCGCAGGCCGGGCAGGTGCCGCAGCCGTAGCCCCAGGCGTGCAGCGCGCCGCGCTCGCCCAGGTAGCAGGTGTGGGTGTGTTCGCGGATCAGGTCGACCAGCGCATCGCCGCCGGCCTCGTGCGCCAGCTGCCAGGTCTGCTTCTTGTCGATCCACATCAGCGGCGTTTCCAGCTTGAGGCGCGTGGCCATGCCCAGGTTCAGGGCCACCTGCAGCGCCTTCATGGTGTCGTCGCGGCAGTCCGGATAGCCCGAAAAATCGGTCTCGCACATGCCGCCCACCAGGACATTCAGGCCGCGCCGGTAGGCCACGGTGGCCGCCACCGTCATGAACAGCAGGTTGCGTCCCGGGACGAAGGTATTCGGCAGCCCGTTGGCCTGCATCTCGATGGCCACGTTGCTGGTCATGGCGGTGTGCGAGATCTTGCCGATCAGGGACAGGTCGATCATGTGGTCCTCGCCCAGGCGCGCATCCCAGCCGGGCTTGAGGGCGCGCATCCTGCCCAGCACCGTGGGGCGCACCGTCAGTTCGATGGCGTGGCGCTGGCCGTAGTCGAAGCCGATGGTTTCGACCCGCGCGTAGCGCTCCAGCGCCCAGGCCAGGCAGGTGGCGGAGTCTTGTCCGCCGCTAAACAACACCAGTGCGCCGTCAGCTTCTTGCATATTGTAATTTCCAGAGTGTTAGACGTTCGCCATCATTGCAGCCGATCCGGTAAGATGCCCGGAGCATTTTCCCATTGGAGCGACATGTTTCCCGCAACACCAGACAAAACAACAGCCCGGACGTCGCGCCAGCGACGAATTTTGGCACAGATCGCCGTGACCGTGTGCCTGGGCGGCCCGCTCGCCCCGCTGCTGGCGCAAGAGACCGAAGCGCAGACACAGCCCGCCGCGCAGCCAGCCCCCGCGCGCGGCGTCGACTACACGGTGCGGGTGGACGCCCCCGGCCCGCTCGACGACCTGCTCGAGGAAAACCTGGACCTGGTGCGCTGGCAGGGCAACCCGCGCCTCGACCTCGACCAGCTGCAGCGCCTGGTCAAGGCCGCGCCCGAGCAGGCCAGGACCCTGATCGCCACCGAAGGCTACTACTCGCCCAAGGTCAGCGCGGGGCTCGACACCAGCGGCGCCCGGCCGGTCGCGCGCATCACGGTCGACCCGGGCGAGCCGGTGCTCGTCGGCGATGTCGAACTGGTGCTGCGCGGCTTCGAGCCGGTCGGCGTCGACAGCAAACCGTACGACGCCGACGACCTGCGCCAGCGCTGGGGCCTGCCGGTCGGCCAGCGCTTCCGCCAGGCCGACTGGGAAGGCGCCAAGCGCAACCTGCTGCGCCAGGTGATGATGGCGCGCTATCCGCGCGCCCAGCTGGTCGAATCGAGCGCCATCGTCGACCCCGACGTGCGCCGCGCCCTGCTCAAGGTGGTCCTCGACAGCGGCCCCGAAGCGCGCTTCGGCGAACTGCGGGTCGAAGGCCTGAAGCGCTATTCGCGCACCATCGTGAGCAACCTCAATCGGATTCGCCCCGGCCAGGAATACAGCGAAGCGGCCCTGCAAGCCTACCAGGCGCGCCTGCAGGACACCGGCTACTTCACCAGCGTCGAAGTGAGCGCCGACATGTCGGCCGCGCTGTCTGAAGACATCGACGCCATGGAAGACGACCAGAAGGCCATCCCGCGCCCGCCCGTGACCAATCCGGCGATTCTGCCGGTGCTGGTGCGCGTGACCGAAAACAAGCAAAAGAACGTCGACGTCGGTCTCGGTTATTCGACCAACACCGGCGCGCGCGCCCAGCTCAATTACGACGACCTGGACGTGTTCGGCCTGCGCATGAAAAGTAACCTGATCATGGAACAGAAGCGCCAGACCGCGCGCGCCGACTTTTATTTTCCGACCACCGAAAAAGGCTACAACGACAGCTTCGGCGCCGGTTTCGAGCGCAACGACCTGCGCGGCGAAGTGACCAACGTGGCCACCGTGGCCGGCCGCCGCGCCTGGGGCACGCCGCTGCTCGAACGCAGCCTGACCCTGGAATACCTGAGCGAGCGGCGCCTGGTCGAAGGCGTCGAAACGCGGCGCAGCAACAGCATCCCGCTCACCTTCAGCTGGACCAAGCGCGCGCTCGACAACCTGGTGCTGCCGACGCGCGGCTATGTGCTCAACGCGCAGTTCGGCGGCGCCGTGCTGCCGGTGCTGACCGACGAGCGCTTCCTGCGCGCCAGCACCCGCTTCGTGCATTACCGTCCGCTGGGACCGGCCAGCAACCTGATCGTGCGCGCCGAAGCCGGCGTGCTCACCTCCAGGCAAAAAGCGGGTGTGCCCTCGACCTTCCTGTTCCGCGCCGGCGGCGACCAGTCGGTGCGCGGCTACGGCTACCAGGAACTGGGCGTGCGCGAGGGCGACGCCATCGTCGGCGGGCGCTATCTGCTCACCGGCAGCGTCGAATACCAGTACTGGTTCAAGCCGCCCTGGGGCGTGGCCGTGTTCTACGACGCCGGCAACGCCGCCGACAAATTCAAGGACCTGAAACCGGAATCGGGCTACGGCATCGGCGCGCGCTGGCGCAGCCCGGTCGGCCCGATCAACGTCGATCTCGCATACGGACAAGCGCTCAAAAAAGCGCGCCTGCACTTCTCACTGGGCTTTACATTCTGATGACTACCGCCGACACCCCTACCACCCCGCCGCCCCGCCCGCGCCGCTGGCCGCGCCGCGTCGCCGCCGGCGTCGTCGTCACCGGCGCCCTGCTGGGCGGCGCCTACTGGTATCTGGGCCGCGAAACGACCCTGCAAATGCTGGTCCAGCGCGTGGCCAACGCCAGCGGCGGCAGCATCGTCGTCAGCGGCGTGAACGGCTCGCTGTACGGCGCCATGCACGTCGGTAAAGTCGTCTACCGCACCCCGCAACAGGTAGTCACCGCCGAAAACATCGACATCGACTGGTCGCCCTTCCAGTACCTCAGTCGCGGCGTGGCGATCGACAAGCTGCACGTGGCGAACCTGCGCATGGATACCCTGCGCGAAGGCGAACCGGCCAAGATGCCGGTCAAACTGGCGCCCCCGTTCAAGCTGGAAGTGGACGATGCGCGCCTGGGCAAGGTCGTCATGACCAACGCCGCCGCGCCGGGCGCCGAAACGGTGATCACCGACGTGCGCTTCGGCCTGCTGGGCGACCCGCGGCAATGGGCCTTGCGCCGCGCCAGCGCGATCACCCCGTGGGGCAAGGCCATGGCCGACGCCAGCATCGGCGCCAGCCATCCGTTCAAGCTGGCCGGCAGCGCCAGCCTGTCCCAGCTCGCGGCGCCCGCCGGCCAGCAGCCGGCGCAAATCAACTTGCGCGTGGGCGGCGACCTGGTGACGACGCAGCTCGACGCCACGGCGGTGTCGGGCAAGGCCGAGGGCGACGCCAGGTTCACGCTGGCGCCGTTCGACCCGATCCCGCTGCGCGCCATGACCATCCATGGCAAGAACATCGATCCGGGCTTCTTCAATCCCGAACTGCCCAAGGCCGATCTGTCGCTGACGATCAGCGCGCGCATCGAAGCGAACCGGAATATCGCCGGCAGCGTCGCCATCGACAACGCCGGCGCCACCGGCCCGATCGACCTGCAACGCCTGCCGCTGCGCGCCATGCGCGGCGAACTGAAAGGCAACCTGTCGGCGCTGGAGATCGGCGCCGTGCTGATCGACCTGGGCGAAGCCGGCAAATTCACCGGCAGCGGCACGGTGGCGCGCAGCGCGGCCGACAAGGGCCTGGGCAGCGCCGGCTTTGCCCTGCACACCGACGGCATCGACATCAAGCGCCTGCACAGCCGCATGAAGTCGACCAGGATCGTCGGCGACATCACGGTCGCCAACGAGGGCACTACCCAGACCTTCACCACCAGGCTGGCCGAAGCCGGCATGCGCCTGGACGCCAAAGCCACCCTGGCCGACAACGTGCTGAGGGTAGAGCAGGCGCGCCTGGCCGCCGGCGGCGGCAGCGTGGGCCTGTCCGGCAGCGCCAACCTGGCCGGCAAGCGCGAATTCAAGGTCGCCGCCAGCGCCGTCAGGTTCGACCCGGCCGCCTTCGGCGACCTGCCCAAGGCGGACATCAACGCCGACTTCAACGCCGCCGGCGCCCTGTCGCCGGCATGGAAGGTGGCGGCCGATTTCGCGCTGCGGCCAAGCCGCCTGTTCGACCAGCCGCTGTCGGGCAAGGGCAAGCTCAATGCCGACGCCACCCGCATCAGCGGGGTGGACGCCACGCTCGGCCTGGGCAAGAACACGGCGCAGCTGAAAGGCAGCTTCGGCGCGCCCGGCGAAAAACTCGCCTGGCGCGTCAACGCCACCGACCTGGCGGCCGCGCGCAGCGATTTGTACGGCGCGCTGGCGGCCAACGGCGTGGTCACCGGCACCATGGCCGCGCCGCGCACCACCTTCGAGGTCGACGCGACTGGCCTCGGCTGGGTGGCGGCGGCGCGCAAGGCCAATACCAGCCTGCTGCACGCCAGCGGCGAAGCATGGCTCAGCGGGGGGCCGAATGCGGGCGCGGTCGAGGTCAAGGCGGCCGGCACGGCGCAGCGCTTCAATCCGGGCGCCTTCGGCTCGCCGCTGGCGGGCAGCATCAACGGCAGTTTCGATGCGACAGGCCGCTCCGGCCCGGACTGGCGCGGCACGCTCAACCTGGCCTTGCTGCCATCGACCCTGGCCAATTCGCCCTTCTGGGGCCACGCCAGGCTGGCGGCCGATGCCAAGCACGTCTCGAACGCCGACGTCGACCTGCACGTCGGTCCCAACATCGTGGCCGCCAAGGGCAGTTTCGGCGCCGGCTCCGACAAGCTCGACTGGCGCATCGACGCGCCGCAACTGGCCGCCCTCGGCCCCGACTACGGCGGCGTGCTGAAAGGCACTGGCACCCTGTCGGGCACGATGGCCGCGCCGGCCGTCAGCGCCGCGCTGGAAGGCCAGAACCTGAAGGTCCTCGGCAAGCACCAGGTCAGGACCCTGCGCGCCAGCGCCAACCTGGGCAGCGGACGCGGGGCGGACGACCCGCTGGTGAGCGACATCGCCATCACCGAGTACGTCAGCGGCGACACCCGGATCGACATCGCGCACCTGCAAACGAGCGGCACGCGCGGCGCCCACGTGCTGCGCCTGGACGCGCGCAGCGACGCCTTCGACGCCGCCGGCGAGATCCGCGGCGGCTGGGCCAACAGCGCCTGGAACGGCACCGTGGCGGCGCTGCAGAACAAGGGCCGCTACGCGTTCGCGCTGCAGGCGCCGGTCCCGCTGCGCATCGCGGTCGCTCCCGGCGAAGGCGTGGCGGGCCTGGCCAGGCCGCAGCAGATCGCCATGGGCAACGCCGTCGTCAAGCTCCCCAACGGCAGCGTCAGCGTCCAGTCGCTGCTCAAGGATGGCCCGCACTGGACCAGCAAGGGTGTGGCGGCCGGGGTGCCGCTGACCTACCTGGCGCAATTCTCGCCGGGGATGCGCGACGCCGTCAGCGGCGACCTGCTGCTCGGCGCCGACTGGTCGCTCGACATGCAGGCGCCCGCCGGCGCCACTCCGGCGCTCAACGGCATGGTGCACGTGTTCCGCGAAAGCGGCGACGTGATCGCCGGCGCCGAAGTGCCGGTGGTGCTCGGCCTGCGCACGCTCGACCTGCGCGCCGATGTCACGAGCGGCAACCTGCGCATGCAGGCGAAGGTCGACGGCACCCGCGTCGGCCAGGCCAGCGTCGACGCCACCGCGCAGATGATCGACGGCCGCCTGGGCAACGCCAGCCCCCTGAAAATGACGGCCAACGCCGACATGGTCTCGATCGCGTGGCTGGCGCCGTTTACCGGCCAGCCGGGACTGGAACTGGACGGCGCCCTGAAGCTCGCGCTGACCGGCGGCGGCACGGTCGGCACGCCGACGCTCAATGGCAGCATCAACGGCGACAAACTGGCGCTGCGCTGGGCCGAACAGGGCGTCAAGCTCGGTAACGGCCAGCTGCGCGCGCAGCTGGCCGGCGACCAGCTGCTGCTGCAGCGCCTCAGTTTCGACGGCGTGCAAGGCACGGCGGTGGCCGACGGCGCGGTGCGCTTTGCCGGCGGCGAAGCGACCATGCAGCTCAAACTCGTGGCCGACAAGCTCGAAGTCCTGTCGCGTCCCGACCGCACCGTGGTCGTCAGCGGCCAGAGCACCCTGGTGCGCGACGCCAAGCGCTTTTCGCTGGAAGGCAAATTCAAGGCCGACCGCGCGCTGATCGAACTGGCGCCGCAGGGCCGCCCTACCCTTTCGGACGACGTGATCGTGCTGGGCCGGGCCGGGGTGGGCACGCCGGCGGTCAAGGCCGAACCGGCGATGCCGCTGACGATGGACCTGGAAGCGGACCTGGGCAACGCCTTCCGCCTGCGCGGCATGGGCATCGACGCCGAACTGGCCGGATCGCTGCGCGTGCGCACCACGGGCGGGCGTCCGCCGCGCGCCAACGGCTCGATCCGGGTCGTGAGCGGCACCTACAAGGCGTACGGCCAGAACCTCGACATCGAACGCGGCGTGCTGACCTTCAGCGGTCCGGCCGACAATCCGGCCCTGAACATCCGCGCGGTGCGGCGCCGCCCCGAAGGCGAGCAGCTCTCCGAAACCAATGTCGAAGCGGGCGTGGAAGTGCGCGGCTCGGCCCTGTCGCCGGTGGCCAAGCTGGTCTCGACGCCGTCGGTGCCGGACAGCGACAAGCTGTCATGGCTGGTGCTGGGGCATGGCATGGAAGCGACGTCGGGCAACGAGGCGGGCCTGCTCAGCGCCGCCGCCGGCGCCCTGCTGGGCGGCTCGGGCAGCGGCGGCGGCTTCCAGTCGCGCCTGGCCAATTCGCTGGGCGTCGACGAACTGGGACTGTCGCAGGCGAAGGGGCTGGAAAGCACCGTGGTCACGGTCGGCAAGCGGATTTCCTCGCGCGCCTACCTGAGTTTCGAGCAGGGCGCGACCACCGCATCGAGCCTGGTCAAGATCCGCTACAAACTCAATCCGCGCATCACCCTGCAGTTCCAGACCGGGACCAACACCGCGCTCGACGTGCTCTATTCGTGGGCGTTCGACTAGGCCTGGCGCCGGAGTCAGTGAAGGAAAAAGGTGCTCGGCTTCGGGTCGGGCACCGGATCGTCGTCCTGCGGATGCTTGACCGGCGGGTGGTGCGGATGCGGATTGTCGAACGGCTCGGGCGATGGTTCATCGACCGGCGCGGGGTCCGGTGCGCGGTGAAAGTCGATGGCTGCTGGGTTCATGTGGGTCGCTCCTGGTTGGATGGAGCGATGACATTATCACAAGCGTCGCGGCGGGGCCGTACGCTTGGACAGTCCTTCAGGGGCCGCGCGTTGCGGCCCCTTTTGTCGTTTACGGCCTGGCGTTCTTGACGTATTTGTCGAGCCAGGAATTGGTCTCGTACAGCATGTGCATGATCGATTCGCGCGCGCGGTAGGCGTGGCTTTCGTTCGGCAGCATCACCAGGCGCGCCGTGCCGCCCAGGCCCTTCATGGCCTGGAACATGCGCTCGCTCTGCATCGGGAAGGTGCCCGAATTGTTATCCTGCTCGCCGTGGATCAGCAGCAGCGCATCCTTGATCCTGTCGGCGTTATTAAACGGCGACATGGCCTGGTACACCTCCTTCGCCTTCCAGAACTCGCGCTCCTCGGACTGGAAGCCGAACGGCGTGAGCGTGCGGTTGTAGGCGCCGCTGCGCGCCACGCCGGCCTTGAACAGGCGCGTATGCGCCAGCAGGTTGCCGGTCATGAAAGCGCCGTACGAGTGCCCGCCGATGGCGATGCGGTGGCGCTCGGCCACGCCGCGCCGCACCACTTCGTCGACCGCCGCTTCGGCGTTGGCGACCAGCTGCGGCAGGTAGCTGTCGTTCGGTTCGGCGTCGCCGGCGCCGACGATCGGCATCGACGGGTTGTCCAGCACCGCATAGCCCATGGCCAGCATCGGCGCCGGGCCCCAGTAGCTGATGGCGTTGAAGCGGAACGGCGAGCCGGTGGTCTGGCTGGCCGCGCTGGCGCTCTTGAAGTCTTGCGGATAGGCCCACATCAGCAGCGGCAGCGGGCCGTCGCGCTTCGCTTCGTAATTCGGCGGCAGCATCAGGGTCGCGGTCAGGTCGACGCCGTCGGCGCGTTTGTAGCGGATCTGCTCCTTCTGCACGTCCTTCAACTGCGGGGTCGGATGCGGGAAATTGGTCAGCGCCGTCAGTTGCGCCGGGCCGCTGCGTTTCAGGTCGCGCACATAAAAGTTCGGGCGCTCGGTGGGCGATTCGCGCGTGGTCAGGAGGCGCGAGCCGTCGTCGCTGAGCACCGTCACGATGCTCTCGTAATACGGCGCCTCGCTCTGGAACAGGCGCTCCTTGGCCTTGCTGCGCAGGTTGAAGCGGTCCAGGAACGGGCGGTCGCCCTCGTTCGAGGCGCCGCTGCCGCCGAGCAGGATGGTCGAATCGGCCCCGATCACGAGGCGCGGACGGCCGGCGGCGTCCGGCATCGTCACGGGCGTGCCGGGATTGTTGTAGCGGTCTTCGGCCGAATAGGAGAACAGCAGCTCGGGCGCCGCCGCCGCCTGCTCCGGCTTGATGCGCCACAGTTTCACGGCGCGCGTCTTGTACCAGCCCTCGCCCAGCAGGGCGACGTCGCCATTGCCCCATACCACGCGGTCGTAGCGCGAACCGAGCCTGGCCAGCACGGTCGGCTCGCCCGCGAACGGTGCGGCGTGGGCGTAGACGATGTCGCGCACCTCGGCCGCCCTGGCCGGGTCGCCGCCATCCTGGGCTTCGGCCCAGACCAGGGTGGCCGGGGCGTCGACGCGCCAGCTGACCTTGCGCACGCCGGCCGATACCGCATCGTTCCCCGGCGGCAGGCCTTCCTCGAGCGGTTTGTTGGCAACCAGGTGCACCTGCTTGCCGCTCAAATCGCGCACCTCGACCCGGCGCGGAAAGGCCGATGCCGGCACCACGTACGAAAAGGGCCGCTGCAGCACGGACGAGAGCAGCAGCTTGCCGCCGGGGGCGGCCGTGACGTCGGTGTACATCTCCGGATTGCCGATCAGGCGCAGCTTGCCGGACAGGTCGACCAGCGCCAGTTGCGAGCTGGCGTAATGCTCGAAAAGGCGCGCGTCTTCCTCATTTTTGAGCAGGTCCTGGTAGGTGCGCAGCTGGCGCGCGCCCACGCTGACCTGGCTGTCCTGCAGGATCGGCCCGCCCGGCACGCCGGTCGACTGCGGCGCCTTGCCGCGCCCGATCGGCTTGAAGTTCACCAGCAAGCCTTTGGCGTCCGGCAGCCAGGAAAAGCCCGATCCGGACAGGTAGGACAGCGGCTGCGCCGTCAGGCGCCGCGCGATGCGGGTGTTGATATCGACCAGCCACAGTTCGACGCCGGACGCGCCATCGCGGTCGGCGTAGGTGACGTGGGTGAAGGCCAGGTAGCGCTGGTCGGGCGACCAGGCCGTATCGGCCAGGCGCAGCTGGCGCGGCAGGCCCATGATCTTGATTTCCTTCTGGGTCGCGATATCGAGCAGCTTGAGACCCGTGCCGAAACTGAAGCGGCTCGGCGAATAGGTGCGCGGATTGATGCGCAGGCCGGCCAGCTTGAGTTCGGGCTGCGCCACCTCGGCGATGCTGGGCAGGGCCGGCGTATCGACCATCGTCGCCAGGTTGCGCTGCGGGGACAGGCCCAGCACCGGCGCGCGCGGCGCGTCGACGATGGCTTGCAATTGCGCCGGCGGCAGCTGGTACTGGGAGTGGGCATTCGGCGCGGCGGCGAGCAGGGACATGGTCAGCGGGACGATCGGGAGGCGGTGGCGCATGGAGGGGTCTCGGGTGTAGGCGATCCTCCATCTTGCGCACTAGCGGCGGGCTTGTCAATCAGCTCTTATTCCGTATTTACCGGGCCTGCGCCATGCAGGACGGGTGGAATCGAGGCGTTGCGGCGGGCGTTTATAATGCGTCTTTCAGGACCGGATGCCATAACCCCCATGTCAATTACCACTCTCGCACTGCTGGTGCTCGCCCCCTTCCTGGTGTGGCGTGTTTACCAGCGCCTCAAGGGCATGATGACGCGCCAGCGCTCGATCGTCTCGCGTCATTACACGGGGGTGGGCGTGTTCGCGGCCATGATCCTGGTGGCGGGCTCGGAGGTGATTGCGCGCCCGCCGCTCCTGGGCTGGCTGGCGGTCGGCACGGCGGCCGGCATCGCGTACGGGATCTGGGGACTGAAGCTGACGAAATTCGAAAACGACACCTGCTGCTTCACGCCGAATGCGCGCCTGGGGATGGTGATCGCGATGCTGTTTTTCGCCCGCGTGATGTACATCGGGGTGGAGATTTACGCGAACCAGGGCAGCGGCGTGCCGACGCCGGGGTTCACCGACAGCTTCATCACCTTGCTGGCGCTGGGGCTGACGGCCGGGTATTTCGGGACGTATTCGGCGGGCTTGATCAGGTGGCGCCGGGCCTTGAAGAAGGCGGTCGAGGCGGCATAGCCGGCAGCGATGTGGACGCGGATGCCGGGCACCCGCGTCCGTCCGGTGTTTATTGAAGATTGAACGCGTTGATGGTCATCCCGCCCTGGACATACAGGATGCCATTGGCCGACAGCGACAATTTGCCCCGTGCGGGCGTGCTCCACACGACCTGGCGCTCGTTGAGGTCGATCGCAAAAACGCCTTTTTCGGTACCGACAAAAGCGAATCTGTTGGTAACGATCAGATCATCAAGATCGGCCGAGTTCTGTGGCGCGGGCATGCTCCACAACAGTTGCCCGTCGGTTTCGGCATACGCCTCGATCCGGGACTTCAGATGGTTAAGCGCAAGCAGTACGCCATTGGCGTAGGCGCCGCCGGCAAACGAACCGGGCACCGTCCAGCGCACTTTGCGCGATGACACATCGATCGCCGATATCCCCTCGTTGTAGGCGGCCGTGTTCACGCGAACGAATACCGTGCTGGCAGCGCCGAGGACAGGCGCGCCGGCGGAAGTCGTAAAGGTCTTGGCGGTCGGATCGCTGATTTGCGCCACGAGTTCGCCCGAGACGCGGTCGAAGACAACCAGATAGGTATGCCGGTACGCGTAGGCATACTTTGTATCCACGGCGGCCGCAGTGCCCCACAGCATGTCGATCGGGGTAAAGGATTTTTGCGCTCCCGTGGACCCATCGAACTGATAGAAGCCGCCAAATGGGCCGGCGTTGAGATACACGCTGCCGCCGAAGGGCGTGGCCGCAACGGGGCCGATGCCCTGCGAGCGCGCAGGCGACGTCGACAGCAGCGCTCCCGTGGCCGCGTCCACAGTCAACATGGCAGTGTCGATCCCGCCGGTGGCGGTGTACACCTTGCCGTTGCCGGTTGCAGGGGCCTGCACGATATTCGATGTGCCTTTGCCGACATCGCGCTTCCAGACCAGTTCGGCATCAGCTTCGCTCAAGGAATGCAGGCAGTTGCAACTGCCTGGAACCGAATAACCTTCTTCAGTTGTGAAGTGCAGGCGGCCCCCGCTTGTCGTAGAAGGCTGATCTACTGGCTTGTCCAGCATTTCCAATCATCTACCCGGTCTCCTCGCAGTCCGAACATCTCTACGATTTTAGTCCGTTGTCCACACTAATCATTGGTATAGTGGGGTTAGGTATTTTGACCATGTCCATAGCTCGTTAGACCAAAGGTTAACTACAATGAAAAACTTAAAACATCTTAGCGATTTCGATTTCGGCACCAAGGAATTAGGGGCCTTGCGGATAGGTTCTTTGAATACAGAAGGACGTAAGGAAGCGCAAAAGAGAGTTCAGGTAGCGGACGTCCGCGCAAACGAACTCGCGGAATGGATCTTCGAGCAAGTAGCGCACATCGTTACAGGCGACCCAGCAATCGACGGGGTTTGCGGAGGTCCCCAAGTTACCCCTGGCGCTGCTGAGCGTCTAGCGGAGGAAGAACTCTCCAAGTTTGCAGAAAAATATGGCGAGCGTTTTTTCGGTACCGGTCAAAGTCAACGAGCGGTCGATGGTCAACCGCGTGGAGTCGATTCTTTAGTCTTTCGAATTCGAGAGACGAACCGCGCTCAGCAAGAGCGCAATGCAAAATTCCAAGCCGAAGTGAGTCGATTACAAAATGACCCCACGATCAAGGCTATGCGTGAAATCGAGCGAATGAACAGATTAATCAGTCCACCGCACTTGCAGGCCATGCAGCATGCATCAGAGATAAAACGCCGGTTCGACGATATACAAAAAATTAATGCGCCGTTCGAGGATTTGCGCAAGAGATTAAATGGCGTCACGGAATGGGAGACGCTAATTGATAGATTGTACAAGTCTAACTCGGCTGTCGAAAAATTTAACTCGGTTTTGAACGCCGACACGGCATTTACAACAGCTCTAAAACAACTTCAGATTACGGATAGCTGGCGAGCATCACTTGAGCACGCGAAAAATATGTACGTACATCATTCATTCCTCGATCCCTTCGCTCGCGCACAAAGGGTGTTCCATGATATCCAGCGGCGGTGGGAGCTCCCCCGCCAGTTGGTGGATTCTATTGGCGCTCTATCTGCCTTACACGAACAAGTAGGTCGGCTTACTCTGCCGACGTTGGACTGGGTCTCTGCTGCCGAGCTTGTTCGAGTTCTAGGCGCCGATGGTTTGCAGGCTCAACTGTCGGCATTAGGAATCAACGAACACGGTGAGCTGATTAATGGAACCGACGGAAGCGAGCAAAGGCGACTGCTCAACCCAATGCAGCAAGATTTGTTGACATTGCTCGCCTTCATCGTAGGGTTCCTTTTCTTCATTTACCAAGAATGGTCGTCGGGTAAGTGGCAAGACAATGTGGATTCGAAGCTGGACTCTCACACCGTAGCATTAGCGAAGCAGGCGAAGCAACTCGAATCCCTATCAGCACTAGTCGAACTGGCGCTGGCTAAAGAAGCCAGAAGAGTGGACACTCGATTCGTTTCGCTCGAACGTGGAGCAGTTGTTTACCGCCGCCCCGAGTCCGGCACACCAATTGATGGGAAATTGCTACCCCGTGAGGTTGTCACTCTTATTTCTGAAAAAGGAAAATGGATTGAAGTGCGTTATTACCACTGGAGGAGCCGAGACTATGCCACCGGATGGGTGCTGAAAAAATATTTCACACGAGTTCCACCATCGCGTCAGAACGCCACCGAATAGATGAGTATTGAGAGGGGAAACTCACTACGCCGGCATGTTGGATTTGTTAAAGATGGAAGACCCATTGCGCCGTCTAACAAGTCAAACCGTGTGCCTTGGGCGCAGCGGAATTGCCCGTGTTTCGTCCCCAGCTATCCCTATTTGAACTTGCCGAAACCGAAGATTTATTTAATTGTAGGCGACAAGTAGCGACGCATGAACTCGCAGGAACTTAGAATACCGTGCTCGTAAGCGCGTCTAGGAATCCAATCCGACTAGAGCGCGCAAGCGAGAACGACGAATCGACGATTAACCGTTTGACTTATACCCGATAGTAGCCTGCTAGACAGCCACCGCCGGCGTCACGCGCCGCTGCAGCACGAAGATCGGCTGCGCCCACGGCGTGTCTTTCTTCTTCTTGCTGGTGATGAGGGTCAGTTCCGACGGGTCGTAGACGTCCGTGTTGTGGGTCAGCGGCGTCGTCATCAGGTACTGCGCCTCGGTGTTCTTGAGGAACTCGCCCACCAGCTGGATGTTGCGGATATCCAGGTGCGCGAACGGTTCGTCGATGAACACGAAGCCGCCCGATCCATCTTCCGACTTCAACAAACCAATCAGCAGCACCAGCGACTTCATCACCTGCTGCCCGCCCGACGCTTCGCCGTCGTTCATCCCGATCTGGTCCTTGCCGTCGAACTTGAAGCGCACGTGCAGGCCGGCCTGCGACAGCTGCACGTCTTCGTTCTCCAGCTTGACCGGATCGGCATGCACCTCGATCCCCGCCAGTTCGCCCAGCTCCTTGATGTTCTTGCTGTAGGTCTTGATGGTGTAGCGCAGCCGCTCGATGTAGGCGCCGCGCGCGTTGGCGGTCGCTTCGATCGCGCGGTTGTTCTGGTAGCGCCGCTCGTCGGTTTCGGTCTGGCGGCCCTGCAACTGCTCGTTGAGGCGGTGATGCTGGTCGATGACGGTGGCGTCCAGCTCCCAGTCGTCGCGCGCCAGGCTGTGTTCGAGCGAGGACACGCGCAGGTCGACCTGGTGCGAGTTCTGGTGTTCGGCCACCAGCGCGGCACGCCGCGCGAGCCGGCGCCAGCCTTGCGGCAGATGGCGCCAGGCGCGCCGCAGGTCCAGCAGCGCGCGCGCATGCTCGGCGCGCTGCTCGATCTGGCGCTTGTGGCCGAGCCGCAGCCCGGCTTCGGCTTCGGACAGGGTCATGCGCGCGTTCTGCCATACCGTGTCGGCACGCGTGCGCGCCACCGTGGCGGCCTTGGTCAGCGCCTGCAGTTCGCCCAGGCGCGTGCCCACCTCCATGCGTTCGGCCTTGAGCGGCACGGTGCTGCGCAGCGCTTCGTCGAATTCCGCCTGGCGCGCGGCCAGTTCCTTGGCCGCGTCGACACCGGCGATGCGCGCCTTGAGCGCCCCCACTTCGGCCGCCAGCTTGCTGATGGTGATGGTCAGCGCATCTTCCTGCGCTTCCAGCGCCGGCAGCGACTTTTGCAGCGCTTCCATGCGCTGCGAGCGTCCGGCCGTGCCGAAGCGGTAACGCGACACTTCCACGAACAGCGAGCGCCCGCCGCGCCGTTCGCGGTGATACGCGTCCGGCGTGATCCACTCGGCGTCGCGGTGCAGCTTGAAGCCCTTCTCCACCGAGTCGACGCGCTCGATGCGCGCCAGCTGGTCGATCAGCCATGGCGGGGCGGCGGCCGAAAAGCGCACCACCGACAGCAGGCTGTCATCCTTGACCGCCGGCGCCTTGATGCATTCCGGGACGATGAAGTGACGATAGCGTTCCTTCTCTGCCAGACGGTAGGCCGCCGCCGCATCCTTGGAATGCTCCAGCAGCACCACCGATGCATACCCGCCCAGCACACCTTCGACGGCGCCTTGCCATTTGGGGTCGGTCACTTCCACGATATCGGACAGCATCGCGTGCGCAATGCCGTCGTCGCGCAGGGCGCGGCGCATGGCGCGCACGGCGTCCGGCTCGGGCATCGCGGTCTTGCCCTGCAAGGCAGAGATGGTCGACTTTTCGGTCAGGATGCGGCTCGACAGCGCGTCGCGCGCCTGGCGCTGGCGTGACAGTTCGGCTTCCTTCTGGTCCAGCTGGGCCGCCACTTCGGCGATGTCCGCACCCGAATCGGCGGCCAGCTTTTGCAGGCGCTCCTTCTGTTCCAGCAGGCTATCGAGCGGCTTTAACCTGGCGTTGACCTGCGTGAGGCGGCTGCCCAGGGCGGTCGCTTCCTGCTCCAGCAGGGTCTCTTGCTGCTGCGCGTCGGCCAGCGCCTTGGCCTGCGCGGCCACGGCGTTGCGCTTTTCGATCAGCTGCGTGTCGGCCTGCGCCATCGGTTTGCGGGCGTCGCGCAGCGCGCGGCTGGCGCTTGCGGCTTTTTCGCGCGCTTCGTGGTATTCGAGGCTAGGCAGCACCTCTTCCAGCAGATTGCGGCGTTCCTTGTGCAGGTCTTCCCACTGGTGATAATTGGCCACGCGCAGGCGCAAGCCTTCCAGGTTGGTGCGCGAGGCTTCGAGTTCGGTTTCGAAGCGCTTGAGCTCCGTCTCGGTGTCGCGCTGGTGGCGCTTGGCTTCGTCGTAGGCATCCAGCACTTCCTTGTCGCCGAAGACCTGGAACACCAGGTCGAGCAACTGGCGCGGCGCGTATTCGCACAGCTTGTCGGTTTCGCCCTGCTCCAGCGCCAGCACCTTGGCCATGGCCGGCGACAGGCCGGCGTTGTGCAGGCGCTTGCGGTAGTTTTCGACCCCCAGCCAGTCGGTGGCGTCGTCGACTTCCTCGATCTGGATATTCCCCGGACGCATAAGGTACTGGCGCTTCCAGTCGCCGCCGTTCTTTTCGATCTTGCAGAACAGCGTGACTTCATCGTCGCTGAAAAAACCCGAGCCGCGGAACGGGCGGTTCGACAACTGGCGCCCGACCGCCTTGTTGTCGACCACGGAGCGGATCCAGGCGGTCTGCTGGCCCGAGTGGCGCGCGTAGTGCTTGTAGGTGCGGCCCATCGAACAATCGAGGCCGAACAGGGTGCGCAGGGCGTCGAGCAAGGTGGTCTTGCCGGAGCCGTTCTGGCCGGCGATGGTGATGATCTTGGCGTCGAGCGGGATGTTCTTGATCCGTTGCCAGTAATCCCAGTGGACCAGTTCGAGCGATTTAATATGGAACATGGACTAGCCTCAGGTTGGGGTATCGGCGGCCGGATCGGGATCGGCTGCGGGATCGGCTGCCACCTCGATGGGAACGGCCGAGACGGCGTCGGTGACGGCATCGGCGAGCGCGTCGGCGTCGTTGGCGGCCGGCTTGGGCACAGCCACCGCCACCGGCGCGCGTTTGAAGACGTCGGCCAGCGCGCCGTTGATGATGCGCTCCTTGAGCACGTCGGTATCCATCAGCAGGTCGAGCAGCGGGCCTTCGAGGATTACGTCGCCGCGCCGTTCGATGAAGCCCATGCGCGAGAGCGCGCCCAGGTTCATGTCCATGCGCGTCTTCTTGCCCAGCTTGTCGCCGAAGTCCGACAGCAGCGCCGTGTACGAAATGCCGATCGAGGTATCTTCCGCGCGCGGCAGCGGCTTGTCCTTGTCGAACAGGTCGTTCTGGTCGTCGTCGGCCTTCTGGTGGGTCTCCTGGCGTTCGCGCTTGGGCAGGATGATCTGCGCCCACAGCACCACCAGCAGCGCCACGCCGTCGCGCGTGAGGCCGAAGTTATTGTTTTGCCAGATATCCTTGGCGCCGAAGATCTTCGGTTCGACGGCGCGGTGCAGCGCCAGCGTGACATGGTCGGCGTAGACGTTATCGAGCAGTTTCAGGCCCGATTCGAGCAGGCGCTTGTCGACTTCGGCGCGGAACAGTTCATCGGACAGCACGCGCTTGACCAGTTTGTCGTCGCGGCGCAGGGTCTGATGCGTCAGCAGGCGCGCGATCAGGATTTGGGAGTCGTCATTTATCATCGGCCGGGCCGCTTTCCAGATCAAGTGAGAGGGTGGCGATCGACATCGCGAACACGTTCGGGTCGTTCAGCTGCACCATCTCGTCGGTGGGCGTGAAGGTGATCGGCAGGCGCGCCAGTTGCGCCGTGGCGCCCTGCAGGCTCGCTTCGGCGGCGTCGCCCAGCAGCGGCAGCATCGAGGCGCGGTAGGAGGCCACCGCAAAGCTGGCCGGCAGCAGCGAATCCTGGATCGGCACCGCTTTCGGGCCGTGTTCCGAGAAGCTGGGGAAGTTACCGAGGTTGGCAAAATCGGCCAGGCGCGCCAACCAGTCATCGAGTTCGGCCTGGATCGCCGGGCCGTCGTTGATGGTCAGCGGCGCGTCCTCGCCCTGCGGCAGGCCGGTAGGACCGGTGCTGGCGCTGCGTTCGGCCAGCAGTTCGGTTTCGGCCACGTCGATCATTTCGGCCGGGGTGATAAACAGGGGCATCACCGGGCGGTCGATCGCGCCCTGGGCCAGGCTCGATAAATCCTCGTGCGCCAGCAGCCAGCGCTTGACGTCCGTCGTCGACAGGCCGGACTGGCCCAGGTGCACGCGCTGGCGCTCGATCTGGTTCAGGGCGCGCGAGAACATGCCCTGCATGTTCAGCAGCGCGCTCTGGGCGCGCCCGATCGCCTGCGCGGCCTTGTGGGTGGCCGCATCGGCGCGTTCGTCGCTGGTGATGGCGCGCAGGATCTCGGAGCCCTTCTCGACCCAGTCGCAGGCCATGTGCCACTTCGCTTGCGAGGTGCGCAGGCGGAATTCGGAACCGGAGGCGATCGCATCGCGAAATTCCTCGGTCAGTTCGACCAGGCGCCCGAGCAGGTGCTTGAGCTGTTCCACGGTGACGCCGCCGACCGCCTGGGCGCCGGCCACCTGGGAGAGCAGGAAGCCCATTTCGGCGTCGTCGTCGGCCTGTCCCATCGCGAGCAGGGTGTCGAGCGAGGCGAGAACGTTGCGCGCCATCGGCGTGACGCGGTACACGGCCGCTTGCGCGTCCCAGGCCAGCAGGCTGTGCGAACGCAGGCGGGTGAGCACCGTTTCCAGGCTTTCCGGCAGCAGGTAGGCGAGCTTCTGGTTGATATCGGCGCGCGAGAACGCGGTGGTCGCGGTATCGGCCGCCAGCTCGCGCAGCACCAGCAGGCGGATCAAGACGCCGTCGGCACCGCCGTGGAACAGTGCGGTGAACGCTTGCAGGGTCGGCTGCGCCCGCTTCAAATGAAAAACTTGCTCGATCTCGTCGGCCGAGATGCCGGCCTGGAAGTGCGCCTGCAAGGAATCGTGGTCGTCTTGCCCTAAAGTCAGTGGTTCTGCAGCCACGCCTGCCGTTGTTTCCATCATCGTGTTCCGGTACCAGTTTCTTGCTTCCGGCGAAAGGTCTTGCCGTTGGGGGCGTCAGTATATCAGCTAAGCCAAGGCCATCTGTCCAAATGTACCGACCCTGTTTGCAATCTTGTTTCATAATTGCAAGACATATTGAAACTAAAGTAATATCACATCATTAAGGGGAGATATGTGTGAATCACGATGAGTTGCAGCGGATTACTGCTTTACCGGAATATTTACCCGCTCCGCAGGTGGAGAAGGAGCTCGCCTCGCTGCTGCGCTCGTTCCGCCACGGGATGCCGGACGCGCAGGAAAAGCTGCTGATGATGGAAGCACTGGCGCAACTTGCCGACAGGCAATGGCAAACCTTCGAAATCCTGCCGCATGCGGCCAGGAAGCGTCTGAGTGCGTTTGCGATCGGCGTATGGGAGCGGCGTTCGCTGGCGTCGACCGCGCTGTTAATCAGCATTATCCGCACCTTGGGGCTGAGCGATGCGCTGACCTACGCCACCTCGGTCGATCCCGCGACGCTGGAAACCATCATCGCCGCCGAGCTGCGCCACGCGCTGGCCGAGTTCGGCGATACGGTGGGCAATCCGTACACGCAGATGAAGCAACGATAGCAACTCCCCCTGTATCCGCTCCGGTGCCTACCGCCGTGCCTGTCTCCCGATGGGACATGGCTCGGCCCGTGTCCACTTCGGTGCCTGTCACCCGATCGGACATTGCTCAGCCCGTGTCCACTTCGGTGCCTGCCACCCGATGGGACAGTGTCCGAATGTCAGACCTGGCACCGGATGGGACACTTCGGGGCCTGTCACCCGATGGGACAGTCACCCGATGGGACATTGTCCACTTCGGTGCCTGTCACCCGATGGGACAGTGTCCGAATGTCAGACCTGGCAACGGATGGGGCTGTGTCCGAATGTCAGACCTGGCACCGGATGGGACACTTCGGTGCCTGTCACCCGATGGGACATTGTCCACTTCGGTGCCTGTCACCCGATTGTCCACTTCGGTGCCTGTCACCCGATGGGACAGTGTCCGAATGTCAGACCTGGCAACGGATGGGGCTGTGTCCGAATGTCAGACCTGGCACCGGATGGGACACTTCGGTGCCTGTCACCCGATGGGACATTGTCCACTTCGGTGCCTGTCACCCGATTGTCCACTTCGGTGCCTGTCACCCGATGGGACAGTCACCCGATGGGACATTGCTCAGCCCGTGTCCACTTCGGTGCCTGTCACCCGATGGGACAGTGTCCGAATGTCAGACCTGGCAACGGATGGGGCTGTGTCCGAATGTCAGACCTGGCACCGGATGGGACACGAGCTGGACATTGATGGACCTGGCGCCGCCTATTTCTTGCTGATCTTGTCGACCGTCTGTTCGATGAACTCGCCTTCTTCATCGCTGTAGCGCAACTGCACCGGATACCAGTCGTGCCCCGGCGCCAGCCACAGGTCGACGGTCTGGTCCTTGTCGCCCGGCGGCGGGGCCTTGGACAGGTGCACCGCGTCGACTTCGCCAAGCCCGGTCGCGATCTTCTCGCGCTTGAGTACCTTGAACGACCACAGCTGCGCATCCTTGCGTCCCGCCACGAACAGGCGCCATTCCGAGCCCGCAACGAATTTCTCCGGCTGGGCCCGCGCCAGCGCGGCCAACTGCCATTGCGCGCTCAGCCGGTCCTGCTCGCCGCCGCGCAGAGGATAGGTTTCCTTGCCGGCGCTGAAACTCAAACTCTTGGCGCCACGGTCGAAGGTGGCCGTGGTCGCCTCCTTGCGGAAACGCTTTTCGACGAATTGCGACGGCGCGATGCCGTAGGTATCGACAATGCCTTCGCTGCGGCTGTCGAGGATCTTGCCCAGCATCTGCGCTTTCGTCTCGTTGACGAGGCTGTACTTGCCATCGCCGGCGCGCCAGTTCACCTGGGCCTCGCCGCTCAGGGCCAGCCCTTTCTGGCGCGCCTTGAGCGTGTAGTGCAGGTCGGCCGAGGGCGGCAGGTTGAAGGGGCGCAGCACGGCTTCGTGTTCGGCGGCAAAGATGCCGGCGCAGGCACCGGCCAGCACGGCGCCGCCCAGCAGTTGTGTCAATAATGGTCGCATCGTCATGTCCTAATCAGTGAGGTGAATCTTGCGGATGGTCTGGGTCGTGACCGAGCCGTTCGATTCGGTATTGCGGATCTGTACCGGATACCAGTTGTGCGCGGGCGCCAGCCAGATATCCAGGCGCGAGTTGTAAGCCCCCGGACGCGGCGGGCGGGCAAGGTGCCAGGTCGCCATGCGCCCCATCCGGGTATCGATGTCTTCCTGCCCGACCAGCACGAAACCGAACGGGTTGGCATCCTTTTCTTCGCCGACGAACAGTTCGACGCCGCTGGCGAACTGGGCGCTGTCGGCGCGGCCGATGGCGGCCAGCTGCATCAGGAAGCTCGCCTTGTCCTGTGCCCCGGCCACCATCGGATAGCTGCGCTCGGAGGCGGAAAAGGTGATCTTGCCGTCCGGCCCGCCAAAATGGGTGGCGGTCTGGCTCTTGCCGCGCCGCTTTTCGGTGGTGGTGCGCGGGATGATGCCGCCAGGCCCGAGCGTGCCTTCGCTGGTCAGGAGCACCAGGTTGACGCGCGCCACCAGCACGCTCACGCTCGCTTCCATCGACAGCGTGTAGGCGCCGCCGGCTTGCTTCCAGGCGATGCTCGACACGCCGGACCAGGTGCCGCCGTCGCGGTCGGTACGCGCCACGTCGAAGTTCAGCTCGGCCGATGGCGGCAGGCTGGCCTTGAGCGCGGGCTTGACCGGTTCGGCCGGCGCCGCTTGCGCCACGGGCGGCTCGGGCGGCGTGCCGGACGCCGCCAATTCTACGGCCGGCGCCATCTCGGCAGCGCTCGCTTGAACGGGCGCCGCCGCCGGATCGGCTGGCGCTTCGGCGCCGTCGACCGTGCCGGCATCGACGCCGGCCGTGGCCTCGGGAAG
The DNA here is from genome assembly GCF_003953935.1 of Massilia atriviolacea. Classification (GTDB taxonomy): domain Bacteria; phylum Pseudomonadota; class Gammaproteobacteria; order Burkholderiales; family Burkholderiaceae_D; genus Telluria_A; species Telluria_A atriviolacea. The sequence goes on from NZ_RXLQ01000012.1 coordinate 118,093, forward strand.
CGGCGCGGGAGGCGGCGGCACGGCCTTGGGAGCCGGACGCGGCCGCACTTGCGCGGGCTTCTGCGCGGGCTTCGGTGCCGGCTTCGGCTGGGGCGGCGCAGCAGGTGCGGCCACCGGCGCGGGCGCGTGCAGCAGCGCAACGATGGTCAGCGGGTCGTCAGCGGGCGCGGGCACATGGAGGGGCGAGCGCCCGATGCGCGCGCCGACAAAGTCGATCGCCAATACATGCAACAGGACCGTCGCCGTGCCGATCAGCAGCGCGCGGCGCCGCCGGGATAGGAAGGATGCGATCGTCATGGCCACAGTTTAACGTGTCTGGCACTTTTCCCGCTGACACGGCTCAGCGCGCGCCGTGCTGCTCGCAGAACAGCTTTGATAGGATGACAATTATCTGCTACGCTCAAGCCTCTACTTTACGGAGACTCCCATGCTGAAACCACCCATGCCCAACATCCCCGGTGTCGGCGCAGTGACCGACACGCTGGACTTCGTCAAGAATTTATGGGGCAGCATGGCCGTGCCGGGAATGTCGATTCCCAATATGGCCATGCCGCCCGTCTCGCTCGACGAGCTGGACAAGAAAATCGCCGACCTGAAAGCCGTGGAAGCCTGGCTCAACATCAATGTCTCGATGCTGCGCGGCACCATCCAGACCATGGAAGTGCAGCGCGGCACGATCGCCACCTTGAAATCGATGGGCGCGACCCTGGCGGCGGCCGTCAAGCAACCGGGTGCGGATGAAAAATCGGTGCTGGCGGCAGCGCCGTTCGCCTCGGCATTTTTCAGCCAGCCGGCCCCGGCGCCGGCCAGGGAAGCTGCGCCCGAGCCTGCCAAGGAACAGAAGGAAGCGCCGCAGTTGAACGCGCTGAACAATCCCGTGGCATGGTGGAACATGCTGCAGGAACAGTTCAATCAGGCGGTAGCGACCGCGATGACCCCGGAAGCGGGCGCGGACAAGGCCAGCAAGGCGGGAGCTGCTGGAGGACATACCGCGTCGCAGGCATCGGCGGCGAATCCGGCAGAGGCCAGCCCGGCCGCGACGGAGGGGGCAGCCAAGGCCGCCCCACGCCGCAGCAAGCCGAAAAGCGACGCCTGAAGCTGGCGGCCGGACAGGGCGGCGCGCGCCTCCCTGTCGGGCCGGCCTTTACGCCAGGCGCTGGATCCTGATCGCGTCGATCAGGCCGTCTTCCTGGCGTTTGATGGTCGAGATGGTAATCAACCCCTCTTCCGCCATCTGTTTGACTTGCTCATGCACAGCCTGGAACGAGTCCACGGTATCGCCCTTGGCGGCCACTGGCCGAATCCACGCACTGCTGCCTACACGCATTTTTTCATAGACTTCATTTGCGATGTCGCGCATGGTCGTCCCTTTCTTTTTGAATGCGGAAACTTCCGCGCAGTGCGCAGTTTATCACCAGCAAGCGTTGCGGCAAGGGCAAACGTGTTTCGGCTCAGCCGGCTACCCCTGCGGCGCCCTCGTCCGCCGCCCCCGGCGCCAGTGCGGCCAGCTGTTCCATCAGCTGGGCGAAACGCTGTTGGCCGGGCAGGACTTTGTCGACGTGAAGCAACACCTCGGTCGCCTCGGCGGCCAGCTCGGCGTCGAAGCCATGCTGTTGCATATGCGAAATCAGGATCTGCGCCGAGTTGAACAGGATACGCAGGTTGTTCGGCAAGCTCAGGCGCGCACTGCGCATCCAGGCCACCGCCTCGGCCAGCTTGCCGGTTTTCCATAGCGACACGCCTTGGTTCATCAGGTCGCTCGCCTCCTTCTTCGAGGAACGGATCAGCGCCAGTCCCTCGTCGCTCATGTGGGCGCGGTCGAAGATTTTTTGCACGTCGTCGAGCAACTGCAGGTTGTCGTGGTTATTCTTGATCACGTAACACAGCAGGTCGACCGGCGAATCGCGGTGCCCGACGGAAAACAGCAAGGTCGCCAGTTCCAGGCAGGTGGGGATGTCGGGACGCTCGGGGTTGGCGACCAGCAGCTCGTCGAGCTCGTCGCCCGTCTTGCGTGCGCGCTGGAAATCGCCGCTTTCGTGGTGGACCATGCCTTCGGTAATCTTGCAGCGCAGCTGGACTTGTTCGCCCGAAAATTCGCGCTGGGCCAGCACCAGCAATTGCATGGCTTCCTTGGTTTCGAGCTTGAGCCCGCACACCCGCGCCAGGCCCAGGTAGGCGTCGACCGTTTTCATCACGGAGTATTCGCCGATCGAAATGCACTTGCGGAAGGCTTTTTCGGCCATGCCCACATTGCCCAGCTTGAGCGCAATCTGTCCGAGCGAGCGCTGCCGCATCACCGAATTGGGCGACAGCTTGGCGGCGCGCTCCAGCACGGCGCAAGCTTCCTCGTGCTGCCCCATGCTCTGGTAAGTGAGCGCCAACTGATCGTAAGCGTCGATGTAGTAGCGGTTTTCGGAAATCACGCCCTGGAACATCTGGCGCGCCTGCTCGTATTCGCCGTTGGCCATGCGAATTTTGGCCAGGCCCGACTTGGCCCACTGGTAATCGCGTTCCTGCAAGACGCGCTCGTAGGCCTCGCGCGCCTTTTCCGGCTCGCCGCTCTTGAGCATCAGGCGCGCCTTCATGCGCAGCAATTCCATTTCGTGCACCTTGTTGGCGACGATCTGGGTGTCGCAGATCTTGGCGGCGCGCAGGTAATCCTTTTCGGCAAACGCCTGGTCGATCTGCTTGAACACCTGTTTCTTGTGCCATACGCGATTGAGCCGGGTCAGCAGCACGCCCTCGGTGATCGGCTTGATCAGGTAGGCGTCGGGCTGGTGCTCGGCCGCGCCCATCACGGATTCGACGCTTTTCTCGGCCGACACCATCAGCCAGACGCTGCTCGGCAGCAGCAAATTGCGCACGCGTGCCTCTTCCAGCACTTGCTGGCCGTTCTTGCCCTCGCCCAGGTTGTAGTCGCACAGCACCACGTCGTAGCGGATGCGCGCCAGCATGGCGATGGCTTCGCCGCCGCTCGATGCCTGGTCGATATTCTTGGCGCCCAGGTTGCGCAAGCTTTCGCGCAGCAACTGGCGGATGCCGATGAAGTCGTCCACCACCAGGTAATTCTTGCCGGCCCAGTCGACCAGCTGGATGCTGGTGGCCAGGTTGGCGGTCGGTTTGGGATCGACGATCATGGCAGGCTCAGCACAAAACAGGCGCCGCCGAACGCGCCGCCGTTTTCCAGGCGCAGGCGGCCGCTGCGCTGGCGGTGCTTGTGCATCTTGGCCACTTCGCTGGAAAAATACAGGCCCAGGCCGGTGCTATTGGTCAGGAAGTTCACGCCCGCGCTGGCGCCGTGCATGGCGGACACGCCGGCCTCCAGCATCGCGGCCGAGTAGCCGCCGCCGTTGTCTTCGACGCGGATTTCCAGGTCGCCGTCGACCACGTCGATCGCCAGGCGGATCGTGTCCCTGGTGTAATGGATGGCATTGTTGATCGCATGCCCGAGCACGCCGACGATCAGGTCTTCGTCCACATGCCAGACCAGCTCCGGGTCGGCGGCGGTTTCCAGCGTGATATGGCGCGAAGCGAGCAGGACCCGGCTGGCGCCGGCCACCTGCGCCACCAGGTCGCCCATCGCCAGCGGCTGCATGTCGAAGGGATAGGCCGGTTTGCCGACCTGCTTGTACAGGGCCAGCAGCTGGATCAGGTTGTCGTTGAGGCGCTTGGTCTGGTACAGCATGTGCGCCAGCTGCGGATAGGCGGCCTCGGTGGCGGCCGCGGGCGCGGCTTGCGCCAGCAGGGTTTCCAGCGTGCCGCTGAGGACGCTGACAGAGTTTTTCATATCGTGCGCGGTGGACGCAAGAAACAAGAACAGCTCGTTCGACTCGGGCGCATCGTCCATCGTGATCGGCTCCAGCCATCGGTTGATGTTGCTACAGAATAATTGCCATAAATCAATTATAACCGGATGACAATCCACCCGGTTCGCTATCCTACCTCGCCACGGCGCCGTTCGCGCAACAGGAAACGGGCCGGATCGAGGGCCGCCACCAGGTCCGCTTCGAGCGGCAGCGGCTCGCCGTTCAGCTGCGCGGCCAGCAGTTCGGCCGCCAGCGGGGCCCAGGTCAGGCCGCGCGAAGCGTAGCCCAGCAAGCCATACACCCCTTGGTGGCGCGGCACGTCGCGCAGGCGCTCGATGCGGCCCGCCGCCTCCGGGTCGGGCAAGGCGCCGACCAGCGGCATGCGGTCCGGCGCCACGCAGCGAAAGCCGACGCGCCCCAGCAGCGGCGCGTCGCGCCCGAGCGCAGGATCGCCCAGCATGGTGCGGATCCTGGCCAGGTTTTGGTCCTGGCTGGACTGGCGCAGGTCCGGGTCGGCATCGTCGTCGTAGCTGGCGCCCAGGCTGTGCAGGCCGCCGACGGCGGGCGTCAGGTAGGCTTCGCGGCACAGCACGAAGGGCAGCGCCGGCGCGGCGCCCTCGGCCAGGTGGGTAACCTGGCCGCGCACGGCGGACAAAGGCAGGCCGGCCGCCAGCGGCATGTCCGCCGCGCCGGTGCCGTTGGCCAGCACCACCACCGGCGCTTGCGCCAGCACGGCGCCGGCGGCGTCGACGGCGCACCAGTCGGCGCCGCGTTTTTCCAGGCTCACGCTGCCGGCGCCGAAGCGCCGTACCAGGGCTTCGCCGCAGGCGGTCAGCATGGCGCCGCAGGCGCTGGCTGGACGGATCCAGCCGCCCTGGCGGAACAGCCAGGCGCCATCGGGTGCGGGCGCGCCGAGCAGGCCGCTCGCTGCCGGCGCTTCCAGCCACTCGGCAAAATCGGGCGGGTACGCCAGGGCCGCGGCGATGGCGCGCTGCACCTCGGCGTGGGCGCCGTCGCGCGCCAGTTGCAGCACGCCGCAGCGGTCGCTATCGATGCCGTTCTCGCCGATGCGCTCGAAATAGGCTTGCGCGTACAGGAAGGCGGCGCGCGACAGGCGCGTCATGAGGTTGTCGTCTTTCGACAGCAGCGGCATGGTGATGCCGGCCCGGTTGCCGGACGCTTCGCGCGCCGGCTGCGCATGGCGTTCGATCAGCGTCACCTTCCAGCCGCGCGCGCACAGGCGCTCGCAGGCGGCGGCGCCGGCCAGGCCGGCGCCGATCACGATGGCGTAGCGCGCGCGCGGGGCGGCCGCTTCGGGCTGCGGACGGCGGCTGGCATACACGGCGCGCTGCGCGCCCGCCTCCCAGGCAAAGCCGGCGCGCGCCAGGGTCGCCATCTGCGCGTGCGACAGGCCTTCGGCATCGAGCAGCGCGCCCGGCGCGGCCAGTTTGCCCAGCGCGTGCGCGAAGCGGGTGCCGGCGTCGCCGGCGTGGTGCAGCCGGATCGCGTCCAGCCGCGCCGTCAGTTGTTCGAGGGCGGCGTCGAGCGGCGCCGTGAGCAGGTCGAGCGTGACCGCGTCCTCGACTTGCGGCACGCGCCGGTAGCCGGGCAGCGCGTCGCCGGCCAGCGCGATGTAGTGCAGGCGCGCGGGCCGCTGCGGGTCGTTGCGCCAGGCGTGCAGCGTCTCTTGAAAGGCCGCGCCGTCGCCGTAGGCGGCATCGAACATGACGAAGTGGGTCCGTTCGCCCCAGACCGACTGCCAGTTCATGCCGCCGCTTGCCCGCGGCGGAAGCAGTTGGCGGCATGGTCGTCGATCATGCCGATGCCCTGCATGTAGGCGTACACGATGGTCGAGCCGACGAACTTGAAGCCGCGTTTGAGCAGGTCTTTCGACAGCCGGTCCGACAGCTCGGTCTTGGCCGGCGAACGCTCGTCGCCGCTGTAGCGGTTGACGATCGGCTTGCCGTCGACGAAGGCCCACAGGTAGGCGTCGAGCGAGCTGCCTTCGGCGCGCAGGCGCAGGTAAGCCTGGGCGTTGGTGATGGCGGCGGCCACTTTGAGCTTGTTGCGCACGATGCCCGGATTGGCCAGCAGTTCGGCCACCTTGGCGGCGTCGTAGCGGGCGATTTTTTCGGCATCCCAGCCGTCGAAGGCGAGGCGGTAGCTGGCGCGCTTGTTCAGAATCGTTTCCCAACTCAGGCCCGCCTGCGCGCCTTCGAGATTGAGCATCTCGAACAGCGTGTTCTCGTCGTGGCAAGGCACGCCCCACTCGTGGTCGTGGTAATCGAGATAGCGTTGGTTGGCCGGGTTGGCCCAGGAGCAGCGTTGAATGGTCATCGCATGAGTATAGTTCAAGACGGCGCTTTCAGCACCTTCGCCAGCACCTCGACGCCGTGCCTGATCTGCGCGCTCGTCAGCGACGAGAACCCCAGCAGCAGGCCGGGGGCGAAGGCGCACGCGGGCGTGGCCATGCGGTTGGCATAGTAGGCCAGCGCACGCGTTTCGATGCCCTGCTCCAGCGCGCGCGCCACCACCGTCGCTTCATCGTGGCCGCGCAGGAAATGCAGCGCCAGATCGAGGCCGGCGTCGGACGGGCCGACCGCCACCTGCCCGCCCAGGCGCGATGCGATGGCGTCCAGCAGCGCCACGCGCCGCTCGCCGTAGGCCTCGCGCGTGCGCCGGATATGGCGCCCGAAATGGCCGTCCGCCATGAAGTCGGCCAGCACCATCTGAGGCACGATGGCCGTGTGGCGGTCCATCACCGCCTTGGCGCGCACTACCGGTTCCACCAGCGCCGGCGGCGCCACGATGTAGCCGAGGCGCAGGCCGGGGAACAGCACCTTCGACAGGGTGCCGACGTACAGCACGCAGCCGGCCCGGTCCAGGCTTTGCAGGGACGCCAGCGGCGGACCGGTGTAACGGTATTCGCTGTCGTAGTCGTCCTCGATGATCCAGGCGCGCCTGGCGGCGGCCCAGCGCAGCAGTTCGAGGCGGCGCTGCAAACTCATGGTCACGCCCAGCGGCAGCTGGTGCGAGGGCGTGGCCAGCACCATGCTGGCCCCGGGATAGTTCGCGATGCCGTAGGCGACATCCATGCCGTCGGCCGTCACCGGCACCGTGCGCACGGTGGCGCCGGCCGCGAACAGCGGTGCGCTGGCGCCCTGGTAGCCGGGCGACTCGATCCAGACCTCGTCGCCGGGCGCGAGCAGCAGTTGGGAGAGCAGGTACAAGCCCTGTTGCGAGCCGGAGGTGATGACCACCTGTTCGGGCGTGCAGTTCACGCCGCGCGAGGCGCGCAGGTAGACGCACAGCAGCTCGCGCAAAGGCGCGTAGCCGGCCGGGTCGCTGTAGCCCATGTGGTAGTCGGGGTGGCGCCAGCGCCGTCCTTCCAGGCGGCTCCAGACATCGAAGGGGAACAGGTCGAGCGAAGGCATGCTGACCCGAAAAGGGCGCAGTTTCCCCTGATGGAAGCCGACGCTTTCCATGGCGCCGGCGTAGGCGTCGCCGCGCGCGGACAGGGGACGCATCGGGGCCTGCGTGGTCTGCGTGGTCCGCGCGGCGTGCGGGCCGGGCGCGGCCTGGGCCAGGTGGTCGCTGATGAAGGTGCCCTTGCCGACAGCGCCATGCAGGTAGCCTTCGGCGCTGAGCTGGTCGTAGGCGTTGAGCACCGTCTGGCGCGAGACCGACAGCAGGCGCGCCAGCTCGCGCGTGGGCGGCAGCTGCATGCCGGCGCCGAGCGTGCCGCGCAGGATGGCGTCCTTGATCTGCGCGTAGAGCTGGCGGAACAGGGGGTCTTGCGTGCCGCGCACGAGGGGCAAGGCGGAGAGAATGTCGGTGACGAGCATGGGCGATCCGGTAATTGGTCTTCACATAATCGCGTCAATTGGATATTTGAGCAAGCCAAAGCGGCGCATAAGATGGCCGCTAGTTCGCCGTTCCCGCGCAGGCGGGAACGGCCGGGAGGCGGCGGGCCCGAAGATCGTTGCCGCTATCCGAAACCCTTGGAGGAAAAATGCAGCAATTCGAAGCCCAACTGGCCTGGCAGCGCGGTGCGCAGCCTTTTCTGGACAACCGTTACAGCCGCGCCCACGCATGGCGCTTCGACGGCGGCCTGCAGGTGCCCGCCTCGTCGTCGCCGCTGTCGGTGCCGCTGCCGATGTCCGACCCGGCCGCCGTCGATCCGGAAGAAGCGCTGGTCGCCGCCGTGTCGAGCTGCCACATGCTGTTCTTCCTCTCGCTGGCGGCGCGCGCCGGCCACGTGGTCGACGACTACCGCGATCACGCCATCGGCACCATGAGCAGCAACGCGGACGGCCGCATGGCGATGACGCGCATCGTGCTGCGCCCCGCCATCGGCTTCGCCGCCGGCACCGCTCCCGACGCCGCCGGGCTCGACGCCCTGCACCACGCGGCCCACGCGCAGTGCTACATCGCCAATTCGATCAAGGCCGACGTCATCGTCGAAGGGAGCGCATAAGATGTACGGACCTTCCTGTTTCGACGAGATGCGCCCGGCGCTGCTGCACGGCCTGATCGACGATCACCCGCTCGGCACCATCGTCACGCACGGCGACGCCGGCCTGGACGCCAACCACATCCCGTTCGAGATCGCCGCCGCCGGCGCCGATGCGCCGTTCGGCATCCTGCGCGCCCACGTGGCGCGCGCCAATCCGCTGTGGCGCCACCAGGGGGACACGATGGTGGTGTTCCAGGGGCCATCGGCCTATATCACGCCCACACTGTACGAAGGCAAGAAGATCGACGGCAAGGAGGTCCCGACCTATAACTATGCGGTGGTGCACGCGCACGGTCCGCTGCGCGCGATCGAAGACCCGGCCTGGATCCTGGCCCTGCTCGCGCGCCTGACCGCGCGCCACGAAGCGGCGCAGGCGATGCCCTGGTCGCTGGAGGACGCCCCGCCCGGCTTCATCGAGCGCCTGGTGCGCGCGATCGTCGGGATCGAAATCCCGGTCATGCGCATGCACGGCAAATGGAAGGTGGGCCAGAACCGCTCGCAGAACGACCAGCAGACGGTCTTGGCGGCCATGGATGCGCCGATGGCGCAGACGATGCGGCGCCGCGCGCAAGGCGCCTGACTAGCGCGGTGTGACTTTGTCGGACGAGAGCACCAGGCGCCGCGTCTTGGCGCCGGCGCCGACCTGCACCTCGTCGATATTGGTCACCAGGCGCGCCTGGCCGTCGTTCAGGGCCTGTTCCAGCTGGTGGATCAGGCGCGGGAACAGGTTGTCGTGGCGCGTCTCGGACGTGCTGTAGATGCCGGCCCAGGCATTGCGCCCGGAGCGCTTGACGAGGTACAGGCCCTGGTCGGCCAGCTCCACCACTTCGGACCACGACAGCAGGCGCGGTTCTTCCGGCAAGAACGGAAAACACGCGAAGCCGATCGAGCAGGTCTTGCGCAGCGCCGTCCCGTCGGGCAGCACGAAGTCGCGGTTGGCGACCGCCTCGCGGATCCGCTCTGCCACCACCTTGGCGTCGTCGCGGTGGGTGGCGCGCGCCAGCACCAGGAATTCTTCGCCGCCCCAGCGGATCAGGTAATCCGATTCGCGGAACACTTCGCGCAGGCGCTCCTGCATCTGCACCAGCACCGCGTCGCCCGCCGCATGGCCGTGCAGGTCGTTGACCTGCTTGAAGTGGTCCAGGTCGACCATGAAAAACACCAGGTCCTTGCCCGGCGCGTTCTCGCGTTCGACGACGCCGTTGCGCAAGGGGTCGTCGTAGCCGCGCAGGCTCATGACCACGTCGGCGTCCACATGCTGCAGGAAGAAGCGGCGGTTGCGCAGGCCGGTCAGCTGGTCGGTCAGGCTGACGTCTTCCAGCGCCTTGTAGGCGCGTTCGAGTTCGAGGTTCTTTTCCACGAGCTGGGCCTGGGTCGCGCTCAGGGCCTTGAGCGTGGCCGCCACCTGCAGGTAGGCGCCGGCGTTGTCGAGGGCGATCGCGCCGTAGGCGCACAGGGTGCGGAAAATCAGCCGCTCCCTTTCGCGGTAGGCCCTGGCCTGCAGCGACTGCACCGTCATCACGCCCAGCACCCGTTCGCCGATCAGGAGCGGCGCAAACAGCAGGCTCAGTGTCGGCAGCGTGCCCGGGATCAGGTTCGGCATGTCGTCATCGGCGTTCAGGTCGAGCAGGATTTCGCGCCGCTCGCGCACGCAGCGCGCCGAATTGGCCAGTTCGTCGGTGAGCGAATAGCGCGTGGCCGGCAGCGCCTTGCCCGCCTCCACCCCGAAGGCACAGGTCAGCGAACTGCCGTCCGGATCGATCAGGAAGATCGAAAAGTGGGTGGCGTCGAGCAGGCCGTGCACATGGCGGTCGAGCGCGCGGAACACGGCGGCGGCGTCGAGGTGGGTGGTGATCTCCTGGCCGATGGCCGACAGGTGTTCGAGCGTGGCGCTGGTCTGCTGCAGCACCTCGGCGCGCTTGGCTTCGGCGGCCGCCAGCTGGCGGTGATGCTCGCCCTCGGTCTTGGCGCGTTCGGTCTGGTACTGCACCTGCATCGCGACGGCGCGGTTGGTCGCCTCCTGGCTGTGGGTCTTGTCGCGCGCGGCGCCGGCGCGCAGGGCGATTTCGTAGGCTTGCGGATAGTCGCCGACGCTGGCGTATTCGCGCGCCACCGCGTCGTACAGGTCGCCCGGCACCGTGTATCCGTCGATGGTGGCCGCCACCGCCATCGCCTGCTGCAGGTAATGCAGGGCCGGACTGGGCGCAAGCACCTCGCTGGCCGCGGGACCGGGCAGGCGGTGGCGCGCGTGGATTTCGGCCAGCACCTTGAGCGCGGCTATCTGGTTGTAGGCGTCGCCGTGCTCGCGCGCCAGCGCCAGCGCGGCGCCGGCCTTGTCGAGCGCATCGTGCGGGCGGTTCATGTGCGACAGCGCATGCGCCTGGCCGCGCCGCGCGCCGCTCTGGAAGTCGGCCTGGTGCAGCGCTTCGCCGCGCGCTTCCAGGCGCGCAAAACTGGCCAGCGCGGCCGGATAATCGCCGCCGTCGAGCGCCAGGTCGCCTTCGTATTCGAGCGCGATGGCATACGCGCGCGAGCCGGACATGGGCGCCAGCGTCGCCAGCGCTTCGTGCAGCAGTTCCAGCGCCGCTTCGCGCTGGCCCAGCTGGCGCAAGGTTTCGGCGGTCTGCATCAGGGCCAGGCCGATGCTCATCGGCCAGCCGGTCGGACGCGCCAGGTCCAGCCCGCGCTGCATCCACTCGAGCGCGGCGTGGTGCGCATTGAGGCTGGTGAAGGCGTTGCCGATGTTGGTGGCGACGTTGATCGCGCGCCGCACCTGGCCGGTGGCCAGCGCCGCTTCGAAGGTGTTCATCAACAGGCCGATGGCGCGCCCGAAGTCGCTGGACTGGAAGGCGGCGGTGCCGAGGTAGTCGTTGATCCAGCCGGCGGCGGCCGGGTGCAGGCCTTTTTCGGCGGGGTCGAAGCGCTTGCCCCAGCGTTCATTGGCCGAGTGCAGGTTGCGGAAGACCGCGAACAGGGCGGCGGCGGCGTCGATCACGTCGGCGCGCAAGCGGTCGCCGGCGCGCCAGACATCGTGCGCGGCGCCTGCCAGCTCGGCGTCGCTGGCGGCGGCGTTGCCCCGGTCGACCTCGATCCAGGCGCGCAGCCAGCGCGCGTCGGCGCTGCCGATGGAGTCGTCCTGGCGGTGGAATTCGGCCCAGGCCTCGTCGGCCAGCGCGCGCGCGGCGTCGAGCCGGCCGTCCAGCCAAGCCGCTTCGCCGTCGATCAGACTGCAGCGCGCCAGTTCCAGGCGGCGTTCGGGTTCGGGCAACAGCATCAGGAGCGGCGCCGCGTCGGAGGACAGAACGCGGGCGCGCGCAGGGTCGCGCTGGCGCAGGTGCCAGGCCAGCGCCAGCATCGGCTTCAGGCGCGCGACACCATACTGGGAAGAAAGCTCCTCTTCCAGTTGCGCCAGCTCCTGCTCCACTGCAAACATTTCTAGCAATCGACACCCCTGAATTTGCCGCCACATCGTCGATGGGACACGCCCGTTATTATTTCACAAACAGGACGGCAGAAGTCAGAAATGTTTCATATCAGCAACGACACGGCCGCCGAAAAGCTCAGGAAGGACAATGCGGTCGAGACCAGGATGATGCGCGCCACCCGGCCCGTGTCGGCGCCGAAGCGCTCGGTCAGCAGGGCCACGTTGCTGGCGCTGGGCAGGCAGGCGACCAGCACCAGCACCGCCAGGGCGGCCGGGTCGATGGGCACGCCCAGCCCGATGGCGGCATGGCCGATGGCGAGCATCAGCAGCGGGTGGACGACGAGCTTGATCAGGGCGACCGGCACGAAATCGGCGGGCGCGGTAGCGCCGCTGGCGTTCATCTGCGAGCGCGCCAATACCGCGCCGATGGTGAACAGGGCCACCGGCGAGGCGGCGTCGGCGAGCAGGCTGATCGTGTTCATCAGCGGCTTGGGCAGCACCAGGCCGATGCCGGAGGCCAGCGCGCCGAGCAGGATCGACCAGGGCATCGGGTTGCGCAGCATGCCGGCCAGGGCATTGCGCAGGGCGGCGGCACTGCCCTGCGCGCCGGATGGGCCCAGGCGCGACAGGGCGATGCACAGCGAGGTGGTGATCACCAGGTCGACCACCAGCGCCACGATCACCGGCCCCGAGGAGCGCGGCCCGAGCAGGGCGAGCAGCAGCGGCACGCCCATGAAGCCGGTGTTGGGAAAGGCCGCCACCAGCGCCCCGAAGGCGCCATCGTTCCAGCCGGCGCGGCGCAGGGTGAGCAGCATGGCCAGGCCCACCGTCGCCAGCGCGCACAGCAGGTAGACGCCGAACAGCCCGGCGTCGAGCAGCTGGGTCAGCGGCGTGGTCGAACCGAAACGGTACAGCAGGCACGGCAAGGCAAAGTACAGGACGAAGCTGTTCAGGCCCGGAATGGCCAGTTGCGGCAGCAGATGGCGCCGCACAGCCAGATAGCCGCACAGGACCAGTGCGAAAAAGGGAAAGGTAATGGCGAGGATGGCGAGCATGAACGGTCATTGTAGCGTGACCGTCCGGCGCGCGCCCGCGTCCCTTCCGCCGCCGGCATCGGCAGCCTGCCGTGCCGGCTTAGCCGGCCGTGCGCATCGGCGAATGCTTTATTGGCCGGACTTCTCCGTCGCCGTGCCCGCATTGCCGCTGGCCTTGCTCATGGTGCCGTGCAGTTCTTTCGCCGCATTCAGGTGCTGCTCCACGGTCGGCGTCATGCGCGTGACCAGGGCCTTGATGTCGGGATCCCTGGCGCGGCCCTGCGCCTTGCTCAGCATGGCATGGGTTTTCTTGTGCTCGGCCACGCCGGCCTGCGCCATGTAGCTGCGGTCGAAGGCATCGCCCGACAGCGCGGCCAGCTTGTCGGCCCTGGCCTTGTGCGTGCGCTCCAGCGTCGATGGCAGGGTGACGCCCTTGGCCTGCGCCAGTTGCCGCACCTCGTCCAGCGCCTTGGTATGGTCGTCGATCATTTGCTGGGCATATTTTTTGACCTGGTCGTTCTGGCTTTTGGTCTGCGCCGTGCGCGCCGCTTCGATCTCGGACATGTTCGCCATGGCCAGGTCGACGACGATCTTGCGGTCCGCGCTGCCGATGCTGCCGGTGCCGCCGCTGGCAGTATTGCCTTGTGTGCCGCTCTGGCCGCTGGCACCCTGGGTTGCGGTCTGTCCCGTTCCGGTACCGGTCTGCGCCTGGACAGCCAGGCTGGCACACAGCGCGGCGGCGGCGCACATGCCGATCCATCCTTTTACGCGTTTATTGTTGAACATGTCGATCTCCTGATGAGGTTGGGGTGGCGCCCGCGCGCGGGCACCTGTCTCTTTTGGACCGTATCCCGCCCCCGCAAGTTCAACCGAATCCGCCTGCGCAAAAGAAAACACCGCCGGCAAGCGGCGCTGTCCGGCTGCGGCGATGCCCGGTCAGCCCTGGTACATCTTCGCGTACTTGAGCCCGTAGAAGATGATGAACAGGTAGCATGCCGCCGGCACCAGGAACGACAGTTGCACGCCGAACGCGTCGGCCAGCACGCTTTGCGCCAGCGGCACCAGCGCGCCGCCGACGATGGCCATGCACAGGATGCTCGACCCCTGGCCCGTGAACCTGCCCAGCTTGTGCAGCGCCATGCTGAAAATGGTCGGGAACATGATCGAGTTGCACAGGCCGACCAGCAGGATCGCCCACATCGCCGTCGTGCCGGTGCCGAACACCGCCACCATGATCAGCGCGATCGAGCAGGCCGCGTTGAACGCCAGCGCCCTGCCCGGACTGACATGGCGCATCGCCGCAAAGCCGATGAAGCGGCCCAGCATCGCGCCGCCGCCGTAGACTGTCACGTATTTGGCGGCGGTTTCCGGGCGCAATCCGGCGATGTGCGGTTCGCCCATGAAGTTGATCAGGAAGCTGCCGATGCTCACCTCCGCCCCCACATACAGGAAGATCCCGACCACGCCCAGCACCAGGTGACGGTAGCCGGCGGCCGAGGTCTTGCCGTCGGTGTGGGCTACGTCGTCGCCGGCGTCGTCGCCGCCAATCGCCGGCAGGCGCGCCATGGCGAAGAACGCGGCCAGCGCCAGCAGGGCCGCCGCCAGCACCAGGTAAGGCACTTGCACGGTGGCCGCTTCCTGCGCGCGGTACGCCAGCTGCCCGGCCGCCGGCAGTTTTTTCAGCTCGTCCGCACCGAGTACCGTGCCCGACAGGATCAGCAGCGCGCCCAGATACGGCGCCACGGTGGCCCCGAGCGAATTGAAGGCCTGGGTGAGCGTCAGCCGGCTCGATGCGGTGGCCGGGTCGCCCAGCACCGTCACGTAAGGATTGGCCGCCACCTGCAGCACCGTGATGCCCGACGCCAGCACGAACAGCGACAGCAGGAACAGCGCATAGACGGACGTCGACGCCGGATAGAACATCGCGCAGCCGGTGGCGGCGATCGCCAGCCCGGCCACGGCGCCCTTCTGGTAGCCGATCTTTTTGATCAGGATCCCGGCCGGCAGCGAGACCACGAAATACGCGCCGAAGAAGCAGAACTGCACCAGCATCGCTTGCAGGTAGCTCAGTTCATAGACCGACTTCAGGTGGGGAATCAGGACTTCGTTCATGGAGGTCAGCAAACCCCACATGAAGAACAGGATGGTAATGATGATGAGGGGGCCGGTATGGCCTTGCCGCGCACCGTGCGCTGGCGGCACGGGCTTGGCGGTCGAGACGTGTTGCATGCTGCTCCTTAATGGTGATCGAGCCTCCTTTCCGCCTGTTCCGGCAAGATCGCCGATACACCGAAGAATGCGGGAGACTTTTCCGTGGCCGGATACATGGGTATCCGCGCCGCGGAAACGCCGGCCGCGGCGCGGCGGACCGGCTCCCGCCCGCAGGCGGACCAGGTCCGTTCGGCCGGGCCGCGTACGTACGCGCGACGCTGGCGCGCAGCCGGCATGATACCCGACCCGCCCTGCAGGCGCAGGCGCGCGGTCGGGACGGAGCGATCGCTCACTTCAGGTCCGCACACTTGAGGGCATCCTTCTCGAGCGCCGCGCCGCCGGCCACTTCGATATTCGCAAAGGCCGCGTTAAAGGCCGCGTCGCTGGAGACCGCGAACGGCGTCTGCACCTTCGCCAGGTCGGCGCCCCTGGCCGTGAAGCAGGCCAGCGGAATCCTCACGGTCTGCCTGGCCTTGCCCACCAGGGCCTTGAACACCGCCGTCAGGTCGAGCGCGGCGCCGTCCATCGACACCGTGACCTTGCCGGCCGGCGCGCTGGCGACGATGGTATCGAACTGCAGCGCGCCATCCCTGGTGGCGAATGCCGGCAGGGCCAGCGCCCTGGCGCCGTGGGCTTCGAGGCGCGCAGGGCCGCTCCAGGTGACGTTCTTGGCATCCTGCTGGGTGTTCACCTGCGAAGTCTCGACCTTGACGCCCGGCTGGGTGAAGGCATTGTTCAAATCGGCGCCGAGCGCGCTGCGCTTCTCGCCCACCACCACGTACAGCGGCCAGGTGGCGCGGTCCGACTGGTTGAACACCGGGTACAGATTGGTCACGCCGCAGCCGCCGTCGGCGTAGCTGGCGTCGAGCTGGCCGACCTTCCGCTTGCTGGCATAGGTCAGGCCGTAGCCGGTCTTGAACAGCGGCGCGTAATCGGCGTCGCCCACGTTGACGGTCGCCTGGCAGACCGATTTCGGCCACGAGAACGACAGCTTGCCCTTGAAGCCGTGCGCGCCCTTGAACAGCACGTCGGCCACGCCCTTGCCCTCCGATCCGGGCAGCCAGGCGGCGACAAAGCTGTCCGACAGATTCATCAGGTCGTTGGTGTACAGCGCGCGGCCCGCTACCAGCACGGTGACCACCGGCTTGCCCTTGCCGGCCACGGCCTTCAGGACCGCCAGGTCTTCCGGATGGCGGCCGCTGTGGCGCAGGGTGCCGGCCGGGCCGATGTCGCCGCCGAACTCGGCGTACGGGGTTTCGCCGATCACCGCCACCACCGTGTCGAAGGCCGCCACGTCGACGCCCTCGGCGCCGGCGCTGTACGTGACGTTGGCGGCGCCGGCGGCTTGCCTGATGCCGGCCAGGATGGTGTCGCCGTTCGGGAAGTCGCTGTTCTTGTTGTCGGTGCCCTGCCAGGTCAGCGACCAGCCGCCGGTTTGCAGCGACAGGTCGTCGGCGCTCTTGCCGACCACCAGGATCTTCTTGCCGCGCTGTAGCGGCAGCACGCCGCCGTCGTTCTTGAGCAGCACCAGCGACTCGCGCACCATCTGGCGCGCCAGCGCGCGCGCCTGCAGCGCTTCCGGCTTGCCGGCGTATTTGCCGGCCGACGGCTTTTGTCCGAACAGGCCGGCGCGCAGCTTCACGCGCAGGATGCGGGTGACCGCATCGTCGATGCGCGCCATCGGAATCTCGCCCGCCTCGACCTGCCTGATGGTGTTGGCGATGAAGCCCTTCCAGTCGTTCGGCACCATCACCATGTCGATGCCGGCATTGATCGCCTGGGCGCAGCTGTCGTTGCGGCAGCCCTTGACCTGGCCGATGCCGTCCCAGTCGCTCACCACCAGGCCGTCGAAGCCCATCCTGGTCTTGAGGATATCGGTCAGCAGCACTTTACTGCCGTGCACCTTGCCGTGGTCGGTGCCGGTCGAGACATCGACCCAGCTGTTAAACGAGGCCATGACCGTCTGCGCGCCTGCCTCCAGGGCGCTGTAGTAGCCGGCGCCGTGGATGTTCATCATCTGCGCGGGGGTGGCCCGGGTGACGCCCTGGTCCTTGCCCTGGTCGGTGCCGCCGTCGCCGATGAAGTGCTTGGCGGTGGCGACGACGTTGGCGTCGTCGCGGAATGTACCCTGCATGCCGCGCACGTATTCGGCGGCGTAGCTGTTCACCAGCGCCGGATCTTCCGAAAAGCTCTCGTAGGTGCGGCCCCAGCGATCGTCGCGCGTGACCGCCACGGTCGGCGCGAATACCCAGTTGATGCCGGTCGCGCGCACCGCCTTGCCGACCGTCTCGCCCATCTGCCGCGCCAGCTTCTTGTTGTGTGCCGCGCCCAGGCCGATATTGTGCGGGAACAGGGTGGCGCCGTAGACGTTGCTGTTGCCGTGCATGGCGTCGATGCCCCAGATGACCGGCACCTTGACCAGCATGTCCGTGCTCATCGAGGCGTCGTAGAATCGATCGGCCAGCGCGACCCAGTCGGCCGGGCTGGCGTACTTGTTCCCGTTCGGCCAGCTGCCGCCGCCGTTGAGCACGGAGCCGATGTAGAACTCGCGCACCTGGTCGGGCGTGATGGCCTTGATCTCGGGCTGGGTCATCTGCCCGACTTTTTGCGCCAGCGTCATGCCGGCCACGATGCTGGCGACTTTCGCTTCGAGCGCGGCGTCCGGGGCGACGGCGCTGCGCACGCGCGGCCAGTCGCTCAGGGATTGGGGAGCGGCGCCGGCGTGGCTGGCGTGCAGCAGCGCGACGGCTGCGATAAGACAGGAATGCTTGATCATGGTATCGGTGCGAAAAAGTGGAAATGCCTGCCGGCGCAAGCCGGTGCCAGGGTCCGTTCTGCTGCTGCCACAAGTTGGAAACGCTCCCAACCGAAGATCAATAGTGCGATGATGAAGCAATTTTGTCAATCATAAGATTGCGTAAATGAGCGCGCCGGATGGCCGGCGACGGCGCCGCCCGGTCCCTACTCCGCGCGCCGTTTGAGCGGCTTGCCCAGCGAGGCGCGCACGGTCACGCTGACCGGATACTCGCGCACGACCGGATGCGCGCTGCCGTAGCAGCGGTTGAGCAGCGCATTGAGCCCGTTCAGGGTCACGTCGCGCCAGGGAATGTGGACCGACGTCAGGCGCGGCGCCGAAAACTGCGCGCTCGGCGTATCGTCGTAACCGAGCACCGACACATCGCCCGGCACCGACAGCCCGACGTCCTGGAAGTACGACAGCGCGCCGACCGCCATTTCGTCGTTGGCGCAAAACAGTGCCGTGAACTTGTGCCCGGACGCCACCAGTTCGGCCGCCGCGTCCCACCCGCCCTGCGGCGAAAAGTCGCTCTCGGCCACCCACATCTTGCCGGTGTCGATGCCGTTGCGCTCCAGCTCGCCCATGAAGCCGGCGATGCGCTCGACGTTGTCGGGCGAGGTCGATGGGCCGGCAATCACGGCGATCTTGCGGTGGCGGTGTTCCAGCAGCGCGCGCGCCGCCGCGATGCCGCCCTGGGTATGGTCGGCCGTGAAGCACTGCTCGGGAATGCTTGCAAAGCGGTGGCCCAGCACCACCACGCGCGATTGCTTGGGTCCGAGCGCGGCGATGTCGTCGTCGGACAGGTGGTTGGTCAGCAGGATCAGGCCGTCGCAGCCGCGCTCCATCAGGAAGCCGATGCCTTCGATGGCCTGGCGCCGCGCATCGCCCGAGCCGACCCCGAACGCCACCACCATGTGCAGGCCGGCGGCGCGCAGCGCCATGTCGATCGACTGCAGGATGGGGGTGTAGAAGGTGCCCTTCAGGACCGGGATGTACACGCCGATCATCTGCGAGGTGCCCGACAGCAGCGAGCGCGCCGCGTGCGAGGGCCGGAAATCGAGTTCGGCGATGGCTTTCTTGACCCGTTCGAGCGTCGCCGGCGACACCGAGCCCTTGCCGCTGACCACGCGCGACGCGGTTCCCAGGCCGACACCGGCAAGGCGTGCTACGTCTTTGATATTGGCCACGGCGTCCTTCGATCGGTCAGGTTAGTAAATACGGCGCAAGCATACCGCAAACGGCGAATTATGCATGGCCCGCGTCCGCCTTTCCAGTCCAATTATCGGTGCGGCGCCGGCAGGCGCTGTTCGCTGGCCTTGTCGAACAGCGATACGCGCGCCGCGTCGACCGCAAAGCGCACGCTCTGGCCGAACGCGAACGCGCGCGTATCGTTGACGATGGCCGAGAGCTGCTGGCCGGCGCTGGCGATCCACACGATCTGGTGGTTGCCCATCGGTTCGACCAGCGCCACCGTGCCTTCGAGCGCGCCGTCCTCGCCGATGCGGATATGCTCGGGACGGATGCCCAGCACCAGCGCCTGGCCGGGCGCCGCGCCGGCGGCGCCCCCTTCCAGCCGGAAGCCGTTGCCGGCAAAGCAGCCGTCGGCGTCGATCGCGCCCTCGATGAAGTTCATCGAGGGCGCGCCCAGAAAGCCCGCCACGAACAGGTTGGCGGGCCGCTCGTACACATCGCCCGGAGTGCCGATCTGCTGGACCTTACCGGCCCGCATGACCACGATGCGGGTGGCCAGGGTCATCGCCTCGACCTGGTCGTGGGTCACGTAGATCATGGTCGAACGCAGTTCCTGGTGCAGCAGCTTGAGTTCGCGCCGCAGTTCGGCGCGCAGCTTGGCGTCCAGGTTCGAGAGCGGCTCGTCGAACAGGAACACGTCCGCTTCGCGCACCAATGCGCGCCCGATCGCCACGCGCTGGCGCTGTCCGCCCGAGAGCTGCGCCGGCTTGCGCGAGAGCAGCGGCTCCAGGTGCAGCATGGCGGCGGCGCGCGCGACGCGGCGCGCGATCTCCGCCTTGGGCGTGCCGTTGATGCGCAGCCCGAAGGACATGTTCTTTTCCACCGTCATGGTCGGATACAGGGCGTACGACTGGAACACCATGCCGATATGGCGCTCGCTGGGGTCGGCGAAGGTCATGTCTTCGCCGCCGATGTGGACCGTGCCGGCGCTGGCGTCGATCAGGCCGGCGATGCTGTGCAACAGGGTCGACTTGCCGCAGCCGGAAGGCCCCAGCAGCACCAGGAATTCGCCCTCCTCCACCGCCAGGTCGAGGTCCTTGATGATCTCGTTGCCACCGAGGGTGATGCACAGCTTGCGGACACAGACATTCGACATGAATTACCCTTTTACCGCGCCGGCGGCGATCCCGCGCACGAACCAGCGGCCAGAAATGAAATAGATCGCCAGCGGCACCAGCGATGTGAGGATGGTGGCGGCCATGTTGACGTTGTACAGGCGCGTGCCGGTGGTGGTGTTGATCACGTTATTGAGCTGCACCGTCATCGGCGCGTTGTCGCGCCCCGCGAACACCAGTCCCAGGATGTAGTCGTTCCATACCCCGGTGACCTGCATGATGGCCGCGACCACGATGATCGGCAGCGACATCGGCAGCATCACGTGGGCGAAGATGCGAAAGAAGCCGCCGCCGTCGATGCGCGCGGCCTGGAACAGTTCGTGCGGCACGCCCGCATAGTAGTTCCGGAACAGCAAGGTCATGACCGGCATGGCGAAGATCATGTGCACCAGCACGATGCCCGGCAGGGAGCCGAACACGCCGAAGGTGCCCAGCACCCGCACCAGCGGATAGATCATCACCTGCAGCGGAATGAAGGCGCCCACCATCAGCACCCCGAACAGCAGCTGCGCGCCGCGCGGCTTCCAGAACGACAGCGCGTAGCCGTTGATGGCGCCGATCAGGATCGGCAGGACCGTGCTCGGCACCGTGATCGCGACCGAATTCCAGAAGCCGCCGCGAATGCCCTCGCACGAGGCGCCGGTGCAGGCGCCGCTCCAGGCGTCGCGCCACGGCGCGAAGGTGAGCTGCAGCGGCAGCGCGAAGATGTTCCCGAGCCGGATTTCCTCCATCGGCTTGACCGAGGTGACCAGCATCACGTACAGCGGCAGCAGGAAGAACAGCGCGGCGGTCAGCAGGAAGGCGTAGATGCCGATGCGCGCCGGATTGAAGTGAGCGCGGCGCTTCATGCGCGCCCCTTGCGGCTGCGCGCATAGGCGTACGGCGCCAGCATGGCCAGCACCGGCACCAGCAGCACCACCGCGCCGGCCGAGGCCAGGGCGATGTTGGCGCGCCCGAACAGGTGGTCCATGATGAAGCGGGCCGGCACGTCGCTGGCCGTGCCCGGGCCGCCGCCGGTCATGGCCACCACCGCGTCGAACAGCTTGACCACGGCGGTGGCCAGCAGCAGCAGGACGGTGGCGATGGTCGGCCACATCATCGGCAGTACGATCGACAGGTACACGCGCCAGGCGGGAATGCCGTCGAGCCGCGCGGCCTTCCAGATTTCGCTGTCGATGCCGCGCAGGCCGGCCAGCATCATCGCCATCACCAGGCCGGAGGCCTGCCACACGGTGGCGATGACGATGGTGTACATGACCATGTCCTGGTCGACGATCCAGTCGAAGCTAAAGTCCGGGAATCCGAGCTGGTGCGCCGCCTGCTCGATGCCGTTGCCGGGCGTGAGCATCCACTGCCAAACCAGGCCGGTGGCCACGAACGACATCGCGTACGGGTACAGGAAGACGGTGCGCAGCACGCCTTCGCCTGTGACGTTCTGGTCGATGAACACGGCCAGCAGAAAGCCGATCACCAGGCAGGCGCCGATGAACAGCACGCCGTACAGCGCCAGGTTGTGCAGCGAGAGCAGCCAGCGCTCGTTCTCGAACAGGCGCGTGTACTGCGCCATGCCGACCAGGGTATCGGACGGGAAGCTGCGCGAGTTGGTCAGCGAAATCCAGATCGACCAGAGCACCGTGCCGAGGTAGCCGACGATGACGGTGAGCGCCATCGGCAGCAGCGCGGCGAAGGGAGTGGCCTTGCGCAATGGGTGGCGCATGGCTCAGCGCTTCAAGGCGGCGGCGATGTTCTTCTGCGCCTTTTCGACCGGCATGGCGGTGTTCCAGTAGGCGGTCAGGACATCGACCAGCGCGCCGTTCTGGTCGGGCGTAAGGTACACCTCGCCGTTGCCGACGTGGCGCGTGCGGTCTTTCATCACCGCCAGCGCGGCCTGGGTGCAGGCGTCCAGCGCGGACGCGTCCGCATCGGTGCGCACCGGCAGCGAGCCCTTGACCCGGTTGAAAGCGGCCAGGGTAGCGGGCGCGGTCATCACGCCGGCCAGCAGTTGTTGCGCCTTGAGCGTATCGGCGTTGGCGCTCTTGGGGAAGATGAAGGCGTCGCCCTGGATCAGGAACGGCGCCCTGGGGCCGAAGCCGGTAATGCAGCCGTATTCCTTGCCGGCGGTGAGCCGGGCGGCATGGAGGTCGCCCTTGACCCAGTCGCCCATGATCTGCACGCCGGCCTTGTTGTTCACCAGGAGCGCGGTGGCGTCGTTCCAGTTGCGGCCGGGCGAACCGGGATCGACATACGACTTGAGGCGCTTGAAGGCGAGCAGCACCTGCCTGAACTGGGCGGAAGCGATGGCGCGCTGGTCGCCGTCGCGGAACACGCTCAGGTACAGCTCCTTGCCGCCCACGTTGGCCAGCACCGCCATGAAGACGATGTTCTCCTGCCACGACTGGCCGCCGTGCGCCAGCGGAATCAGGCCGGCGGCTTTCAGCTTGTCGAGCGCGGCGAACAGCTCGTCCATGGTGGCCGGCTCCTTGGCGATGCCGGCTTTGGCGAAGGCCGCCTTCGAATACCAGATCCAGGTCGGCATGTGCACGTTCAGCGGCACCGCGTAGTAATGGCCCTTGACCTTGATGACGTCGCGGATCGGGGCCGGCAGGGTCGTGTCCCAGCGCTCCCTGGCGGCGATCTCGTCGACGTTATTGAGCATGCCCTGTTCGACGATGTCGAGGAACTGCATGGAGGCGTTGAACTGGGCGGCGGCTGGCGCATTGCCGCCGACGATGCGGTTGACCGCCACCGCGCGCGCCTGCTCGTTGCCGGCGACGGCGGTATCGACCCAGACCCCGCCGGCCGCGCGGTAGGCGTCGGCGATGGTCTTGACGGCGGCCGATTCGCCGCCCGAGGTCCACCAGTGAATCACTTCGGCCCGAGGCGCGCTAGCCCGGGGCGCGCTAGCCCGAGGCGCGCTGGCCCCGGGTCCGGCCGCGTGCGCCGTGGCGCAGGCGCCCAGCGCCAGCGCCGCCGCCAGCGCCAGCTTGTGTGCTGTGTGCATCCTGTCTCCTTGTGTGCGGATCTGCGTCCGCTGGGCCGGGATAACGCCAGATTGGAAACGTTACCATCGCGGGCACACGAATATAACACCCATCGTTTTTCAGTGTCAACGAAATAACACCGCGCCGAAAAGCCGGCGCGGATGGCTGAAAAAGACGGCGCCGCAGCGGCCGCTTGTTAACGTTTTGCAACAGCCGAGTGCGCGCATGGCGGCTCGCCCGGCCTCTAGCGGAAGGTCGGACCGGCCGAATGGATGATATCGCGCCAGGACGACGGGGCCGCCGGCGGCGCGCCGGGCACCATCAGGGGCACCGTGACCAGCTCCGTTTCGGCGTCGGCGTCGCGCAAGGGCTGCGGCAGCGCCGGGGCGGCCGCCTGCGCCGCCGGGACCGCTGCGGGTGCTGGTGCGGCTGCGGGTGCTGGTGCGGCTGCGGGAGCGGCTATCGGTGTGGCAGCGGCGGCGGGAGCGGCTGCCGGCGCCGCCGGCGCGCGTACCGCCTGCGCTGGCGCCGCTGGCGCGGGCACGGGCGTGGCGGGCAGGCTGGTATAGGCCTCGTCGCTGATCCCGGAGCGCACCATGCCGCGCCGGTACGGGGTCGTGAGGACGCGCCCGGTCACGTCGAGCGGCACGCCGCCCGAGGCCAGGTAAATTGCGGCTTGGTGTACCGATACGGTGTCCTTGAGAAGGATTGCCTTCTCCACCGTCGCGGCCATTGCATGATTCTTGCGTCGCTCTTCCATTGCTGCTCCCTTTCGGCAACAATATACAGCCCGTTGGATTCCAGCGCAATCCTTGGCGCCGAGTTCCCGGGTTCACTCTGCCCGGCGCCCTCCTAGCCGCGCGATCTGGCGATCCACTGGCGCACGCTGTCGCGCTGCCACTGCGCCGCGCACCAGGTTTTGAGGCGTTCCGGCACCGGGTCGCCGTTCAAGATCAGGCGGTTGAGCATCAGCGCCAGTTCGGTGTCGGCGATGCACCATTGCCCGAACAGATGCTCCCCCGTCACCAGCCGCTCCGCAATCCCGATCAGGCGCTCGGCGGCGGCTTGCCCGGCCGCCGTCAGCGGCGTGCTCAGCGGCGCATAAAACACCACCTCGGTCGAGCGCTCGGCGCGCAGGGCCATCAGGTCGCTGCGCAACCAGGCCATGACCTGGCGCGCGCGGGCGCGCTCCTGCACCCCGGACGGCAGCACGGCCGCGTAGGCCGGCGGCGGAAAAGCTTCTTCCAGATACTCGACGATGGCGCTCGACTCGGCCAGGGCCAGCTCGCCCTGCACCAGCAGCGGCACGCGTGCGGTCAGGCCGAGGTCGCGAAACGGGGCTTGCCGCTGCTCGCCCTGGTCCAGGTCGAGCGTGCGCAAGGTGAATGGCAGCTTTTTCTCGGTCAGGGCCTGGAAGGCCGACAGCGCCCACGGGCTGGTGAAACGGCTGTCGACGTACAGGGTCAGTTCTTGCATGGCGGGCTCCGGCGCGATGGGGTTGAAAGTCAGCCGCTCATCTTATAGCAGAACCTGCAAGGTTGCTGCCGCCCCCTCAGAAGTGGTAGGCCACCCTCAGCATCGGGGTCTTGGCGCGGTAGCCGCGCCCGCCGGTGGTGGCCGAGGTATTGCCGAATTTGTTGTTCCAGTACTGGTATTCGAGGCCGACGCGGAAGGTGCGCTTCTTGTAGCCCATGGCGGCGCCGGCATCGAACATGAGCTGCATGTCGATATTCGTTTCGGCGCCGGTGTCCGCCCCGGTTTCGCTCTTGCCCTTGGAGGCGATCAGGTTGGCGAAGCCTTCGAAGGCCCACAGCCGGCCGACCGGGATGCCCCAGCTGGTGCTGAGCATGGGATGCAGGTCGTAGGTGGTGCGTCCGCGCACGTTGGAAATCGGCGGAAAGGCGCCGCTCGGCGCATTGCTCTCGCGTAACAGCAGGAGGCTGGTCGAAAGGAAGCCCGGCACGTCCCACATCAGGGTCGGGCCGGCCACCAGCATCTGCTTGCGCGAGTTGTAGCCGACGTCGTTCTTGGTGTTCCAGTCGAAGCCCAGGGTCACACCGAGCCCGCTGACCGGGCCGAACTTGACCGGGGCGCCGCGCAGCCTGCCGATATCGAGCGTGTGGCGGTAGACCACATAGGCTTCCTGGGCGCCGTCGGTCTGGTTGAGCGAGGCCGGGTCCTTGCTGTCCGAGAT
Source organism: Massilia atriviolacea (assembly GCF_003953935.1). Lineage (GTDB taxonomy): Bacteria > Pseudomonadota > Gammaproteobacteria > Burkholderiales > Burkholderiaceae_D > Telluria_A > Telluria_A atriviolacea. The sequence goes on from NZ_RXLQ01000012.1 coordinate 143,422, forward strand.
GAGCATGTCGACATTGAAGAAATTGCTGCCGTACTGGTAGCCGCTGGCATGCGTCAGCGCGAAGATGTGCTTGCCGATGTTCTGGCTGTTGAACGGCTCGCGATAGCGCTCGCCGGTGCGCCAGCTGATCGCGGTGTCGCTCCATTCGGCCGCCTGGACAAGGCCGCCGGCCAGGCTGGCGGCGGCGAGGAAGCAGGCCGCGGGCAGGCGGCGCACGGTGGTTGCGGTCATGGTGACTCCCTGGTTGATCATCAAAACGCTTCCCAGTCGTCGCCGGCCGGGGCCGGCTTGGCGGCCGGCCTGGCTGGCGCCCTGGCGGTGGGTTTGGCCAGCGGCCTGGCTGGCGCGCTGGCGGCGGGTCGGGCTGCCGCGCGCGGCGCGCTGCGGGCAGGCGCCGCCGGCCGCGCCGGCGCCATGCTCTCGTCGAGCTTGAACACGCCGACCACGCCGGCCAGGGTGGCGGCCTGGTCCTGCAGCGACTTGGCGGCCGCCGCCGCTTCCTCCACCAGCGCGGCGTTCTGCTGGGTGGCGTCGTCCATGGCGCCGATCGCATGGTTGATCTGGCCGATGCCCTGGCTCTGCTCGACACTGGCGGCGGCGATCTCGCTCATCAGGTCGGCCACCTGCTGCACCGACGTGACGATCTGGTGCATGGTGACGCCGGCCTCATCCACCAGCTTGCTGCCGGTGTCGACCTTGAGCACCGAATCGTCGATCAGGGTCTTGATTTCCTTGGCGGCGGCGGCCGAGCGCTGGGCCAGGTTGCGCACCTCGGAAGCGACCACGGCAAAGCCGCGTCCCTGCTCGCCGGCGCGCGCCGCTTCCACGGCGGCATTCAGCGCCAAAATATTGGTCTGGAAAGCGATGCCGTCGATGACGCCGATAATGTCGACGATCTTGCGCGAACTGTCGGTAATCGATCCCATCGTGCTGACCACCTGCCCCACCACCTGGCCGCCCTTGACGGCGTGCGAGGAGGCCGACACGACCAGCTGGTTGGCCTGGCTGGCGTTTTCGGCATTCTGCTTCACGGTCGAGGTCATCTGCTCCATGGCGGCGGCGGTCTGTTCCAGGCTGGAGGCTTGCGCTTCGGTGCGGCCCGACAAGTCCATGTTTCCGGCCGCGATTTGGCTGGACGCGGCGGCGATGGTGTCGGTGCTGGCGCGCACCTGGCTGATGGTCAGGTTGAGCGAGGACACGAAGCGGTTGAAAGCCTCGGCCAGGGCGCCCACCTCGTCGCCGCTCTCGACCGGCATCCGCCGGCTCAGGTCGCCATTGCCGCCGGCGATATCGCCCAGCATGGCGGCGGCGCGCGCCACCGGTCCGGCGATCGCGCGGCTGATCAGATAAATGCCGAACAGGCCGATGCCGCCGCCGACCAGGGCCGCCACCAGGGCCGACACGGTGGCGTCGCGCGCGACGTTGCCCAGCACCTCGGCTTGCGGCACTTCGGCCACCACATACATATTCAGTTCCGGCACATACGAGGAGGCCAGGATGCGCGCGCCATTGACGCCGGTGCCGGCGGCGTGGGTGAATCTGGCGCCGCCCAGCAGGGCCTTGCTCAGTTCTTCGCTATATCCGGGCAAGTCCTTGAGGAAGTGCTTGCCGTCGGCCAGGGCGGCGTCGCGGTGCACCAGCACGGCGCCGTTGGCGCCGACCAGCGAGACGAAGCCGGTCTTGCCGACATGGTAGGCGCGGATGGTGTCGGCCAGCGCCGCCACCGACAGGCCGACCCCGGCCACGGCCAGCTTGCCCGCTCCCGCCTCGGCGCGCACATTGATGAACAACATGATGTCGGAAGCGCCTTCCTTGTTCAGCACCAGCGAGTAGGGCTTGCCTTCGGAGAGGAAGGCGTGGAACCACTGGTCCTTGCCGCCCTCCTTGTCGACCGTGCGGGTCAGGCCCTGCTCGCTCATGTACTTGCCGCTCGACTGCGATACCCAGAACACCGTGACGGCCTTGTTCTTGGCCTTGACGCTGCCGGCATAGGCCTTCCAGGCATCGATGCCGGTCTCGGGCAAGCCTTCGCGTTCCCAGGCGTGCACATAGGTGTTGTTGGCCAGCGCCAGCGAGGCGCCCAGCGGCACCGAAATCTGGCGCAGCACGTCGTTGCGGATCTCGCCCACCAGCGACGGCAGTTCCTGTTCGACCACCCGCTCGCGGATGGCGCGGCTGCTCATGGTGATGCTCAGGGTGGAGGAAACGATCACGAACAGGAGCAGGCAGGCTGCCATGCTCAACATGAGTTTTTTCTGGATCGACAGATCGCGCAGCAAGGTCAAGGCAGTGTCCTTTCCGTGACAGGCAGTCACAACACAAGACCATATTCCTGTCTGGTTTGCTCAAGGTCAAGACCAAACGCAATCGGGCGTGCTAACGCCAACTGGAAGTGTTGCGTGCCTGTCGCAAGCTGGACAAACACGCAATGTTTCGCCGGCTCCCTCAGCCCGCCCCGAGGTAGATGAATTTGAACAGGAACAGGGCGGCGATCACCCATACCGCCAGCTTGACGTCGCGCGCGCGTCCGGTCAGCAGCTTGAGCACGGCATAGGAAATGAATCCGAACGCCACGCCGGTGGCGATCGAATACGTGAAGGGCATGGCCAGGGCGGTGATCGCGGCCGGGATGCTTTCGGTGGTGTCGTTCCAGTCGATCCCGCCCAGTTCGCGCAGCATCAGGCAAGCCACGTACAGCAGCGCCGGAGCGGTGGCGTAGGCCGGCACGACCGAGGCCAGCGGCGACAGGAACAGGCAGCCGAGGAACAGGACCGCCACCGCCACCGCGGTCAGGCCGGTGCGTCCGCCGGCCTGGACCCCGGCCGCGCTTTCGATATAGGCCGTGGTGCTGGACGTGCCCAGGGTGGCGCCGGCCACGATGGCGCAGCTGTCGGCCATCAGGGCCTTGTTCATGCGCGCCATCTTGCCGTCGACCAGCAGGCCGGCGCGGCTGGCCACGCCCATCAGGGTGCCGGTGGCGTCGAACAGCTCGACCAGGAAGAACACCAGCACCACGTTGAGGATCCCGACCGAGAGCGCGCCCATGATGTCGAGCTTGAACAGGGTCGGGGCCAGCGACGGCGGGGCCGACACCAGGCCCATGAACTTGTTGTCGGCGAAGAAGAAGCTGAGCACGGTCACCAGCAGGATGCCGATCAGGATGGCGCCCTTGACCTTCAGTTTGTCGAGCGCGACGATGGCAAAAAAGCCGACGATCGCCAGCAGGGGCGGCGCCGCGTGCAGGTTGCCCATGGTGACCATGGTGTCCTTGTTGGCCACCACGATGCCCGCATTGTGCAGCGCGATCAGGCCGAGGAACAGGCCGAGGCCGACCGCGATCGCGATCCGGATCGAGGCCGGGATGCCGTCGATGATCATTTCGCGCAGGCGAAACGCACTGACCACCAGGAACAGGCAGCCGGAAATGAAGACCGCGCCCAGCGCCACCTCCCACGACAGTCCCATCTGCCTGACCACGATGAAGGCGAAATAGGCATTCAGGCCCATCCCCGGCGCCAGCCCGATCGGATAGTTGGCGTACAAACCCATGATCAGGCTGCCGAGGGCGGCGGCCAGGCAGGTGGCGACGAACACCGCATCGGTGGGCATGCCGGCGCTGCCGAGGATCGAGGGATTGACGAAGATGATATAGGCCATCGTCAGGAAGGTGGTCAGCCCGGCCAGCAGCTCGGTGCGGACGTCGGTGCCGTGCTCCTTGAGTTTGAAATGGTTTTCAAGTAACGACAAGATGGTCTCCTGGTATGTGATTGCATGGGGAAATATAGCAGCCGGCGCCCCGCCGGGGGGCATATCGTACCCTGTCGTCGGCATTCCCATGCGATGCGCATGGCCGGGCTGCGCTCTTGCCGTGTACTGACGCAAATACAACAGTCAAAGTGTTGCAGTAGCGAAAATTTGCCTTAAACTAAAGCGCCCTTGCCAAGAACGCTATTCATTTGCCTAACATTGCGGACCTTGCACATCGGGCTGCGCGGCAGCCGGTGCGGGGGTTCCCGTCAGCAGTTTTCGCTCTCAACAGACCAGAAGGAAAAGGACTACGCATGAAACTTAGCCATATCGGATTCGCAGCGGCAACGCTGTGCCTCGCCAGTGCCACGTTTGCGGCCGACACCATCAAGATCGGCGCGCTGCTGCCGCTGACGGGCGGATCGGCCCCGCTGGGACTGGCGGTGCGTGACGGCCAGCGCCTGGCGGTCGCGCAGATCAATGCCCGTGGCGGCGTGATGGGACGCAATCTGGAACTGGTCGAGATGAACGACGAGAGCAAGCCCGAACTGGCGGAAAAGAATATGCAAGCCCTGCTGGCCAAGGGCGTGGTTGCCTGTTCCTGCGGCGTGAACACGGGTGTGGTGCTGGCTTACCAGCCGGCGATGCAAAACGCCAGGCTGCCCAATATCGTGCCGGCGTCGGCCGGCACCAAGCTGACCAGGGCCTTCCAGAACGCGCCGGAAGGCAACTATACCTTCCGCGTGCAAGCCTCGGACACGCTGCAGGCGCAGATGATGGTCGACTACGCGGTCAAGAAGGGCCACAAGAAAATCGCCCTGCTGCACGACACCACGCCTTACGGCACCGGCGGGCACGACGACATGGTCAAGCAATTGCTCACGCATGACATCAAGGCGGTCTCGGTGGGCAGCTTCAAGATCGGCGACGCCGACATGTCGGCCCAGCTGGCCAAGGCCAAAGAAGCGGGCGCGACGGTACTGCTGGTGTACGGCATCGGCACCGAGCAGGGCCACATTGCCGCCAGCAGCGCCCGCATGGGCATGCACCTGCCGATCATCGGTTCATGGGCGAATGCCACCGATTCCTTCATCAACGTCGCCGCCGCCCATGCCGAAGGGGCGATCTCGCCGCAAACCTTCGTCGAAGGCGCCACCTCGACCGCCGGACGCGAGTTCGAAGCCCTGTACCGCGCCCAGTACAAGCGTCCGCGCATCACCAATCCGACCGCGGTGGCGGGCGGGCACGACTCGATCCTGCTGCTGGCGGCCGCCATCCGCCAGGCCAACAGTACCGAGGGCGCCAAGATCAAGGCCGCGCTCGAAAGGCTGAGCATCACGGTGCCGGGCGCGATCGCCACCTACAACAAGCCGTTTTCGGAAGATGATCATGAAGGCATCAACCTGAGCAGCGCTGTGATGGCAGTCTGGAAAAAAGGCGCCATCGTGCGCGCGCCGCTGTAAGCGCGGGAAGGTCTCAGGCCGCCGGCCGGCCCAGCTGCGCCAGCGCCTCGGCGGAGCCGTTGAACAGGTCCAGGTCGACCGCGCCGGCGATGCCGTCCAGCGTGCCGGTCTGCGCATGCTGCCAGATGGTGTAGCCGCTCACGCCATGCGGCACGACCGGCGCGGCGGCCGTGGTGTACTCGGCGATCCAGAGCGGATAGGCGCACAGCGCGGCGCAGCCGGCCAGGTTGCTGTTCCAGAACGAGAGCGAGGAATAGATCAGCGGCGTGCAGCCGAGCGCCTTCTGCACCTCGGTCAGCCACTCCAGGGCGCAACTGTCGATGGCCGCGCATGGCATGCCGCAGGCGGTTTCGACATCGAGCATGGGCGGCAGGTCGCCCGCCTCCGGCGCGCCGAGCACGCTGAGGAAATGGCGCGCCTGCTGGCCCGCATCCACGTCCGCATGCAGGAAGTGATAGGCCCCGCGCGCGATGCCGGCGGCACGCATGCCCTGGTAGTTGGCGCCGAACATGGCATCGGTGACGCCGCTGCCTTCGCTGGCCTTGGCGTAGGCGAACGCGATGCCTTGCTGCGCGACCTTTGGCCAGTCGATGCGGCCCTGGAAGTGCGACACGTCGATCCCCTTCAGTAAGGTACTGTCCATGCCTGACTGCCTTTCTGGCGCCGCGCACGGCGCCGTTGTCGAGATCGCTCGGAAAGCACGGCGCGGCCAGGACTGGCCATGGCGCCTTGCGTTATTCATGCAGGTGCCAGATTACCACGCTGCGCGCCTAGCCGGACGCCGCCGCGTCGCCGAACACCGCCGCCAGACCGGTCGCGTTCAGGCTGCGCTCGAACCACCGTTCAAGCTCTTCCCTCGTGCCCTGGGTGAATCGCTGCACGGCCCATGGCGGCAAATCACCGAAGCGCTTGGCCAACAGGCTGCCAAGCGCTTTGCGCAGGCCAATGACCTGGCCTTCGGCAATCCCTTCCTGCTTGCCTTCCTGCCGGCCTTGCGCCCTGGCTTCTTCCCTGGCTTTCTCTCCCAGCGCGAGTCCTTTTTTCAAGCCGATCTCCTCCAGTTGCTCGGCCCAGCTCAACATTGTGGTTTCCATGTCCGTCACCTCCATCGGCTCAATGTCAAAGAAATCCTGATTCTCGGTCCTGCGCGCTGCCAGCGCCTTTACCCATGTCCAGACCGAGTTGCGCAGGCTGGTCTGGGGCGTATCCCTGAACCAGGCCATCAGCGCGCGAAAATGCGTGTGTAAGACATCGGGGACCTGTGAGAGTTCAATCCGGAACAGCAGCGCCAGCAGGTCGTCGTTTGCCTCCAGCGCCGCCAGGTCCAGGCGCTGCTGGTCGATCAGCACGTAGCGCTGGGATGGCTGGAAGGCCGCCAGTTCGGCGGGCGCCGCCATCAGCAACTGCGCCAGGTCCCTGCTGGCGTTCCAGCGCGGCGCGCCGTTGTACAACACCAGCGGCAGCACCGGCGGCAACAGCAAGCCCGGCGACAATTCGTGGCGCTTGACCAGGTCCTGGCACAGCAGGCCGACATAGGTCTGCATGCGCAGCGCCATCCAGCGGTCCACGCCGGACTGGCATTCGAGCAGGATGTATACGTAGAGGAAGTCGTCGCCGACCTGCACGCGCCAGACGATGTCGTTCTGGCGCGCCGAAGGCCGCTCGCTGACATAGTCGGGATTGACGCGCTTGAAGGCCGACAGGGCGACGCCCTCGAACACGGTGAAGGGCGTAAAGCCCGTGAGCAGTTCGCGCACCATTTCCGGGTGGGCGAACAGGGCGCGGTATCCAAGGTCGTGAGTGGCAGTCATGGCGCATCTTAGCCAGCGGCCCTGGCCTGCCTTTGCGCTGGCTCAATCGTGCGCAAGCGCGTGCTGGCGGCAAGCGCCGCGCGCCTACGGTGCGCGGCATGCCGTCGCCGCGCTGCGCTTGCCGGGCCGGGATCAGTTGCGCGCCGCGCTTCCCGGATCGGCGATCTCGCTGCGCAGCTGCTCCAGGCGCCGGATCTTTGCTTCCACCCTGGCGATCTGCGCCGCCGGAATCCCGCTGGCGCGGGCGCGCTCGACGTCGGCCTGCAAGCGCGGCACTTCGAGCACGACCGCGCTGGCGAAGGCGGCCTTGACGCGCGCTTCCTGGCCCGCCTGATACGCCCGGTACGCTTGCGGATCGGCCAGCTGCGCGGGGCTCGGGCCGGCGCCGGCCGGCGCCTGGCGCGCCAGCGGCGGCGTGCGCGCGTCGCCATGCAGGCGCGCGTCGGCCATGCTCACCGATGCCGCGATGGGCGCACTGCGCGGCACATCGCCGAACCATCCGCCTCCCGCCGGCTGGACTGTCGCGCCAGCCTGGGCGGGCGCTGCGGCGGCCGGCGGCACGGGTGCGGCCTCCCGCGCGGCCGAGGACGGCGCCGGCGCCGGCGCGGGCGGCCGCGCCAGCAGGGAGGCGGCGGCCGCCACCACCAGCGCCGCCAGCAGGGCGCCGCCCTTCATGCCGGCCCCCCCCCTGCCAGGCCGGCCCGGCTGATCTCGATGCGCGCCCTGCGCAGCACGTCGGCGCGCAGGGCCGCCAGCTGCGCCGCCGCCATCTCGCGCGCCACTGCGCGGCTGGCGACGTAGCGCACCGATTCGGAATCGGCCGCCTGGACCCCTTGCACGCGCTCCTCGACCAGCACGATTTCCCACGGCGCATCGCGACCGGGGCCGGCAGGGGTGCGCACCGGGGCCGAGACCCGGCCCGGCGTCTGCACGAACAGCAGCTGCGCCAGCCAGCCCGGTTTGCCTTCATGGCGCACCCAGCCCAGCGCGCCGCCGCCGGCGGCGTCGGGCGCGATCGAGTGGCGCCGCGCCAGGGCCGCAAAATCGGCGCCGCCGGCCAGCGCGGCCGCCACCTTGTGCGCCGCCGCTTCATCGGGCAGGCGGATATGGCGCGCGCGCACCCGTTCGATGCGCACGAAGTCCTCGCGGTGACGCTCGTAGTAAGCGCGCACCTGGTCCGGGCCGACCTGGCCGGCCAGGGTGTCGAGCAGGCGGCTGCCGGCATGCTGGTCGTCGCCCATGCCATGCAGGCGCATCATGGCCTGCACGTCGGCCTGGTCGGCCAGCACCCGGCGCAGGTCGGCCAGGGCCTGCGCGCCGAAACGGCGCCGGCTCCAGTCCAGCACATACCAGGACGCGACCTGCTGCCTGGCCTGCTGCTGCATGAAGTCGCGCTGGCGCGCGAACAGCGCCACCCGGCCCTGGACGTTCTGGCGCCGCGCCACATCGGCCAGGCTGATGCTGCCTTCGCCGCCGCCCGGTTTGGCGAAGCGCAGCAGCACCAGCTTGTCCGCCCGCGCCAGTTGCGCCTCGCTCAGGCTGGTGTCGAGCTGCAAGGCGCCGGGCTTGCCGAACACCGCGTCGAGTTCGGCCTCGGTCAATGGCGGCGCCGGCCGCAGCAGGCTGTCGAGGCCGCTTCCCGGCAGTTGCTGCAAATCCTGTTCCATCTCCTTGCCGTACAGGCTGCGCAAGGTGCTCACCAGCTGGTCGTCGATGCTCACCTCGCGAGAAAAGCCGACCCGCTGGCCGGACCACAGCGCCGCTTCGCCGAAGCGCTTGCGCGCCTCCCGGGCCAGCAGGCGGTTGGCGATGAGGGCCTCGAGCGTGGCGCTGCGCTGCGCCGCCGGATCGCTGGCGCGCGCGATGCGCCAGCTGCTGTCGACGCTGAACGCGAACAGCGGCGCGCCGTCGATGCGCGCCGCCGGCACCGCCGCAGCCGGCGCCGGCGCCGCCAGGGCCGGCCAGGCGCACGCCAGGCAGGCGGCGCCGGCCACGAGGCCCAGCCTGTGCAGAAGCGGCGCCAGGTTCACAGCGCCAGCCGCTCGGCGGCGCGGTTGAGCACATGCACGGTCATGGCGATCGCATGCGGCACCATGGCGCGCGCCACCGTGCGGCGGTCGGCGTGATCGGTCGACGACAGCACGATGCCGCCGTGGGCGTAGGAATAGCTGCCGCCCTGGGTCAGCAGCGCGCGGATATCGGTGGCGCCCGGCGCGAGCGGCGCGAAGCTGGCCAGCGCGCTGCGCACCAGCGCGCCATCGTTCAACTGTTCGCGGTCGTAGTAGTCGCCCACCCACTGTTCCCAGCCCGAATGGCCGTTGCCCGAGGTGCCCCAGGTGTGGTGCGGCTGGACCAGGTCGGTCGTGTGCAGCACGAAGCCGAGCGACTGCGCGGTCGGACGCGCCAGGAACTGCTGCCACCAGTATTGCCCGAGGTTGTCGATCGGCTGGAAGGGCATGCTTTCGAAGTCGGCGTACTGGGTGTTGCTGGACATGCCGCCCAGGCGGTAGTTGGCTTCGGTCACGCCGAAGCTGTTGTACTTGCTGCTGTCGCCGAACCAGCCTTTCAGGCCGCCCGCGCCATCGTCCAGGTAGTCGCCCACCAGCCAGCCGGCGGCCAGCTTGTCGATATCGCCGCGGTTGCCCAGCTTGGCGTAGTTGTAGCCGCCGAAGGCATTGCCGTGCACGTCGCGCCCGGCGCTGTGGTTCTGGAAGTGCCAGTACGAGGTGTAGTTGGCCAGCGAGGAACCCAGGCCCCAGACCGGCGCCATCTGGCAGCTGCCGGTGGTGGCGCCGCACAGGTAGGTGTCGGCGAAATCGTCGACGTCATACGCGCCCTGGCCCACGGCCTGGGCGAACTGGTCCATCGTATAGCCGGCTTTGGCGACGCCGGCGGCCAGCTTGGCGTAGTTGGTGATGGAAGGATTGTTCTTCATGAACGCGACTGCATCGAGCACGATGCGGCGATGCGTTTCTTGTTGCCATGCCTTGGCGGGGGTAGCGGCAAACAGGGCCAGCGCGAGGCTGGCGGCGAGCAGTCCGGGTTTCATCATTACTCCAGGTTGATGCCACGGGTACGGCGACCGCGTGGCTGATTCGCGAAGGAAGAAATGTAAAAATGTAACGATGAAATGTGACGATGCCGTGACTGTGGCGTGCCGGTCTCAGCATGAATTTTTCAGTTGACAGCAGGCCGCGCGGCTGCCCGCGTTTTTGCCAGCCTTCGTTGGCGATCCGCACCTGCCAGGGCGCGCCGAGCGGAAAGCGCCAGGTGCTGCCGTGGGTGGTCCTGGCGACCAGGCAAGCGCCGGCCACCGCCACCTGCTGGAACGGGTTGGAAGCGGTGAAGAATCCCGCCCACGCCAGGCCCGCCTCGTTGACCACGGCGACGAATCCTTCATTGCCCATCGCGCCTTCGCCGCAGAGCGCGAACGACTCTGTTCCGGGAATCGGGACGCGGCGCTCGTCGAATGCGAGCTCGACGAACTCGTTGCCGAAGCCGAGGAAGCGGCCGATCGATGTTTCGCAGATCGGATACGCATGCTGCCGGATCTTTCCGTCCACAGCCGCACTTCTGGCAAACTGGTAGCATTCGCCTTCGAATTGAACCGCTTGTCCGGCGAACTTTGCCACCTGACGTCGCTTCAAGGACTTCGATCCCGCTGACCCTGCACTCACCGGCCGGGAGCGGAAGGCAAGCGTCCTTGCACGAGCCAGCAGCCGGATCGCGCCATTTCTCGCGCCTGAATCCGTCATCGGTCGCCGTGATTGCCTGGCCCACGCCGGCGCTGCTGTGAACACTATTCTACATGCACGAGGTCGTCCAACAAAACGATGCCGGGAATCTGGCGAAGCTGGGTTTTCAGATAGGCATGCTTGCTGAGTTTTTCTGCGTTTTTGCCGTTTTCATTGCTTAAAAAAATTAACGTGGGATGCTCCTTGAACTGCGCATACCGAGGCTCGCCGGACGGGTCATGATTATTTTCTATCGTCAGCTTATCGGCGAATAATCCGGAATACTTGAAGTACTCTCCCAGGTAACTACTTTCATGCAAAACCAATTCCACATCCAGTAGCCTGGCAAGAGTCGCCGCCAACTCGGCCCCATCCTGGCTGGTGCCGAACGTGGAATAAAAACTCTTCTTCATGAATTCATCCTCAACAGAAGCATTTTGCGGGCAGGCGCGTACTTGGCGCCTTCGCTTTTGCCGACTCCGCGTCCCTGAACACCATGGCGTTCACCTCCCTTCCGCCAGACATTCTCGATAAGCGGTCCAGCGTCGCATCGATACCGAGCGCTTTCGCTTCCGGACTGCCCATTTTGATCGGCTCCGTTCGCGTTCCCTTGGCCAGCCCCAGAGCCTCCGCTTTTTCCAGCAATTTGCTGTTCACCAAAGCCACGTCGAAATCGCTGTAACGTCCGACGTCGAACGGTACCCTGGTTTCAAAACTGACGCCCGTCACGGCACTGCCCTGCATATAGCCGATGGTGCCGGGAAACCCCGCACGCGCCAGTCCCGCTTGAGCCGCTTCGCCGAACTGCTTGAATTGTCCGAAACTCTTGAAGCCGGCGGGAACCCCCTCCAGGCCGAGCGGATCGATCCAACCGGTGGCATTCGGGCCGTAGCAGTACACATTGAATCCACCCGCCAGGCCGATGGGATCCTGCGATACATAGCGGCCAAGGTCGGGATCGTAATAGCGGAAACGATTATAGTGCAAGCCGGTCTCGGTATCGTGGTACTGGCCTTGGAACCGGATCGGCTGCAGGTGTACACCCGGCTGCTGCGCCGCATCGGCATTCGCGGCGGGCGCGTTGCCGACCAGTTCACTGCGAACGACGTTACCCCACGCCTTGTACCGTACCGCCCATGTCAGCCGGCCATCCCGGTCCGTCATTTCGCGGGGTGTTCCCAGGTGGTCCGTGTGCAAGAAGTGAACCTGAGCGCCTTCCTGCCCGGACCGGCATGCCGGATCGTGGTCGAGCTGCGCGACCGGCAAGAACGATTCCGGCGCATACACGTAGGTGCGCACATGACCGGCACGCGCTTCGCCGAGCAGCCGGTCCCCATCCCACATGAAGCGGGTCGTCCCGAAAGCATCCTGCTTGGCGATCCGGCGCCCGAACGGATCGTACGCATACCTGACCGTCTGCACGGTCGGCTCATCGCTGTGCGCATTGCGCGTCACCACCGCCTTGACCAGTTGATGCGCCGCATTCCACTCGAAGCGCATGCGCGTGTGGCGCCCGATCAGTTTCTGGCTCAGGTTGCCGTGGGCATCGTAGTCGTAGCGCTTATCCTGGAAAACGCGGACCCGGTTGCCTTCGACCCGGCCAGTCAGGTCGAGCGACGGATCGAGCAGGTTGTGCGCAGGATCGAAGGCGAAGCGCTCCTCCGACTGAGGCTGCACGGCCGCCAAGATGCGTCCGATCACGTCGTAGCGGTAGCTCGTGCGCCCGTTGCGCTGGTCATCGATGGCCAGCAGATTGCCGCTCTCGTCATAGTGGTACTGGCGCGCGACGACCGGCACCGCGCCTTCGCCCGCCTCCGCCAGGGCGGCCACCTGCGACAGCAGCCTGCCCATCGGGTCGTAGCGGAACCGGCTGGTCAGGGCGCCCTGGGTGCGGCTCAGCGGCCGGTGCGTGCGGTCGCGCTCGATATCGGTGAGCACCTCGCCATCGAGATTGATCTGGTGCAGGTGGCCGGCACCATAGAACAGGTGGTTGAGTACGCGCCCGTCCGGCAGCACCGTGCGCACCCGGTTGCCCAGCTCGTCGTACGCATGGCGCAGCACGCTCGTGGCGCCATCGCTGCGCGCTTCCTCGGCCACCAGCTGGCCCAGCGCATCATACTGCAGGGCCACCTCGGCATCGGCATTGACGGCCTGCGTCATGCGGCCCAGGTCGTCGTAGGCATAGCGCAAGCGCAGCTGTTCCGCCTGCGCCGGGCCGGTGCTGCGCGAAATGATCTTGTCGACCAGCTGGCCGGCGCCGTCGCGCAGGTAGCTGGTGTCGATGCGCGTGAACCCGGTGCGCGCGCCGCTGCCGTGCTCTTCCTTCGCCACCAGCAGGCCGCTCTCGTCGTAGCGGTAGCGCGTCAGGCGGGCGTCGAAGCCGGTTTCCTCGATCACGCGGTCCAGCACGTCGTAGGCGAAGCGGTAGGCGTCGCCATTTTCGTTGATCAATTGCTCCACGCGGCGCGCGGCATCGTAACGGTATGCCAGCACGCCGCCGCAGGCATCGATGCGCTTGAGCGGCTTGCCATCGCTGTCGAGCTCGTACTTGGTGCGCTTGCCAGCCGCATCGATGCGCGCCACCAGGCGGCCCAGCGCGTCGTATTCATAGTGCTCGGCCGCGCCATCGGCTTGCAACGCCGAACACATGCGTCCCAGCGCATCGTAGCGGTACTCGCTGATGTTGCCGTTGGCATCGGTCACACGCTGCAGCCTGCCCTCGTCGTCATACGCATAGCGCGTGGTATTGCCCGAGCAATCGGTGTAGGCGCTCAACTGCGCGGCGCGGTTGTAGGCCAGCCGCTTGACGCCGCCGGCCGCGTCGCGCACCGTCACCGGCAGGCCGTGTTCGTCGTAATGGTAGGAGGTGGTGTGTCCGAGTGCATTGGTAACGCTAAGCAAGTTGCCGCGCTCGTCATAGCGCAGCGCCGTGCTGGCGCCGAGCGCATCGGTGATCAGGGCCGGCTTGTCGCAGTGCGCGTCGTACACGATGCCGGTGCCCTTGCCTTCGCGCTCCACCCGCACCACGCGCCCGCGCCCGTCGTAGCGGTAGTGGGTGGCGCGGCCGCCGGGGTCGCGGATGGTCAGCGGCTTGCCGTTGCCGTCGAGGCGGTGCTCGGTGAGGCCGCCGGCGGCGTCGACATGGCCGATCAAGCCGCCCTGCGCGTCGAAACGGTAGCGCTGCTCGCGCCCGAGGTGATCGGTCACCACCGTCTCGCGCGCCAGGTAGCGGAACTGCCACGACAGGCCGTTGTTGGTCCAGTTGCGCACCACCTTTGCCTGCGCGCCGTCGTGCGCGTAGTCGTAGCGCGACACCAGCCCGCCCGGCTGGGAGTGCTCGACCATCAGCCCGTCGCGGTAGGCGAAGCTGCGCGTCACCTGCCCGAGGCGGTTGCGCACTTCGGCCAGGTTGCCGTCGGCATCGTAGGCATAGCTGGCCAGTACCCCGGCCTGCTCGCCCGCCTCCGGCAGCAGGGCAATCGCGTGCAGGCGCGGCGCACCGCGGTGCGCGCCGAATTCCAGCACGAAGACGCGGCCGGCGCTGTCTTCGATGCGCTGCGGCAGTTGCCGCTCGTCGTAGCCGATGACCAGCCTGTTGCCATTCGCATCGCTCAGGCCGGCCAGCCGCGCCAGGCCGCTGGCCGCCGCCGCGATCGCGAACTGGCGGCGCAGCCCGTTTTCGTCGATCAGCTCGAAACTATCCTCGCCGGTGCGCGCCAGGGTCGTATTTTCGGACGGCGAATAGCGCGACTCGCCCACCTGCGGCAGCGAAAAAGTGATGTCGCGCCGCCAGGCGTCGAGCAGCACCACCTTGCCGGCGCCGACTTGCAGGCTGTCCGACAGCGGCGTGCTCCAGCCCCTACCCATCCATCCTGCCTGGTCCAGGTCCGAGCTGTAGCTGCGCTGCCAGGCCAGCCCGAGCGCGGCGGGCAGGAAAAAGTCCAGGTCGAGCTCGCCCGCAAGGATCTTGCTGCCCGAAAGCGGATTGACCGGATGCGCCACCAGCAGGCAAGCCGGACAAGGCCGGCGCGCCTTGCCTTCGACAGCCGCCGCCGGGTTCTGCGGCGGCTTGGCCGCTTCGGCCGGCTTGACCGCTTCGGCCCCCGCCCTGGCCTTGTCCGCGCCCGCCTTGGCCGCCGATGCCGCTTCGCCTTCGGCCGCCGCAATGCGCGGCTGCAAGGCCGGATGGCCCATCAGCCTGGCCTCGTTGGCCGCCACCCAGTTGGCAAAGCCGGTGCCCAGCTTGCTGCTGCCCAGTTCCTTCATCAGCATCGACTTGCTGGCCTGGCCGCGCGACAGGTACAGCACGATGGCGGCCAGGATCGCCTTGACCAGCATCAGCTTGCCTTGCGCGAACGATTCGCTGGCCTGGCGCAGCCGGGCCGCGTACTCGGCTTTGGCGCTGTCGGGCAAGGCGCCGGCCTGCCAGGCGGTGGCGAAGCCTTCGGCCATCTTGCCGCACATGGTGGGAATGGTGTCCCCGATGTACAGCACCAGGCTGCCCAGGCCCATCCACACCAGGATCTCGGCGCCGATCTGGGCGCCCAGCGCGGCCCCGCCGATGGCGCCCGGCACCGCGCCGGCGCCGGCGGCAAACGCGCCGGCCACCCCGCCCACGGTCCCGCCCAGCACCGCGCCGCCGCCCACGTACAGCACCACTTCCTTGACCACGCTCCACAGCACGCCCCAGATCTGGGAAAAATCCAGGCCTTCGAGCTGGCTCTTGAGTAACTCCTGGAAGCGCCGTTCCGCGCCTTCGATGGCCAGCCCGACCGCGACCGTGCTGCGCACCGCCTCGACCCGCATGGCGGCGCGGCCGACCGAGTCGACCGAGTCGGCCACCCGGTGCGACCAGCGCTGCAGGCTGCGGTCGATCTCGTGGCGCACCTGGTCGCCGGCCGTGTCGTAGGCGCGCCCCAGGTCCTTGAGCGCGCGCTGGAAGTCGAAAAAGTGATTGGGGGAATCGGACGATGACATACGCGGCGAACTTTCTGGCGTCGATGCAACGCGTTAGGTTGGTGCGGATTCAAGAAACGAAGTGATGAGCCTGCTTATGATAGTATATACACAATCTTATTGGTACTCATAGTTTAGGACTCCGACAACACCGGGCAGATTGCGCCGCCGCTGGCGCGCCCCAGAAGTCCAGTCGTGGCCACACCGCGAAGCCAAGCGGTCCTGGCGCTGTTCAACGTGATCATTTCTCGCGCGAGCTTCCGATGACATTCCAACCTGCAGATAAATCCCCCCTCCTTTCCGGCCTCGCCACGCCGGTCCCGGACTCGCCCGTCGCCGCCGCCAGACTGGCCGGCGGCGTGGCCGGCATGGCCGGAGCCGATCCCACCGCCGTGGCCGTCGGCAACAGCGCGCTCGATACCGCGATGGCCCTGCAAGCCGGCGGCGGGGCGCAAGCGCTGGCCGGCGGCGCCGCCGCCATCGCCGCCCAGGCCAGTCCCGAAGCCGCCAAAGCCCTGGCGCTGGCGGGCCAGGCCAAGTCCCTGGCCGACGCGGCCGGCAATATGCCGGTCCTGCCGGCAGCGGCACCGTCGGCGCTTGCCGCCGAGCTGCCGGCGGCGCCGCTGCTCATCGCCGAGCATCCGCTGGCGGGCCAGGCGGTGAACGACTTCGCCACCCCGGAAGCGGAATTCATGCCGGCGCCGATCGACCCGTCGCGGGCGCCGGCGCCGCTGGCCGAGCCGGACGCCGCCGCGACTGGCGGCGCGCCCGGCGGCGGCGCCGCCAACTTCGTCGACGGCACCCGCCTGCTGCGTTTCTACTCGCCGCTGCAGGGCGCCAAGGCGCTGCTGATCGAATCGATGAACGGCGCCACGAGCTTGTCGGAACAATACGTCTTTCAGCTGAATCTGTTGTCGAAGAATGCATCCATCGATCTCCAGGATCTGATGGGCAAGAACGTCAGCGTCGGCATCCAGCAAGCCGACGGCAGCGAGCACTTCATCAACGGCTACGTCAATTCCTTCGGCTTTACCCATTCGGACGGCGGCTTTGCCTTTTACCACGCCGAAATCGTGCCCTGGTTCACCTACCTGAAGCGCCGGGTCAACTCGCGCATATTCCAGGACGACACCGTGCTGGGCGTGCTCGACAAGATTTTCAAGGGCGACTACAGCGGCCTGGCCACCTACGAATTCCGCACCAGCGGCGCCTACAAGCCGGAAAACTACATCGTCCAGTACGATGAGACCGACGAGCATTTCACCAGCCGGCTGATGGAAAAGTACGGCCTGTTCTACTACTTCGAGCACAGCGCCTCGGGCCACGTGATGGTCATCAGCGACGATTCCTGCAACGCCGGCTTCTGCCCGCCGCAGGAAGCGCACGCGCAGGTCGCCTTCAACGGCGGCAACCGCACCCAGGACAAGGACAGCGTGACCGCCTTCACCGCCGAACGCATGCTGCAATCGACCAAGCTGGCCCTGAACACCTTCGACTTCAAGGCGCCCAACAGCATCCAGTACGTGGAGCAGCCGACCGTGGCGGTGCAGGGCGACGTGCCGTCGATGGAAATCTACGACGGCAATCCCGCCTTCGCCTACAAGAACAAGGCCGACGGCAAGCGCGAAGCGCGCCAGCGCATGGAAGTGCTGGAGTGGCAGGCCAAGATCTTCCACGGCGCTTCCGACTGCCGCGGCCTGATCGCCGGCCACAGCTTCAAGCTGCTGGAACACCACTGGTTCGACGCCGCCGACGGCACCGACAACGATTTCCTGGTGCTGTCGGTGCAATACAACGCCCGCAACAACTACTTCCAGCGCGGCATGAGCGACGTCTACCGGAATACCTTCAGCGCGATCCGGCGCAAGATTCCCTACCGTCCAAGGCGCGCGCACCGGGCGCCGCAGATGCCGGGACCGCAGACGGCCACCGTGGTCGGGCCGAAAGGCACCGAGATCCACACCGACGAGTTCGGCCGCATCAAGGTCCAGTTCCACTGGGACCGCTACGGCCGCCGCGACGAGCGCAGTTCGTGCTGGATCCGCGTCTCGCAGCCGTGGGCCGGCCAGGGCTGGGGCACGATTTCGATTCCGCGCATCGGCCAGGAAGTGATCATCGATTACCTCGAAGGCGATCCGGACCGCCCGGTGTGCACCGGGCGCCTGTTCAACGCCGACCAGCCGGTGCCCTATGCGCTGCCGGACGCGGCCCACATGATGGGCTTCAAGAGCCGCTCGACGCCGGGCGGCGGCGGCTTTTCCGAGATGGTGATCCACGACTCCAAGGGCAAGGAGCTGATCAACATCCATTCGCAGAAGGACATGGTCACCACGGTGCAGAACAACCAGGACAACATCGTCCACGGGCCGCACCAGACCAACACGGTGAGCACGGGCTTCCACGTCACCACCGTCAAGCAGCACATCGAAACCACCTCGGAAACGGCGCATATCCACGATACGGCCAAGACCAATATCGAACTGACGGCCGAGACGGCGCACATCTACCAGACCGCCAAGACCGACATCGAGGCCAAGGCGCAGAGCGGCCATGTGCTGGTGACGGCCAGTACCGACATCACCTTCCAGGTGGGCGCGAGCAAGATCGTGATGAAGGCCGACGGCACCATCCTGATCGAGGGCGTGCATGTGGATATCGTGGGCAGCAGCAGGATCGACCTGAACAAGTAAACACATGGGTTGGGGACAAGCGAGCGCCGCCTGCGAGGGCCGCGCTCGCTTTCCTGCGCCCGCGCTGCGGCATGCGGCATGCATCATTTGCGCAACAGCAAAAGCCTTGCCGTAAATGCAAATGAGATTGATTAACGTTTACGCACTTGTGAGATTTGGCTATAATCCGGCATATCTACATGAGGAGTTAATCTTGAAGCAATCGCAACAGCCAAAAAGTCTTCGTAGCAAGAGCGACATGACGTTCAATACGATGAAGAAAACCAGTATTGCCATGGGCATTTCCAGTGCCTTGCTGATGATGCCGTTTGCCGCCCACGCCCAAACCGCAGCGGCCGCGCCGTCCGAAAAAGACAGCAAGACCCTGCCGGACGTCGTCGTCTACGGCAAATACCTCGATCCGAACCCGAACGCCGAAGTCGGCGTGCCGTACAAGGCCAAGACCTCGGGCGATTCGCGCCACACCCGTCCGCTGGCCGAAACGCCGCAGACCATCTCGGTGATCACCAAGGCCGCGATCGACGATTCGGGCATGACCGAACTGAAACAGATCCTCAGCGCCCAGCCGGGCATCACCCTCGGCACCGGCGAAAACGGCAATGCCTTCGGCGACCGCTACATCATCCGCGGCCAGGAAGCGCGCAGCGACGTCTTCGTCGACGGCTTGCGCGACCCGGGCATGACCACCCGCGAAAGCTTCGCCATCGAGCAGCTGGAAATCTCCAAAGGCCCGAACTCGAGCTTCGCCGGCCGCGGCACCGCCGGCGGCGCGATCAACGCGATCACCAAGCAGGCAACCCTGGACAAGGACTTCCAGCGCGTCACCGTGGGCGTGGGCACCGACAGCCACAAGCGCGTCACCGCCGACTTCAACAAAGGCTTCGGCGACAACTTCGCCCTGCGCGCCAACGTCCTGTACGGCGACGAAGACGTGCCTGACCGCAAGCCATCGAGCCGTACCCGCAAGGGCGTCGCGGTATCGGGCCTGTGGGAAGTCAATAAAGACCTGTCGGTCACGCTCGACTACTACGGCCTGCGCACCGACGACAAGCTGCCCGACCTCGGCCACTTCCTGGTCGGCACCGTGCCGAACCGCATTCCGGCCACCAACGTGCCTGTCTACGCCCAGTCGAACGACTTCCTGAGCTCGGACGTGGACACCATGACTGCGCGCGTCAACTGGAAACTGGCGCCCGACCTGACCCTGACCAGCCTGACCCGCTACGGCCAGTCGAACAATGCCTACGTCACCACCGGCGCCTCGAGCGGCACCCGTTATGTCGGCGACACCGTCGACACCACCAAATCGTTCGTCAGCGCAGCGCTGGACGGCGGCCACACCGGCTGGCAGGATGTGGAGTACTTCGCGCACCAGAGCAATCTGCGCTGGGACAAGCAGATCATGGGCATGAAGCACGAATTCATCTTCGGCGCCGAATACACCGACCACCAGGTCGTCTCGGGCAACTTCACCGTCGCCAACAGCGGCGCCTTCAACTGCCGCAGCGCGGCCGCCGTCGGCCCGAACAATGCGCGCTGCTTCACCGACGCCAATGGCGTGCCGGTGGCCGACCTGACCAAGCTGGCAGGCCGCAGCAGCACCCGCAACAGCTGGAACCAGGACTGGCAAGTCAAGACCTTCTCGCTGACCGCGATGGACACGGTCGACCTGACCGACCGCGTGACCGCGTTTGCCGGCATCCGCGCCGACCGCTTCGACCTGTCGCTGGCGCGCCGCACCCCGGCCACCAACCTGATCACCGGCGAATACAGCTACACCGACACCCTGGTCAACGGCCACGCCGGCGTCAGCTTCAAGGTGATGCCGAAACTGATCGTCTACGGCAGCGCAGCGAGCTCGCAGGACATCAACGGCGGCGAAGCCGATTCGGGCACCAACAGCGGCTACGGCGGCGCCGTGCTGTACCAGAACAAGATCGCCGGCGCCAAGCCGGAAACCTCGATCAACCTGGAACTGGGCACCAAGTGGAACCTGCTTGACGACAAACTGCTGGCGACCGCCGCCCTGTTCCAGACCAAGAAGAAGGACGTGATGGAAGGCGCCAACTACGACACCATCGGCACCTTCAACACCGGCAAGAACAAGGTGCAGGGGATCGAATTCGGCCTGACCGGCAACATCACCGAAGCCCTGTCGGCCCAGGTCGGCGCTGCCATCATGAAGTCGAAGGTCACGGGGTCGTTCACGCCGGTGGGCATCGGCCGCGAACTGGCCAACTTCGCCGAAAAGTCGTTCTCGGCCCAGGCCAAGTACCAGCTGACCGACGCCTTCTCGTTCGGCGCCGCGGCCCGCTACGAGAGCAACCGTTGCGGCGGCCAGCCCGACACCGCCGCCATCTACACCGCCAGCGGCCAGTGCGCGCAGCCGGTGCCGTCCTTCACCGTGTACGACGCGTTTGCCGCCTACCGCTTCTCGAAGAAGCTGGACCTGCGCCTGAACGTGCTCAACGTCGGCAACAAGGACTACTTCACCGCCGTGTACCGCTCGGGCGCCTTCCTGTACAAGGGTGACGCCCGCGCCGTTCGCGTCGCGCTGAACTACGAACTGTAACAAAGCCGGTACGTGGCGCTTCCAGTCTCTTGGGCGCCACGCAAGTTCGCTACAATGCCGGGTACCCCCCGGCATTTTTCATTTTATGATGACCACACCTCTCCCCGGCGCCCAGCCGCCTCTTGGCAAGATCCCCGCCGACATCGGCTGCGCCGCCGATTATGAAGTGCTGGCGCAGCGCTTCATGGCGCCGCCCAGCTTCGACTACGTGGCCGGCGGCAGCGGGCGCGACCTGACCGTGGCCGCCAACCTGGCCGCTTTCGCGCGCTGGGACATCTACCCGCGCCTGCTGGCGGACGTCGGCGCCGGCCACACCAGGGTCACCGTGGCCGGGCAAACGTTCGCCCATCCGGTGTTCCTGGCGCCGGTGGCGTTCCAGAACCTGGCGCACGGCGCCGGCGAGCTGCAAAGCGCGCGCGCCGCGCACGCGGTCGACAGTTGCCTGGTCAGCAGCACGCTCTCGTCCTGCACCCTGGAAGACGTGGCGCGCGGCGCCGGTCCGCAGCGCTGGTTCCAGCTGTATTTCCAGCAACGGCGCGAAGACACGCTAGACCTCCTGACGCGCGCCGCGCAGGCCGGCTACACGGCGATCGTGGTCACGCTCGACGCCCCGATCCAGGTCCCCAGCAACCGCGCCCTGCGCGCCGGCTTTCGCATGCCGGCCGACTGCGTGGCGGCCAACCTGCGCGGCTACGCGGCCGTCGCCACGCCCGCGCTGGCGCCCGACCAGAGCCGCATCTTCCAGGGCATCATGAGCGCCGCCCCAAGCTGGGACGACCTGCGCTGGCTGCTAGCCCAGACCAGCTTGCCGGTGCTGGTCAAGGGCGTGCTGCACCCCGACGACGCCGTCGCCCTGCGCGCCAGCGGCGTGGCCGGGCTGGTGGTGTCCAACCATGGCGGGCGCACCCTGGACGGCGCGCCGGCCAGCCTGGACGCGCTGCCAGCCATCCGCGCCGCCCTCGGGCCGGGCTTCCCGCTCCTGTTCGATGGCGGCATCCGCTCCGGCGCCGACGTGTTCAAGGCGCTGGCACTGGGCGCCGACGCGGTGCTGGTCGGGCGCCTGCAGATGTACGCGCTCAGCGTGGCCGGCGCGCTCGGCGTGGCGCACATGCTCAAGCTGCTGCGCGAGGAACTCGAAGTGTGCATGGCGCTGGCCGGCTGCGCCAGCGTGGCCGAGATCGGCCCCGGCACCCTGCTGCGGCGCCCGGAGGCGCCATGCTGACCGTCCTCGACGCGATCCTGAGCAAGGATGAAGTACGGCAGTTTCGCGCCTACCTGGACCGGGCCGACTGGCAGGATGGCGCGGCCACGGCCGGCACCCTGGCGCGCTCGGCCAAGCAAAACGCCCAGATCGACGATGGCGCGGAAGTGGCGGTCAGCCTGGGCAAGCACATCCTGCGCACCCTGGGCAATACGCCGCTGTTCATCGCCGCCGCCCTGCCGCGCAAGATCTATCCGCCAAAATTTAATCGCTACAGTGTCGGCGAAACCTATGGCACGCACGTTGATAGTGCGGTGATGCAGATTCCCGGCACACATCTGAGCCTGCGCAGCGACCTGGCCGCCACCCTGTTCCTGGCCGAGCCGGAGGAGTACGACGGCGGCGAGCTCGAAATCGACACCGAATTCGGCGTCCAGACCGTTAAACTGGGCGCCGGCGACATGGTGCTGTATCCGGCCTCGAGCCTGCACCGGGTAACGCCGGTCACGCGCGGGGCGCGGGTCGCCTCGTTTTTCTGGATAGAAAGCCTGGTCGGCGACGAGGCCGAGCGCACCCTGCTGTTCGACCTGGACCAGGCGATCCAGAACCTGACGCCCGGGCTGGCGGCGGACGACCGCAACCTGCTCAAGCTGACCGGGATATACCACAACCTGCTGCGCCGCTGGGCAGCGACCTGATTTTTGATTCGGATTTTTTCATTCACAAGGAAATAATATGACCTCGACCTTCGCCAAACTGGCACCGCTCGTCCTCGTCTTCGCCGTCAACGGCGCCTGGGCCCACGGCGACGTGAAATGCACCACCCGCCCGAAAGCGGAGTGGAAGCCGCACACCGAACTGCACGAAAAACTGACCAAGGAAGGCTGGGTGATCCGCCGCATGGAAGCGACCCCGAGCTGCTACGAGGTGTATGCCAAGGACCCGCAAGGCAAGCGCATCGAAGCCTTTTTCGACCCGGTGACCTTTGCCCGCGTCGAAGAGAAGTGATCCGCGCCAGCCCCGGAAAACAATCTGGGACTGGCCGGTGCGCCTGCTGCACTGGTCGCTGGTCGCGAGCATCGTCGCGGCCTGGGTGAGCAGCGAGCAGACCGGGGTGGCGCACGAAAACATCGGCTACGCCTCGGCCGCCATCGTGGCCGCGCGCCTGCTGTGGGGCTTCGCAGGCAACCGCTACGCCCGCTTTTCCCATTTCGTGCGCGGGCCCGGCACCACCGTCGCCTACCTGCGCGCGGTGGCCCGGGGCCGCGCCGCGCGCCACCTGGGCCACAATCCGCTCGGCGGCGCGATGGTGCTCGCCCTGCTCGCCTGCGTGGGCCTGCTGGCCGTGAGCGGCTGGGCCCTGGGCACCGAGCTGCTGTGGGGCTATGCCTGGCCGGTGCGGCTGCATGCGGCCATTGCCTGGACCCTGGTGGGACTGGTGGCGCTGCATGTGTCGGGCGTGGTGTTTACCAGTTGGCAGCATCGTGAAAACCTGGTGCTTGCCATGATTACCGGCAAGAAAAAGCCTCCTGTCCAAGGCGACCAGGATTGATGTCGATCGAACCGGTCACGCTGCTAAGCCTGATGCGTGGCGCCGACGGCCTGTCCGCATGGGTCGCCGACGCTGCCGACAAGGCCGATCCACCGGCGCTGCGCCGCATGGCGCTGGCCGACCTGCCGGCGGGCCTCTGTCCGCAGCGCGACGCCTTGCTGGCCGACTGGCGCCAGGTGTGCGCCGCGCGCGAGCTCGACGCCGCATGGCCGGCCCTGTGGCGCGTGTTCTGGGCCACGCTGTCGGAGAGCGGCGAAGCGGCCGCGCCGATGCCGCGGCGGGTCACACCCGCGCCGGCGCCAAAGGCCAGCGCCGCCCATCCGCGCGCGTTTCGCGGCACCAAATTCCAGCCGCCGAAAGCGGCCGCGCCGGTGCTCGACCTGGCCGCCTGGCTGGCCGACGACCGCCTGTTCGACGGCTTGCTGGCGCGCCATGACCACGCGCGCCTGCCGTTGCGCGGCGCCGACGGCGCAGCGCTCGCGCATGGCGCCGATGCGGACCGCGTGCCGACAGTGGCCGGCCTGCTGGCGCAGGGCCAGTGGCCGGCGCTTCCCGACGCCTTCCGGCGTGCCTTTTTGTGGTCGCTGCGCACGCGTCCCGTGGACGACCTGCTGGCCTGGCTGCAGCTCTGGCGTGGCCTCGGCAGCGCGCCGCAAGGGCCTGCGCTGGCGCTGCCCGCGACCTTGTGCGCACTGGCCCCGGGGGCGCATGCCTGGGCCGCGCTGGCGCTCACGCTGGCGCCGTCGCGCCGCACGATCCTGTTGACGGCGCTACTGAAACAGCGCGCCTACCTGCTGGCGCCCGGCGCTTTGAACCGGCAGCAGCTGGCCGAGATCGACGCTCTCGATGCGGACGACGATCGCTTCAGCGCCTACATCAACGCCGTGCTGGACAACCTGCAGCGCAAGGTCGGCGTGGCGTATACGCTGACAGCTTGCGTACTGGCCAGCCGGCAGAAAGACGGTTATCGAACCAGCGGATTGGCATCCGAACTGAGGGCATGCAAGGAAGGCGCGGATCTCCCCCTGGACGATGTCGCCCGCATGCGCGCCGCCCTGGGCGCCAAGCACGAACACTGGGAGTCGATCGTCTGGCGTAAATGCGCACAGGTGCCCGGACTGCCGCACATCCTGCGCGAGACCTGCTGGGAAAAGCTCAGCGCGGACGTGGCCGACACATGGCTGTCGATCTTCACCGGCACGGTGTGGTACGACGACGACCACAAAGAGACAGAAAAACAGAATGACACGCGCTGGCGCGGCCATCTGGCGGCTTTCCCGGCGTGGCACGCTGGCCTGATCTCCTTGTCGGGAGCATGGCAGGAAAAATATGCGCGCATGGCGCGCGACTACGCCGGCAGCTGGGACGATGGCGAGACCCTGCGCGATAGCATGGCCTGCCTGGCGCCCTTGCAGCGGCGGCTGTGCAGAGCGCCGTTTTCAGCAGATATCGACATTGGGCATCCGCTTTCCAGCCTGGCCGAATCCTTGCCGCCGCAGGGCTGGCAGCAACTGGCCGCCGCCGGCGAGCGCACCTGGCTGACGGTGGAACGGGCCTGCCGGCGCGACGACCACGCCGGGCTGATCGGACGCGGGCTGGCCGGCCTCGCGCAATGCTGGCCGGCGTTCACCATGCGCAGCTTCGACGCGGCGCCGGCGGGCCTGATGCGCGTGGCGCGGCTGCTCGGCTGCATGGCCTGGCAACGGCGCAGCCAATTCCTGTCGCAGACCGCGCATGCGCCATGGTTTGCCACGCGCTGGACCGACCTGGCGCCCTACGATGCATGCCGCACGCTGTACCGGCTGTGCACCGGCTGCGGCGTGCAAAGCCCGCTGCCGCGCCGCCTGCGCGAGCATATCGAAGGGAGCACGGTCCTGAGCGAGGCGCAAATCGCGCGCCACTGCCGCCTGGCCATGTCGCGTTTGCCGCACACCTTGCTGGCGGCGCTGGAACAGGCTGTCCTGCGCAGTATCGACCAGCCGTTCAAACTGCACGATCGCTCGGGCGCGGCCAGCCACGCGGTGCGCCTGGCCGCAGGGATCGACACCAACCGCAAGGGATTGCGGCGCTTCCTGCGCGAGCATGGCGAGGGCCGCGCTTGCGCCTACCTCGATCATCCGCTCAACCGCGCCTGGTTCGCGCGCCATCCGCGCATCGATGCGGCGGCGTGGCAAGGCAGCACACTGCGCATGGACGTCGACGGCCTCGATGGCGTCCGGCTGACCGTGGCGAACGACCCGCTCGACATCCTGATGCTGGGTACCCATGTCGGCAGCTGCCTCGGCCTGGGCGGTTCGTGCGACTACTCCGCCGTGGCCTGCCTGCTCGATGCGAACAAACAGGTAGTGTATGCGCGCGATGCCGCCGGCCGGGTACTGGCGCGCCAGTTGCTGGCGATCGACGAACGCGAACGCCTGGTCTGCTTTTCGGTTTATCCGATCAACGCCGGCGTCCCGCTGCTGCGCGCCTTTCATGCCTTCGGCGAAGCCATGGCCGCGTCCCTCGGAATCGATATCTATCGCCACGATGACGACGATGGCTACGAGGTCGCCATCGTCCTGGCCGAATACTGGTGGGACGACGGCGTGTGGCAGGACAGGGACAGCTACGCCCCTGCCCCCCCTGCCCTCGCGAGCTGACGCCGCATCAGCGCTTGCAGCTCGCCACCGGGGTCGGCGTCACCACGAAGGAATAGTGCGAGCCGTACTCGCCATGGATCGGCTGGGTGCCGGAGGCGCCCGCGTTCGGCCCGATGATGTAGGTATTCGCCTTGGCGATGCCGCCATCGGCATACGCCGCGATGTCGGTGGTGGCGTTACCATAGGCGCGCACGATGTTCAGGCCCACCACATTGCGCAGATGGCGCACGTAATCGGTCTTGAACTTTTGCGTATCGGGCGGAATCGGGCCGTCGCCGTACGGATTCGAATGATAGTGCCAGCGTCCGACCTTCTGGATGTCGAGCCATTCCAGGCCAGCCTTGGTGACCCAGTACGGACGCGCCGTCAAAAAGATCACCTGGTAGCCCTTCTCGCGGTAGGCGTTGACCACCTGCGGCGCGTAGTAATACGCGGTGGCGGTCTTGACGCCGACGTAATCGGCATAGGCTTCGAAGTCGTTGATGGTGAGGGTGCCGTCGATATCGAACAGCACCGCGTCGCGCCCCGGATCGACCACGCTCAGGTAACCGGTGGTGCTGCTCAGATCGCCCTCCACGACGAAGCGCACCACGTAGTCGCCGACCGGGCGCACGCCGAGCGGCACGTTGACCTTGCCGTCGCTGTCGGTCACGTAATTGCCCACATACTGCCAGCCGCTCATGCCGGTGCCGTACAGGTAGGCGTGCACGCGTTCGCCTTCCAGGTCCTTGTGCAGCACGGCGTCGTAATCGAACTTGCCGCTCATCGTGGCCGCAGTGCCGGCCTTGACGATGGTGTCGTGCGCCATGTGCCAGGGCTTGTACAGGCCGGCCAGGATGGTGTTGCCGAATTTTGCAAACGTTTTCTTCGCAGGCCCGGAAAAGGCCGGCGGATTGGCGGCGGTGGTGTAGTCGGGACAGGCGGCGACGGCGGGCAGGGTGGAACAGGCACAGGCAATCGCAAGACAGCGCGCAACGGTTTTCAGCATGGAGGTCTCCGCAGGATAGTTGGAATAATCAGATGACAAGGGCACAATCTTTACGATTGTGACCTGTCAACATTACCCTGCCGTGACAATTTCTAAAATGACATTACAAACTTTTCTGCACCGATATTCAAAAAACAAGGCCGAGTGTTGTATGGACGCACACATCGGCCGCTGCGCTCCGTGTGCGTTCCATGCGCCTCAGCGCCGGCAAGCCGCTTGCGGCGTCGGCGCCACCACGGCGGCGTAGTGCGCGCCGTAGTCGCCGCGGACCGGATTGGTTCCGCCGACGCCGGCATGGGTGCCGATGATGTAGGTCTCGGCCTTGGGCAGTCCGGCGTCTTCGTAGGCGCCGATGTCGGTGGTGGCGTTGCCGTAGGCGCGCACGATGTTCAGGCCGACCACCTCGCGCAGATGGCGCACGTAATCGCCCTTGAAGCGCTGGATATCGGGCGGCACCGGGCCGGCGCCGTAGGGATTGCTGTGGTAGTGCCAGGGGCCGATTTTCTGCAGACCCAGCCATTCGCGTCCATCCCTGGTGACCCAGTAGGGCCGCGCGGTCAGGAAGATCAGCTGGTAACCCTTGTCGCGGTAGGCCTTGACCATCTGCGGCCCGAAGGCATACGGCGTGGCCGTGCGCACGCCCACGTAGTCGGCGTAGGCTTCGAAGTCGCTGACGGTGAGGGTGCCGTCGATATCGAACAGCACCGTGTCGCGCCCCGGGTCGACCACGCTGAGGTAGCCGTCGGTCGTGCTCAGGTCGCCTTCGACCACGAAACGCACCACGTACTCGCCCACCGGCCGCACGCCCAGCGGCACCTCGACCTTGCCGTCGCCATCGGTCAGGTACTGGCCCGCGTACTGCCAGCCGTCCATGCCGGTCCCGTACACATAGGCGTGGACGCGCTCGTTTTCCAGGTCGCGGTGCAGCGCCGCGTCGTAATCGAACTTGGCAGTCATGCTGGCCGGCGTGCCCGCCTTGACGATGGCGTCGTGCGCCATGTGCCAGGGCGCGTACAGGCCGGCCGCGAGCGTGTTGCGGGAGCTGGCGAAGGACTTCTTCAGCGGCCCGGCCAGCGCCGGCGGATTGGCGGCGCTGGTGTAGTCGGGACAGGCGGCAAGGGCGGGCAAGGCGCTGACGGCACAGGCAATCGCCAGGCAGCGCGCGAGGGGAGTCGGCATGCGGGTTTCCTCTGGATGGACAGCGTAATGAGATGGCGTCGACGCCACACTGTGCGATTGTAACCCGTCAACTTTCGCGGGCCGCGGGGATCGATGCAGGCGCACCGAGCGGCAGCCGGAGCAAGCCGCTGCTTGAGCGGACACAACTGTCGAACGGGGACCGGCTTGTAATCTGGCCGGACAGGCGCAGTGGCGCCTGCGTCGCAATCCATTAGGGGTAATCATGGCTATCAGAAACGATCTCAACGGTCTGCGGATGCAGCTGCCCGGCGCACCGGAAGTCTACCTTATCGACCAGGGCCGCAAGCGGCACATTCCCGACCCGCTCACGTACAACAACCTGTTCCGCACCTGGAACGGCATCGTGCAGGACCCGCACCTGAACAATATCGATACCGGGACCCCGCTCAGCCACGGCGCCGTGCTGGCCCAGGCCCAGGGCGATGCGGCGGTGTACCTGATCGACAACGGCGTCAAGCGCCACATCGCCTCGCCGGCGACGATGGACCGCTACCATTTTGACTGGAACAAGATCGAGCACGTGGCGCCGATCCTGGTGCGCTCGATCCAGAACGGGCCGACGATTGCCTGGCCGTAGCGCCTGTTGGCGCGCGCAGACGGCAGCCTGGTCAGTGCAGCGCTTCTTGTGTAATCGCAGCATCCAGCCGTGCGATGTTGGCGCGCTGGACCGAGGCGCCGGCACGGACCGACAGGCGCAGTTCGGGATGATTGTATTGCAGACAGGCGGCGGCGATACTGCGCAGCGCCTGCGGAGCATGGACATACAAATCGCGGGCGCGTGCCGGCGTCAAAACGGCGCCCGCCACATACCGCTTCCCGCACGACAGATCGCTGACGGGATAACGGCGCACGGCTGCAGCGTCCGGCAGCACCAGGCCAAAGTCGGCATCGTGGCTGGCGTCGGTCACGCGCAGCGCTTGCCTGTCCGCTTCCGGCTCGGGTACGCTCAAGCCGGACGCGAGGAGATCGACGCCGGTGATGGTTTGCCAGGCCCAGCCCGCGTAGCGTGCGAGCCCGGGCATGTCCATATGGTCGACGAGGAGCGGTAAATAGACCGGGTCGCCATGCCATGCGATAAAGTTCAGGCGAACGCGCACGGGCAATGCGTCCAAGGCGCCCGCGTAGGCTGCGCCGGGAACGTGAAGCAACGCCAACTGCTGCACCCAGCGCGTCAGCCGACGCTGCGCCTGCATGGCGTACCAGCCCGTGGCGCAGGCAAGCATGTCCGCCTGCGCTACAGCGCAGTGCCACAGGACGGGCAGGAACAGCCTTGCCTCACTGCGGCGCGCCTTTCCAGCCTGTGATCGACTGCCGAGCGCGATCGCCGCTTCGGCGCGTACCGCCACGACCGGGTCATCCAGCAGCGCCTCCAGCAAGGCATCCGCGCCTTCCCACGGAGCGGCCCCTACGGGAAGGCAGGCAGCGGCGCGGCAGGCAGCTGCGCGGACATGCTGGTCCGGATCAGCGAGGAAGGTAGCGAGAGGCTGGTCCATGGCGCATACGGCATCACGCCCGATAAGGGCGATGGCACGCAAAGCGGCAACCTGCATGACGCTGTCGCTGCCTGTGCCGGTCCATTGCGCAATGACGCGGCAGGCATCGGCAAGCGGCAGCCAGGCCAGGGCACTGATAACGCCGCGCAATAACTGGTCCGGATTGGCGCGCACCGATTTGAACAGCGCCTCGACGCAGGCCTTATCCGCCATGGCCAGCGCGACATGCGTGCAGACGAATGCCTCGGCCGGCTTTCTCCAGCGTTCCAGGGCGCCGTGGCAATGCGGCCGAGCATCGGTACCGGCGATAAACAAGCCCTCCAGATGCGCTCGGAGCAGATGGCTCAGATTGGACAAACCGATCAGGCCAAGCTTTGTCGAACTGGCGCAAGTATCATGCTGGTTCCAGTAAAATGCGGCATCTTCGGCGTGGCGGCGGACCAGTGGGGAGATCACCTTGGATATGGCTTGATGTGTCATGTCGCTATCGACCCAGTCTTCAATCTTCGTACCGGTCGATTAATCGACGCCAGGTCGTGCCATCGAAGCTCCTGACGGAGGTAAGGCTGGCAATCACCAGCAAGCCGTCGTGCACATCCATATGGCCGGACATCGGTACCGTGTTTCCCTCATGGCTGACGCGCTCCAGCGTTGTACCGTTCAATTGATAGAACTGGTAATCGGAAGCGAGCCAGAGCTTGTCCTGGAACCACAGCACATCGTTCCAAAGAACGCTCGAGGCACCTTGGTAAATCAACTTCCATGTCGACTTCTGTCCGACCCACAGACTGCCGCCTTCACCGGAGATGTAGACCTTGCCGTCACCCGCGCATGTCACAGTGGCCAGTTGCACGTTGCTCGGAAAACCCTGTTGCGTCCATCGCATCCCATCAAAATGCCAGACATCGCCATGACCGCCAACGGCGTACATGTCCGATTCGGAAAAGGCATCCATATCCGAAAAACCAAGCTTGGTGGTGACCTGCTTCACCTTAGGGAATCCTTCCTGGAACGGCACCCACTTGCCCATGTCAATGCGCTTGTAAATCCGCCGTCCGACGCCGATGGAGTAGGTAAAACCGTTGATGCATTTCAGCCTGCGCGTGCCAGGCCAGTTGTCCGGGTCGATGTGCTCCATTGGTCCCTCCACGCCTCCACCGCGCGGATACACATCGCCGTTTCGGTTCATGGCGGCGACCAAACCGCTGGGGCGCGGGAACGGAGCCCGCGACACACCGACTACCGGATGGGCCATCCCGGTCAGCTCGCGGACACCACAATTGAGTCCCTCCGCGCGATCGGTATACATCACGATCAGTCGCGTCGGAATGTCATGATCGAACAAATGGGAGGCCTCGTCGATGGACATACGTTTGCGTGCACAAAAATGGAGCGCCCGTTTATCCAGAATTGCGACATCGACGATCTCGAATTCGGAGAAAACTTCAGTCCATCGCTTTTTATCCAAAAATATACTCACTGGTAGTCCTCGTGTTTAGTTGACATTCGGCCCCGGAACAGTTGCCGGATCGGCCACTTTGGCCTGCGCGTCCATCATCTTGGGCCTGGCATTTCCACCACAAACTTCGTTGTAGTAAGCCGCCAGCTGCGCCCGAATGCACTTGTATGAACATTTAGAAAGAGGAAAAGCTTCCTGATGTGACTTCGCGCCAGCGTTCAACGCGTCACTCATGCTCATGCTGCCGTCGGACGCAATTTTATTATCTTGAGCCAAGGCGACGTGTTGAGTAGCAAGCGCGACGTGCGCGCGCTGATGGCTACCGGCATTTTGGCTGGTACCTTCGGCGCAGACCGTTGGTGCTGCAGTGTGTTTATACTGGGGACATACCCCTTCCAGAGACTTTTCCGGCAACAAATGATGGCCAGTCTGACCAAAGCAACAGCCCCCGGTTTTGGTGGCTTCGTGATTGGCATCCCTGTTGGGCGGCATGTTCGTAGCGGCCCCATACGGGACCAGATTGCATTTCCGCGCGCGTACGCAGTCATTCAAGGTCGCCAGCATATCCTGTCCATCAGCGGCAAGTTTGATCGCCGCGTCTTCTTGCTCAGCAGGCCTCACGTTCTTGAATTTACTGAAATCGTCCCGCATGTTGTTCAACTCTGGGAGTTTATCCTGGAGATACCGTGCTACCAGGCTGAGAACCATGATTGTGGCGCAGGTGCCGTGTCGACGAGGAGCGATCAGGCGAACTTCGAAAAATCCGGCTTGCGCTTTTCAAAGAACGCAGTGAACGCTTCCTTCGCTTCGGGCGCCAGCAGCATCGCCCCGAACAAGGCGTTTTCGGCGCCCATGGACGCTACCCTCTTGACTTGAACAAGATCGAGCACGTGGCGCCGATCCTGGTACGTTCGATCCAGAATGGGCCGACGATCGCGTGGCCGAAGCGCGCCTATCTCGGCACGCGGCCAGGAGACCTCACCGGCACAGGTCCCGGACAGTCGAGCAAGGCGTTATAAGCCCGGCGTCGAGTCTCGCATAAGTCGAGACTGAATTTTTCCAGAATCTATGACGTAGCGCGAGAATTCTCGCATCAAGCGAGATCCGATCTCACATACGATGAGATTATTTGGCGATTTCTCGCATAAGTGGAGAATAAGCAGATTGCCAGTTCAACAAGCTGGTCCGGGTTCGACCGGCAGCCGATGATCGACCGCATCGGCGGATACGAGCTCCCGCGTGCACCCGCTGGCGGACTGACATCTATATCAGCTTTCAACCGCCGTTAACAGCAAGTCGTCGATGATGACAAGTAACCGCTAGCGACTGCGGTTTCACTCCCGATGTTTTTCCATCCTGACGTCCCCCTCGCCGACCGCAGTCTCATTGCCCCAGCCAAGATGACGATATAACTGTGCAGCTCGACTCGACTTAGCTGTTTCCAGCCAGGCGACCGGGTGCGATTCGAACAGCGCGGATTCACACGCTTTTATCAGTCCCGTGCCGATGCCAAGCCCCTCATATTCGGGCAAAACAAACGCGGCGAACAAACAGGCCGTGTCCAGGTCGATCATGGAAAAACCAATCACCTGGGTATCAACCGTCGCCACCCAGGCGCATGGGGAGCGTTCAATCTCGGCTGCTATAAATTCAGGCGTAATTCCAAGCTCGAACAGCTCTCCAGCTGTGAGCACGTTTTCTCGAACCGACGTTCTGACGTCGAACATGGCATTGACGTCTGTGGTTAACGCTGGACGTATCTGGAAGGTCGGGGTGCCGATGATCATGGGTCGAAGTTAAAAAGTGGTCGGTGTCTGTTGTTGGCCGGGTGCCGTCGCCGGCACGCTCCACACCCATGCGGTCAGTCCGATTGCGGTTTTGGCGCGCATTGTGCGTCTTTAAATTTAGTCAAGTCAAGAACCATTTGCCACTGGTCGAGTCCGGGCCCATACCCTTCGGGATGATGCGGTCAGGCACGAATCCAAACTGCGCGTAAAAACCCTGGGTGTGCTGGCTGGTGTCTAGGCGGACTGTCTCGATACCAGGCACCTCACTTGCCGCCTTGAGGCGAGCCCAGGTCAGCATCTTGCCGAGTCCGGTGCCGTCGAGCTTGTTGATGACCATTCCCCAGCAGAAGTCGGCCGATTTAGCATCCTTGTTGATCGCATGTCCGCCGCAAGCAACGAGCCTGCTGTTGCGTTCGATAACCTGATAATCCCAAGCGACGGCGTAACCAGCCAAAAAGTGTTCGAATTCTGCACGCTCTACAGGAGCGAAAAACCTCGGGGTATTGCCGTCAAAGATATCCAGGCATGCCAGCACGTCGGAAGAGCGATAAGGCCGAATCATATCCATAAACTGTATTTTTCAAACACGGCGAGCGTCCGTCGTTGCGTTGGCATTGGCTCTGGCCTGAGGCGGGCGTCGGTGTCAAGCGAGGGCCAAGAAAGGCCCTCGAAGCAATTCCAATCTCAAGGTATGCGAGTTTCAAGCCCGGTGCGGGCCGGGCTGCAAACGATCAGGCGAACTTCGAAAAATCCGGCTTGCGCTTCTCAAAGAAGGCGGTGAACGCTTCCTTCGCTTCGGGCGCCAGCAGCATGGCGCCGAACAAGGCGTTTTCGGCGCCCATGGTTTCGGTGATGGCCGCATTGCGCGAGCGCTTCATCAGCGACTTGGTCGCGCGGATCGAGGCGGCCGGCAACGCCACCAGCTTGGCCGCCTGGCGCGCCGCGTACGGACGCAGTTCGTCCAAGGGCAGCACCTTCGACACCAGGCCCATGTCGTAGGCTTCCTGCGCCAGGAACGCTTCGCCGAGCAGCAGCTTTTCGGCCGCGCGCGCAAAGCCCGCCATCTGCGGCAGCAGCAGGCTCGATGCGAATTCCGGGCACAGTCCCAGCTGCGAGAACGGCATCGAGAACTTGGCGTTGTCGGCCGCGTAGACCAGGTCGCAGTGCATCAGCAAGGTGGTGCCGATACCGACCGCCGCCCCCGACACCGCCGCCACCACCGGCTTGCTGCTGCCGGAGAGCGCGCGCATGAACTGGAACACCGGACGCATCTCGGGCGGCACGCCTTCGACCGGGGCCGAATTCTTCATGAAGTCGTCCAGGTCGTTCCCGGCCGTGAAGATCTCGGGCTTGCCGGCGATCAGGATCGCGCGCACCGCATCGTCGCTCTCGGCGTCGACCAGGGCGTCGGCCATGGCCTGGTACATCACGGCGGTGATCGCGTTCTTGCGCTCGATCCGGTTGAATTCGATGGTCAGGATGCCGTCGGCCTTGCTCGTCAAAATATCCATGTAGTCTCCAAAAAGTGACAAGGGCGCCGAGGATTGAACCGCAGCGCCCTAGATGACATTATTTTAAGCTGCGCTTACACGCGTTCGAAAATACCTGCCGCGCCCATGCCGGTGCCGACGCACATCGTGACCATGCCGTACTTGAGGTTATTGCGGCGCAGCGCGTGCACCACGGTCGCGGCGCGGATCGCACCGGTCGCGCCCAGCGGGTGGCCCAGCGCGATCGCGCCGCCCATCGGGTTGACCTTGGCCGGATCCAAGCCCAGGTCGCCGATGACGGCCAGCGCCTGCGCGGCAAACGCTTCGTTCAGTTCGATCCAGTCCAGCTGGTCCTGGGTGATGCCGGCGGCCGCGCAGGCGGCGGGAATCGCCACCTTCGGGCCGATGCCCATGATTTCGGGCGGCACGCCGCGCACGGCGAACGAGGAGAACTTGGCCAGCGGGGTCAGGTTATGCTCGCGCAGAATTTTTTCGCTGACGATCAGCAGCGCACCGGCGCCGTCCGACATCTGCGAGCTGTTGGCTGCCGTGACCGAGCCCTTGGCCGCGAACACCGGCTTGAGTTTGCCGAGCGACTCGAGGGTCGAATCGGCGCGCGCGCCTTCGTCGGTATCGACAGTGCGGGTCTTGACGTCGACCTGGCCGGTGGCCAGGTTCGGGGTGCGGGTGATGATCTCGACCGGGGTGGTCTCGTCCTTGAAGAAGCCGGCCTGCTGCGCGGCGATGGCGCGGCGGTGCGACTCGACCGAGAACGCGTCCTGCTGCTCGCGCGTCACCTTCCACTGCTTGGCCACGTTTTCCGCGGTCAGGCCCATGCCGTAGGCCATGCCCACATTTTCGTCGGTGAACATATTCATGTTCATGGCCGGGTGGTGGCCCATCATCGGCACCATCGACATCGATTCGACGCCGCCGGCGATCATCACATCGGCTTCGCCGACGCGGATGCGGTCCGCCGCCATGGCGATCGCGGTGATGCCCGATGCGCAGTAACGGTTGACGGTCACGCCGCCCACGGTTTTCGGCAGGCCGGCCAGCAGCACCGACATGCGGGCGATGTTAAAGCCCTGCTCCGCTTCCGGGAACGAGCAGCCGATGATGGCGTCGTTGATCAGCGCCGGATCGAGGCCGGGCGCTTGCGCCATCGCGTTTTGCAGGACGCGCACCAGCAGGTCGTCCGGACGCGTGCTCTTGAACATGCCGCGCGGCGCCTTGCCGATCGGGGTGCGGGTTGCGGAGACGATGTAGGCGTCTTGAAGTTGTTTGCTCATAGTGTTCTCTCAAAAATTCTGTGGTTCGAAATGGGGATGCACCGATCTATCTTTTTTCCGACAAATACCAGTCGACCTGTACCTGCGCTGCCAGGGTGCCGTGTTCGTCGAAGACGTCGACTTCCACCGGAAACGCCACCTTACCCTCTGCTTTCAGCGTGGCCTTGAGCGCCGCCACATCGCCCGGAACGCGGCCGCTGGCGCGCGTCGCGCCCTTGGCCACCTTCTGGTACTGGATGCGCGACTCCTTGGCCACCGGCCGCAGACCGAGAATCAGGTCGGCGAACGCGCCCGCCATGGCCGCGCCGGACGCCGTTTCGGCCAGCGTGAACAGGGCCCCGGCGTGCTGCGTGCCGAGGTGGTTGTTCAGTTTCGGGTCGGCCGGCATCGACACCTCGGAGGTGCCGTTGCCGATCGCGTCGATCCGGATGCCCAGCAGCTGCACGAACGGCAGCGTGTCCATCATTTGCTGCTTGATACGGTCATACACCATGCTCGGTCTCACTCGCAGTAAAAGTTTGAACGCAAGGGATACGGCCCCCCGGGCCAGGATCGACATCGGTCGATCAGTTGCGTACCGGTTTACCGGTCTGCATCATGCCCATGATCCGTTCCTGGGATTTCGGATGGTTCAGCAGTTCGAGGAATGCCTTGCGCTCCATGTCGAGGAACCACTGCTCGCTCAACTGGCTGCCCTGGTCGATGTCGCCACCGCTCACGATCTCGGCGATCATGTCGCCCAGCTTGTAGTCGTGCGCCGAGATGAAGCCGCCGTCGCGCATGTTGACCAGTTGTGCGCGGATCGTCGCCCAGCCGTAGCGGCCGGTCGCGGTGATCGTCTTCTTCATCGGAGGACGGTAGCCGGCGTCGAACATCGCGCGCGCTTCCACCTTGGCCACGTGCAGCAGTTCGTACGGGTTGAAGACGATCACGTCGTCTTCCTTCAGGTAGCCCATCGCTTTCGCTTCCAGCGCCGATTTCGACACGTTGGCGGTTGCCGCGTTGGTGAAGCCGGTCTTCAGGAAGTGCAGGATGTCCGAACCCTTGGCTTCGTTCGACGCGCGTGCAGCCGCTTCCTTCAGGCCGCCGCCGGCGGGAATCAGGCCCACGCCCACTTCGACGAGGCCGATGTACGATTCGATCGAGGCGACGCGCTTGGACGCGTGCAGCGCCATTTCGCAGCCGCCGCCCAGCGCCAGGCCAGCCACCGCGGCGACCACCGGCACGTTCGAGTATTTCATCGCCATGAAGGTATCCTGCAGCAGCGCGATACCCGGTTCCATGGCCTTGGCGCCGCCTTGCATGAACAGCGGCAGTGCCGATTGCAGGTCGGCGCCGGCCGAGAAGGCGCCGCCTTCGGCCGCGTCGGTATTCCAGATGACCAGGCCCTTGAAGTTCTTTTCCGCTTCGGCCTGCGCCATTTTCAGGCCGTTGATCACGCCTTCGCCGATGACGTGCATCTTGGTCTTGAGCGAGATGATCAGCACGTCGTCGTCCTGGTGCCAGATGCGCACCGAGTCGTCTTCGTGGAAGGTGGTGCCGGCGGTCTTGCCGTCGACAGCGCCGGCGCCCAGCACCGGTGCGCGGAACGGCTGGCGCTCGTACACGGCCAGGGTGGAACGCGGCACGTAGGCGTTTTTCGACGCCGAGAACGAACCTTCAGGCGTGTGCACGCCTTTTTCAGCGACCTGGCCTTCGAAGACCCATGCCGGCAGCGGCGCCGAGCACAGTGCGTTGCCGGCGTCGATGTCTTGCTTGACCCAGTTGGCGATCTGGGTCCAGCCCGATGCCTGCCAGGTTTCGAAAGGACCGACGTTCCAGCCGAAGCCCCAGCGCATCGCGAAGTCGACGTCGCGCGCGTTGTCGGCGATCGAGCCCAGATGCACGGCGATGTAGTGGAAGGCGTCGCGGAAGATCGCCCACAGGAACTGGCCCTGCGGGTTGGTCGATTCGCGCAGCGCTTTCATCTTCTTGACCGGATCCTTTTCCTTCAGGATGCGGGCGACGATGTCGGCAGCCTTGCCGCCGCCGGCGACGTAATCACCGCTGGCGAAGTCGAGGCGCTGGATCTCCTTGCCGACTTTTTTGTAGAAACCGGCGCCGGCTTTCTGGCCCAGCGCACCGGCGGCGACCAGCTTGGCCAGCACGTCCGGGGTTTTGTAGACGGAGAAGAAAGGATCGTCCGGCAGGTTGTCCTGCATGGTCTTGATCACATGGCCCATCGTGTCCAGGCCGACCACGTCGGCGGTACGGAAGGTGCCCGACTTGGCGCGACCGAGCTTGGCGCCGGTCAGGTCGTCGACCACGTCCACGGTCAGGCCGAATTTTTCGGCTTCGTGGATGATCGCCAGCATGCCGAAGATGCCGACGCGGTTGGCGATGAAGTTAGGGGTGTCCTTGGCGCGCACGACGCCCTTGCCCAGGGTGGTGGTCAGGAAGCCTTCGAGCTGGTCGACGATTTCTGGCTTGGTGGACTCGGTCGGGATGATTTCGACCAGGTGCATGTAGCGCGGCGGGTTGAAGAAGTGAACGCCGCAGAAGCGCGCTTTCAGTTCGGCGTCGAAGCCGTCGGACAGCTTGGTGATCGACAGGCCCGAGGTGTTCGAGGCGAAGATCGCGTTCGGCGCGATGTGCGGCGCGACCTTTTTATACAGGTCGTGCTTCCAGTCCATGCGCTCGGCGATGGCTTCGATGATCAGGTCGCAGCCGGCCAGCAGTTCGAGGTTGTCTTCGTAGTTGGCGATTTCGATCAGGGCCGCGTCGTCCTTGTTGCCGAGCGGCGCAGGGCTGAGTTTTTTCAGGTTGTCGATGGCGCGCTGCACGATGCCGTTCTTGTTACCGTCTTTGGCCAGCAGGTCGAACAGGACGACCGGTACCTTGGCGTTGACGCAGTGGGCGGCGATCTGCGCACCCATCACGCCGGCGCCGAGCACGGCGACTTTTTTAACGATGAAATTGGTCATGGCTTTCCTTTGTTTTCCGAATTACTGTTTGCGTCATCCCATCACGCCGCACCGCCTGAGCGTCGCCCCCGCGAAGGCGGGGGCCCAAGTTCGTCGATAAGCTGCGAACTTGGGTTCCCGCCTGCGCGGGAACGACGATCAGAGACCTGTGGCCACGGGGAGCACTCGTATTAGAACAAGTCGGCGTCGAGCGCCATCAGGTTGGCCGAGCCGGAACGCGCCTGGCGGATCAGCATGGCGGTCTCTGGCTGCAGGCGCGCGAAGTAGAAGCGCGCGGTCGCCAGTTTGGCTTTGTAGAAGTTGTCGCCCGAGTCTTCCTTGGCCAGCGCGATCTTCGCCATCTGCGCGAAGAAGTAGCTGTAGATCAGGTGACCGACAACGCGCAGGTAAGGCACGGCCGCCGCGCCCACTTCATCCGGATTCTGGAAGGCCTTCATGCCGATTTCCATGGTCAGCTTGGTGACCTTGTCGCCCAGGTCGCCCAGCGGCGTGATGAACTCCGACAGCGCTTCGTCGGTGCCGTTTTCTTCGACGAAGTTCTTGATCTTCTCGCCGAACTTGCGCAGCTTGGCGCCGTTGTCCATCAGGACCTTGCGGCCCAGCAGGTCGAGCGACTGGATCGTGTTGGTGCCTTCGTAGATCAGGTTGATGCGGGCGTCGCGCACGTACTGCTCCATGCCCCACTCGGCGATGTAGCCGTGGCCGCCGTAGACCTGCATCGCTTCCGAGGTCGCGATCCAGCCGTTGTCGGTGATGAAGGCCTTGATGATCGGCGTGAGCAGCGCGACTTCGTCGGCGGCGTCCTTGCGCACTTCTTCGTCAGGGTGATTCAGTTCGCGGTCGATCTGCAGCGCGGCGTACGAGGTGAATGCGCGCGCGCCTTCGGCGTAGGCCTTGGCGGTGAGCAGCATGCGGCGCACGTCGGCGTGCACGATGATCGGGTCGGCCTGCTTGTCCGGTGCCTTCACGCCCGACAGGCTGCGCATCTGGATGCGGTCTTTCGCATACACCAGCGCGTTCTGGTAAGCCACTTCGGTCAGGCCGAGCGACTGCATGCCCACGCCCAGGCGGGCCGCGTTCATGAACACGAACATGGCGTTCAGGCCCTTGTTCGGCTGGCCGATGATCCAGCCCTTGGCGCCGTCCAGGTTCATCTGGCAGGTCGAGTTACCGTGGATGCCCATTTTTTCTTCGATCGCGCCGCAGGTGATCGGATTGCGCTCGCCCAGGGTGCCGTCCGCGTTCGGCAGGAACTTCGGCACCAGGAACAGCGAGATGCCTTTCGAGCCTTCCGGTGCGTCCGGTACGCGCGCCAGCACCAGGTGCAGGATGTTGTCGGCGACGTCATGTTCGCCGGCCGAGATGAAGATCTTCGAGCCGGTGATCGACCACGAACCGTCTTCCTGCGGCAGCGCCTTGGAACGCAGCATGCCCAGGTCGGTGCCGCAGTGCGCTTCGGTCAGGCACATGGTGCCGGTCCACTCGCCCGAGACCAGTTTCGGCAGGTAGGTCTTTTTCTGTTCGTCGGTGCCGTGCTCCAGCAGGCACTCGTAGGCGCCGTGCGACAGGCCCGGGTACATGGTCCATGCCTGGTTGGCGGAGTTGAGCATTTCGTAGAACGAGTTGTTCAGCACCACCGGCAAGCCCTGGCCGCCGTATTCCGGATCGCACGCGAGCGCGGCCCAGCCGCCTTCGACGTACTTTTTATACGCTTCCTTGAAGCCTTTCGGGGTGGTCACCGACTTGGTCGCCGCGTCGTAGTGGCAGCCTTCGCGGTCGCCCGAGTGGTTCAGCGGGAACAGCACGTCCTGGGTGAACTTGGCACCCGATTCCAGCACCTGGTTGATGATGTCGCTGTCGACATCTTCGAATTTCGGCAACTGCTTCAATTCGTCGGATACATTGAGGAACTCGTGCAGCACGAACTGCATATCCCGAATTGGCGCGACGTATTGACCCATGATTTTCTCCTGACGAACGTATGGTTGGTGACCAGGCCAGCGACGCGCTGGACCCGGCAAGGTGATGACTAGATTGCTTGATTCGGTTATTGCGCCTGGTTCGGTTGATTCCTGGACGGATTCTGGTAATTCATGATCAGGCGCTCGAAGCCGCTGCGCGCGCGATCGACGCTGCCCGGACGACGCAGGAAACGCGCATCGTGGTGCAGTGCCAGGATCAGGCCGTACATCTCGTAGACCAGCTGGTTGGCGTCGGTATCGGGCTTGAGGTCGCCGCACTCGATGGTCTGCTCCACACATCTTAGCAGCGCTCCCTGCCACGCACGCACCATCGACACCAGTTCCTCGCGAATCGGGCCGGGACGGTCGTCGTATTCGACGGCGCCGCTGATATAGATGCAGCCGGAGGCGATTTCGACGCTGACGCGCTTGATCCAGCGGGCATACATGGCCTTGAGGCGCGAAATGCCGCGTGCTTCCTTGACGCTCGGGAAAAACACTTCCTGCTCGAAGCGGTGGTGGTAGAGCTTGAGCACTTCCATCTGCAAGTCTTCGCGCGAACCGAAGTGCGCGAACACGCCGGACTTGCTCATGTTCATCTTGTCCGCGAGCAAGCCGATCGTCAGCCCTTCCAGGCCGTCACGGCTGGAGAGGTCGAGCGCGACGTCCAGGATGGCGGCTCTGGTGAGCTCGCCCTTGCGCATGAATTTGGCTGAAGTGTTAATAGATGGTCCCGTTGGTAGTTAAAAATGCGACCCGCTGAATATAAATCCGAACGCTCGTACTATTATCCACTACAAAGCAAATGTCAAACGGGAACTTAGAGGCGAGAGTCTATTGCTGCAGTGCAGCATAAGCTGCATTTATGCGGTGCAAATCGGGCTCCGCCACCGGCAGAAGTGGCGGCGCAGCGTGCTTGCATCACGGCCGGCTTCACTCCCCCGCCTTGCTGATCGCGCGCCGGTCGCGCTTGGTCGGCCGGCCCTTGATGGTGGTGCCCGGCTCGCGGTACAGCTTGCGCGCCTCGGCATCGTTCTCGCGCTTGCTCACGCTCTCGTCGGTTTCTTCATACAGGGTGCGCGCGATCGGCGCCCCGCCGCGCACGTCGGAAATGCGCATCACCCGCACTTCCCAGGTCTCGGCGCCGTTGTCGATGAAGAGCTTGTCTTCCAGCTTGACCGTGCGCGCCGGCTTGATGCGCTCGCCGTCGAGGCGCACCTTGCCCGTATCGACCGCATCCGTCGCCAGCGAACGCGTCTTGAAGAAGCGCGCCGCCCATAACCATTTGTCTACTCGTACATTGTCCATCAGGCATATCCTATAGCGAAAATCCGCATCGCCATTTTATAGAAGAAGTAAGCCACCTCGTAGCCGCTGCGCCGTACCCATCCCACGTGTTCAAAATCTTCGCGGCAAATCATGACGCCGTCGGCGATCCCGCGGCGGATGTGTTCGCGCATCGACGTGGCGAATTGCGCATCCCTGACCACCACATTCGCTTCCTGGTTCAGGAACAGCGACAGGCCGTCGCAATTGCTCGATCCCACGGTCGACCAGTCGTCGTCGACCACCGCCACCTTGGCGTGCAGCTGGGTCTTGCGGTATTCGTACACCTCCACGCCGCTGTCGAGCAGCTTGGGATAGAAGGAGCGCGCCACCATGTCCTGCAGCTTGATTTCGCCCACGCCGATCAGCAGCTTGACCTCGACCCCGCGCTCGGCCGCGATCGCCAGGGCCTTGCGGAATTTGTGTCCGGGCGCAAAGTAGGGATTGACCAGCAGTACACTTTTCTTGGCATGGCCGATCGCGTGCAGGTAGGCGCGCTGAATGGTATGGCGGTTGCGCAAGCTGTCGCGCACCACGAAGGCGGCCTGCATCGGCTTGTCGCCTTCGAGCGCGTGGTCCTTGCGCATTTCGCGGAACAGGCCGATCCGCTTCATCAGGCCCAGGTGGCCCACGCGCGCCCACTGGGTCTGCATTTCGAGGTGGATGGCGGCCACCAGCGGGCCGCGCACCTGCACCGCAAAATCCCAGCGCGGCGCCGGCAGGCGCTTGCCCGGATCGTAATCGCAGTACCAGTCGTCGTTGACGTTGATGCCGCCCACAAACGCCACTTCCCGGTCGACCACCACGATCTTGCGGTGGGTGCGCGCCACGCCGCGCTTGAACCAGGCATTAAAGGCGCGAAAGCGCACGTTGGCGGCGGCAAACGCCACACCCAGCGCGGTCGAACGCGCATGCCCGGTGCCCCACCAGTCGGTCACCACGCGCACCTTGACCCCGCGTTCGCCCGCGCGGCACAGGGCCTCGGTCACCGCGCGCCCGGTTGCGTCGTCGGCGTAGATATAGGTTTCGAAGTAAATGTCGTATTGCGCGGCATCGATCGCCGCAATCACCGCAGGGAAGAACGCCAGTCCGGTTTCGAGCAGGGTAATGTCGTTGTTTGCGGTGTAATGGACCGAGCGCATAGTGCTTCAGGTTGGTGGCAAAGCCTCAGGCCAGCTTGAGGTTGGCGACGATGGGGGCGTGATCGGATAATTTGGCCCATAAGGACCCGTGCAGGACCTCGGCCGCGTCGACCTGGAAGCCGCGCACGTAAATGCGGTCGAGGCGGAAGAACGGCAGCGCGGCCGGGAAGGTGCGCGCCGGATACACCGTTTTTTCGCGTCCCGAAAAACTGCGCACCATATCGCCCAGGCGCGAGCGCGCGCCCAGTTCGTCGAACACTTCGCTCACGCCCAGTTCCTTGCGCAGCTTGTCGCTGAGGGTGTTGCGCCAGTCGTTGAAGTCGCCCGCGATGATGACCG
The DNA here is from genome assembly GCF_003953935.1 of Massilia atriviolacea. GTDB lineage: Bacteria > Pseudomonadota > Gammaproteobacteria > Burkholderiales > Burkholderiaceae_D > Telluria_A > Telluria_A atriviolacea. The sequence continues at coordinate 187,227 of NZ_RXLQ01000012.1, forward strand.
GCTCGCCGTCAGGCGCCGAGGCGTTGACGCAATCGATCAGCGCCTGGGTCTGGCGCCCGCGTCCCGATTCGAACAGGCCCAGGTGGACCACATAGCAATGCACCTGGCATGTCGGGGTATCGAGGATGCAGTGAAGAATGCCGCGCTGTTCATACGCATGGTCCGACACGTCATGGTTGTGGGTGCCGCCGATCGGATAGGCCGACAGCAAGGCGTTGCCGTGGTGGCCGTGGTCGTAGACCGCGTTCATGCCGTAGGCGGAATGGTGCGAGTCGCCCGCGAAATATTCGTGCTGGGCACGCTCGGGCCAGTGGCGGTGTCCGCGGCTCTCGTCGCCGAACTTCGCCGAATTGCGGTCGTGCTTGCCCTGCACTTCTTGCAGGAACACGACGTCGGCGTCGAATTGGGCGATCGCCTTTTTCAGGGCCAGCACGCGCGGTGTGCTCCGGATGGAGGACACGCCTTTGTGGATATTATAGGTAGCGACACGGATCTTCATGGGAACATTCTAACCCCATCGGTGGATGTTCTTCAGAAGGAACTCTATCGTGCGCACTTGGCCTCCGCTCACAGCGGATGGGCGCCGGTAAATGCGCTCAGGTAATCTAGCAGCGCGCGCACCCGGGCCGGCAGGTAGCGCTGCTGCGACCAGAGCGCATAGATGTGGCGCTGTTCGGTGCTCCAGCCGGGCAATACCACGGTTAACGCACCGGACGCCAGATGCTGGCGGCCCATGGTGCCTGGACACAGCATGATGCCCAGGCCATCGAGCGCCATCGACAGCGCCAGGTCCATCTGGTTGGCCTGGAAGCGCGGCGCGCCCTGCAGCACGACCTCGGTGTCGTCGGCGCGGTTGCGCAGCTTCCAGCGAGTCAGAGGTCGGCCGACGATGCGCGCGTGCGTTTCCAGTTCGGCCGGCGTGTGCGGCACCCCGGCGCGCGCAAGGTAGGCGGGCGCGGCGACCAGCATCAGGTCGGTGCTGGCCAGCAGCTTCTGGTTCAGGCTGGAATCCTGCTGCTCGCCCACGCGGATGGCCAGGTCGGCGCCGCTGCCGACCACGTCGACCAGGTCGTTCGACAATTCCACTTCCAGGGTCACCTCGGGCCAGGTGTGCAGGAAGCCCGACCATGCATCCCGGAAGTAACCCTGCGCCAGGTGCACCGGCGCCGTCACGCGAATGTTGCCGGATATGGCGCCCAGGGTGGCATCGAGGCGCTGGGTAGCCTGGCGCAAGGCGTGGATCAGGGGACGGCACTGCTCGTAGTATTGCGCGCCCTCGGCCGTGAGCTGCATGCGGCGCGCACTGCGGTTGAGCAATTTGTAGCCGAGGGCGCGCTCCAGCGCCTGCAAGCGCCGCGTCACGGTGGCGGCCGGCAAGTCCAGGCCCTCGGCCGCCGCCGCCAGGCTGCCTGCCTCGACGATGGCAACGAAGAGGGACAGGTCATCGAGCATCATGATTGCGATTTGTGGAATTAGAGATTGATATTGTCTACCTAGTATATCGATTCGCAATCGATTACGCTGGACGGCTTCGGGAACTTCAAGGCAAAGCCCATGTCCAATCAATTCAAGACGCGACTGCTGTTTAGCATCGTGATGTCGGCACTGATGTCATTTCTCATGACAGGGTGGGTAACGTGGCTCAATCTGGGGTTCGGTCCCGACTATACTGTGCGCTGGATGCGCGCCTTCCTGGCCGCCTGGCCGGCTGCCTTTACCATCGTCATGCTGTGCGGGCCGGCGGTGCAGCGCTTCAGCCAGCGCATCGCCGCACCGGCCCAGGGGAACTGAGCCGGCATGTCATACCATGCGGCTTCAACAATTGAATAACACCGAACAGCGGGGGACTGCAATGCGGCATGCCACAGCACTTTTTCTTGCACTTTTACTTCCCGGCGCCTGCCTCACCGCGCGGGCAGAAGACGTCGTTCTGACCGGTCACGTGCAGAAAGTGACCTTGCTGCCGTTCGGGGCGGATGGTTGTCCGCCCACTTGCAAGCCCGATGCCGGCAGGGTGTGCATTCATAATTCGCCGGGTTGCCAGATCATGGAAGTGAGGGTTGACAAAGTGCTGCTTGGCGAAGCCGGGCCGGTCCGCATCTTCAGATCGCATATCGGCGAATGGGGTCCGACGTTTCGTGTCGCATCCTGGCCGATCGTCGTCAGCGAGAAGGACGGCGAGGTGTCATGGTCGGATGCGACGCTGCGGGGCGATCGCCTCTACATCGATCCGAAGCAGTTACACGGCATCGGCGACGTGAATGCGCGCGATCTGGCTGCGGACGACGACGGCCTGGTCCCGCTCGACGCCATGCTGGACCGCGTGCGCCAGGCGGATGCCCGGAAGCAGCGCCGCAGTATCGGCAAGGAATAGCGGCAGCGCGGCCTTGCTGCGTGATCTATTTTTGCAGCACCCGTGCCAGCACGCTCTGCTCCAGCGCTGCAAAGGCCGCCGTGCCGCGCCGGCCGGAACGGGGCAAGTCCACATGCAGGTCCAGGCCGATGCCGCCGTCCTCGACCAGCAGCACGCGGTCGGCCAGGGCCAGCGCTTCCTGCACGTCATGCGTAACCAGCACGGCGGTGAAGCCGCGCGCCAGCCACAGCGATTCGATCAATTGCTGCATCTCGATGCGGGTCAGGGCGTCGAGCGCACCCAGCGGTTCGTCCAGCAGCAACAGTTGCGGCTCGTGCACCAGCGCGCGCGCCAGGGCTACGCGCTGACGCTGCCCGCCCGATAGTTCGGTGGGCCAGTCGCCGGCGCGCGCCGCCAGACCGACCGTGTCCAGCGCGGCGGCGGCGCGTGCGCGCGCACCCGGCAAGCCCAGCGCCACATTCTCCAGCACGCTCTTCCACGGCAACAGGCGCGCTTCCTGGAACATGATGCGCACGTTCGCGGCGCGCCGGCCATCGCCGATGCGGATCTGGCCGGCGTCCACGGTGTCCAGTTGCGCGATGGTGCGCAGCAAGGTGCTCTTGCCGCAACCGCTGCGTCCGATCACGGCGACGAATTCGCCGGGCGCCAGGTCCAGGTCGATTGCGCCCAGCACTTCGCGTCCGGCATAGCTTTTCGTGACGCCGCGCAGCGAAACGCCCACGCCATGCTGGCCCAGCGCGGCGGCGGCGCCGACGGTGCTTTCTTCGATGCGGTTGATTTGCATGCTGTGTCCCGATGGTGATTAGCGGTACGCCGGATTCCAGCGCAAGAAGTGCTTTTCCAGGCCGCGCGACAAGAGGTCGGCCGCCTTGCCCAGCAGGGCGTACAGCAAAATCCCGACCAGCACGACATCGGTTTGCAGGAATTCGCGCGCATTCATGGTCATGTAGCCAATGCCGGCCTGGGCCGAAATGGTTTCCGCCACGATCAGCAGCACCCACACCAGTCCCAGCGAAAAGCGCACCCCCACCAGGATCGACGGCAGCGCCGCCGGCAGGATCACGTCGCGGTACAGCGGCCAGCCCGACAAGCCATAGCTGCGCGCCATGTCGATCAAGCCCTGGTCGGCCGAGCGGATGCCGTGGAAGGTATTCAGGTACACCGGAAAAAATACGCCGATCGCCAGCAGGAACAGCTTGGCGGTTTCGTCGATACCGAACCACAAAATGACCAGTGGAATCAGGGCCAGCGCCGGAATGTTGCGGATCATTTGTAAGGTCGTGTCGAGCAAGGCCTCCGCCCGCTTGACGCTGCCGTTTAGCAAACCCAGCAGCAAGCCGAGGCCGGCGCCGATGGCAAAACCGGTGGCGGCGCGCCACAGGCTGGTGCGCAGGTGCTGCCACAGCTCGCCAGACACCGCCAGGGTCCAGAACGCCTTCGCCACGGCCCACGGCTCCGGCAGGATGCGGCTCGACAGCCAGCCCGCCTGCGCCGCGATCTGCCAGGCCAGGATCAGGCCGGCCGGCAGCGCCCAGGGCGCCAGTGCCGATGGCCGGGGCACGCCAGGCGCGGCGGCGATGCCGGCCATGGTCAGGCCGCCTTCTTCGGCAGGATATCGCTGGCCATCATCTCGCCGAACGGCCCGCTGATCGACTGTTCGCCGGCCTGCTTGCCCTTGCCGAGCAGGGGGAACACCAGTTCGGCGAAGCGGTACGATTCTTCCAGGTGCGGATAGCCGGACAGGATGAAGGTGTCGATCCCCAGGTCCGCATATTCCCGCATGCGCGCGGCCACCGTTTCGGCGTCGCCCACCAGCGCGGTGCCGGCGCCGCCGCGCACCAGGCCCACGCCGGCCCACAGGTTGGGCGACACTTCCAGCCTGTCGCGGCGGCCGCCGTGCAGGGCCGCCATGCGCCGCTGGCCGACCGAATCCATCTTCGCAAAGGCCGCCTGCGCCTTGGCGATGATGTCGTCGTCGAGATGGCTGATCAATTCGTCGGCCGCGCGCCAGGCCGCCTCGTTCGTTTCGCGCACGATCACGTGCAGGCGAATCCCGAAGCGCAAGGTGCGCCCATGTTTCGCGGCGCGCGCGCGGATATCGGCCAGTTTCTCGGCCACCGCGGCCGGCGGCTCGCCCCAGGTCAGGTACACATCCATCTGCTCGGCCGCCAGTTCGTGCGCGGGCTCGGACGAGCCGCCGAAGTACAGCGGCGGATACGGCTTTTGCAGCGGCGGATAGAGCGTCTTCGCCCCCTTGACCTGCAAGTGCTTGCCCTCGAAGTCGTAGCCGGCCGCACCGCCCTCGCCCGCCATGGTGGCGCGCCAGATGCGGAAGAATTCGTCCGAGATTTCATAGCGTTTGCCGTGGTCCGCGAACAGGCCGTCGGCCTCCAGTTCGCCCTGGTCGCCGCCGGTCACCACGTTGATCAGCAGGCGTCCGTTCGAGAGGCGGTCGAAGGTCGAAGCCATGCGCACCGCCAGTCCCGGCGTCGACAGGCCGGGACGGATCGCCACCAGGAACTTGAGCTTCTGCGTGACGGCCATCAGCGACGACGCCACCACCCAGGCGTCCTCGCAGGAACGCCCGGTTGGCAGAAGGACGCCGTCGTAGCCGAGGGTATCGGCTGCTACGGCGACCTGGCGCAGATAGTCGGCATCGACACTGCGCGCACCCTTGCTGGTACCAAGATAGCGGCTATCGCCATGGGTGGGGATAAACCAGAACACATTCAACGACATGACAGGACTCCTGAATTTATAACTTGAACGGCAGCTGCGCGTCCTTGACGACAATCGGTTTCGGAATCAGCTTGAGGTTCGCGAAGACGTCGGCGATCTTCTGCTGCTCGCGAATGACTTCCGGCGTGACCGGCTTGACCCCATACGCATAGCGCTGCGCGGCCAGCTCCACGATCGCGCTGTCCAGCCCCGTTTGCGCGGCCAGGATGGCGGCCACCTCCTTGATGTTCTGGCGTCCCCACTCGTCGACCTTGGCCAGCTCCTCGATCACGATGCGCACGATCTCCGGCTGCGCCTCGGCATACGGGCGCGCCGCCAGGTAGAACTGGTGGTTCGACACCAGGCCCTTGCCATCGGCCAGCACGCGCGCGCCGAGCTGCTTTTCGGCGGCGGCCAGGAACGGGTCCCAGATCACCCATGCATCGACCGCCCCGCGCTCGAACGAGGCGCGCGCGTCGGCCGGCGGCAGGAACACCGTCTGCACGTCCTTGTAATCGACGCCGGCTTTTTCCAGCGCCCGCACCAGCAGGTAGTGCACGTTCGACCCCTTGTTCAGGGCGACCTTCCTGCCCTTCAAATCGGCCACCGTGCGGATGGCCGAACCCTTGGGCACGACGATCGCCTCCGAACTCGGGGAGGGCGGCTCGTTGCCGACGTAGACCAGGTTGGCCCCGGCGGCCTGCGCAAAGATCGGCGGCGCCTCGCCCACGGTGCCGAAGTCGATGCTGCCCACGTTCAGCCCTTCGAGCAGCACCGGGCCGGCCGGGAACTCGGTCCACTTGACCGCCACGCCCCTGGCGGCCAGGCGCTTTTCCAGCGTGCCGCGCCCCTTGAGCAGCGTGAGGGTGCCGTATTTCTGGTAGCCGATGCGCACTTCCTTGGCGCTTTGCGCACGGGCCGCGCCGGGCAAGGCGCCGGCGACGGCGGCGGCAAACAGCATGCCCAGGGTGCGCCGGCGCGCGCTGCGTTGTTCCAGATGCGAATGCATGATGCGCTCTCTTTCTGATGTCAGACGGCGAGGGAATGCAGGGTGTGCTGCGCTTGCAGGCGCTGTTGCGGCAGCGCGAACAGCTCGGTCGAGAACTGCTCGACGCCGCGCGCCACGCGCGCCGCAATCGGCGCATCGAGCGTCAGGCCGGTGGCGGCGTTCCAGCGCAGCTGGTCGGAGGTGGCGTAAATCCCCGGCAGGATGAAGCGCGCCGCCAGCGACGCCAGCACCGGCCGCAGTGCGTAATCGAGCACCAGCATGTGCGACTGGCTGCCGCCGGTGGCCAGCGGCAGCACCAGCTTGCCGTCCAGGCCATCCTGCGGCAGCAGGTCGAGGAAGGCTTTCAGGATGCCCGTGTACGCCGCCTTGTATACCGGCGTGGCGACCACGATGGCATCGGCGTCGAGCAACAGCGCCGTGGCGCGCACGATGGCCGGATCGTCGAAGTTCGCATGCAGCAGGGCCTGCGCCGGCAGGTCGCGCACCTGCAGGGTATTGCAGCGGTGGCCGTGCAGGGCGAGCTTGTCGCCCACGTGCTGCAGCAGCCTGGCGCTGCTCGACGATACCGACGGGCTCCCGCCCAGCAAAAGAACGCTCATGATTTTTCCGATCCGGTGTGAGGTCATGCAAACGAATGGACACAGGCTACGGCCCATGCGCGCAAATCGGAACGAATGCTTTTGCGCTTCGATATGCGCTTTTCGTTCCATCGGTTTGCGCATAAGGAAGGGCGGATATCTTCGTTCACGCCGCCCCATGGCCGATGCAATACTGGCCTCCCCGACTGTCCTACAAGGCTTGTTCCACCATGTCAGCCACCCTGCTCCGCCCCGTTCCAGACGCTGCCGCCAGCGACCCGATCTCGATCGCCAGCGCACTCGCCGGACGCCTCGCCGCCACCGCGGTACAGCGCGACCGCGACGGCGGCCATGCGGCCGAGGAGCGCGAATGGATCCGCGCATCGGGTCTGCTCACCTTGTCGATCCCCGTCGAATTCGGCGGCCAGGGCGCGCCGTGGCCGCTGGTGTACCAGGTCATCCGCATCCTGGCGCGCGCCGACAGCGCCCTGGCGCACGTCTTCGGCTTCCACCACCTGCAACTGGCCGGCATTCGCCTGTACGGCAGCGCGCAGCAGCAGCGCCACCTGCTGACGATCACCGTCGAACAGGGCCTGTTCTGGGGTAACGCCCTGAACCCGCTCGACCAGCGCACCACGGCGCTGCGCGGCGCCGACGGTTTTACCCTCAATGGCGTGAAGAGCTTTTCATCGGGCTCGGTCGGCTCCGACTGGCTGACCGTCTCGGCCTGGGATGCCGCCGCCGGCGAAGCGCTGATCGGCGTGCTGCCGACCGCGCAGCCGGGGGTGCGCGTGCAGGCCGACTGGGACGCCTTCGGCCAGAAGCAGACCGACAGCGGTAACGTCCACTTCCACCAGGTGCACCTGCCGGACCAATACGTGCTGCAGGCTCCCGGCCAGGCCCCGACTGCGCAAGCCACGCTGCGCTCGCAGGTGGCGCAGCTGATCATGGCCAATCTGTACCTCGGCATCGCCACCGGCGCCTTCGATGCCGCCCGCGAATACACGCGCGCGCAGTCGCGTCCCTGGTTCGCGTCCGGCGTGGACGCCGCCGGCGACGACCCCTTCATCCAGCACCGCTACGGCCAACTGTGGCTGCTGTTGCGCCCCGCCCAGGTGCTGGCCGACCTTGCGGCCCAGGAACTGGAGCGCGCCTTCAACAAGGGAGCGCTGCTCACGGCGCGCGAACGCGGCGAAGTGGCGGTCGCCGTGGCCGAAGCCAAGGCCCTGTCGCACCGCGCCGGCATCGACATCAGCAGCCAGATGTTCGAGCTGACCGGCGCGCGCGCCACCTCGGCCAGGTTCGGCTACGACCGCTTCTGGCGCAATGTGCGCGTGCACACCCTGCACGACCCGATCGACTACAAGCTGCGCGACCTCGGACGCTACGTCCTCGATGGCAGCGTCCCCGAACCGACCGCCTACTCCTGACACCATGAGCACTCACACCACCCACAGCGAAGCGCTGATCCGCATCGACGGCGCCAGCAAATCCTTCGCCCTGCCGCGCGGCGGCACATTCGACGCCGTCAGGAACGTCAGCCTGACGGTCGACAAGGGCGACGTCTTCGGCCTGATCGGCAAGAGCGGCGCCGGCAAATCGACCCTGCTGCGCCTGATTAACCTGCTCGAGCGCCCCGACCGCGGCACCATCACCGTGGCCGGACGCGAACTGACCGCGCTGGGCAAGCGCGCACTGCGCGACGCGCGCCAGAACATCGGTATGATTTTCCAGCAGTTCAACCTGCTGCAAAACGCCACCGTCTACGAGAACGTCGCCTTCCCGCTGCGCATCCACGGCACGCTGAACGCGCCGCGCCTGGCCGCGCGCGTGCTCGAATGCCTGGAACTGGTCGGCCTGGCCGACAAGGCCGGGAACTATCCGGCCCAGCTCTCCGGCGGCCAGAAACAGCGCGCCGCCATCGCCCGCGCGCTGGCCAGCCGGCCCGACGTGCTGCTGTGCGACGAACCGACATCGGCGCTCGACGCCGAAACCACGCGCTCCCTGCTCGACACCCTGCGCGACATCAACCTGCGCCTGGGCGTGACCATCGTCATCGTCAGCCACGAGCTGTCGGTGCTGGGGGCGATCTGCAACCGGGTCGCCGTGATCGAAGACGGCGAACTGGCCGAACAATTCGCGCTGGCCGACACCAGCAGCGCGCGCATCACCGCGCTGGGACGCGAGCTGGCCTGGTACGGCAGCGAAGGTTTCGCCGCCAGCGCATGGAAAGGAATCGAACATGTTTGACAATGTCGTCACCCTGCTGCCCGAACTGTGGGTGGCGCTCGGCCAGACCATGACCATGCTGGCCATCGGCCTGACGTCCGCCGTGGTGCTGGGCGGGCCGCTCGGCATCGTGCTGTTCCTGGTGGCCGACGGCCAGTCGCTGCAAAACCGCCCGCTCGCGCTGGTCCTCGGCTGGATCGTCAACACCGTGCGCTCCTTCCCCTTCATCATCCTGCTGGTGGCGCTGGTGCCGTTCACGCGCATCATCGCGGGCACCTCGATCGGCCCGCTGGCGGCCGCCGTGCCGCTCTCGTTCGCGGCCATCCCCTACTTTGCGCGCCTGGTCGAACAGAACCTGCGCGACGTGCCGCGCGGCGTGATCGAAGCGGCGCACGCCATGGGCGCCTCCGAATTCCAGATCGTCACCCGCGTGCTGCTGGTGGAGGCCCGTTCCGGGCTGGTACTGGCCCTGACGGTGCTGTCGATCAGCTTCCTGTCGTATTCGGCGGTGGCCGGCGTGGTGGGCGGCGGCGGCATCGGCGACCTGGCGATCCGCTACGGCTACTACCGCTTCGAGACCGACATCATGATCGTCACCGTCGCCATCCTGGTGCTGCTGGTGCAGACCATCCAGTTCACCGGGACCCGCATCGCACGCCGCATCGACCAGCGCTAACCGTTCATTCACTTCATTTCAGGGGACACCATGTTCATCGCACGCCGTACCATCCTTGCCGCCATTGCCGGCCTGGCCTTTGCCACTTCCGCCAGCGCCGCCAAGGACCCGAAAGAAATCGTCATCGGCACCAGCGCCGGTCCGTACGCCGACCAGATCAAGCTGGGGATCAAGCCGATCCTCGAAAAGCAGGGCTACAAGGTCAAGGTCATCGAATTCAACGACTATATCCAGCCCAACTTCGCGCTGGCCGAAGGCTCGCTCGACGCCAACGTATTCCAGCACATCGTCTACCTGAACAAATTCGCCGCCGAACACAAACTGGCGCTGACCGACCTGGTGACGATTCCGACCGCGCCCATCGCCATCTACAGCAAGAAGCACAAGTCGCTGGCGCAGGTCAAGGACGGCAGCAGCGTAGCATTGCCCAACGACCCGACCAACCAGGCGCGCGCGCTGGTGCTGCTCGACCAGCTGGGCTGGATCAAGCTGCGCGACAAGTTCGACCCGGTGCGCGCGTCGGAAAAGGACATCGCCAGCTACCAGAAGAAGATCAAGCTGGTGCCGCTGGAAGCGGCCCAGCTTCCGCGCTCGCTGCAGGACACCGACTACGCTTTCGTCAACGGGAACTATGCGCTGGCGACGGGACTGAAACTGACCGAGGCGCTGATCACCGAAAAGATCTCGCCCAACTACATCAACCTGGTGGCCGTGCGCAGCGCCGACAAGCAGAAGCAGTTCGCCAAGGACCTGGCGGCAGCCTACCGCTCGCCCGAGTTCCTGGCCGTGACCAACAAGCACTTCGCCGGCTACGCCAAGACCGACTACCAGCTGGCCCTGCAAGCGGCAGCCAAATAGCATCATGGCCAAGCCGATTCGCTTCAACGCGTTCCAGATGAACACCGTGGGCCACCAGTCTCCCGGACTGTGGACCCACCCGCGCGACAACAGCCACCGCTACCTCGACGCCGACTACTGGACCGAACTGGCGCAGTTGCTCGAAGCGGGCCATTTCGACGCCATCTTCCTGGCCGATGTGCTGGGCGTGTACGACGTGTACCAGGGCAGCGCGGACGCGGCCCTGCGCCACGCGGTGCAGGCGCCGCTGAACGACCCGCTGGCACTGGTGCCGATCATCGCCGGCGCCACGCGCCACCTGGGCATCGGCGTCACCGCCGCCCTGACCTACGAGCATCCGTACACCTTTGCGCGCCGCATCTCGACGCTCGACCATCTGACGCGCGGGCGCATCGGCTGGAACATCGTCACCGGTTACCTCGACAGCGCGGCGCGCAACCTGGGCTTGCAACAGCAGCTCGCCCACGACGAACGCTACGACCTGGCCGACGAATACCTCGACGTGGTCTACAAGCTGTGGGAGAAAAGCTGGGAAGACGACGCCGTGGTGCGCGACAAGGTGCGCGGCGTCTACGCCGATCCGGCCAAGGTACACCCGATCAAGCACGCCGGCCGCCATTACAGCGTGCCCGGCATCCACCTGTGCGAGCCGTCGCCGCAGCGTACCCCCTTCCTGTACCAGGCCGGCGCCTCGCCGCGCGGCATGGCCTTTGCGGCGCGCCACGCGGAGGCGACCTTCGTCAGCGGCCCGAGCGTGCATGTCGTCAGGCGCTACGTGGACGACACCCGGGCCGCCGTGCGCGCCGCCGGCCGCGATGGCGACGCCCTGCTGGTCTACGCGCAGGCGCTGATCGTCACCGCGCCCACCTCCGAAGAAGCGCACGCCAAGTACGAAGACTACCAGCGCCATGTCGACATCGACGCAGCTCTGGCCCTGCTGTCCGGCTGGACCGGCGTCGATTTCAGCCGCGTCCCGCTCGACGCCGCCATCGAGTACATCGAGACCGAAGCGGGCCGCTCCGCCCTCGCGTCCCTGAGCGCGGCCGACCCGTCGCGCACCTGGACCGTGCGCGAGGCGGCGCGCTTCATCGGCCTCGGAGGACGCGGGCCGATCCTGGTCGGCTCGCCCTCCGAGGTGGCCGACCAGCTGGAAGCGTGGATGGAGCACACCGGCATCGATGGCTTCAACCTCGCCTTTGCCATCTCTCATGAAACCATGCGCGACGTGGTGGAGCTGGTGGTGCCGGAACTGCAGCGGCGCGGCCGCTACGCCAGCGCCGCAGACAGCGGCAGCGCCATCGCCAACATCGGCGCCACCCTGCGCCACCGGCTAAGCGGCAAAGGTTCGCGCCTGGCGGCCAGCCACCATGGACGCCAGGTGCGCATCGAAGCGCCGCTGCAATCGGCAGCCTGACGCTATTGAAGCGCCCAAGAAACGCCGCAGCGCTCGTGTTACGGCCGGGTGCCGCCGGCCGGAAGCGGCGCGGCCGCTGGTGCGCCGTCGAGGCGCATCAAGGCCGGCGAGAAAAACCCAGCCAGGCAGACCAGGGTTCCCAGTACGCCGACCAGCACGAACAGCGCGCGGATTCCGATCAGCTCTCCGAGCGGCGCCCCAAGCGCCAGGCCGACCGGGGCGCCCAGGCCGATAACTGCATCGAGCAGCGAAAACGCGCGGCCCTGCATCTGGTTGGGGATGCCCGCTTGCAGCAGCGCCATGAGCGACGCATTGCCGGCGGCGCAAGCGAGCCCGCACAGTGTCCACGCTACCAGCGCTGCATAAAACATCGTGCCCGGCGTAAGTCCGGTCAGCGCCAATGCCAGGCAGGTAGCGGCGAAACCCCATAGTATCCACGGCACCTGGCGCTGCGGCGCCAATACCGCGACGACGATGCCGCCGCCGAGCAGCCCTACCCCCGACAAGGCTTCCATCAGCGCCACCTGGCCCGCGCCACCGCCAAAATGCTGCTTGACCAGCAGCGCCACCAGCACCAGGCTGGGCATGATGATGAGCATCATCAGACCGATCAACCCATACAGCCGGCGCAGGCCCGGGTTGGACCAGATCATGGCCGCGCCGGCGCGGCACTCGCTCCAGAGCCCTGCTTGCTGGCCGGGCGCGGCAAAGGACTGCGGAATGCGCAGCACCAGCAGCGGCACGATGCCGGCCAGCGCCGTGACGGCGTCGATCGCGAGCGCCCAGCCGAGCGGCATGACACCCATCGCGAGTGCGCCCAGGGGCGCCGGCGCGATCATGGTCACGCTTTGCATGATCTGGTTCAGGCCCGCCGCGCGCGGCAGGAAGCTGGCCGGCACCAGCATGGCCACGCTGGCCGCCGCCGCCGGCATCTGGAAGGCCTGCATGGCGCTGCGCGCGAACATCACGAGGTAGATATGCCACAAGGCGATGCCGCCGCCGAGGAACAGCACGATCAGCAGCACCATGCATGCCGCGCTGATGGTGTCGGCGGCGATCATCAGCATGGGGCGGCTGTAGCGGTCGGCGAAGGTGCCGGCCAGGGGACTGAGCAAGGCGAGCGGCAGCAGCGCGGCAGCACCGGCGCCGGCCAGCGCCGAGACGCTGCCGGTGGTATCGGCAATCCACCACAGCAGCACGAACTGGGTCAGTGCGGAGCCGAGCAGGGACAGGGACTGGCCCGCAAAGATCAGCCAGAAGCGCCTTTCCCAACCGGCCCCGGGGTGATAAAGCGCTTGCGCGCTGGTGGCGGCGTCGATGGGTGCTGCGGACTGCATGCCGGTTTCCTTGATGCGTCGGATTCAACGGGCAGGCAGTGTAGCACGGAAATATTACTTTATAAGCAATACAGCGCAAGGTCTCATGCTGCGTCGCCGCCGCCCTGGTCGCTGCGCATCTGCGCCTGCGACACCGTGCTGCCCGGCGCCACGCTGTCGGTCAGCCACACATTGCCGCCGATGGTCGACCCGGCGCCGATGGTAATCCGCCCCAGGATGGTGGCGCCCGCATAAATCACCACATCGTCCTCGACGACCGGATGGCGCGCCACGCCCTTGATCAGGACCCCGTTCTGGTCGGCCGGAAAGCGCTTCGCGCCCAGGGTCACGGCCTGGTACAGGCGCACGCGCTGGCCGATGATGGCGGTCTCGCCGATCACCACGCCGGTGCCGTGATCGATGAAGAAACTGGCGCCGATGCGCGCGCCCGGATGGATGTCGATTCCGGTCAGCGAGTGGCCGATGTCGGACACCAGGCGCGCCAGGAAGGGCACGCCCAGCTGGTGCAGGCGGTGCGCGAAGCGGTAGTACAGGATGGCGATGGTGCCCGGGTAGCACAGCATGATTTCGGCCACCGAGGTGGCGGCCGGGTCGCCCGCCAGCGCGGCCTGCACGTCCGACACCAGCAGCGCGCGGATGGCGGGCAGGCCGGCGGCGAAGTCGCGCGTGATGGCCGCCGCCTTGCGCACCAGCTCTTCCTCGCTGGCGTCGTCCGGCTGGGCCGCGAACAGCAGGCCGCGGCGCACCTGTTCGACCAGGCGGTTGAGGGTGGTGGTGAGGGTGTCGCCGACAAAATAGTCGATGCTGTCGTCGGTCAGGTTGGGACGCCCGTAATGGGTCGGGAACAGCGCGGCCGACAGGCCGTTGACGATCACGGTGAGCGCTTCGCGCGAGGGCAGCTCGCGCACCCGCCCGTGGTGGCGGATGTTATGCGTGGCCTCGCGCGAGACGCGCAGCTGTTCGATCACGGGGCCAAGGTTCCAGTGCGGGGCGCGGCAGCCGGCCGGGTCGGGGTAGTCGTTTTTCATCCAACGAGCCTGCCTCAAGTCCTGCGCAAACAGAAGGACTTTTTTCGCATTTGCTTATCTGTTTTTTAAGCATGACGCTTGCATCGCGCAGCCGGGCAAGCAAGGTGTTGTTGAACTTCACTATTTTCCTCAAATTTGAGGTTTATCACTATTGTCCACATGATATTATTGTTGTACATAAATAACATTAAGATGTGCAATTTCCGCACTGCCGTTCTGATGTTGTACGAGCACATCCGCAACGCATACCGACCTCACCACCGCCAGAAAGAGATTCATGCCCCTGAATACGACCACCGCCTCAAGCACCAACCTCAACACGCCCCTGAACGGCACCGCCAGCAACGACACCCTCAACGGCGGCGCGGCCGATGACACCCTCAACGGCCTGGCCGGCAACGATCAATTGTTCGGTTTCGCCGGTAACGACATCCTCGAGGGCGGCACAGGCAACGATTTCATGAATGGCGGCCTGGGCAACGACAGCTACCTGTTCGGCCGTGGCGACGGGCGCGACATCGTCTACATGACCGATGTGCGCCCGATGACCGAAGTCAACACCCTGCGCCTGAAGGAAGGCGTGCTGCCGTCCGACCTCGCCTTCGACATGGTGGGCACCTCCCTGCTGATCAATATCATCGGCGGCAGCGACCAGTTCCGGGCCGACGGCTTCTTCTACGGAACCAATACCACCAACAGCGCCAATCCCCTGCAACAGATTGTCTTCGCCGACGGCACCACCTGGAACCTGGCCGAGATCCAGGCCCGCCTGTACGCCGGCACCGAGGGCGCCGACGTGCGCGGCGGCACCTACCTGGGCGATGCGATCGGCGGCCTGGGCGGCAATGACGTGCTCGACGGCAGAGGCGGCGACGATACCATCGAGGGCGGGGCCGGCACCGACACCCTGATTGGCGGTCTCGGCAACGACCAGCTGTTCGGCGGCGCAGGCAACGACAACCTGGCGGGCAATGAAGGCAACGACAAGCTCGACGGCGGCGCAGACGACGACCGCCTCGATGGCGCGCAAGGCGCCGACACGCTCGATGGCGGCGCAGGCAACGATATCGTGGTCGGCGGACTCGACAACGATCTGCTCCTGGGCAACGACGGCAATGACAGCCTGTATGGCGATAACGGCGACGACACGCTCGACGGCGGCGCCGGCAACGACACGCTGTACGGCGCCTTCGGCAAGGACACATACCTGTTCGGCAAAGGCGACGGCAAGGACACCATCTGGGGCGGCATGACCCTGGAAACGGGGCGCCTGGGCACGCTCCAGTTCAAGCCGGGCGTCCTGCCGGGCGATGTCGTCGTTACCCCGGCCCCGGTCGGCTATGGCGGCGTGGTGTTCAAACTCAAGGATAGTGCGGACCAGGTGACGATCGACAGCTTCCTGAGCAATGACGACCCGGCCTCGCCTTACAACCCGGTGCAGGAAGTCCGGTTTGCCGACGGCACGCGCTGGAACCTGGCCGCCATGCAGGCTGCCTTGTACGCGGGAACCAGGGATGCCGATCGCCTCGAAGGGACCGTCAAGGGCGAGCTGATCAGCGGACAGGCCGGCGATGACTGGATCGACGCCAAAGGCGGCGACGACACCATCGATGGCGGCCTGGGCAACGACGTCATCCATGGCGGCCTCGGCAACGATACCTATCTGTTCGGCAGAGGCGACGGCCAGGATGATATCCGCACGGAGGAAGACGCTGCGCCAGGCAAATTCAACATCTTGCAATTCAAGGCCGGCATCGCCCCTGGCGACGTGATCCTGAGCCGCTATCTTAGCGACCTGATCATTACCTTGAAAGGCAGCACCGACAAAATCACGGTCACCTTCTTCCTGAACAGGGACGATATCGGGAATGCCTTCAATCCGCTGCAGCAAATCCGTTTCGACGATGGCACGGCGTGGGACGCCGCCGCCATTCTTGCCAAACTGAATGGCACGACCGACGGCAACGACACCATCAGCGGCACCAGCGGCGCCGACCTGATCAACGGCCTGGGCGGCGCCGACAGGCTCGACGGTAATGCCGGCAACGATACCATCGATGGCGGCAGCGGCAACGACACTGTCAATGGCGGCGCCGGCAACGACACCTTCCTGTTCGGCAAGGGCGATGGCCAGGACAGCATCACCGTGTACAACGGCGGCGGCGTCGACACGCTGCAGTTCAAGCCAGGCGTGCTGCCGGGCGATGTGCTGCTCGAAGCCTCGCCCTACAGCGCGCTATTGGTCAAGATCAAGGGCAGCGCCGACGAGGTGAAGGTCGAGCAGTTCATGCCGAACCACGATACCAGCACCGCCATCAATGCACTTCAGCAAATCCGCTTTGCCGACGGCACCACCTGGGACCTGGCCACGATCGAAGCGCAGCTGTACGGCGGCAGCGCCGGCGCGGACCGGGTATCCGGCACGGCGAACGCCAACACCATGTTCGGCCTGGAGGGCGATGATTTCCTGGAAGGCAATGCGGGCAACGATACCATCGACGGTGGCCTGGGCAACGATACGATCAAGGGCGGCGGCGACAGCGACACCTATCTGTTCGGCCGCGGCGATGGCGCCGATACCCTGATGACCACTTACGATTATTCGCTCGGCAAGGTCGACGTGCTGCAGTTCAAGGCGGGCATTGCGCCCGCAGACATTCGCCTGTCCACCTCCTACAAGTCGCTGGTGATCAAGATCGGCGGCGGCACCGACCAGATCAAGGTCGACAACTTCCTTGCCCAGGACGATACCGCCAACGCCGGCAATCCGCTGCAAGAGATCCGCTTCGCCGACGGAACGGTATGGAACCTGGCGACGATAGAAAGCCTGCTGTACGCCGGCACCAGCGGCGCCGAGGAAATCAGCGGCACCGTCAAGGGCGATGTCATCACCGGCATGGCCGGCGCCGACATCCTGAACGGCAACGGCGGCAACGACACGCTCGATGGCGGTGCGGGCAACGATACCCTCAACGGCGGTGCCGGCGACGATACCTTCCTGTTCGGCAAAGGTGGCGACGACGATACCGTGACATGGTCGGACGCGGGTGGATACGACACCCTGCAATTCAAGCCGGGCATACTGCCGGGCGATGTCCATGTCTATGCACAGGATAATGCCCTGGTGCTGGGATTCGTGGAAGTGCATCCCGTACTCAGCACGGTGAAATTTGCGCAGTTCATGCCCGCCACCGACACCGCCACGACCGTTCATCCGCTGCAGCAGGTCCGCTTCGCCGACGGCACCATCTGGGACGCCGCCACACTGGAAGCCTTGCTCTCGACAGGCAGCAACAACGACAACACGCTCATCGGCCTGGCCAATGACAACCACCTGACTGGCCTGGCCGGCAACGATACCCTGGAAGGCAAGGCCGGCAACGATACGCTCGACGGCGGCAAGGGCAACGATACCATCAGCGGCGGCGGCGGCAGCGACACGGTGGTGTTCGGCCTCGGCGACGGTTGGGACACGCTGCGCGCGACCACCGATAGCACTGCCGGCAAGGTCGACACCTTGCAGTTCAAGGCGGGAATCGTTCCGGAAAACATCGCGTTCAGCCTCTCCGGCACCACGCTGCGGATCGATGTCAAGGGCACCAGCGACCGCGTCGATGTCAGCGGCTTCCTGCTTGACGACAACCCGGCCAATGCCGGCAATCCACTGCAACAGATCAGCTTTGCCGACGGCACCGTGTGGGGCCTGGCGGATATGGAAGCGCGCCTGTATGCCGGTACGGCCAATGCCGACAAACTGAGCGGGACCATCAAGGGCGAGCGCATCAGCGGCCAGGCCGGCGCCGACAACCTCGACGGACGGGCCGGCAACGATACGCTCGATGGCGGCGCCGGCAACGACAGCCTCACCGGCGGCACCGGCAGCGATACTTACCTGTTCGGCAAAGGCGATGGCGCCGACGTCATCGCCGCCACGGTGGACGCCACCGCCGGCAAAGTCGACACCTTGCAGTTCAAGGAAGGGGTGTTGCCGGCCGACCTGATCCTCAACAGCGCCGGAACGGCGCTGGTGCTCGGTATCGCCGGCACGGCCGACCAGCTCACGGTGCAGAATTTCCCGCACCGCGACGCCAGCACCCAAGCCGACACGGGGCTGCAGCAAATCGTCTTTGCCGACGGCACGGTATGGAGTGTGGCGGCGGTCGAAGCCTTGCTGTATGCCGGTACGGCTGGCGCCGACACCATAGGCGGTAGCGGCAGGGGTGATCTGTTGACGGGTCAGGGCGGCGCCGACGTTATCAATGGCTATGGCGGCAACGACACCATCCGGGGCGGTGCCGGCGACGACAAGATCACCACCGGCGCGGGCGACGACATCATGCTGTTCGGCCGGGGCGACGGCAAGGACACCATCCTCTCGGGCAGCGAGGTCTCCACGCATATCGACACGCTGCAGTTCGACGCCGGCATTGCTGGCGCCGACCTGCAGCTCAGTGCCTCCGGTTCGTCGCTGATCATCCGGATCGCCGGCACCAGCGACCAGATCACGGTCAGCAATTACATTTCGCAGAACAACCGGCCCAACGCACTGAGTCCTATGCAGCGCATTGCCTTTGCCGATGGCGAAGTGTGGACCTTCTCGAAAATTAATGCCGAGCTGCTTGCCGACACCACGCCGCCAGCGCCGCCAGCACCCGCCACGACCTTGCACAGCATGGCCGCACCCGGGATGGATGTGGGCCTGGTCGGCGTGGCCACCCCGCCGCTGCTGTAAGCAGGCGGAGACAACAACTGGCCGGCGCCCTGCCGGTCAGTCCGCCGCGTCCACCCGGCGCGGTAGCCGGCGCGGAAGCTGCAGGATCGCTTCCGCGTTGGACGATGAAAAACAGCGGTCGGCCGCCTCCACATGGGGCAGCCATTCGTAGCGCAGGTGCTCGCGCTCGCTCAATACAATGGGCGTGTCGCGCGGCACGCACACGCTGAACACATGTTCGGTGTTGTGGGTCACGCCGGGCGCGTAGCGGTGGCGCCAGACCGGATAAATCTCATAGACATTCGACAGATGCCAGTCGCGCAACGCGATGCGCTCGCCATCGGCCACGATCCCGGTTTCTTCGAACAGTTCGCGCGCGGCGGTCGCCAGCAGGGGTTCGTCGGGCGCGTCGAGCGAGCCGGTGACGGACTGCCAGAATCCGGGCTTGTCGGCGCGCTCGATGAGCAGCACCTCCAGCGCGGGCGTGTGGATGACGACGAGGACGGATTCCGGGATTTTGATGGGCATGAATCAGGATGAAGACCGGTACAAAGATCGAAACGAAAAAAAAGCACGGCGAACCGTGCTTTTCAGTTTAAACGATCTTCGGTTCGGCGTTGCGCAAGCGGATGTGCAGTTCGCGCAGCTGCTTCTCGTCGACTTCGGACGGGGCATTGGTCAGCAGGCACTGGGCGCGCTGGGTTTTCGGGAAGGCGATCACGTCGCGGATCGAATCGGAACCGGTCATCATCGTCACGATGCGGTCCAGGCCGAAGGCCAGGCCACCGTGCGGCGGCGCGCCGTATTGCAGCGCGTCGAGCAGGAAGCCGAACTTGAGCTGGGCTTCTTCGGCGTCGATCTTCAGCGCGCGGAACACCTTGCTCTGCACTTCTTCGCGGTGGATACGGATCGAACCGCCACCCAGTTCCCAGCCGTTCAGGACCATGTCGTAGGCCTTGGCGATACAGGCGCCAGGATTGGTCTCCAACATGTCTTCATGGCCGTCTTTCGGCGCCGTGAACGGATGGTGGGTCGCGGTCCAGCGGTCCGACTCTTCGTCGTAGTCGAACATCGGGAAGTCGACCACCCACAGCGGTTTCCAGACGTCGTCGAACAGGCCGGCTTTCTTGCCGAAGTCCGAGTGGCCGATCTTCACGCGCAGCGCGCCGATGGCGTCGTTGACGACTTTGGCCTTGTCGGCACCGAAGAAAATCAGGTCGCCGTCTTCGGCGCCGGTCAGTTCGATGATCTTGGCCAGTGCGTCAGCGTGCAGGTTCTTGACGATCGGCGACTGCAGACCTTCGGCGCCCTTGGCTTTTTCGTTGACCTTGATGTAAGCGAGGCCCTTGGCGCCGTAGATCCCCACGAACTGGGTGTACGCGTCGATTTCCGAACGCGGCATGGTGCCGCCCTGCGGCACGCGCAGGCCGACCACGCGCCCGCCGGTCATGTTGGCGGCGCCCGAGAAGACCTTGAACTCGACGTCTTTCATTACCTCGGTCAGGTCGGTGAATGCCATCTTCACGCGCATGTCCGGCTTGTCCGAACCGTACAGGCCCATCGCGGTGGCGAAGTCCATCACCGGGAACGGGTTCGGCAGGTCGATGTCGAGCGTGTTCTTGAAGACGATGCGGATCATGTCTTCGAACAGGTCGCGGATTTCCTGTTCGGTCAGGAACGAGGTTTCGCAATCGATCTGGGTGAATTCAGGCTGGCGGTCGGCGCGCAGGTCTTCGTCGCGGAAGCACTTGGTGATCTGGTAGTAACGGTCGAAGTTGGCGACCATCAGCAGCTGCTTGAACAGCTGCGGCGACTGCGGCAGCGCGAAGAAGTTGCCGGCGTTGACGCGCGACGGCACCAGGTAGTCGCGCGCGCCTTCCGGGGTCGACTTGGTCAGCATCGGGGTTTCGATGTCGATGAAACCGAGGTTGTCGAGGTACTTGCGCACTTCCATCGTCACCTTGTAGCGCAGGCGCAGGTTGTTCTGCATCTGCGGGCGGCGCAGGTCGAGCACGCGGTGGGTCAGGCGGGTCGTCTCCGACAGGTTGTCGTCGTCCAGCTGGAACGGCACCGGCACCGAGGCGTTGAGCACTTCGACGGCGCTGGCGACGATTTCGATCTTGCCCGACTTGAGGTTGTTGTTGACCGTGTTGCCGATACGGGCGGTGACCACACCGGTCACGCGCAGGCAGTATTCGTTACGCACCGCTTCGGCGACCTTGAACATCTCCGCCTGCTCCGGATTGCAGACGACCTGGACCAGGCCTTCGCGGTCGCGCAGGTCGATGAAAATCAGCGAGCCGTGGTCGCGGCGGCGGTGTACCCAGCCGCACAGGCTGACGGTTTGGCCCAGCAGTTCTTCAGTGACAAGGCCGCAGTAGTTCGTACGCATGGAGGACATAGTGTTTTCAGTCTAGGTTGGTTATTCAAGGGGCGCGGCAACAACCGCACGCTTACTCTTTGGTTGGCAAATGCTCGGGGGCGACGACGCCCATCGAGACGATGTATTTGAGGGCCGCGTCGACGGTCATGTCGAGTTCGATGACCTTGCTGCGTTCCATCATCAGGAAAAAACCCGAGGTCGGATTCGGCGTGGTCGGCACGTACACGCTGACGAAGTCGCCCACCAGGTGGTTCCTGACGTCGCCGCCCGGCACGCCGGTGAGGAAGCCGATGCTCCAGCTCTCGGCGTGCGGATACGGCAGCAGCACGGCCTTGCGGAAGGCGTTGCCGGACGAGGAGAACAGGGTGTCCGAGACTTGCTTGACGCTGCCGTAGAGCGAGCTGACCACGGGAATGCGGTGCAGCAGGCGTTCCCACAGGCGCACCAGGTAATTGCCGACCAGATTATTGGCCAGCAAGCCGGTGAGGAACACGATGGCGATCGTCAGGATCGTGCCCAGGCCCGGAATGTCGCGTCCGAGCAGGGTGTGCGGATGCCAGCGCGTCGGCACCAGCAGCAGCGACTGGTCCATCGTGCTGATGACCAGGTTCAGGACCCACAGGGTGATTGCCAGCGGAACCAGGACCAGCAATCCGGTGATGAAATATTTACGCATTCAGCTCTCGGTGATTGACGGGACGCGGCGCGTCCCTTGGCTCAGGTCGTGCCGCTGCCCGGGGTCGCCGCCGGCTTGGCCGGCGCGGCCGCAGGCGCTTCGGCCGCCGCCGCTGCGGGCGCTGCGGGCGCGCCGGCGCCCTCGACCGGCCCGCTGGCGGTCCCGGTCGACGGCGCGGCGCCGCCGCGGAAATCGGTGGCGTACCAGCCGGTTCCCTTGAGCTGGAAGCCGGCGGCGGTTAATTGCTTCTTGAAAGAAGGCTTGCCGCAGGACAGACAGACCGTCAACACCGGGTCGGAGATCTTCTGCAATACATCCTTGGCAAAACCGCATTCATCGCAGCGGTAGGCGTAAATCGGCATTGAATACTCCGCAAAAATCGTCAAAACCCTGAATTATAAGCTTTTTTCAAAGACGCAAGCATAAATGCCCAGCCACGGGGATGGTAAGATGCGTGCCTGCTGCGCGGCATGCGCCGGGCTAACTTGAAAAAGGAAATTGAACGATGTTGATTAAGTCTCGTGTTCTGCTCATCGGCGCTGCCTCGGCGCTGGCTCTGGCCGCCTGCGGCCCAAAAGATGCAAGCAAGCCGGCCAGCGCGCCTGCTGCATCGGCCGCCAAGCCTGCGGCCGACGTTGCCGCCACCGTCAACGGGGTCGCGATTTCGACCGCCACGGTCGACATGATGGTCAAGGAACGCACCGCCCAGGGTCAGCCGGACACCCCTGAGCTGCGCAAAGCCATCATCGACAACCTGGCGATGCAGACCCTGGTGGCCAACGAAGGCGTCAAGAAGGGCATGGACAAGAGCGACGACGTGGCGCGCCAGCTGGAGCTGATCAAGCAATCGATGACGGCCAACGCCTACATGCAGGATTGGATCAAGACCAATCCGGTCACCGACGAGATGGTCAAGGCCGAATACGACAAGATGGTCGCCTCGGCCGGCGGCAACGAATACAAGGCGCGCCACATCCTGGTCAAGGACGAGGCCGAAGCAAAAGCCATCGTCGCCAAGCTGAAGAAAGATGCCAAGGCCTTCGCCGGCCTGGCCAAGGAAAAATCGATGGATCCGGGCTCGAAAGTCAACGGCGGCGACCTGGGCTGGTTCAATCCGGCCAGCATGGTGCCCGAGTTCGGCGCGGCCGTGGCCAAGCTGGAAAAAGGCAAGTTCACCGAAGAGCCGGTCAAGTCGCAGTTCGGCTACCACGTGATCATGCTGGAAGATTCGCGCCCGATCACCCCGCCGCCGCTCGAGCAGCTCAAGGACCAGCTCAAGCAGCAAGTCCAGCGCACCAACATGAAGGCCTACCTGGACAAGCTCAAGGCTGACGCCAAGATCGAGTACCGCAGCAGCCCGGTACCGGCCGCGGCCACGCCGGGCGCAGCCCCGGCAGCGTCGCCAGCGGCACCGGCGGCCCACGATGGCCACGATCACGGTGCGGCGCCAGCACCGGCAGCCGCCGCCCCGGCAGCGTCGAAGTAAGCCTTTGCGCGGCGGCGCCGGCCTGGCCGCGCCGCCGCCCGCAGTCCGGCCGTTCCCCCCGGCGGGAACGGTTTACCGGCGTTGCCACACCTTCCAGCGTTCCTTGCCCGCAAACACGGCAATCGAATCGTCCACCGCAGCATCTTCCACGCAACGAAACGATGGTGCCAGCAGCGCGTCGAGCGCGGCCTGGCCGATGCCGAATGGCGGCCCCTTGGGCGCATCGTCGAAGAAGAAAAATCCCGCCAGCAATGCCCCCGGCGCCAGCAGGGCGGCCCAGCGCGCGGCGACCTGCGGCCACATGGCGCGCGGCAAGGCGCACAGGAAGGCGCGTTCGTAGATCAGTTCCAGCGGCTGCGCGGGCGCGTACGTAAAAAAATCGGCCTCGCGCACGCGCGCGCTCCACGGTCCCACCGCCGCCCTGGCGGCGCTCACCGCGCCCGGCGAAAAGTCGATGGCGGTGGCGTCCCAGCCGGCGTCGGACAGGTAAGCCAGTTCGTAGGCGGCGCCGCAGCCGGGAATCAGGGTGCGCAGCGGACGTTCGCTGCGTGCCACGAAGTCGCGCAGCGCGGCCGGCACCCCGCCCCGGTCCCAGGGCGTGAAGCCGCGCTCGAAGCGCTCGTCCCAGAAGGCGGGCGATTGCGGGTCGCGGCTGGCAAAGTCGGGCATGCTCAGAACAGATGGGTCAGGCGGCCGTAGGCCAGCGCCACCGCCGCGCTAGCCACCACCACGGCGGCGCCGCCCAGCGCCAGCGAGAGCAGGCGGTTGGTGCGCTGCTGTTCGAGCACCAGCATCTTGAGCAGGTCGTCGTTGGCGCCGGACGGTTCGGCGGCCTGCTGCAGGGCCCGGTGAACCAGGCGCGGCAGCTGCGGCAGGATATGCGTGTAGCGCGGCGCCTCGGCCTTGAGGCGCTCGACCATGCCGCGCACGCCGACCTGCTCGCCCATCCAGCGCTCCAGGTAGGGCTTGGCGGTCTTCCAGAGGTCGAGGTCGGGGTCGAGCTGGCGCCCCAGGCCTTCGATATTGAGCAGGGTCTTTTGCAGCAGCACCAGTTGCGGCTGGACTTCGACGTTGAAGCGGCGCGAGGTCTGGAACAGGCGCAGCAGGATCTGTCCGAACGAAATATCCTTGAGCGGGCGGTCGAAGATCGGTTCGCAGCAGGCGCGCACCGCCGATTCGAGCTCGTCGACGCGGGTTTCGCGCGGGGCCCAGCCCGATTCGATGTGGGCTTCGGCCACGCGCTTGTAGTCGCGCCGGAAGAAGGCCAGGAAATTTTGCGACAGGTAATCCTTGTCGAAGTCGTTCAGGGTGCCGACGATGCCGAAGTCGAGCGCGATGTAGCGGCCGAAGGTCTGCGGCGCCACCGACACCAGGATATTCCCGGGGTGCATGTCCGCATGGAAAAAGCCATCGCGGAAGACCTGGGTGAAGAAAATTTCCACGCCATCGCTCGAGAGTTTTTTCAGGTCCACGCCCTCGGCCGCCAGGCGGTCGATCTGCGACACCGGAATGCCGTGCATGCGTTCCATCACGATCACGCTGCTGGCGCAGTAATCCCAGTACATTTCCGGCACCATCAGCAGGTTGGAGCCGGCGAAATTGCGGCGCAGCTGGCTGGCGTTGGCGGCTTCGCGCATCAGGTCGAGCTCGTCGTGCAGGTATTTGTCGAACTCGGCCACCACTTCCTTGGGTTTCAGGCGCTTGCTCTCGGCCCAGATGCGGCCGATCAGCTCGGCGGCGATGTGCATCAGCGCCACGTCTTCGTCGATCAGCTTTTTCATGCCCGGACGCAACACCTTGACCGCGACTTCCTTGCCATCCTTCAAGGTGGCAAAGTGCACCTGGGCGATCGACGCCGAGGCCACCGGCGTGCGGTCGAAGCTGGCGAACAGTTCGTCCGGGTGGGCGCGCAGCGAACGCGTGATCTGGGCAATCGCCAGCTCGGAGCTGAACGGCGGCACCCGGTCCTGCAGGTGGGTCAGCTCGTCGGCGATATCGAAGGGCATCAGGTCGCGCCGGGTCGACAGCACCTGGCCGAACTTGACGAAGATCGGCCCCAGTTCTTC
This sequence comes from Massilia atriviolacea, assembly GCF_003953935.1. Taxonomy (GTDB): domain Bacteria; phylum Pseudomonadota; class Gammaproteobacteria; order Burkholderiales; family Burkholderiaceae_D; genus Telluria_A; species Telluria_A atriviolacea. The sequence goes on from NZ_RXLQ01000012.1 coordinate 212,770, forward strand.
CAGCGCCATGCGCAGGCGCACCCCGCGCGGGGCCGAAATATCGCGCCAGAAGATCACGGTGTCGATCAGCTTGGCCGTGCGCGGCACTTTCAGGCCGGAGATGGCGATTTCGTCGAGGCCGTACTTGACCGCGACCCGGAGAATTTTAAGCAGGCGCAGGAATTTCAATACCATTAAAGATCCAGTTTCTGTTGCCCGGCCGCATTGAGCGCATCCGGTGCGGCGCCAGGCGCCAGCGTTTGTTCGAGCCGCGCGAGGCGCTTGGCGGTGCGTTCGACATCGTCGCGCAGGCGGCTCACATCGGCGCCGAACTCCTCGACGGCCGAGGGGCGCACCAGCAGGGGCTGCTCTTCGAGGAAGAATTCGGCCATATTTTCAGTCACCTTGCCGTGCAGGGCGCGCACGCCGTCGAACACGGTCCTGGCGCCGCCGGCGACGCGCCTGGCGGCAATCGGGCCGAGCACGCGCTCGAGGTCGTGTTCGGCCTCCCAGCGCAAGCCCTTGCTCAATTGCGACATCGTGTTGGCGAACTCGGCGTCGCCTTCGATCTTGACGTAGGAAAAGGCTCGCTCGCGGTTCCGGGCGATCAGCGGCAGGTCGGCCAGCTTGACGCGGATGGTGACGCTGGCGCCCTGCTCGGCCTCGGCGGGGGCGGCGGCCAGCATGCCGTCGCGCGTGACCAGCAGGCGCAGGGCGATGGCGCCGGCGTCGATGCAGGCCACCTTGCCGCTGTGCGGCGCCAGCGCATCCCTGGCCCACGCTTCCTGCGCCAGCAAGTGATTGATTGCGGCGATGGCGGGCGCCATCAGCGCGGATTGGGGAGACATGGAGTTCGGTGGTGACATGGGGCACGCTTAAAAAACAAAACCGCCAGGGACAGCAGGCGGTTTCGATCTTACCAGTTTGGCGCGCCGTTTTCCGGCGGCACTGTTACTTTGAGAAAGAATAATCAGGAAAGCTGTCCGATGCCGGCCAGCTTCCAGTCGCCGCCGCCCTTGACCGGCTTGGACATATTCCAGACCTCGGCCAGCGCTTCGGGCGCGGCGCCGGCCGCGGTGCGGATCTGGCCGCTGAAACGGACCGTGGCCAGGTAGCTGTCGCCCACCGTCTCGACGCCCAGCAATGCGGACTCGATGGAAAGCACTTCCGTCACGCTGGCGCCGGGCGCCTGCATCTGCGGCTGCAATTCGGCATACACCTGCGGCGTGGTGAACTGGCGCAGGTCGTTGGCGTCGGCCTTGTCCCAGGTTTTTTGCATGCGGATGAAGGTGGCCTTGGCCTGGCGCAGCAAGGCGCCGGTATCGACGCCGGGCGGAACAGCCGGCTTGGCGCTGGCCGCCGCCGGCGCGGGCCGGGCCGCCGCATCGCGCCGGCGCTTCATGCGGAAAGCGAAGAAACCGGCCAGGCCGAACAGCATGACCGCGCCGCCGATATACACCTGGGCCGGTAATTCCGAGGCGGCGGCGGCGGCCGGGGCGGCGGCGGGAGCCTGCTGCGCCATGGCCGTGCCGGACAGCGCCGACATGGCGAAAACCATGCTTGCAACAAATTTTTTCATCGTACTGATCCTAGAACTTGATACCGGTGTGCAAGGCCGCCACCCCGGCCGTCAAATTGAAATACTGGACCCGCTCCAGGCCGGCCGTTTCCATCATGGTCTTGAGGGTGTCCTGGTCCGGATGCATGCGGATCGACTCGGCCAGGTAGCGGTAGCTCTCGGCGTCGCCGGCAATCTTCTGGCCCAGCCACGGCAGCACCGAGAAGGAATACAGGTCGTAGGGCTTTTGCAGCGCTGCCGCCACCTTGGAAAACTCCAGCACCAGCAGCTTGCCGCCCGGCTTGAGCACGCGCCGCATTTCGGCCAGGGCCTGGTCCTTGTGGGTCATATTGCGCAGGCCGAAGGCCACGCTGACGCGGTCGAAATAGTTATCGGGGAAAGGCAGCTTTTCGGCGTCGCACAGCAGGGTCGGCGTGATCAGGCCCTTGTCGAGCAGGCGGTCGCGGCCGACGCGCAGCATCGACTCGTTGATGTCGGTAAGCCAGACTTCGCCGGTCTTGCCGGCCTGCTTCGCAAACGCCCTGGCCAGGTCGCCCGTGCCGCCGGCGATATCGAGCACCTTGAAGCCGGGGCGCACGCCCGCGTTGGCGATGGTGAAGGTTTTCCACAGCCGGTGCAGGCCGCCCGACATCAGGTCGTTCATCACATCGTACTTGGATGCGACCGAATGGAACACCTTGGCCACTTCGTGGACCTTGTCGTCCTCGGAGACCGTTTTGTAACCGAAATGTGTGCTGTTTGTCATAGTAGGGCTGCCGTTTGTCTGCGTGCATTATACAAGCGACCCACGGCGGCGGCACATGACACGGCCGGGAGCGGTGCCACCGGCCTTCCGGCCGCTGCCAGCCGCTGCTGGCCGCTACTAGCCGCTACTGGCCGCTACTGGCTCCAGGCGCGCGAACGCTCGACCGCGCGCCGCCATTCGCCCAGGCGCTGCACCCGCTCCTGCTTCGCCATGGCGGGCTCGAAGCGCCGCTCCATCTGCCACTGGGCCGCGATTTCTTCCTGCGAAGCCCAGAAGCCCACCGCCAGCCCGGCCAGGAAGGCCGCGCCGAGGGCCGTGGTTTCGGTCACCACCGGGCGCACCACCGGCACGCCGAGGATGTCGGCCTGGAACTGCATCAGCAGGTTGTTGCGGGCGCAGCCGCCGTCGACCCGCAACTGGGTCAGCGGCATGGCGGCGTCGGCCTGCATGGCGTCGAGCACGTCGGCGCTTTGCAGGGCGATGCTTTCCAGGGTGGCGCGCGCGATATGCGACTTGTTGGTGCCGCGCGTCATGCCGACCATGGTGCCGCGCGCGTAGGCGTCCCAGTGCGGCGCGCCGAGGCCGGCGAAGGCGGGCACGAACAGCACGCCGCCATTGTCCGGCACGGCCAGCGCCAGGTCCTCGACCTGGTCCGCGTGCTCGATGATGCCGAGGCCGTCGCGCAGCCACTGGATGGCGGCGCCGGCCATGAAGACGCTGCCTTCGAGCAGGTAATCGGTCCGGCCCGGGAGCGACCAGCCGATTGTGCTGATCAGCTTGTTCTGCGAGATCGTGGCAGCCTGGCCGGTGTGCATCAGCATGAAGCAACCGGTGCCGTAAGTATTCTTGGCCATGCCGGGGCTGTGGCAAGCCTGGCCGAAGGTGGCGGCCTGCTGGTCGCCGGCGATGCCCGCGATCGGCAGGGCGGCGCCGAACAGGCTGGCGTCGGTGTGGGCGGCCACGCCGCTGCTGGCCACCACGTGCGGCAGCAGGCCGGCCGGAATGTCGAGCAGGGCCAGCAGTTCATCGTCCCACTGCCCCGTGTGGATGTTGAACATCAGCGTGCGCGCGGCGTTGCTGGGGTCGGTCAGGTGCTTGCCGCTCATTTTGAAGATCAGCCAGCTGTCGACGGTGCCGAAGGCCAGTTCGCCGCGTTCGGCGCGCGCGCGGGCGCCGGGGACGTGATCGAGCAGCCATTTGAGTTTGGGGCCGGAGAAGTAGGCGTCCAGCACCAGGCCGGTTTTTTGCTGGAACAGCGCTTCGTGGCCGGCCTCGCGCAGGGCTTCGCAGCAGGGCGTGCTGCGCCGGTCCTGCCAGACGATGGCCGGGGCCACCGGCTCGCCGCTGGCGCGCTCCCAGAGGACCGTGGTTTCGCGCTGGTTGGTGATGCCGACGGCGGCGATGTCGGCCGCCGCCACGTTGTTGGTGCGCAGGACCTGGTCGATGACGGCGCGCTGGGACGTCCAGATTTCGCTGGCGTCGTGTTCGACCCAGCCGGGCTGGGGGAAGAACTGGCGGAACTCCTGCTGCGCCGCGCCGTGGATGTGACCGGCGCGGTCGAACAGGATCGCGCGCGAACTGGTGGTGCCCTGGTCGATGGCGAGAATGAATTTGGTCATGCTGGGTCGCTGGTAATCTCGTCGTCCCCGCCTGCGCGGGAACGACGGTTTTGAGGTTCGAGGAGATAAGAGCGTTAACTTACCGCCTAGCGCACCCGCCCTTCCTTCCACGCCTTGAGCAGGACATCATACGCAATCGTCTCGCCCTTCGGCTTCTCGTTGGCCAGCTTCTTCCACGGCGCGGCCTTGTCGCTCAGGTGGGTGGCCGGGTCGCCCTTCGGATTCAACTTCGGCGGGCAATTCTGCATCCCCGCGCGCTGCAGACGCGACATCACGTTATCCATTTCCTCCGCCAGGTTATCCATGGCCGCCTGCGGGGTCTTCTCGCCGCTCACCGCCGTGGCCACGTTCTTCCACCACAGCTGCGCCATCTTCGGATAATCGGCCACGTTGTTGCCGGTCGGGCTCCAGGCCACCCGCGCCGGGCTGCGGTAAAACTCGATCAGGCCGCCGTATTTATCCGCGTTCTTGGTGAAGTAATCGTGCTTGATGTCCGACTCGCGAATGAAGGTCAGGCCGGTGATCGACTTCTTGAGCGAGACCGTCTTGGACGTCACGAACTGCGCGTACAGCCAGGCCGCCGCACGGCGGTCCGGCTGGGTCGACTTGAAGAAGGTCCAGGCGCCCACGTCCTGGTAGCCGTTCTGCATGCCCTCTTTCCAGTACGGGCCGTGCGGCGACGGCGCCATGCGCCATTTCGGCTTGCCGTCCGCCTGCACCACCGGCAGGCCCGGTTTCATCATCGATGCGGTAAACGCGGTGTACCAGAAAATCTGCTGCGCCACGTCGCCCTGCGCCGGCACCGGGCCGGATTCGGAGAAGGTCATGCCGCCCGCCTGCGGCGGCGCGTACTTCTTCATCCAGTCCACATACTTGGTCAGCGCATAGACCGAGGCCGGCGAGTTGGTGGCCCCGCCGCGCGCGACCGCCGCACCGACCGGCGTGCACTTGTCGGCCGCCACGCGGATGCCCCATTCGTCGACCGGCAAGCCGTTCGGAATGCCCTTGTCGGCGGCGCCGGCCATCGACAGCCAGGCATCGGTGAAGCGCCAGCCCAGCGAGGGGTCCTTTTTGCCGTAATCCATGTGGCCGAACACCTTCTTGCCGTCGATGTTCTTGACATCGTTGGTGAAGAATTCGGCGATGTCTTCGTAGGCCGACCAGTTCTGCGGCACGCCCAGCTCGTAGCCGTACTTGGCCTTGAATTTGTCTTTCAGGTCCTTGCGCGCGAACCAGTCGGCGCGGAACCAGTACAGGTTGGCGAACTGCTGGTCGGGCAGCTGATACAGCTTGCCGTCCGGCGCGGTGGTGAAGCTGGCGCCGATGAAGTCCTTCAGGTCCAGGCCCGGATTGGTGAAGGCCTTGCCCTCGCCCGCCATGTAATCGGACAGCGGCATGATCGCGCCGTAACGGTAGTGGGTGCCGATCAGGTCCGAGTCGGAGACCCAGCCGTCGTAAATACTTTTACCGGACTGCATGGAGGTCTGCAGCTTCTCGACCACGTCGCCTTCCTGGATGATGTCGTGCTTGACCTTGATGCCGGTGATTTCCTCGAAGGCCTTGGCCAGCACCTTCGACTCGTAGACGTGGGTATCGATGGTCTCGGAGACCACGCTGATTTCCTTGATGCCCTTGGCCTTGAGTTTGGCGGCAGCGTCGATGAACCACTTCATTTCATCCATCTGCTGCTGCTTCGACAGCGAGGAAGGCTGGAATTCCTGGCCAATCCATTTTTCGGCTTCCTTGGTATCGGCCCAAGCACTCGCCGTGGCCAGCAACGCCGCCGCCATCAGTGTCATTTTCAGTTTCATGTCTCCGCCTTTTTTTATATGTACGTCGTTAAGAAAGTACCCCACCATGCACCGGCGCCCGGTCAGCCCCAGCGCATCACAATCAACAGCACCACAAACCCGATCGCCGCGCCGATCCCCTGATGCAGGTCGGACAGGCCCGCCCATGCGAGGTTAACATAGGCCGCCGTCAACAGGCCAATAAACAGGCGGTCGCCGCGCGTCGTCGACATCGGCAAAAAGCCGCGCCGCTCGATCGACGGCGAACGCACCTGCCAGATCGTCATCCCGGCCAGCATCAGGCCGATGCAGCTGAAGAAGATCGCCACCGGCGCGGTCCACGCCATCCATGAAAACAGGTTTTCCATCTCACACCCTCCCCATGGCAAAGCCCTTGGCAATATGATTGCGCACGAACCAGATCACCAGCGCGCCCGGCACGATGGTCAGCACGCCGGCGGCGGCCAGCACGCCCCAGTCCATGCCGCCGGCCGACACGGTGCGCGTCATGATGGCGGTGATCGGCTTGGCGTCCACCGAGGTCAGGGTACGCGCCAGCAGCAGTTCGACCCAGCTGAACATGAAGCAGAAGAAGGCGGTCACGCCGACCCCCGATTTGATCAGCGGCAGGAAGATCTTGAAGAAGAAGCGCGGGAAGCTGTAGCCGTCGATGTAGGCGGTTTCGTCGATCTCCTTGGGGATGCCGGACATGAAGCCTTCCAGGATCCAGACCGCCAGCGGCACGTTGAACAGCATGTGCACCAGCGCCACGGCCAGGTGGGTGTCCATCAGGCCGACCGTGGAATAGAGCTGGAAGAACGGCAGCAGGAACACCGCCGGCGGCGTCATGCGGTTGGTCAGCAGCCAGAAAAACAGGTGCTTGTCGCCGACGAAGGAGTAGCGCGAGAACGCATACGCGGCCGGCAGCGCCACCGCGACCGACATCACCATGTTCATCATCACGTAGATCATGGAGTTGATGTAGCCGCTGTACCAGGACGGATCGGTGAAGATGGTGCGGTAGTTCGCCAGCGTGAATTCGCGCGGGAACAGGGTGAGCGCCCCGGTGATTTCCTCGTTGGTCTTGAACGACATGTTCAGCATCCAGTAGATGGGCAGCATCGCCAGCACCAGGTAGAACACCAGCAAGGGTGTGGACAGGCGCTTCATTTGGATTCTCCCGTGCCCAGACGTTGCATCCAGCTATACAGCACGAAGCAGAACAGCAGGATGATGAGGAAGTAAATCAGCGAGAACGCGGCGGCCGGACCCAGGTCGAACTGGCCCACGGCTTTCTGCGTCAGGTACTGCGACAGGAAGGTGGTGGCGTTGCCAGGCCCGCCGCCGGTCAGCACGAACGGCTCGGTATAGATCATGAAGCTGTCCATGAAGCGCAGCAGCACGCCGATCATCAGCACGTTGCGCATCTTGGGCAGTTCGATGTAGCGGAACACCGCAAAGCGCGAGGCGCCGTCGATGCGCGCGGCCTGGTAGTAGGCGTCCGGGATCGAGCGCAGGCCGGCGTAGGCCAGCAGCACCACCAGCGGCGTCCAGTGCCACACATCCATCACCAGCACCGTCACCCAGGCGTCCACCACGCTGCCGGTGTAGTTGTAGCTGATGCCCATGCGGTTGATGGTGTTGCCCATCAGGCCGATGTCGTCGCGTCCGAAAATCTGCCAGATGGTGCCGACCACGTTCCAGGGAATCAGGAGCGGCAGGGCGATCAGCACCAGCGCGAGCGAGGCGCGCCAGCCGCTGGCCGGCATGGTCAGGGCGATCAGGATGCCGAGCGGGAGCTGGATCAGCAGCACCGCCATCGAAAAGCCCAGCTGGCGCGCCAAAGCGCCATGCAGTTCGCTGTCGCGCATGATCATCTTGAACCATTCGGTGCCCACGAAGACGCTGTTGGTGGGGCTGAGGATGTCCTGCACCGAGTAGTTCACGATCGTCATCAAGGGCAGCACGGCCGAAAAGGCCACGCAGATGATCACCGGGAGTATCAGCAGCCAGGCGCGGTTGTTATAGGTTTTCATGTCAGGCCACCCGCTTGTCGTTGACGTAGTAAAGAGTGCGCTCGGGCGGAAAGCGCAGCCACACCGCTTCGCCCGCGCGCGCCGGGGCGCTGCGCAGCTTGGCGGTGACGGTATGGCTGCCCACGGCAAAATCGGCCATGAAGTGCGTGCCCATGTTGCGTACGCTGGCCACGGTGGCGGCCACGGCGCCGCTGCCTTGCGCGGGTGCGCATTCGACGAACTCGGGACGGATGCCGATGGTGATGGCGGCGCCGCCGGCCAGCGCGCCTTGGGCGGCGGCGGGCAGGTCGACGCTGTCCGCGCCGGCGCCGGTACCAAAACAGGCGCGGCCGTCGCGCACCGGGCAGGCCAGCAGGTTCATGCCGGGGTTGCCGATGAAGTAGCCGACGAAGGTGTGCGCCGGTTCCTCGAACAGTTCCTGCGCGCTGCCGGTCTGCACCACTTCGCCCTGGGTCATCACGACCACCTTGTCGGCAAAGGTCAGCGCCTCGACCTGGTCGTGCGTGACGTAGATCAGCGAGAGTTTGAGCTCGTGATGGATCTCCTTGAGCTTGCGCCGCAACAGCCACTTGAGGTGCGGGTCGATCACCGTCAGCGGCTCGTCGAACAGCACCGCCGCCACGTCGGGCCGCACCAGGCCGCGGCCCAGCGAGATCTTTTGCTTGGCGTCGACCGCCAGGCCGCTGGCGCGCTGTTTCAGGTCGGCGGACAGTTCCAGCATGGCGGCGATGCGCTCGACGCGCTTGCGCGTTTCAAGCTCTTTCCAGCCACGGTTACGCAGCGGGAAGGCCAGGTTGTCGAACACCGTCATGGTGTCGTAGATGACCGGGAACTGGAACACCTGCGCGATATTGCGCGCCTCGGGCGGCAGGTCGGTGACGTCCTTGCCGTCGAACAGGACGCGCCCGTGCGAGGGGCGCACCAGGCCCGAGATGATGTTCAGCAGGGTGGTCTTGCCGCAGCCGGAAGGACCGAGCAGCGCGTAGGCGCCGCCGTCTTCCCAGGTCAGGTTCATGGGACGCAGGGCGTAGTCTTCGGGACGCTGCGGATTCGGTTTGTAGGCATGCGCCAGGTCGGGCAGTTCGATGCGGGCCATTTACACTCCCTCCTGCGGCTGCGGCGGCGCAAACAGCAGGGCGCCGCCGGAGGCGAACACGAACAAGTCGTCCGGACGCAGGTACACCGTGCACGGCACGCCGAGGTCGAGGTTATGCACGCCGGTCAGCTGCGCCACCAGCCCGATCGGGCCGCGATGCAGGTGGACATAGGTTTCGGAGCCGCTGATCTCGGCCAGTTCGACCTCGGCCTGGATCGGAAAGTCGTCGGCGTGCAGGGGCGCCAGGCGCAGGCTGTGGGCGCGCAGGCCGAGCACCACCTCGCCATGCTGCGCGGCCTGGCGGCGCTGGGCCTCGTTGAGCGGGATCGCGAGGTCCGGCGCCAGTTGCGCCATGCCGTCGGCGCCGACGCTGGCGCTCATCAGGTTGATCGGCGGATCGCTGAAGGTGCGCGCGCTCTGGACCGAGTTGGGCGCGTTGAACACATCGAGCGTGGCGCCATGCTGGAGCAGGCGTCCTTCGTGCAGCAGCACCGTGTGGCCGCCCAGCTGCAGGGCTTCGAGCGGCTCGGTGGTGGCGTAGACGACGGTGGTCTTCCCTTCCGCGAACAGGGCGCCGAGTTCCTTGCGCAGTTCTTCGCGCAGCTTGTAGTCGAGGTTCACCAGCGGCTCGTCGAGCAGCAGCAGGGCCGATTCCTTGATCAGCGCGCGCGCCAGCGCGGTGCGCTGCTGCTGGCCGCCCGAGAGCTGCGCGGGCAGCTTGTCGAGGTGCGCGGCGATGTGCAGGCGCTCGGCCATGCTGGTGACGCGGGTGCGGATCTCGGCCTCGGGCACGCGCTTGATGCGCAGCGGCGAAGCGATATTGTCGAACACCGTGAACGACGGATAATTGATGAACTGCTGGTACACCATCGCCAGGTCGCGCTGGCGCACCGGCAGGCCGGTCACGTCCCTGCCGCCGGCGATCACCTTGCCGTGCGTGGGCCGGTCCAGGCCCGCCATGACCCGCATCAGCGAGGTCTTGCCGGCCTGCGTGGTGCCCAGCAGGACGTTGATGGTACCGGGTACCAGTTCGAGCGACATCGGGTACAGGTGATCCTGCGCCCCATACTTCGTGCTCACGTTTTCCAATGCCAGCTGCATTTCGTCTCCTGTTGTCTTGCTACTGCATCCCTGTGGCGGGATTTGCTTTTTTTGCTACGTCTACTTGCGGTATTCGGTGATCCAGGCGTCGACGGCGACGCTGGCGTCGCGCGGCAGATGCAAGCCCAGTTTGGAGCGGCGCCACAGCATGTCGGTGGCGTTGGTGGCCCATTCATGATCGATCCAGTAGGCCGCTTCGGCTTCGTACAGGCCGGGCACGATCTGCGCGCCCATGGCCGCGATGCTGGTGCGCCGGTCGATGACCAGGTCGATGCGGGTGCCGTAGGCGCGCGCATAGCGCGCCACCAGCGGCGCCGGCAGCCACGCGTACTGCTTCTGCAGGTCCGCGACATACTTGTCGAATTCGAGCACGCTGCGCTTGTCCGGCCGCGGTCCGTGCACGTCGCCGCCGGGCAGGCAGGCGTCGGCCGTCCATGCTCCGTGGGCGTTGCCCAGCCCTGGCGCGATCAGGTCGACGGCTTGCTCGGCCAGTTTGCGGAACGTGGTGATCTTGCCGCCGAAGACGGACAGCATCGGCGCACCCTTGTCATCGAATTCGAAAGTGTAGTCGCGCGTGACGTCGGAAGCGTCGCTGGACTCGTCGTCGAGCAGCGGACGCACGCCGGAATAGCTCCACACCACGTCGGCCGGGGTGATCGGCTTGATGAAATAGCGGCTCGACAGCGCGCACAGGTAATCGATTTCGGCCTGGTCGATTTCGACCTTGCCGGCGTCGCCATGGTATTCGAGGTCGGTGGTGCCGATCAGGGTGAAGTCCTGCTCGTACGGGATGGCGAACACCACGCGCCCGTCCGGGTGCTGGAAGATGTAGGCGTAAGGATGATCGAACAGGCGCCGCACCACGATATGGCTGCCCTTGATCAGGCGCACCGATTTGTCGGCCGGCCCCGGATTGGTCCCCTGCAGGAAGCGCGAGGCCCACGGACCGGCGGCGTTGACGATGCAGCGCGCGCTGATGTCGATCGCCTGGCCGTTGACGCGGCGCAGGCGCGCTTCCCAGCGCCCGCCCTCGCGCCGGGCGGACTCGCAGGCGGTGCGGGTAAACACCGTGGCGCCTTTGCCGGCCGCGTCGATCGCGTTGAGCACCACCAGGCGCGCATCGTCGACCCAGCCGTCGGAATACACGAAGCCGCGCGTAAAGTCGGATTTGAGCGGCGCGCCGGCCGCGTGGCGGCGCAGGTCGATGCCTTCGGAGCCGGGCAGCAGCTCGCGCCGCGCCAGGTGATCGTACAGGAACAGGCCGGCGCGGATCATCCACGCGGGACGCTGGCCCTTGTCCACGGGGGTGACGAAGCGCATCGGCCACATGATGTGCGGGGCGGCGCGCAGCAGCACTTCGCGTTCGATCAGCGCCTTGCGCACCAGGCCGAATTCGTACTGTTCCAGATAACGCAGGCCGCCGTGAATCAGCTTGGTGGCCGCCGACGAGGTATGCGAGGCCAGGTCGTCCTTCTCGCACAGGACCACGGACAGGCCGCGCCCGGCCGCGTCGCGCGCAATGCCGGCGCCATTCACGCCGCCGCCGACCACCAGTACATCACACGCGATACTGCCCGCCTTGTCCATGTCGCTCTCGCTTCGATTGGGGAATCTGGAATCACTGCAAAGATAAACAATACGACAAGAACGAAAAAAATGAAACAACAATTTATGTGTTTGTTTTCGTTTTGGTTCGTTTGTGATAAATTTGGCCTTTTTACAGGAGCCCACATGACGCTCAATCCACGCCAGCGCCGCATTCTCGACGCCGTGCGCCAGCAGGTGACGGTCTCGCTGGAAGCGCTTGCGCAGCAGCTGGAAGTGACGCCGCAAACGGTGCGGCGCGACGTCAAGCTGATGGAAGAAGCGGGCCTGCTGGCGCGCTACCACGGCGGCGTGGGCCTGCCCTCGTCGGTCCAGAACATCGACTACAGCGACCGCCAGGTGCTCAACGTGGACGCCAAGCGCCGCATCGCCAGCGCGGTGGCGGCGCAGGTGCCGTCGCACTGTTCGCTGTTGATCAATATCGGCACCACCACCGAAGAAGTGGCGCGCGCGCTGGTGCACCACCAGGGACTGCACGTGGTCACCAACAACCTGAATGTGGCGGCCATCCTGTGCGACAGCCCGGGCTGCGAAGTGATCCTGGCCGGCGGCGTGGTGCGCGGACGCGATCGCGGCATCGTCGGCGAAACCACCATCGATTTCATCCGCCAATTCAAGGTCGACATCGGCATCATCGGCATTTCGAGCATCGAGCCCGATGGCACCCTGCGCGACTTCGATCCGCGCGAGGTCAAGGTGGCGCAGGCCATCATCGAGCAGTCGCGCGCCGTGTGGCTGGTGGCCGACCACGACAAGTTCGGACGCCAGGCCCTGATGCGCATGGCGCACGCCTCGCAGATCGACGTGCTGTTCACCGACGCCAAACCGCCCGAGGCCCTGGCCCGCGTGCTGCGCGACGCCAAGGTAAATGTTGTAATTGCGCAATAATCAAGGCGAGCGCTGGGCCGCTGGCGGTTTTTGGGGGATGATTGATGTTACCCTGTCTCCCCCTATTTTGTTAGCGAATGAGCATGTCGACTTTTCTGATCATACTTGTGGTGCTTGCACTCGTGGCCGGCGCCGTGGCGGCCGGTTACTTCTACATGCAGCGCAGTCAGGTCAGCAAGCTGGCGGGCGATTTCAAGCTGTATTCCCCCTACCTGGTCGAGCAGACCGCGCGCGTGCGCCTGCGCGTGCAGCCGCTGGGACGTGAATACATCGGCGAAGAAGACGCCGACGCCTACGCCGAAATGAAAAAGCTGTGGTCGGGGATGACCAACCACCGCATGAAGTTGATCGGCACCTTCGCCTCCGACGAAAACCAGCGCGTCTACATCATCGGCCAGCACCCGGACAACAAGATCGTCGGCCTGGTGGCCCTGCAGCGCGGCATGCGCCCCTTCGTCGAATTCCTCAAGCTCTCGGGCAGCGGCACGGTCGGCGTGTTGAGCGGCGCGCCGGGGGCGCGCGCCATGCGCGTGGCCACGCTGACGGTCGACCCCAGGCAAAAGCCGTCGTGGCGTGCGGCGGTCGAGGCGTTTGCCTCCACGGCGGAAGGCCGGACGCTGGACGTCAACAAGCTGATCGTGCTGTTCGAACGGGTGCACTCGGCGCGCATGGACTTCCAGCTGAAGGCCGCCCCGACGCTGGACGAAATCAAGTCGCACGCCGCCGCCCAGGGCGCCGCCGATACCTTGCACGGCCAGCAGCTCGATCACGCGCTGGAGATGAACCTGGTGGCCTGGCGCGACGCGGTGCAGGTGGCGCTGCTCGACAACACCCGGCGCAAGCTCAAACTGACGGTCGACACCTGGTCGCGCCTGGAGGCGCAACTGATCGTCATCCACGCCGGCATGGACGTGGACGACGTCATCGCCAAGCTGGCGGAGCATCCGAACGTCGATGCGCTGGGCATTCAGCTGATGGCGCAGGAACTGGGGCCGCTGGAGATTTTCAAGCAGATCAACGAGCAGCTGGCGCCGGCCGACCGGCGCCGCCTGGTGACCGAACTCGGTTCCCCGGTGCCGGCCGCGATCTACGCGCGCGCCGGCGCGATGCAGTCGGCGGGCGTGCCGGCGCAGGCGATGGCCGCGTAAGCGAGCGCTCGCTTAGGGTCTGCTGTGCCTTGACGTGGGTGGAATCGAGTGCGGCGCCATTCCAGTCAATCAGGTCGTTGGCGTCGGCATGAACCTGCAATATCTTCAGTAAGCGATCCATATACCCATGTAGTTCTGTCAGACAGACCCTGGTCGGCAGCTGTGAGAAGACCCGGCGCCTCTGGTTTCCCCCTGATGTTATTGAGCAACACCCGATGATTATCGGTATCGCGACAATATTCGCTGGACTATCATTCTGGTCTTCAAAGGCAGACTTAGTGCTGCCTTCGTCTTGTCATTTCTAATTTAGGAACCAATGAGCATCATTGTACGGAGAACGGCGACGGCGTTGCTGGCAGCATTTGTGTTAATTGGCTGCGGGGGCGGGAGTGGAGGAGGCAGCCCCGGTGGAAGTTCTGGAGGAGCGAACCCGACGGAGAATCTGCCACCGAGTCCCATCACGCTTAGCAGGCCTGGCCCGATATCGATTCGTGGAACCGGGGTGGTCGGTGGCTACATGGCCGCACCGACGCTGACTGGCACGGTCTCCGGCAACTTAGCTGTCCTGTATCCAAATGACGTCCATTTCGAAGTCACTGATTCCCAAGGGTTGTTTCAAGGGGGAAATTTCTACCTGGACACCAGCGTGACGCCGGCGACGTATCGCGCAAGTTTATTTCAAGAAAAGTTCACCACGCCGGGCCACTTTACGGGCAGTCTGCGTTTGCGGTTGTGTCTTGACCGTGCCTGTACCAAGCCCTTTAGCGGCGCGCCGATTGTCGTACCTTATGACGTGACGGTGCAAGCAGGACTGGCCTTAAGCCGCAGCGCGATCACGGTGAGCGCGCCGTTCGGAACGGTGCCCGCCCCGGAGGCGGTCGATGTCACGACCTCGATCGCCAGTACCGGCTGGACTGCGGATCGCACCACACCCTATGTCTCCAGCTCTCGGCCGCCCCGCGTTGATGTCGTCGATCCTGGACTCCATCTTCGCACCGGCAAGCAACTGCAGCTGCGGTTTTTGCCAGAGAGGCCGGGTGAGTACATCGAGACCTTCAAGGTCAGCGCTTACGCGACCTACCCCGGAAATTCGCCCGCCAACCCGGGCCGGGAGTTCGTCGAAACCATCACGGTGCGCTACCTGGTTACGCCCAATCCTGCCGTCGACATTGTGTTCTTCCCTGCTTCCCTGGACATTACGCAAAAACAGGAAACGTTGAACCGGTATTACCCGCACCATTTCGTCACCAATACCAACGTTAGTGCCTACTTCGAGGGTATCGAATACCTCACCAGCGCGGGCAATGCCGGACCCTACAACAGCTGGTTCGATGAAAGCGCTATGCAATCATTACATACCTGCCACGGCCCGCCCACGGCCTGCCTCGTTCCCGGTCTGTACACCGCGCGCTTGCGGTACCGCCTCACGACGGCGAGCGGCGCACGGCTTGTCTACTTCCCAATCAACTTGACCGTGACAAAATAAACGACCGATCGCCCATTGCCTGGCGCCCCCGGTATGGCTCAGGACTCCTTGCGCGCGGTGATGCCGACGTAGCGGCGGTCGTCGCGCGCCACGGTGCGGATGACGTAGCCGGCGTCGGGGTTCGACAGCAGCACTTCGGCATTGATCACGCCGCAGCCCGGCTGGATGGTCTCGGGCGACTGGAACAGGTCGTACTGGACGCGCGACTGGTGGCTGTAATCGAGACTGAGTTCGCTGCGCAGGCCGCCGGCCAGGGGAACGACCAGGTACCGCGCAGGAAGCTCTTGAAGCGCGGCGCGAACGGCAGCGCCTTGCCACTGAGGTTGCACGATGCGGCAGCCGCCGGCGGGCAGTTGACGTTGTCGACAATGGCCTCGGTGTAGGCTGCGGCGGCCGTCAGCCGCAGCTGCGGCAAGGGGCGGGCGCCGATGTCGATCTCGAGGCCCCGCGTGGACACGTCGCCCGCGTTGATCAGGCGCGTGACCACCGTGCCGGCCACGGTGTCGTAGAAATTGGCCTGGTAGTTGGCGTAGCCGGTCTTGAACAGCGCCGCGTTGAGCGTTACCCGCTTGTCGAACAGGGTCGACTTGAGGCCCAGTTCCAGCGAGTTCGACGTCTCCGGCTTGAGCGCCAGGGTGTCGCGCGCCAGCACATTAAAGAACCAAGCCGCAGCCGCGCCGGCGTGGTGCCGGTCGATGCGGCCATCGTCGCCAACCAGCAGCGCGTGGCCAATCTGTTCTATCAGGAGAAGCTCATTCCCAGGCCCGTGACCATCGCCGGCAGGACTTGGGAGCGGAAAAGCGCGAAGCGCCAAATCAGTGCTTGTGGCCGCAGCCCTTGTGCGCGGTGGCCGCGCCAGGCAGTTCCGCGCCCGGTTCGCGTCCGGCGTCGCCCTCGAAACCGGCGGCATGCAGGCGCGCCATGTAGTCGGCCCACAGGGCCGCCTGCTCGTTACCGAGCTTGTACAGGTAATCCCACGAGAACAGGCCGGTGTTGTGGCCGTCCGAGAAGGTCGGCTGCACCGCGTAGTTCCCCACCGGTTCGAGCGCCGTCACGCCCACATCGCGTTTTCCCAGCTGGAGCACTTCCTGGCCCTGGCCGTGGCCGCGCACTTCGGCCGAGGGCGAATACACGCGCAGCAGTTCGAACGGAATCGAAAAACTGCTGCCGTCCTCGAACGAGATATCGAGGACGCGCGATTTTTGGTGGACGGTCAGTGCGGTCGGATTCATGCGGATTTTTCCATGCGGCGGACGATGTCGGCCGCCAGTGTCGGCAGCAGCGCGCGGCGCTGCGCCAGGGTTGTTTCTTCGGTCGCGCGCACCGCCGCCGTCCATACCGGATTCGGGAAGTGCGCATCGTCCGCGTAGCGCGGAATAACGTGCCAGTGCAGGTGCGGCGTCATGTTGCCGAGGCTGGCGACGTTGATCTTGTCGGGCCCCAGCACCTCGCGCAGCGCCAGTTCCACATGCCACACCGCGTCGGTGAGGTGCATGCGTTCGCCCGGCGCCAGGTCGGTCATTTCCTTCACGTGATCGTTCCAGATCACGCGGCAAAAGCCCGGATAGGCGGCGTCGTCGACCAGGATGACCGACAGCCTGTCGTCGCGCCAGACCGGTTCGACCGCCAGTTCGCACAGTTCGCAGCTTTTGATAACGCTCATACCAGCACTCATACAAGTACCCTCTCGATGCCGCCGCTGTTGGCGCGGGCCACGTATTCGGGCAGCCAGTTTTCGCCCAGCTTGTGGCGCGCCATTTCGACGACGATATAGTCGGCGGTGGTGCCGGCATCGTCGTTGTAGCGCGACAGGCCTTGCAGGCACGATGGGCAGCTGGTGAGGATCTTGACGTCGCCGTTGAAGCCATCGGCGCGCAGCTTGTCGGCGCCCTTCTCCATCTCGCCTTCCTTGCGGAAGCGCACCTGGGTCGCGATGTCGGGACGCGACACGCCGAAGGTGCCGGACTCGCCACAGCAGCGGTCGTTCTTTTCGATCTTGACGTTATCCACCGTCGACACCAGCGCGTTGACGGTCTTGACCGAATCCTGCAGCTTCATCGGATTGTGGCAAGGCTCGTGGTACATATAGCGCGTGCCGCTGACGCCTTCGAGCTTCATGTCCTTTTCGAGCAGGTACTCGTGGATGTCCATGATGCGGCAACCCGGGAAGATCTTGTCGAACTCGTAGGTCGCCAATTGGTCGTAGCAGGTGCCGCAGGAGACCAGCACGGTCTTGATGTCGAGGTAATTGAGCGTGTTGGCCATGCGGTGGAACAGCACGCGGTTATCGGTCATCATCTTGTCGGCCTTGTCGTACTGGCCGGCGCCGCGCTGCGGATAGCCGCAGCACAGGTAACCCGGCGGCAGCACGGTCTGCACGCCGACCTCCCACAGCATGGCCTGCGTGGCCAGGCCCACCTGCGAGAACAGGCGCTCCGACCCGCAGCCAGGGAAGTAGAACACGGCTTCGGTATCGGCCGTGGTGACCTTGGGGTTGCGGATGATCGGGATGATCTTGTCGTCTTCGATGTCGAGCAGCGCGCGCGCGGTTTTCTTGGGCAGGTTGCCCGGCATTTTCTTGTTGATGAAGTGGATCACCTGCTCGCGCACCGGCGCCTTGCCGGTGGTCGGCAGCGGCGCGCGGGTCTGCTTCCTGGCGAATTTTTTCAGCACGTTGTGGCCCAGGCGCTGCGCCTTGAAGCCCCAGCCGGCCATGACCTGGCGCGTGGCGTTGATGGTCACCGGGTCGGTGGCGTTGAGGAAGAACATGGCAGCCGCATTGGCCGGCCGGAAGGTCTTCTTGTCCATCTTGCGCAGCAGGTTACGCATGTTCATCGACACGTCGCCGAAGTCGATGTTGACCGGGCACGGCGTGACGCACTTGTGGCACACGGTGCAGTGGTCGGCCACGTCTTCGAATTCTTCCCAGTGCTTGATCGAGACGCCGCGGCGGGTCTGTTCCTCGTACAGGAAGGCTTCGATCAGCGAGGACGTCGCCAGGATCTTGTCGCGCGGCGAATACAGCAGGTTCGCGCGCGGCACGTGGGTGGTGCACACCGGCTTGCATTTACCGCAGCGCAGGCAGTCCTTGATGCTGTTGGCGATCTCGCCGATATCGCTCTGCTGCATGATCAGCGATTCGTGGCCCATCAGGCCGAACGACGGCGTGTAGGCGTTGCGCAGGTCGGCCCCGAACTCGGGCAGGTTGAGCAGCTTGCCCTTGTTGAAGCGCCCTTCCGGATCGATGCGCAGCTTGTAGTCGCGGAATTCGCCGATTTCGTCTTCGGTCAGGAATTCGAGCTTGGTGATGCCGATGCCATGCTCGCCCGAGATCACGCCGTCGAGCGAACGCGCCAGCTTCATGATGCGGCCCACCGCTTCGTGGGCGTCCTGCAGCATGGCGTAGTCGTCGGAGTTGACCGGCAGGTTGGTGTGCACGTTGCCGTCGCCGGCGTGCATGTGCAGCGCCACGAACACGCGCGAACGCAGCACCTTCTGGTGGATCGCGCCGGCCTCGTCGAGAATGAGCTTGTAGGCGGCGCCGTTGAAGATCTGGCGCAGCTGCGCGCGGATCTCCTGCTTCCACGAGACGCGCACGGTGCGGTCCTGGACCACGTCGAACAGGGTGGCGCCGGGCTGCTGCGCCAGGCGCTCGTCGAACACCACGTCGAGGCGGCCCAGGCCGATGGCGCGCAAGGCGTCGCGCGCACTTGCCAGCGGCTGGTCGAGTTGCGCCAGCAGCCAGGTCCAGCGCGCGTGCACGGCGTCGAGCAGCTCGTTGGCCTGCTGCACGCGGTCGCCCAGCATTTCTTCGTCGCCGATCGCTTCGCCCGAGGCGTCGTCGCTCTTACCGACCGGCAGGTTGCCGCCGGCGAAAAACGCGCGCAGTTCCCCGGTCAGCTGCAGCTTGTTCCTGATCGACAGTTCGATGTTGATGCGCTCGATGCCGTCGGTGTATTCGCCCATGCGATTGAGCGGAATGACCACGTCTTCGTTGATCTTGAAGGCGTTGGTGTGGCGCGCGATGGCGGCGGTGCGGGCGCGGTCGAGCCAGAACTTCTTGCGCGCTTCCGGACTGACTGCGACAAAACCTTCGCCTACGCGGGTATTCGCGATGCGCACCACTTCCGAGGCGGCTTGCGCCACCGCGTTCTCGTCGTCGCCGACGATGTCGCCGAACAGCGCCATCTTGGGCAGCACGCCGCGCTTCGACTTGGTGGCGTAGCCGACCGCGCGCAGGTAGCGCTCGTCGAGGTGTTCCAGGCCGGCCAGGCGGATGGTGGCAAAGGCCGGGCCGCCCCTGGCCGGCAGGCCGTCGAGGTAATCCTTGATTTCGACGATCGACGGAATCGCGTCGCGCGCCTGGCCGAAGAATTCGAGGCAGACGGTGCGCGCATACTTCGGCATCCTGTGCAAAATCCAGCGCGCCGAGGTGATCAGGCCATCGCAGCCTTCTTTCTGGATGCCCGGCAGGCCGGCCAGGAATTTGTCGGTGACGTCCTTGCCCAGGCCTTCCTTGCGGAAGCGCCGGCCTTCGATGACCAGCATCTCGGTCTTGAACGGCGCGTCCTTCGCTTCGCCGCGCGCGTTCGGGTGGGTCCATTCGAGCTTGAAGGTGGCGGTCGGCGCGTCGTGGATCTTCGACAGGTTGTGGCCGATGCGGGTCACTTCCAGCCAGTCGCCGTTCGGGTCGACCATCTTCCACGAAGCCAGGTTGTCGAGCGCGGTGCCCCACAGGACGGCCTTCTTGCCGCCGGCGTTCATGGCGACGTTGCCGCCGATGCAGGACGCCTCGGCCGAGGTGGGGTCGACCGCGAACACGAAGCCGGCCTTTTCGGCGGCGTCGGAGACGCGCTTGGTGACCACCCCGGCGCCGGAATGGATGGTTGCGTACTCATGGTCCACGCCGGGCAGCATGGTCATTTCGACCTCGCCCAGGGTGACCAGTTTTTCGGTGTTGATCACGGCCGACATGGGCGTGAGCGGAATGGCGCCGCCGGTGTAGCCGGTTCCTCCGCCGCGCGGGATGATGGTCAGTCCGAGTTCGATGCAGCCCTTGACCAGGCCCGCCATCTCATCTTCGGTGTCGGGCGTGAGCACCACGAAGGGGTATTCGACGCGCCAGTCGGTGGCGTCGGTCACGTGGGCGACGCGCTTCATGCCGTCGAAGCAGATATTGTGCTTTTCGGTGTAGCGGCCCAGCACCTTGGTGGTGCGCTTGCGCAGGTCCCAGGTCTGGCGGAATTCGTTGCCGAAGTCTTCGACCGCCCTGGACGCCGCCTTGAGCAGCTTTTCCACGTTGGCGCTGCGCGCGCGCGCCGCTTCGCTGTTGGCATCGTCGCCGTCCTGCGCATCGACGCTGGTGCGGCGCTTGTCCACTTCGGCCAGGCGATGGTGCAGCGCGTCGATCAGTTCCTGGCGCCGTTTCGGGTTGTCCAGCATGTCGTCCTGCAGGTACGGGTTGCGCCGCACCACCCAGATATCGCCCAGCACTTCGTACAGCATGCGTGCCGAACGGCCGGTCTGGCGCGAGCCGCGCAATTCGTCGAGCAGCTCCCAGGACGACTCGCCCAGCAGGCGGATCACGATTTCGCGGTCCGAAAACGAGGTGTAGTTATAGGGGATTTCGCGCAGGCGGGTGGCGGCGTGACCGTTTGGCGTTTCGGCCAGGAGTGCTTGGATTTGTGCTGGGGCGTTCATGTATTGGTGGACTATGTGGACTGACCCTAAGGGAGTTCATTCTAGCGTATTGCGCTGCACCACGCTGCAACAGCCCTGCTTTTTGGGAGGGAAAGGGAAGCGGGGATGCCAACAAAATGGTGGCGATATCGGCACCCATCAAAATTTTCGGCAAATATTTAGCCTGGATATCGAATTAAATAAGATGAATTGATGTATGGACAGAACCTTGCAATGCCTCGCGCGGCGCGCGGCAAGCCGCCGCAAGCGTCAACGCGCGTCCATCGCCGCCCGCACGGCCTCCACGTGGCGCTCGCTGACGGGCAGCCGGGCGCCGCGCCGCAAGGTCAGCTGGTAGACCCCGTCGCCGGCGACGTCGAGCCGCGCCGCCTGGTCGATGCGGGCGACGGCGCTGCGGTGCACGCGCAGGAAGCTGGCCGGGTCGAGATGGGGCAGCAGGCGGCTCAGGGCCAGCCGGTGCATCACGCTGCGTCCGGCCAGGTGCAAATTGACGTAATTGCCGCTCGCTTCGATCCAGTCCACGTCGGCCAGTTGCACGCATTCGATGGTGCCGACCGAACGCACCGTGAGCTGCTGCCAGAAAGCCGGCGCCGCGCCGCCGCGGCTGGCCTGCTCATCGTCCGCCCACGCGCGCAGGGCGGCGCCGTACACGGGCCGCTGGCGCAAATCGAGCATGGCGGCGGCGCGCGCCAGGGCGGCGCCCAGGCGCGCGTCGTTGACGGGCTTGAGCAGGTAGTCGAGCGCGTGGACTTCGAACGCTTCCAGCGCAAAGCGCTCGTGGGCGGTGACGAAGATGACGATCGGCGGCTCGGGCATGGCCGCCAGCGCGCGCGCCAGCACCAGGCCGGAGTCGCCCGGCATGTGAATGTCGAGGAACACCACCTCGACCGCCTGCCCGGCCAGCGCCGCCTGGGCGCTGGCGACGCCGGCGCACTCTTGCACGACGTTCCAGCCGGGATGCTCGGACAGGGCATAGCGCAGGTTGACGCGGCCCGGTTCCTCGTCGTCGACGATGAGGGCGCGGATCATGCGGCAGCGCCCGGATACAGCGGCAGGTCGATAGCGACGGCAAACCGGCCGCCGTGTTCGCCGGCATGCAGGATTGCCGCGCCGCCATAGCTTAACTGCAGGCGCGCGCGCGTCTGGCGCAAGCCCAGGCCGAGGCCCGGATTGGCGCTGCGCGCGGCGGCCACCGGATTCGATACGTGGATCGACAGGCGCGTGCCGGCGGCGCGCAGCAGCAGGCGGATGTCGCTCGGGCCGTCGTGGCAATCGAGATCGTGGCGCATGGCGTTCTCGATCAGCGGCTGCAGCAGCAGCGGCGGCACCTGGCCGACCGCCAGCGCCTGCGGGTCGGCCTCGATCGCCAGCTGCAGGCGCTCGCCGTAGCGCAGCTTCTGCAAGGCCAGGTAGTCGTCCACGAAGCGGCACTCGTCGGCCAGGGCGACGTAATCGCGCTCGCTGGCCTGCAAGGCGTAGCGCAGCAATTCGCTCAGGTGGCCGATGCCGCCCAGCGCCACGCGCTTGTCGTCGGCCCGCACCAGCGCGCTGATGGCGTTGAGGGCATTGAACAGGAAATGCGGTTCGAGCTGGCCGCGCAGCGCCAGCAGGCGTTGCTGCTCCAGTTCCAGGCTCAGTTTCAGGTTGTCGCGCTGGCGCAGGCGGCCCTGGCGCCAGCTGCATGCGGCGACCACGGCGCTGTAGGTGAAGGTGACCCAGGCGAAGTCCATGAACCAGGTCAGGCCCTGGCTTTCGACGGTTTCGCGCAGGGCCGCATGCAGGCCGGGATCGGGGCCGGCATCGCGCAGCTCGAAGTAGCTCGATACCAGCCGGATCAGCGGAACCAGGATGGCCACGGCCAGCAGGTGCAGGCGGCCGATCGAACGCATGCTGCCCAGCGCCGCCGGGCGCGTGGTGAACAGGGCATGGCAGGCGCAGCTGAACAGGATCAGCAGGGTATGTTCGCGCCACCAGCGCCACAACAGCAGCGCGTAGCTCTTGCCTTCGCCGCGCCGCAGCAGGTCGCTGTAGTTGCCCAGCGCGCCGAGCGCGATCAGGGCGCTCCAGACGCCGACGATGATGGCGCTGGCGCGCAGCAGCTCGCGGGCCGGCGCGGACAAGGTCAGACGGGGGTGGGTGGCGGTGCTCATCGGGACCGAGTATACCAGCGCGTCGCAGGCCGTTTTGCGGCCGCCGCCGGCGGTCGTCACGGCGTTCCGGCGATTCGTCACACAGCGGTTCGAAAGGCCGGCGGCGGCCCCGATAATCGGCGCTCCCGAACCCCGCTTGCGCCGCCATGAAACCACACCGCCCGCCCTTCCTGCCCACACTCGCCCTGTGCTCGGCCACCCTTTTCCACGCCAATGGCGCCCTTGCGCAAATCCAGACGGTGGAGATAAACGGCGCCGGCGCGGCGAGTCTGCGGCGCGACGACAGCGCCGCCCGGATCGTGGTCGGCCGCGACGACCTGGCGCGCTATGGCGACACGACGCTGTCGGCGGCGCTCAAGCGCCAGCCGGGCATCTCGTTCGCCGGCGGCGAGATCCGCATGCGCGGGCTCGGCGCCGGCTACACCCAGCTGCTGGTCAACGGCGACCCGGTGCCGGCCGGCTTTTCGATCGACAGCATCGCTCCGGCCATGATCGAGCGGATCGACATCGTGCGCACCGCCACGGCGGACCTGGGTTCGCAAGCGATTGCCGGGACCATCAACGTGATCCTCAAGAAGGGCGGCGCGCGCAGGCAGCGCGACGTCAAGCTCGGCGCCGGCCTGCTGCCGGGACGGGGCGAGCCGTCGGCCTCGCTGCAATGGGGCGAGCGCGCCGGCGCGCTGGCGTATTCCCTGGCGGCCGAGCTGGCGCGCACCGGCAACGACAACGACAGCCTGACGCTGGAGACCCAGGCCGCTGCGGACGGCACGCCGCTCGCGCGGCGCGCACTGCGCGAGTCGGCCGCGTTCCGCACCACCCGCCTGAACCTGACGCCGCGCCTGAACTGGACCCTGGCGCAAGGCGGCAGCCTGGCGTGGCAGACCCTGGTCGACCTGTCGCGCGCATCGAACCATGGCGACACGGCGGAAACCACCTTCGCCGGGGCCAGCACCGACTACCCGGTCAACGACTTCCGGCTCGCAGGGCACACGCTATCGGCCCGCAGCGACATCACCCTGGCGCGCCATGTCGGCGCCGAGGGCAGGCTCACGCTCAAGGCCGGGATCAATCACAACAAGCGCGAATCGGATTACCTGTTCCGGGGCGCGGGCGCCTCGCGCACGCTGGCGCGCAAGGTGCTGTCGGACGCCATCGACGACAGCGCCGTCGTCAGCGGCAAATACCTGGCGCCGCTCGTCCCCGGCCACGACATCGGCATCGGCTGGGAAGGCGGACGCACCCGGCGCAGCGAATCGCGGCGCCAGACCGACGGCACGGCCGCCGGCCGGTTCCTGTCGCAGCTCGATGAAGATTACCGCGCGGCAGTCAGCCGCCTGGCGCTGTTCGCGCAGGACGAGTGGAGCGTGTCGGCGCGCCTGCAAGCCTACCTCGGCCTGCGCTGGGAAGGCCTGCATACGTCGACCGAGGGACGGGCGCTGGCGCAAGTGGGCAGCAGGTCGTCCGTGCTCAGCCCCATCGGGCAGCTGCTGTGGAAGCTGGACGGCAAGGACCAGCTGCGCCTGTCGCTCTCGCGCACCTACAAGGCGCCGGCGGTGCGCAACCTGGTGCCGCGCCGCTACACGGTCAACAACGCCAACGGACCGACCAACCCCGACGTGCGCGGCAATCCCGGCCTGAAGCCGGAACTGGCGTGGGGCGTCGACGCGGCCTATGAATCCTACTTCGGCAAAAACGGCGTGGCCAGCGTGTCGGCCTATGCGCGCCGGATCGACGCGGTGACGGTGCAAACCCTGTACAGGGAAGACGGCGCGTGGATCTCGACGCCGTTCAACAACGGCAAGGCCAAGCTGGCCGGCCTCGAATTCGACGCCCGCTTCCCCCTGCGCAGCGTGCTGCCATCGGCGCCGGACCTGGACTTGCGCGCCAACGCCGCGCGCAACTGGTCGCGCCTGGACGCGGTGCCGGGGCCGGCGAACCGGCTGGGCGAGCAGGCGCGCATCACGGCCAATATCGGCCTCGATGCGCGCATCGGAACGCACTACACGGCGGGGATGAACCTGAACCTGCAGTTTGGCGGACTTACGCGAACGAGCCGCTACCTGCGCAGCGACAGCGGGCCGGTGCGCGTGCTCGATCTGTACGGCGTGTGGACGACGGGGGCGAAAACGCAGCTGCGCCTGTCGGTGGCGAATGCCCTGCACCGAAGCCGGCGCAGCGGCAGCATGTACGCCGACGAGGATGGCGGCAACACGCGGGCGGCGCGCACATCGTCGGCGGCGCTGCTGCGCATTGTGCTCGAAACGAGCTTGTAGACCTCAGAACAGCATGTGCCAGAATCGGTTCACCATGTCGGCCAGCCCTTTCCAGAAACTGTCCGGCACATACAGCAGCGCGGCGGTCATGGTCAGGTAGCGCATGAACTTGCCGATCGCCATATACCCGAGGCTGGGCCAGAACGGCAGGTGCAGCCAGCCGCCCAGGGTGCACAGCGGATCGCCGATCCCGGGCACCCACGACAGCAGCATGGTCTTGGCGCCGTAGCGCGCCAGCCAGGCGAACCAGCGCGACTTGCGCTCTTTCGCAAACGCGACCTTGGCGCGGTAGCCGATGAAGTAGTCTAGCGCCCCGCCCAGGGTGTTGCCCAGGGTCGCCACCAGGATGGCGGGCCAGAACATGGCCGGATTGGCCTTGATGACGGCGAACACGGCCGGCTCGGAGCCGAGCGGCACCAGGGTGGCGGACACGAACGCGATCACGAAGACCGAGCTCAGCCCGACCGCGGGGGCGGACAGCAAGTTGAGCAGCCAGAAGACGGCGGTTTCGATCATGGAGGCACTTTGATGACTGCTGAAGCCGTCCATTATAATGAGGAAAAACTATTGCAACGACACGATACGCCGAGCCCGTCACCCGGAGCCGCGCATCGCACTGCAAGCCTCGGCCATCCGCCGACAACACAGTCCAGCGTCAACAGCATCGCGTTCCGGATTTTTCCGGCCCAGAATCACTTTGTTTGCAGACTATGACTATCGACTACCTCAAGAAAATCCTGACCGCCCGCGTCTACGACGTCGCCACCGAAACGCCGCTCGAATTCGCGCCGATCCTGTCGCAGCGCATGGAAAACCGCATTTACTTCAAGCGCGAAGACATGCAGAGCGTGTTCAGTTTCAAGCTGCGGGGCGCGTACAACAAGATGGCCAACCTGTCGCCGGCCCAGCTCAAGCGCGGCGTGATCTGCGCCTCGGCCGGCAACCACGCGCAGGGCGTGGCCCTGTCGGCCGCCAAGACCGGCTGCCGCGCCGTGATCGTCATGCCGACCACCACCCCGAGCGTCAAGATCGACGCGGTCAAGGCCTTCGGCGGCGCGCATGTGGAAGTGATCCTGCACGGCGACTCCTACACCGACGCCTATAACTTCGCGCTGACGCTGGAAAAAGAACAGAACCTGGCCTTCGTGCACCCCTTCGACGATCCGGATGTCATCGCCGGCCAGGGTACGGTGGGCATGGAGATCCTGCGCCAGCATGCCGGCCCGATCCACGCAATTTTTGTCGCCATCGGCGGCGGCGGCCTGATCGGCGGCGTGGCCGCCTACGTCAAGCAGATTCGCCCGGACATCAGGATCATCGGCGTGCAGTCGACCGATTCGGACGCGATGGCGCGCAGCCTGAAAGCCGGCCAGCGCGTGACCCTGCCCGATGTCGGCCTG
The DNA here is from genome assembly GCF_003953935.1 of Massilia atriviolacea. Taxonomy (GTDB): domain Bacteria; phylum Pseudomonadota; class Gammaproteobacteria; order Burkholderiales; family Burkholderiaceae_D; genus Telluria_A; species Telluria_A atriviolacea. Next base: position 239,365 of record NZ_RXLQ01000012.1, read on the forward strand.
TTCGCCGACGGCACCGCGGTGCGCCTGGTGGGCGAAGAGACCTTCCGCCTCGCGCAGCAGTACGTGGACGAGATCATCCTGGTCGATACCGATGCGATCTGCGCGGCGATCAAGGACGTGTTCCAGGACACGCGCTCGATCCTGGAGCCGTCCGGCGCGCTGGCGGTGGCCGGGGCCAAGGCCTACATCGAGCGTTCGGCGATGAGCAAGAACCCGGTGCACAACGAGACGCTGGTGGCGGTGGCCTGCGGCGCCAACATGAACTTCGACCGCCTGCGCTTCGTGGCCGAGCGCGCGGAGCTGGGCGAAGCGCGCGAGGCGGTGTTCGCGGTGACGATTCCGGAGCAGCGCGGCAGCTTCAAGCGCTTCTGCGCGCTGGTGGGGCCGCGCAATGTGACCGAGTTTAACTACCGGGTCAGCGATGCGGCCCAGGCGCACGTGTTCGTGGGCGTGCAGATCGCCAGCCGTGGCGAGTCGGGCGTGCTGGCGCGGACCTTCGAGCAGAACGACTTCAAGACGCTGGACCTGACGCACGACGAACTGGCCAAGCTGCACATCCGCCATCTGGTGGGCGGCAAGAGTGCGTTGGCCCATGACGAACTGCTGTATCGTTTCGAATTCCCCGAGCGTCCGGGCGCGCTGATGCGCTTCCTGGACAGCATGGCGCCGAACTGGAATATCTCGCTGTTCCATTACCGTAATCAGGGCGGCGACGTGGGGCGGATCCTGGTCGGCCTGCAGGTGCCGGCCGAAGAAATGGAAGCATTCCGCACCTTCCTCACGACGCTCGGATACCGGTATTGGGATGAAAGCGCCAATCCGGTGTATAAGATGTTTTTGGGGTGATGCCGATTCCCCTGCTGCTTCGATCGCCGTCGCTCGGACGACGGCAGCTAATTTAACTGAGTTGATATGACCAACACCGCCGATCTGTCCCCCCTGGGCAAAACCTCCGCCTACCAGACCCACTACGCGCCGGAACTGCTGTTCCCGATCCCGCGCCAGGGCAAGCGCGACGAACTCCAGCTGACCGGCACCCTGCCCTTCTTCGGCGTCGACATCTGGAACGCCTACGAAATCTCCTGGCTGAACATGCGCGGCAAGCCGCAGGTGGCGATCGCCACGATCACGGTGCCGGCCGATTCGCCCAATATCGTCGAATCGAAATCCTTCAAGCTGTACCTGAACTCGTTCAACCAGACGCGCCTGTCCAACAGCGATGCCCTGCTGGCCCTGCTGCGCGACGACCTGGCCGGCGGCTTCGGCGCGCCGGTCCACATCGCCCTGACCGAGCCGCAGTCCTTCGACAGCGTCAGAATGGGCGAACTCGACGGCGTGCTGCTGGACCGCCTGGACGTGGAGATCGACAACTACTCGCCCTCGCCCGCCCTGCTCAAGGCCGCCAAAGACGAAGCCCCGGTCGAGGAAAAGCTGGTCTCGCACCTGCTCAAGTCGAACTGCCTGGTCACCGGCCAGCCGGACTGGGCCAGCGTGCAAATCCATTACGTCGGCCCGCAGATCGAGCAGGAGGGCTTGCTGAAATACCTGATCGGCTTTCGCGAGCACAACGAATTTCACGAGCAATGTGTCGAGCGCATTTTTACCGACATCCTGCGCCAGTGCGCGCCGCAAAAACTGGCGGTGTACGCGCGCTACACGCGGCGCGGCGGACTGGACATCAATCCATGGCGCAGCAACTTCAGCTCGGGCCGTCCGCCCAATCTGCGCACCGCGCGCCAGTGAGCTTGAGCCAGCACAAAGGGGGGCCCATTCGCGCCCCGCGCACGCTTGACGCCGTTGCTATGCGGGAATACCTTGATCGGGAAGGGAACGAGTGTGCTTTTCGGGCGACAGGAAAAGGCCCCCGACTTTATAATTGAACAATACCCGGCGGCATCCTGAAGACGCTGAAAAAACGGGCAGCAAGCACAGGAAAAATGGTGAATGGCCTGAAGGACCGGCATTTGTGTGCAAAATCTGCAATTTCATGCCGGAAATTCAAATTTTCCGCTGCTGCGCGCATCGACGGTTTTTATGGCTTGTATGAATCGCCATTCACCTTGCGAAATGTCAATGCGAAGCTGACATGAATCGACGACGAATTCCGATTACACGGCTGGAAAACAGGCCTATAATTCTGGCTCGCAAGCACCCTTGTGCATCGCACCAATACTCAGCGTTATGACAAACCTTAGCAAAATTTTATCGCTCGAGAACGTGTTGCTTGATCTCGAAGTCTCCAGTAAAAAGCGTGCTTTCGAGCAGGCCGGGCTGATCTTCGAGAACAACTGCGGAATCGCCCGCTCGACCGTCTCCGACAACCTGTTTGCGCGCGAGCGCCTCGGCTCAACCGGTCTCGGCCATGGCGTCGCCGTGCCGCACGGCCGCATCAAGGGCAGCAAGAGTCTCAAGTCGCCGCTGGCCGCCTTCGTGCGCCTGCTCGAGCCGATTCCCTTCGAGTCGCCCGACGGCCAGCCGGTCAAGCTGCTGTTCTTCCTGCTCATTCCCGACCACGTGACGCAGCAGCACCTCGAAATCCTGTCCGAGATCGCCGAGATGTTTTCCGACGACGGATTCCGCACGGCGCTGGCCACCGATCCGGACCCGAAATCGGTTCACTCGCGCATCATCAATTGGCAACCAAGTCTGCAGGCACTGGGTTAAACTTCCAGGTGCCGGGCGCGTTGGCGCCCTCACTTTTCTGAAGACCCGTTCATGCTGCAAACTCCGCTGACCATCCAACGGCTGTACGACGACAACCGCGAAAGTCTTCAGCTGGGCTGGTTCGCCGGCTTTCCCGGCGGCGAACGCCTGATCTCGGGCGACGTCGCCTCCGCCGCCGACCAGGTCGGCCACCTGAACCTGATCCACCCGGGCCGCATCCAGGTGTTCGGGCATCAGGAACTGACGTACTACCATCGCCTCAAATCCGGTTCGCGCAGCCACGTCATCGGCGAGCTGATTGCGGGCGGGCCGCCGGCGCTGATCATCGCGCAAGGGCTCGATACGCCGCCGGACATCCTGGCCATCTGCGACGAGCAGAATATTCCCCTGTTTTCCACGCCGCTGCCGGCCGCGCAGGTGATCGACTTCCTGCGCGTGTACCTGTCCAAAAAACTCGCGCAGCGCATCATCATGCATGGCGTGTTCATGGACGTGCTGGGCGTGGGCGTGCTCATTACCGGCGACTCGGGCCTGGGCAAGAGCGAGCTGGGACTGGAACTGATTTCGCGCAGCCACGGCCTGGTGGCCGACGACGCGGTGGAGTTCTCGCGCATCGCCCCCAACATGATCGAAGGACGCTGCCCGGCGCTGCTGCAAAACCTGCTGGAAGTGCGCGGCCTGGGCCTGCTCGACATCAAGGCGATCTTCGGCGAGACGGCCGTGCGCCGCAAGATGCGCCTGAAACTGATCGTCCACCTGGTGCGCCGCAGCGCGCTGGAAGAAGAAGTCGAGCGCCTGCCCTTCCTGTTCCCGACCGAAGACGTATTGGGCCTGCCGATCCGCAAAGTGGTCATTCCCGTGGCGGCCGGCCGCAACATCGCGGTGCTGCTGGAAGCGGCGGTGCGCAATACGATTCTTCAACTGCGCGGCATCGACACCTTACAGGAATTCATGGAGCGCCAGCGTCTGGCGATGAGCTCGGATTGACACTCCCAGAACGGATAGGACCGTTGTAAAATCTCTGTTGCCTGATGAGAATGATACGTAGTGCCTGAGCAAACCCCACCCGCATGGGGTATCATCGGGCCTATGCGCATCGTACTCATCACAGGTATTTCCGGATCGGGCAAATCGGTCGCCCTCAATGTCCTCGAAGACGCAGGCTACTACTGCGTCGACAATCTTCCGCCAGCGTTGCTACCGAGCCTGATCGACGCGCTCATCGCCGACGGCACGGCCTGCGCCGCCGTCGCGGTCGATGCGCGCAGCGCGCAGTCGCTGGTCGAACTGCCCGTCAATATCCGCATGCTGAAAGACCAGGGGCACGACATCAAGGTCATGTTCCTGACCTCGAACACGCATTCGCTGGTGGCGCGTTTTTCCGAAACGCGGCGCAGCCATCCGCTGTCGCACCAGCTGCGCCCCGACGAAAACCCGGCCTCGCGCCGCACCCTGATCGAATGCATTCTCGAAGAGCGCGAGCGCCTCTCCGCCATCGAGCAGCTCGGCCACGTGATCGACACCTCCGACCTGTCGGCCAACAAGCTGCGCGCCTGGATCAAGGAGCTGGTCGAGATCGAGCGCGCGCCGCTGACGCTGTTTTTCGAATCGTTCGCCTTCAAACTGGGCGTGCCGCTCGACGCCGATTTTGTATTCGACGTGCGCGCGCTGCCCAACCCCTACTACGACCTGACCCTGCGCCCGCTGACCGGCATGGACGCGCCGGTGATCGCCTTCCTCGATGCGCAGCCCAGCGCGGCCGAGCTGCTGGAAGATATCCGCGCCTTCATCGAGAAGTGGCTGCCGTCGTTCAAGACCGACAACCGCAGCTACCTGACCGTGGCGCTCGGATGCACGGGCGGCCAGCATCGCTCGGTGTACATGGCCGAGCGCCTCGCCGCCTACTTCAGCCCGACCGAACGGGTCGTGCTGAGGCACCGCGAACAGTCGTAACTGCCTGGCTCACCTGGGCCGTTCGAGGTCATGTTCGATGGTGATGCGCAGCGCCGTGCCGGGCATCGTCTCGCGCCGGGTGCTGCGGCTGCCGTAATACGATTGCGATAAGCGCGGCCGGTCCAGCACATCGCTCAAGCCGACCCGCAGGCGCGTCCGCCTGCCCGCTCCCCACAAGAGATGCATGTCGAGCAGGCGCGTGCCGCCGTTCGATTCGCGCCACTCGGGCGCACGGCGCGTGCGCGCGCCGCGCTCGTACGTGAAGCTGGCGCCAAAACTGAGCGCGGCGCGCACATCGATGCCGACGCTGGCCGTCAATGGCGACTGCTCCGGCAGCCGGTTGTCCGGCCCGGCCACCCTCTCGATGCGCGACCAGTTGCGCGCCACGTTGGCGTTGAACGCAGCCTTGGCAAAGCCGGGCAGCGGCAATTTGGCTTCCAGCGTGACGCCGCGCGCGCTGGCCCGGCCCTGGTTGGCCGGCGCCGCGACCCACTGCCCCTCATCCTGGAACAGGCGCGTGACTGTCACGTCGTCGATCTTGCGCAGGTAGGCGCTGGCCGCCAGCAAGCCGTCCTTGCCGACCTGGCGGTCGTAGCCGATGTCCAGGCCCCAGGATGTTTCGGGCCGCAGCGCCGGATTGCCTTCGCTGTGCGGATTGGTGGCGCTGTTGTTGTTGTCGACCGTGTAGCGGCGCGGGATCAGGCTGGCCATGGTGGGCGCCTTGTAGGTGCGCGCCAGCCCGGCGCGCAGCTGGTGGCCGGCGGCCGGCTTGTACAGCGCCTGCAGCACCGGCGATGGAATCGCGCTGCGCTGGCCGACTGCCGCCACGCCGGCTTCGGCCACCGAGGTGCGCAGGGTTTCCCAGCGCACGCCGGCCGACATCGACCAGGCCGGGTTGACCTCCCAGTCATCCTGCGCGAACGCGCCGATGCGCTCGATGACGCCGCGAAAGCGGTTGTCGGTGAGGCGCGGCGCCTCGTCGAAGGCATCGCGCTCGCTGCCCACGCGGGTTTGGCTGCGCGTGGTGTGGGCGCCGTCCCAGCCGGCGCTGAGCACATGGCCGCCGCCCGCAGGCCGGGTCCAGGTGGCGCCCAGATGGTAGCCGCCCTCGCGCAGGTCGGCGCCGACGAGGTTCAGCGCGGGCCCGCGCCGTCCCTCGCTCATATCGCCGAACGCGAAGTCCGATTCGCGCCGGCTGCGGTGGATGCCGCCCTTGGCCTCGATGCGCGCGCCCTCGCCCAGGCTGCGCGCCCATTCCAGGTCGGTGCGCAGCCAGATGGCGGCCGTCCTGAGTACGGCGGCGCGTTGCGGGTGCAGGGTCGGCGCGCCCAGGTGGGTGGTTTCCACGGCCCAGGCGTCGGCGACGCGCCGGCTGTTGCTCAGAAAAGCCTGCAGGCCGAGCGTGTCGCCGTTGGCGAGCTTCCAGCTGGCGCGCGGCGACAGGCTGGCCAGGCGCGTGGTGACGTCTTCCTGCAGGCGCGTGCCGCGGCGCAGGCCCGGCGCGGTTTCTTCCTCGCGCGAAGGCGCCGGCACCGGTGCGTACGACAGGCTGACCGGCACCGAGTACGAAAACGCCTCGCCCTTGCCGCTCGCCTCTCCGCTCAGGCTGGGCGAGCGCCGTCCGTGCTGCTTGTCCAGGCCCGCCTTGACGGTCGAACGCAGGCGCGTGGCCGACTTGCGCAGCACGATGTTCACGCTGCCGGCGATGGCCTGCATGCTGGTCGCCGCCGAGGCGCCGCGCACGACCTCGACGCGTTCGATCAGTTCCGGCGCCAGCGATTCGAGCGAGAAGCCGCTGGGCGCCGCCACGCCGTTGAGCAGCACCTGCGTATAACCGTTGCCCAGGCCGCGCAGGCGGATATCGCTGGTGCGCCCGCCGCCATCGCCGATGCTGATCCCGGGGACGCGCTTGAGGGCGTCGCCGAGCGAGCGGTCGCCGTGGCGCATCAGTTCTTCGCGGCCGACCACCAGGCTGGCGGCGGTTTCCTCGCTGCGCTTGTCGTAGCGCGCTCCCGCGATCTCGATGACGGGAACGACTTCTTCGGCCAATGCCGGTAACGATAAAGCGAGCGCGCAGGCGCAGGCATACGGACGGATCTGCATGGATTTCCTTCGATATTGTGGAGGGACGAGCGCGCCCGTACGGCGCTGCTGCGCCGCACGCAAACCGCGCTTGAACGGGAGTGGGCTAAAGTCGGGCGGGACGCTTGCGCAGCGCCTGCGAGGTGGCGTAGGCGTCGAGGCCAGGCAGCATCCGCTGCGGATCGATGTGCTGGCCGTTACTGAACGCTTCCAGGTGCAGGTGCGGACCGCTGACCTTGCCGGTCGCGCCGGCCAGGCCGATCGTCTCGCCGGCGCGCACCACCTGCCCCGCCTCGACCGAACGCACGCTCAGGTGCGCATACAGCGAACGCATGCCGCCCGCGTGTTCGATCAGGACCACGTCGCCGTACTGGGGGCCGCCCTGGTACTGCGCGGTCGATGCGAGCACGGTGCCGCCGGCCGCCGCCAGGATCGGCGTGCCGCTGCGGGCGGCGAAGTCGATGCCGTGATGGCCGCCTTCCACGTTCTTGCGCGCGGCGCCGTAAAAGCTGGTCACGCGCACGCGCTCCAAGGGCATGCTCCACTGCGGCTTCGACGCGACGATGGCCGGCGCGGCCGCCGTGGCAATGGGTTCGGGCGTGCGCCACGCAATAGCGGGTTGCAGGAACAGGCTCGCGCCCAGCACCGACGCCAGTGCGGCGGCCACCGCCGCCTTGCCCGGCATGCCGGGCGCGCGCAAGCCCTGCTCGCGGATCAGGGCCACCCTGGCGCGCAGCGACGCCGGGCTGCCGTGGCCGAAGGCGATGCTGGCGCCGAAGCTGTCCTGCTGCACCTTGAGCTGGGCCACCAGCGCGGCCGCGTACTGCTTGCGCTGCTGCGCGGGACGGCCGGCCAGCACGGCGTGGTCGCATCCCAGTTCCTGCGCCCAGTTCAGGCGCCGGGTCAGCACCGCCAGCGGGGGATTGAACCAGAACAGCGTTTGCAGCAGCATGCTGGCGTGCAGCCAGAAGGGATCGCGGCGCTTCCAATGGGTCAGCTCGTGGGCCACGATCAGGCGCTGCTGCTCGTCGCTGAAGCTGCGCAGGTGGCGCGGCAGCAGCAGGCGCGGACGCGCCAGGCCGGCCAGCATGGGCGAGATCGCGGCGTCGGTTTCGGCAACGCGCAGGCCGCGCTGCAGGAGCTCCGCCACCGCTTCGGCGCCGAAGCCCGCGTGCTGCGCCAGTGCCTCGGCGTCGAGCGGGCGGGCGTGCTGGAGCAAGGCGCGCAGGCCGCGCTGGGCGTGCACCCAGCGCGCGCCGGACGCCAGCAAGCCGGCCGCGTACAGCGCCAGCCAGGCTTGCGCCAGCAGTTCGAGCGGGTCGATGCCGTCATCGGCGCCATCGGCCTCGCCATCGTGCGGCTGCGGCAGCACCGATGACTGCGTGGCGGCCGGCGCGGGAAGTGCGATGTCGATGGCCGGCACCACGCTGTAGGCGGCGCTGTGCGGCAGCAGCGCCAGCACGAAAGCGCAGGCGATGGCCGCCTGCGACCAGAGCCACACCGAGCGGTGCCCGGCCAGCACCGGCCACACGCGCGTGGCGAGCGTGAGCAGCGCCAGGATGATGGCGGCGGCGATGCCGCAGGTGATGCTCGCTTTGAGAAAGGACAAGGCAAACGCGTTCAGCATGCTCAGTCCTTCGCGTCGGGCCAGTCCTGCAGCATCTGTTCGAGTTCGGCCAGCTCCTGCCGGTCGACCAGCTTACTGCCGGTGAACATATTGACCGGCAGCGGCGCGTCGATTTCCATCACGCGGCGGCCGAAATCGTGGGCGAAGGCGGCCAGGGTGGCCACCTTGTCGAGCTGGGCGCGGTAGACCTGGACGCCGTGCTGCATGTCCTGCGCCACCATCTGCTTGTCGAGCATGCGTTCGAGCGTTTTGCGGGTCGAGGAAAACGACCAGTCCAGCTCCGCAACCGCGCGCTCGTGCAGTTCGCGCGCGCTCAGGGGCTGGTCCTTCCACAGGACCTTGAGCAGGCTGAGTTCTGAAACCGAGGGAATGACTGACATGACGATGCTCCACATTGTGACTGTTGGGGCAAGTATGCGACACTTGTCACATAAGGTCAAGCTGCATCTGATTCAGGCGTGCCGGCGATATCAGTCCGCCAGCGCATGCAGGCCATCGTCCTTGTGGCTGGCGAAGCACAGCACCGCGACCAGCTTGTCGAGCAGGGCCCGCTCGGCGCCGGACAGGCTGACGCACATCAGCGGCAGCAGCTGCGCCAGCGCCTGCCGCACCTCGCCGCTGGAAAAGGACTGGTCCTTGTAGATGTCGGTCAGGCGCGCGAGGAAGAAAGAATCGCTGCGCCGCATCAGTGCCGCCAGCGCCGTCATGTCGCGATAATCGATCGCCCCCACGTGTGCGGACGAACCGGGCCGCTTGCTGCGCCAGCCCACCACGAAGTCGTACGCCATGGCGTGCGCGCCGCTTCAGTCCAGGTGACGCAGAGGATGCGCGGCCGCCGGCCACACCGGCGCGAAGAAGCGCGCCACCATCTGCGCGTCCACCTGATCGAGGCTGGGCGGATTCCACCTGGGCGCATTGTCCTTGTCGATGACCAGCGCGCGCACGCCTTCGAGCACCTCGCCGTGTTCGAAATTGTGGCGCACCACGGTGCGCTCCATGCGCAGGCAATCGGCGACATCGAGCGCCGCGCCGCGCTCAAGCAGCTCGCGCGTGACGCACATCATCAGCGGCGAACGCTGGCGCATCGCGGCCAGCGCCTTTTGCGCGAACTCGCCATCGTCGCCTTCGAGCGAGGCCATGATGGCCGCCACCGAGTCGGCGGCGAAATGCCTGTCGATGCCCGCGCGCTGCGCCTGCAGGCTGGACGCGCCGGCGTCTGCCGCGAACGGCGCCGCAAATGCGGCGATGGCCGCGCGCAGTTGCGCGCCCGGGGTGGCGTCGATCAGCGCCTTCAGTGCGCCCATCTGCGCCTGCGGCACGAACAGGTCGGCCAGTCCGGCATACAGGGCGTCGGCCGCGCCGATGGTCAGCCCGGTCAGGCCCAGGTACTGGCCCAGCTGCCCCGGCGCGCGCGACAGGAAATAGCTGCCGCCGACGTCCGGAAACAGGCCGATATTCACCTCGGGCATGGCCATCCTGGTTTTTTCGGTGACGATGCGGATGCGGCAGTCCGGCCCGCCCTGGGCGATGCCCATGCCGCCGCCCATCACCACCCCATCCATCAGCGCGATATACGGCTTGGGATAAAAATGAATCAGGTGATTGAGCGCGTATTCTTCGGTGAAAAAATCTTCCAGCAGCGCGCTGCCGCCCGTCGGCGTGGCGTGCCCGCCATCGTGGAAAAAGCGGATATCGCCGCCGGCGCACAGCGCCTTGTCGCTGCTGCTGCCGATGACCACGGCATCGATGCCGGCGTCCTCGCGCCATGCGCTCAACACCCCGGTCAGGTCGCGCACCATCGCCAGCGACAGCGAATTGAGGGCCTTGGGACGGTCGAGGGTAATCACGCCGGTACGATTGGCAATGCGGGTCTGGACGAATTCGCTCATGGCTGGCTGAAAGGAGAAGAAAGGGAGCGCTATTTTATCGCGCATGATCGGCATAGGGGGCAGCTATATCAGCTGCACCCCTGCCACACCACCCGGCATGCGGGTCCGCGGCGACAGCGGACCGCCTTGCGGCGT
>NZ_RXLQ01000013.1 GCF_003953935.1 Massilia atriviolacea
AACGCGATCCTCAGGGTGGCGCTGCCGTAATCCGGTGCCTGTGCAGCCCCGTGAAGACCGGCCTGGCGCCGGTCTTTTTTGCTTGTAACATAGGGTAAAATGGCGCCACAACCGGCACTCGCCGGCATCGCCTATATATATTAGTCAGGTCTGCCATGCTAGATAACTTAACCCAACGCCTTGCCAAGGTCGTCAAGACCATGCGCGGTGAGGCGCGTCTGACCGAATCGAATACCGCCGAGATGCTGCGCGAAGTGCGCCTGGCCCTGCTCGAAGCCGACGTGGCCCTGCCCGCCGTGCGCGAGTTTATCGGCCGGGTCAAGGAAAAGGCGCTCGGCGAAGAAGTGCTGGCCTCGCTCAGCCCGGGCCAGGCCCTGGTCGGCGTGGTCCAGCGCGAGCTGGGCGCGCTGATGGGCGCCGACCTCGGCCCCGAAGCGTCGCAGCTGAGCTTCGCGCAGCAGCCGCCGGCGATCATCCTGATGGCCGGCCTGCAGGGTGTCGGTAAAACCACCACCACCGGCAAGCTCGCCAAATACCTCAAGGATGAGAAAAAGAAGAAGGTCCTGACCGTCTCGGCCGACGTCTACCGTCCGGCCGCGATCGCCCAGCTCGAATCGGTGACCAAGCAGGTCGGCGCCGACTTCTTCCCCTCGTCCGCCAGCGACAAGCCGGTCGACATCGCCCTGGCCGCGCTCGACTGGGCCAAAAAGCACTACCACGACGTCCTGATCATCGACACCGCCGGCCGCCTGGGCATCGACGAAGCGATGATGAAAGAAATCTCCGCCGTGCACGCGGCGGTCAACCCGATCGAAACCCTGTTCGTGGTCGACGCCATGCTGGGCCAGGACGCGATCAACACCGCCAAGGCCTTCAACGACGCGCTGCCGCTGACCGGCATCGTGCTCACCAAGCTCGACGGCGACTCGCGCGGCGGCGCGGCGCTGTCGGTGCGCCACATCACCGGCAAACCGATCAAGTTTGCCGGCGTGTCCGAAAAACTGGACGGCCTGGAAGCCTTCGACGCCCAGCGCATGGCCAACCGCATCCTCGGCATGGGCGACATCCTGGCGCTGGTCGAAGAAGCGCGCAAGGGCGTCGACAGCAAGGCCGCGGCCGACCTGGCCAACAAGATCAAGGTCGGCGGGCGCTTCGACATGAACGACTTCAAGTCGCAGCTGGGCCAGATGAAAAAAATGGGCGGCATGTCCAGCCTGATCGACAAACTGCCCGCGCAATTCCAGCAGGCGGCCGGCGGCGCCAACATGGACCAGGCCGACAAGCAGGTACGGCGCATGGTCGGCATCATCGACTCGATGACGCCGGCCGAACGCGCCAAGCCGGAACTGATCAAGGCCACGCGCAAGCGCCGCATCGCCGCCGGCGCCGGCGTGCAGGTGCAGGAAGTGAACCGCATGCTGGCCCAGTACGACCAGATGCAAGCCATGATGAAGAAATTCAAAGGCGGCGGCATGATGAAAATGATGCGCTCGATGAAGGGCATGATGCCGGGCGGGATGCGCTAGGCGGCCCCCTGTCCCCGCGCCAAAGCGCGGGGACAATGCCCCGAATAATGGGCGCGCCGCTAAAATACGCCTTCGCGGGCCGTAGTTCTGCCTTTTCCCTATGAAAACGCCGAAAAATTCTTGAAAAACACTTGCGTCATCGGTAAATCCCCACCAATATAAGCCGTGCGATGAATTGCGCAATTTCCCATGTGTTCGTTAAGGAGGCTTGAAGATGGCAACAGCCAAAAAAACCCCAGCAGCAGCGCCAGCAAAAAAGGCCGCCGCAGCTAAGCCAGCCGCAGCGGCAAAGCCGGCAGCAGCGAAGAAAGCCGCTCCAGCAAAAGCTGCGGCAGCACCAAAAGCAGCAGCCGCAAAAAAACCTGCAGCAGCCCCACGCAAGCCGAACGCCGCCTTCATGAAGGCGATGACGCCGTCCGCCGTCCTGGCAGCCGTGGTTGGCGCAACGCCGCTGCCACGCACCGAAGTGACCAAGAAAGTCTGGGACTACATCAAGAAGCTCGATCTGCAAGACGCGGCCAACCGCCGCATGATCAATGCCGACGACAAGCTCAAAGCCGTATTCGGCGGCAAAGCCCAAGTCTCGATGTTCGAAATGACCAAACTCATTTCCGACCATCTGAAATAAAAAACAGTTCGCCTGTCCAAGCCGGATTTACAAAAAGCCCCGTTCTCGCGAACGGGGCTTTTTGTTGATGGGTGCCTTGAGCGTACCCGTACTTAAGGCAGGCCGAAGGCCGCCTTCATCAGGTGGAACACCCTGGTGTTTTCCATCGTTCCCTTGAACACCCCGGCGCCGGCGCCGGTGGCGAACAGCTTCACGTCGCCGCCGCCATGGGTCTCGCCCTTGAGGCGCACCCCGGTTTCCTGGTGATAGTTGTCGGCCAGGGCTTGTGCGCTGTCGACGTCGGCGCGCCGCTCCGGGCGGTTCGGGCCGTTGCCGAACACCAGCGCGGTATACGTCTTGCCGTCGGCATCGCGCGCCGGCTGGCCATCGTCCACATTGCGCACGATATCGAGGATCGGATTGCCGCGCCTGGCGTAACCGTTCATCACGATCGTGTGATCGTGGTCGGCGGTGACCACCAGCAGCGTATTGCGCAGGCCCGGATCGAGCGCTTCCATCTTGTCGAGCGCCGTCTTGATGGCGTCGTCGAAGTCGACCGTCTCGGCCAGCGCGTTCTTCACATTGGTGTCGTGCAGCGCATGATCGATCTTGCCGCCTTCGACCATCAGGAAAAAGCCTGTCGGATTGGGCGCCAGCAGGTCGATCGCCTTGGCCGTCATCTGCGCCAGGGCCGGCTGGCCTGGGCGGCGCGCCAGCGCGTAATCGAGGTGGCTGACATCGCTGTAGATGCCGACGAATTTCTTGCCCACCGGCGCGGCCCGCATCTGCTCGGCATTGGCCGCCACCGTGTAGCCCTGCGCCGCCAGTTCGGCCATCAGGTCGCGCCCGTCGGCCCGGCCCTTCGGATTGCGCGCCGGCTCGAACGGCGTGAAATGATTGCGCCCGCCGCCCATCAGCACATCGACGCCGTCCTTCAGGGCCGGATTGTAGCCGGCGCCGCCCGGCACCACCTGCGCCGCGATCTGGTAAGCCATGTCGCGGTCGCACACATGCGAGAAGGTCGACGCCGGCGTGGCGTGGGTCAGCTCGGTGGTCGTGATCGAGCCCACCGACTTGCCGGCCGCCTTGGCCAGTTCCAGGATGGTGGGCGCCGCGCGCCCGTTCCCGGCCGGACAGGCATCGACGCTGGCGTTGCCGTTGGCATCCGGCTTGGGACCGAAGGGCTTGGCGTCGGCCATCGAGATCACATCGTTATTGATCTTGATGCCGGTCATGTAGGAACCCATCGACGGCGCGCTGTCGGTGGTCTGGGCATCGTTCGAATAGGTCTTGATGCGCGCCGAATGCGGCATGCGCTCGAAGTGCAGCAAGCCCTCTTCCTTGTAGCGATGGATGCGCGCGGCGGTGATGGTGGTCGGGCCCATGCCGTCGCCGAGGAAGAAGATGATGTTTTTGGCGGCCGGCTGCGGCGCGCCGAAGGCGAACGACGGCGCCAGCGCGCACGAAGCGGCCAGCAGGAGCGAGGGGAAACGGGATGGCGTCATGGCAGGTCTCATTATGGTGACGTTACAAGGGGGACGCGCTTACCAGCCGGCGGCCGCCTTGATCAATTCGAATACGCGGGTGTTGTCGATGGTGCCGCCGAAGCGCCCGGCGCCGGCGCCGATCGCGCCCAGGTACACATCGGTGCCGCTGTGGGTCTCGTAACCGGGTTCGGTGCGCACCACCGCCTCCTGGCGGTAATCGTCGGCGCTGACCTGGGCGCTGGTCAGGTGCGGCACGGCGCCGCGGCTGCCCTGCACGCGGTGTTCGCCATTGCCGAAACCGATGATGGTAAAAGGCGCGCCATCGGCATCGAGCTTGATCTCGTTGTTATCGACCCGGCGCATCAGGCCCAGCACGCCCGGCTCGGTGGGCGTGGTCTTGCCGGTGCGGCGCGCGTAGCCGTTCAGGAGCAGCGCATGATCGTGGTCGGCGGTGGCCACGATCAGGGTGTTCTTCAGGTCCGGATCGATGGCGCGCATCTGCGCGATGGCCGCCTTCAGGGTATTGTCGAAGACGACCGTTTCCTGCAAGGCGCGGCGCGCGTTCGAGTTATGCAGCGCCAGGTCGATCATGCCGCCCTCGACCACCAGGAAAAAGCCCTTCGGATTATTCGCCAGGATGCCGATCGCCTTGCCGGCCATCTCGGGCAGGGACGGTTCCCTGGCCGCATCGCGCATCGAATCGAAGGCCAGGTCGTGCGGGGCGAACAGGCCGACCAGGGGCTGGGCGGAGTGGGTATCGACGGCGTTCAGCTGGGCGCTGTCGGCCACCGTGCGCACGCCCTGCGCGGCCAGTTCGGCCAGCAGGTCGCGCCCGTCGGCGCGCTTGCCGCCCTTGGTGGTGGCGCTGAAATAGGCGCTGCCGCCGCCCAGCAGCACATCGATGCCGCGCGCACCGAGGGCCTGGTTGTAGCCGGCGCCGCCAGGCACGAGGGCGGCGGCGATATCGTTCTCCATGGCGCGATGGCACACGTGCGCGAACACCGCGCCCGGCGTGGCATCGGTGACGCGGGTGGTGGTGACCACGCCGACCGACATGCCGCGCCGCTTGGCCAGTTCGGCCAGGGTGGCGACCGGGCGGCCGGTGGCGCAGCGGCCGGCCAGCCTGTTGCCGGCGGCGTCGGCGGCGGGCGCGATGGCCGCCGTATCGGTACTCATCGACAGCACATTGTTATTCACCTTCACCCCGGTCATATAGGCCGACATGGAGGCGGCGCTGTCGGTGACCTGGGCGTCGTTGGAAAAGGTCTTGACGAAAGCCGATTCGGGCAGGGTATCGAGGGTCAGCTCGCCGTCCTCGCCGACGGCATAGATGCGGGCGGCGGTCAGGGTATTGATGCCCATGCCATCGCCGAGGAAGAAGAGGATATTCTTGGCTGGCGCGTGGGTGTGGGTGAGGGCCTGGGACGGCGGCTGGACGCTGGCGCATCCCGCCAAGACCGCCAGCGCGGACGCTGCGGCAAGAAGAGTCAATCGCATGTGCACTTTCGTGAGCTCTGAGAAAAAACGCAGTCTACACCCAACCGGGGTCAGAGCTTTAACTTGCAACATTTCGCCAAAACGCCGACACCGGGCCTCAAACCTCCTACAACCGGGGTCAGAGCTTTCATTAGAAATTTTTCCGCCTGCTCACAATAGAAGTCTGAGCTAGGATGCGCAATTTTTCCCGTGCATCAGCAGGAAACGCGCTTGTCATTTACCCATCCACTTGTGCAGCAGGCGTTTTTTGAGCGAGGCGCGTTCCTCCGGGATTCGCCCCTCGCGCTCGGCGATCAGCTCCGCCCAGAACGCCTGCTCTTTCAGTCGATGGCAGGAATGGCCGTCCTTCTGCATGGCCACGTGTCACTGAGCTCGCGCTCCAGCACAGGCAGGTGGGATGCCAGGAGCGCGGGCGAAGCGCTGGCCAGCGCCTGGCGCTCGCGGGTATGGAAGCGGCGATGCCAGGTCGTTTTGCACCGGCGCTCGCTGCTCGCAACACAGATACCCCAGATGGGGCTGCAACGACGGCGACAGCTCACGATGAGGTATTCCTTGTCAATGGCGCGCCATCGGGCGAAAAAGTTGCAGTTTAAAGCTCTGACCCCGGTTGGACCCCGGTTGTGGGGATGGGAAATGTTTCGAGTCAGAGCTCTGACCCCGGTTGTAGGCGGGGGCTGGGTTTTTAGGTAGGAAATTTCCATTTTTCCCAGGCGGCGAGCACCGCGTTGGGGTAGGCGGGTTTGCCGCGGCTGCCGTTGTAGCGGCCCAGCGCGAGGTACAGGTTGCCGTTTTCGATGTCGAGGTACATGCGCAAGATCGAACAGCCGTAGCGCAGATTCGTCTGCATGTGGAACAGCTTGCTGCGGTCGCTGTCGCCGATCACATTCGTCCAGAACGGCATCACTTGCA
The DNA here is from genome assembly GCF_003953935.1 of Massilia atriviolacea. Classification (GTDB taxonomy): domain Bacteria; phylum Pseudomonadota; class Gammaproteobacteria; order Burkholderiales; family Burkholderiaceae_D; genus Telluria_A; species Telluria_A atriviolacea. The sequence continues at coordinate 6,027 of NZ_RXLQ01000013.1, forward strand.
TGTAGCCGCGCGCTCCCACCATCGAGACAGCATACTTGCGGTACGCCGATTCGACCTGGATCAGCCCCAGCACCATCCCCGTATCGAGCCCGGCACGGTTCGATTCGTACCAGACCGATTGCAGGAATTCGAGCCGCACCTGGTCGTCCGGCAGCTTGCGCTTGAGCCGGTCCGACATGGCCGTCAGCCATTGCTGGTAGCGCACCCGCGCCGCCTCGTCGCGAAACACCGGCTGCGGCGGGCGCGTGTCCTTGATCGCGTTCGACAGCGCCACCCGCACCGAGTCGGCCATGGCCTCCTCTTTCTGGTTGCCGGCCCACGCGGCCCAGGACCAGAGCAGGCCGGCCGCCAGTACCGCCTGCGCCAGCCCATTCACCATGAACGACGCGCTCACTGGCTCAATTTGCCTTTGATGAACTCGACCATGCCGGCCAGCGGTACGGCAGTCGCTTCGCTATCGCGCCGGCCCTGGTATTCGAGGTTGCCTTCCTTCAGGCCACGCTCGCCGATCACCACGCGGTGCGGCACGCCGATCAGTTCCCAGTCGGCGAACATGGCGCCCGGACGCAGGCCGCGGTCGTCGACGATGACGTCCACGCCAGCGCCCTGCAGGGCCGCGTACAGGCTTTCGACTTCGGTCTTGACCATCTCGCTGCGGTCCATCCCCATCGGGCACAGGACCACTTCGAACGGCGCGATCGCGGCCGGCCAGATGATGCCCTTGTCGTCGAAATTCTGTTCGATCGCCGCGCCCAGGATGCGCGTGACGCCAATGCCGTAGCAGCCCATCTGCAGCGGCGCCGGCTTGCCGTTTTCGTCGAGGAAAGTCGCTTTCATGCTCTCGGAGTAGCTGGTCCCGAGCTGGAACACGTGGCCCACTTCGATGCCGCGCTCGATCGCCAGCACCCCTTTGCCGTCCGGCGAGGCGTCGCCTTCGACCACGTTGCGCAGGTCGGCAACGATGGCTTCGGGCAGGTCGCGCACCCAGTTGGCGCCCGTGTAGTGGTAGCCTTCTTCATTCGCGCCGCAGACGAAATCGGCCATGTTGGCGACCGTGCGGTCGGCCACGATGGTGACCGGCAGCCTGGTGCCGATCGGCCCCAGGTAGCCTGGAACGCTGCCGTAGCAGGCCAGTATTTCGGCTTCGGTGGCGAAGCGGTGGCCGGCCAGGCCGGCGACCTTGCCGACCTTGATCTCATTCAGTTCATGGTCGCCGCGCAGCAGCAGCATCCAGTTTTCCAGCACCTGCTTGCCGTCGACGTCCTTTTCCACCGTCAGGGCGATGGTCTTGACGGTCTGCGCCAGCGGCAGCTTGAGCATCTCGGCGACGCTCTCGCATTTGGTCGCGCCAGGAGTGGCGGTCTTGGCCAGGGGCGCCGTCGCGGCGGCGCGCGCGGCGGCCAGCGGCAGCGCTTCGGCCGCTTCCATGTTGGCCGCGTAGTCCGAGCTCGGGCAGTAGACGATGGCGTCTTCGCCGGTGCTGGCGATGACGTGGAATTCGTGCGAGCCGGAGCCGCCGATGGCGCCGTTATCGGCCGCCACCGCGCGGAATTTCAGGCCGAAACGGTTGAAGATCGCGGTGTAGGCGTCGTACATGATCTTGTACGAGACCTTCATGCTCGCTTCGTCGCGGTCGAAGGAGTAGGCGTCCTTCATGGTGAATTCGCGGCCGCGCATCAGGCCGAAACGCGGGCGGCGCTCGTCGCGGAACTTGGTCTGGATGTGATAAAAATTGAGCGGCAGCTGGCGGTACGACTTGATCTCGGAGCGCACCACGTCGGTGATGACTTCCTCGGAGGTCGGCTGGATCGCGAACTCGCGGCCGTGGCGGTCTTTCACGCGCATCAGTTCCGGACCCATCTTTTCCCAGCGCCCGGTTTCCTGCCACAGCTCGGCCGGTTGCACGAGCGGCATCAGCATTTCGATGGCGCCCGCCTTGTTCATTTCTTCACGGATGATCGCTTCGACCTTGCGGATCACGCGCAAGCCAGTCGGCATGTAGGTGTAGATACCGGAGCCGAGGCGCTTGATCATTCCTGCGCGCATCATCAGCTGGTGACTGACGATTTCAGCGTCGGAAGGTGCATCTTTTAAAGTTGAAATAAAAAAACGGGAGGCACGCATATCGGTGAATTCTTTTTAAAAAGAGAGGGTTATAATCAACCTAATTTTAAAGGATTAGCTGGCTGATGCGTCCAAATCTTATACAAATGGACCCGTTTGACGCGGTTCCTGCCGTTTTCGTACCCCGAAAGTCGGGCGGGGACCAGAATTTGTGGGTAAATAGGTAAAGAAGGCGCGCGCCGGCAGAAAGTTTCGAGGTGCACTATGCTCGACCGTGAAGGGTTCCGGCCCAACGTCGGCATCATCCTGCTGAACGCCCATAACGAGGTGTGGTGGGGCAAGCGGGTGCGCGAGCACTCGTGGCAGTTCCCGCAAGGGGGCATTAAATACGGTGAGACACCGGAACAGGCAATGTATCGCGAACTGGAGGAAGAAATCGGCCTGCGCCAGGAGCATGTCAAGATTGTGGGACGCACCCGCGACTGGCTGCGCTATGAAGTACCCGACCATTTTATCAAGCGCGAAATTCGCGGCCATTACCGCGGGCAGAAGCAGATCTGGTTCCTGCTGCGCATGTGTGCCCGCGATAACGATGTCAACCTGCGCCTGACCGACCATCCCGAGTTCGACGCCTGGCGCTGGCACGATTACTGGGTGCCGCTCGATGTGGTCATCGAGTTCAAGCGCGATGTGTACCAGCGCGCGCTGCAGGAATTGTCGCGCTTCCTGACCTGGCCGGCCAACGGCGGCCATACGCACGAACGGCGCCACACGGCACGCTACCTGCGCCAGCCGCACGCGCCGCGCCAGCCGGCCCCGGAACCGCCCTGCGCCCCGGAACCGCAACTGGTGCTGGTCCCGAGCAAGGACTAGCCGGCGGCATGTCGATCCACCCAACGGCGCTCCAGGGCGCCGTTTCTACGCTTGCAACATTGCAATGAATGCAAGTTGTACGTACAATCCGCGCATGCCCCTCCTCCGCTCCCCCAGTCTCGTCTTGCTGCTGTGCGCCCTCTGCGCCGCCGCCCCCGCCGCCGCCGCCGCCGCCGCGCCCTCCCCCGGCTGCAAGTTCATCGAGCAGCAGGAGCTGCCCGTGACCCTGCACGGCCCCGCGCTGGAGCCGGCCGTGCAGGGGACGATCAACGGCAAGCCGGCGCTCATGCTGCTCGACACCGGCGCCTTCATGACCATGCTGACCCGCGCCGGCGCGGAGAACCGCAAGCTGGCGCTACGCTCGGGCGGCGGACGCAAGGTGTCGGGCACGGGCGGCAGCAGCGCGCTGTACCTGGCAAGCATGGACGACTTCACGGTCGGTCCGAGCGCGGGCGGCAAGCTCACCCTGCCGGTACTCGGCGAGATGGGCACCACGCCCTGGTACGACGCCATCGTCGGTAACGACTTCCTGATGCAGTCCGATCTCGAAGTGGCGCTGGCCGACAAGGTGGTGCGCTTTCACCGCAGCGAGAACTGCAACGACGACAATCTGCTGTCGTACTGGGATGCGCAGGCCATGGCGGTGCCGATGACCGGCAGCAGCCGCAAGGCCGCCACGCCGCAGGTGGACGTGCAGGTCAACGGCGTGTTCCTCTCGGCCATCCTCGACACCGGCGCCGGCGCCAGCTCGATCAGCCAGAGCGCGGCGCGCCGTGCCGGCGTGACCACCGACATGCCGGAAGTGAAGCGCAACGGCTTTTTCGTCGGTGTCGGCGGCGGCAGGGCGGCGCGCTGGAACGCGGTGTTCAAGACCTTCACCATCGGCGACGAGACGGTGCGCAATGCCGACATCAGCATCAGCGAAACGCTGGGCCGCGAATATGGACAGATCGACGTCGTCCTCGGCACCGACTTCCTGCGCGCGCACCGGGTCCTGTTCGCCAACAGCCAGCGCCGCGTTTACCTCAGCTACCTGGGCGGCGAGGTGTTCGCCAAGCCGGGCAGCGGCAACCTGGCGCTGGTGCGCAAGGAGGCCGAGGGCGGCAATGCCGATGCCCAGTACCTCCTGGCGCGCGACTATTACAATGGGGCGCGCCTGCCCAAGGACCGGATCGAGGCCGCGGACTGGCTCGACAAGGCGGTAGCGCAACAGCATCCGGCGGCGCTGGTGCTGATGGCGCGCGAACTGCGCGACGCCGCCAGGCCGCAGGAAGCGGTGACGCGCCTGCGCGCCGCCCTCGCCGCCAAACCCGATCAGGCGACCTTGCACCTGGAGCTGTTCCTGTCCCAGGTCCAGGCCGGCGACCCCGAGGCGGCCAAGCGCGATCTGGCGGCGCTGGTCGAGACGCGCTGGCCGGCGCCGGTGGCCGGTTTTTACCTGGGCCGGATCGACGCCGCCGCCCTGATGGCCGCGGCGCGCGACGATTCGGCGCGCGCGCCGGCACGCGCCTGCCAGGCCGGCGCCTACATCGCTTCCCTGCAGCGCATCATGAACCAGCCGGCACTGGCGCGCCAGACCCTCGACGGCCTGGGCGAGGCGTGCAAGGGCGTGCGCAGCTGACCGGCGCGGGCCGCTGGCGACGGCGGGCGGCGATGGCGGTACAATGTGGCCTACCTCATTTGCCCGTCCCGCCGCCCATGTTTACCCCCTCCTCCGACGACGTTCGCCGTTTTTTCTGCGAAGCCTACCGCAAGCAGCGCAGCGGCGAAATCCTCAGCCCGATGGACGCCATCGCGGCCGACTGGATCGTCCAGCACCCGGAATACGCCGACGTGCTGTCCGACGCCGAAGCGGCGCTGGCGCGCGATTATTCGGTCGACGGCGGCCAGGCCAATCCCTTCCTGCACCTGTCGATGCACCTGTCGATCGCCGAGCAGGTCTCGATCGACCAGCCGCCCGGCATCCGCGCGGCCTGCAACGCCCTGACCCAGCGCCTGGGGGCGCACGACGCCCACCACGAAATCATGGAATGCCTGGGCCAGATGATCTGGACCTCGCAGCGCAACGGCGTGCCGCCCGACAGCGTGGCCTACGTCGAGTGCGTGCGCGCGCGCTGCGCCTGACGATTTTCGTTCACCTGGCGTCGGCGGCCAGCGCCTCGCGCGCCGCCTGGCGCCCGCGCACCCATACCGTCACCACGCTGTCGTAGGCGCTGATGTCCTCCAGCGGCGAGGTTTTCATCAGGAGCAGGTTGGCGGCCTTGCCCACTTCGATCGTCCCCAGCTCCCCATCGAGCCTGAAGGTGCGCGCATTGTTGATCGTAGCGGCCTTGAAGAGCTGCGCCAGCGACATCCCGGCCGCGTGCAGCTGGCGCATCTCGCGGTAGCCGTTCAGGCCGGGCAGGTTGCCGTAGGTCGGCGACGATGGCGTGTCCGAGCCGAACACGAAGTTGGCGTCGCGCCCGGCCAGGTAGGCCACCACCGCGCGCTGGCGCCGCAGCGGCGCTTCCATGCCCTGCAGGACGGCGGCGTCGACTTCGCCATCGGTCACTTCCGGCTTGAACCACTGCCCCTGCGGCGTCGAAAACCAGGCCAGCAGCGCGGCCGGCACCACCTTGCGCAGCGCCGGATGGTTCAGGTAATCGGGCTCCACATACGCGCGCAGCCCGTACAGCACCTGCATGGTCGGCTGGTAGCCGGTGCGCCGCTCGACGATGGTGTCGAGCAGCGTCCTGATCTCCTGCGGCAGGCCGGCCTGCCCGTTCAGCGCGCCCCAGTGCCACATGCCGTGCGCCAGCACGTCGGCGCCGCCGGCCACCGCGAACGACTGCGCTTCGAAGGAATTGGCGTGGGTGACCAGCACCTTGCCGGCCTGCGACGTGGCGGCCCGCACTTCGGCGAATTTGGCGTTGCTCATCACCGGCAGGTTGCGCTCGGCGCCGAAACCGCGCTCGAAATGGGTCTTCACGCAGATCCCGCCCGCTCTGGCCACCCGCGCCACGCCCGCCGCCACGGTGTGGGCCGAAGGCGCAAACTGCTCCGGCACGGCGGTCGGCATGGCCGGATCGAACAGGTAGTTGCCGAAGCTCTGGAAGCGCTTGTCGGGCGCGAAGAAGGACATCGGGTAGCCGTTGGCCAGCACCAGCGGCTCGCCGCAGTGGAATACGTCCGGATGCAGCGGCTCCTTGCGCAAGCGTTCGATGGTCCCGTAATCCGACACCGCCAGGTCGATCACGGTGGTGAATCCGTAATACAGGAAGGATCGCGGCATCTGGCGAAAGTAAGCCCGCGCCAGGCTGTCGCCGGACGCGCCCTGCTCCATGCGCATGCCGGGCACCACGTGCAGGTGCACATGGGAGTCGATCAGGCCGGGGGTGAGGTAGTAGCCCTGGCCGTCGACGACGGTGGCACCAAGGGGAGCCGCCGTGGACGGGCCGCGCTCGACCCGGGCGATGCGCCCGCCGTCGATCAGCACACTGCCCGTTTCGATGCGGTCGAGCTTTTCGGGCGAGACCAGCTTGACGTTCGCAATCCAGGTTTTGCCGGCGCCAAGGGCCGGGGCGCACAGCATCAGGGCGGCCAGAAAGGCCGGCAAGAGGGCGGGTTTCATCGAATCTCCGTGGGTGAAAGTGAAGGGGCGAACCGACCCATTTTCACGATTTAGCCCGGGAGAGTCGTCCCGGATGATGATTCGGCACCTGTGTTCGCGGCGCCGCGCCGGAATTCGGAGGGGGTCAGGCCGGTCTGCTTCTTGAATGCCCGGTTCAGGGTGGACTTGCTGTTAAAGCCACAGGCAAGCGCCAGCTCGAGGATGCTGGCATCGGCCTGCGCCGGCGCGAGCAAGGCGGTCTTGAGCGCGTCGACCCGGTAGCGGTTCAGGTATTCCTGCAGGTTGACGCCGCAGGCGTCGTTGATCAGTTGCGACAATTCGTGCGGCGTCATGGCCAGCAGCGCGGCCAGTTGGTCGAGCGTCAGTTCGCCGTTGCGGTAGACCTGCTCGACTTCCATGCACCGTGTCAGTGCATCGAGAAAGCTGGCGCGGTCCGGTTCCGACAGGCGCTTGCTGGCGTAGCGCGGCGCCGCCGGCGGGGCAGGGGCAGGCAGCTGCGGGCGGTAGCCGAGCGGCAGGCGGATCGCCAGGAAGGCGGTCGCATACACAAAACAGGCCAGCGCGATGGCGCCCAGGGCATCCGACGACAGCGGCAGCGCCACGTCCGCGAACTCGATGCCGAAGGCGGCCACGCTGATTGCCGCGCCCACCACCCAGATCCGGGTGAGCCGGGCCAGCCCGGCGGCCAGCGGACCGCCGGCGGCGCCCCGGATCAGGCGGTAGCTGGCCACGACATAGCAGATGAATACCAGCGTCTTGACCAGCACCGACACCCCGATATACCACGGCAGCACGGGGCGATGCAGCATCCAGGCCAGCTTGGCCTCGGCGCTTTGCAGGTAAAACGGCAGCATGGCGCCCGTCGCCAGCAAAAACGGCGCGCCGTGCAGCCAGTCGCGCGCGCACAGGCGCCGTTCGCTCAGCGCGCTGCGCAGATATAGATACAGCAGCGGCCCGCTCAGCAAGCCGATGGGGGCAATCGCCAGGGCGCTGTGCGGGTAGCTTGCATACAGGCGGTTGATGCCCAGCCAGGCGTGCCCGATCACGGCCACGCTCCCCAGCAGCAGCCCGGCCAGCAGGCGGTTGGCCGCGCGCAGCTCGGCCTGGCGCGCCGCCAGCAGCGCAATCGCCAGGAACACGCCCTGTCCCATCGCCAGCAGCAGAAGCAGGGAGAGCGCGTTCTGCATCGTGCGGCTCAGGCCAGCTTGTCGTCGGCGATGCGGTAGCGCGGATCCTCGGCCAGGTTCACCTCGATCATGTCGCGCGCGTTTTCCAGCAGCTCGCGGCAGTCGGGGCTCAGGTGGCGCAGGTGCAGCTGCTTGCCGGCCTGGCGGTAGCGCAGCGCCAGCGCGTCGATGGCCTGGATCGCCGAATGGTCGACCACGCGCGCACGGGCAAAGTCGACCACCACGTCCTGCGGGTCGTCCTTCGGCGCGAACAGCTGGTTGAACTGGGCCACCGAGGCGAAAAACAGCGTGCCTTCCAGCTCGTAGACGCGCGCGCCCTGCGGGTTGAGGTGCACGCTCACCCGGATCCGCTTGGCGTGTTCCCACGCGAACGCCAGCGCCGACACGATCACCCCGGCCACCACCGCAATCGCCAGGTCGAAGACCAGGGTGACGACGGCGACCAGCAGGCCGACCGCGATATCGGCGCGCGGCACCTTGCCGAACAGGCGAAAACTGCCCCAGGCGAAGGTCTTCTGGCACACCACGAACATCACGCCGATCAGGGCGGCCAGCGGAATGCGCTCGATCCATGCGGACGCGAACAGGATGAACGAGAGCAGGAACACGGCCGTGGCGATGCCCGACAGGCGCCCGGTGGCGCCGTTGTTCACATTGATCATGCTCTGGCCGATCATGGCGCAGCCGCCCATGCCGCCGAACAGGCCCGTCACCACATTCGCCACGCCCTGCGCCATGCTTTCGCGGTTCGGCTGGCCGCGCGTGTCGGTGATGTCGTCGATCAGGGTGAGCGTCAGCAGCGACTCGATCAGCCCGACCGCCGCCAGCACCAGCGCATACGGGAAAATGATGCGCAGGGTGGCCCAGTCCAGCGCGACCTCGGGCAGGTGAAAGGCCGGCAGCCCGCCCTTGATCGAGGCCAGGTCGCCCACGGTCCTGGTATCGATGCCGAGCGTGGCCACCAGCACCGACACCAGCAGGATCCCGGCCAGGGTGGAGGGGAAGGCACGGGTCACGCGCGGCAGCAGGTAGATCACGGCCATGGTCAGCGCCGCCAGGCCGAGCATCGTATACAGCGGCGCGCCCGTCATCCAGTGCTGCGCGCCGTCGGCGCCGGCCGCCTTGAAGTGCCCGAACTGCGCCATGAAGATCACCATCGCAAGTCCGTTCACAAAGCCGAGCATGACCGGATACGGCACCATGCGGATGAATTTACCCAGCCGGGCGGCGGCGAACAGCAGCTGCAACAGTCCCATCAGCACCACCGTGGCGAACAGGTATTCCACCCCGTGCGAGACCACCAGCGCCACCATCACCACCGCCAGCGCGCCGGTAGCGCCGGAAATCATGCCCGGCCGCCCGCCGATGGCCGAGGTAATCAGCGACACCATGAAGGCGGCGTACAGGCCGGTCAGCGGCGACACGTGCGCCACCAGCGCAAAGGCGATCGCCTCCGGCACCATGGCCAGCGCCACGGTCAGGCCGCTGAGCAGGTTCGATTTGAGGTAGTCGGGCGAGAGGGACTGCAAACGCGTCTCCGTGAGCGGGGTACAAATACAAAACGCCCTCCCCTTCCCGGCAAGGAGAAGGTGGAAGGCGCTTGGGGTACGGCCGGCGCGTGCTGCTTAGCGCTGCAGGACCAGGGCCGAAGGAAGGCTGTGCAGATAGGCTGCGAGGTCGGCGATGTCCTTGTTGGACAGCGGCTTGGCCTGGCCGCTCATGATGGCGTTGTTACGGCCGTTCGGACCTTCGCCGCGCTTGTAGGCGATCAGCGCGTGTTCCAGGTAGGCGGCGTGCTGGCCGGCCAGCTTGGGGTAGCTCGGGTCGATCGACTTGGTGTAGTCGGCGCCGTGGCAGGACGCGCAGTTGTATTTCTTGGCCAGGGCTTCACCGTTGGCGATATTGCCGCCGGCGGTCGCGCTCAGGGATACAGCGCCGCAGAACAGGGCGATCATCAGTTTTTTCATGGCTCTGTCCTTATTTCTTCACTTGCTGCGAGTAGTAGGCAGCGACATCGGCGATGTCCTGGTCGGTCATGCTGCCGGCCACGCCGCGCATCGACGGGTGCTTGCGGTCGCCCTTTTTATAGGCATTCAACGCATTTTCGATGTACTTTGCCGACTGGCCGCCAATCATCGGCACCGGATAGACTTCGGGGAAAGTCGCTTTGTAACCGGGGATGCCGTGGCAGCCGATACATTGTTCAACTTTGGCAGCCTTGGCGTTTCCAACGATGTCCGCTGCGGCGGACACGTTCGCGACGCAGGCGAGCACGAGGAGTGCGATGAGTTTTTTCATGGTGGCGAGGGTAAGTGATAATCGGGTATCGCACGTGCAAAATTATTATGTTTTGCACTATCAACCTGAGAGTTTAACCGAATCGACCGGACCCGTCCACTTTCACGGTGTTGCAGTGCCGCCCTTCCGGTTCTGGCATATACTCCAAATAATTCCACTTTTGACCACACACGCACATGCACGCATCGACTTCGCAGGCGCACCGCTTCCAGGGTTCGGACAGTTACGTCGCCACCGCCGATCTGAAACTGGCGGTCAACGCCGCCCTCACCTTGCAGCGTCCCTTGCTGATCAAGGGCGAGCCGGGCACCGGCAAGACCATGCTGGCCGAGGAAGTCGCGGCAGCCCTGGACATGCCGCTGATGCAGTGGCATATCAAGTCCACCACCAAGGCCCAGCAAGGCCTGTACGAGTACGACGCGGTGTCGCGTCTGCGCGACTCCCAGCTCGGCGACGAGCGCGTGCGCGACATCCACAACTACATCGTCAAGGGCGTGCTGTGGCAGGCTTTCACCGCGCCGGAACCGGTGGTGCTCCTGATCGACGAGATCGACAAGGCCGACATCGAGTTCCCCAACGACCTGCTGCGCGAACTCGACCGCATGGAGTTCTACGTCTACGAGACGCGCGAGATGGTCGTGGCCAAGCACCGCCCGCTGGTGATCATCACCTCCAACAACGAAAAAGAGCTGCCGGACGCCTTCCTGCGCCGCTGCTTCTTCCATTACATCAAATTCCCGGACAAGGACACGATGGAGCAGATCGTCAAGGTGCACTACCCGACCTTGAAACAGGACCTGCTGGCGCAGGCGCTGCAAAGCTTCTACGAAGTGCGCGACGTGCCGGGCCTGAAGAAAAAGCCGTCGACCTCCGAATTCCTCGACTGGCTCAAGCTGCTGCTGGCCGAAGACATCCCGGCCGAAGCGCTGCGCAGCGGCGACGCCAAGGCCATCGTGCCGCCGCTGCACGGCGCCCTGCTGAAAAACGAACAGGACGTGCACCTGTTCGAGCGCCTTGTCTATATGTCGCGGACCAACCGCTGATGATCCAGGTCGACGCCCTCACCCTCGAATTCAACGGGGTCCGCCTGGAGCCGCTGTCGCTGGCGCACGCCGACGGCCTGCGCGCGGCCGCCAGCGACGGCGAACTGTGGAACATCCGCGTCACCTCGGTGCCGGAACCGCAGGATGTGGAGCAGTACATCCGCCACGCGCTGGAGATGCCCGACCGGCTGGCCTTCGCCGTCATCGACGTCTCCAGCGGGCGCGTCATGGGTTCGACCAGCTACCACGACATCCTGCCCAAGGTCGACCGCCTGGAAATCGGCTGGACCTGGTATGCCAAGAGCCGCCAGCGCAGCCACGTCAATACCAGCTGCAAGCTGCTGCTGCTCTCGCACGCCTTCGACACGCTCGGCTGCGCCGTGGTCGGCCTGCGCACCGATAACTTCAACCACGCCTCGCAGGCCGCCATCGAGCGCCTGGGCGCCAGAAAGGATGGCGTGATCCGCCACAGCGCCCTGCGCCGCGACGGCACCGTGCGCGACACCGTCATGTACAGCATCGTGCGCGGCGAATGGCCCGAAATCAAGTCGCACTTGCACTACCAGCTGCAACGCGCGGGGGCGGGGGGGACATAAGGTGCTGATCGACTTCTTCTTTACGCTCAAGGACGCCAAGATCCCGGTCACGATCAAGGAGTTCCTCACGCTCCTCGAAGCGATGGAGCGCGAGGTGGTCGGCGCCTCGATGGACGACTTCTATTATGTATCGCGCCTCACCCTGGTCAAGGACGAAGCGCACTACGACAAGTTCGACCGCGCCTTTGCCCAGTACTTCAAGGGCATCAACGCCGCCTTCGACAGCAACGCCGCCATCCCGCTCGACTGGCTGCTCAAGCGCATGAAGCGCGAACTGTCGGACGAACAGAAACGCCAGCTCGAAAAATTCGGCTACGACAAGCTGATGGACCGGCTCAACGAACTGCTCAAGGAACAGAAAGAGCGCCACGAAGGCGGCAGCAAGTGGATCGGCACCGGCGGCACCTCGCCGTTCGGGAACGGCGGCACCAATCCGGAGGGCGTGCGCATCGGCGGCAAGGGCGGCAACCGCACCGCGGTCAAGGTGTGGGAGCAGCGCGCCTACCGCGACTACGACGCCGAACGCGAACTGGGCACGCGCAACATCAAGGTCGCGCTGCGCCGCCTGCGCAAGTTCGCGCGCGAAGGCGCCGAGGACGAACTGGCGCTCGACGCCACCATCCACGCCACCGCCAGCAACGCCGGCTTCCTCGACATCAAGATGCGGCCCGAGCGCCGCAACAAGGTGAAGGTATTGATGTTGTTAGACGTGGGCGGCTCGATGGACGACCATATCGAACGCACCGAAGAACTGTTCTCGGCGGCGAAGACCGAATTCAAGAACATGGAGTTCTTCTACTTCCATAACTGCGTCTACGACTACCTGTGGAAGAACAACCGGCGCCGCAACGCCGAGCGCTTTCCGACCTGGGACATCCTGCGCAAGTACCCGGCCGACACCAAGCTCATTTTCGTCGGCGACGCCACCATGAGCCCCTACGAAGTGCTGCAGCCGGGCGGCTCGGTCGAATACAACAACGAAGAAGCCGGCGCCGCGTGGCTGGCGCGCTTTTGCAATGCCTTCCCCAAATTCGCCTGGCTCAATCCCGAGCCGGAAGGCGTGTGGCAGTACCGCCAGTCGATTTCCGTGATCCGCCAGATCATGGGCAACCGCATGTTCCCGCTGACGATCGAGGGCCTGGAGCGCGCCATGCGCACCCTGAGCAAATAGCAGGCCCGGTGCGACCCAAAGCGCATGATTGTGCTTTGGCTAACATTTCTCGCGATGCTGAATCGTGCGCGCTGGCGCGTCTTGTAGAATCTTGGCGCACCCATCGACCGGTGGAACGAAAGGAAACCATGCCCGATCTGCTGACGATCCTCACCAATCTCTCCTGGCCCTTCGCGATCTGCATCGCGTGGATGGCCGGAGAATTCGGCAAGCGCTGGACCGGCCTGCCGCGCATCAGCTTCTACGGCATTGTCGGTTTCGCCCTGGCCAGCACCCAGATCGGCGTGCTGCCGGCGACCAGCGGCGGGACCATCCTGCTGATGGCCGACGTGGCCTTCGGCCTGATCCTGTTCGAACTCGGCTACCGCATCAACCTGCGCTGGCTGCGCACCAATCCCTGGTTCACCATGGCCGCGCTGGTCGAAGCGCTGGGCACCTTTGTGGCAGTCTATTTCGTCGCCCTGTGGTTCGGCGTGAGCACCATGACCGCGCTGATGCTCGCCTCGCTCGCCATGTCCACCTCGCCGGCCACGGTGGTGCGCATCATTAACGAACAGCGCAGCTCCGGCCAGGTGACCGAACGCGTGCTGCACCTGTCGGCGATCAACTGCGTGCTGTCGGTGTTTACCTTTAACGTCATCGTCGGCTTCTGGATCTTCCACAGCTCGGCGGACATCGGCGACGCCACCATCAGCAGCCTGGTTGCGCTGCTGATCTCGGGCGTGGTCGGCGCCGTGTTCGGGGTGGTGGTGCCGGCGCTGCTGCGCCACCTGGGCAACCTGTCGCAGGACGCCACGGTCGCCTTCGCGCTGGCCGTGATCCTGCTGGTCTCGATCACCTACACCATGAACCTGTCGCCGGTGGTGGCCACCCTTGCCTTCGGCCTGACGGCGCGCCACCGGCGCGTGGCCTTCAGCCAGGCGCAGCGCAATTTCGGCGCGCTCGGCGAACTGCTCACCGTGCTGCTGTTCGTGTACGCCGCCTCGACCCTGGAATGGCGCGAAGTGCTCGCCGGCGGCGCCCTGGCGGTGACGGTGGTGATCGTGCGCCTGGCCACCAAGACCCTGGGCGTGACGGTGTTCTCGCAGCTGTCCGGCATTTCGTGGCGCAAGGGCGCCCTGACCGGACTGGCGCTGGCGCCGGTGTCGGTGTTCGTGATCCTGCTGCTCGAGCATGCGCGCCTGCGCGGCATCGACATCCAGGAACTGCGCTCGATGGCGGCGGTCACCATGCTGCTCGAAGTATTCGGCCCCATTATCATCCAGCGCGCCCTGATCTGGGCCCGCGAAACCACGGAGGCCTGAGATGGCGCTTGAACCGTTTGCCAATTCCAAGGCACTGACCTTTGGCGTGGAACTGGAGCTGCAGTTGGTCAGCCTGTCCGACTTCAACCTCAATGCCGCCAGTCCCGACCTGCTGCACCTGCTGGCGCAAAAGCCGTTCCCCGGCAATGTGACGCCCGAAATCGCCGAGAGCATGATCGAGATTAATTCGAGCGTGCATTCGAGCCACCTGCCGCTGCTGGCCGAGCTGCTGGAAATCCGCGACATCCTGGTGGCGGCGGGCGACCGCCTCAATATCGGCTTGTGCGGCGGCGGCACCCATCCGTTCCAGCACTGGTCGGAGCAGAAGATCTATCCGAAGCAGCGCTTCCAGGAACTCTCGTCCCTGTACGGCTACCTGGCCAAGCAGTTCACGGTGTTCGGGCAGCACGTGCACATCGGCTGCGCCTCGGGCGACGATGCGATGTTCCTGCTGCATTCGCTGAACCGGTATATCCCGCACTTTATCGCGCTGTCGGCCTCGTCGCCCTTCGTGCAGGGGCACGACAGCCTGTTCGATTCGGCGCGCCTCAATTCGGTGTTTGCGTTTCCGATGAGCGGACGCGCCCCCTTCACCCTGAGCTGGGACGAATTCGCGAACGTGTACTTTGCGAAGATGGAAGGCACCGGCATCATCAAGAGCATGAAGGATTTTTACTGGGATGTGCGGCCCAAGCCGGAATACGGCACCATCGAACTGCGCGTATGCGACACGCCGCTGACGGTGGAACGGGCGGCGGCGCTGGCCGGGTATCTGCAGGCGCTGTGCCGGCATTTGCTGGAGCGGCGCGAGGAGCCGCCGGTGGAAGACGACTATCTTGTGTATAACTTCAACCGCTTCCAGGCCTGCCGCTTCGGGCTGGACGGGGCGATCACCCATCCGAAAACCTACGAGACCATGTCGCTGCGCGAGGATATCCTGACGACCCTGCGCAAGATGGAGCCGCATGGCGAGGCGCTGGGCAGTCTGGGGGCCTTGAGGCATTTGTCGACGGCGGCGCAGGAAGCGAGCGATGCGACGTACTTGAGAAGGCAGTACGAGGAACAGGGCAGCGCCGAGGGGATGGTCAATGCGGCGATCCGGCGCTTCCGGGGGAAACGCTAGGTCCCGTTGTCCTTCAACGTTGTCCGCGCTCGTCCCGTCGTTCCCGCGAAGGCGGGAACCCAAGTTTGTTATGTTGCCAGCGAGCCGACTTGGGTTCCCGCCAAGGGCCGCCTTGGCGCGGGAACGACGTAATATCAGCTACAGGCGCGTCTCGCGCGCAGCGCGCAAGAACTCATCGAGAATCGGCGTGCAATCGAGCAGATCGACCCCGCCGGCCCGGTGAAACTCCGGGTGCCACTGCAATCCCATCACAAAATTGGCCCGTTGATAGCGGATCGCCTCGATGATCCCGTCCGGATCCGACATGGCCTCGACCAGGATATCGCGTCCCAGATCCTTCACCGCCTGGTGGTGAATCGAGTTCACGATCGGCCGCCGCACATCGGGGAACATGCGTCCCAGGGACGAGCCGGACGGAAAAATCACCTTGTGCCGGTGCGCGTCGTAGTCGCTGTGCACGTGCGCGTGCGCGGCCGGCACATTGGTCGCCACGTCCTGGTACAAGGTCCCGCCGAAGGCCACGTTGATCAGCTGGCACCCGCGGCAGATCCCCAGCACCGGCTTGCCCGCATCGACGAATTCGTGCAGCAGTTCGAGCTCGTACACATCGCGCGCGCGGTCGCCGCTCCACTCGGGCCGGGTCGGCGATTCCGAATACGTCTGCGGCGACACGTCGGCCCCGCCCTGCAGCACCAGCCCGTCCAGATGGCGCGCATAGTGGCGCAGAGTGATGTTACTCGGATGGAGCAGCCCGTTGGTATTGACCGTCGGGATCATGAACACCAGCACGTCGCGCGACATGACCCACTGCGCGATCGACTCTTCCAGGTACTGCAGGTTTTTGCTGCGCAGCCCCGTCGAGCCGGGCTCGGGATGAAAAATCCGCGCCGAGACGCCGATGCGCAGGGTGCGCCGCATGAAGTCGCGGCCGATCCTGTCGCGCAGGTTGCGCCAGCGCGATGCGAGCACGCGGCGCGCCAGCGCCAGCGGCGTGTCGGTATCTTTCTGGTAGCGCGGCAGGGCGTCGGCGGCGCGGCGGTCGGGAACGCGCGGGGCGTGAACGCCGCTGTCGGTGTCCTGCGCGGGCGCGGGCGCCGGGACGGAATCGGGTACGGCGGCTGGCAGCAGTGGCTTGTCGGTATCGGGCATGCCTTAAATATAGCGCTCCCATGCGAGCGCACGATTCAAAGTTGTAACAAAATTGTGACCGCCACGTGCTATTGCGGCAGCGACAGCAGCTTTTTCAGCGCCGCCACCAAATGGCGGTCGGCCATCGGCTTGTCGAGCAGGCCGCGCACCCCGGCCGCGCGCGCCCGCGCCGTATCGTAGCCGGAGGCCTGGTTCACCAGCAGCACCACGGCGATGCGCTCGGCCCCTTCCTGCTGCTTGATCTCGGCGCACAGCGCATACGGATCGACGCCCGGGGTGGAGGTGTTGATCATCACCACCGCCACCGGCGTCTCGGCGCACAGGCGCACCGCCGCCGCCGCGCTCTCGGTCCACTCGACCGCCACGTGGTGCGCCGCCAGCAGGCGCGCCACATGGTCGCGCAGCGCGCCGCGCTTGTCGACGATGAGCACCGCGCCGCGCGCTTGCGGGCGCCGCATCTTGACGAATTCGGCCGGATCGGTGATGTCGAGGTCGAGCCGGATGCGGCGGCGCCGGTCGTGCGGCGGCGCGGGCGGCGGCAGGTCGTTCAACGCCTCGGCCCGTTTGCGCGCCATCTCGGAGAGCAGCTTGAACATCTGGAACATGTCGAGCGGACGCGTGATATGCGCGCAGGGAAACTGCATCCCGGCCGAACCGATCACCAGGGCCGGACGGGTGGCGTCCGGCTGCCACGCCAGCAGGGCCGCCAGCGCGCCCAGGTCGTCGCCGTTGGCGATCGTCAGGTCCGGCTCTTGCAAACTGTCGCCCAGCAGGCAAGAATACGACGGCCCGTCGCGCGGGGGGTGGGCCAGCGCCGTCCCCAGCTCGGCGCCCTCGGAAGAAGGGAAACCCAACAGGCGAACGCTCAGGGACTGCCTTTTTGAATGCATTTTTATCAACTTATGGAAGTTTTTTGACCACACCTGTTGGCGTACGTACAAATTTAACCACAATCGACCGGGCTGGCAAGCACATTCAGCGCGCTCAAATTTGGCTTCTTTTCCGGCTGACAAGATAGAATGCGCAGGCATCCGCATAAAGAACTTAGATATGGCCACCAAAAAACCTGCATCCGACTACAGCGAATCCTCCATCCGCGTCCTCAAGGGACTCGAACCCGTCAAACAGCGTCCTGGCATGTACACCCGCACGGAAAATCCGCTGCACATCATCCAGGAAGTGATCGACAATGCCTCCGATGAAGCGCTCGGCGGCCATTGCAGGAACATCGGCGTGACGGTCAATGCGGACGGCTCGATCACGGTCGAAGACGACGGCCGCGGCATTCCGGTCGGCCTGCATCCCGAAGAAAACGTGCCGACGGTGGAAATCGTCTTCACGCGCCTGCACGCGGGCGGCAAATTCGACAAGGGCTCGGGCGGCGCCTACGCCTTCTCGGGCGGCTTGCACGGCGTCGGCGTGTCGGTCACCAACGCGCTCTCCTCGCGCCTGGAAATCACGGTCTGGCGCAAGGAAGACAACGGCAACGGCCTGCACAAGATGGCCTTCGCCGACGGCGAAGTGATCGAACCGCTGACCTCCATCCCCGCCCCGCGCGACGGCAAGAAGAGCGGCACCCGCGTGACCGCCTGGCCGAATCCGACCTATTTCGACTCGCCGGCGATTTCGCAGGTCGAGCTGGCGCGCCTGCTGCGTTCCAAGGCCGTGCTGCTGCCGGGCGTGACGGTCACCCTCACCAACGCCAGGACCGGCGACGTGACGACCTGGAAGTACGACGAAGGCCTGCGCGGCTACCTCAATGAAATGCTGGCGCAAAGCGCCAACGGCGAAACCCTGATCCCGGTGTTCGAAGGCGCCCAGTACTCCAACGGCGAGAGCGACGGCTTTGCCGAAGGCGAAGGCGCGGCCTGGGTGGTGGCGTGGACCGAGGAAGGCGCGGTGGTGCGCGAATCGTACGTGAACCTGATTCCCACCTCGAACGGCGGCACCCACGAATCGGGACTGCGCGACGGCCTGTTCGGCGCGGTCAAGAGCTTCGTGGAGATGCACGCGCTGCTGCCGAAAGGCGTCAAGCTGATGCCGGAAGACGTGTTCGCGCGCGTCTCCTTCGTGCTGTCGGCCAAGGTGCTCGATCCGCAGTTCCAGGGCCAGATCAAGGAACGCCTCAATTCGCGCGACGCGGTGCGGCTGGTCTCGACCTTCGCCAAGCCGCCGCTCGAACTGTGGCTGAACCAGCACGTCGAATACGGCCGCAAGCTGGCCGAACTGGTGATCCGCCAGGCCCAGTCGCGCCTGCGTTCGCTGCAAAAAGTCGAAAAGAAAAAATCCTCGGGTGTGGCCGTTCTGCCGGGCAAGCTGACCGATTGCGAATCGAGCGACATTGCCCGTAACGAACTGTTCCTGGTCGAGGGCGACTCGGCGGGCGGCTCGGCCAAGATGGGGCGCGACAAGGAATTCCAGGCCATCCTGCCGCTGCGCGGCAAGGTGCTGAACTCCTGGGAAACCGACCGCGACCGCCTGTTCGCCAACAACGAGATCCACGACATTGCCGTGGCGATCGGGGTCGACCCGCACAGCGTGGGCGACACGCCGGACCTCTCTAGCCTGCGCTACGGCAAGATCTGCATCCTGTCCGATGCGGACGTGGACGGCTCGCACATCCAGGTCCTGCTGCTGACCTTGTTCTTCAAGCACTTCCCGGCCTTGTTCGCGCCCGGCCACATTTGCGTGGCGCGTCCGCCGCTGTACCGGGTCGACGCCCCGGCGCGCGGCAAGAAGCCGATCCAGAAGCTGTACGCGCTCGACGATGGCGAGCTGGTGGCGATCCAGGACAAGCTGCTGAAAGAAGGCTTGAAAGAAGGCAGCTGGAGCATTTCGCGCTTCAAGGGGCTGGGCGAGATGAACGCGGAACAACTGTGGGAAACCACGATGAACCCGGACACGCGGCGTTTGCTGCCGGTATCGCTGGGCGACTTCAGCCACATCGACGCCTCGGCGCGCTTCAACATGCTGATGGGCAAAGGCGAAGCCGCCGCCCGCCGCGCCTGGATCGAAGAACACGGCAACGAAACCGAAGCCGACATCTGAAAAAGCGGGGTCAGACCCCTAACTGAAAAACCCGGGTCTGACCCCATTTTTTCCCAAGTTGGCTCCGTAGCCTGTGACTGAGCGGAGAACTTGGGCCCCCGCCTGCGCGGGGGCGATGGCCGCAATAAGCCAAGCAGCAGCAGTGTGAAAACGACTCAGACTCAAAGCGGACACTGAACCATGATTATCGGAATCGACCTCGGCACGACGAATAGTCTCGCGGCAGTGTGGCGCGACGGCAAGGCGCAGCTTATTCCAAACGCACTGGGCAGCTTCCTGACGCCCTCCTGCGTCGGCATGGATGACGACGGCACCGTGCTGACCGGCGAAGCGGCGCGCGCGCGCCTGCAGACCCATCCGCACATGACGGCGGCGCTGTTCAAGCGCTACATGGGCAGCGAACGCGAAACCCAGCTCGGGGCGCGCAAGTTCCGCCCCGAGGAATTGTCGTCGATGGTATTGCGCTCGCTGAAGGAAGACGCCGAAGCCTGGCTCGGCGAACCGGTCACGGAAGCGATCGTCACCGTGCCCGCCTACTTCAGCGACGCCCAGCGCAAGGCCACGCGCGTGGCCGGCCAGCTGGCCGGGCTGCGCGTCGAGCGCCTGCTCAACGAGCCGACCGCCGCCGCGCTGGCCTACGGCATCCAGGACACCAAGCGCGAAACCAAATTCCTCGTCTTCGACCTGGGCGGCGGCACCTTCGACGTCTCCATCCTCGAACTGTTCGAAGGCGTGATGGAAGTGCGCGCGACCGCCGGCGACAACTTCCTCGGCGGCGAAGATTTTGTGAGCGTGCTGGTGGACGCCTTCCTGTCGCGCAGCGGCCTGTCCAGGGACCTGAACGGCGCGGAGCTGAACGGCACCCAGCGCCAGCGCCTGCGCGAAGAAGCCGAACGCGCCAAGCGCGCCCTGTCCGACAGCCTCACCGCGCGCATGGCCTACACCAGCGCCGGCAAGGAATACTCCCTCGACCTGACCGAGGACCTGTTCGTGCTGCTGTGCGACCACCTGGTGCAGCGCCTGCGCGGCCCGGTCGAACGCGCCCTGCGCGACGCCACCATCAAGGCGTCCGAACTCGATTCGGTGGTGCTGGCCGGCGGCGCCACCCGCATGCCGCTGGTGCGCAAGATGGTGTCGCGCATGTTCGGGCGCTTCCCGTCGATCAATCTCGATCCGGACCAGGCGATCGCCCTGGGCGCGGCGGTGCAGACGGGCCTGATGGCGCGCGACGCCGCCTTGAGCGAAGTGGTGATGACCGACGTCGCCCCCTACTCGCTGGGCATCTCGATCGCGCGCGAAATCGGCCCGAACCAGTACGAGGGCGGCCACTACCTGCCCATCATCGAGCGCAATTCGACGGTGCCGGTGTCGCGCGTGGAGTCCATCACCACCATCAACGACTACCAGAACGAACTGGTGGTGCACGTCTACCAGGGCGAATCGCGCCGCGTGTCGGACAACGTCTTCCTCGGCAAGCTGGCCTTCCCGATCGAGGCCAAGCGCTCCGGCGAAGTCAGTGCCGACGTGCGCTTCACCTACGATATCAGCGGCGTGCTGGAAGCCGAGATCACGCTCCAGCCCAGCCTGGAAAAGCACACCCTGGTCATCACCGAGAACGCCGGCGTGATGACCCAGGCCGAAGTGGCCAAGCGCCTGGCCGAACTCAACGAACTGAAGATCCACCCGCGCGACAAGATCGAAAACCGCACCCTGCTGGCGCAGGCCGACCGCCTCTACGAGCAGTTGCTGGGGCAGGAACGCGCCTACCTGGCGCAGCACATCGCCGCCTTTACCGGCGTGCTCAATACGCAGCAGCCGGCGGCCATGCGGCGCGCGCACGAAGTGCTGACACGGGTGATGCGTGAACTGGGCGGGAGCTCGTTTTTATGAACGTCTGGAGCGTGCTCGGAATGACGGCCAGCCGCGATGAGCGCGCGATCAAGCGCGCCTATGCGGCCCGGCTGAAGGTCACCCGTCCCGAGGACGATCCGGCCGCCTTCCAGATTCTCAACGACGCCTACCAGGCCGCGTTGCAGCTGGCGCGCCAGGCCAATGACCTGGACTGGCCGGACGAGGCGCCGGCGCCGCGCAGCGAAGTGCGCGAAGATGCGCGCGAAGATGCGCGCGAACGAGCGTACCAGCCGTACGAGCCGCCCGTCTACGTGGCGGCCTACGAATTCGATCCGGATTCGCCGGTCTACACCGCGTACTACGAATTCGATCCCGACGCGCCGCCGCCCGAAGCGGCCGCACCGGCGCCTCCGTTCGAGCCGCCGGCGCCGCCGCCGAAGCCCGTGCAATACCGCCTGCCGGAGATCGTGCCGCCGCCCTTGCCCGGCACCGGCCCGGAGAGCGCGATCATGCAGGCGCGCCGCATCTGGGCCGCCTTCCTGTCGCGCGCGCACCGCAGCCCGCGCGAACACCTGGCGCAGCTGTTCGCCGGCGACGAACTGCTCAACATCGAGGTGCGCGACCACTTCGAAGAATGCGCGGTCCAGTACTGCGCCGGCGAAGGCTGCGAGGACGACTTCCGCGAAGCGATGGCGACCCATTTCAACTGGGTCGACGACGCCAGCTTCGTGGGCCGCCACATGCCCGACGAAACCGGCATGATGCTGGCGCGCCTGCGCGCCCAGCGCTCGTACGCCCACTTCTGCCAGCTCGCGCTGGAAGACGAGGTCGTGCGCGCCCTGCTCGACGGCGACCCGCGCGGCGTCATCGGCAGGTATCCGGACGCCGCCTTCACGGAGCGCATGCGCGAACTGCTGGAACACATCCACTGCTACCATGGCGAGATGCTCGACCTCAAGCTCGATGCCCATATCGTCGAACACTGGGTCGCCGTGGTCCGAGGCAGGGGCTGGTCGGCGTAAGCCCCGCCCCGCAACGCACACACCCGAACAAACACACTCCTTTTCATCAGCACCTACGCATAAGCACCTACGTACATGTCCTCACAATCGAATCTGTTTGACCCACCGCCGCCGCCACCACCGGAAGATACCGAAACGCTAACCCTGTCGACCTTCGCCGAGCGCGCCTACCTCGATTACGCCGTTTCGGTGGTCAAGGGCCGCGCCCTGCCCGACGTGTGCGACGGCCAGAAGCCGGTGCAGCGCCGCATTTTGTACCGCATGAACGAACTGGGGCTGAGCGCGACCGCCAAGCCGAGCAAGTCGGCCGCCGTGGTCGGCGACGTCATGGGAAAACTGCACCCGCACGGCGACGCCTCGATCTACGACGCGATGGTGCGCATGGCGCAGGACTTTTCGCTGCGCTATCCGCTGATCGACGGCCAGGGCAACTTCGGCTCGCGCGACGGCGACGGCGCGGCGGCGATGCGCTACACCGAGGCGCGCCTGACCCCGATCGGCAAGCTGCTGCTGGAAGAAATCGACGAAGGCACGGTCGACTTCCAGCCCAACTACGACGGCGAACACGCCGAACCGAAAGCGCTGCCGGCGCGCCTGCCGATGGTGCTGCTGAACGGCGCCTCCGGCATCGCGGTCGGCCTGGCGACCGAAATCGCCTCGCACAACCTGAGCGAAGTGGCGCGCGCCACCGTGGCCATGATCCGCAATCCGAAGATCAGCCACGCCGAACTGATGACACTGATTCCCGGTCCGGACTTCCCGGGCGGCGGCCAGATCATCACGCCGCCGGCGCAGATCAGCGACATGTACGCCAGCGGACGCGGATCGATGAAGGTGCGCGCGCGCTGGAAGATCGAAGAGCTGGCGCGCGGCCAGTGGCAGGCGGTGGTGTCGGAACTGCCGCCGGGCGTGTCGTCGCAGAAGGTGCTCGAAGAGATCGAGGAGCTGACCAACCCGAAGATCAAGCTCGGTAAAAAAGCGCTCTCGCCGGAACAGCTGGCGCTCAAGCAGACCATTCTCGGTTCGCTCGACTCGATCCGCGACGAATCGGGCCGCGCCGCCGCGGTGCGCCTGGTGTTCGAGCCGAAGTCGAAGAACCAGGACCAGACCGAATTCATGCTGATGCTGCTGGCGCATACCTCGCTCGAGTCGTCCAGCTCGATCAACCTGGTGATGATCGGCGGCGATGGCCGTCCGCGCCAGAAGGGGCTCACCGAAATCCTGCAGGAGTGGATCGATTTCCGCTTCGTGACGGTGCGCCGCCGTACCGATTACCGCCTGGGCAAGGTCAACGACCGCATTCACATCCTCGAAGGCCGCGAAGCGGTCCTGCTCAACATCGACAAGGTGATCCAGATCATCCGCAATTCGGACGAGCCGAAGGCCGCGCTGATCGCCGAATTCCGCCTCTCCGAGATCCAGGCCGAAGACATCCTGGAACTGCGCCTGCGCCAGCTGGCGCGCCTGGAGACGATCAAGATCCAGCAGGCCCTGGCCGAACTGCGCAAGGAAAAAGGCAGCCTGCAGGACATCCTCGACAATCCGTCGACCATGAAGCGCCTGATCATCCGCGAGATCGAAAGCGACGCCAAGCAGTTCGGCGACGCGCGCCGCACCCTGATCGAAGAAGCGCAGCGCGCGGTGGCCGAGCAAAAAGTGGTGGACGAGCCGGTGACGGTGATCGTGTCCGAAAAAGGCTGGGTGCGCGCGCGTACCGGCATCGGGCACGACGTGGCGCAGTTCACCTTCAAGGCGGGCGACTCGCTGTACGCGGCCTTCGAATGCCGCACCACCGACACCCTGCTCGGCTTCGGCGACAACGGCAAGGTGTATTCGGTGCCGGTGGCCGCCCTGCCGGGAGCGCGCGGCGACGGCGTGCCGATTACCACGCTGGTCGACGTGCCGAACGGCGCGCGCATCCCGCACTTCTTCGCGGGCAGCGCCCAGACCATGCTGCTGATGGCGTCGAACACGGGTTACGGTTTTGCGGCCAGGGCGGGCGACATGGTCAGCCGCCTGAAAGGCGGCAAGTCCTTCATCACCCTCGACGACGGCGCGCAGCCGCTGCCGCCGCGCGTGATCGCCCCGACTGCGAGCGCGGTGGCCTGCCTGACCGAAAAGGGCAAGCTGCTGGTGTTCGGCATGGATGAACTCAAGACGCTGACCAACGGCGGCCGTGGCGTGATCCTGACGGAGCTGGACGACAAGGAAAAACTGCTGGCGGCGCAGCCGATTTCGCAAAAAGGCGTGACCGTGCACGGCACCTGGGCCGGCGCCAAGCCGCGCGCGGTCGACCTGTCGGCCTCGGGCCTGGCGGTCCACTTCGGCAAGCGGGCACGCAAGGGCAAGCCGCTGGCGGCCAAGATCAAGGTGATCTCGCTCACGCCGATCGGCTGAGCCATCCCCGCCCCCGCGCCAGGCGCGGGGGCGGCGCACAACGGCGCACAACAAAAAACGGGGCAAGTGTTGCTTGACCGGGGTCTGACCCCGCTCAAGCAACACTTGCCCCGCTTTACATCGGTCACCCCGCAAGCGGGGCGAGACGATGATTACTACAGATTACTTAGCAGCAGCTTTTTTCACGTCAGTAGCCGCTTCGACTTTTGCTTCGTGCGTTTTTGCAGCAGCGGCAGCTTTGTCGGCGCCAGCTTCGACAGCGGCTTTTTCCGCTTTTTCATCGGCCTTGATCATTTTTTTCTCGGCTTTCAGATTGGCCTTGGCGACTTTTTTCTCGGCCTTGGCTTCCGCTTTCATCTTGTCTTCCGGATCGGCTTTAGCGACGTCGGTGCTCGCTTCAGCGTGTTCTTTCACTGCCTTCGAGTGGGCTTTGGTCTTTTTCTCGGTGGCGTCGGCAGCTGCCTTGGTGGCTTTTTCGTCGGCTTTGGCCGCTACTTTGGCTTCCTTGGCTTCGGCTTTGGCGATGTCCTTGTTGGCGCTGGCTTCAGCTTTGACAACCGCTGGGGTTGCTGCTGGAACTTGTGCGTAAACCGAAGTAGCGAACAGGCCGGCGATCAGGGTAACGAGCAATTTGTTCATGATATGGTCCTTTGGAAGAATGGTTGGGGTTTCTTATTCGTGGACGTTCTGGACCTCGGTCCATTCGCCATCTGTCGTTCTCAACTTTATATTTCGTCAAGGAACGGTATCCAGAATATGTCTTGCGGGACACGGGGTCTGTGCGCTAGCGCACGCATTCCAAAGCTAATGAAAAGCAACTTACAAATGCACGCAGGCCCCCGCCCATTCCCCCTATCGCCCGCCGTTACAGGCCCCAGCCTATTTTCCCTCAGCCTTTTTCGCGTACAAATCGATGATCGTGGCGATGCCGTCGTTACAGACTTTACAGAATCTTTCACTTCGGTCGAACATGAGGCACTGCATTTCTGACCGGTAATAGCCGCTCGCCTCGTAATTGGCTCCTTCGAAGGCGCCCACGTCGTGCCGGTGCGCAGACTTGGCGAACAGGGTATTGGTGTGCGCCAGGTCTTCGCGGAACAGCGCGCTCATTTCGGATTCGGGCCGGTTGGCCGTGCGCAGGTCGGCGCGGCGCTTCTGGTAGGCGCGCGCGTATTGCTCGTACTGCGCCTTGGGCCAGGCGGTCGGCAGCGGCGTGCCGGCCTTGACGTGGCGCTGCCATTTGAGTCTGGCCGGATCGCGCAGCGCTGTCACATTCGGCTCCCACGGCTCCATGCGCGCGGAACCCGACTGGTACGCCACGGGCGAGGTGTAGTACTCGTCGGCCAGGCCGGCGAAGTGGTGGCCGAATTCGTGCACGAACAGGTAATTGGCCCAGTCGTTGCCCGCCGCCGCGGTGCTGAACTGGCCGAAGATACCGCCGCCGCCGTAGGTGTCGTTGTTGACCAGGATTTCGATGAACTCGTACGGCGCATGCTGGGCGATCTCGCGCAGCGCGCGGTTGTCGAGCGTGAGCACGTAACGCTCGCTGCCGAAGATGTCGTAGCGCGTGCCCAGTGGCGAGGCCTTGTGCACGCCGGTCGAAGGACGCGATACGCCGCTCTCGCCGGTCGGCACCGCGATGCCCCACACGTTAAAGTCGCCCGCGCGCTCCTTGAAGGGCGACACGGTAAACAGGTGATCGGCCAGGCGGCGCGCGTCGGCCTCGAATTTTTTCATCTCGCCAGCGGTGTAGCCGTCGCCCATGACCAGCAGGTCGACCTTGGCCGGCGACGGGCCGCTGACGCGGATCGGGATCGGCCTGGCCGGCGCGGGCGCCTGCTTGCGCACCACGTCCTGCGCATCCGGATCGACCTCCACGCTCCACGCGACCGAGAACCGATTGCGCTCGTCGCGTTTGAGCACCCTCACCCTGACCGGTTTGCCGAAAGCCGGAAAGCGCACCGATTCCTGGAAGCCGCGGCTGATGCGGCCGGCTTCCTCGGTGGTGCGCCATTCGCCGAAAATGGTCGAGAAGCCGCGCGAATACAGCTGGTCGCCGGTCCTGACGTCGACCACTTCGACCATGTTCTGGCCACGATTGGTGGTGTCCAGGTTTTGCGACAGGTCGCCCGGCCACGGCAGCGGTTCGATCACCACGCGTTCGAGCGCGTACTGGTCGGACAGCGCATTGCCGCTGTGCTGGTAGTCGACGCGGACGGTGGCGGGCGGCTGGACCTGCACCTGGGCCTGTACCTGGGCATGAACCTGGGCGGCGGCCAGCGCCAGCAAGCCGGCGGCGCGGCGCATGAATCGGACGGGGGACAGCGGCATGGGGTTTCCTTGCAAGCGTGGATCGTCCCGCATTGTAAACCTGCACGCAGTGGTTTCGGCCACCCCTGCGTGGTAGCATGTCGCTTCCTTTGAAATCCCAGCCAAGATGGTCACAACGATTGAAAGCCAGGCAGAGTCACTGATCCGCGATACGGGCGCGCGCCTCACCAAGCCGCGCTCGCGCGTGCTGGCGTACCTGCTGGCGCAGAACAAACCCCTGACCCACCACGATATCCAGGAAGGCCTGGCCGGCGACGCCCTCGATTCGGTCACCCTGTACCGGGTGCTGGAATGGCTGACCGAGCACGAACTGGTGCACCGCATCGCCGGCGCCGACCAGGTGTGGCGCTTCAACGCCGGCGCGGGCCAGCACGGGCACCAGCACGCGCACTTCCAGTGCACCCGCTGCGAGATGGTGACCTGCTTCACCGACATCGCCCTGCCCGCGCAGATCACCCTGCCCGCCGGCTTCACCAGCGCCCAGGTGGACTTCCTGATCAAGGGCGTCTGCAGCGTGTGTAACGCCAAAAAATAAGCGCGGCTTCCCAGTTCGACAGGCGGCAGGGTGCGCGGCACTAACGCAACCCTATTGCATTAAAGCGGCAGGCAGCCTATTATAGCAACTCAGTTGCATTAAATCCCCGCCTTGCCCGGCCCCTCCACGCCTGTAGAATCCCCACGTATGTACATCAAAAGCGCCACCGCCGCCCTCCTCGCCAGCCTCACGCCGCTGGCCGCCCTCGCCGCCGACGTTGCTTCGTCCCCTGCTTCGTCGCCCACCGACACCGTCGTCATCGGCGGCCAGCGCGAACACTACCGCAGCCTGTCGGCCACCGGGGCGACCAAGACCGATGCGCGGCTCTTGGACCTGCCGCAAAGCGTGCGCGTACTGACCAGCGAAGTGCTGCGCGACGCCGGCGTGAGCACCCTGGCCGGGGCGCTCGACCTGGCCAGCGGCATATCGCGCCAGAGCGACCTGGGTGGGCTGTGGGACAGCTACGCCATGCGCGGCTTCACGGGCGATCCTAATTTCGGCTCCGACTTCCTGGTCAACGGCTTCAGTTCCAGCCGTGGCTACAACGGCCTGCGCGACACCGCCAGCACGCAGTCGATCGAAGTCCTCAAAGGCCCGTCGGCCGCCCTGTACGGGCGCGGCGAGCCGGGCGGCACGGTCAATA
The DNA here is from genome assembly GCF_003953935.1 of Massilia atriviolacea. Taxonomy (GTDB): domain Bacteria; phylum Pseudomonadota; class Gammaproteobacteria; order Burkholderiales; family Burkholderiaceae_D; genus Telluria_A; species Telluria_A atriviolacea. The sequence continues at coordinate 34,272 of NZ_RXLQ01000013.1, forward strand.
TCGTCACCAAAAAGCCGCGCTTCGTCGCCGCGCGCAGCATCGGCGCCTCGGTCGGCAGCTTCAACACCCACCGCGCAGCGCTCGACGTCACCGGTCCCGTCGGCGAGACGCTGGCCTACCGCCTCAACGCCGCCTGGCAGGAAGGCGACAGCTTCCGCGACAGCGTCAGGCGCGACACCCTGCTGGTCTCGCCGTCGTTCGTGTGGCTGGCGGGCGAGCACACCACGGTCTCCTACGAGATCGAAGCGACCGGGCAAAAAGCCCCGTTCGACCGTGGCGTGCCGGCGGTGAACGGCAAGCTGGGGGCGGTGCCGGTGTCGCGCTTTCTGGGCGAGCCTGGCGACGGCCGCATGAGCGTCAAGTCGCTCGGGCACCAGCTGTTCGTGCAGCACGCGCTCAACGACAACTGGTCGCTGCAATCGGGCCTGTCGTACCGCGACAGCGAACTGGCGGGCTTTTCGACGGAAGCGAACAACCTGCTGGCGGACGGGCGCACCTTGCGCCGCCAGCGCCGTCACCGCGACTTTTCGGCCACCGACACCTCCGGGCGCATCGAACTGCTCGGCAACCTCGCCACCGGCAGCCTGCGCCACAAGCTGCTGTTCGGCGTCGACGCTTACCGCTTCGACGACCGCCGCGTGCAGTTGCGCCGCAATCCCTCGAACGCCAACCCGTACGCGATCGATATCTTCCAGCCGGTGTACGGCGGCGTGGCCGATCCGCTGACGCTGTCGATCGACACCCTGGAGCGCCAGCGCGCGCACGGCCTGTACGCGCAGGACCAGATCGACCTGAGCGACCGGTGGAAGGCGCTGCTGGGCATCCGCTACGACAGCGCCGAGCAAAGCGTCGCCAACAAGCGCCTCAGGACCAGCAACGCGCAACGCCTGCACGCCAGCAGCCCGCGCGCGGGGCTGGTGTACCAGCCGGGCAAGGCGGTGTCGCTGTATGCGACGGCGGCGCGCGCCTACCGCCCGAACAGCGGCATCAGCATCGACAACAGCGCCTTCGAAGCCGAAAAGAGCCTGTCGTACGAACTGGGCGCCAAAGTCGACGCGCTTGACGGAAAACTCACCAGCACCGTCGCGCTGTACAAGATCGACAAGAAGAACGTCCTGACCACGAACCCGGTCAATTCGGACTTTGCGATCCCCGCCGGGGAAGTCGGCAGCCGTGGCCTGGAGCTGGACGTGGCCGGCGCCGTGGCGCGCAATCTGCAGCTATCGGCCGCCTACGCCTACACCGACGCCACCGTCACCAGGGGCGACAAGACCATCCGCACCGGCAGCCGCTTCCCCAACGTGGCGCGCCACAGCGCCAGCGTGATGCTGGTGTCGAGCTTCACGCTGGGCGACGCCAACGCCAGCCTTGGCGGCGGCGCCAGCTACGTCGGCAAGCGCATGGGCGACGTGGCGGCGTCGAGCAGCTTCGAACTGCCCGCCTACACCACCGTCAGGCTGGTGGCGGCCTGGACGCCGTACCGCAAGCTGCGCATCGCCCTCAACGTCGACAACCTGTTCGACAAGGCCTACTACGCCAGCTCGTACAGCCAGCTGTGGGTGGCGCCGGGCAGCGAGCGCACTGCCACGCTGACGGCCAGCTATCGCTTCTGAGGCCCGCCATGACCGCCCTGACCGCCTCGCCTGCCAAGCGTATCGCCGCCATCGACGCGATGCGCGGCCTGATCATCCTGATCATGACGCTCGACCACGCGCGCGAAACCTTCTTCTTGCACCGCCAGGTGAGCGACCCGATGGACCTGGCCACGACCGAGCCGTCGCTGTTCTTCAGCCGCGTGGCGGCGCACTTCTGCGCGCCGATGTTCGTGTTCCTCACCGGCCTGTCGGCCTGGCTGTACGCCAATCCGCCGTCCGGTCCGCGCAGCCCGCAGGGCTTCCTGCTCAAGCGCGGCCTGTTTTTGATCGTGCTGGAACTGGTGTTCGTCAGTTTTGCGTGGTCGGGACGCTTTCCGCCGCCGGTGCTGTACCTGCAGGTGATCTGGGTGATCGGCCTGTCGATGATCGCGCTGGCCCTGCTGCACAAGCTGCCGCTGCGCTGGCTGGCCCTGCTGGGCGGCGCGATCGTGGCCGGCCACAACGCCCTGTCCTTCCCCGGCCTGGAACCGGGCAGCCTGGCGCACGCCGCCTGGACGGTGCTGGAACAGCGCGGCTTCCTGCTCGACGAAGGCCCGGTGCGCGTGAAGATCAGTTATCCGCTGCTGGCGTGGATCGGCGTGATTTTGCTCGGCTACGCGGCCGGCCCGCTGTTTTCCAGCAAAGTGCAGCCGCGGGCGCGCCGCCGCCTCCTGCTGCTGGGCGGCGCGGCCTGCCTGTCGCTGCTTGCGCTGCTGCGCGGCTTGAATATCTATGGCGAGACGCTGCCGTGGACCGTGCAGGCGGACCTGCTGCACACGGTCATGTCGTTCCTGAACCTGACCAAGTATCCGCCCTCGTTCAACTTCCTCCTGCTGACCATCGGCGTGGGACTGATCGTGCTGGCGGCGATGGAAACGGCCAACGAGCGCGTGGCGGCCTTTTGCGCGACCTTCGGCGGGGTGCCCCTGTTCTACTACCTGGCGCACCTGTACCTGCTGCTCGCGCTGCGCGGCCTGATGTCCGCCGTAGCGGACGGACAGGCGCACCAGGCCGGCGGCATCGGCGAAGTGTGGCTGTGGTCTGTCGCGGTGATCGCGGCGCTGTACTACCCGTGCCGCTGGTTCGGGCGCTACAAGCGCGCCAGCACCCGGGCCTGGGTGCGCTACCTGTAGCGTTTACTTGTACTGGTACAGCGGCTGGCGGATCAGGATCGGCAGCACGTCGAGGCGGATATTGAAGACCGAGTAGGTATCCGAAATGGCCGACATGTAGCCGACGCTTTCCTTGGTGCGGCTGAAGCGGAATTCGAAGCCGAGTTCCGGCTGCAGGTCGCGCGGGCTGCCCAGGGTCAGGCCGATGGCGTCGGCCTGGTCGCTGTCGATCAGGCGGTGCATCAGGTCCACCACCGTCGTGTTACCGAGGATATCGGCAAAGAACAGCGGACCGCGATAATACGGCTTGGCCGGATCGAGCTTGTTGGCCAGCTTTTCGCGCGAGGGCGTAAAGACGCCATTCTGCAGGTTGAAGCGGTCGCCGTTGTCGAGGTAACTGAGCCTGGCGTTGCTCACATTGAAGTCGCCCGGCGTGAAAGTGGCGCCATTGAGGTCGATCAGCAGCGCGCCCTTGTAGCCGAGGACCTCGACATCGCGGTTGCCGTGGATGATCATCGAGGTGTTCTCGTCGATCCCCAGTCCCATCTTGTAGCCCTTGGCCAGCATGGCCGGCAGCATGCGCCCGAAGCGCCCGCGCACCAGCAGGTGCTGGTCCACAAAAACATCCTTGCCGACGAAGCCCAGGCCCGGCGACAGCTCCATGCCGTCGGCCACGCCGCGCTTGAGGGTGGACAGCACCGAACTGGCATCGTAGAACATGGTCTCGCTCATGATCGCCGCGCCCGCGCTGGTGCCGGCGATGACGCCGCCGTTGCGGTACATGGCCCACAGCGCGTCGAGCACGCGCGTGCTGCTGCCGTCTTTTTTGCGCAGCGCCGCGGTGATGCGGGCCTGGTTGCCGCCGACGAAATAGGCGCCGTCGGCATGGCGCACGGCGTCGGCCAGCGCCTGGTCGTTGGCGGCGACGCGGTAGTCGGTGCCTTCCAGCTTGACCGCCACCGGCACGAAAAAGGCGTCGGCGCCGTAGGAGTTGAGCACCTCGATATTGTTCTTGCCGGCGACGTCCGGGCTGGCCGAGGCCGAGCCGAAGACGGCGATGCGCGCCCCCGGGCCGCCGGCCAGTTCGACGATGCGCTTCCAGACCGCCGCGTTCTCGCCGCGCAGCGCGCCGCCGATGATCACCAGCGAACCTTTGGGACCGCCCGGCGGTACCGTGGGAGCGGGGGCGGCCGCTGTCGCTGCCTGCGCCTGGCCCGCCGCCAGCAGGACGAGCAACAGGAACTGTAAATATCGGCGGGCCAGGTTCAGCATCGGTGGTTCTTCCTTTATTCGGTAGGTCGGGCTGCGCAGGCGCGGACGGGCCAGCGCGCAGCCGGTATTATGTGCAGGCAAGATAATACCCCGCGCAGAAATAATATGTCGTATTCGAGAAATGGACAGGGCGCGGCGGTGGTTTTTTATGCCACACTTCCGGCTGACTTCATTTCACGGTCCTGATCATGCAAGCAAACACCCACCGCATCTCCCTGGAGGACAGCAGCATGTCCTCGCAACTGGCCAGCTTTCACTTCGGTGCGCCGGGCACCGGCAAGAAGGTGTATATCCAGGCCGCGCTGCACGCCGACGAAGTGCCGCCCATGCTGGTGGCGCAGTTCCTGCGCACCGAATTGCAGGCGCTGGACGCCGCCGGCAAGATCCGCGGCGAGATCGTCCTGGTCCCCGCCGCCAATCCGATCGGCCTGTCGCAAGCCATCCACGGCGCGCCCTTCGGCCGCTTCGACCTGTCGACCGGGACCAATTTCAACCGCGCCTACAAGCACGTGGCCGAAGACCTGAAAACCTCGCTCGACGGCCTGCTCGGCCCCGATGCCGGCGCCAACGTGGCCCTGATCCGCGCCCACGCGCGCGACTCGGTCGCCGCCTGGGAGCCGAAAACCGACGCCGACGCGCTCAAGAAGATCCTGCTGCACATGGCGATCGACGCCGACATCGTGCTCGACCTGCACTGCGATAACGAAGCGGTGCTGCATATCTATGCAGGCACGCCGCTGGCCGACGCCGTGGCGCCGCTGGCGGCGCTGATGCAGGCGCACAGCGTGCTGCTGGCCCTCGAAGCGGGCGGCGAACCGTTCGACGAAGCCTGTTCGCGCCTGTGGTGGGACCTGGCGGCGCACTTCGGCCCGGATGTTCCGATCCCGGCGGCCTGCCTGTCGACCACCGTGGAGCTGCGCGGCGAGCGCGATGTGAACTACGACCTGGCCAGGGGCGATGCCCAGGCCCTGCTGCAGTTCCTGGCGCACGCCGGCGTGCTCGACCTGCCGCCGGCCGCCCTGCCCGCGCCCCTGTGCGCACCGACGCCGCTCGAAGGCGTGGAGCCGATCGCCGCGCCGCACGCCGGCGTGCTGGTCTTCCTCAAGCAGCTGGGCGAGAAGGTGGTGGCCGGCGACGCCATCGCCGACCTGGTCGACCCGGTCAGCGGGCGCACCAGCACGCTGCGCTGCAGCGTCGACGGCGTGTTCTTCGCCCGCACCGCGCACCGCCATCTGCTGCGCGGCATGGCGGTCGGCAAGATCGCAGGACCAGTGGCTTACCGCGCCGGAAAGCTGCTCAGCCAATGAAACTGCGTATCCCCAATACCTTCGTCCTGCTGTTCCTGATCCTGGCGATGATCGCCGCCGCCACCTGGCTGGTGCCGGGCGGCCAGTACGGCACCGTCATGGTCGACGGCAAGCCGCGCATCGATCCCGGCTCGTTCCAGTACGTGCAGAGCAATCCGCAGGGCTTCGTGGCGCTGATGATGGCGCCGATCAAAGGCTTCGTCGAGGCGGCCCAGATCATCGGCTTCGTGCTGATCGTCGGCGGCGCCTTCGCCGTGCTGCAAAAGACCGAGGCGCTCGACGCCATGATCCGCAGCGTGGCGCGCGCCCACACCGACTCGGCCTTCGTGCGGGTGATGCTCATTCCGGTGTTCGTGACCATCTTCTCGCTGGGCGGCGCCACCTTCGGCATGAGCGAGGAATCGATTCCCTTCGTGCTCATTTTCGTGCCGCTGGCGCTGGCGCTGGGCTACGACTCGATCATCGGCGTCTCGATTCCCTTCCTGAGCGCGCAGGTCGGCTTCGCGGCCGCCTTCCTCAATCCCTTCAATGTCGGCGTGGCGCAGAAGATCGCCGGGATCCAGATGTTCTCGGGGATCGGCTACCGCCTGATCGTCTGGTTCGTCGCGACCGCGATCACCATCGCCTTCCTGATGTGGTACGCGGCGCGCATCAAAAAGGATCCGACCCGCAGCCCTTCCTACGCGCTCGACATCGAAAAGCGCAAGGAGAGCAGCGCCGCCCTGAACGACCTGGCCGGGATGACGCGCACCCACGGCATCGTGCTGCTGATGTTCGTCGGCTTCATGACGGCCATGGTGGTCGGCGTGATCCACTACGGCTGGTACATCAACGAGATCGCCGCCCTGTTCATGGTGATGGCGATCGTGGTCGGCGTCATCGGACGGCTCGACAGCGACGCCTTCGTGGCCGCCTTTCTGCACGGTGCGCGCGACCTGGTGGGGACCGCGCTGGTGATCGCGCTGGCGCGCGGGACCATGATCCTGGCGCAGGATGCCAAGATCATCGACACCATGCTGCACTCGCTGGTGCCGCTGGTGCAGTCGTCGAGCCCGATTTTCGCTGCGCAGAAGATGTTCATCATCCAGACGGTGATTAACTTCTTCATTCACTCCGGGACCGGGCAGGCCGCGCTGACCATGCCGATCATGGCGCCGCTGGCGGACCTGGTGGGGATTTCGCGGCAGACGGCGGTGCTGGCCTTCCAGCTGGGCGAACTGACCTTGCCGATGATTCCGACGTCGGGCGTGACGGTGGGGGTGCTGGCACTGGCGCGCATTCCCTGGATTACCTGGGCCAAATGGATGGTGCCGCTGCAGCTGGGGTATTTTGTGATGGCGCTGCTGTTGCTGATTCCGCCGTGTCTGATGAATTGGAACTAATCGCCGCCGTTCCCGCCAAGGCGGGAACGACTGTGTTGCATATAGTAGCCTGCTCAGCTCAAGTAAATATTCGGAAAATACCGCTCCATCAGCGACTCCGGCCGCAGCGGCGCGGTAAACCCGAACTGCGCATACAGCCCATGCGCATCGCCCGTGGCCAGCGTGAACCTGCGCAGCCCCTTCAGGCTCGGATGCGCCAGCACCGCCTTCATCAGCTCCTTGCTGAAGCCGCGCCCGCGGTACTCGGGAATCACAAACACATCCACCAGATTACCAAAAGTCGCAAAATCGGTAATCACCCGCGCAAACGCCACCTGGCGGCCGTCCACATACCCCCCGAAACACAGGGAATTCTCGATCGCGCGCTCCACCACCGGGCGCGAGATGCCCACCGCCCAGGTCGACTGCTCGCTGAGGAAGCGGTAGATCATCGGGATATCGAGCTGCGAGCGGTCGGTACTGATCTGTAAATTAGACATGGCTGGACGCATCCCGTGAAAAGAAACAATTCTACCTTCGTTCGCCGCCAGCGCAAGGCCCGCGCGCGAATTCGGAACACCCGTGCAACCCCCGACAGGAATTGCCCGCAGCCTGCTTTCCTTGTTTATAATCAGGTAACGTAAAGGAACTCTTCACATGACCGCACAACTTTCAAAAAAGGGCGAAGCCTGGTCGGCTCGCTTCTCCGAACCTGTCTCCGACCTCGTCAAACGCTACACCGCTTCCGTCTTTTTCGATAAACGCCTGGCCCTGTTCGACATCGCCGGTTCGCTGGCGCACGCCGAGATGCTGGCCGCCCAGCAGATCATCAGTGCCGAAGACCGCGCCGAGATCGAACGCGGCATGGCCCAGATCAAGGGCGAAATCCAGGCCGGCAGCTTCGAATGGCTGCTCGACCTGGAAGACGTCCACCTGAATATCGAAAAGCGCCTGACCGAACTGGTTGGCGACGCCGGCAAGCGCCTGCACACGGGCCGCTCGCGCAACGACCAGGTGGCCACCGACATCCGCCTGTACGTGCGCGCCGCCATCGACGACATCGTGGTGCTGCTGAACGGCCTGCGCGCCGCCCTGCTCGATCTGGCGGAAAAGAACGCCGACACCATCATGCCGGGCTTCACCCACATGCAGGTGGCCCAGCCGATCACCTTCGGCCACCACATGCTGGCCTATGTCGAGATGTTCGGGCGCGACGTCGAACGCATGCTGGACGCGCGCAAGCGCGTCAACCGCCTGCCGCTGGGCGCCGCCGCGCTGGCCGGCACCACCTTCCCGATCGACCGCGAACGCGTGGCCCGCACGCTCGGCTTCGACGACGTCTGCCACAATTCGCTGGACGCCGTCTCGGACCGCGATTTCGCGATCGAGTTCTGCGCCGCCGGCGCCCTGGTCATGACGCACATCTCGCGCATGTCGGAAGAACTGGTGATCTGGATGAGTCCACGGGTCGGCTTCATCGACATCGCCGACCGCTTCTGCACCGGCTCGTCGATCATGCCGCAAAAGAAAAACCCGGACGTGCCCGAACTGGCACGCGGCAAGACCGGCCGTGTCTACGGCCACGTCATGAGCCTGCTGACCCTGATGAAAGGCCAGCCGCTGGCCTACAACAAGGACAACCAGGAAGACAAGGAGCCGCTGTTCGACACCGTCGACACCCTGGTCGACACCCTGCGCATCTTCGCCGACATGGCCGGCGGGATCACGGTCAAGCCGGACAATATGCGCGCCGCCGCCCTGCAGGGCTACGCCACCGCGACCGACCTGGCCGACTACCTGGTCAAGAAGGGCCTGCCGTTCCGCGACGCCCACGAAGCCGTGGCGCGCGCCGTGCGCGCCTGCGACGACCTGCGATGCGACCTGGCGCAGATGTCGCTCGACCAGCTGCGCGCGTTTTCGGACCTGATCGGCGACGACGTGTTCGCGGTGCTGACGCTGGAAGGCTCGGTAGCGGCGCGCGACCACGTGGGCGGCACCGCGCCGAACCAGGTGCGCGCGGCCATCGCCCGCGTGCGCGCCCAGCTGGCCGGGTAGGCGCGCCACCCTCAGTGACCTGTATTTAAGCCGACCGGCGCGCAAGACGCCGGCGACTGTGCTTGTTTTTGAACTTATTGTTTGAAACTACCGGAGATACCAGCACCATGCTCATGTCACTATTCATCCCGCTGTCGCGCGCGATCGACGCGATGAACGAGAAGATCGCCAGCGCCGTCAGCTGGGCCTTGCTGGCCGCAGTCCTGATCTGCGCCGTCAATGCCCTGATCCGCTACGCCTTCCATGTCAGTTCCAACGCCTGGCTCGAAATCCAGTGGTACCTGTACGCGGCCATGTTCATGCTGGCCTCGGCCTACACGCTCAAGCGCGACGAGCATGTGCGCATCGACGTCATCGTCGGCCGCTTCTCGAAACGCACCCAGGTCTGGATCGACCTGGCCGGCTACCTGCTGTTCCTGATGCCCGTTTCGCTGCTGATCCTGTGGTACGGCATTCCCTTCGCCCACCTGTCGATCGTCAGCGCCGAAATGTCGAGCAATGCCGGCGGCCTGATCGTCTGGCCGGCCAAGCTGATGGTGCCGGTGGCATTTGCGCTGATTATCCTGCAAGGCCTGTCCGAAATCATCAAGCGCATCGCTTTCCTGGCCGGTAAGATCGATGCCAGCTCGTTCTCCAGGCAGGTCACCACGCCGCAGGATGAAATCGACGCGATCAAAGCGGCCAACAACATCGGTTAAGCAGTCAAAAAAACAGCCACTTCGGTCAGGGACACATGGAACAATTCATCATCGCCAACATAGCGCCCATCATGTTTGGGGCGCTGGTCATCTTCTTGCTGTCCGGTTTTCCGGTCGCATTCTCGCTGGCCGCCAACGGCCTGTTTTTCGGCCTGGTCGGCATCGAGCTCGGTTTGCTCAAGCCCGAACTGCTGCAGGCGCTGCCCAACCGGATCTTCGGCATCATGGCCAGCGACACGCTGCTGGCGATTCCCTTCTTCACCTTCATGGGATTGATCCTGGAAAGGTCGGGCATGGCGGAGGACCTGCTCGACACCATCGGCCAGTTGTTCGGGCCGATCCGCGGCGGCGTGGCGTATGCGGTCATCTTCGTCGGCGCGCTGCTGGCCGCGACCACCGGCGTGGTGGCGGCGTCGGTCATTTCGATGGGCCTCATTTCGCTGCCGGTGATGCTGCGCTACGGTTACGACAAGCGCCTGGCGTCCGGCGTGATCGCCGCTTCCGGCACCCTGGCCCAGATCATCCCGCCCTCGCTGGTGCTGATCGTGATGGCCGACCAGCTGGGCAAATCGGTGGGCGACATGTACAAGGCCGCCTTCGTGCCGGGCCTGATGCTCACCGCGATGTACGCCGGCTACGTGCTGGCGCTGTCGATCTTCAAGCCGCACCATGTGCCGGCGCTGCCGCTCGAAGCGCGCAACCTGCGCGAGCCGAATGGCGACAGCGGCGTGCTGTCGCTGCTGGCACTGGTCGCCGGCACGATCGTGGTGGCGTATGGCTTCAACCTGGCCTGGGGCGCCAGCCACCCGCAACTGGGCAAGGACGAACTGGGAATCTACGCGGCCTCGGTCGGCATCGCGCTGGCCTTCCTGTTCGCGCTGGCCAACCGCAAGCTCAAACTCGGCCTGCTCTCGCGCATGGCCGAAAAAGTGGTGTTCGTGCTGGTGCCGCCGCTGGCACTGATCTTCCTGGTGCTGGGCACGATTTTTGTGGGCATCGCCACCCCGACCGAAGGCGGCGGCATGGGCGCGCTGGGCGCGATCCTGCTGGCCATGCTCAATGGCCGCCTGTCCTGGAGCCTGCTCAAGCAGGCGATGAATTCGACCACGCGCCTGTCATGCTTCGTCATGTTCATCCTGATCGGCTCGACCGTGTTTGCGCTGGTGTTCCGCGGCGTGGACGGCGACCTGTGGGTCGAGCACCTGCTGACCGGCCTGCCGGGCGGGGTGACGGGCTTCCTGATCGTGGTCAACATCATGTTCTTCGTGCTGGCCTTCTTCCTCGACTTCTTCGAGCTGGCCTTCATCCTGGTGCCGCTGGTCGGTCCGGTGGCCAACAAGCTGGGGATCGACCTGGTCTGGTTCGGCGTGCTGCTGGGGGTGAACATGCAGACCTCCTTCATGCATCCGCCGTTCGGCTTCGCGCTGTTCTATTTACGGTCGGTGGCCCCGAAAGAGGTCAAGACGTCCGACATTTACTGGGGCGCGATCCCGTTCGTGGTGATCCAGGTGATCATGGTCTGCCTGATCATCGCCTTCCCGCACCTGGTCTCGGTCGAGAAAAAGGTCGACATGGACGAACAGATCGAACTGAAGATCGATGCCCCGGCCGCCGACACCGAATCGCTGCAACTGCCGTCCGGCGACGCCGACAAAAAAGATGAAGACAGCACGCCGGAGCTGAACTTCTCGACAGACACCGAAACGGATCCGAAAAAGAAATGAGCGCAATGAACATTGGCGGCAAGAGCATGGACGAGGCGCTGGCCGGCCTGTCCGACATGAGCGGCGGGATGGTCCCGATCGGCAAGGAAGAACACGAACAGCGCATCGCCCGCGCCCAGGCCTACATGGTCGAGCAGGGCATCGGCGCGGTGTTCCTCAATGCCGGCACGAATATGCGCTACTTCACCGGCACCAAGTGGTACGCCAGCGAACGCATGGTCGGCGCCATCCTGCCGGCCGTGGGCGCGCTCGAATACATCGCACCCGTGTTCGAAGAAGGCTCGCTGACCGACTTCATGCTGGTCAAGGGCAAGGTCAACTGCTGGGAGGAGCACGAGAGCCCCTACCAGCTGTTCATCGACGTCCTGGGACGCATGGGCATCGCCCCGGATGCGGCGCACCCGCCGCGCATCGGCATCTGCGAAAGCGCCGCGTTCTTCATCGCCGACGGCATCGCCCCGCTGGCCGCCGGCTACGCGCTGGAAAACGCGAAGAGCGTCACCGCCTTCTGCCGCGCGCGCAAGTCGCCCGCCGAGATCGCGCTCATGCAGCGCGTCAAGGACATGACGCTGGAAGTGCACAAGGCCGCCGCCAGCATCCTGCACGAAGGGATCACCACGGTGGAGGTGAGCGACTTCATCGCGCGCGCGCACCGCAAGGTGGGCGCGCCGGGTTCGTATTTTTGCATCGTGCTGTTCGGCGAGGCGACCGCCTATCCGCACGGCGTCAGTTATGCGCAGACCTTACAGTCCGGCGACGTGGTCCTGATCGATACCGGCTGCCAGGTACATGGCTACATTTCGGACATCACGCGCACCTATGTGTTCGGCGAGATCAGCGAGCGCCAGCGCTTCGTGTGGAATGCGGAGAAGGCGGCGCAGCTGGCCGCGTTCGGGGCGGCGCAACTGGGCGTGCCGTGCCGCGAGGTGGACGCCGCCGCGCGCGCCTCGCTCGAAGCGAACGGCTTCGGTCCCGGCTACAAGCTGCCGGGCCTGCCGCACCGCACCGGCCACGGGATCGGCATGGATATCCACGAGTGGCCTTACCTGGTCGGCAGCGACAGCACGCCGCTCGACGTGGGCATGTGCTTTTCGAACGAGCCGATGATCTGCATTCCGGGCGAATTCGGGGTGCGCCACGAAGACCACTTCTACATGACGGCGGCGGGACCGAAGTGGTTCACCGAACCGGCACATTCGATCGACGATCCGTTCGGCATGGGCCGCTAAATGCATCGGGCGCGCCGGCTGGCTGGCGCGCAATGATTCAATTTATATAACATCCCTGCGCGTACAAGGTGGCCAGATACCAACACCTTTGTATGCAAGCGCATGAAACAGTGTTGCAAACAAGTAGAAAATCCCGCCTCTGTTACAAAATAAACAAAACATCACGTTTATTTGTTTCCGCTAATCACCTATTATCTCTGGTCGTGGACATACCGGGATAAATCACATGCAAGAGCAACAACGACTCGACGCAGGTGTCGAGGATGACGCTGGCGTCGATCTCGACGCACCCATGCTAACCGCCCAGCTCGATGTTGCTGGTGATGAATCCGTTTCCGGTGTCCGGCTGGCCACGGCGACCACCGCGCTCCTGTCCAGCGCCGTGCTGGCAGCCTGCGGCGGCAGCGAGGGCTCGGCGATTCCAGCCGGTGGCGTAGCGGCCCCGCCGGTAATCCTGCCCAACCCGCCGGTGCCGACGCCGGTGGTACCGACGCCCGTGCCGACACCGGTGGTACCGACGCCGGTGCCGACGCCGGTGGTACCAACGCCGGTGCCGACGCCGGTGCCAACGCCGGTGCCAACTCCCGTGCCGACACCGGTGCCGACGCCGCCCGTTCCGACGCCGCCTGTGCCGACCCCGGTCAAACCGACGCCAGGCCAGACGGGTCCGACGCCGACCGTGCCGACGCCAACCCCGACAGCTCCGACACCGACCCCGACCGTCCCGACACCGACGCCGACCGCGCCGACGCCGACAGCGCCAACGCCGACAGCGCCGACGCCGACGCCTACTCCGACGCCTACTCCGACGCCAACGCCGACGCCGACGCCGACCCCAACCCCCACGCCAACGCCAGTCGGCCCAAAAATCACGCCCGCCGAAGCCTCGCGCTTCCTCGGGCAGGCCTCGATGGGCGCCACGCGCGACCAGATCGCCCGCGTGCAGCAATTGGGCTACGCCGGCTGGATTACCGAACAGATCGCCATGCCGCGCGGCGAGACGCGCTGGGACTACCTGGTCGGCAAGCGCTACAACACGTCCGACCTGAAAAACACCGAAAACGGCCACGACGCCGCTTTCTGGCGCAAGATGATCATCGCGCCCGACACCCTGCGCCAGCGCGTCACCCTGGCGCTGTCCGAAATCGTGGTCGCGTCGATTACCGGTTTTAGCGCCAGCTGGAGCAATTTTTCGGGCGTCGCGCACATGGACTTGCTGGAGTCCCACGCTTTCGGCAACTATCGCAGCCTGCTGCAGCAAGTCTCGCTCAGCGCGCCGATGGGCGAATACCTGACCTACCGCGGCAACGTCAAGCTCAACCCGACCACCGGCGCCCTGCCCGACGAAAACTACGCGCGCGAAGTCATGCAGCTGTTTACCATCGGCCTGGTCCAGCTGAACCTCGACGGCACGCCCAAGCTCAGCAGCGGGCTGCAGCAGGAAACCTACGGCCTGGACGACATCAGCGGCCTGGCGCGCGTGTTCACCGGCTGGGGCTACGACCTGGCCGGCGGCGACATGAATACGCCCGACTACAAGCGCCGTCCGATGATCGTGTCGAGCAACCGGCACGAATCGGGCCCCAAGGAGTTCCTCGACAGCACCATTCCTGCCGGCACCGATGCCCTGACCAGCGTCACGCGCGCGCTCGACATCATCTTCGCCCATCCCAACGTGGCGCCGTTCATCAGCCGCCAGCTGATCCAGCGCCTGGTGACGAGCAACCCGTCGCCCGCCTACGTGGCGCGTGTCGCCACCGTCTTCAACAACGATGGCAAAGGCGTCAAGGGCAACCTGGCCAAGGTCGTCAGCGCCATCCTGCTCGACGACGAGGCGCGCAACGCCAGCCGCCTGAGCGATCCCAATTTCGGCAAGCTGCGCGAGCCGGTGCTGCGGTTTACCGCATGGGCGCGCGCCTTCAAGGCCAACTCGCCATCGGACGCCTGGGGTATCGGCAACACTTCCGATCCCGGCACGCGCCTGGGGCAAAGTCCGGGCCGCTCGGGCACCGTCTTCAACTTCTTCCGCCCCGGCTACGTGCCGCCCAACAGCGCGATCGCCACTGCGCGCATGGTGGCGCCGGAATTCCAGATCACCAATGAATCGACGGTGGTCGGCTATGTGAACTACATGCAGGGCGTGGTCAGCCGGGGCGTGAACGATGTCAAGGCCGACTACAGCGCCCTGCTGCCGCTGGCCGAGGCATCCGACAAGCTGGTGGACGAACTGAACCTGGTGCTGGCGGCCGGGCAGCTGGCGCCGGCGACGGTCAACCTGATCAAGGGCGGGATCGACTCCATGCCCAAAGTCACCGAAGCGCACCGCCTGAACCGCATCTACGCCGCCCTGGTGCTGGTGCTCGCCTCACCCGAATTCATCGTCCAGAAATAGGAAGCAGCCATGCACAACAAAAATGGAACCAATGCATCGCGCCGCGCCTTCCTGCAACGCGCGTCCGCCCTGTCGGTCGCCGGCGTGGCCACGCCGTGGGCGCTCAACCTTGCCGCCATCTCCGAGGCCAGCGCGGCCACGGCTACCGACTACAAGGCGCTGGTCTGCGTATTTCTGTACGGCGGCAACGATTACGCCAACACCGTCACCCCCTACGATCCGACCAACCATGCGCTGTACCAGTCGTACCGGCCGAATTTTGCGCACAGCCGCGCCGCATTGGCCGCGACCGCGCTGAACCCGACCGTGGTGCCGCTCGACTCGGGCGGCTTCCAGCACCAGTACGCGCTGGCGCCCAACCTGGCGCGGCTGATGCCGCTGTTTAACGACGGCAAGCTGGCCGTGATCTTGAACGTGGGCAACCTTGTGCAGCCGACCACCAAGCTCCAGTACACCCAGAAGACCGGCCGCCTGCCGCCCAAACTGTTCTCGCACAACGACCAGCAATCGGTGTTCCAGTCCTCGTCGCCGGAAGGCGCCACCTCCGGCTGGGGCGGACGCATCGGCGACCTGTTCCAGTCGAGCAATATCAACTCGACCTTTACCTGCATTAATGTGTCGAATAATGCGGTGTTCTTGTCGGGCAATACGGCGGTGCAATACCAGGTCTCGACCAATGGATCGGTGCCGCTGGCGGGTTTGAAGAATTCGCTGTTCGGCTCGGCCACCTCCTCGGCCGCGCTGCGCACCCTGATGACCCAGCAGCGCAGCAATATGCTGGAAAACGAATACAACCGCATCAGCAAGCGCTCGATCGAAGCGAACGAGGTGCTGACCGGGGCCTTGAGCTCGACGCCGGCGCCGAGTACGCCTTTCCCGACCGGGAACAACCTGGGCGACCAGTTGAAACTGGTGGCGCGCATGATCGCCGCCGGTCCGAGCCTGGGCGCGAAGCGGCAAGTGTTTTTCGTCTCGATGGGCGGCTTCGACAATCACGACGGCATGGCGACCAACCATCCGACCCTGATGACCCGGCTGGGCGACGCGATGGCGGCGTTTTACGCGGCCACGGTGGAGTTGGGCGTGTCCGAGAAGGTGACCACGTTTACGGCCTCGGACTTCGGCCGCACCATGGCGGGCAACGCCGACGGCTCGGATCATGGCTGGGGCAGCATGCACTTCGTGATGGGCGGGGCGGTCAAGGGCAAGCGCTTTTACGGCACCGCGCCGATCGTGGCCAACGGCGGCCCGGACGACGTCGGCCAGGGCCGCCTGCTGCCGACCACCTCGGTCGACCAGTTCGCGGCCACCATGGGCGCGTGGCTGGGGGTGTCGAACAGCGAGTTGCTGGCGCTGCTGCCGAACCTGGGCAATTACAACGCGAGTACGCGCAATATGGGGTTTGTGTAATCGTTCAGAAAAACGGACGAGAACGGCGCGCGCTTGCGCCGCTGACCTGTGCGCCGTCCATGCTCCCTCATTCCCGCTTAATGAACCGACCCAAGCGGGAATGACGGCTTCGAAGGTATCGGCTCCGCTTACCCCTTCTTCATCACCAGCGTCAGAATATCGTAACTGGCCACCAGCTCGTCGTGCTGGTTGGTGACCTGCACATCCCACGCCACCACGCCCTGCCCGACGCCCTTGTCGTCGGTGCGGTTGCGGTCGACCTTGCGCTTGCAGGTCAGGCGCGCGCGGATGGTGTCGCCGATCGCCACCGGGGTAATGAAGCGCAGGTTATCCAGCCCGTAGTTGGCCAGCACCGGTCCCGGCGCCGGCGACACGAACAGGCCAGCCGCCGCCGACAGCACAAAGTAACCGTGCGCGATGCGCTTGCCGAACTGCGAATCCCTGGCCGCGATCTCGTCGAAGTGCATGTAGAAATAGTCGCCCGAGATGCCGCCGAAGTTGACGATATCGGCCTCGCTCACCGTGCGCCGGTGCGTGAGCAGCGAGTCGCCCATCTGGAGTTCCTCGAAATACTTGCGGAACGGGTGCACGTCGCTCTCGCGCACCGCCGCGCCGCGCACGTATTCGCCGGTGATCGCCGCCAGCATGGTCGGCGAACCCTGTACCGCGGCGCGCTGCAGGAAGTGGCGCACCGCGCGGATGCCGCCCAGCTCCTCGCCGCCGCCGGCGCGTCCCGGACCGCCGTGCTTCAACTGCGGCAGGGGCGAGCCGTGGCCGGTCGAATCGACCGCCGCTTCGCGCTCGAGCACCAGCACGCGCCCGTGCGAGGCCGCCGCCACCGGCACCGCGCGCGCCGCGATCGCCGTGTCCTTGGTCACCAGGGTGCTGACCAGGCTCCCCTTGCCGCGCGCGGCCAGCGCCAGCGCTTCGTCCAGGTCGGAATAGGTCATCATCGTGCTGACCGGGCCGAAGGCTTCGATATCGTGCACGGCGTCGTTGCGCATGCCGTCGCGGCACAGCAGCAGGGTCGGCGAGAAGAAGGCGCCGTTGACCGCGCCCTCGCCCACCGGATTGAAACCGTCCTTGGCGCCGAACAGGATCTCGTTACCGCGCGCGAGCATCTCGACCCGCTCGCCGACGTCGCGCTGCTGGTCCATAGACGCCAGTGCGCCCATGCGCACTTCCTTGACCGAGGGGTCGCCCACGACGATCTTCGCCAGCCGTTCGCGCAGGCGCTCGCCGACCGCTTCGACGTGCTGCCTGGGCACGATGATGCGGCGGATCGCGGTGCACTTCTGGCCGGCCTTGCCGGTCATCTCGCGCGCGACTTCCTTGACGAACAGGTCGAACTCCACATCGTCGGGCGTCACGTCCGGACCCAGGATGGCGCAGTTGAGCGAATCGGCTTCGGCGGTAAACGGCACCGAATGCGCGATCAGGTTCTTGTTCACGCGCAGCCTGGCGGCGGTATCGGCCGAACCGGTAAAGGTGACCACGTCGGCGCCGCTCAGGCGGTCGAGCAGGTCGCCGGTGCCGCCGATGACCAGCTGCAGCGCGCCGGCCGGCAGCAGGCCGGAATCGTGCATCATGCGCACCACCGCTTCGGTCAGGTAGCTGGTGGCGGTGGCAGGTTTGCCGATGCACGGCATCGCCGCCAGGAAGCTCGGCGCGAATTTTTCGAGCAGGCCCCAGATCGGGAAGTTGAAGGCGTTGATGTGCACCGCCAGCCCGCCGCGCGGCACCAGGATGTGGGTGCCGGCAAAGCCACCGTTCTTGCCCAGCGCGAGCGCCGGGCCTTCGTGCAGCACATTGCTCGACGGGAGTTCGCGGCTGCCCATGCTGGCGTAGGCGAACAGGGTGCCGATGCCGCCTTCGATATCGACCCAGCTGTCCGGGCGGGTCGCGCCGGTCAGGTGCGAGATCGCGTACAGCTCTTCCTTGCGCTCCATCAGGTACAGGGCCAGCGCCTTGAGGCAGGCCGCGCGCTTCTGGAAGTCGAGCGACATCAGGGCCGGCACGCCGGTGCCGCGCGCGTAGGTGACCGCTTCGTCGAAGTCGATCTTTTCGGCGTGGGTGTGGTAAATCAGGCTGTTATCGAGTGCGCTGTGCAGCGGCACCGAGGCTTCGGCGCCGAGCCAGCGCCCGCCGATCAGGCTTTGCAGGGTCGATATGGTTTGCATGGTGTTCTCCTCGTTCTCTGTTCTGTTCTGTTCTGCTCTGTTCTATTCTTTGGGCGCGTGCATCGCGGGGCCGAAATCGATGCGTGCGCGGTCCGGCTCCACTTCGCTCAAGGCCTCGACTTCGCGCATGGTTTGCAGCGAGCGCACCGCCAGCTCGTGGTACTGCTTGGTGCCGAAGCTCTTCCAGTTGACTTCCTTGTCCGTCAGTTCGCGCATCACGCGCGCCGGCGTGCCCATCACCATGCTGCGCGGCGGGATCACCATGCCGGCCTTGACGAAACTCATGGCGGCCACGATCGCGTCCTCGCCCACCACGGCGCGGTCCATCACGACCGCGTTCATGCCGATCATGGCGTTGCGCTTGATGCGGCAGCCGTGCAGCACGGCGCCGTGGCCGATGTGGCCATCGGCTTCGACCACCGTGTCTTCGCCGGGAAAGCCGTGCATGACGCAGGTGTCCTGCAGGTTGGCGCCTTCTTCCAGGATCAGGCGGCCGAAGTCGCCGCGCATCGAGGCCAGCGGACCGACGTAGCAGCGCGGGCCGACGATCACGTCGCCGATCAGCACCGCGCTCGGATGCACGTAGGCGCTCGGATGGACCACGGGGGTGACGCCATCGATGGCGTAGACCTTGACCATGGCGCGCACCTTATACTTTTTCGACGATCAGGGCAATGCCCTGGCCGACGCCGATGCACATGGTGCACAGCGCGTATCGCCCGCCCGTGCGGTGCAGCTGGTTGACGGCCGCCAGCACCAGGCGCGCGCCGGACGCGCCGAGCGGGTGGCCGATGGCGATGGCGCCGCCGTTCGGGTTGACGTGGGCGGCATCGTCCGCCAGGCCGAGGTCGCGCGTGACCGCCAGGCCCTGCGCGGCAAAGGCTTCGTTCAACTCGATCACGTCCATCTGGCCGATCGACAGGCCCGTCATCGCCAGCACCTTTCTGGTCGCCGGCGACGGGCCGAAGCCCATGATGCGCGGCGCCAGGCCGGCCATGGCCATGCCGACGATGCGCGCGCGCGGCGTGAGGCCGAAGCGCCCGGCGGCACTGCCTGATGCGATCAGGATCGCGCAGGCGCCGTCGTTGATGCCCGACGCGTTACCGGCGGTGACGGTGCCGCCTGGGGTGACCACGCCTTTCAGCTTGGCCAGCATCTCGATGCTGGTGTCGGGACGCGGATGCTCGTCGGTGTCGAACACGCGCGCCTCGCCCTTTTTCTGCGGGATGGCCACGGGGACGATTTCGTCCCTGAACACGCCGGCCGCATGGGCGGCGGCCCAGCGCTGCTGGCTGCGCAGGGCGAATGCATCCTGGTCGGCGCGGTCGATGTTGAATTCCTTCGCCACGTTTTCGGCCGTTTCGGGCATCGAGTCGATGCCGTAGTTTGCCTTCATGAGCGGGTTGACGAAGCGCCAGCCCATGGTCGTGTCTTCGATCTTGGCGGCGCGCGAGAAAGCGCTGTCGGCCTTGCCCATCACGAACGGCGCGCGCGTCATGCTTTCCACGCCGCCGGCGACGATCAGGTTCGCCTCGCCGGCCTTGATGGCGCGCGCGGCAACGCCGACGGCGTCCAGGCTGGAGCCGCACAGGCGGTTGATGGTGCTGGCCGGGACTTCCGGCGGCAGGCCGGCCAGCAAGGCCGCCATGCGGGCGACATTGCGGTTGTCTTCGCCGGCCTGGTTGGCGCAGCCGAAGTAAAGGTCGTCCACGGCGCTCCAGTCCACGCCGGGATTGCGCGCCATGAGGGCGGCGATCGGCAGCGCCGCCAGGTCGTCGGCGCGCACGCCGGAGAGCGATCCGCCGTAGCGGCCGAACGGGGTGCGGATGGCGTCGCAGATAAAGGCGTCGGTCAGTGTGTTCACGGGTGCTCCTGGGTTAGTTCGGTTTGGGACGCTGGTCGATCACGCGCCGGGCCTTGCCGGTCAGGGTGCGCTCGATGCCGTTGGCCGGCAGCAGCTTCACGCGCGTGGTCACGCCCACGTAGGTCTTGATGCGGTGTTCGAGGTCGCGCGCCAGGGCCGTCACGCCCTCCTGGGATTGCGAGCCGTCGCGCAGTTCGGCCACCACATCGAGCTTGTCCAGGTGGCCGTCGCGCGAGACCACCAGCTGGTAGTGGGGCGCCAGCAGCGGCATCTGCAGGATCAGTTCCTCGATCTGGCTGGGGAACACGTTCACCCCGCGGATGATGAGCATGTCGTCGGATCGGCCGTTGATTCTCCCCATGCGGCGCATCGCGCGCGAGGTCGGCGGCAAAAGGCGCGTCAGGTCGCGCGTGCGGTAGCGGATGACCGGCAGCGCTTCCTTGGTCAGGGAGGTGAATACCAGCTCGCCCTCCGCACCGTCGGGCAGTACTTCGCCGGTGTCCGGATCGATCACCTCGGGGTAGAAATGGTCTTCCCACACCACCGGGCCGTCCTTGCTCTCGATGCACTCGCTGGCCACGCCCGGCCCCATCACTTCGGACAGGCCGTAGATGTCGACCGCGTCGATGCCGGCGCGCTGTTCGATTTCGCTGCGCATGCCGTCGCTCCACGGCTCGGCGCCGAAGATGCCGACCTTGAGCGAGGACGCCGCCGCATCGAGCCCCTGGCGCGTGAATTCCTCGATGATGTTGAGCATGTACGAGGGCGTGACCATGATGATCTCGGGCTTGAAGTCGCAGATCAGTTGCACCTGCTTTTCGGTCTGCCCGCCGGACATGGGGATCACGGTGCAGCCCAGGCGCTCGGCGCCGTAATGGGCGCCCAGGCCGCCGGTGAACAGGCCGTAGCCGTACGAGACGTGCACCATGTCGCCGGCGCGCCCGCCGGCGGCGCGGATCGAGCGCGCCACCACGCCCGCCCAGGTATCGATGTCGTTCCGCGTGTAGCCGACCACGGTGGCCTTGCCGGTGGTGCCGGACGAGGCGTGGATGCGCACCACCTTCTCGCGCGGGACCGCGAACAGGCCGAAGGGATAGTGATCGCGCAGGGTCTTCTTGTCCGTGAACGGGAACTTGGCCAGGTCCGCCAGGGTGCGCAGGTCGTCCGGATGCACGCCGGCGGCGTCGAACGCGGCGCGGTAGTGCGGCACGTTGTCGTAGGCGTGTTTCAGCGACCATTGCATGCGTTCGAGCTGCAAGGCTTGCAGTTCGTCGCGGCTGGCGCGTTCGATCGGCTCCAGGTCTGCGGGAGCCGGCGTGCGTTGGACCATGGTGTTCTCCTTTTGCTGCAGTTAAGGCAGGTGCGGCAGTGAAGACATGAGCGGCAGTTCTGCCACGTTGCCCGCCACGCGATGCGATTTGCCCCGGAACAGGGCGACCATGCGGCCATCCTGGTTGGTGACGGTGATGTCGTAGACGCCGGTTTTACCCGACAGCGCCTGCTCGAGCGCCGTTGCCGTCAGGAGGTCGCCCTCGCGACCCGGCGCCAGGTAATCGATGGTGCAGCCCGCGCCCACGGTATTGAGGTTGTGCGAATTGCAGGCAAAGGCGAAGGCGCTGTCGGCCAGCATGAAGATGTAGCCGCCGTGGCAGGTCTGGTGGCCGTTGAGCATGTCGCCCCGCACCGGCATGGTCATGCGCGCGTAGCCGGGGCGGATCTCGGCGAGCAGCATGCCGAGCGCCTGGCTGGCCGGATCGCGCTCGAACATGGTTTTGCCGGCCAGTTCGGCCAGGGCCTGAGGATCAGGCGCGTGAGGATCGATATGCATGGGTCAGAAGGCGCTTCCATTGGCGAGTTTGCGGCGCAGCAGCGGCGAGACGCGGTAGCGGTCTTCGCCATAGGTGGCGGCCAGGTTGGCCAGTACCGTCACGATGTGGCCGATGCCGGCCGCATTGGCCCAGGCCAGCGGCCCGCGCGGGTAGTTCACGCCCTTTTGCATCGCGATGTCGACCGCCGGGGCGGTGCACACGCCCTGGTTCACCGCGTCGGCCGCTTCGTTGGCCAGCATGGCGACGGTGCGCATGACCGCCATGCCCGGCACGTCGTCCAGGCGCGTGACGACGAAGCCGGCCGCCTGGAACAGGCCGACCGCCGCGTTCCACGCCGCGTCGCCGCACTGGTCGGCGCGCGCCAGCGCGATGCGGGTGGCCTTGCCGTAGTCCAGCGCGAGGTCGAACAGCACCGTGTCGGGATGGCGATTGGCATGCGCGCGCTCGGTGGCGCTGCGCCCGTCGGTAAGGAAGATGGCGGCGCCGTTGCAGTGGAAGGCCGGCGCTTCGCTTTCGCCGGCATGCTCGAGCGGCTTGCGGTGCCCGACCGTGAAACCGGCGGCGGCCAGGCGCTGTTCCAGCGGCTGCACGACGCTGCCGGCGATGTCGGCGCTGCCGGCGATATTGGCGATGTTGGCGAGGTCGGCATCGATGCTGATGCTCACCACCTCCGGCCGCGCCTGCGCCGCTTCTTCGCTGGCCGCTGCCTTGGCCGCGCCCTCGCCGTAGCGGTAAAAGCCGCGTCCCGATTTGCGTCCGAAAAAGCCGGCATTGACCATCTCCTGCTGCAGCACCGACGGGCTAAAGCGCGGGTCGCCGAAGTAGGCGTTGAACACCGATTGCGTGACCGAGAAATTGACGTCGTGGCCGATCAGGTCCATCAGCTCGAAAGGCCCCATGCGAAAACCGCCGCAGTCGCGCATCACCGCGTCCAGCGTGGCGGCATCGGCCGCCTGCTCCTGCAGCAGGCGCAGGCCTTCGGCGTAGAACGGGCGCGCCACGCGGTTGACGATGAAGCCGGGCGTCGATCTGGCGTGCACCGGGTTCTTGCCCCATGCGGCCGCGGTGGCGTACACCGTCTCGGCGACCGCCGCATCGGTGGCCAGCCCGCTGATCACTTCCACCAGCGCCATCAGCGGCACGGGATTGAAGAAGTGCATGCCGACCAGGCGTTGCGGGCGGCGCAGCGGCGCGGCAATCGCCGTGACCGAGATCGACGAGGTATTCGTCGCCAGGATGCAGTCGTCGCCGACCACATTTTCCAGGTCCGCGAACAGCATGCGCTTCACATCCAGGTTTTCGACGATGGCTTCGACCACCAGGGCGGCGTCGATCACTTCCTTCAGGCTCGCCACGCTGTGCAGGCGTGCACGCGCGGCGATCGCCGCCTCGCCGCTCATGCGGCCTTTGTCGACCAGCGTGGCGTACACCTTGCCGATATCGGCAATCGCCTTGTCGACCGCGCCGGGGCGGGTGTCGAACAGCTTGACCGGGTAGCCGGCGGCGGCCGCCACCTGGGCGATGCCGGCCCCCATGGCGCCACTGCCGATGACGGCGACGATGCTGCCTTGTTCCAGTGCTGCCATGCTCATTCCCCCATGAAGTGCGGCGCGCGCTTCTCGATGAAGGCGCTAACGCCCTCGCGGTAATCGTGGCTGTAACCGAGTTCGCGCATCATCTCGCCTTCGAGCTTGAGCTGTTCGGGCAGGGAGTTGGCATAGCTGGCCTGGATCGCGCGCTTGGTGAAGGCCAGGCCCTTGGTCGGGGCCACCGCGAAGTGTTCGGCCATGGCCATGGCGTCGTCCATCAGCGCGGTATCGGCGACGGCTTTCCAGATCAGGCCCCATTGCTCGGCCAGTTCGGCCGGGATCTTGTCGCCCAACATGGCCATGCCCATGGCGCGCGCATGGCCTACCAGGCGCGGAAGGTGCCAGGTGCCGCCGGTGTCCGGGATCAGGCCCAGTTTGCAGAACACTTCGACAAAGCAGGCCGATTTGGCGGCCAGCACGATGTCGCAGGCCAGCGCCAGGTTGGCGCCCGCGCCGGCGGCCACGCCGTTGACGGCGCAGATGACCGGCATCGGCAGCGAACGCAGGGTCATCACCAGCGGCGCGTAATAGGTCTCGACCGAGTGGCCCAGGTCCACGCCGTCGGCGCCCGGTTCGACCGCGCGGTCCGACAGATCCTGGCCGGCGCAGAAACCGCGCCCGGCGCCGGTGAGCAGCAGCACGCGCACGGTGGGGTCGGACTGCACCGCCGCCAGCGCCGAGCGCACTTCCAGGTGCATCGCCTGGGTGAAGCTATTGAGCTTGTCGGGGCGGTTCAGGGTCAGGGTGGCGATACCGTGTTCGATCTTGAACGTGATGTTTTCGTAGTTCATGGCGCGTCCTGTGGGAGTGAAGTTGGGTTGGATTACTCGGCCTGGTCGAAGTCGACGACCACCTTGTCCGTCACCGGAAAGCTCTGGCAGCTCAGGACGAAACCGCGCGCGATTTCATAGTCTTCCAGCGCGTAGTTCACGTCCATGTCGACCTTGCCGTCGACCAGCTTGCAGCGGCAGGTCGAGCACACGCCGCCCTTGCAGGAATAGCGCATGTCGATGCCGGCGCGCAGGCCGGCGTCGAGGATGGATTCCTTGTCCTTGTCCATCGTGAAGCTGGTGTGGTTGCCGTCCAGGATGACGGTGACCTCGGTTTCGTGGCGCACCAGCGCGTCGAACTGGCGCGGCTTGTGCTGGTGCTTGGGAATGCTGGCGGCGAACAGCTCGACCTTGATATTCTGCTTCGGCATGCCGGCTTCCTGCAGCGCCGCCGAGACGCCGTGCATCATGTCTTCCGGGCCGCAGATGAAGGCGATGTCCACGTCCTCGATGCGCATCCAGTGCTCGATGAACTGCTCCACCTTCTCTTTGGTGATGCGGCCGTTGAACAGTTCGATGTCCTGCTGCTCGCGGCTCATCACGTAGGCCAGGTTGAGGCGCTCCATGTACATGTCCTTGAGGTCGGTCAGCTCTTCCTTGAAGATCACCGACGACGAGGCGCGGTTCCCGTAAAACAGCGTGAAGCGGCTTTTCGGCTCGGTGAGCAGGGTGGTCTTGATGATCGAGAGGATCGGCGTGATGCCGCTGCCGGCCGCAAAGGCGACGTAGTGGCGCGCGTTATCGGGCGCCAGCGGCACGTTGAAGTGCCCCATCGGCGGCATCACCTCCAGCACCGCGCCCGGCTGGATATGGTCGTTGGCCCAGCTCGAAAACAGCCCGCCCGGGGTGCGCTTGATGGCCACGCGCAGCGCGCCGTCCTGCACCGCCGAACAGATGGAGTAGGAGCGGCGCACGTCCTCGTCGCCGATCCGCGCGCGCAGGGTCAGGTGCTGGCCCTGCTGGTAGGCGAAGCTGGCGGCCAGTTCGTCCGGCACGGCGAAGGTGACGGCGATGGTGTCGCGCGTTTCGTTGCGCACCTTGGCGACGGTCAGTGGGTAGAATTTGCTCATGGTCGGCTTTAGTGGAAACTCAGTGGCACTTGAAGTAATCGAAGGGTTCGCGGCAGTCCAGGCACTTGTAGAGGGCCTTGCACGGCGTCGAGCCGAATTGGCTGGTCAGCGCCGTGTGGCGCGAGCCGCAATTGGGGCAGACGACGACCAGCTTCGGCGCGGCCACGCGCTTGACGCCCGCATGCAGGCCGCTGCGCAGTCCGGTGATGTCGACCACCTGCTGCGCGGGCGGCGCGATGCCGTAGCCTTTTAGCGCGGCCTTGCCGGCCTCGCTCATCCAGTCGGTGGTCCACGCGGGCGAGAGCTGGTTCACCAGCCGCACGTGCGGCACGCCGTGGCCGTGCAGCGCCTCGCGCACCGCGTCGGCGATCACCGTCATCGCGGGACAGCCCGAATAGGTCGGCGTGATGGTGACCACGCAGGTGGCGTCGTCCCAGTCGACGGCGCGCACGATGCCCAGGTCCACCACCGAGATCACCGGGATTTCGGGGTCGCTGACCTCGCCCAGCCAGGTCCAGACCTGTTCCGTGCTGGCCGGCTGCGTGCTCATTACCACTCGGCCCCGGGATAGGCGCGCTGCAGGAACTGCATCTCGGCCAGGATGTAGCCAAGGTGCTCGCTGTGGCGGCCGGTTTTGCCGCCGCGCTGCATCCACACCGCCGGATCGGGCATCGCCAGGGTCGCTTCCGCAAAAATCCCGGACACGTGTTCGAGGAAGGCGGCGCGCAAGGGCTCGGCGGCCGGCGCCACGCCCTGCTCCACCATGGCCTTGTCGACAGCGTCGTAGAGGAACATCTCGCCGCTGTACATCCACAGCGCATTGACGGCGGCCTGGGTCCTGGCGTGGCTTTCGGGCGTGCCGTCGCCCATGCGCACGATCAGGTCGCCGCTGCGGCGCAGGTGGTAGGTGACTTCCTTGATCGATTTTTCGGCGATTTCCGCGATGCGTGCGTCAAGCGACTTGGTCAGCCCCAGCATCAGGAAGTAGTGCCAGGTGTCGAAGTAGAACTGGCGCACCATGGTGTCGGCGTAGTTCCCGTTGGGCTGTTCGACGATCAGGCAGCAGCGCAGCTCGTGGGCGTCGCGCAGGTAGGCCAGCTGGTCTTCGCCGCGGCCGCGCCCTTCCAGTTCGCCGGCGTAGGTCAGCCACATGCGGGTCTGGCCGAGCAGGTCGAGGGCGACGTTGGTCAGCGCCATGTCTTCTTCCAGCGCCGGGCCTTTGCCGCACAGTTTGGAGAGCTGCTGCGACAGGATCAGGGCGTTGTCGCCCTGGCGCAGCAGGTAGTCGGTCTTGTCGGCGATTGTCTGGTCCACTGGCGCGCTCACAGGTTCTTGACTTCTTCCGGCATCGGGAAGAAGGTCGGATGGCGATAGACTTTGCTGTTGGACGGCTCGAACAGCGCCGCTTTGTCGCCCGGGCTGCTGGCGACGATGTCGGCGGCGCGCACGACCCAGATCGACACGCCTTCGTTGCGGCGCGTGTAGACGTCGCGCGCGTTATTGACCGCCATTTCGGCGTCGGACGCGTGCAGGCTGCCCACGTGCTTGTGCGCCAGGCCGTGCTGGCTGCGGATGAAGACTTCCCACAGGGGCCATTCTTTGCTCATTGCGATTCTCCGGTGTGGTGGGGGCGGGCGGCGGCGTCACGCGGCGCAGCCGACCTCGTTGGTCGACTGCTTGTCGGCGTAGGCCACCAGCGCGTCGCGGAACCAGGCGCCGTCTTCGTAGGCCTTGACCCGCGTTTGCAGGCGCTCGCGGTTGCATGGGCCGTTGCCCTTCAGGACGTTCTGGAACTCGCTCCAGTCGATCTCGCCGAATTCGTAGTGGCCCGTCTCGGCGTTGAATTTGAGGTCGGGATCGGGAATGGTCAGGCCCAGGTACTCGGCCTGGGGCACGGTCTGGTCGACCATGCGCTGGCGCAGTTCGTCGTTCGAGAACAGCTTGATGCGCCACTGCGCCGACTGGGCGCTGTTGACCGATTCGGCGTCGGACGGGCCGAACATCATCAGCGACGGCCACCACCAGCGGTTCAGCGCATCCTGGGCCATGGCCTTTTGCTCGGGCGTGCCCTGGGCCAGGCTCATCATGATGTCGTAGCCCTGGCGCGCGTGGAACGACTCTTCCTTGCAGACGCGGATCATGGCGCGCGCGTACGGACCGTACGAGCAGCGGCACAGCGGGATCTGGTTGATGATGGCCGAGCCGTCGACCAGCCAGCCGATCGCGCCCATGTCGGCCCACGACAGGGTCGGGTAATTGAAGATGCTCGAATACTTGGCCTTGCCCGAGTGCAGGGCGGCCAGCAGCTCGTCGCGCGAGACGCCCAGCGTTTCGGCCGCACTATACAGATACAGTCCGTGCCCGGCCTCGTCCTGGATCTTGGCCAGCAGGATCGATTTGCGCTTGAGCGTGGGGGCGCGCGTGACCCAGTTGCCCTCGGGCAGCTGGCCGACGATCTCGGAATGCGCATGCTGGGAAATCTGGCGGATCAGGGTCTTGCGGTAAGCCTCGGGCATCCAGTCCTTGGCTTCGATCTTGACGCCGGCATCGATGCGCGCCTGGAACTCGCGCTCCTGCTCATCCATGTCCTCGGCGCTCTGGACTTTCTTGAGGCCGGTTTCTACGAGTTGTGCGTACATGGTGCTTCTCCCATTGCAAAGGCGATCGAGCGATAATACGATACGTAAAATCAGATGTACACAGTTTAATTGAGTCGTATTGTATATCCGTATCTCTTCAAGATCGAACCGATGGCAAAAAAACCATGCTGCGCCCAACACGCGCTAAAGTAAACGGCTGCTTTGCTTGACAATCCCCCCACCGCGCCAGACCATGCATCCATGAAACAACTTACCAGCACAGCATGGATCGCCGACTTTCTCGCGAGCGATCCGCCCCGTTCCAAGTCGCTCGTGATGACCATATTCGGCGACGCCATCGCCCCGCACGGCGGCGCCATCTGGCTCGGCAGCCTGATCGACCTGCTGGCGCCGTTCGGCGTCAACGACCGCCTGCTGCGCACCAGCGTGTTCCGCCTGGCGCAAGAGGGCTGGCTGGTGGCCAACCGCGACGGCCGCCGCAGTTCCTACGCCATCCTGCCGCAGGCCCTGCCCCGCTTCGAGCGCGCCAACCGGCGTATTTACGCGCCGCTGGCCGCGCACTGGGACGGCAACTGGACGCTGGTGCTCTCCGGCGCCGGCGGCATCGACGCGCCCGGGCGCGCACTGCTGCGCAAGGAGATGCTGTGGGAAGGCTACGCCATGATCGCGCCGGGCATGTTCGGGCACCCGGCCGGCGATGCGGCGGTGCTGGAAGAACTGCTGGCGCGCGTGGGCGTGAAGGACAAGCTGTTCGTCTGCCGCGCCAGCGCGCTGCCCGGCGTATCGGGCCGTCCGCTGCAAGACCTGGTGCACGAGGGCTGGGACCTGTCGGGCGTGATCGCCGGCTACCGCCATTTCATCGAGCGCTTTGCGCCCTTGCTGGCCTTGCTCGACGCCGGCGCCGGCGCCGATGCCGCGCCGGCCCCGCAGCAAGCCTTCGTGATCCGCACGCTGCTGGTCCACGCCTACCGCCGCGTGCAGCTGCACGACCCGATGCTGCCGATCGAACTGCTGCCCGATCCCTGGCCCGGCAGCAGCGCCTATGAGCTGGCGCGCGCGGTCTATGCGCGTACCTACGCGGGCGCGGAAACGCACATCATGGACACCCTCAAACGCGAGGACGAGCGCACGCCGCGGCTCGATGCCGGCTTCTTCCAGCGCTTCGGCGGGCTGGCCGGACAAGCGCCGGGAAATGTAAAACCCGCCGTGCGATAGCGGCGCTACAATTACACGAAACTTTGGCGCGGACAAGCGGCTACAATGGGTCGCACGTCCCTCAGATATATTAAAAAAAACTCGGAGACTGTCATGCAACGTCGTAGCTTCATCACCACCAGCGCGCTCGGCGCGACGGCCGGCGTCATCGCCACGCCGGCGTTCGCGCAGATTAACCCGGAAGTCAAATGGCGCCTGGCGTCGAGCTTTCCCAAGTCGCTCGACACCATCTTCGGGGCGGCCGAAGCGTTCACCAAGCGCGTGGCGCAGCTGACCGGCGGGCGCTTCCAGATCCGCCAGTTCGCCGCCGGCGACATCGTGCCGGGATTGCAGGTGATGGATGCGGTGCAGGCGGGGACGGTGGAGATGGGGCACACGCCGTCGTACTACTACTTCGGCAAGGACCCCACCTTCGCCTTCGATTGCGCGGTGCCGTTCGGGCTCACCTCGCGCCAGCAGACCGCCTGGTTCGACCAGGGCGGCGGGCGCGACCTGATGCGCGATTTTTTCAAGGGCTACGGCATCGTCAACTTCATGGCCGGGAACACCGGCACGCAGATGGGCGGCTGGTACCGCAAGGAGATCAAGTCGCTGGCCGACGTCAAGGGCATGAAGATCCGGATCGCCGGATTCGCCGGCCGCGTGATGGAACGCATGGGCGCGGTGCCGCAGCAGATTCCGGCCGGCGACGTCTATGCGGCGCTCGAAAAAGGCACGATCGACGCGGCCGAGTGGGTCGGTCCCTACGACGACGAAAAGCTGGGCCTGGCCAAGGTGGCGCCGCACTACTACACGCCGGGCTGGTGGGAAGCGGGACCGCAGCTGTCGTTCTACATCAACATCAAGGAATGGGAAAAGCTGCCCGCGCAGTACAAGGCGGCGGTGGAGGCGGCCAGCTTCGAGTGCCACGTGACGATGCAGGCGGCCTACGACACCAGGAACCCGGCCGCGCTGGCGCGCCTGATGAAGAACGGCGCCAGGCTGCACACGTTTTCGAAGGCGATCATGGACGAGGCCTACAAGATCTCGACCGCCGTCATGGAAGAGGAAGCGGCAAAGAACGCCAGGTTCAAAAAAGTGTACGAACCGTGGAAGCGGTTCCGACAGGACCAGAACATGTGGGCGTCGGTATCGGAGCAGACGATGCAGAATTATCTGATTTCGATAGGACGGAAGTAATGCGGAGTCATTTGAGCCAGGTCAAACGAATCGCCTGGCGCATTTGATACCTTCGATACAAGCGACCCTGCCTGGGTAAATGCTTAACGGGGACAAACATATGAATGGCATCTATTTTTCCTGCGCCGAAGTGACGAGCCTGAGCCCGCACGGCTTCTGGCTGCAGTGTGGCGAGGAGGAGCTGTACTTGCCGTTTGTCGAGTTTCCCCTGTTCGAACACGCGACGGTGGCGCAGATCTGCCGGGTCAAGTGCGTGAGCACCGGGCGCGTGTACTGGCCGGAGCTGGACGTCGACCTGGCGCTGGAAGCGATCCGCAACCCGATGGCGTTCTCGCGCGACAGCATGAATTACGATTGCTGAGCCGACCCGCCGGCGCCGCTTGCGGGCGGCGGCCGGCCCAAACGGCGCCCGCCACGGCCCCTGCTACAGGTGGCGCGTTTCCGCTGGCACATTCCACCAGGCATTGTTCAGCCCATCCGCATACTTCACGGGCGCCGCGATCAATTCGTCGGGCGTCGCATCGTCGAGGGTCGCCACATTGATCGACACGAAGGCCCCGCCGATCTGTTCCACATAGCCGCGTCCGAACGGGCGCACGCCGCACTGCCTGCAAAACAGGTGGTGCCCGCTCCTGGTGTTGAACTGGTAATCGCTGAGCTGGTCCTCGCCGGCCAGCAGGCGAAACGCCTCCGGCTTGACGGTCAGGTTCCAGGCCCGCGTCTTGCGGCAGATCGAGCAGTTGCACTTGCCGGTGCCCTGGCTGAGGTCGATATCGG
Organism: Massilia atriviolacea; assembly: GCF_003953935.1. Taxonomy (GTDB): domain Bacteria; phylum Pseudomonadota; class Gammaproteobacteria; order Burkholderiales; family Burkholderiaceae_D; genus Telluria_A; species Telluria_A atriviolacea. The sequence continues at coordinate 65,599 of NZ_RXLQ01000013.1, forward strand.
CTTGGTAGCGCACCGCGCCGCAGTGGCAGCTGCCGTGATAGGTCTTTTGCATCGCTGTTCTCCTTCGCTGTTTTCAAAGCATCAGGGTAAGCCTCAATCAGGGCGCTTTTCGCCCTGTTAACCGTGTTTAATCCGAAGGCGTATCATGACGCCTCGCGCCGAAAGCGGTCGCACCACTCATTCACCAGCCAGGGACACATCATGTCTATCAAAATCAGCAGCCAGTTCGACGCTGGCGCCATCGACATCGTCAGCGCCACCAGCGCCTCCTCGATCGACCTGAACATCCGGCGCGACTCGCACGCCGACATCAGCCAGTGGTTCTATTTCCGCCTCCAGGGCGCGCAGGGCCAGGCCTGCACGATGCGCTTCCTGAACGCCGGCAAAAGCGCCTATCCGGCCGGCTGGGAAGGCTACCAGGCCATGGCCAGCTACGACCGCGTGGAATGGTTCCGGGTGCCGACCAGCTTCGACGGCGAGGTGATGACGATTTCCCACGCGCCCGAGATGGACAGCGTCTACTACGCCTACTTCGAGCCCTACTCGTGGGAACGCCACCTCGAACTGCTGGACCGCGCGCAGCTCTCGGAACAGGTGCGCATGCTCGACCTGGGCAGCACGGTCGAAGGGCGCGACATGAACGTGCTGGCGATCGGCGACCCGGCGGCGAAGAAGACAGTCTGGGTCATCGCGCGCCAGCATCCGGGCGAAACCATGGCCGAGTGGTTCGTCGAGGGCATGCTCGACGCCCTGCTCGACCCGGCCGACGCCTTCGGGCGCCAGCTGCTCAAGGAAGCGGTGTTCTACGTGGTGCCGAACATGAATCCGGACGGCTCGGTGCATGGCAACCTGCGCACCAACGCGGCAGGCGCCAACCTGAACCGCGAGTGGAATACGCCGACCATGGAGCGCAGCCCCGAAGTATTCGTGGTCAAGGACAAGATGAAGGAAACCGGCTGCGACCTGTTCCTCGACGTGCATGGCGATGAAGGCTTGCCTTATGTGTTCGTGGCCGGCAGCGAATCGCTGCCGGGCTTCACCCCGGCCCAGGCGGCGCAGCAGAAGCGCTTTTCGGACGACTTCAAGATCGCCAGCCCGGACTTCCAGGACGTGCATGGCTACGGCGATTCGCCCTACACCGACGAAACCCTGACCATGGGTTCGCCGCACATCACGCACGCCTTCGGCTGCCTGTCGCTGACCCTGGAGTTGCCGTTCAAGGACAACGCCAACGACCCCGATCCGGTCTGCGGCTGGGACGGCGCGCGCAGCGCACGCCTTGGCGCCGCCGTGCTGCAACCGATCTTGCAAGCGCTGCGCCACCCTGCCTGACCCGATACCGCTTTTCATCATTGCTTCGTTTTTTTGATTCACATCAACGATTTTGTTGAGGTCAATCAATAAACTTCAGTCATACCCAATGACAAACGAAGAAGGATGTTGTGATGAAGAGCAAATTGTTAGCAGCAGTAGCAGTCAGCATGCTGGGCCTGGTCGCCGTTGAAGCTCAGGCGCAAGATGGACAATGGCTGGTGCGCGCGCGCGCCGCGCACCTGAATCCGGCCGACAAGTCGACCCCGGTGGCCGGGGTGGGCGCATCGGACCGCATCTCGGTGTCCGACAAGACGATTCCGGAATTCGATGTCAGCTATTTCTTCACGCCGAACCTGGCGGCCGAACTGGTGCTGACCTATCCGCAAAAACATGATGTGATGCTCGACGGCGCCAAGATCGGCACCTTCAAGCACCTGCCGCCCAGCCTGCTGGCGCAGTACCACTTCAACCCGATCGGGCAGTTCAAGCCTTACCTGGGCGCCGGTATCAACTACACGCGCATCTCGAAGGTCAAACTGCTCAACGGCGCGGGCAATCTGGAGAACGACAGCGTGGGACTGGCCTTCCAGGCCGGCGTGGATTACAGGATCGATAAAAACTGGTCGCTCAACCTGGACGTCAAGCGCATCAACATCCGCAGCGATGTGACGATCGCCGGCGTCAAGGCCAGCACCGTCAAGGTCGATCCGGTCCTGATCGCCGTCGGCGTCGGTTACCGCTTCTGATCGACGTGAAGGGGGCGCCCGCCAGGGCGCCGCGCAGGACGCCCTGCGCGGCGTTCGCGCTCAGCGCAGATTGGCCTGCGGCTTGTCCTTGAGTTCATTGACGGCCGCCAGGATCTCCGACTCGTTGTATCCGCCGAAGCGCCGGTATCCCACATACGTGAGCGGATAGCCGCTGCCCGCAAGCGAATTGTAGGCCATCAAGCCGGCTTCCGACTCCTCGACGTCGACATCCTCGAAGGGGATGTTCTTTTCCTGGAACAATTCACGCTGCGCCTTGCAGTAGCCGCACCATTTGGTCCCGTACAACACGACCCTGGGCTTGTCCTGCTCGTCGAAATGAGCGGACAGGGCGATGCGCTCGCGCCGCGTCAGCGCATCCTTGCCCAGCACCTCGCCGAGCATGCCGGCCAGCTTGTGCACATCGTCGCCGACGGTGCGCTGCTTGCCGGCGATGACGGTCGGCATGGCGTTCACCCCGTATTTTCTGTCCGGCTCGCTCAGGATCACTTCCTGGAAGCCGATCACGCGCTTTTTCAGCTCGGTGCGGACCTTGTCGCACGGCTCGCCGCAGTCGGCGCTGGTAAACAGCATCACGGCCGGCTTGCCGTCCTTGTCGAAGGAGCCGCCGCCGTTGCCGCCGAGGCGGCCGGTTTTGTAGGCATACAGGGCGCCGCCGGCAACCAGGGCGAGGAAGAGAATTCGTTTCATGATTGTTTTGTCAGATAGCGCATCCCGCCGTGCGCGCGAAGCGGTGACGGGATGCTTTACTTTACTTGAGCTTACTTGCGGCCGGCCTTGATCATGTAATCGAGCATGGCCGCTTCCGACACCGAGGCCCACATGTTCTGGTCCTGGCGGAATCGCTTCCACGGCTCGTAGATGGTCTTGAACTTGGCGTTCTTGGCCGCTTCCTCGTTCATCACGTCCTGCGCCGCCTTGTAGCAGCCATCCATGATGTCTTTCGAGAAGGTACGCAGCTTGACGCCGTTCTTCATCAGGCGCGCCAGCGCGGCCGGGTTCTTGGCGTCGTACTCGGCCTGCATGCCGATGTGCGCTTCATACGTGGCGCATTCGAGCGCGGCCTGGTATTCCTTGGGCAGCTTTTCCCATTCCTTGATGCCGACGTAGAAGGAGAAGCTCGCGCCCGCTTCCCACCAGCCCGGCGCGTAGTAATACGGCGCCACCTTGTAGAAGCCCAGTTTTTCGTCATCGTAGGGACCGACCCATTCGGCCGCGTCGATCGTGCCTTTTTCCAGCGCGGGATAAATGTCGCCGCCGGCCAGTTGCTGCGGCACCAGGCCCAGGCGCTCCAACACCTTGCCCGCAAAACCGCCGACGCGCATCTTGGTGCCCTTCAGGTCCGCCACGGACTTGATTTCTTTGCGGAACCAGCCGCCCATCTGGGTGCCGGAATTGCCGCCCAGGAAGTTGACGATGCCATAGCCCTTGAAGAAATTGCGCGTCAGTTCGCGTCCGCCGCCTTCCTGGTACCAGGCGGTATGCTGGCGCGAGGTCAGGCCGAACGGGACCGCGCAGTCGAAGGCGAAGGTGGCGTCCTTGCCGAAGTAGTAGTAGGACGCGCTGTGGCCGATTTCCACAGTGCCGGCCTGGACCGCGTCGAGCACCTGCAGGCCGGGGACGATTTCGCCGGCCGCGAACGAGCGGATATTGAATTTGCCACCGGTCAGCTCGGACACGCGCTTGGTCAGGATATCGGCCGCGCCGAAAATGGTGTCCAGGGATTTGGGAAAGCTGCTGGCGAGGCGCCAGTTGATGGTCGGTTGCGACTGGGCCAGCGCCGGTGCGGCGACGACGCCGGCCGCAGCGCCGACTGCCGCTTTTGTAATGAAGGAACGACGTTCCATATGTCTGTGTCTCCTGAAGGGTTTACGTCACGGAAATACCACCAGTGTCATGGTGCCTGGGCTAGTGTATTTGCGTCTAGGCAAGCTGGCAACGTCTTTTATCTTACGGGAGCCTTACAGGGTCGTGCGGAGAATGCGGAAGGGGCTCGGCGTGGGCGCGACGGCCCACGCGCAGAAGAGAACGAGGCCGCTCAGCCGCCGGCCACCACCATTTTTTCGATCAGGATCGAGCCGGTCTGCTTGTTGCCACGGATCAGAACGTCATTGCCGATGGCGACGATCTGCTGGAAGATATCCTTCATGTTGCCGGCGATGGTGATTTCCTCGACCGGATACTGGATCACCCCGTTTTCGACCCAGAACCCCGACGCGCCGCGCGAATAGTCGCCTGTGACGTAGTTGGTGCCCTGGCCCATCAGTTCGGTCACCAGCAGACCGCGCCCCATCTTCCTGATCATGCCGGCGAAGTCGTCGCCGCGCCTGGTCTGCGTGGAGCTCATGGTCAGGTTGTGCGAACCGCCCGCGTTGCCGGTGGTTTTCATGCCCAGCTTGCGCGCCGAGTAAGACGACAGGAAATAGCCCTGCACCACGCCATCCTTGACCACATCGCGGCGCACGGTGCGCACGCCCTCTTCGTCGAACGGGGCCGAACCGACGCCGCCGATCACATGCGGGTCTTCCAGGATCTGTATATGCGAAGGGAAGACCGATTGCCCCAGCGAATCGAGCAGGAAGGTCGACTTGCGGTACAGCGCGCCGCCCGAGGTGGCCTGCACGAAGGAGCCGAGCAGGCCGGCCGCCAGCGGCGCTTCGAACAGCACCGGGCAGGTGCGCGTATCGAGCGTGCGCGCGTTCAGGCGCGCCAGCGCGCGCTCGGCCGCGTAACGGCCCACCGCTTCGGGCCGGGCCATTTTTTTCGGGTCGCGCACCGAGGTGTACCAGTCGTCGCGCTGCATCCTGGCGCCCTTGCCGGCGATCGGCGCCACCGACAGGGTGTGGCGCGAGAACGGATAGCCGCCCGCGAAACCGCGCGAATTGGCCGACACGAAGTGCGACTGCTGCACATGCACGCTGGCGCCTTCGCTGTTGGTGATGCGCGGGTCGACGTCGAAGGCGGCCGCTTCGGCGCGCTGCGCCAGCGCCACCGCCTCTTCGGTCGAGATCATCCACGGGTAGCACAGGCGCAGGTCGCGCGGCTTGGTCTCGAGCATGTCGGCATCGGCCAGGCCGGCGCAGTCGTCCTCGGCCGTGAAGCGGGCGATGTTGTAGGCCGCGTCGACCGTGGCGCGCAGGGCCGCCGGGGAAAAGTCGGAGGTGCTGGCATTGCCGCGTTTTTGACCGATATACACGGTCACGCCCATGCCCTTGTCCTTATTTTGCTCGATCGTCTCGATTTTGCCACGCCGGACCGAGACCGCCAGCCCGCTTCCCTCGCTGATGTCGACGGCGGCGTCGGTGCCGCCCATCTCTTTGGCAAAGGCCAAAACGTCGCGCGCCAGCTGCTGCAGCTGATCCTGGGTGTGGATAAAGACGGAGTCGTTCATGTGTGGTTTTCTTCGGCTGTCCGGTTAAACGGGTATGATAGCAGTCGTTTACAGTTTTTACTGGTCGGCTTTACGCCTATCGGAACCATATCATGCCAAATCCAAACCGGGGCGCCTGCGGCTTCCAATCCTCCGAGTTCGAACAAGAATACGAACGCCCTTCCAAGTCCGAACTCAAGCGCCAGATGAACGAGCTGCAAAAGCTCGGCGAAGAACTGGTCGCCGAAGCGCGCGACCGCGTCAAGCGCGTGCCGATGCCGGAAGACGTGCGCGACGCCATCCTGGCCTGCCAGCTGATCACCAACCACGAAGGGCGGCGCCGCCAGATGCAATTCGTCGGCAAGAAGATGCGCACCCTCGACGAGGAAGAAGTGGCCGTCATCCAGCGCACCATCGACAGCTGGAAAGGCATGTCCAAGGCCGATACCGCCGCCCTGCACGCGCTCGAACGCCGCCGCGACAAGCTGCTGGCCGACGACAAGGCCCTGACCGTGTTGCTGGAAGAAAACCCGGAACTCGACGTGCAGCACCTGCGCACCCTGATCCGCAACGCGCGCAAGGAACAGGCCGAGAACAAGCCGCCCAAGGCTTACCGCGAGATCTTCCAGATCCTCAAGGATATCGACAAGAAGCGCAAGGCCGCCGCCAAGCCGGCCGGCCATGACGAAGACGGGGATCAGGACGAACACGGCGAGCTTATCGATGACGAGTCCGGCGACGCGTAATCCGGTGGCGCCGGCGCCCGGGCTGGTGATCGGCCTGGTCTCGGTCTCCGACCGCGCCAGCGGCGGCGTGTATGAAGACAAGGGCTTGCCGGCGCTGGCCGAGTGGCTGGCCGCCGCCCTCGCCACGCCCTACCGCATCGAAACGCGCCTGATTCCCGACGAACGCGCGCAGATCGAAGCGACCCTCACCGAGCTGGTCGACACGGCGCGCTGCCACCTGGTGCTCACCACCGGCGGCACCGGCCCGTCGCGGCGCGATGTCACGCCGGAAGCCACGCTCGCCATCGGCACCAAAGAAATGCCCGGCTTCGGCGAGCAGATGCGCCAGATCAGCCTGCGGTTCGTGCCGACCGCGATCCTGTCGCGCCAGACGGCGGTGATCCGCGAAATCGACGGCCACGCCGCGCTGGTGATGAACCTGCCGGGCCAGCCGAAAGCCATCAAAGAAACCCTCGAAGGCCTGAAAGACGCGGACGGCAAGCAACTGGTCGGCGGCATCTTCGCGGCCGTGCCCTACTGCGTCGACCTGATCGGCGGCCCCTACATGGAAACCAACCCGGCCGTGTGCAAGGCATTCCGGCCGAAATCGGCGCTGCGTCCCGCGCCCTCCACCGAGAACAACGCATGAGCGAACTGTTAGAAAACATCGAAGTCGTCACCGCCCCGAACCCCACCGTGGCGATCATCTGGATGCACGGCCTGGGCGCCGACGGCAACGACTTCGTGCCGCTGGTCAATGAACTGGACCTGGCCGGCTTGCCCGGCATCCGTTTCGTCTTCCCGCATGCCAACACGATGCCGGTGACCATCAACAACGGCTACGTGATGCGCTCGTGGTACGACATCGTCCACGCCGACCTCGGCCGCCGCGAAGACGAAGCCGGCCTGCGCGCCTCGCAATTGCAGGTCGAAGCGCTGATCGCGCGCGAAAAAGCGCGCGGCATTCCGGCCTCGCGCATCATCCTGGCGGGCTTTTCGCAGGGCTGCGCGATGACCTTGCAGACCGGCTTGCGCCATCCGGAAAGGCTGGCCGGCCTGATGTGCCTGTCCGGTTACGTGCCCCTGGCCGACAAGGTCGCCGCCGAGCGCTCGGAAGCGAGCCTGGGCACGCCGGTGTTCATGGTGCACGGCCAGCACGACGGCGTGATTCCGATCGCCCGCGCCGCGGCGTCGCGCGACCTGCTCGCCTCGCTCGGTTACCAGGTCGAATGGCACGATTACATGATGCAGCACTCGCTGTGCCAGGAAGAAATCGACCACATCGGCGCCTGGCTGAAAAAAGTCCTGGCCTGATCCGGGAAGCGCGCCGGTGTAACTTGGGTCCGCCTGGCGCAGAGCGCGTAGAATGCGTTCTTTGATAGCAAAGGCAGACAATGAAAAAAACCGGCTTGGCAAAGAGTGACGCCAAAAAATTGATGGGCAAGATGGTCGTCCCGGGCGGCGCCGGCTTCGGCACCGCCGCCAGCCCCGTCGTCGACCGCCGCGAGCAGCGCAAGCGCGACCAGGCACTGGGCCTGGTTCCCTTCGCCGTGAAACTCAACAGCGAGCTGGTGTTGCAACTGCAAACCCTGGCCAGGGAACGCGACGCCGACCTCAATGCGCTCGTCGCCGAGCTGCTGGCCAAGGGCCTCGCGGCCTGACGACCCGGCATGAAAACGGTCGTTCTCGGCGGATACGGTAACTTCGGCGCCCGCATCTGCCGTGCCCTGGCGCCCAGCCCGGGCATCGAGCTGATCGTTGCCGGGCGCAAGCTGGACAAGGCCAGCGCCCTGGCCCGCGCCTGCGGACACGGTGCCGGCGCCGCCCGCATCGACATCCACGATCCCCAACTCGCACAAGCCCTGCGCGCCCTCGGCGCCGAACTGGTGATCCACACCGCCGGCCCCTTCCAGCAGCAGGATTACGGCACCGCGCTGGCCACGGCCGCCGCCGGCGCCCACTACATCGACCTGGCCGACGGGCGCCGCTTCGTGTGCGACTTTCCGGCCGCGCTGGACCGGGCTTTCCGCCAGCACCAGCGCCTCGGCATCAGCGGCGCCAGCAGCGTGCCGGCCCTGTCCTCGGCCGTGGTCGACCACCTGACGGCGGGCTGGCGCAGCATCGACGCGATCGAGATGTGCATCGCCCCGGCCCAGACCGCGCCGCGCGGGGTGGCGACCATGGAGGCGGTGCTGAGCTATTGCGGCGCGCCGGTCCAGGTCTGGCAGGACGGCCGCTGGACCACCCAGCTCGGCTGGGCGGCGCCGACCACGGTCGCCTACGCGCGCCTGCGCCCGCGCCTGGCGTCGCTGTGCGACATTCCCGACCTCGAACTGTTTCCGGCCCACTATGCGGGCGTGAAGACCGTGATGTTCCGCGCCGCGCTGGAGACGGGCATCAGCCAGCGCGGCATGGCGGCGCTGGCGCTCTTGCGCCGGTTCGGGCTGCTGCGCCATCCGGAACGCTTCGCCGGCCTGCTCAACCGCGCCGCCGACGGCTTGAACTTCCTCGGCTCGGCGCTGGGCGGGATGGTGGTGCGCGTGCGCGGCGTGGACGCCGCCGGCGCTCCCGCACAGCGCGCCTGGCATATCGCGGCCGACAACGACCATGGGCCGGAAATCCCGTGCATGGCGGCCGTGCTGCTGGCGCGCCGGCTCGCTGCGGGCACGCTGAAGGCGGTCGGCGCGCATACCAGCGTCGGCCAGCTGACGCTGGCGCAGTTCGAACCGGAGTTCGCCAAGTGGGGCATGGTGACCGACCTCGGCGAGTGATCGGTTATCATCCGAGCTCGGACAACAACGCTGAAAGAGGTGGCAACATGGCCAAGAAAGAAGAACTCGACGAGGAAACCCTGGCGCTGATTCACTGGTGCATCGAGGTGGAAGGCTTCCTGGTGGCCGGCGGCGCAACCCAGAAGCAGGCGCAGGAGCATATCGAAGAACAGGTCGAGTGGTTTACCGACCAGTTCTACGATGGATTGACGCCGGAAGAAGCGGCGAAGGAAGCGCTCGCTTAAAGCGGCAAGGCGCGTCCCCCGGACGCGCATCCCCTCGCACCGCGCATTGCCCCGCAGTGCGACCTCGTCGGCCACATCGTGGGCCGGCTCCCGACTCCCCCTTTTTTGGCCTTGCTGGCGCGCCTGGCAGCGGCAAGCGAGGCGCGGATTGCAGTGCGTTGCCGATCGCCTAGTGTTGAGCCTGCAGGCCATCGAAGCGCGACCGGCAAGCCCTTGAACGCCGGGCAGCAACAAGCCGTGTTCGGCGAATCGGTCTTCGCCGCCGCCGTCGATGCCGGCGTCTGCGCGTGCGCCACATGCATCACCCCGGGCAAAAACCGTCTGGCCTTTTGATCCCATCAAATCGATCATGTCGATGTCGTCGAACAGTGCACGCGCACAGATTGCACCGATGAGGTGCTGACGACGGCGCGCCCGCACCACAGACTTCGTCCACTAACTTGCCCGGCAATCGTTGACCACCACACCAACCGATGCCTTGCATTCCCTCTGTGCGCCGACGGGCTCGTCGCAAAAGTTCAATATTCTCGATCGGTTGTTGAGCTGTCTCGCGCTGTCTTCAATTGGCATCGTAGCGGCCTGCGTGCGCGCAGTGACAGCGGGTAGGCTATTCAGACCTTCACCGCACACCGCAGGCACGCGCCGTGCCGGATTGGTGGCGAATTTCACCAACGCCAACACCCCCATCATGACTAGCGACGTCCGATGCGACGAACAGGATATTCAAAAAATCGAGGCGCTCTTGCTCGCCCACGATATCGCAAGGAATTACTTCCGGGGTGAACTGTATGACTGGATGGGAAACAGCTTCGATGGCGTTTTGCTGGAACTAAAAGGGGGGAGCCCGGTCAAACTTGATGCAGAAATAACTGCTCGTCTTTTCATGATTCCGGACAAGTCGACGGTATGGGCCCTTAAAGTGAACGAACATGGCAATGCACCCGCAGGCATGAACATCTATTCGACCAACCCGATTATCCCCGACGACGAGCAAAACAGCATCACCGTTTTTCGCTTGGAAAAGACGCCGGGCGACTGGTGCGATGCCCTATTTATTGGCAGGACAATGCTGCGCACCGATGCGCCATCCAGGTTCGGCACTGTGGCGTTCGGATTGATGGCGGTGACGGCCTACCGCCTCGGTTTCGACCAGATTGGACTGTATGCGGCAGGACGCGGACCTTTGCGGCCAGCCGATCCGGACGCGTATATCGGCTATTTCGTCTGGCCCAAGTTTGGATTCGACGCCCCCGTGGACGTCGCCGAAATGAGCAGGCATCCTGCTCACTCGATGCATGGGTTGCGCACGGTACAGGATGTCATCGCATGCGCCCCGGAGTGGTGGACAGACCACGGTAGCGCGCGGCATATGCAGTTCGATCTACGGCCCCACAGCCGATCATGGTCGATTTTGATAAACTATCTTTGGACGACGCTGACCGATTTTTAGCTACTGTTGCGATTGCTAAAGAAACCATATTGAGGTGAATGTCATGTCACTGAGCAAAGCTCAAGCAGAGCAGCTCGCCGAGTACAGGCGCGCAGCGGACGCATTACGCAAAAAGATCGCTGCCACGGCGGTCCGCGATGAACGGGAAATTCTTCCAGTCAATGGCATCGTTCACTTCCCCGACAACTGCAAGCCACTGACGTCCGAGCAGGCCGTGGCCCTGTTTGGGAAGTCGGTATTTTCTGCCGCCTTGCTGCGCGAGATCGCCGACGACGGTCGCTGAAACCGTTCTTCCCGCACCCACTAGCTTGCTTCGACGACTCACCGGACAGGTACGCTACTCCGGCAAGGGCGCCGCTGTCGACGCCGGCGCCGGCGTCTGCGCCGCGTTCATCACCATCGCCAGAAAAGTATAGTACCCATTGATCCCCATCAAATCGACCACGCCTTTTTCGCCGAACAGCGCCAGCGCGTTCGCATAGGTCGCATCGCTGACGCGCTTGCTGCGGTGCAGCTCCACGCAAAAGTCGTACACCAGCGCCTCGTCGACCAGCATGGCCGGCGACTTGCGCCGTTCCGCAATCGCCCTGACGATGCCCGGCTCGATCCCGCTGCGCTCGGCAATCGGCGCATGGATCGCCCACTCCACCTGCTGGTCCCACTCGCGCGCCGTCACCAGGATGGCGATTTCCGACAGGCGCGTGCCGATCGCGCTGCGGTAGCGCAGGTACTCGCCCATGCGCTGGGCGCTTTCCATCAGTTCCGGACTGCGCAGCAGCGGCACGAAAGGCCCGTACACGGCCCCGCGCGGGCCGTCGATGATCGCCTGGGCCGCCGCCCGCTGCGCCGCCGTCAGTTGTCCGGGCGCCAGGGGCCCGAGTCGGTCGATCATGAGCCTGCCTTTCCTGTGTTGCGTTTATTGCCGCAGGCAAAAATATTTGCACACGGCAAGGGTTAGATCAACAGAATCGCGACGTTCTCCGTCTATTGTCGATCATCAACAATTTCAGCGATGAGGACCGTATGAGCCACATGATTCACCGTAATCTCCGGCAAACCCCGCCGGTTGCCGTCAGCGCCCAGGGCATGCTGGTGCGCGACAGCGAGGGGCGCACCTACATCGATGCCTGCGGCGGCGCGGCGGTGTCCTCGCTCGGCCACGGCCACCCCGACATCCTGAGCGCGATGCACCGCCAGATCGACCGCAACGCCTATGCCCACACCGCCTTCTTCACCACCGATGTGGCCGAGGAACTGGCCGACCGCCTGACCGCCGGCGCGCCCGAAGGCTTGACCGAAGTGTACCTCGTCTCGGGCGGCTCGGAAGCGATGGAGACGGCGATGAAGCTGGCGCGCCAGTATTTCGTCGAGAATGGCGAGACCCAGCGCACCAAATTCATCGCGCGCCGCCAGAGCTACCACGGCAACACGCTGGGCGCGCTGGCCGTGGGCGGCAACGAATGGCGGCGCCGCCATTTCGCGCCGCTGCTGATCGACGTGGCGCGCGTGGCGCCCTGCTACGAATACCGCGACCGCCTGCCCGACCAGACCCAGGACCAGTACACCAGCGCCCTGCTGCGCGAACTCGACGAACAGATCCACGCGGCCGGCCCGCACAACATCATCGCCTTCGTGGCCGAGCCGGTGGTGGGCGCGACCGGCGGCGCGATTCCGCCCACGCCCGGCTACTTTCGCGGCGTGCGCAGCCTGTGCGACCGCTACGGCATCCTGTTCATCGCCGACGAAGTCATGTGCGGCATGGGCCGCACCGGCACCATGTATTCGATCGAGCAGGATGGCGTCTCGCCCGACATCATCACCATCGCCAAGGGCCTCGGGGCCGGCTACCAGCCGATCGGCGCGGTGCTGGCCCAGCGCGCCCTGGTCGAGCAGCTGCGCAAGGGCAGCGGCGCCTTCCAGCACGGGCACACCTACATCGGCCATCCGGTCGCCGCCGCCGCCGCGCTGGCGGTGCAGAAGGTGATCGAGCGCGACGACCTGCTGGCGGCGGTGCGCCTGCGCGGCGAATCGCTGCGGCGCATGCTGCTGGCCGAATTCGGCTCGCACCCGAACGTCGGCGATATCCGCGGGCGCGGCCTGCTGATGGCGCTCGAACTGGTGCGCGATCGCGACAGCAAGCAGCCCTTCGATCCGGCGCGCAAGCTGCACGCCTCGGTCAAGAACAAGGCCATGGCGAACGGCTTGATGGTCTATCCGATGGGCGGCACCATCGATGGCGTGCACGGCGACCATATCCTGCTGGCGCCGCCGTTCATCGCCACCGACGCCGACCTGTCGGAAATCGTCGCGCGCCTGTCCGATGCGCTGGCGGCGGCGCTCGACTGAAGCGGCAGACGCCGGCCCGCGCCCTAATCGGCCGGCGTCTTGACGATCAGGTCGACGATGGTCCACGAAAAGTCGGAGCGCAAGGTGTTGTCGAACACCGGATCGGTAATGCTCATGTAAAAGTCGCTGGCGTAGGGCATCATCGGTTTCGGCGCCGGCGCGTAGGCCGCCATGTTGTGGCAGGTGATGCAGTTCGACTGGATCCCGGTGCTGGCATTGATGCTGCCATTGATCGGGCGGCTGATGCCGGCGAACACATCCGGCCCGAAGCCCGCTTCCAGGTAGGGGTTGTAGCCGTACACCGGGGTGCCGACGTTCTTGCCATTGGTAATCGGCTGGGCCGGCACCACGCTCGAATACGCCAGCGCCATCGCATAGTGGCGCGCGGCGCCGTCCAGGTAGGCCAGCGGACGCGAGCCGGCGATGGTGGGCGAACTGGGCGCGAACGGGCGCTCGGGATCGGCCACCCACCAGAAGGTCTGCCAGGTCCACATCTTGTTTTCGCGCGTCGTGACGTGCATGCCGATCAAGATGGCGATGTCGCCGGCCGCGACCTGCTTGTTGAGCTGGGCCGACAGGTAGGGCGCGTTCTCGGCGGTGATGCGCGTGTGGATGAAGTCGCTAAGGTAAAAGGTATTGGCCGGCGTGCGCCGCTTGCATCCCGCATCGTTGCTGTTGCCGCCGATGCCGACCGGACGGTTGATGTCCACATACACGCAACTGTTCCAGGCGGTTTCGGCGAATCCGCTGTCGGGCCTGGCGGCGCCCGGTCCCGGCCAGCCCGGAAAGGCGTAGATGCCGCGCTCCACATTCCTGGGAATGATCTTGAACACCGGCTTGATGGCGATCGCGTTGGTGGGGAAATTCGGCAGCTCGGTGTAGCCGTTGGCCATCAGCTGCTTGAGCGTGCTCTCGTAGAACAGGCGGTTGCTGATCGCGTGCTGCGCGGCCGGCGGGTTGTAGGCGACCGAGACCAGGATCGCGGTATCGGGCCTGCCGGGCGCGGGGGCCGGGGCCGACACCAGGCTGGCGCTCTTGTCCGCCGGCCGGTGGCCATGCTGGAACTGGCGCGGCAGGTGCAGGTCGAGCGTGGGGCGCTCCAGCGGACCGCGCCTGCCTTCGTCGCGCCGGCCCTCGTCGCGCTTGCGCTCGGGTGCGCTGCGGAAGATGATATTGCCCGGGGTGGTCCAGGTTTCGAAGGCGCGCACCGGCGTGCCGTCGACCATCCCGACCGGCTGGGTCAGCCCGGCCCACACTCCCCATGCGTGCTGGTGGATCTGGCTGTCCAGGGCGCCGTAAATCCACTGGTTCAGCTGGGTCTCGGCCTTGGGAAACACGAACGCCGGGTTGGGACGCGGCAAGTCCGGCAGGCACAGGAGATTGCCGTCGATATTGCCGATGTCGCCGTACTGGCGGATCGCGTTGACGCAGGCATCGAGATTGTCCAGGGTCGTGCTCTGCTGGGTGCCGCCGAGCTTCCTGCAATTGGCCTTGAGCTTGTCGCCATGGACCGCGATATTGCTGCAAGAAAGTTGATAGCTGCCTTGGGGAATCGACTGGGCGGCGCCGGCGAGCGGAACGGCCCAGCTGGCGAGGGCGAACAGGAGGGGGGTGCGATAGCTGCTCATGGTCTCTTTCTTCCGGGTTGAAGGGAGAAAGACCGGCATGGCGGGAACGATGCGTCATGCAGGCCGCGCGCGCCGGTTTTTTGACGTGCTGGACTGCATGGTGGACCTGAATTCCCAGCCTAATCTCACGAAAAGTCACTGCGAAGCAAAGCCATGTATTTACACAACAGAAGCGTTGCGCCAGCGTTGCGCTGGCGACGATACGCCCCTGTCCGGGTCAGGATTTGGCGTAGGCGATCACGTCCTGCTGCTGCTCGCCGAGGCCGGCGATGCCGAGGCGCAAGGTGTCGCCTTTTTTCAGGAAGCGCTGCGGGCTGCGCGCCACGCCCACGCCCGGCGGCGTGCCGGTGGCGATGATGTCGCCCGGTTCCAGGGTCATGAAGCGCGACAGGTAGCTGACGATCTGCGCCACGCTGAAGATCATGGTTTCGGTGGAGCCGGTCTGCATGCGCTTGCCGTTCAGTTCCAGGTACAGGTCGAGGCGCTGCACGTCGATCACTTCATCGCGCGTGACCAGCCACGGGCCGACCGGGCCGAAGGTGTCGCAGCCCTTGCCCTTGTCCCACTGCGGGCCGCGTTCGAGCTGGAACGAGCGCTCCGAGACATCGTTGACGACGCAGTAGCCGGCCACGTAATCGAGCGCGTCGTCTTCGCTGACGTACTGCGCGCGGGTGCCGATCACCACGCCGAGTTCGACTTCCCAGTCGGTCTTCTTCGCGCCTTGCGGCAGCATCACCGGGTCGTCCGGGCCGGACAGGCAGCTGATCGCCTTCATGAACACGATCGGTTCCGTGGGCGGCGTGGCGCCGGTTTCGGCGGCGTGGTCGGCGTAATTGAGGCCGATGCCGATGAATTTGCCGACGCCGTGAAGCGGCACGCCCAGGCGCGGATTGCCGCGCACCAGCGGCAAGGTCTTGTAGTCGATCCTGGCCAGCTTGCGCAGGGCCTTGTCGGACAGGACCGAGGCATCGATATCGGCGACGACGCCGGACAGGTCGCGCAGGCGCCCTTCCTCGTCGAACAAGCCGGGTTTTTCCTTGCCGGGACGGCCGTAACGAACCAGTTTCATGTGTATTCCTTCGTGGGGGACAGCGTAAAGTCGCCCGCGATTGTAGCGCAGGCCGGCGCGGCCGATCAGCGCAGGGTCAGGAGATAGGCGCTGATGTCGACCGCGTCGGCCTCGCTCACGTCCTGCACCGGCATGGCGGTGAGCGGATCGATGGCGTGCGGATCGCGGATCCAGCGCACCAGGTTTTCCTGCGTGTTGGGCAGATGGCCGGCGATGAAGCGGCGCTTGCCGAGACCCGCCAGGGGCCGCCCGACATAGGTGTCGGGACCGGTCACGCCGGGCACCACGTGGCAGGCGTTGCAGGCGTACTGGGTCAGGGCGATGCGCCCGCGCCCGGGATTGCCGGGCCAGCGCGCCGGCAGTGCGGGCGGCGGCGCCGCGCGCGCGGACGCTGCGGTCATGGCGGCATAGGCCGGCGGCGCCAGTTCCGGCAGCTTGACCATGAAAGCCACCAGCGACCAGATCTCGGCATCGGCCAGGTGGTATTCCCAGGCCGGCATGCCGCTCATCTTGATGCCGTTCCTGGTGATCCAGTACAGCTGCGCCGCCTGCCAGCGGCGCGCCGCGTCGACCAGCGGCCCGGGCACCGGCTGCATGCTCTTGCCGAAGTCCTGCTGCGCCACGCCGGGCGCGCCGTGGCACTGCACGCAGTGGTCGCGGTACAGCAGCGCCCCCTGGGCCACGCGCGCCGCGTCCAGCTGCGGCACCGCGACATCGCGCGCGTGGAAGCGCACCGAGTCGCGCATGCCCTGCTCCAGCAGCGTGTGGACGAACTGGAAATGCTGGTCGGTCGAACCGACGTTGTACCAGCCGCTCTTGAGCACCAGCGCGGCGCCGGCGGCGCCCGCCACGGCAAGCACAGCGAGGGTCGCGGCGGCGGTTTTCAGGATCAGGCGGACGCGGTTGGAAGGCATGGCGGAGCGCCGCCGGGGGCGCGTTCTGTTGAAAAAATGATAGCAATTTTTCTAGTATTATATCGATCCAAGTCGCTTTCGCAGGATCGTAACGTGCGCGTGTTTCCCCTTCCGATCGCCGTGGCGGCCGTGCTGTGCGCGGCGCTGGCCGGCTGCGACAACCGCGCCGCGCCCGTGCCCGTCGGCGCCGGCGACGCCGCCCTCGGCAAGCGCCTGATGGAGCAGTACCAGTGCGGCGCCTGCCACGCCATCCCCGGCGTGGGCGCGGCCACCGGCACGGCCGGCCCGCCGCTCGACAAATTCGGCCGGCGCAGCTACATCGCCGGCCGCATTCCCAACCTGCCAGGCCCGCTGGCCGACTGGCTGGTCGATCCTCCCTCCCTGAAACCCGGCACCATGATGCCCAATGTCGGCGTCTCCAGGGCCGAAGCACGCCACATGGCGGCCTACCTGGCCACCCTGCGATGAGCCGCGTGCCCTTGCAGTCGGTGCTGCACCCGGCCGGCCCCGACGCGGCCATCATCAGCCAGTTCGCCTGGGTCCTGTTCGGCGGCGGCGCGCTGGTGTTCGCGCTGGTGATGGCGCTGACCGCGCTCGGCCTCGGACGGCGCGCGCGCAGCGTGCGGCCGATGGCCTGGATCGCCGGCGCCGGCGTGGCCTTTCCGGTGGCGGTGCTGAGCGTGCTGCTGGCGTGGAGCACCTGGCGCAGCGGCCAGATGGCGGCCCAGAGCTCGCAGCACGCCACCCGCATCGCGCTCAGCGCCCATATGTGGTGGTGGGAAGTGCGCTACCCCGACCCCGGCGGCGGGCCGGATATCGTCAGCGCCAACGAAATCCATATTCCCACCGGGCGCCCGGTGTACCTGGGCCTGACCGCCGGCGACGTGATCCACAGCCTGTGGGTGCCTGCGCTGGGCGGCAAGATGGACATGGTGCCGGGCCGCGTCACCGGCCTGACGCTGCAGGCCGACCGGCCCGGCGTGTACCGCGGCCAGTGCGCCGAATACTGCGGCGAGCAGCACGCGCGCATGGCGCTGCATGTCGTCGCCCACACGCCGGCCGGCTACCAGCAATGGCTGGCGCGCCAGGCCGGCCCGGCCGCCGCGCCGTCGGATCCATCGGATCCATCAATCGCGCGCGGACGGCAAGCCTTCATCGCGCAGCGCTGCGTGGCCTGCCATACGATACGCGGCGTGAACGCGGCCACGCGCCTGGGGCCGGACCTGACCCGCGTCGGCGCCCGGCTGCACATCGGCGCCGGCACCCTGCGCACCCATCGCGGCACGCTGGCCGGCTGGATCGCCGACCCGCACAGCATCAAGCCGGGCGTGCGCATGCCGCCGGCCGGCATGGACGGCGACACCCTGAACGCGCTGGCCGCCTACCTGGAACAGCTCAAATGAGCGGCACCGCGCTGCCCAACAGCCTGCCGCGTCCGCCCGGCGAACGCGAACGCCTGGCGGCGGCGTGGAAGACGCCGGCCGGCTGGCGCTATCCGACCACCGTCAACAACACCAATATCGGCCTGCTCTACATCGGCACCTCGCTGCTGTTCTTCCTGCTGGCCGGTATCCTCGGCCTCTTGATGCGCATGCAGCTGGCGGTTCCCGACAATACCTTCCTGAGCGCCTCGACCTACAACCAGGTGTTCACCATGCACGGCACGGTGATGATGTTCCTGTTTGCGATTCCGGTGGTCGAGGCCATCGCGGTCTACCTGCTGCCGAACATGCTGGGCGCGCGCGACCTGCCCTTTCCGCGCCTGTCGGCCTACGCCTTCTGGGCCTACGCCATTGGCGGGCTGGCGTTTTTCTGCACCCTGTTCGTGGGACTGGCGCCGGACGGCGGCTGGTTCATGTATCCGCCGCTGACCGGCAAGGCCTATTCGCCGGGACTGAACGCCGATTTCTGGCTGCTCGGGATCGGCTTCATCGAAATTTCGGCCATCGCCGGCGCGATCGAACTGATCGTCGGCATCCTGTTTACGCGCGCGCCCGGCATGACCCTGGGCCGCATGCCGGTGTACGCCTGGGCCATGCTGGTGGTGGGCGTGATGATCGTGTTCGCCTTCCCGGCCATCATCGCCGGCACCGCCCTGCTGGAACTCGAACGCGCCTACGACTGGCCGATCTTCATCGCCGAGCGTGGCGGCGACCCGATCCTGTGGCAGCACCTGTTCTGGTTCTTCGGCCATCCCGAGGTGTACATCATCTTCCTGCCGGCCGCCGGGATGGTCTCGACCATGATCCCGGCGCTTGCCGGCGTGCCGCTGGTGGGACGGCGCGCCATCGTCGTGGCGCTGGTGGCGGTGGGCTTTTTCAGCTTTGCGCTGTGGGCCCACCACATGTTCACGGCGGGGCTGGGCGTGCTGAAAATGAGCTTCGTGTCGGCCGCCAGCATGGCCGTCGCTGTGCCGACCGCGATCCAGGTGTTCGCCTGGATCGCCACCATGTGGCGCGGGCGCGTGGCCATGTCGGCGCCGGCCCTGTTCCTGCTCGGCTTCCTGTTCATTTTCGTCCTCGGCGGGCTGACCGGGGTGATGGTCGCCGTGCTGCCGTTCGACTGGCAGGTGCACGACACCTACTTCATCGTCGCCCACCTGCACTATGTGCTCATCGGCGGCATGCTGTTTCCGGTGTTCGCGGCGCTGTACTACTGGATCCCGCTGATCAACGGCAACCGGCTCTCCGAACGCCTGGCGCGCTGGGTGTTCGGCCTGATGTTCGGGGGCTTCAACGTGGCCTTCTTCCCGATGCATATCACGGGCCTGCTGGGCATGCCGCGCCGCGTCTACACCTACAGCGGCGAGATGGGCTGGGATGGGCTGAACATGGTCTCCACCGTGGGCGCCTTCGTGTTCGCCTCCGGGGTGCTGCTGTTCCTGTTCGACCTGGCGCGCACCCTGCGCATGGCGGACAGGCAGGTCGGCAATCCGTGGAACGCCGCCACGCTGGAATGGCTGCCGTCGGAAGACTACGGCAACCGCAGCATCCCGCGGATTTCCTCGGGCGACCCGCTGTGGGAGCAGCCGACGCTGGCGCGCGAGGTCGAGGCGGGCCGGCACTACCTGCCCGGCAGCGTCAGCGGAGGGCGCGAGACGATCGCCACCAGCGCGCTCGGCGCCGTGCCGCGCTACCTGATGATCCTGCCCGGCGACAGCTGGTGGCCATTGATCGCCGCCGCCGGCACCGCCGGCTTCTTCCTGCTGCTGACGGTCAAATTCACCTGGACCGCCTGGGCCTGCGGGATCGCGGCGATGGTCGGCATCGTGGCGTGGCTGTGGCAGTCGGACCGGCCGCCGCCGCTGGCGCACGCCAAAGTCGGCGACGAACTGACCCTGCCCGTCGGCGCGCGCGGCACGGCCTCGCATTCGTGGTGGGCGACCCTGATCATGCTGGTGGTCGATGCGACCATCTTCGCGTCCTTCGTGTTCGCCTACATCCATATCTCGATGCGCCTGACCGTGTGTCCGCCGCCGCAGGCCGCGCTGGCCGCGCCGGTGTGGCCGCTGCTCTCGAGCGGGCTACTGGTCGCCAGTTCGGCGCTGGTCCGGCTGGCCAGCCGCGCGGTGGAGCGGCGCCGCCTGACGCCGCTGGTGCTGGCGGCGCTGGCGTGCATGCTGGCCGCGTTTGCGTGCGACTTCCACGGCCAGCGCCTGGCCGGGCTGGAGCCGACCGCGCAAGCCTGGAGCGCGACGGTGGCGACCCTGCTCGCCTACCAGGGCCTGCACGTGATCGTGCTGGCGATGGCGGCGCTGTACCTGTGCGCGCGCGCGTGGAGCGGCATGCTGACCGGCGCCAGCCGCGCCACGCTGGACAACACGGCGCTGATGTGGCACTACACCAGCCTGCAGGGGATCGTGGCGGCGGGCGCGATCCACCTCGTGCCATGGGTGATGGGATGATGGTGCGCGAGCGCCTTGGCGGCAAGCTGCTGCACGCCTGCGCGCCGCTGCTGGTGTGGGCGCTGCATTTTGTCGCGTGCTATGTGTGGGTGGCGGCGCTGTGCGCGCCCGGCCTGATCGATGGCGAAGCGCCGCGCCGCTGGGTGCCGGGCGTGGCGTCGGTGCTGGCCCTGGGGGTGTGCCTATGGCTGGCGTGGCGCGCGCGCCATGTGCTGGCAACGGCATCGGAACAGACAAGGCTGCTGGACTGGGCCAGCGCCGGCAGTGCGGTGCTGGCCGTGGTCGGCGTGGCCTGGACCAGCCTGCCGGTGCTGATGATCGACGGCTGCGCTTGAGAACGTCGTTCCCGCGCCAAGGCGGCGCCCGGCGGGAACGACGGCCCAGGCGCTAGTTGGCTGGCGGCGGGCTTGGTACTGGAACTGCTGCCGCCACCGCCGACGGCGTCACGCGCCAGACCACATTGCCCACGTCGTCGGCCACCAGCAGGGCGCCTGCCTTGTCGACCGCCACCCCGACCGGCCGCCCGTAGGCGTCGCCCGCCTCGTTCACGAAGCCCGTCAGTATCTCGATCGGCTTACCTTTCGGCATGCCCTTTTCGAAGGGCACAAACACCACGTTGTAGCCGCTCAGCGGTTCGCGGTTCCACGAACCGTGCTGGCCGATGAAGGCCCCGCCCGCGTACTGCGCCGGGAACAGGCTGCCCTCATAGAACACCAGGCCCAGCGGCGCCACGTGGCTGCCCAGCGCGAAGTCCGGCACGATGGCCTTGGCCACCAGCTCCGGCTTGGGCGGCTTGACCCGCTCGTCCACATGCTTGCCGTAGTAGCTGTACGGCCAGCCATAAAAACCGCCGTCCTTCACCGAGGTCAGGTAGTCCGGCACCAGGTCGCTGCCCAGCTCGTCACGTTCGTTGACCACCGTCCACAACGCCCCGCTCTGCGGTTGCCAGCCCATGCCGTTCGGATTGCGCAGGCCCGAGGCGAACAGGCGCGTGGCCTTGCTGGCCAGGTCGACTTCCAGGATCGCGGCGCGGTTGAGCTCGTTCTCCATGCCGTTCTCGGCCACGTTGCTGTTCGAGCCGACCGTCGCGTACAGCTTGCTGCCATCCTTGCTGGCGATGATGTTCTTGGTCCAGTGGTGGTTGATCGGCCCGCCAGGCAGGGGGGCCACCGTCTCGGGCGCGGCGGAAATGGCCGTCTCGCCGCTGCGGTACGGGAACTTGACGATGGCGTCGGCATTCGCGACGTACAGCACGTCGCCGACCAGCGCCATGCCGAACGGCGAATTGAGGCCCTTGAGGAATTCGGTGCGCACTTCGGCCGTGCCGTCGCCGTCGGCATCGCGCAGCAGGGTGATGCGGTTGGCGCTGGGCACCCCGGCGCCGGCCTTGGCCATCACCTTTTTCATCACGAAGCCCTTGATGCCCTTGCCATCCTCCGGCTTGGGCGGAGCGTTGGTTTCGGCCACCAGCACGTCGCCATTCGGCAGCACGTACAGCCAGCGCGGATGGTCCAGGCCGCTGGCCAGGGCCTTGACGGCCAGGCCGCCGGCGGCGCGCGGGGTGACGCCTGCCGGCCAGCTCCTGGCAGGGGCGATATTGACGGTCGGAATAAGCGTCTTGTTCGGCGCGGAAATCACCGGCGCCGCACCGACATCGGCGGTGGCGGGCAGGGTGGACTTTTCGCCGCAGGCCGCAAGGCCCAGCAGCATGCAGCCTGCGAGCAGGCGAACGGGCGGATGGTCGCGCATGGAAAATCTCCTTGGATTGGTCGGGAAGCGGTCCCGGCGATTCTAGACGAATCGTCCAATCTTGCTCGCCCGTTACGCCACCGCGCCCTCCCGCCGCTCCTGCATCCCGGCTGCGGCCGGCGCGCGGCCGCGCCGCCACACGTACAGCACCAAGCCGGGCAACTGCAGCAGCACCAGGATGCCGAACGCCGTCTGGTAAGCCATGGCCGGATATTGGTGCAGCACATTCGCATTCCACCAGCCCAGCACCTGGCCGAAACCGGCCTGCACCAGGAAGGCGCCGATAAAGATCAGCAGATTCAGGCAGGTGGCGGCGCGCCCGGTCAGGCTGGGCGGCATCGAGCGCGCCACGATCGCGTACTCGATGCCGGTGATGGTGCCGACCAGGGTAAACATCACGGACAGGGTCTGGAAGCCCGGCTTGAAATTGAGCACGATGCCGACCTGCACCAGCAGGAACAGGCCGATCCCGACCGCCGCCACGTCCAGCGGCACCACGCCGCGCCGCCCGGCCCACTCGGTCAGCATGCCGACCGCGATCGCCCCGAAAATCACGGCGGCCATGCTCAGGTACAGCAGGTAGGCCACGGCGGCGTCGGAAAAATGCGCCACGTCCGACAGCCAGCGCCCCATCCACAAGCCCTGGATGCCGAAGAACACCATGTGCGGCACCACCATCAGCGAGATGGTCTTGCGAAAGGCCGGATCGCGATACACGTCCAGGATCGATTGCACGGTCGGCGCGGGCGCCTTGGGCGCGCTGGCGGCCGGACGCGGCGTCACCAGCCAGATCAACAGGCCGATGCAGGCGGCCAGCGCGCCGAGCATGGTGAACAGCCCGCGCCAGTCGGTAAATTGCAGCGCCAGCCGCACCGGCAAGGTGGCCGAGGCCGCCCCCAGGCCGCCGACAGCGATCAGGTAGCCGTGCACCGAGGGCAGGCGCTCGGGCGCGATCCAGCCGGAAATCGACTTGACCGCCGACATGAAGCAGCCGCCCAGCCCGAAGCCGATGACGGCGCGTGCCAGCACCAGTTCGGCGAAGCTGTCGCCATGCGCGAACATCAGGGCGCCGGCCCCGGCCAGCAACATCAGCACCAGCTGCACCTTGCGCGGTCCGTAGCGGTCGAGTGCGATGCCGACCGGCAGTTGCACCAGCGCGAAGGAAAAGAAGAAGGCGCTGGTGAGCAGCCCCAGCTGCCCGGAGCTGAGCGAGAGCGACTGCACCAGGTTCGGCGCCAGCACGGCGTTGACGGTGCGCAGCAGGGACGACAGGTAGTGCCCCAGCGCAAACGGCAGGAACACGGAGAAGAAAACCGCCAGCCCCGACAAGCGCTGGCTGTGCTGTGCGCAGCCTGTCATGGTGCCCCCGCGCGTCAGGCGGCGTCGGTCTGCTGGCTGCAGCCGCCGGCCTCGACGCGCTGGGCGGCCTTGATCGGGATCACCTTGCCGAGCGGCGCATGGACAGCGCCATCGTCCTCGCCCTCGAAGAAGAACCTGGTCTTGCCGAACGCGGGCACCAGGTGGTCCATCCAGGTCGCCTTGTCGTCGTACTTGGCGAAGAAGGGCTTGCGCACCCAGTCCGGATTGCGCGCCTGCAAAAATTGCAGGGCGAACAGTTTCTCGCCATTGATGTTGACCACCCCATCGATCACGACCTTGCCCGGAAACGCGCTCATCGACGGCCCGCGCACCGTGCGCGACAGGCCCGACACCATCTGGTAGGCCGCCTGGAAAATTTCGTGGGCGCGCGCCAGCGGCAGCGAGAAATACTCGCTGGGGCCGGTGTCGCGCTCGACGAACATATAGTAGGGAATCGCCCCCAGGCGCACGCCGGTGGTCCACAGCTCGGCCCAGCTGGCCGGGTCTTCGTTGATATGGCGGATCAGCGGGCCTTGCATGCGCAGGGTGGCGCCGGTCGAGACGATGCGCTTGACCGCCTTTTGCGCCATCTCGTTGCGCAACTCCACCGCGTGGCTGTAGTGGCCCATGATGGCCAGGTTCTTGCCGGCGGCGACCACTTTTTCGAACAGGCGCATCAGGTCGTCGGCATCGCGGTCGGTGACGAAACGCTGCGGCCAGTAGGCCACCGCCTTGGTGCCGATGCGGATGTTCTGGATGTGCGCCAGCTCGGGCACCAGCAGCGATTCGAGGAACACCGCCAGCGAACGGGTATTCATGATCATCGGGTCGCCCCCGGTGATGAGCACGTCGGTCACGTCCGGATGGGTCGCCAGGTAGGCCACCAGCTCGGTGGTTTCGCGCGCATCGAACTTCATGTCGTCCATGCCGACGAACTGCGGCCAGCGGAAGCAGAAGGTGCAGTAAGCGTGGCAGGTCTGGCCGGCGCTGGGGAAGAACAGCACCGTTTCCTTGTACTTGTGCTGCAAGCCGCGCAAGGGCGCATCGTTTACGCGCGGCACGTTGTGGGTCATCTGGCCGGCCGGATGCGGATTCATGCGCATGCGGATCGTGTGCACCAGCTGGTTGATGGCCGCCTCATCCTTCTTGAACAGCACCAGCTCGCGCAACTGCGCATATTCCTGCGGCTGCAGCATGTCGCGGTGCGGAAACACCAGGCGATAGATGGGATCGTCCGGAATATTGCTCCAGTCGATCAGCTGGTCCATCACGTAGTCGTTGGTGCGAAACGGCAGCACGCGCGAGACCACCTCCACCGCTTCCTGCAGTTCGGGCGACATGAATTGCCACTGGCGCGCATTGGCAATCGACTGGCGGGTGTAAGGCTTGAATTTGGGTGGCGAAAGATCGGTCACGACAGGCTCCTGAACAGGGTGGAAAGGCAGAAATCCATCATAGGCTTGCCCTGCGGAACCAAATTGCCTTACATCAACATCATGGACGCGCCTTGTTCTTGTGCCCGCGCAAGCGGCCTGAAGTGTGGCGTGCGCGCATCCTTCGCCTCGGCCTTGACATGGCGCAATCGGCGCGCGACACGGGGGCGTAGATTACGCAATGCACCCAAGCAACACCCCTCCATTCCCCGAAAGGATTTGCCATGAAATTGCTGCTGAGCGCCACCGCCCTGTGCTGTACCTTCGCCGCCGGCGCCGCCTGCGCCACCGAGCCGACCGAAAAGGATGCGATCGCCATGGTCGAACGCGGCGTCGCCCTGATCAAGTCCAAGGGCAAGGATGAAATGGTCAAGCGCATCAACGCCAAGGACAAGGATTTCGTCCAGGGCGAGCTGTACATCGACATGCGCGACCTGCAGACCGGCATCGTGCTGGCACATCCGATCAATCCCTCGATCGTGGGCAAGGACCTGACCGACGTGCCCGATGCCAGCGGAAAAAAATATCGCCGCGACATCATCAACCTGGGCCAGTCCAAGGGCAAGGGCTGGGTCGACTACCAGTACAAGAACCCCACCAACGGCAAGATCGAGCCGAAAACCACCTACATCCAGCGGGTGGACGACGTGATCCTGGAAGCGGGCATCTACAAAAACTAAACAACTGCAAAGCGGGCGGCGCCGGCCGCCCTGCCGAACGTTCTGTCGGGAGTAAAGCATGCTGAACAAACTGCGTATTGGGCCCAAACTGCTGCTGGCCCCGGGGCTGGTACTGATCTTGCTGATGCTGGTGGCCGCGGGCGCCTGGTACGGCATGGTGCGCCAGAATGCTTCGCTGGAAAAAATGGTGCAGGTGCACGCCACGCGCCAGAAAGCCGCGGCCGACGTCGCCGGCGACGCCAAGCATGCGCACGCCAACATCTATCAATTGCTGGCCTGGATCAACGGCAGCTTCGCCCAGTCGCGCGTCGATGCGCTGGCGAACGACATCGGCAAGAAGCACGGCGCCATCGCCGGCCAGCTGGGCGCGCTGGCGCGCATGTCGGACCCGTCCGCGAAAAAGCTGATCGACGCGTCCGCCACGGCGCTCGGCGCTTACCGCAAGAGCGTCGTGGAAACCATCGAAATGGCGCAGATGGACCAGTCGATCGCCACCAACTCGATGCAAAAGGCGGAAAAGGAATTCGTCGCCCTGAGCGCCAGCCTGGGCCAGCTGGCGACCATGGAAAAAACCCTGGCCGAGCGCGCCTACGCCGACGCCCGCGAAGAATTCCGCGCGCTGGTGGGCGCCATGGCGGTGCTGGTGCTGCTCTCGATCGGCCTGTCGCTGCTGGCCACGATGCTGGTGCGGCGCGGCATGCTGGCCGACATCCGCGCCATTGCCGGGGTGGTGGGCGAACTGTCCAACGGGCGCCTGACGGTGGGAGCGCCGAATCGCGGCCGTGACGAAATCGCCGACACCTCGCGCGCACTGGACCAGACCATCGGGACCCTGAACCAGACCCTGCGTTCCGTCCTCAGTTCGGTGCAGTCGATCGACACCGCCTCGCACGAAATCGCCACCGGCAATATGGACTTGTCGAACCGCACCGAAATGCAGGCCGGCTCCCTGCAACAGACCGCCAGCGCGATGGAAACCCTGACCCTGGCGGTGAAGGAAAACGCCAGCAACGCCCGGCGCGCCAACGACCTGGCCGCCAGTGCCGCCACCCTGGCCGCCAACGGTGGCAAGGCGGTCGACCGCGCGGTGACGACCATGGCCCAGATCAAGGCCAGTTCGGCCAAGATTGTCGACATCATCGGCGTCATCGACGGCATTTCCTTCCAGACCAATATTTTGGCGCTGAACGCGGCGGTGGAAGCGGCGCGGGCCGGCGAACAAGGGCGCGGTTTCGCCGTCGTGGCGGCCGAAGTGCGCACCCTGGCGCAGCGTTCGGCGGCGGCGGCCAAGGAAATCAAGGGCCTGATCGCCGATTCGGTCGCCATCATCGACGGCGGCAGCGCCTCGGTCAACCAGGCCGGCAGCAGCATGGGCGACATCGTGGCCTCGGTGAAACAGGTCAACGACATCATCGAGCGCATCAGCCTGGCCAGTTCCGAGCAGGCCGACGGCATCGCCGAAGTCAATATGGCGGTCGGCCAGATGGACGCCATGACCCAGCAGAACGCCGCGCTGGTCGAAGAAGCGGCGGCGGCGGCCGAGAGCCTGCACGAGCAGACGGTCAAGCTGTCGAAAGCGGTATCGATTTTCCAGATCGATACCACTGCGGCGGAACAGGCGGCGCCGCCGGGCGCCCAGGCCGGACTGCCCGGCGGCCCGGGCGCCGCTGAGCGCGAACCGGCCGAGCGGCGCGCGGGGTCGAGCCGGATGCGGGCGGTGGGCGCGCGCGGACTGTCGCCGGCGGCGCGCGAAGCGGCCGGACGGCGCGTGGTGTAGGCGGCGGCCCTGGAGCCTACGCAGTGGATCGACGTCGCTGCCGGCGCGCCTGACAAGCGAGCGCCGCGTTGTTGGTCCTTGCATGGCCAGCCATGCGGCCTCCTCGCGCCTTGCCCCCGCTTGTCATGCATCACCATCGGCTTCCCGATCTACCGAGACAGGCTCTTGGCGGAAGGGCCGGCTCAGGAAGCGCGAGCCGGCCAGGCCGAAGCGCCAGGGCAGGTCCATGGCCTTGGAAATGCCGATGCGCGGCCCGGCCACCAGCACGGCCGGCTCGGCGGGGGCGAGGAGGACGAACGGCGGCGCATCGAGCGCCAGCGCGTTGTGCAAGCGCGTGATCCCCAGCGCCTGGCTCAGTTTGCCCGGTCCAGAGCACAGCAGGCGCGCATCGTCCACCCCGCGCCGCGTGCGCATCAGGTCGATGCCTGCGCGCGGTTCGATGGCGCGGATCAGCACCCCGGCGCCATGGCCCTCCTCGCGGCAGACGAAGTTCAGGCACCAGTGGATGCCGTAGGAGCGATAGACATAGGCATGGCCGGGCGGGCCGAACATGGCCAGGTTGCGTTCGCTGGGGCCGGAAAAACTGTGCGAGGCCGGATCGTCGCGGTCGTAGGCCTCGGTCTCGACGATGCGCCCGCCCACGCCATCGACCAGCAGCTCGACCCCGATCAGCTGGCGCGCCACCTCCTGCGACGGCGCGCCGAAATCGACGCCCGCCAAGTGTGTCTTGATCCCCATTTTCATGAAAAGCAATTCTACCTAAACTCCCGCCGCTGCCAGGTCTGGCAATCGGACACGGGCTCTACCGCAGTAATGCCGAGACCGTGTCCACCCCGGTGCCAGGTCTGACAATCGGACACGGACTCTACCGCAGTAATGCCGAGGCCGTGTCCACTTGTCAGACCTGGCACCGGCGGGACACCGGCGGGACACCGGCGGTTGGCGTTAAGGCAAGCTTGCCGTTGTCGGACATCCAGTGTGACGGCGGGCCAACAGTGGATAAAGATTCCTTGAGAGAAGATGAGCCGCTGGCACCCAGACTGGTTTATAGTGACGCATTGCAAGAGATTCCGCACGGAAATTAATCTTCGATATCATATGAGCAATCCCGCCCTCGCCACCCCTGCCGACGACCCGGTCGATGCCCTGATCAAGTCGATCCGCATTCCGCCGCGTCCGAGCCTGCTGGCCGACCTGCAGCGCGAACTGATGTCGGAAGATCCCTCGCCGGCCACCATCGGACGCATCATCGCCAGCGATGTCGGCATGTCCGGGGCGCTGCTCAAACTCGCCAATTCCTCCTTCTACGGCGGCAAGCGCAAGGCCAAGTCGATCGAGCAGGCGATTCTGTTCCTGGGCATCAACCAGGTCGCGGCCCTGATGACGGGCCTGCTGGCGCGCCGCAGCATCGGCACCGACCATGCCTCGCTGGCCAGTTTCTGGGACCTGTCGACCCGGCGCGCCCAGGCCATGGTGTACCTGTCGCGCCGCCTGCGCATCGGCGAAGCCGACGTGGCCCACACCTTCGGCCTGTTCTGCGACACCGGCGTGCCGCTCCTGATGCAGCGCTTCCCCGCCTACGCCTCCACCTTCGCCGAAGCGGCCAACGACCCGGTGCGCCCCTTCACGGCGCTCGAAGATGAACGCCACAGCACCAACCACGCGGCCATCGGCTGCCTGCTGGCGCGCAACTGGGGCCTGTCGAGCGAGGTGGCCTGGGCCATCCTGCACCACCAGGACTACACCGTCCTCGAAGACGACGCCACCGACGACGGCGTGCGCGCCCTGGTGGCGCTGTCGCTGCTGGCCGAAAGCGCCATCCAGCAGTACCAGGGCCACGGCGGCTCGCTCGAATGGGCCAAGGGCGGCGCCCGCGCCAGCGCCTACCTCGGCCTGTCCGACGACGACATCACCGACCTGCTTGACGAACTGCACGATTCCTTCCACGGCGAACACGAAAACTAGACTTTCGCCGTCGCGGCGACGATACTGAAAGTAAACGTCATACTTCAGGAGGCGACGATGCGATCCCTTGCCAGCTTGTTCATCCTTGGCCTGTCCCTGCTGTGCAGCGGCTGCGCCGGCGTGCGCGTGCCGGCCCCCTTCCCGCTGCCGGCGGTGTTCAGCGACGCCAGCTTCGCCCCGCCGCCTTCACCGGTCGGCCCGGACCAGCTGTTCGTGCTCAGTCCGGCCATGCGGGCCTACATCGAGAGCCCGGAATTCGCCGGCGCCATGCGCAGGCTGGGACCGGAGCGCGGCCTGGTCGAGGCGCTCTACACCAAGGGCGAGCTGAAACTCCAATACGACGCCAGCGTCACCCGCAACGCCGCCGAAACCTTCGACGCGCGCATGGGCAACTGCCTCTCGCTGGTGGTCATGACCGCCGCTTTCGCCAAGCACCTGGGACTGGAAGTGCAGTACCAGGACGTGATGATCGACGATGTCTGGACCCGCAACAACGGCCTGTATTTCGCCAGCACCCACGTCAACCTCTCGATGGGCAAGCGGCGCACGGCGCAGGCGCGCATATTGGGCGGCGACGAGCGCATGCTGAACATCGACTTCCTGCCGCCCGAGGACAGCGCGCGCTACAACACGCACGTCATCGAAGAACGCATGATCGAAGCGATGTTCATGAATAACCGCGCGGCCGAAGCGCTGGCCGACAAGCGCCTCGACGACGCCTACTGGTGGGCGCGCGCGGCGGTGGCGCACCTGCCGACCTACGCCACGCCCTACAACACCCTGGGCGTGATCTACCAGCGCCACGGCGACCAGCTGCTGGCCGAACGCGCGTTCAAGGCCAGCCTGACCCTGGAACCCGAAAGCACGATCGCCATGCACAACCTGGTGCCGGTGCTGTCCAAACTGGGCAAGGCCGAGGAATCGAAGGCGCTGGCGGCGCGCCTGGCCGCGCTGGAACCCACCCCGCCCTACCACTACTTCCACCAGGCGATCAAGGCGCTGGAAGAACTGCGCTATGCCGACGCGCGCGAACTGC
Source organism: Massilia atriviolacea (assembly GCF_003953935.1). Taxonomy (GTDB): domain Bacteria; phylum Pseudomonadota; class Gammaproteobacteria; order Burkholderiales; family Burkholderiaceae_D; genus Telluria_A; species Telluria_A atriviolacea. Next base: position 96,098 of record NZ_RXLQ01000013.1, read on the forward strand.
TGCACAAGGAAGTGCGGCGCGCGCCCTTCAACCACGAGTTCCACTTCTGGCTGGCGATCGCGCACTGGCGCCTGGGCGAAGCCGGCGCGGCGCGCGACCAGCTGGCGCTGGCGCTCGACAACAGCACCACGCACGCGGCCAGCGAGCGCTATTCGGCCAAGCTGGCGTTTTTGCGCGCCCAGACGGGCAAGCGCCAGCGCGCTTATTGAGGCGCTTATTGAGGCGCGAAGTGAGGCGCGATACCGTGGCCGGCCCTACGTAGAAGTCGCAACTGGCGCGCCCCATGAGGGCCGCCTATACTTTGAGCTCGTCCATTCTTAACGAGCTTCCATGCGCAACGACCTGCCCGCCCTGATCATCATCGACATGCAAGAAGCCATGGCCAATCCGGCTGCGGGACAACGTAACAACCCGGACGCCGCCGAACGCATCGCGCGCCTGCTGGGCGCCTGGCGCGCGGCCGATGCGCCGGTGATCCACGTGCGCCACATCTCGCGCACCCCGGGCAGCCTGTTCTGGCCCGGCCAGCCGGGCGTGCAGTTCCAGGAAGCGCTGGCGCCCCTGCCGCACGAGCACGTGGTCGAGAAAAACGTGCCCGACGCGTTCATCCGCTCGGGCCTGGAGCGCTGGCTGCATGCGCGCGGCATCGAACGGCTCGTGCTCGTCGGCGTGAGCACCAACAATTCGGTCGAGGGCAGCGCCCGCAGCGCCGGCAACCTCGGTTTCGACACCACCGTGGTGGCCGACGCCTGCTTCGCCTTTGCCGGCACCGACTACGCCGGCCAGGCGCGCAGCGCCGACGAGGTGCACGCGATGGCGCTGGCCAACCTGGACGGCGAATACGCCACCGTCAGCGACAGCGCCAGCGTGCTTCACTGCCTGTTCGACGCAACGTAATTTCCCTCTTGGCAATTCATCAATAGGTCATAAAGAGGCTCTAGACTTCCAGCCATCTTTCACTGGAGCCTTCATGACCTCAACACTTTCACGCCGCGGTTTCCTCACGCGCGGCGGCATCATCGCCGGCGGCACGGCGCTCAATGGTTCGCTGCTGCTGTCGGCCTGCGGCGGTTCGGATTCGCCCGCCCCGTCCATCGTCCCGAGCGAGGCCGAACGGCCCAAGCTGCCGTCGGGGATCCAGTTCGGCGACGTGACCGGCGAGCGCGCCGTGATCTGGAGCCGCAGCGACCGCAATGCGCAGATGATCGTCGAATACGACACCAGCGAACGCTTTACCAACGCCAGCCGCATTGTCGGCCCCTACGCCACCGAGGCCAGCGACTTCACCTCGCGCGTCGACCTGTCGGGACTGCCGGCCGGCCAGACCGTGTTCGTGCGCGTCAAGTACATCGACCCGGCCAACGGCCGCATCGAGAGCGAAGCGGTGTCGGGCCAGTTCCGCACCATGCCGCAGGCCGACGGCAAGCGCGCCATCCGCTTCCACTGGAGCGGCGACCAGGCCGGCCAGGGCTGGGGCATCAACACCGATTTCGGCGGCGTGCGCATGTACGAGTCGATGCGCAAGCGCGATCCGGATTTCTTCATCCATAACGGCGACACCGTCTACGCCGACGGCCCGATCGCGGCCGAAGCGAAAGCCGAAAACGGCCAGATCTGGAAAAGCATCGTGACCGAAGAAGTGAGCAAGGTCGCCGAAACGCTCAAGGAATTCCGCGGCCGCCATGCGTACAACACGCTCGACCTGAACTTCCGCAAATTCGCGGCCCAGGTGCCGCAGCTCTGGCAGTGGGACGACCACGAGGTGACCAACAACTACAGCGGCGCCAAGGACCTGTCGGCCGATGCGCGCTACAAGGAAAAGAACGTCGCCACCCTGGCCGAACGGGGCCGCCGCGCCTTCCTCGAATACGCGCCGATGCGCTTCTACAAACAGGCCGAACCCCAGCGCATCTACCGCAGCATCGGCTACGGCCCGCTGCTGGACGTGTTCGTGATCGACATGCGCAGCTACCGTGGTCCTAACAGCGCCAACCTGCAGACCGAGGAAAATACCAGCTCGGCGCTCCTTGGCTCGGCCCAGGTGGACTGGCTGATCGCCGAACTCAATGCCTCGAAGGCCACCTGGAAGGTCATCTCCTCGGACATGCCGATCGGGCTGGAAGTGGCCGACGGCAAGGACGCCAAGGGCGTGGCGATGTGGGAAGCCGTCGCCAATGGCGTGAGCGGTCCGGCCTCGGGTCGCGAACTGGAAATGGCGCGCCTGCTCAAGGGGATCAAGAACGTGCCGAACGTGGTCTGGATCACCACCGACGTGCATTACTGCGCGGCGCACTTTTACGACCCGGCCAAGGCGCACTTCACCGACTTCGCGCCGTTCTGGGAATTCGTGGCCGGCCCGATGAATGCCGGCTCCTTCGGTCCTGGCAAACTGGATATGACCTTCGGCCCGACCGAGGTCTTTGCCAAGGCGCCGCCGGTGCAGAACTCCTCGCCGTTCGCCGGCTACCAGTTCTTCGGCGAGGTCAACATCGACCCCCTATCGAAAGCGATGAAGGTCGACCTGCTGGACCTGAACGGCGTGACGCAGTTCAGCAAGACGCTGCCGGCGGCCGGCGTCTAGGCCGCTGCCGGCGCGGCGGCGCGTGCCAGCTGGTGGCGCATCAGGTGGAAGTACAAGCCCTCCTGCTGCGCCACCAGTTGCGCGTGGGTGCCGTGCTGCGCCAGGCGGCCCTGTTCCAGCACCAGGATGCGGTCGGCCTTGACGATGGTGGAAAAGCGGTGCGCGATGATGATCGTGGTGCGCCCCTGCATCAGGGTGTCGAGCGCGCGCTGCACCTGCAGTTCGCTGGCCGAATCGAGCGCGCTGGTCGCTTCGTCGAGGATCAGGATGCGCGGGTCGCGCAGCAGCGCGCGGGCAATCGCGATGCGCTGTTTCTGCCCGCCCGAGAGCTGCGCGCCGCGCTCGCCGACCACGGTATCGTAACCATCCGGGAAGGCGCTGATGAAATCGTGGGCGTAGGCCAGGGCGGCGGCGGCCTTGACTTCGTCCAGCGTCACCTCGCGTTCGGCCACGGCGAACGCGATGTTCTCGAATATGCTGCCCGAGAACAGCGAGGGCTCCTGCTCCACGATCGCCAGCTTGCTGCGGATGGCGGCCAGCGGCATGGCGGCGGCGTCGACGCCGTCGAACAGGATGCGGCCGCTGTCGGGCCGGTAGAAGCCCAGGATCAGGCTCGCGATGGTGGACTTGCCGGCGCCGGACGCGCCGACCAGCGCGATGGTGTCGCCGGCGGCGATGGAAAAATCGATCTTGTTCAAGGCTGGCGCGTCAGGCCGTTCCGGATACGCAAACGCCACGTCCTCGAAGGCCAGCCTGCCCTGCAGGCCTGCCTCGCCGGCCGGCGCTTCCTGTGCGCGTTCGGTGTTGATGACCTTGAAAATCCATTCGGTGGCGCCGATGGTGCGCATCCACGCGTTCCAGAATTCGCCGATGGCCCCCGCCGCTTCGGTCACCATGCTGGCATACAGGATGAAGGCGGTCAGGTCGCCCACCGTCATCTGGCCCTGCCCGATCAGGCGTGCGCCGAACCACAAGGTGCCCAGCAGCGCCAGGTACACGAGGAAGGACGAGCCGCCGCGAAACAGCGCAAACAGCGCACTGCTCGACACCGACAGCGACAGCGCGTGTTCGGTGGCGCCGGCATAGCGTGCGCGCGCGGTGCGCTGCTGGCTGAAGGCGTGCACCAGGCGGATGTTCGAAAAATGCTCCTGCGCGACCTTGCCGCATTCGGCCTGGCCGTCCTGCATCAGGCTCGCTCGCTTGCGGTACACCTTGCCCGTCATTTTGCCGATGAACAGGGTGGCCGGCAAAAAGATCACCAGCATCAGGCTGAGCACCGGCGAAATCGTCAGCAGCATCACCACCCCGCCAATGAACACGCACAGGCAGCGCAGCGACACCGCCATGCCCATGGTCAGCGTGTCGTGCAGGATTTCGACATCGGCCGTGAGGCGGTTATTCAGTTCGCCGACGTGGTGCTTGTCGTAGAAGCGGATCGGCTGCTCGATCAGCGCCGCGTACAACTGGCGCCGGATGCGGGTGACGATCATGTAGCCGGTCGACTCGAAAATATAATAGCGCGCCGTGGCGGCCACCGCCTGCAGCGCCAGCACCGCCAGCATGGTCAGGGCCAGTGAGCTGAACCACGCCATGTCCTTGCGCACGTTGATGTTATCGATGAAGTACGACAGCGCCTTCGGGTAGGCCAGCTGGATCAGCACCGTGACCGCCATGCACACCAGGCCCGCGCCCAAGCGCCAGGCGAAGGGGCGCAGCAGGCGCAGGCGGTCGAGGTGGGGCGACGGCCGGCTCACGCGCTGGCCTCGTGCGCCATCTGCACCTCGTCCATCTGTTCGCAGAAGCTGCGCCAGTCCTCGTCGCCGATCATGCCGCGCGCGTCCAGCGTGCCGTCCTGGCTGACGAACAGGTACGAGGGCGACGACATGAGCGGGTTGAGCATCTCGTACTCGGCTGCCGCCACGCGCACGGCATGGGCGTCCAGCGCCGTCGCTTGCAGGAAGCGGCGCAGGCGCCAGCCCGGTTCGACGCTGACCAGCCAGAGCGCCACGCCGGCCTGCTGCGCCAGCGGCGCCAGGCGCGCGATCTCGGGCAGCTTGTGGCGGCACTTGGGACAGGCGCTGGACAGGAACAGCAGCACCGCCGGCTGGCCATCGCCGCCCACCGTGAGCGGCGCGCCGCCGACGAGAGATTTACCGGTGAAGGCGCCGACTTCCTCGCCCAGCGGCAGGATCGATGCCGCCTTCGCCGCCGCGCTCAGGCTGGCGACAACCTTTAACAGATGCAGCGACAGCGTGAGATTGAGCGCCACGCTCAGGGCCAGCAGCAGCAGGATGACGGCCAGGACGTCGCTATCCATCAGGCGCTCCGTTTCAGGGCGCGCGCGAGATCGTGAAAGCCGATGGCGCCGATGGTGGCGATCAGCGCCAGCGCGGCGGCCAGCACGCTGTCTTTCCTGCCGAAGGCGGCGCCGCCGGAGAACGCGAGGCAGACGCCGATACTGGCGATGACCAGGCCATTGCGCAGCAGATCGTAGCCCGATACCGGCCGTTCGCTCTCGCCGAAGCAGCTGCATTTGACGCTGCCTTCGACCACGTAGCGATAGCCGACCAGCGCCGTCAGCGCCACGAACAGCACCAGGGCGGCGCCCATGCCGAGGCGCCCGACGGCGCCGCCGGCGAGAATCAGGGCTGCCAGCAGCGCCTCCAGCGCCACCACGGCCGGCGCGACGACGGCCGCCGCCCGCCGCGGTACGCCGAAGGACTCGGCCAGGTTGTGCGAAAACGCGGCCAGCGTGCGCAATTTGCCGAATGCGGCGCAGGCCAGCAGGAACGCGGTGAAATAGCGGATGATCTCCGCAAGGTAGGCCGGCGCGCTCATACGGCCAGCTTGCCCCAGCGCGGCAGGAAGCCGCCGCTGCGGTGTTCGCGCAGCATGCCGCCGTCGCGCGTGGCCAGCAGCACATCGTTCCACGGGGCGTCGGCCGATTCGCGCAGGCCGCCGCCGACGATCGTTTGCAGCACGCGCGACATGCGCCAGGCGCACTCCTCGACTTCCGGCTCGCGCCGGATGCGCAGGCCCAGTCTGGCCATCTCCTCGCGGGTGAGCGCGTAATTGTGCGAGTAGTAGCCGAACATCAGCTCCTTGACCACGTCCTGGCGAACGCTCTCGGGTTTGTCGGGCATCTGGAAGCGCAGCAGTTCTTCGCCGATCCGCATCACTTCCTGGGTGGTGCGGTAGAACGCGGTGAGGGTCGGCGGGAAGATGCTGTTGCACAGGAGGCCCAGCGACTGCAAGCGCGCCTCGTCGGAGCTGATGCCGAACCATTCCTCGCTCATGGCGCCGAACATCTTGATGTCCTGGCACGAGAACGACGAGGCTGGGCTGTCTTCATCGGTGCCGCCATGCAGGTGCGGGTCGATCGGCGAAAACATGGCCAGGTCGCCGGCGATGATTTCATCGGCGGCCAGCGCCAGGATGGTGGCCGAGGACTCGCACTGATAGGGCACGATGAAGGCCAGGCGCTCGCTGAACTGGCGCAGCAGCAGCGCGATGCGGCGCGCCGCGTTGACGATGCCGCCACGGCATTGCAGCACCACGTCCAGGCGCGGCACGCGGCCGATGGCGCGGCACTGTTCATACAGGGCCGGCAGGATCTCCATGTCCAGGTTCGAGGCGGCGAAGACCAGCACGCGGCTGTCGCGCAGCGCTTCGATCTCCTTGATCTGCTCGCGCACGGGAAAACGGTGTGACTGCGTCATGCGCACTCCTCAATGAGTCGGCCGGCCAGCGCGTCGAGCATGGCGAAGGCGGGAATCAACTGCTCGATGTAGAGAAACTGGCCGACCGGATTATTTTCCAGGAAAACCACGTCGTCGTCCGGCGTGACGATCAGGTCCAGCGCGCTGTAGGCCAGGCCGTAGCTGCGCACGAAGGCCAGGCAGCGCTCGCGCAGCGCATCCGGCAGCACGGTCGCCTCGTACAGGATATCGGCCGACATGTCGCGCGAATCGATGGCGGTGCGTTCGTCGTCCTGCGAGTGGATCTTGGCCGCGAACACGCGCTCGCCGATGATCGTCACGCGCAGTTCGTACTGCTTGGGGATGTACTGCTGAAAATGGCAGGCCAGTTCGGCCACCGACGCCAGGTTCTCCAGCATGGCGTCGTCGACCAGGGTGGTGCCGATGCCGTTGGCCACGCGGTCCTCGTCGGCCAGGTCTTCGCCGCCCAGGTTGGGGCTGGAGAGGGCCTTGAAGATCATGGGGCCGTCGAAGCTGGCGCGAAAGGCGCTCACCTCGGCCGGCGAATTGGTGGTCAGCGAAGCGGGAATGCGAAAGCCCATGCGCGCGGCGCGCTGCAACTGCTCGCCCTTCCACATGGCGCCGCGCAGGGCCAGCGGATGGCTCATCCAGAAGCAGTCGAGCGTATAAAGCATGCCGAACAGCGCCTGCTCCGTCTCTCCCCTGGCGTAGGCACGTTCCTGGACGCCCAGGTCGGGGCTGAGAAAACTGAATTCGGCCGGCTTGCGGCTCCAGATCGCGCCCACGTCGGCCAGGTCGAGCGTGTCGCCCGAGGGCAGGTGGCGGATCGACTGGCGCAGGCTGCCGGCGGCGAACCATTGCGAGCTCTGGTAATCGCGCGGAAAGGCGTCCAGGTCGATGCGGAAGGCCGCGCAGCCCTTGGCCTGCAGGATGGGGATCAGGAGGTCGACATGCAGGTCGGCGCTGTTACTGACAATCAGAACCTTTTTCGCCATAAGCCAGTTGGAAGAGGTCGGAAAAAAAGCCCTGCCCGACGAGCAGGGCTGCCTGGGTGTCAGCCGATCAGCACCACACGCCCAGATCGTGGCCCCAGTAACCGTCGGCGCGATGCTCTTCGCCGGAGCAGCCGGCGCTGGCGACGCCGTCGCGCAGTTTCCATTGCGGCGCCGGGTTGGCTTGCTTTTCCTTTTTTTCTGCGAGTTTGAAGGCAAACAGCTTGGTGTTCTCTTGCTTTTCCATGGACCGGTCTTTCAAAAAAGTGAAGTCGACGACAGTGGCGGGGATAAAAAAAAGCCCTGCGATACGCAAGGCTTTTTATCCGGTGAATCGGTCAGCAGTAGATGCCGTTGTCGCGGCCTGGGCGGCGGTCGCCGCGCGCATCAGGACCGGAGCAGCCGGCAGTGGAAACGCCTTCGCGTGCTTGCCACTGTGGTGCGGGTTTGACTTCCTTGGTTTTTTTCTCGGCCAGCTTGAACGCGAACGTTTTCATTCCATTTTGATTTTTCATTTCCGTATCTTTCTAAAAAATAGCGAAATTCAATCCAACGGTGTACCGCTTGTAGCGGCAAGGAAATCCTATTCCGATGACAAACTTGCGTCAAGATAAAAATTATTCTTTGCTTAATGCATATCGCATTGACGCAGGTCAGCAAGATTCCAGGCACCAATCCCGCCCTGCGATGCGAACGCCTGGAGGCGGCTACGCCAGGTCGCTCGCAAGGGGCCGCGCATGATCGCGCAATGTGCGCCATACCAGCATCTTTTCCGCATACGGCGCCGTGTACGCCGGACTGCTCGACGGCAAGTTCACGATGCGATAGCGCTGCGCCAGCCCGCCCAGCGCCTTCACGCCCAGCCGCGCCGCCGTGCCGCCATTGAAGGCAATCGTCGCCAGCTGCGGCAAGCTCTCGACCAGCCCCGCCAGGTCGTTGCCGACCTGGCCGCGAATCTGACTGTCCAGGCTGCCTTCGCGGCGGGCTTCGGCCACCACATCCCACAGGCCGATACCGTGCGCCAGCAGCGCCGCCAGGCGCGCCTCGTAATCGAGCGCCACCAGGTCGGCGCCGGTCACTTCCGACATCAAGGCCCAGAAACGGTTCTGGCGATGGCCGTAGTACTGCTGCTGCGCAAGCGAGCGCTCGCCCGGCAGGCTGCCGAGCACCAGGATGCGCGTGCGGACGTCGACCACCGGCGCAAAACAGCGCTTGAGCTGCGGCGCATCCGGGTCGGCATCGGCGGGCTGGAAATGGTTCATGGCAGCGATTCTAGCAGCCCCCAGGACAGGTGTAGAATCGTCTGGCAAGCCAATCACGACAACAAAATCCGGAGACTCCCATGGACCAAGCATCGGCGCCGCGCGCCATCGATACCTTGCTCGCCAAATACAGCGAAAGCCACCTGAACCACACCAACGAGTTGATTCACTTTGTCTGCGTGCCGGTGATCGTGTTTACCCTGCTCGGCATTATCTGGTGGATCCACCCGTTCGCCGCCGTGGCCGTCACCGTGCTGTCGCTGTGCTATTACTTCCAGCTATCGAAACCCTTCGCGCTCGGCATGCTGGCCATGTCGGCGGCGATGCTCGGCCTGCTCAGCCTGATGCCGCCGGCCGCCGTGCTGCCATTGTCGCTGGCCATCTTCGTGCTGGCCTGGATCGGGCAATTTATCGGCCACAAGATCGAGGGTAAAAAGCCATCGTTCTTCGAGGACCTGCGTTTTCTGCTGATCGGCCCGCTGTTCGTGCTGAGCTTCCTGTACCGGCGCCTGAATCTGTCCTGGTAGGCGATATCGCGCACCGATGGGGAATCGAGGATGGCGGGCAGGAAGTCGGGAATCACCGTATACTTTCCGCATGTCATCTCCTCTCCTCTTCGCGATCGCGGCCCTGATCTGGGGCTCCACCTTTTTTGCCATCACCTTGCAGCTGGGCGAAGTCGCGCCGGCGGTGTCGGTGGTCTACCGTTTCGGCCTGGCCTCGGCCACCCTGTTCGCCTGGTGTCTGCTGCGCGGCGACAAGTTATACCTGCCGTGGCGCGCCCAGCGCTGGGTCGTGCTGCAGGGCTTCTTCACCTTCGCCCTCTCCTATGTGTGTACTTACGGTTCCGAGCAATACCTGGTGTCGGGCCTGGTCGCGGTGCTGTTCGCGCTGATGGTGTTCTGGACCCCGATCTGCAGCCGCATCGCGTTCGGCACGCCGATTGCCTGGCGCACCTGGGCGGCCGGCATGATCGCCCTGGTCGGCGTGACGATGCTGTTCTATCGCTCGATTGCGGGCGCCTGGAACGAGATCGCCGGCGGCGGCACCGGCCACTTCCTGCTCGGCCTGACCCTGGCCCTGGCCGCCACCATTGCCAGCTCGGCCGGCACGGTGGTGGTCTCCAAGGTGCGCGAACAATCGTCGAACCTGTTGCTGACCATGGCCTGGTCGATGTTCTGGGGCACCTCGATGGTGACCGCCTGGGCGCTCGCGACCGGCCAGCCCTTCGTGCTGCCGGGCGCGCCGCGTTACTGGATGGCGCTGCTGTACCTGTCGCTGTTCGGCTCGGTGATCGCCTTCCATGCCTACTTTACGCTGATTAACCGCATCGGCTCGGCGAAAGCCGTGTACATCGGCGTGGTCACGCCCGTCATTTCCGTGCTGCTGTCGATCCAGCTCGAGCATTACCGGCCCGGTCCGGTCGAATGGCTGGGCATGGCAGTGTGCCTGGCCAGTGTCGCCTGGGCGCTGCGTGCGCCGGCCGCCGTTGCAACACCTTCCCCTTCAAGCCAACCCGCGCCAGAGGCAAGCCTGGCCGCCATTCCCGAGGTTCCATGACTACCGATAACAACTTCCGCATCCGCCCCGCCCAGCCATCCGACGTTGCCCACATTTACGGCATGATCGTCGAGCTGGCCGTGTTCGAAAAGCTCGAACACCTGGTCGTGGCCACCGAAGCGCAACTGCACGATGCGCTGTTCGGCGAGCGCCCATCGTGCGAAGCCCTGGTCGGCGAGGAGCATGGCGAGGTGGCCTGCTTCGCCCTGTTCTTCCACAATTTTTCGACCTTCCTCACGCGCAAGGGCTTGTACCTGGAAGACCTGTACGTCAAACAAGTCCATCGCGGCAAGGGCTACGGCAAGCAGATGCTGGCCGCGCTGGCGCAACTGGCGGTGCAGCGCCAGTGCGGACGGTTCGAGTGGTCGGTGCTCGACTGGAACGAGAACGCCATCAACTTCTACAAGGGCATGGGAGCGCAGATCTTGCCGGACTGGCGCATCTGCCGCGTCGACGGCGAAGCGCTGGCCAAGCTGGCGGCGGCCTGAAAAAGAAAAAGCCCACGGGTTAAATTCACCGTGGGCAAACCCATTTTTTAGAATGGGGAGGGGAGACTGGAGACAATCTACGGCTTCACTATAGTTGCCGGTCAGCGTGAATTGGCGGGCCTTTACAATTGCTTACCGGTGTAAGCAATTATTACCCTCCCAAAAACCGCAGGCTTGACACGGCGCAAATGAGGAAACACGTCGTTCAAACACGCAACACTAATTGCGGCGCGCGATCAAGCGTTCTCCTGCTTCAAACAGACCCTGGGTCAGCAAGGCCAGCAGCGCCGCCGGAATCGCCCCAGCCAGCAACATATCGTTATCGTTGAGCGCCAGGCCGATCGTGATGCGCTCGCCGAATCCGCCCGCGCCGATGAAGGCCGCAATCGTCGCCGTGCCGACGCTCATCACCGCCGCCGTCTTGATGCCCGCCAGGATGACCGGCAGCGCCAGCGGCAGCTCGACATCGATCAATGTCGCGCGCCGCCCCAGCCCCAGGGCCTGCGCCGCCGTGCGCAAGCCCTGCGGCACGCCGAGCAGGCCGGTGCAGGTGTTGCGCACGATCGGCAGCAGCGCGTACACGAACAGCGCCACCAGCGCCGGCACGGTGCCGATCATGCCCAGCAGCGGAATCAGGATCGCCAGCAGGGCCAGCGACGGCACCGTCTGCAGCATCCCGGCCAGCGCCAGCACCGGTTGCCGCAGGCGCGGCGCAAACGCGGCCACGATCCCGAGCGGAATGCCGACCAGGCAGGCCAGGATCACCGATGCCAGCACCAGCACGAGGTGCTGGCGCGTCAGGGTCCACAGGCTGGCGTCGAATATCTTGGTGATCAGGCCGGCGCGCGCGTCGCCCGCCGCATTGGCCGGGCTCAGCCAGTGCCTGGCCACGGCGGCGAAGCTCTTGCCTTCCAGTTCCACCTGCGCGTTCATGGCGATCATCTGTTCGGCGCTGATGCGCCCTTCCAGGGCGGCGATGGCCGCCCACTCCTTCGGGAAGCGCTGCGGCGCGTCGAGCCGGTACAGCAGCATGGCGTCGTAGCGCGGAAAATAGCCCAGGTCGTCCTTGAGCACGCGCAGGCCGTACTGGCGGATCTTGGCGTCGGTCGAGTAGATGTCGATCAGGTCGACCTGGCGCTGCGCCAGGGCCTCGTAGGCGATGCCGTGATCGAGGCCGCGCGGCGTGTGCGGCAGGCCGTAGCGCTGCTTCAGGCCCGGCCAGCCATCGGCGCGGCCGATGAATTCGTGCGACAGGCCGAGTTTGAGCGTCGGCTGGCGCGCCAGGTCCGACAGGCTCTCGATCCCCTTGCTGTCGGCGCGCATGGCCAGCGCGTAGGTATTGTTAAAGCCCAGCGGCACGGCCACGCCCAGGCCCATGGGTTGCAAGGCCGCGCGCATCTGCTCGAGCGAACTGGCGCTGCTGTTCTTGAGGATTTCGAGGTCGATCGTGCCCATATATTCGGGATACACGTCGATGCTGCCGGCCTGCAGGGCGGCCAGCACGATGGCCGTATTGCCCAGGCCCTGGCGGTGTTCGGCCCTGCCGCCCCGGGCGGCGGCGCTCTGGGTCAGCACCTCGCCCAGGATGTACGACTCGGTAAAGCGCTTGGAACCGACGCGCAGGGTGTCGGCATCGGCCGCCGTGGCGGCGCCTCCCAGGACCAGCGTCAACACAGCTACCCAGCGCAAGGCCGTGGCAAAAAAGGTGCGCACGGCACTCTCCCGACAAATTAATCGGGCAAGCTTACCACCGGTTTGCGCAGCACGCCCGCATTCACGACAGCGCGGCAGGGGTTCAGGCCCATGGCGTACGACAGGTCGGCCGGACGGGCGATGTTCCACAGCGCGAAGTCGGCGCGTTTGCCGACCGCCAGCGAGCCGATCTCGGCCGCCAGGCCGAGCGCGCGCGCGGCGTGGATGGTGGCGCCGGCCAGCGCCTCCTGCGGCGTCAGGCGCCACAGGGTGCAGGCCATGTTCATCGCCAGCAGGATCGAGGTCAGGGGCGAGGTGCCGGGATTGCAGTCGGTGGCCACCGCCATCGGCACGCTTGCCGCGCGCAGCGCCGCCACCGGCGGCTGCACGGTATCGCGCAGGAAGTAGTAGGCGCCCGGCAGCAGCACCGCCACCGTGCCGGCGGCCGCCATCGCATCGATGCCGGCCAGGCTGAGGTGTTCCAGGTGGTCGGCCGAGAGCCCGCCGAAGCGCGCCACCAGTTGCGCCCCGCCCTGGTCCGACAGCTGTTCCGCGTGCAGCTTGACCGGCATGCCGTGGCGCCGCGCCGCCTCGAAAATGCGCTCGGTCTGGTCCCTGGTAAAGCCGATGCGCTCGCAGAAGGCGTCGACCGCGTCGGCCAGGCCGAGCGCCGCCAGTTGCGGCAGCATGTGCTGGCAGATCTCGTCGACGTAATCGTCGGCGCGGCCGGCGAATTCGGGCGGCAGCGCATGCGCGCCGAGGAAGGTGGTCGAGACGCGCACCGGCAGCACCTGCCCCACGCGGCGCGCCGCGCGCAGCATCTTGGCCTCGTCGTCCAGGCTCAGGCCGTAGCCGGACTTGATTTCGAGCGTGGTCACGCCTTCGGCCAGCAGGCTGGCCACGCGCGCCAGGCTCTGGCGCAGCAATTCGTCTTCCGGGGCGGCGCGCGTTGCGCGCACGGTGGACATGATGCCGCCGCCGGCCTTGGCGATCTCTTCATAGGTGGCGCCGTTCAGGCGCGCCTCGAATTCGTCGCTGCGGTTGCCGGCGTGGACGATGTGGGTATGGCAGTCGATCAGGCCCGGCGTGAGCCAGCAGCCGCCGCCATCGTGCACGCTGGCCGCCCGCGGCGCCTCGGCGCGCGGCCCGAGCCAGGCGATGCGCCCGTCGGCCACCGCAATGGCGCCGTCACGCAGTTCGCCATAGCCCTGCTCCATGGTGGCCAGGTGCACATTGGTAAACAGGGCGTCGCAAGGGGTGTCGCGCTGCGTCATCGCTCAATCCTCATGGAAGTGGATATCGACGATGAAAATCGTCGCCTGGCCCGCTTCGAGGGTCCAGCTGGCGTCGCCGTCGAACAGCACGGCGTCGTAGCGCACCATGCCGAAGCGCTGCTCGTCGTTGCTCACTTCCAGGCTGTCGCCTTCGGCCAGGAACAGCACCGTCAGGTCGGCCCGCGTGGCGAAGCCGGACATGCCCGACAGGCTGCGCCTGCCCAGCTGGTGCGCACAGCGCGCGCGCCGCGTCATGACGTTGAAGTCGGTGGTCGGGCGGGCGCCCACGGTGGCGGCGACCTGCGCCTCGCCGGCGAATTCCAGCACCGGCTCGTCCTCGCTGAGCACGAAGCGGCCGTCGCCGTCGATATCGAGCGTCACGCCCGGGCCGTCGACCAGCGCCAGGGTGCGGTCGATGCCCTCGAAGACCGAGAACGGCCCGCTGGCCGCGATGGTGGCGAGGCTGATGCGCCAGTCGAAGGTGTCGAGCCCCGCGCCAGGGGGCGAAATGGCGATTTCGGTGGTGCTGCCGCCGCCGTTTTTCCACGGGGAGGCAAGCAGGCTGGCGTAGGGGATCAGGATGGTCATGGTCGTAGCTTGCGCAGTTCGGCGATGGTCTGTTTGTAGCGCTGCGCAATCGCCCCTTGCGCAATGTGCTCGCGATGGCGCACGACCCAGCGGCCGCCCACCATCACATCCCTGACTGGATTGTCGTTACCGCAAAAGATGACACTGCCCAGCACATCGTCGGCGCCGATGCCGGCCAGGTTCGGCGAATCGCTGTCCAGTACCAGCAGGTCGGCCCGTTTGCCCGCCTCCAGCACGCCCACCGGGCGTCCGCTGGCCAGCGCGCCGCCATGCAAGGCACTGTGCCACAAAAAGTCGCCCACGCGGCGCTGCGTTGGGGACGAGGCCACATTGCGCTTCTGGTGCAGCAGGCGCTGGCCGTATTCGAGCCAGCGCAGTTCTTCCAGCGGCGACTGCGACACATGGCTGTCGCTGCCGATGCCGATGCGCCCGCCGGCGGCCAGGAAGGGCGCGAGCGGGAACAGGCCGTCGCCCAGGTTGGCCTCGGTGGTCGGGCACAGGCCCGCCACGGCGCCGCTGGCGGCCAGCGCCGCCACTTCGCCCTCGTCCAGGTGGGTGGCGTGCACCAGGCACCAGCGCGCATCCAGCGCGACATGGTCCATCAGGTAGCGCACCGGGCGCTGGCCGGTCGCCGCCAGGCACTGCGCGATTTCGCCCTGCTGCTCGGCGATGTGGATGTGCAGCGGACGGCTTGCCGGCAGCGCCGCCAGCACCGCGCGGATCTGGCCGAGCGACGCCGCGCGCAGCGAATGCGGGGCCACGCCGACTTCGACCTGGCTCGAGCGCAAGGGTTCGAGCGCCTCGACGATGCGCAGCACGTCGGCGGCGTCGGTGCGGAAGCGCCCCTGTTGCGGCGCCAGCGGCTGGTCGCCGAAGCCCGCATAGCTGTACAGGACCGGCAGCATGGTCACGCCGATGCCGGTCGCGTGCGCGGCGGCGACCACGCGTTCGGCCGTTTGCGCCGGACGCGCGTACATGGCGCCGTCCTGGTCGCGCTGCACGTAATGGAATTCGCACACCGAGGTGTAGCCGTGGCGCAGGCATTCCGAGAACAGCTGCGCGGCGATGGCCTCGATATGCCCGGGCGTGATGTTGTGGGCGAAGCGGTACATCAGCTGGCGCCAGGTCCAGAAGCTGTCCGGGCCCTCGCCCGCCGTTTCGGTCAGCCCGCCCAAGGCGCGCTGGAAGGCGTGCGAATGCAGGTTGACCATGCCCGGCAGGACGATATCGGCCTCGGGCTCGCCCTGGTGCGGGGCGTCCGGCGCCACCGCCAGCAGCGTGCCGCCGGCATCCCATTCGAGGCGCACGTCGCGCTGCCAACCCTGCGCCAGCAACGCCTGGCGCGCGAACAGCACGCGCGGCTCGCTCATGCCCGCACCCAGCCCACGGCCGCTTCGGTCAGTTTGCGCAGCAGCGGCTGGACCTCGGCCGCGACTTGCGGCCGGTAGGCGAAGGGCGCGCTTTCGTCCATGTACAGCACCTGGCACATCTCGAGCTGGATCGCATGCACGTGCGCATCCGGCTGGCCGTAGTGGCGCGTGATGTAGCCGCCCTTGAAGCGGCCGTTGACGGCCACCGAAAAGCGCTCCTGCGCCCGGGCCACGCCGACCACGGCCTGTTCCAGGCCGGGCGCGCACGAGGTGCCCTGGGCGCTGCCGAAATTGAGGTCCGGCAGGCGCCCTTCGAAAAAGCGCGGCACCACCGAGGCGATCGAATGCGCATCCCACAGCACCACCTTGCCGTGCAGCGCCAGCAGGCGGTCGATTTCGGACCGTAGCTGGCGGTGGTAAGGCTGCCAGTAGCGCACCAGCCGCCCGCGCACGTCGTGCTCGTCGGGCGCCTGGCCTTCCAGGTACAGCGCCGTGCTGGCGAAGGTATCGAGCGGACACAGCCCGGTCGTGTCCATGCCCGGATACAGGTTGGTGTCTTCGGGCGGACGATTCAGGTCGATCACGTAGCGCGACCAGCGCGCGGCCAGGGTCGAGGCCCCCATCTCGCCCAGGAAACCATAGAGCTGCGCCAGGTGCCAGTCGGTGTCGGGACGGGCCAGCGCGTCGGCCGACAGGCGCGCCGCGATGTCGTCCGGGATGTCGGTGCCCACGTGCGGCATCGACACCAGCAAAGGAATACTGCCCGCCTTGAAGTCAAAATCCATGATCGCCCACCTTTACCTTTTTTGCATTATTGCCTGAATATCAATTCGAAGGCACGGCGCCGTACAAGGCCGCGAACAGCGGCTTGCACGATGCGCTCAGTTCGCCGTCCAGCACCATCCGGCGCGCCGCCTCGATATCCGGCGCGAAGAAGCGGTCGGACTCGAAGAACGGCACCTTGCCGCGCAGCTGCCGGTGCACATGCTCCAGGTGCGGCGACGACGTGAGCGGACGGTGGAAATCGATCCCCTGCGCCGCCGCCAGCAGCTCGATGCCGACGATGACGGCGGTATTGTGCGCCATCTCGTCCAGGCGCCGTGCCGCAAACGTCGCCATGCTGACGTGGTCTTCCTGGTTGGCGGAGGTCGGCAGGCTGTCCACGCTGGCCGGATGCGCCAGCGACTTGTTCTCCGACGCCAGCGCGGCGGCGGTGACGTGGGCGATCATGAAGCCGGAATTGACGCCCGGCTCGCGCACCAGGAACGGCGGCAGGCCGGACAGGGTGGCGTCGATCAGCAGCGCGATGCGGCGCTCGGCCAGGCCGCCGATTTCGGCGATCGCCAGCGCCAGCGTGTCGGCCGCAAAGGCGACCGGCTCGGCGTGGAAATTCCCGCCCGAGATGATCTCGCCGGTGTCGGCGAAGATCAGCGGATTGTCGGTCACCGCATTGGCCTCGATCAGGAGGGTGCGCGCGGCGTTCGCGATCAGGTCCATGATCGCGCCCATGACCTGCGGCTGGCAGCGCAGGCTGTACGGATCCTGCACGCGCTCGTCGCCCACCAGGTGCGAGGCGCGGATCGCGCTCGACGCCACCAGCTGGCGATAGATGGCGGCGGCGGCGATCTGGCCCGGCTGGCCGCGCACCTCGTGCACGCGCGCGTCGAACGGCGCATCGCTGCCCTTGGCCGCATCGAGCGACAGGGAACCGGCCACCATGGCCGCTTCCAGCAGGCGCTCGGCCATGAACAGGCCATGCAGCGCCAGCGCGGTCGAGACCTGGGTGCCGTTGATCAGCGCCAGCCCTTCCTTGGGACCGAGCACCACCGGCGCGATGCCGGCCGCCTTGAGCGCGTCGGCCGCTTCCATCAGTTCGCCGTTGACGCGCACCTGGCCCACGCCCAGCATGGCCAGGGTCATGTGCGCCAGCGGCGCCAGGTCGCCCGAGGCGCCGACCGAGCCCTTGGCCGGAATGGCCGGCATGATGCCGGCGTTGTACAGCGCGATCAGGGTATCGATGATGAGCGGACGCACGCCCGAAAAGCCGCGCGCCAGGCTGCCGATTTTCATCAGCACGATCAGGCGCACGACGGCGTCCGGCAGCAGCGCGCCGGTGCCGACCGAGTGCGACAGGATCAGGTTGCGCTGCAGTTCTTCCAGCTGCGCGTCCGGGATGCGGGTCTTGGCCAGGATGCCGAAACCGGTGTTGATGCCGTAGGCGGCGTCGCCCTTGGCGACGATGGCGTCGACCGCCGCGGCCGAAGCCTCGATGACAGGGTAAGCCGATGGCGCCAGCGCCAGCGCACCGGGTGCGGCCCAGACGGCGCGCAGGTCGGCCATGCTCATGGCGCCGGGAGTGAGGGTCCAGCCTTGGTTCGAAGTCGTGTTCATGTGTGCTCTGTTCGGATGTGCGTGAAGGAGGGTTACCGGACCATCGGCAGGTTCAGGCCATTGCGTTTGGCGCAGGCGAGCGCCGTCTCGTAGCCGGCATCGGCGTGGCGCATGACGCCCGAGCCGCTGTCGTTGACCAGCACCCGCGCCAGCCGTTTGGCGGCGGCCTCGCTGCCGTCGGCCACGATCACCACGCCCGAATGCTGCGAGTAGCCCATGCCGACGCCGCCGCCGTGATGCAGCGACACCCAGGTCGCGCCCCCGGCGGTATTGAGCAGCGCGTTCAGGAGCGGCCAGTCGGAGACGGCGTCGGTGCCGTCGCGCATGGCTTCCGTTTCGCGATTCGGGCTGGCGACCGAGCCGGTGTCCAGGTGGTCGCGGCCGATGACGACAGGCGCTTTCAGTTCGCCCGTGCGCACCATCTCGTTGAAGGCCAGGCCGGCGATGTGGCGCTCGCCCAGTCCCAGCCAGCAGATGCGCGCCGGCAGGCCCTGGAAGGCGATGCGCTCGCGCGCCATGTCGAGCCAGTGGTGCACCTGCTTTTGCTCCGGGAACAGCTCCTTGATCTTGGCATCGGTCTTGTAGATATCTTCCGGGTCGCCCGACAGCGCCACCCAGCGGAACGGGCCGCGCCCTTCGCAGAACTGCGGCCGGATATAGGCCGGCACGAAGCCGGGGAAGTCGAAGGCGTTCGCCACGCCCTGGTCCTTGGCCACCTGGCGGATGTTGTTGCCGTAATCGACGGCGTGCACGCCCATCGCATGGAAGTCGAGGATGGCCTGCACGTGCACCGCGCACGACGCTTGCGCGTCGGCGGACAGGCGCGCATGCTGGGACGGGTCCTTCTGCGCCGCCTTCCACTGCTCGACCGTCCAGCCGCGCGGCAGGTAGCCGTTGATCAGGTCGTGCGCCGAGGTCTGGTCGGTCACCAGGTCCGGCACCAGGCCGCCGGCCCTGGCGCGCCGCACCAGCTCCGGCAGCACCTCGGCCGCGTTGCCCAAGAGGCCGATCGACACCGCTTCGCGCGCGGCCGTGTGCTGCTCGATGAGGGCGATGGCGTCGTCGATATCCCTGGCCTGCTTGTCCAGGTAGCGCGTGCGCAGGCGGAAGTCGATGCTGCTCTGCTGGCACTCGATATTGAGCGAGACCGCGCCGGCGAAGGTGGCCGCCAGCGGCTGCGCGCCGCCCATGCCGCCCAGGCCCGCGGTGAGAATCCAGCGTCCGCCCCAGTCGCCGCCGAAATGCTGGCGGCCCGCCTCGGCGAAGGTTTCGTAGGTGCCCTGCACGATGCCCTGGGTGCCGATGTAGATCCAGCTGCCGGCGGTCATCTGCCCGTACATGAACAGGCCCTTGCGGTCGAGTTCATTGAAGTGCTCCCAGTTGGCCCACTTGGGCACCAGGTTCGAATTGGCGATCAGGACGCGCGGCGCGTCGGCGTGGGTCTGGAACACGCCGACCGGCTTGCCGGACTGGATCAGCAGGGTCTGGTCGTCTTCCAGCTCGCGCAGGGAGGCGAGGATCTGGTCGTAGCAGGCCCAGTTGCGGGCCGCGCGGCCGATGCCGCCGTACACCACCAGGTGCCTGGGGTTTTCCGCCACCTCCGCATCCAGATTATTCTGGATCATGCGGTAGGCCGCCTCCGTCAGCCAGCTCTTGCAAGCGAGCTCAGTGCCGCGCGGGGCGCGGATCGTGCGGCTGGCGTCGAAGCGGGGATCGTCATCGAAACTGGTCGGATCGGTGGGCATGGCATCTCCTTCATGAGTTTAGGGGGCAGGCGCGCGCGCAACCGCCACGCGCCCCGTGCAGCTTCAAAGTCTAAGTTGTATATACAACCAAGTCAAATCATTTGTGCACCCCCTCCCCGCCTACTCCTTTTTGAAGACCTGGCGCCCGCCGACCCAGGTTTGCAGCACGCCGACCTTGTGGATGTCGGCCGCCGGCATGCTGAACAGGTCCTGGTCGATCACGATGAAATCGGCCCATTTGCCTTTTTCCAGCGAGCCGGTGGATTTTTCCCGGTGGCCGGCCCAGGCCGCGTCGAGGGTGAAGCAGCGCAGCGCTTCCTTGAGCGTCATGGCCTCGTTGGCGTACCAGCCGGCGGCCGGCCTGCCCGCCGCATCCTGGCGCGTGACGGCCGCGTGGATGCCGAAGAAGGGGTTGGACGACTCCACCGGGAAGTCCGATCCGCAGGCGATGCGCGAGCCCTGCTTGAGAAAGGTGCGCCAGGCGTAGGCGCCCTTGATGCGCTGCGGGCCGACGCGCTGTTCGGCCATGTTCATGTCGGACGTGGCGTGGGTCGGCTGCATCGACGGCACGATGCCGATGGTCTTGAAGCGCGCGATGTCGGCCGGGGCCACGACCTGCGCGTGCTCGATGCGGTGGCGCAGGGACGCACTGTTGTGGCGCGGGATCAGTTGCTGGTAGCCGTCCAGGATCTGGCGGTTGCCGGCGTCGCCGATGGCGTGCACGTTGACCTGGTAGCCGCGCTTCATCGCCTTGTCCATCATGGCGACGATGTCGGCGTCCTTGCGGAACAGCAGGCCGTGCGACGCCGGTTCGTCGCTGTAGGGCGCGATCAGGGCGGCGCCGCGGCTGCCCAGGGCGCCGTCCGAATACAGCTTGACCGCGCGCAGGGCATACAGCTCGCCGGCGTAGGTTTTCAGCGGGCCCCTGGCCGCGAGCTGGTCGAAGTCGGCGCCGACGTCGCCGATCATGCCGTAGATGCGCGCGGTCAGTTTGCCCTGGTCGGCGTAGCTGCGGTAGAGGGCGTCCTGGCCGACGCTCACGCCGGCGTCGTGCACGCTGGTCAGGCCCATCTGCGCGATCTGGCCGAGGGCGCGATCGAGGACGACTTTGGCCTGGGCTTCGGATTGCTTGGGCAGCACCTTGGCGACCAGGTCCTGGGCGGCGTCGATCAGGACCCCGGTGGCGTTGCCGTCGGCGTCGCGCACGATCTTGCCGCCGGCGGGATCGGGGGTGTCCTTGCCGATGCCCGCCAGTTGCAGCGCGCGCGTGTTGGCCCAGCCGGCGTGGCCGTCGACGCGTTCGAGCCAGATGGGGCGGTCGGCGACGGCGCCATCGAGTTCGGCGGCGGTGGGGAAGCGGCCCAGCTTCCAGATCTCCTGGTTCCAGCCGCGTCCGCGCAGCCAGGCGTGCGAGGGATTGGCGCGGGCGTAGTCGGCGGCGGCCTTGAGGGCATCGGCCAGGGTGGCGCTGCCGGCCAGGTCGAGCTGGGTGAGCATCTCGCCGAGGCCGAACACGTGGCCGTGGGCGTCGATCAGGCCGGGCAGGACGGTTTTGCCTTGCAGGTCGATGTGGCGCGCCTTGGGCGCCCTGGCGCGGGTCTGGGCGGCGCTGCCGACGGCCAGGATGCGGCCCTTGTCGTCGAACGCCAGGGACGTGAAGCGCAGCAGCTCGTTGCGGCTGTCGAGGGTATAGCCGTTGGCGTTATCGAGGACGGTGTCCGCCTGCGCCGGCGCGAGCGGCCCGAGGGCGGCGAGGATGGCGAGGCAGCACTGCAGAGGGATCGGACGCATCATGTCTCCATTCGGTGGGCAAGACCAAAGTGTAGCGCGCTTTGCTTTGTCGTCAACGTGTTGCTACACCGCTGCTACACCGGGGTCAGAGCTTTAACTTGCAATTAAATTCTCAATCGCATGATGTCGAGGCCATCGGGGTCAGAGCTTTCATTAGCAATAAAACCGCCTGCGGTTGATGCAAGGCCATGATCAAACCGCCTCAAGGGATACGCTGGTGCAGCTTAGTTATGTCCAACTATTTTCGAGAGTAACTTATGCCTCGCCGCCCCCGCCTGACCGTCCCGAACGTTCCACTTCACATCATTCAACGAGGAAATAACCGCTTGCCGTGCTTTTTTTCTGAAGCAGATTATCTGGTGTATCTCGACATGCTCCGGCGCTCCGCTCAACAGGCAGGATGCCGTGTGCATGCATATGTACTGATGACCAACCACGTGCATTTACTGCTCACTCCGCAGTCCTGCTCATCGCCTGCGATCATGATGAAAGCACTGGGAGAACGTTATGTTCCGTATATCAACCGGCGCCGCAACCGCACCGGTACCTTATGGGAGGGACGATATCGCTCCTGCCTGGTGCAGGACGCGGAATACCTGTTTGTATGCCAACGCTACATCGAACTGAACCCTGTGAGGGCAAGCATGGTGACTCATCCACTCGACTACCGGTGGTCGAGCTATCAAGCCAACGCCTACGGCGAGAAAAGCAATATTGTCGAACCTCACTCCCTCTACATGGCGCTCGGGACCGAGCGGTTCGAACGCGAACGCAGGTATCGTGCACTGTTCGAAAATGAAATGCCCTGGGGAATGGTCGAGCAAGTACGCAAGGCAACGCATCGGAACGCGGTTTTCGGAAGCGAAGACTTCATTGAACGGATGGCAATTGCCAGTGACAACGACGTCATGCCACGGCGCAGGGGACGGTGTCGAGACTGAACCATCGACAATGATTTCATTTAAAAGCTCTGACCCCGGTTGTAGGAATTCTGACCGTCGTCGTCAGGCTAAGATGGCTCACCGGCAACAATTTCAAATTAAAGCTCTGACCCTGGTTGTAGGACTATTCGGCGTCGTGGAAGATGATGCCGAGGGTGTGGCGTTGTCCGGCGTGCAGGCGGCTGACGCCGTGGCGCATCGTGACGCGGTAGGCGCCGCGCGTGCCGTTGACCGGCCGCTGGTTCACCGGAAAGATCACGGCGTCGCCCTGCCCCAGCCCCACCACCTCGACCCGCGATTGCATGCGCGGCCGCTGTTCGGTCAGGACGAATTCGCCGCCGCTGAAATCGTCCTGCGGCCGCGATAGCAGCACCGCGACCTGCAAGGGAAACACGTGTTCGCCATACAGGTCCTGGTGCAGGCAGTTGTAGTCGCCCGCGCGGTAGCGCAGGATCAAGGGCGTGGGCCGCTCCTGCCCTGCCGCGTGGCAGCGCGCCAAAAATTCCGCGTGCGACGCCGGAAAGCGGGTGGCGATCCGCATCGCCTCGTGCCAGCGGTTGGCGATGCGCGCCAGCGGCCCGTACAGCCCTGCGCGCAGCGCAGCGAGGCCCTCGGGCAGCGGATACGCAAAGTAGCGGTATTCGCCGCGCCCGAAACCGTGCCGCTCCATCACGACCCGGCTGCGGTAGCGCGCCTCGTCGTCGTAGGCGCCGGCGTAGGCGCGGCAGGTCGCGCCGTCCAGCAAGCCCTTGACCACGGCGCAGCCGTGCGCGTCGAGATCGGCGCCGGCCAGCTCCCAGTCGACCGACCCGGCGCTCATGCCCCGCCCTCGCTCTCGCGGTCGAGCAGGATGCGCTTGCGCTCGACGCCCCAGCGGTAGCCGGACAGCGCGCCGTCGGTGCGCACCACGCGGTGGCAGGGAATGGCGACCGCCACCGGGTTGGCGGCGCAGGCCCCGGCAATCGCGCGCGCCCCCGCCGGCATGCCGATGCGCGCCGCCAGTTCGGCGTAGCTGACCGTCTGCCCCGCCGGAATCTCGCGCAAGGCTTGCCAGACGCGCTGCTGGAAGGCGGTGCCGCGCACGTCGAGCGGCAGGTCGAGTCCGACATTCGGCGCTTCGACCAGGCCGACCACGCGCGCCACCGTTTCTTCATAAGCGGCATCGGCGCCGCGCAGCTCGGCCGCGGGAAAACGGTCCTGCAGGTCGCGCGCCAGCGCATCCGGATCGTCGCCGATCAGGATGGCGCAGATGCCTTTCTCGGTCGATGCCACCAGAATCGCACCGAGCGAGCAGGCGCCGATGGCGAAGCGGATCACGGCGCCGCTGCCGCCGGCGCGCCAGGCGGTCGGGGTCATGCCCAGCCGCGCGGGGGCATTCGCATAAAAACGCCCGCTCGAGTTGTAGCCGGCCGCGTAAATGGCTTCGGTCACGCTGCCGGCCGTGGCCAGGCCGGCGTCGACCTTGCCGGCGCGGCGCGCGGCGGCATACGCCTTGGGGGTGATGCCGGTGTGCTGCTTGAAGATGCGGTGAAAGTGAAAACGGCTCATGCCGCAGGCCGTGGCCAGGCTGTCGAGGTCCGGCTCGGCCTCGCTGGCGTCGATCAGGCGGCAGGCTTGCGCGACCACCCGCGCGTGGCGCTCGGCCAGCGGCGGCTGGTCGGGCTTGCAGCGCAGGCAGGGACGAAAGCCGGCCCGCTCGGCATCGGCGCCGCTGGCGTGGAAGGCGACGTTGGCGCGCAGCGCCGCGCGCGCGCCGCACGAGGGCCGGCAGTACACGCCGGTGGTGCGCACCGAATAGTAAAAGCGGCCGTCGGCGCCGCCGTCGCGCCGCTGCACGGCGGCCCAGCGCGCCTCGTCGCTGCCGAAAGGGTCGATTCCGGCGCCGATCGCCGTGCCGCTGGCGACGTCGCTGGCGACGTCGCTTGTGAGGTCGCTGGTGACGTCGCTGGTGAGGTCGCTTGTGACGTCGCTTGTATTGACGCTGGTTCTCTCGATTGCTCTGTTCATTGCCCTGCTCCCGATCCTGTTCGCATGCCCCCATACTGGGCCACGCGGCGCCGGCAGGCTTCCCGTCGCTTGCTTTTGAATCCGGGCGCGCCGCCCCGGTGCTAAAATCGGGTTTTGAGCCGGCTTTCGGAGAGTAGTTTGGAACAGCAGATTGCGCAAGACACGACGCCGATTTTCCAGCGCATCAAGGATTATCTGCTGGGCGAGATCGCCGCCGGCCGCTGGAAGGAGGGCGATGTGGTGCCGTCCGAACAGGCCCTGGTGCGCCAGTTCGGGGTCTCGCGCATGACCGTCAACCGCGCCGTGCGCGAACTGACCGCCGAGCAGGTGCTGACGCGCCGCCAGGGCTCGGGCACCTTCGTCGCGCCGCAGAAATACCAGGCTACCCTGGTCGAAATCCGCAGCATCGCCGATGAAATCCGCGCGCGCGGCCACGCCCACCGCAGCAGCCTGCACCTGCTGGAAAAGGGCCGCGCGAGCGAACTGCTGGCGCGCCAGTTCGAACTGGCGCCGGGCCAGCCGCTGTTTCATTCGGTGATCGTGCACTTCGAGAACGAGGTGCCGATCCAGGTCGAGGACCGCTGGGTCAATCCGGCCTGCGCGCCGGCTTACCTGGCCCAGGATTTTTCGGCCATGACGCCCAACGAGCACCTGATGCAGGCCGCGCCCCTGCAAGGCGCCAGCTACAGCATCGAGGCCCTGCCCGCCCCGCGCGAGATCGCCGCCATGCTGGCGGTGGCGCCGCGCCAGTGCTGCCTGGTGCTCAAGCGCCAGACCCGCGCCCTGGGACAGGTTGCCTCGGTGGTGACAATGTGGCATCCCGGCCAGTTATATCAGTTCACCGGCAAACTTGGCTGAATCGCCACAAGCGCGCCCACGCAGCAGAAATACGACACTTTTATCCGCACGATACGCGAAGATTCCTGTTGGTAAATTCTCTCCGCCAAAAAATGGCTACTATGGAGCTTCGCCCACATCTCTCCAGATGGCCCCGCCATGCCCGTTCCGACTTCGTTCACCCGCCACCGCGCCGCGCTGCGCCGCTGGCGTGCGTGCGCGCTGCTGGCGGCCGCGCTGTGCGCAGGCGAGGCGCTGGCGCTCGACAAGGTGGTGGTGCAGCTGAAATGGCAGCACCAGTTCCAGTTCGCCGGCTATTACGCGGCCCAGGAACAGGGGTTTTACCGCGAGGCGGGGCTGGATGTGACCTTGCGCGAGGCCGAGCGCGGCGACGACGCGGTGTCGGCGGTGACCTCGGGGGCGGCCGAATACGGGGTGGCCAATACCAACCTGCTGGTGGCGCGCGGGCGCGGCAAGCCGGTGGTGGTGCTGGCGTCGGTGTTCCAGCATTCGCCGGCGGTGCTGCTGGTGCGCGCCGATGCCGGCGGCCAGCCGCAGTTGCCGGCCACCGGCACGGTGATGATTTCGCCGAACAGCGTGGAGCTGCTGGTGTTCATGAAGAAGTACGGCGCGCCGCTGTCCGGCTATGCCCAGGTGCGCCACAGCTATAACGTGGGCGACCTGGCCAGCGGCCGGGTGGCGGCCATGTCGGCCTTCAGCACCGACCAGCCCTATCTGCTGGAACGCGATCGCACCCGCTTCGCCACGCTGACGCCGCGCGCGGCCGGCATCGATTTTTACGGCGACCTGCTGTTTACCAGCGAGACCGAATTGCGCGAACATCCGGCGCGCGCCGCCGCCATGCGCGCGGCCACCCTGCGCGGCTGGCGCCACGCGCTGGCGCACCAGGCCGAGATGGTGGACCTGATCCGCGCGCGCTATCCGCATCGCCTCAGCCGCGAGCACCTGCTGTACGAGGCGCGCGGGATCGTGCCGCTGATCGAGGCCGACATGCTCGAACCCGGCTACAGCAATCCGGAGCGCTGGCGCGCCATCGCGGCGGCCTACGCCGGCCTGGGCCTGCTGCCTGCCGGTTTTTCGCTCGACGGCTTCCTGTACCGCGAGGCGCAGCCCGACGGGCGCGCGGCCTGGCTGCCGGCGCTGGCGGGCATCGGCGTGCTGGCGCTGCTGCTGTTGGCGGCGGCGGCCTGGATGCGCGCGCGCCGCCTGGGCGCGGCCCTGGCGACGGAACGCGCCCTGCTGGCCGAGACGCGCGCGCAGCTGGCCGCCAGCGAAAACCTGCTGCGCTTTACGCTCGACGGCTCGGGCCATGGCACCTGGGAGTGGATCCAGCCGAGCGGCGAGCTGATTTTGTCGGCGCGCTTCAAGGAGCTGCTCGGTTATGCGGCGGACGAATTCCTTGTCGATTTCAACGCCTGGCTGCTGCATGTGCACCCGGAGGACGTGGCGCGCCTGAAGGCCGACCTGTCGGCCTGCCTGAAGTCGCCCGCGGCCGGCAACAATGTGCTGGCGTGCGAGTTCCGCATGCGCTGCAAGGATGGCCGCTGGAAGTGGATGCTGGGACGCGGCATCGTGATCGAGCGCGATGCGAAGGCGCACGCGCTGCGGGTGTCGGGCACCATGGCCGATATCGGCGACCGCAAGCAGGCCGAGGAGGCGCGCGTGCGCGCGGTGCTGGAAGCCTCGCCCGAGGCCATGCTGATCCTCGACGCCGACGGCCGCATCCGCTACGCCAACCACCTGTGCGCCAGCAGTTTCGGGTATGCGCTGGAGGCGCTGGTCGGCATGCCGGCCGAGCAGCTGGCGCCGGGCGTGCGCGAGCCGGGCGCGCCGAACCGGGTGCTCACGGCGCGCCGGCGCGACGCCAGCCAGTTCCCCGCTGAAGTAAACCGCACGCCGATGCAGTCGCAGGGCCACACCCTGACCATCGTGTCGCTGCGCGACATCAGCGAGCGCCAGCGCGCCGAGCAGGCGCTCAAGGCGCTGGCGGCGCGCCTGCACGAGATCTTGCAGATGATGCCGATCGGCCTGTACATCAAGGATGCCGATGGCCGCGTGACGCTCATGAACGGCGCCTGCGAGAGCCAGTTCGGCCTGACCCTGGCGCAGCTGGGCGGCGACGCGCAGGGCGGCGGCACCCTGAGCGAACGCGAACGCGCGGCGTTCGCCGGCTGCGCGATGCAGGACGAGGTGGAGCGGGTGTACAACGCGCGCCTGGGGCGCGAGCTGCACGTGCGCACCATCCGCAAGCCGGTGTGCAACGAGCAGGGGCAGAACGACTACCTGATCGCGATGATGGTCGACATCAGCGCCAGCATCGGCACCGAGCAGCAGCTGCGCGAGTTGAACGAGCACCTGGAAGAGCGCGTGCAGCAGCGCACCGCGCAGCTGGACCAGGCCAAGAAGGTGGCCGAGGAGGCCAGCATGGCCAAGGGCCAGTTCCTGGCCAATATGAGCCACGAAATCCGCACGCCGATGAACGGCGTGATCGGGATGGCTTACCTGGCGCTCAAGACCGACCTCAATCCGCGCCAGCGCGACTACATCGAAAAGATCCGCTTCGCCGGCGAGCACCTGCTGGGCATCATCGACGACATCCTGGATTTTTCCAAGATCGAGGCGGGCAAGCTGGAAGTGGAGATGGTGGCCTTTACGCTCGACCATGTGATCCAGACCCTGTCGACGGTGGTCGCGCCCAAGGCGGCCAGCAAGGACCTGGCGCTGGTGTTCGAGCTCGATCCGGCGCTGCCGCAGGCGCTGCAGGGCGATCCGCTGCGCCTGGGCCAGGTGCTGATCAACTACACCCACAATGCGATCAAGTTTTCCGACAGCGGCAGCATCACGATCCGGATCGACAATATCGACGACCGCGCCGACGATTGCCTGCTGCGCTTCCAGGTGCGCGACAACGGCATCGGCCTGAGCGAAGAGCAGACGGCCAAGCTGTTCCAGTCGTTCCAGCAGGCCGACACCTCGACCACGCGCGAGTACGGCGGCACCGGCCTGGGCCTGGCGATCTGCAAGCAGCTGGCGCAGCTGATGGGGGGCGAGGTCGGCGTCGAGAGCCATCCGGGCAGCGGCAGCTGCTTCTGGTTCACCGCGCGCCTGGGCAAGCTCGATCCGGCCGGCGCCGGCGCGCACGAGGGCGCGCCGGCGCCGCAGGCCGCCGCGCGCGCGCCCGGCCAGGAGGCGCTGCTGCGCGGCTCACGCATCCTGCTGGTCGAGGACAATACCTTCAACCAGCAGATCGCCCTCGAAATGCTGGAGGAAGCCGGCTGCGTGGTGTGCCTGGCGCAGAACGGCCTGGAAGCGCTCGACCTGCTGGCCAAGGCCAGCTTCGACGTGGTGCTGATGGATGTGCAGATGCCGGTCATGGACGGCTTGCAGGCCACGCGCCTGATCCGGCTCGACCCGCGCCTGGCCGGCCTGCGCGTGCTGGCCATGACGGCCACCGCCACCAGCGAGGACCGGGCGCGCTGCATGGAGGCGGGCATGGACGATTTCATCAGCAAGCCGATCCAGCCGGCGCTGCTGTGCGCGGCGGTGGCGCGGGCCATGCCGGCGCGCGCGCCGGCCGCCCAGGCGCCCCAGGCCCTGCCGGCCCAGCCGGGCTTTCGCACGGTGGCCGGCGACCCGGAGGTGATCGACCTGACGGTGCTGGCCAAGCTGCTCAGCTACAACCAGGACAAGGTGCGCAAGTTCGCCTTCAAGTTCCTGCAGACGACCCAGGATGGGTTCGAGGAGATGGAAACGGCGCTGGCGGCCGGCGACATCGCGCGCGTGCGCGAGCTGGGCCACCGCATCAAGTCGTCGGCGCGCACGGTGGGCGCGATGGGCATGGGCGAACTGTGCCTGCGCCTGGAAAACCTGGCGCACGGCAGTCCGGCCAGCGAACGGGCCGAGGCCAAAGCACTGATCGCCCAGCTGTGGCCGCTGCTGGCGCGCATCACCGAGCAAATCATGCAGAACACCACATTTGCCAGCGACGCTTAAAAAATACGCGCGCACGGCTGCCGTTCGGGGGCGACTTCCCTGATAATAGCGGCGCACACGCCGCAAAATGCCCTGCGGCGCGATGCCCATAACGAGAATAACAGCCGCTAAAGACAACCATGGACGAGCTTGCCAAACAGGCCCCGCCGCCACGCATCCGCGTGCTGCTGCTGGACGACGATCATTTCATGCTGGAATTGCTGACCGATATGCTGGCCGATCTCGGCGGCGCCACGGACGGCGCCCCCGCCTTCGAGGTGCGCACCGAGTCCGACGCGCGGCGCGCCCTGGCCGGGCTGGCGGCCGAGGCGCCGGCGCTGCTGATCTGCGACCTGTCGATGCCGGACATGGATGGCATCGAGTTCATGCAGGCAGCCGCCGCGGCCGGTTTCGGCGGCGGCGTGATGCTGCTCTCGGGCATGGACAGCGGGGTGCGCAAGGCGGCCGAACGGCTGGCGCGGGCGCATGGCCTGAACGTGCTGGGCGCCTTCAAGAAGCCGATCAGCCCGCGCGAACTGCAGGCCGCGCTGGCCCCGCTGCTGGCCCCGGACGGACCCGGGCACGAGAATTTGTACAATCTCTCTCCCCTTTCGGGAAAATAGGTTATTATTTCGGCTAAATCCCCGCCTGACACCCTCTGCCGCCCTTCCCTATATTGAATTTGCGCACACCGTCACCACCATAGTGTTGCAAGATAAAAAAGGAACTGGCTGGTGATAGCGATGGTCCCCGAAGCAGGGTCGGCTTATCCTCCAGGCGTTATTGACCCCCTACCTCATTTAGAGGAAAACATGAGCGAAAATATTAAATACATTAGCGATGCATCTTTCGAAGCGGACGTCCTCAAGTCGGACCGTCCGGTGCTGGTCGATTTCTGGGCCGAATGGTGCGGTCCATGCAAGCAAATCGCTCCGATCCTCGAAGAGATCAGCCAGGAATACGACGGCAAGGTCGTCATCGCCAAGATGGACGTCGACGCCAACCAGCAGGTTCCCGCCAAATTCGCCATCCGCGGCATTCCAACCCTGGTTCTGTTCAAGAACGGTGTTGAAGCGGCCCGCATGGTCGGCAACAATGGCAAGGGCAAGCTGACCGCTTTCCTGGACAGCAATATCTGAATAAGTAAGTACAACGTGACGTCGGCGCGCCCGCGCCGCCGTCTTGTCCGGCCGGGAAGCGCGCCGGCCTCGACCGACTTCTTCCCGGATGATTAACCCACGCAGTTCCCTCCCCTACCTTTACTTCCCGTCACGGGACTCAACTCATGCACTTATCTGAACTGAAGGCCATGCATGTCTCCGCACTATTGGAGATGGCGATTGGCCTCGATATCGACAACGCAGCCCGCCTGCGCAAACAGGAACTGATGTTCGCCATTCTCAAGAAGCGCGCGAAATCGGGCGAACAGATTTTTGGCGACGGCGCTCTCGAAGTGCTGCCGGACGGCTTCGGCTTCCTGCGCTCGCCCGACGCCAGCTACATGGCGTCCACCGACGATATCTATATCTCGCCTTCGCAGATCCGCCGATTCAACCTGCATACGGGCGATTCGATCGAAGGCGAAGTGCGCACCCCGAAGGACGGCGAGCGTTATTTCGCGCTGGTCAAGGTCGACAAGGTCAATGGCGAATCTCCGGAAGCGAGCAAGCACCGCATTCTGTTCGAGAACCTGACCCCGCTGCACCCGAACGAGCCGCTGCGCCTCGAGCGCGAAATGAACGGCCAGGAAAACATCACCGGCCGCATCATCGACCTGATCGCCCCGATCGGCAAGGGCCAGCGCGGCTTGCTGGTGGCTTCGCCGAAGTCGGGCAAGTCGGTGATTCTGCAGCACATCGCGCATGCGATCACCGCCAACCATCCGGACTGCACCCTGATCGTGCTGCTGATCGACGAACGTCCTGAAGAAGTGACCGAAATGCAGCGCTCGGTGCGCGGCGAAGTGGTCGCCTCGACCTTCGACGAGCCGGCGACGCGCCACGTGCAAGTGGCCGAGATGGTGCTCGAAAAGGCCAAGCGCCTGGTCGAAATGAAAAAAGACGTGATCATCCTGCTGGACTCGATCACCCGCCTGGCGCGCGCCTACAATACCGTGATCCCGGCCTCGGGCAAGGTCCTGACCGGCGGCGTGGACGCCAACGCGCTGCAGCGTCCGAAGCGTTTCTTCGGTGCGGCCCGGAATATCGAAGAAGGCGGCTCGCTGACCATCATCGCCACCGCCCTGATCGAAACCGGTTCGCGCATGGATGACGTGATCTACGAGGAATTCAAGGGCACCGGCAACATGGAAGTCCACCTCGAGCGCCGCCTGGCCGAGAAGCGCGTCTACCCTGCGATCAACCTGAACAAATCGGGCACGCGCCGCGAAGAGTTGCTGATCAAGGCCGACCAGCTGCAGAAGATCTGGATCCTGCGCAAGCTGCTGTACTCGATGGACGAGATCGAAGCGATGGAGTTCATCCTCGACAAGATGAAGGCCACGAAGAACAACAATGAGTTCTTCGACATGATGCGCCGCGGCGGGTAAGCCCGTTCGACGCATCGACAGGAGGACAGCCGCGGCTGTCCTTTTTTATCAAGCCAACACCGGGGTCAGACCCCGGTTTTTCCCTTGGGGGTCTGACCCCGGTGTTGGCTTGGGGGTCTGACCCCGGTGTTGGCTTGGTGTTGGCTTGGGGTCAGACCCCGGTTTTTCCCTTGGGGGTCTGACCCCGGTGTTGGCTTGGTGTTGGCTCACACACCGGGGTCAGACCCCTAACAGAAAAACCGGGGTCTGACCCCTCCCCCCTAACAGAAAAACCGGGGTCTGACCCCTCCCAGGCTAAAACCGATGTATAATCGCCGGTTGCAGTATTTAACCCCTGGCAAGTGAGCGGCAATCGGGTCACGAGGCAAGACGACCGACGAAGTGCAGTTTGGCTACCAAACTAACCGAGGCAAGACCATGCGTAAAGATATCCATCCAGAATACCGCGACGTTGTTTTCCACGACCTGTCGTGCGATTTCAAATTCGTTACCCGTTCGACCATCCAGACCCGCGAAAAAATCACCCACGAAGGCGCAGAATACCCTCTGGTGAAGATCGAGGTCTCGGCTGAATCGCACCCGTTCTACACCGGCAAGCACAAAATCGTCGACACCGCCGGCCGCGTCGAGAAGTTCCGTCAGAAATTTGGCGCCGTCGGCTCCAAAACCGCAGTTGCAAACGGCTAAGTTTTTGCCTTGCACTCCTAAAAAGCAGCCCCGGCTGCTTTTTTTTCGTTGATACTACGTCTTTTCGCCACGCCCGATGCCCCCGTTATCGATGAAACCCGTCCGTCTTTCCGCCGCCGCCACCCTGGCCCTGCCGCGCTGGGCCCTGTTCGCGCTGGGCCTGCTGTACATCCTGCCCGGCCTGATCGGGCGTGCCGACTGGAAGGATGACGCCGGCAGTTTCGGCATCATGTGGACCATGGCGCACGGCGCATGGGCCGACTGGCTGCTGCCCAATATCGCCGGCATGCGCGTGCCCGACGACGGCCCGCTGGCCTTCTGGTTCGGCGCCCTGTGCATACGCCTGTTCGGCTGGCTGATGGGCGACATGATGGCGGCGCGCATGTCGACCATCGCCATCTTCGTGGCCGCCACCGCCTCGGTCTGGTGGACCGCCTTCCACCTGGGACGGCGCCAGGATGCGCAGCCGCTGCGCCTGGCCTTCGGCGGCCAGCCCGAGCCGGACGATTACGGCCGCACCCTGGCCGACACCGCCGCCCTGATCTACCTCGGCTGCCTGGGTTTGCTGATGTTCAGCCACGAAACCCTGGCCGTCACCCTGCAGGGCGGCCTGGTCGCTTACTTCCTGTACCGCGCGGTGCGCTACGTGGAAGCGCAGACGCTGCGCAATGCGGTGCTGATCGGCCTGTCGCTGGGGGCGCTGGTGCTCACGCGCGGCCTCCTGACCCCGCTCACCCTGCTGCTGGCCCTGTTCGCGTGCACGCGCTTCCTGTCGGTGCCGGTCGCGCCGGTCCTGCGCCACCTGGGCCTGGCCGTGCTGACGGCGCTGGCCATCTCCCTGATCTGGGTGCTGCCGGCCGTGCTGATGCAGCCGTACGGGCTCAATCCGGTCGCCGGCTGGCTGGCCTGGACCGCGAACCAGATCGGCTTGCCGAGCTGGATTTCGATCAAGACGTTCTTCCGGGTCGGCATCTGGTTCTTCTGGCCGGCCTGGCCGTTCGCCGGCTGGGCCATTTACGCCTGGCGCCGCCAGGACCACCTGCTGCACATCGTGCTGCCGCTGTTTTTCGTCGGCGCGCTGACCCTGCTGATCCTGTGCGATCCGCTGCCGGAAAACGGCGACCTGCTCAAGCTGCTGCCGCCGCTGGCCATCATGGCCGCGTTCGGGCTGCCGACCATGAAGCGCGGCGCCATCAACGCCATCGACTGGTTCTCGGTGATGGTGCTGACCATGCTGGGCGCGATCGTGTGGCTGTTCTGGATCGCCAAGCTGACCGGCTGGCCGGCGCAGCTGGCCAAGAACGCGCTCAAGCTGCTGCCGGGCTTCCGGCCGGAAGTCGAGGTATTGGCCTTCGTGGTGGCGCTGGGCGCGACCATCGGCTGGATCGCCCTGGTCCACTGGCGCATCTCGCGCCAGCCGGCCGTGCTGTGGCGCGCGGTGGTGCTGTCCTCGGGCGGCCTGATTCTGCTGTGGGTGCTGCTCATGACCCTGTTCCTGCCCGACTTCAATTACAGCAAGAGCTACGCGGTGGTGGCGCGCCAGATCGCCAGTTCGCTGCCGGAGGGCACGGGCTGCATCAATTCGAACGTGGGGGCGCCGCAGCGCGCCTCGCTGGCCTTCTACGGCAAGCTGCCGTTCGACCACATCGGCGCCGGCAAGTGCGACCTGATCCTGCTGCAGGACAGCGTGAAGGTGCACGACGAGCGCGAACTGGCCAAGCCGCCGCCGGGCGCCGAGTGGCGCCTGCTGTGGGAAGGCCGGCGCGCCGCCGACCGCGACGAGCGTTTCCGCCTGTACCAGCGCGCGCCCTGATTGCGGGCGCCGCCGGGCCGTTCAGGCGGCAGCGGCGAATACCTCGGCCAGCCATCCGGCAAAGGCGCGCACGCGCGGCGACAGGTGCCGGTTGTGCGGATACAGCACGCTGACCGGCATCGGGCGCGGCGCCATGTGCGGCAAGACCAGCTTGAGCGTCCCGTCGGCCAGGTGCTGCGCCACCCCATAGCGCGGCACCTGCACCAGCCCCAGGCCCGCCAGGCAGGCGCCCTTGTACATCTCCGCCCCCGTCACCGATACCTGCGCCGCCAGGCCGACCGCCTGCGCGCCGCCGTCCACGGTGAAGTCGAACGGGTAGGGCTTGCCGCTCACGGTGGACAGGAAATCGACCGCCTTGTGTGTGGCGAGGTCGGCCAGGGTGCGCGGCTCGCCGTGGCGCGCCAGATAGGCGGGACTGGCCACCGTGACCTGTTCCAGCAGGGCCACGCGGCGCGCGACCATGCTCGAATCCTGCAGCTCGCCCGCGCGCAGCACGCAATCGACGCCTTCGCGCACCAGGTCGACCAGGCGGTCGCCTTCGCCGACCTGCAGGGCGATGTCGGGGTAGCGCTGAAAAAAATCGGGCAGCGCGGGCAGCACGAAGTGGCGCGCCAGGGTGGGCTGCAGGTCGACCCGCAGCAGGCCGCCGGGCACGGCGCTGCGGAAGGCGCCTTCGGCTTCCTCCATGTCGGCCAGCAGCCGCAGGCAACGCTGGTAGTGCGCCGCGCCGTCGAGCGTGGGCGCGACCTGGCGCGTGGTGCGCTCCAGCAGGCGCGTGCCGAGGCGCGCTTCGAGGCGCTGCAGCGCATTGGTGACGGTCGCACGCGGCAGCTGCAGGTCGTCGGCGGCCGCCGTGAAACTGCGCCGCTCCAGGATGCGCACGAAGATCCGCATGTCGTCGAAACGGTCCATCTGCCCCTCATTGTTGTAGCCGGTCGAATAGTCATGCCAATCTTACCCTGATTATCCGGCGCAGCAAGGCGGGCATCATGCAACTACCTGACCACTACGGAGAACAGCATGAACAAGACAGAGCACACCAGAGTCGCGATCGTCACCGGCGCGTCGCGCGGCATCGGCG
Source organism: Massilia atriviolacea (assembly GCF_003953935.1). Taxonomy (GTDB): domain Bacteria; phylum Pseudomonadota; class Gammaproteobacteria; order Burkholderiales; family Burkholderiaceae_D; genus Telluria_A; species Telluria_A atriviolacea. The sequence continues at coordinate 131,458 of NZ_RXLQ01000013.1, forward strand.
CGCAGATCGCCCGCCGCCTGGCCGGCGACGGCATTGCGCTCGCCCTCAACTATGTCAGCCAGGCCGGCGAGGCGGCGGCGCTGGTGGCGGCCCTGCGGGCGCAAGGCGCGCGCGCGCTCGCGGTGCAGGGCGATGTCTCGGTGGCGGCGGACGCGCGCCGCATTTTCGAGGAAACCGAGCAGGCTTTCGGGATGGCCGACATCCTGGTCAACAACGCCGGCATCATGACGCCGACGCCGCTCGCCGACGCCAGCGACGCCCAGTTCGAACGCCACTTCGCGGTCAATACCAGAGGCACCTTCAACATGCTGCGCGAAGCGGGACAGCGCCTGCGCCAGGGTGGCCGCATCATCAATTTTTCGACCACGGCGCTGGCGCTCGACATGCCCGGATACGCGCTCTACAACGGCAGCAAGGCGGCGGTGGAAGCCTTTACGCGCGTCTTCGCCAAGGAGTTGCGCGGACGCGGCATCACGGTCAACGCGGTCGCGCCGGGACCGGTGGCGACCGCATTGTTCCTGGACGGGAAGAGCGAGGAACTGGTGGCGCAGCTGGCCGCCATGGCGCCGCTCGGGCGCCTCGGCCAGCCGGACGATATCGCCAGGGTAGTCAGCTTCCTGGCCGGACCGGATGGCGGCTGGGTCAACGGCCAGGTGCTGCGCGCCAACGGCGGCGTGGCGTAGGCGTGCGCGCGCACTTAGCCGGTGCAGCGCCGCATCAGCCACTCGACCGGTCCCAGCGCGAAGCGCCGGCGCCACAGGTGCGCGCACACGATGGCGGCGGCCGAGAAGATCAGCGCACTGCCGACCGCGAAGGCGAGCGTGCGCCCGCCCAGAAGGCCCAAGGCGTCGAGCACGCCCATGCCGATGACGACGTGGGCGATGTAGAGCGTGAGCGCGAGCTGGCCGGTGTGCAGCAGCGGCGCCAGCGCCCGCGCACCGTCCCAGCGCTGGCCGATCCAGACGCAGGCCGCGATCACCGCCATGGCGTCGCCGGCGGCGGCGATCCAGTACAGCGGCAGCGGCGGCAGCGGGCCGGAGGACCACAGGTGCTGCCAGACGCCGCTGCCCGGCGCGGCAAACAGGGCGCCGATCGCCATCGCCGATTCGGCCGCGATGCCCGTCACCAGGCCGCCGATGAAGATCCGGTACAGCGCGGTCGGCGAGCGCATGTCGGCGCGGCCGGCCGCCATTCCCAGCAACAGGAAGCCGGCCCACGGGAACACCGGATGAAAGCCGTTGAAGAACAGGTTGCGCACGAAGCCGGCCGGGGTCCAGAAGCCGGCGTAGGCCAGGGTCTCCCAGTTCCAGCCGGCGCCGTAGTCGAGGATTGCGGCCAGCAGGACGAAGCCGGCCATCATGGCGACAGCGGCGGCGAGCAGGACGCCGCTGCGCCACGACAGCGCCAGCGCGCCGATGACCATGTAGGCGCCGTAGTAATGGAGGATGTCGGCCGGCCAGACCTGCAGGTACAGCAGGCCGGCGACGAACAGGAAGGCGGCGCGTTTCAGGATGCCCCTGCGCTCGGCGCGCAAGGCGGCCACGTCGCCCGATTCGCGCGCGCGCTTCGACAGCAGCGACAGGCCGATGCCGGCCAGGACCACGAACAGGGCCGAGGCACGGCCGTCGAGCGCGTCGAAGATCGCCAGCCACCATGGCGCGCCGGGCCCGCTCGCGTGCATGACGACTTTGAAATTGACGATCACCATGCCGATCACGGCAAGTGCCCGGGCCAGGTCGAAGCCGGCGATGCGTTGTTTCATGGTGGACCACATTGAAAAAAACGCAATGTAGCACGCGGCCTGGCGGGTAGGGGAAACGCCGTTTCGATCAGCAAGACTTATGCATCCCTCGTCTATTTTCCCGGACCCCGTTCAAGCAACCTGGTCCGGAACGATGCGACGCCGTCCGCAGCCGCAGCGCATGCCGGCCGCACCGCCAGCGCGCGAAAAATTTGCCGGAACCGGACAAATCAGCCATAATGCGGGTCGCGTTGCCGGGATGGCGGAATAGGTAGACGCACGGGACTCAAAATCCCGCGCTGGAGACAGCGTGCCGGTTCGATTCCGGCTCCCGGCACCAAAGAATTTGCTTCACGAAGTACAGCAAGACCCACCGACCCGCGATTCTCGCCTTGAGAACGCGGGTTTTTTGTTGCCCGCGTCCTGCGCGCACCTGCCGAGACATCGGCCGCGGACGGCGCGCTCTGGCGCCGCCCCCTTCCTTCCCTCCGCTACGGCCGCAGCACGGCGTTTCGCCTGGCCGACGGCCCGCCTGTGACGGCAAAAACATGTTTGACCGCAGATCAACCATTACTATTTGAAAACATTACTTACCTGTCGGAATTTTTTACATATTCACGGAAAGTTTTTTGCTGTTCTGATTAAAAACAAAGAGTTACGAAACTGGCACGTTCTATGCTCGTCAATACATCAAGAATAATCACATAGGGATGCCCAAAATGAACTCGCTCACACGTCGTTGCGTCGCCCTTGCGTTGCTGGGAATGGCCGGTATCGCTTCGAACGCGGCATTGGCAGGACCGCTGCCAATTTACTCCAGCACCTACCCCACGCCGAACTCGGCCTGCGCGACCTACGGCAACTTCGTGTCGTGTTCGACAGGCGTGCTGAACTACCTGTCCGGCAGCGGCGCCGGCGGCTTTACGGGCGACTATACCTTCAGCGCGGCCCAGGGCGCGCTGCACGATTCGATCGTGGTCGCCTCGAACGGCGGCGCCATCCTGGGCAACGGCGACGCGGCGCTGCCGTCGGAAGATGGCTTCAAGACCATCAACAGCGGCAAGAAGGATTACTTCTTCACGGGCGACCAGAACGATCCCACCAACAACGGCGCCTTGGCCAACGACACCGCCTTCAGCTGGGACATGGGCCTGTCGACACTGAACAGCAAGCTGACCTTCGACGGCGAGTACCACCAGATGATGATCGCCTTCGATTTCAATAACCCGCAGAACAGCACCGCCAGCCTGCCGATCTGGGCGCTGGTGACGATCCGCGATAGCGAGGGCAACCTGGCCAATCAGTACTTCGAGACGCAACAGCTCGACCTGTCCGATATCTTCAAGGATCCCTCGCTGTTCCAATCGACGAAGACCTTCAACGGCAGCGGCGTGACGACGCCGGGCTCGACCGACTTTGCGCTGACGGTCGGCGCCATCTGCGTGGTCAGCGACACGGTCTCCTACCCTTCCCCGAACGGCAGCAGCTGCCCCACGGGCGGCCAGCTGATCAACACAAACCAGGCATCGAATGCCGTCGAATTCATCAACTACATCCCCAGCCTCGACCTGAAAGGGCTCGAAGGCGCCGGCTACGACACCATGTCGGTGCAGGTGTGGATGGGGTGCTTCGGCACCGGCGGCAAAACCTCGGGTCCGACCCTGGCCGACGGCAACCCCGTGGGGCCGTGCGACACGGGCGGCTATGGCGATATCTTCCTGATCGCGGGCGCGGCGATTCCCGGCCGCAACGACGTGCCGGAACCGGGCATGCTGGCGCTGTTCGGGCTGTCGATGCTGGGACTGTACGCCGCGCGCCGGCGCCGCGCCGCGTGCTGAGTACCCGGTACCGGCAGTTCGCCCCGCATTCGCGCTTTATCGCCTCCTCCCCGCCGCATGTTCGCGCTGCCCCGACAGGCAGCGCGATTTCTTTTGGGACAGCTCTTGTTCCAGTCAAATTTCCACGCGCCAGTATTGATTTTTAGCCAGCCGGCGGGCTTGACATCCCGGCCCTCCCTTTTTGACAGTCGTCAAAGCCGGCAGGGACTCGCTCGATAAACTCGATTCTCATCAGCGCCGTCATCACCGATTTTTCTGGCCACAACACGAGGGGACATCGACACCGCCGCGCGCCGCGCACGATCGCCTGCGATGCCCGCCACGGTTTGCCGAGGCCCACAAGAACAACAACCGCGAGGCCGTATGCCCACGAACATCACCCTACTCGCCGCGTGCGCGTTGTCGCTCGCCTGCGTGCCCGGCGCCGCCGCCCCGACAGCGGCCGCGCAAGACGCGGCGGGCACGCTCGACAAGCCCAGGCGTGCGCTCGCCTCCGACACCGGCAGCGGCGTCGTGACCAGCCAGGCCATCACCGTCGCCGGTCACGATTTCTGCCAGTACTTCATTGCCGCGTGGCGCGACAAGGAAGGCAGCGAACGCTTCACCCTGGCCATCGTCGAGCGCCCGTCGGCTCGGCGCGGCAGCGAGGTGCGGATCGACTTCGCCCAGCGGCGGGTGTACGAAACGCGCCTGCCCGCCGCCCGCGCGGCCATCAAACCGCTCGGCGAAGACGCCGCCGAACGCACCTGGCAAGCGGTCCTGGAAGCCGACGCCGAGCGCAAGAGCATCCACGACGCCGACCTGGCGCCCGACGAATTCTGACGCTGTCTCCATTCACTCCGTCCATGTAAGGAACTCAGCCATGCACCTCCCTTCCCTTTCTCGCGCGGCACTGTGCCTGGCCGTACTGGCGGGCAGCGCCAGCGCGACCGAACTCGTGTATCAGCCAGTCAACCCTTCCTTCGGCGGCTACCCCGCCAACGGCGCCAACCTGCTGGCCACAGCAACAGCGACGAACAAGCACAAGGAAAGCGCAGGCCTGGGCGGCTCTTCCGTGTTCGACCAGTCGCCGCTGGCACAGTTCAATCAAACCCTGGAACGCACTGTGCTAAGTCAACTCGCCTCCGCCGCCACCTCCAAATTGCTGGGGCAAGATGGCAAGCTGGTGCCCGGAACGTTTTCCACCGCAAACTTCACCATCACTGTCATCGACCTCGGCGGTGGCATGTTGCGCATCACCACCACCGACAGGACCACCGGCGCCACCACCACCTTCGAGGTGGCGCAATGAACGCGCGGCGCTGGGTCGTCGTTGCCGCGGCCGGCGCCAGCCTCCTGGCCGGCTGCGCAGTGCGCCACCCGCCATCGGCCGTGACCGCCAGCGCGCAACTGGCCCCGGCCACGCCGGTCACGCGCGACCTGCTGAACCTGCCGGCGCCGAAAGGCAAGGTGGCGGTGGCCGTGTACGGCATCCGCGACCAGACCGGGCAGTACAAGCCGGCCCCGGACAGTTCCTTCTCCACCGCCGTCACCCAGGGCGCCTCGTCGATGCTGGTCAAGGCGCTCAAGGAATCGGGCTGGTTCATTCCGGTCGAGCGCGAAAACCTGCAGAACCTGCTGACCGAACGCAAGATCGTGCGCGCGCTGGAAATGCCGCAGCCGGCCGACGCGCCACCGGTGCAGATTCCGCCGCTGCTGGCCGCCTCGCTGCTGATCGAGGGCGGCATCGTGGCTTACGAAAGCAATGTGCGCACCGGCGGCGCGGGCGCGCGCTTCCTGGGCATCGGCATGAGCACGCAATACCGGGTCGACCAGGTCACGGTGAACCTGCGCAGCATCGATATCCGGGGCGGACAGGTGCTGCAGAGCGTGTCCACCACCAAGACCATTTATTCGTATGAGATCCATCCGAGCGTCTTCAAGTTCGTGAACGTAAAAAATTTACTGGAGCTGGAAGGGGGCATGACGCGCAACGAGCCGACCCAGCTGTGCGTCAGCGAAGCGATCGAAGCCGGCGTGGCGCACCTGATCGTCGAAGGCTTGCGCGAAGGCAGCTGGGCGCTGCAGGACGAATCGGCATGGAGCAATCCCGTGCTGCAACGTTACCTCGCCGAACGTGCGCCCTATCTGCCTGCGAAACAGGCTGCCGCCGGAGCGCAGCCATGACGCCGCTGACGACACGCCGGCTGCGCGCCGCCATCGCTGCGGCTGCCGTGTGCTTCGCCACGCTGGCGGGCGCGGGCGACCTGGCGCCGTCCGAACTGCGCGCCGCCGCGCCGTCCGGGCATGCGCTGGCGCTGCGCCAGCACGGCAGCGCGAATGCCGTCGCCGCCGAGCAGTCCGGACAGCAACACTGGTTCGACGGCATCCAGGCCGGCGCCACCCAGCGCGCCAGGGTCGTGCAGCGCGGATCCCTGCAGCGCGCCACCCTGTTGCAGGAGGGCGGCAACAACACGCTCGACCTGCTGCAAAGCGGGGAAGGCAACCACGCCGGCGTCGTCCAGCTGGGCCAGGACAACCAGGCCGGCATTGTGCAGGATGGCATCGGCCACCGCGCCAGTATCGACCAGCACGGCAGCCTGAACACGGCGCGCATCGCGCAGTCCGGGCGCGACGGCAGCGCGCGGCTCAGCCAGTCCGGCAGCGCCAGGACCGCCACGCTGATCCAGCATCAGGGGCGCTGACCTTCTGCTGCGCACCCATCCTCTTTCGGAGCGACGCCATGAATCCCTTTTTCGCGGCGCCCGGCGCTGGCGTCGGCTTGTCGTTCGCGGCCGATCGGCGCGAAGTACTTGACCGGCAATCAATGTGAGTTTTGGAAACAGAAACGGATGCGGTGCAAGGCGGCGAGTGCGCGGCAGTGCGGGCACGGCAAGCAGGAGCCAACCCAGCAACGCGCCGCTTCCGGCGGCCAAAAACACATTTATTTCCGGGCGAGTACTTCGGCACAGAATTCAGCTAGCGGGGTCGCTGAATGGCATCCATCCTGACCCTGTCATTTACGGAGGCATCTCATGAAACTTCATTTATCCGCCCTGGCAAGCGCACTGACGCTGGCGTTTGCCGCTCACTCGGCCCAGGCTGAACTCAATTCGATCACGACGCAAAAGGGCGCAGGCAATAACGCTTATACGGTGCAGCAAAATTCGACCGGCCTGATCAAGGCCACGATTACGCAAACCGGCGACAACAACAAGGCGGGCGATTCGGTTGCGAAGACCGGCGGCATTGTCCAGATCGGGGTCAACAAGGACATCAGCGGCGCGATCACCCAGCAGGGTAACCAGAACAATGCCGGCATCCGCCAGGAAAAGGCATTGCGCACCACGGCTAGCCTGCTGCAAACCGGCAATCAAAACACCGCCACGGTGCGCCAGAACAGCGCCACCCAAGCCAATGCCACGCTGTCGCAGAATGGCCAGAAGAACAGCGCCACGCTCGATCAGCAGGGCGTGAGCGACTTCGAGATCCTGGCCAAGCAGACCGGCAGCGACAACAAGCTGGCCGTCAACCAGCTCAATTCCAGCCACCAGGGGGCGTATGTCACTCAGAATGGCGTGGCCAACGGCGTGACGGTGGCACAGACGCAAACCGACTATGCCGGCGTGACGGTCAACCAGACCGGCACCGGCAACAACGTCAAGGCGATCCAGAAGAACGCCAGCAACGTCAACTCCACCATTGCCCAGGACGGCACGGGGAATAATGCGCTGACCGACCAATCGGGCAGCAAGAACATCAGCGCCATCAACCAGAAAGGCAGCAATAACCTGACAACCCTGACGCAAAACAACAATGCCAGCCAGTCGCAGGTGACGCAGAACGGCATCGCCAACAAGGCAACGGTCAGCCAGACCGGTACCAACGCCAACAATTCGCTGGCGAATATGTCCTACATCATCCAGACCGGTAACGGCTATGTCGCCAGCCTGAACCAGAACGGCAGCAACAACCATTCGGGCATCGTCCAGTACTAAGCGGCGCGGCAGCACGGCGCAGGCGATTGCGCCGTTTTCGCCGCTTCAGGCTGTTCGCATCGCGTTATGCCATAAAATAGCGCGATGCAACTTACAACGATACGCCAACGCCTGCGCACCCTGGGCGCCCTGCCCTTGCACGAACAGCGCGTCCTGCGCGACTGGGTCCAGGGCCGCCCCTACGACCAGGGACGGCGCCGTCCCAACGATTTCCTGCCGCTCGGCGTACGCGCCGCCCTGCCCGCGCTCGATGCCGAGCTGCACGGCATGGCGCGCCTGATCTCGTCCCATCCCGGCGACGATGGCTCGGCGCGCCTGCTGGTGGGGCTGGCCGACGGCCAGGCGGTCGAAAGCGTGCTGCTGCCGCGCGACGGCTTGTGCGTCTCCAGCCAGGTCGGCTGCGCGGTCGGATGCCAGTTCTGCATGACCGGACGCGAAGGCCTGATCCGCCAGGTCAGCAGCGGCGAGATCATCGCCCAGGTGGTCCTGGCGCGCACCCAGCGGCCGGTGAAGAAAGTGGTGTTCATGGGCATGGGCGAGCCGGCGCACAATCTCGACAACGTGCTCGACGCCATCGAGCTGCTGGGCACGGAAGGCAATATCGGCCACAAGAACCTGGTGTTTTCCACCGTCGGCGATGCGCGCGTGTTCGAACGCCTGGCGCAGGGCGTGGTCAAACCCGCATTGGCCTTGTCGCTGCACACCACCAAGCCCGCCCTGCGCGAGCAGTTGCTGCCGCGCGCGCCGCGCATCACGCCCGAGCAACTGGTCGAGGCGGGGGAAACCTATGCCCGCCTTACCGGCTATCCGGTGCAGTATCAGTGGACCTTGCTGGAAGGCGTGAACGATGGGGACGACGAACTCGACGGCATCGTGCGCCTGTTAAAAGGCAAGTATGCGGTGCTGAACATGATCCCGTACAACACCATCCCGGACCTGGCCTTCAAGCGGCCCAGCTGGGAGAGCGCACGCGCGATCGCCGCAAGCTTGCACCGGCGCGGGGTGCTGACCAAGCTGCGCGACTCGGCCGGGCAGGATGTCGATGGAGGCTGCGGGCAACTGCGCGCCCGCGCCGCGGCGCCGGCGCGCCGCACGATCGCGATCGGCCGCGCCGGCGCCGCCTGACTGTGCGCCGCCCGCGCCGCTGTTCAGCGCGCCGCAGCGGGGTCGCCGTCGGCCTGCTTGCGCGGCGTCCAGTTGTCGTACTTGCGCTCGATCCGGCGCGAGGTGCCGTCGCGGTTCATGGCGTCGAGCGCGGCGTTCATCCTGTCGATCAGGGCGTCCGGAACGGCGCGGTTGCAGGCGAGATAGGCCTTGACCCGGTTAAACACCAGCACCGGAACGATCTTCCCGGCCCAGCCATTTTGTTCCAGCACGCCACCGCCCGGACGCGCGCCGGTGGCCCACAGGTCGATCCGGTTCAGCAGCAGTTTTTGCGGGTTGAGCATGTCGTTCGGCGCCGGGTCGACCGTGAAGCCGCGCGCGCGCAGGTAGTCGTCGCGCACGTCGCCGTTGTAGGTGCCGATGCGCAGGCCGCGCGCGTCTTCCAGCGTGCTCAGCTGGTAGTTGCGGTCGGCCCGCCCCAGCAATACCCAGGCGCCCTCGTCGGTCGGTCCGACCCATTTGAACAGCGCCTCGCGCTCGGGCGTGCGGGTGGTGGCGTAGACGCAACCGTCCTGGCGCTGCACGGCCGAGGTGTATGCGCGCTTCCAGGGCAATACGTCGATCGAATAGCGCACGCCGGTACGCGCCATGATTTCGTGGATCTTGTCGGACGAGTAACCCGCCACGCGCTCGCCCTCCAGCATGATGGCCGGCGGCGAATGCTCGGTGGTGATGAAGAGCTGCGGCGGGCCGGCATGGCAAGGCGCCATGGCCAGCAATCCCGCAACAAGTAATATCCGCTTCACCATGGCTGCCTTTGCGATTCCTCCGTCAAAGCATACCAGTTCCCGCGTTTCGACGGCAATCGTGCGGCTGAGCACGGCGTGAGGCGATGCCTATGCAATATAGCAACGTCGATACATCATGAAAACGGCGCGCGGCGCGCACCACTGATGCAGCGAGCTGATGCCGTTCCGGCCAGCCCGGCACGACCGGGCCAGGCCAGCGATGGCGCCCTAGGCCTGCACCTGGGCCAGCGCCACCGTCGCATGGCGCGCCACCAGCTCTTGGTACAGCGCGGTATAGCTCTTGGCCATCTGCTCGGCGGTGAACAATTCCCAGTAGCGCGCTTCGGCGCGCTTGCCCATCGCTTGCGCCAGTTCCGGGTTGTCCCACAGGGTGCGCATGGCCTCGCCGAAGGCTTGCGGGTCGCTCGGCGGCACCACCAGCCCGGTTTCCGCGTCAATATTGATATACGTCGTGCCGGTGCCGATCTCGCTCGAAATCATCGGCTTGCCGTACATCGCCCCTTCCAGCAGCGAAATACCGAACGCTTCCGAGCGCAGATGCGAGGGGAATACCATCGCGTAGCACAAGGTCAGCAGCGCCACCTTGTCGGCTTCGTCGAGCGCGCCGACGAACAGCACATGCGTCAGGCCGAGCCGTTCGGCATGCGCCTTCAGTTCCGTTTCGATCGGCCCGGCGCCGACGATCACCACCGGATAATCGGTATTGGCCACCGCGTCGAGCAGGATATGCAAGCCCTTGTAATAGCGCAGCACGCCCACGAACAAAAAGAAGCGTTCGCCGATCCGGGCGCGCCATTTGTCCATGCGCGCCTGGTCCGGTTCCGGGTAAATGGTCTTGTCCAGGCCGTAGGTGATCACGCGCGTCTTGTCGCGATAGCGGTCCAGCACGGCCGACGAGGCCATGTAGTTGGGCGAGGTGGCGACGATGGTGTCGACACTTTGCAGGAAGCGCTGCTTGAGCGGCTGGTACAGGCGCAGCAACTGCTTCTGGCGCACGATGTCGGAGTGGTAGGTCACCAGGCTCGGCTTCTTGATGCGCGACATGAAGTGCGCCAGGTCCATGAACGGCCACGGAAAGTGGTAGTGCACCACGTCCGCTTCCTGCGCCATGCGCGCCAGTTCGCCGAAGGCGGCCAGCGAAAAGCCGGTCGAGGAAATCTCGAAGTCGAGCGGCAGCAGGCGCACCTTGTGGCCTTCGAACTCGACGTCGCGCTTTTCCTTCTGGCGGGTCAGGGTCAGCACCTCATTGCGCACGCCCAGGCGGCCGGTGCCGACGCACATTTGCCGGATGACCTGCTCGACGCCGCCCACCGATTCCGGGAAATAGGTTTTATAGAAATGTAGGACACGCATAGTTTCGCAAAGGGCAAAGGACGACGTCGGATTATTGGGAAAGAACGGCACGATACACGGCGGCGGTCTGCAGCGCGGTGTCGTGCCAGGTCAACTGGGCGGCGCGCGCGCGGCCCGCCGCGATGCATTGCTGCCGCAGCGCGTCGTCGCGCGCCAGCGCTTGCATCGCCGCGGCGATGTCGCCAGTGTTGCCCGGGTCGACGTCCAGCGCCGCGCCCCGGGTAACTTCCGGCAAGGAACTGCTGTTCGAAGCCACCACCGGCACCCCCGAGGCAAAGGCCTCGACCACGGGGATACCGAAACCTTCATACAAGGACGGAAACACAAACACGCCCGCGCCCGCATACACATGGCGCAGGCCGTCGGCGCCGGTCAGCCGGTTCAGCCAGACGATCCGCTCGCCGTCGCCCTGCGCCGCCGTGATGCGCGCGATCAGTTCCTCGCAGCGCCAGCCGGCGCCGCCGACGATCACCAGCTGGCGTTCGGCGCGCAGGGCGTCCGGCAAACTCAGATAGGCACTCAGCAGGCGCTCGACGTTCTTGCGCGGCTGCAAGGTACCGACAAACAAAAAATAACCTTCGCGCAAGCCGTTCTGGCGCAAGGTCTGCGCCACAGCCGCCGCGTCGGGCGCCTGCAGCCACGCCGCGTCGACGCCGTTGGGCACCACGCTGATGCGCTTTTCGTCGACCCCGAAGCATTCGACCAGTTCGCCGATCGCAAAGTTCGACACCGCGATCACATGCTGGGCCTTGCGCGCCGCTTTTTGCTGCATCCAGTTCTTGGCGCGCCGCATGCCGGGGCTGCACCACTGCGGATACTTGATCGGCAGCGCATCGTGCAGGGTCGCCACCACCGGGCAATCCATGCGCACGATCCGGTAGTCGGTCGCGTGAAAAAGATCGGCCGGCATGTGCACCCGGTGCGCTGCCGGCGTCAGCAGGTCGGTCAGGCTGGCCGCTTCGAACGATTGCGGCATGGCCCGGCCCACGCTGATCGCGCCGGCGTCGCCGCGCGCGCGCGGATACGAGTAGGCGTCCACAGCGCAGCCGGCGGCCGGCAAGTGCCGCAGCAGGGCCTGGGTGTACACGCCGATCCCGTCCAGCCGTCCGCCGGTCAGGCCCGGTTCGATCATGGTCGTTCCCAGGCCGACGCGCAGGCGGCTCACGCCTGGTACATCCAGCGCAAGGTGTCGGCCAGCGGAATCGGGGACAGGCCGCCGATCGCGCCGCGCAGTTTTTCATTGTTGCCCATCAGGACCAGCACATCCTTGGCGCGCACGAAGGCCGGATTGACCCTGACCTCGATCGTGTAGCCGGCGATCGATTCCATCAGCGCGATCACCTCGCCCAGCGAGTGGGCCTGGCCGGAACAGATATTGAAGGCCTGGCCGGCCACGCCGGCCACCAGCAGGCGGCGGTAGCTGTCAGCCACCATGCGCACATCGGAAAAATCGCGGGCGATGGCCTGGTTGCCCAGTTCGATCACGGGCGCGGCCTTGCGGAAATGCGCGACGATCTTGGGCAGGAGGAAATTCTCGTCCTGGCCCACGCCGGTATAGTTGAAGGGCCGCGCGATGATGATCGGCAGCTTGTCGCTCCACAACTGGGCCATGTGTTCCATGGCCAGCTTGCTGACGGCGTAATCGTTGGCCGGCGCGGGCGCCAGCGTTTCATCGATCCGGCCGACGCTGGCGTTGCCGTAGACATTGGCGGACGATGCCAGCAGCACCGCCGACGGCAGGTGGCGCTGGGCCGCCAGCGCGTCGAGCAGGTTGCGGGTGCCGACGATGTTGACGCGGTAAATCAGGTCGGCGTTGGCATGCGCGACAAAGGCGATGCCGGCCAGGTGCACCACCACGTCCGGCTGCACCTGTTCCACCATGGCGGCCACGGCGGGGCGGTCGAGCAGGTCGACCGCGAACACATCGGCCTCGGGGGCCGCGTCGCCATGGCCCGGGACGGCGGTGCCGAACACGCGGTAACCGGCGGCAGCCAGTTCGCGCGCCACGTAGCGCCCCGTGAAGCCGTGCAGGCCGGTGATCAGGGCACGCTTGCCCTGCCCTTCGGCGCCGGGCGCGGGAGACGTTTCCGTGACCATGGCCGTCATATCAGAACGAAAAACCCTGTTCGTTGCGGCGCATGTCGGCCTCGACCATCATCTGGCACAGCTGCTCCAGCGTGGTTTTGGGCGCCCAGCCCAGTTCGCGCATGGCCTTGGCCGGGTCGCCGATCAGCAACTCCACTTCGGCCGGACGGTAGAACTTGGGACTGATGCGCACCAGCAGCTTGCCGGTGCGGGCGCAATGGCCGGTCTCGGCTTCGCCCGTGCCCTTGTACTCGACATCGATGCCGGCGCCCTTGAACGCCATGGTGACGAAGTCGCGCACGGTTTCGGTCCGGTTGGTGGCCAGGATGAAGGTGTCGGGCTGGTCGGCCTGCAGGATGCGCCACATGCCTTCGACGTATTCCTTGGCGTAACCCCAGTCGCGCTTGGCGTCGAGGTTGCCCAGCTCCAGCACGTCGAGCTTGTTGAGGACGATCTTGGCGACCGAATCGGTGATCTTGCGGGTGACGAATTCACGGCCGCGCAGCGGCGATTCGTGATTGAACAGGATGCCGCTGGAACCGAAGATGCCGTACGATTCGCGGTAATTGACCGTCATCCAGTGGGCGTACAGCTTGGCCACACCGTACGGGCTGCGCGGGTAGAACGGGGTATCTTCGATTTGCGGAATGGCCTGGACCTTGCCGAACATTTCGGAGGTCGAGGCCTGGTAGAAGCGCGCCTTCGGATTGACGATGCGGATCGCTTCGAGCAGGTGCACGGCGCCCAGGCCGGTAATGCTGGCGGTCGCGACCGGCTGCTCGAAGGACACGCCGACGAAACTCTGGGCCGCGAGGTTGTACACCTCGTCCGGTTCGGTGCTCTGGATCAGGCGAATGCTGGAAGACAGGTCGGTCAGGTCGTATTCGACGAGGCGCAGCTTCGGATGCGCCTGGATGCCCAGCTCTTCGATACGCCAGAAGTTCACCGAACTCGTGCGACGGTAAGTCCCGGTGACCTCGTAGCCCTTTTCAAGCAACAACTGCGCAAGGTAGGCGCCATCTTGCCCGGTAATCCCGGTAATCAGGGCTTTTTTTGTTGTTTTTTGCATATTCGTGATATTCGTGTGGAGTTGGAGAGCGGTAATCTGCACGTCCGACTCGCAGTTAACAACTCAGCATTGTAACAGAATCGCTTTGACTATTCTTTACGCAAAAGGATTTCGTGCAATATAAACAACGACTTGCGTGGATATTATGCCTGTTTTCCATGCACATGGGCAGCACCTTACGCATTGTTACGCCTATCTTGAACTGTAATGAAATGTAGTAATACACCTGAATCCGGCACAGTCTTACTACAAAAAAACGGCCGCCATCGGTGACGATGGCGGCCGTTCGCGCGTGCGAAGCAGGCGCGCGATGCGCTCCCGATCAGCGTTCCGACACCGCGTCCACCACGCACAGCGCGGTCATGTTGACGATGCGGCGCACCGTGGCCGACGGGGTCAGGATGTGCACCGGCTTGGCGCAGCCGAGCAGCACCGGGCCGATCGCGATGCCGTTGCCGGCCGCGGTCTTGAGCAGGTTGTAGGCGATGTTGGCGCTGTCGATATTCGGCATCACCAGCAGGTTCGCCTCGCCCTGCAGGGTCGAGTGCGGCATCATCTGCTTGCGCAGCTTGGCGTCGAGCGCCACGTCGCCGTGCATCTCGCCATCGATTTCCAGCTGCGGCGCCTTTTGCTGCACCAGCGCCAGCGCCGCGCGCATCTTCTGCGCCGAGGCGCTGTTGGCCGAACCGAAGTTCGAATGCGACAGCAGGGCCGCGCGCGGAATCAGGCCGAAACGGCTCATCTCGTCGGCCGCCATGATGGTGATTTCGGCCAGTTGCTCGGCGCTCGGGTTTTCGTTGACGTGGGTGTCGACGATCGCCATCTGGCGTTCCGGCAGGATCAGGAAGTTCATGGCCGCGTACACATTGGCGCCCTCGCGCTTGCCCAGGACCTGTTCGATATAGTGCAGGTGCAGATTGGTGGTGCCGAAGGTGCCGCAGATCATGCCGTCGGCGTCGCCCTTGTGGATCATCATCGCGCCGATCAGGCTGTGGCGGCGGCGGATTTCCAGCTTGGCGTATTCCTGGGTCACGCCCTTGCGCATGGTCATGGCGTAATAGGTCTGCCAGTAATCGCGGTAACGCTCGTCGTGGTCCGGGTTGATGACGTCGAAATGCTCGCCCTGCTTGAGGCGCAGGCCGAACTTGACGATGCGCTGCTCCAGCACGCTCGGACGGCCGACCAGGATCGGGCGCGCCAGTTTCTCGTCGACCACCACTTGCACGGCGCGCAGCACGCGCTCTTCTTCGCCCTCGGCGTAGACGATGCGCTTGAGTTCCGGCGGCGCCGCCTTGGCCACCGCGAACAGCGGCTTCATGAAGGTGCCGCTGCGGTACACGAACTGCTGCAGGCTGTCGGCGTAGGCTTCCAGGTTGGCGATCGGACGCGTCGCCACGCCCGACTCGAAGGCCGCCTTGGCCACGGCCGGGGCGATGTGGATCAGCAGGCGCGGATCGAAGGGCATCGGAATCAGGTATTCCGGGCCGAACGAGAGGTTGCTGATGCCGTAGGTGGTGGCGACCACGTCCGACTGCTCGGCATGGGCCAGGTCGGCAATCGCGTGCACGACCGCAATTTCCATCTCGCGCGTGATGGTGGTGGCGCCGCAATCGAGGGCGCCGCGGAAAATGTAGGGGAAGCACAGCACATTGTTGACCTGGTTCGGATAGTCCGAACGGCCGGTGGCGATGATGGCGTCGCCGCGCACCGCCTTGACTTCTTCCGGCAGGATTTCCGGGGTCGGGTTGGCCAGCGCCAGGATCAGGGGATTGGCCGCCATTTCCTTGACCATCTCCTGCTTGAGCACGCCGCCAGCGGACAAGCCCAGGAAGATATCGGCGCCCGGCATCACTTCGGCCAGGGTGCGCAAGGGCGTGTCCTGCGCAAAGCGCGCCTTGTCCGGATCCATCAGTTCGGCGCGGCCCTTGTAGACCACGCCGGCCAGGTCGGTCACGAAAATGTTCTCGATCGGGAAGCCGAGGTCGACGATCAGTTCCAGGCAGGCCAGCGCCGCCGCGCCGGCGCCCGACACCACCAGCTTGCACTCGCGGATATCCTTGCCGACCACCTTGATGCCGTTCAGGATGGCGGCGCCGACGATGATCGCGGTGCCGTGCTGGTCATCGTGGAACACCGGAATCTTCATCCGCTCGCGCAACTGGCGCTCGATGTAGAAGCACTCGGGCGCCTTGATGTCTTCCAGGTTGACGCCGCCGAAGGTCGGTTCCAGCGAGGCGATGATATCGACCAGCTTGTCCGGATCGGACTCGTTGATCTCGATATCGAACACATCGATGCCCGCGAACTTCTTGAACAGCACGCCCTTGCCTTCCATCACCGGCTTGGAGGCCAGCGGACCGATATTGCCCAGACCCAGCACAGCGGTACCGTTGGTAATGACCGCCACCAGATTGCCGCGCGCCGTGTACTTGTAGGCGTTGCCCGGATCCTTGACGATCTCTTCGCACGGCGCCGCCACGCCCGGCGAATACGCCAGGGCCAGGTCGCGCTGGTTGAGTAGCTGCTTGGTGGGGGTGACGCTGATCTTGCCGGGGCGGGGGCACTCGTGATAGTCGAGCGCTGCGAGGCGCAACTGCTGGCGCAACTCTTCCTTCTTGTCTGATGACGAATCCATGCTGGTACGGCCTTCCTGTGTACTGTCGGGGACTGACGATTTTATCAGACGTGATCTTTCAACAAGGTACGTATTTTCACCAACATCGGGTCAATTGCCCAAAAACATGCTTTTTTTGCGCCGAGAAAAAACAAAGCGAACGCTCGCTCGTCATCGCAAGGAGGTACAGATTGCCGACAGTTGATACAAATCCTAGACATAAACGCAATAGACCGGGGCGTGGGCCGGCCAGAGAATGCAAGGCATCGCGCTGGCGGTCCACGACTCGCCGCGCGCCTTGCCAACCCTGTCAACCGAGGTGCCCATGAACGAGTTCCAGAAATGCCTGCCTGCCGGCCTGATCGCCGCCACCCTGCTGTCCGCTTGCGGCGGCAACAACGACAGCTTCCTGCCCGAGCCGGTGCCGGACCCGGTCGCGCGCGTCGACCTGCTGATGAGTAACGAGCGCGGCATGAAATCGGTGACCGTCGACGACAAGCATGCCTACGTCGCGCTGACCAATACCGAAACCGAGGGCACGTCCATCCTCGCCACCGCGCGCGGGGTCAGCGCCAAGTCCAGCTGGCAGAATGTCGCCCTGGGCGAGTGCAGGCTGCCGGCCAGCACCCAGGTCGAAGTGCGGCGCGCGGCGGACCTGAAGCAGGTGGGCGGCAAGACCCTGATGATGCAGCCGGCCTGGGGCAGCGCCGACGAGCACACCTTGTGCGAGCTGGACCAGGCGAAGATGAGCTTCGTGCCCAAGGACAAGGACTTCCGCATCTGCTACGAGACCTACTGCGAGCGCATGCATGTGGGCGACGTCAAAGCGGTGGGCAAGCGCTGGTTCGCCAACGGCGGCGCCGGCCAGAACGTGCAGGTGTCGGACAACCAGGGCCTGAACTGGCGTCCGCTGATGGGCACCATGGACAGCATGAGCTGCACCCACCAATCGTTCGAGGTGGTGGGCGGGCGCCTGCTGACCGGCGGCGAATGCCCGCTCGACATGGCCTACGTGCGCGCCTACACCATGAACGCCGACCTGTCCGCGCTGGCATCGAAGGTGCCGGAGGCGCTTGTCGTACCGGAACTGGAAAACCGCAACGTCCACCTGATCACCACCCTGGGCAAGAACGAGCGCGTCTTCGTCGGCGTCGAAGGCGGGCTGCTGCGCAGCGACGACAGCGGCAAGAGCTACAAGTTCGTGCTCAAGCATCCGATCGAGGGCCCGAACTATCCCTACATCACGCATCTGCTCTCGCCGGCCGGCAAGCCCAACGTGATTGTGGCGGCCGGTTTCGACAAGGCCAAGGCCCTGCCGTACCTGGTCTGGTCGAACGACAACGGCGACAAATGGACCGACCTGTCGACGCTGCTGCCGGGCTACAAGCGCACCAATCCCGACGCCGACAGCCAGGTGACCTCGATCGCCGAAGACGCGCAAGGGCGCATCCTGGTGACGGTCAACGAAGAGTTCAAGAAAAAAGGCCGCCTGGTCGAAGTCAAGCTGGGCCGGCTGTAAGCCCCAGCGCTTGCGCCATGTCCACCCCGGTGCCAGGTCTGACAATCGGACACGGGCTGGACTGTCTCTGTCCACCCCGGTGCCAGGTCTGACAATCGGACACGAGCTGGACTGTCTCTGCAATCAACGGATGGGCCCGTGTCCACTGCGGTGCCAGGTCTGACAATCGGACACGGACTGGACAGTGCTAACAACTTAAGGCTGAGCTTGTCCACTGCGGTGCCAGGTCTGACAATCGGACACGGACTGGACAGTGCTGACAACTTAAGGCTGAGCTCGTGTCCGAAAGTCAGACCTGGCACCGGGGTGGACACGGACTGGGCCGGACTGGCAACCCAAAGCTGGGCTCGTGTCCGAATGTCAGACCTGGCACCGGGGTGGACAAGGGGGGAGGAATGCCGGAGTACAATTGCGCATGCTCTCCGAATTCGACCTGATCAAGCAGTTTTTTCAACGTCCGCGCGCCGGCCGGGCGGCGCTCGGCATCGGCGACGATTGCGCGCTGCTCGCACCCTCCCCCGGCATGCAGATGGCCATTTCTTCCGACATGCTGGTCGAGGACCGCCATTTCTTCGCCGGCGCCGACCCACGCATGCTGGGCCATAAGTGCCTGGCGGTGAACCTGTCCGACCTGGCCGCAATGGGGGCCAAGCCGGTCGCCTTCACGCTGGCGCTCGCGCTGCCGGCGGCCGAGCCGGCATGGCTGGGCGAATTCGCCGCCGGCCTGTTCGCACTGGCCGACCTGCACGGCTGTGAACTGATCGGCGGCGATACCACCAAGGGGCCGCTGAATATCTGCATCACCATCTTCGGCGAACTGGCGCCCGGCCAGGCCCTGCGCCGCGATGCGGCAGTGCCCGGCGACGATCTCTGGATCTCGGGCACGCTGGGCGACGCGCGCCTGGCCCTGGCCGGCTACCGCAGGGAAGTTGCACTCGACGAGATCGCGCTGCGCGCGGCCGGCGCACGCATGCACATGCCGACGCCGCGCGTGGACCTCGGACTGGCGCTATCGAGCGCGCGGCTGGCCCGCGCGGCCATCGATATCTCCGATGGCCTGGCGGGCGATCTCGGTCATATCCTGGCCGCGTCGCATGTCGGCGCCACCGTCGATGTCGATGCCCTGCCGGCGGGACCGGTACTGGCCGCGCAGCCGCAGGCGCTGCGGCGCCGCTTCTGCGCCGCCGGCGGCGACGATTACGAGCTGTGCTTCACCGCCGCGGCAGGACAGCGCGAGGCGATCCTGGCCGCCGGCGCCGCCAGCGGCAGCGCCGTCACGCGCGTGGGCCGCATCGATGCCGCGCCGGGCCTGCGCCTGGTCGACGCACACGGCCAGCCACTCGCGCTGCAACTGGCCGGCTTCGACCACTTCGCCAGCCCCTGAGCCGCTACTCCGCCGTCACCTGCCCCGCCTCGACGAAGTGGGCATTGTGCGGGTCGTCCTTCGGCCCGTTCACCAGCCAGTAATGATGAAACGCCAGCCGCACGTTGTCGCGCAGCTGGGTCTCGTCCCACGGCTTGGTGTAGAAGCGGTAGATCGCGCCGCGGTTGATCGAGTCGAGCACCGCTTCGAGCCCGGTGTACCCCGACAGGATGATCCGTATCGTGTCCGGATACAGCTCCTTGACCTTGCTCAGGAACTCGGTCCCGCTCATCACCGGCATGCGCTGGTCGCACACGATCACCTGCACCGTATGCAGCGCCAGCAGCTCGAAGCCTTCGGCCGGCGACACCGCCGTCAGGATCCGGTAGTTATCGCGCTTGAACAGCCGGTGCAGCGCCGACAGCACGTTCACGTCGTCGTCGACGATCAGCAGGGTCTGGCGGTGATTGTCGGACGATTCCGGCTCCGGCGGCTGCGCCAGGTTGGCCAGCACCAGCGCGCCGAACTCGTTCTCGGGCAGCGGGCGGCTGAAGTGAAAGCCCTGCACTTCGTCGCAGCGGTGGCGCCGCAGATAGGTCATCTGCGCCGGCGTTTCCACCCCTTCGGCAATGACCGACATGTGCAGCGAGTGCGCCATGCCGATGATGGCCAGCGCGATGGCCGCGTCGTCCGGGTTGACGGTCACGTCGCGCACGAAGGCGATGTCGATCTTGAGCTTGTCGATCGGGAAGCGCTTCAGGTACGCCAGGCTGGAGTAACCGGTCCCGAAGTCGTCGATGGCGATCGTGATCCCCATCCGCTTGAGGTTGCCCAGCACCTCGATGGTGTGCTCGGCGTTCGACATCAGCGCGCTTTCGGTCAGTTCCAGTTCGAGCAGCGATGGGTCGATGCCGTGCCTGCCGATCGCGGCGCGGATTTCGCCTTCCAGGTCGCCTTCGACGAACTGGCGGCTCGATACGTTCACCGCCACCCGCACGTCGCCCACTTCGCCGGCCGACCATTGCGCTATCTGGCGGCAGGCTTCGTCGATGGCCCAGGCGCCGACGCGCACGATCAAGCCGGTTTCCTCCATCACCGGCACGAATTCGGCCGGGAACACCAGCCCGACGCCGGGCCGGTCCCAGCGCAGCAGCGCTTCGGCGCCGGCGATGCGGCCGGTGCGCAGGTTCACCTTGGGCTGGTAGTACAGCAGGAATTCGCCGTGCTCCAGCGCGTGGCGCAGCGCCAGTTCGAGGTCGAGCCGCGCCAGCACCTGCACGTTCATGCCGGCGGTGAAGAAGCGGTAGCCGTCGCGCCCCGCTTCCTTGGCGCGCCCCATGGCGGTGTCGGCGTACTTGATCAGGGTTTCCGGATCGGTGGCGTCGTCCGGATACATGGCGATGCCGATGCTGGCCGTCAGGCCGGCCTGGCGGCCCTGCAGGTCGAACGGGGCGCGCAGGGCGTCGCGCACTTCGTTGGCGACGTTGACGGCGTCCTGCTGGTTGCGCGTCATGGTCAGGATCAGGGCGAATTCGTCGCCGCCCAGGCGCCCGACCGTGTCGCGGATGCGCACGCACTGCACCAGGCGCGTGCTGAACTGGCGCAGCAGCTCGTCGCCGAGGGCCGAGCCGAGCGAATCGTTGACGGTCTTGAAGCGGTCCAGCGCGATGAACAGCACCACGATGCGCCAGTGCTTGTCCTGCGCCAGTTCGATCGCTTCGCGCAAGGTCTGGTAGAACAGGGTGCGGTTGGGCAGGCCGGTCAGGCTGTCGTAGCTGGCCAGGTGCTTGAGGCGCTGGCGCGCCGCCAGCCGCTCGCTGATGTCGCGCGCCGTCGCGATCAGCATGCGGGTGGCGCCCACGGTCTGGGTCTGCCAGTAGATTTCGACCGCCACTTCGCGCAGGTCGGCGCGCGTGAGCTGGTCTTCGACCAGGTCGGGGTAGCGCAGCACGTCGCGCGCGGGGTCGGCCTGGCAGGCCAGCTGGCCGCGCGCGGCCAGGCCGTACACGGTGGGGTCGAGGCGCAGCAGTTCCTCGCGCTGGTAGCCGAGCATGCGGCAGGCGCCGTCGTTGACGTCGACCACCTTCATGGCGCCGATGTCGATCAGGAAGATGGCGTCGTCGGTGGCGTCCATGGCGCTGCGAAAGCGCTGCAGCTCGGCGGTGCGCTCGCGTACCGTCTGTTCCAGCAGGGCGCCGTAGTTCTTCGATTCGCGGTGCAGCAGGCGCACTTCCAGCATGTTGCGGATGCGCGTCAAGACTTCGACCGGGTCGAAGGGCTTGCCGACGAAGTCGCGCGCGCCGGCGTCGAGCGCGGCCAGCTTCTTGTCCGGTTCGGCCGTCACCACCAGCACCGGCAGGTAGGCTTCGGTTTCCATCGGCGCCAGCGCCTCCATCACCTGGAAGCCGTTCATGCCCGGCATGTGCAGGTCGAGGATGATCAGGTCGTAGCGGTGCTTCATGTGCATCGCCGCCACTTCGCGCGGGTCGGTGGTGCTGCTCACGTTGGCGTAGCCGGTGGTGGTGAGCAGGTATTCGAGCAGCTGCACGTTGACCGTCTGGTCGTCGACGATCAGGATGGCGGCGTTGTGGATGTCTTCGAGCGATATCATGGATTCCGCGCTTTCTGCGCAAACTGCCGCGTGTCGGCGAATGCGAGGGTCGAGTCGATCGCCTCGTTGAATTCGTCAATGTTGATCGGTTTGGTGAGGTAACGGGAAAAGCCGCTGGCCAGCCCGCGCTCGACATCGCGCGGCATCGCGCTGGCGGTCAGCGCGATGATGGGAATGTGGGCCGTGCGCGGATCGCTGCGCAGCTCCTTGAGCGCGTCGGTGCCGCTCACGCACGGCAGATTGAGGTCCATCAGGATCACGTCCGGCAGGTGCGCCTTGGCCAGTTCGATGCCGATGTGGCCGTCGGGCGCGCTCAGGAGGTGCAGGTCGGGCCGGAAGCGCACGATTTCCTGCACCAGTTTCAGGTTGGCCGGGTTGTCTTCGACGTACAGCAAGGTGTGTTCGGCCAGCGGCGCCTGCGCTTCGGCGTGGTCGGCCGCCAGCGCCAGCGCCTGCGCCTCGCCAGCGACCGAGGGCACCGGCTGGGTCAGGCCCAGTTCGATCCAGAACACGGTGCCCACGCCGACGCTGCTGGAGACGCCGATCTCGCCGCCCATCAGTTCGACCAGGCGGCGCGTGACCACCAGGCCGATGCCGGTGCCTTCCTCGCTGCCGTTTTCCTGCCCCAGGCGGTTGAACGGCTGGAACAGCGCATCGATCTGCTCGGGGCGCAGGCCCATGCCGGTATCCTGCACCGACAGGCGCACGCGGTTGGCGGTGACGACGCTGCAGTCGCACACCACCGCGCCCATCTCGCGGTTGTACTTGATCGCGTTCGAGAGCAGATTGAGCAGCACCTGCTTGAGGCGCGTGCGGTCGGCCTGCACCACGGCCGCCGGCGCGTCCGGGAACAGCATGCGGATCTTGCGCTGCTGCGCCAGCGGTTCGGTCATGTTGCGGCACTCGACCAGCATGTCGGCCAGCGCCACCGGTTCCATCGACAGGGTCACGGTGCCCGATTCGACCTTGGCCAGGTCGAGGATTTCGTTGATCAGGGTCAGCAGGTGGCGTCCCGACTTGAGAATGTGGCCGGCGAATTCCTTCTTTTGCGGCAGGGTCGAGGGCAGCGATTCGGAGGTCAGTATCTGGGCGAAGCCGAGGATGGCGTTGAGCGGCGTGCGCAGTTCGTGGCTCATCGAGGACAAGAACGCCGACTTGGCCTGGTTGGCGTTCTTGGCGGCGGCCATGGCCACTTCCAGTTCGGCGTTGGTCAGTTCCAGCTGCATGGTGCGTTCGTGCACGCGCACTTCCAGCCGTTCGTTGAGGTCCATGATTTCCTGCTGGGCGCGCGCGCGTTCCTCGGCTTCGCGCGCGATCGCGCGGTGCGACGTTTCGAGCGCGCCGGTGCGCTGTTCGATCTCGCCGAGCATGGCGTTGAAGGAGTCGACCAGTTCGCCCGCCTCGTCGTCGCTGATGCGCGGCGCGCGGCGCGAGTAGTCGCGCGTGCTGACCACTTCGCGCGCGGTCTCGGTGAGCGCCACGATCGGGGTGGTGACGATGCGCCCCAGGCGGCGCGTCATCAGCCAGGCGATCAGCATGGCCAGCGCGATCACGCCGGCGGCGATGCTCAGGTAATCGACCGCGCGCGCCACCAGCGTGTATTCGGCGCGCAGGTAGACGGTGCCGAGCAGTTCGCCGTTTTCGGCCACGCGCCGGTACAGCAGCAGGTCGTCGCCGCTCACGCGCAGGTCGTCGTTCTGGGGACTGACCGGGAAGGCTTGCTGTTCGCCCGGCGCGCGGTAGGAGGCGAACAGCGCGCCCTTGGCGTCGTAGATGGCGCCGGCCCGCACCGAGGGGCGCAGGCGCAGCAGCGCCAGGTTTTCGGTGGCCAGGCGGGCGTCGTCGAAGGTCAGCGCGGCCGAGGTCATGTGGCCGATCAGTTCGGCCTGGGTGGCCATGTCGCCCAGCAGGGCCTTGTGGTAGTTGCGCAGGTCGTAGGCGATCACGGTGCCGATCGACACCAGCAGCGCGGCCAGGGTGGTGAGCATGACCACCGTGACCAGTTTTTCGCGGATCGAGCGCACGATCATGTGGCCCCCTGCACGCGGTTGGCGGCGGCCAGCATGCGCGCGCTGATGCGCAGGCGGCTGGCGTTGACCTGGCCGAGGGCGACGTCGAAGCGCAGCCGCTCCTGGGCCACCACGAAGGCGATCATGCAACCGAGGGCGATGCTGTCGTCGGCGTCGGAGACGGTCAGCACCGACTGGCCGCGCGCGGCGGCCAGCATGTCGATCACGGCGGCGCGTTCGCCGGCGCCGATGAAGAGAATGTGGATGCCGCCGACAGGATCGCCGCGGCGCAGTTTGCGCACCAGGATGGCGTGCCCGCCGACGGTGCGTCCGGCCACCATCTGTTCGAGCTGGTCGGCCAGGCCGTCGTTGCCGCTCACGCCGATCTGGAGCGGGCTGTCGGCCCGCGCGAAGCTGCCGTCGGGCCATTCGACGAAGCCGGCGAACTTGAACAGGTAAGCCGCCTTGACCTGGTTCTCGACGCTGGCCTGCGGCTGGGCCGCGCACACGCCGCTCCAGGCCAGCAGCGCCAGCAGCGCCGGCAGCGCCAGCCAGCGTCCCGCGCGCCGGCGCATTGCGAACCGGCTCAGGCCCGCCATGGCAGTTCGGCCAGCAAGAGAATCGGGGACATGGGACTCCAATCCGGAACAGACAAAAACAGACTCGGCGGTTAAATCCAGCATAGCAGAGCAACAGGCTGGCGGCGCACGGCACGACGGACGGGACCGCGCGAGGATTTCCGCCGATCCACTCTACGCTTTTTTGATGGGCTTGGATATCCCTTTTGAAACATTGCAACAGGGTGGACCGCCGGTGTTGCAGAGGGCATGGTAAAGTAGAATCGCAGGGCCGCGCCGTCGTGCGCGCGCCCTCCGGAACGCTGTATTTCGATCTGTAAACCGATTTCCGATTACCGTCCAAAAGGAGCAACACGTGACGAACGACATTCTCGATCTTTCCGCCAAAGTCGGCCGCGCGCTGCAAGCCAAAGGCTTGCTGCTGGTAACCGCCGAATCGTGCACCGGCGGCGGGGTGGCGCAGGCGATCACCGAGGTGGCCGGCTCGACCGCCTGGTTCGATTGCGGCTTCGTGACCTATTCCAACGCCTCCAAAACCGAGCTGCTCGACGTGTCGGCGGCGCTGATCGCGCAGCTCGGCACCGTCAGCGAAGAAGTGGCGGCCGCCATGGCGAGCGGCGCGTTGGCAAACAGCAACGCGCATGTGGCGCTGTCGACCACCGGCATCGCCGGCCCGAGCGGCGCGGTGCCGGGCAAACCGGTCGGCACCGTCTGCTTCGGCTGGGCCAGGGGCGACGCGGTCCACACCGAACGCCTGGTGTTTTCCGGCGACCGCCAGGCGGTGCGCGAGCAGACCGTGGTGCATGCGCTGCAAGGGCTGCTGCGGATCGTCGAATAAACCCGGGTCGCCCCCGGATGGCGTTGCGGCGCCATCGTCAATGTCTTCCCTGTCGAACGCATGCCAGGCCGGGCCGGCATGCGCACCGGCGCCGGTCATTATCTGGAGCAACGCGATGCACAATACGGTTCATTTCATCTTGCAGGGCAAGGGCGGCATCGGCAAGACCCTGGTCTCGACCATCCTGGCGCAATGGCTGGCGGGCAAGGACACCGAGCGCCCGCTGCGCTGCTACGATACCGACCAGGAAAACGCCACCTTTTCGCGCTACAAGGCGATGGACGTGAAGCATGTGCCGGTCATGACCGATGCGCGCAATATCGACCCCAAGCGCTTCGACGCGCTGATGATCGACCTGCTGGAAGAAGAAGGCAACTGCGTCGTCGACAACGGCGCGAATACCTTTTCGCCGCTGATGGCTTATCTGCTGGAAAACGATTGCTTCGACCTGCTCAAGGAATCGGGGCGCAAGGTCTACATCCACACCATCGTCGGCGGCGGCGACACCCTGCACGACACGGCCATGGGCTTCGTCTCGACCGCCAAGTCGACCAGCGTGCCGCTGGTGCTGTGGGAAAACGAACACTTCGGCCCGCTGCAATCGGCCAGCGGCAAGGTGTTTACCGAGTCGCAGACCTATGCGGACAACGCCGCGCGCGTGTGCGGGCGCGTGGTGCTGTCGCAACGCAATGCCGACACCTTCGGCGCCGATTTCAAGAAGATGAATATCGCGCGCCTGACCGCCAATGAAGTGCGCGAAAGCGACAAATTCAACGTCATGGAAAAGCAGCGCATCAAGGTGCTGTTCCGCGACCTGTTCGAGCAACTCGACAACGTGCAGTGGTAGGCCCCCATGGACCAGCACAAACTGCGCACCCTCGTCTTTGAAAAAACCGGCGTGCGGATCGATATCGACGATCCGATTTTCGCGCTGGTGGCGCTGAACGAGGCGGTGCTGGCCGAAGCGGTCGAGCGCCATGTCGACCTGCTCGACGACGCCACCGCCGACCTGGCCGAGCAGGTGCAGGCGCTGCGGGAGAGCGGTTTTGTGCATCCGCCCGTCCACGCGGCCGAGGCGCGTCCGGCGGCGGCGCTGGTCTCGGCCACTGCGCCCGTGCCGCACGGCGCCCCGCTGCAGGAAAAACGCCTCGTCGCCATCGCCGGCGGCGCCGCCCTGCTGTGCGCCTTCGTGGTGCTGGCCGGCCAGGCGCTGCTGCTGCGCCCCGCGCCGGCGCCGGCGCCGGTCATGGTTGCAAAGGAATTGACGCCCGAACAAAGCAGCGCCCTGCGCGAGGGCGAGAAGCTGGCAAACATCGTCGCCAAGCTCGATCCCAAGACCCGCGCCGCGATCGCCGCCGAGATGCAAAAGCCCTGATTTAAGGCAAGCGCAGCCGTACGGGGCGGATATGCGCTATCATATCGACATATCTTCACATGTTGACTATGAAACCTTCTCCCGATAACGACGCCTCCATCGCCCAGCTGGCCGACCTGTTCCACCTGCTGGGCGACCCGACCCGGCTGCGCATCGTGCTGTCCTGCCTGGCGGGACCGATTCCGGTGGGCGAGATCGCCGGCGGCCTGCAACTGAGCAGTTCGCTGGTCAGCCACCACCTGCGCCTGCTGCGCGCCGCGCGCATCGTCAAGGCCGAGCGCCAGGGCAAGCAGGTGTTCTATTCGACGGCGGACGCCCACATCAGCGGCGTCCTGACCGACATGCTCGACCACATCGCCGAACCCACCAATGGAATCGACCCATGACCAGCGCCCACGACCACGACCACGAGCATGACCACGACCACGCCGGACACGCTCACGCGCACCCGCCCGCCAGGGCGGCGCACAAGCACGGCCACGATCACGACCACGGGCATGGGCACGGCCACCATCACCACCAGCTCGACCCCAACGGCAACGGGCGCGCCTTCGCGCTGGCGATCGGCCTGAACACGGTGTTCGTCGGCATCGAGTTCTTTTACGGCTTTTTGGCCAACTCGACCGCGCTGATGGCCGATGCCGGCCACAACCTGTCCGACGTGCTGGGCCTGGTGCTGGCCTGGGGCGCGGCCATGCTCACCAGACGCGCGCCGAACGGACGCTATACCTACGGCCTGCGCAGCTCGTCGATCCTGGCGGCGCTGCTCAACGCCCTGCTCTTGATGCTCGCCTGCGGCGCGATCGGCTGGGAAGCCGTGCACCGCTTCGCCAATCCGGCGCCGGTGCAGGGCATGACGATGTCGGTGGTGGCCGGTATCGGCGTGCTGGTCAACGGCTTTTCGGCCTGGCTGTTCATGGCCGGCAGCAAGGACGACCTGAATATCCGCGGCGCCTACCAGCACATGGCGGCCGACGCCGCGATTTCGCTGGGCGTGGTGGTGTCGGGCGTGGCGATCATGTCCACTGGCTGGACCTGGCTCGATCCGCTGGTCAGCATCGTGATCGTGGCGCTGATCCTGGCCGCCACCTGGGGCTTGCTGCGCGAGTCGCTCGACCTGGTGCTGGCGGCGGTGCCGCCGAATGTCGATGCCGACGCGGTGGAACAGTTTCTGCTGGCGCGGCCGGGCGTGAGCGCGATGCACGACCTGCATATCTGGGCCATGAGCACGACCGAGACGGCCCTGACCGCGCATCTGGTCATGCCCGGCGGCTACCCGGGCGACGCGGCGCTGGACGCCATCGTGGCGGCGCTCAAGGCCGACCATGCGATTGCCCATTGCACCTTGCAGGTGGAACTGGGCACCAGCGATCACAGCTGCGCGCTGCACGCGGAGCAGGCCAGGCCGGCCTGAGCGGCGCTCAGAACAGGTGGGCGGCCAGGCTGAACTGCCGGTCGGCCTCTGCGCACAGGAAGCGCTCCGGCGCGATGGCCTCGCCATAGGCGACGTTATAGATCACTTCCGAGTACTCCTGGCCGAGGTAGGACGTATGGCGACCGTTGAGCACCAGGCGCGCGCTCTGGCCGGGGGCGAGGCGGATGGCGCTGTTGCTCGGCGAACGGCGCGGCTGGCCTTCCGAGGGGTCCCATTTCAGGCCGAGCACGAGCACGCCGTCGTCGCGCTCGCGCAGGATCAGGCTGCGTTCCTTGAGCGGGGCCCGGTCGGCCTGCCTTTCCTTTTTCAGCACGGCGGCGAAGCCTTCCTGTTCATGCATCAGGTAGTGCTGGCAGGCATACGCCGCGCCGGTGTGCGGCAGGATAAAGGCGCGTGGCAGCCGCGCCCGCTCGTTGGCGCGCGGGGCGCCGCGGGTGGCCTTGGTCCAGCGGATTTCGACGACCTGGACCGCGATCAGCACGCGCCCTGCGCCTTGCGCCGCAGGTAGTCGAGGAAGTGGTCCGTGCAGGGATTCACGGTGGACAGGCTGAACGCGTCCTCGTCCTCTTCCACCAGCACGTAGTCGCCATTCTCGTACAGGCCGAGCAAGCGTTCCAGGAAGTGTTCCAGGCTGGCGCCGGCCTGCACACGGATGAATTCACGGCCGCCGAACGTGATCACCTGGCCCGCGCTGCCGGCGGCATCGGGGTCGAGGTCGACGCCCAGGTAAGCGCCGCCGGCGTCATCGGCCAGCGGAATCCACGCCCTGCTGGCGGCAGCTTGACGGATGGTGCCGGGCGGCAGGCAAGTGTAGGCGGAAACATCACCCACGGATTCGCCGGCTGTTTCGCTGTTCCAATGCGCCAGGGCGGCAGAGAGAGGCAGGAACGGCAAACCGAAGAACAGGCCGGGCGCCGCATGGCCAGCCTGGCCGTCGTGCCAGCGGTACAGCGCCCGCAGCGGCGGCGGCAATGGCCTGCCGATGGCGCGCTCGAAGGTGTCAATCCCGGCATCGCTGGCGCCCGCATTCAGGTCGGCCTCCATGGCGGGGAAGCGCGCTGCGATGCAGGCTTGCAGGCGGTCGAGCAAGTCGTTCATTGCGTATCCAACGCAGAAAAACAGCCGCAACACGCGGCGTCTGCCGGACAGGCAAACGCCGGTGCGCATTGCGCCTCAGCCGGCCAGATTGGCAAACAGCGGGGTGGACAGATAACGCTCGCCGAAGGACGGGATGATCGTCACGATCAGCTTGCCCGCGTTCTCGGGACGGCGCGCCACCTGCATCGCGGCCCACAGCGCCGCGCCCGACGAAATGCCGACCAGCAGCCCTTCTTCGCGCGCCGCCGCCCTGGCGGTGTCGAAGGCGGCGTCGTTGCTTACGCAGATGACTTCGTCGAAGGCGGCGCGGTTGAGCACCTGCGGCACGAAACCGGCGCCGATGCCCTGGATCGGGTGCGGCCCTTTTGTGCCCTTGGACAGCATGGGCGAGGCTTCCGGCTCGACCGCGATGGCCTGGAAGCCCGGCTTGCGCGCCTTGAGCGCTTCGCCCACGCCGGTGATGGTGCCGCCGGTGCCGACCCCGGCCACCAGGATATCGACCTTGCCGTCGGTGTCGCGCCAGATTTCCTCGGCCGTGGTGCGGCGGTGCACATCGGGATTGGCGGGATTGTTGAATTGCTGCGGCATGAAGTAGGCGGGATTGGCCGCCACCAGTTCCTCGGCCACCCTGATGGCGCCGAGCATGCCTTCCGGCCCCGGCGTGAGCACCAGTTCGGCCCCGTAGGCGCGCAACAGCATGCGCCGTTCGTTGCTCATGGTTTCGGGCATGACCAGCTTGCAGCGGTAGCCGCGCGCCGCGCACACCATGGCCAGCGCGATGCCGGTGTTGCCGCTGGTCGGCTCGACGATGACGGTGTCCGGGCCGATCCTGCCGGCCGCCTCGGCCGCTTCGATCATGGCCAGGCCGATCCGGTCCTTGACGCTGTGGGCCGGGTTGTAGAACTCCAGCTTGGCGAGGATGTCGGCGCCGGCGCCCTGCGCCAGCTTGCGGATCCGGACCAGCGGGGTGTTACCGATTAACTCAGTGATGTCGTTTGCGATTCTCATGCTCATCTCCCCGCTCGAATGGATTGGACTTATTTGACGTTGACAAGTTCAACGTCGAAGATCAGGTCGGCGTCCGGCGGAATGCCGCCGCCCGGCGCGCCGCGCTTGCCGTAGGCCAGGTAGCTGGGGATGATCAGGGTGCGCTTGCCGCCCACCTTCATGCCCAGCACGCCCTGGTCCCAGCCCTTGATTACGCGGCCGGTGCCGAGCACGAATTCGAGCGGCGCGCCGCGCGTGAGCGAGGAATCGAACTGGCGGCCGCGCTGGCGCGTCGCCATCGGCTTGTACAGCCAGCCGGTGTAGTGCACGAAGACCTTGCTGCCGGCCGTCGCTTCGGCGCCGCTGCCGACCTTGGTGTCGGTGGCGACCAGCGGATCGAGGACCGGCTCGGCCAGCACCACGGTGCCTGGCGGCGTGGCAGGCTGGGCCGGCGCGGGCGGCGGCGCCGTGGCCGCCGGCGGCGTGACCGGAGCGGCCGGCGCGTCGGTCGCGGGCGGGGTGGCGGGCGGGGTGGCGGGCGGGGTGGCGGGCACGGTCGCGGCCGCTGGGGTCTCGGGAGCGGGTGGCGTCTGGCCGGCGGCCTGGGCCAGGGATGCCGCCGCGGCGCACATCAGGAATACGGAAATAGGACGGCGCATGTGGTGATCTCTTTCAGTAAGATTCAGTAAAGAACGGTCAAACTGGGTCATTCTGCAACGCTATGATAGCAAGGCCTCGGGAAGCTGCACAGAAGGCGGGTGAATTGCACTGTCGGCAAGACGGCGCAGCAGGTGGCCGGCGGCCACCATGCCGAAGGTCGCGGTGACCACCATGCTCGATCCGAAGCCGGCGCAATTGAGGCCGGTGATGCCTTCGCCGTCGATCTGGCAGCTCTCTTCGCCGGCCGGCATGGTCAGCGGCTCCATCGAGAACACCGCATCCACGTTGAACTTGGTTTTCAGGCTGCGCGGAAAGCCGTACTGGCTGCGCAAGCGCTTGCGCACCATTTTCAGCAGCGGTTCCTGCTCGGTCCTGGACAGGTCGCGCAATGCGATGCGGGTCGGGTCGGTCTTGCCGCCGGCGCTGCCGATGATCACCATCGGCAATTGATGGTCGCGGCAGTAGGCGATCAGGGCGGCCTTGGCCTTGACGCTGTCGATGGCGTCGACCACGTAGTCGTACCGGTGGGCGCCGATCATCTGGTCGAGGTTGTCGGGATCGATGAATTCCTCGATCAGGTTGACCTTGCAGAAGGGATTGATCTGGGCGATGCGCTCGGCCAGCGCGCCGATCTTGGCCTGGCCGATGGTGCCGCTCATGGCCTGGATCTGGCGGTTGATGTTCGATTCGGCCACGTTGTCGAGGTCGATCAGGGTGAGCTGGCCGATGGCCGAGCGCGCCAGCGCCTCGACGATCCAGGAGCCGACGCCGCCGACGCCGATCACGCACACATGGGCGCTGCGAAAGCGCGCCAGCGCGGCCTCGCCGTACAGGCGGCCGATGCCGCCGAAGCGGCGTTCGAAGTCGACCTCGCCGGATGCGGGAGGAAGGGAGGGGGTGGTGATGGTATTCATGCCGCCATTTTAACGGACGCGGCCGGACCGACTGCTCTAAAATGAGCGTTATGTTCCCACCAGCCACAAGCGAGAAATCTCCATGAGCTACGCCCTGCCCGACAGCGCCCCCGGCTTCGACCAGCCGATCGCGGTGCTGAAACACTGCCACGACCGCATCCGCAAACAGCTGGCGACCCTGGAAAAATTGCTCCCTCACCTGGCCAGCCACGGCGCCGACGAGGAGGCGCGCCAGGCCGCGCGCGCGGTGATCAAGTATTTCGACCAGGCCGCGCCGCTGCATCACGAAGACGAGGAACAGAACCTGGTGCCGATGCTGCACAGCACGGCCAGCGGGGCCGACGCCGCGCTGCTGGCCGAACTGGTGCCCGGCATCCTCGACGAGCACCGCCAGATGGATGGCATCTGGCAAGACCTGCACGAGCAGCTGCGCGCCATCGCCGACGGCGCCGCCGCCGTGCTGCGCGCGCACGACGTGCAGCGCTTCGCCGCCATGTACCGCAGCCACATGGAGCGCGAAGAAGGCCATATCGCGCCGATGGCCAAGCGCCTGTTCAGCGCCGCGCAGATGGCCGCGCTGGGCCAGGCGATGCAGCAGCGGCGCGGCATCGCCCCGAGCGCCGCCCCGGCCCCGGCGGCGGCGACCGGCGACGCCGTGGCCAGCCTGCGCAAGGACTACGGCCAGGCCAGCCTGAGCGAGACCGACGTGGCGGACGATCCCTTCGTGCAATTTACCACCTGGTTCGAGGAAGCGCTCAAGGCCCAGGTCAACGAGCCGAACGCGATGAGCGTGGCGACCGTCGACGAACAGGGCCGGCCGACCTCGCGCATCGTGCTGATCAAGCAGTTCGATCCGCGCGGCTTTACCTGGTACACCAATTACCACAGCCAGAAGGGGCGCCAGCTGGCCGCCAACCCGCATGCGGCATTACTGTTCTTCTGGACGGAACTCGAACGCCAGATCCGGATCGAAGGGAAGGTGGAGCGCACTTCCGAGGAAGAGAGCGACAAGTATTTCCACAGCCGTCCGCTGAAAAGCCGGCTGGCCGCGATTGCGTCCGCACAAAGCGAGCCGATCGCCAACCGCGACGCGCTGGAACAGCACTATGAGGCAGTCGCCAGGCAATTCGGCGAGGAGCCGCCGCGTCCCGACAACTGGGGCGGCTTCCGCCTGGTACCCGAACGCATCGAGTTCTGGCAGGGACGCCGCTCGCGCTTTCACGACCGCATCGTGTACACGCTGCAAAGCGATGGCAGCTGGGTGCGCGAGCGCTTGCAACCTTAAGCGGCCTGCGTGCACGCACACGGGCCTGCCGTCATCGACCGGAGGTGCCTGTGTTCCAGCAGATCAGACTGAAGGCCTGGAGCGAGGGGCTGCGCAGCCAGCCCTCGCTGCCATTGCGGGTGGAATTGTGGAACGGGCAGCGTTTCGATTTTTCGCCCGAAGCGCCGCGCGTGACGGTGCGCGTGCCGCGCCCGGGCGCGCTGCGCTATTTGCTGTCGCCCTCGCTGTACACGCTGGGCCGCGCGTACGTCGAAGGCGCGCTCGATGTCAGCGGGCGCGCCAGCGACATGATCGCCGTGGTCAATGCGCTGGCCGGCGATCCACTCGCCGCCAGGCAGCCCGCGCTGGGGCGCCTGCTCGGCGCGCTCGGCGATGCGCTGGGCGACGCACTCGGCGGCGGCCACACGCGCCAGCGCGATGCGCGGGCGGTGCGCTACCACTACGATGTGTCCAACGATTTCTACGGCGCCTGGCTCGATCCGAACATGGTGTATTCCTGCGCCTACTTCGAGAACGGCAGCGAAACGCTGGCCGAGGCGCAGCTCGGGAAGATCGACCACATCCTCACCAAGATCGGCCTGCGGCCCGGCCACCGCCTGCTCGACATCGGCTGCGGCTGGGGCGCGCTGGCGATCCGGGCGGCCCAGCGCTACGGCGCGCGCTGCGTCGGCATCACCCTGTCCGACAACCAGGCCAGGCTGGCGCGCGAACAGGTCCAGCGGGCCGGCCTGCAAGGGCTGGTCGACATCCGCCTGCAGGATTACCGCGACGTCGGCGGGCAGTTCGACCGCATCACCAGCGTGGGCATGTTCGAGCACGTGGGCGTGCGCCAGCTGCCGGCGTACTTCCGCCGCATGGCGACCCTGCTCGCGCCCGACGGCGTGGCGATGAACCACGGCCTGACCAGCACCGATCCGGACGGCCGCGGCGTGCCGCACGGTGGCGGCGAATTCATCAGCAAGTATGTGTTCCCGCGCGGGGAACTGGCGCACCTGGGCACGGTGGTCAAGGCCATGCAGCAAGGCGGGCTGGAGGTGCGCGACGTGGAAAACCTGCGGCGCCACTACGCGCGCACCTGCGCCATGTGGAGCGAGAATTTCGAGGCGAATGCGGAGCGCATCAAGGGCTTGACCGACGCGCGCCGTTTTCGCATCTGGCAGGTGTACCTGGCCGGGTGCACGCATGCGTTCGCGCATGACTGGATCAGCCTGTACCAGATCGTGTGCGGCAAGGCCGGGCGCGATCCGGCGCCGATACCGTGGTCGCGGCGCTACATGTATGCGCAGGCGTGAGCCCGCGCGGCCGCGCCTGCGTTACGGAGGCGGCCAGCGGCCAAGGAAGGATGCCTGGCAGGCCTGGCGCAGTTCCCTTCCCGCCTCGAACGGACCGATTACTTTGCCTTGAGCTTTGCGTTCCTGGCAGCGTCGTCCTCGCCCTGGCGCGCCATGTCGCCGGGCAGTGCGCGCGCCTGTTCGCCGTGCGTCCCGAACTGCTGGTGGCTGTCCTCATGCACGACCAGGCAGGCCAGCCCCGGCACGATGTTCAAGGGCTGGTAGCCCTTGTTCGCGCCGCGCGACACGACGTTGTACACCGGTACGGCGCTGACGTCCTGGCCCAGCACCGATTTGATGTGCGCCGACTGCTCGCCGCTCAGGGCCAGCCAGCCGGCCGGAATAAATACCTCTGATGAATTCACAATAAAGCTCCCTTGTTGACTCTGTCGTAGTGAAGAAGAACCTTGGCGCCCTTGCGCGCCAAACCGGAACCATGGCCCGGGCAATGCCGATCGCCCAGGCCATGGGCAGCGCCGCTAGCCGATCAGCCGCCTAGTAGCGTTGATAGCCTTGCGAACCCGGATAGCCCTGGCCGGCGAAACCCGGATAGCCCTGGCCGGGGAAGCCCTGGAAGCCGATGCCGGGGAATCCCTGCCCCCCCTGGAAGCCGAACGGGCCCTGGAAGCCCTGCCCGCCCTGGAAGCTGCCCATGCCCTGCGGTCCCTGGTAGCCCTGCTGCCCGACGAAACCCTGGAATCCCAGCGGCCCGACGAAGCCGCTCGGCCCCTGGAAGCCGAACACCGCCTGCGGCCCCTGGTAGCCCTGCTGTCCCTGGCCGCCCTGGAAGGCGAAGGGGTTGAAGAAACCGGGTCCCTGCGCGCCCTGGAAGCCGAACGGCCCGAAGACGCCTTGCGACCCCTGGAAGCCGACCATGGCCTGCGGGCCCTGGAAGCCGAACGGACCGACCGAGCCCTGGAAGCCGAGCGGGCCGATGACGGCCTGCGTGCCCTGGAAGCCGCCCGACGCCTGCGGCCCCTGGTAGCCCTGCGGCCCCTGATAACCCTGCACCCACGGGACGCCCTGCCCAGCCTGTACGCCAGGGAAGTCGGGGACGATCCGGATCGACGTCATCCGTTGTCCGCTAAGGGCGTGAATTTGACGAATCTGATCGTCGTTCAGCGATAACACCAAGCCTTGTTCATTCATGTCCGTGCACTCCTCTGGATTTAAAGAAAGATCAACAATGACGCGTTGAGAAAAATTGCTCGTAAGCCGCTGCGCCTGCCGGGCGTCGGGCACATGTCCCGCAGGCGTGACTCAGAATAAGCTGACGGCGATGCCGGGGTACCTGACGCTTCGTATAGGGCCTCCCCTATCCGAATCGACAGGCGACAAAGCGCCGCGCGCGGCAGCGGAGCGCTTCTGCCAGCAAAAAAAATGGAAAGGGGAATCAGGAGTTGAACCGCGCCACTGGCGGCGGCGCCTCAGGCCTTGCCCAGGTGCGCGCCCAGCGCGGCGTAGACCTCGTGCAGCGCGGCCGCCAGCTCGCGCGTCGACGCGCCGTGGGCGCCCGCGTGCACACTGGCGGCCAGACGTTCGGTGCAGGCGATCGCGCGCTGCGCGCCGAAATTGACCAGCACGCCCTGCAGGCTGTGCACGGCGCGCTGCGAAGCGTCGCGCTCGCCCGCCGCCAGCGCCCGCTCCAGCGCGGCCAGCAGTTGCGGTCCGTCGGCGATGAACAGGGCCGCCAGTTCGAGCAGCAGCTCGCGGTCGCCATCGAGGCGCAGCAAGGCGCCACGCCAGTCCAGCACCGCGCCGTCCGGGCATCCCTGGAAGCGCGCCAGCACCTCGCGCAGGCGCGCGCTGTCGACCGGCTTGGACAGGTAGTCGTCCATGCCCGCCTCCAGGCAGCGTTCGCGGTCGCCCTGCATCGCGCGCGCGGTCATGGCCACCACCGGCAGGTGGCCGCCAGCGGCGGCCGCCGCTTCGCGCTGGCGCAGGCTGCGCGTGGCCGCCATGCCGTCCAGGCCGGGCATCTGCACATCCATCAGCACCAGGTCGACGCCGCCGTGCAGCGCCAGCTCGAGCGCGTCGATGCCGTTGTCGGCCAGGGTCACCCGGTGCCCCATTTTTTCCAGCAGGCGCAGCGCCAGGCGCTGGTTGACCGGGTTGTCTTCGGCCAGCAGGATGTGCAGGCGCCCGCTCCTGGCCGCCGGCACCGGATCGGGCGCCGGCGCGGGCGCGGGCAGCGCCGGCGGCGCCGGCGCGGCCATGGCCGGCGCGCCGGAAGCGTCCGCCACGGCGGAGGCCATCTGCCCCAGCGGCACGGTGAAACGGAACACGCTGCCGCGGCCGGGCTCGCTGCTGACGGCGATATCGCCCTGCATCAGGATCACCAGGCGGCGGCAGATGGTCAGGCCCAGGCCGGTGCCGCCGTACTGGCGCGTGGTCGAGCCGTCCACCTGCGAAAAAGCGTCGAAGATCAGCTTTTGCTTGTCCGGCGCGATGCCGATGCCGGTGTCGCGCACCGCGAATTCGACTTCGCAGCGCTCTTCCAGCGCGCGCCGCATGGTCACGCTGAGGGTCACCCCGCCCTCGCTGGTGAACTTGATGGCGTTGCCCAGCAGGTTGATGAGCACCTGGCGCAGGCGGCCGGGATCGCCCTTCATGGCGCACGGCAGGTGCGGCGGCAGCTCGCAGGCCAGCGCCAGCCCCTTGCGCCGCGCCGGCAGGGCCAGCGAACGCACTGTCTCGCGCACCAGTTCGCCGAGGTCGAAGGGCACGTCTTCGATGTCGAGCTTGCCCGCTTCGATCTTGGAAAAATCGAGGATGTCGTCGATGATGGTCAAGAGCGCGTCGGCCGAGCCCTTGACCAGCGCCAGGTCGTCGCGCTGCTGCGGGTCCAGCGGCGATTCGAGCACCAGCTCGGTCATGCCGAGGATGCCGTTCATGGGGGTGCGGATTTCGTGGCTCATATTGGCCAGGAACTCGCTCTTGGCGCGGCTGGCCGCCTGCGCCGATTCGACCGCGCGCTGCATGGCGTTGCGCGCGGCGCGCTGTTCGCTGACGTCGATCAGGAAACCGAGCAGATAGGGTTCGCCGCCGCTGCGGATGACGACCCGGTTGACCACCACATCGACCGGCGGGTCGAGGTGCGCCAGGCGGCGCTCGCTGGTGATCATGCGTCCGCTGCGCCAGGCGCGCTCGTCTTCCTCGTGCACCAGGCCGGTCCAGGCGCGCGAGCCGAAATCGGCGATGGTGCGGCCCTCGATCTGCTCGCGCGGCCGCTGCGCGAACTGTTCGAACTGGCGGTTGCAGCGCACGAAACGCCCTTCCCGGTCTTTCAGGAACACCGGAATCGGCAGCTGGTCGAGAATCTGCTCGGTCAGCTCGCGCGCGCTTTCGCGCTGGCGCACCAGCTGTTCGAGCGCGTGGGTCAGACCGAGCAGGTCATCGTCGGCGGCGCCCGCGGCGCCGTCCCTGTCGGCGGCCGGCATGGCGAGGCGTCCCAGGCTCGCCTGCAGCGAGCGCAGCACCTCCCCCTGGCGCGCCGCTTCCGCGCGCAGCTGGTCGTTGGCGCCGGTCAGTTCCTCGGAACTGATGTCGAGCATGCGGGTGCGCACCTGCAGGTCGCGCTCGGCGTCTTCGTAGCTGCGCGAGACGGCGTCGAGCAGGGCGGACAGGCCCTCGGCCAGGGCCGGGTCGCCCAGCGCGCGCAAGCCGGCCAGGCGCTCCTGCAGGGCGCGTTCGCTGTGGACGCCGAGCGTGCGCCGCAGCTGGCGCAGCAATCGCCTGTGCCGCATCGCGCCCTACGCCGCGTCCTGGCGGGCACAATCGCGGAAGCGCTCGCGGATTTCGAGCACCGCCGGCCAGCGCCGCAGCAGCGCGTCCACGCAGCGCGGGTCGAAGTGGCTGCCGCTGTTGTCGACCAGGTAGGCGCGCGCCGCCTCCAGGGTCCAGGCGGTCTTATAGGGGCGCACGCTGGTCAGGGCGTCGAACACGTCGGCCACGGCGACGATGCGCCCGACCAGCGGAATTGCCTCGCCCTGCAAGCCGTTGGGATAGCCCTGGCCGTCGAAGCGCTCGTGGTGGGTGTGGGCGATCACGGCGGCCAGCTGCAGCATGCTCGCTTCGCTGGCCTTGAGGATGTTGTAGCCGATCGCCGCGTGCTGGCGCATGATGTCCATTTCCTCGGGGCCCAGGCGGCCCGGCTTGAGCAGGATGTGGTCGGGCGTGCCGACCTTGCCGATGTCGTGCATGGGCGCGGCGTTGAGGATGCAGGCCTGTTCCTCGTTGGACAGGCCCAGTTCGGCCGCGATCAGGCAGGAGTAATGCGCCATGCGCTGGATGTGGGCGCCGGTTTCGGGGTCGCGGTATTCGGAGGCGCGGCACAGCAGCAGGATGGTTTCCTGCTCGCGCGCGCGCAGTTCGGCGGTGGCCTTGCCGACTTCGCTGGCCAGCCAGCTGGCGCGGCTTTGCAGGGCCAGGGTGGCGCGCCGCAGTTCCAGCATGTTGCGCGTGCGCGCCAGGAATTCGACCTTGTCGATCGGCTTGATCAGGAAATCGTTGGCGCCGTTCTCCAGCGCGCGGTGGCGCACTTCCACGTCCTGGCTGGCGGTGACCATCAGCACCGGCGGACGCTCGCGCGCCTCGCCCCCGAGCGCGGCGATGAAATCGAGGCCGTTCAGGTCCGGCATCATGTAATCGAGCACCAGCAGGTCGTAGGGATGGGCCTGGCACCACGCCAGCGCCTCGCGCGCCGACTGGAAGGCCACCGTGTCGATCCCGGGCAGCTTGTCCATCAGGCGCGACATCAGCACCAGGTTGATATGGGTATCGTCGACGATCACGACCTTCATGGCTGTCCCGGGTGGCATGTGGATGGCGTCGCTAGGCCAGGCGCCCGGCGAAGGTGGCGAGGAACTTGCTGACCTTGGGCGCGACCACCAGCGCGCAATAGCCCTGCAGCGGATTGCGGCTGACGTAGTTCTGGTGCTGCTCCTCGGCCTTGTACCAGGTCGAGGCCGGCTGCACTTCGGTGACGATGGGCGCGTCCCAGACGCAGGCCATGCGCGCGATCACCTCGCGCGCGGTGGCTTCCTGCTCGGGCGAATTGACAAAAATGACGGAACGGCAATGGCAGCCGGCATCCTTGCCCTGGCGGTCGAGGGTGGTCGGGTCGTGGATGGTGAAAAAGACGTCGAGCAGGTCCTGGTACTCGATGGCGCCCGCATCGAACACGATGCGCACCACTTCGGCGTGGCCGGTGGCGCCGGCGCAGACCTGCTCGTAGGTGGGATTGTCCGTGTGTCCGCCCATGTAACCGCATTCGACCTTGAGTACGCCGCGCGCTTCCAGAAAGACCGCTTCCAGGCACCAGAAGCAGCCGCCGCCCAGAATCGCCACCTGGGTCGCTGATTGGTTTTTCATCGCTCGCTCCGGTGAGGGATTGATATACGGATCACTGTAACGCAAAGCGCCCCCGCATGCACCTGCAATCGATGGCCCCGGCGGCGCGGGAAAAGCCGGAAAGCGCCAAAATTTGGCATAATGTCATAAACCACAGGGCAACAATGAACACTAGCTCCCCCCGCGCCGCTACGCGCGCATTCGACACGGCGCAGTTTCGCCAGGCACTGTCGCAGTTTGCCACCGGCGTCACCGTGATCACGACGCGCCTGGCGGACGGCACGTTCCGCGGCCTGACGGCCAGCTCCTTCAATTCGGTCTCGCTCGACCCGCCGCTGGTGTTGTGGAGCCTCGGCAACGTCGCCAACAGCCTGCCCATCTTCAGCGGCAACTCGCACTACGTCATCAACGTGCTGGGCGCCGACCAGGCCCACCTGGCGCAGCGCTTTTCGAGGCGCAGCGAAAACCCCTTCGGCGACATCGAGTACGAGCTCTCGCGCACCGGCCAGCCGATCCTCAAGGGCGTCTCGGCGTGGTTCGAGTGCCACAACCGCAGCCGCTATCCCGAGGGCGACCACGTGATTTTCGTGGGCGAAGTCGAAGAA
This sequence comes from Massilia atriviolacea, assembly GCF_003953935.1. GTDB lineage: Bacteria > Pseudomonadota > Gammaproteobacteria > Burkholderiales > Burkholderiaceae_D > Telluria_A > Telluria_A atriviolacea. Next base: position 172,008 of record NZ_RXLQ01000013.1, read on the forward strand.
TGCGCGGTGCATCCGCAAGCCTCGCTGATTTTTCACGGCGGGCAATTCGGCAGCACCCAAACGCGGTAAAATCCGGACCACCCGAAAAGCAGTCTATACAAGTTTGGTTGATCCAGCCATTCCACCATTTTCCGATACTAAAACAGAGACAGGAACCGCCATGACCCGATCCGATGCCCGCAAAGCCCAATTCCACTGGGACGATCCGCTGCTGCTCAACGAACAGCTCACCGACGACGAACGCATGGTGCGCGACGCCGCCGCCGCCTACTGCCAGGACAAGCTGGCGCCGCGCATCCTCGAAGCGTTCCGCCACGAGCGCATGGACACGAGCATCTTCCGCGAAATGGGCGAGCTGGGCCTGCTGGGCCCCACCATTCCCGAGCAGTACGGCGGTCCGGGCATGAATTACGTGGCCTACGGCCTGATCGCGCGCGAAGTCGAGCGCATCGATTCGGGCTACCGCTCGATGATGAGCGTGCAATCGTCGCTGGTGATGGTGCCGATCTACGAGTTCGGGACCGAGGAGCAGCGCCAGAAATACCTGCCGAAGCTGGCCACCGGCGAATGGATCGGCTGCTTCGGCCTGACCGAGCCGAACCACGGTTCGGACCCGGGTTCGATGATCACCCGCGCCAAGAAAGTGCCAGGCGGCTACGCCCTGACCGGTTCCAAGATGTGGATCACCAATTCCCCGGTGGCCGATGTGTTCGTGGTCTGGGCCAAGGACGATGAAGGCGCGATCCGCGGCTTCGTGCTGGAAAAAGGCATGGCCGGCCTGTCCGCGCCGGCGATCCACGGCAAGTTCGGCCTGCGCGCCTCGGTCACCGGCGAAATCGTGATGGACAATGTGTTCTGCCCGGAAGAAAACGCCTTCCCCGACGTGCGCGGCCTGAAAGGCCCGTTCACCTGCCTCAATTCGGCCCGCTACGGCATCGCCTGGGGCGCGCTGGGCGCGGCCGAAGCCTGCTGGCACACCGCGCGCCAGTACGTCATGGACCGGGTGCAGTTCGGCCGTCCGCTGGCGGCCAACCAGCTGGTGCAAAAGAAACTGGCCGACATGCAGACCGAAATCACGCTCGGCCTGCAAGGTTGCCTGCAACTGGGCCGCATGAAGGATGCCGGCACGGCGGCGGTGGAAATCACCTCGATGATGAAGCGCAATTCCTGCGGCAAGTCGCTGGACATCGCCCGCGTGGCGCGCGACATGCTGGGCGGTAACGGCATTTCGGACGAGTTCGGCGTAATCCGCCACATGGTCAACCTGGAAGTGGTCAACACCTACGAAGGCACGCATGACATCCATGCCCTGATCCTCGGACGTGCGCAGACCGGGATCCAGGCTTTCCAGTAAGCGGCGGCAAGGCTGTGAAAAAACCCGCTGCGGCGGGTTTTTTTACGTCCGCCGCCCGTGTTTCCGTCGAGCTTGCTCATCTGGACAGGGCGTGACGCAGATTAAGCGCTGGCGGCGGCGCTTTTCTATCATGGCCTAGCGGGGCCGGCCTGGCCGGCCCAACCATTCCAACGGAGACGACATGGATACGACGATTGCCAAAAAAGAGGTACTGGAACGCTTGCACGGCCTGCGCTTCGACGAGAAAACCCTGACCATCTGGGTGACCTCGACCGGCTGCACCGGCAAGGACGACTTCGAGATACGCCTCAGCAAGGGGACGACGGGAAAAATCACGCTGGGCATGGAGATCGTGCGGATCGCGCCGGACCTGTGCAAGACGACCACGCACGTCGTCGAACTCGGCTTTTCATGGGAAGAACTCGGCATCGACGCGGCGCTGCTCAAGAGCGCCTCGGTCAGGGTGGCGAATCCGTTCGGCGTGTTGCGATAAGGACGGCCATGCCGCGCTAACGGCTGCCGTGGGCTGAATGGGGGACGGGTTTGCCAAGGGACGTGCCCGCGATTTTACTGGCGCATCTGGCGGTACAGCACACCGAAAAGAAGAAGGGCGACGCAGCATGTCTACTGTTCGACGCCATGCACTGTGCGGCGGTTGCCGCACAACGCGTGGGCGGGTTTGCACTCGTCGTCGACGCCAAAACGCGCAGGCAGCCGCGTTCCACCGCAAGGACGGAGTCGTTCCGCTTCCCGAAAATCCCTTGATTTCATGCATGCCCTTCAGCGGCATGCCGCCATAAAAAAATGCCGCCCGGTGGGCACCAGGGCGGCATCGCTGTCGAGCGGCAAGTCCTTACATCAGAACTTGTAGCCGATCCCGAAGCTGATCACCTGCGGATCGAGCGTGATGTCCTGGGTCTGGCCCGACGAGAAGTCGACCTTGGTCTTGAGGAAGCTCTTGATGTAGGCCACGTCCGCGAACCAGCGCTCGTTGATGTTGTACACCAGGCCGGCCTGCAGGCTGGTGGCCAGCTTGTTCTTGACCTTGAAGGTGGTCGCCGGACCGCCGATGTCGCTGATCGCGGTCAGGCGGCCGGAACCGGTCTCCTTGGCGAAATACGCGTACGTCACGCCCGCGCCCACGTAGGGACGCAGCATCGCCTGCGGCTTGAAGAAGCGGTACTGCACCAGGAAGGTCGGCGGCAGTGCCTTGACCGTGCCCAGCTCGCCCGTGCCCTTGATGGCGCCGTCGCCGTACAGCGTGTGCTTGAACGGCATGCCCAGGTCCAGCTCGGCCGAGACGTTATCGGTCAGGCTGTACGAAAACGAAAAGATCGGCTTCGTGTCGGAACCGATGGCGGCCTTGGTGCCCGGCAGCGCAGGCGCGCTGACGTCGCCGCTCTTGACCTTCGGCGTGATTTCGGCGACGCCGACCTTGGCGGTCCACTGGCCGGCCGACTGCGCCGAAGCGCTTGACGCGAGCGCCATCACGGCCGCCGCGGCGACTGCCTTGCCGACACTATTCATACGTAATTTCATTTTTTCTCCAGGTTCTTATTATGTGCGCGTCAAGCTTACAGCCAGCCCTTGACGATCATCTGCTCGGCCACGTATTTCGCGATCAGCGAATTTTCGAAGGGGGTCGGATGGACGTCGTCGGCGAACATGTAGCGGCTGACGTCGCCTGCGATCGTGTTGCTGCCGTTGCATGCCAGCGAGGTATGGCCGAGGGCATTGTCGCCGCAGGCCGCCTTGCCGGTTTCGCTCAGGCCGTAGGGCAGCGGGTTGACGATCTGGTCGTTGCTGATGGCCCACAGGTCGACATACAGGATCTTCGCTTCGCCGGCCACACCCGCCTTGAGCTGGGCGTTGAACTTGTCGACCATGGCGATGACCAGCGCCTGGGGCACGCCTTCTTTCTTCGACGCAGGCGCATGGCCCAGGTCCGGCAGGTTGTTGACGACGACGAAATTGGCGCCTTTGCCGACCACCTGGGTTTTCGCCAGCGCCGCCATCTCGTCACCGGCCGTGCCCATCGCCGCAATCATCTTCGCTCCGTTGGCAGTCACATACGCAGCACCGGCCTTGGCGCCCTCGACCTTGGCGGCGGCCGTGGCCTTGGCGACCATCGGACCGTACACGCCCTGCTGGCCGACCATCAGGTTGCCTGGCTGGCTAGCGGCCGCCTTGACGGCGGCGCCAACGATGGTTTCCTGGGTCGCGCCGGCGCGCTGCGACTCGGCCATGACGGCCGCGCCGATGGCTTGCGCCGCCGCCGCAGGATCGGTCGCACCGGCGGCCAGTTGGGCGGTCAAATTGCCAGCAAAAAACTTGTTGCCTTCAGCCGTGGCGTAGGCCGACAGCTCGCCCATCATGGCCAGCGCATCGTTGCCGCCGCCAATCATCAGCACCACTTCATCGCCCTTGAATTTACCGCCGTTGCGCGCCAGGTGGTTGGCGACCTGGGTGGCGATCGGCACCGTCAGCTGGCCGATGGGCGAGCCGGCCAGCTTGTTGCCAGGTCCTACCGGGTTGGTGACGCGCGAGCCGCCCTGGGCGTAGCTCAGGCAGGAGAGATTGTTGACGACAGGTACCGAAAAGCCTTTGCTGGCGTCGCCATCGAGGCCGGTCTGGGCCGGGCATGGCGCCGGCAGGCCGAACTGGGCCGCCATGTATTCGGTCCAGTTCTTGCCGGTCAGTGCCGGGTTCTTGGCGGTGTTGTCGCCATTGATCGTGAACTTGCCGCCGCCGACTTCCTTGACCTTGCCGACGTTGTAGGTGCCCACGTCCGACAGGCTGTCGCCGAACGAGACCTGGGACGAGAATTTGGTCTTGAGTTCCTGGTTGCCGGTCTCGCTGCCGCCGCAGGCAGTCAGGACGGCTGCGGTGAGCAAAGTCAGCGCAAAATTGATGTGACGCATTGTGTCTCCTGGTGAAATATATAATTTTTATAAACGAACGGCCGTGCTTTTCCCTACCCGACTAATATGACAGTCTTCCCCGTGCTTGTATAGCTAAACACCGCCGCCGCATGTCAGTTGGACGCAACAGAAACACGCTATAAAAAAGTTGCCGGATTATATCAACCGTTCCGGCAACCGTGCACACATTTCAGGTCGGGCAAAGGCGGGGATCAAGGCGCCAGGGCGGCGTTGAAGAAGCCGCGCGCGGCGCTCAGGCAGAACGGCGGCACCAGGCCGGCGTGGTAGGTGTCGGCCACGGCGCGGTCGCCCGAATCGCCGTTCTTGATGGCGTTGAGCCTGACGGCCAGCTTGGCGGCGGCGAAGTTGCTCTTGACCGCGCGGTAAGGGTCGGTGCTGCCCGGGGTGTCGTCGACGTCGACTTCGGTCACCAGCCCGCTGCCGCTGCCGGCGCGGAAGTAATCGACGGCGGCGCGCGTGTTGCTGTATGCCACGGTGCGGTCTTCATGGCCGCCGCACAGCAGCAGCGGCGCGCTTGGCACGAAGGTGCGCAGGTCGTTCTTGACGAAGAGCTTGCGCAGCGGATGCGCCGGTGCGCAGGCCAGCGGCGCGCCGGCGCTCACGTTGCACGGATGGGCTTTCAGGTCGGCCAGGTAGGCGTTGCGGTAGCTGGTCTTGAACAGGTTGCCGCCGCCGAAGTAATCGGCGTAGCCGTCCGCCTGCGGCTGCGAATCCTTGGCGAACAGGGCGTTGTCGGGCCAGCCCGGGGTTTTCAGCAATTCTTCCACGGTGATGCTGCCATTGGCGAACTTGTCGACGGCGGCCGCGAAAGGCGCTTCGTACAGCTCGCCCGAGGCGGCATACACGCCGGCGCCGGCGCGCTGGCCGGCGTTGATCAGCGCCGGCAGGAAGCCGGTGGCGCCCTTGCCTGGCTTGCCGTTGAACATCTCGTCGCCGAACTGGGCCAGCGCGTAGGGGCCGGACATGCCGGCCACGGCCGTCACCTTGAACTCGGCGGACAGGCCCTGCATGGCGCGCTGGGTGGCCACCGCCACGTAGCCGCCCTGCGAGTAGCCGGTCAAGAACAGCTTGCCGGAATCGGCCGTCTTGATGGCGCCGAACACGCTGCGCGCGGCGCGCAGGCCGTCGATCATGTCGTTCGATTGCTGGACGGCATCGAGATAAGGATGGTAGGCCAGCGCGGAATTGGCGTAGCCGGCGTAGTTCGGCGCGACCACGATGTAGCCGCGGGCGGCGAACATGGCGGCGATCAGGCGCGATTCGGTGTTGGCCAGGGTCGACAGGTCGTAGTTGCGTTCGGACGAAGTGCCGTGCGCGTACAGCACTACCGGGCGCGGGCCGCTGCATTCCGCGTCGGTGCCGGACGGCACCATGATGGCGGCGCTGGCGTCGGTCGCTTCATTGGCGCCGCCGACGGTGTTGTAGCGCACCTTCCAGGTCGTGACAGCGCACTTGAGCTCGCCCGTGATGGCGGTGGTGCCGGCGTTGAGCGAATCGAGCAGCTTGCCGAACACGGCCGGGTCGAGGGTGGTGACGTTGGCGCCGTTGGCGCTGACCGGCATGAGGGCCGCGCCGCCGCCGATGACGCTGCCGCGCGCGGCGGGCGGGGTCGGGGTCGGCGTGGGGACCGGGGTCGGGGTCGGGGTCGGGGTCGGGGTGGGCGTCGGGGTGGGCGCGTCGTCGCCGCCTCCACAAGCCGTTAATGATAGGGTGAGGAGGGCAGCGAAAGCGAGGCGCATGGTGAAAGTCCGTCAGGAAAATGGTTCGTGGTTGAGCAGGCCGTGCACGATGCCGGTCGAGCCATGCGCCGCGCGGCGCAAACGGTCGTTCACGCCCAGCCAGGCATCGTCCTGCGGCGGCGCCTCGACCAGTATCAGGTCGGCCCCGGCCGTATCCATCGCGCGCAGCGCCGCATAAAGTGCGTGTGCAAAACCTTCCGGGCTTGTGGGTAACTGAGTCTCAGCGAACACATCCGGGAAGTGCGAGTAGTGTATCAAAGCGACATCTTTTCCCGCGTTCTTCAATCGTGCGAGGGTGTCGGCAATCTGGCAACTCGCCTGCATGGCCACCGGCGTGTGCGGCGCGTAGTGCGATTCCAGGGTGCCGGAAGCGCGCGGCGCGGCCGCGTCCGGAGCGGCCGGCAGCGCGTCGATGACGGCGGCGATCGCTTCGGCGCTGATGTGGCCGGGACGCAGCAGCACCGGCCCGTGGGTCGCCAGGCGCGACAGGTCGACGATGGTGGACTCGATCCCGACCGCGCTCTGGCCGCCGTCGAGCACGGCGTCGACCGTGCCGTCGGCGCCGAACTCGTCGATGACGTGGCGGGCCGTGGTCGGGCTGACATGGCCGAACTTGTTGGCCGAGGGCGCCGCCACCCCTCCCCTGCCGCCCTTGAACGCCCGCAGCAGCGCAATGGCGACCGGATGCGAGGGGCAGCGCAGGCCGACCGTATCCTGGCCGCCCGAGACGGCGTCCGGGATGTTGGGGGCGCGCTTGAGGATCATGGTCAGCGGACCGGGCCAGAAGGCGGCCGCCAGTTGCCGCGCTTCGGCCGGGATGTCGCTGGCCCAATAGCCGAGGTCGGCATCGGGCGCGACGTGCACGATCACCGGGTGGTCTTGCGGACGTCCCTTGGCCTGGTAGATGCGCGCCACGGCGTCCGGATTTTCGGCGTCGGCGCCGAGGCCGTAGACGGTTTCGGTCGGCAGGGCCACCAGCTTGCCCTGTTCCAGCAGGCGGGCGGCGGCGTCGATGGCGGCCAGGTCGAGTACAGCCTGCGTCATGCCGCGATCCCGAGGAGGGCGCAGGCGGCGGCCAGCTGGGCCTGCGCCTGCGCCAGGGTCGGGGCGATGAAGGTCACGTGGCCCATCTTGCGCCCGCGCCGCGCCGCTTCCTTGCCGTACAGGTGCAGGCAGGCGCCGGGCAGCGCCAGCAGCTCGGCCCAGGCCGGCTCCGCCGGGGTCTCCGAGCCGGAGGCAAACCAGATGTCGCCCAGCAGGTTGAGCATGACGGCCGGCGAATGCTGGCGCACCTCGCCCAGCGGCAGGCGCGCCATGGCGCGTACCTGCTGCGCGAACTGGCTGGTGACGCAGGCGTCCATCGTGTAGTGGCCGCTGTTATGCGGACGCGGCGCCATTTCGTTGACCACCAGCGAACCGTCGGCGAGCACGAAAAATTCGATGCACAGCACGCCCACGTAGGCCAGTTCGTCGACGATCACTTTGGCGGCCTGCTGCGCCCTGGCGGCGCTGTCGGCCGACACATTCGGGCCGGGCACGGTGGTGCTGAACAGGATGCCGTCGCGGTGCACGTTTTCGGCGATCGGGTAGACCACCGATTCGCCGTCGGCGCCGCGCGCGGTCAGGACCGACACTTCGTAGGCCAGCGGCAGCATTTTTTCGAGCAGGCAGGTGACGCCGCCCATGGCGTCGAAGGCCGCGCGCACATCGTCGCGCGTACGCACCACGGCCTGGCCCTTGCCGTCGTAGCCCATGCGCACGGTTTTCAGGATGCCCGGCAGCAGCAAGTCCTCGATGCTGTCGATGTCAGCCTGGGTGGCGATGGTCTTGTGCGGCGCCGGGGCGACCCCGGAACGCGCCGCGCACGCGGCCAGGAAGCGCTTTTCGGCAATCCGGTCCTGGGCGATCGCCACGCAGCCGGCGCTTGGCGCGACGAAGGCGTGGGTGGCCAGCAGGCGCAGGCTGTCGGCCGGCACGTTTTCGAATTCGGTGGTCACGGCGACGCAGGACTGGCCGAGCGCGGCCAGCGCCTGCGGATCGCTGTAGTCGGCCGCGATCAGGCTGTCGGCGGCATGCCCGGCGGGACTGTCGGGCGCCGCTTCCAGCACGGCCACCTTGAACCCCATGGCCTGGGCGGCGTGCACGAACATGCGGCCGAGCTGGCCGCCGCCCATGACGCCGAGCCGGGCCGGCGGCAGGAAGGGAGTCGGCGACGGAGAAAGCGGTGTCGTCATACCGGCAATACCGACGCCTTGGCGGCAGCCGTCTGGCGCGCGCGGAATTGCTCAAGCTGCGCGGCCAGGGCCTCGTCGGTGCAGGCCAGCATGGCCACGGCGGCCAGCGCCGCGTTGGCCGCGCCCGCTTCACCGATGGCGAAGGTGGCGACCGGAATGCCTTTCGGCATCTGCACGATGGACAGCAGCGAATCCTTGCCCGACAGATAGCGCGACGGCACCGGCACGCCGAGCACCGGCACGATGGTCTTGGCCGCGATCATGCCCGGCAGGTGGGCGGCGCCGCCGGCGCCGGCGATGATGGCGCGCAAGCCGCGCGCGCGGGCGCGCTCGGCATATGCGAACATGTCATCGGGCATGCGGTGGGCCGAGACGACCTGGGCTTCGAACGGTACGCCGAAGTCCTTGAGCATGTTGACAGCGTGCTGCATGACTTCCCAGTCGGACGAGGAACCCATGACGATGCCGACCAGCGGCGTGTTTTCTGGAATGCTCATCATCAAGCCTTCAGGGTGTCGCCGGTCAGGCGTTCGAGCGCTTCGACGTACTTGGCGCGGGTGTTGGCGATGACGTCATCCGGCACGGCCGGGGCCGGTGCGGCCTTGTTCCAGTCGCTCAGGGTTTCCAGGTAGTCGCGCACGAACTGCTTGTCGTAGGACGGCGGCGACATGCCGACCTGGTAGCTCGACATCGGCCAGAAGCGCGAGGAGTCGGGCGTGAGGATTTCGTCGATCAGGTGCACGGTGCCGTGCTGGTCCAGGCCGAATTCGAACTTGGTGTCGGCGATGATGATGCCGCGCGTGGCCGCGTATTCGGCGGCGGCGGTGTAGAGCTTGATCGCGTAGTCGCGCACCTGGGTGGCGATGTCGGCGCCGACGATCTTCTGGGCTTCGTCGAAGGAAATGTTTTCGTCATGGGCGCCGGCCGGGGCCTTGGTCGATGGCGTGAACAATACGGTCGGCAATTTTTGCGCTTCCTGCAGGCCGGCCGGCAGGTCGATGCCGCAGACCTTGCCGGTCTTCTGGTAATCCTTCCAGCCGGAACCGATCAGGTAACCGCGCACGATGGCTTCGATGCCCAGCGGGGTCATCTTCCTGACCACGATGGCGCGTCCTTCGACCTGCGCGCGCTCGTCAGGCGAGACCAGCGAGACCGGGTCGATGCCGGTGTCGTGGTTGGGCATCAGGTCCTTGTACTTGGCGAACCAGAAATTGGACATGGCCGTCAGGATCTTGCCCTTTTCGGGGATCGGCTCATTCAAAATGACGTCGAAGGCGGACAGGCGGTCGGTCTGGATGACCAGCAGCTTGTCGTCGCCGACGGCGTAAATGTCGCGTACTTTCCCACGGTGCAGGAAAGGCAGGGACTTCAGGTTTGTTTCGAGAACGCCAGACATGTGAATCCTTGGAGGTGGTTAGGGCAGCCAGCCCGGCTTGCTATCGGTATGCAATTCATGCGTCACCCGGCCTTCGTAGGGCGTGTCGAAGGTGCCGAGGGTGACGGCGATACGCTCGCTGTGCGCGGCCATCTGCCAGGTCAGGTTGGCGCCGCACACGCCGCAGAACGTACGCTCGACACCGGGCGAGGACGCGTAGCGCGCGATCGCGTCGGCACCGGCGACGATGCGCAGCTCGCTTGATGCCACGTTGGCATACGGGCCGTTGGCCGCGCCATGCTGCTTCTGGCACATGGTGCACCAGCAGATGCTGGTGTCGTCAACATCGCCGTGGATTTCGTAGCGGACCGCGCCGCAGAGGCAGCTGCCTGAGTACATGATGAAAGATGGTCAAAAAAACAGCGTTTGTGACAGGGCAAAAACACACGCGCCCAAAGGCGCGTGCGGGTGTGACGGTTTGTTCGGCCTACAGTTTACTTGTTTACTTCACGATCTGTGCCAGCTCGCCGTTTTTGTAACGCTCGGCCATCTTGTCCATGGTGATGACCTTGATCTTCGAGGCCTGGCCTTCGCAGCCGAACGACAGGAAGCGCGCCTTGCACACGTCGGTTGCCGCTTCGCGGGCGGGCTTCAGGAAGTCGCGCGGGTCGAACTTGGACGGGTTTTCGAACATGTACTTGCGCACGGCGGCGGTCATGGCCAGGCGGATGTCGGTGTCGATATTGATCTTGCGAACGCCGTGACGGATGCCTTCCTGGATTTCTTCGACCGGCACGCCGTAGGTTTCCTTCATGTCGCCGCCGAATTCGCGGATGATCGCCAGCAATTCCTGCGGCACCGACGAGGAACCGTGCATCACCAGGTGGGTGTTCGGGATGCGCGCGTGGATTTCCTTGATGCGGTCGATGGCGAGGATGTCGCCGGTCGGCTTGCGCGTGAACTTGTAGGCGCCGTGCGAGGTGCCGATGGCGATCGCCAGCGCGTCGCACTGGGTGCGCTGCACGAAGTCGGCGGCCTGGGCCACGTCGGTCAGCAGCTGTTCGCGGGTCATCAGGCCGTCGGCGCCGTGGCCGTCTTCCTTGTCGCCCTTCATGGTTTCGAGCGAACCGAGCACGCCCAGTTCGGCTTCGACTGTCACGCCGATCGAGTGCGCGAACTTGACCACTTCGCGCGAGACGTCGACGTTGTATTCGTAGGAAGCGACGCTCTTGCCGTCGGCTTCGAGCGAGCCGTCCATCATCACCGAGGTGAAGCCGGAGCGGATCGCGGTCATGCAGACCGCCGGCGACTGGCCGTGATCCTGGTGCATGACGATCGGAATGTGCGGGTAGGCTTCGACGGCGGCGTCGATCAGGTGGCGCAGGAAGGCTTCGCCGGCATATTTGCGGGCGCCGGCGGACGCTTGCATGATGACCGGGGAATTGACCGCGTCGGCGGCAGCCATGATGGCCTGGACCTGTTCGAGGTTGTTGACGTTAAACGCAGGCAGGCCATAACCGTTTTCGGCGGCATGGTCCAGCAGTTGACGCATGGATACGAGGGACATGGTAATACTCCAAACAATAGAAACCTGGGTGCCGCCACGAAGAGCGCAGACCGCGCGGATAGCGCGCAACGCTGGTGGACGGCGGCGGCGGCGGCTGTGATTGAGCCGCCGCCGCAAAAATCGGTACTAGCCGCGCCCCCCAGGAACGCGGCCTTGAGATTAACTGAATTCGCCGACGCGCACGATCTTCAGTGCGTTGGTGCCGCCGACCTGCCCCATAGGCTCGCCCCAGGTGACGACGATCATGTCACCCTTCTTGACGATGCCCTTGGCGACCATCAAATCCTCGGCCTGCCTGAGCACCGCCGAGCTGTCGCCTTCCTGCAGCAGGTTGTAGGCGCGCACATTGCGGTACAGCGAGGCCTTGCGGTGCGTGGTGGTGCTCGGCGTGAGGGCGTAGATCGGCGTGTCGATGCTGTGACGGCTCATCCACAGGGCGGTCGAACCGGATTCGGTCAGGGCCACGATGGCTTTCACGCGCAGGTGGTGCGCGGTAAACAGGGCGCCGTAGGCGATCGACTGGTCGATGCGGGTAAACGTCACGTTGAGGAAATCGGCGTCGAGCTTGTTGTACTCGGACTGCTCGGCTTCCAGGCAGATCGCGGCCATCATCTCGACGGTTTCGATCGGGTAGCGGCCGGACGCGGTTTCGGCCGAGGTCATGACGGCGTCGGTGCCGTCCAGCACGGCGTTGGCGACGTCCGACACTTCGGCCCGGGTCGGCACGGCGTTGACGATCATCGATTCCATCATCTGGGTGGCGGTGATGGCCAGCTTGTTCGATTCGCGCGCCATGCGGATCATGCGCTTTTGCAGCGCCGGCACGGCGGCGTTGCCGACTTCCACGGCCAGGTCGCCGCGCGCGACCATGATGCCGTCGGAGGCGTCCAGGATTTCCTGCAGCACGGGAATCGCTTCGGCGCGCTCGATCTTGGCGATCATCATCGGCTTGTGGTGGAAGGGTTCGCCGGCGATATTGGCCAGCTGGCGCGCCATTTCCATGTCGGTCGCGCTTTTCGGGAAGGAAATGGCGAGGTAGTCGGCCTGGAAACTCATGGCCGTCTTGATGTCTTCCATGTCCTTGGCGGTCAGGGCCGGCGCGGTCAGGCCGCCGCCCTGGCGGTTGATGCCCTTGTTGTTGGACAGCTCGCCGCCGACCTTGACCACGGTGAAAATCTCGTGGCCGAGGATGCGCTCGACCACCAGCACGATCAGGCCGTCGTTGAGCAGCAGCTTGTCGCCCGGACGCACGTCGCGCGGCAAGGCTTTGTAGTCGAGGCCGACGCGTTCCTGGTTGCCCAGTTCGCCGTTTTCGCCCCACTTGGCGTCGAGGATGAACTTGTCGCCGTTTTCCAGGACAATCTTGCCCTGTTCAAATTTACCGACACGAATCTTGGGACCCTGCATGTCCGCCATGATCGCCACTTCGCGGCCGCACTGGGCGGCGGCGCGCCGCACCAGGTTGGCGCGGTCGATATGATCCTGCGCCTTGCCATGCGAAAAATTCAGCCGGACCACGTCGACCCCCGCCTCGATCATGCGGACGAGAATATCGAAGTCGGTCGAAGCCGGGCCAATCGTTGCGACGATCTTGGTACCACGAAACATAGAGGATCCTTGAAGTGAAAGCGCAGCCGGGAGGGCTGCGCTGTGGGCTTACTGGGAGCTGCGTTGTAACAGGATTTCGACTGCCGGCAGGGTTTTTCCTTCGAGGAATTCGAGGAAGGCGCCACCGCCCGTGGAGATATAGCCAATTTTATCGCCGATCGCGTATTTTGCAATCGCGGCCAGCGTGTCGCCGCCGCCGGCGATGGAAAACGCCTTGGAATCGGCAATCGCCAGCGCCAGCGTCCTGGTGCCTTCGCCGAACTGGTCGAATTCGAACACGCCGACCGGGCCGTTCCAGACGATGGTGCCGGCCCCGACGATCTGCGCGGCCAGGGTGGCGGCGGTTTTCGGGCCGATGTCGAGGATCATGTCGTCGTCAGCGACGTCGGCCACGTCCTTGACGGTGGCCGCCGCCGTTGGCGAGAATTCCTTGGCGCACACGACGTCGACGGGAATCGGCACCTGGGCGCCGCGCGCGGCCATCATCTCGATGATGGCCTTCGCTTCCGGCACCAGCTCGGCTTCGACCAGCGACTTGCCGATGTTCAGGCCGACGGCTTGCATGAAGGTGTTGGCGATGCCGCCGCCGACGATGAGATTGTCGACCTTGTCGGCCAGGGCTTTCAGGATCGACAGCTTGGACGAGACCTTGGAACCGGCCACGATGGCCAGCAGCGGACGCTTGGGCGCGCCCAGCGCCTTGCCCAGCGCGTCCAGTTCGGCGGCCAGCAGCGGGCCGGCGCACACCACCGGCGCGAACTTGGCGATGCCGTGGGTGGTCGCCTCGGCGCGGTGGGCGGTGCCGAAGGCATCGTTCACGTAGATATCGCACAGTTTGGCCATTTTCTGGGCCAGTTCATCCGCATTCTTCTTTTCACCCTTGTTGACGCGGCAGTTTTCGAGCAGCACGATCTGGCCCGGCGCGAGGGTCTCCAGACCGGCGCCATCGACCCAGTTTTGCTTGAGTTCGACCGGCTGGCCCAGCAGTTCGGACAGGCGCGCGGCGACCGGCGCCAGGCTGTCCTGGGGCTTGAATTCGCCTTCGGTCGGACGGCCCAGGTGCGAGGTGACCATGACCGCGGCGCCCGCCTTGACGGCGGCGGCGATCGCCGGGGCCGAAGCGCGGATGCGCGTGTCTTCGGTAATGTTACCGGCGTCGTCTTGCGGCACGTTGAGGTCGGCGCGGATGAACACGCGCTTGCCTTGCAGGGCGTTTTGGTCGATCAGGTCTTGCAAACGGGTGAAATTGAGCACAGCGTGCATGGGCGATCCACGAGTCGAATGATGAAAGAACGCTATTTTACCGCAAGCCCAGCCCGAAAACCCTACTGTAAACCGATGCGCAGGGCGGTAAAGAACAGCATGCCGAAAATGATGGTTTCAAGCATATTTCTTCGGAGCAGGTAATAGCCGGTCGCGGCCAGGCCGGCGATCAGTTTGTAGTTATCCAGTCCCAATTGCAGTTGCCCGGAGTTGGCAAGCACCAGGTCGGGCGCGATGATCGCCGCCAGCGCGCAGGCCGGGGCGAAGCGCAGCATTTCCTGGACTTTCCTGGGGATGGTGATGTGGTGGCCGATCAGCCAGAACGAGCTGCGGGTGGCGGCGGTGGCGAAGGCCAGGGCGATGATGGTGATCCAGATTTCGACGTCAGACACGGGTTTCTCCCTTGGCGGCGAGGCGTTTTTCATTGAGCGCCTGGACCGCCATGGCGGTCAGCATGCCGAGCAGCACCGCCGCCAGCAAGCCCAGCTTGTAGGGCAGTTCGTAGGCCAGCACCGCCGTGGTGCCGGCCACCAGCACGCCGCACAGGGCCGCGCGATTGATGGTCAGGGGAATCATGATGCACAAGATGGCCAGGGTGCCGGCAAAGCCCAGGCCCCACTCGGTCGGGACCGCGCTGCCCAGGAACACGCCGGCGATCGAGCCGACCTGCCAGGAAACCCAGTTCGGATACAGCAAGCCCTTCAGGTAGGACACTTTGCCCGGGGCCGGTTCTTCGCTGGGGAAGCGCTGCAGGAACAGGGCCACGGTCAGGTCGCCCGCCGTATAGCCGAGCAGGAAGCGCTTTTGCCATGGCAAATGGGCGAAGTGCGGCGCCAACAAGGCGGAAAAGATGACGAAGCGCAGGTTGACCACCAGCGCGGTGGCGAACACCACCCAGATCGGGGCGTCGGCCACGATCAGCGGGAGCGAGGCGAGCTGGGCCGAGCCGCCGAACACGATCAGGGTCATGCCCAGCGCCTGCGGCACCGTCAGGCCGCTCTTGACCATCGCAATGCCCACCACCAGGCCCCAGGCGCCGATGCCGAACAGGGTCGGCAGGCCGGTCTTGAACGCTTCGCGCCAGATGGCCTTGTCTTCATCGGGAGGACGCAGCGCGGCCGGGGGCGGAGTGACGTCATTCATGTGGTTTTCTTGCCACAATTTGGTCGGGCGGCTGGTACGAATGAAGCAATGCGGTCTGGCATGAAGCGCAATCAGTGTGGTCGCCGGAAGGCCTGTTTTCATAGGGAAACAAGCGAACGCGGCCGTATTGTAGTGCGACTATTTTACCGATCATTTCGGCTAATTGCCCGAATCCGCTAAAATCGAGGTTTTGCATGCCTGACGGAGAATCCATGAACGCCACGAAAACGCCAGCGGTAGAACTCGGCGACAAAGACTTGCCGGCCCATTGCCCGAATCCGGCGATGCCGCTGTGGTCGTCGCATCCGCGCGTCTTCCTCGATTTCGGCCATGACGGCCTGGCCAAGTGTCCGTACTGCGGCACCGAATACCGCCTGAAGCCGGGTACGGTGATGGCGCACCACTAAGCACCAGCAAGTCCCCTCCCCCACTTCGCCGAGGCCCGCATGAAACGAGGCAAACAACTCAACGGTAGCGCGGCCGAGGTCGAAGCCGCCTTCTATGAAGCGCTCAATCGCGGGGATATCGACGCGCTGATGCTGCTCTGGGCCGACGACGAGGAAATCGTCTGCATCCACCCGGGCGGGCCGCGCCTGCACGGGCATGCGGCGATCCAGGCCTCGTGGGAAGCGATCCTGGAGCGGGGCGGGCTGCACATCCGGCCCTCGCAGCTGCACGAAACGCACAACTTGATGAGTTCGGTGCATACCGTGATCGAGGGCGTGACCTCGAGCGGCAGCGAGCCGGCGCACCTGATCGCCACCAATGTGTACATCAAGACGCCGCAGGGCTGGCGCATCGTGCTGCACCATGTGTCGGTGGCGCCGGGCGCGGTGCCGGCGCACGAGCATCCGGCCTCCAGCCTGCACTGACCGGCGCCGATGCCTTATCAAGCGCCGCTCTGGCTGCCCGGCGGGCACCTGCAGACCATGTTTCCCGCCGTCGCCATCGGCAGACCGGCGGTGGCGTTCCGGCGCGAACGCTGGGAGGCTCAGGACGGCGACTTCGTCGATGTCGACCTGGTCGACGGCGAAGCGGGCAAGCCGCTGGTGGTGCTGTTCCACGGGCTGGAAGGCTCGTCCGCCAGCCATTACGCGCGCGCCCTGATGGCCGCTGTCGCCGCGCGCGGCTGGTCGGGTGCGGTGCCGCATTTCCGCGGCTGCTCGGGCGAACCGAACCGGGCGCCGCGCTTTTACCACTCGGGCGACGCGGGCGAGGTCGACTGGATCGTGCGGCGCCTGCGCGCGCGCACTCACGGACAACTGTACGTGGCCGGGGTCTCGCTGGGGGGCAATGCGCTGCTGCGCTGGCTGGGCGAATCGCAAAGCCGGGCCGGCATCGTCGATGCGGCGGTGGCGGTCTCGGCCCCGCTCGACCTGGCGCGCGGCGGCGAGGCGCTGTCCTCGGGCCTGAACATGGTGTACACGCGCATGTTCCTCAAGACGCTCAAGCCGAAGTGCCTGGCCAAGCTGGCGCAGTTTCCGGGACTGTTCGACCGCGAAGCGCTGCTGCGGGCGCGCGACCTGTACGCCTTCGACAATGTGGTCACCGCGCCGCTGCACGGCTACCGCGACACCGACGATTACTGGAACCGGGCCAGCGCCAAGCACGTGCTGGGCGATATCACCGTGCCGACCCTGGTGCTCAATGCGCGCAACGATCCCTTCTTGCCGGGCAAGTACCTGCCGCACAGCGCATCGAACGCGGTGACCCTGGAGTATCCGGCGCATGGCGGGCATGTCGGCTTTGCTGTCGGGCATCCGCCCGGACGGCTGGACTGGCTGCCGCGCCGCATCCTGGCGTTTTTCGACGCCGCCGGCGGAACCGGCGCCGCGACCCGCGCGCCAGGCGCGGACGAACTGTGCGAAGCTGCCGCCCATGGATGATATTGTCAAAAAAGCGATGGCCAAATGGCCGGACGTGCCGCATTGCTACGGCTGGCTGGCGCTCGACGCGCGCGGCAACTGGCGCATGCGCGACGAGCGCGCGCAGCATCTGGACCTGGCGGGCGACAAGGTGGTGCAGCTGGCGCTGCTGGGTTTTATCAATCGCAATTACCTGTCCGACGAGCGCGGCTGCTGGTTCTTCCAGAACGGGCCGCAGCGCGTGTTCGTGAACCTGGAAGCGACACCCTTCATTGCGCGCACCGACCCGGCGCACGGGCTGGTGCTGCACACGGGCGAGCCGGTGGCGGCCATCGCGCGCGCCTGGATGACCGAAAATGGCGAACTGATCGTCGACAGCGCGGGCAAGATCGCGCAGGTCGACGACCGCGACGTGGCGCAGCTGATGGCGGCGCTGGAGATCGACGGCCAGCGCGCCAGCGATGAAGCGCTGATGGCCTGGCTCGATGGCGCCGCGGGCCAGCTGACCCTGCGCTACCAGGGCCGGGCGGCGCCGGTCGAACGCATCGCGCGCGCCGAGCTGGCGGCGCAGTTGCGCTTCGTTCGGATGCCCGCGCCATCGGGCGCGGACGGCGGCACGGATCCGGTCCGGGCGGCTTGACGACGCGCCGCGCGCACGATTGATCCAGCACAAATCCTCGGCAGATTGGCTCCTTAGAATGCCTCATGACTGCCGCTCACGACCTCGGATATCGTTCGCTGTTCGCCCACCCGGAACTGGTGCGCGAACTGATCACGGGGTTTACGCCCTTCACCCTGTTTGACGGCCTTGCCCTGTCCGCGTTCGAACGCGTCAATGCCGCGTATGTGAGCGAGCATCTGTCGGCGCGCCAGGGCGACGTCGTCTGGCGCGTCCGGCTTGGCGACCAGTTTTTGTATGTCTACATCCTGCTTGAATGCCAGTCCGGCGTGGACCGCTGGATGGCCTTGCGCATGCAAACGTATATCGGCCTGCTGTACCAGGATCTGGTCAGGCGCCACGAATTTTCGCCGGGCATGCTGCTGCCGCCGGTCCTGCCGCTGGTGTTCTACAACGGCGCGCCGCGCTGGAACGCCAGCATGGACCTGGCGCAATTGCTCATGGAAACGCCGGCCGAACTGGCGGCCTTGCAGCCCTCCCAGCGCTACGTGCTGATCGACCAGCAGCGGCTGGACAAGACGGCGCTGGCAGCGAATGCCGACTTGCTGGCGCTGCTGTTCCGGCTTGAACTGTCCGTCTTTTCCGAGGTCTCAGACGATGTCTTGCCGGCCCTGGCGACCTGGTACAAGGGGTCGTCCCAAACCAGCCTGCGGACTTCGGTGCAGAAATGGATCGCCGCCTTGCTGGCGCGTGCAACCGGCAACACTGGATTGTTTGACATGGACAGTGCGCAGGAGGTGTCTGAAATGGAAGGTAAAGTCGGAACGTGGGCCGAACAGATCGAGGAGGCCGGCTTCAGGAAGGGTTGCGCCGAAGGCGTGCAGGAGGGGCAGTCGATCGCGCTGCGCAGGGCGCTTCTGAGCCTGTTGCGCGGGCGCTTCGGCGCTGTGCCGGAGCCGGTGGCGCAGCGCATCGGCCAGGCCTCGCAGGCGCAGCTTGAACAGTGGTTCGATCACAGCCTGATTGCACCCAGCCTGTCGTCGATATTTGGCGAGGATGGCGCGGCCGCCCAAGGCAAGCCCGGCTGAGGTCGGCGTTTTGCACAAAGCGGGCGCTGGCGACTCGGCAGGGAGCTGTGCGAGCGTCACCCGGCGGCAGCGCCGCTCCGCACGCCTACCCTGCCGATGCCCGACCCTTATTTCTTGGCGTCTTTCATTTCTTCGCGCCGGCGCGCCTGCAATTCGCGTTCGCGGGCGTCGATGACGGCCATGTCGTAGAACGAGGCATCGCTGGCCTTGCGCGCGATGCTCAGCTGGTCGAGCGCGGCCAGCATGCCGCCGCTGAGGGCGTACGACTCGGCCAGCGCCAGATGCTGCAAGGCGATCTTGCCCTGGGCGGCGTAGGTCTTGGCCAGCAACTCGTGCAGTTTCGGCTCGTCGCGGTACAGCTGCACCTGGTCGCGCAGGAAACGTGCGGCCTCGTCGAGCTTGCCGTTGACGATCATCGCATCGGCGTACTGGCGCGCAATCCCGCGCGAGAGCGGATAGCGCAGGTGCGCCTGGTCGGCTTCCTTGAGCGCCAGCAGCTTGACCGGCGCCGGCTGGCCGGCCGCCAGCTTGATGTCCAGCGCCATGCTGGCAAACATGGCGGCGCCGTCGGAACTGGCTTGCCCCGTCGAAAACACCGCGCCCTCGGCCGGGCGCATGGTGCCGCGCGCCTTGTCGAGCCAGGTCTGGGCCTTGGCCAGTTCGCCTTTTTTCAGCGCCAGGAAGGCCAGCCCGTACTGGGCGCCGGCCTGCTGCTGGCGGCTCTGCTGGGTCAGCTGGGCGTCGAAAAACGCGCCGGCTTCCACCCTGCCCTGCGTGCTTTCGTCCTGCAGCACGCGGGCGCGGGCGCGCACCAGGTGAAACTCCAGGCTGTCGACGCGCTGGCGGTAGGGAATCTCGCGGATGCGCGCCTGGATGTCGGAAATGCGCTCCGAGGTCAGCGGGTGGCTGCGCAGGTAGGCCGGCATCAGGTCGCTGTAGACCCGGCTGGCCGCCTGCATGCGCCCGAAAAACGCCACCATGCCCGAGGTATCGTAGCCGCCCGCGCTCATGATCTGGAAACCGATGCGGTCCGCTTCGCGTTCGGCGTCGCGGCTGAAGTTGAGCTGGCGCTGGATCTGCAAGCCCTGCCCGCCCATGAACACGCCCATGGCGGCATCCGAGCCGCCCTTGGAAGCGAGCGCGGCCAGGATCATGGCCGCCAGCGGGATCAGCGCGTCCTGCTTTT
The DNA here is from genome assembly GCF_003953935.1 of Massilia atriviolacea. Classification (GTDB taxonomy): domain Bacteria; phylum Pseudomonadota; class Gammaproteobacteria; order Burkholderiales; family Burkholderiaceae_D; genus Telluria_A; species Telluria_A atriviolacea. Next base: position 191,991 of record NZ_RXLQ01000013.1, read on the forward strand.
GCTGGCCCAGCATGCGCGCGATGTGGCGCTGCGCCACGTGGCCGATTTCGTGCGACATGACCGAGGCCAGTTCGGACTCGCTCTGGGCCGCCAGCAACAGCGCCGAGTGCACGGCGATGAAGCCGCCCGGCAGCGCGAAGGCGTTGAGCATCGGATCGCGCACGGCGAAGAAGTAATAATCGGCATTCGTCTCGCCGCGCGCGCCGGGGTAGGAGGCGACCAGGCCGCTGCCGAAGGCGTTGAGGTATTCGAGGATCGGATCGTCGTCGAGGAAATCATGGTCCTGCTTAATGTCGCGCATGATTTCTTCGCCGAGCCGGCGTTCCAGCACGGGCGAGAGGTCTTCGCGCGCGGTGTCGCCCAGGGTCGGCAGGCTGGTGGCGTTGAGATTGGTCTGCGCCGGCGCCGAGGACGCCAAGCCGCCGAGCGCCGTCGTCAGGGCGAGGGCAAGCAGCGCGCGCGCAGGCGAACGGCGCGGCGGACGCGGGGTGAATGGAGCGGTTTTGGATTTCACGGTGCTATGATAACCGCAAGTGCGCCAGCCTCGCAGCAGCGCCGATAAATCACCGATCTTGCAGCCTTGACCACCCTTTGAACCGATGACCACCTCCCAGAACGACCAGCTTACCCATTTCGACGCCAGCGGCCAGGCCCACATGGTCGACGTCGCCGCCAAGAGCGATACCCACCGCATCGCCGTGGCCGCCGGCACCATCCGCATGCAGCCGGCCACCATGGCGCTGGTGGTGTCGGGCAGCGCCAACAAGGGCGACGTGCTCGGCATTGCGCGGATTGCCGCCATCATGGGCGCCAAGAAAACCAGCGAGCTCGTGCCGCTGTGCCATCCGCTGGCAATCACCCGGGTCGCCGTCGACTTCGAGGTGGACGAAGCGGCCAGCAGCGTGCACTGCCGCGCCCAGGTCGAAACGGTCGGCAAGACCGGGGTCGAGATGGAAGCGCTCACTGCGGTCCAGGTCGGCCTGCTGACGATTTACGATATGTGCAAGGCAGTCGACCGCGGCATGGTCATGACCAACGTGCGGGTGCTGGAGAAACAGGGCGGCAAGTCCGGTAGCTGGCACGCGGCGCTGGCGGAATAACAGGCCCTGTTGCGGACCGGCCGCCTCAGGCCTTCTTGACCGGGCAGGCGATCGAGGCAAGCTTCTCCTCGATGTCGAGCGCGAGGCAGGACCACTTGCCGGCGGCGGTGCGCGACCAGGTGATTTTTTTGTTGGCCACGCCGGCCGGCCCGCCCTTGATCGTGCAGATGATGTCGGCCACGCCTTCCTTGGCTTCGGTCACGCTGATGGTGCAATTCGGGGTTTGCTCGGTCAGGCGTGTCGCTTCCAGGGTCTTGGCCGCGTCCATGGACGGCGTGTTCATGATGTCGGTGTCGATGCCGATCTTGCCGCCGGCCGCCTCGGCGACAGCCGCGCCGACCTTCGATCTGGCCACGTATTCCTGGTAGGCCGGAATCGCAAACGCGGCCAGGATGCCGATGATGGCGATGACGACCATCAGTTCAACGAGCGTGAAGCCGCCTTGCGGCCGGGTACGGACGATGGATATTGCGTTCATTTTTTGCTCCCTTGTGGTGAGGTAACTCGGCAAAGGCGCCGCCGCCACCGTGACGACGGCACCAGCAATGAACAAGGGGAGGTGTTGCGCTCAGGGAGTATGGCGACCGCGTGGTTCCCGAGTGTCCGCGCTGCTCATGCATACCTGTTCGACCAGCGCCGGCGGCGCAGGTTCCACAATATTGAACAGCATGTGAACAAAACCCGGCTGACCGGGCGGACCGCCGCTTCGGACCAGCGTGAAACTCAGCTCTGACGGCACTCGGCAGGCACGTACTTGAAGTGGGACGCTGCGGCTGTGCATTTCCAGACTGTGATGCCCGAGGTATTGACGGTCGGCGTCAGGGTCAGGACCACGTCGCCGGCAGCAGGGGTTCCCGTCACAATAATGATGCCGCTCGACGGAACGCAGCTGCTGCTTTTGGTATTCCGGGTTGCGCTCGAGATCAAGGCAACACCCACGCAGTTGTCGGTGCCGGCGCCGATCACGCCGCCGTTATGCACGATGTTCTCCATCACACCGACCTTCATCGTCGAGCCCAGTATCGCCAGCTCGCTGACGCGCCCCCGCATCGTGTAATCCTGGTAGGAAGGCAGTGCCACTGCGGCAAGAATGCCGATCACCGCCACGACGATCATCAATTCGATGAGGGTGAAGCCCGCTTGCAGACGCTTCGATACCGGTTGGGTGTTCATGGACTGACCTTATGCATGATTGATTCGACACAATCAGGGTCAGCAAAGGGCGTGCCAAGAAGAAACTGAAGTTATCAGCGAATTAAGATGTCCAATGACAAAGAAAAGTGCCGCATCCTGGCACCTTGCTGACAAATTGCGCTCGCCGTGGCGCTAAAATTGTCACCCCAGATCTGGCGTGTGCAGGACGAGCGTGGCGACAGCGGCATGCGATTAGCCGGCCGTATGCGCAAACACCATATTCACGCCCGCCAGTTCGATCGCATCGCCGTCGGCAAGCCGTTGGGCGGTCTTGCCGACCGGCCTGCCGTTGACCAGGGGCGCGCGCTGGCCATCCACATGGCTGAAGAAATAGGCGTCGCCTTGCCGCGTGATCGCCGCCACCTGCACGCCGGGGCGGCCCAGGGTCGACACCGGCTTATCGAGGGAAAGTACCTTGCCCGCGTTCGGGCCCGTCCGGACACTGATGGTGGCGATGGTGGCCCCCGCCCCTGCCGGCGTGACGGACTTGTGCGCGCGCGGTCCCGCATGGAATTCGAACTGGCATTTGCCCACCGTGACGACGTCATGGTCCTCCAGCATGCACCTGGAAATGCGCTGGCCGTTCAGATAGGTGCCGTTGGTACTGCCCTGGTCTTCCAGGCAGACGCCGTCCATCATCAAGGTCAGCACGGCATGCTCGCCGCTGACGGCCGCGTGAGCGATGACGATATCGTTATGCACCTTGCGCCCGAGCGTCATGCGGTCCTTGTCCAGCTCTACCTCCTGGATAACCTGCTTATCGCGCATGATGACTATTTTTGCCACGTTGACGTCCCTTCGAAGACCCGTCAAGCAGGACGGGAGCAATCCATGTTGCTCCCCCATTATTCACTACCTTCGCAGTCAGTACAACTTCACGCCTGAAGTTCATCGCCATGCGCGACCGCTGACCTGCTCTCGGGATACCGAAGGCGGATTGACGGCCCATGCAGCCTGAGCGGACGGCTTGTCACTAAGGGATATCATGCTTGTGAGAGCGCGATCACTTGCAAGCCTATGAATTGAAACCGGCTCACTGCAAGTGCCGCAGGCAAAAAAAATACCCCACAAGGGGGTATTTTTTCCGTGTGCCGCCGGCTGGACTACACCGGCTCGGCACAGAGAATCCGACTTGGAGTCGATTAGTTACGGCATTCTGCAGGCACATACTTGTGCTTGGCGGCAGCAGAGGTGCATTTCCAAGCAACCGCGCCTTCGTCGGAGACGTCTGGGGTGTAGGTCAGTTTTACTTCCTGAGCCTTATCCTTGGTACCGGTGACGGTGATCACGCCGGTAGCAGCGGCGCATTCGGTCTTTTCGGTATTGACGGTCGCTTTGGTCAGCAGATTCACGCCCACGCAGTTGTCCGCAGCCAGCTTGCCGCCGTTGTTGGCGATGTTTTCGCTGACGGTCGATTTCATCGACGAGCCCAGGATAGCCAGTTCAGCAACGCGGCCGCGAACGGTGTAATCCTGGTACGCAGGCAGAGCAACAGCAGCCAGAATACCGATAATTGCAACAACGATCATCAGTTCGATCAGGGTGAAACCAGCTTGTGCTTTTTTAACCATTTTCATCGATTTCATTTTTACTTCTCCTAAGGATTAAACATCAAATTTTGAACTACGACCGGGGTTACCCATGACTACGTTAGAGCAAACACCGTGCCAGCTATTTTTTGGCCGTTTTTGGCTTAGTTAATTTCTGTACAGCATGTTTACTGCCGTTTTCCGTCCAGCAAATGACAAAAAATGTCAGTGGTGACAGATTTTCACCTGCCCTTTCCCGTCACTGCGCCTGGCAACGCCATGCGCGGCTGTAAACGCAAAGTGGGGAGCGATCAGCTCCCCACTTTGCCTCACTGCTACCTACCAGTGCGTGTTTACAGCATGGCTTTCAGCAAACGCGCCATTTCCGACGGGTTCTTGGTGGCCTTGATGCCGCAGGCTTCCATGATGTCGAGTTTGGCTTGCGCGGTGTCGGCGCCACCGGAAATCAGCGCGCCGGCATGGCCCATGCGCTTGCCTGGAGGCGCGGTGACGCCGGCGATGAAGCAGACCACCGGCTTCTTCATGTTGTCCTTGATCCAGTACGCCGCGTTGGCTTCGTCAGGACCGCCGATTTCGCCGATCATGATGACCGCGTCGGTATCCGGATCGTCGTTGAACATCTTCATGACGTCGATGTGCTTCAAGCCGTTGATCGGGTCGCCGCCGATGCCGACTGCCGAGGACTGGCCCAGGCCCAGCGCGGTCAGCTGGCCGACCGCTTCGTACGTCAACGTGCCCGAACGCGACACCACGCCGATGCGGCCCTTGCGGTGGATGTGACCCGGCATGATGCCGATCTTGATTTCGTCAGGGGTGATCAGGCCCGGGCAGTTGGGACCGAGCAGCAGGGTCTTGGAGCCGGCCTTGGCCATGCGGTCCTTGAGCGCCATCATGTCGCGCACGGGAATGCCTTCGGTGATGCAGATTGCCAGGTCGAGTTCGGCTTCGACGGCTTCCCAGATCGCGGCGGCCGCGCCTGCAGGCGGCACGTAGATGACCGACACGTTGGCGCCGGTTTCTTTTTTCGCTTCAGCAACGTTGGCGAAAATGGGAATGCCTTCGAAATCTTCGCCGGCTTTCTTCGGGTTCACGCCGGCAACGAAGCATTCCTTGCCATTCGCGTAATCGCGGCACATACGGGTGTGGAATTGACCGGTCTTGCCGGTAATCCCCTGGGTGACTACTTTTGTATCTTTATTGATCAGAATCGACATGTTTGTTCCTTCGAATTAGGCTTGATGACCAGCAGCAGCGGCAACCACGGCCTTGGCTGCGTCTTCCATCGTATCGGCGGCGATGATCGGCAGGCCGGAGTCGGCCAGCATCTTCTTGCCGATGTCTTCGTTGGTGCCCTTCATGCGCACGACCAGCGGCACTTTCAGGGACACCGCCTTCGATGCGGTGATCACGCCTTCGGCGATCACGTCGCAGCGCATGATGCCGCCGAAAATGTTGACCAGGATGGCTTTCAGGCCTGGGTTCTTCAACATGATCTTGAACGCTTCGGTGACTTTTTCCGCCGTTGCGCCGCCGCCCACGTCGAGGAAGTTGGCAGGCTCGCCGCCGAACAGCTTGATGGTGTCCATGGTGGCCATGGCCAGGCCGGCGCCGTTGACCAGGCAGCCGATGTTACCGTCGAGCGAGATGTACGCCAGGTCGAACTTGGATGCTTCGACTTCGGCCGCGTCTTCTTCGTCCAGGTCGCGGTAGGCGACGATGTTCGGCTGGCGATACAGGGCGTTCGAATCGAAGTTGAACTTGGCGTCGAGCGCGATGACCTTGCCGGAGCCGGTCAGGATCAGCGGATTGATTTCGGCCAGCGAGGCGTCGGTTTCCCAGTAGGCTTTGTACAGGCCTTGCAGCTGGGTGCGCGCATCGGCGATCGATTCGGCTGGCACGCCGATCTTGGCCGAGATCTCGTCCGCTTCGGCGTCGGTCAGGCCGACCGATGGATCGATCGCGATCTGGTGGATTTTTTCAGGGTTCGAGTGGGCAACTTCTTCGATGTCCATGCCGCCTTCGGAGGAGGCCATCAGGACCACGCGCTGGCTGATGCGGTCGGTGACCATCGACACGTACAGTTCTTTCTTGATGTCCGCGCCTTCTTCGATCAGCAGGCGGCGCACTTTCTGGCCTTCCGGGCTGGTCTGGTGGGTGATCAGCTGCATGCCCAGGATCTGTTCCGCGTATTCCTTGACCTGTTCCAGCGACTTGGCGACTTTCACGCCGCCGCCCTTGCCGCGACCGCCAGCATGGATCTGTGCCTTGACTACCCAGACCGGACCGCCGAGCGTCTCGGCCGCTTTGACAGCCTCTTCCACGGACAAGCACGGAATGCCGCGCGGTACCGTCACTCCGAACTGCCGGAGGATTTCTTTGCCTTGATACTCATGGATTTTCATGCTGGCTTCCCTTCTTCTGATACTGATTTGTAGAAATACGGTTGAAATACGGAAAAAACGGGAAAGCGTCGCTAACCCGGTACAGCTTTCGCCACCCAGCGCGGATAGTACACCGCGACGGCGGGACCCTCGGCACGCAGGGCATGGCATTTATCGATCTGGAACGGCCGTTCCGGCAAGGGATCGTGGCCCGGCCCGTCGCGGGTCTGGATCACGTCGTTGGCGTAGGCCTGGATCGCCGCGGTCGGCAGGATCTGGGCCAGCTCGCTCAGGTGCGTGCAGCCGAGCACGCCGGACAGCCGCTCTTTGACGCCAAGGCGAAAGCCTTTCATCAAGGACAGACCGATCAATTTTTTGTAAGCAGGCGCTATGGTATCGCAATAGCCGGGGTAGGGAACGGCATCGGATGCGGCTTCGGCATCGACGATGGTCAGTTCGCGGTTGATGGTGATGCGCAGGTGCAGGTTGTGCAGGGGCGTGCCGCCGCTCCGGACGCCGGACGCCAGGGTGACATCGCGCACCTTGATGTCGCTGATGCGGGCGTCGAGGTCCCACAGGCCATCATCGCGCGCGTACGCTGCGACTTCGATGGCGCGCGTATGCCGCAGTGCGCGAGGGACGGGAGAAGACAGGGGCATGAAGACAAGACCAATGCCGAAATTGCGGCGTAAATAGTTGCAGCCGGTGTGCACATCGTGCACGTTGCCGCAGCTTCTACGGCAACAACCGCTCATGCGGCGCTGCTTAAACCCCAAAAGTTTAGCACATGCGGGAGGCCAGTTGCGCTGCAACATGGTTTTTTGGGGCAAGATGCGCGAAATTTCATCGGTTGGGGTGGTTTTGGTATTGGCCGAGTCAGCTTTGCTTCTACTCGACCATGGAAGTCGAACCTGGATCGGCATCAACCTTTACTACGCATCAGTTGGAGCCTGTTTTTCAGATGTGCCCGCATAATCGCCGTTGTAACCGGGCGCGCCGGCCGTGGGAAGCCCTCGTGCTTTTTCCGTTCCATTTTCCTGACCCCATACCGTTTCCGGACGACGTCGGCCAAGGCGCTGGCGACCGGCATCAAGCGGGTGGCGCCCGTGGCAGGACGATAGGCACCTTTCTTTAGCCGCTAAAACTAAAAGCCGTACCGGAACCCGCGCTCTTGCAAGCAGCGGGTTGGGATCGGCTCTTTTTGTTAATAAAGAAGAGCTTGCGAACGGCTGGGCCAGCTACGCATCAGGCGGTATCCGTTTGTCAGCCTGACCGCGTCACCCACATCAGCCCGTGTCCGGTTTGTCGGACCTACTCCCGTGCCATCCAAGGGCGAAAGCGAATCGGGATCCCAGCCCACGTGTAGTGCAACTGATCAGGTTCTTGACATCAGACCCGCCCCAAGCCTCAGGCAAAGCCAGCGAACCGGAGTCGATGTGGCCTGTCTTAATGCTCGGTGCTTGTACGTTTTTCGGCACTGACACTCTGCCCGCTTTGCGCATTCTTCCGTCGTAAGGCGACCAACCTCTCATACTCTTCGGCCGCCGGAATATCAAGTCTGCGAATTTGCAGCAACAAATTGTTGATTTCCGAAATCGTCCCAGCCTGTGACTCGTCATCAATCAGCATCAAGATCAATTCAGTCTTCATGCCGACATCGTCGCACCGCGCAGCTATTCTCAGCCATTTTACGGACTCATCGTACTGTCGTGTCCAGAACGTATGGTGGCGCGAGATGGTAAGCAGAGTGAAGAGAACCGATCTAAGCTTCATGGGTAGCTACCCTTCGTGACCCATGAACCAAGAGTTCCTGGTGCTGGTGCAGTCGCTCCCGAACCTTTCATACCATCGAAGTTATACCAAACAAAGTCTGTCGGAGCGATAACGATGACACCCAACGCTTTGGCGAGCTTTTCAGCGAAACAGGGGCCACCTTTCCAATCTCTGCCCCTATCGCACGAACCGAGAACGACGGTTCTTCCAGCCCAATTCTTATCATTCCTGATCATGTCAGCCAATTGCTCGGGAGATATGCGCTTCCCATTCGGATCAAGCATGAACCAAGAATTTCCGTGACCTGCGACCGTATATGCACCACGTTTGCTCCATGCCTCCGCTCCCTTGTAGTACTGCCCGCCACGCTCGTTCGGATTTCCCTAAATCCCGCTCACGCTTTCTTACGTACCGGCAGGTACTTTATTATCAGCAGTGAGGCGCCGAGGGCAAGACCCATTGAAATCGCCAGCTTCATAATGAATGGCAACGACATTCCTACATAATCCCACAGCGTAACCGACCCTGCAAAACTTAGCGGCGCGGTTACGACCGAAGCAAAATACGTAGCCCGTTTTCCCCCTTCCAATGGATAGGTAAGAAGAAGAGCACCGATTATATAAGTCACAATCGAAAGGATGCGATACAGAATATTGACGATTTCGTCCACGTCATCCAACGTTATAAAAAAAATATCCCGCAGAAAAAGACGACAAAACCAAGTGCCTGTAAGAGAATTTTTTTTATCATTTCCGGGCCTATTTCTTGCACTCGCACGGTTGAATCTTATTGATCCAAGGATCATAGTCAATGATGGGATCTTTGGGATTACTAGAAGTTGCACGCCCCGTCGCATGACCGGGGTGCTCAACTACCGTATATGTCCATACGTCGTCCGTTGGTAAATTTGATAAATTACCATTTACATATTGAACTTGATCCCAACAGTCGTAAATCTGGTAATTATCCGTCCAAAATCGCCGGAAGTTATTTGCGAGCCCGTTGATGTATCCATCACCGGCTCGCCTGTGTCCACCGTTCACCATATCTTTAACACTTTGGGAGATTGACTGCTGTATTTTTTTCACATCCTCTGGCGATAATCCGGTTGGATCCGTTGCCGACAGCGGGTTTCCACCAACATAGCCATACGTATTGATACCACCCTTTAGTCCAATCGGATCTGACTGCACGTAACGCCCCGTCTGCGGATCATAGTCCCTGTAGTAGTTGTAAAGGTAATTGCGCGGACTAATCTCGTCGCATTACATATGCGCGTGCCATACCCGAGCGATGATTGATAGATAAGCGAACAATAACTCGTTTATCCAGTCCTTCACATTCCGCCTCATATTCAAGAAGCTCGGGAAACATTCCGATCTGTTTTTTCCGGAGGATATGGCAATTTTTTGAAGGTAAGGAAACAGCATCCCATTCCACGTGCGAAATTCCCTCAGTGTGGCCATTTTTTACAAGTTGCGAAACCTCTGAATTCCAATGTTGCGCGATTGCGGTTCCGGTTCGATCAACAACGCTATGTATTACCCCTCCTGCACATACCCATGCAGAAAAAATAAGGCAAAGCGAGCTATATCTCATCCCTGCTCTTTTGAAAAGCCAGAAACTCATAAGAAGCAAAGCAAACAGAAACATCAGCTCAACCAAAATAAATATTTCGAATCCACTGAGCGCAATTAGACTTAAGGCGCCTACGGACGCACGAAAAATATCGAACAATATCATAGCTGATGCTATAAGAAGAATTGTTGCGGCAGTGTTGTTTTGGATCTTCATTTTCAAAGGGGACACGCGCGTATCAAACACTCTGTGATCGTCGATTGAGTTTCGTGAATACACATATTGGTCGGAACTTGGTAGGTGCCAGAAATCCGGGGAGTAGTCTTATCCTTCATGCACTTGTCAAATTTCGGCATATCGCATTTCTTGGCTATACTTGGCGGATCAATTGGCTCACAGTATTCTTTTTTTTCGTGCGTTTTGAGAGGGTGAGAAATCCACTCGCCTGGAACCCCAACGGTTATTTCCTTGAGAATTGATTTCGCTGCCGAAGCGCTCGGATCGACAGTAGGCATGTATCCATGGCAATATCCGTCCCCACACACCCACATATGCTTATATGTGTCAGGTGAGCCCTTGCATAGCTTTGTAGCTAGACCTAACGGGTCTACTTTTGTGACGGGATCGCTATCGACATATGAATATGTATTCATACCGCCATTTAATCCAATCGGATCGCTCTGCACGTACCGCCCCGTCTGCGGATCATAGTCCCGATGGTAGTTGTAGAACAGGTTTGTGTTGCGGTCATAGTACTGACCAGGCATCCGCAAATTGAATGTAAACGTGCCTGAGCCGCTGAAATACTCGATTGGCGGCGTCAGCCCGAACGGATCGCCATTGTCCCAGCGCCACACAATCTTGTTGTCGAGCGGGCGCGTGATCATCCGTGGCGTTCCCAAATGATCCGGATGAATGTGGAACACATTGGTGGCCGTCACTTGGCTCGGCACCGTGCCCGTCACCGTCTGGGTCAGCACCGCCACCGGCAGGTCGCCCAGGTACACCGTCTCGCGCATCGGCTTGCCGGTACTGAAGTTATATTCTCCGACCGTATGCCCCTGTTCATCATACGCGAATATGCCACCACCATAGCTCTGCGCCACGCGCTGCCCGATACCGTTGAACAGCTGGTACACCGTCACCGCCCCGTTCTTGATGCTGTACGGCCGGCCTCGTCNCACCGCCCCGTTCTTGATGCTGTACGGCCGGCCTCGTCCGCTATAGGTCACGACCAGGGTGCCGTCGTTGGTGAGGTTGCCCGCGCCGTCGTAGGTCAAAGTCCTGACAGGTCCCGGACCGGCGGACGTGCTCAGTTTATTGCTGTCGGGGTCGATGGTATTCGCGTAGCTGTTCGCGCCGAAAGTCGCTTTGGTTCGGTTACCGTTCGCATCGTAGCCGTAGGCCTGCGTGGTGCCGTTGCCGCTATAGCTGGTCAGGCGATTCAGTTCGTCGTAACCGAAGGTTTGGTCCAGGGTGGCCGGAACAGGCGCCGTACCGGTGCCGGTATGGGTGTATCCCTTGATGCGGTTGGCTGCATCGTAGACGACCGTGCGAACTACGCCGTCGGCCGATGGCGCCCCCAGGGTATAGCTGCTGAGGCGGCCATCGAGGTCGAAGCTGCGGACGTGGGCGTTCGGGCTGGCTGGCGTGCTGTTCCCCCAGGTCCAGCCGCTGGTGCCGCCGAAGGGTGCGTAGCTGATGTTGCTGAGCAAAACGATACCGCTGCCGGTGTTGGTGCCGCTGCCGCTCGCTTGCACAGGATTGAGCGTGATGCCGCTGACCTGGCCGGCATCGTTGTAGCTGTAATTGACCCGGTTGCCGCTCGGGTAAGTCATGCTGGTCAATCGGCCGCCCGCATCGTAGGCGTAAGCCAGCGTCTGGACAAATTTGTTCGGTGCGGAATCCACAGTCTGGATTTTTGTCGTCAGGCGCCCGAAGCCGTCATAACCATAGCTGGTGTTGCCGGATTCATCGGTCATCTTGCTCAGGCGGCCGATGGCATTCGGAGTCGGAGTGGCGCCACCGTCGTATTCAAAGATCGTGCTGGCGGAGCCTGTGAAGTCGATTCGGGTCAGGCGGTTGATCGCATCATAGGTGTAGGTACTGGTTTTGCCCCGGGCATCGGTGCTCGTTTTCAGATTGCCAGCCAGATCGTAGGTGGACTTCGTCACGCCCGTATCGGGGCTGCCCAGCTCTGCCTGGTTGCCGAGGCCGTCGACGGTGTAGCGCGTTACCTTAGTGCGCGGATCGGTCACCGAGGTCAACTGGTCGATGCCGTCGTAGCCGTATTTGACGGTCGGGCGCGCGCCGCCGGTCAAGGGCTGTTGAACCTCCTTTACGCGGTCGAGCGCATCGTAGGCCTGGTTCGTTACCCGTCCCAGCGGATCGGTGACTTGCGTCAGGTTGCCGGCTGCGTCGTACTGGTAGCGGGTTGGCGTTTGCGGCACGGTCTGCGCGGCGGCGACGGTGCCATTGATACTGCCCAGCAGCGGCGTGTAGGCCAGGGTGACGATAAGGCTGCCGGCGATGAGGCGGGTGTGCAGGCGGCTCATTGGGCACCGCCGGTCTGTTCCTGAAGACGGTTCAGCACGTCGAACGCGCGCTTGCTCTGGCGTGCCAGCTGACCGCTCGGGTCGCTGACTTCCTCTTTGATTCGGTTACCCATATTGTCCAGTTCGTAGTGAATTCTGTTGCCGCGACCATCGACCAGATCGGTCAGACGGTGCGCGTCGTCGTAGGTGTAGTTGATGACGCTCTGGTCCGGCAGCGTGACGGTCTTGACCTGGCCGACGCCGTCGTACTG
>NZ_RXLQ01000014.1 GCF_003953935.1 Massilia atriviolacea
TATTGAGGTGTCCGGGCAAATTAGACCACAGCAACTGTAGATGCTGCGCTGAAGCGCTATGCCGTTCGGCGCACAGGTGAAAAGCCGAGGAAAACGTGAAATCGAAAAATGGGGACGATGCATTCCAGTCGACGCCTTTCGGTTTTACGTTGAACGGGCGCTTCCTGACGTTTTGCGTCCGCTACGGAACGGTTGTTATGTTCGTCATAGGGCGAAAGCGGCCTGTTTTCTACGTCTACATCTAACTGGATGCGCCCTCACCGTCATCTCTGCCACTACCTCACTCCCTCAGCCGACGGCGTTCAACCCATCGTTTCGTCCTACTCTATCCGCCCAACGTCGCCCCTCCGTCAATCCTCAAGTCGTGCATGGTGATGTGGCGTGCGCTGTCCGACGCCAGATACAGCACCGCCTCGGCGATATCCTCGGGCGTGGCAATCCGTTTCAACGGAATCCCCAGCCTGAACGTCTCCAGCGAACCGCCGATGACGCCCTGGGACCCATCGGCGCCGTTCCACAACTGGCGCTGCATCTCGGTGTCGGTCGATCCCGGCGACACCACATTGCAGCGAATCCCATGGGGCGCCAGTTCCAGCCCGAGGCAGCGCATGAACTGCGTGGACGCCGCTTTCGACGCCGCATAGGCCCCCATCTGCATCCTCGGCACGCTTGACGCATTCGACGCCACCGTCACGATGGCGCCGCGCTTGCGCTCCACCATGCCGGCCGCCACCGCGCGGCACAGGCGGAACACGCCGCCGGCATTGACCGCAAAGGTCCGCTCCCAGTCGTCATCGCTGCAATCCAGTATGGACCCCATGCGCAGGATGCCCGCCACGTTGACCAGCACGTCGATCTCGCCCAGCTCGCGCTCGACCTGAGCCACTGCCGCGTTCACGGCCGCGCTGTCCGTCACATCCACTGCGATGCCGATGGCTCGGGTGCCGCTGGCGCGCAAGGTGGCCGCCATGTCCTCGACCGCGCCCGCCTTTACGTCAAATACCGCCACCGCGGCGCCGCCCGCCGCCAGCTTGCGCGCCACCGCCGCGCCGATGCCCTGCGCCGCGCCGGTGACCAGCGCGACCTTGCCTTCGAATTGATTCGTCATCCTGTTCCTTGTTTCTTGTTCGTTTGGTGAAAAACTAATGAAAACGCCTGACCGGCACCACCACCGGCGCGCCGTCGCCGGGAGCGGACAGCACGTCCACCTCCAGCTCGTACAACTGGCGCACCAGCGCGGGCGTGACCACGTCGCGCGGCGCGCCGGCGGCGACGATGCGCCCATCGCGCATGGCCACCAGGGTGTCCGCATAGCGCGCCGCCGCAGCCAGGTCGTGCAGCACGATCACCACCGCGCGTCCGTCGGCGGCCAGCGCGCGCACGCGGTCCAATACATCGACCTGGTGCCCCAGATCGAGCATGCTGGTGGGCTCGTCGAGCAGCAGGATCGGCGTCTCCTGCGCCAGCGTCATCGCCAGCCAGCAGCGCTGGCGCTGTCCGCCGGATAACTGGTCGAGCCGGCGCTGCGCCAGCGCGCCGACATCGGTGGCCGACATGGCCGCGTTGACCGCCTGTTCGTCCTCGTGCGACCACTGGCGGAACAAACCCTGGTGCGGATGCCGCCCGAAGCGAACCAGCCCGCTGACAGTGATGCCCTCCGGCGCCTGCGGCGTCTGCGGCAGCATCGCCAGGCTGCGCGATGCCTGCTGCTGGCGCATCTGCCACAGGTCCTGCGCGCCGAGCGTGATGCTGCCTTGCTGCGGCCGGTGCAGGCGCGCCATGCAGCGCAGCAGGGTCGATTTGCCGCAACCGTTCGGACCGACGATGACCGTAACCTTGCCCGGCTCGATCGCCAGGTCGATCCCGTGCAGCACGGGGCGGCCCGGATGGCCGGCATGCAGGTTCTGCACACGCAATTGCGTCACTTGTTTATTCATTACTGCGTTTCTCCATTGCGCTCGTGAAGGAGCAGGTACAGCAAAAACGGTCCGCCCAGCAGGTTGCAGATCACGCCGACCGGCAGTTCGGCGTCGCCCAGGATGACGCGGCCCAGCGTGTCGGCGGCGGCCACCAGCAACGCGCCGGACAAGGCCGACGCCAGCAGCGCACCGCGCCCGTAGCCGACCAGCCGTTCGCCGATGAACGGGGCGGCCAGAGCGACGAAGGCGATCGGCCCGCACACGCCCACTGCCATCCCGGCCAGCAGCACGGCGCACAGCAGCACCTGCCACTGGGTGGCGCGCACCGGCAGGCCGAGGCCTGTTGCGACATCCGCGTCGAAGCGCAGCAGCGCCAGGCGACGGCTGGCCAGCAGCGCGGGCGGCAGCAGCACGAGTAATGCGACGGCGAGCGGCAGGGCCGAGCCGTAGGTGCGCCCGCTCAGGCTTCCGATACTCCATGCGTACAGCGCGCTGGCGTGCATCAGCTCCTGCTGCGACAGCAGCAGTTCGGCTCCCGCGCGCAACAGGCTCGCAATCGCGATGCCGACCACCAGCAGGCGGTGACCGCGGCTGTCGAGCGGGCCGCTGGCCAACAGCAGCAGGGCCACCGCACCCAGGGCGCCCAGCGGTCCCACCCACCATGGGCCCAGCATGCCGGTGGTACCTGCGATGAGGGCCATGAAGACGCCCAGCATGGCGCCATCGGCCACGCCGAGCATGTCCGGCGAGGCGAGGCGGTTGCGCGTGAGGGTCTGGATCAGGCTCCCGGCGAGGCCCAGCGAGGCGCCGGCCAGCAGGCCGGTGAGCACGCGCGGCAGGCGGAATTCCAGCACCATCAGGCGCATGCCGCCGGGCGCATCGCCATTGAGGACGGCCAGCAGCTGGGATGGCGTCAGCCACGCCGGGCCGGCCGACAAGGCGACCGCCACGGCCAGCACAAGCGCCAGCAGCAGGGCGCAGGTGGCGTACAGCGAGCGGCGGGCGACCAGCACCGACAGCGCGCCGCCGCGCAGGACGACAAGACCTGGTTCGGGCGCCATCATCGGGTGCTCCCGCGCGCGAGCCACACCAGCAGCGGCGCGCCGAACAGGGCGGTCAGTACGCTGATCGGCGTTTCGAAGGGCTGCGCCACCAGGCGCGCGCCCAGGTCGGCGAACAGCAGCACGATGGCGCCCACCCAGGCCGATGCCGCCAGTTGCGCCGCCAGTCCCTGCGCCAGCGCGCGCGCGAGGAAGGGGGCGAGCAGCCCGAGAAAGGCGATCGGCCCGGTCAGGGCCACCGCGCTGCCGGTCAGCAGCGTGGCGGTAAAGGCGACGGCGGCGCGCAGCATGCGCGGCGAGTGCCCGAGCGAGCGGGCGATGTCGTCGCCGAGCAGCATGGCCGACAACGGCCGCGCCAGGAACAGGGCGGCCAATAATCCGAACACGATGAAAGGGGCGGCCAGCAGGATCATGCCGCCGTTCGAGCCGGCCAGCGAGCCGAGTACCCAGAAGCGGTACTGGTCGTAGCCGGACGGCTGGCTAAGCAGCATGGCGGAACTCAAGCCATGAAAGGTCGCGCCCAGCGCCACGCCGGCCAGCACAAGGCGCAACGGACTGCCCGACTGGCGGCCCGCGTTGGCCACGCCGAGCACGCAGGCGTTGCCCAGCAGGGCGCCGGCGCCGGCCCACAGCAGATATGCGAGGCCCGATTCGGCGCCGGCCCAGGTAATGCCGGCCACCACGCCGAGCGCGGCGCCGGCGTTCACGCCCAGCAGGCCCGGCTCGGCCAAGCGGTTGCGGGTGACGGTTTGCATCAGCATGCCGGCCACGCCCAGCGCGGCGCCGACCAGCAGCGCGGCCAGGGTGCGCGGGGCGCGCACGTCGCGCACGATCATCTGCAGCGGCGAGTCGTCGCCGCCGGCCAGCGCGGCGCGCAGGTCGGCCATGCCGGCGTCGCCGGCGCCGACCAGCATCGATGCCAGCAGCAGCGCCGGCAGGACGGGCGCGAGAAGCGCGATGCGACTGCCTGGACTCAAGGCGCGGCCAAGGCTTTGTCGACGTCGGCCAGGATCGCCAGGGCGGCCAGCGGGCCGCCGGGACTGGTCCAGAGCGAGCCGTCCACCGCGCGCACCTGGTTACGCTGCGATGCGCCGAGCTGGCGGAACGGCGGCGACTGGCGCGCGGCAGCAAGGGCGTCGTTGGCCGGACCGCTGGTGCTCAGGGTGCCGACGAAAATCCAGTCGGCGTCGATGGCGGCCAGCGCTTCCAGGCTCAGTGGGCGCGAGTGCGCGGCGCCCGGCTGCATCTGCGCGGCGGGACGGCGCATCTTCAGGTCGGCCAGCACCAGGCTGGCAAACGAGTCGCGCAGCATGTACGACGGACCCTGTGGATTCCAGCGCACCACGCTCACCGTGGTGTTGGCGCGCTCGCCCAGGCGCTTGCGCAGCGCGTCGGCCCTGGCCAGGTAGTCGGTCAAAAACGCCTCGGTCTCGGGCGTCTTGCCCATCACGGTGCCGATGCGGCGGAAGGTGGCTTGCCAGTTCTCGCCCGGCTGGTAGGTGACGACGGTGGGGGCGATCTTGGCCAGTTGGGTCAGCAGCTCGGGGTCGCTCATGCCGCCGGCGAGAATCAGGTCGGGCTGCATGCCGACCACCAGGTCGAGCACGGGCGCGGCGAAGTTGCCTGCACTCGGGATCGCATTGGCCGCCGCGCCGAGGTAGCGCGGCATGGCGGTCTGGCCACGGCCCTTGGTGGCGCCGGCGGGCTTGATCTTCAATGCCAGCAGGGCGTCGAGATCGAGTTCGGACAAGGCGACGACGCGTTGGGCGCGTTCGGGCACGGTGACGGCGCGGTTGGCGGCGTCGACGATGTTGCGCTGCGCCAGCGCCGGCGCGGCGCACACGGCCATGAGGGCAAACAGGGCAACTCGGCGCAGGGGTGAGAATGTGATCATGATTCGGCTTCTTCCAGTTCATCCATAATGCGGTGGCGTTCGGCGTGGTACGCCTCTTCGGTGTGTTCGTCCTTCCAGTACGGGACGGCGTACATGTCGGCGCGGGCCACGCCGCGCTGGTGCAGCAGGAAGTCGCGCACGGCCAGCAGCTGGTTGCTCTCGCCGGCCAGCGTGACCGACACGCGCCCCGGCGGCCAGGCCAGCGCCTTGACCGCGTCGAGCAGCAGGGTGCTGATGCCGGGACGCGCGCCACGGCGCGACAGCCAATGCACCGTGAATCCGGCCGGGTAGGGCAGCGCCTGGACTTCGGAGTGGTCGGGCACTTCGATCAGCACCGTGCCGCGCGCCTTGCGGGGCACGCCGCGCAGGGCGGCGGCAATCGCGGCCAGCGAACTCGGGTCGCCGATCATCAGGTGGTAGTCGGCTTGCGGCACGAAGCGCGGCGGCCCGCCGGGACCGGCCACGCCGACGGCGTCGCCCTCCTGCGCGTGCACGGCCCAGCGCGAGGCGGGGCCGTCGTCGCCGTGCAGCACCAGGTCCACATCGAGCTCGCCCGCTTCGGCGTCGTAGCGCGCCACGGTGTAGGTGCGGGCGATGGGGCGGATGTCGGCCGGCGGCCACACCGGGCCGTCGGGGCCGAGCGTCGGCAGCACCGGTTCGCGCTGGCCTTCGCGCGCCAGCAGGAGCTTGATGTGAGCGCCGTCGCTGTCCGGCGGGAAGCCGGCCAGGGCGTCGCCGGCCAGCGTGATGCGGCGCATCAGCGGGGTCAGTTGCAAAATGCGCCGCACGTGCAGCATCCTTGGCGGTGTGCGTTTGGGAGTGGTCATGGTCTGCCTTCCGGGTCAATACGTTGTGCCAGCACGCGGCCGATGTGCCCCAGGGGCGCCGGCTGGCTCATGGACGAATGGGTGCAATCGACGTCGATGCGTTCCAGCTGGCCGTTCACATACGGCGTCCAGCCTTTCCAGTCGGGGGCGTCGGGGCCGCGCCGGCTGGCGTGGAAGAATAGCACGTCGCCTTCATAGCGTGGGTGCCGCAATTGGCGGTACAGGCGCATCGACAGCAGTGCGGTGGTGGTGATGCGTTCGATGTGGGCGTCGTCGGCCATGGCCAGCGAGCTGCCCGGCTGGCGGAACTGCGCCAGCAATGCGTCGCGCGCCAGCGGCTGGCCGTCGGCGTCCACCGACGGCGCGCCGATCACGTCCAGCATGGCGATCAGGGCGTCGCGTTCCTCTGCTTCCGGCTTGCCTTCCCAGATGTCGCTCGGGTAGGAGTCCATCATCGCCAGCAGCGACACCGTTTCGCCCAGCGCCTGCAGGCGCGCCGCCAGGGCGTGGGCCAGGCCGCCGCCCGAGGACCAGCCGATCAGGCGGTACGGCCCTTGCGGCTGGGCGCCGCGCACCAGGCCAAGGTAGTCGTCGACCTGCATGTCGATGTCGGCCGGTGGCGTGCCGCTCATGCCGCGCGCCTGCAAGCCGTAGATCGGCGTGTGCGGCAGGTAGGCGGCCAGGCCCAGGTAGCACCACGACAGGCCTTCGGCCGGATGCACGCAGAACAGGGCCGGACCGCTGCCGCGCTGGATGGTCAGCAGCGGGGCGAATTCGCCGCCCGCAGCCGCCGCCGGCGGCGCGTGGCCGACGGTGCCGAGCGAATGCGCCAGCGCGGCCACGGTGCGGTGGCGGAACAGGGCCGACACCGCAACTTCGCGCTTCAAGGCCGCGCCGAGGCGGTTGGCGACCTGGATCGCCTGCAGCGATTTGCCGCCCAGCGCAAAGAAGTCGTCCGATGGCGTCAACGCTTCCACGCCGAGCACCTCGCGCCAGATCGACATGACCGATTGTTCGAGCGGGGTGGCGCCGGCCGCCGTTGGCGCGGCATCGGGTTCTTTGGCGCGCAATGCGGAGCGGTCGATCTTGCCGTTGGCGTTGCGCGGCAGGCGCGCCAGGCTGGCGTAGTTGGCCGGCACCGCCGCCGCCGGCAGGCGTTCGGCCAGGAAGGCGCGCAGGGCAGGCGCATTGAGCTTGCCGGCGGTGGCGACAAAGGCGCGCAGGTGCTTGCCGCCATCGGGCTGCGACTGGCACACCACCGCCGCTTCGCGCACGCCGGGGTATTGCAGCAGCGCCGCTTCGATCTCGGTCGGGTCGATACGGTGGCCGCTGATCTTGACTTCGTCGTCCAGCCGGCCCAGGTAGCGCAGCTCGCCATCTTCGCCCAGCACCACGCGGTCGCCGGTGCGGTAGGCGCGGCGGCCGTCGGGCAGGGTCACGAAACGCTGCGCAGTCAATGCCGCGCGGTCGAAGTAGCCGCGTGCGAGGCCGCCGCCGATCAGGCACAGTTCTCCTTCTTCGCCGATGCCGACCGGGTGCTCGGTGCAGACGGCGATGTCGACACCGGGCAGCGGCCGGCCGATCGGCACGGCGTCGCCGTTCCAGTCGATGGCCTCGGGCCCCGCCAGCCGGGCGGTGGTACAGATGACGGTCGCTTCGGTCGGGCCGTAGGTATTGAGCAGCACCAGATGGCTCGGGGCGGCGGTGCGCCAGCGCGCCACGCGTTCGGCCAGTGCCGCCTCGCCCCCGATGATGACCAGGCGCAGGCAGTCGGGCAGCTTGGCATTGTGCTGGCCGACGTGGAAGGCGAGTTCGTGCCAGAAGGCGGTCGGCAGATCGAGCACGCTGATGCGCAGGCGCGTGCAGGCGTCGATGAAGCGCTCCAGCGATTCGAGCATGGCGTCGTCGCGCAGGATCAGCGTTGCGCCGGCGCCCAGGGTGAGGAAGATCTCCTCGACGCTGGCGTCGAAATGCAGCGGTGCGAATTGCAGTACGCGGTCGTTTGCCGTGACCTGGTAGCGCGCCGTGGCGCCGGCGCCGAAGTGGGCCAGCGCGGCGCGCTCGATCATGACGCCATTCGGCCGGCCGGTGGAGCCGGAGGTGTAGATGATGTAGGCCAGCGCGCTGTCGGCAAC
Source organism: Massilia atriviolacea (assembly GCF_003953935.1). Taxonomy (GTDB): domain Bacteria; phylum Pseudomonadota; class Gammaproteobacteria; order Burkholderiales; family Burkholderiaceae_D; genus Telluria_A; species Telluria_A atriviolacea. Next base: position 7,837 of record NZ_RXLQ01000014.1, read on the forward strand.
CGCCAGCGGGGCGATCATCGGCTCGCCTGGCGCGGCTTCGTCGATGCACAGCAGCGGCAAGGCGGCCGGCAGCAGGGGCGCGTACTTGCGCAGGCTGACCACCAGCGTGGGTTTCACGTCTTCCAGCACGGCGGCCACGCGCAGGGCGGGGCCGTCCGGGTCGAGCGGTACATAGCCGCCGCCGGCCCACATGATGGCCAGCATGGCGACGATGGTGTCCGCGCTGCGCGGCAGCAGCAGGACCACGCGGCTCTCTTCGGTCACGCCGGCGTCGCGCAGGCGGCCGGCCATGGTCTGGACCGCCGTTACCAGTTCAAGGTAAGTGAGTTCGGTGTCGCCGTGAATGAGGGCGGTTTTTTGCGCATCGTGCCGCAGCAGCGAGGCGAGGACGGAGTCGGGTGCGGTCGGCAGCGGGCCGCCGGACGCCAGGGCGGGCGTGGCGTGCGGCGCCTGTCCGAGCACGTTGGACAGCGGCGCGTCGGGTTGCGCGAGCAGGTCGGTCAGCGCTTGCAGCAGCGACGCATGCAGCGCGCGCACGGTGGCGTCGTCGTAGGCGTCCGGATTGGCTTCGATGTCGATGCGGCTGTGCGTGCCCGGCGCAATCGTGATCGACAGGTCTTCGACCGGACCGGCGGACACCGGGTGCGAGACCGCGTGCAGCGGGCCGAAGACCGGCGGGCGGTCGAAGGGCATCAGGTTGACGACGGCGCCGAACAGGCGGCGCGCGCCGCCGCTCATGCCCAGGTCGTGCTTTAAATGTTCGTAGCGGTAGCGCTGGTGCGGGCGGAGCGCCTTCATCTCGGCGGCGACCGCGCGCGCCAGCTCGGCCAGCGATTGCGCCGGCGCCGGCGCCAGGCGCAGGGGCACGATGTTCATCGCCATGCAGGGAATCGTCAGCGCGACCGATCCGAGGCGGCCCATGACGGGCAGGCCCAGTGTCAGCTCGCCCGCCGAGGCGTGGCGGCGCAGCCAGGCCCCGGTGGCGGCGATCAGCACGGCGGCCCAGTCCACGCCGGCGGCGCTGGCGATGGACTGGCAGCGTTCGATGGTGCTGGCGGCGATGGCGCCGCGCACACGGCGCACGCCGCGCGCCACGGTGGCCGGCGGCGCCAGCATGGCCGGCGCGCGGGCGTCCATCATGCGCGCCATCCAGAAATCGCGGTCGCGCACGTAGGCGGGGGAGGCGACATAGGCCGCGTCTTCGGCCACCACCGGATCGAGCTTGCCGGGACGCGCGGGCGGCGCCTCGGTACCGGCGCAGCGGGCCGAATACAGGGCCGCCACGCGCTGCGCCAGCATGGCGTAGGCGAAGCCGTCGAGGGCGATGTGGTGGGCGCGCAGGTACCACAGCGCCTTGTCCGGGCCGGTTTGCAGCAGCGCGCTGGCGAACAGCGGGCCGCGCGCCAGGTCGGCCGGTTGTTGCAGGTCGTCCTGCATCCACCTCCTGGCTTCGGCATCGTCCATGGCGTGGCGCGCGAACGGCCAGTCTTCGCTCGGGGCGGGCGTTTGCCAGACCGCGTTGCCGTCGCTGGCAAAGCGCATGTGCAGGGCGTCGCATTCGCGCACGGCCTGGCGCAGCGCGGCTTCGAACAGGGCGGCGTCCAGCGGGCCGCTCAGTTCGACCGCTTCCGCCGTCCAGTAGGCGGGGCTGGCGGCGTCCAGCTGCTGCCCCAGCCAGATGCCGTATTGGGCGCTGGTGAGCGCCAGGCGCGTGCCGCTCACTTGTTCACCCGGCGCGCGTCGAGCAGTTCCCACCAGTCGGCGAGGGTCGGGCGTTCGGCCAGTTCGACGAAGGTGGTTTCGATGCCGGCACGGCGCCAGCGTTCGATCAGGCTCATTAAACGGATCGAATCGAGGCCGGCGAACAGCAGGTTGTCGTCCGGGAGCAGGTCCGAGGCCGGCACCGCCAGCAGTTCCGCCACTTCCGCCTGCAGGGCGGAGCGCGTGGCGTGCCATGCGGCGGCCGGCTTGAGCGCACCGCTCACGGTCGCGGTGCTGGCGACAACGCCGCAACGCTGCGACACGTAGTCGAGGCCCATCCGGTGCTGTTCGGCCGAGAAGTCGGCCAGCGCATCGCCCACCAGGAAGGGCTGGATGTCGCTCATGAAGGCGTCGGCGGCGGTCATCAGGCAGCCGATGTGGGCGTACACGCCGCACACGATCAGCTGGTCGCGGCCCTGTTCGCGCATGCGCGCCAGCAGGTCGCTGCGGAAGAAGGCGCTGTAGCGCCATTTGGTCAGCACCACGTCCTGCGCGCGCGGCGCCAGGCTGGCCACCACCGGGGCGCGCTCGGGACGCGCGGTCAGGCCGGGGCCCCACCAGTCGGTCAGCAGGCCGCGGTCTTCGGGCGATTGCACGGCCGGCTGCGCGGTGTAGACGACCGGTACGCCGGCGGCGTCGGCGGCGTCGCGCAACTGTCCGATGTGCGCGATCAGCTCGGGAATCGGCGCGGCGGCGTTGTCGTAGAAGTCGAGGAAGTACTCCTGCATGTCGTGAATCAGCAGTACGGCGCGCTTGGATTCGGGCATCCAGCTAACGCGGTTGTCCGGCATGGCCGTGGGCATGGGGTAGGAGGCGATTTTCGGGATGGTCATGGTGCTTGCCGTTCTTATAGTGGAGTGCCGATCAGCTGGGCGATCTGTTCGCGCAGCTGGCGTTTGTTGACTTTGCCGACGCCCGTGACAGGGAAGCGCTCGACGAATTCGATGCGGTCGGGGATCTTGTACTGGGCCACGCCGCGTTCGCGCAGGAAGCGCGTCAGTTCGATGGCGCGTACCGGCGCGCCGCGCGTGACGATGAAGGCGCAACTGCGCTCGCCGAGGTAGGCGTCGGGCATCGACACCAGCGCGGCGTCGTGCACGGCGGGGTGGGCCAGCAGGTGGTTTTCGACTTCCTCGGCCGCGACCTTGTCGCCGCCACGGTTGATCTGGTCCTTGGCGCGGCCTTCGACCACCAGGTGGCCGGACGGCAGGCGCATCACCAGGTCGCCGGTGCGGTAGAAACCGTCGCTGGTGAAGGCGCGCGCGTTGTGTTCGTCGGCGCGGTAGTAGCCGCGGATGGTGTACGGGCCGCGCGTGAGCAGGTGGCCGATGTCGCCATCGGGCAGGTCGCGGTCTTCGTCGTCGACGATGCGCACTTCGTCGGCCGGCGAGATCGGGCGTCCCTGCGTGTTGGCGGTCAGCTCGGGTGTGTCGTCCGGGCGGGTGTAGTTGACCAGGCCTTCGGCCATGCCGAAGACCTGTTGCAGGGCGCAGCCGAGCACCGGCCTGACGCGGCATGCGGCTTCGGCGGAAAGGCGCGCACCGCCGACCTGCAGCAGCTTCAGGCTATCGAGCTTGTGGCGGGTGGCGCCTGCCGCATCGAGCCACACCATGGCCAGCGGCGGCACCAGCGCGGTGATGGTCACCCCTTCGGCTTCGATCAGCGGGAACGCGTCGTCCGGCGTGGGACGGCGCGCGAGCACCACGCAGCCGCCCGCGTGGAACACGCCGAAGGTGCCCGGAGAACTCATCGGGAAGTTGTGCGCGACCGGGAGGGCGCATAAATACACGCTGCCGCGATCCAGTTCGCAGATGTCGGCGCTGGCGCGCACGCTATACAAATAGTCGTCGTGGGTGCGCGGGATCAGCTTGGGCAGGCCGGTGGTGCCGCCGGAGAGCTGCAGGAAGGCCACGTCGCCCGGCTGCGGGCCGGCGATCTCGATGGCATCCGCATACAGCGAATCGAAGGCGATGAATTCGGCGGCGTCGCCGAGGACGATCACGCGCGCCAGGGCCGGCACGGCGGCCTGCACTTCGCGCGCCAGGGTGCGGTAGTCGAAGCCGGCGTCGCTGTCGGCGATGATATAGGCGGCGGCGTCGGTGAAGGCGCACAGGTGGCCGATCTCGTGGCGGCGGTGCGCGGGCAGGGCGAAGACGGGCAGTGCGCCGATGCGGAACAGGGCGAAGCAGGCGACGAAGAATTCGGCGACGTTGGGCAGTTGCACCACGACGCGGTCGCGCGCGGCGATACCGAGGCCGGTCAGGCCGGCGGCGAAGCGGTCGGCGCGCCGATCGAGTTCGGCGTAGCTCCAGCGGCGCGTGCCGCAGACCAGGGCGGTGCTGTCGGGGTGTTGGCGTGCGCGTTCGCGCAGCAGGGCTCCGAAGGTTTCACCGAGCCAGTAGCCGGCTTCGCGATAGCGCGCCGCAAAGTCGTCGGGATACGGGGTGAAACCGGGCAGATAGTCGGTGTTCATGCCGCGTCCTCCAGCACCGCTTCGAGGCCCATCGCGCGCAGCATGGTGCGCAGCTTGCCGGACGTTTCGAGATATTCGAGTTCGGGGTCGGAGCCGGCCACGATGCCGGCGCCCGCGTACAGGGTGGCGCTGTGGGCGCGCACGTCGGCGCAGCGCAGCGTGACGGCCCATTCGCCGTCGCCGTTGGCGTCCATCCAGCCCACCAGGCCGGCGAAGAAGCCGCGGTCGAATCCTTCGGCCTCGTTGATGAAGCTGCGCGCCACGGCGGCGGGGTGGCCGCAGACGGCGGGGGTCGGGTGCAGCGCCATGGCCAGGGCCAGCGAGGTCATCTCCGGCTCGTTCAATTCCGCAGTCACTTCGCTGCCGAGGTGCCACATGGTGGGCGTGGCGATCAGCGAGGGCACGGCCGGCACCTGGACCGAATGGCAGAACGGACGCAGCGAATCGGCCACCATGTCGGCCACCAGCGCGTGTTCGTGCAGGTCTTTTTGCGATGTCAGCAACCCTTGCGCGCGGCGCTGGTCTTCCTGCGCATCGGCGCTGCGCGGGATCGAGCCGGCCAGCGGATGGCAGCGCACGCGCGTGCCAATACGCGAGAGCAGCAGTTCGGGACTGGCGCCGATCAGGGTGCGGCGGCCATCCTGTTCCGGCGCCATGTCGATGGCGAAGGTGTAGCCGTGCGCATTGCGTGCGCCCAGCCGGGCCAGCAGGGAAGCGACATCGATCTCGGTTTCCAGGGTCAGTGAGCGCGACAGGACCACTTTTTCCATCCGGCCGGCGCGGATGCGTTCGACCGCCTGGGCCACGGCGCGGCGGTACTGGGCCTGGTCGGGCACGGCGGCGATGGTGCGCGGGAAGCGGGCGCGCGTGGCCGCCGCTTGCGGGGCGGGCGAAGGCAGGTTGGCGGGACCGGTGGCCATCAGCACGTGCTCGGGGATGAACAGGTGGGCCGGGGCGTCGGCCAGGAAGGGCACGGCGCCGATCAGCACCGGCAGCATCTCGCCGTCGCGGCGCGCCGCGCGCAGCAGGGTGCTGGCGGCGCCGGCCAGGGCGGCCCCGGACTGCGGCGCCAGGATGCTGCGCTTGCCGCTGGCGAGCAGCGTGTGGCCGGGCGAGGAGAACAGGGTGGCGCCAGCTTCGTAGTGCGCGCACAGGTCGGCCGCGCTGGTGCGGCTCAGGTAATGGCCGTGCAATCTGTCATTCATGGTGAAATCCTTGCGTTAGGAGGGCAGTCGGAGCGATTCGCCGGATGGGCGGGGCCGAACTATAGATCGGAATGATAATCATTTACAACCTAAATATTAATGCAAATGAGATTGATTCGCATTTAGCGAGTATGGTATGCTTAAGTTTCACACCTGTCAACGATGGCAATTGTTCATCCAACCTGAAAAGACCTACCATGCCCGCACTTCACCTCGCCGTTCGCCAACCGGGCCTGCCGGCGCCCGCCGCGCCGGTCCATGCCGTCCACGCCAACCGCCGTGGTGGACCGGCATGAAGCGCGACCTGTCTCCGCTGTCGCACGACACGCCCGGCCCCTTGCCGTCGCCGGCCGAATTGCGCGCGCAGCTGCCGCTGTCCGATACCGGGGCCCTGCTGATCGGCGCCGCGCGCCAGACCGTGCGCGATATCCTCGACCGCCGCGATGCGCGCCTGATGGTGGTGGTCGGTCCCTGTTCGATCCACGACCTGCACGCGGGCCGCGACTACGCGCGCCGCCTCAAGGCGCTGGCCGACGAAGTGGCCGACACCCTGTTCGTGGTGATGCGCGTGTACTTCGAAAAACCGCGCACGCGGGTGGGCTGGAAAGGGCTGATCAACGACCCGCGCATGGACGGCTCGTTCCGCATCGACGAGGGCCTGGCGCTGGCGCGCCAGTTCCTGATCGAAGTGGCCGAACTGGGACTGCCGGCGGCGACCGAAACGCTGGACCCGGTCTCGCCGCATTACGTCGGTGAGCTGATCAGCTGGGCCGCGATCGGCGCGCGCACCACCGAATCGCAGACGCACCGCGAGATGGCCTCGGGCCTGGGCGTGCCGGTCGGCTTCAAGAACGGCACCGACGGCAAGGTCGATACGGCGGTCAATGCGATCGCCTCGGCATCGCATCCGCACGCCTTCCTCGGCATCGATGCGGCGGGCCGCGCGGCTGTGGTGCGCACGCCCGGCAATCCGTACGGGCACCTGGTGCTGCGCGGCGGCGGCGGACGTCCCAACTACGACGCGGCCAGCGTGGCATCGGCCGAACAGGCGCTCGAGAAGGGCGGCCAGCCGCCCAACATCGTGATCGACTGCGCGCACGATAACTCGAACAAGAACCACACCCTGCAGGCCGGCGTGATGGCCGACGTGGTGCGCCAGCGCCTGGCGGGCAACCGCAGCGTGGCCGGGGTGATGATCGAAAGCTTCATCGAAGCGGGCAACCAGTCCATTCCCGCCGAACTGTCGGCACTGCGCTACGGCTGCTCGGTGACCGATCCCTGCGTCGACTGGGACGGCACGGTGGCCATGCTGCGCGCCGCGCGCGAGGCGCTGCGCGAGGACGTCGCCGCGCGCCGGAGAAGCAGCGATGACTAAGGCTTCCCGCGCAATCGCCCTGGTGGCGGCGCTGCAGTTCGTGTATCTGGTCGACTTCATGATGGTGCTGCCGCTCGGTCCCGACCTGGCGCGCGAGCATGGCTTTGCGCTCGACCGCCTGGGCTGGCTGGCGGCGGCGTATACGCTGGCGTCGGCGCTCTCCGGCCTGGTCACCTTCCGCCTGCTGGACCGCTTCGACCGCAAGCCGGCGCTGTTGCTGACCTTCGGCCTGCTGGCGCTGGCCACCTTCGCCACCAGCTTGTGCCAGGGCTTGCCGGCGCTGATGGTGGCGCGCGCGCTGACCGGCGCCTTCGGCGGACCGGCGGTGGCGATCGGCATGGCCATCGTGATCGACATGACGCCGCCGGAACAGCGCGGCAAGGCCATGGCCAAGGTGATGCTGGGCTTTTCGCTGGCGGCGATTGCCGGCGTGCCGCTCGGCCTCGAACTGGCCCGGATCGGCGGCTGGCAGGCGCCGTTCTACATGGTGGCGGGGCTGGCGGCGCTGGTGCTGGCGGCGATGGCGTGGCTGTTGCCGGCCCTGGAAGGGCACCTCAACGCGCGCGAGAAGGTCTCGGCGCGCATTCTGCTGGCGCGGCCCGCGGTGCGCCTGGCGATGCTGCTGCAGGCCGGCAGCGCGTTCTCGGCCTTTCTGGTGATCCCGCATTTTTCGGCATACTTCCTGCTGAACCTGGGCTTTCCGCGCGCGCAGCTCGGCATGCTGTACTTCGCCGGCGGGGTGGTCGCGCTGCTGACGGTGCAGCTGCTCGGACGCCTGGCCGACCGCGCCGGGCCGGTGCTGGCCGCCGCTCTGGCGTCGAGCGCGTTCTGCGCCGGGCTGGCGCCCTTCTTCGGCGCGGGCGCCGTGCTGCCGATCCTGTTCTTCGTGCTGTTCATGGCCGGTAACGCGGGACGCAACGTGACCATGGCGGCCACCGTCAGCCAGGTGCCGTCGCCGCACGAGCGGGCCGGCTTCATGTCGCTGCAAAGCCTGGTGCAGGACGTGGCCATCGGCGCGGCCGCGCTGGTGACCAGCTGGCAGCTGGGCGAGGCCGCCGACGGGCGCCTGACCGGCATGGCGCCGGTGGCGGCGCTGGCGGCCGTCATCGCCGTGGCGGTGGCGTGCGGACTGGCGCGGCTGGCCGGTACGCGCCGCGCTGTTGCGCTGGAGTGACAGGGGAAGGGGCGCCAACGCGCAATCCTGAAAAATAATCTTTCAGGATTGCAATTTTTCGCGAGGACTGGTCTTATAATTATCGGCACTATTGACCACGCCAAGAGCCAGATGGAAAACCACCAGTCCTCGCAGATCCGTACCCTGTCCTATGTGGAGAATGAAGACCATCCGGTGTTCGGCACCCTGGTCGAACAGATTCTTCACCTGCTCAATTCGAAGCTGATTTTCAGCGACATCATCATTCACCAGAATAGCCCGCTGATGCTGCGCCAGCCGAAAGGGCTGGTGGCGGTGACCGATTCGCCGATCACCAAGGAGGAGCTGGAAGAGTTCTTCGAAGTGATCGAGCCCGATTGGGCCGAGCGCATCGCCGACCGCGCCTTCGACCGCTCGATCGACCTGCATACGGCGCGCATCCGCGCCAACTGCTTTACCTTCCAGGGCAAGAAGCGGCTCGGCTGCGTGGTGCGGCGCTTTCCGCGCGAACCGCTGCCGCTCAATCAGCTGGGCCTGCGCGCGGCGGAGCAGGATTTTGCGCTGCTCACCAGCGGGCTGGTGCTGATCATCGGCGACACCTGCCAGGGCAAGTCGACCACCATCGCCTCGATGATCGACCAGATCAACAAGACGCGCTCGGGCCACATCATCACCATCGAAGACCCGGTCGAAACCCTGATCCCCCAGCGTAAATGCATCATCACCCAGCGCGAAGTGGGCTTCGACGGCGACGTCGAGAGCTACTACCTCGGTGCGCTGGACGCGCTGCGCGAGCGGCCGGACGTGATCGTCATCGGCGAGATCCGCGACGCCCAGACCGCGCAGGAAGCGCTGGCGCTGGCCGAATCGGGTCCGCTGGTGCTGGCCACCCTGCACGCGCGTTCGACCGAACTGGGTTTGCAGAAGATGCTGCGCCTGCTGGGCAATTCGGACGCGCAGGCGCAGGCCCTGGCGAGCGCCTTGCGCGGCGTGCTGTGCCAGGCCTTGCTGCCGTCGGTGGGCGGGGAGCGCTATTACCTGGCCACCGAGTGCCTCAGTTCGAATCCGGAAGTGGTGCGCATGATCGAATCGGGCCGCGTGGGCGAGGTGCGCACCTTGATGGATGGCGGCACCGGCAAGTTCAATGCGGGCTGCCATTCGATGAACACGGCGCTGGTGAACCTGCTGCGCGAGAAGAAGATCAGCGTCGAGGATGCGCGCAATGCGACCACCGACCGGATCGGGTTCGCCGATGCGTGTTATAGCGGGATGCTGGACGCGGCGTGAGGCATTTTTTCCCGTCTGGCCGCTCGCGGGCGGCCAGGCCGATTGTGCGGCTGGCCTGAACGCCGCCTTGTCTCTTCACGCCGGATCGGCGCCCGGCAGCGCCCTCCCGACTCGACATGTCCCTCGAATCGAACAAGCATCGCAGCACTGCCGTCCGGTGATGCTTGCCTGAATTCGCCTTGTGAATTGCAAAACCAGCGCCAGGTGACCGAGCTGTTCCTGGTTCTGCTCGCACGCGCACCGACCTCCGACGAGCTTGCCCAGTGGAGCGCAAGGTTCAAGGCCGGCGCCACTTTTGCCGAAGTCGCGATGCAATTGATCGTGCACCCGGACGCGAACGTGTTCTACCCGGTCGGCGGCATCGAGCCCCGATCGTTTGTGGCGCAGGTGTTCAACAAGGCCTTCGGGCGCTCGGCCACCGATGCGGAATTCGACAGATGGCTGGCGATGGCAACAGCGCCTGATGTCACGCGCGGCGCCTTTCTCGACACCGTACTGCACAATATCGAAGGCGCGGCCGAACTGCGTGCCTGGAACGCCATGCTCGACGCGGTGTTGCCGGCGCGCGGCGACCTGGCGCAGCAGGTCGCGGTGACGGAACTGTACGCGGCGGTGCTGGACCGTTCGCCGTTCCCGGCCGAACTGGCCGAGGGCCTGGTTCTTTTGTTGGATGGCATGAGCCGGCTGGACTTTGCCAACAAACTGCTCGACAGTGTCGAGGGCGCGAGCCGCTACCCATCGAGCACCGATCCGACCAGTTTCGTGAAGGCGCTGTCGCAAGCCATGCTGCACCACGCGCCGGGCGAGGAACTGATCGACCTGGCCTATCTGGCCAGGCAGAAGTCGCGTGTGCATGCGGTGCTGGCGATGCTGGCGCGCATGGACGACAGCAAGACCAGCGAGACCGACCGCAAGATGTTCGCGGACCGGGTCAAGGCCAACCTGGGCCTGGTGCCGGTGACGGCGTTCACGGCCGCCACGCTCGACCCGGCATCCCTGCGCGCTGCGCTGGCACGCGCCGACGGGGTGGCCGACCGCGTCATCGAGATGAGCTACGATTTCCGTAACAAGGTGCTGAGAGACTGTTTAAAAACTCACAGGTAACTTTGCTGTCCAAATGATTTTCCCTGCAAGGAGGAGGTCATGTGGACAGCAGAGCAACGGGCGCGACATTCGTTGTCGGCGTCCAAAGGACGTAGTGGCTATCGGTCTGACATCAGTGACCAGGAGTGGAAGCTTGTTGAGCCCTTACTTCCGGGCCGGTCTCGGACAGGCAGCCCACGCAAGACGGAGCTTCGCCAAGTCATCAATGCGCTACGTTACCTGGTGCGTTCAGGATGCGAATGGCGTATGTTGCCCAACGACTTTCCTCCATACCAAACGGTGTATTACTGGTTCCGCCGCCTGATGCGACGCTTCCTGTTCAGAACAATCCACGACCTGGCGCTCATGCTTGATCGGATGTGCGAGCAACGCGAGGTCGTTCCCTCGGCTGGCATCGTCGATAGCCAGTCGGTAAGGGCTCCTGGCGCACGTGAGCGCGGTTATGACGCACACAAGAAGATTGGCGGGCGCAAACGCCACATTGCAGTCGACACCGACGGGCGCTTGCTGGCAATGCACCTGACACCTGCTGATATCGCTGATTCGACCGGTGCCCAGTTCGTACTTGATGCCCTGGTCAAGCGCTGGCCTTGGGTTCAACATCTCTTCGGCGACGCCGCTTATGACAGGCGCACGCTGCTCGACAAGGCTGCCTATCTTGATTTTACGCTCGACGTTGTACGGGGCTTGCAGGGGCAAATCTGCTTTAAGGTACAACCTCGCCGCTGGGTCGTCGAACGCACGTTTGCATGGCTGATGCGCTACCGCCGTCTGGTGCGGGATTACGAGCAGCGTCTCGACGTATCCGAGGCCATGATGTACATTGCGCTTGGCTCATCGCTATTGCACCGGATTCGTTTCCGCTAAGTTTTTAAACAGTCTCTCAGAACGTTAAGCCCACACGGCTGAAAATGTAATTCCAGTTGACTATTCAAGCGGGTACGCAGGAGGGAGCTTCTCCGATTGGGCGGATGAAGGCGACTCTTATTCGTCTGGACCAAATCCTAATAGCCGTGATCGATCGCGTTATTCAATCTCTCGCGACGGCTCACCGCAGAGTCCCGTCGCGGACGTTCCCGTAAGTAATGATGAGGTCGCCTTTCTTAATAGATTTTTATCAAATCCAGGGACGACCGAATTGATCGAAGGAAAACTTGGTACCTTGCCAGGTTTTAGCGAAAAAAGCAGATCGGTTGACGTGCGCGGCGGCAGTGCCAGTTTCGCGGACGCAGGCTATCAGTGGTCCGACTTGCCGGGCCAGGAATTAACACCGTTCCAACGTTATGGGAGTAACGCGGCGTTGGATTCCTTCCTTAGAGCTCCTATAAATCTATTCGCAAATACAGTGGAGTTTCTTGGAAATAATTTGAATCTTAGCTTAACAATGCCTGGTCAGATTGATTACATTTCTTTCATGGATGGTGTTAAGCAACCGTATGTTACAGACGTAGGTGACTATGCCGAGTTTGGTATAGGAATGGGCTTGGCCGCATTGAGTCCTCGTTACCAAACACGCGGCACGGTAGCGCCAATGCCTGTAGCAACGGGACGGGTCACCATTCTTAATGGTGCAATTCCTGATGCGAACGAATTGCGTGCTGGCCATGGATTGGCAGAATTAGGCCATAATGTAGATTTTTTGCCAACAGCTTCGTCACAGGGCATTAAAAATGTCCGTACGGCCGATATGGCGGTGAGTAAGGTCGGAAATGTTGATGTTTATACGCCTGAGTCAGTAAATCCAAATACTATTGTAAGGATGATTGAGAGCAAAGATTCGCAAGCATCCGGAATATTTATACAAACCGAGTTGAGTGGTGTTGATCTTAATTCGATTGCTGAACGGACTTGGGGGAAGCCGAACGTAAAAAATATTGATACACTTTTTTTCAGAATAAAGACGGAGCAATAGCTCGTTTCAACCGCCCAAAAGGAGGTAAATAAAAATGCCAAAATTCACATGTAGTTGCGGTCACGACATGAATCTTTCACAAGGTCGGCCTGATTTTGAGTTAGCCCTTATTCCAGAGAAACGCATTGAGGAGATTGCCGATTTCTTGGCAAGTGAAGTAAAAATGACGGATGAGCAGTTTTTCAACATGATTGATGAGGTGAAACATACAGTCTACCGATGCCCGGTTTGTCGTAGATTACACGTGGAAAGTAGAATCAATAAGAATCATTTTGATACTTATGCCTTGGTACCTAGTCCGCAGTAGCGGTGCCAAGTCTGATATGTGGACACGGCCTCATCAGGATTCATATCTTGAATAAAAAAAGCAGCCTCCAACCCCTGCTCGCTGAAGTGGAGGCGCCGGGTGCGGCTTTTTTCGGCTGCTCGGATGGCAGCGAGAAAGCTACTTGAGCCGAGAGGACCAGCGTTCGGCCTCGTACTTGATGATCACCCCTTCCAGCAGTTGGCGGATGACGGCCTGTTGCGGCTCCGGCATGCCGGCGATGGCCAGGAACTGAAGGGCCAAGTTGGCGTCCGGCACCAGTTCGCTCTCCTCGAAAATCAGAAAATCGGTCGTCACGGGCAAGACCTGGGCGATCTTCTTGATCGCTTCCAGCGATGGCAGGGACGCGCCTGCTTCATAGCGCTTGACCGGCGTAACATGCAAGCCGAGGGCATCAGCCAGCGCTGGCATTATCTCTTTTGTGTTGATGCGCGTTGCCGATTGCCTCGCCGCAAGTGACCTCGCACCGGCGTTTCCCCATTTACCACACCAGCCTTCATCGGTTTTGGAGGCCTTATCGATAACCCCAACTTCATTAAGCCGCGTTGGTCCATCGATCATGTTCAGCCGGCTGTCGGCGACCGGTTTCGGCCACAGGCGCAACAGTCCACAGCTCAAATCGTCTTGCATTGACACCGCTCAAACATCGGCCTCAGCCAGGTACTACGATAGCAATCTACCTCGTAGACATTGCGCAGCTCGCTTCGGTAGACATGCCGGCGGAGCAGGCTCCCTGATACAGCTTTCCTCCGCGCATCCCGGCATGGCATCGAACAGGACCCGATCATGACACCGCTGTACGCGCCCATCCTCGCCGTCTTCATTCTCCCCGCCGCCATGGCCCAGCACAGCGACTGCCGCCAGTCCTGGATGCCGCCCGACGCACCCGCCTTCTGTCCGTTCGAACCCGAGCCGTCCCTGCCGGAAGCGCGCACCTATCATGCCGTCACGAGCGTGGGCAAGAACATCTACGTCGCCGGCGGCTACCAGTTCACCGCGTCGACCGGCGTGGTGACGTATTACAACAGCGTGCTGCTGTCGCGTATCGGCGCCAACGGCCGGCTCGGTGCGTGGAGCGTCGAACCGGCCTTTGCCACGGCGCGCGCGGGAACGGCGCTGGCGCAGGCCGGCAACTGCCTGTTCCTGGGCGGCGGCAGTTCCTCGACGCCGACCTCGCTCAACTACTATGACGACGTCCAGTTCGCGCGCATCCAGGCCAACGGGCGTTTGTCGGCCTGGACGACCAGCCCGGCGCGCCTGAAAACGCCGCGCTCGAACCACAGCCTGCTGGCCATCACGGCCGATCAGGGAACGTTTCTGTATGCGGTGGCGGGAGTGACCCAGATCGGGACCGACACGGTGCACCTGGACGATGTGGAGGTCGCCAAAGTCGGCAACGACTGCGCGCTCGGCCCCTGGCAGATCGCCAACTTCCACATGAAAGGCGGGCGCAGCTCGCCGCAGGCGCTGGCGGTGCGCAAGCACATCGTGGCGATCGGCGGCTGGGGCGACCTGGATCTGTACGACGTTTTCGACGACGTGCAGGTCACGGCGCCGCGCCCGGACGGCACGCTGGCGCCATGGCAGACCTCGCCCGCGCGCCTGACGTCCGGCCTGTACGGCCACGCCTCGGTGTTCGTACCCTCGCCGCAAGGGCCGCAGGCGCCGATGCTGCTGACCGTGGGCGGCCAGCCCGGCACCGGCGCTTATGCCAACTGGATCAACTACAACTACGTGCGGCGCAACGAAAGCCTGCCGGACGCGCTCGGCCGCTGGCGCATCGCGCCCACCGGCAAGCTGCCGGCCGGGCGCGCCGGCCTGGGCGCGGTGGAGGCGGACGGGCGCTTGTTCGTCATCGGCGGCAACGACGCGGCAGGGGTGTACTACCGCGATGTGCTGTCGGCACGCTTCGATGCCGGCCGGCCGTGAAGGGAGACTGCGGCAAAAAGCGTTTCAGGTACAATGTCTGTGGGCGGCGTACCTATTACGCGGGAGTACTCAGATGTTGACGAATGAAATGAAGCGGCAAATTTTCTTGAAACTGCGTTCCGAAAATTACCGCGCCAGCCTTCGGCTCGAAGGGCTCGTGCCGAGTCCGGTAAGCACCAGCGAGCCGGTCGTCAAAAAAATCGCGCTCCCTCTCAAGAAGAAGCATGGCCGGTAAATACGGTTCAGACGAGGATGGTGAGTATTGCTATCCTAACTCTAACGTGCTGATCAATAAGCTTGGCATCACTGACGAGGATGCACTGCAAGCGGCTGAAGTCCAGCTAAGCCAAACACGTATCGAACAGTTCCATCCGGATTTCGATAATTTTTCGTTGCCGGCGCTGCGCGCAATCCATTTCCATCTGTTTCAAGATCTGTATGACTGGGCGGGCGAGCTCCGCACGGTTGACATTAGCAAAGGTAGCACCCGGTTTGCAACAGTCAGTCGCATTGAACCTGAAGCGGAAAAGCTGTTTCGGCAGCTGCAACAAGAAAACTTGCTAGTTGCTTTGCCGCGTGCGCACTTTGTTGCCCGACTCGCTCATTACTACTCTGAGCTGAATGTTATTCATCCATTCCGTGACGGAAATGGTCGCGCACAGCGTCTCATGTTCGAATTGATTGGGATTAATGCTGGCTTTGAGGTCCGCTGGCAAGCGATTTCACGCGCCGAATGGATTGATGCCAACATTGCCGCATTCAATTGCCAACTCGATTTGCTCACTACACTACTGGATCGTGTTCTTACTCCGATCTGACTCCTGCGAGCGCCCAAGTACGCATTCCCGTGCACGTCATCAGATTGCGGGGCAGCAAAAGCGTGCCCCGCCTGTATCTCAATCGAGCGGCACGCCCCGATACCTGTTCACCTCCGACGCCGTCACCGGCGGCGCCTTGTTGCCCCAGCTATTGCGCAGGTAGCTCACCACGGCCGCCACTTCATAGTCGTCCATGACGTGGCTGTACGGCGGCATGCCGTACGGGCGCGGATTGCCGCCCGTGCTCGGCGCAAAGCCGCCGTTGAGGACGATGCGGATCGGGTTGACCGCTTCCTTCATGGTCAGCGCGCGGTTGCCGTCCAGCGGCGGGTAGTGCGGCGGCAAGCCCTTGCCGTCGGCCCCGTGGCACTCGATGCAGTTCGCTTCGTACAGCTTCTTGCCCTGCGCCAGCACTTCGGCCACCCTCGGATCGGTCGACACTTCCACGGCCGGCGCCGGCGTGGCCGGCAGCGACTTCAGGTACACCGCCATCGCCGTCACGTCCCCGGTCTCCATGTGTTGCAGGCTGCGCTGCACGACTTCGGCCATCGGCCCGAACACGGTCGCGCGCGGCGAGACGCCGGTCTTGAGCAGGTCGACGATGTGCGGCACTTCCCAGCTGCCCAGCCCCGCTTCGGCGTCGGACGTGAGCGAGGGTGCATACCAGCCGATGGTCGGAATCAGTCCGCCCGACAAACCGTCTTCGCTGGCGCCGAAGCTGTTGCGCGTGCTGTGGCAGGCGGCGCAGTGGCCCAGGCCCTCGACCAGGTAGGCGCCGCGGTTCCACTGGGCGTTCTGGGTGCCGACCGGCACGTATTCGCCCGGCTTGAAGTACAGCAGGCGCCAGCCGGCCAGCATGATCTGCTGGTTGTACGGAAAGGCCAGGCTGTGCGGCTTGTTCGGCGCCTTCTGCGCGGGGATGCTCTGCATGAAGGCGTACAGCGCGTCCGAATCGGCGCGGCTGACCTTGGTGTAGTTGGTGTACGGGAAGGCCGGATACAGCAGGCGGCCGTCGCGCGATTTGCCGTTGTGCAGGGCGTTCCAGAAGTCGTCGGCGCTCCAGGCGCCGATGCCGGTGTCGCGGTCGGACGTGATGTTGGGCGCGATCAGGCTGCCGAAGGGCGTCTCCAGCGCGCGCCCGCCGGCATATTCGGCTCCGCCGCGCACGGTGTGGCACGCCATGCAGTCGCCGGCCTTGGCCAGGTAGGCGCCACGGGCAATGTTCTGGGCGGTCGGCGCGAAGTCGGCCGGCGATCGGGAGGCGATGAAGTCGTTGCGCGGCCAGGCCACTGCCACGGCCACGCCAATGACGCTGGCCAGCCCCGCGAGGCTGAGGAGGATTTTCTTTTTCATGAGGTGTTTCCTGGCTTAGTCCGGGGCGCTGCCGCACTGCATGGGCAGCGGGCGGGCGATGGCGGCGGCGGGGCGCGCTTCGGGCGCCACTTGCTGGGTACCGAGCCAGGCCGAGACGGCGTTCACGTCTTCCAGGCTGAGGCGTTCGGTGATGACGGCCATGCAGTCGGGCGCGTGGGCGCGGCGCGTCTTGTTGCGCCAGGCGCCGAACTGGGCGTTGAGATAGTCGCGCGGCAGGCCGGCCAGGCCGGGAATCGCGGGGGTGACGCCGGTCAGTTTTTCGCCGTGGCAGGCGATGCAGGCCGGTACCTTGAGGGCCGGGTCGCCTTGCAGGGCCAGCTGGCGGCCGCGCGCGAGGACGGCGGGCGCGGCCGGGGTGGCCTGCGCTGGCGGTGGCGGCAAGTGTTCGGCAGCGAAATGGTCGGCGATCTCGAGCAGGTAGGCGTCGGACAGGTGATCGACCATATAGGTCATCAGCGGATACTGGCGGCGGCCTTCGCGGAAATTGATCAGCTGGTTGTACAGGTAGCCGGCCGGCTTGCCGGAGATGCGCGGGAAATAGGCGTCGTTGACATCTTTCTTGGCATGGCAGGAGGCGCAGGCCAGCAGGCGCTGGGCCATCGTGTCCGGCAGCACGGCGGGGCGCTCGGCCGCGTGCAGCGGCGCCGCGGCGGACGCGAGCGCGCCGAGCACAAGCGCGCTGGTGAGGGTGTTTCGCATGGATGATTCTCTGATAAGGTTACCGGTGACAACATCATAACGCGTCGGGGCAGGGCACGACAGGTGCAGTGCGCGGCGAAAAAGCGGATCAGGGCGGGCGGCGCAGGCGCTGCCGGCCCGGCAGCGCCATTCAGGAAAGGCAGGAAATACCGTCATGATCGACAAGCTGGAGATCAGTCATTTACGCATCCTCGATGCGTTGTTCAAGCTCGGCAAGCTGTCGGCGGCGGCCGAGCACCTGGGCGTGTCGCAGCAGGCCGTCAGCCTGCAGTTGAAGAAACTGCGCGACCTGATGCGCGATCCGCTGTTCGTGCGCACCGGACACGGCATGGCGGCCACGCCCTACGCCAGGTTGATCGAGCCGCACGTCCAGCAGGTGCTGGCGGACATCAGCGCCATTCCCTTGCCCGATTCGGTCACCCCCGACCGGGTCGAACGCACGCTGGCGATCTGCGCCACCGATTACACGCAGCAGGTCATCGTCGGCCCCCTGATCCGCGACCTGCGCATCGCCGCGCCCGGGGTGAAGCTCATCGTCAGCGGCATCGCGGTGCATCACCTGACGCAAAAGATGCAGCAGGGCGAGATCGACCTGGCTTTCACGTCGGATGGCTATGTGCCGCCCGGACTCGTTTCCGAGCCGCTGTTTATCGAACAGTATCGCTGCGTGGCGGCCGACCAGGCCATGCTCGCCGGCGGTGTCATGCCGCTCGACAGACTGGTCGGGTACGACTTCATCGTCACCTCGCCGGGGATCGGCAGTTTCAAGGGATCGGCCGATGCGTGGTTCGAACGCCAGGGCCTGCGCCGCAAGGTGGTGCTCTCGGCGCCCTCGTTTTTCATGGCGCAGCAGTATCTGCGGCAGTCGTCGATGGTGGGTTTTATGCCGGCGCGCCTGCTGCCTTGCGCGGGCCTGTTCGATATCCCGCTGGAGAAATACCCGCCTGGATACGAAGTCGTGGCGGCCTACCATCCCAGCGCGAACAAGGACCCCTTCATGCGCTGGCTGCTGGGGCGGGTAAGGCTGCTGCTGAAGGCCTGAGCATCGGTTCGCTTGTATCGCTTACAAGCGCAGCCCGATTGATGGGCCTGGCGCGCGCCAGCATACTGCGGCCTCATTCTTTTCCAGCGAGGTCGTTCATGAACATCCAACACATCAATCCGCCCGCCTTGTATGACGGCGCGCCGTTCGGCATGTCCCAGGCCGTTGTCGACGCCGGCAGCGGCCTGGTCTTCGTGTCGGGACAGGTCGATTGGGACACCGGCTATCAGGTCAGGCAGGGCGGGATGGAGGCGCAGGCCGAGGGCGCCTTGCACAACCTGCTGACGGTGCTGGAGGCGGCGGGGTCGTCGGCGGCCCGGGTGCTGCAACTGCGCGTGTATGTGCGGGGCGAACTGGGCGAGCATATGGCGGCGCTGGCGCCGGTGATGAACAAGTACTTCGGCGCATCGCGCCCGGCGCTGACCGGCATCGGCGTGGCCTCGCTGGCGTCGCCGGAAACGCTGATCGAAATCGAAGCGCTGGCGCGGGTCGGCAATGCATGAGCAGTGCGGGGCCGTGTCAATCGAGCTCTCCCTTTGCAGGCGGCGTGTATAGTTTGTAAAAAAGCTAATTTATCCGATTCCCACACCCACCGCATGCATGAGGATGACACCGATGAAGCCTGTCCCGAACGAGTCCCGTTTCCCGACCTTGCGCCTTGCACCCGCGCTGCGCGCAAGCGGCCTGGCGGCCATTGCCGTTCTCGGGGCGGCCGGCGCCGTGCCGGCGCACGCGGCAACGCCCGCCACGCTGGTCAGCGGCGCGTCGCAACGGTGCCTGGATGTCGCCCAGGGCAGCCAGCAGCCCGGCACGCCCGCCATCATCTTCGACTGCCACGGCGCCGCCAACCAGAAATGGGAACTGACGGCGGCAGGTGAATTAAGGACTTTCGACGGCGCCCGTTGCCTGGATGTGCGCGGCGCCAGCACCCAGCCGCAGGCCATCGTGCAATCGTATACCTGCAACGGCGGCGCCAACCAGAAATGGACGCTCGCGCCGAACAAGACCATCGTCAGCGCGCAGTCCGGGCTGTGCCTGACCGTGAAGGGCGGCGCCAGCGCCAATTCCACCGGCATCGACATGTGGCGCTGCGAAGGCAGCACCCATCAGCAATGGGCGTTCGGCACGGTCACGCCGTCGCCGGCCGACACCCAGGCGCCGACGCCGCCGAGCGGCCTGGCGATCGATGCGCTGGCATGCCGCTCGGCCACGCTGACATGGAAGGCGTCGACCGACAACGTCGGCGTTGCCTATTACGATATCTACCGCGACGGCCAGGCCCTCGGCACGGTCAACGCCAGCACGCTCACCGCCCGGATCGTGCTCACGCCCGGCGCGAGCTGGGGCGTGTACGTCAACGCGCGCGATGCGGCGGGCAATGTGTCGCAGGCCAGCACCTCGCTCCAGGTCAAGGTGCCGCAATGCCAGGTCGATACCCAGGCCCCGTCCGTTCCCACGGAATTGCGGGGAACGATTGCCGGCACCACGGCCACCCTGAACTGGGCCGCCTCCACCGACAATGTGGCCGTGGCCGCCTATGACATCTACCGCGACAGCGTGCGCGTCGGCAGCACCGGTTCGCTCGGCTACACCGATGCCGGGCTGGCCGCCAACACCACCTACCAGTACAACGTGGCTGCGCGCGATGCGCAGGGCAACGTCTCGCCACGCGGGACGACCTTGTCCCTGACCTCCGGCAGCGCCTGCGCCGACGTCATCTGCGGGACGGCGCAGGTGGCGACCGACACCGATATTCCATGGGGCCTGGCCGCGCTGCCGGACGGAACCGTGTTGTACAGCCGCCGCGATGCGCGCGACGTCATCCTGTTGAACCCGGTGTCCGGCGTCAAGAAGAGCGTCGGCGCGATTCCCAACGTCCAGGGGACCGACGGCGAAGGCGGGCTGCTCGGCCTGGCCATTGCGCCCGGATTCCCGGACCAGGATTCCTGGCTGTACGTGTATCACACCAGCCCGACGGACAACCGGATCGTGCGCCTGCGCTACGTGAACGGCGCGCTCGACACGGCCTCGCTCGAGGTTTTACTCAAGGGCATCGGCCGCAACAAGTACCATAACGGCGGGCGCCTGCGCTTCGGGCCGGACGGCAAGCTGTATGCCACCACGGGCGACGCGCAGAACGGTGCGTACGCGCAGGACAAGAATAATCTGGCGGGCAAAGTCCTGCGCCTCAATCCCAACGGCACGCTGCCGGCCGATAACCCGTTCGGCAACTATGTCTGGAGTTACGGCCACCGCAATCCGCAGGGACTGGCCTTCGACGCGCGCGGGCGCTTGTGGGAACAGGAATTCGGCGATTCGCAGGACGAAACCAATCTGATCGTCAAGGGCGGCAACTACGGCTGGCCGAATTGCGAAGGCGTCACCTCGCGCGCCGGCGCCGGTTGTGCCACGGCAGGCTATATCGCGCCCAAGACCACCTACCGCAATTCGGAAGGATCGTGCAGCGGCATCGCCATCGTGCGCGAGGCGCTGTACGTCGCCTGCCTGGCCGGCAAGCGCCTGTATCGCAGCGACATCAGCGGCGACCGGTTAATCAATGCGCGCCAGTTTTTTGTCGGCACCTACGACCGCCTGCGCACGGTGGAGCCTGGCATCGACGGCAATCTGTGGATGGCCAACAGCGATGCCGCCGGCGACAAGGACAGCGTGCCGAATAACACCAATACCAGGGTGTGGAAGGTGACGTTGAAGCCGTAAGTGAAGGCGCTGCCCGGACCGGCAGCGTGCTTGCCGACAGCTTACACGGCCGCTTTTGCAGCGGCCTGGTCCGCACGCCAGCGCCGGTACACGCGCAGGGCCACATGCGCATCGTCGGCGGCGTACAGGATCTGCTTGTCGCTCAGGCGCGGCAGGGACCAGTTGGTGGTGGTGATCTTCTTGGATTTCTGCAGCTTCTGGCCGAAAAAGCGCGCCACCGCCGTCTTTGCGCCCAGGCTGTTGCGTTCGCCCTTGCGCAGGGCGTTCGACAGGTCGAGCACATTGACCGCGTCGATGCCGAGCTTGACCTGCAGGCGCAGGATGTCATCCTTCAAGCCGAAACCCACTTTCAGGATGGCCTTCGATTCGAGCACGGCCTTGAGCACGTCGACAAATCCATCGGCCGCCGGCCTGGCGCCGATCTGGAACAGGTAGGCGACCTCGTCGGTTGCCAGCTGCACCAGGTGCGGGCCGGTCGACTGTTCTCCCTTGAGGAAGGTCGGCTTCGATTCGGTATCGAAGCCGAGCACGTCGGTCGAGGAGAGCGCCGCCAGTGCCTCGGCCGCATCCTGCTCGGACCGGACCATGCGCACGCTCGCCATCGTGATGCCGTCGTAAGGCGGCAGCAGCGCGTCCGGATCGCTCGTCATCGCGGCCGGATCAACCGTTGCGCGAGAACTTGGAGGCGAGCTGGAGCAGCTTTTCCTGGCGCAGGCGGTTCGCTTCGTCGGCCTGGGCGGCCTCGCGTTCGGCCTTCTTGCGCTCGGCTTCTTTCTTGAAGCGCTGCTGCAAGGTTTCTTTGGCGTGGGTGCGGTGGATGTCGGTCACTTCCGCGCCGGCGACGCCGTCGAGGTCGTAGCGGACCGTGGCTTTTTCCATGGCGCGCAGGTAGCGCAGCGATCCGGTGTGGATGCCGAGCGCGGCGCGCATGGTCTTGCGGTCCAGGCCGGGAACGCGCGCCAGCAGTTGCTTGTCGATGCCGATCGCCAGGGGCAGGCAGTCGCGGAAAGCGGGGAACTGTTGTTGCAATTGCTTGAGCAGGGAACGCGCACTTTGCGCGGGTGCCGGGGCCGGGGTTGGCGCGGTCGCCGGTGCGGTGACGGGAGCATCCGCGGACTCGGCGGCAAGACTAGTTGTATTCATCGACTTCATTGTAAGAGCTGGAACCGGAAGGATAGCATGCGGCCATAGGGGCGTGCGCGGATTTTATTCGCTTTTGACCAACACGCGCATGCGCGTAAGGGCGCGAAATCGTGTATGATGCTCCTCTTGTCCTGCGCGCGGGTTGACGAAGCGCAGAAGGTTCAGCCAGTAGGTAGAGGGCGTCCCGGCACCGGTGGTGTTGGCCAAAGTTATCTATTTGGCTTATATCTGGTATTCGATATATCAATTATCGCGATATCTCGCCATGGTGCATAATGGTGAATGTCTCCTCTATTGTTCATCTGAAAATAGATACAAGCCCGTTTTGCCACGGGCTTTTTTTCGTTCCGCCATGCACAGCGCCATTTTGATCATAGCACACGCACCACAGCACCCCCGCTCGGGGTACGCCCACCAGGGCCATCGATGCATCCGGTCGTGCTTGCAATTCGGCTACATCGCCCTTAGCTAGGGCCATCCTGATACACGTTCCATCGAGCGCGGTACGCCGGGCTCGGGTGGATTATTGACTGGAGTTTTAATGAAGAACACCGCGAAGACCTTAACCCTGACCGCCACCAAAGCGCCGCGCAAGAGCAGTGCCCAACTGGCCGTACCGAAAACCGCAACCTCCTACTTCCTCGAAACGGAAGCGGCGGCCAAGGTCACGGTGGTCAAGAAGGGTTCGCGCCTGGCGGCGGTGATGGCTGCCGCCGATCCGGTCGAGCTGGTCGAGGTGGGTGTGCCTGCCGACACGATCCAGGACGCGGTGCAGGAAAGCGCCGGCGCCGAGACCATGCTGGCCTCCGCGCCCGCTGGCGACGGCGCGGCCGTGCCGGTGGTGGTGCGCAAGCGCTCCAAGCTGGCCGTGCGGCCCGACCTGGCCGCCGAAGTCGATGCCGACCTGGTGCCGGGCATGAAAGTGGCGCCGAAAGCGCGCACCGCGGTCAAGAAGATGGACCCGGAACCGACCATGATCCAGACCGCCGGCCAGGCCGTCAGCCAGACCACCGACGCGGCCGCGCTGGCCGCGATCGACACCTCCGGCTACCTGCTGCCATCGGTCAAGGTACCGGGCCGCCGTGGCCGCAAGCCAAGCGAATTCACGCCGGAAAACGACGAAGTCGCCGCGCTCAACGCGGTCGAGCGCGCCGAACTGAAGGCGGTGTCGAAAGCCAAGGAACGCAAGGCCAAGGGCGGCGTGAACGGCATGCTGGCAGCCGACCCGAAAGCGTCGGAAGCGGACATGGAACGGCGCCGCCAGCAGATCAAGAACCTGATCAACATGGGCAAGGAGCGCGGCTACCTGACCTATGCCGAGATCAACGATCAACTGCCGGAAAACATCATCGATCCGGAAGCGGTCGAAGGCATCATCGCCACCTTCAACGACATGGGCATCGCCGTCTACGAGCGCGCGCCGGACGCCGAAATGATGCTGCTGACCGACACGGTCGCCACCGCCACCAGCGACGACGAAGTCGAAGCGGCTGCGGCCACGGCGCTGTCGACGGTCGACTCCGACTTCGGCCGCACCACCGACCCGGTGCGCATGTACATGCGCGAAATGGGCGCGGTCGCGCTGCTCACGCGCGAAGGCGAGATCGAAATCGCCAAGCGCATCGAAGGCGGCCTGAAAGACATGGTCCAGGCCATTTCGGCCTGCCCGACCACGATTGCCGAAATCATCGCGCTGTCGCACAAGATCGCCAACGACGACATCAAGGTCGACGAAGTGGTCGACGGCTTCGTGGACCACAACGAGAGCTCGGCCCCGGCCGCGCCCGTGGTGCACGCCGCGCCATCGGAAGATGACGAGGAAGAGGAAGAAGAAGTCGAGGAAGAAGACGGCGACGCCAACGGCGGCGCGGCCGGTTTCTCGGCCGAACAGCTGGTCCAGCTGCGCAAGAACGCGCTCGACAAGTTCAAGATCATCGAAACCGAATTCGACAAGATGGCCAAGGCCTTCGAGAAGGATGGCTACGGTTCCAAGAACTACGTCAAGGCGCAGGAAGTCATTTCCAACGAGCTGCTGGGGATCCGCTTCACCGCCAAGGTCGTCGAAAAGCTGTGCGACACCCTGCGCGGCCAGATGGATGAAGTGCGCCATATCGAAAAAGCCGTGCTGGCGATCTGCGTGGACCGCTGCGGCATGCCGCGCGCCCACTTCATCAAGGTCTTCCCGGGCAACGAGACCGACCTGGCATGGGTCGACCGCGAAGTCGACTGCGCCTATCCGTACAGCGTGGTGCTGAGCCGTAACGTACCGGCGATCAAGGAACTGCAACAGCGCATGATCGACCTGCAGGCGCGCGTGGCGCTGCCGCTGGCGGACCTGCGCAAGATCAACAAGCAGATGGCCGCCGGCGAAAAGCGCGCGCGCCACGCCAAGCGCGAAATGACGGTCGCCAACTTGCGCCTGGTGATTTCGATCGCCAAGAAGTACATCAACCGCGGCCTGCAATTCCTCGACCTGATCCAGGAAGGCAATATCGGCCTGCTGAAAGCGGTCGACAAGTTCGAATACCGCCGCGGCTACAAGTTCTCGACCTATGCGACCTGGTGGATCCGCCAGGCGATCACGCGTTCGATCGCCGACATGGCGCGCACCATCCGCGTGCCGGTGCACATGATCGAGACGATCAACAAGATGAACCGCATCTCGCGCCAGATCATGCAGGAAACCGGCAGCGAGCCGGACCTGGCGACCCTGGCCCTGAAGATGGAAATGCCGGAGAACAAGGTTCGCGAGATCATGAAGATCGCGAAAGAGCCGATTTCGATGGAAACGCCGATGGGCGAGGATGGCGATTCGCAGCTGGGCGACTTCATCGAAGACAACGCGACCCTGGCGCCGCTGGACGCCGCGCTGCACGCGTCGATGCGCAATGTGATCAAGGAAGTGCTCGATTCGCTGACCCCGCGCGAAGCCAAAGTGTTGCGTATGCGCTACGGTGTCGAGATGTCGAACGACCACACGCTGGAAGAAGTGGGCAAGCAGTTCGACGTGACGCGCGAGCGGATCCGCCAGATCGAAGCGAAGGCGATGAGCAAGCTGCGCCAGCCCTCGCGTTCGGACAAGCTCAAGAGCTTCCTGCACAACCATTAAGACGCGCTTGCCGCGCCGGCCGCTGGCCGGTGCGATGGCGGAAAAGGCCGTGTTCGCCCGCAAGGGTGGGCACGGCTTTTTTGCATGCTCACAGGATCATCTTGCTCGTCGCTACGCTTGTCGCTCCGCCTCGGACTGTCGCTCCGCCCGCACCGTCGCTTCCGGACCAGCGTCGCTCCCGGACCAGCGTCGCTTCCGGAACAGCGTCGCTTTCGGACCAGCGTCGCTCCAGGACCAGCGTCGCTTCCGGAACACCGTCGCTTTCGGACCAGCGTCGCTTTCGGACCACCGTCGCTCCGCCCGCACCAACCGCATCAACCGCACCGCCCGCACCAACCGCATCAACCGCACCGCCCGCACCGCCCGCACCGTCGCTCCCGCGAAGGCGGGAGCCCAAGTTGCTCGCTCAGTTAACGGCGGCTCGACGAACTTGGGCTCCCGCCTTCGCGGGAGCGACAGTGGTCCTGGAGCGACGGCGGTCCTGGAGCGACAGTGGTCCTGGAGCGACAGTGGTCCTGGAGCGACGGTGGTCCTGGAGCGACGGTGCGGGCGGAGCGACATTGCGGTTGGTGCGGGCGCAGCCACGGTGCGGGCGGAGCGGCAGCCAAAAAAAATGCGCATCCGGAAGTCCGGACGCGCAAACAGGGGTAGTCAATAAACCGGGCCGAACTTGCCGCTCCCGTTTTATCCGGGATCATTGTACATACGTCACGCCCTTCGATTCTTACATTTTTCGTATTGTTGTATCCGCGCTAATCGAGGCTGGCCGTTGCGTGGCTTTCGAGCGGAATCATCATGGCCAGGGTGGTGCCGCCGCCCGGCCGGCTGTCGATCACCATCTGCCCGCCGAACACATCGACCCGCTCGCGGATCCCGCGCAGCCCGAACGAAGCCGCCTTGGCCGCATCCCCCGGCGCCATGCCGACGCCATTGTCCACGATGGTGATGGTCAGGTACTCCATGCCGATATCGAGCCCGACCTCGACCCTGGTGGCCTGGGCGTGGCGCAGGATATTCAGCAGGCATTCCTGGATGATGCGGAAAATCACTTCGGTGCGGTGGCTGTCCGGCAAGGGCCCGTCCCCCTCGGCCACCGACAGCGAGGTGGCGATGCCGCTGCGCTTCTCGAACTGCTGCACCAGCCACTCGGCCGCCGCCGGCAAGCCCAGTTCCAGGGTGCTCGGATGCAGGTCGTTCATGATCGCGCGCACCGAACGGATGGTCAGGTCGATGGTGTCGAGCACGTCGCCCACCTTGCGCTTGAGCAGGGGGTGGCGCTGGCCGGCGCGCGCGTGCAGCATTTCGACATCGATCTTGAGCGCCATCAGGTTCTGTCCCAGCTCGTCGTGGATGCCCTTGGCGATGCGCTTGCGCTCTTCTTCCTTGATGGTTTCCAGATGCGAACTCAACTGGCGCAGCTCGCGGAACGATTCGGCCAGCGCGTGCTCGGCCATCTGGCGCTCGGCCACTTCGATGCGCAGCTGGGCGTTGCTGCGCTCCAGCTCGGCCGTGCGCATGCGGATCCGCACTTCCAGGCCGATCTGCACCGCCGCCAGTTCCAGCTCGGCCGCCTTGCGGCCCGTGATGTCGGTGAGCATCAGCAAAGTGCCTTGCGCCAGCCCGTCGTCGCCCAGCATCGGCCGGCCGCTGACGATGGCCCAGCCGACGCTGCCGTCCACCCGGCGGTAGGTCAGATCGTGGGTGCAGCCGACATGGGCGGCGTCGGCGCTGGTCATTTCGGCCAGGTCGCGCCGTGGGTTATCCCCAAGAAAATCCTGCATCGGGCACCCCAGCAGGGTGCCGGGCGTGGCGCCGAACATCTGGGCCAGGCGCGGGTTGGCGAAGGTGGTGCGGGCCTCGCCGTCGAGCGTCCAGACGCCCTCGTGGGCGGTGTCGATGAAGTGGCGGTAGCGGCGCTGGGCGGCATTGCGCGCCATGGCCAGCGCGCGGATGCGCAGGCTGACCACCAGCGCGGCGCCGGAGAGCGCCATCGTGAGGGAAAACAACCAGCGCGGCACCGCGTGGGCGTCGCCGACGGCGATCAGGGCCACCAGGGACGCCAGCACCAGGGCGATGGCGGCTACGGTCAGGCAAAGCGACTCCACGCTCCACGTTTTCATGCGCACCCCCTTGTGTTTTAGACAGGTTGTTGCTTAATTCATTCTATGCCAACTTTTTGGAAAAAGCATGCTTTGTTCAGGACAACGAATCGGGCGTATGCCGCGTGCATGCGGGCAGGGGATGGGAGGTGAAAACAGGGCGGCGCGCCAGCTGGTGCGCGCCGCCCGGCGGGTGGTTTAACCCGTGTTGCGCAGGCCGGCGGCCACGCCGTTGATGGACAGGTGGATGCCGCGATGGACCCGTTCGTCCACCTTGCCCGGTTCGCCCGACAGCGCGCGGTGGCGGTGGATCAGCTCGACCTGCAAGTGATTCAGCGGGTCGAGGTAGGCGAAGCGGTTCTGGATCGAGCGCGCCAGCAGCGGGTTGCCGGCCAGGCGTTCATGCGCGCCGGTGATCATCTCCAGGCAGCGCAGGGTGGTGCCGTGTTCGGCCGAAATGCGCTTGAAGATGCGCTCGCGCAGTTCGACGTCGGCCACCAGGCCGGCGTAGCGCGAGGCGATCGCCAGGTCGGTCTTGGCCAGCACCATGTCCATGTTCGACAGCAGGGTGGCGAAGAACGGCCACTCCTTGAACATGGCCTGCAGGGTGGCGATCTTCTCGTCGCGCCTGCCTTCCTCGGCCCATTGCGTGATGGCCGAGCCGAAGCCGTACCAGCCCGGCAGCAGCAGGCGGCACTGGCCCCAGGAAAAGCCCCAGGGAATCGCGCGCAGGTCTTCGATGCGCTTGGTCGACTTGCGCGAGGCCGGGCGCGAACCGAGATTGAGCTCGGCGATTTCGGCGATCGGCGTGGCCGAGAAAAAGTAGTCGGTGAAGCCCGGCGTTTCGTAGACCAGGTTGCGGTAAGCCTTGTAGGCGCGCTCGGAGAGGTCGGCCATGATCGCTTCGAAGCCGGCCAGCTGCTCCGCCTTGGCGCCTTCGGCCGGGTGCGGCATCAGGCTCGCCTCGAGCGTGGCGGCGACCAGCAGCTCCAGGTTGCGGCGGCCGATTTCGGCGTTCGAAAACTTGGAGGCGATGATTTCGCCCTGTTCGGTCAGGCGGATCTGGCCGTTCACGGTGCCCGGCGGCTGCGCCAGGATCGCTTCGTACGAAGGTCCGCCGCCGCGCCCGACCGTGCCGCCCCGGCCATGGAACAGGCGCAGCTTGACGCCGGCGTCGGCGAACACCTTGACCAGGTGGATCTCGGCCTTGTACAGCTCCCAGTTGGAGGTCAGGAAGCCGCCGTCCTTGTTCGAATCGGAGTAGCCGAGCATGACTTCCTGCAGCTGGCCCTGGTGCGCGATCAGTTCCTTGACCAGCGGCAGCGCCATCCATTCGTTCATGATGCCGGCCGCGCGCTGCAGGTCGGGAATGGTCTCGAACAGCGGAATGACCATGGCGTCGAGCTGCCTGTCGCGCGGACGCAAGAGGCCCGTTTCCTTCTGCAGCAGCAGTACTTCGAGCAGGTCGGACACGGTCTCGGTGTGCGAGATGATGTAGTTGCGGATCGCGCGCTTGCCGTAGCGCTGGCGGATATCCTTGGCCGCGCGCAGGATCGCCAGTTCGGACGCGGTCTCTTCGCTCAGTTGCGCGTACGGCGAATACAGCAGGCGCGGCTGCGCCAGTTCGGCCAGCAGCAGCTGCACCTTCTGTTCTTCGGCGAGCTTGGTGTAGTCGGCTTCGACGCCGGCCGCGGCAAACAGTTCGGCCAGCACGCGCTCGTGCACGTCCGAGGTCTGGCGCATGTCGAGCGAGGCCAGGTGGAAGCCGAAAATGGCGGCGGCGCGCTGCACCGTGGCCAGGCGCGGCTTGACCAGCAGCTGGCCGTGGTTGGCGCGCAGCGAGTCGGCCAGCACGTCCAGGTCGGCGCAGAATGCGGCCGCGTCGCCATACGGCGCGGCGTGCCCGACTTCCTTGCGCAGGATGTTGGTGGCGCCGAGCGAACGCGCGGTGGCGGCCAGGCGCGCGTACATGCCGATCAGGGCCCGCCGGTAGGGCTCGTCGCTGCGGTGCGGCGACTGGTCGGGCGAGGCGTCGGCCAGCGCTTGCAGGGCCGGGCTGGCGCCGACCATCAGGGTCGAAATCGACAGCTCGGCGCCGAGCGCGTGCACTTCGTCGAGGTAGAAGTCGAGGATGGTGGTGGCCTGGCGCACCAGCGCGTGCTGCATGGTGCCGGCGTTGACGTTCGGGTTGCCGTCGCGGTCGCCGCCGATCCAGCTGCCCATCTGCACATAGGAATTGTCGATCGCGTGCGCCGCCTGGTCCGGGTAGTGGGCGGCGATTTCTTCTTCGATGTCGTCGTACAGGCCGGGCAGTTCGTGCAGGAAGGTGATGCGGTAGTAGGACAGGGCGTTGTCGATTTCGTCGGCCACGGTCAGCTTGGAGTAGCGTAGCATGCGCGTCTGCCACAGGGTGGCGATGCGGGCGTGCAGCAGCTGCATGTTGGCCACGCGCTCGCGCGGGGTCAGCGGCAGGTCGCGTTCGGCCAGCAGGCGCGCGATGTCGTGCTCGGCGTCGAGAATGCTCTTGCGCTGCACTTCGGTCGGGTGCGCCGTCAGGACCGGGGCGATCAGGGCGTCGCCGAAGAAGGTGCGCACGGTGTCGCTGGCGACGCCGGCCGCTTTCAGCTTGGACAGGGCGAAGCTGACGCTGCCCTGCTGCGGGGCCGACCCGGCCAGCAGGTGGGCGCGGCGGCGGCGGATGTGGTGCTGGTCTTCGGCGATATTAGCCAGGTGCGAAAAATACGAAAACGCGCGCACCACCGAAATGGTCTGCTCGCGCGTGAGCTTGTGCAGCAGGGCGGTCAGGTCCTGGCCGGCCTGGGCGTCGTCTTCGCGCCGGAACCGCACCGCCGTCTGGCGGATGGTCTCGACGACATCGAAGACGGCTTCGCCTTCCTGGTCGCGCAGCACGTCGCCGAGCAGGCGGCCGAGCAGGCGGATATCTTCTTTCAGCGGGGCGTCCTTGTCGAGGACTGGAGGGTTTTCTTGTGCAGCGGATGAATTTACCATGTTGGACCACAGAGTGAAAGTTGGTGCAAAGGCTTCTGGCCAGGTTCTGCAAAGGGGACGCATGATAAAATTTGTGATCTTATGCATGTGCCGATGACTGCCATAACCGGTTTGAGGTTTTACGACAGTGAAAGAATCCGTTTTGAAAGCAACTGAATTGACTGGTACGCCTTCGCGTCCGCAGCAGCCCTCCAAGCTCATTATCGCTTCGCGCGAGAGCAGGCTCGCCATGTGGCAGGCAGAGCATGTTCGCGCGCAATTGGCTTTATTATATCCGCAGTGCAGCATCGAGATTCTGGGAATGACCACCCGGGGCGATCAGATCCTGGACCGCACTTTATCAAAGGTCGGCGGCAAGGGCCTGTTCGTCAAGGAACTCGAAGTGGCCATGGCCGAAGGACGGGCCGACCTGGCCGTGCATTCGCTCAAGGACGTGCCGATGGACTTGCCGGAAGGCTTCGAACTGGCCGCCGTGCTGGAACGCGAAGACCCGCGCGACGCCTTCGTGTCGAACGACTTCGGCAGCCTGGACGAACTGCCGCCGGGCGCGGTGGTCGGCACCAGCAGCCTGCGCCGCCAGTCGCTGATCGCGGCGCGCTACCCGCACCTGACGATCAAGCCGCTGCGCGGCAACCTGGACACGCGCCTGGGCAAGCTCGACCGCGGCGACTACGCCGCCATCATCCTCGCTGCCGCCGGGCTCAAGCGCCTGGGGCTGCCGCAGCGCATCCGCTCGCTGATGGACCCGGCGCACTCGCTGCCGGCCGCCGGGCAGGGCGCGATGGCGATCGAAATCGTGTCGGGCCGCACCAACGGGGTCGACCTGCGTGCCGTGCTGGCGCCGCTGAACCATGTGCCGACGGCGCAGCGGGTGGCGGCCGAACGCAAGGTTTCCAAGGTATTCGGCGGCAGCTGCCAGATTCCGCTGGCGGCCTACGCCACCATCGACGATGGCGTGATGCACCTGCGCGCCATGGTCGCCACGCCGGACGGCAAGCGCAGCGCGCACGCCGAACTGCATGGCCCGGCCGACGACCCGGAACTGCTGGGACAGCAAGTGTCGGACCTGCTCGACACGCAAGATGCGCGCGCGATCCTGGCCGACTGCAAGGCCGACGCCGCCGCAGCGGACGAGGCCGCCTCAGCGCCACCGGCGCCGCTTGCCGATGCCTGATCCCGTCATCATCACCCGTCCGCTGGCGCAGGCCGGCGCGCTGGCCGAGCAGGTGACGGCGCTCGGGCGCGAGGCGGTGCTGCTGCCGCTGCTGGACATTGCGCCGCTGGACGACCAGGGCCCGCTCAAGGCGGCGCTGGCCGGCATGCACGACTGCGCGATGGTGGCTTTCGTCTCGCCCAACGCGATCGACGCCGCCTTCGCCCACATTACGGTGTGGCCGACCTGGGTGACCCTGGCGGTGCTGGGCGAGGGCAGCCGCGCGGCACTGGAGCGGCATGGCATCAACAACAACACGGCCACCATCGTCAGTCCGCGCGACCCCGCCCGCAGCGACTCGGAAAACCTGCTGGAGACGCTCGACCTGGCGGCCCTGGCCGGCCAGAAAGTGCTGATCGTGCGCGGCGAAAGCGGGCGCGAGCTGATGGCCGACGGCCTGCGCGCGGCCGGCGTCATCGTCGCCACCGTGCCGGCCTACCGCCGCAGCGTGCCGCCCCTGACCGAGGCGCTGGCGCAGCAGCTGCGCAGCGTGCTGGAGCGCGAGAACGACTGGATCGTCACCAGTTCGGAAGCGCTGCGCGGGCTGGTGGCGCTGGTCGCGCAGATGGGCGACCCCGCCCTTGTGGAAAAAATGCAACAACAGCATCTGATCGTGCCGCATGCCCGTATTGCCGAAACGGCAACTGGGCTGGGCTTGCACCGGTTGACGCTGTGCGGATCAGGCGACGAACGTTTGCTTGCCGCGTTACAATCACGAGCATGAACGAATTGCCTACATTACCTGAACACAACGCGGCGCCCGGCGCCGCACCCCAGCCTGCTCCGGCCGACCAGTACAAGGCGCGCGCGCGCTCGTCCGGCGGCGAGAGCATGACCGAGATCCTGCAGCGCCCGATGACGGTGGTCGTCATCCTGCTGGCCCTGCTGCTGGCCGCGCACGCCTGGTCGACCCGCAGCAATCTGCTCAAGCTGCGCATGGAAATGGCCAACCGCCTGCAAAAGGGCGAAGTCGTCAATACCGAAACGAGCGTGCTGGCGCGCACCGTGCAGGACCAGACCAAGGACTTGCAGGCCAAGGTGAGCCTGCTCGAAAACCGCCAGGTCGAAGCCCAGAGCCAGCAACTGGCGCTGGAGCAGCTGTACCAGGATCTGTCGAAGAACCGCGACGAATGGGCGCTGGCCGAAATCGAGCAGGTGCTCTCGACCGCCAGCCAGCAGTTGCAGCTGGCCGGCAATGTGCAGGGCGCCCTGATCGCGCTGCAGAACGCCGACCGTTCGCTGTCGCGCTCGGACACGCCGCAGTTCATCACCATCCGCCGCGCCATCGCCGGCGATATCGACAAGCTCAAGGCCCTGCCGGCGCTGGACCTGACCGGCGTGGCGCTGCGCCTCGATAACGTGATTACCCAGGTCAACACCCTGCCGATGCTGGCCGACGAAACGCCGGCGCTGCCGGTCAAGACGGCCAAGGTGGCCAAGGCGATGGCCGCGCAGGCGGCGGTCAAGCCGGGCAGCGCTGCGGCTACTGCCGCGGCCAAGGACTCGATGCTGGACAAGGTACAGGACGTGTGGTCGAGCTGGACCGGCGAGATGTGGGATGAAATTCGTCAATTGATCCGCGTGCGCCGCGTCGACACGCCGGAAGCGCTGATGCTCTCGCCCTCGGAAACGTATTTTGTGCGCGAAAACGTCAAGCTGCGCCTGCTGAACGCGCGCATGGCGCTGCTGGCGCGCAACGAAGTCGCCTTCCGCAACGACCTGGTGGCGGCGCAGGATGCGCTGAGCAAGTATTTCGACACGCGCGCGGGCAGCACCCAGACCGCGCAGGCGCAGTTGCGCCATGTCCAGGCCAGCAATCTGGCGATCGAGATGCCGTCCCTGTCCGACAGCCTGAACGCCGTGCGCAACTACAAGGCGAAGCCATAACATGCGTCTTCTTCTCTGGTTAGTCGCGCTGATGGCAGCGGCCATCGGCATTGCCGTGACGGCACGCTTCAATCCGGGCAACGTGGTGTTTTTCTATCCGCCGCACCGGATCGACATGTCGCTCAATTTCTTCGTCGTGGTCGTGGCCCTGCTGTTCGTGGTCGTCTACGCGCTGCTGCGCGCGGCGCGCGCCACCTTCGGCATGCCGGCGCGGGTGGCCGCCTACCGCAAAGCCAAGCGCGAACGCGACGGCAACAAGGGCTTGCGCGATGCGCTCAAGGCCTTGTTCGAAGGCCGCTTCGGACATGCCGAAAAAGCCGCCATGCGCGCCGCCGAACTGCCCGAAAACGCCGGCATCGCCGCCCTGATCGGGGCGCGCGCCGCGCACCGCATGCGCCAGTCCGCGCGGCGCGACAACTGGCTGGCCGGCGTGGTGCACGACAATTCGCTGAAAACCGCGCGCCTGATGACCATGACCGAACTGCTGGTCGACGATCATCAGCCGCAGGCGGCGCTCGACGCCGTGGCCGAACTCAATGCCAGCGGCACGCGCCACATCCACGCGCTGCAATGGTCGATGAAGGCGCACCAGCAAGCCAAGAACTGGCCCGAAGTGCTGCGCCTGGTGCGCTCGCTCGACAAGCACAAGGCGCTGCATCCGGCCCTGTCGGCACGCCTGCGCGAGCTGGCCTATGACGCCTTGCTGTGCGACAGTTCGCACGACGCCGAATCGATCCTGCGCGTCTGGTCCACCGTGCCGACCGCCGACCGGGTAAAACCCTACATCGCGGCACGCGCGGCGGCGGCCCTGAATGCGCGCGGTCTGCACGACGAAGCGCGCGCCAGCGCCGAAGAAGCGCTGCGCGCCGACTGGGACGACCGCGTGGTGCGCGCCTACCGCGAGTCCGCCGCGCAGGCCGGCTCGCCGGCCTTGCTGGCCCAGATCGAGCATTGCGAAGCGTGGATGAAACAGCGCCCGACCGATGCCGAACTGGCGCTGACGCTCGGCTCGCTGTGCCTGAAACAGAAACTGTGGGGCAAGGCGCAGCGTTACCTGGAACAGGCATTGTCGGACGCGACCGAGCCGCGCATGGTGCGCGAGGCGCACCTGAAACTGGCGCAGATGCACGAAGCGCTGGGACAGCAGGAAGAGGCGAACGCGCACTTCAGGCAGTGCGCGCTGGCCAGTATTTTATAGCCCGCCACGGCCGCCCTTGCCGCCACCGGGAGCCACCCGGGCGCGGCGGCGGCGGCCTTGACCTTATCCCCTGTGGCGCACCGCGCATCCGCATCCGCTTGCTGCAATGCACAAGCCCGCGTGAAACTTCGTTATAATGTCGGCCATTGACCCCTCAGCAATCTAAGGAAATCCCATGAGTTTGAATAAAGTCTCCTCCGGCCGCGACGTGCCGAACGATTTCAACGTGATCATCGAAATCCCGATGAATGCCGATCCGATCAAGTACGAAGTGGACAAGGAATCGGGCGCGATTTTCGTCGACCGCTTCATGGGCACCGCCATGCACTACCCGTGCAACTACGGCTACGTGCCGAACACCATCGCCGACGATGGCGATCCGTGCGACGTGCTGGTCATCACCCCGTTCCCGCTGATCCCTGGCGTCGTGGTCCGCTGCCGCGCCATCGGCGTGCTGAAAATGACCGACGAAGCGGGCGGCGACGCCAAGGTGCTGGCGGTTCCTGTCGATAAGATCCTGCCGATCTACAAGCACTGGCAAAAGCCGGAAGACATGAACGAACTGCGCCTGCAGCAGATCCAGCACTTCTTCGAGCACTACAAGGACCTGGAGCCGGGCAAGTGGGTCAAGGTCGAAGGCTGGGGCGGTCCCGAGGATGCCAAGGCAGAAATCATGAACGGCATCGCCGCTTACGATAAGGACAAAGCGGCAAACGCTTAAGTCGTCCAGGCAGTTACCCGACGCGCTCCCCACGGAGCGCGTCGTGCGTTTACGGACCCGCTTTCGCGGGTCCTCGTTTCGTGGCGCGCTTACCAGCCTATATCCTGCAGCAGGGGATAGGTCAGGTCGTGCGGCGGAATCACGTCGTGCATCAGGTCGGCGTTGATGGACGGCTCCATCAGCTGGTTCGGCCTGGTATCGACCGAATAGTGCGATACCGACGAGCCCGGCGAGTATTCTTCCGGACTGTACATGCGCACCCGGCGCACCCAGTCGGTGCCCGACAGCCTGTCGGGATCGACCCCGAGGCTGGCGATCACGCCCGACGAGGTGCGCGAGCGCCGGTACATCACCGACTTGAGCTGCTCGCCGGTGGCCTTGTCGATGCGCACCGCAGGAATGCGCACGGCCGGGTCGCTGCCGCCCAGGCCGCTGACCGGATCGCCGGTATTTTCCATGACGATCATGCCGCGCGCCCCGGCGTTCTGCAGGATGCGCGCCTTGGTGACGAAGGGACAGGCGCCACGGTCGACCAGGGCGATATTGCCGCGCACCGCCATGGCGTTGGCCGGGCTGAGCGGCGTGCAGGCCAGGCCGCTGCCGTTGGCTTGGTCGATCACGGGCATCAGCTCGCCCGTCACCGCGTTGAGCCCGAGCTGCGGGCCGAAGGATGCCTCGCCCACCTTGTGGTTGCCGCCGGCCTGGCCCGCCGCCATGCCGCTGATGGCCAGGTTGGGCTGGGGCGCGAGCACCTGGGCGGTGACTTTGTAGAGCCGCTCGCCGTTCCACGAGAGCGTGCTGCCGCCGATGGCCGACAGGCGCCGTTCTTCGTCCTTCATGTTGACCCAGGCCTTGTTGCTGCGGATGTCGACCAGGAAGTGATCCCAGATCGATGGCGTGCCCAGGAAAAATTCGCCCGTGCCTTCGTCGGTGAAGTTCTGGAAGCCCAGGCCGTGCGCCAGTTCGTGCAGCAGCACGGCCACCAGGTCGACCTGGTCGCCGGCCTTGCGGTCGAGTCCGAGGTAAAAGCCGGAGCCGGGCATGCAGTCGGGGAACAGGCCGAGGCGCGAGTTGAAGCGGGCGCGGATATGCGCTTCGCCCGGCGAGGCCATGTCCTTGCCCGCCAGCTTGCTGGCCAGCGCGCCCGGATACCAGGTGCCGGCCTTGGGCGCCTTGGGGAAGTCGGAAAACACTTCGGTCGCGCCGGCCGAACCGAGCACCGCGCCCTCGGCGTTGCAGGGCAGCGGCTCGAACGAGGCGGCCACCCTGACCGGCACCGGACTGTTGAGGGTGCGGCCCCAGATGTCGGCCGCGTGCTGGAAGGCGATCAGGCGCTGCGCCCCGAGCGTGCGCCCGTGGTTGCCGCCGACCGCTTGCGCCGGCGTGGGGTCGTTGAAGCCCGCGTTGGGCGCGTTGCCGTTGACGATGGTGATGGTGGCGGCCGCCTGCGCGCCGCCGAAGCTGCAGCAGGCAAGGGCGAGGATGGCGGCGGCGTGCCGCAGGGACGTGCGCTTATTGCTCATGACGCTGCTCCCCGGCTGGCGCTGCGGCATCGTGATGGACAGCGTGCCGGGCGCCGGTTTCGCCTTCCAGGCAGCGCTGCACCAGCTTGCCGTCCGGCGCGCGCGCGAGCACGGAATACACCACGCCGCGCTCGCCGAGCGGCGCGCTGCGGGTGCCGTCGGCACGCACGCTCGCTTGCGCCTGCGGCGCGGCCACGCGCGGCTGCGGCAGGTGGCCCTGCATGGCGCGCAGTTCGGCGGCGCTGGCCGGACGCAGCTGGCCGGTTTGCTTGTCGCGCACCACCGCCATGCCCTCGGATTGCTCCGCCGCCACGGCTGTCGTCGACAGGGCAGCCAGCGCGCAGCAGCTGATCAGGGTTTTACTCAACATATCGAAAGTCTCCAGAGTTGGTTCACGTTATCTGCCTGCGGCGAAGCAAGACCAGACTGCCCAAGCCGGCCAGCAGCATCCAATAAGTGCCGGGTTCGGGCACCGTAGTGACTACGACAGCGTCGAGGCCAATATAGTTCGCCGCCGAGGCGTCGCCGACGTAACGAAATGCGAAACGCCCCTGGCCGTCGTAGTTGATGCTGGAGATAACTTGCTGCCAGACAGTGGGATAGTCCGAGATGCCGCCGAGGATGCCGAGCACCGTGTTGAAGCCGCCGGTATCGCTGCCCGTGCCGGGGGAAAAGCGCACTTCGAGCGTGTCGCCGAAGCCGGTGGCGCTGGCCGAGCGGGTGAAGAACGACAGTTCGCTGGGGCCGATCAGGGTCACGACCGGGGTGATCAGCCAGTTGTCGATGCTGCCCATGCCGTTTTGCGCGCTCAGGTAATTGGCGGCGAGATAGGACGATGGCGGGCCGGACGGGGCGGGGAACACGCCCGGGTTGCCTTGCGACCAGGCCTGTCCGGGCGGCACGCTGTTGTTGACGAGGGACCAGTTGTCGAGCGTGCCGATGTCGTTGAAGTCTTCGTTGAGGACGACGATGGGTTCGATCGCGTGCGACACGGCGGGCAGCGCGGCGGCCACGGCGATGGCCGCCACGGCAATCAGTTTGTGCAGGGATTTCATGGTCGTTCTTTCAGCAATTGCCAGAAGGATGGCTGTTCCACTCGCGCTGGCAGGCGCGAGGCCACGGTTGACCCATCATAGGAGGGGGCAAACCGCCGGCATTGATGTGCGCTTAATGAACGGGGGGCGTTTTCGGGCGCTTCCGGGGAACTTCAATGAACAAGCGCGGTGAAGCCTGATGCGGCGGGGCAGGCGGACAAAAAAAGGGCGTCCCTGCGGGCGCAGGGACGCCGTCGCGAACAGTCAGTTGCTGGCAGTGCGGGCGGCGGGCTTGCGCAGGCGCAGCTTGCCGACAATGCCGATCGGGAAGAAGTAGATCGACAGCACGAACAGCACGCCCAGCCACAGCATCCAGCGGTCCGGATGCAGGGCCTGCGCCAGAAGCGGCAGGCCTGCGAGCGCGGCCGAGCCTTCGGCCATCAGCGACTTGAGGTAGTTCTGGGCGATGATGAACAGGGTGGCGCCGACCACCGCGCCGTACATGGTGCCCATGCCGCCGATCACCACGATCAGCAGGATGTCGGTCATCACCTCGAAGCCGAGCATGGTTTTCGGGCCGACGTAGCGCAGCCACAGCGCCATCAGCGCGCCGGCCAGCGCCGCCACCAGGGCCGCCAGCACATTCGCCCAGATGCGGTACAGCACCGTGCGGTAGCCGAGCGCCTCGGCGCGGAACTCGTTCTCGCGGATCGCCTGCAGCACGCGGCCGAAGGGCGAATTGACCAGCCGCAGCAGGAACAGGAAGAGCAGCAGGCAGCCGCCGAACACGATGTAGTAGGTAATCAGCTTGCCGTCGATGGCGCGCCCGAACACCTCGTTCTCGACCAGGCGAAAGCCCGGCGTGAGGAGCTCCGGCACGCTGAAGGTCTTGCCGTCCTCGCCGCCGGTCAGGTCGGACAGTTGCGAGGCCAGCACGGCGAACGAGGCCGCCACGGCGAGCGTGATCATGGCGTAGAAAATGGCGCGCACGCGCAGCGCGAACAGGCCCACCACCAGCGCCAATGCCAGGGTCAGCAGCAGGGCCAGCGCGACGCCGATGCATAAGGCGCTCCAGCTCGGCTCGCCATGCGACAGCCCCAGGCCCACGCCGTAGGCGCCGATGCCGAAGAACATGGTGTGGGCGAAGGACACGATCCCGGTGTAACCGAGCAGCAAGTCGTAGGAAGCCACCAGCACGATGTAGACGCAGATGGTGGCGGCGGTGTTGAGCGGGCGCGCGCCGCTGGTCAGGAAGGGCGCCAGCGCCAGTCCCAGCAGGATCAGCAGCAGGGTGGCGGACAAGGCCCGGCTGCGCGGCAGGTCGCCGGATAACAGGTGATTGAGCATGGAGTTTCCTTAGCGGCGCAGGTTGGAATACAGGCCGGCCGGGCGCCACAGCAGGATGGCGATCATCAGGGCGATGTTCGACACCAGCGCGAATTTCGGCAGCAGGAAGCCGGCGTAGTTGGCCACCAGGGCCATCAGCAGGGCGCCGATGAAGCAGCCGCCGACCGAGCCCAGCCCGCCGATGATGACGACGATAAAGATCATGACCATCATTTCGCCGCCCATGGCCGCGTTCAGGGTTTCCTTGTACAGGCCCCAGAGCACGCCGCCCAGGCCGGCCAGCGCCGAGCCGGCCGCGAACACGGCCACGAACAGGCGCCGGATGCGGTAACCCATGGCTTCGACCATCTCGCGGTTCTCGACGCCGGCGCGGATCAGCAGGCCGATCTTGCTGCGGTTCAGCACCAGGAACATGCCGGCGAACACCACCAGCCCGATCACGACCGCCACCAGCCGGTATTTTTCGACCGCCGCGTCGCCCAGCAGCACGGCGCCGCGCAGGCTGGCCGGCAGCGGCAGGGGAATCTGCTCGGCGCCCCAGATCACGTTGATCGATTGTTCGGCCACGATCATGCCGCCCATGGTGATCAGGATCTGCTTGAGATGCTGGCCGTACACCGGCGCGATGACGATGCGCTCGAAGGCCCAGCCGAGCAGCGCGGTGGAGAGCATCGCCACCGCGATCGCCAGGC
This sequence comes from Massilia atriviolacea, assembly GCF_003953935.1. Classification (GTDB taxonomy): domain Bacteria; phylum Pseudomonadota; class Gammaproteobacteria; order Burkholderiales; family Burkholderiaceae_D; genus Telluria_A; species Telluria_A atriviolacea. Next base: position 47,987 of record NZ_RXLQ01000014.1, read on the forward strand.
CCAGCACGCCCAGATTGAGCAGCAGCGCGTCGGCCTCGAGCCAGCCGCGCATGGGAATCAGGACCATGGTGGCGGCATAGGCGCCGACCGAGACGAAGGCCCCATGGCCGAAGTTGAGCACGTCCATCAGCCCGAACACGAGCGTCAGGCCGCTGGCCATGATGAAGATCATCATGCCCATGGCCAGGCCGGCGACGGTCAGGGTGACCCAGGTGGGAAAGCTGCCGACCGCCGGCAGCATCAGCAGGATCAGCGCCGGCACCAGCAGCAGCGGGGCGAGGTCGCGCCTGGCGGCCGGCAGGGGCGCGTCGGCCGGGGCGGCGGGCAGCATGGTCGCGGCGCTCACCGGAGGCGATTTGGTGGTCACGTTGTTGGTCTCCGTGTTCATCATTGATGGGCGCTCAGTGACAGCCCGAGCAGGCGTTGCTGCAGGTTTTCGTCGTCCACCAGCGCGCCCATGGCGCCGGCGTGCACTACCTTGCCGTCGTCCATCACCGAGACCGTGTCGCCCAGGCGCCTGACGAAGCTGAAGTTCTGCTCGACCAGCAGGATGGTGGTGTCGGTCTGCTTGAGCTCGCGGAAGGCGGCGATCAGGCTCTGGATGATGGCCGGGGCCAGGCCCTTGGTCGGCTCGTCGATCAGCAGCAGCTTGCGCGGTTCGACGATGGCGCGCGCGATCGCCACCATCTGCTTTTGCCCGCCCGACAGATTGCCGGCCGGGTAGTGCCAGAATTTGCGCAGCGCCGGAAAGAAGCCGAAGATCCATTCCACGCGCGCCTCGTCGAGCGGGCCGTCGCGCGCCGCCAGGTAGAGGTTCTCGCGCACGCTCAGGTCGGAAAACACGGCCATCGATTCGGGCACGTAGGCGATGCCGCGCCGGGCGATGTCGGGCGTGGGCAGGGCGGCGATGTCGTGGCCGTCGAAGCGCACCGTGCCGGCGGAGGCTTTCCACAAGCCCATGATGGTGCGCAGGGTGGTGGTCTTGCCGGCGCCGTTGCGCCCCAGCAGGACCGACAGGCCGCCGCGCGGCACCACCAGGTCCACGCCTTGCAGGATGTGGTAGTCGCCGATGTGGGTGTGGACCCCGCTCAGTTGAAGGATCGGATCAGGCATGTTCGGGCGTCCCCAGGTAGGCTTGCTGGACGATGGGCGAGGCCATCACCTCGGCCGGATTGCCGTCGGCCACCAGGCTGCCGTTGTGCAGGACGATGATGCGGTCGGCCAGCGAGCGCACCACGTCCATCTTGTGTTCGACCAGCAAAATGGTCCTGTTGCGCTCGGCCTTGACCTGATGGATCAGGTCGAGCACGACCGGCACTTCGTCCACGCTCATGCCGGCGGTCGGTTCGTCGAACATCATCACCGCCGGTTCCAGCGCCAGCAGGATGGCCACTTCCAGCTTGCGCTTGTCGCCGTGCGAGAGGGCCATCACGCGCGTGTCGCGCCGGCTTGCCATGGAGACGCGCTCCAGGTAATAGTCGGCGCGCACGATCAGGTCGGTATGGCTGGACCAGCGCGTCAACATCGAGCGCATGTTCATGCCGGCGCCCGCCCGGCTCTGTACCGCCAGGCGCACGTTTTCGGCGACCGTCAGGTGCGGGAACAGGTTGGTCAGCTGGAAGGCGCGCCCGATGCCGAGCGCGGTGCGCCTGGCCGCGCCATGGCGGGTGATGTCGGCGCCGTCGAGCAGGACCGTGCCCGAGCTGGCCGGCAACTGGCCCGAGATCAGGTTGAAGTAGGTGGTCTTGCCGGCGCCGTTGGGACCGACGATCACGGTCAGGGTGCCGGGATAGAAATCGGCGCTGACCTGGTCGACCGCCACATGCCCGCCGAAGCGGATGCTCAGCTCGCGCGTCGACAGCGACGGCATGGCCGCCGGCGTCATCGCTTGTTCCTCACCGGGAGCGGCAGTTCGCTGGCCGGGATTTCGCGCACCAGTTCCAGCAGGTCCCACTCGTTCTTCTGATCCTTCTTGATCTTGAAGTGGTACATCGATTGCAGGGCCTGGTGGTCTTCCTTGCGGAAGGTCATCTTGCCCTTGGGCGTTTCGAAATCCATGCCTTCCATGGCCGCGATCAGCTTCTCGGTATCGCCGGAATTGGCCTTGGTCAATGCCGTGACGACCGCGCTGGCCGCCGCGAAGCCGCCGGCGGTGAACATGTCGGGCGGGCCCTTGTGGCGCTTGCTGTGCTCGGCCACGAACCAGTCGTTCATCTTGTTCTTGGGGAAGCCGTGGTAGTAGTAGATGGTGCCCTGGGTGCCGGCGAAGTTCTTCCAGGTCTTCATCACGGGCAGGATGTTGCCGCCCGGGGACAGGACGACGCCGTAGCGCTCGGGCTTCATGTCGGCCAGCTTGTTCATCGGATTCGGCCCGGCCCAGACGATCTGCAGCAGGCGCGGCTCGGGCTTGTTTTTCAGCGCGTCGAAGATGCGCTGGGCCGGGGCGGTGAAGTCGGTGCTGCTCTGGGGCGCGTATTCCTCGTGCACCACCTGGGCCTTGCTGCCGGTGGCGGCCAGCGCTTCCTTGCCGGCCTTGACCGCATCCTTGCCGAAGGCGTAATCCTGGGCCAGGAAGGCCACGCTGCCGGCCTTGAGCGTGCTGGCGGCGGCCAGCGCGTCCTGCATCGAGCTGCGCGCGGTGCGGAAGATGTAGCGGTTGAATTTTTCGCCGGTGATGGCGTCGGCCACGGCCGGCTCGATGATCAGGATCTTCTTGTATTCCTGCGCCACCGGCAGCATGGCGATGGCCGAACCGGACGAGGTGGTGCCGACCGCGATGTCGGCCTTGTCGTCGCCGTAGGCTTCGGCCAGCAGGGTGCGGCCCAGGTCCGGCTTGCTCTGGTCGTCCTTGACGATCACCTTCAGCTTGCGGCCGTTGATCTCCATCTTGCCGCCGGTCAGGTATTCCAGTCCCATCATGAAGCCGGTTTCGGTTTCCTTGGCATAGGTTTCGAGCATGCCGGTCTTGCCGGCGATGAGGGCGATTTTCAGGTCGGGCGCGGCCGCTGCCGGCAGCGTGGCCGCCAGCGTGGCCAGGACGGCCGCTGCCAGGGTGCTGAGTTTGTGCATCGTGTCTCCTCTTGGGATGGTGTTGTCTTTTATATGGTGGGGCCTGGCTTGCTAGTCTACCTGCGCCAGAAAGCGTTCGATCGCCTGCCGCGCCGGCGCTTCGGTCAGCATCGGCGCGTGGCCCACGCCCGGCACTTCGGCGTACTGCATGGCGGGGGCGGTGCGCTGCATGTAGCTGGCCTGTTCCGGCTCGACCAGGTCCGACAGGCTGCCGCGCACCAGCAGGGTGGGGCGGTTGCGCGCCAGGCGCCGGAAGGCCATGCGCGAGGCCCAGGACGAGGGTTTGATCTTGCCGGACTGCAGCGGCAGGGCGATGTTGGGGTCGTAGCGCTGCACCAGGTGGCCGGCGTCGTTTTCGCAAAAGGCCCGGCGCGCCCACTTGTTCCACTCGGCCATGTCGTTCGAGGGAAAGGCCGGCTGGTGGATCTCGCGCATGTACTCGGCCGCCTGTTCCCAGCTCAGCACGGTGGCGCTCTTGCCGGCATAGGTGGCGATGCGCGACAGGCCTTTTTCGGAGATCACAGGGCCGACGTCGTTGAGCACGGCGGCGGCGATCAGCTTCAGGCGCCGCAGGGCCAGGGTCATGGTGATGATGCCGCCCATCGAGGTGCCGACGAACACGGCGCGTTCGATGCCCAGGTCGTGCGCCAGCTTGATCACGTCGCCCGCGTACACGGCCGGGTTGTAGTGGGCCGGGTCGGGGTCGCGCGCGGACTGGCCGCGCCCGCGCACGTCGAGCGCCAGCACGCGCCGCCCCTGGCTGGCGATCCACGGCGCCAGTTCGTCGAAGTCGCCCGAGTTGCGCGTCAGGCCGTGCAGGCAGATCACGGGCAGGCGCGCGCGCCCGCCGTGGCCGGGATAATCGCGCGCGTACAGGGTCAGGCCGTCGTCGCTGAGGTAGCTGACCTCGCTGAACTGGCGGGCCCTTGCCGCTTCGTTGGCGGCCTCGGGGAAGTGGGCGAGATGTGCGCCATCGTGTTCCTGCACCTGGGCTCCCATGCTCAGAACCGGTATTCGAGGGTGGCCGAGACGGTGCGCGGGGCGCCGTAGAAGGCCGTCAGCACGCCCTCCCTGCCGAGGTTCGGGAAGACGTAGCCGCCGGTGCGGTAGCGCTTGTCGCCCAGGTTCTTGCCGTGCAGGCCGGCGCGGATCTTGCTGTCGGCGCTGGTCCAGGTCAGGCTCAGGTCGTACAGGGTGTAGCCGGGCTGGTCGAGCACCGAAGCGTATTCGAACTGGGTGGTCTCGTCCTTGTAGGCGGCGCTGGCGCTGATGCTGGCGGTGCCGGCGCGGCCCAGCAGCGGCACCTGCATGTCGTAGGTGGCGCGCAGGTTGGCCGAGTTCTTCGGCGTGTTCTGGAAGTAGCGCTCGCTGGCGACGTTGACCAGGGCCGGCACGCCGCCGACCAGCTGCGAGGTCAGGAACTGGCTGTACTCGGCGTTGATGTGGCTGTACATGCCCGTCACGCTCAAGGCATCGGTCAGCCTGGCGCTCGCTTCCAGTTCGACGCCGCGGATCTTGGCCTTGCCGGCATTGGTGGTCACGCCGGCGAAGCTGTCGGGGCGGCCGTCGTCGTTGGTGTCGACCTCCACCGAGCCGGGAATCTGCACATCCTTGTATTTGCTGTCGAACACGGCGATGTTGGTCAGGATGCGGTTGTTGTTGTAGGACGATTTGAGGCCCAGTTCCAGCGTGTCGATGGTTTCGGGCAGGTAGCCGGCGCGCGCGCTGGCGGGGCTGAGCCTGGTGCCGACCACGTTCATGCGCGGATCGAAGCCGCCGCCCTTGAAGCCGCGCGCCCAGCTGGCGTAGACGTTCTGGCTGGCGCTGGCTTTCCAGGCCATGCCGACCTTGGGCGTGAACTTCTTGTCTTCGCGTTCCAGTTCGCCGCGCGTGAAGTCGGTGTCGGTGCGGAACAGCACGGCGTTCGGATTGCCCATCGCCGGCGAGCCGTTCAGGCCCAGGTAGATCTGGCGCAGGATGCCCGCTTCGCGCTGGTCGACCGTGTAGCGCCCGCCCAGCGAGAAGCTGAGCGCCTCGTTATATTTGTAGTTGGCGTCGGCAAAGACGGCCCAGGCCTTGGTGTCGATATCGCCCAGGGTGTAGGTGGAACTGGGGAAGGCGCCGGCCAGGATGGTGTCGAAGATGTTGTAGGCGTTGGCGTCGATGTAGTACACCCCGGCCACGCCCTGGACCTTGTCGCCGGTGTAGGTGAACTGGAATTCCTGGCTGAACTGCTTGTTCTTGTACAGGGCGGGCACTTCGAAGTCGACCACGGGCAGCGAATCGAAGTCGATCGGCGCGTACGACTTGTCGCGGCGCGAGGCGGTCACCGACTTGACGCTCAGCTGCGGGTTGATGGTGTACTCCAGCAGCGCCGACCAGCCGTGGGCCGAGACTTCCTGTTCGTGCCCGAGCGCGCGGGTCAGGCTGGCGCGGGTGTCGTACACGTTCGACAGGATCGGCGCGCCGCCGGTGCGTCCGACCGTCATGCGGTGGCCGTTGCGCGGGCTGGAATCGTCTTCGGTGGCGTCGCCCGAGAGGCGGATGAACAGCTCCGGCGTGGGCGTGAATTCGGCCGAGAGGCGGCCGGCCGTCATGTCCTTGTCGTAGTTGTGGGCGCCGGTGACGAGGTTGCGCCCGTAGCCGTCGCGCTTGAAGCGGGCGATCGATCCGCCCACGCGCACCGTGTCGGAGAGCGGCGTGCTGGCGGTGAGCACCGCTTCGCGCTGGCTGTAGTTGCCCAGTGCGAGGCGGGCGCGGACATCGGTGCGGGGGCCGAGCTTGCGCGTGACGTACTTGACCGCGCCGCCGATGGTGTTGCGGCCGTACAGGGTGCCTTGCGGGCCGCGCAGCACTTCGATGCGCTCGACGTCGTAGATGTCGGTCACGGCCGCCTGCGGGCGGGCCAGGTAGATGTCGTCGAGGTAGATGCCGACCCCGGCCTCGAAGCCGGCCAGCGGATCCTGCTGGCCGACGCCGCGGATGAAGGCGGTCAGGGTCGAATTGGTGGCGCGCGAGGCCTTGAGGGTGGTGTTCGGGATCGACAGGGCCAGCGCGGTGATGTCGGGCGTGCCCTGTTTCGACAGCTGGTCGCCGCCGAACGCGGTGACGGAGACCGGCACGTCCTGCAGGTTTTCGGGGCGGCGGCGGGCGCTGACGGTGACCACGCCGGCGTCCTGGATGGGCTGGGCGGTTGGCGCGCCCGCTTCGGTCTGCGCCTGAGCCGAGCCCAGCGCGCCACCGGACAGGGCCAGCACGGCGGCGGCGATGCGATGCAAGGGAAAATGTCGAACGGTGGTCGAACGCATGGTGTTGTCTCCTTGGATTTTTTTGGACAATGCGGTAAGCCGGAAAAGAAGCCATACAGTGTGCCCCCATTCGAATTTGAGGGAAAGATAACGACACGCCCAAGGACTGTGCAAAAATGCACAGTGGTGGTTTATGCAACTTATTGTTCTTGCAGGGGCTAGTCAGCTTGCCACTTTACTTTTTAGTAATACGTAAAAATCAAAAGATTGCGTGCACCATGTGCACTGGTGCACAATATTGTGCGTGAATATCGGACATCGCCTCCATGAATACCTTGCCTGAATGGACAGACCTGCGTTTCTTCCTGGAGCTGGCGCGCGCCGGCACCCTGTCGGGTGCGTCGCGCCGCCTGGAGGTCGAGCACACCACGGTGGCGCGCCGCATCGACCGCCTCGAAATCCAGCTCGGCACCACCCTGTTCGACCGCAGCCGCGAGGGCTACGAGCTGACCGAGATGGGACAGGCGCTGCTGCCGCACGCCGAGGCGATGGAGAGCGCGGCGCTGGCCGCCACCGAGCAGCTGGGCGGCACCGAAGTGGCGGCGCACGGGGTGGTGCGGCTCGGGGTGCCGGAAGTGTTCGGCGTGCGCGTGGTGGCGCCGCTGCTGGTCGGGCTGCTGCAGACGCACCCGGACCTGAGCATCGACCTGCTGGTGCTGCCGCGCTTTGCCAACCTGGCCAACCGCGAGGCGGACCTGGGCGTGATGCTCGATCCGCCCAGCACCGGGCGCTACATGATCACGCGGCTGGCCTCGTTCCGTTTCTATCTGTACGCATCGCCCGCCTACCTGGCGCGCCATCCGCCGATCCGCGAGCGCGCCGACCTGGCGCATCACGATTTTGTCGATTATGTGCAGGACCGGCTGGCCAGCCGCGAGCTCAGTTATCTCAACGAGCTGGGCTTCACGCCGAGGCGCAGGCTGTGCTGTACCGGGATGACCGCGCAGGTGGAGGCGGCGGCGCTGGGGATGGGGCTGATCATGGCGCCGCCGTATGCGGTGCCGGACGACGGGCGCCTGGTGCCGGTGCTGGACCAGTTTTTCGCCGAGCGCTCGTTCTGGCTGGCGGCGCCGACCGATCTGTACCGCTTGCAGCGGGTCAGGGCGGTGTGGAATCTGCTGCGCGAGTATTCGGACCGGCAGCCGTCCTTGTTTGTCCATGGGCGGCAGGAGCGGCGCTGATCTGCCGAGGAGCGCAGCTTGGCCGGCCGGCGCAAGACATGCTTGAGGCCTATCGCGAACGGGCGGTCGATGTTGGCGACAGCGGATATGTCGTACGCTACCGTATGACGCCGGATGCGGTGGCGATCCCGGCAGTGCGCCACCAGAAGGAAGCGCGGGGCTGACGGAATGTCGGCGGTCTCGTTGCCGGGCTGCGGTCGTTTGAAAATTCGCCGCGATGAACAAGGCCGGGTTTTGCCCGGCCCCGTTTTCAATCGCGAATCACGCCATCGCGTTTTCCTCGATTCAAAAAAATGCCTCTAGATGAAGAATGCCGAGGCGCCTCCTGTTCATTCCAGCCGGCTATCCTCAATCAACAGCGGCGGGATCAGGATGGTCTCGGCCTGGTCCGCCGGCGGCGTCAGCTTGGGAAACGCGATGTCGGTGCCGTCGTCGAGCACCATCAGCGCGGTCGGCACCCGGTAGGTCCAGGCGGCGCCTTCGGGTGCGCCTTCCATCGGCATGTTGCGGTTGACCAGCTGCACTTCGCGGTTCAGGTCGGCCAAGGCCCTGTCGGCCGGCACCACGGCGATGTCGGACACGATCCCGGTCTGCAGGTACAGCGCGGCCGCGTCCTCATACCCGCTGCGCACCGGCAGGATCACCGAGGCGAAGCCGGCGTTCAGGAAGGCCGTGAACACGCTGTCGCCCCGATGCTCGAAGCGCGAGGCCGCCCACTGCGGCGCCCCCTCGTTCCAGAAGTACGGGAAGAAGCTGTAGGTCGCCTGGTCCCATTCGAAGGCGTACTCGAAGAAGCGCACCTCGCGCGCCGCCTGCTCGAGCCGCTCGGGGGCGATGGCCGGCGCCGCGCTGCCGATGACGATGGGCGAGGGCGGCGCGGCGTGCCCGCTGCCGCTGCGCACGATTTCCAGCACCGCCCGTTTCAGTTCGGTGCGTTCGATGGTGCGCATCTGTTCTTCGTCCAGCGCCGCGTACGGACCGTCTTCCCCGGCGCGCGCCGCCGCCAGCCGCTCGTGGTGCAGTTTCAGCTCGCTTTCGTACTTGTCCATGATGATCTGGTGGCATTCCAGCTGCCACTTCTCGACAGCCGCCTTGGTGCGGGCCCAGACCAGGTAGAAGTTGACAGTGAACTGGTCGAGCTGGCCCCAGCCGCTGGCGTTGTAGCTGACCGCGCCGCTGTTGGTGCCGATGGCCTGGGCGGCAATCGGCGTGCTGCCGGCCGGGCTGCTGGAAAACAGCCTGGTGCCGACGCTGGCGGTGATGCCGGACTGGTTGTCGACGCCGTACCAGCTCATCGACACGCCGGCCGCCGCCGCCGCGTAGCCCTGTTCCAGCGCGCGCGGCGAGTTGAACGTGCCGCTCATTGTCGTGCCGCCGCTGGCGCCGGCCGGATACGTCAGGCTGGCGTATTCGACGATGGCCGATGTCGGCGGCGGCGGCAGGGTCACGTCGAAGCGCTCGGCGATGGCCAGCCAGCTGGCGTCGCTGATCTCGGCCGGACGCAGGAGCGGCTTGAGCGGCGCCGGGCCGGCGTGGCCCCCGAAGCCTGGCTGCTGGGCCAGCAGGTGGCGGAACATGGCGGCCGGCGCCGGCACCATCACCTCGTACATGGCGCGCGCGCCGTAGGTGTAGACCTGCGCCTGGTAGACCTTGTCGACCCAGCGGTACTGGGCGCGCACGGTGGCCGCCGGCGCGCTGTGGCGCACCACGTCGCTTTCGTAGACTTCGGCGCTGCGGGTGCGCAAGCGCTGGCGTCCGACCCGTTCGCGCACCAGGGCCACGGCGCGGTCGATGATTTCGCGCGACTGGCGCAGGTCGGCGGAGCGCGACTGGTCGCCGCCGTTCGAGTTGTTCATGAAGGTCGAGGCCTGCGCGTTGACGGTGCCGTAGTTCGACGTCAGGTTGATGCTGGCATTGCGGTCCTGCTGCTTGCGCGCGGTCTGGAATGCCGCCTGGCCCATGTCGAAGCGGTCGAAGGCGGTTTCTTCCTGCGACACTTCGGCGTCGCCGTCGTTGTAGTTGCCTTCGCTTTCGTCGGCGCGGCTCAGGCGCGACTGGAAGTGCTCGTGCTCTTCGCCCTGCAGCACGTTGTGGATGTTGGCCAGCTCGCCTTTTTCGTAGCCCACCAGGACCTGGCGCACCACGCGCAGGTCGGCCACGCCGACCGGACGGATGCCGAACTTCATGGTCGAGATGGTGCCCGGCCTGAACAGCGGCGCTGCGGGAATCAGCGCGCCCAGTTCCGGCACCGCGGCCAGCACGGCGGCCGAGGCCGGACCGGCCGGCATGGCGGCGGCCGTGGCGACGCCGCTGGCGATGCGGCGCCGCAGTTCGTCGAGCAGCTCGAAGGTGCTCTGGGTGGCGGTGGGGACGTGGGCGTCGGCCAGTTCCTGCATCAGCTTGGCGTGATCGGCGCGGAACTGCTCGTCGATGTCGGCGGCGGGCTGGGTGCGGAACACTTTTTGCAGGTCGGAGGGGCCGCCGCTGCCGGGCGTGCCCGGTGCGTGGGGGCCGCCGGCGCTCAGCTGGTCGAGCGCCGCCGCCAGGCGCCGTTCCAGCTGGACCAGGGTATCGATCTGCTTGAGCAGGTCGGCCAGGACCGCGTCGAAGTCCTGTCCGCCATTGTCGCCCTGGGCGGCGCTTTGCTGTTCGCGGCGCAGGCGCATCTGTTCTTCGAACGCGGCAGGCAGCTGGAGCGTGGGATTGAGCGCGGCCTGCACCGATTCGGGCGACAGCGCATCCGGGTCGCCGGCGATCAGCTTTTGCAGCAGGGTGACCTGGCCCAGCAACTGCCGGGTGCGCTGCAGCTGGGCGCTGGTGGCCTTGCCGGAGGCGATGCCTTGCAGGTAGTACTGCCACAGCGCCATGTGCAAGGCGGGAACGTCGCCCACCACGTTCTGGGCGATCGGAAACAGGGTCTCGGCGGCCAGGGTCAGCTGGCCCTGGCGCGCCGCTTCCAGGTCGGCCGCGATGGCGTCCGGCGTGCGCTTGACCAGCGCGGCCCAGTGCGCGGCAAGGATGTCCAGCTCGGCGGTAAAGTCCAGCTCGGCGGCGGAAGCGATCCACGCGGCGACCCTGGTTTGGTCCGGCAGTTCGAGAAGTCCCGCTTGCGCCTGCGTCGGCTCGGGTGCCCTGGTGCTGGCGAAACGGAACAGTTCCTCGGCATTGGCGGTAGCTTGCGTCATGATATCTCCCGGTGATGAAGGTGGAGGTTCATCATGGTCCGGGATGGCGCGCCGGGGTTCCGCCTGCGTCAGTGTAAAAACCGACCTGCCTCAACTCCGGGGCAGGTTGCTGTGACAGTCAGAAATTGATTTACTCGTGGCAGCAGACGCACAGCTTGTTGCCATCCGGATCGCGGAAGTAGGCGCCGTAGTAGCCGGCGTGATATTCCGGCCGCAGGCCGGGCGCGCCTTCGCACACGCCGCCGTGGGCCAGGGCCGCGCCGTGGGCGCTGTCGACCGCGGCGCGCGAGGGCGCCAGCAGGGCCGTCATCTGGCCGTTGCCGGCGGCGTGCGCGCCGTCGAACGGGGCGCCGATCAGGAACAGCGGGCGAGGGTGGGCCGGCTGCATCCAGCCGGCCCATGGCCGCGAGGGATCGCTGAACTTGAGCGCCAGGCCCAGCTGCGGCATCAGGGCCGAGTAGAAGTCGAGCGCGCGCGCAAAGTCGGCGACGCCAATGAATACGTGGGAGATCATGCGGGGTCCTTGAAGGGGTTACGGTCGTTCAGTTCATCGATGTACTCGTCGATGCCGCCTTTCTCGCGCTCCAGGAAGTGCTCGATGGCGTCCGAGAAGGCGGGGTGCGCCAGCCAGTGCGCCGACCAGGTGCGGGTCGGCAGGAAGCCGCGCGCCATCTTGTGCTCGCCCTGGGCGCCGCCTTCGAACACGCCGATCTTTTGCTCGATGCAGAATTCGAGCGGCTGGTAGTAGGCTGTTTCGAAGTGCAGGCAGGGCACGTGTTCGAGCTCGCCCCAGTAGCGGCCGAACAGGGTATCGGCGCTGTGGATCACGAGCGAGGCGGCGATCGGCCGGCCTTCGCGTTCGGCGATCACCAGCAGGATATTGTCCGGCATGGCGCGTCCGATGCGCTGGAAAAAATCCAGGTTCAGGTAGGGCGATGAGCGGTGCGCCTGGTAGGTGCGCTGGTAGCAGCGGTTGAACAGGCGCCAGTCGGCGTCCGTCGCATCGGCGCCGCGCACGCGCCGCATCGTCACGCCGGCCTCGCGCACCTTGCGCCGCTCGGCGCGGATGTTCTTGCGCTTCTTTTGCTCCAGGGTGGCGAGGAAGTCGTCGAAATCGCGGTAGCCGGCGTTCAGCCAGTGGAACTGCACGCCGCTGCGCAGCATGAAGCCGGCTTTTTCCAGCAGCTCGACCTGGTCTTCCGGCGGATACAGGATGTGGGTCGAGGAGACGTCGGACGCCTTCTGGGTCGATACCAGCGCCCCCAGCAGCGCGCCCCTGGCGTCGGCGTCGCGCGCCAGCAGGCGCGGGCCGCTCACCGGCGTGAACGGAATCGCCGACAGCAGCTTGGGATAATAATCGACGCCGTTGCGCTGGTAGGCGTCGGCCCAGGCCCAGTCGAACACGTACTCGCCGTAGGAATGCATCTTGACGTACAGCGGCATGGCGGCGACCAGGGCCTCGCCCTCGTACAGGACCAGGAACTGCGGCTGCCAGCCGGTATCGACGCAGGCGCTGCCCGATTCGTGCAGGGCGTCGAGGAAGGCGAACGACAGAAACGGATTGGCCGCCGGCTGCGAGGACGCCAGCGCGTCCCAGGCGGCTTGGCCGATCTCGGAAAGAGAAGATACGATATGCGTGCGATAATTCATTCTTGTCGAATCGGCTATTCCATTATTTTGGCGGGCGACGCCGGCTGTGTCCGGGTCGGTCATTGCATTCTACGCAAAAAGACGCAAGGCGTTCGGACGCCGCGCCGCCACCCTACGAAAGACACTGCATGCAGAACGACTTCTTCAACCGCGACTTCTTCAACCTCTATTCGCACGGCTTCGCCCGGGTCGCGGTGGCCACGCCGCGCTGCAGGATCGCCGATCCCGTCTTCAACGCGGCCCAGACCATCGCGCTGGCCGAAGCGGCCGCCGGGCAGGGCGCGGCGCTGGTGGCGTTTCCCGAGCTGGGCTTGTCGGCCTACAGCTGCGACGATCTGTTTCACCAGTCCGCGCTGCTGGAGGCCTGCGAGGCGAGCCTGCGCACGGTGATGGAGGCGACGGCGCAGCTGCCGCTGGCGCTGGTGGTCGGGATGCCGCTGCGGGTCGGGCACCAGCTGTTCAACTGCGGCGTGGTGCTCGCGGGCGGGAAGATCCAGGGCGTGGTCCCCAAAAGCTATCTGCCGAACTACGGCGAATTTTACGAGGCGCGCCAGTTCAGCCCCGCCGACAGCGCGCCTTGCGGCCAGATTGCGCTGCTGGGCCAGAGCGTGCCGTTCGGCGCGGGCCTGCTGTTCGAGGTCGAGGGCATCGCGCTGCTGCGCTTTCATGTGGAGATCTGCGAAGACGTGTGGGTGCCGATTCCGCCATCGTCGTTCGCGGCGCTGGCCGGGGCCACGGTGCTGGTCAACCTGTCGGCGTCGAACGTCCTGGTGGGCAAGAGCGGCTACCGGCACCAGCTGGTGTCGCAGCAGTCGGCGCGCTGCCTGGCGGCGTACCTGTACACCTCGGCCGGGAACGGCGAATCGTCGACCGACATGGGGTGGGACGGGCAGACCCTGATCTACGAAAAAGGCGAGCTGCTGGCCGAGGCCGAGCGCTTCCAGGACGACTCGCACATCATTTACGGCGACGTCGACCTGGAGCGCCTGTCGCGCGAGCGCATGCACACGACCACCTTCGCGCAGCAGGTGCGGCACCATGCGCAGCAGGTGGCGGCGTTCCGCGTGCTGCGTTTTGCGCTGCCGGGCGCGCCGGGCGGGGGCAAGACACTGGCCCTGAACCGCGCGCTCGAGCGCTTCCCGTACGTGCCGTCCGACCCGGCCCGGCGCGACGAGCGCTGCACCGAGGTGGTTCACATCCAGGTGCAGGCGCTGGTGCAGCGCCTGTCGCAGAGCGGCATGAAGAAGGTGGTCATCGGCGTCTCGGGCGGGCTCGATTCGACCCACGCGCTGCTGGTCTGCGCCAAGGCGATGGACCGCCTGAAGCTGCCGCGCACGAACATTTTGGCCTACACCATGCCCGGATTTGCGACCAGCGAGCGCACCCTGCGCCAGGCGCGCGCGCTGATGGAGGCGGTCGGCTGCGAAGCGCACGAAATCGATATCCGTCCGAGCTGCATCCAGATGCTCAAGGACCTGGGCCATCCCTATGCCGAAGGGCAGGAGACCTACGACATCACCTTCGAGAACGTGCAGGCGGGCGAGCGCACCAGCCATCTGTTCCGGCTGGCGAACTTCCATAACGGGATCGTGATCGGCACGGGCGACCTGAGCGAGCTGGCGCTGGGCTGGTGCACCTACGGCGTGGGCGACCATATGTCGCACTATAACGTCAACGCCAGCGTGCCGAAGACCTTGATCAGCCACCTGGTGCGCTGGGTGGCCGAATCGGGCGTGATCGGCGGCAGCGGTTCGGACGTGCTGCTGCAGGTGCTGGCGACCGACATCAGCCCGGAACTGGTGCCTGGCAAGGCGGGCCAGGACAAGCCGGCGCAAAGCACCGAAAATTCGATCGGGCCGTACGAGCTGCAGGACTTCAACCTGTACTACATCCTGCGCTACGGCTTCGCGCCGTCGAAGGTGGCGTTCCTGGCGTGGTCGGCCTGGAAGGACCGCGAGCAGGGCGCCTGGCCGGATGCCCTGCACGCCAGCCGCAACCAGTATGCGCTGGCCGACATCAAGAAACACCTGGGCACCTTCGTGTACCGCTTCTTCAAGATCAGCCAGTTCAAGCGCTCGTGCGTGCCGAACGGGCCGAAGGTCGGCAATGGCGGCTCGCTCTCGCCGCGCGGCGACTGGCGCGCGCCGAGCGACGCCGAGGCGGTCGTGTGGCAGGCCGACCTGGCGCGCATTCCGGATCAAGCCGGGAAATAGCGCTGCCTGTGGCGCGGCCGGTCGTTTAGAATAGCGGCAACAGCAATTCCATCGCGTGACGAGCAACCATTTAGGAGTAGCCATGAAACAAATTACTTGTGTGATCAAACCGTTCAAGCTGGACGAGGTGCGCGAAGCGCTGGCCGACGTGAACGTGACCGGGCTGACGGTCACCGAAGTGAAGGGTTTCGGCCGCCAGAAGGGCCATACCGAGCTGTACCGTGGCGCCGAGTACGTGGTCGATTTCCTGCCGAAGGTCAAGATCGAAGTGGTGGTGGACGACGGCATGGCGGACCAGGTGGTGGACGCCATCATCAAGGCCGCCCGCACCGGCAAGATCGGCGACGGCAAGATTTTCGTGCAGGACGTGGAGCAGGTGATTCGCATCCGCACCGGCGAGACGGGTCCGGAAGCAGTTTAAGTCTGCACGACAACTCATTTCCTGGCCGGGGTCAGGCCCCGGCTGGGCAGCCGCAGGGCTGCGCGCCGGTCCGGACGCGTCAGGAACGCCCCATGCGCATGTCGAATTTCCAGGTCAGCAGGCGCAGCGCGCTGATCGTCGTGGCGCTGGTCCACAGCGCCAGGTCGGGATCGGCGCCGAATTTGCGCATCAACAGGTACATCCAGCTGCCGATAAACGCGCAGATCGCGTAAGGTTTTCCGTCGCGGAACACCATCGGTACTTCGTTACACACGATATCGCGCAGCACGCCACCGAAAATCCCGGTAATCACGCCCATCATCGAGGCGATGAAGATCGGCATGTGCGCTTCCAGCGCCGAGGCGACCCCGGCAATCGAGAACAGTCCCAGCCCCACCGCGTCGGCCACTACGATCAGCCGTTCCGAGACGATCTGGCGCAGGGTGCGGATCAGCGGCGCGGCCATCAGCGCCAGCACGAAGATGAGAATCGCGTATTCCTGGTGCGTCACCCAGAACAGCGGGCGCCGGTCCAGCAGGATGTCGCGCAGGGTGCCGCCGCCGAACGCGGTGATGAAGGCCACGGTGAATACGCCGACCAGATCCATGCGCTTGCGCCGCGCTTCGATGAAGCCGGAGAAAGCGCCGACCAGGATCGCCATGATTTCGATGAGCGTAATGAGGGTCATGCGGTGCACTGTACTGTGGCGAATATTGCTAGCCTAACATGCGCTCGGCATGATGGACAGTGCAAGCGTTGCGCCCGCGGAAATGCCGGGCGCGAATGTGCGGAACGGGCTAGGTGCCGATGGCCGATTTGAGCAGGACGATCAGGGCGCCATGGCTGCGTCCGTCCACATTGGCGGCGCAGAAGGCGATGACTTCCTCCTTCTGCTCCAGCCAGCTGTGCACCATCGAACGCAGCACCGGCTCGCCGCCGGCCGAGCCGAGGCCCTTGCCATGGATGACGCACACGCAGCGCAGCTTGCGCTTGCCGGCCTTGTGCAGGAAGTCGCCGATGGCCTCGCGCGCGCCATCGCGGCGCAAGCCGTGCAGATCGAGCTCGTCCTGCACCGGCCAGTAGCCTTTGCGCAGCTTGCGCACCACGTCCGAACCGATCCCGGCGCGCGAAAAACTCAGGCTGGGATCGTCTTCGAGCAGGTGATCGACTTCGAACTGGTCCGACAGCGACTCGCGCAGCACCGCCGCGTCGTCCTCGGCCTGGGTGCGGAACACCTTGGCCGGCTTGACCTTGAGGTTGATGCCGGGCGGGGCGTTGGGCACGAAACGGTTCGATTCGGGCATCTTCTTGACGCCGCCGATGGCGCTCTTGAACAGGCTGGCCTCCTGGATGGCCACCCGCTCGCGTTCTTCGCGCTCGGCTTTCTCGCGCGCGCGCGCTTCATCCTGGCCCTTGAGCTGTTCGCGCAAGGATTTCAGGTCGGAAAAGTCTTTCATCGGCATCGCTGTACTCTGCTTATATTAGTCGTTCAGGCTTTCCAGGTAGCGCTGGGCGTCGAGCGCGGCCATGCAACCGGTGCCGGAACTGGTGATCGCCTGGCGGTAGATGTGATCCTGCACGTCGCCGGCGGCAAACACGCCCGGGATGTTGGTGGCGGTGGCCATGCCTTCGAGCCCGGTGCGGGTCTTGATGTAGCCGTTGTGCATGTCGAGCTGGCCTTCGAAGATGCTGGTGTTCGGCTTGTGGCCGATCGCCACGAACAGGCCGTGCACCGACAGGGGCGTGATGGCGCCGTCGACGGTCGACTTGATGTTCACGCCGGTCACGCCGCTGTCGTTGCCGAGCACTTCTTCCAGCGTGTGGTTGTACTTGATCACGATCTTGCCTTCGGCCGCCTTGGCGTTGAGGCGGTCGATCAGGATCGGTTCGGCGCGGAACTTGTCGCGGCGGTGGATGATCGTGACCTTGTTGGCGATGTTCGACAGGTACAGCGCTTCCTCGACCGCGGTGTTGCCGCCGCCCACGACCGCCACTTCCTGGTTGCGGTAGAAGAAACCGTCGCAGGTGGCGCAGGCCGACACGCCCTTGCCCATGAACGCGGTTTCCGATTCCAGGCCCAGGTACTGGGCCGAGGCGCCGGTGGCGATGATCAGGGCGTCGCAGGTGTACTCGTGGCTGTCGCCGATCAAACGCATCGGTTTTTCATTCAACTTTGTGGTGTGAATGTGGTCGAACACGATTTCGGTATTAAAGCGCTCGGCGTGCTGCAACAGGCGCTGCATCAGGTCCGGACCTTGCACGCCCATCGGGTCGCCGGGCCAGTTTTCGACGTCGGTGGTGGTCATCAGCTGGCCGCCTTGCTCCACGCCGGTGACGAGCATCGGCTGCAGGTTGGCGCGCGCTGCGTAAACGGCCGCGCTGTAGCCGGCTGGGCCGGAGCCGAGAATCAGAACTTTGGCGTGTTTGGTAGTGGTCATGGGGCGGACTTTAATCGAAATGTGTATGGAGAGAAACTGGGGTCGATTGTGGACGGATCAAGGGGCGCAAAAATTCAATTGCGCACCCTCGATTATAGTCCATGATGCGAGCTGGCATGAATCATGGGCCCGCCGCCCTCCGGATCGCTTAGAATGGGCGCATCGCCAACATCGTAATGCACGCATCGCCAACAGGCTGCAGCACTGTAAGCAACAAGAATGACAAAGACAAGCCAATCCTCCAACGCCAGTTACACCCGAAAGCCGGTCGTGCGGCAGCCCCTGCCTAACCGCGTGGTGCGCCTGCTCTCCGAGGCGCGCTGGATCGCGCTGGCCGTGGTGTTCCTGTACTTCGTCATGATCCTGCTCAGCTATAACAAGGGCGACCCGGGCTGGTCGCACGAGGTGCAGGTGTCCCAGGTGAGCAACCTGGGCGGGCGCGCGGGCGCCTACCTGGCCGATCTGCTGCTGTTCATCTTCGGCTTTTCGGCCTGGTGGTGGTGCATCTGTTTCCTGCGCATTCTCTGGAAGGGCTATCGCTCGCTGAATCAAAAACTGGAACCGGCAACAGAAGATGATCCGGAGCATCAACAGGAAGCCGTCATCCGCTGGCTCGGCTTCGCGGTGTTGTTCGTCGGCAGCCTCGGGCTGGAATTCCTGCGCATGTGGTCGCTTGCGGTGCAACTGCCGCGCGCGCCGGGCGGGGTGCTGGGCCAGCTGATCGGCCACGCCGCCCATGCGGCCTTCGGCTTCACCGGCGCCACCCTGCTGCTGCTGTTGCTGTTCGGGCTGGGCTTCAGCCTGTTCTTCCATGTCTCGTGGCTGGGTGTGGCCGAGCGCATCGGCGGCGCCATCGAAAACGCGATCGACTGGTTCCGCCTGCGCTACCAGGACCGCGAAGACCGCAAGCAGGGCGAGGCGGCGGCGGTCAAGCGCGACGAGGTGGTGGTGCACGAGCGCGCCAAGCATGTGGAAAAGCATGTGGCGGCGCCGCCGGTCCGGATCGAACCGCAGGTCATGGAAGTGGCCCTGTCGGAACGCGCGCTGAAGGAAAAGCTGCTCGACAAGCCGTTCGACAAACCGTTCGACAGGCCGCTGGACGCGCCGGCGCCGCGGCCGGCCGAAAGCGAACTCAAGATTAAGATCGAGAAGCAGCCCGAACGGCAGGCGCCGCTGTTCCGCGACTTGCCGGGCGACTCCTCGCTGCCGCCGCTGTCGCTGCTCGACGACGCGCCGCAAGTGCAGGAAACGGTGTCGATCGACACCCTGGAATTCACCAGCCGCCTGATCGAAAAGAAACTCTCGGACTTCGGCGTCGATGCCAAGGTGGTGGCGGCCTATCCGGGGCCGGTGGTGACGCGCTACGAAATCGAGCCGGCCACGGGCGTCAAGGGCAGCCAGATCGTCGGCCTGGCGCGCGACCTGGCGCGTTCGCTGTCGCTGACCTCGATCCGCGTGGTCGAAACGATTCCCGGCAAGAATTACATGGCGCTGGAGTTGCCTAACCCCAAGCGCCAGATCGTGCGCCTGACCGAAATCGTCGGCTCCAAGATCTACAACGACAGCGCCTCGCAGCTGACCGTGGCGCTGGGCAAGGATATCGCCGGCAAGGCCGTCATCGCCGACCTGGCCAAGATGCCGCACCTGCTGGTGGCCGGCACCACCGGTTCGGGTAAATCGGTGGGCATCAACGCCACCATCCTGTCGCTGCTGTACAAATCCGACCCGGCCGACGTGCGCATGATCCTGATCGATCCGAAGATGCTGGAAATGTCGGTCTACGAAGGCATCCCGCACCTGCTGGCGCCGGTGGTGACCGACATGCGCCAGGCCGGCCATGCGCTGAACTGGGCGGTCAACGAGATGGAGCGCCGCTACAAGCTGATGAGCAAGCTGGGCGTGCGCAACCTGGCCGGCTACAACGCCAAGATCGCCGAGGCGGCCAAGCGCGAGGAACATATTCCGAATCCGTTCAGCATCACGCCCGATTCGCCGGAACCGCTGGAAAAACTGCCGACCATCGTCATCATCATCGACGAGCTGGCCGACCTGATGATGGTGGTCGGCAAAAAGGTCGAGGAATTGATCGCCCGTATCGCGCAGAAGGCGCGCGCGGCCGGCCTGCACCTGATCCTGGCGACGCAGCGCCCGTCGGTCGATGTGATTACCGGCCTGATCAAGGCGAACATCCCGACCCGGATCGCCTTCCAGGTCTCGTCCAAGATCGATTCGCGCACCATTCTCGACCAGATGGGCGCGGAAGCGCTGCTGGGCATGGGCGATATGTTGTACATGCCGCCGGGAACCGGTTTGCCGGTGCGGGTGCACGGCGCCTTTGTCTCCGACGAGGAAGTGCACCGGGTGGTGGCCCACCTCAAGCTGTCGGGCGAACCGAACTATATTGAGGGCATCCTCGAAGGCGGCACGCTCGACGGCGAGGGCGGCGGCGCGGAAGGCGGCGCGGCGGGCGAGGGCAGCGGCGAGGCCGATCCGATGTACGACCAGGCGGTGCAGGTGGTGCTCAAGAACCGGCGCGCGTCCATTTCGCTGGTGCAGCGTCACTTGCGCATTGGCTACAATCGCGCGGCGCGCCTGCTGGAACAGATGGAAAACAGCGGCGTTGTATCGCCGATGCAATCGAACGGCAACCGCGACATCCTGGTCCCGGCTGCCAGCGCAGAATAAACCGCCGCCTGTGCACCGGGAGGCCCGCTCGTCCGTTACAGGATGATCCGGCTCCCGGCACTGCTTTGCCCACGCGGCCTCATTGACAAGGACACTATGCGATTTTTACCGAATAAAACGACGGCCGTGCTGGCCCTGAGCCTGGCGTGCGCCGGCATGGCCCACGCCACCGCACTGGAGCAATTCAAGACCTTCGTCTCCGGCACCAAGGCCGCGCGCGGCGAGTTCACCCAGCGCCAGGTGAAGAAGGCCGACGCCGGCAAGGTGGCGGCGCCCTCGTCCGGCACCTTCGTGTTCGCCCGTCCGGGCAAGTTCATCTGGACCTACGTCAAGCCCTACGAGCAACTGTTGCAGGCCGACGGAGAGCAGCTGTATATCTACGACAAGGACCTGAACCAGGTCACCACCAGGAAGCTGGGCGATGCGCTCGGTTCCTCGCCGGCTGCGATCTTATTTGGCAGCAACGACCTGGAAAAGAACTTCACCCTGAGCGAAGCCGGCACGCGCGACGGCCTCGAGTGGCTTAACGCCGCGCCCAAGGGCAAGGATTCGCAGTTCGAACAGATCAGCATCGGATTGCGCAACGGCACGCCCGAAGCGATGGAGTTGCGCGACGCCTTCGGCCAGACCTCGGTGCTGGCCTTCAAGAAGTTCGAGAAAAATCCGCCCTTGACAGCGACCCAGTTCAAATTCGTCATTCCAAAAGGCGCCGACGTCGTCAATAACTGATCCATTTGCCCTCGCGGAGCTCACTTGAACTGTCGAACAATCGCTACCGTACTGGCTGTGACGTTGATTTCTGGCACCACGATGGCGGACGCGCTGGCGCAGACGCGCGCGCCGGCGCCCGAGGCCGAGCGCCTGCCCTCGGCCTGCACCCGGGCCGACTGGCCGCCCGAAGCCAGGCGCTACGACCTGGAGGGCACTACCGTGCTCGACTACCGGATCAAGGACTGGCGCATCGCCGATGTGAAGGTGCGCAAGGCCAGCGGCTGGCCGATTCTCGATGCCGCCGCCGTGCGCGGCCTGCAAGCCTGCAAGCTGAAAACCGATACCGCGCAGCCACGCGACAGCGCCGTGCGCTCGGTCGACATCGTCTGGGCCACGGCCGGCGGGCCGTCGGCGCGGCCCCAGCTGCGCCCCGACAGCTGCGCCGCCTCCGCGCAGTTTCCCGGCTTTATCCCGCTCGACCGCACGCCCACCGCCGCCGATGGCGTGCTGGTGCGCTTCCTGACCAATGGACGCGGCGAACCCTTCAACATCCGGCTCGAAGGCCGGGTCACCGACAACGAGCTGGCCGAGCAGATCCGGCAGTACGTGCACAGCTGCCGCTTCGTGGCGGCCAACGCGCCCGGACCGAAGACCGATGCGCTGTTCGGACGGGTGTTGCTGGCGCCACACGCCGGCGGCAAATAATCGGGCATGCATATCTGGCAATATTGATTTCTCCGGTATATGATCGCCTGCCGGTCCCATCCGTGGCCGGGTCATCGGGAGACGTTCATGAAACACTGGATTAGCCGCTGGTTGCTTGGCGTTGCATTTCTTCATACGCTGTTCGCTTTTGTCGTGCTCGGCCCCTTCATGCTGAAGATGCTGGGGGACGGCCTGTTCAATTCGGTCAAGACCGACACGACGGCCGGCGTGACCGCCTGGTTCTTCCTGTTCGGCGTGCTGCTGGTGCTGCTGGCGCTGCCGCTGCATGCGCTGGAAAAGGCTGGCATGGCGCTGCCCAAGTCGCTCGGCTGGGGCTTGTCCGGCATGGCCGTGCTGGGCGTGGTGCTGATGCCGGACTCGGGCTTCTGGCTGGTGTTTCCGCCGGCACTGGCGATCATGCTGGGGAAAACCGGCTTGCGCATCGATAGCGCCGCCGCGCAGGCGTCAAAATAAAGCTCGCGCGTCCGGGAACTGGCGCGCGGCGCGCGGGTCTTATCTTGAACGCCGATTCGCGCCATGCGCTAGACTACGCGCTTCCAATACATGAAGACTTCGCATGGACGATTTGTTCAAGACCGAACCCGCCGCGCCCCTCGCTGAAGCGCTGCGTCCGGCAACGATAGACGAGGTCATCGGCCAGAGCCATCTGCTGGGCGAGGGCAAGCCCCTGCGCCTCGTATTCAAGTCCGGCAAGCCGCATTCGATGATCCTGTGGGGCCCGCCCGGGGTCGGCAAGACCACCCTGGCGCGCCTGACGGCCAACGCCTTCGGCTGCGAATTCATCGCCCTGTCGGCCGTGCTGTCGGGCGTCAAGGATATCCGCGCCGCCATCGAACAGGCCGAGCATCACCTGGCGACCGGCAAGCACACGATCCTGTTCATCGACGAGATCCACCGCTTCAACAAATCGCAGCAGGACGCCTTGCTGCCGTTCGTCGAGTCCGGCCTGGTGACCCTGATCGGCGCCACCACCGAAAACCCCTCGTTCGAGGTCAATTCGGCGCTGCTGTCGCGCTCGCAGGTCTATGTGCTCAAGGCCCTGAGCGACGCCGAACTGCTGCAGCTGCTCAAGCGCGCGCAAGAAAAGGTGCTGAACCGGCTGACGTTCGACGAGGTCGCCATCGCCACCCTGATCGGTTACGCCGACGGCGACGCGCGCCGCTTCCTCAACCTGCTCGAACAGACCAAGACCTCGGCCGAGACCTCGGGCCTGACCCACATCACCGGCGAATTCGTCGACAACGCGCTGACCCTCAATTCGCGCCGCTTCGACAAGGGCGGCGACAATTTCTACGACCAGATTTCGGCGCTGCACAAATCGGTGCGCGGCTCGCATCCGGACGCGGCGCTGTACTGGCTGTGCCGCATGCTCGACGGCGGCGCCGATCCGCAATACCTGCTGCGCCGCATCGTGCGCATGGCGTGGGAAGATATCGGCATTGCCGACCCGCGCGCGATCCAGATCGCCAACGATGCGGCCGCCACCTACGAGCGGCTGGGCTCGCCGGAAGGCGAGCTGGCGCTGGGCCAGGCGGTCGTCTACCTGGCCATCGCGGCCAAGAGCAATGCCGGCTACAACGCCTACAACCGCGCCGTGGCCTTCGTCAAGAAGGACAAGTCGCGCGAGGTGCCGGTGCACCTGCGCAACGCGCCTACCAAGCTGATGAAAGAGCTCGGCTACGGCCACGAGTACCGCTACGCGCACGACGAACCGCATGCCTATGCGGCCGGCGAAACCTATCTGCCCGACGGCATGGCCGAGCCGCGCTGGTACGAGCCGGTGCCGCGCGGGATCGAAGCCAAGATCGCCGAAAAACTGGCCTGGCTGCGCGGGCTGGACGCCGACGCCGGCCAGTAAGGCCCGGCGCCGGCGCAGGCGGCCTGCAACGGCGGGCCGGCTTGCCTGCCGATCACAGGCCGTCGCGATTTTGTGCGTCCTGTCCGGGATTTCCTGCGCTTCGTCGCAAGCCGCTGGAAGGGCAGGGAGCGAGTGGGTAAAGTCACACCATACCAACCCGCCTCACCCACCGGAGAAGATCATGAAAGTCCGCAAAAACCTCGAAGCCGTTTTCCTTGCCGCCACCGTCATGGTCAGCTTTGCCGCCTACGCCACCGCCGACGTACCGGTGCGCGCAAGTGCCGCGCCGGCCCGCGCCGCGGCTGTCGCCGACAGCGACATGACGGTCGTGGTGGTCAGCGCCAAGCGCCTCACGGCCGCCGAAAAAGCCGCGCAACAGTAAGCCTGCGCAAGCACGCGCGAGCGAGCGCGCGCGGCGTCAGCTTGTTGATGCCATGTTTGCATTTTTGCACTATGATAAAAGTCTTATCATAGGAGTCATTCATGCCAACAGTAATGAATTTTTCACAACGTATCCTGTTGTGCTTCCTGGGCGCCATCCTTGCCCTCGGCGTTGCCGGCTGCGGTTCCGAGCCGAAGGAGCGCGCGGCGTTCATCAGCTTCCTGCAAACGCGCATCGTCGACAAGCCGGGCGTGCATGTGCCCACGCTGACTGCGGAAGAAGAAAAGTCGTTCGGCGACTACAGCAAGCATGTCGCCGTGATCGGCGACTACAACAAGACCATGGATGCCAAGCTGCAGCAGCCCTTGCGCGACATGGCGGGCAAGCGCATGCCGCGCACCATGGCCGACCTGCCGGCCTGGCGCAGCGACATGATCGACATGCGCAAGACCAGCGTGGCGCTGCGCAAGCTGATCGATACCGAACTGGCTGCGGCCGGCGCCAGACGCGTCGCGCTCAAGCAGCCCGACGACCTCAAAGCCGTGTACGACAAGGCCTATGCCCGTACCGTGACCGATCCGGCCACCAGCATCGTCGACATGCTGACCGCCATGGAAGGCATGATCGACAGCGCGGAAAAGCTGACGGCCTTCCTGGGCGCCCATCAGGGCCAGATCCGCTTCAACGGCGCCGTGGCCGAGGTCGACGATCAAAAAGTGCTGGATGAAATGAATGCGCTCATGAAGGACCTGAACGCCAGCAACGACAAGGTGGCGGCGGCGCAGCGCAAGCTGAACGCCACGGTCACCGGCAAATAAAAGCGGGAGAGGCAAGTAAGGTCGACCCCGTCCCGACAGGTGCCATTGTGCGGGGAATCGGTTAAACTGCACGATGAACAACTAGCCAGTGCGCGTTGTGCAGGCCCGGGCCTGCCGCCTGGCTGCCTCATCAAGTGCATCGCCTTGGTTCGGGCGTTGTGAAACCGGCTTCCCGACGAAGCTTTTATTTTGCTTGAACCGCGCGCGGAACGATCCGCACGCGCGGTTCTCAGGGCGCAGCGATTCCGGCGACGGGTCCTTCCCGCCCTCCACATACCGGCACTTCCGACAATGATAGACATTCAACTGCTCCGTAAAGATATCGACAACGTCGCCGCCCGCCTGGCGACGCGCAAATTCCCGCTCGACGTGGCCGGCTTCAACGCCCTCGAAGCCGAACGCAAGGCGATTCAAACGCGTACCGAAGACCTGCAAAGCAAGCGCAACTCGCTGTCGAAGCAGATCGGCATGCTCAAGGGCAAGGGCGAAGACACGTCGGCCGTGATGGCGGAAGTGGCGGGCCTGGGCGACGAGCTCAAGGCCAACGAAACCGCGCTCGGCGAGGTGCAGGCCAAGCTGGCGACCTTCATGGAAGCGGTGCCGAACCTGCCGCACGCCTCGGTGCCGGTCGGAACGGATGAAAGCGGCAACGTCGAAGTGCGCAAGGTCGGCACGCCGCCAAGCTTCGACTTCGAGGTGCGCGACCACGTCGACGTGGGTAGCGCGCTGGGGCTCGACTTCGACGTCGCCACCAAGCTGACCGGCTCGCGCTTCTCGGTGATGAAGGGCGGCATCGCGCGCCTGCACCGCGCGCTGGCCCAGTACATGCTCAACACGCATACCGGCGAGCATGGCTATACCGAATGCTATACGCCGTACATGGTCAACGCCGATTCCCTGCGCGGCACCGGCCAGCTGCCCAAGTTCGAAGCCGACCTGTTCTCGGTGAAGAAGGGCGGCGCGGAAGGCGAGGGCGAGACCTTCTACCTGATTCCCACCTCGGAAGTGTCGCTGACCAATATCGTGCGCGACGAGATCGTGGCACTCGACCAGTTGCCGATCAAAATGACGGCCCACACGCCATGCTTCCGTTCGGAAGCGGGCAGCTACGGGCGCGACACGCGCGGCATGATCCGCCAGCACCAGTTCGACAAGGTGGAAATGGTGCAGGTGGTGCATCCGGACACCTCGTACGACGTGCTGGAAGAGATGGTCGGCCACGCCGAAGCCATCCTCAAAGGGCTGGGCCTGCCGTACCGCGTGATGTCGCTGTGCACCGGCGACATGGGTTTCGGCGCGACCAAGACCTACGACCTGGAAGTGTGGCTGCCGGCGCAGAACACCTACCGCGAAATTTCCTCGCTGTCGAACTGCGAAGCCTTCCAGGCGCGCCGCATGCAGGCACGTTTCCGCAACGCGGCCGGCAAGCCGGAACTGCTGCACACGCTCAACGGTTCGGGCCTGGCGGTGGGACGCACCCTGGTGGCGGTGCTGGAAAATTACCAGCAGGCCGACGGCAGCGTGACGATTCCGGAGGTGCTGCGCCCCTACATGGGCGGCCTGAGCGTGCTGAAGCCCTGAAAATAGGACTTCCCTTTTTTTCTCAGGGTGCTATAATTTTGCCTTCTCGCAGCAATGTGAGAAAGGAGAGGTGGCAGAGTGGTCGAATGTACTTGACTCGAAATCAAGCGATGGGGCGACCCATCCGTGGGTTCGAATCCCACCCTCTCCGCCAGGATGAAGGAAAAATCCCCTACTGCCAGGGGATTTTTTTTGCAGTAGCAGGAGAGGTGGCAGAGTGGTCGAATGTACTTGACTCGAAATCAAGCGATGGGGCGACCCATCCGTGGGTTCGAATCCCACCCTCTCCGCCAGGATGAAGGAAAAATCCCCTACTGCCAGGGGATTTTTTTTGCAGTAGCAGGAGAGGTGGCAGAGTGGTCGAATGTACTTGACTCGAAATCAAGCGATGGGGCGACCCATCCGTGGGTTCGAATCCCACCCTCTCCGCCAGTATCAGGAAAAGAGCTCCCCCACGGGAGCTTTTTTTTCGTCCGCCGATTGCCGGACGACGGCGCGTTACAATCCCTTTCCCGACCACCGTCATGAATGTCCCTGCCATGAAATATCTCCTTCTGTCGATCGCCCTGTTCGCCGGTGCAGCCGCGCGTGCGGAACCGCCAATGAGCGAGTCGATGATACGCGCGGTGGCGACCAAGATGGGAACCACACCCGCCGAGGTCAGGCGGCGCATCGGCGCAGATCGTTGCGAGCGTGTCGTGGACGAGATGATCGGATGTTCCACCGTGTACCTGCGCGCGAACGAAATCCGCATGGAGGAGCAGTTAGCGCGTGCGCAACAGCGCCTGCCGGATGCAAAGGAGCGCGAAAAACTCGATCGCGCCCAGCAGGCGTGGATCGCCTTTCGCGATGCAAGCTGCGCCTATCAGGAGCGCGCCCATGCAGGGCGGACTGCCTATCCGCTCATGGAAACCGCTTGCCAATCGCTGATGACCGAGGAGCGCACCAGGACCTTGCGCGGCTATGCGGACTGCCGCAGCCAGGGCTGCTGAGCGGGGAGCGCGTCGCCCATCTCGCGCTGCGATTGGCCGATCATCGAAGGCCCGGTCGAGCGCAGCGGCGCCACCGGTAAGATACTGTCGTAAAATCCTGTCGTAAGACCCCGTCGTAAGATACTGTCGTAAGATCCTGTCGGTATACGTGCGCGATCCCGACCTGAAGCCGATCGAAATGTCGCGGCTGCTTGGCAGTTGAGTCGAGCGGTCTACATTTTTTTTGAAAAGTGTAACCCCGCTTGCCGGATGTGTCCGTTTCAATCTGTAGCAAGGTGGCCATGTCCATCCTTGCCTCCGACCTATTCGATGAAACGGATTCCACCATGAAACCAGCAAGCCCGCAGCACCAGCCGATCGAACTGCTCCGCATCGACATTCCCGTTCCCTGCAGCGCCTCGTGGGACGACATGCGGGGCGATCACCGTGTCCGGCATTGCGAGGGTTGCAACAAGAACGTCGTCAATCTCTCCGCCATGCCGGCCGTGGAAGGCGCGGCGCTGATCGCAGGCAATGTCGATGGCGATCTGTGTGTGCGGATGGACACACGCCATGACGGCAGCGTCGTCTTCAGCGATGCCGGCGACAGCGCGCGCACGACGGCACGCCTGCCGTGGCGCGGCTTGCCCGGCATGGCAGGCGCCGCCGTGCTGGCCCTGTCCGCCGCCGGCTGTTCCACAGGGGAAGTCCAGCCCATACCGGCGGCGGCGACCGCCACAATCATCCCCGAACCGCCGCTGACGGTGCTGATGGGGGCGCCGCCCGCGAGCGTGCCCGAAGCAGCGGACGTTGCGCCGCCGGCGCCTTCCGCCAGTGGCCTGCGCCAGTGCGAAAAAGATGCGGTCTTACAGCATTTGACTGGAAAGCCGAAAGCGGGACACGCAATGCCGTATGTCCTGGTCGACAGCAAAGGCAGCTGCGTGCGCTGATCTGTCAGGCCGATTGCTGGCGCCGCGCGATCAGCGCCTGCAGCAGGTCGAAGGACAGCACCGCACTTGGATGAATTTTGTGAAACACCTCGCCATCGACATCGACAATGTGCGACTTCTCCGTCCACGAATTGGTCCGGATAGCGGCGATGCGCGCGATGTCGATGCTCTTCTGCCCGATGTGCAACTGGCTCGCAGTGAGCCTGATAGCGCAAGTCGGGAAGTCCAAATTCCGCGAAGCGACCATGCTTTTCGATTGCGCCACGCGGTCCTCGACATAACGGAAAACCACCGCATTTCCTGATTGTAGCTGCTGCTGCAAGGCCTCTCCCCGGTGCTTGATCTGCATGCTGCGCAAGCGCTCGCTCAATTCGGCAAAGCGCCGAATGCGGCTGCCGATAAACGTCCAAGGCGCACCCGGCGAAGCGCGATAGCCGATGCCGCCGCCATGGAAGCTGTACAGGTCTTCCAGGTCGCGGTACAGGGTGACATGCTCCCCATCGGGACCGCTGGCGCGGATACCGTTCTCGTATAGGTGAAAGGCCGGTTGCGATGCCGCCAGGCGCCAGATAAAAAACGCGATCGCGGCGCCCAGCGCCAGGGCGCCGGATCCGACCATAGGGAGCAGCGAGACATCGCCGCTGAAACGCAAATGCGGGCCGATCCGTGTGCTCAGCCACAGCACGACAGCGCCGGCCCCGGCGAACAGCGCCGCCATGCACCAGCCGACCAGCAGAAACGAGCGGCTTTTGCCATAGGTGGCGATCAAGGGACCCAGCGCCTGGCTTTCGCCGCCAGGCGACGCTGTCGATCTGCCAGCAGACATCGTCGCTCGCTTTCATCGTCGTTTGTCGATGCGCGCATATCGGGCGCATGATGGCAAGGTACAGGATCTGGCAAGGCGATGCTACCGTTTTCCACTCCCGGGAACGCCTGTGGAACGATGCAGCCGGTCCGGCGTGACGATGCATCGGCTATTGCAATATCCCTCCAGCGTCCCATCTATGGGCGGTACGGGCACGCTGTGATGGATGCCTGGTTGCAACAATCACTTGAACAAGGACGCACACATGAAAACAGAACAAGCAATCCTGGCCGGCGGATGTTTTTGGGGCATGCAGGACCTGATCCGCAAAATGCCCGGCGTAAAGGCGACGCGTGTCGGTTATTCGGGCGGCGACGTGCCCAACGCAAGCTACCGCAACCATGGCACCCATGCGGAAGCCATCGACATCACCTTCGATCCCGAGGTAATGAGCTACCGCCAGTTGCTGGAATTTTTCTTCCAGATCCATGATCCGTCGACGCCGAATCGCCAGGGCAACGATACCGGCATGAGCTACCGTTCGGCCATCTACTACACCAGCGACGAGCAGAAGGCGACCGCGCTCGACACCATCGCCGATGTCGACGCCTCCGGCATGTGGCCCGGCAAGGTGGTGACCGAAGTCGCGCCGGCCGGTCCCTTCTGGAATGCCGAGCCGGAACACCAGGATTACCTGGAACGCAATCCGGGCGGCTACACCTGCCACTTCATCCGCAAGGATTGGCGCCTGCCGCAGCGCGCACGCTAAGCTGCCCACGCGGCATGCCGGGGGCGCTTTCGCCGCGCCCCCGGCACCGTCCATTACTTCAGCGACACCGCAATATCGAGCACGGCCACGCCGCCCGCGCCGATCACCGAATTCGCCGGCATTGCCGCGCCATTGAACGGCACTGCCGCGCCGGTGGCAAGGTCGACCCGGTACAGCGAGGCCGGCCCCGTCGCCGCGCCGCGCAAGGCCGCCAGCACCAGGCCGTTGGCGCCGCCCGCGATATCCATGCTGCCGTCACCCACCACATCGATTCCGACCGCACCGACATTGCTCAGCGTGCCGTCGTTGGGCGGATTGACCAGCGCCAGCTGGTCGCTGGCGCTGTCGAGCACGAACAGCATGGTCGCCGTGGTGCCCGCAAAGCTGTTGGTGTAGGCGCCGGCCGCTACCACCGGAGAAGCGCCGGCGCGGTTGATGGTGCCGTCGGTCGTGGTCGCGCCCGTGTCCACATTGATGCGCAGGCTCTGGCCGCTGTTACCGATCACGCGCAGGCGGTCGGCCAGCGGGTTGAAATCGACAACGAACTCGCTGCCGGCGATCGCGCTGAACGGCAGCGTCGTATCGGCCACGTCGGCGGCCAGGGTGGTCTTGAGCGTCGCCACGCCGGTCCTGGTATCGATGGTGACGATGCGGGCGGCGGAGGTAATTCCGTATAGCAAGCCATCCTTCGGCCGGATATCGAAGCCGAGCAGTTTTTCGCCGCTGTTCATGCCGGTGATGGCGACATCGGTATCGAATTTGCCTGGCGTTTGCGGCTTGAAGGACACCAGGCGCGCGCTGTCGGTCAGCCCCAGCACCACCGGCGCTGCCGGCGTGCGCACGGCCAGGCCCTTGACGGCGTCGGCCAGGTCGAGCGCGGCGACCAGCGTGGCCGGGTTGGCCGTGGCCGCCAGGTTGATCGCGTACAGGCCAGCCTTGCCGCCCACGGTCAGCACGGCCAGGCCGCGATTGGTGCGCGCGTCGATGTCGAAGCCGCCGACCGCGCTGGCCGTCACGCCCAGCGCGACCGGGACGCTCAGGGTACCGTTGTTGGGCGGGTTCTGGGTGTACAGCGTGCTGCCGGCGGCGTCGATCACGAACAGGGTGGTGGCGCTGGTGCCGGCGAAGGCGTTGGTGTACGCGCCCGAGGTGATTCTGGCCGATGCCGGGCCGCCGTTGATGTTGCCGTCGGTGGTGGCCGCGCCCGAATCGACGTTGATGCGCAGGTTCTGGCCGCTGTCGCCGACCACGCGCAGGCGGTCGGCGGCCGGGTTGAAGTCGACCGCGAAGTCGCTGCCGGCCAGGGCCGTGAACGGCGCGCTGCTGTCGGCGGCATCGGCCGCGATGGTCGAGCGCATCGTGGCCGCGCCCGTGCTGGCGTCGATCGTGTAGATGCGCCCGCTGCTGCCCACGCCGTACAACTGGCCGTCCAGCGGACGGAAATCGATGCCGACCAGAGTCTCGGACGCTTGCAGGCCCGACAGCGCCACATTGGTCCGCACGGTATTGTCGGCGTTGAGCGAGACGATGCGGCCGCTTGCGGTCAGCATGACCGTGTCGCCCGCTTCCACCACGGGCTGCACCACCGGCGGCAGCGGGGCAGGGGCGTCGTCGTCGCCGCCGCAGGCGGCCAGGGTCATGGCGATGGCGGAAGCGAGCAGGAGCTTGGTGAAGGGAACAGTGTGCATGGTGGCCTCGTTTCTTATGAAAAAATCACCCGGATCGCGGGAGCGCATCACCAGATACGCGCCGGCTTGCCGATCGGATTCAACTTTCTTCATCGATTTCCACCCCATCACCGTGCGGAGGTCAGGCTTGCGCGATGTCTTTCTTGCTGCGGCGCAAGGCTCGCCAGACCGGTGCGGCGCCCAGGGCGGCTACCAGCCACAGCGGCCACAAGCCCGCCAGCGCCAGCAACACGTCGAGCGTGCCTTCCCAGCCGCCGCGCAAGCGCTGTTTCAGCTGGCTGGCAAAGCCCGGGCGCAACTGGCGCAATGCGCTGTCCACGTCCACCAGCTCGCTTTGCAGCACGCGCGAGGGCTGGCGCAAGCTCAGCGCGATGGTGCTGAAGGCGACCTGGTCCTCGAACTCTTTCTTTGCCAGAAGGGCGGCATCGCGCGCCCCCCTGGCGTCGCCGCGCATGGCGATCGCATCGGTTCGCTGCGCCAGCTTGCCGCCTTCCCTGATCGCGTCGCCCAGTTCGGCCTGGGTTTCCTGGCTGCGCTGCGCCTCCAGTTGCTGGCGCAGCAGGTCGAACTGCGCATCGTGCGCGGCGTATTTGCGTTCGTCCAGAAACACAACATGGCCGGCAATGGCGCGCAGGAATTCCTGTGTCCTGGCGCTGGGCACGCGCACCAGCAGTTGCCCCTGCACCGTGTATTCGTTGAGCTCGATCAGTTTGCCGTTGCCGATGGGCTGGCGCTCGGTGCGCAGGCTGCCGCTACCGATCTCGTTCTTGACCACGAAGCCGCCATGGCTGGCGACCGTGTCTTCGATGCCGAGCGCGGCGACGTACACATCCTTGACGCGGAAGTTCGCACTGGCGGTGCGGATGAACTTGCGCTCGCTGTCGCTGTAGACGGGGCTGCCGCCGGCCAGTTGCTGGGCCATGCCGGCCGTGGTGACGGTCCTCGCCGCGACTGCCGGCTTGTCGTCGCTGGCGGCGCTGCGCATCGCGGCCGCGGGCGCCGGCGCGGCCACGTTGTCCGCCATCGGGGCGGCGGCCGCGCTTTCCTGCAGGCGTGATTCTTCTTTTTTGGAGCATGCCGCCATCAGGGCGAGCAGGGTAATGCAGCAGGCGAGGCGCGCCGCGGGTGTCAGGTCCATCATGGTTTCCTTGCTTGATCGAGAGAAAAGGGCGGCAGGGGATACTGCCGGGCCGGGACCGTGACGGCGTCCTTGCCAGCTTAAACGGAGCGCGAGGAAAAAAGGGGTCAGGCGCGGGATCTCGTTTGCAGTTCAGGCAATATTTGAAATGTGAGCATGATGATCATCCCAAGTGATATCCTTGCCGGCGCGTCGACATCGGACGCCTGAACCCGTTGAGAAAGCCGCTGCATGCATCTTGAGAAAACCCACACCGGTCATCCCGTCGCGATCCGTCGTGGCGCCGCCACGCTGCTGCTGGTGCTGCTGGTGTTGCTTGCCGCGCCGCTACTGGCCTTGCAAGCCGGCGCGGCCGAGACGGCGCCGCCAGTCGACCCGCTCGACGACTGCGAGCAGTATTCGATGGCCGGCAAGCACGAATGCCTGGTCAAGGTGGTCGCCAAGAGCGCGCTGGCGCTGAAAAAAGCGGAGGCCGAGGCCGCCGCCGCCATCGGGCGATGGGATGAATGGGACCGCTACATCAAGGTCGCACGGACAAAGTTGCAGGCATCGAACGCCGCCTTCAGCGCTTACCGCCAGGCCCAGTGCGAACTCGACATGGCGCTGGTCGGCGGCGGCGCCGGCAATGCGCGCGATTCGAGGCGGCTCACTTGCGTGGCGAAAATGAACCTGCAACGGGTGGAGGACCTGGCGCGCGATACCGGGGCATTACCGAGCAAACAGTAAACGCTATGCCTGCGCAGCGCATGCGCGCATCGACCACGCCAGGGCCGCAGGCTGCTGGCAGGCTGCCGGCTATACATCGACAATCATCAGCGTGCCGTGGCTGCCGGCCAGCACTGCGTGGCCCGTGCCCGCTTCGACCAGGTACATGGCGCCGGCCGCCACCGTCACTGGCGCGCCTTGCACCTCCAGCAGCATCTGTCCGGACAGTACCAGCAGCGCTTCGTTATAGTCGTGCGTTTCCTCCCCGTAAGTCATCTCGTCCATCCTGAGTACCTTGAGGCGGGCCGGGCCAACCTGGCCCAGTACATGGGATTGCCACGCGGCCGGCAGCGCGCCGGCGAGACTGGGCAAATCGAACAAGGGCATGCATCACTCCTTCGTATTGTGTATTGTGGTCGTCACGCGATCGGGCATCGCGCGGCCAGCGATTATAATATCGATCCAATAACATTTCTTTCGACCGGGCGATGGCCAAGGATATTTACTTTTTCGGCAGGGAGGGGCGCTACGCGGCCTTGTCCAACTTTGCCGGCAGTCCGTTCTCGCTCGACGGCCACGCCTGGCGCACGATGGAGCATTATTTCCAGGCCATGAAATTCGAGGGCAGTGCGCAGTTCCAGCGCATCCTCGGCTGCGGCTCGCCCAAGCAGGCCAAGGACCTCGGCCAGAGCCGCGCCACGCCGATCCGGCGCGACTGGGACGAGGTGAAAGAAAGCATCATGCTGCGCGGCCTGCGCCAGAAGTTCCAGGATCCCGCCCTGCGCGCGCTGCTGCTCGGCACCGGCAAGAAACGCCTGGTCGAAGACTCGCCTTACGACAGTTACTGGGGCATCGGCCCGAACGGCAAGGGCCGGAACCGCCTGGGCGAGTTGCTGATGCAGTTGCGCGAGGAGCTTGCAGGCGGCGCCTGAATGCCGTGCGGCACGCCACGCCGGCGCTGTGCGGGCGCAGGCGGCGCGCTGACACCGGCCAAACAATGCCCTCATCGCGTCCCTTACGCTGGGGCCAGGTCCAGGTGACGCTGCGTGCGTTCCTGCCTGTCCCCTAAAACGGCGATGAGGAGAATGACATGGCAAAGCAAGCAATGTGGGTTCCGGGCTACGTGGCCCAGGTCGAAATTCCCGGCAATACGCGTTTGCGTCTGGTCAATGGCGTGCCCTGGACCGATGTGACAGGGTTGCGCGTCGGCTCCGGCGCCATCTTCCGTGGCGCGGCCAACCAGAGCAACTGGTTTCACTTCGCCATTCCCACGCCGGTGATCACGGACGACAAGCGGGTGACCCTGGACCGCGTGTTCGTCCTGTATAACGCCAGCCCCGGCGCGCGCATCGAAGCGGCCCATATCTGGGACGGGCCGAACCGCATCCGCAACTACGACAACTTGTCCCTGACCGGCAACCATGGCGGCGGCATCGATGGATCCAACAACTGGGCCGGCGGCGGCGGTCCGGTGTTCTGGGGCATCGGCGTATCGATACTGCTGCGTTTCATCACCGAGTCCAACATCCACTTCACCACCGCCGGTGGCGACTTCACGTCATAAGCGCCTGGTCAATAGTAGTACCTGGTGGCCTTGGTCCATTTGCTGGCCGGATAGTACTTGTGCGCGACTTCGTACGCCTCGCGCGAGTAGCGTGCGCGCAGTTGCTGCGCTTCCGGCACGTCGGTGCCGTAGGGGCACTCCATGCGCGTCGAGGCCACCAGGAAATGCAGCGCTTTCGGCGCTTCTTCATCGGCCGGCCTGGTGCGCGCCCATGCCAGCAGGGTGGGCGCGAGAAATTCCGTGCGCAGGGGCAGGCGCAGCAGCGCATCCTGCTCCTTGACCGCGTCGAGCGTCTGCTGCGCGCTCAGGAAGCGCGGGGCCGGCGCGCCCTGGCGCTCCATCCCGGCCGAATCGCCCCACTCCTTGCGGCAACCCCAGTAGCGTTTTTTCTCGTCCTTGTCGAACAGCGCCGGGTGCAGTTCCGGCGTGTTGACCAGGATCAGCGCGCCGGCCAGCTTGCGCTCGGCGCCGCTCTGCGCCTTGCGGTAGCGCTGGTACAGATGCGCGGTGCTCTTGCGCGGCCTGGCGACGGCGTCGAGCAAGCCCAGCGCCGTTTCCTCGTCGCCCGCGATCAGGGCGCGCGCCAGCATGCTTTCTTCCAGCCTGGCTTGAAAGGCCGGCGGCAGCAGCGGGTGCGCGCGCAGTACCTTCAGCCTGGCCATCGGCAGATGGCGCCACACGGCGACCTCGAAATCGTCATCGGTCGCGCTCTCGCCCGTCCTGGCCGCGGGCGCGTCGATTGCCTCGCCGCGCTCGAGCGGGTCGATGCGGCGCGGCGCCGCCCGCAGGAAGTCGTCCAGCGTGCCGGCCGAGATCATCTTGAGCGCCAGGAAGCGGTTGCTGGTGGCCACCGACATCTGCTTGCCCTGGCTCGCCAGCAGGCGGTCGAGGTCCTTGTCGGCGCGCTCGCCTTGCTGCTCGGCCAGCGCCAGGCGCGCCAGGTGGTACTGCACAGTCTGGTACAGCGGATGCCCGGCCGGCACGGCGGCGGCGGCGCTGCGCTCGGCCGTGCTCAGCTCGTTCGCCCGTGCCAGGCTGAGCAGCGGCGCCAGCCAGAGCGCGTCGCCCTGCTTGAGCCAGCTTTTGCGCAGGGTCTCGAGCGCGCCCACGCGCTGGGCCTGCAACAGCAGGCTGCGTTCGGACGCCCATTGTTCCAGCACCGCATCGGCTTGCATGCTGGCGATCCACACCGTCAGCGGTTCCTGCGCGGCCATGGTCACGCTGCGCGGCAGTTTGTCCATCAGCACCAGGTAGTCGCTCAGCATGCGCGCCGTGTCGGGTCCGAAAGGATCGTTGTCGAGCGCGCGCGCCAGGCTCGCCAGGCGCGCCGCAGGGTCCAGGCGGGCCTCGGCCAGGGTCGCCATCTGCCTGGCCGGCGCCGATGTCTGCGCCAATGCATCGAGTTCCTTTTTCGCCTGCGCCAGCGCATCGAGACGTGCGCGCGCCGGTGGCTGCTCGCCCAGCGGGAAGTCCAGCGTGGCCTTGCGGATCAGCGTGCGCGCGGCAAGGTAGGGCGCGAGCGCGTGCCAGGGCGAGGCCGCGTCGCGCGCAATGTCGAGGAACTGCGTGCGCGCCTGGTCGAAGTGGCGCGCGTAGAAATGGGCGGCGGCGCTCTGGTAGGCGTGGTCCTGGCGCAGCCAGGCGGGGGCGTCGGCCGGCAGCGGCGGCGGCAGCTTGACCACCCGTTTCGGCACCGGCTTGTCCCACTCGTGGCGCGGCTCCTCGCAGTTGGCGAACACCGCATCCTGGCCTTGCAGCCACAGCTTGAACCAGGGGTCCGGCTTGCCGGCGGGGGCGAGCGCGGCGCGCGCCGCCATGGTGAGGCCGGCTTGCCTGAACGCATCCGGATGGCAATTCAGGTACGGGTCGCCCTGGGTGGCGACGGCGTTCACATCGAATTGCGCCACGGACGGCAGCCCCAGTTGCGCCGCCAGCGGGGCGCGCGCGGCCAGCCAGCTGGACGGGCCGGGACTGTCGTCGGTCGCATTGTTCCACTCGCTGGCCGTGCCCACATGCCAGGTATCGATCTTGAGCGCCGCCACCTGCTGTTTGTTCAGCGGCCGTCCGCGCGCCGCCTGGTAGGCCAGGTAGTGATAGAGGCGCCAGTAGCTGCCGGGCACGACGCCCAGCTTACCGGCTGCAAACAGCTCGGCGTTGGCGGGCTGGAATTCGGACGCGAAGCGGCTGGTCCGGTAAAAGTCGTCACCGCTGGCCGAGGCCGGCACGGCGGATAGCCACAGCAGGGCGGAAGCGAGCAGGGAGCAGGTGCGGGATAGACGCATGATTACAGTCTCGATGGAATGGTTGAACGGGGCGTGTCGCGCAAGGCCTGCCAGCGCGCGGCGCTCCAGGCTTGCGGTGAAAAGTAATAGTGGCGGCCTTCGCGCACGGCCATCATGGCTTCGTCGGTGGCAAAGCCGATCGCCGCGCCGCAGCGCGCGCGCGTGAAGCCGCCCTGTTGCAGCAGGCGCGCGCGCAGCGCATGCTGCGCCTGGCCCATGCGGAAGGCCATCGGCACCACTTCGTCGGCGGCGATGTCGTGCAGCCAGTAATCGTCCAGGCACCACGAGGCCAGCGCCGTGACCGACAGCGCGATCGAGGGATCGAGGCGGGCGCGGATGTCGCCGATGGTGCGCGCCAGGAAGGGGCGCTGCGAGCGGCGCACTTCGAAATCGAGCTGCACCACCTGCCTGTTGGCCTGGGCGGCCAGGCGCAGCAGTTCGTCGGCAATGCGCCGGCCCTGGGCCTCGCTCAGCACGGGCGGCTTGCGCCACGACACATCCACATGCAGCACCGGCACGCGCGCCGCGCCGGGCGCCAGCAGCAGCGGGGCGGCGCGGCGGTAGACCTGGGCCTGCCCGCCCTGCAGCAGGACGGTCGCGCCCACATACGCCACGCCCACATCGGCCGGCAGCCAGCGCAGGTCTTCCGGCCGTTCCCATGCCCACACGAGTTCGGCGGGCAGGGCGGCCAGCGCCGGATGGAGCGCGCGCACCGGGCTGGCGCTGCTGTCCATCCTCAAGGTCAGCAGCGCCAGGGAAGCCAACAGAAGCACGAGTAGACGTTGCATGATCGATGAGAGCGGCATGAGGTGGGCCAGATTTTACTCCCAGTCACCCCGACTTGCTCAGGAAGAAACACTCACAGGCAATACGATTGCCAGGCGATCTTAACTTGGTGACAATATGGGTATTTCCGCAATACACTGGCTTGCACCATCGCCTCAGTTCACCCTTTACCACGGAGTCCTGCATGTCCTTCCTTTCGTCCCGCCAGTGTCGTTCCCTGCTCTTGTGCGCCGGTGTCATGAGCGCGCCCGCGTATGCCGATTGGGCCATCGGCACCTCGCTCGCCATGGTGCGCCCGGCGCCCGAGGGCGACCAGGTGCAAGGCCAGAATCCACCCGGATTTACCTGGGCGCAAAAGTTCATCAACGGAAAACCCGCCTCCGGGTATGAGGTGGAAGTGACGGGCGCGGGCGGCAGTACGCGCCGCTTCCAGGTCGCGCGCAACTGGTTGTTGCCCGACGCCGCCTTCGCCCCGGACAGCTACACCTGGCGCGTGCGGGCCAGGGAAGACACGGTATGGACCGATCCGCGCGCGTTCAGGATCGACGCCGCCGCCGCGCTTCCCTTCGTGGTGCCGAACGAAGCGGCCGTGAAGAAAATCATCCGCGCGCGTCCCCCGGTGCGCTCGCTGCCGGGGGAGCTGGCCACCAACCCCTTCCTGGCGCTGCCGGCGGAGCGCATCAAGCTGCGCGCGAGCCTGCAGAATGAAGTCACGTTCAACACCGGCAAGCTGCCCGTCGCGCTCGACGCCAACTGGCCGCACCGCTATTCCAACCCGCGCACGCCCGAGTACGACCTCCAGAGCGCCGCGATCCGCCATGCGATCAACGCGCTGGCGCGCCAGCTCGAAACGGCGGCCCTGCTGTGGCGCGTGCGCAGCACCGACAGCGCGTCCGTGGCCGCAGCCAACCGCGCCGAAGCGATCAAGCGCGGCAACGAACTGGCCGCCCTCGATCCCGAGGGCCCCACCAGTTACGTGAACCAGGACCAGGCCACGCGCCTGATCGCGCTGACCCTGGTCAAGGCGGTCGACCTGCTCGGCGCCGATCTCGATGCCGCCACCCGGGCGCGCTGGCTTGGCTCGGTGGAGCGGCGCAGCGCCGTCATCTACGCCAGCATCTCCGGCAACAACGGCCGGCCAGTATCCCTTCAATTCGCACGGCAGCACCAATTACGGCATGCTGAGCGCCATCGCCACCCTGGCGCTGGACCGCATCCCGGCCGCCGAAACCTGGTTCGACTACGCCTTGCGCGGCTACGCGAACGCGATTTCGCCATGGGGCGGCGCCGACGGCGGTTTTGCCAACGGCACCGCCTATGGCGAATACAGCGCCGCCGGCTATGCCCAGACCTGGCTGCCGATCGCCGCCGCCAGCGGCGTGAACCTGTTCGCCAAGCCGTGGTCGATCAATTTCGCGCAATTCATGGCGCACTTCGATCCGGCCGGCGCGCCCACCCACGTGTTCGGCGACGAGCATGAAATCGCGCCGGTTCCCTACCTGCTCAAGTCGTATGCCCAGCTGGTGCCGTCGCCGGTGGCGGCATGGTATGCGCAAACCCTCGGCGAGCGCGTCAATGCGCTGACCGGCTTGCAGGCGCCGCTCACGGCGCCGGGCAGCATCGTGCCCACGCCGCCGGCGGACGCGGCCCACTACCCGAGCATCGGCTGGGTCGCCATGCACAGCAAGATCACCGATCCGGCCGCCCGGCGCACCTCGGTCTACTTCAAATCGAGTCCCTACGGCTCGTACAATCACAGCCACGCCGACCAGAACAGCCTGGTGATCCACAGCGGCGGGCGCCCCTTGCTGATCGAGGCCGGCAAAGGCGATACCTTCGGGTCGGTG
This sequence comes from Massilia atriviolacea, assembly GCF_003953935.1. Classification (GTDB taxonomy): domain Bacteria; phylum Pseudomonadota; class Gammaproteobacteria; order Burkholderiales; family Burkholderiaceae_D; genus Telluria_A; species Telluria_A atriviolacea. The sequence goes on from NZ_RXLQ01000014.1 coordinate 87,718, forward strand.
CAGGCGGCGGCCTGGTATCGCCAGACCCGCGCGCACAACGCCGTCACCTACGATGGCGGCCTGGGCCAGAAGCTGGGCGTGAACGACGATCCGCAGTCGCTCGGCTGGAACGGCGCCATTTCCGACTTCCGCACCACCCCCACGCTCGACAGCGCGAGCGGCAGCGCCGCCGCAGCCTACGGCAGCGCCATCGGGTCGGCGGTGCGCCGGGTCTGGTACCTGCGCGGCAAGGACGTGGTGGTCGTGCGCGACAAGCTCAGTTCGGCCGTAGCGCGTATCTTCGAATGGAATATGCATGCTGTCTCGAACATGGACCTGACCGGCGACAGGATGGTCAGGATCGTCAACCAGGACCGGAGCCTGTGCCTGCGTTCGCTCACGCCCGCCGCTTTTGCCCACTTCGACGCCCCGGCGGTCGCGGCCGGGCCGAAGCAGGTGCACGGCGCTTTCCAGACCCTGGCGCCGGCCAGGAGCGCCGAGTTCCTGGTCGTGATCGACATCGGCTGCAACAACCGCGCGCTCGTCCTGGGCGGCAGCCGCGACGCGCCGCTGCTGTCGGTCGATGGCCAGCAGGTGCCGCTGGACTGAGGGCCGCCGCCGGGCCGACTTGCAGAAGTACCTGGGCATTGCCGTGATCGGCACCGATTAAGCGCCGTCCCATGCTGCGATGCAGCGCTATTTTATCGATCTGGCAATACCGTGTGGCGTACGCGACAGTATTGCCTTTTTCGTCGAATCTCCCTCCTGCACGTCGCAAAAACTGCGCTATATTTGCTTCCGTTGACACCCAACAAACCGTGTCCAGATTTTTTGACCGGCCGTCTGCCCGCGTGCACGACCGGTATTTTCTAACGGAAGATCCGATGTCGACGAACCGCAGCTCCGGCCTGAAGCGCCATGTTGAACTGTCCGCCCTCGAACCACGCATGCTGTTCGACGGCGCCGGGATGGTGTCCTGGGATGCGGCCACGGCGGCGCCGCCGCCCGCCGGGGTCGAGGCGCCGGCCGGGCCGGCCCAGATCGTCTTCATCTCGCCCGAAGTGGCCGACCCGGCGCGGATCCGCCAGGCCTTCGGCGCCAGCGCCGACGTGATCGCACTGGCGGCGGGACGCGACGGCATCGACCAGATCAGCGACATCCTCGCCGGCCGCAGCGACATCGGCGCCATCCACCTTGTGTCGCACGGGGCCGACGGCTTCATCGACCTGCCCGGGCAAGCCTTGAGCGGCGCCACGCTCGACGCCCGCGCCGCCCAGGTGGCCGCCTGGGCGCAGGCCTTGACGGCCGAAGCCGACATCCTCGTCTACGGTTGCGATGTCGCCGCCAGCGCACAAGGCGTGGCCCTGGCCGCGCGCCTGGCGCAGCTGACCGGCGCCGACGTGGCCGCGTCCACCAATGCGACAGGCGCCGGCGCCGACTGGACGCTCGAATACAGCAGCGGCGCGATCGCCGCCCCCGCGCTGTTCAGCGACGGCGTGGGCGAGCCGGCCAGCTACGCCAACCGCCTGGCCACGATCAACCTGAGCGGCTCCACCGGCTGGACGACGATCATGAAAGGCCCGGTGCGCGACCCCTTCAACGATACCCAGGCCGGCGCGGCCGACACCGACATCATCGGCGACACCGCCCACGGCTCGCTCTACACCGCCTACGACGACAAGGGCACCGCCAGCACCGGCGACGACACCCTGGTGTTCCGCATGCGGATCGACAATCCGACCAGCGCCACCAGTTTTTCGGGCGTGGCCATCGTCGGCATGGACGCCAACCTCGATGGCCGGGTCGACCTGTTCTTCTCGGTCGACGGCCGCAACAACGGCCAGGCGGTGCGCCTGCTCGATCCGGGCACCGGCGCCAACGTCTCGCCCAACACCACCTCCACCTCGGCCCTGCCGACCGGCTGGCTGCCGAACAACGGCGTGTACGCCTTTACGCCATCGAACTACGCGGTGGTGGCGGTATCGGCGCTGAACGATCCGGACTGGGGACCGGCCGCTGTGCCGGCAGCCGGCAGCAGCAACAGCAACCTGAGCGGCGCCGGCGGCACCGACGTGTTCATCAACTGGCGCGTGCCGATCGCCGACATCGCCACCGTGCTGGCCAAGCCTTCCCTCAGCGACCGCAGCGGCGTGGCCGGCCCGCGCGGGCCGTCCGGCATCGCCAACTACGGCAAGGACACGGTGGTGCAGTACATCAGCTTCACCCAGACCCAGACCGGCCCCATTAACGGCGACTTGAACGGGGTAGGGGCCGCCTACGACAAGAACGCCACCTTCGCCGCGCTGGGCGCGTTCACCTCGCCCATGTCGGCCGCCAATCCGGTGCCGGACGGGCTCTCGATCGCCATCGGCGAACCGGTCGGCGACGGCAAGCTGGCCGGCGCGCCCGGGTCCGCCGAAGCATCGGCGGTCACGCTGTCGGGCAGCACCAAGGCCGGCGTGGGCGCCACCGTCAGCCTGACCATCACCGACAGCGCCGCCGGGTCGACCAACGCCAGCGCCACCGTGATCGCGGGCACGGGCGGACTCAATACCTGGAGCGTCGCCAACGTCAACCTCGCCGGCCTGGCGGAAGGCACGCTGACCGTGAATGCCTCGGTCACCGAAAACGGCAGCACCGTGACCGATACGGCCACCGTGCTGCTCGATAAGACCGCGCCGCTGGTCTCCATCGACCAGCTGGCCACCACTCCCGCCGGCACGCCCACCCTGGGCGGCACGGCCGACCTGCCCGACGGCGCGGTGGTGAGCCTGACGCTCGACCCGGACAACAACCCCGGCACCGCCAATGTGCTGTACCAGGTGGTGGTGGCCGGCGGCGCCTGGACCCTGAACACCGCGACCGCCACGCCGGCGTCGGGCAGCCTGCCGCCGGGCGGCTTGACTGCGACCACCAGGATCACCGCTTCGGCCACCGACGCCGCCGGCAACCTGGCCAGCGCGGTGGCCCTGAACCGGCCCACCGTCACCAGCCAGAGCACCGGTTCGACCAGTCCAACCATCGGCGGCAGCTGGACCAACGTGGCGGGCGACGCGCTCACCGTCAAGCTGTATGAAAACGACGGCGTGACCCTGCTGGCCACCTACAACCTGGCGCCGGCCGGGAACACCTGGAGCGTCGACCTGGCCAGCGCCATCAAGGTCGGCGGCGGCACGCTGGGTGCGCTCGCGCCCGACCAGACCTACCAGATCGTGGCCCAAGTCACGCGCGGCGGCGCCACCGTGGCCGATACCACCAGCGCCGAACTGGTCATCATCGGCGGGCCGAGCATCGACATCATCGACAACGACGGTCCCAACGACGACAACGTCACGGTCACCGTGCCCAAGCCGGCCTTCACCGGCACCTCGTCGGTGCCGAACGGCTTCATCACCCTGACCATCGACCCGGCCGGCAACGGCACGGCCGACCGCATCACCTATTCGGTGCCGACCGACGGCAGCGGCAACTGGAGCCTCGATACCGCCGGCAGCGCACAACCGGTGGCCGGTTCGATGCCGGTGGCCGGCCTGTCGGGCAGCGCGGTGGTGACGGCCAGCACGCCGCCCGACGCCAGCGGGCAAAGTGCCAGCAACACGCAAAACCTGAGCGTGGTCATCCCGGGCATCACCATCGGCACCTCGGCGAACGACCTGACCGGCATCGAAACCACGATTGCCAGCGGCGGCAGCCTGGCCAACATCATCCTCGGCGACGGCATCTTCAACATCGCCGAAGACGATTCGGTGATCGTCAGCGGCACCACCACCAACGTGGCGCAGGGCACCCAGGTAGTCATCAGGATATCGGACGGCACGCTCGAATACACCAAGACCGCCACGGTGGCGGCCAACGGCAGCTATACCCTGTCCTCGTCCGGCGCCGGCACGGCCAACGACGGCAACGCCTTCAATCTGCAGGGACTGAACAGCGCGGGCCTGACCGTGACCGCGACGGTGCTCGGCACCAGCGCGACCAAGAGCGTCATCCACGACAAGATCGCGCCGCAGATCATCCTGACCACGCCATCGATCATCAAGACCAGCAACCCTGTCGTCACCGGCAACGCCAATCTGCCGGCCGGCACGGTCATCTCGCTGGTCACCGACTATCCGCAGAGCGGGCTGACCGCCACCGTGGACGCCAATGGCGACTTTACGACTACGCTCGGCTTGAGCGGCAACGGCACGGTGAAGGTCACCGCATCCTCCGGCGCCACCGACACGGCCGGCAACAAGGTGGCCAACGCCGAACAGACGGTGGCCTACCAGACGCCCAACACCAATCCGCCGGTGGTCACGATTACGAGCATTACCGGCACCGGCGCCGGCGACACGACGATTGGCAGCGGCGACATCATCGGCGGCGTGACCATCGGCGGCACGTTTGCCAATACCAAGACCACGGCCAGCGGCAGCCTGACCCTGTCGATCACCGATGGCGTAAACACCAAGACCAATCTCGATGCCGGCGTGACCCTGACCCGCAACGTCAACGGCACCTGGAGCGCCGTGCTGACCGAAGCGGTGATCAAGAGCTTCAACAACGGCACCCTGATCGTCAGGGCGCAACTGACCGATACCGTCGGCGCCGGCGCCGGCACCTTCTACACCGTCAGCGACGTGACCCAGCCGACCCTGTTGCTGGTGAGCGGCACGCCATCGATCTCGATCACCGAGGTGGTCGACGCGAATGGCCTGATCAACGCCACGGAAGACGACAGCGTCGTCATCAAGGGGCGCGCGGTGAACAGCGTGGGCGGACAGGTGACGGTCACCATCTCGGACGGCGACAACGCCACCGCCGACCCGAGCGCCACCGCCACCGTGGCCGACGACGGCAGCTGGAGCGTCACCGGCATGAACCTGTCGGCCCTGAACGACGGCACCCTGACGGTGGCGGCGGTGGTCGACCCGGACCGCAATCCGGCCACCGCCAACAACGCCAGCACCAGCACCACCGTCGTCCACGACAAGACGGCGCCGGTGCTCAACATCACCGCCGGGGCCAGCGTGGGCAGCAGCCTGCCGCTGATCACCGGCACCAGCAGCGGCCTTGGCGCCGGCTCCACCGTCACCGTGACCATCGACAGCGACCGCACCGGCGCGGTGGAAGCGACCTACACCACCACCGTGCAGGCCGACGGCAGCTGGCGCGTGCAGTCGGCGATTCCGACCCCGGCCGACAGCATCATCATCGCCACTGCCGCCGACCCGGCCGGCAACGCCGCCAGCGTGGTGGCGACGTCGATCGTGGCGATCAGCCCCGATACCGGCACGCCGGCGGACTTCATCACCAACAACCGCAACCTCTCGTTCAGCGGCAGCGCGGCGCTGGGAGCGACCGTCACCTTGCGCCTGAACGGCGCCGTGATCGGCACGCCGGTGGCCGATCCCGTGACCGGCGTGTGGACCTTCAACTACAGCGGCACCACGCTGGCCAACGGCAGCTACACCCTGACCGCCGCCACCACCGTGGGCGGCAACGGCGCGCTCAGTACCCAGGTGGTGGCGATCGACGCCCGCGCGCTGGCCATTGGCGGCATCGCCAACGACACGGGCGCTGGCGGCGACTTCCTCACCAACGACAGCACGCTGGTCTTCAACGGCACGGCCACCAGCGGCACCATGGTGACCGTGACCCTGTCCGACAGCAGCGGCGCCGAGGTGTTCCGCCAGCTGGCCAGTGCCGCCGGCGGCGCCTGGTCGGTCGACCGTAGCGCGCAAGCGGGCCTGGCCGACGGCAGCTACACCCTGCGCGCGGCCGTCACCGATGCGTCGGGCGTGACCAGTACCGTCAGCCAGGCGATCGTGATCGATACGCGCGCCGACATCGGCATCACCACCAACTACAAGACGGCCGATACCACGCCGGTCCTGCGCGGCACCACCGACATCGAAGCGGAGCGCGCGATCGCGGTCGAGGTGGCCGTCAGCGGCGGCGGCACCTTTACCTACGCCACCACCGTGGCGGCGGACGGCACCTGGAGCGTCGACACCGGCGTGGCCATCCCCTCGGGCAGCGGCGGGCCGGTATCGTTCGCCAACGGCGCCGCGCTGACCGTCACCGCCAGCGGCACCGACCTGGCCGGCAACAGCGCCACCGGCAGCAAGGCCATGGTGGTCGACACGACGGCGCCGGTGATTGCGATTACCACCGAACTCGATTACACCGGCAGCAATACGCCGGACGGCATCCTGGTCGCCAGCGAAGACACCAGCGTGATCCTGCGCGGCACCACCGTCGGCGTGCCCGATGGCGCCACGCTGTCGATCACCATCACCGACGGCGTGACCACGCTGGCCGACAGCGCCACCGTCAACGGCAACGCATGGCAGCTCGCCCCGGCCAACCTGCGCGGGCTGGTCAACGGCACCGTCACCGTCACCGCCACGTACCTCGACGCCGGCGGCACGCCGTACGTGGCCGTGGCCACGGTCCTGCACGACAAGAGCATCGCAGGCGCCAACGCCACCATCGACAGCATCGGCACCGACAGCGCGATCGCGGGCGACTTCATCACCTCCGACAATACGCTGGTGTTCCACGGCAGCGCGGCGCCGGGGGCCGTGGTCAAGCTGGCGATGAGCGGTCCCGGCGCGGGCGGCAACGTCTTTGCCAACGGCTTGACCGTCACCGCCGACGCCGGCGGCGCCTGGCGCTACGACTTCCAGGGCAGCACGCTGGCCGACGGCAGCTACGTCCTGAGCGCGCAGGTCGGCGTGGGCGCGATCGCCACGCAGACGGTGGTGATCGACACGGCGGCGCCGGCAGGTGCCGTGAGCGTGGTCCATCCGCAGGTCACCTCCGACAGCACGCCGCAGATTACCGGCAGCGTCACGCTGGGCGCCGGCGAAACGCTCGCCGTCAGCGTCAACGGAAAAACTTACCTTGCCGGCGATGGCCGCCTGAGCGTCCTTGGCGGCGCCTGGACGCTCCAGATTCCCGATGCCGACGCGCTCACACCGGCCAGCGCCGGCGCCGGTTTCGACGGCGTGTACCAGGTGGTGGCGACCATCCGCGACATTGCCGGCAACGTCTTCACCGACAGCAGCAGCAACGAACTGACCGTGCAGGACCTGATCGCGCCGGCGATCGACCTGGCGCCATCGAACGGCGCCACGCTCGACCGCAGCGTCACCAGCACCAACGGCGGCGCGGTCAGCCTGGACGACGGCGCCGACCCGCTGGCGCTGGTCGAGGCGAGCGACCGGGTGCTCAGGGTCACGCTGACCGTGGGCGGGCTGGCCGACGGCGCCGGCGAAAAGCTGGTCTTCGGCAGCACGGCCGTTGCCGCCGACGGCAGCGACACGGTTGTCACCCGCACCGACGTGCTGGTGGGCGGCGTGCGCGTAAACATCGCGTATTCCGCAGGCGTGTTCTCGCTCCAGCGCTACGATTTTGCCGCCATGAGCGCTGCCGAAGCGCAGGCGGTGGCGCGCGACGTCGTCTACCGCAACGATGCCGTGGCCGTGACGGCAGGCGCACGCACGTTTGCCTTCAGCGCGCGCGACGACGCCGGCAATGCCGCCGCCAGCGCCACGGCCACGGTCAACGTCAGCCTCAACGCCAACGTGCCCGGTCAGACGGTGGCGATTACCTCCGTGACCGACGATGCGGCGCCGCTCACCGGCACGGTCGCCAACGGCGGCGCCACCAACGACAGCGCGCCGGCGCTGGCCGGCACCCTCTCGGCGGGCCTGAACGCCAACGAGGTCGTCGCCATCTACCGCAACGGCGTCAAGGCAGGCAACGCCAGCGTGAACGGCGCCGGCTGGACCTATGCCGACAGCGGCCTGGCCGACGCTGTGACCTACAGCTACACTGCGCAGGTCGAGAACACGCTGGCCGGCACCGCCGGCACGGCGTCCGGCGCGTACGCCATCGTGATCGACACCAGTGCACCGGCGCAGACGCCGGCGATTGTCTCGATGACGCGCGACAGCGGCGTGGCGGGCGACTTCATCACCAGCGACGGCGCTGCCGGGCGCGTCGTCAGCGGCACCTTGTCGGCGCCGCTGGCAGCCGGCGAAGTGCTGGAGATCAGCCACGACGGCGGCACCAACTGGAGCGCCGCCAGCGTCACCAATACCGCCTGGACCAGCACCGACAACGGCGCGCACAACGCCAACTGGACCATTTCCGCGCGCATCACCGACAGCGCCGGCAATGCCGGCCAGGCGGTCAACCGCGCCGTGGTGCTGGCCGGCGCGCCGGCGCAGACGGTGGCGATCGTCTCCGTCACCGACGACGTCGCGCCGCGCACCGGCGCGGTCGCCAACGGCGGCGCCACCAACGACAACGCGCCGGCGCTGGCCGGCACCATCTCCGCTGCGCTGGGCGCGAACGACGTCGTCGGCGTGTACCGCAATGGCGTGCGCCTCGGCGACGCTACCGTCACCGGCACCGGCTGGACCTATGCCGACAGCGGCCTGGCCGACGCTGTGACCTACAGCTACACTGCGCAGGTCGAGAACACGCTGGCCGGCACCGCCGGCACGGCGTCCGGCGCGTACGCCATCGTGATCGACACCAGTGCACCGGCGCAGACGCCGGCGATTGTCTCCATGACGCGCGACAGCGGCGTGGCGGGCGACTTCATCACCAGCGACGGCGCTGCCGGGCGCGTCGTCAGCGGCACCTTGTCGGCACCGCTGGCAGCCGGCGAAGTGCTGGAGATCAGCCACGATGGCGGCACCAACTGGAGCGCCGCCAGCGTCACCAATACCGCCTGGACCAGCACCGACAACGGCGCGCACAACGCCAACTGGACCATTTCCGCGCGCATCACCGACAGCGCCGGCAATGCCGGCCAGGCGGTCAACCGCGCCGTGGTGCTGGCCGGGGCGCCGGCGCAGACGGTGGCGATCGTCTCCGTCACCGACGACGTCGCGCCGCGCACCGGCACGGTCGCCAACGGCGGCGCCACCAACGACAGCGCGCCGGCGCTGGCCGGCACCATTTCCGCTGCGCTGGGCGCGAACGACGTCGTCGGCGTGTACCGCAATGGCGTGCGCCTCGGCGACGCCACCGTCACCGGCACCGGTTGGACCTACGCCGACAGCGGCCTGCTCGACGGCGCCGGCTACAGCTACACCGCGCAGGTGGAAAATACCGTGGCCGGCACGGCCGGCGCCGCATCGGGCGCGTACGCCATCGTCGTCGACACCGGTGCGCCGGCGCAGGCCGTGACGATCGTCTCGATGACGCGCGACACCGGCACTCCCGGCGACTTCGTCACCACCGACGGGGCGGCGGGACGCACCGTGGCCGGCACCCTGGGCAGTCCGCTTGCGGGCGGCGAGGTACTTGAGTTGAGCTTCGACGGCGGTGCAAACTGGGTTAGCGCCACTGTCGACGGCAGCGCCTGGACGGCGATCGACGGCATCGCCCACGGCGCCAACTGGACCATCAGCAGCCGCATCGTCGACGCAGCCGGCAATGCCGGCGGCGCGGCCAGCCAGAACGTGGTGCTGCAAGGAGGCGCCGCAACGACCGTCGCCATCACGGCGGTGACCGACGACGTGGCGCGTGTGACCGGCGTGGTCGCCAGCGGTGGCGTGACCAATGACAGTGCGCCTGCGATTTCCGGCACCTTGTCAGCCTCCCTCGGCGCGAACGAGGTGGTGGCTGTGCTGCGCGACGGCGTCAAGGTCGGCAACGCCAGCGTGAACGGCACCACCTGGAGCTATGCCGACAGCGGCCTGGCCAACGGCACGACGTACAGCTACACGGCGCGCATCGAGAACACCGCCACCCCGTCGGCCGGTACGCCGTCGAACGCGTACGCCATCGCGGTCGATACCGCCGCGCCGGCGCAGGGCGTCGCGATCGCCGCCATGACGCGCGACACCGGCGTGCAAGGCGACTTCGTCACCAGCGATGGCGCGGCGGGGCGCGTGGTCAGCGGCACGCTGACAGCGCCGCTGGACACCGGCGAGGTGCTTGAGATCAGCCATGACGGCGGCGCCACATGGAGCGTCGCCAGCGTGACCGGCAGCGCCTGGTCCGGCACCGACAGCACGGCGCACGGCGGCAACTGGACCATCTCGGCCCGCATCGTCGACAGCGCCGGCAACGTCGGCCCGGTGGTCAGCCGCGAGGTGGTGCTGGCCGGTGCGCCGGCCCAGACGGTGGCCATTACCGCCATCGCCGACGATGTCGCGGCGAATACCGGCACGGTCGCCAACGGCGGCATCACCAACGACAGCGCGCCCGGCGTGAGCGGCACCATCTCGGCCCCGCTGGGCACGAGCGAAGTGCTGGCGGTCTACCGCAACGGTACGCGTCTCGGCAACGCCAGTGTGAGCGGCGGCGCCTGGAGCTTCGCCGACGCCGGCCTGGCTGACGGCGCCACCTACAGCTACACGGCGCAGGTCGAGAACCTGGCCACCACCCTGGCCGGCGCCGCATCCGGCGCCTATGGGCTGACCGTGGACGCCAGCGCACCCGCGCAGGCCGTGGCCATCGTGTCGATGACGCGCGACACCGGCGTGCCAGCCGACTTCATTACCGCCGATGGGGCGGCAGGACGCACCGTCAGCGGCACGCTGTCGTCCGCACTGGGCGGCGGCGAGGTGCTGCAGGTCAGCTTCGACAACGGCGCAAGCTGGGTTGGGGCGAGCGTCAGCGGCACCGGCTGGTCGGCCGTCGATGCGACCGCCCACAGCGCCAACTGGACCATCGCCACCCGCATCGTCGACGCGGCCGGCAATACCGGCGGCGCGGCGACGCGTGCGGTCGAGCTGCAGGCAGCGCCCGTGCAATCGGTCGGCATTGCCAGTATCACCGACGATGCGGCGCCGTCGACGGGCACGGTCGCCAGCGGCGGCACCAGCAACGACACCACGCCGCTGGTCGCCGGCACGCTGGCCGTGGCGCCGGGCCCCAACGAGGTGGTCGCGGTCTTCCGCAATGGCGCGCGCATCGGCAACGCCAGTGTCAGCGGCACCGGATGGACCTACGCCGACAGCGGCCTGGCGGACGGCATCACCTATAGCTATACGGCGCGCGTGGAAAACAGCGTCACCGGCATCAACAGCGAGGCGTCCGGCCCATACAGCATCAGCATCGACCTGGGCGCGCCGGCGCAAAGCGTGATCATTACCGCGATCGCCGACGATGTCGGTCCGGTGACCGGTACGGTAGCCAACGGCGGCGTCACCAACGACAGCGCGCCTGGCCTGGCGGGCTCCCTGTCGGCGGCGCTGGGCGCCAACGAGGTCGTGGCGGTGTACCGCGACGGCGTGCGCATCGGCACCGCCAGCGTGAGCGGCACCGCCTGGAGCTACACCGACAGCGGCCTGGCCGATGGCGCCAGCTATAGCTACACCGCGCGCGTGGAAAACAGCGCGACGTCGCGCGCCGGCGCCGCATCCGGCGCTTACGGCCTGCGCGTCGACACCAGCGCGCCCGGGCAAACGGTCGCCATCGTCGGCATGGAGCGCGATACCGATACCGCCGGCGACTTTGTCACCACCGATGGCGGGGCAGGGCGTACCGTGAGCGGCACCATCTCGGCGCCGCTGGCCGGCGGCGAACTGCTGGAGGTGAGCTTCGATGGCGGCGCGAGCTGGGTGCCGGCGGCCGTCAGCGGCACCGGATGGAACGCGGTCGATAGCGGTGCGCACAGCACCGGCTGGAGCATCGTCACGCGCCTGACCGATGCCGCCGGCAATGTGGGCGGCGCCGGCACGCGCGCCGTGACCTTGAACGATGCCGGCATCGTCTTCACGCCGGACACCTTGCCCGTCACCGAACCGCTGCTGGCCGCCGACGCCAACGCTGCCGGCAGCACCGCGCCGGTGGCCCCGCCCGTCGTTGCCGCTCCCCTGGCGCCGGACGCCGCCCCGGCCGGCGTGCAGGGACCGGCGCCGCTCGACAGCAGCGTGCTGGCGCCCGGCGTGCCGCTGGTCGCCGCCGGCGTTCCCGCTCCGGCGCTGGCGGCCGGACTGCCTGCCACCGGCCTGCCTGGCCAGGACACGGTGCGCGCCAGCGTCATCGAGATCGAAACCGGCGCCAGCGCCAGCGGCAGCACGCGCTTCGGCGAGACCTTCGGCGCGAGCGATATCGGCGCCGGCTTTTCGATCAACGTGCGCCAGGCCGACGGCAGCACGGCCGACAAGGACACGGTGCGGCTGGTCTCGGCGGTGGTGCGCATCGACGATGGGCTGGTGCCGGAACGCGACCGGCTGGCACTGACGGTCTCCTCGCCGAATATCACGTCGGTATTCGACGCCGGCACCGGCACCATGGTGCTCTCCGGCGGCGCCTCGGTGAGCGAATACGAAAAGGTCATCCGGGGCCTGAAGCTGCGCGACGCCGATGGCAGCGACGTCAAGGCCAAGCGCACGATCCGCTTCACCATCAAGTCCGAAGCGGGACAGGTCCAGCAGGGCGCCAAGGAATACCGGGGCCCCGAGGCGCCGCTGGAGGCGGCCCCGCCACGCCCGGGCGGCAGCGCCGACGCGGGCGAACCCGCACGAGCAGGAAAAACCGGTCTGGTGGCCCAGATCGCCAATGCGCAGGCAAGGCAGTCGCAGGGACGCGACCAGTTGCTCGCACTCGCCGCGCGCCAGCGCTGACTCCGGAGAACCGACACCGACATGAAGCCATCCCACCACAGGAATCCATCCATGCTGACCAAACTGATGCCGCTCGCTCTCGCCGCCGCCATGCTGACCGGATGCACGGTCGCCCCGGTCGTCTCCACCGAGGCCGAACGACAGGCGCGCGTGAGCGGCGACCAGCAAGCCATGTTCCGCGACCAGGAGCCGGTCGGCGGCGAGCTCGGTTTTTCCGATGTGCTGGCGCGCGCCTACCAGTACAACCTGGAGAACCGCGTCAAGCTGATGGAAAACGCGCTGCTGAAAAGTCAGCTCGACCTGGGGTTCTACGACATGCTGCCGCGCCTGACCGCGGCCGCCGGCTACACCACCCGCAACAACGACCCTGGCGGCACGGCGATGAACCTGCGCACCGGCGTGATCCAGACCGACGTCTCGGTGGCGCAGGAACGCAACCGCAACACCGACCAGTTGACCTTCTCCTGGAACGCGCTCGATTTCGGCCTGAGCTACGTGCGCGCGCAGCAAAGCGCCAACCAGGCGCTGATCGCCGAGGAACGGCGCCGCAAGACGCTGCAGAACATCACGCAGGAAGTCTACACGGCCTACTGGCGCGCCATGGCGGCGCAGCGCTGGACGGCGGAAATCGACCGCCTGCAAGCGGTGGCCGAAACGGCGCTGGCCGATTCGAAGAAGATCGAGGAGAAGCGCCTGATGCCGCCGCTGCAGGCGTTGATCTATCAGCGTGGCCTGCTCGACATCGTGCAGCAGCTGCGCAGCCGCCGCAACGAACTGGAAAGCGCGCGCATCGAACTGGCGGCGCTGATGAACCTGCGCCCCGGCGTGGCCTTCCGCCTCAAGGACAACGGCGCCGAGCCGGCCATGCCGCCGATGCTGGACATGGCCGCGCTGCCGCGCATGGAAGACTACGCGCTGCTCAATCGCGCCGAACTGCGCGAAGAAGACTACCGCCTGCGCAACAGCGCACTGGAGATGCGCAAGACCATGCTCAGCATCCTGCCCGGCCTGTCGTTCGATACCGGTTTCCAGTACGACTCCAACAAATACCTGTACCACAACAGCTGGTACGAATCGGGCCTGCGCGTCTCGTTCAACCTGTTCAAGGCGTTCTCGCTGCCGGCCGCGCGCCGCCAGCACGAAGCCCAGGTCAAGGTCGACGATACCCGCCGCGCCGCCCTGACCATGGCCGTCATGGCGCAAGTGCGCATCGCCGCCGAGCGCTATCGCCAGTCCATCGAAGAATTCGAGCTGGCGCGCCGGCTCGACGGCATCGACCAGCGCATCAACACCCAGATGAGCAACGCCGTCAAGAGTTCGGCCGAAAACGAGCTCGAAGCGATCCGCGCCCAGGCCAGGGCCGTGCTATCGAGCCTGCAGCGCGCCAATTCGCAGGCGGCGATGCAGGCCGCGCACGCGCGCATGCTCAATTCGATGGGGGTGGACCTGGCGATTCCGGCGCAGGCGTCCAGCCTGGCCGATTTTTCGGCGGGCCTGGACCGCAGCCTGCAACGCTGGAACGTCGACCAGATACTGCGCTCCCCGGAGAGCGCCCGGCCATGATGCGCATGCTTGTGGCATGCGCCATGATGTTGATTCCGCTGCTGGCCCTGGCCCAGACCAAGGCGCCCGCACCCGCAGCGGCGGCGCCCAAGGCGGGCGATCCGATCCGGGTGCTGCTGGTGCCCGAAAACGAAGCGGTCATCTCCAGCCAGATCGCGGCGCGCATCGTGGCCCTGCCGGCGGCGCTGGGCAGCCGCATTCGCAAAGGCGAGATCCTGGTGCGCTTCGACTGCGCCGAGCAGGCCGCGCGCCTGAAGATGAGCGAGTCGGAGCTGGCTTCGGCGCGCGAGACCAACGCCAGCAAGCAGGAACTCAAAAGCTACCGCTCCGCCAGCGAACTCGATGTGCGGCTGGCCGCCAGCGCGGTCGACAAGGCGCAGGCGCAGGTCAACGTGGTCAAGGCGCAGATGGGTTACTGCAGCATCAGCGCGCCCTTCGGCGGACGCCTGGTGCGCCTGCGCGCGCGCGCCCACGAAACCGTGGCCGCCGGCCAGCCGCTGCTCGACCTGATCGACAACAGCGCCTTCCGCTTCCAGCTGCACGTGCCTTCGCGCTGGCTTAGCTGGCTGGGGCAGGGCGCCGCGTTCACCATCATGGTCGACGAAACCGGCAAAAGCTACCCGGCGCGCGTGCGCGTGATTAACGGCCGGGTGGACCCGGCCAGCCGCACGGTCGAACTGACCGGCGCGGTCGAAGGCAAGCACCCGGAACTGATCGCCGGCATGAGCGGCACGGCCCAATTCAATGAACGCTAGCGTGGACGCGCGCGCCGACCTGCTGGCCGGCCTGCTGTCGCTGGCGCGCGACGTCAGCCAGGCCCGCAGTGAAGACCTGGCCGCGTATGCGATCGTCAACCAGACCTTCCAGCTGCTGCCTTACCACCTGGCGCTGCTGTGGCGCCCGGCCGACGTCGGCGGCGGCAGGATCACGCATGCCTCCGGCCTGGCCAAAATCGAAACGGACAGCCCGTTCGTCCTGTGGATGAACGCCCTGGCCGCGCACCGCATCGAACGGATACCGGAAGCGCGAACGCAGCCGGCGATGCTAAGCGCCGCCGACTTTCCGGAGCGGCTGGCTAGCCAGTGGGCCGAATGGCTGCCGGCGCACCTGCTGTGGCTTCCGCTGCCATCGCCGGGCGAGCCGTGGCCGGGTGTCATGTGCCTGGCGCGCGCCACGCCGTTCGACGCGCACGAAGTGGCGCTGCTGCAGGAGGCGGCGATCTTCCACGGACACGCCCTGTGGGGCTGGCAGCGCGAACACCGCAACCTGCGCGCGCGCCTGCGCAAGCGCTGGCGCAGCCGCCGCATGCGCCTCGGCGTGCTGGCCTTGTCGCTGCTGCTGTTGCTGCCCTTGCGCCTGTCGGTGGTGGTCGGCGGCGAAGTGGTGGCGCTGGCGCCGCTGGTGCTGGCCGCGCCGGCCGACGCGCCGATCCGCGAGGTGCTGGTGCGCCCGAACCAGGCGGTCAAGGCCGGCCAGCCGCTGTTCGCGCTGGACGACACCGGCGTGCGCAACCGCCTCGCGGTGGCCGCAAAGTCGCTCGACATCGCCCGCGCCGACTGGCTGCGTTCGAGCCAGAAGGGCTTCAGCGACGAGGGCTCGCGCGCCGACGTGGCCGCGCTGTCGGCGCGCATCGAGGAAAAACAGGCCGAACTGGCCTACCTGGGCGAACTGGTCCAGCGCCTGACGGTCAAGGCGCCGCATGACGGCGTGGTGGTGTTCTCCGACCCGCTCGACCTGGTCGGCAAGCCGGTCGTCACCGGCGAACATATCATGACCCTGGCCGATCCGTTCCGCGTGGCGCTGCAGGCCTGGCTGCCGCCGGCCGAAGCGATCGCGCTGGCGCCGGGTGCGCAAATGAGCCTGTCGCTGCACACGGCGCCACTGTCGTCGGTGCCGGCCACCCTGGACGAGAGTAGCTACGAGACCGAGACCGCGCCCGAAGGCGGCAGCGCCTATCGCCTGCGCGGCCGGTTTGCGGCGCAGCCGCCCCAGCTCGGGATGAAGGGCACGGTGCGCCTATACGGCGAACGCGCGCCGCTGGCTTACCACATGCTGCGCCGGCCGCTGGCGGCCCTGCGCCGGCTGGTCGGCTTCTGAAATGGCGCTGCCCGAATTCCTGCCGCCGCTGCGCGACGACATCGATATCTTCCCCGCCGGCCCGTCGCCCCTCGGCACACCGTCGTGGCGCCTGTACGACCCGCTGCGCAACCGCTTCTTCCAGATCGGCGAGGCCGAATTCCAGATGCTGGCGCACTGGCATCTGGGCAGCAGTGCCGCCGCGCTGGCGGCCCTGCAGGAAGCCATGCCGCTGGCGCCCGACGCGGCCAACCTGGAGGCGCTGCTGCTGTTCCTGCACCGCCACCAGCTGCTGGCGCGGCGCGAACGCACCGCCACGGCGGCGCTGGCCACGCTGGCGCCGCCGCCCACGCGCTGGGGCAGCTGGCTGCTGCATAACTACCTGTTCCTGCGCGTCCCGCTGGCCAATCCCGACCGCTTTTACGGCTGGCTGGCCCCGCGCCTCGCATTCATGTTCCGGCCCGGCTTCTGGATCGTCATCGCAGTGCTTGGTCTGATCGGCCTGGGGCAGGTGATGATGCAGCCGGACCGGTTTTTCGCCACCTTCAGCTACGCCTTCAGCATCGAAGGCGCCTTGTGGATCGCCTTGTCCCTGGCCCTGCTCAAGTCGACCCATGAAGTGGGGCACGGCGTGGCGGCCAAGCGCCAGGGCTTGCGCGTCACGCGCACCGGCGTGGCGCTGCTGGTGCTGTGGCCCGTGCTGTACACCGACGTGAACGACATCTGGAAGCTGTCCGACTGGCGCGCGCGCCTGCAGGTCAGCGTGGCCGGCATTGCCACCGAACTGGTTTTCGCCGTGCTGGCGACCTGGGGCTGGCTGCTGCTGCCCGAAGGGCCGCTGCAAAGCGCGATGTTCATCATTGCCGGTACCGCCTGGGTACTGTCGCTGGCGATCAACCTCAATCCCTTCATGCGCTTCGACGGCTACTATCTGCTGTCGGATTTGCTCGATTATCCGAATTTGCAGGAAGCCGCGTTCGGCGCCGCGCGCTCGGTGCTGCGGCGTCGGATCGGACTGGCCGAGCCGCCCGCGCCGCATGCCGGGCTGCCAGTGTGGGCGCTGGCCGGCTTCGGTTTCGGCACGGCGCTGTACCGGCTGGTGCTGTTCCTGGGGATTGCCTACTTTGTGTTCATCAGTTTTCCGCCGCTGATCGGCGTGCCGCTGGCGGCGGTGGAAATCGGCTGGTTCATCGTCAAGCCGGTGGCTACCGAGATAGCGGCCATGTGGCCGCGCCGCGCCGAAATCACGCGCCGGCGGCGCCGCTGGTACGCAGTGGGGCTGGCCGGCCTGCTGCTGTTGGCCGTGCTGCCCTGGTCGGCGCGGGTCGAGGCGCCGGCCTACCTGACGGTGGCGGCGCGCCAGAACCTGTTCGTGCCGGCCAGCGCGCAGGTGCGTGCGCTGCACGTGCGGAACGGACAGCAGGTCAAGGCCGGCGAGGTCGTGCTCGAACTGGCATCGCCCGAACTGGCCAACCGGCTGGTGACGCTGGAAGCGCGCATCCGCGAAGCGCAGGCGCGCCTGGACAAGGCGGCCACCAACAGCGGCACCTTCGACCAGTCGGAGGTGCTGCAGCAAACGCTGGCCGAGCGCATGGTCGAACGCGACAGCGTGCAGGCCGAGATCGCGCGCCTGACGGTGCGTGCGACCCGCAATGCCGTCGTGCGCGACCTGCCGGCGCACATCGTCGCGGGGCGCTGGCTGCGCATGAACGAAAAGATCGCGACCCTGCTGCCGGCCGATGGCGCATCGCTGCAGGCGGTTGCGTACGTGCGCGAGGCCGACTACCGGCGCGTGCAAAGCGGCGCGCCGGTGCGCTTCTTCCCTGATGGCGATCCGCTCACGGTCATGCGCGGCAGGGTGCGCGCGGTTGGCGTTGCGGCCAGCAGCGTGGCCGCCGAACGGGCGCTGACATCGCTTTCGCACGGCCCGCTGCCGGCGGTGCAGACGCCCGCAGGCGAGCGTTTGCACGGTGCGTTTTACGCGGTCGACGTCAGCATCGAGCCGCAACGGAGTACGCCTGGACGCACGATGACGGGCAGCGTCAGGATCGTCTCGGCAGCGCATAACCCGCTGCTCGACCGCTTGACCGGCATGCTGGCGACCGTCAACGCCTATTTGGGTTTTTAACGCCGCGCCGGAACCGGGCGTGGTGGCGGATCCGCTGAGTGCGCGCCGGGCCAATGGCGGCGTCCGTGGCGATGTCGCGCCGGCCGATACCGAAAAGGTATCACACAAACGGTATTGGACCGTCGCGGCGGGCTGCCTCACAGTGGCGTCATCAACCACTTCAAGGCGAGGAGCACACGATGGAAAACGACCGTTACACGCGCGGCTGGGACAAGCTGCGGGAAATCGATGGCGAGCAGGGCGAACGGGTGATCGCCAGCCTGGCCGGCATCGCGCCCGATTTTGGGCGGCTGCTGATTGAATTCGGCTTTGGCGACATTTATTCGCGTCCGGGCCTCGACCTGCGCTCGCGCGAGATCGCCACCATGGCCGCCTTGTGCGCGCTGGGGACGGCGGCGCCGCAACTGCGGGTGCACATCCACGGCGCCCTGAATGTCGGCTGCACGCGCGAGGAAGTGATCGAGGTGATGATGCAGATGGCTTTGTACGCCGGTTTTCCTGCGGCGCTCAATGGGCTGTTTGCGGCGCGCGAGGTTTTCGCCGAGCGACACATTTAGGCATCCCCGCCGATGTCCACTTCGGTGCCTGTCCCCTTCGGTGCCAGGTCTGACATTCTGTCCACTTCGGTGCCAGGTCTGACATTCGGACACGAACTGTGCTGTGCGTGGACGGAATGTTGTGAATGATGGAAGTGTCTACTTCGGTGCCAGGTCTGACATTCGGACACGAACTGGGCTGTGCGCGGACGGAATGTTGTGGATGATGGAAGAGGCCGTGTCCGAATGTCAGACCTGACACCGGAGTGGACACGGCCTCGTCTCTCACACAGCGTGAGCAGCGTGGCATACATTTGCTTGAACTGCTCGGCGTCGTTGCGCTGACGGTAAGTTGCCTGTGCACTTCGATGTCCACTTCGGTGCCAGGTCTGACATTCGGACACGAGCTGTACTGTACGAGGACGGAGTGATGTGGACAATGGACGAGGCCGTGTCCGAATGTCAGACCTGGCACCGAAGTGGACAGAGTGATGTGGACAATGGACGAGGCCGTGTCCGAATGTCAGACCTGGCACCGAAGTGGACACGGGCTCGTCGGTCGGCGAGCGAGAGCAGCGTGGCCTACATCTGCTTGAACTGCTCGGCGTAGTTGCGGCTGACGGTGAGCTGCTCGCGCCGCTCCTTGAGCTTGACCACGAGGCGCCCGCGGAAGTCGGTGTGCGTGCCGGCCACTGATTTGGCGGCCACGATCACGCTGCGGTGAATCTGCCAGAAGCGCGCTTCGTCGAGCTGTTCGCGCAGTTTGCTCAGCGGCGTGCGGATCAGGCATTCGCCTTCCTGCAAGAATACACTGGTGTATTTGTCGTTGCTCTGGAAGTAGATCACTTCGTCGATGGCGATCAGGCGCGTTTCGTCGCCATGCGCGGCGCGGATCCATTGCAGGGGTGCAGCCGCCGGCGCCGGCACGGCGGCCACCGGCACCGCCAGTTGCCGCAACAGCGCGCGCAGCGCATCGGCTTCGACCGCAGGCGCCGGGGCGCGCAGTGCCAGTTTGAGCTTGGCGACGGTCTTGGCCAGGCGCTCCACCGTGGCCGGCTTGAGCAGGTAGTCGAGCGCCGCGTGTTCGAAGGCGTCGACCGCGTACTCGTGATAGGCGCTCACGAAAACGATGTGCGGTGCCTTGCCGTCGCTGGTTAAGCGCTGCGCCAGGTCGAGCCCAGTCAGGCCGGGCATCTGGATGTCGAGGAACACCACGTCGGGCGCCAGTTCGTCGATCAGGCGCAGCGCTTCGATGCCGTTGCCGGCCTTGCCGACGATGCGCAGCTGCGGCCAGGCCGCCGCCAGCTGCGTTTGCAGGTAGTCGAGCAGGTGCGGTTCGTCGTCCGCGATCAGGGCGCGTGGATGGTCGATGGCAGCGTTTCTTTCAGTGGCAGCAGCAGGCGCGCGGTGATCCCGCACGGTTCATGTTCGAGCAATTGTACCTGAGCGCCAGGACCGTACACACTGCGCAGGCGCGAGCGCAGGTTGGACAGGCCGACCCCGCCGCCCGGCTTGGACGGCGCATGGCCGAGCCCCGCGCCGGTGTCGCTCACTTCGATGCACAAGCAGCCATCGCGGCAGCTGGCGCGGATGTCGATCCGGCCGCCGTCGACCTTCGGTTCGAGCCCGTGCGCGACGGCGTTTTCGACCACCGGTTGCAAGAGCATGGGCGGCATCGGGATGTCGCGGCAACCGTCGGCCTCGATCCGGTACGACAGGCGCGCGCCCATGCGCACCGCCAGCACGTCGAGGTAGGCCGCCACCAGGTCGAGCTCCGCTCCCAGCGTGGCCTGGTCGGCGCGGCTGGCGGCCAGGCTGGCGCGCAGGTAGTCGATGAAGCGCTCCAGCATGTGACGCGCCTTGGCCGGATCGGTGTCGATCAGGCCGACCACGTTGGCCAGGGTATTGTACAAAAAGTGAGGTTCGATCTGGGCCTGCAGCGCGCGCAGGCGCGCTTCCGCCAGCAACCGGGCGGCGCTGGCGATCTGTTCTCCCTGGCGCGCGGCCAGCGTCTCGCTGGCGATACGGCGCTCGCCGCCGACCAGCACGACGACCATGATCGCCGCCGCGAACAGGGCGAAGGGCAGCAGCGGCGCCAGGTTCGCGCCGCCAGTCAGGTAGCGCAGCGGATTGACGCCCCTGAGCATGCCGGTGCCGATGACGATTCCGGCGATGACGCACAGGCCGACCGTGATGAGAAAATACAGCACGCGCGGCACGCCGGTCAGGCGCGAGGGCCAGCCGCGCAGCAGGCGGTCGGCGCCGCTCAAGACGGCGTGAATCAGGTAGCCGACCACGTTCGAGATCACCAGCGTCGGGCCGAAAAAGTGGAAGAAGCCGCTGCGCTCGCCGCTGAACAGCATGTTCGCGGCCGTCAGGAACAGGGCGATCATGGTGTTCCAGATGCCGGTATAAAGCACGTCCCGCCACGGCGAACAGGGCCAGCGCCGGAACAGGGCAATTGCGTCGAGCGGGTGCGACGAGGTGTGCGCGGGGCGTTCGATCGCGTCCATCAAGCCGCCAGAAAATTACCGTGGAAGCAGTGCGGCGCGCGGTAGGGCAGGCGCGCCAGCGCGACCGGGCCAGCCTTGACGCGGGCGGCATCGAACACGCTCAATACGGTCTGCCCGCGCCTGGTGTCCTGCGCCACGCCGACCAGGTAGCCGTCGGTCTCGGAGCGGGCGTTGGCGCGCGGGACCAGCACGTGTTCTTCCACCTGCCAGCCGGCGTCGAAGCGGTAGCTGTCGGCCTTGCCCGTGTCGGTGCCGACCAGGTTGACGGTGTCGAGCACAATCTCGGCGTTGCGCGAAGAGCTGCTCAATAGCGCCAGCTGGCGGTGGCGGCGCGACACGACCTGTGGCATCACGCGCGGGAATTCGCTGGCGCCGAACAGGCGCGCGGTCGTGGCGCGGCCCGTGGCGTAATCGAGCGTGACCTGGGCCGCGAAGCCGCGCGCGGGCAGGTTCTTTTCGCGCTCGCCGCTCATCACGCGCCCGACCTGGTGCAGCGCGTCGCCCTCGTGCAGCACCACGTCGAAGCGGGTGGTGGCGCCGTCGTCGAAGGCGTTCCCGAAGTGGAAGACCATGTGCGGCGGCAGTTCGAACACCTGGCGCACGTCCAGCGTCGCCTTGGAGACCACCACCACGCGCAGGGGACGGGCGCCGGCGCCGCTGCCGGCCCAGCGATGTTGGTCGGCGAAGCTCCTGTCGTCGGCGCGCACCATGTCGTACGGGGGAATCAGGAAGATCAGGTGCCTGGCGCTGACCGCGAAGTCGTGCACCATCGCCAGTTGCGGCACCTTGATCATGGCGGTTTTCAGCACCTGGCCGTCGGCGCCGATGCGGTACAGGGCCAGCCGGTCGCCGCCGGGGAGGGCGCCGAAGTTCCACATGCCGCTATCCGGATCGATCTTGGGATGGGCCGAAAACGGCATCGACTTCATGTCCTCGTTCCAGGTCTTGATGCCGACCGTGGCGAGCGTGTGCGGGTCGACTTCGGTGGCCGAGCCGCCTTCCCACAGCGCGTACACGCGGCCGTTGAAGGGCAGCAGGTTGGTGTTGGCGGCGTTCATGGTGTCGTTGGTCCTGACGCCGCGCCGGTCGACAAAGGTGCCGAAGGAGGGATACAGAAAGCGGCCGGCCGCCGTTTCTTCGCCAAAGCGCTCGGTCTCGACGAACTTGCCGATGTGGCCGACCTTGCCGCCGCCGATCTGCCAGCGCTGCGCGAAGCCGTCGCCGTCGAACCAGTGGTGATGGCGTTCGCCTCCCAGTTCGAAGCGTCCCGGCCCGTTGCGGAAAAAGACGCCGTTCAGGTCCGCCGGCATGCGGCCCGTCACAACGGCGGCGCCGGACTGCTGGCCCACGGTGTCGGCGTACACCGCCAGCGTCGGGTCGCGCTCGAGCGCCGCGTGGAAGCGCCGGTAGGTGGCGGCATCGGCCAGGGCGCTGCCGGGAACAAGGCCGAGGGCGGTCAGGCTGGCGGCGCAGGTGAGGAAGGTGCGGCGTTGCATCGTGGTCTCCGGCTTAGTGCTTCAGGCTGACGGTGGCGTTCAGGCCGGCCGCGGGCAGGGTGAATCGGGCGTCGTCGAATCTGGGCGGGCCCATTTTACCGAGGGCGTTGTTACTGAAGGCGAAATCCTCGGTCGGGATGCCCATCATGTTGGCGTCCATTTTGCCATTGCCGTTTGCATCGTGGAAGATGGCGTAGGCATAGTCGCCGGCCGCCAGGTCCCTGACGGTGACGGTGGTGCTGCCCTCGACGGCTTTTTCGCCGGCCGCGCCGGCCGCTTTTTTAAGGAAGGTGCCGGCCGAGTCGTACACCGCCACTTGCACGGTGCCGTCGGCGCTGCGCACGTCGTCGATGCGGATGGTGAGGTCGGCGGCGCCGGCCAGGGAAGAGCTCAGGACGGTGCAGGCGCAGAAGGCGGTGGCGAGCAGGCGGCGCATGGTGTTCTCCGGTAGGGTTGTCGTTGCGATGGCGTGACTTTAACGACAAGCCCTCCCGCACGGGGAGGCATGCGACGACATGCCGGAAAACGGCGCGAAATGCAGCGGGACGGCGCGAAATGCAGCGGCCCGCGCAGGGCGGCCCGCGCAGGGCGACCCGCGCAGGGTGACACGGCGCAGGACTGCCCCGCGCCGGCAGCCGTCAGCGGATCGAATCGAGCGTGTATTCGGCCGAACGCAAGGCGTCGCGCGTGCCTTGCATGTCGCGGTCGATATCGCGCAGCTCCTTGCGCACGTCGCGCCGGCGCTCGTCGAACTCCCTGCGGATGCGTTTGCGTTCGTCGTCCTTGTCGGTAGCGGCGAGCTGCTTCGATTCGTCCTTGTCGGCGTCGCGCAGGCGGCGCTGCAGGCGTTCGCTGCGGCTGTCCATGCTGCCGATCTGGCTGCGCAGGGTGTAGACGGCATAGCCGGCCTGGTGGCGGCGGCGGAATTCGAAGTCGAGCGGCGCCGGACAGACGCCGGCGTAGGCGCCGCCGTTCAGGCCGAGCGGCGCGGCGTTCTCCAGCCGGCAAAAGCTGCGCAGGCCGTGCTCGCGGCCGGCGACGTAGGAGGCGGAGTCGACCCGTGTGCCGGCCTTGGCGCAGGATTTGGCATGCTCGTCCAGCGTCGACATGGGCTTTCCCGCCAGGCCGTCGCGCATGCCGATGTCGCTCCAGTTGGCCGAGCGGCACTGGTCCGCAGTCATCGTGTCGCATCCGGACATGAGCGCCGCCGCCAGCAGCGCCGCCGCCGGTCCGATCCACCTGTGTGTCATCATCGCCTCCGCAATTATCGTCTGAAACGATGCTACCATGACAACGCTATGCCGAGCTGGAGACGGCAAAAAAAGTGGCGGCACTGTGGATGGAAACGCACGCGGCCGGGGTGCGCGCTCAGTGCAGCCTGACCGAGGGCATCAGCTTGTCGCGTATCCAGTCCGCCACCGTCTGCGCCGACATGCGCAGCACGCCGTGCAGCGCCATCTGGTGCTTGCGGTACAAGAGGGCATACAGCAGCCGCGCCACGGCGCCGCCGACCGCGTATTTCTGGCCGGAGGAGCGGGTCAGCACGCCCACCGCCGCCAGGGGCCCGAGCGAGACCAGCGAACCGTAGTCGCGGTAGGCGAACGGCGCGGCCGGCGGCGAGACCTGGCCCAGCGCCTGCGCCAGGTACAGCGCCTGCTGGTGCGCCGCCTGCGCGCGCGGCGGCACCTTGCCGAGGATCGGGCAGACAAAATTGGCGCAGTCGCCGATGGCATACACGTCCGGATCTTCCAGCGCCTGCAGCGATGGCGCCACCGCAATCTGGCGCAGGCGGTTGGTGCTCAAGCCCAGCGTGGCGCACAGCGGCGGCGCTTCCACGCCGGCCGCCCACAGGGTGATCGCCGATGGATAGGTGCAGCCTTCGGTATCGACCACGGCGCCGGCGTCGACCCGAGCCACGGCGGTGTCGGTCAGGACCTTGATGCCGAGCGCGCGCAGGTGGCGCGCGGCGCGCTTGGACAGGCGCGGATGCAGATGCGGCAGCAGCAGCGAGCCGCGCTCCAGGATGCGGATGCGGACGTGCCGCACCGGGTCGAGCGCGTGCACATTGTACTTGGCCAGGGTGCGCGCGCTGTGGCTCAATTCGGCCGCCAGTTCGACTCCGGTGGCGCCGCCGCCGACGATGACGATGTCGATGCCGGGGTCTTGCGCGCCGGCCGCCTGGCGCGCGCTGGCCTGGATGCAGCCGGCCACGAAGCGCTGGCGGAACGTCTCGGCCTGCGCCACGTCGTCGAGCGTGAGCACGTGCCGCTCGGCGCCGGGCACGCCGAAGTAGTTGGTCACCGATCCCAGGGCCAGTACCAGCTTGTCGTAGCCGAGCGAGCGCGCCGGCAGCACTTCGGCGCCGTCGTCGGCGATCCACGGCGCCAGCGAAATGCGCCTGGCGTCGCGGTCCACGCCCAGCACTTCGCCGCGTGCGAATTCGAAGCCATGTTCGGCCGCCTGGGCGGCGTAGTCGATGGCCATCACCTGCGGATCGTGCTTGCCCGAGGCGACCGTATGCAGCAAGGGTTTCCAGAAATGGGTGGGCCAGCGGTCGACCAGCACGACGCGCGCGCGTCCGGCCTTGCCTGCGCTGTTGCCGAGCCGGGTGGCCAGCTCCAGTCCTCCGGCGCCGCCGCCGACGATGACGATGGTGTCCATGGTGTCTCCTCCTGTAGGTGTCGCGATGTGAAAGGGCGTTGACCAGGTGTCAATATAGATGGTCGCGACACAAAAGAAAAATCAGAGATTCGTCCATATTCATAAGGTTCAACTTATATATATGCATCAGCGTCGGCGGCGCCGGTATCGCCTGGCGTGGCCGAAAGTCTCTTTTGGCGCTACGTTTCAGACCGGTTCACGGTACGCGGGAGGATTCGATGGTGCTGTTTCTGAAACGTTGCGACACTCCGGCCCGTCGTTTCAACTTTCCCAGCAAACGCCGCTTCCATTCACTTTCAAGGACCATCACATGCCACGTTTATCCGCAGCCGCCATTCTCCTGATCAGCGCCATCGCGCCAGCCGTTCACGCCGAAGCGCTGGTCGCCGATGCCCCGGCCGGCAAATCGACCATGACCGTCGGCCTGGGCGCCGCCGTCGTTCCCGAATACCTGGGCAGCGACGAAGTGCGCGCGCTGCCGGTGATCGTGCTCGATTACCAGCACGCCAGCGGCTTTTTCGCCAGCACGGTGAACGGCATCGGGTACAAGAACAAGGTCGGTCCGGTGGCGTTCAGCGCCGCACTGGGCGTGGCGCCCAGCCGCAGCGACCGCGATCACGGGCTGTATAAAGGTTCGGATGCGCTCAAGGGCATGGGCGAAATCAAGGCTTCGGCGCTCGGCGTGTTCGGCGTCGGTTACGAATTCGACGGCGGCATCGGCGTCGGCATGCGTGCGATGGTGGCCTTGTCCAACCGCGAACGCGGCAACAGCTATGAATTCGGGGCCCAGGCGCCCTTGCTCAAGGGCGAAGCGAACCAGGTCGGCATGTTCGTCTCGGCCACCTACAGCGACAAGAAGAACATGCAGGCGTTCTACGGCGTGACCGCCGCCCAGAGCCTGGCCTCCGGCTACAAGCGCTACGACACCAAGGCCGGCATCTCGCGCGTGAACGTGGGCGTGAACTGGAATCACAAGTTGAACAAGCACTGGTCGGTCAACAGCACGGCCGGCGTGGTCAGCCTGCTGGGCGACGCCGCCGACAGCCCGATCGCCAAGCGCAAGACGGCGCCCATGCTGGCGGTGACGGTCAATTACGCGTTCTGACGCCGCTAGCGCCAACTGGTCTATCATGGCGGGGCGGTAAAGGTTTTCTCGCCCATGTTTATCAATCGATAGGGAATCGCTTATGTATCACGCCAGCTTTCGCCAGCTCCAGTCCCTGGTCCTGGTGGCCCGCCACGAGAGCGTGTCGAAGGCGGCGGAGGCCCTGCATGTGACGCAGCCGGCGGTGTCGCTGCAACTGCGCACGCTGGAAAGCATCACCGGCGTCGCCCTGACGCGCAAGGACGGGCGCGGCATCCAGCTGACGGCGGCCGGCGAGGTGATGGTGGACTTCGCCGAGCGCATCCTGCGCCTGTGGGAGCACGCCGGCGACGAGCTGGCGGCGCTGCACGGCGTCACCAGCGGCACCCTGCGCATCGGCGCGGTGACGACGGCCGAGCATCTGCTGCCGCCGCTGCTGGTGCCGTTCACGCTGGAGCGGCCCGACGTGCGCCTCAAGCTCCAGGTGGGCAACCGGGTCGAAATCGTCAACATGCTGGCGCGCCAGGAGATCGACGTGGCCATCATGGGCACGCCGCCGCGCGAACTGCGCACCAACGCGGCGCGTTTCGCGCGCCATCCGATGGGCTTCGTGGCCAGCGCCGATCATCCGCTGATGAGCAAGCGCAAGCTGACCCTGGCCGACGTGGTGGGGGCCAGCCTGCTGGTGCGCGAGCGCGGCTCGGGCACGCGCACCGCCGTCGAGCGCCTGTTCAAGGAGGGCGGGCACGCGCTCAATTTCGGTTCCGAGGTGTCGTCCAACGAGGCGATCAAGCGCATGGTGTCGGCCGGCCTGGGCGTGGGCTTCCTGTCGGTGCACGCATGCGCGCTCGAATTCAAATCGGGCCTGCTGCGCATGCTGCCGCTCAAGGGCAACCCGGTCGACGCCGACTGGCAGGTGATGCACCTGGCCGGCCAGCCGATTCCCAAGGTGGCGGCGGCCTTCCAGGATTATGTGATCGAGCATGGACAGGCGCTGGTCAGCAGCGAGCTGGAAGGGTTTTACCAGCGCAGCGCCGCTTAGGCGCGAGGATCGGTGCTCAGCCTGTTTGCTGGTCTTCGCGCCTTGCCAGCACCCGGTCGATCAGCCCATATGCGGCGCCCTGGTCGGCCGACATGTAATTGTCGCGGTCCGAGTCCTTTTCGATCCGCGCCAGCGTCTGCCCGGTGCGCTCGGCGTAGATGGCGTTGAGCCGGTGGCGCAGGTACAGCACTTCGCGCGCCTGGATGTCGATGTCGGCGGCCACGCCTTGCGAGCCGCCATGCGGCTGGTGCATCATGATGCGGGCGTTCGGCAGCGCGTAGCGCTTGCCGATCGCGCCGGCCGCCAGCAGGAAGGAGCCCATGCTGGCGGCGAAGCCCGTGCACAGGGTCGAGACGTCCGGTTTGATGAACTGCATCGTGTCGTACACCGCCATGCCGGCATACACCGAGCCGCCCGGCGAATTGATGTAGAGCGAAATATCCTTGTCGGGATTGTCCGATTCCAGGAACAGCAACTGGGCCACGATCAGGTTGGCCGATTGCTCGCTCACTTCGCCCACCAGAAAGATCACGCGTTCCTTCAGCAGGCGCGAGTAAATGTCGAAGGCGCGTTCGCCGCGTCCCGTTTGTTCTATGACGGTGGGCACCAGGCCCAGTCCCATCGGCGTAATCGACGTCATGAATATCCTTTTGCGGTAGAGTGCAATCCAGGAGTGGCTTGCGCCTGCCTGACGCCTGCGGCATGCGCCGCGTGACAGCAAAAAAATACATCGCCGGCCTGTCACATGCGGGCAATGCCGGGCGTCATGTGGCACCAGCACAAGCAAGGAGAGTTTCGATGCCGCACACGCCTGACCCCGCCGGCGCCCTGTTCGAACGTCTGCGGCCGCGCCTGAAAGCCATCAGTTGCCGCATCGTGGGCAGCGAGGCGGAAGCCGAGGACATCGTGCAGGACTGTTTTCTCAAGTGGCACGGCGCCGAACAGGCGGCCCTGGCGACCCCGGCGGCATGGCTGACCACGGTGGTGCAGCACCAGTCGATCGACCGCCTGCGCAAACGCGCGCGCGATGCGATCGCCGCGCACGGCGCCACGGAACTGGCGCCCGCCGTGGCGCCGGCGCCGCCCGAGGAGGGCTTGCTGCGGCGCGCCGAACTGGGCGAGGCGCTGGCCTGCCTGCTCGGGCGTCTGTCGCCGTCCGAACGCCTGGCCCTGGTCCTGCACGAGGTATTCGAATGCGGCCATGCCGATATCGCGGCCGCGCTGGGGACAAGCGCCGTGAACGCGCGCCAGCACCTGGCACGGGCGCGGCGGCGGCTGCGGCAGGCCGGGGCGCAAGCGCGGCCGGAAGAAAAACTCTCCCGCGAGCTGATCCGGCGCTTCCAGGCCGCGATCAACGGCATGGATGTGCCGGCGATGCTGACCTTGCTCGGTGAGGAGCAAGCGGTGGCGGTGTGCGCATCGCCCCGGCTGCGCATCCGCGCGGGCGCCTGCGCCAACGAGGCATCCTACGCACAGGCGCTGGCGGCGTAGCCAGGCAAGACCCTGGAACTGGCCAGCGCATCGGGTGGACGCCGATCGCCGGTCACCCAGGCGAGCGCGAATCCTTCGCCGCTTGTGGTTTTTAGCCAACGAATAAGTCAACGACGTCAGCGTAATTTGCTTAAGAAGCGCCAAAAACATGTAAACAATTATCAACAATATGATATTTTTAACAGGCAGATCCACCGCTGGGCGGTAGGGGCCCCGCGCGACGAAACGTGACCATGGGAACAGGGTTGCCATGGTTTTTTGGCGATTGACCAACAGGAGACATCTTCATGCGCGTTCGGGGCACATCTGGAAACGGCCTTTGCCATCGTGAGACGAGCCGACTGGCCCGGCTCGTTGGCGCGGGGGCACTCTGTCTGTTCGGCGTTCTGGGTTTGGCGGTGAGCGACGCCAACGCCGACACCAAGGGTAAGGTGTTGTACGGAAAGCTGACCTATGACCGGGTACCGTCGACGCTGGAAGACGGGCTCGACTACAGAGCGGTTGTGCAAAAGCCCATTCGCAACGTGCGGGTGGTGCTGGTCGAATACAGCAAGGAGGGCGGCACGAACAGGGAGCTCGCGGCCACCGTCTCGGGGGAAGACGGCAGCTACAGCTTGCCGGTTCCCGACCTGGTCACGCGGGTCAGGGTCCGGGCGTTCGCCGAGACGGCCAATCCGCCCTTGCGGGTTCAGGACAACACCAACGGCAACGCCTTGTACACGCTGGAGTCCGCTGCAATTACCACCACCGCAGCGCTCACCGTCAAGGACCTGAACGCAGGCAGCGGCTGGGGAGGGTCGTCCTACACGGGCGCGCGCGCCGCCGCACCGTTTGCCAGCCTCGACACGCTGTACGGGACGGCACGCGCCTTCATGGCGGTGCGGCCCCAGGTGAATTTTCCTTTGCTGCCAATTAACTGGAGCGTCAACAACCGCCCGGAACCCGGCGATAGCGCCTTGGGCCAGATCGACACGTCCCACTACAACAGCCGTTCGGGCGGCATCTACATCCTCGGCAAGGCGGATGTGGATACCGACGAATACGATGCCCACGTCATGGTGCATGAATGGGGCCATTACTTTGAAGACAAGCTGGGCCGCTCGGACAGCATCGGTGGCAGTCACGGCTCCGGCGACATCGTCGATCCACGGCTTGCCTTTGGCGAAGGGTGGGGAAATGCGCTGAGCGCGATGATCCTTTTTCCCGACGCCAATTACAAGGATACCGGAGGCGTCGGCCAGGCCAGGACGACGCTCGTCATCGACATGGAAACCAACGACGCCGACGATCCGACGCCGGGCTGGTTCTCCGAAGCGTCGGTGCAATCCGTGCTGTACGACCTGTTCGACCCGGCCAATGAGTCGTTCGACAAGGTGGCGCTCGGACTGGGACCCATCTACGACATCATGACGGGCGGGCAGAAGAGTACTTCGGCTGTGACGTCCATTTTTTCGTTCACCAATGCCCTCAAAGCGGTCCCCGGCACCTCGGCCTCCACCCTTGCGGCAATCGACAGCCTGACCTCGACTTCGCGCATCGACCCGATTCAGGATGCGTTCGGGACCGGCGAGACCAACAACGGCAGCAATGCGGCGAACCTGCCGGTGTTCCGGCAGATGACGGTGGACGGCGCTAGCCAGACCCTGACCTTCCTGGCCGACGTGGACAACGTCAACCGGCTTGGAGCGAACCGCTACATCAGGTTCAGCAGCCCTGCCGCGGGTCCGATCCAGGTCGTCGCGAACTCGAGCAGCGACATCGGGCTCGCGCTGCTCGAAGACGGCAAGAAGATCGCCGTCGCCGACAATGATTACAGCGGAACCGAGCAGTTATCCTTCCTGGCCAAGGCGAACAAGGTGTACATCCTCACGGTCCAGGGCTTCGTGACCAAATCGAGCGGCCAGTACACCGCGTCGTTGCGCATCGCAAGCGGCGATATCGCGGGCAAGGCCGCGATTGTCAATCGAAAAACCAAAGCGGTGCGCTAAAGCGTTCCCCGCCTCTCCAAGGAAACCATCATGCAAGTGACAATTTCAACGCTGGCGGCGGCGCTTGCCGCCGGACTGATCGCCTCATTGACTGCCGCGTCCGTCCAGGCCAAGCCGCATGCGCCAGTGGAAATCGCGGGAACGGTGCAGGCGCGCCAAGCCACGCTCAAGATCGCCTTCGATTCGGCTGCGCAGCAGGTCAATGTCCGGGTCTACGGCGTCGATGGGCTGACCGTGATCGGCACCAGGTCACCCGTGATCGGCGCGACGTTCGCCGCCGGCCAGGTGATGACGCTGATTGTCAATTACACGCCGGGAGCGGGCACGAGCAATCTGGCGGTGCAGGTCGATGGCCAGTTCGACGGCAAACGGCGTTCCAGGATTTCCACGTTCTCCGTGCAAGGCGGCCGGGCTGCCGGTGCCGGCGCGCCCGACAGCACGGCGCCGACCATGTCGGTCGACGGGCGAGGCCGGCGCATTGCCATCCTGCCGGCGCAAACCAGATAGCCAGGCGCGGCCTTGTCCGCGCTTGTTCCCTCCCACCCAATCCCCTCGCAATCATCAAAAAGGAATGACCATGCTTCTGAAATCGACACTGCTCGCCCTGGCCTTTTGTGCCTTTGCATCGACCGCCCAGGCCGATTCCATCCACACCATCACCGGCGACACGACGGGTGCCGCCATTTTCAATCGACCGCTCGAGGACCTGTCCGGCCTGTCGGGAATCGGCACGGATGTCAGCTTCAACCAGTTCAGGTTCACGGTGTCCGCGCCGGGGGCGTACTCCTTCCTGACGACGGCGGCTTTCGACTCCATGGTATTCCTTTACAGCCCGAGCTTCGATCCCGGCGCCGCGCTGACGAACGCCCTGATCGGCAACGACGATCTTCTTGGGACCACCACATCGGGCTTCGTGGCCAACCTGGACGCCGGCACCTCGTATGTCCTGGTGATTACCGGTTATGAAGGCTTCGAGTATGGCCGGCACAGCACGACCATTGGCGGGCCCGGCGCCGTCAGCGTCGTCGCCGTTCCGGAACCCGAGACCTATGCGCTGCTGGCATTCGGCCTGGGCGTGGTGGGCCTGGCGAGCCGTCGTGCCAAGGCCCTGAAGATAGCCTGAACGGAAGCGGCGAGCGGCGAGCGGCGAGCGGCGAGCGGCTGCTCGGCGCGCAGGCCGGCACGCCGAAGCGTGGTTTTTCCGGCCTCCGCAAGCCGCGCGCCGCGCGGACTCACTCCATCGTCAGAAGCGCACGTTCAGGGACATATTGAACATCCGTCCCAGCTGGCTGAAATGCGAGCCGTCGTAGGTCACGATCGGATAACGTCCATTGAAGGTGATCAGGTTGACCTGGGTTTCACGCGGCGTCATGCCGGTCTTCGGATCGCGCACGTTGCTGCTCAGGATCTCGCTGCCCTTGGCGGTGTCGTTGACCGGCTTCAATTCCCACTTCGGCAACACGTCGAACAGGTTGTTGACGTTGAACGACAAGGTCGTGCTGTCGTTCAGCTGGTAGTTCAGCGCGAAGTCGGTCACGTTGCGGGTCTTGAACTTGACCTCCAGGTTCTGGTCAAGGCCCGCATTGCGGAACTGGGTCGGGCCGTACACCGTGTTGTTGAGCGAGAAGTTGAACTTGCTGTAGTCCAGGTCGAGGCCGAGCACGGTCTTGTGCTTCGGACGCGAGGTGAACATCAGCGCTTCCTGGGTGGCGTCGAGCACCGACTGGCGCGCGGCCGCAATCGCCGGCGGGTTGTTGATGGCGCCGTCACGCTCGTTCTTCAGCGTGTAGTTGCCCGACAGGTTGACCGCCAGCTTGCCGTCCAGCGCAGGAATATTCTTGCGGCTGACCACATAGTCGATGCCCGAGGTCTGGCTGTCGAGGGCATTGGCGAAGAAGCTCAGCGACACCACGCCGCCGGCGGCCAGGATCTTGTCCAGCTCCTGGGTCGGGTCGCCCGTCGGCGCGATTTCCTTGCCCAGGATGATGCGGTCCTTTAAGGCGATGTGGTAGTAGTCGAGCGTGATGCTGGTGTTGCTGTCCGGCGTCAGGCCCAGGCCCAGGGTCAGGTTTTTCGACTTTTCCGCTTTCAGCTGCGGCACTTTCAGCGCGCGCGCTTCGGCCGACTCGTTGTTGGTCAGGCCCGACACCTGGATGCCCGAACCGGCCACGAAGGAATACTGCTTCTTCTGGGTGTAGATCTGGTGCAGCGACGGCGCCCGGAAGCCGCTCGAGACCGAACCGCGCAAGGTGACCATGTCGCTGACCTTGTAGCGCGTGCTCAGCTTGCCGACTGTGGCGTTGCCGAAGTCGCTGTACTTTTCGTAGCGCCCGGTCAGGTCGATCAGCCATTGCTTGCTGATGTCGAACATGCTGCCGCCGTAGACGCCATAGTTCTTGCGGTCGGCCGAGAGCGCGTTTTCCGGCAGGTTGCCGGCGTAGGAATCGGCGCCGCCGGCGGTGTAGGAGGCGAATTCGCCGGCGATCACGTCATACTTTTCCCGGCGCAGCTCGGTACCGGCGTACACATTGACGGCATCGCTGAGCTGGCGCGAGACGTCGGCATTGACCACCGTGTGGCGAAAGCGCGTGCCGCCGGCCTCGAAACTGGTGGGCGAACGCGGGCCGGGCGTCTGGCCCGCGGCGATGGCGTCCAGGCGCGCGTTTTCGATGCCGCGGTTGACCGAGTTGTGGACTTCGTAGGCTTGCTTGTTGCCGCCGATGGTCACGCTGACGTCGCCGTTCCAGTCGCCCACGGTGAATTTGGTGCCCAGGGTGGCGTTGTAGTCGTCCAGCTTGCCGATAAACTCGGGGCCGTAGCCGACGTACGGCGTGCCCGGCGCATGCAGCAGGCCGAAGTCGGTCGGACGCCAGTAGGGCGTGCGGTAGTTGGCGATACTGTCGACCTGCTTCTTCACATACGCCGCATTGCCGTAGACGTTGATGTCGTCGGTGATGTCGAGGCGGCTGTTGACCAGGAACTTGTTGGCGCGGGTCTTGGGCGAACCGTTGACGTTGCGCGCGGTGGGGAACTGGGCCAGGAAGGGCAACACATCCTTTTGCAGGTCGGCGCCGAAGTCGGCGGCGTCGCCACGGCCGTCGACGATGCCCGAGCGTTCGGCCAGGCCGACCTTGGAGACGTCGATGGTGTAGTTGACGAAGCCCTTGTCCGACAGGCGGATGCCGTGGTTCAGGCTGAGGGCGCCCATCTTGCCGTCGCCTTCGCCCGTCACGCCGGCGCGCGCGGTCAGCGAGCCGCCTTCCGGATTGTCTTTCAGGATGATGTTGACCACGCCCGAAATCGCATCCGAGCCGTACTGGGCCGAGGCGCCGTCGCGCAGCACCTCGATGCGCTTGATCGCGTCTTGCGGGATGGCGGAAATATCGGAGCCGCTCTCGCCGCGCCCGGGCGACGTCTGGGTGTAGATCAGCGCGCTCGAATTCTTGCGCTTGCCGTTAATCAAGATCAGCGAACGGCTGGGCCCCATATTGCGGATCTCGTAAGGGTCGAGCAGGGAGGTGGCGTCGTTGACCGGCGTTTGCACCGTATTAAACGAGGGCACGCGCATGCCGAGCGCCTTGTCGAGCGAGATCTGGCCGGTCTTGTTCAGGTCCTTGGTGTTGATGATGTCGACCGGCACCGGGGCGTCGACCACGGTGCGTTGCGAACCGCGGCTGCCGGTGGAGACGATCACGACTTTCAGGATTTCTTCCGGTTTCGTCGTTGCAGGCGCGGATGAATCGGGAGCAGCAGGAGGGGGCGCTGGTTCTTGCGCTACGGCAGCGCCGGTGGACAACAGCATGACTGCAATGGGAAAAGTCTTCTTCATTAAAATCTCTCTGTGCGAATGCAGTTCGATCGAGAAAAGCCCAGGCTGGCGCCTGACCCCGGGGTGGGAAAGCGGATGAAAAATGCGACCTTCGCAGCCGTCGTCCAGCGTATTGCCGGGCGACGATTGCCGATCTAATCTATAGGCAGACCATGAAAAAGTCTACGAGATTGACAGATAGGCCAGCAGGAGTGATCGGAATACAACGAGGGGGATTGGGGAAATTTGGTGCGGCGCGGGATAAACCGTATAAACCGTTTGCCGGAAAAATAATGATGGATCGCCGCCGGATCAGGCGGCGGCGGCCCTGGCCTTGCGCTTTTTCGGGCGCTGCAGCTTGATCCAGATGAACAGCCCGGTGACGAAGAACAGCAGCGGCACGATGC
Source organism: Massilia atriviolacea (assembly GCF_003953935.1). Taxonomy (GTDB): domain Bacteria; phylum Pseudomonadota; class Gammaproteobacteria; order Burkholderiales; family Burkholderiaceae_D; genus Telluria_A; species Telluria_A atriviolacea. The sequence goes on from NZ_RXLQ01000014.1 coordinate 123,074, forward strand.
CGAACAGGCTGATGAAGGCGCGTCCCGCGATGCCGAAGGCTTCGCCTGTGTGCAGCGGAAACATCCAGCTAAGAAAAGTGTCGCCGGCCGGAGCGCGCAGCGGGTCGACAATGCGCAGGACCCGGCCGTCGCCGGCGTCGACCGAGACGCGGGTGGCGCCGTCGCCGGCGCGCACCTCGCCGGGCTGGCGCAGGCGGATTTCGTAAGGCTGGCCGGGCTTGGCCGGCAGCCCCACGCGCGACACGCGCGCCTGCGGGAACTGCGCCTGGGCCGCCGCCATGGCGTCAAGTGGCGCGATCGGCGCGGCGTCCGGCGCACTGCGGTTGGCCGCCTTGACGTTCGGCGCCAGCGTGGCGACCGAAGCGACGATCGGCAGCACCCACTGCGGCATATTGAAGTACACGCCGGACAGCGCCAGCACCAGCAGCACCGGGGCGGCAAAAAAGCCGCCGGCGCGGTGCAGCTGGAAATGAAAGCGCGGCCAGTTGCCGCCATGGCGCACCGTCAGCGCGCCCTTGATGGCGGACACCGTCATGCGCGGCCACCACAGCACGATTCCGGTCAGCGCGAGCAGCAGCAGGGCCACGCCGGTCACCCCGATCACGGTCTTGCCGGTGTCGCCGGCCACCAGGTAGCGGTGGATGTGGAACAGGGTCGACATCAACTGCGGCCGCGACAATCCGAAGCCGCCCCAGGTGCGCTCGCCGGTCACGGCCAGGGTGGCCGGGTCCAGCATCACCTGGCGCGAGAGCGCCACCCGCCAGGCCGAGGCCGGCTGCTTGTGGTCGCGGTACCAGGCCACGAACACGTCGCCGGCGCGCTCGGGCAGCATCAGCTGGCTGGGGCGCCCGTACAGGGGATCGGCCAGCAGGCGTTCGGTGGCCGCCTGCACGGTGGCGGGCGCCACCCGCATCGGCGCGCCAGGCGCCAGGCCGGGCGGCGGCGCCACCTGCAGCAGGGCGGGATTGAGCAGTACGTCGAGTTCGTGCATCCACGCCAGCGCGCTGCCGGTCAGCCCCAGCACGACCAGGATGGTCCCGAAAATCAGTCCGGCCCACAGGTGGATGAAGCGGATGAGCGGTTTCATGCAGGGACGCGATCGAGGGCGGGGCGGATCATTTTAATGCTTCTTGAATAATTGAATGGGAATCGTTATCATTCACATTGTACCGCGAATGTCAACATCTCTGTCCCACCATCAAGGATTCCCCCCGTATGAGCATTCTGTCGCCCCTTTCCCGCGCGCTTGCGCTGGCCTGCCTGTCCATGTCGACCGCATACGCGCAAACGGCCGCGGAGGTGCTTGCGCCTTCCAGCACGGTGGTGGTGACCGCCACGCGCGGGGCCAAGGCGGTGGACAAGATCCCGGGGGCGATTTCCGTGATCGGCCAGCAGGAACTGGCCTCGCAATACCTGATCGCCGACGACCCCTCGCAGGCGCTGGCGACCTACGTGCCGGGCTATTCGCCGAGCCGCCAGAAAATGACCTCGGCCGGCGAATCGCTGCGCGGGCGCCAGCCGCTGATCCTGCTCGACGGCATACCGCAATCGAACCCGCTGCGCGCCGGCTCGCGCGAAGGCTACTTTGCCGACAGCGCCATCATCGAGCGCATCGAAGTGATCAACGGCGCCTCCGCAATGCAGGGCATGGGCGCGACCGGCGGCATCATCAACTACATCACCAGGACCGCGCGCGCCGACGGCACCACGCACGGCCTCTCCGTGCGCGCCTCCGGCCAGCTGCGCTCCGATAACCTGGACTGGAAAACCGGCTACCACCTCACCCACAAGGATGGCGGCTTCGACCTGCTGGCCTACGTCGGCATGCAGCGGCGCGGGATGGGCTACGACGGCAATGGGCGCCGCCTGGGCATCGACAACGTCCAGGGCGACACCCTCGACAGCCGTGGCGACGACCTGTTCTTCAAGATCGGCCAGCGCTTCGGCGCCCAGCGCATCCAGCTGAGCCTGAACCGCTTCGGGCTGCGCGGCGACGGCGACTACAGGAACGAGCCGGGCGTGCTGGCGGCCGGGGTGCCGACGACATCGCTGCCGGGCCGCGCGCCGGGCGAGCCGCCCAGGAACAAGGTGCGCAGCGCCAGTCTCGATTACCGCCACGACGAGCTGTTCGGCGGCGCCTTCAGCGCGCAACTGTTCAGCCACGACTTCGAAGCGCTGTACGGCGCCACCCCCGCGTCGACCTTCCAGGACGTGCGCCTGGCGCCCATCGGCACCCTGTACGACCAGTCGCAGATCGTGGCCGACAAGCGCGGCGCGCGCATGACCTGGGTGCGCCCCGACATGCTGGTCGCGGGACTGGAAATGACGGTCGGCCTCGATGTCCTGCGCGACAACACCCAGCAGCGCCTCGACAGCACCGACCGCGTCTGGGTCCCGCAACTGCAGTTCGCCTCGACCGCGCCGTTCGCGCAGCTCGAATACGACATCGGCCCGCTCACCCTGCGCGGCGGCGTGCGCCACGAGCGGGCCAGGCTCACCGTCGACACCTACACCACCCTGGCGGCCTACGGCAACCGGCTGGTGCAGGGCGGCGAGACCGCGTTTTCCAGGTCGGTCAGGAACATCGGCGCGGTGTGGCGCTTCGCGCCGCAGTGGTCGGCCTTTGCCGCCAGTTCCGAAGGCTTCGGCCTGCCCGACGTCGGCCTGGTGCTGCGCGGCGTGAACACCAGCGGCAAATCGGTGGCCACCCTGATCGACCTGAAACCGATCGTCACCCGCAACAAGGAAGTGGGCGTCAACTGGCGCGGCGCGCAAGGGCAGGTGGGCATCTCGCGCTACGACTCGCGTTCCAGGCTGGGCAGCGTGCTGCGCGTGAGCGCGGCCGGCATCGGCTCGGTGGAACGGGTGCCGACGGTGGTCAAGGGCTGGGAAGTGTCGGGCGAGTGGCGTCCCGTGAAGACGGTGTCGGTGTTCGGCAGCTACGCCGTCACCGACGGCAAGACGGCGGCCACCCAGGGCGCGCCGCTCGACCTGTCGCTGCCGGCGCGCGCGCAGGGGCCGGACAAGGGCGTGATCGGCGCCAACTGGCAGTGGGCGCCCAAGGCCCAGCTGCGCGTGCAGGCCGCGCACCTGCGCGACCGCGACATCAACATCGGGCGCAAGGCCGGCACCAGCAACTTGGAAGAGCACTTCAAGGGCTACACCCTGGCCGACATGGCGCTGACCTTCGACAGCGCCTGCGGACGCTTCGGGGTGAGCCTGGAGAACCTGTTCGACAAACAGTATGTCGGCTACTACTCGCAGTCGACGGCGGCGCTGGACGCGGCCGGGACCTATGCGGGCCGCGGCCGCACGCTGGCCCTGAGCTGGAACCGGACGTGGTAAAAACAGCCGGTGCAGCACCGCGCCGCCGTTGGCGGCGCGGCCTGGGGCTTACTTCCTGAACTGGGTCACGGCGGCGCGGCCCACGGCCGGATCGTCGGTGAAGAAGCCGTCGATGCCGGCCTTGAGGTAGGCCAGGATCTCGGCTTCGGCGTCGCCGCGCTGGCTTGGCGAGGCCGGGTCGCCACGGCGCATGCTCGGCGGCAGGAACGGGTTTTCCGGGCGCAGGGTCCAGGTGTGCACCTTCAGGCCGGCGGCGCGCGCGTCGGCCACGAAGCTGCTCGGCGCGGCCAGCTCATTGGCACCGGTGCGCCCGATGATCACTTCCTTGTAGGGCGAGACCACGTCGGCGTAGGTGGCGATTTCCTTCAGGCCGGCCGGGGTGACCAGGTCCTTGTAGGTGCTCTTGCTGCCGGCCGCCACGAAGTCGTAGGGCGCATTGCGCGGCGCGCCGTTCGGCGCCGGCGGATTGGCCGGATTGTCGATCAGCTGCACGATGCGCATGTCGGTCAGCTTGCGCAGTTCCTTCAGGTTGGCCACTTCGAACGATTGCAGGTAGACCGCCGCTTCCTTGCCGTGGTAGCCGTTGCGCACCAGCGTATCGACCAGGCGCTTTTCGAGCGGCAGGCCGATGTTCTTGAAGTAGGTCGGGTGCTTGGTCTCGGGATACAGGCCGATGGTCTTGTTGCGCGCGCCGCTTTCCTTCTTCACCAGGTCGATCACTTCCTGCAGGGTCGGCACCTCGAACTGGCCGTCGTAGGCCGCGTTGAGCGGGCGGTTGGCGGGAATGCGCTCCCTGGCGCGCAGGGTCTTCAGTTCGGCCAGGGTGAAGTCTTCCGTGAACCAGCCGGTGACGGGAATGCCGTCGATGGTCTTGGTCGCCTTGCGGGCGGCGAATTGCGGCAGGGTCGAGACATTGGTCGTGCCCGAGATCTCGTTTTCGTGGCGCGCCACCAGCACCCCATCCTTGGTCGCCACCAGGTCCGGCTCGACGATGTCGGCGCCGTCTTCGATGGCTTTCTGGTACGCGGCAAGCGTGTGCTCCGGACGCAGGGCCGAGGCGCCCCGGTGGGCCGTCACGGTCGGCTGCGGCGGCCAGCTGGTGCCCGGATTCTGCAGGTCGGGCGCATCGTCGCCGCCGCAGGCGGATAGCAGGACCGCAACGCTGGCGGCGCACATCAGGGACAGGGTGGTACGGGACGGGTGGTACATCGCAACAGACTCCGATTCAGGTGGAACGAGGGTTAGCACTGCAAAAACGCAGAGCGTACCAAGCTTGCATGACCGTACGATGACGGAACCGGCAAGACATTCGCGCATCTCTTTGAGTTTGAGCAAATTCTTCATGCACACCTGCTGTGAGAATCGATGTTGCCCGCACCGTTGTCGGGGTAGGCAGTTGATTAACGGAGATGCCTGATGACAATTCGTTCCATCCTGTTTGCCGCACTCGGCGCTTTCCACTTGGCGGGCGCCTGCGCGCCGCCGGCGCCCGATGGCGCCGCCGTGCTGGCCCAGCTGGCCGCCCAGCGCCAGCGCCAGGGCCTCGACGCCGACCACCATTTCCTGGTCGCCAGCCGCCATCCCGGGATACAGGGTAGCACGGTGGTGCGCGCCCACCATACCTACAAGGGCGTGCGGGTGTTCGGCTCGGAATCGGTGCTGCTGCTGGACGCCGCCGGCAAGCCCGTGCGCGAGTCGGTTTCGGAGCGGCGCCTGCACCTGGGGCGCGGCGCCGCCAACCGGCTGGGCGCGGCCACGGCGGCCTTCGGCGTGCTGCCGGCCCTGTCGTCGGCCCACGCCAGCACCCTGGCGCTGCGTTCGGTGCGCGCCGATGCCGTGCCCGAGACCCCGGCCACGACCGAACTGATCATCTATCCCCTGGTCTGGAGCGAGCGCCTGCCGGCCGCCCTCGGCAAGTCCGAAGACGCCCTCAACGCGCTCGACATGACGGACGTGGTGGCCGGTTACGAGCTGGCCTGGCTGGTGGCCACGCGCCTGCGCGCCGGGCCGCAGCCGGTCTACCACGACACGGTGGTGAGCGCGCGCAGCGGACGCATCCTGGCGCAGTGGAGCATGCTGCAAAGCGCGGCCGGCAAGGGCAGGAGCCAGTACGAGGGCGAGGTCCCGCTCAGCACCAGCGAAAGTGGCGCCGGCTTTCGCATGGTCGATCCGCTGCGCGCCAAAGGCGGCCGGTTCGGCGCGCTGGCGGTGACCAACGCCGACCACGGCACCAAGGCGGGCGAGCCGTTCGTCAACAGCGGCAACACCTGGGGCGACGGCAAGCAATACCTGGCCGGCGGCAGCACCACCGACGCCAACGGACAGACCGCGGCGGTGAACGCCATGTGGGGCCTGGCCAGCACCTACGACATGCTGAAAAACGTGCTCGGCTGGCTCAGCATGGACGGCCAGGACAGCGCCACCTACATCGCCGCCCACGTCAACACCGCCTACGACAACGCCTACTACAGCGATACCTGCAAGTGCATGTTCATCGGCGACGGTTCCACCTTCAACAGCCTGGGTGCGCTCGACGTGGTCGGCCACGAAATGGGCCACGGCGTGACCGACGCCACCTCGCGCCTGGTGTATATGGGCGAATCGGGCGGGCTGAACGAATCCTCGTCCGACATCACCGGCGAAGTGGTGGAAGCCTATGCGCGCGCCGGCAAGGGCGGGGCGCTGGTTCCGGCCGCAGGCAACGACTGGATGATCGGCAAGGACATCAGCAAGAGCGGCACGCCGCTGCGCTACATGATCCGGCCGAGCAGGGACCGCAGCAGTCCGGATGCCTGGTCGACCCGGCTGCGGCGCCTGGACGTGCACTACAGCAGCGGTCCCAACAACCGCATGTTCTATTTCCTGGCGCAAGGGTCGAGCGCCGACCCGGCCAGCGATGCCCACAGTACATTTCTCACCGGCACTCCACGGGCGATGAGCGGCATCGGCCTCGACAAGGCCTGGCGCATCTGGTTCGACGCCGCCACCACGCGCTTTACCTCCAGCACCGATTACAAGGAGGCGCGCGCCAAGGTGCTGGCCGCCGCCGAGGAACTGTATGGCAAGGAAAGCCGGGAAGCGGTGGCCGTGCAGCGCGCCTACGCGGCGGTGAACGTGGGCGCGGATCGCAACGAGTGATGGCATTGCGCCACAGCGTGCGGCGGCAAGGGTTGACCCGCAAGTGTGTATGCGCGGAACCATTTTTCCAAACGACATAATGTGCGTGGGAAAATCGGGTTTAGAATCGACGGGCACGCCGGAGCGCTCCGGCGCGCCTGTCGATCATTTTGTTGCCTGGAGTTCCCATGCCCGTCACGCCGCGTCTGCTGCAGCTCAGTTTGCTGTGCACTGTCCTGTCCACCTGCCTGTTTCCGGCTGCCGCCCAGGCTGCTCCTTTATATACTGTCAAACAACTCGGTACGCTCGGCGGCGCCAGCGGCGACGTGCGTGCCATCAACAACAGCGGGTCGGTGGTCGGCTATGCGCTCAACAGCGACAATATCAGCAGCGCCTACGTCTCGCGCGGCGGGGTCATGCAAAGCCTGAGCCCCGACAAGGCGACGCGCAGCATCGCCAGCGGCATCAACGACGCCGGCGTGGCGGCGGGGCAGGTGCTCAACGGAAACGGGGAGTCGCGCGCCGTCATTTTCAATGGCGGCAAGATCGAGTCGCTCGGTACGCTCGGCGGCGCCAACAGCTTTGCCAAAGGCATCAATAATGCCGGCCAGGTGGTCGGCAGCGCCGACCGCGCCGACGGCACCCACGCCGCCTTCCGCACCACGGCGGGAGGGCAGATGCGCGACCTCGGCGCGCTCGGCGGCGACAGCAGCATGGGCACCGACATCAACGCCAGCGGCACGGTGGTGGGCAGGGCTAACTTGGCAGGCGGCAACTACCATGCCTTCCTGGACGATGGCAATGGCATGGTCGACCTCGGTACGCTGGGCGGCAATTACAGCGAAGCCAACCGGATCAACGACCGCGGCGCGGTGGCCGGCTTCTCGTACCTGGCGGGCGACGCCGTCGCCCATGCCTTTGTGTTCGACAACGGGATCATGACCGACCTCGACACGCTTGGCGGCATCAACAGCTACAGCTACGGGATCAATAACGCCGGCCAGGCGGTGGGCAGTTCCGATATTGCCGGCGGCAAAGCCTCGCACGCCTTCCTGTACTCGGACGGCGAAATGTTCGACCTCAATGCGCTGGTGGGGCCCGGCTTCGGCTGGACCCTCAACTACGCGGCCGACATCAACGACCTCGGGCAGATCACCGCGCACGGCTGCAACACGCTGGGCGCGTGCAGCGGCTTCCTGCTGACCCTGGACGATGGCTCGGTGGCGGTGCCGGAACCGGGCACGCCGGCCCTGATGCTGGCGGGCGCCGGGCTGATGCTGCTCGGCGGACGGCGCCTGCGCGCGCGCCGCCGCGCCTGATTATTCGCCGATCAGGGGGAAGGGGTTGATCGGCGTGCCTTTCCACCATTTCTTCTCGGCCGTCAGTTCCACCACGGCGAAGTGCAGGTGCGGTGCATTCGGATCCGAATTGCCGGTCACGCCCACGTAGCCGACCAGGTCGCCGCGCTTGAGGTCCATGCCTTCTTTTACACCCTCGGCGTAGCGGTCCAGGTGCGCATAGTAATAGGCGTACTTTTCGGTCGGATCGAACTGGTACACGGTCAGGCCGCCGGGTTTGCTGTTGAACAGCTTGACCAGCTTGCCATCGGCCACCGCCAGCACCTTGCTGCCCTTGGGCGCCATGATGTCGAGCGCTTCGTGGTGGCGGTCGGCGCCGCGCGGCTGGTCGAAATTGTCGCGCAGGTCGGCCAGCTTGACGCCTTCCACCGGCAGCAGCAGCTTGCCGCCGTGCGCGCCTGGCGCCTCGCTGCCGGCCGCATTGACGGCGGGCAGGGCGACCTGGCCCATGCCGGGACGCAGCGGCAGGTCGAGTTCGGTCAGGTCGGTGCTCACCACCGGCGCACCCGGCAGATCGGTGCTGGGCAGGGGGACGCCGGTGGCGGCCGGGGCCGGGGCCGCGACGACGGCGGGCGCGGCGGGGGCCAGCACGACCTCGGCCGGCTTGGGTACCGTGCGCAGGTAGACGAACAGGGAGCCCGCGCCGAGCACCAGGCCCGCCAGGAAAGTCAGTAGCCATTTCATACGATGATCCTTTGTTGTTGTAGGGTGAGTCGGTTCTTAGAGCCTGTCTCGGCAGGATGGGCTCTTATTCCTGCAGCAGCACCTCGGTACCGTAGCCGACCGAGCCGGTCAGGGTAGCCACATCCCAGTTGGTCAGGCGAATGCAGCCGTGCGACTGGGTCTTGCCGATCGAGGCCGGCAGCGGCGTGCCGTGGATGCCGTAATGGTCCTTCGACAGGTCGACCCAGGCCACCCCCACCGGATTGTTGGGGCCGGCCGGCAGCTTGGCTTTCTTGTCGCCGGGGCTGGCGTCCCAGAACAGCTTGGGGTTGTAGTGGTACACCGGGTTGCGCGCGATGCCGTTAACTTTCCAGGCGCCGATCGGCAGCGGATCGTGCTCGCTGCCGGTCGAGGAGGGGAACTGCGCCAGCACCGTGCCGGCCGCGTCGAGCAGGGTCAGCGAGCGGTCGGAGCGGTCCACCACGATCTTGGCGGCCTTGGGCAGCGGTTCGGTATCGAGCACGTTCGGCACCAGGATGGTGTCGCCGGCCTGGCTGAAATCCTTGCCGGGATTGAGGCGCGCGAGCAGGGCCGGGCTGGCGTGGAATTTCTCGCCCAGGGCTTCGGCCGCGCTGGTGTAGCCGAGCGAGCTCATCTTGGCCTTGTCGGCCATGCTGTCGGGAATGCTGTCGAAAGGACCTGCGACATCGGTATCGAGCAGGGTGTAGGCGACGACGGCGTCGGCGCTGTCGGCGTTCAGGGCTGCCCAGGTCGCTTCATCGAGCGTGCCGGACGGTTCCAGGCCGGCTTTTTTCTGGAAGCCGGACAGCGCCAGGCGCATGTTCGAGCCGGAGGCCGCATCGATCTCGCCGGCCGAAAAGTGCGCGCGGTCGAGCAGGACCTGGGCGCGCAGCAGGGCGGCGGCGGACGGCTTGGCCGCTTTGGCCGCGTTGGCTGGTTTGGCGGGCCTGGCCTCGGGCCCCTTGCCGGCGTTATTGACCGCCTCGGCTGTGAGGGCGGGCGGCGCCTTGGCGGCCATGGCGGGAACGGTGACGGCGCCGCCGAACAGGGCGGCGATCAGGCAAAGCGAAGTTGGTTTCAATTAAGGCCCCTCGGGAATCGGATAGCCCAGATTAGTTCCGGTCGGACATAAAGTCTGTGCGGCAGCGTACTCATGGAGCGAAGCGTGCACCGGGTAAAATGGGCGCATGAACACGTATTGGATGACCGTGCAGCCGGGCGGCTGGCGTTGCGAGGTGGCGGCGGGGGTGTCGCTGCTGGCGGCGGCCGAGGCGGCCGGCATCGCGCTGCCCAGCTCGTGCCGCAATGGCACCTGCCGTACCTGCCTGTGCCGGGTGCTGCAGGGCGAGGTGGCATATCGAATCGACTGGCCCGGCCTGAGCGCGGACGAAAAGCGCGCCGGTGATGTGCTGCCCTGCGTGGCGCTGGCGCGCTCGGATCTGGTGCTGCTGGCGCCCGCCGCGCGCCGCACCGGCGCGTGAACGGGCGCTGCGTGTGCGGGCCCGCTTCAGCCTTGCCGCGGGCGGCGCGCGCGCATCAGGCGTCGGTATTGCCATCGACCGTGCGGCTGGCAATGCCGCCGTAGCCGGTCGAGATTTGCGAAGCCGGCTTGCCGGCGGCCAGGTTCGTGATGGCCAGCGAGCTGTTCAGGTCTGCCTGCGCCAGCGCATGACCGGGCAGCGCGCCACACAGGGTGGCGCCAAGCAGAAATGTCAATTGTGCGCGCTATGACGCGCCGATACAGGGCGCAAGGTGCACACATGCGCAGCCGGCTACCTGGCGATGCCGAGCGCGTTTTCGATCACGGGCAGGATCAGTTTCCAGGCGGGCGAACTGGCTGCGATTTCATCGTAATGGCTGGCGCCCGGCAGGATCAGCACTTCGGCCCGGTCGCCGGCGGCCACGGCGCGCGCCGCGTAGTCGTGGGCCACGCGCGGCGGCGAAATGGTATCGCGCTCGCCCGTGATCAGCACCGTGCGGCTGCCGTTGGGCATCAGGTCGGCGGCGTTGGTGTCGGCGAAGATGTCGGGGCGGCTGGCGCTGGGCGTGCCGGCCAGCTGCACCATGTCGCGCTCGCAACTGGATTTGATCAGCGCCTGTTCGCGCCGCAGGTCGGCCAGGCCGCCCAGGCTGATGACGGTCGGCACCGGCAGGGGCGCCGGCTGGAACAGCGGACTGCTGGCCGCAATCTTGCTGCGTCCGGCGATCCATTGCACCAGCTGGCCGCCGGCCGAATGGCCCATCGCCACGATGCGGGTAGTGTCGAGCTGGTGCGCCGGCGCTTCGGCCGCCAGCTTGTCGAGCGCGGCATTCATGTCCAGGTAGGTGCCCGGATAGCCGCCGCCTTCCTCGTCGACCCGGCGGTATTCCACATTCCACACGGCGATGCCGCGCGCGGCCAGGGCGCCGGCCACGTTGTGCATCTGGCGGATTCCGCCGTACTCCACCGTCCAGCACCCGCCGTGCACCAGCACGACGACCGGGAACGGTCCTGGGCCGGCCGGGCGGAACAGTTCGGCGAATTGCGACGGCGCGCTGCCGTAGGCGATCTTCGCGCTCGGCGGCGGTCCGGACAAGGCCAGGTAATCGGCCAGGGTCATCGGCGCGGCCACGGCGGCGCTTGGGGCGAGCAGGGCGGGCACCAGCAGGGCGGGGACCAGCAGGGCGGGCAGGGCAGTTTTCATGGCGGGCAGGCGCAAGCGGAGAGAAGCGCCACTATACCGAGTCCGGCCCGGGCCCGCCAGGCGGGCCGGCGCGCGCACGATTGGGGCGCGCCGGGCAGGGTTCGGGTCATCCATGCTAGGCTGCGAACAACAGCGAGGACGATATGCAAATGACAACGGAAGAATACAAAGGTTTTACCATCGTGGTCACGCCGGTCAAGGACAAGGGCGACCTGTGGGACTTCGACTACCGCATCACCAAGACCGGGCAGGGCGGGCAGGATACCGATCCGGCGCCGGCGATCACGCGCAGCCAGACCGCCGGCGGCCACGCCACGGCGGAGATCGCCTGCGTGGCCGGCGTGCAGGTGGCGCGCACCGAGATCGATAACCTGCTGGCGCTGGCGCAGACAGCGGCAGGCTGAACCCGGCTCAGCCCAGCAGGTCGAGCTGGGCGGCCAGATGGGCGCCCTCGTTGCCGGCGCGGCCGACCTGCTTGTCGACCGGATGCCACTCGAAGGCATCGGGCCCGAGCGCGACCGAGCGGGCCAGCTGCCCGGCTTGCTGCGCGGACAGGCCCGGATCGAGCCACAGGGCGGCGTCGGCGGCGCTGAAGACGACGGGACGGCGGTCGTGCACATCGACCATGCCGCCCTCGGCATCGGCGGTGACGATCGCGAAGCCCGACTCGGCCGGCTGCTCGCCTTCCTTGCCGCAGGCGCCGATGGCCGCGATGAACAGCGGTTCGCGCGTCTTGAGGTGGATGTGCCAGGGCTGCTTCCTGCCCTTGTCGCCGGTCCATTCGTACCAGCCGTCGGCGGGCACGATGGCGCGGCCGTTTTTCAGCAGGCGGGACCAGTAACTGTTGTCGATTTTTTCCAGGCGCGCGTTGATGGAAATCGGCAGCCTGGCGGCGGCCCAGGAGGCGCGGTAGCCCCAGAAGGCATCTTCGACGACGAGCTGGTCGTCGACCACGCGCATCAGCGGGCGCCAGGTGCCCGGCGGCGCGTTGTAGCTGGGCGCGGCCTGGCTGGCGTAGCGCGGCGCGCCGCCGCGCCAATGCAGCGCCGCGACATAGTCAATGGCGGTATGGTGTTGATCGAGACGTCCGCACATGCGTGATGGCCTTTACCGGTTGTCGTGGGGCCGGGCGCACCCGGAGGGAAGAACGATACCGCAAAAGGCGCACAAGCCGCGCGCGCGCCAGCCGTGCGCCGTACGAAACACCATGATTCATAACGAGGAGAGGCAATCCATGTCCCACAACGACAATTCGCAGACAGCGCCGCGGCGCGCGCATTCCACCCCCGATCCGGATGGCGCGCCGCCGACCGATCCGAAACCGTCCCCGGTGCCGGACGACGTACCGCCACCGGTCAATGCGCCGGTGGAGGAACCGGTGATGCCGGTGCCGCCGATCAAGGCTTGAGGGAGTGTCTGCCGGCCGGTGGCGCGCCTGACGGGTGCCGGCTGCGCTGTCGATGACGGCTGGCATGCTGGCATGCTGGCATGTTATGCGCCGGCCGCGCCGCTGGGTGGGGGCCGCTGCGCGCGAGCTGCTGGCGCGCAGCGCCGGGCGCCGGGTGAGGGAGGAGGCTTACTGGCCCTTGGGCGGCACCGGATCGAGCCGATCGAGCTGCTCGCTCGGCTCGTCGCGTTCGAGCGAGGCGTCGTGTTCGCGTCTTTCGCGGATCTCGCCATCGTCGAACTGTCCTGCCGCGGAGGCCTCGCTGTCGTTGTCCTCGGAGGGCGGCAGGGTGGGGATCTGGCGGATCATTTCCTCGGTTTCAACCTGGGACGCGGGCTTTTCGCCGCTGCCGATGTCGGCCTCGTCGATGAGAGGCTTGGCCTGGGCCGGATCGGGGAAGGGGGGGCTGGCATGCATGGAAATCTCCTTGACGGTGGGAGTGCCGCACTGGCGCGGCGCTCTGGCAATGATGCTAACAGTGCAAGGAATTCGCTGGCGCGCAGTAGGCCAGTTCGCCGTCGCGCGAACGCCGCAAGCGACGCCGGCGGGTGTTGCTATCCATCTACATTTGTTATATTTTGTGCTCGTCATCACACCCGCAAAGTGGTTCGCTTTCTATAATCAACGCATCCAGCGATTTTTTTGTTCCGGGAGAACATGATGGGCAATTCCTTACACAACAAGATCTACCTTGGCCGCAGCTCGGTGCTGCGTTCGCGCGGGGTCCAGCTGGCGTTCGTGCTCGGTGCGATGCTCAGCATTGGCGTTGTCTGGTACCTGTTCCGCACATTAAAGTGATATTGGCGGCGAATGCAGGTTGCCCCTGGCAGCCTGCGCGGTTACCATGGGGGCCGAAAATTGGCCACATGGAACTCTGCAATGAAGAACGAGAAATTAACGACAGACGAATACGACGCGCTCGGGCATATCCTGGGCGGGGCGAAGCATGACCGCTTCAACGCCTGCGTCGGGCGCAACGCCAAGCGTCTGGCGGGGCTGAAGATGATCCAGTACAGCAAGGACGGCAAACTTGCGCTGACAGAAAAAGGGCAGCAAGTCCTGTTCCTGCGCCGCTGCATCGCCGGTTTGCGCGCGCTGGCGGGCGACCCGATGGCGGTGGTCGACGCCGACGTCGTGGTCTTCCTCGGCAAAAAATCCCACATCGTCGCACTCGAAGCGGGCGGCCACAGCGTCACCGACAAAGGCCGCGAATCGCTGGCCGACATCGACGCCCAGGACAAATAAGCCCCCCGCTTGTTTCCTTCCCCCCCAACCGGGGTCAGAGCTTTAATTCGCAACATTTTACATTCTTGCTTAACCGTCCCCATCAACCAGGGTCAGAGCTTTAATTCGCAACATTTCACATTCTTGCTGGACCGTAGCGCCATTAGGGACAGACCTCGAAGGCAAAACAGGGATAGCGAAGCCCGCCTGGCATTTTATGCGGCTGTGTGCGACAAAAGTGGCGGAACACTTAACAATGTTTCGAGCCGGCGGTCTGCCCCGGTGTGCGCTGGTGCAAGAAATCGGTGGAGGGATGTAACAATATTTCGAATTAAAGCTCTGACCCCGGTTGTAGGTGTTTTTACCGGGAGGGTAGGCGGTGGCGGGGTTTGCAGGGGAAGCAGGCGCTACAGCTCGTCGCGGCGCGTGCCTTTGTAGATCAGGGTGCGGATCGCGATTTCGGAGGGGACGTTCATTGAAGCCAGGAATTCCGCCGCCTGCTGCACACCCACGCTCGGGATCGCCGCAATCGCCTGGTTGACCACGTCCCGTGTGCGGAAGTCGGTGCGCTGGCTCGGCGTTTCGCCGCCTTGCGGATCGGCCCGCTGGCGCTGGAATTCTTCACTCATTGCTGTCGCTTGGCTCGAAATGGCTGTCAGTCGACGATGATAGTCTATTTTTGAACAAAGATGTCGATCTGACTACGTATTCTGCCGTTTTTCACGCTTCCACCCGCTCGTTCTGCTCAGCCGCCAGCCCCAGCGGCAGGCTTTTGCGCTGGCGTAGCAGTTCTTCGAACGCCCCGGCGGCCAGCGGCCGGCTGAAGTAGTAGCCCTGCATGTCGTCGCAGCCATGGCGGCGCAGGTAGTCGAGCTGCTCGGCCGTCTCCACCCCTTCGGCAATCACCGACAGCTTCAGGTTGTGCGCCAGCGCGATGATCGAGGCCACGATCGCGGCATCGTTGGCGTCGCGCGTGATGTCGGAGACGAAGGAACGGTCGATCTTGAGCACGTCGATCGGAAAGCGCGACAGGTAGGACAGGCTCGAATAGCCGGTCCCGAAGTCGTCGATCGACAGGTTCACGCCGAGCGACTTCATGTTGTGCAGCAGTTCGACTGCNCAGGTTCACGCCGAGCGACTTCATGTTGTGCAGCAGTTCGACTGCCAGCGTGACATCGCTCATGAACAGGCTTTCGGTCAGTTCGATCTCCAGCAGCGAGGGCGCCAGGCCGGTGCGGGCCAGCACCTCGCTGATGTCGGCCAGCAGGGTGGGCGATCCGAACTGGCGCGCCGACAGGTTGACGGCGATGCGCAGCATGCCCAGCCCGGCATCCTGCCATGCCTTGGCCTGGGCGCAGGCGGTGCGCATGACCCAGGCGCCGATCGGCACGATCAGGCCGGTCTCTTCGGCCACCGAAATGAAACGGTCCGGCGCCACCACGCCCAGCTCGGGATGCTGCCAGCGGATCAGCGCTTCCATGCCGACCACCTGGCCGCTCGCGAGGTTGACCTGCGGCTGGTAGTGCAGCACGAATTCGTCGCGTTCGAGCGCGCTGCGCAGGGCGCTTTCGATGCGCACCCGTTCCTGCGCTTCGTCGTTCATCGCGGGCGTGTAGAACTGGAAGTTGTTGCGGCCCAGTTTCTTGGCGCGGTACATGGCGATGTCGGCGTGCTCGATCAGGCTGTCGGCGGGCGTGCCGTCGGTCGGGTACACGGCCACGCCGATGCTGCAGGTGACGAAAAACTCCTTGCTCCCCAGCGGCACCGGCTGCGCCACCGCGTCCATCAGGCGCTGCACCACGTCGGCCTGCAGCCGTTCTTCGGCGTGCTCGGTGAGGATGACGACGAATTCGTCGCCCGACAGGCGCGCCACGGTGTCGGTCTCGCGCAGGGCCATGCGCAGGCGCGCCGCGACCGTCATCAGGACCACGTCGCCGGCCTTGTGGCCCATGCTGTCGTTGACGAACTTGAAGCGATCGAGGTCGATCAGCAGCACCCACACGGGACGCTCGCAGCGCTGCGAGTAGGCCACGGCCTGACCCAGGCGGTCCTGCAGCAGGCTGCGGTTGGGCAGGCCGGTGAGCACGTCGTGCTGGGCGATGTGGTGGATCCGCTGTTCGGTGTGTTTGCGGGCGGTGATGTCGGTGCCGGTGCCGCGATAGCCGCGGAATACGCCGCCGGCGTCGAACACCGGCTCGCCGTTGATGCTGAACCAGCGCGCTTCGCCCTGTTCGTCCACGGTTTCGTATTCGAGGTCGGCGAACGGTTCGCGCGCCAGCAGTTGCGCCATGTGGGCCTTGCCCCAGTCGCTGTCCTGCATGCCGGCCACCGTGTCCCAGCGCGTGCGGCCGATCAGGCGTTCGGCCGCGACCCCGCCTTTTTCGCCGACCCCGCCGGTGATGTCGACAAAGCGCAGTTCGGCGTCCTGTTCCCAGTACCAGTCGGACGACATGCTGACCAGCTGGCGGAAGCGCTGTTCGCTTTCCTGCAGGGCCGCTTCGGTGCGGCGCCGCGCCAGCACGTCATCGGTCAGGCGCTGGTTCGACAGTTTCAGGTCGGCCGTGCGTTCCTCGACCAGCAGCTGGACGCGGCGCGAGCGCTGCACCAGCGTTTGCACGAAGGCGGTGACCAGGAGCGTGAACAGGAAACCGCCGGCCAGGGTCGAGACCGAGCCGGGATGGTTGTGCAGGAAGGGCGTGGGGGCGCCGCTGACCGCCACATGCCAGCGCTGGCCGGCCACGTCGAGCGCGGCGCTGTGGCGTTCGCGGTGGAACGAGGTGGTCCACTTGCGCAGGGGGCTGAAGGCGGCGCGCCGGCTTTCGGCGGCGGCCAGTCCGGCGCTGGCGTAGGCCAGCTGCGCCGGGTCGGGGCCGGCGCTGGCATACACCGCCAGCTGCACGCCCTGGTCGTCGGCCAGGCCGGCGCCGTGCAGGATCTTGGCGACCAGTTCGCGCGCGCGGATGATGGCGGCGGTGTCGCCGATCAGGGCCGCGCGCCGTTCGGCCGCGCTGCCCAGCGCGGCGCCGGGCCGGTACACCGGCATGATGACTTCGAAGCCGCCTTGCGGGCGCTGGTCCTGCGCCAGGCTGAGCAAGCCGGTGGCGGCGGCGCGCCCGCTGACGGTCGCTTGTTCGAGCGCGTTCATGACCTGGGTGTTGATGCCGACGTTCAGGCCGAAGGCGGCTTCGTTGCCCTGCATCGGTTCGAGGTAGTCGACCACGCTGTACTGCGCGCGCGGCGGCGCCAGGCGGCGCCCCTGCGGGCCCATTTCGGTGATGCGGGTGCCCGGCACGATCTGCTGCAGCTCGGCTTCGGCCTGGGCGCGCTGGCCGGCGCCGACCAGCCGGTGGTAGTTAAATGCCTGGATGAAGGGGTAGCGCCGCAGCAGCGGCTGGGTGAAGTCGTGGAACTGGCGGCGCGTCACCGGGTGCACGGTGGCGAACAGCTGGTTGGTGACGGTGAGGACTTCGACCGCTTCGTCGAGCCCCTGGCGGATGGCGGCCACGCGCACGCTGGCGCGCTGCTGGAAGGCGAGCGCGAGTTTGTCGTCTTCGAGCCGGGCCACGGCCACCGCCAGCGCGGTGGCGGCGGTCAGGCCGGCACCGAGCGTGAGCGCCGCCGCGACGGAAAGCGAGAACGGCAAGCGACGACGCAACATTTCCTGATTCCTAGATAAAGAGGCGAAACAAGGGCGAAAACATGCCGGCGCGGCGCGAGGCGAGCCGGATGCGTCGTTAGTTTGTCACAAAATGATGAAAATCGGTAAGTCGATTGACGTGTAGCAACTAAAAAGCCACGCGCGCCTTGTCATTTGCGACGTTCGAAGCGGTGTTGCAGCCATGCCACGACGGCGCGCGCGAACAGGCGGTTCAGCACGATGCTGCCCAGGCCGCGCCGGCGCGCCACCCAGCGCTGCACGCGCAGCGCGCGCGGGAGCGGCCGCGACGGGTCGAGCCGGGCCGGGGCCTTGACCGCGAACAGGATGTGGTTGTTGCCTGCCACGCGCTCGAACCAGCAGACGCGGTCGTTGAACATCAGGCGCAGGCGCGCCAGCATGCCGGCGTAGCGCGGGTCGTAGCTGAAGATATTCGCCACCAGCACGCCGCCGTCGCGCAGGGCGGCGCGGCAGTCGCCGTAGAAGCGCGCCGTGCCCAGCGCCGGCGGCAGGCCGGCGCTGTCGAAGCCGTCGACCACGAGCACGTCGGCGCAGGCCGGGGCGGCGGCCAGCCACTCGGCCGCGTCGGCGTGGACCACGCTGAAACGCGCGTCGTCGGGCGGCACGCAGAACTGTTCGCGCAGGGCGATGACGTCGGCGCGCAGTTCGATCACGGTGATGCGCGCCTGCGGAAAATGGCGGTAGCAGAATTTGGCCAGCGAGCCGCCGCCCAGCCCCACCATGACGATGGCGCGCGGGCGCGGCACGAACAGGGCGAAACTCATGATGGCGCGGCAGTAGGCCAGCACCAGCGCGGCGGGGCGCGAGAGGCGCATTTCGGACTGCACGTCGCCGGGCATGAATTCGAGCGTGCGGCGGTCGCCCTGCGTGCGCACCAGGGGCGGGGCGGGGATCGGCGGCGGCAGGGGCTCGGTCGGTGGCGGCATCGTGGTCGGTTGCGGGAAGGGCTGGCGCCAGTATGCCAGTATCCCAGTATCCCAGTATCCCGGTATAGCGGTTCGGCGTGCGGGCGCCCCACGCGCCCCTGTTGCGCCACATCGGTTTCTGATAAGCTGATCCTGCCCCGGCTGTGTGTGGCCGGCATCAGCGGTGCGCCAGCGGCGCGGCCAACCCGGAGAGATTATGTTTTTAGACCACCCCACCATCACCGCCACCAACAGTTTCACCGAGCCTGACCGCATCGAGCGCCTGACCCGGGTCTACGGTTACGTGGTGGCGCTGGCCGACCTCGCCGGCGTGACGGGCTTCATCGAGAAGTTCACCCAGATCCACGACCACAAGGGCACCCTGATCGTGTTCTGGAGCGATGCGCCGAACGAGGCGGAAAAGCAGTTTTTCGTCGATGCCTGGGCCAGCAAGATCGGTGACGGCAGCACCAACGTCGAACACGAAGTCTGACGCCCCACAGCGCGGCCATGGACATCACGACGATGTTGTTTGCGCTCGCGCTGGGCAACCTGAGCCTGGCCGCGGCGCTGTTCTTTTATGAGTACGAGCGCGGCAAGTCGCTGAGCTGGTCGACCTGGGCCATCGCCAAGCAGTGCCAGGCCGTGGCCTGGCTGCTGTTGTATTTTAACGGCAGCGGCGTGGTGCCGGACGCGGTCTCGATCCCGGCCGGTTACGCCGTGCTGTTCGTCGGCGTCGGCCTGGAAGCGGGCGCGCTGTGGGAATCGGTGGGACGCCTGGCCTGGCGCCGCATCGCCTATCCGGTCATGGGCGTGTCGGTGGCGGTGTTTTTGGCCTGCTACGCGATCGACGAGGGCGGCATGCGGGTGGTGGCCGGCGCGCTGATCCTGGGCGCCCTGCATCTGTTCAGCGCGGCGGCCCTGGCGCGCGGCTGGCGCGGCGCCAGCATGCTGCAGCGCTTCCTGGTCATCTCGATCGCGCTGCTGGCCCTGCTGGTGGCGGCGCGCGGTATCCTGGTGCTGACCATGCCCGAAGGCTGGGGATGGCTGAGCAAGGGCTTGCTGCAGGTGCTGACCTCGGCAGCGCTGTACCTGCTGATGCTGCTCAACGGCTTCGGCTACCTGCTGCTGGCGCGCGAGCAGCAGCGCGTGGAACTCGATCGCCTGGCGCTGGTCGATGCGCTGACCGACCTGCCCAACCGGCGCAGCTTTTTCGCGGCGCTGGCGCCGTGGATGGCGCTGGCGCGCCGGCCCGGCCAGCCGAGCGCCCTGGTGATGCTCGACTTCGACCAGTTCAAGCGCGTCAACGACAGTTACGGCCATCCGGCCGGCGACACGGTGCTGCGCAGCGTGGCCGATGTCTGCAAGCGCCAGTTGCGCGACAGCGACCAGCTGGGGCGCCTGGTGGGCGTGGAGTTCGCGCTGCTGCTGCCGCGCACCGGCATCGACGAGGCGCTGCTGGTGGCCGAGCGCATCCGGGCGGCGGTCGAGGCCAGCCCGGTCAAGACCGAGCGCGCCATGATTTCGATGACGGCCAGCTTCGGCGTGACCGTGATCCGTCCGGACGACAGCACGGTGAGCCTGTTCAAGCGCGCCGACGAGGCCCTGCGCGCGGCCAAGCAGGGCGGGCGCAACAAGGTGGTGGCGGCGGCCGGCGCGACGCCGGCGTAACTGGCAGGAATGCGAGGGCGCCGGTCATGACGGCGTCATAATAGCCCGTTACTGTAATAGGTTTTGCAGTGGGAGAGCCTTGATGACAACAATACAGAAAGAGGCTTCGATGTACGCTGCCGTAGATTTAGGTTCCAACAGTTTTCGTCTGCATATCGGCAAGCACGATGGCGATGCGATCCGGGTATTGAAAAGCGTGCGCGAGCCGATCCGGCTGGCCGCCGGCCTCGATGCCAGGGGCAACCTGACCGAGGCGGCCATGCAGTCGGCGCTGGCCTGCCTGCGCAATTTCCAGGCGGTCCTCGCCGGCTACCGCCTGGACGCGGTGCGCGTGGTCGCCACCTCGACCCTGCGCGTGGCGCGCAACGGCCCGGCCTTCCTGCCGGCCGCCGAGCAGGCCATCGGCCATCCGATCGAGATCATCTCGGGCGAGGAAGAAGGGCGCCTGATCTACATGGGCGTGGCCAGCGCCCTGGCCGATGCCTCCGAACGGCGCCTGGTGATCGATATCGGCGGCGGCTCGACCGAGATCATCCTCGGGCGCGGCGCCGAGATCGAGCGGGTCGAGTCGTTCAGCGTCGGCACGGTCAAGCAGAGCCTGTCGTTCTTTGTCGGCGGGCGCGTCGACGCGGTCTCGTTCGAAGCCGCGATCCTGTCGGCGCGCAGCCATTTCGAGGACGCCGCGCCGCCGTATCATCCGCAGTTCTGGAAGCAGGCCTACGGTTCGTCCGGCACGATCCGGGCGATCGCCGACATCATCGCCAAGAACAACCTGGGCGACGGCAAGCTCAGTCCGGCCGGACTCGATGCGCTCAAGCTGCGCTTCATCGGCTTCGGGCAGGTGGCGCTGATCGACATGCCGGGCTTGCGCCCGGACCGCGCCGGCACCATCATCGGCGGGCTGGCGATCCTGATCGCACTGATGCGCGAGCTCGATATCGAGGTCATGCAGCCGGTCGAAGCGGGCCTGCGCATGGGTGTGATGTGGGACCTGTACCTGCGCTCGATGCAGCGCGACCGGCGCGAGGAATCGGTGGTGGCGCTGGCGCGCAAATTCCATGTCGACGACGAACGCGCCAGCCGCGTGGCGCAGCTGGCCTCCGACATGTACCTGCAGCTCAAGCCGGCCGGCGACGGCTGCGCCAAGCTGCTGCGCTGGAGCGCGCTGCTGCACGAGATGGGCATGGTGGTGTCGCAGACCGGCTACCATAAACATGCGGCCTACATGATCGAGAACGCCGACCTGCCCGGGTTCACCACGCGCGAACAGCGCGTCATGAGCAAGATGATCCTGGCGCAGAAGGGCAACCTGCGCAAGGTGGCCGAGGCGCTGTCCGATACCGACTTCGCCAAGGCGGTGCTGGCGCTGCGCGTGGCGATCCTGCTGATGCACGCGCGGATCGACGCCGACGCCGGGGAACTGCGGCTGCGCATGAAGAACCGGATCGACCTGGAGATCCGGCGCGAGTGGGTCGGCAGCCATCCGACGGTGTCGTACTGGATCGAAAAAGAGCAGGAATGGTGGGACGAAGTCGGGATCGATTTCAGCGTGCGCAGCGTGGCATAACAGATAGCTGACAGGGGATTTTTGTATCAAACGCCGCCGCTGATGGCATAATTGCCATCGCCTGAACGGAGAACGGCGTTTGTACTACAAAAACAAGAGGTGACCTTGATCCAGGCCCCGGACGGATACACCGTGATTGATGCCTTGCGCGCGGACCCGCAGCCTGTCCTGCTGCGCGCGCTGCGCGACGCCGACCGCCTGCCGGTATTGCTGGCAGTGCAGGCGGCCACGCACCCCCATGCGGGCCGCATGGAACACGAATACGCTTTGCGCGACCTGCTCGACAGCGCCTGGGCCGCGACCCCGCTGGCGCTGCTGCATGACGCCGAAAAGGCAGGCGCCACCACCACCCTGGTCCTGGCCGACAGCGGCGGCGCGCCGCTCGCGCTCTCGTCCACCCCCCTCGACCTGCCCGATTTCCTGTCGCTGGCGGCCGCCATCACGCTGGCGCTGTCGCATGCGCACCACAGTCGCCTGGTGCACCGCGACCTGGAGGCGGCGCATATCCTGTTCGACCCGGCCACGGCCAGCGTGCGCCTGACCGGCTTCGGCCTGGCCACGGCGCTGGACGGGCCCGACGATCCGCAGGCCGATCTGTACCGCCTCGGGCAGCTCCTGTATCACCTGCTGGCCGGCGCGCCGGCGCCCGCCGCCGACGGCGACGCCGAGGCGCTGGCGCCGCACCGCGGCCGTCCGGGCGTGGACCGCATCTGTTCCTCGATCGTGGCGCGCCTGCTGGCGCCCGATCCGGCGCAGCGCTACCAGAGCGCGGCCGGGCTGTACGCCGACCTGCAGCACTGCCGTTCGATGCTCGAGGCGCAGGGCCGGGTCGAACCGTTCGTCCTGGGCTGCCACGACGGCGCGCTGCGGGTGCGCATTCCGGCGGTGCTGGTCGGACGCGCGCCGCAGCTGGCGCTGCTGGAGGCGGCCCTGGCCCGCGCGGCGGCCGGCTGCGCGCCGCAGCTGGTGCTGGTGTCGGGCAGTGCCGGCACCGGCAAGTCGGCGCTGGTGGCGGCCCTGCGCCATTCCGAGGCGGCGCTCGGGGCCACCGTCATCGCCGGCAAATTCGACCAGCGCCAGCGCGACATCCCCTACGCCACCCTGGCGCAGGCCTTCCAGGCGCTGGTGCGCGAACGCCTGCGCGAGGGCGAGGCCGCGCTGGCGCCGTGGCGCGCCGCGCTGCTCGCTGCGCTGGGGCCGAACGCGCGCCTGATGCTCGACCTGATTCCCGAGCTGGCGCTGGTGATCGGCGCCCATCCGGGACCGCCGCCGCTGGCGCCGCCGGAAGCGCAGAGCCGCTTCGACGGCGTCTTCCGGCGCTTCCTGCAGGCCTGCCGGCGCCCCGGCACGGCGCTGCTGCTGTGCCTCGACGACGTGCAGTGGATCGACCCGGCCAGCCTCAAGCTGCTGTCGCACCTGCTCACCCACCCCGGCATGGACCATGTGCTGGCGATCTGTGCGTGGCGCACGCGCGAGGAGGGCGGCGCGCATCCGATGGCGCTGGCGCGCGACGCCATGCTGGCCAACGGCGCCACCATGGGCATCGCAGTGCAGGCCGATGTGCATGACATCGTGCTCGAGGCGCTGGACCGCGCGCAAGCCTGCGAACTGATGGCGGCGGCGCTCGATTGCGATATCGCCGAGGCGGCCCCGCTGGCGGCGCTGGTGTACCCCAAGACCGCCGGCAATCCCTTCTTCACCCTGCAGTTCCTGACCCGCTTGGGCGAAAACCGCCTGCTGCGTTTCGACGACGCCGCCGCGCGCTGGGAGTGGGATGCGCAGGCGATCCAGGCGCGCGCGTTCTCCGACAACGTGATCGACCTGATGGTCGCGCGCCTGGGCCAGCTGCCCGGCTGCACGCTGGACCTGGTCAAGCTGCTGGCCTGCCTCGGTCCGGACGCGGGACTCGACACCATCGCGCTGGTGTCGGGCATGTCGCTGCTGGAGACCGACGAAACCCTGTGGCCGGCGGCGCGCCTGGGCCTGATCGTGCGCGAGCCGGGCAACTACCGCTTCGCCCACGACCGCGTGCAGGAAGGCGCGTACTCGATGATCGAGCCCTCGACGCTGCCCGAACGGCACCTGCACATCGGGCGCCTGCTGCGCGCGAACGTGGTGCCGGAAGCGCTCGACCAGTACGTGTTCGACATCGTGCATCACCTGAACCGGGCGCGCACCGCCATGAGCGCCCAGCGCGAGCTGCGCGAACTGGCGCAGCTGAACGCGCTGGCCGGGATCAAGGCGCGCAACGCGATCGCCTACGATTCGGCGCGCAACTACTTCAGCCTGGCGGCCGGCCTGACCCCGTCGCGCGCCTGGAAGGACGATGTCGACGGCACCTACGCCATGTACGCCGCGCTGGCCGAATGCGAATACCTGTGCGGCCACCTGGAGCGCGCCGGACGCCTGTTCGACCTGCTGGTCGAGCAGGCGCGTTCGCGCAGCGACCTGGCCCGGGTGGCACTGCTGCGGGTGGCCGTGTACCAGCTGCGCGGCCGCTTCGACCAGGCGGTGGCGGTGGCGTTCGACGCGCTGGCCCTGTTCGGCGTGACGTTCCCGTCGGTGCGCGCCGAGATCGACTGGGCCCTGCGCGACGAGCGCGCCGCGATCGCGCTGCGGATGGACGGGCGCAGCATCGACAGCCTGGGCGCGCTGCCGGTCAGCACCGACCCGGAAGTGGCCATCGTGGCCGAACTGTTGTCCGACGTCGGTTCTCCGGTGTTTTCGGCGCGCCCGGAACTGTACTTCCTGCTGGCCGCCAAGGCGCTCAATTACACGCTCACGCACGGACGCACGGAGTCGTCCTGCATGATCTATTCGCGCTACGCGATCCTGCTGGTGTCGCTGGGTGCGATCGAGGACGCGTTCGCGTTTTCGGCGCTGGCCATCGAGCAGGTGCAGTTCAACGCGCCGCCGTCCAAGCGCAGCGGACGCCTGCGCTTCGTGCATGCGGCTTACATCCACTCGTGGCGCGACCCGATCGCCACCAGCGTCGAGCCGCTGCGCGAGGCGTTTGCCAGCTGCGAGCGCGCCGGCGACCTGCCGCACGCAGGCTACGCGGCCCATGTCGCAACCTGGAACGCATTCGAGGCCGGCCTGCCGCTGGCCGAGGTGCGCCGCATGGCCGCGCATTACCAGGGCTTCGCGCGGCGCCATGCCAACCACGCGCTGCTGCGCCTCCTGCGCGGCTACGAACAGCTGGCCGAGACCTTCATCGGCGCCGGCGATGCCGCCGGCAGCATCGCCGATTTCGGCCAGGGCAGCTTCGGCGCGGCGCGCGCGCGCTATCTCCTGATGCAGCAGGTGGCGGCGTTCAGCTTCGGCCGCTACGAGGAAGCGCTGGCGGCGTCGGAAGCGGCGGCGGCCAACCTGCACTTCTTCCTCGCCTCGCTCAACGAAACCACCCATCACTTCTACCATGCGCTGGCGATGACGGCGCTGTACCGCTCTGCCGCGCCGGCGCGCCGGCGGCGCCTGCTCGAAGCGGTGTGCGACAAGCACGCGCTGCTGGCCGGGTGGGCGGCCTCGTGCCCGGTCAATTTCGCCAACCGCTACCTGCTGGTGGGCGCCGAGCTGGCGCGCATCGACGGCAATCCGGTCGCGGCGATGGAAGGCTACGAAGCGGCGATCGCCTCGGCCATGCAGGGCGGCTTCGTGCAGAACGCGGCGCTGGCCTGCGAACTGGCGGCAGCCTGCCGCGACGAGCTTGGCGACACCGCCGGCGCCCTGGCCTATGCGCGGCGCGCGCTGATGGCCTGGAGCGGGTGGGGCGCGCAGGCCAAGGTGCGCGACGTGTTGCGGCGCTATCCGGCCTTGTCGGCATGGCATAAGCAGTGACGTAAATCTGCAAATATTTCTGTGTGGAAGGTGATCCACGTCAATATTCGAGGAAGGGCAGGGCAAGCGCTGCGGCATCTCGCGGCGACTTGCCGTAATGTTGCATGATCTCAAGAAAAAGTGCTGCGTGTCGGCAATTGAGTAAATCGTATATACTGTTTAAATCGATATGAAACGGAGTCGCTCAATGACCAAGACAGCAAGCTCAAAAACCAACGGACACACCATCGCCGACCTGAAAGAGGCCGCTCCGGCGCCACGCGCCGCCAGGGCGGCGGCCAAGCCGGCCGCCAAAGCGCCCGTAAAAGCCAGTGCCAAGGCGCCGGTCAAGGCGGCTGTAAAGACGCCGGCCAAGGCTGCGGCCAAGCCGGCTGCGGCCAAACCTGCGGCGGCCAAGCCGGCAGCGGCCAAGCCGGCGGCAGCCAAGCCGGCAGCAGCCAAACCCGCGGCGGCCAAGCCTGCAGCGGTCAAGCCGGCGGCCGTCAAGCCTGCGGCGGCCAAGCCGGCGCCGAAGCGCGCCGCGCCCGCGCCTGCGGCCGAGGTGGAAGCCGGTTCGCGCGACAAGGCGCGCAAGGCCAAGCTGGTACGCGACAGCTTCACCATGCCGGAGCAGGAGTACGCGGTGCTCGGCCAGGTCAAGAAAGCCTGCCTGAAAGCCGGCTTCGAGATCAAGAAGAGCGAGCTGCTGCGCATCGGCGTGGCCCTGATCAGCGATTGCGACATCGCGACCCTGCAGAAAGTGCTGTCGAGCCTTCCGCAGCTCAAGACCGGGCGCCCGAAAAGCGAATAAGCCGGAACGCCGCGTGTCATCAAGCTGACACGCGGCTGTCACTGTCTTGACAGATTAGGCAGTTAGTCTGTGCTTCGTTGCCACTGAAAAGGACGAAGCATGCAAAACCTCCATCCCTCCCCAGAGACAAAATCGGCAGCGCCCCGGCTCATCCTCAGCCTGGCATCGACTGCCGCCGAAGTGCGCGAAGTGCAGCGCCTGCGCTACAAGGTCTTCATCGAGGCGATGGGCCTGGCCGCGCTGGTCAACCCCGAGCGGCTCGACCGCGACGAATTCGACGAGCACTGCGACCACCTGATCGTGCGCGACGCCTCGACCCTGAAGGTGGTGGGGACTTATCGCGTGCTCAACCCGGCCAAGGCGCGCAAGATCGGCCGCCTGTACGCCGAAAACGAATTCGACCTCGGGCGCCTGAACCATCTGCGCAACCGCATCATCGAAGCCGGGCGCGCCTGCATCCATCCCAAGTACCGTGGCGGCAGCGTTATCATGCTGCTGTGGGCCGGCCTGGCCGATTACATGCGGCGCGAGCGCTGCGACTTCCTGGCCGGCTGCGCCAGCATGAGCGTGGCCGACGGCGGCCACAATGCGGTCGCGGTGTACCAGTCGCTGATCTACAAGCATGCCGCGCCGGCCGAATACCGGGTCACGCCGCATTTGCCGTTTCCGATCCGCGCCCTGGCGCCGGCGGCCAGGGCGCAGGTGCCGGCGCTGGTCAAGGGCTATGTGCGTTCGGGGGCATGGCTGTGCGGGGAACCGGCCTGGGATCCTGATTTCGAGAGTGCGGATGTGTTTTTGCTGCTGCCGCTGGAGAACCTGGACAGCCGGTATGCGCGGCATTACGGGGTGTAGAAGCTGGCGTCCGCACGGGGTTTCGGTGTGGATGCAGCATGGACTGCGTGGGTGAAGCGCGTGCTTCCTGATGCCTTGCTATGTGCCGTTACAACGGGCGCCGGACAATGCGCTGCCGGCGCCAGGCAGCATGCGTACTGCCTAGTGCATTGACGCGTTGGACAAATCCTTCAAGTCGCGGATGCTCATATCCGACTTTTCGTGCATGCGCAGCAAAATCGTCGCGCCCACGGCCAGTTTCCGATGGCGGATCTTGCTGATGATTGGCGGCTGCACTTCCAGCACGCGGCACAACTCCGCATCGTTCTTGAGGTTCATCTTTTCGATCAAGGTGTCGAGCAGTTTGTTCGGCACAAAGCTCGACGGTTCGAGCGCTCGAGCGCGGTTCATCGCCTCGATCATTTCCAGTTTCTTTTGCCGTACGTTCATCGTACTCCTCCAAAGATTATTTTTTCATTGATGGGGGACTGATCGACTGTTGGTCAACTTCAACCCGTTTGTTACATTCGGATATATTTCATGCATCGCGGGTTTGGTTCGATAATACTACTGAAAGAATATACTCGCAGCAAAGTTAATAAATTAAACGACGGAAATGCGGCTTTTAACGCACATCTTGCACAATTTGCAATCCTTGGCGCGTCAAAATCAGTGTTTTGTCGGCTTGCGCGGCCGCCGCGTGAGAATGTGTGACCATGATGGCGGAAGCGCCGCTGGCTTTCACTTCCGCGCGAAGTAGTGCCAAAATGCTATCGGCCGTTTCCGGATCGAGGTTGCCGGTGGGTTCGTCGGCCAGTACCAGCGCCGGCCGGTGCACCAGCGCGCGCGCGATCGCCACGCGCTGCATTTCGCCGCCGGACAGCTGGCGCGGAAAATCGCCGTTGCGTCCGCCCAGGCCCACTGCGTCCAGCATGGCGCTTGCGCGTTCCTGGCGCTGGCCGTTCAGGAGCAGCGGCAGGGCGACATTCTGTTCCAGGGTCAGGTGCGGCAGCACGTGGAAGGCCTGGAAGATGAAGCCCATGCGCGTGCGCCGCAGGCCGGTGGCGGCATTGTCGTCGAGCGCCGACATCGGCTGGCCGTCGATCACGATCTCGCCGCCGTCGGGCGAATCGAGGCCGGCGATGAGGTTGAGCAGGGTCGATTTTCCGACCCCCGACTCGCCCATGATGGCGACGAATTCGCCGGCCTTGAAGTGGTGCGACAGGCGGTTCAGGACCGGACGGCCGTTGTAGGTTTTGGCGAGATCGCGCAGTTCGAGCATGGGTGGAGGGCCTGGTAAGACGATTAACGGGTCAGGGCGCGGCGCAGCGCGAAGCTGGCCGCGTCGACCAGCGCCACCAGCAGCAGCATGGCGATGATGACGGTGGCCGCGCTTTGCATCTGGAACAGCGACAGGTGAAATTTGAGCATCTGGCCAAGGCCGCCGGCGCCCACCACGCCCAGCACGGCGGCGGCGCGGATATTGTTCTCCCAGCGGTACAGGGTGTACGAGAGCATCTGGGGCAGCGTCTGCGGCAGGGTGGCGTAGCAGAACGCGGCGCCGGGCGAGGCGCCGTTGACGACCAGCGAACGTTCCGGGTGCGGGTCGCAGTTTTCCAGCGCGTCGGCGAACAGGCGACCCAGCACGCCGCTGGTGTGCGCGGCCAGCGCCAGGGTGCCGGCGAAGGGACCCAGGCCGGCGGCGACCAGCAGCAGCGAGGCCCACACCAGTTCCGGAATCGAGCGCAGCACGTTAAGCAGCACCCGCGCGGCGGCGCGCTGGACGCGGCCGAAGCGCCCGGCGGCCGACATCGACAGCGCCATGCCGCCGGCCACCGCCAGCAGGGTGCCGATGGCCGACATCGACAAGGTCTCCAGCGCGGCCAGCGCGGTCTTGCGCAAGAAGGCCGGCGCGCTCTCGGGCGGGGCGAAGCCGGCCAAAAATTCCATGGTCACGGCGGCGGCGTCGGGCGAGAAAAAGGCCGACCATTGCAGCGGCAGCGAGGCGAAGCTGGCCGCCACCAGCGCCAGCAGGGCCGCGCCGAGCAGCCAGGTGGAGAAGCGGCGCGGCGGCGCGGCGGGCAGGCGGCGCGTCATCCGAGCCTCCGGCGCAGCAGTCTGGAGACCCAGTCGGCCAGCGCGACCAGCAGCACGAACATGATCAGCATGGTGCACACTTCGCCGCCGGCCATCATGCGGGTCGATTCATCCATGCGCTGACCGAGCCCGCCGGCGCCGACAAAGCCGATCACCGCCGAACCGCGTATCGCGCACTCCCAGCGGTAGACGGTGTACGAGACCAGTTCGGCGGCGGACTCCGGCAACGCGCCGTACAGCAGCGCGGCCAGGCGCGAACTGCCGTTGGCCAGCAGCGCGTCGGTGGCGTGGGCGTCGGACGACTCGAGGATTTCGGCGTAGACCTTGCCCAGCATGCCGCAGTAGGTGAGGGCGATGGCCAGCACGCCGGCGGTCGGGCCCAGGCCGACCACGCGCACGAACAGGATGGCCCACACCAGTTCGGGCACGCTGCGCAGCAGGACCAGCACCCAGCGCACCGCCTGGCGCAGCAGGCTGGCGGCCCAGTACATGCGCCCGGTGCCCAGGCGCGAGACCGACAGGCGCTCGCTGACGATCAGGGTGGCGGGGATGGCGCCGAGCAGCGCCAGGGTGAGGCCGGCAGTGGCGATGGCCACCGTTTGCCAGGTTTCGCGCAGCACCATCCACAGGAAGTCGGGCGCGTGCGCGGGCCTGAGGAAGCCGGCCAGGAACTCGCCGGCGGCGGACAGGCTTTGCAGGTCGAACAGGATCCACGGCTTGAATTCGCTGAAGACCATGGCGGGCCACAGCAGCGCCAGGCCGAAGGCGACCATGGCGAGGCGCTTGCGCCATGCCGGGTCGGGATGCCGTTGGAGGAAAGCGGACATGCGTCTGGGGCGGGCTAGAAGCAGGCGCCGACGGCCAGGCGTTCGGGCGTCTCGTGCGGCACGAGCGGCGCCGGCGCGACCGATTCGTTCTGGTACAGCGCGGCGATCATCTCGTCGCTGACATCCTCGCGCGCGGCGTCGAAGACGATGCGGCCGTCGCGCAGCCCGACGATGCGGGCAAAATTGGCGCGCGCCATGTCGACCTGGTGCAGGCTGCAGACCAGGGTGGCGTTGCGGCTGGCCGCTTCCTGCTGCAGCGCCGAGAGGGTCAGTTGCGACAGGGCCGGGTCGAGCGCGGACAGCGGCTCGTCGACCAGGAATACCTTGGAAGAGGACAGCAGCAGGCGCGCCAGGCCGCAGCGCTGGCGTTCGCCGCCCGACAGGCGGTCGACCCGCGCATACAGCTTTTCGCCCAGGCCGAAGCGGGCCAGCGCATCGTAGGCGGCATCCGGATCGGCCGGTTTGAAGAGGGAAGACAGGGCCTGGGCCAGGCTCCAGCGGGGCAGGCGCGCGGCCAGCACCGCGCTGACCACGCGCTGGCGCGGCGGCAGGGGCGGCGTTTGCGGCGCCAGGAACAGGCTGGCGCGCAGCTTGTGGCGCGCCTTGCCGCTCAGGGTCCACGGCTGCTGCCCGAGCGCTTCGAACAGGCCGCCGGACGGCGCGTGGGCGCAGGCCAGGGTGTGCAGCAGCGTGGTCTTGCCGGCGCCCGACGGGCCGATCACGGCCAGCTGCTCGCCTTGTTCCACCACCAGGTCGATCGCGTGCAGGGCCGGCGCGCGCGTGCCGGCCTGGTGATGCACGGTGAGTTTGTCGAGCCGGTAGCTGGTCATGCCGCGCTTACTTGAGCAGCTTGGCGCTGCGCGCGGCCGCTTCGATGGCCTTGTAGTTGTCCGGCGTGGTCGGCACGAACTTGCTGGCCTTTTGCAGTTCCAGGATTTCCTTGCCTTCCGGGGTGGACTTGTCGAGGGCGAGGAAGGCGTCGCTCAGCTTCTTCTTCATCGCGGCCGGCATGTCCGAACGCACGCTCCAGTTGTAGTCGAAGTAGCCCGGGGTGGTGTAGAACACGCGCACGGCGGCCGGGTCGACCTTCTTCTCGGCGACCAGTTTTTCCCAGACCGAGATATTCAGCGCGCCCGCATCGACCTTGCCGCCGGCGACAGCGGCCACGGTCGCGTCGTGGGCGCCGGAGTAGGCGACGCGTTTCAGGTCGGCGTCCGGATCGATCTTGGCGGCCAGCATATAAGAGCGCGGCATCAGGTGGCCCGAGGTCGACGATTCGGAACCGAAGCTCAGGGTCTTGCCCTTGAGGTCGTCGAGCTTGTTGATGTCGGCCTTGGTGGTGACGAACACCGAGCGGAAGGCGGTATCTTCCTGGCGCTGCACCAGCGGCGTGACCTGGCCCTTGCTGCGCACATTGGCCTGCACGAAGGTGAAGCCGCCGAACCAGACCAGGTCGAGGCGCTTGTTGACCAGGCCTTCGACGGCGGCCGGGTAATCGGTGACGGGGGTGAATTCGACCTTCAGGCCGGTGGCCTTGGCCAGGTACTCGCCCAGCGGCTTGAACTTGCGCTGCAATTCGGTCGGCGCTTCGTCCGGAATGGCCGATACGCGCAGTACGCCCGGGGTGACCTGGGCCAGGGCGCTGGCGCCGCTCAGCAGGAGAGTGGCCCCGATGGATGCAGCCAGCATGGTGTTAAGGGTGCGCCGGGTGGAAAATTTGGTCATGGTTTGCCTGTCCTGGGAAGGTCGATGGGGGAGCCGGCTAGCGAGCACGCTTGAACGCCGGGCGAACCGTGAAATACGGGATATTCAGCTATGATAACAAAAACACCCACGCAGCGATCTCGATTGACCAATAAAACCATGCCGACCTCCAGCCTGCCCGACGCGCGCGACGAGCGCCCCAGCGGCGCCATCGCTTCCGAACTGCGTGCCGGCCTGCTCGGCCGGGAGGCGGCGATTTCGCCCAAATTCCTGTACGACGCGCTGGGCTCCCGGCTGTTCGAGGCGATTTGCGAACTGCCCGAGTACTATCCGACCCGCACCGAGGCTGCCATCGCGGTGCGCCACGGGGCCGACATCGCGCGTGCGATCGGTCCGGGCGCGACCCTGATCGACCTGGGCGCCGGCAATTGCGCCAAGGCGGCGCGCCTGTTCCCGCTGCTGCATCCGGCCCAGTATGTGGCCATCGATATCTCCCACGATTTTCTGCGCGAGTCGATCGAACGGCTGCAGCAGCGCTTTCCGCACATCGAGATGACCGGGCTGGGGCTCGATTTTTCGGAGCGGCTCGCGCTGCCGGGCGTGGTGCGCGCCGAGAAGCGCCTGTTTTTCTATCCGGGTTCCTCGATCGGCAACTACACGCCCGAGCAGGCGCGCGCCTTTCTCGGCCGCCTGCGCGCGCAGTGCGACGACGATGGCGCGCTGCTGATCGGGATCGACCTGGTGAAGGACGCCGCCACCCTGAACGCGGCCTACGACGACGCCATCGGCGTGACGGCGGCCTTTAACCTGAATATCCTGCGCCACGTGAACCAGTTGATGGGCGCCGACTTCGATGTGGCGCAGTGGCGCCATCGCGGCTTTTTCAATCCCGGCGAAAGCCGGGTCGAAATGCACCTGGAAGCGCGCGAAGCGCTGACCGTGCGCTGGCCGGGCGGCGAGCGCGCATTTAAGGCGGGCGAGCGGATTCACACCGAGAACAGCTACAAGTACCGCCAGAGCGCGGCCATCGGTCTGCTGGAGCAGTCCGGGTTTCGCAGCGTACATGTCTGGACCGATCCGGACCAGTGGTTTGCCGTTGTCTACGCGCGCGCGCTGCCCCGATGACGATGCGCGATCGTTACGAGGCCGTGCGCAAACGTTCGCTGATGCTGGCCGAACCGCTGTCGGACGAGGACTGCGGCGCGCAGTCGATGCCCGACGCCAGCCCGGTCAAGTGGCACCTGGCGCATACCACCTGGTTTTTCGAGACCTTTATCCTGGAGCGCTTCGAAGAAGGCTTCGCGCCGTTTCATCCGGCCTTCCGGGTCCTGTTCAACTCCTATTACAACGGCATCGGCGAGCGCCACCCGCGCGCCCAGCGCTCCCTGCTGACGCGTCCCGCCATGCGCGAGGTGCGCGCCTACCGCGCCGATGTCGACGCGCGCGTGGCGCGTTTGCTGGCGGCGCAGCCAGGCGAGGAACTGCTGCACCTCCTGACCCTCGGATTGCAGCACGAGCAGCAGCACCAGGAACTGATACTTACCGATGT
The DNA here is from genome assembly GCF_003953935.1 of Massilia atriviolacea. Lineage (GTDB taxonomy): Bacteria > Pseudomonadota > Gammaproteobacteria > Burkholderiales > Burkholderiaceae_D > Telluria_A > Telluria_A atriviolacea. The sequence continues at coordinate 156,387 of NZ_RXLQ01000014.1, forward strand.
CAAGCACATGCTGGCGCAGAACGCCATGTGGCCCGCTTACATGGATAGCGCGCTGGCGCGCGCCCAGGCGGCCGCTCCGCTGGCATGGATCGCTTTCGACGGCGGCCTGGCCGATATCGGCCACGCGGATGCCGGCTTTTGCTTCGATAACGAACTGCCGCGCCACCGCCAGTACGTGGCCCCGTTCGCGCTGGCCTCGCGCCTGGTCACCAACGGCGAGTACCTGGCCTTCATCGAGGCGGGCGGCTACCGCGACCCGGCGCTGTGGCTGTCCGAAGGCTGGGACCGGGTGTGCGAGCTGAAACTGGCGCACCCCTTGTACTGGCAGCGCGACGGAGACGGACTGTGGCACGAATTCACCCTGCACGGCTTGCAGCCGCTCGACGCGGCGCGGCCGGCGACGCACCTGTCGCTGTATGAAGCCGACGCCTTTGCGCACTGGATGGACGCGCGCCTGCCGACCGAGGCGGAATGGGAAGTCGCCAGCGCCGGCGTCCAGACGGCCGCGGGCGGGCTGCATCCGGCGGCCTCGCACGGCGACGGCCTGCAGCAGATGTTCGGCGAGTGCTGGCAGTGGACCAGCAGCAGTTATGCGCCGTATCCGGGCTACGCCTGCGCGCCCGGTGCGCTGGGCGAGTACAACGGCAAGTTCATGCTGAACCAGTACGTGCTGCGCGGCTCGTCGTGCGCCACGCCGCCTGGGCATGCGCGCGCCAGCTACCGCAATTTCTTCCCTGCCGGGGCGCGCTGGCAGTTCACCGGCATCCGGCTCGCGCGATGAAAGTATCGAAGGGACTGCGCCTGCGTATCCTGAACCGGCGCGCGAACGCCTACGTGCTGGCGCATCCGCTGGAGTTTGCGTGGCAGACGCTCAAGGGTTTCAAGGCCAACCAGGGATTGCTGCTGGCCGGGGCGGTGGCGTATTACGCGCTGCTGTCGATCGTGCCGTTCCTGATGCTGGTGGTGGTGGCGCTGTCGCACTTCATCGACCAGGCCGAGTTGCTCTCGACCCTGGCGCGCTATCTGGAGTGGCTGGTGCCGGGGCAGTCCAAGGCCATCGTCGGGGAGCTGGCGCACTTCATGGACGACCGCGACCTGGTGACGTGGGTGCTGTTCGCCAGCATGCTGTTTTTTAGCTCGCTCGCCTTTACCGCGCTGGAAAACGCGATGAGCGTGATCTTCCACCACCGGGTGGCGATCCGGCGGCGGCGCTTTTTGATCTCGGCGATCCTGCCTTACTGTTACATCCTGGCGCTCGGCGCGGGCATCATGATCGTCACGCTGGTGGCGGGCACCCTGCAGGTCATGGGCGAGGAGAGCGTGCACTTTCTCGGCTACGAGTGGTCGCTCGGCGGCGTCTCCGGCGTGCTGCTGTACTGCCTGGGGCTGAGCGGGGAAATCCTGGTGCTCAGTTCCATCTACCTGGTCATGCCGGTGGGACGGCTGTCGCTGTCGCATGCGCTCATCGGCGGGGTGACCGCGGCGCTGTTGTGGGAAATCGCGCGCCATGTGCTGGTCTGGTATTTTTCGACCCTGTCGCAGGTGAACATGGTGTACGGCTCGATGACGACCGCCATCGTGGTCATGTTCAGCCTGGAGATCGGCGCGACCTTGCTGCTGTTCGGCGCGCAGGTGATTTCGGAATACGAGCGGGCCGGACGCAACGAGCAGCACAAGGAGCCGATTCCGATGACGACGCGGCCGGCGCGGTAATGCGACAACTTGTCCGATAAAGTTTGCTGCAGCGCACAAACGTGTGCTACACTACGTTCAGTGGTGAGGTTCAAACGAACCGAAGCACTATCCAGAGCCTGCACCGCCGCGCAATATGTGTAATGTCGCAAAGGTAGATGGTCGCAACAGCATGGATTTGTAATTCCGGATACGGTAGTCGATTTACACGTCAGGGCACCACGCAGATAGCATGGGCGCCTGGGATACGATTAAAGCATTGGTAATACATTGGAATAGAGCTCGCTTCGGCGAGCTTTTTTTTCGTGGTGCGCCCAGCATGGGCGCACTCCTGTGGGTGAAA
>NZ_RXLQ01000015.1 GCF_003953935.1 Massilia atriviolacea
ACCTGGGCCGAAGAATTCGAAGATGTCGGTTTTCAAAAAGGAAATGCCGAAGGCATCGCAACAGGCCTCGCGAAAGGCATCACGGAAGGCATTGCAAAAGGACAGGTCGTGGCACTGCGCGGCATGCTGGACAAACTGCTGCGCAAGCGCTTCGGCGATCTGCCGGAACCGGCGGCGCAGCGCATCGCCACGGCCACGCAGACCGAACTGGAACAGTGGTTCGAACGCGGCCTCGACGCGCCTGTCCTGGATGCCGTCTTCGGCGACGGGGCCGCGCCGCCCTAGCCGCGCCTAGTCGTGCGGCGGCGTGTTCAGTTCGCGCATGGCCATGTTGGCCAGGTCTTCCAGCCCTTGCAGCTCGCGGCTCTTGAGTCGGCGCGGCTCGCGGTCGATCACGCACAGGGTTCCCAGCGCCAGTTCATTCACACCGATCAAGGGAAACGCCGCGTAAAAGCGGATCTCGGGCGCGCCCGTCACCAGGGGATTGTCGCGAAAGCGCGCGTCCTGCAGGGCATCTTCGACGATGAACGGATCGCGCTGCAGGATCGCGTGGGAACAGAAGGCCCATTCGCGCGGCGTCTCGGCCGCTTTCAGACCGACGCGCGCCTTGAACCACTGGCGCTGCGCCGTCAGCAAGGTAATCAGGGCGATCGGACAATCGGTTACCGCCGCGGCAAGGCGCGCAATCCGCTCGAAGCGCTCCTCGGCGGGCGACGGTACCAGCTGCAAGGCCGCCAGCGCCGACAGGCGCAACTGCTCCTGCGCGCCGACCGGATACGGGGGCGCGGCCGGCATGAGGAATTCGGGCGCCAGCGGCGCCGCGCCGGCCGGATCGGACGCGGCGAGCAGGTGAGCCGGCCGGGTCATGCGCAATACTGAACTCATCAGCGCACGGCGATGCCCGCCCGGCGTCTTCCAGGAGGCGATCGCCCCGCTTTCCATCCACAGCTGCACCGTACTGGTGGCCACCCCCAGCAAACGGGCGGCGTCGCTGGTGGTCATCACAGGATCGGACGTCGCTTTCAAGGAGCGAGACATGATTAATTTCCACAAAGAAAAATCCAGTGTACCCGGCAATGGGCATTTCCTCAAGTGCGTAATTACCGGAATTGATGATCAGCCTGCAAATTTGTGGGAATTGACGACGAATCGTCACTATCGTCAAATATTTGTTGAGTTTAAGAAATTTTCAGTTCAGAATGCCAACAGCTTCACCACATGTCGCGTGCTCACGCTGTTGCCGGGTTGAGCGACGCCTTGGATGTCGAACCGCTCGATCTTTGCCCCTCTGCCATCATGAAAATTGCAACCAAACTCTATAGCGCCTTTACCCTGGTTCTTGCCATCACCTTGGTGCTGGCGGTCTTCGCTGTCATACGCATGAACAGCGTCGACAAGGCCGTGATCGACCTCAACAGGGTCACCGAGGAAAAACTCGACCCGCTGCACGTGGCGCGCGAAGCGCTGGCCCAGACCGGCATTGCCGCGCGCAATGCTTTCATCTTCGTGGACACTGGCGCCGCCAACAGGGAACTCGACATCGTCGACCGCGAAAAGGCGGTCTACCTCGGCGCCCTGGCCCGGCTCGACAAGGTATTCGGCGCCGACGCCGACTTCGCCAAGGTGAAGGCGGGCCTGCACGCCATGGCCAGGGAACTCGAGCGTCCGCGCCAGTTTCGCGCCAGGGCCGAGATGGATGCCTTCGGCAAATTCCTGGTGGAAGAGTGCAGCCCGCTGCGGCGCCAGATCGTGGCCGACATCGACGTGCTGCTGAAAAAAGTCCAGGCGCAAAGCAAGGCCGCCAGCGACGAGGCCGGCAGCCAGGCCGCCAGCGCGACGCTCTGGATCGGCGCGCTCAGCATCCTGTCGGTGCTGGTCTGCCTCAGCGTCGGCTTCCTGATCGTGCGCGGCCTGCTCAATCAGCTCGGCGGCGAGCCGGCCTACGCCACCGACGTGGCGCAGCGGATCGCCAAGGGCGAACTGCAGCACGCGGTGAATGTGCAAGCCGCCGTCCCATCGAGCCTGGTGTTTGCGATCAAGACCATGCGCGATAGCCTGAGCAGCATCGTTTCCAAGGTCCGGCACGGCACCGAATCGATGGCGCTGGCGTCGAGCGAGATCGCGGCCGGCAATATCGACCTGTCGAACCGCACCGAACACCAGGCTTCGGCGCTGGCCGAGGTGGCCGCCTCGATGGCGCAGCTGGTCAGTTCGGTCGGACGCAATTCGGAGTACGCGGCCAGCGCCAGCAAACTGGTGCAGGCGGCGTCGGAAGTGTCGGTGCGCGGCGGCGAGGCGGTCGACGGCGTGGTGGCGACGATGGGCGTGATCAATGCCTCCTCGCGCAAGATCGTGGACATCATTTCGGTGATCGACGGGATCGCCTTCCAGACCAATATCCTGGCGCTGAACGCGGCCGTGGAAGCGGCCCGGGCCGGCGAACAGGGGCGCGGCTTCGCGGTGGTGGCGACCGAAGTGCGCAACCTGGCGCAGCGCTCGGCGGCGGCGGCGAAAGAAGTCAAATTGCTGATCGACGATTCGGTGGCCAAGGTCGGCACCGGCACCGTCCTGGTGGAACAGGCGGGCAACACCATGCGCGAAGTGGTCGAGGGGGTGCAGCGCGTCAGCCAGATCATGGACGATATTTCGTCGGCCACGCGCGAGCAGAGCGTGGATATCGGCAGCGTCGACAAGGCCATCGTCAAGCTCGACGAAATGACCTTGCAGAATGCGGCGCTGGTGGAACAGGCGGCCGCGGCGGCGCAGTCGATGCAGAACCAGGCAGCCGAGCTGGCCGACGTGGTGCGCGTGTTCAAGCTGGAGGCGGCGCACGCGTAAGCTGCGCGGCGCAAAAAAAACCGGGTACGCCCGCTGACGGCGCTCCCGGTCTTTTTAAGCCACGCTCACCGCGTCAGGCCGACTGCATGCTGCCTTCTTCGGCAAAATACTTGCGCGCGTAGGAGAGCAGCTGGGCATCGTTCGGATGGTCGACCGTTTCGACGCTGACCACCTTGGCGGCGATGGCGGCGTGCTGCTTTTCCAGGTGCTTGATGAAGACCAGCTTTTCCTGGCCGGGGCCGACGATCAGGATTTCCTGCGCGGCGCCGATGGCGGCGGCGATCTCGTTGAGGTACTCGGGATTGCGCTCCGATTCGACACTGGCATCGACGCCGGCTTTTTTATGCTGCGCATGGACGGAAGCGGTCTTGATGACTTCCGATTCGGCGGCCTTGCGCGTGAAATGGATGACGTGAGCTTCGGCCTGGTCGAGCCAGACGACGACGTGATTGAATGACATGGTGGAATTCCTTGAGGTGAAGCGTGAGCGTGCGCGGACGGCCGCCCGAGATGCAAGGCGCGCCGTAAAAAGACGGCGCGGCCAGAGAGCCGCGCCCGAAACGGAAAATGCGCCGGCTGGGGGCCGGGGCATTGCAATCGAAGAGGCGATTGTGCCCGCCTGAAGCGAGCCCGTCCGTACGGAAGCGCACGTAGCCGGGATATCCATTTTTCGCGCGCCCGCGCGCTTCAGCGCCCCTGCAAGATCGCTTCCAGCGCCAGCTCGGAACTGTTCAGCGCCCCTTCCACGAAACCCTGGTAATCGGAATACGCTTCGCCGACGATGTGCACGTTCTTCGCCCCGCTGCCGAAGTCGAAGGCCTTGAAGGCGTCCATCACCTTCCATGAGCGCACGCCCGGCTGCCAGCCGTGGTTGGCGGCCCCGTACGGCGCGCGCGCCCAGTCGCGGATGCCGTAGGTAATGATCGAATTCTTGATGTAGGCCGTGGCCTGGGCCAGGGTCTGGTCGCGGAACACCGCCTTCGAATGGTCGTTGAGCTTGAGGTGCGATTCGTTCGTTTCCAGCAGGCGCTTGACGTCGCGCGCCACGAACAGGGCAAAGGCGTCGACGATGCGCGCATCCTGGTCGACTTCGGCGCGGTCGTGCTTGTCCGGCTCGCTCAGGTAATGGCGCCAGAATTCGGTCGACGGGCGGTCCATGTACAGCAGCACCATGCCGTGGCCGTCGAGGTCGCGCCCCTGCGGACGGCGGAAGTAATGCACTTCGCGGGTCGGCAGGCAATTCGCATACTGCTGCGGCGGCTGGTCGTAATCCCACCAGGGCGCGTTGCTGACGAAGAAAATCTTCAGCATCGGAAAGCCGTTGACGGCGTCCAGATGGGTGGCGATGTGCTCCGGCAGGTGCGGCGCCAGCTTGACCAGGGGCAGGCGCGGCAGCGCCAGGATCAGGCGCGCCGCCGGCAGCTTGATGGTGTCGTTCTTGGTGCGCACGTCCAGTTCCAGGCTCGCCTGGCCCAGCCCGGTCGGGCGGAAACCGAGCAGGGTATGGCCGCCGGCCAGGGTGATGTTCGGCAGGCTGTGGATCTTGGCCATCAGGCCCTCGGTCAGCTTGGCCGAACCGCCGGCGATGCTGGCCAGTTTCTGGCCCACGGTCTTGAGCGCGCGCAGCCACCAGATGATCCATTCGATGGCATTGAGGTTCTCGGGAATCATGTGATAGAAGGTGCCGGTGTCGCGCAGCTTGACCAGCGCCCGGTGGCTGAGGATGCCGTTGCCGGACATCACGTTCCAGAATCCCGTGGCCCAGAGCGGATGGCCGTGCAGCTGCGCGTGGCGGCGCAGGCGGTTGTAGTCGGCTTCGGTCAGGCCGTCGATCCAGGCCTGGTCGTCCGGCTCGCGCCCCATCACCAGCATGATGCCGCGCTTGAGCAGTTGCAGCGAGTTCAGGCCCTGCTCTTCGGGCGGCAGCTGGCTGTCGGGCACGCTGATTTCGTCGGCCGAGGGGCCGGAAAAGTCGACCAGGCCCACGCCCAGTTCCGCGCACAGGCGGGCGAAGCGCGGCTGCAGGGTCGGTTCGAAGCGCATCGGGCCGTATTCGGCGATGAAGCCGTCCATGTCTTCGGTTTCGATGCGTCCGCCCCAGCGGTCGGACGAGGCTTCCAGGATCAGCACCTGGTGCCCGGCTTCGGCCAGGCGGATGGCGCAGTACAGGCCGGAGACGCCGCCGCCGGCGATGACGATGTGTTGTTCGGACATGGAAAAGGTTCGCGCGAGTGTTGTGCCTTTGGCACCGAGGGCGCGATTGTGCCATGTAATTGCCGGGCTGGGCAGGTCGATCGCGCCGTCCTGGCGGTGTTAGCGCTACCGCGGCAACACCTGCGCCGGGGCCGTCCGCGAGCGCGCCGCTTCGGCCTCGATCCATTCGACGAAGGCGCGCGCGCCCGAGGCGGCAAAGCTGTCCGGCAAACCGACCAGGTAATAACCGAATTGCGTCGGCCATTGCGCCTCCAGCGCCTTGCGCAGACGCCCGTTCGCCAGGTCGGCGCCGGCGTAGATATCGCGCACCAGCGCCAGCCCCTGCCCTTCGCAGGCGGCGCGCACCAGCAAATGCTCGTCGCTGAACGCGAGCCCGCGGCGCGCCTTGGGCGAGGCGCTGCCGCTGGCCTGCAGCCACAATGTCCAGTCGCGCCGTTCCCGGTCGTGCAGCAGGGGATACGCCAGGCAATCGGCCGGGCAGCGGATCGGCGGCCCCTGGCGCAACAGCTCCGGCGCGCCGACGACGATCATTTCGGGCGACATCAGCCAGCGCGATGCGAGTCCCGGATAGCTGCCCAGGCCGTGCCGGATGGCGAAATCGATTGCCTCGTTCTTCAGGTCGACCACGCGCGCATCGCTGTCGATCGCGAGCGCGACGGCCGGATGCCGGCGCGCAAAATCGCCCAGGCGCGGCAATAACCAGCCGGACGCGAACGAGGGCATCACGCTCACCACCAGCTGCCGCGCAGCGTCATCCGGCAAGTCGCGGCGCGCGACGGTTTCGATCTGCTGGAACGCGGCGCGCAGGTCCGCATACAAGGCCGCCCCGGCCGCGGTGGGGGTGACCCCGGTCCGGGTCCGCTCGAACAGGCGCTGCCCGTGCCGCAATTCCAGCTCGCGCATGCGCTGGCTGATGGCGCCCGCGCTCACATGCAATTCGCACGCGGCCTGTTTCATGCTGCCGGCGCGGCAAACGACAAAGAAGGTATGGAAGCCCTGGAGCGGAATGTGCATGCTTCACTTTAGCCCAGCTAAGGTGAAACCGGCAACAGATCGTTTGCGCGCGCCGGGCGCCGCGTTTACGCTCGGGCCATCCCATTCAAGCAGCCTTCAATCTCCATGAGCACCATCTCCCCGTTTCGCCCGGCACTGGAACGTGCCCTGAACCACGCGCTGGCCCACCTCGATGGCCTGGAGCGGCAAGCGGTCGGCGCCCGCGCCAGCCTCGACACGCTGCGCGCGCGCTTGTCCGTGCCCCTGGGCGACGCCGGCATGCCGGCCGCACAGGTCATCGACGAGCTGGCCGCCGCCACGGCCGGCGGCATCAACGGCAGCGCCGGCGGGCGCTTTTTCGGCTGGGTGATCGGCGGCGCCTTGCCGGCCGCGCTGGCGGCCGACTGGCTCACCAGCGCCTGGGACCAGAACGCCGCCACCTTTGCCTGCGCGCCGGCCGTGACCGTGATCGAAGAAGTCTGCGGCGGCTGGCTGAAGGAGTTGCTCGGCCTGCCGCGCGACGCCAGCTTCGCCCTCACCAGCGGTTGCCAGATGGCGCACGCGAGCGCCCTGGCGGCGGCCCGCAATGCCCTGCTGGCGCGCCGTGGATGGGATGTGGAACGCGACGGCCTGTGCGGCGCGCCGCCGCTGCGCATCCTGAGCGGCGACCAGTTCCACGGCAGCATCACGCGCGCGGCCCGCCTGCTGGGCCTGGGCAGCGGCGCCGTCACCGGCCTGCCCGTCAACCAGGCCGGCCAGTTGGAGGCGGCGACGCTGCAACAGGCGCTGATCGGCAGCGCCGGGGGCCCGGTGATCGTGCTGCTGCAGGCGGGCGACCTGAACATCGGCGCCTGCGACCGGTTCGCCGAACTGATCCCGCTGGCGCACCGCTACGGCGCCTGGGTGCACGTGGACGGCGCCTTCGGCCTGTGGGCCAACGCCAGCGCGCGCTACCGCCACCTGCTGGCCGGCGTGGCGCACGCCGATTCCTGGGCGACCGACGGCCACAAGTGGCTGAACGTCCCCTACGACAGCGGATTTGCCTTTGTCGCCCATGCCGATGCGCAGCGCCGCGCCATGTCCTACGAAGCCAGTTACGTTGCCCACAACGACCATGTGCGCGAGCCCAAGGACTGGAATCCGGAATGGTCGCGGCGCGCACGCGGCGTGGCGGCCTATGCCGCCCTGCGCCAGCTCGGGCGCGACGGCGTGGACGCCATGATCGAGCGCTGCTGCGCGGCCGCGCACGCGCTGGTGAGCGGCATCGCCGCCCTGCCCGGCGTCGAACTGGTGTGGGCACCGACGCTCAACCAGGGCCTGCTGCGCTTTCCCGACCCCAGGCCGGGCGCCACCGAGGCCGACCACGACCGCTGGACGGATCAGGTCAGCGGCGCCGTGCTGGCCGGCGGCGAAGCGCTGTTCAGCAACACCACCTGGCGCGGCAAGCGCTGCATGCGCGTGTCGGTATGCAATTGGCAGACCGGCGACGCCGACGTCGCGCGCGCGGTCGCGGCGCTCGCCCGGGTGCTGGAGAGGGCCCGGCCACGCCCCCCTGACTTAGCGGTATGAACGCCTGACGAGCGCGCGCCGGCTTGGCGCCTCAATAGATCGGAGTTATTCCAGGTTCTCGTGAAAGCCGCTGCCGCCGCGCTTCCAGTAAGCCGCCGCGCGGATGGCATGCTTGCCCAGGCCCTTGACGCCGACCAGTTCCTGGCGCACGGCGGCCATGGTCGCCGCTTCCCCGGCGCACCAGGCGTAGCCCTCGCCGGCCGGCAGCGCCCAGGCCTGCACCGCGGTCAGCAACGCGGCGTCGCTGGCGACCCAGCGCAGGTCCACCTCGGCGCCGCTGGCAAAGGCGCGGCGGTCGGCGGCGTCGTCGACCTTGACGATGACGGTGGCGCGGGTGCCGGCCGGCAGTTCTTCCAGCCGGCGCGCGATGGCCGGCAAGCCGGTTTCGTCGCCGACCAGCAAATGCCAGTCGTAGTCGACGGGAATGATCAGCGAGCCTTTCGGGCCGCCGATGAGGACCTGCTGGCCGGGCTGGGCCTGGGCCGCCCAGGCCGCGCACGGACCGTCGCCATGCAGGGCGAATTCGATCGTCAGTTCGCCGGCGGCCGGATCGAAGCTGCGCGGGGTGTAATCGCGTCGGGCGGCGTCGGGACCGTCGCCGAGGATGAATTTGATGTGGTCGTCGAACGAGGCGCTGTGAAAATCGTGCAGCGCCGCGCCGCCGAAGCTGATGCTGCGGAAATGGCTGCCCAGTTCGCGCACCCGGACTACCTCGACCTGGCGGATCTTGAGCTCGTGGCGCACACGCTGCACACGGCTGACAGGAGCGTCTATACTCATCTCTTTCTCTTTCAATCGGTTGACAATGTCCCCTATCATCCACCAATCAAATGACAATGTCAACCATTCCGGCGAATCGCGCCCGGATGCCGTTCTGGAACTGATCCATACGATCATGCACCAGTACCGTTCGCAGCAATTCCAGGCATTGCGCGACGGCCAGCACGAGCTCACGCACATGGAATCGAAGGTGCTGGCCTTCTTCGGCCATCATCCGGGCGCGACCCAGAGCGAGCTGGCGCGCCGCAGCGGACGCGACAAGGCACAGCTCGCGCGCCTGATCACGGCGCTGCGCGAGCGCGGCTTGCTGCACGGAGAAGCCGACGCGGCCGACCGCCGCAACACGCGCCTGTCGCTGACCGAGGCCGGCAAGGCCATCCAGCAGGCGGCGCAGGGCGAAGCGGCCAAGCTGAACGCGCAGGCGGTGCGGGGCATGAACGAGGAGCAGCAGCAGGTATTGCTTGGCCTGTTGCTGCAAGTGAAGGGTAATCTCGACAAGGGCGACTGACGCGCGGCCACACGCTCCGGATCGTTCCTAATGCTGCACGATCCCGGCGTGATTGCCGCTGCCGCTCTGGGTAATGGCGGCGGCGAAGCCATTGCCGGTCTGGCTGATCGAGGCGATGTTCGGCGTGTCGTAGTTGTTGCCGCCGTTTTGCGTGACGGACGCCAGATTGCCGTTACCGGTCTGTTGGATGAGCGACTGGCTGTAATCGAGCCGCTGCACCACCGTGGCCTTGTTCAGATTACCGGTCTGGACGATCTTGCTGGCGTTATCCTGGCCCTGCTCGTCGCTGCTGGCCACGTTGCCGTTGCCTTTCTGGAGAATGGTCTGTTCGCGCGTGAAGTAGGAATCCTTCTGCCTGACGCTGGCGAGATTGCCGTTACCGCCCTGCTGCACCCAGACCCCCGAATACAGCGCGTTGTCCTGGTCGATCGTCACCTTGTTCAGGTTGCCCACCTGTTCCACCAAGGGCCCGCCGAAACCCGAATTGACCTGCCTGGCGGCGATACGGTTGTCATTGCCGTTCTGGTAGGCGCGTATGCTGAACGGAAATAAACCCAGCTGATCGACGTCGACCAGATTGCGGTTGCCGGTCTGCTCGACCGTATTGGCGACTTCACCGGAATCCTTTTGCTTGACCACCGCCTTGTTGTCGGCGCCGAGCTGCTTGATGCGCGTGCCGCTGCGGTAAATATTATCTTGCGAAATGCTCGCCGCATTCTGGTTGCCGGTTTGCGCGATATCGGCATAGGCATCGTAGGAGCGGATCTGGTAGATGCCCGGCGTCTTGTTGATCGGATCGCCGGCGAGATTGCCATTGCCGGTCTGCCGGATGGTGGCGCTCAGCTCATAGTATTCGTAATCGGGCGCCTGCTGCACCACGTACAGGCTGTTGCCTGTCCCGGCCTGCGAGGTCGACACCGTCGGCTGGGCAGACACGGCGCCGCTGGCGGCGATCATGGCGATCGCCGTGGCTATGCTTGAGAGTATTGTTTTCATGGCGTTTCTCCTGGAGAGTGCTGCGCAAAAAGGGGGCAGCGAAAGGTCCTGATGCCGCCGTGCACAGAGTGCAAACCGGCCGCTTCACTGGTCGAGTGTATCGGTCGATTCCGGCCCGCTTTTGACGGTTCTCAAGCGCCGAGGTCGCTGTTTTTCGGCATCACGCGCATGCGGGCGCCGCTCAGGCCAGCGGCGGCGAATCGCTTTCGGCCTGGGCCAGCAGCCAGTGGCGGAACGCCGCGATGTCGGGCTGCGCCTTGCGCGAGGCGCTCAGATACAGGAAGGTCGAACGCTCGACCTGGATGAAGCCGAGGGGCGCGATCAGGCGCCCCTCCTCCAGGTCGCGCCGCACCAGCAGTTCGGGCGTGATGGCAAAACCGAGGCCGCTGCGCGCGGCCTGGATCGTCAGCGACAGGCTGTCGAGCGTCTGGCCGTGGCGCAGCTCGGGGGCGAGGCCGACCATCTCGGCCCACTCGTTCCATGCGGCCAGGCGCGAGGTGGCGTGGAACAAGGGCAGCTCGCGCAGATCCTGCGGCAGGCGCGGCGGATTCGGCCAGGCCGGCGCGCACACCGGGCCGATGGTGTCGGCCGCCAGGCAGGTCGCTTCGATCTCGGCCGACAGGGGCGCCTGGCCGCTGAGGATCAGCGCATCGACCTTGTGCGACAGCAGGGCGTCGACATCGCCGCCGGTCTGGAAATTGAGCACCAGCTCCGGCAACTGGCGCGAGAAGCGTTCGATCCGCGGCAACAGCCAGTGCGCCAGAAAACTGGCCGAACAGGCGATCGTCAATTTGCGGTCCGACACGGGCGTGCGGATCCGCTCGCACTCGTCTTCCAGCCGCGAAAAGGCGGCGCTGCACGCGCTCTTCAATTGTTCGCCCTCGGGCGTCAGGTGCACCCCGCTGTTATGCCGGACGAACAAGTCCTTGCCCAGCCAGGTTTCCAGCGAACGGATTTGATGGCTGATGGCGCTGTGGGTGACGCACAGCGCCGTCGCCGCACGGGTAAAGCTCTCGTGATTGGCGGCCGCTTCGAAACTCTGGAAGGCCCGCAAGGGAGGTAATCGGCGCATGGGAAGGTGTGAATTTAATTTGCAGCCATTGTGCAATAAATTCGCTACGCCGTCGACGCAAGTAAATATAGAATGCCCTCTTGTAAATGTTTCATATGTTTCAACTTTGCTTTGCTGACTGGCTATTCCATGCATACAACCATTCTCAGGGAACTCGACAGCATCGAGCAGACGCTGGGCCGCATCGGGCCCGCTGTGAGCATTTTCGGCAGCGCGCGGATTGCCCCTGGCAGCGCGGTGTACGCCCTGGCATACGACATCGCCGAGCGCCTGTCGAACCTGGGCTACACCGTCATTTCCGGCGGCGGTCCGGGCATCATGCGCGCGGCAAACGAGGGCGCGAGCGCCGGGGCAAGCCAGTCGATCGGCTTCAATATTGCCTTGCCGTTTGAAACGCTGGATGCCACGTACCAGGATATTTCTCTCGTTTTCGACAATTTCATCACGCGCAAGCTGGCGTTCGCCAAGTGTTCGCACGCCTTCGTCGTCATGCCCGGCGGCATGGGCACGCTGGATGAATTATTCGAGATGCTGACCCTGATACAAACCCGAAAAATGGCCAAGGTGCCCGTCATCCTGGTCGGTTCGCAGTTCTGGAACGGGCTGTTGGAATGGATGCGGGAAAACCTGGAAAGTTCCGGCCTCATCAACCCGGGGGAACTCGGCGACATCGAGCTACTCGACCATGCCGATGCGGTGTGCGCCAGTATCGGAAGCCGGATTCCCCTTATCGCCCCAGAGAACGCCCGCGCTGCCTAGGCGGAGACAAGAAACCATCATCTTTTGGAGGAAGAAAAATAATGCGAACACCAGCCCCAACCCAACTAGTCATGTTCACCGGCGGACGCGACAGCACGCTCGCGGCCTGTCACCTGATGCTGCAGGGAATTCCCGTCCAACTGTACTCGGCCAACAGCGGCTGCTCGCTGCACCGCGGCATCCTGGCGCACCGCGTCGACGAGTTGCGGCGCCGCTTCGGCGAGCTGGTCGTCGGCCATACCGTCGAGGATATCAGCGGCGCGTTTCGCGCCATCGCGATCGAACATATCGAAGCCGACATTCTCAAGTACCGCAAGAACCTGGTGCTGCTCGGCGAAAAACTGGCGATTCACGCGCATCTGGTCGATTTTTGCCGCCGCAACGGGATCGCGGTCGTCAACGACGGCATCACCAATTATCAGAAGGAATTCCCGGAACAGCGCCTGGTCGCCAAGGAATTCTTCGTCAAGATGATGGACAAATTCGACATCGCCTACCATTCGCCGATTTACGAGTTCGCGCAGTCGGCCGACGACGTCAAGTACAAATTGCTCCAGTTGGGCATCTCGACCAAGTCGCTGGAAGGCGTGAGCATTTTCGGCGACAGCTTCACCACCCCGTCCGACGAGGTGATCCTCTCGTATCTGCAGGAAAAAGCCCCGCTGGCGATGAATATCATCGACTTCCTGTCCGGGGGACAGCTGCAGGTGCCGATGCAGGAACTGGCCGAAGCCGCTTGACACCGTACGCCGCCAAGGCAGGGCGCCCTGCCTTGGCGCTCATCGCACCGACACGCCAGGGCCCCATGCAACAATCCATCATCGTCAAATGCGCCGCCGCGATCGTGCGCGAGAAGTCCTTGCTGCTCACCCGCAAGCAAGGCACCACCACCTTCATTTCTCCGGGCGGAAAGCCGCTGCCGGGCGAAGCGTATCTAGACTGCCTGGCGCGCGAAGTGCGCGAAGAGCTCGATGTCGCGATCCAGGCGCCCTCGTTCCTCGGCATCTTTTACGGCGTCTCGGCGTTCGAAGACACGCCGATCCACATGCACGTGTACCTGACCGACATCGTCGGCACGCCGCGCGCCAGCATGGAGATCGAGGAAATCATGTGGTATCGCCCCGGCCTGGGCAAGCCCGGCCTGACAATCGGCTCGGTCTTTGCGAATGCCGTCATTCCGCTGCTGATCAAGGAAAAACTGATCGGCTGAGGCGGGCCGCGGCCCGATCCGATTCAAGCACTTCGAGCGAACCATGGACAAAGCGTCGATCGCCCCGATTTTCCAGCATGAAGGGTCGGGAAATTTTTTTCGCAATGCCAGGCAGCTGAGGAACGCGCTGCGCGAACGCCTCATCGCCGCGTATCGCCTGGAGCAGTTCTCCGTCTTCCTGCTGCCGTCGGTCACGCATGGCATGCTGGCGCTGGCCCAGCTGCTGTCCTCGCACGGGCGGCGGGTGGCGCTGGCGCCCGGCAGCCACTACGCGCCCATCGCGCAGCTGTTCGGCACCCTGCCGCACGAGGCCGCATCGCAGCCGGACGTACTCATCGCCACCCACGTATGCCCGTACTCCGGCGCCGTGCGCGCATTGTCGCGCCGGCAGGCGCCGGTCGAGCCGGTCGAGCCTGTCGAGCTGCTCGATGCCTCGCACAGCTTCGCCACCAATCTGCACGGGCAACTCATCGCCGGCGCCGAGCTGTTCGTCGCGCCGCTGCACAAGCATGCGGCGCTGGCTGCCGGCCTGGCGCTGGTCGCGGTGCGCAGCGAGCTTACGGGCGGCGCCCCGTACACCATGCTGCCGCTGCTGGAACAGTCGACCGCCTCGCAAGCGCCCCTGATCCAGGCCTTGCAGAACCTCGACCATGGCGGTCCGCTGCACTTTAACAAGGCGGCCATCGGCGCCATCGACGCGGCGCCGGCCGGCGCCGCCCTGATCCGCGTCTCGGACCCCGGCTGCGCCCTGCCGTTTGCATGCTTTCGCCACCCGCTGTTTGCGCGGCTCGATCAAGCCGCCTTGCGCAAGGCCGGCGCCACGTATTTTCCGCAACCGGACACGCTCAGGATCGCCGCCTGGGCGCGCGCCGCGATTGACGACCCAGCGGCCGATCTCTCAACCGAGGTGCAGGCAAGCCTCCATTACCTGTTTCGAACGCCATGACCCACTCAAGCACCTTTCGCGGCAGCTGCATCGGCATTGCCGGCGGCCTTTTTCTCAGCATCGACCCGCTGCTGATCCGGCTCATGCGCATCGACGATCCCTGGGTCATCGTGATCCTGCGCGGCCTGCTGATGTGGTCGATGTTCCTGCTGGTCCATGCGCTGGTGCCGCGCTGGCGGCCGCTCATCGGCACACCGTGGCCGACCCGCCGCAACCTGCCCGCGACGGTGTTCTTCGCGATCGCGTCGATCACCTTCATCAATGCCCTGGCCCACGGCGCGGTGGCGACGGTGCTGGTGATCATCTCGTCGACGCCCTTTGTGTCGGCGCTGCTGGCGCGGCTGCTGTTTTCCGAAAAGGTCGATCGCGCCATGCTGGCGGCGGCCACGATCGGCCTGGGCGGGGTGGCGGTGGTGATGGCCGATGCGCCCTACGCCGGCTCGATGACGGCGAATTACTTTGCGATGGCCACCGCCGTCGCCATGGCGCTGGCCTTCCTGTGTTCCTCGCGCGTGGAAGGCGGCACGGTCGGCTTGCCCTCGCTGGGCGCCGTGGCCGCTTCCCTGCTCGTGATCTGCCTTCAGCTCACGCCGCTGGATGCGATCCCGGCCCTGCTGGCCCCGACGCGCGGCGTCTGGACCCTGATCGAAGGGGCGCTCGTCATGCCGCTGGCGCTCGGTTTCCTGGCGCTGAGCACGCGCTATGTCGCGCCATCGCATACCGGCCTGTTCCTGCTGCTGGAAACCGCGCTCGCGCCATTCTGGATCTGGAGCATGTTCGGCGAACGACCGGGTGCGCAGGTAATGCTGGGCGGTGCGATGATTATCGGCGCAGTGCTGTGCCACTTTGTGTACACCAACCGGCGGGCGGCGCTACCGGCGGCGGCCGCCACGTGACAGGCGATCGCCGGCGCGGCAGCGCAAGCTGGTCGCCCTTGCCGGCGGGATCGCTGCCGGCCTGGAAGTGGGGGAATGAGCATCCTCGGCCTGCGCTTCGAGGCCAGAACAAGGACACCCCAGCAAGGACCGTCATGAAGCACGTCTGCACAATGGCGAAGGCGCTTCATACACACGGAACTGCTTGGTAAAGGCAGACCAAAAGACCTGGGAAGGCCTCTTCCACAACGCTTGGCGCCCAGTGGACCAGATCGACGCACACGGAACCAAACATCTCTACTGGACCTTCGGTGGCGCTTGGATCGTGATCCAGGTCCTTGATCATACTGGTGGGCCTCCCGTGAGTCGAACACGGCACCACCGGATTATGAGTCCGCAAGATACATCTTCTGAAATCCGCATGCCACCGTCAGAAAATACCTAAGTCATTGTTTTTTAAAGAATTTCACTTGCCGCTAGTTGCCATTGCTTGCCGTTGTTTTCCACTGAGTTGTAGCCTAATTTGTAGCCTAAAATCCTCGAAACTCTTGTAGACTAGCAGCAATAGTTCTAATTTCGCAAACGAAGCTGCGAGATCCCCCGTGTGGCATAAAGAGCTAGCTTTACCTCGGGCGTATGCTACCAGCATGACAACATTCAGTATTGACTAGGAGTTGAAAATTACGAAAGAACTAATCGGGCTACATCTCATTAGCGAAAATGAAAGGTTGGAGCAAGAACTTTCCAGTCAAAGAACTGAGAATTTTTCAAGAGACCTGCAAGCTCAAGATGCAGCAAAGTTAGCTCACATTAAAGAAATGACCAATCTCGAAGCTCAACAAAGAGCCAAGCGAGATCGAGAGTATTACGAAAAAAGGATTGCTCAGTTAGAGAGTCAGGCTAATCCTGCTGGGTTGGACACTAGGTATAGGCTTGAGCTAAGCCGACTAAAAGAACAAATTCAAGAAGTTAAAGATGAACTTTAAGAAAAAAATTATGAAATAGAGCGTTACAAAACCCTTTTATCTAAGCCAATGGTAGAAATTTCTGAGAAGAATGGCAATTTCAAAGAAACCTATTTGCAAGAACAATCAGTGCTTGCTCAATGGATTGTAAGCCAACGAGCGTTCAAAGAGCTGGCTATGAAATATGGCAAGGCATTGGGAAAAACCATTGAAGATGTTTTACAAGAAAGTGAAATAAGCAAAGAAATTGTCACCTCTGGAAGATCAGAGCTTAATAACAATGTCGACTCTAATGTGATAAATAATCTCGATTACGAAGCTGGCAAAAAGCTGCGAGAAGAAGAAAATGGAAAACAATTAGAAGAATTCGAAAGGGAAGCTAAAGAGCGTAGAGAAAATGCGTTAGCTGAAGTGTTACGCAGGAAAAACAAAAAGACGCCAACTAAATTTTATTTAATACAGACAATATTTAATAAATAAAAAGCGCCTCACGTTAGTGAAGCGGTTTTTTATTTTCCAATGGTATTCGTGCTAAAATATTACTTTTGCAATTCTTGTTTTTAATAGGATATGACAATTCTTCGTTTTGAAAAGTAGTTTTTCAAATCGTTATCAACTGTTTTTCCTTTGTAATAATTTTCATTTAAAAGATCAGAATGAACATATGTACTATTATGGGCTTGCTTAGTTGCCCACTCTTCGAATTTTGGCCATGCTTTCCTTAGCTTCTCAACTTGAGAGGCCAGAGGTGCAACATTCTTATCTGTTACCTTGCTTCCATCAATCAATTGACCAAATGCACCTAACGCTGGAAATGGCGACAACTCACTACTCATTTTCTTTAATTCTCGACGAGCAAGGTATGCAAGGCTCATTAGCTTTTTATTAGGCGACTCTATTAATTTCAAGAAATAATCTTCTTCAAAAATCACATCTTGTGAAGTTCGAGTTTTAGCCACCTCACCTTGAAAAGCGATTACAGATTTAATAAAATCAACACGATTTACAATTGAATCTTTCGGCAAATATTTATCCTCTAAACCCTCAAAAAACTCCCCTCTTTTTCGTTCAAAAAAGAGATTGTGATTTTCGAAAAGATATTGCTGCAACTCTATTAAGAATGGCGAATTCGATCTCTGATCAGCCTCAACTATCTTAGATTGCCGATTATTAGCAAGGGATATTTGCTCAATTAATTCTGTATCAATATCCTTTGACTCATCAGCAGAAGTTATTATCTTCACTAATACAGATTTACCTTGAAGATCTTCTTCACGCCCTTCTTCTAGCAATTTTCCAAGAGTATACGCAGTCTGACCACCATTAATGATCTGCGGCTTTACGATAGTTAGTCGACCTTTTCCTTTTCTGCCTGTTCGATCTGTAAAGGAATCTGAAGTAGCTACAAAAGTAATTCCGTTATTGAGCAATGCAAAAATATTTTGTTCCTCATCTACAATGGATTCCCGAATACTCTCGTTAACTCCATTATTAGAAAGCGAAAGGTAATTTCTAGGATTGAACTTCAATAGCGAATTTCTATATTTTGAAACATTCCTTGCCAACTCAAGAGCAGGTACAAATATTAGGCGAACTGAAAACTCACCATAGCTAGTTTCAATTGAGTGGCTAAATTCCGTTCCTTTTTCTGTAGTTTCTATTTCAAAAGTAATATTCCTCGGGTCGAAATACATCCCGGAACACACTGGAAATACTATTTCATTATAAATTCGGGAGAAATTATAAACATCAAAAGAAAATCCACCTAAAAGTCTTTTTATAGTTTCATTTTTATAGGCACCCAGATTAGCTAGCAAAATAACTTTGTAATCGTATCTTCCAATATCTTCAATTTCACCCAGTAGTCTTTGAAAGCCAAGGATTTTTCCATTGTACTTTCCACCACTTTCATCTAAAAGCTCACCTTTGCGAATTCTTTCAATTTCGACAGATGAAAGCTCTTCATATTTAATCAATTTTTCCTCAAAATTATTTATATTAGAGCGAAATTTTGATTGGATTATATAAATCGATTTGTTTTGCGAGTCGATATAATAGGCATCAACACCACCATCACCACCACCATCAGTAACGTATTTTATCCGCTCCGAAAAATTCATCAATCCAAATTTTGATTTAAGAAACAAATGAATCAAAGAGAGAGATCGAGCATGGTTTTTTCCTTCAACATCTTTTTTATGATAAGTAGAGTTTGATAGTGGAGCTTCTTTGTTTAGTTTGTCCAGAATGCTGATAAGTATTTCGTATTTTGTTTTCATAATATTGAAATATTTTAAACCCTAAGAAATTTATCAAAAAAGACGTGCGAAATAAAAATTAACGGCAGTAAATGATACCAATAGTAGCCTTTTTCTTGGCGTTACGAAACTGTTGTGACATGGTTGCGATCATGACAGCTTCAGCATTGGAAATTCTATCCAATAATCACGAGAACAATTGGTTGTACTGATATCACTTGAAGCATGAAATGCATAACTGATAACAAACGGTGTGGTACTTAGACGTAGCAGCCTCGGCAAGTTGATGAGACTCAATGAAAAACGAACGGAGCAAAAAAAAACCGCCTCACGTCAGTGAAGCGGTTTCTTGTTTTTTGGTAGGCCTCCCGTGAGTCGAACACGGCACCAACGGATTCTGGTTTGTGTGACTTTCGCCACTCCCTGGACTATGCCTTCACCGTAGTTTACGCCTTAGGTGGGTGCCGTCTAGTCTCTACACCTTCAACAGCACTTTCGTACTGAAGCTTGGCTCGGCATTGCCTTATACATTGCTGCACTTAGGTTTCACCGAATTTGACACCATCCCTTACGTGGTTTCCCCTCGTAAGGCACATTTACATATGAGTCCGCTGCTCTAACCAAGCATGAGCTAGAGGCCCGAAACTATTTTCAACAGCAAAAGAATCGATGCTGTCGAATATTAACACTATCCCTCTGATGGCTGAATGAAATTAAACTATTCATCAACATCTCAGAATTATATCAAAGCAAACGCCTAAAAAAGCAATGTAGCCTAAATTGTAGCCTAAAATCAATCACATAAATGCAAGTCATTGATTTTAAAGGACTTTTCCACCCGTCAGTAAAGATTTATGAGTCCGCTGCTCTAACCAAGCATGAGCTAGAGGCCCGAAAATCGGTGCGACGGCGATGCTGAAAAGCCTGACCAGCCGTCACAAAGTGGCGAGAGGATATGGCTTTTCGCACCGGCCCGTCAAGGCTTAATTACCTTCCAGGAAGCTCTTGAGCTTGTCGGAACGCGATGGGTGGCGCAGCTTGCGCAGCGCCTTCGCCTCGATCTGGCGAATCCGCTCGCGCGTCACGTCGAACTGCTTGCCCACTTCTTCCAGCGTATGGTCGGTCGACATCTCGATGCCGAAACGCATGCGCAGCACCTTCGCTTCGCGCGGGGTCAGGGAATCGAGCACATCCTTGACCACCCCGCGCATCGAGGCATGCAGGGCCGCGTCCGATGGCGCCAGGGTATTGTTGTCTTCGATGAAGTCGCCCAGGTGGGAATCGTCATCGTCGCCGATCGGCGTTTCCATCGAGATCGGCTCTTTCGCGATCTTCATGATCTTGCGGATCTTGTCTTCCGGCATTTCCATCTTGATCGCCAGGGTGGCCGGATCGGGTTCGGCGCCGGTTTCCTGCAATATCTGGCGCGAGATGCGGTTCATCTTGTTGATCGTTTCGATCATATGCACGGGAATGCGGATCGTGCGCGCCTGGTCGGCGATCGAGCGCGTGATGGCCTGGCGGATCCACCAGGTCGCATACGTGGAAAACTTGTAGCCGCGACGGTATTCGAACTTGTCCACCGCCTTCATCAGGCCGATATTGCCTTCCTGGATCAGGTCGAGGAATTGCAGGCCGCGGTTGGTGTACTTCTTGGCGATCGAAATTACCAGGCGCAAGTTGGCCTCGGTCATTTCGCGCTTGGCCTTTCGCGCCTTCATTTCACCGGCCGCCATCTGGCGGTTGATGTTGCGCAAGTCCGGCAGCGGCAGCACCACGCGCGCCTGCAGGTCGATCAGGCGCTGCTGCAGTTCCTTGATCGTCGGAATATTCCGTCCGAGGATGGCCGAATAGGCATGGCCGGCATTGACTTCGCCGTCGACCCAGTCCAGATTGGTTTCATTGCCCGGGAAAACCTTGATGAAGTGGGCGCGCGGCATGCCGCACTTGTTCACGGCCACGTCGAGGATCTGCTTTTCGATATGGCGCACTTCATCGACTTGCCCGCGCAGGGTGTCGCACAGCTTCTCGACCACCTTGGCGGTGAAACGGATCCCGAGCAACTCGTTGGAAATCGATTCCTGCGCCTTGACGTAGGCTTTCGAGTTGTAGCCGTCTTTTTCGAAGGCCTTGCGCATCTTGTCGAACTGCACCGAGATGATGTCGAATTTTTCGAGCGCCTGGCTTTTCAGCGCTTCGAGCTGTTCGGCCGAGAAGCCGGCGGCGCCGGAAGCGTTGTTCTCTTCTTCCTCTTCCTCTTCTTCCTCGTCGCCCTCTTCCTCGTCCTCGTCCTCGTCGGTGGCGACCGGCGCCACCACGGGTTCGAGCGGCTCGTCCGGATCGACCATGCCGTCGACGATTTCGTCGATCTTGATTTCGTCGTTCTGGATGCGGATCGCGGCGGAAATGATTTCGGCGATCGTCACCGGGCAGGCCGAAATGGCCTGGATCATGTCCTTGAGGCCGTCTTCGATGCGCTTGGCGATCTCGATTTCGCCTTCGCGCGTGAGCAGCTCGACCGAGCCCATCTCGCGCATATACATGCGCACCGGGTCGGTGGTGCGGCCGAAGTCGGAGTCGACCGTCGACAGCGCCGCCTCGGCGGCGGCCTCGGCTTCGTCATCGCTGGTGACGGTGGCCACATTGTCGGACAGCAGCAGGGTTTCGGCATCGGGCGCGTGCTCGTAGACCGCGATGCCCATGTCGTTGAAGGTGCCGATGATGCCTTCGATCGCTTCCGGATCGACGATGTTTTCGGGCAGGTGATCGTTGATTTCGGCGTAGGTGAGGAAGCCGCGTTCCTTGCCGAACTTGATCAGGGTCTTGAGTTTCTGGCGCCGGCGTTCCAGTTCTTCTTCGGTCGCTTCGGTGTCCGAAGAGAACGCGTCTTTCAGCAGCGCCTTTTCCTTGGCCTTGCGGTCCTTGGCCTTGGCCTTGTCCACCGCTTTCAGCTCGGCCCGCTCGACCGCGTTGAGGGCGGCGACTTCATCGTTCTCGGGCTGGAATTCCTTCGGCTTGCGCCCGCGCCTGCCCGGTACCTTGACTGAGGGCAGGACATAACCGGACGTGTCGATCGCGGCCAGCGCGGCGGCATCGGTGGTCTGGCTGACGACAGGCGTCGCGCTCGTGGTCCGCGTTTCGGCCTTGTCTTGCGCTTTGTCCGCCTTGGCGGACATTCTCGTTGGCTTATCAGCCGCTTTGGTTTCAGGTTTCTTGATTGGCACAGGCGCTTTCGATGTCACAACGACTAGCTTTATGGTGGATTAAGATAAAGTTTGTTGCCGGCCTTGTGGGCCCTACGTCCCGGACAAGCCCTCGCAGGCCGCTCCGGCATTGCTGCACTCATTACACCTTTACATCACCTTACGGGCACGACCCGCGCGATTTCGGCAGTAGTCTACTGCATACAACGGCGGTTGGAGGCGCGAGCCGTGTGTGGCTGGTAAGCAAACCGTTGTTTGCCATCGACCGCGCAGCGCGCCGTCGCAACCAAAGCTGGCCCTGGCCGCCGACGCCCACCTTCCTTGCGCCGATCAAGAGCCTAACTCACTGAAAGAAATACAACTTACGGACAACGAAAAAATTTCTGCGAACACAACACTTATCGTTTTATTATAGCACGCAGTCCGTCTTTTTCCAGTGCCAAACGCCCCCTGTGCGGGACCCCGATTTCTCCTATGAAAAAGGGGTCTAACTCGGCTTCGCTTCGTCCTCCAGCCGCTTTTGCTCGGCCATGATTTCGCGGTAGCGCACACCCACCTGATCTGAGGTCAGGCCGGCGGAAAACAACTGGGTCAGCTCCTGTTTAAGTGCCGCCAGTTTGATCTCCCTCACAGCCCCGACGAGCCACAATTTCACGCTGTCGATGTCCGATTCCGGTTCCGACGCGATTTCGGCGATGAGGCCGTCGTATTCCTTGCTGGTATCCTTCAAATGCTGGGACAAGGCCGCAAAACTGCCGTTCGCGCCCAGCGCCTGGCCGCAGGCGACCAGGTACAGCAGGCGCTCGGCCGCGTCCGGCCCGAAATGGTGGAAGGCGGCCAGCGCCGCCTCGTCCAGCTCCAGGCTGAGCGGCGGATGGGCCACCAGATGGCGCAGAATCTGCAATTCCAGCCCGACCGGCTCCGGCCGCCCCTGGCGCGGCGGCGCGCGGCGCGCCACCGAAACCGGCTTGGACAGCTCGAACAGGGCTTCGATCTCGGCCGGGGTCGACTCGGTCATGCTGGCCAGGCCGCGCACGATCTGCAGGCGCAGCGAGCTGGGCGACATCGATTGCAGCAGCGGCTTGGCGTCGAACTGGACGTGGGCGCGCCCTTCCGACGTGGACAGATCGTGTTCGCCCGATACTTCGCGCAGCAAAAATTGCGAGAGCGGCATGGCTTCGTGGATTTCTTGCTCGAAGGCTTCGGCGCCGAATTCGCGCACGAAACTGTCCGGATCGTGCTCGGACGGCAAAAACAGGAATTTGATGATCTTGTTGTCGCTCACCTGCGGCAGGCAGGCTTCCAGTGCGCGGCGGGCGGCGCGGCGGCCGGCCTTGTCGCCATCGAAACTGAAAATCACGCTATCGGTCTGGCGCAGCAACTTTTGCACGTGGGTGCTGGTGCACGCCGTGCCGAGCGTCGCCACCGCCTGAGGAAAGCCGAGCTGGGCCAGCGCGACCACATCCATATAACCTTCCGTCACCAGCACATAGCCGGCGTCGCGGATGGCCTGGCGCGCCTCGAACAGGCCGTACAGCTCCAGGCCTTTCTGGAACAGCGGGGTTTCCGGGGAATTCAGGTATTTCGGCTCGCCCTGGTCCAGCACGCGCCCGCCGAAGCCGATCACCTGGCCCTTGGTATTACGGATCGGGAACATGATGCGCTCGCGGAAGCGGTCATAGCGCTTCTTGTTGCCGCCGTCTTCATCGACCCTGTCGATCACCAACCCGGACTCGACCAGCGCGAGCGCCTCGTAATCGGGAAACACGGTGCGCAGATTGTCCCAGCCGGACGGGGCGTAACCCATGCCGAAACGGGCCGCCACCTCGCCGGTGAGCCCACGGTTTTTCAGGTAGCCGATGGCGTTGGTGGCGCCGCGCAGCTGGCCGCGATAATAATCGCACGCCTGGGTCATGGCCTCGGTCAGGGCCAGCGCCTGGGCCTGGTTGGCGGCGCGTTGCAGCGGCGGAATCTTGTCGTCCGCATCGGGCACGACCATGCCCACGCCCTGGGCCAGGTCCTTGACGGCGTCGATGAAGCCCATGCCGGAATATTCGATCAGGAAACCGACCGCATTGCCATGCGCACTGCAACCGAAGCAATGGTAAAACTGCTTGGTCGGGCTGACCGTGAAACTGGGGGATTTTTCGCTGTGGAAGGGGCACAAGCCCATGTAATTGGCTCCGCCCTTCTTCAGCTGGACGTAGCGGCCGACCACGTCGACGATGTCGATGCGGTTGAGCAAATCGGTAAGGAAGGATTGTGGAATCACGTGCGATGAACAGTCTTTGTGTCAGGTCAGACTATACCGCCGCGCCCGCCGCAGATTTGATCTGCGACAAGGCGCGGGCGTCGGCTTGCGCGAGGGCGTTCCGCAAGTCGATCAGGCGGGCGCGAGCGCCTTCTTGATCAGGCCGGAAACGGCGCTCATGTCGGTGCCTTTTGGCAGTTTTGCCTTGAGCAAGCCCATGACCTTGCCCATGTCCTGCGGACCGGCGGCGCCCGAGGCGGCCACGGCGGCGGCGACTTCGGCGGCGATCTGCTCTTCCGACAGGCCGGCAGGCATATAGGTGGCGAGGATGGCCAGTTCGGCTTTTTCGATATCGGCCAGGTCGGCGCGGTTGCCGGCCTCGAACTGGCTGATCGAATCCTTGCGCTGCTTGATCATTTTTTCGATGATGGCCAGGGTTTGCTCGTCGTCCAGTTCGATGCGCTCGTCGACTTCGCGGCGCTTGATCTCGGCCAGGATCAGGCGGATCGTACCCAGCTTGGCCGCTTCTTTGGCGCGCATCGCCGCTTTCATGTCGTCGGTAATTTGTTCTTTCAAGCCCATGGCAATCCTCGTGTTGATAGTAATTTGATGGCAAAAACCAAATAGCAAAACCCGCTGCGGTAAACCGGAGCGGGTCTGCGACTACAGTAAAAACAATGACCCGGCCAGGCTGTACGCCGTCACCGGATCAGGTTCGACTGAACAGTCTTAGAATAATTTCTTAGGCAGTTGCTGGCTGCGGATGCGCTTGTAGTGACGCTTCACGGCAGCTGCCAGCTTGCGCTTGCGCTCAGCCGTTGGCTTTTCGTAGAACTCGCGTGCGCGCAGTTCGGTCAGCAGACCCGTTTTTTCGATGGTGCGTTTGAAGCGACGCATTGCGACTTCGAACGGCTCGTTTTCTTTAAGGCGAATAGTGGTCATGTAAAAATCAAACCGTTAGATTTAGGGAAGAACGAGATAATAGCACCGTTTGCGCCGCTTTGGAAGGTTTTCGCACAAGCCCTTCCGCTTTTGCTATTTCGCAACAGCCACTTACACCGCCTGCCCGGCCGCCACGCCCGAGGCCCAGGCCCACTGGAAGTTATAGCCGCCCAGCCAGCCTGTGACATCGACCGCCTCGCCGATGAAATACAGGCCGGGGACCTTGTTCGCCATCATCGACTGCTGCGACAGCTCGCGCGTATCGATGCCGCCCAGGGTCACTTCGGCCTTGCGGTAGCCTTCCGAGCCGGTCGGCACGATGGCCCAGCGGTTGATGGCGTCGCCCAGCTTGCGCAGCCTGGCGTCCGGCACATCGGCCAGGCGCGCCTCGGGCGTGAGGCCGGCCACGGCGATGAAGGCTTCGGCCAGGCGCGCCGGCAGCCACTGCGAGACCACGTTGCCGAGTTGCTTCTTGAGCGTGCTCTTACCGTCGATCAACTCCTGCGCCACATCCATGTCGGGCAGCAGGTTGACCACGATCGGCGTGCCCGGCTGCCAGTAGCTGGAAATTTGCAGGATGGCCGGACCGGACAGGCCGCGGTGGGTGAACAGCAAATCCTCGCGGAAATGGCCGCGCTTGTTGCCCTTGCCCTTGTTGCTGCCGGTTTCCACCTCGACTTCGAGGGCGATGCCGGCCAGCGGCACGAAGGCTTCCCAGCTGGGGCCGTCGAAGGTGAGCGGCACCAGGCCGGGGCGCGGCTCGACCATCGTCAGGCCGAACTGGGCGGCGATGCGATAGCCGAAGTCGGAGGCCCCGATTTTCGGGATCGACAAGCCGCCGGTGGCGATGACGACGCTGTCGGCCAGGATCTCGCCGCTATCGGTGAGGATGAAGAAGCCTTCGGCGGTCTTGTCGAGCGACTCGACCTTGGACGGCATGCGCCAGGTCACCTCGCCGCTGGCGCACTCGGCCTTGAGCATCTGGATGATCTGCTCGGCGGACTCATTACAAAACAACTGGCCGCGATGTTTCTCGTGATAGCCGATGCGGTGTTTCTTAATAAGGGTCAGAAAATCCTGCGGGGTGTAACGCGACAAAGCGCTCTTGCAGAAATGGGGATTCTCCGACAAAAAGTTCTGCGGCGCCGTATTGATATTAGTGAAGTTACAACGCCCGCCGCCCGAAATCCTGATCTTCTCCGCAAGCTTCTCCGCATGGTCGATCAATACCACGCGTTTGCCGCGCTGGGCGGCCACGGCCGCGCACATCATCCCGGCCGCGCCTGCGCCGATCACTGCTACATCAAATTGTTTTGCCATGGCGTATGCCGGTTTCCGCTAATCACTAAAACAGTGATTGTAAACCGCGCCGCATCGGTCAAGTGCCCGAACATGCCTGAACCACCGGTAGAAAGTCCTACAACCGGGGTCAGAGCTTTAATCTGCAACAAAAATGTTGCAGATTAAAGCTCTGACCCCGGTTAGGGGGAATTCCGACTTGGGGTAGGACGTTTTACGCTGGCTGGGCACGGGCTTGCAGGTGCTGGGCCGCCATGTCGGCGCAGCGCACCACGTCGCCGATTACGATGATGCTGGGACTGCCCAGCCCGGACACGGCAAGGTCGTCCGCCAGGTCGGCCAGGGTCGTCAGCAGCTGCGTCTGCCCCGCCCCGGTCGCCGACTGGATCACGGCCACCGGCGTTGCGCCCGCCTTGCCGCCGGCCAGCAATGCCGCCTGGATCTGCCTGCAACGCGCCACGCCCATGTAGATCACCAGGGTCAGCCCGGTCTGCGCCAGCAAGGCCCAGTCCGGCGTGCGGGCGCTGCCAGCTTCGTCGCCACGCTCGTGGCCGGTCACGAAAATCGCGCCTGAACTCCAGTCGCGGTGCGTCAGCGGCACCCCGATCGAGGCCGGCGCCGCCAGTCCGCTGCTGATGCCGTTGATGACCTCGACCTCGATCCCTGCGCCCATCAGGTGCGCGCGCTCTTCGCCGCCACGCCCGAACATGAAGGGATCGCCCCCCTTGAGCCGCACCACCCGCCGCCCGGCCCGTGCTTCGGCCACCATCAGCCGTTCGATGAATTCCTGCGAGGTCGAGCGGCAGCCGCCGCGTTTTCCCACGGGGACGATGCGCGCCGACGGCGCCGCATGCGCCAGGATCGCCAGGTTGACCAGATCGTCCACCAGCAGCACGTCGGCCGCACCGATCGCCTTGACCGCCTTCAAGGTCAGCAGCTCCGGATCGCCCGGACCGGCCCCGACCAGATAAACCTTACCGTTGTTCCCCATGATGCGCACCCGTGTTTGCCTGTATTGACTTTGAAACTAGCAAGCACTGTGCCACTTGTTCGCGGATCGAGGCCGGCACGGCCACGCGCCCCTCCAGCGCACGGGCGATCCAGGCCGCCGTGGTGAGCGCATCGCGCTCGGCCGGCGCCTCGGCCACGTCGTCCGTTGGTGCATCGCGCTGCACCAGCACGGTGCGCTCGCCCCCGTGGAACCAGTCGATCTGCTGCGCCCGGTTGGCATTGGCCACCGTTTCGCCCTCGGTGCCGCGCATCAGGAACGCATCGCCGCGCCCTTCGCGCGCAATCGTGCTGAAGTACTCGCCCAGCATCTCCAGGTATTCCGGATGCGTGTACGAGACCAGACGCAGCGCCGGCCCGGCGAACGGTTGCAGGATCTTGACCAGGGTATGGGTCGAGTTGCGCACGCCCAGGATGCGGCGCAGCGACAGCAACTGCGCCATCTTCGGCGCCAGGGTCTCGATCGCCATGAACGCCGGCTTGCCCGCCGCAAACGCGGCCTGCACCTCGGCCGCCGACCCCGCCGCCCCGAACCCCATCGCGCGCAGGATGTCGAAACTCGTCACCCGGCCCGGATCGCTGGTGACGCCATGCACCAGCACCGGCACGCCTTCGCGCGCCAGCAGCAAGGCCAGCAGCGGCGTCAGGTTGGCCATCTTGCGCGCACCGTTGTAGCTGGGAATGAGCACCGGCGCGTACTCGCCCGCCGGCGCCGCCAGCGGATCGAACGAGGCCTCGGCCGCATCCAGGAATCCGGCGATCTCGTCCACCGACTCGCCCTTGATGCGCATCGCCAGCAAAATGCCGCCCAGTTCCAGGTCGGACACCCTGCCGTCGAGCATCGCCCCATACAGCGCCTGCGCGTTTTCGCGCGTCATGCTGCGCGCCCCTTTTTTGCCGCGCCCGATTTCTTTGATGAAAGTGGCGGCAAGGAATGGTTCGGTTGTTTTGTTCATGGGTTTCAGCTTACCACTGCAATGAAAAAAAATTATTTGGCATAAAGTGAATCCGGCGACGGACACGCCGCGTATATCTGCATACACATCAGTGTGAAAACCAATAACAAGGAGAGCAACATGAATCAGATGAGCGTACGGGCGACCATCGGCGCAGTCCTGGCAGGCAATCTGCTGGCCTGCGCATGCGCGTCGTCGGCATTCGCATCGAGCCACCGGGAAGCGCCTTTCATCACGCGCAATCCGAAGATCGATGCCACCGACTTCTACATGTTCCGCAGTTATCAGGCCGGGCGCAGCGATTTTACAACGCTGATCGCCAACTACGTTCCCTTGCAGGATGCCTACGGCGGCCCGAATTACTTCATGATGGACCCGGACGCGCTCTACGAAATTCATGTCGATAACAATGGCGACGCCAGGGAAGACATCACCTTCCAGTTCCGCTTCAAGAATACCAATAAAGATACGCAGCTGACGGTGGGCGGCAAAAAAGTCTCGATTCCGCTGGTGATCAACGGCGGCCCGATCGCCGAGACCAATGCCGCCGGCGCCAATGTGCGCGAAACCTTCACCGTCACCGTGGTGCGCGGCGACCGCCGCACGGGCACCCGCGCCGTGGTCGTCAACGCCGACAGCGGCCACAGCGCCTTCGACAAGCCCCTGGATAACATCGGCAACAAGTCGATCGCCAACTACGACGCCTACGCCGCCAAG
Organism: Massilia atriviolacea; assembly: GCF_003953935.1. GTDB lineage: Bacteria > Pseudomonadota > Gammaproteobacteria > Burkholderiales > Burkholderiaceae_D > Telluria_A > Telluria_A atriviolacea. The sequence goes on from NZ_RXLQ01000015.1 coordinate 28,360, forward strand.
CACATGTACAACGTCACCGTGCCCGGCTGCTCCGCGCCGGCCAGGCTGTTCGTCGGCCAGCGCAAGGATCCCTTCGTGGTCAACCTCGGCGAAACCTTCGACCTGATCAACATCAAGGCGCCCGCCGTCGAGTTCAGCGCCAACGCCGAAAAAGGCGCCAAAGACGACCTGGCCGACAAGAACGTGACCACCCTGAGCATGGAAGTGCCGACCTCCTGCCTGCTCAACGCCACCGCCGGCGACCCGGTCATCGGCGGCTGGACCACGGCCAGCCTGCGCCAGGGGCGCCTGATCAACCCGACGCCGAAGTCCGACGCCGACGTCTCGAAAGAAGGCGGCGCCTGGGTCCAGGTCTCGCGCCTGGGCATGCCGCTGGTGAACGAAGTCGTCATCGGCCTGAAAGACAAGGACCGCTTCAACCACAGCAAGCCCTCGGGCGACGGCCAGTTCGCCGATTACGTCACCAACCCGACCCTGCCCGCCCTGGTCGAAATCCTGTACGGCAGCGCCGGCGCCAAGGCCCCGACCAACTTCCCGCGCAACGATCTGGTGGCCACCTTCCTCACAGGGATCAAGGGCGTGAACCAGCCGAAGACCGTCACCGCCTCCGAGATGCTGCGCCTGAATACCTCGATCGCGCCCACCGCGCTAGGCGCGCAAAAACGCCTCGGCGTGATCGACGGCGACAACGCCGGCTTCCCGAACGGCCGCCGTCCGGGCGACGATGTGGTCGACGTGGCGCTGCGCGTCGTCATGGGCAAGCTGTGCACCATCAACATCGGCTGCGCGCCGGCCGACGCGCCGGCGGGCGCGCTGCGCTTCACCGACGGCGCTTTCCTCGACGAGACGATGGTCGGCACCGCCTTCCCGTACCTCAAATCGCCGATCCCGGGTTCGCCGCAGAAGTAATGGCCGCCTCAACCACGAACAGGAGAGCACCATGAAAAAACTCAGTCTGATCTGCGCCCTGCTGCTGCTGGCGGCCTGCGGCAGCGATACGCATACCTCGTCGCCGCCGGACGTGCCGACGCCACCGCCGCCGCCGCCCGGCCCGGTCGCCGATGCCTTCTACACCACGGTGAAGACGACCGTGGCGGCCATGCCGGACGACAGCGAAGCGGTCAATATCGACGCCATCGCCGGCACCGCGCCGGAAGACAGCGAGCCGTCGCCCCTGTAAGCGGCGGCAGTTCATCCGGCCGGGAAGCCCCGCTTTCCGGCCGGCGTCGTCCCCAAGAAAACCGAACAATTTCTCACGCACCGGGAACACACATGCCGACCCGATTCGCCCGCCTTGCCGCGCCCGCGTTGCTGGCCTACGCGCTCCTGATGCCCGTGGCGCAGGCCGCGCCGCATATTCCGGCCAGCGGCAGCACCGTGGTCGAGCGCCTGCCGCGCCGCGCCGATCCGGCCCAGCGCGAACTGGCCAGCCTGCGCGCGCAGCTGGCCGCCAATCCCGGGGACCTGGCGCTGGCCACCCGCACCGCGCAGCGCTACATCGCGGTGGCGCGCCAGGAAACCGACCCGCGCTACTTCGGCTACGCCCAGGCCGCGCTGGCGCCGTGGTGGTCGATGCCGGCCCCGCCGCCCGAGGTGCGCCTGCTGCGCGCCATCCTGCTGCAAAGTACCCACCGCTTCAGCGAGGCGCTGCGCGACCTCGACGCCATCGTCGCCGCCGATCCCGGCAATCCGCAGGCGTGGCTAACGCGCGCCATCGTGCAGACCGTGCGCGGCGACTACGACGCCGCCACCGCGAGCTGCGCGCGCCTGTCGTCGCTGTCGACCGAACTGGCGACGATCGCCTGCGTGGCGAATGTGGGCGCCATGACCGGACGTTCGGCCAGGAGCGAAGCCCTGCTCGAGATGACCCTGCGCCGCAACCAGGAAGCCGACGCCGGCATGCGGGTGTGGGTGCTGACGCTGCTGGGCGAAATGGCGCAGCGGCGCGGCGCCGCCCGCGCGGCCGAGGAACGCTTCAGGCGCGCGCTGGCGCTGGACGCGCGCGACAGCTACCTGCTCGGCGCCTACGCCGACTTCCTGCTCGAGCAAGGGCGCGCGCCCGAGGTGATTGCGCTGCTCAAGGACCACGGCCGCATCGACGGCCTGCTGCTGCGCTCCGCGCTGGCCCTGCGCCAGGACCGATCCGCGGGCGACGCGCTGCGCAATGCCGACGCCGAACTCAGGGCGCGCTTCGACGCCGCCATGCGCCGCGGCGACAGCGTGCACCAGCGCGAACAGGCGCGCTACGAACTGCACATCCGCGGCGACGCCAAGACCGCACTGGCCCTGGCCCGGCAGAACTGGGCGGTGCAAAAGGAATCGGCCGACATGATCGTGCTGCTGGAAGCGGCCGCCAGAACCGGAAACAGGGCCGCCGCCGCGCCGGTCATCGACTGGGTCGCGAAACATGCGCTGGAGGACGTGGCCGTGGCGCGCCTGGTCCGGCAGATCAGGGCGGGCGCATGATGGGCCGCTCCCTGCTCGCCCTGCTGGCACTGGCACTGGCGCTGGCCCTGGCGGCCGCGCCCGCGCGCGCGCACAAGCCGAGCGACAGCTACCTGACCCTCAAGGTCGCCGGCCAGCAGCAGGACGGCCAGCAGATCGACGGCCAGTGGGACATCGCCCTGCGCGACCTCGATTTTGCGCTGAACCTCGACCAGGACGGCGACGGCGCGCTGACCTGGGACGAGATCCGCAGCCAGCACGCCAGCATCGCCAGCTACGCGCTGGCGCGCCTGTCCTTGAGCAGCGGCGACGCCGCCTGCCCCATCGCCGCCGGCGAACAGCTGATCGACCACCATACCGACGGCGCCTATACGGTGCTGCGCTTTCGCGCCACCTGTCCGGCCGCCGGCGCGGCGCTCGGCGTCGGCTACCGCCTGTTCGCCGACCTCGATCCGCAGCACAAGGGCCTGGTCAAGCTGGAACACGCGGGCGCGACGTCGAGCGCCATCTTCGGCCCCGAGGCGGCGCGCCAGCAGCTGTCGCTGCGCGCGCCCGGCAAGCTGGCCCAGTTCGTCGACTACCTGCGCCATGGCGTGTGGCATATCTGGATCGGCTTCGACCACATCCTGTTCCTGCTCTCGCTGCTGCTGCCGGCGGTGATCGCCCCAAGCGCGATGAAAGAGGCGCAGACCCTCAGGGCGGCCTTTATCGATGTGCTCAAGGTGGTCACCGCGTTCACGCTGGCGCACTCGCTGACATTGACGCTGGCCAGCCTGCAGGTGCTGTCGCTGCCGTCGCGCTGGGTGGAGTCGGCCATTGCGGCCTCGGTGCTGCTGGCGGCGGTGAACAACATCGTCCCGCTGTTTCGCGCACGCCGGCCATTGGCGGCATTCGTGTTCGGACTGATTCACGGATTCGGCTTTGCCGGCGTGCTGGCCGACCTGGGCCTGCCGCAAGGGGCGCTGGTACTGAGCCTGGCGGGATTTAACGTGGGCGTGGAACTGGGGCAGCTGGCGATCGTGGCGGTATTCCTGCCGCTCGCCTTCTTGACGCGCCGCACCTGGTTCTACCGCCAGCTGATGAGCACCGGGTCGGTGGCCATCGCCCTGATTGCCGGAGTGTGGCTGTTCGAGCGCGCCTTCGACATGAAGGTGCTGCCGGTGTAAGGGGCAAGTGCGTGGTTTGGGGGACGCAGCCGCATTCCACCGTGCGCCCCGTCCCCTTTTTTTCGACCGCCTTAGGCCGCGATCAGCTTGCGGTTGGCGGCGCCCGGCAGCGTCTTGAGGACCTTGCCCGGAACGACCGTGTAGCTGGTCGACTTGACCGTGCTCACATAGCGGTATTCGGCGCGCGTCTCCGACGGCGTCACCGACACCACCATGAAGCCGCGCGACTTGGTCTCGGCATACACCAGCGGCCCGATGATCTGTTCCAGGCCCGCCGCCACCTGCGCCGGATCCTCGTTCTTGAAGATATCTTCAAAGCCCGGCGAGGTCACCGACGACACCCCGAACTCCACCCCGACCGCCTGCCCGCTCATGTCGGCCAGGTCGCTGGCCCAGGCGTTGTGCGTGTCGCCGGCCAGCACCACCAGGTTCTTGTTGAGCGCCTTGGCCGTCGCCAGCACGGTTTCGCGCGCCGCCTGGTAGCCATCCCATGCATCGAGGTTGTACGGCACCGATGGCTGGGCCAGGATCTGCTGCTCGGCCGCGCTCAGGCTGGCCGGCGCGGTTTTCGCCTTGGTCAGCAAGGCCACATAGGCGCCGAAGCCGATCGCGCCCAGCACCAGCGGTGCGGGCAGGTTCATGCGCGCCATCAGCACCTGCTGGCCCAGCATCTGCCAGGTGGCGCTCGATTTGCTCATCTGGCCCTTGAGCCAGTTGACCTGCTCGGCGCCCATCAGCTGGCGCGTGGGGTTGCCGACGTCGGCCGCGAACGCGGTGGCGTTGAAGGCGCCGCCGGCGCCGACGTAGCTCGGGTAGGCGAGCTGCTTGTCGCGCCCGATCACGCGCGTGTCGAGCATGTGCAGCGAGAGCAGGTTGCCGAAGTCGAAGGAGCGGTAGATGCGGTCCGGCTTGCCGGCGTCCGGCAGGCGGATCGGCATCCATTCGTTGTAGGCCTGGATCGCCATCTGGCGGCGCGCCAGGAACAGGCCTTCGGTGGCCGGGTCGTGGTTTTCCGCGCCTTCGCGCCAGGTGTCGTTGGCCAGTTCATGGTCGTCCCAGACGGTGATGAAGGGCATGCGCGCATGGACCGCCTGCAGGTCCTTGTCGGCGCGGTACTGGGCGTAGCGGCGCCGGTAGTCGCTCAGGGTGACGATCTCGTTGGCCGGCACCGACACCCGGCCCATCGCCTCGGCGTCCTTGGCGGCGTAACCGTCCTTGGCGTATTCGTAGATGTAGTCGCCCAGGTGGATGGCGGCGTCGATGTCGTTCAGCCTGGCCGCTTCGGCATACACGTGGAAGTAGCCGGCCGGGTAGTTGGTGCAGCTGAACACGGCCAGCTTGACCTGCGCCAGGTTGCCGCTGCCGATGGTCTTGGTGCGCCCGACCGGCGAGACCGCGCCGGCCGCCACGAAGCGGTAGTAATAGGCGCGGTTGGCGGCCAGGCCGGTGGCGTCGACCTTGACGGTGTAGTCGCGCGCCGGGCCGGTGCTGGCGCTGCCGGTGGCGGCCATGACGGCGAAATTGCTGTCTTCGGAGAGCTCCCATTTGACTTCGATGTCGCTCGAGGCGCTGGTGCTGAGGCGGGTCCAGAGGATGACGCGGTCGCTCAGCGGATCGCCGCTGGCGACGCCGTGGGCGAAGCGCACATCGGCGGCATCGCCATCGCTGCCGCCGCAGCCGGCCAGTGCCACGCTGGAGGCCGCGACGGTCCCCAGCGAGAGATTGCGGAGGAACTTGCGGCGCGAATTCGGTTGGGTCATGACAGCTCGTGATAGGGAGTTGAGAAGCCGGCAAGCTTAACCCGGTGACATGACTCGATGATGACACAAGCCGGACTCGTCCGGCCAGCTTTTGACGGTATCGGTGCAAGACAGGCCGATTCCGGCTAAACTCCCTTATCCACGCCGAAAAACACGAGAAAAAGCAGCCTTCATGATTACTACGCCAGACATCGAAAATACCAACGTCAGCTCGTTCGCGACCATGCCGACCCCGGAAGAGCTGCACAAGCGCCTTCCGCTGACCGACAGCGCCTTCGCCACCGTCATGCAGGGCCGCGCCGCGCTGCGCGACATCATCGACCGCAAGGACAAGCGCCTGTTCGTCGTGGTCGGGCCGTGCTCGATCCACGATCCGGTGGCCGGGATCGACTATGCGCGCCGCCTCAAGGCGCTGCAGGCCGAGGTGGCCGACACCATGCTGCTGGTGATGCGCGTGTATTTCGAAAAGCCGCGCACCACGACCGGCTGGAAGGGCTATATCAACGATCCGCACATGGACGATTCCTTCCGCGTCGACGAAGGCATGGAAAAGGCGCGCCGCTTCCTGCTCGACGTGTGCGAACTGGGCCTGCCCACCGCCACCGAAGCGCTCGATCCGATCTCGCCGCAGTACCTGGGCGACCTGATCGCCTGGACCGCGATCGGCGCGCGCACCACCGAGTCGCAGACGCACCGCGAAATGTCGTCCGGCCTGTCGACCCCGGTGGGCTTCAAGAACGGCACCGACGGCGACATCAGCATCGCCATCAACGCCATCCTGTCGTCGGCCCATCCGCACTCCTTCCTGGGCATTAACGGCCAGGGCACGGTCTCGATCGTGCGCACCAGCGGCAACGCCTACGGCCACGTGGTCCTGCGCGGCGGCGACGGCCGTCCGAACTACGATTCGGTGTCGATCGCGATCGCCGAGCAGGCGCTGGAAAAAGCCAAGCTGCCGGCCAACCTGGTGGTCGACTGCTCGCACGCGAACAGCTACAAGAAGCCGGAACTGCAGCCGCTGGTCATGTCGGACGTGGTGCAGCAGATCCGCCACGGGAACCGCTCGCTGGTGGGAGTGATGATCGAATCGAACCTGGTCGGCGGCAACCAGAAGATCCCGGCCGATCTGTCGCAGCTGAAGTACGGCTGCTCGGTGACCGATGGCTGCATCGACTGGGATGCGACCGAGAAGATGCTGCGCGCCGCGCACGCGGAGCTGCTGCAGCGTCCGTGATCGCATGGCTCCGGCGCGAGCGCGACTACGCGTGCGGGCTCGTCCCGAACGAGCCCGCCAGCGCCGCTTCCGCCCTGCTGGCCGGGGCATTGAGTTCGTTCTGGTCCAGGTAGACCCTGCCTTCCTCGATTCTGACCGCATAGCGCCGCCCCTCGCCGCCGTCGAGCTGGGCCACGACCTGGTCGTCGGCCGAACGGAACACCCTGACCGCCGGCAGCTCCTGCCACGCCAGCCCGCGCGCGACCGCGACCGCGCCCTGCGGCGGGATGTCCCTGAGCCTGCAAACCGCTTTCCATTGTTCCGCCATGCCGCCTCCCTGTGGATTGCCTGCGACCGCACGGCCCCATGGCGCTGGCGGTTACCCTGTCTGTAGCAAGAGCGATGCCAGCGCCGGCGCCCGGGCGCCGCACTGCGCCGGCGCGGCCGGTGCTTTACAATGGCGCATTGCCCCTTATCCTGTGCACCTTCCATGATCGTTCTCGGCGTCGAATCCTCCTGCGATGAAACCGGCCTTGCGTTGTACGACACGCAACGCGGCCTGCTGTCCCACGCCCTGCATTCGCAGGTCGCCATGCACGAGCAATACGGCGGCGTGGTGCCGGAACTGGCCTCGCGCGACCATATCCGGCGCGCCATCCCGCTGCTCGAGGAAACCCTCTCGCGCGCCAGCCTGGCCATGGCCGACATCGACGCCGTCGCCTACACCCAGGGCCCGGGCCTGGCCGGCGCGCTGCTGGTCGGCTCCTCGATCGCCTGCAGCCTCGCGCTGGCGCTCGACAAGCCGGTGCTCGGCGTGCACCACCTCGAAGGCCACCTGCTCTCGCCGCTGCTGGCCAGCGATCCGCCGCAGTTCCCCTTCATCGCGCTGCTGGTCTCGGGCGGCCACACGCAGCTGATGCGGGTCGACGGCGTCGGCCAGTACACCCTGCTCGGCGAAACGCTGGACGACGCGGCCGGCGAAGCCTTCGACAAGTCGGCCAAGCTGCTCGGCCTGGGCTATCCGGGCGGGCCGGCGATTTCGCGCCTGGCCGAATTCGGCGATCCGCTGGCCTACAAGCTGCCGCGCCCCATGCTCCATTCGAAGGACTTCAACTTCAGCTTCTCGGGCCTGAAAACCGCGGTGCTGACGGTGGTGAAGAACCACGACGAAAAAATCGTCGCGAATATCTGCGAACAGGACAAGGCGAATATCGCGCGCGGCTTCGTCGACGCCATCGTCGACGTGCTGACCGCCAAGTGCGTCAGCGCCCTGCGCCACAGCGGCCTGAAACGCCTGGTGATCGCCGGCGGCGTCGGCGCCAATGCCCAGTTGCGCGCCTCGCTCAACGCCGCCGCCTCGGCCAGGAAGTTCCGCGTGTTCTATCCGGAGCTGGAATTCTGCACCGATAATGGCGCCATGATCGCCTTTGCCGGCGCCATGCGCCTGCAGATCAATCCCGGCGCCGCCACGCGCGACTACAGCTTCAACGTGCGCCCGCGCTGGCCGCTCGACGAGCTCAAGGCGGTCTGACAATCCGCCGCGCGGCCATCCTACCGTGTACCGCCTTTTTCCAAAGAATGGCACACTCCCCCGGTTCTGTTTTTCCGGAGGTGCGGTATGCGTGTTGTTAGCTGGAATATTCACTGGGGTTGCGGCAAGGATGGCAGGATCCGCATCCACGCCATCATCGATGTGTTGCGCAAGTTAAATCCCGATGTAATTTGCCTGCAAGAAGTTGCGTCAAATCATGCCGAGCTCGAAGGCAATGCGACCTCCAACCAGTTCCGCCAGCTGGCGGGCGCCTTCGGCGGCTACCAGCCGGTGATCGAACCGACCAGCGAAATCTACCAGAACAACCAGCCGCGCCAGTTCGGCAATATGCTGCTCTCCAAATACCGCATCAACCAGGTGCACCGCTACCTGCTGCCGTGGCCGCCCGATCCGGAGAGTCCGGCCGGCATGCCGCGCGGGCTGATCGAGGCCGTCGTCGATGCCCCCGGCGGCAAGGTGCGCGTGCTGACCACGCACCTGGAATACCATTCGCCGCTGCAGCGCATGGCGCAGGTGCGGCATCTCAAATACCTGCACTGGGAAGCGTGCGAACGGGCGCGCATCTTTCAGCCGGACCCGACCATGGACCCGCCGTACCAGCTCGGCTTCCGGCCCGGCTCGGCGATCTACTGCGGCGACTTCAACTTCACGCCCGATTCGCCCGACTACCGGGAACTGATCGCGCCGGACGACAGCATCGCGCTGCCGCTGGTCGACGCCTGGCGCCTGCGCCATCCGGAGATCGCGCGCGCGCCCACCGCCGGCCTGCACGGCTTCAGATGGCCCGAGCGGGCCGATTGCTTCGACTATTTTTTCGTCACCAGGGACCTGGCGCCGCGCGTTTCCGAGGTGGAAGTGCAGTCGGAAACGGCGGCGTCCGACCATCAGCCGATCGTGCTCGATATCGCCTGAACGAGGGCGCGCCCAGCTGCATGTTCGCAGGGCAGTCGGCCCGCACCGGCATTGCTCATGCCGCCTGCGGGCGCGCCTGGCGCCGATACAGGAACTCCAGCACGCGCGTGCGGTACGCCATGTACAGCGGATCGTGCGCCAGCGCCAGCCGCGCGCGCGGACGCTCCAGCTGCACGTGCACGATGTCGCCGATGGTGGCGGCCGGGCCATTGCTCATCATCACGATGCGGTCCGACAGCAGCACCGCCTCGTCCACGTCGTGGGTCACCATCACCACGGTCGAGCCGGTCTGGTCCACGATGCGCAGCAATTCGTCCTGCAGATGGGCGCGCGTGAGGGCATCGAGCGCGCCGAAGGGCTCGTCCATCAACAGCACCTTCGGTTCCATCGACAGGGCGCGGGCGATGCCGACGCGCTGCTTCATGCCGCCCGAGATTTCGTGCGGACGCTTGTGCGCCGCCGCGCCCAGGCCCACCAGCGCCAGCGCCGCCGTGGTGCGCCCGCGCATCTGGCTGCGCGACTGCCTGTGCGCGAACACGCGTTCGACCGCCAGGTAGACATTCTCGAAGCAGCTCAGCCATGGCAGCAGCGAGTGGTTCTGGAACACCACCGCGCGCTCGGGCGACGGTCCGGCAATTTCGCGTCCGGCGCAGATCAGGGCGCCGTCGGTAGCCCTGGTCAATCCGGCCAGCAGATTGAGCAGGGTCGACTTGCCGCAGCCCGAGTGGCCGATCAGGGTCACGAATTCGCCCTGCGCCACCGTCAGCTTGATGTCCTGGAGCGCATGGAAGCGGCCCTTGCGCGTCTCGAACACCATCTCGGCGTGCTGCACTTCAATGAATTTCTTGTTCATGTCAGCTCCCCGCTTCTTCATAGGTAAAGGCCGTGGCCAGCGCCACCAGGGCAAGTTCGAGCACCAGCCCGACCACGCCGATCACGACGATGGCGATGATGATGTGCGGCACATTCAGATTGTTCCACTCGTCCCACACCCAGAAGCCGATGCCCACGCCGCCGGTCAGCATTTCGGCCGCCACGATCACCAGCCAGGCCGTGCCGACGGCCAGGCGCACGCCGGTCAGCATATGGGGCAGCACCGAAGGCAGCAGGATCCTGGTGAAGATTTTCCATTCCGACAGTTGCAGCACGCGTGCGACGTTCATGTAATCCTGGGGCACGCGCTGCACGCCGGCGGCGGTGTTGACGATCATCGGCCAGATCGAGCAGATGAAGATCGACCAGATCGCCGCCGGATCGGCCGACTTGAAGACCAGCAGGCCGATCGGCAGCCAGGCCAGCGGCGAGACCGGCTTGAGCAGGCTGATGATGGGATTGAACATGCCCGCCAAAAAACGGAAGCGCCCGATCATGAAGCCGAGCGGAATCCCGACCGCCGCCGCCAGCCCGAAGCCGAGCGCCACGCGCTTGAGCGAGGCCAGGATATTCCAGCCGATGCCCTGGTCGTTCGGCCCGTTGCGGTAGAAGGGGTCGGCGAACATGCGCAGCGCTTCGGCCAGGGTCACGGCGGGCGAGGGAAAGCTGCTGTTATTAAGCGACAAAATCTGCCACAGCAAGACCAGCAAGCCCAGCCCCAGCACGGGCGGCAGCACGGCCAGGAAGAAGGCGCGCAGGCGCGGCTTGCCGTTGCTCAAGGTCACGCCCTGGCTGGCGAGGCGTTCGCTGCGCGGGCGTTTTTCGGGCGCGGGCGCGGCCAGCGGGGCGGGGTCCGGGGTCATCGATTCCAGTACGGCACTCATCATGGGCTCCCGGTTCAGGCTTTGATCTTGAAGGCATCGGCGTAGGCCTTGGGATGCTTGCCATCCCAGACCGTGCCGTCGAGCATTTTCACGCTGCGCAGCGGCGACTTCGGCACGCTCACCCTGGCCATGGCGGCGGCCTCGGCGTACAGCCCGACCTGGTTGACGCTGGTGGCGGTGCCCAGGTAGTCGGGCTCGGCCTTGAGCAAGCCCCAGCGCTTGTGCTGGGTCATGAACCACATGCCGTCCGACAAGTACGGATAGTTGACCGAGCCGTCGTTGTAGAACTTCATGCAGTTCGGATCGTCCCAGGTCTTGCCCAGGCCGTTCTGGTAGCGGCCCAGGATGCGCTGGTTGATCACGTCGACCGAGGTGTTCACGTAAGCCTTGTCGGCGATGGTGGCCGCCATTTTGGTCTTGTTGACGAGGCCGGCGTCGATCCATTTGCTCGCTTCCAGCACGGCGGCGATCAGGGCGCGCGCGCTGTTCGGGTATTTTCTGGCCCATTCCAGGGTGGTGCCGAGGGTTTTTTCGGGATGGTCTTTCCAGATGTCCTGGGTGGTGGCGGCGGTGATGCCGACGCCGTCGACGATGGCGCGGTGATTCCACGGCTCGCCCACGCAAAAGCCATCCATATTGCCGACCCGCATATTGGCCACCATCTGCGGCGGCGGCACGGTGATCACCTTGGCGTCCTTGAGCGGGTTGATGCCGTAGCTGGCCAGCCAGTAATACAGCCACATGGCGTGGGTGCCGGTCGGGAAGGTCTGGGCGAAGGCATAGTCGCGCTTGTCGGTTTGCATCAGCTTGGCGAGCGAGGCGCCGTCCACGCCGCCCTTGTCGGCCACTTTGTTGGACAGGGTGATGGCCTGGCCGTTGTGGTTCAGGTTCATCAGCACCGCCATGTCTTTTTTTGCCCCGCCCACGCCCATCTGGACGCCGTACAGCAGGCCGTAGAGCACGTGGGCGGCGTCGAGTTCGCCGTTGACCAGCTTGTCGCGCACGCTGGCCCAGGACGATTCCTTGCTCAGGACGATCTTGATGCCGTATTTTTTATCGAAGCCGAGCACCGAGGCCATGACCACGGAAGCGCAATCGGTCAGGGGGATGAAGCCGAGCCGGATTTCTTCTTTCTCGGGTTTGTCGGAACCGGCGGCAAAAACGCCGCCGCTGGCAAGGCCGGTCAGGGAGGCGGCGCCGGCCTTGAGCAGGGTGCGGCGGGACAGCTTGGGGGTGCGGTCGGTAGTCATGGTTCCCTCGTTTGGCAAGCGAGGCGCGGACGTGCGCCGTGAACACACCATCAGCAAATGGCGTGCCAGCGGGAAACGAGAGTGAGGGGAAAGGCATGGCAGGGCGCGAGGCGCCCGGGATGGGCGCTTTGGGGCACCGTTGTTGTGCGGCGCACCAAAAGCGCCCGTCGGGTCAGCGTCACCGCTGGACGGTCACGCCCTTCCAGAACGCCACGTGCCCGGCAATCTGCCTGGCGGCATCGAACGGCGCGCGGTACGTCCACACGGCGTCGCGATTGGTCTCGCCGTCGACCAGCAGGCTGAAATAATTCGCCGTGCCCTTCCACGGGCAGCTTGTCTCGGTCGCGCTCGGCTGCAGGTATTCCTGCCTGACCGCCGACATCGGGAAATACACATTGTTTTCGACGATCTGGACCTGATCGTCCGTCGCTTCGGCGATCACGGCGCCGTTCCAGCTTGCTGTAGGCATGTTATTGCTCCTGTTATTGATCCCGTTACGTGGCGGCCGCCGCGATCTGGCGCAGCGCCTGTTCGAATACGTCCGGCGGCTGTCCGCCGGAAATCAGGTGGCGGTCGTTGATGACGATCGCCGGTACCGAATGGATGCCCTGCTGCTGGTAGAACTGCTCGCGCTCGCGCACCTCGCCCGCATACGCGCCGCTGGCCAGCACCTCGGCCGCCGCCGCCGCGTCCAGGCCGGCTTCGCCCGCCACGCGCGCCAGCACGGCATGATCCCCGGGGCTCTCGCCCTTGGTAAAGTAGGCTTCGAACAGCGCCATCTTGAGTGCGCGCTGGCGCCCCTGCAGTTCGGCCCAGTGCAGCAGGCGGTGTGCGTCGAAGGTGTTGTAGATGCGGCTGCGCGCATCCATGTCGAAACGAAAGCCCAGTTCGGCCCCGCGCGCGCGGATCATCTCGCGCGTCTGCGCGCCCTGCTCCGGCGTGGCGCCGTATTTTTCAGCCAGGTGTTCGCCGATGTCCTGGCCTTCGGCCGCCATGCGCGGATTGAGTTCGAAGGGCTGGAAGTGCAGTTCGGCGCTGGCCACGCCGTCCAGGCGCGCGAGCGCCTGTTCCAGCGACTTCAGGCCGATCACGCACCAGGGGCAGGAGATATCGGATACAAAATCAATTTTCAGCGTGGTCACCAGGTGCTCCTGTCGGTCGGGCTTTCCATTCTAGCCCCAAGCGGCACAAAGCATCGGCACGCCCTATTTTTTGGCCTCGGCCGACTTGCTGCCGATCTTGCTTTCCTTGCCGGCCATCAAGTTTGCGATGTTCTGGCTATGGCGGTACAGCAGCAGCGAGCTCATCGCCAGCACGGCGAAAAAGAGTTCGTTAATGCCGAACAGCAAACCATAGTAGAACGGCGCGAAGATCGACGCCACCAGCGCCGCCAGCGAGGAATAGCGGAAGGCGTAGGCAATCGCCAGCCAGGTCGCCAGGGTCGCCAGGCCGAGCCAGACGTTAATTCCGATCAGTACGCCAAGCGCGGTCGCCACGCCCTTGCCGCCCACGAAGCGGAAGAACACCGGCCACAGGTGCCCCAGGAACACGGCAATGGCCACCAGGGCGATGCCGGCCGTGCCCACGCCAAACTTTGGCGCCAGCAAAATCGCCAGCCACACCGCGAACCAGCCCTTGGCGGCGTCGCCGATCAGGGTGGCGATCGCCGCGCCCTTGTTGCCGCTGCGCAGCACGTTGGTCGCGCCCGGATTCTTGGAACCGTAGGTGCGCGGGTCCGACAGGCCGACCACGCGGCTCACCACCACGGCGAAGGATATCGAGCCGATCAGGTAGGCGACGATGGCGAAAATTGCTGTATTCATGATGGTCTCTCGTGTTGTGATCAGGCGCCATGCGCCGGGCGTGAATATACACCATCGGCGCGGCCCGATCACCCCGGCCGGACACAGCTTGCGCACCATCGCCGCATCGGGCCCCTCAGAAGTTGGCGCGCAGCGACACCGAGACGCTGCGCGGATCGCCATAATAGTAGGCGATGCCGGTCGGGCCGAACTTCTTGTAATAGGTTTTGTCGAACAGATTGTTCACGTTCGCCTGGACCGAAACCAGCTTGCCGACCTGGTAGCTCAGCATGGCGTTATACACGGCGTAGCCGCCCTGGCGCGAGGTCAGCGCCCCCGACTTGACCGAGGCGTCGCTCTGCATCTGCGCGCCGCCGCCCACCGTCAGGCCCTGCAGGGCGCCGCCCGGCTTGTAGCTGGTGAACAGGCGCAGCACATGGCGCGGATCGATCGAGCGCAGCGGCTGGCCGACATTGCTGGCGCTGCTGTCGACCAGGTAGCGGGTGCGCGTGTTGGTGTAGCCGGCCATGACTTGCCAGCCGGGCAGCAGCTGGCCGGACAACTCCATTTCCCAGCCTTCGCTGCGGGTCTTGCCGCCGGCGATGCGGCAATAGCCGGTCGTAAAGTACGGCAGGCAAGGGTTGATCGAGCTGCTGTCCTCGATGGCCTTGCCGACGTTGTTGATGCGGAACACCCCGGCCGAGGCGTTCAGGCGCCCGCCCAGGAATTCGCCTTTCAGGCCGGCCTCGACATCTTCGCCGCGGATCGGGTCGAGGATCATGCCGTCGGCGCCCTTGACGTTTTGCGGGGTAAAGATCTCGGTGTAGCTGGCGTAGGCGCTGAGCTGCTTGTCGAAGGCATACACCACCCCGGCGAAGGGAGTCACTTCGCGATTGACGGCGTAGTTGCTCGCCGGCGCGGCCGGGGATGCGGATTCCCACCAGCTCACGCGCGCACCGAGCAGGACCGTGAGCGGATCGCTGACCGACAGCCGCGCCGTGGCGAACGCCGCCTGTTGGGTGATGGTGCCCGGGGTGTTTTTCGTGGCCGGCATCGGAACATCCTGTTCCGGATAGGTCGACGAGGGGTCGAAGCTGCGGATGTCGATCAGGGCCGGGTACAGATTGCCCTGGCCCCAGCTGTCGACCGACTTGTTGCGGGTGCTCTCGGCGCCGAGCACCAGCTGGTGCTTGCGCCCGAAGGCGTGGAAGGGGCCGTTGGCGCTGGCGCCGATGTTGAGCTGGTCGCTGGCCGCGCCGGTGTACTGCGCGCTCGTGACCGTCATCAGGTAGGGATTGGTTTCGCGCGCCGCGCGCGTCATGTAGGTCTGCTTGAAGCCGTTCTCTTTCAGGTGCAGCTCGGTGTAGGCGGCGTTGACTTTCACGCTCCAGTCGTTGTCGAAGCGGTGTTCGAGTTCGGTGAATGCCTGGGTGTTGTAGCGATTCCAGCGGTTCCAGTCGGCGCCCAGGTAGGTGTCGCGCGGCAGGGCCAGCGGCGTGCCGTCCAGATTGCCCGGCAGGTTGCCCCAGGCGCCGGTGGCGTTCAGGTCGGTGTGCTGGAGGCTGGCCGTGAGCATGGTGCGCTTGCCGAGGTCGGCTTCGACCACGCCGTAGAACACCTTGCGCTCTTCGCTGCGGCCCTTCTGGTCGAACTCCTTGTCGTCGTTTACGGCCACCAGGCGCCCGCGCACGCTGCCGGCGGCATTGAGCGCGCCGCCGATGTCCGCTTCCAGGCGGCGCCGCTCCCACGAGCCGAGCGTCAGGCCGGCCGCTCCCTGGAAGGTGGCGGTCGGGCGCTTGCGCACCATGTTGACCGTGGCCGAGGGATTGCCCGAGCCGCGCAGCATGCCGGAGGCGCCGCGCAGCACTTCGACGCGGTCGAGCACGGCGGTATCGGGCTGGATAAAGGCCGAGCCGGCCTGGTTGATGGTCAGGCCGTCGACTTGCAGGGCGTCGATCGCGTAGCCGCGCGAAAAGTAGGTGACCCGTTCGCTGTCGACATAGTCGACCGTCACGCCGGGGGTGTTTTGCAGCACGTCGTGCAGGTCGAGCAAGGCGCGCTCGTCGAGGAACTGGCGGCTCAGTACGGTGACCGGCTGCGGAATGTCGCGGATCGACTCGATGCCCTTGAACAGCTTGACCTTCTTGGCCGCGAACGAGCCGGAATGTTCCGTATCGCCGTTGTCGGCTTCGGCGGTGACGGTGATCACCGGCATGGTGGCGCTGGCATCGGCTGCGGCCGGCTGGGCGTGCGCGGCGAGCGGGACCGCCAGTCCGCAAGCGCACAGGCTGAGGCACAGCATCCGCGCTCCCCGGGCCAGGTGATGCAAGCGGGGAAGCGTGAAATCGGGACGGGCTTGGGCCGGGGCGCTGGGGCGAAACATGCATGACTCCTGAGAATGGGTGTTCGTATTTACGTAAATGCGAATCATTCTCATTATACTTTTCATTCAATATGCATGTCCATTGCCTGGCTGAAAGTGAATGGGAAAAACAGGGCCCATCGATGAACAACGGCCCTTGCGGGCCGTTGTTGCTTAGCGAAGGCAGTCCTGCGCCGTTTACAGTGCGCTGTCGCGCTCCTGCCTGAGCAGCACCGAATTGACGCCGTCGGACAGGCTCAATTCGAAGGCGCCGCCGCCCGGCAGCGGGCCCAGCGACAAGGCCGCGCTGCCATGCTGCAGGTCCTGGGCCAGGGTCGAACGCTTCCCTTCATTGACCAGGGTGACCGTCAGGTAAGGATAGCGCACGTGGTCCCAGCGCAGTTCCACCTTGCCGGCCTGCTCGCGCAGCTGCACCTGCGCCGCAGTGGTGCTGTCGATGCCGCTGTCGGCGAGCGCGCGGGCGCTCGACTGCGTCAGCCTGGCCGTGCCCTTGAGTACCGACACGCTGAGAATCGGTCCCGGGTTCGGAATCGCGAAGCCGAAGTTTTTCGCCGGCATGTCCTCGGCATGGTCGACCGCCAGCGTGCCGAACGCATAGTCGAGCGTGCCTTTGGCCGTCACGATGCGCAGGGTGTACTCGCCCTTGGCAGGCAGGCTGGCGCGGCCGATGAAGGATTTCAGTGGCGACAGCGTTGCCTTGTCGCCGCTGATCTGGCCGCTGATCAGGATCAGGCCCTGCACCGCATCGCTCGCCGCCGCCATCCTGAGCGCGTCGGCCGGGGTCAGGAAGGCTTGCATCAGGCGGGTGTTGTAGTCCGAAAAGGTGCTGCCGCCGCAATAACTCATGATGTCATGCGTATTCGGGCTGCGCGGATCGAAGAAGGCTGCCCTGCTGAACAGATAGCCCCAGGTGTAGTGGGTGCCCGTGCCCAGCTGCGCGTTCGGGTAGGGATACTTCGGATCGGGCGAGCCGGCGCCGCCGCAAGCGGCGTGATTGAGGCGGTAGTTGTGGCCCAGTTCATGCACCACGATGCCGCGCAGGCCGTCTTCGTTCATCGATGGAATATCGGCGGCGACGCCGCTGGTGCCCGGCACATAGGCCAGGCCGGCCAGGCCGTAGCTCGCTTTCGGAATGAAGCCGAAGTAGTGCTGGCGCGCGTTGGCGCCTTCCAGCCGGTGCAAGTCGGCGATCTCGCCGAGGATCTTGCCGAAGGCGTCACGCCATTCGGTTTCCGTGGTGGGCAGGCGCGTCACGCGCGACGAGACATACGGCGCGCGGCCGGTCTGGTTCACGACCGACACCGGAATGCGATCCTGGACGAAGTCGCGCAGGTTGCCGACCACGCGCCCGACCGAGCCGCCGATCTGGACCGGAATCGTGACCAGGTCCATCGGCACGCCGCCGCCGACGCGCGGATTGATGGTCATGCTCTGGCCGTTCGACAGGAGCACGCTCAGGCGCAGGCCGGGCCGCACCAGTTCGGCCGGGATCACGCCAATGTACGAGGTGTTCCTGTCGGGTACGACGGGCACCGTGGCCGGCAGCGCGCCGGCGGGCTTGCTCAGGGCGATTTCGCGCAGCA
Organism: Massilia atriviolacea; assembly: GCF_003953935.1. Taxonomy (GTDB): domain Bacteria; phylum Pseudomonadota; class Gammaproteobacteria; order Burkholderiales; family Burkholderiaceae_D; genus Telluria_A; species Telluria_A atriviolacea. The sequence goes on from NZ_RXLQ01000015.1 coordinate 46,183, forward strand.
CATTGCCGTTCGCATCCTTGAGCTGGATCTTGCCGTCCGGCTTGGCCACCGCTGGATTGTTGCTCAGGGCATTGACCTTGACCATCGCCGCCTTGCTGTTGATCAGAATGAGCTCGCTGTCGCCGCTGTCGAACAGTTGCGACTGCGCCAGCTGGATGCTGCCGATGCGCGGGTCGCCAGCAGCCGGCGGCGTGGCGTCGGCAATCGGCGCGCCGGGGATGAAGCAGCTTTTCACCAGGCCCGGGGCCGGGTTGGCCATGGCGCCCACGGTGCAGTCGACGCCATCGGTCTTGGTATAGGTGTAGTACTTGCCATCGGCACCGAACAGGACCGCATTGGTGCCGCTGAAATTGCAGCGTCCGCCTTCCGTGGCGCACAGGGTCCAGGTGACGGGCGCCTTGTCGCAGCGTTTGGCGATGCCCGGCGTCGGATCGCCGAAGACATTGCTGTTGCACGCCACGCCGCCGGTCGCCGTCTTGCTCATGAAGCTGGCGCCGGAACCGTAGCGCACGGTGCGCGTATCGGTAAAGGCGCACTGTCCGCCCTCGACGCCGCAGGCTTCCCAGGTGCTGGTCACTTCGCAATGCTTGGCCACGCCCGGCGCCGGATCGCCGAAGGTGGCGGTGTTGCACGAGGCGCCCCAGCCGAGCGTCTTGCTGACGAAGCGATCGCCCGCGCCATAGCGCACGGTCTGGTTACCGTTAAATACGCAACGGCTATTCTCGTTGGCGCAAAATGTCCATTGCGTGGTCGAGGCGGCGGCAGCGACGCCCATGGTGGTGGCGTTGGCGATCTGGACGGCGCCGCTGTCGGCGGCGGCGGCGTCGACGTTGGCGCCGCCGCCCGACATCGTGCCGGCTGCGGACGCATCGGCGGCGTCGGTGCTGACGACAGGCGGCGGGGTATCGGCGCCGGCCGCGCGGCCGGGATCCGATGCGCCGGTGTTGTCGCCGCATGCGGTCAACACCCCGCTGGTGAAGGCAATGACTGCCAGGCATTTCAACAAACTTCTCATGTCTACTCCGGTTCAGCGTTTCAGGATTGATTCCTATGCAACTAGGATGCGTATTATCCTGCCGGACTGGACCGAGCTGACTTTTGAATACCTTATTTGTTCATTTTTTCATGAGATATTTGCAACAAAACCACGGATTGTGATGCATAAAAGAAACTTCAGGCCGATTATCGCCAGAAATACTTTCAATATTGAAATTGCCGCCAGCGCCAGCGGCGCCGGTGGCGGCGCGGACCCTACTCTTCCAGCGCGCAATGGACCGGCCGCGCCGCGAGCAGCGCAACCAGCACCTGCGGCGCGATGCCGACCAGGTAGCCGCGCCGGCCGCCATTGATGTAAATCGTTTCCAGCGCCAGGATGCTGTCTTCCACGTACACTGGCAAGGCCTTGCGCGTGCCGAACGGCGAGGTGCCGCCGATCTGGTAGCCGGAATGGCGCTGCGCCACCTCGGGCTTGCACGGCTCGACCGACTTGCACGGAATCGCGCGCGCCAGGTTCTTGGTCGATACCTTGCAGTCGCCATGCATCAGCACGATCAGCGGCTTGGCCGCCTCGTCCTGCATCACCAGGGTCTTGACCACCGCATGCTCGGGCACCCCGAGCTCGCGCGCCGACACCGCCGTGCCGCCATGTTCTTCGTAGGGATAGGGATGCTCTGAAAAATCGACCCGGTGCCTGCGCAGGAACTGCGTCGCCGGGGTTTCGGAAATATGCTCTTTCTTGGCCATGCGTGATACGCTCAACGTTCAATGAGGAGTTTCTTATTATGCAGCAAGAAATTCGCTTTGCCACATTCAATGTGTATAACCTCGCCCCGCCTGGCGTGAAGCTGTACGACAATCTCCTGCCCACCACGGCGGAGCAATACGAGGCCAAGCTGAACTGGACCGCGCGCCAGATCGACCTGCTCGACGCCGACGTGATCGGCTTCCAGGAAATCTTTTCGCAGGCCGCCCTGCGCGAAGCGCTCTCGCGCACGGTCCGCTACCGCGACGCCCACCACGTCGGCTTCGATCCCGATCCGGCCGCCGAACGCCTCACGCCGAGCGTGGCGCTGGTCTCGCGCCTGCCGCTGGCCGCGCCCGGCGTGGCCCACCTGCACTTCCCCGACGGCGTGGCGCTGCCGCCCGGCAGCCGCGAGGCCGACCGCTTTTCGCGCGCCGTGATCCATGTGCCGGTGATCGTCTCGCCCGACTGCACGGTGGATGTGGTGGTGGTGCACCTCAAGTCCAAGCGCCCCGACTACCGCAACGGCGACACCAGCGAAGACCCGCAAGGCTACGCCCTGGCCTGCCTGCGCTCGCTGATCCGGCGCGGCACCGAAGCGGCCGCCCTGCGCGTGTTCCTGAGCAATCTGGCCAGGGAACAGCGCCGTCCGCGCGTGGTGCTGGGGGACTTCAACGATGTGGCCGACGCGGTCACCACCATGATCGTGCTGGGCAACGGCAATACCCTGGGCGACCGCATGTTCGACGCCTACCAGTTGCAGCAGCGCCAGGACCACCTGCGCCACGTGGCGTTCAGCATCGTGCACGACAGCCACTACACCACCATCGACCACATCCTGGTGTCGGAGCAATTCAACGCCGCCCTGCCCGACGCCATGGGCGAAGTGGTGGACGTGGTCTACCTCAACGACCACGTGGCGCTGGCCCTGCCCGAAGCGTCCGACCACGGCCAGGTGCTGGCGCGCATCCGCCTGTTCGACGGCCCGCGCGAAGCGCATTGAGCGCTCCAGGCAAGCCCTAAGCGCGCGGTTTGAGGTCGGGATCGGCCGAGGCCATGCTGGCGTAATAGCCCTGGTAATCGTCGCAGCCGTGCCGCGCCAGGAACTGCAGCTGCTCGGCAGTTTCGACCCCCTCGGCCGTCACGCGCAGCTGGAGGCTGCGCGCCACCGCGATGATGGCCGGAATCAGGCTGGCGGAGGCGGCGCCGTCGGCACGCGGGGCCGGCTCGGCAATTTCGTCCACGAAGGACCTGTCGATCTTCAGCTTGGTCAGCGGATAACGCCGCAAGAAGCTCAGGCTGGAATACCCGGTGCCGAAGTCGTCGATGGTCAGCTGCACCCCGCGCGCGCGCAGGGCGGCCACGGTGGCCATGCCGGCCTCGTCGCCGCGCATGATCACGCTTTCGGTGATTTCCAGGTCGAGGAAGGCGGGCGCCAGCCCGGACTGGCGCAAGGCTTCGTCCACGCTGTGCACCAGCCCGCCATGCAGGAACTGCGCCCCCGACAGGTTGACCGCCACCACCACCGGACTGCCCTCGTCGCGCCAGGCGCGCGCCTTGGAGCAGGCCTGGCACAGCACCCATTCGCCGATCGGGACCATCAGCCCGCATTCTTCGGCCACCGCAATGAACTGGTGCGGCATGAGCAGGCCGCGCTGCGGGTGACGCCAGCGCAGCAGCGCTTCGACGCCGGTGGTGCGGCCGCTGGCGATGTTGATCTCGGGCTGGTACTCCAGGAAGAATTCGTGGTTCGACAGCGCATGCCGCAGTTCGTTCTCGATCTGCACCCGTTCGATGACGTGGGCGTTCATGTCGGCATTGAAGAAGCTGAAGGCGTTGCGCCCGTTCTGCTTGGCGTGGTACATGGCCACGTCGGCATGGCGCAGCAGGGTGTCGACGTCGAGCCCGTCGTCGGGACAGAGGGCGATGCCGATCGAGACCGACAGGCTGATCGTGTGGCCGTTGCTGCGCACCGGCTGCGCCACCGCGTGCATGACGCTGCTGGCCACGTGGGCGGCCTGGTCGACCCCGCCGATGTCGGCCAGGATCACCACGAATTCGTCGCCGCCCTGGCGGCTGACCGTATCGACCCCGCGCACGCAGCCGGTCAGGCGCGTGGCCACTTCCTTGAGCACGGCGTCGCCCACGTGGTGGCCGAAACTGTCGTTGATGCCCTTGAAGCGGTCCAGGTCGAGGAACATGACCGCCACCTTGCTGTGCTGGCGCCGCGCCGACACCAGCGCCTGGTGCAGGCGGTCGAGAAACAGCACGCGGTTCGGCAGGTCGGTCAGGAAATCGTGCTCGGCCAGGTGGCGGGTCTGCTCCTCGGCGCGCTTGCGCTCGGTGATGTCGGTCATGATCGCCATGTAGTTCGAGACCTGCTCGGCGCTGTCGCGGATCGCCGTGACCGCCACCCAGACCGGGCGCTCCTCGCCATCGCGCCGCACGCAGCAGACCTCGCCTTCCCAGTGGTCGTGCACCGCCACCACGTCCCAGATCTGCTGGTAGAACAGGGGTTCGTGCGTGCCCGAATGCAAGCCCGGCACTTGCTCGCCCATCACGTCGCCCGCCTCGATGCCGGTCAGCGCGGTAAACGCCTGGTTGACGGCGATCACGCGGTACTGGCGGTCGATGATCAGGATGGCGTCGCGCGAGTTTTCGAACACGCGCGCGGCCATGGCCAGCGCGTGCTCGGCCGCCTTGCGCGGGGAAATGTCGCGCAGCACGGCATAGGACAGAAATTCGTGGTCCAGGGTCACCGAGGTGAGCAGCACCTCGGCCCAGAAATGGGTGCCGTCGGCCAGGGCGAACTCCCATTCGTAGCGATAGTTGCCGTCGATGAAGGCGCGCGCCGTCACGGCGGCGTCGGCCACGGTCGAGGTTTCGCCGGTGGCCTGCACCTCGGGCGAAAAGTCGAGCAGGGTCTTGCCGGCAATATCCTGCTTGCCGGCGCAGCGGAACAGCGCCAGCGCGGCCGGATTGGCGTCCATGATGCGGTTGCCTTCGATCAGCACGATGGCGTCGGTCGAGCGCTGGAACAGCTGGCGGAAATTGGCGCCCGCCGCGAGCAGTTCGGCTTCGTCGACCTTGCGCTTGCTGATGTCGACTTCCATGCAGAACAGTTGCTGCGGCACGCCGTCGCGCAGCACCGGGAAATGGGTCGAATACAGCCAGCGCTCGGCGCCGTCGAGGCGCCGGATGTGCCAGTCGCGCGGCGGGGCCGAGCGGCCGGTGCGCCACACCGTGTCCAGCGTACTGAGAAAATCGGCCTCGCGATCCAGGTGCGAGGCCAGGCTGGTCAGGGGTTTCCCGACCGCCTCGGCCGCGCTGATGCCGAACACGTCGGCGCAGGTATGGTTCCAGTAGCGCACGATGCCATTGCGGTCGATGCTGTGCACGGCCACCGTCGGCGCCAGTTCCAGGGCGGCGACGAAGCGGTACAGGACGTCGAGCGCTTCGCGTCCCGGTCCTTCCGGCTCGAAACCGCCCTCTTGGGCAGTTGTGTCAGCACTCACGGTCATCCTTTCATGTCGGTGGCGAGGGCCGGGCCCTCGTTTGATTAGACTCATTCTGACCACGCGGGTTCGGTTTCCGTTTGCGCGCACGCAAAGCCAGGGGCGGCGCAATTGTTTCTTATCCGCAAAATTTGCGTTTTGTCGGGTTTTTTTGCATTTCGTCGTGCCGGAACGGCGGTCTGTCGCATTCGGCGTGCGGGCCGGACGCCGATTTTCTATAGTGACAACATGCGCACCCGCCTCCATCCTGCCTCCAGGACGGAGCGGCCGCGCTCCCGAATCGCCCCAGCAACCGCCCGACCAGAAGAAGACCAAGCCACCATGAAACTCGAGACCTTGCCCGGCGCGCCGGCCCTGCCCCCCCTCAAGACAAAGACGCGCTGGCGCGCTCCCGCGCTCGGCGCGCTGGCCGTCGCCGCCGGCGCCGGCGCCTGGTTCGCCCTGGCCGGCCCCAAGCCGGCCGCGGCGAACGCCGAGGCGAACGCCAAGGCGAGCGCCAAGGCCGCCAAGGCGGCTCCGGTATACGAACTGGCGCGCGCCGACGTGGCGGCCATCGCCGCCGGCGCCCTGAGCGTCCATCTGCCCTTGTCGGGCTCGCTGGCGCCGCTGACCCAGGCCACCGTCAAGTCCAAGGTCTCGGGCCAGGTGCTGGAGACGACCGTGCAGGAAGGCATGAACGTGGCGGCCGGCCAGGTACTGGCGCGGCTCGACCAGGCCGACCAGCAGGCGCGCCTGGCGCAGCAGCAGGCCGCGCTCGACGAAGCTACTGCGCGCCTGTCGATGGCCACCAAGAACAATGCCAACAGCCAGGCCTTGCTCGCGCAAAAGTACATCTCGCAGAACGCCTACGACACCACCGAAAACAGCGTGGCGCTGGCGCGCGCCAGCGTGCGCGCCGCCCAGGCCCAGGTCGACCTGGCGCGCATCGCCCTGAACGACACCGTGATCCGCGCGCCGCTGGCGGGCGTGGTCAGCAAGCGCCACGTGCAGGCCGGCGACAAGCTCGCGCCCGACATGGCGGTGTTTTCCATCGTCAACCTGCACCAGCTGACGCTCGAAGCGCAGGTGCCGGCCTCCGACATCCCGCGCGTGAAAATCGGCCAGGAAGTCAGTTTCCGGGTCGACGGCTACCCGTCCCGCACCTTTGTCGGCAAGGTGGCGCGCATCAACCCGACCACCGAAACCGGCTCGCGCGCCATGCTGGTCTACATCAGCGTCGACAATGCCGACAGCGCCCTGCGCGGCGGCATGTTCGCCAAGGGATCGATCACCACCCACAAATCGGCGGTCGGTCCGCTGCTGCCCTTCGCCGCCCTGCGCAAGGACCAGGAGCGCGACGTGGTCTACCTGGTCGAAGGCGGCAAGGTCGTCGCGCGCCCGGTCACCCTCGGCCTGCGCAACGAGGATGAAGGCATGGTCGAAGTCACCGCCGGCCTGGAACACGGCGCGCGCGTGATCACCGCCAGGCTCGATGCGGTCAAGCCGGGCAGCCAGGTCAAGCTGATCGAGCCGGCGGCCACGGTGGCCGTGCCGGCGGCCCCCGCCGCCCCGAAAGGCTGACACCATGTGGATCACAACAACCAGTATCAGGAATCCGGTGTTCGCCACCATGGTGATGGTGGCGCTGGTCGTGCTCGGCCTGTTCTCCTACCGCGGCCTGGGCGTGGAAAGCATGCCCAACGTCGCCATTCCCTTCGCCTGGGTGCAGGTGAACTACCCGGGCGCCTCGCCCGAGCAGGTGGAAAACGACATCACGCGCCCGCTCGAAGAAGCCATCAACACCGTCAGCGGGGTCAAGAAAATCCGCAGCAATTCCTGGGAAGGCCGGGCCGGCGTGCAGGTCGAATTCCACCTGTCGACGAATATGGACAAGGCCATGACCGACATGCGCGACAAGATCGGCCTGGCGCGCCCCGGTTTTCCGAAGGAAGCCAAGGAACCGTTCATCGCCCGTGAAGAAGGCGACAACAGCCGCGCCATCGTCGAACTGTCGCTCATGTCCGACACGCGCAAGCTGCGCGAGCTGTCGACCCTGACCGAACAGGTCATTTCCAAGCGCCTGCAGGGCGTGGCCGGGGTCGGCCAGGTGCGCGTGCACGGCACCACCAACCGCCAGATCCTGGTCCACATCCGGCCCGACGGCCTGACCAGCCAGAACATCGGCGTGGACGAAGTGCTGCGCGCGATCCAGAGCACCAACACCAATCTGCCGGCCGGGAATATCGCCTACGGCGCGGCCGAGCGCCTGGTACGCATCGAAGGCAAGATCAAGGATGCGCGCGGCTTCAACAAGATCATCGTGGCGCGCCGCGCCAGCGGCCCGGTGTACCTCGACCAGGTGGCCGACGTGATCGACGGCGAGCAGGAAGAAACCTCGATCTCGCGCCTGAACGGCAAGCGCGCCATCACGCTTGAAGTGACCAAGATCCAGGACGCCAACGTGGTCGAAGTGGGCACCGCGATCAAGAAGGCGGTGAGCGCCCTCGGCGCCACCTTGCCGGCCGACGTACACCTGAACATCGTCGAAGACCAGTCCGACCGCGTGCAGAAGCAGCTCGACAACGTCAAGCGCACCATCATCGAAGGCGCGGTGCTGACCATGCTGATCGTGTTCCTGTTCCTGCACTCGTGGCGCAGCACCATCATCACCGGCCTGACCTTGCCGATTTCGGTCATGGCCAGCTTCATCGCCATGAAGTTCTTCGGCTTTACCCTCAACTTCCTGACGCTGATGGCGCTCTCGCTGTGCATCGGCCTGCTGATCGACGACGCCATCGTGGTGCGCGAAAACATCGTGCGCCACCTCGGCATGGGCAAGAGCCACGCCCGGGCCGCCAACGACGGCACCAACGAAATCGGGCTGGCGGTGATGGCCACCACGTTTGCGATCGTGGCCGTGTTCGTGCCGGTCGCTTTCATGGACGGCATCATCGGGCGCTTCTTCCTGCAGTTCGGGATCACGGTGGCGGTGGCGGTGATGGTGTCGCTGTTCGTCAGCTTCACGCTCGACCCGATGCTCTCCTCGGTGTGGCGCGATCCGGTCAAGGACCGCTTCAAGTACGTGCCGTGGCTGGGACGCGGCATGGAGAAAATCGAGCATGGCGTCGAACGCCTGCACGTCTGGTACGGCCGGGTGCTGGAACTGGCGCTGCGCTGGCGCAAGGCCACCCTGGCGCTGGCGCTGGCCCTGTTCGTCGGCAGCATGGCCCTGATGCCGATGATCGGCGGCGAGATGTTCCCCGAGACCGACGACGGCTACATCCACATGCAGTTCAAGGCCCCGGTCGGATCGAGCCTGGAATACACCGACCAGAAGATGCAGCAGGTCGAAGCGGCGCTCAAGGAGTTCAAGGAAATCGACAGCGCGATCACCACCGTCGGCACCGACAACGGCCGCCACACGGCCCAGATGAACCTGAAACTGACGGACGTGAACAAGACGCACCGCCGCTCGCAGAAGGAAGTCGAACGCCTGATCCGCGCGCGCCTCGAACCGATCGCCGGCATCACCATGTCGGTCGGCTGGAAGCCGATCTTCATCGCCATCCTGGGCCAGGACGAGGCCAAGCTGGACGCCGTGGCGCAGCAGCTGATGGACAAGATGCGCAAGATCAAGGGCGTGGCCGACCTGGAATACAGCCAGGAAGGCGCCAATCCGGCCACCGTCGTCAAGATCGACAACGAGCTGGCGAGCGACCTGGGACTGTCGACCCAGCAGATCGGCCTGGCGCTGCGGCCTTTCGTGGCGGGCGACCAGATCAGCCGCTGGATGGCGCCGGACGGCCAGAACTACGACGTCAACGTGCAGCTGCCCAAGTCGGGCCGCCAGAAGGTGGCCGACCTGGCCGACCTGTCGGTGGCCTCGACCAAGCGCGATGCCGAAGGCAATCCGGTGATGGTGCCGCTGCGCCAGGTGGTCCAATTCGTGCCTTCGACCAGCCCGCAGGTGCTCAAGCGCCAGGCGCTGGAACGGCGCGTGGCGATCTACGCCAGCGCCGAAGGGCGTCCGACCGGCGACGTCGACGGCGACGTCAAGCTGGCCATGAAGAGCATCGAACTGCCCGAGGGCGTGCGCTTCGACGTCGGCGGCGACGCCGAGCAGATGGCCGAAACCATGGGCGCGGCCGGCGCCGCGCTGGGCATCGCGGTGATCTTCATCTACCTGGTGCTGGCCTCGCAGTTCGGCAGCTTCCTGCAGCCGATCGCGATCATGGTGTCCTTGCCGCTGTCGATGATCGGGGTGCTGATCGCCCTGCTGGTGACGGGAAGTACGCTGAACATCTTCTCGGTGATCGGCATCGTCATGCTGATGGGGCTGGTGACCAAGAACGCGATCCTGCTGGTCGACTTCACCAACCACGGCCAGCGCGAGGGCAAGAGCCAGCACGATGCGATCCTGGAAGCCGGCCAGGTGCGCCTGCGGCCGATCCTGATGACCACCCTGGCGATGATCTTCGGCATGCTGCCGATGGCGATCGGCATGGGCGACGGCGGCGAATCGCAGGCGCCGATGGGGCGCGCGGTGATCGGCGGGGTGATTACCTCAACCCTGCTGACCCTGGTGGTGGTGCCGGTGGCATACACCTACCTGGACAGCCTGGGCAAGCGCGCGGCGCGCTGGTTCAAGGGCAACGAAAAAGAGGAAAGCCATGAGGAGGAGAAGCTCGCTGTCGGCGCCTGACAGTGTCGGTATCGAACGCACATTGCATGGGGACGGCCGGCCCGTTCCCATGCCCATCCCACCTGTTCATCAAGGCTAATCATGCAACGCCCTTTCCTGTTTCTGCTGTTCGCCGCCGCGCCGCTGATGGCGCAGGCAAGCGATGCCACCACCGACAATCAGGCGATCGAACGCGCGGTGCGCGACTACATCGAGTCGCAGCACAAGGTCGATCCGGCGCGCATGGAACGCGGCCTCGACCCCAAACTGGCCAAGCGCACCTATTGGAAGGGGGCCGACGGCGCCGAATTCGTCATGCAGACCGATTTCGACACCATGGTCCGGGTGGCCGCGACCTACAACAAGGACGGCAGCAAATTCCCGGCGCAGCCGCGGGTGGACATCAGGATCCTCGATGTCGACCAGCGCGTGGCGACCGTCAAGCTGAGCGCCGACGAGTGGATCGACTACATGCACCTGTACAAGAACCAGCGCAGCGAGTGGAAGATCGTCAATGTGCTCTGGCAGTACCACGACACGGCGCGCCAGGCGAGCAAAAAGTAGGGGCTGTGCGCCTGCCGCTGCGGCAGGGCGCCGGCGGTCCCGGCGCGTGGCTGGCGGCAAGCGTGCGCGCCAGTCGCCGGGACGATGCGTGACTTACTCGGGCTTGACTTACTCGGGCTTGGCTTGCTCGGCGTCATCCTCGTCCGCGGGCTCGCTCTCTTCTCCGCCTGGCGAATTCTTGGCTTCCAGCTTGCGCTTGGCCTTCTCGTCCGCCTTTTTCTTTTTTTCTAATTCCCTCTGCCGCTTTTCGTACTGGAAATTAGTTTTAGCCATGGATCACCTCTTGGGTTGTAAAAGAAAGGGTACAGAAGCACCATTATGACCCAGTTATGCGATCGGCATTTGAATTAACCACGTGGGTGATGCGCGGCGTGCAGCCGCTTCATGCGCTCGCGCGCAACATGCGTGTAAATTTGCGTGGTGGAAATATCTGCATGCCCCAGCAAGAGTTGCACAACCCGCAAGTCGGCCCCATGGTTCAGCAGGTGCGTGGCGAACGCATGGCGCAGGGTGTGGGGCGACAGGGGCGCCGTGATCCCGGCCGCGCCCGCGTGTTTCTTGATCAGGATCCAGAACATCTGGCGCGTCATCGGCCCCCCGCGCGCGGTCACGAACAGCGCATCGTCCGTCTGGCCGTTCAGGATGACCCCACGCGCGTCTTTGAGATAACGTTCGAGCCACTGGCGCGCTTCCTGGCCGAAGGGCACCAGGCGCGTTTTACTGCCCTTGCCGGTGATGCGCAGCACGCCGTCGTTCAGGCTCAGCTCCATCATCTTCAGCGTCACCAGTTCGGACACGCGCAAGCCGCTGGCATACATCAGTTCGAGCATGGTGCGCTCGCGCAGCCCCAGCGGCGTACTCGCGTCGGGCGCCTGCAGCAGCGCTTCCACCTGGGCCTCGGTGAGCGTGTGCACGAAGCGCTGCGGCTGCTTTGCCGAGGCCATCCGCAGGCAGGGATCGGCAATCATCTCCTTGTTGCGCAGCGCCAGCTGGTAAAACCGCTTGAGCACCGAGAGGCGCCGGTTGGCCGTGCTCGGCTTCGATTCGGCATGGCGGTCGGAAAAATACGCTTCCAGCTCGGACGCGCCGACCGCATGCAGGCTGGCCACTGCCGGGCGCGTCACCTCCAGCCAGCGCGCGAACAGGCGCAGGTCGCGCCGGTAGGCGTCGATCGAGTTGTTGGCCAGGCCCTGCTCCAGCCATAGCTGGTCGCAAAAGGCGTCGATCAGTTGAACATTGACTGCTGTTGCCATGGTGCCTTGCCTGCCCCTTCATGCGCGAGCAGCCAGCGCTTGACGCTCAGGTGGAAACCATTTTCTTCGTCATGGTTCGAAAAGCCGCCCAGCCCGCCGGCGGCGGTGACCCGGTGGCACGGAATGATGATCGGAAACCAGTTGGCACCGCAAGCCTGCCCCACGGCGCGCGGCGCCGAGCCGATGTGTCTGGCGACCTGGCCGTAGGTGCGCACCGTGCCGCGCGGGATCGCGGCAATCGCCTCCCAGACCTTGCGCTGGAACACGCTGCCGGCCTCGGCGAGCGGCAGGGTGAAGCGAAAGTCGGGGTCGCGCAGATACGCGTCCACCTGGCGCGCCGCCAGTTCGGCGACCGCATCGCCCGCCTCCCTTGCACCAAAATGAGGCGGCAGATACACCAGTTCGCGCACCTGCCCGGCCTCGGTGCGGATACCGACAGCGCCGAAGGGCGCCGTCACAATGGCCGAAAACATGTTCTGTGCTTGATCGTTCATACACGAGAGTATAGGCCCAGACGGCGCCAAACCAAGCCGCCGCCGTTTCGGACGGACGAAAAAAAACGCACCTTGCGGTGCGTTCCAAATTTTGTTCACGTTCCCGGCCGTTTGGTCATGCCAACGGCATTCTGTAAAACGCGTGTCTCCTCGATATTTCTCCGGTATGGACTACCGTTTCTTCTATCTTCCCACTCCCCCAACCTGCAATCCGTTCGCCCCATTCGCACCAGTATGGTGCTGAATCGGTGCTCATCATAACTTATTTAATTTAAGAAAATGTGGCTTTTTATTCACGTTAGGGGAAAATTATTTCACTTGTAAATTAAATTAGGCAGCCACAGGGAAATCTGTGGTACGTAGGTCACCACCACCAGGAAAGCGAGCATCGTCAGCAGCCACGGCATCACCGCCACCGTCAGTTCCGAGATGCCCATCTTGGTAATGCCCGAGGCCACGTACAGGTTCAGGCCGACCGGCGGATGGCACATGCCCACTTCCATGTTGACGATGATCAGGATGCCGAAGTGCACAGGATCGATGCCCAGTTTCATCGCCACCGGGAACAGGATCGGCGCCATGATCAGGACGATCGAGGACGGTTCCATCACGTTGCCGGCCAACAGCAGCAGGATGTTCACCACCAGCAGGAAGCTGATCACGCCCAGGCCCTGGTCGGTGATCCAGGCCGCCATCGCTTGCGGAATGCCTTCGCTGGTCATCAGGAAGGAGAACAGCATGGCGTTGGTGATGATGTACAGCAGCATGGCCGACATCGAGGCCGAATCGAGCAGCACCTTGGCCACCTGCTTGATCTTCAAGTCCTTGTAGACGAACACGGCGATGATGAAGGCGTACACCGCCGCCATCGCGGCCGCTTCGGTCGGGGTGAACTTGCCCGAATAAATCCCGCCCATCACGATGACGATCAGCAGCAAGCCCCAGGCGCTCTTGCGGAAGGCGTGCCAGCGCTCGCCCCAGCTCGCCTTTTTCATGCGCGGATAGTTATGCTTGCGCGCCAGGAACCAGGTGGTCAGGCCCAGCAGGCTGGCCAGCATCAGGCCCGGCACCACGCCGGCCATGAACAGCTGGCCGACCGAGGTGTTGGTGGTGACCGAATACATCACCATCACGATCGACGGCGGAATCAGGATCCCGAGCGCGCCCGAGGTGGTGATCACGCCGGCGCCGAAGCCGCGCGGATAGCCCTGGCGCACCATGGCCGGCAGGATGATCGAGCCGATCGCCACCACCGTGGCCGGGCTGGAACCGGAGACCGCCGCGAACAGCGCGCAGGCCACCACGCCGCCCAGGGCCAGGCCGCCGTGCCAGTGGCCGACCATGGCGGTGGCGAAGTTGATCATGCGCCGCGCCACCCCGCCGTGCGTGAGGAAATTGCCCGCCAAAATAAAGAACGGAATCGCCATGATCTCGAACTTCTCGATGCCGGTAAACAGCTTGAGCGCGACCGACTGGATCGGCACGTCGGTCATGGTGAACAGGAAGGTCAGGACGGTCAGGCCGAGCGAAATCGAGATCGGCATGCCCGTCAGCATGAGCACGATCAGCAGGGTGAAGATGATGAGGGCGTTCATGCGGCACCGCCTTTCGCTGCGGAAATCTCGTCTTCCAGGCCTTCCACGTGGCCGTGGTCATGCTTGGGCAATTCGCCGGTGCGGACAAAATGCACGGCCACCTGGAGGAAGCGGAAGCACATCAGGTAAGAGCCGAGCGGCACCGCCAGGTACACCAGCCACATCGGCACTTCGAGGTCGGACGAGGTCTGGTCGGTCTGCGCCATGTGCCACACGAAGTTGGCGCCCAGGGTGCCGACGATGGCGGTAAACAGCGCGCCGGCCATCAGGCCGAACACGATGAACTTGTTGCGCCAGGGCGTGTCCAGGCGGTTGATGATCACATCGATGCCGACGTGGATGCCGGTGCGCACGCCGTAGGCCGCGCCGAACTTGGCCATCCAGACGAACATGTAGATGCACAGTTCCTGGGCCCAGCTAGTGTTAATTTGAATCAGCCAGTCCTGCACCACCGGAATCGGCAGGCCGGAAAAATAGCGGTGGACCACCGCGACGAACACAACGAGCGTGGCTGCGCCCATCAGGCTCGCAATGATCCACTCTTCCAGATGGTCGAGAAATTTCATGTCGAATCCTATGTTAAGACTATGAATCGAGGAAAGAACGGGGAATGGGGGAAATGCGTGCAGGCGGGCGCTGCATGCCGCAGCGCCCGCCAGGGAACAACATGATTACTTCGCTGCGGCGGCGGTCTTGTTGATCGAACCGATCAGTTCGGCGCCGATGCGGCTTTCCATCTGCTTGTGCACCGGCAGCAGCACCTTGCGCCATTCGGCCTGTTCGGCCGCGGTCGGCGTGTAGATGGCGGTCTTGCCGGTTTTCTTGATCGCTTCCAGCGCCATGTCGTTATCGCGCTGGGCGATGGCTTTTTCGAACGTGGTGGCGTCGCGCATGGCGCTCGTCAGGCTGGTGCGTATATCGGCCGGCAAGCCGTCCCAGAACTTCTTGTTGACGATCACCGCATAGCCCAGGTAGCCGTGGTTGGACACGGTCACGTGCTTCTGCACTTCGTGCATTTTCTGGGTGAACATATTCGATGGCGGATTCTCGGTGCCGTCGACCACGCCGGTCTGCAGCGCCTGGTACACCTCGGAGAAGGCCAGCACCTGCGGATTGGCGCCGAGTGCGCGCATCTGCGCGTCGAGCACCTTGGAGGACTGGATGCGCAGCTTCTGGCCGCGGAAGTCGGCCGGGGTGCGCAGCTGCTTGTTGGCCGACATCACCTTGAAGCCGTTATCCCAGTACGCCAGGCCGGTAATGCCCTTCGGCTCCAGTTTCTGCAGCAGGCTCTTGCCGATCGGGCCTTCGGTCACGCTGTACAGCGCGGCCTTGGTCGGGAAAATGTATGGCAGGTCGAAGGCTTCGAATTCCTTCACGCCGAGCGGGCCGAACTTGGCCAGCGACGGCGCCAGCATCTGCACCGCGCCCAGTTGCAGGGCTTCGAGTTCTTCCTTGTCCTTGTACAGCTGGCTGTTCGGGTAGACTTCGACCTTGACCCGGCCCTTGGTGGCTTTCTCGGCCAGCTCCTTGAAGCGTTCGGCAGCCTGTCCCTTGGGCGTGTCGGTGGCCACGACATGGCTGAATTTGATCACGATCGGGGCTTGTGCCCAGGCGCTGACACTGAGCGTTGCGGCAAGCGCGACGACGAGCGATTTAATCTGCATACTTGTCTCCCTAATTATGAAAACTAACGTTTCTTGACTGCAAGGCAGTCTGCCAACCGTCATTCTGCACTGCAACTGTGGATAACCACAATAGCCAAGACACACAAAACCGGACACTTTGTGCCATGACATCCACTTCCCCCCGCGCACGTCCCCGTTTCGTTCTTGGCGGCCCCTGGCGCTGGCTGTTGCCGGTACTGCTGGTTCTGTTGTTTTTGGCGGTGCTGTTCTGGCTGCCGTGGCAGGCGCGCCAGATGGAAACCAACGAGCGCCAGGAACAATTGATCGCCGACACCTTGTGGGTCGAGCAAACCATCCGCTTCGAACTGAGCCGCATCGAAGAGGCGCTGGCCGCGCTCGGCGCCGAACTGTCCGAAGGCAAGCTCGACGAGGCGGCGCTGCAGGCGCGCCTGGCCCAGATGCGCAAGCTGACGCACGAGCTGGAGCAGGTGCGCTGGTTCGACCCCGGCCTGCGCCTGCGCGCCTCCAGCGCCGCGCCGGGCGCGCCCTCGCCGGGTCTCCCCAGCCTGCGCGCGCCGGCGCAGGACGCCGCCGAGATGGCGCGCGCCGGCCGGGCCGGGCGCTACGCCGAACCGTATGCGGGCGCCGCGCCCGGCCAGCGCCTGCTCGACTACCACCTGCCGCTGTTTCGCGACGGCGCCTACGTGGGCAGCCTGGTGGCCACGGTCGACCTCAAGGTCCTGCTCGACGAGACCGTGCCCTGGTGGTTCGCCCAGGATAACGCCATTTCCCTGGTCGACCGCGACGACAGCGTGCTGGCCAAGCGCGCCGCCGCCGGTCCCGGGCGCGGCGTGTACACCCACAAGCGCGCGCTCGACCTGGCCGGCGCCAGCGTGATGCTGGCCACCGACAGCGTCAAGAGCGAACCGCGCCTGCTGCCCAACCTGCTGGTCGGCTCGGTGGTGCTGCTGGCGCTGGGCCTGATGGCCAGCCTGCTGGCGCTGTGGCGCCACATCGCGCGCCGCCTGGCCGCCGAAGGCGCCCTGCGCCAGCAGATGGCGTTTCGCACCGCCATGGAAAACTCCCTGGTCACCGGCCTGCGCGCGCGCGACCTGGAAGGGCGCGTCACCTACGTCAACCCGGCCTTTTGCGAGATGGTCGGCCTGCCGCCCGAAGAATTGCTGGGCAAGAGCCCGCCCATGCCCTACTGGGCGCCGGAAGCGATGGCGGTCTACCAGCAGCGCTTCGCCGCCGTGCTGGCAGGCGAAGCGACCCAGCAGTTCGAAACCATCTTCCAGCGCAGCGACGGCGTGCGCGTGCCGGTGCTCATTTTCGAAGCCCCGCTGGTCGACAGCGACGGCCGCCAGACCGGCTGGATGAGTTCGATCCTCGATATTTCGGACCTGAAACGCGTCGAAGAACTCAACCGCCAGCAGCAGGAAAAGCTGCAGGCCAGCGCGCGCCTGGCCACCATGGGCGAGATTTCCTCGATGCTGGCGCACGAACTGAACCAGCCGCTGGCGGCCATCGCCAGCTACACCACCGGCGCCCTGAACGTGCTGGGACGGGCGCGCGCGAAGGGCCAGGGCGTCGACGCCGGCCTGCTGCAGCCGGCGCTGGAACAGGCCAGCCTGCAAGCCCAGCGCGCCGGCCAGATCATCCGCAGCGTGCACGCCTTCGTCAAGAAGCGCGAACCGCAGCGCCAGCAGATCGCCGTGCACGCCCTGGTCGAGGGCATCTTGGCCCTGATCGAACTGCAGGCGCGCAAGTTCTACGTGATGGTCGAGACCAGCATCGCGCCCGACCTGCCGTGCGTCAGCGCCGACCGCATGATGCTCGAACAGGTCTTGCTGAACCTGACCCGCAACGGCATCGAAGCCATGCAGGACATTGCGCCCGGCCGGCGCCTGCTGCGCATCGCCGCGACCTGCGAGCAGGGCCAGGTGTGCGTGGCCGTGATCGACCAGGGGCACGGCATTGCGCCGGAGGTGGCCGCGCGCCTGTTTTCGCCCTTCTTCTCGACCAAGGCCGAAGGCATGGGGATGGGCCTGTCGGTGTGCCGCAGCGCCGTCGAATTCCACGGCGGCAGCCTGAAACACGCCGCCAATCCGGACGGCGGCACCATTTTCAGCTTCAGCTTGCCGGCGCAAGCGGCGCCGCTGGGGTAGACTACGCGAAAAACCGGAGACTCCCCATGTTGCATATCGTCGATGACGAGGACGTCCTGCGCGACTCCCTCGTCTGGCTGGCGCGTTCGCGCGGCATTGAAGCCTGCGGGCACGCCAGCGCCCAACTTTTCCTGGACCAGGCCGCGGCCCGCTTCGACCCGCAGGGCGACTGCCTGCTGCTCGACGTGCGCATGCCCGAGCTGAACGGCGTGGCCGTGTTCGACCAGCTGATCGCGCGCGGCCTGACCGCGCGCCTGCCCGTGATCTTCCTGACCGGCCACGGCGACGTGCCGATGGCGGTCGACAGCCTCAAGCGCGGCGCCTTCGACTTCTTCGAAAAACCGTTCGACGGCAACCGCCTGATGGACCGGGTCGAAGAGGCATTGGCCCTGTCGCGCCAGGCCGGCGCGGCCGCGCTGGTGCAGGCGCGCCTGGCCAGCCTGTCGGCGCGCGAGCGCGAAGTGCTGGACCTGATCCTGGCCGGCAAGATGAACAAGGTCGTCGCCGACCAGCTCGGCATCAGCATGCGCACGGTGGAAGTGCACCGCGCCCATATTTTCGACAAGATGCAGGTCAAGACCGCGGTGGAACTGGCCGGATTGCTCAAATAAACGACAGCTCGGCCCTGCCGCCGGCAGGATAGCTTTCCCCTATCGCAGCAAGATACACAATCAACTGTCTTTTCCAAATGCGAACGATTATCATTTACTGATCGAATACGCACCGGAAGGACCGCCATGGTCAGGGCAGCCGCAAAAACCACCAGCAGGATCGCCACCCACATGGGGATCGCCTTCGCCCTGACCTGGCTGATGACGGGCTCGGCCGCGCTGGGCGGCCTGGCCGCCATCATCGAACCCGTCATCAACGTGGCCCTTCTGCCGCTGCACGAACGCGCCTGGCATGCGCTGCGCAGGCTGGCGCTGGCGAGCGCGGCGCACGCGGCGCGCGCCCGGATGCTGGCGCTGGCGCTGGAAAAGCTGAGCCAGACCGGCCTGCACATCGCGGTCGCCTTCGGCGTCATGTTCTGGGCCAGCGGCTCGCTCGCCTTCGGCGGCCTGGCGGCGCTGATCGAGCCGGTGCTCAACGTCATCGTCCTGCCCTTCCACGACCGCCTGTGGGACCGCTTCGGCAAAAGTGGCCGGAAAGAAACTGAACAACATAATCACATTGAAAATGAACGCAACGGTGCGTACCCGGGTCAAACACTGGTAGCATAATTTTGCTTCCTAATTCAATCTGGGTAGTATCCGATGAGCGAAAAAACGATAGCCGACAAGATGTACCTGAAGACCGCCAAGTCGCTGGCGGTCTTCAATGGCGCGGTCCATCCCGCCATGCTGGAACAATTGCCGAAGACCTTGATCAACGAGGACGAGGACCCGGCCGACGTGGTGCTGGTGTTCGCACTTAACCAGGCCGAGCTGGAAAAATGGTTTCCCGCCGCATTGCAGCGGCTGGGCGAAAAGGGATCCCTGTGGGTGGCTTACCTCAAGCCGAGCGCGCCCAAGGCCACCGACCTCACGCGCGACACCATCTTTGCCTGGGCCAAGGAGCGCGGGGTGACCGGCGTGGCCATGGTGTCGATGGATAGCGACTGGTCGGCGGTCAGATTGAAGCGCCTGTAGGCGGCTCTCCGGCATGCCGCTGCAAGGCCCACGCCACATGCTCGCGCACCATCGGCGAGGCATGGCCGGCGCGCGCCCGCAGGGCCGCCACGATGGCCGGGTCGCCCTTGCGCGCCTCGGCCGCATTGCCCAGTCCGACCGCCAGGTTGCGCAGCCAGCGCTCGTGCCCGATGCGCCGGATCGGACTGCCCTCCAGCCTGCGTCCGAATTCTTCCTCGCTCCAGGCGAACAGGCTGACCATATCGGCGCTGCCGAGCGCGTTGCGCTCGTCGAAATCCGGCACCACCGCCTTTTGCGCGAACTTATTCCACGGGCACGCTGTCTGACAATCGTCGCAGCCATACACCCGGTTGCCGATCAGCGGGCGCAGCTCTTCCGGGATGCTGTTTTTTAATTCGATGGTCAGGTAAGAAATGCAGCGGCGCGCATCGAGCCGTCCGGGCGCCAGGATCGCCTGGGTCGGGCACGCCGTCATGCACGCACTGCACTGGCCGCAGTGGGCGCTGACCGGCGCATCGACCGGCAGCGCCACGTCCACCAGGATCTCGCCGATGAAAAACATCGACCCCGCATCGCGATTGAGGATCAGGGTGTGCTTGCCGCGCCAGCCGATGCCGGCTTTTTCGGCCAGCGGCAATTCCATCACCGGGGCCGAATCGGTAAACACCCGGAAGCCCAGCTGCCCGGTTTCGCGCTCGATGCGCTCGGCCAGCTGCTGCAGGCGGCTGCGCAGCACCTTATGGTAGTCGCGCCCGCGCGCATAGATCGAGATGACGGCCGCGCCCGGGTCTTGCAGGCGCGCCGCCTCGCGCTCGCGCCAGTCGTCGGGCGTGGCCGGCGGCAAGTAATCCATGCGCGCGCTGATCACCCGCACCGTGCCCGGCACCAGCTCGGCCGGACGGGCGCGCTTCATGCCATGGCTGGCCATGTAATCCATCTCGCCATGGCGGCCGGCGTCGAGCCAGGCCTGCAAGCCCGCTTCCGCGTGCGACAGGTCGGCGTCGCCGATGCGCACCTCGCCAAAGCCGAGCTCGCGGCCCCATTGCTTGATGGACTGCGCCAGGGCGGACAGATCGGATTCGTCAGGGGAAGAAAGCATGCTGGGCGGGAGTACAATCGGAAACTGGCAAACATCACAGCGACTATTCTATTCCATGCAGCACTTCAAAGCCCATCTCCATGACGAAGCCGGCACCGCCGCACTGGGCGCCGCACTGGCGCGCGCCCTGCTGCCGGGGCTGTCCATCCACCTGCACGGCGACCTCGGCGCCGGCAAGACCGCCCTCACCCGCGCGCTGCTGCACGCGGCCGGACATGCCGGCACCGTCAAGAGCCCGACCTACACCCTGTCCGAGCCCTACAGCATCGAGCTCGGCGGGCGCACGGTGCATGTGATCCATTTCGACCTGTACCGCATGGCCAGTCCGGAAGAATTCCTGGACGCCGGTTTCCGCGAAGAATTTAACGGGGACAATATCTGCATCGTCGAATGGCCCGAAAAAGCCGATCCGGTGCTGCCGCCGCCCGACTTGCGTGTATTCCTTCACGTTGCCGGGCTCGGCCGTGATGTAGAATTGCAAGCGTTGTCCGACTTGGGTTTGCTATGCCTCGACCGCCTTACATTCGCACCAAACCTTTGATTCCGGGACCAGTAACCCGGCGCACCATCCTGAAAGCTGGCGGCACCCTGCTGCTGTCCGTGTTTCCCGTCCTGCCTGCCGGCGCCGCGCAAATTCTCGCGGTGCGCGTCTGGCCGGCCGCCGACTACACCCGCGTCACGCTCGAAAACGACAGCGACCTGAAAGTCACGCACTTCACCGTGCCCGACCCGCAGCGCCTGGTGGTCGACATCGAAGGGCTGGAACTCAATCCCACCCTGAAAAGCCTGGTCGCCAAGATCCAGTCGGGCGACCCCTACATCAAGCAGGTGCGGGTGGGCCAGAACCGGCCCAACGTGGTGCGCCTGGTATTCGACCTGAAAGAAGAAATCAAGCCCCAGGTATTTACCCTGGAGCCGGTGGGCACCTACAAGCACCGCCTGATTTTCGACCTGTATCCGGTGCAGCCGGTCGACCCGATCGCGGCGATGATCGAAAAAGGCGAATGGTCGCGCGCCGACGCGCCGGCCGGCAACCCCGAACTGCCGGCCCCCGCGCCCAGGCCGCCGCTGGCCGCCACCGCGCCCGCGACCTCGACGGCCCTGCCGCCGGTGGTGACGCCGCCGGTGGTCGTGCTGGTGCCGCCCGCGCAGCCGCCGGCGCCGCTGCCGCCGGCCGGCCCGGTGCTGGCCCAGCCGACCGTACCGGCGGCGAAGCCCGACCTGCCCGAGCCGGCCCCGGTCCGTCCCGACCCGCCGCGCGTGGCCGCGCACAAGGCTGAAAAAGACGAACGAGGCGAACGCGGAGAAAAGGGCGGCAAGGTGGTGCGCATGATGACCATCGCGCTCGACCCCGGGCACGGCGGCGAAGACCCGGGCGCGATCGGCTCGGCCGGCACGCGCGAAAAAGACATCGTGCTGGCGATCGCCAAGCGGCTCAAGTTCAAGCTCGAGCAGCTGCCCAATATGCGCGTCATGCTCACCCGCGACGGCGACTACTTCGTGCCGCTCGGCGTGCGCGTCGAAAAAGCGCGCAAGGTGCAGGCCGACCTGTTCATCTCGATCCACGCCGACGCCTTCATGCTGCCGAGCGCGCGCGGCTCGTCGGTGTTCGTTCTGTCCGAAAAAGGCGCCACCTCGACCGCCGCGCGCTGGCTCGCCAACAAGGAAAACCTGGCCGACGCCATCGGCGGCGTGAACATCCAGAGCCACGACAGGCAGATCGCCAGCGTGCTGCTGGACCTGTCGACGACGGCCCAGATCAACGACTCGATGAAAGTCGGCAAAGCGGTGCTGGGCGAAATCAGCGGCATCGCGCGCCTGCACAAAGGCTCGGTCGAACAGGCCGGCTTTGCGGTGCTCAAGGCGCCCGACATCCCCTCGATCCTGATCGAGACAGCCTTCATTTCGAATCCCGAAGAAGAAGCCAAGCTGCGCGACAACGGCTACCAGGACCAGATCGCCGCCGCCATCACCAAGGGCATCAAGCGCTATTTCGCGGCCAATCCGCCGCTGGCCAAGGGCCGCCAGACATGAACGCATCCATGAACGACTCCATGAACAGCATCGACATGGTCGACTACGGCCAACTGCCCGCCGTGCGCATTCGCGGCGCCGGCGGAGCCCAGGCCATCGTCACCCTGTACGGCGCGCACCTGGTGTCGTGGCAGGGCGCCGATGGCGCCGAACGCCTGTTCTGCAGCGCCGCCTCGAAGCTCGACGGCAGCCGCGCCATCCGCGGCGGCGTGCCCGTGATCTTCCCCCAGTTCGCCGAACGCGGCACCGGCATGCGCCACGGTTTTGCGCGCGTGGCCAGCTGGCGCCTGCACGAGCGCGGCGCCGGCTATGCCGTCTTTTCGCTGACCGATGCCGACCTGCCGCCCGCGCTGGCCCAGGCCTGGCCGCACGCGTTTGCGCTGGCGCTGCGGGTGCAGGTGAACGGCGGCGCGCTGGCGCTGGCCTTCGAAGTGAATAACCCGGGCGCCGAGGCGTTCGCGTTTTCGGCCGCGCTGCACACCTACTTTGCGGTGCACGACCTGGCGCGCGTGCGCATCGGCGGCGTGCAGGAAGGCGCTTTGCGGATCGAGGACCACATCGACCGCATCTACCGGGGCATCGGCGCAGAGATGACGCTGGCCGATGGCGAGGCCACGCTGCGCTTGGCGCAAAGCGGCTTCACCGACGCGGTGGTGTGGAATCCGGGGGCGCTCGATGCGGCCGCGCTCAGCGACATGGACGACGCCGAATACCGGCGCTTCGTGTGCATCGAACCGGCCCTGATCGCGCCGCTCACGCTGGAGCCGGGCGCAGTCTGGCGCGGCGCCCATACGGTCGAGATCGGCGCCGAATAGAAGCCTAAGTACTCGCCCAGAAATAAATGTGTTTTTGGCTGCCAGAACCGGCGCGTTGCTGCGTTGGCTCCTGCTTGCAGTGCTCGCACTGCCGCGCACTCGCCGCCTTGCACCGCATCCGTTTCTGTTTGCCAAAACTCACATTTATTTCCGGTCAAGTACTTAGTTCGATTCCTTGATCATCCGTCCCGAGCTGGCCTGGACCGGGCGGGCGTTGAGCGGATACATGCGCGAGAACAGCGCCATCTGGGCCGGCGAGGCCTGCATCGGCTGCTTCATCACCAGCCACAGCACGCCCTCGTTGCAGGGCGGCGTGGTCATCGACCCCATGAAGGTATAGTAATCGCGGCGCTGCGGCAGCAGTTCGGCCACGTCCAGCACCACGTTCGGGCTGACCACATCGAGCTTTTCCAGCGGCAGGTTGTTCCACACCGTCTGGATCGTGTTGTTGCCCTTGCCGCGTTCGAGCAGCACCGCCAGCATGGCCAGGCGCCCTTCCGGATCCTTGTGCAGCAGGTGCACCACCATCTCGAACCCCTTGCCGTTGACGCGTTCCTCGGACGGGCGATGGAAATGGAACTGAATCAGTTCGTACGAGCGGTTCTGCACCGTCAGGAAATTCCCGCCGCCCACCGTCACCTGCACCGTGTGGCCGTTATCGACCACGTTGAAGCCGGACGGCTTGTAATCGAAGCCGATCTGTTCGAGGTCGACCTTCATGCCGTCGCGCAGGTCGATCGGCGACTGGCGCGTGCCGGTCCCGCACTTGGACCAGGCGGCATTGATCTTGCCCCAGTTGGCCGGGCCGGTCTCGCCCTCGTACGACCAGGTATCGCTGTGGAAGGGGCGCGCCGGCGGCGGCTGGGTGATCGCGGCGACCGCTTCGCGCCGCGTCACCGTGGCCTTCTTGGCCCTGGCGGCAGCGGCCACGCGGGCAGCCTGGTTGGCGCGCATGACCGCCAGGCGCGCCGCGATCTTGGCGGACAGTTCGGCTTCGGCATCGGCCTCGCTCAGCGCTTGCGCGGCGGCGGCCTTGGCCGACGGGGCGGCGGCCGGCTTGGCATTGTCGAGCGCGGCCAGCTTGACCGGCTCGGCTTTGGAGGCAGCGGTTTTGGCGGCAGCGGCTTTGGAGGCGGAAGGCGCGGACGAGGCGGCCTTGGCGCTTGCGGGAGGATCGTTGGCGCTTGCCGTCGAGATGGCCAGGGTGCAAGCGAAAAAGGCGACCAGGTTGCGCATGATGTTCCAGAAAGTTAGAAATACAGTCTGGTTATCGGCGGGCAGGCGGGGAAACTTGAGTCTGCAAAGCAACATCGGCGCGAAAATGTCGCGCCGATGCGGGGAACTGCTTAACGGCTGAGCATCTTGCGGCTGAATTTATACAAACCGCCGAGGGCCAGGGGGATGACTGCCGCGCCGACACCGATCATCACGATGATGGTCAGGTTATCGCGCACGATCGGCAAGTTACCGAAGAAATAACCGGCCGTCACCAGGCTCACCACCCACAGGAAGGCCCCGGTGAAGTTATACAGCTGGAAGCGCGCATGCGTCATGTCCGACACGCCCGCCACGAAAGGGGCGAAGGTGCGCACCACCGGCACGAAGCGCGCCAGGATGATGGTCTTGCCGCCGTGCTTTTCGAAGAACTCGTGGGTGCGGTGCAGCGCATCCTTGTTGAGCCAGCGGTAATTATGGGTAAACACGCGCTGGCCGATCGCTTCGCCGATCCAGTAATTGACGGTGTTGCCGGTAACGGCCGCGGTGATCAGCAGGGCCATCAGGATCCAGGGATCGAGCTGGCCGGTGGCGCAAGCCGCACCCGCAATGAATAAAAGAGTATCGCCAGGAAAGAAGAACAAGACCACCAGGCCGGTTTCGCAAAACACGATGGCAAACAGGACGGCGTAAACATAGACACCATATTGGGCCAGCAAAATCCCCAGGGTCTTATCGACATGCAGGATCATGTCGAAGAATTGCATCAGATCCATAAATATCCTAAAAGGTAGCGCCGCATCATAACATCACTGCGCGTGAAAATTTGTATCCGCGACAAGGCGTCGCGCAAGAAAATTGCGCCGCGTCAGAAGTTTCCTGAGTGACTATCTTGCGCATTACAATGGCGGCGAGCGGCGCAGCCGACGCCGTGCCGGCAACCGACCTGGAGACAACAGATGGATGTAGCACACGGTATCAACAAGACAAGTCTAGTGACGGCCCTGCTCGCATGCGACCTGGCCCTGCCCGCGCACGGCGCCGGGGCTGCCCGGGAACTGCCGTCGAAGCCCACAGTGGCTGACGTGATCAAGGCCTCCAAGCCCTCGGACTGGCGCCCGCTCGATCCCGAGAACACCCTGTACATGGAGGTGCCGGGCGGACGGGTGATCATCGAACTGGCCCCGACCTTCGCCCCACGGCACGCAACGAACATCAGACTGCTCGCCCGCGAAGCCTATTTCGACGGCCTGGCCATCATCCGCTCGCAGGACAACTGGGTGGTGCAATGGGGCGACCCGGACGAAAAGAACCCGCGCCCGATGAAGACCGCGAAGGCCACCTTGCCTGGGGAATTCACGGTCCCGATGAAGAACGACAGCCACTTCACGCGCCTGCCCGACCGCGACGGCTACGCGCGCCAGGTGGGGCACTCGAACGGATTTCCTTCCGCGCGCGACCCGCGGACCGGCCAGGCCTGGCTGGCGCACTGCTACGGCATGGTCGGCGTGGGGCGCGACAATGGCGCCGACAGCGGCGGCGGCTCCTCGCTGTACGTGGTGATCGGGCACGCCCCGCGCCACCTGGACCGGAATATCACGGTGGTGGGGCGGGTGATTTCCGGCATGCCGCTGCTGTCGACCTTGCCGCGCGGCCCGCAACCGATGGGCTTCTACGACAAGAAAGAGCAGCACGTCCCGATCGCCTCGTTCAGGGTGGCGGCCGACGTCCCCGAGGCCGAGCGCAGCCGATTCGAAGTGATGCGCACCGACAGTGCCGCCTACAAAGCGGCGGTCGAAGCCCAGCGCAACCGCGGCGGCCCCTGGACCAAGGTTGCCGCCGGCCATGTCGACCTCTGCAACGCCCCCATCCCCGTGCGCGAACAGCCCTAGTTTCCTCCCCAACCGGGGTCAGAGCTTTTATGTGCAATTCTTTCGTTGCAGAATCGCAGCCAGCCTGCGGTTCTGCGACATTGGCGCCACACTTCGTGACGCTCATCATTCCAGGTCGTCGAAACCAGGGCCGTTCACACTCTGACGGTGCCGATTCATACAATGTTGCAAGTTAAAGCTCTGACCCCGGTTGTAGGAAAGTGGGAAGTTGGGGGCGCGGTGCGGCGTTCGCGGGCGCTGGGGATATAATTCGCGCATGAATGCTCCCATTTCCGCGCACCGCCCGATCCAGGCCCTCCCCGACCAGCTGATTTCGCAGATTGCCGCCGGCGAGGTGGTCGAGCGACCCTCGGCCGTGGTCAAGGAGCTGCTCGAAAACGCGCTCGACGCCGGCGCCACCCAGATCACCGTGCGCCTCGAAGAAGGCGGCGTGAAACGCATCGCCATCACCGATAACGGCCGCGGCATCGCCCCCGACCAGCTGCCGCTCGCCCTGGCGCGCCATGCCACCTCAAAAATCGCGTCCCTGACCGACCTGGAAAACGTGGCGACCCTCGGCTTTCGCGGCGAAGCGCTCGCCTCCATCGCGGCCGTGGCCGCCGTCTCGGTCACCTCGCGGACCGCCGATGCGCCGCACGCCTGGGAAATCGTCGGCTCCCACCTCGGCACCGTCGCTCCGTCCTCCGGCGCGCACGGCACCACCATCGATGTGCAGGACCTGTACTTCAATACGCCGGCGCGGCGCAAGTTCCTCAAGTCCGAACAGACCGAATACGGCCACTGCGCGGAGGTGGTGCGCCGCATCGCCCTGGCGCGCCCGGACGTGGCGTTTTCGCTGTCGCACAACGGCCGCACCATCGATCACTGGAACGTGAGCGAGATGGCGCGCCGCAGCGCCCATATCCTCGGCAGCGACTTCGCCGAGGCCCGCCTGGCCATCGACGAAAGCGCCGGCCCCCTGCGCGTGCACGGCTACGCCGGCCTGCCGACCGCTTCCAAGGCGCGCGCCGACGGCCAGTTCTTCTATGTGAACGGGCGCTTCGTGCGCGACAAGCTGCTGGTGCACGCGGTGCGCGCCGCCTACCAGGACGTGCTGCACGGCGACCGCTTCCCGTCCTACGTGCTGGCGCTCGACCTCGACCCCGCGCTGGTGGACGTCAACGTGCACCCGTCCAAGATCGAGGTGCGCTTTCGCGACAGCCGCGCGGTGCACCAGTTCGTGTTCCACGCGGTCCAGCGCGCGCTCGCCAAAACCTCGGCCACCGACCACGGCAGCGTGCCGGCGCCGCAGATGGCGGCCGACGTCGGCGCCACGTCCACCTGGCGCCGCGAGCATGAGCAGACCAGTTTCGGCGCCCAGCTCTCTTCCACTTATTCGCCGTCGCCTTATCCGCCCGGCAGCCGCTACGACGCCCCCGGCGTGGCGCAGACCATGGACAGCTACGGCGCCCTGTTCGCCGCCTCCCCGAGTGCGGCCAGCGCGCCCGTCACGCCCTACACCGCGCCGGCGCAGACGATGTCGAACGAGCAATACCCGCTCGGCTTCGCGCTGGCCCAGCTGCACGGTATCTATATCCTGGCCCAGAACACCAAGGGCCTGGTGCTGGTCGACATGCACGCCGCGCACGAACGCATCCTGTACGAGCAGCTGAAAAACGCGCTCGACGCGCAGGTCGGCGGCCAGGCGATGCAGGTGCAGGCGCTCCTGATCCCGGTCACCTTCTTCGCCGACGCGGTCGAAGTGGGCACCGCCCAGGAGAACCAGGACACCTTGCAGGCGCTCGGTTTCGACATCGCGGCGCTCTCGCCCACCACCCTGGCGGTGCGCTCGGTCCCGGCCCTGCTCAAGAACGCCGACGCGCAGACGCTGGCGCGCGACGTGCTGCGCGACGTGCGCGAATTCGGCGGCTCGCGCGTGCTGATCGAGCGCCGCAACGAATTGCTCGGCACCCTGGCCTGCCACACGGCGGTGCGCGCCAACCGCATCCTGAACCAGCCCGAAATGAACGCCCTGCTGCGCCAGATGGAAAGCACCGAGCGCGCCGACCAGTGCAACCACGGGCGCCCGACCTGGGTGCAGCTCGACATCTCCTCGCTCGACAAGCTGTTCCTGCGCGGCCAATGACGATGCGCCAGAACGACACCATCGCCCCGCTGGCGCAGTACGCGCACGTGCCGGTACTGCTGCTGATCATCGGCTTCATGATGCTGCAGCCCCTGTCGACCGACTTGTACCTGGCCTCGCTCCCGAGCCTGGCCAGCGGCTTCGGCGCGCCCGCCTCCACCGTGCAGCTGACACTGTCGATGTTCGTGATCGCCTTCGGCGGCGCGCAGCTGGTGGTCGGCCCGCTGTCGGACCGCTTCGGACGGCGCCCGGTGCTGATCTGGGGCCTGTCGCTGTACGTGCTGGCCAGCCTGCTGTGCGCGGCCGCGCCGAATATCGCGCTGCTGATCGTGGCGCGCTTCCTGCAGGCGCTGGGCTGCTGCTCGGGCGTGATCGTCGCCCGCGCGATCGTGCGCGACGCTTACGCGCCGCAGGACAGCGTACGCGTGATCGCGCGCGCCAGCTCCTGGCTCTCGCTGGCTCCCCTCACCGGACCGATCCTCGGCTCCTACCTGCAGGTGGCCTTCGGCTGGCGCGCCGCCTTCGTGGCGCTGTCGATCCTGTCGGCGCTGCTGCTGGCGGCGGTGGTGCTGCGCCTGCCCGAGACGAACGTCCATAAAAATCCCAAGGCGACCGAATTGCGCGGCCTGCTGGCGAACTACCGGCTGGTGCTCGGCTCGCGCGCATTCTGGGCCCATGCGCTGCCCGGCGCGCTGTCGTACGGCGCCATCTTCGCCTTCATTTCCGGTTCCTCGCTGGTGCTGATCCGCGTGCTGGAGGTGCCGACCGCGTGGTTCGGCTACTGCTTCGCGCTCGGCGTGTCGGGCTACCTGAGCGGCACCATCGTGTGCCGCCGCCTGCTGCCGCTGTTCGGCCCCGCCGTCACGCTGCGCATCGGCAGCACCATGTCGCTGGCCGCCGGCGCCGTGTTCCTGGCCGCCGTCGGCGCCGGCCTCGCGCACTGGAGCGTGGTGGTGCTGGCCATGTTCATGACGATGGGCGCGCACGGGATCAATTTTCCGGTGTCGCAATCGGGTTCGGTCTCGCCCTTTCCGCAGCAGGCCGGCACCGCCGCCGGCTTGATGGGCGCCCTGTATATGTGCGTGGCGTTCGCGGTCGGCAGCGTGGTCGGCGCCAGCTTCGACGGTACCCTGATTCCGCTGGCGCTGGTGTCGTGCGGGCTCGGCCTGGCCATCTTTGCCTCGGTGCGCATCACCGCTACCCCACTTGCGAGGGCCACGCCATGAAGCCGTTCGCCGTTGCCATCATGGGCCCGACCGCGTCGGGCAAGACCGCCGCCGCGCTGGCGATCGCGCGCGCCATCCCCGCCGAAATCATCTCCGTCGATTCGGCGCTGGTGTACCGCGAGATGGATATCGGGACCGCCAAGCCGACGCCGGAGGAACTGGCCAGCGCGCCGCACCACCTGATCGACATCATCGAGCCGACCGAGTCGTATTCGGTGGCCCAGTTCCGCGACGATACGCTGCGCCTGGTGGCCGAGATCAGCGCGCGCGGCAAACTGGCGCTGCTGGTCGGCGGGACCATGATGTACTTCAAGGGCCTGGCCGACGGCCTGGACGACCTGCCGGTGGCCGATCCGGCCCTGCGCGTGCAGCTCGACGCCGAAGCGGCCCTCATCGGCTGGCCCGGCATGCACGCCAGGCTGCGCGCGCTCGATCCCGACACGGCCGACCGCCTGGCGCCCAACGACGCCCAGCGCATCAACCGCGCGCTCGAAATCATCGCGCTCTCGGGCAAACCGATGTCGGAACTGCTGGCCAGACGCGAAAAGACCGAACTGCCCTTCGATCTGCTCTCGTTCGGGCTGGAGCCCTCGGACCGCAGCGTGCTGCACGCGCGCATCGCAAGCCGATTCGACCAGATGCTGGGCACGCGCGACGACAGCGGCATCGTGGCGGAAGTGGCGGCCCTGCGCGCGCGCGGCGACCTGCATGCGGGCTTGCCGTCGATGCGCTGCGTGGGCTATCGCCAGGCGTGGGATTATCTCGATGGCAAGATCGACCGCGCGGCCCTGCGCGACACCGGCATCATCGCCACCCGCCAGCTCGCCAAGCGCCAGCTGACCTGGCTGCGCTCGATGCCGGAGCGGGTGGTGATCGATTGCCTGAGTGACAACCCAGCCGGCCAGATGCTGGAGATGATCGTGTCCCGGCAGCAAAAAATAATCGCACAGCCTTGACACCTGAAAATCCGATCTTTATAATCTTTGTCTGTCGGGTGATATAGCTCAGTTGGTTAGAGCACAGCATTCATAATGCTGGGGTCGGTGGTTCAAGTCCACCTATCACCACCAAGAACACGGCAAATCGCGGTTTGCCTTAAAACCCCTGAGAATTCAAACACTCAGGGGTTTTTTTACATCTGCCGCCGGCGCCCCCTGGTCTACGAAAAATTCATCGGCCCGCCCTCGCTGTCGATTATCGCGCACACGCGCGCCAGCGCGGCGGCATCGCCGACAAACACGTACAGCGGCGGATCGGTGCCGTCGATCGGGATGCACAGCGCTTCGGTCTGGTTATGCTCGAGCACATTGAGCGCGGCGGCTTGCAGATCGCGCATCAGCTTTTTGTTGCGCGCCTCAAAAAAATCGTTCATGGCAACTCCTGGGCAAAGTGATCTCCCTGCTTGGACGCCGCCGCGAGGCATCTGGTTCAGCGCCGCGTCCGCTTTTTGCCCATCAGCGCCTGCAAATCGAGCGCCTGCGCCAGCGCGCGGTAGCCGGCGTCGCCCGGATGCAGATGGTCGCCCGAATCGAATTCGGCCCGCATGCGCGACGGCCGCGCCGGATCGCGCAGCACCGCATCGGCATCGAACACCGCATCGAATTCCCCGCTATCGAGGATCCAGCGGTTGACGCGCCGGCGCACGGCGTCCTTGGCGGGACTGTAATGGCCTTCGAACGGCGTGCCGGCCAGCGCGCCCTCGAACGGAATGAGCGTGGCGCCGACGACGCGCAGCTGGTGCGCACGGGCGCGCGCGATCAGCTGGCGCAAGGCCTCGACGACCGGTTGCGCGTTCATGGCCGCATCGCCGGGCGCGAACGGGCTGCCGGGCCAGCCGATGTCGTTAATCCCCATCATGATAATCACGCTCGATACGCCGGGCTGCGCCAGCACGTCCTGGTCGAAACGCGCCAGCGCATTGGCTCCCATCCGGTCTCCCAGCAGGCGCGCGCCCGAAATGCCGGCGTTGACGACGCCAACGCCGGCCGGCGCCAGCCGCTGCGCCAGCACGTCGGTCCAGCGCCGGTCGCGGTCGGGCGAGGAACCGTTACCGTCGGTGATCGAGTCGCCCAGCACCACCACGCTGCGCGCCGCCGCAGGCGCTTCGACCAGCACCGAGTTCAAAAAAGCGCGCCCCGCAAAGCGCGCCGCCGCCGGCAGGTCGGCCGCCGCCGTGGCATTGCCGCCCACCAGATACGGCATTTGCTGGCCGCCCCAGTGAAAGGTCGACACCGGCGTAGGCGCCGGGTAGTAGGTGGTGATGGCCAGCCGCGCCAGCGCGCCGGCCGGCAGGTCGACCGCATCGCTGACCAGCACCGCGCCCGGCGCCGCGCTGGCATGGACACTGCCGCCGAAGGTGACGGCGCGGCTGCTGCCGGCCACCAGCGCGGCGCCCTCGCCCGCCAGCGCGACCCGCATCTCGCCCACCCGCAGCGGCGTTGCGCCATACCGGTTCGACAGCACGATGCGCAGGCGCTTGCCGCCCACGCTCAGGCGCACCACGTCGCGCACCGATTGCCGCTCGAACGACGCCGGCACGCCGGCCGGCAGGATAAAGCTGTCGTCCCAGCGCGCCTGCGGACTGGCGCCCCAGCTGGCGACCCAGTGCGGCTCGGCGGCGGCAGCCGGGATGGACAAGGCGAACAACAACGGCAACGTGCGAAAGGCAAGCATGGCATTTCCCTTTGAGTGAAGTAAAGGCACAAGGTAGGCCATTCCGAATTAGCCTGGTAGACGGGCGGATCGACTATCATTCATTCCAAAATGGAATAAGGAGCGGCGATGGATACCCTGCGCCTGATGCATCTGTTTACCCGCGCTATCGACCTGGGCAGCCTGTCGGCGGTGGCGCGCGAGGCCGGCACCACGCAGCCGACGGTCAGCAAGGCGATCAACGCGCTGGAAGCGCACCTGGGCGTGCGCCTGCTCGAGCGCAGCACCACCGGCCTGCTGGCGACGGCCGAGGGGGTGCGCTTTCACGAGCGCGCCCGGCGCCTGCTGGACGAATACGAGGATGCGCTGGCCGAGGTGCGCGGCCACGCGCGCCAGGCTACAGGCATGCTGCGCGTGAATGCGCCGGTGGCGCTGGGCCAGTTTCACCTGAACGCGCTGGCGCAGGACTTCCTGGCACTGCATCCGCAGATCGAGATCGAGCTGATTCTGAATGACCGCTTCGTCGACCTGGTCGGCGACGGCGTGGACGTGGCGGTGCGCCTGGGCGGCCCGCTGCCGCCCGATGCGGTCGCACGCACGCTAGCGGCCTCGCCGCGCTGGCTGGTGGCGGCGCCGTCCTACCTGGCCGCGCACGCGCGCCTGAAAAAACCGGACGACCTGGCGCGCCACGATTTTCTCCGCTTCGCCTGGCTGGCGGATGGCGATGACATTACCTTGCAGCGCGGGGAGGAGCTCGTGAGGGTGACCACGCGCGGGCGCTACCGGGTCAATAATGCGCTGGCGATCCGCGACAGCCTGCTGGCGGGCGCCGGGATCGGCATGTGCCCGCACTGGCTGGTGCACGACATGCTGCGATCGGGCCGGCTGGCGCGCGTGCTGCCGGCATGGAGCGGCACGCCGCAGCAGCTGGCCCTGGTCTATCCGTCGCGCCGCTACCAGCCGGCGCGCGCACGCCTGTTCATGGACTTCCTGGCGGCGCGCATCGGCGCCCTGCCGGGATGGACGGCGACGCCGGCCTAGTTATTCGGGCTGGCCGACATCGACATCGTCGCTCAGGGTAAAGTCGCCGTGCTCGCGCGCGGCCAGCAGTTCCTGCGCCTGGGCGATGTATTCTTCGGGCGCCAGCACGCGCACCCCGCCCATTGCCGGCAGCAGGAACTGGTCTGCCTGGGCGTGATTGACGTCGGCCACCACCGCCGGAATGCCGGAGGCGACCAGGAAGCTGCGCGCCAGGTACGCGTCGGTCGGCGTGAAGAATTTGGCGACGATGAACAGGTCGCGGCCCGGAATCGCTTCCGCTTCGGCCGTGGCGTCGTCCGGGAAGGACTCGGGGCCGTTCAGGGTATCTTGCATGATGCCTCCGCAGGGTTAGTTGACTGTGACGATCTTACTCCTGATCGCCGCCGCTGCCGGTTAATCCGCCCACACAAACGAAACACAAGAACGGCATCGGGCTAAATGACGCCCTGCTCCCCCAGGAGGGCGATCGCGGCCTCATCCCAGCCCCAGTCCTTGAGCACGGCCGCGCTGTGCTGGCCCGGCCGGGCCGGCGCGCCGCCGAGCGCCGGCACGGTGCGCGAAAAACGCGGCGCCGGTGCCGGCTGCAGTACGCCGTCGACCTCGACGAAGGTGCCGCGCGCGGCGTTGTGCGGATGGCGCGGCGCTTCGTCCAGGTCGAGCACCGGCGCGAAGCAGGCGTCGGTCCCTTCCAGCAGCGCGCACCACTCGTCGCGCGTGCGCCGCGCAAACAGGGCCGCCAGCTTGTCGGTAAGCAGAGGCCAGCCGGCAGGGTCCATCTGGGCGTCGAAAGCCGCATCTTCCGCGCCGGCGAGCTTGCGCAGCAGCGCGTAGAACTGCGGCTCGATCGCCCCGACCGAGACGAATTTGCCGTCGGCGCAGGCGTAGGTATCGTAGAAATGGGCGCCGCCGTCGAGCAGGTTGGCCTCGCGCCCGCCGCTCCAGCCGCCCTGCGCGCGCAAGCCGTACATCATGGCGCCGAGCAGCGCGGCGCCGTCGGTCATGGCGGCGTCGACCACCTGCCCCTTGCCGGAGCTGCGCGCTTCGAGCACGGCGCAGACCACGCCGAAGGCGAGCATCATCCCGCCCCCGCCGAAATCGCCCACCAGATTGAGCGGCGGCGCCGGCGGCGCATCGGCGCGGCCCATCGCGTGCAGCATGCCGGTGAGGGCGATGTAGTTGATGTCGTGCCCCGCCGCCTGCGCCAGCGGGCCGCCCTGGCCCCAGCCGGTCACGCGTCCGTACACCAGCGCGGCGTTACGTGCCAGGCAGGGGTCCGGCCCGAGTCCGAGCCGCTCCATCACGCCGGGGCGAAAGCCCTCCAGCACCACATCGGCCTTTGCGATCAGGTCGAGCGCAATGGCTTGCGCGGCCGGCTGCTTGAGGTCCAGCGCCAGCGAGCGCCGTCCGCGCGCCAGCACGTCGTATTTCGTGCCCAGCATGGGAAACGGCGTGGCCGCGCCGGGCGCCGTCTTGCGCTCGATGCGGATCACTTCCGCGCCCATGTCGGCCAACATCATGGCGCAAAACGGACAGGGTCCGAGGCCGGCCATTTCGATCACCTTGATTCCTGCCAGCGGTCCTGCCATGCGCTTCTCCTAAAGTGAACGGGCGACGATTTCCTTCATGATCTCATTGGCGCCGCCGTAGATGCGCTGCACGCGCGCGTCCACGTACATCTGGGCGATCGGGTATTCGAGCATGTAGCCGTAGCCGCCGAACAGCTGCACGCACTGGTCGACGGCCTTGCATTGCAGGTCCGAGATCCAGTACTTGGCCATCGAGGCGCGCACCGTGTCCATGCGGCCGGCAATGGTGTCTTCGATGCAGCGGTCGATGAAGATACGCGCCACGGTGGCTTCGGTCTTGACCTCGGCCAGCACGAAGCGCGTGTTCTGCATCTCGATCAGGGCCTGGCCGAAGGCGCGCCGCTCGCGCGTGTAGTCGACCGTCAGGCGCAGTGCGCGTTCGATCGCGGCCACGCCGGCCACGCCGAGGATGGTGCGCTCGTAGGGCAGCTCGGTCATCAGCTGGGCGAAGCCCTGCCCTTCCACGCCGCCGAGCACGTTATCGAGCGCCACATGGGCGTCGTCGAAGAACAGTTCGCAGGTGTCCTGTCCCTTTTGCCCGACCTTCTCCAGGATGCGGCCGACCCGGAATCCCGGATTGTCCTTCGTC
Source organism: Massilia atriviolacea (assembly GCF_003953935.1). Taxonomy (GTDB): domain Bacteria; phylum Pseudomonadota; class Gammaproteobacteria; order Burkholderiales; family Burkholderiaceae_D; genus Telluria_A; species Telluria_A atriviolacea. The sequence goes on from NZ_RXLQ01000015.1 coordinate 81,700, forward strand.
TCGAGCAGCAGCAGGGAGACGCCCCTGGCGCCCGCCTCAAGATCGGTCTTGACCACGACCAGCACCAGGTCGGCCAGGTAGCCGTTGGAGATGAAGGTCTTGGAGCCATTGACCTTGTAGCCGTCGGCCGTCCTGACGGCGCTGGTGCGGATGCCTTTGAGGTCGGAGCCGGCGCCGGGTTCCGACATGGCGATCGCCGCCACCATCTCGCCGCTGGCCAGCTTGGGCAGGTACTTGCGCTTTTGCGCTTCGGTGCCCTGGTTCAGCAGGTAATGGGCGACGATGGCATGCACGTGGATGCCGAAGGCCATGTCGCCCGCGTAGCCCAGTTCCTCGAAGACGATGGCCTGGTGCGCGAAGCTGCCGTCCGATCCGCCGTATTGTTCGGGAATGTCGGCGCACAGGATGCCCATGGCGCCGCCCTTGTGCCACAGGGCGCGGTCGACGTGCTGCTGCTCGCGCCAGCGCTGCTGGTGCGGCGCGACCTCGCTGGCCACGAAGCGGCGCACGGCGTCGCGAAAGCCCTCCAGTTCTTGTGTCATCCAGGTCGAGGTGCCGCAAACGTTCATCTCCATCATGCGGCCCGGTACATGGTGACCACGCAGGCGCCGCCCAGGCCCAGGTTGTGCTGCAGGGCGACGCGCGCGCCGCCCACCTGGCGCGCGCCGGCGCTGCCGCGCAGCTGGTGGGTCAGTTCGTAGCACTGGGCCAGGCCGGTCGCGCCCAGCGGGTGCCCTTTCGAAAGCAGGCCGCCGGACGGATTGGTGACGACCTTGCCGCCGTAGGTGTTGTCGCCGTCGCTGATGAATTTGTCGGCGCCGCCCTCGGGGCACAGGCCCAGCGCCTCGTAGGTGATCAGCTCATTGTGGGCGAAGCAGTCGTGCAGCTCGACGACATCGAGTTCGTCGGGGCCGATGCCGGCCTGCGCGTACACCTTGGCGGCGGCGGCGCGGCTCATGTCGTAGCCGACCAGGCGCATCATGTCGCCCGAGTCGAAGGTGCCGGGGCGGTCGGTGGTCATGGCTTGCGCGGCGATGTACACGTCGGCCTTGAGGCCATGCTTTTTCGCGAAGCCTTCGGACACCAGCACCGCGGCCGCCGCGCCGCAGGTGGGCGGGCAGGCCATCAGGCGCGTCATCACGCCCGGCCAGATCACCGGCGCGTCCAGCACGTCCTGGGTGCTGACCTCCTTGCGGAACAGCGCCAGCGGATTGTTCACCGCGTGGCGGCTGGCCTTGGCGCGGATTCTGGCAAAGGCGTCGAGCGGGGTGCCGTACTTCTTCATGTGGGCCAGGCCGGCGCCGCCGAAGTAGCGCAGCGCCAGCGGAATGTCCGGCATGCCGACCAGTTCATCGGTCACCGCGTCGAACGGCTCGAACGGGCTGGGACGGTCGGCGAACACGGAGCCTAGCGCGCCCGGGCTCATTTGCTCGAAGCCGAGCACCAGCACGCAGTCGGCGGCGCCGCTGGCCACGGCCTGGCGCGCCAGGAACAGGGCGGTCGATCCGGTCGAGCAGTTGTTGTTGACGTTGACGATCGGGATGCCGCTCATGCCGACCTGGTACAGCGCCTTCTGGCCGCTGGTCGAGTCGCCGTATACATAGCCGGCGTAAGCCTGCTCGATGTCGTCATAGGCGACGCCCGCATCCTCCAGCGCCTGGCGCACGGCGAGGGCACCCATCTGGTCGTACGGCGCGCTGGCGCCCGGCTTGGCGAAGGGGATCATCCCCACGCCCGTGACAAAAACGTTGCGGCTCATGCGCGTCTCCTGGAGTTTTTATAAACTAGGTCGCTCGACCTAGTGCGCCGATTATAGGTCAGCCGACCTGCTTTGCATAGCGCCATGCGATAATCGCGCCCATGTCCCCTACCCTCGCCAGCGCCCTCAGACACAAAGCCTCCGTCACCACCGAAAAAGGGCTGGGGCGGGCCCACGACATCCTGCGCGCGGCGCGCACCCTGCTGGCGGCCGAGGGCTATGCCGGGCTGTCGATGCGGCGCGTGGCGGCGGACATCGGCATCAGCCTGTCGAACGTGCAGCACTACTACCAGAGCAAGGATGCGCTGCTCGAAGCGCTGCTGCTCTACACGATGGACCTGTTCCAGGCCAAGATGGATTCGATTTCGGCGGCCATGGCGGGCGCCCCGCGCCTGGACCAGTTTCTGTCGACCTGCGACATGTTTTTGGAGGAGATCACCGATCCGGTGACGCACGCGATCTTTTTCGAGATCTGGGCGCTGGCCTCGCGCAACGCCTTTGCCTCGAACCTGATGGATACCATGATGGCGCGCGAGCGCAAGGCCATCTTCAAGCTCATTCGCGGCCTCAATCCCGCCATCGGCGACGACGAATACCGCCAGCGCGCGATCCTGATGGTGGCCCAGATCGAGGGCCTGATGCTGTTCCGGCTCGATAAGACCGGGCGCCGCGCCGAATTCCTGGCCGTGCGCGCCTCGGTGCGCAAGGCGCTGCTGGCGCTGGCCACCGAAGCGTAGGCGTCTTTACAACGTCATGTCAACTATACTGGGGGCTCCGCCCATCACGAGGAGAGCGTCCGTATGCACCACAACATCACCCTGATCACCACCATCGCCGCCGCATTGGGCTTCGGGCTCATATTCGGCATGATCGCCGTGCGCTTCAAATTGCCGGCGCTGGTCGGCTACCTGGCCGCCGGGATCGTGATCGGTCCGGCCACGCCGGGCTTCGTGGCCGATGTGGCGCTGGCCGGGCAACTGGCCGAAATCGGGGTCATGCTGCTGATGTTCGGGGTCGGCCTGCACTTTTCGCTGGACGACCTGATGGAAGTGCGCGGCATCGCCGTGCCGGGCGCGGTGCTGCAGATCGGCGCGGCCACCGGCATGGGCATCGGCATGGCCTACTTCTGGGGCTGGAGCCTGGGCGCCGGCCTGGTATTCGGCCTGGCGCTGTCGGTGGCGAGCACGGTGGTGCTGCTGCGGGCCCTGGAAGACCTGGGCATCCTCGATTCGATCAACGGCCGCATCGCGGTCGGCTGGCTGGTGGTCGAGGACCTGGTCACGGTGCTGATGCTGGTGATGCTGCCGGCGCTGGCCGGTGCGCTGGGCGGCACCGGTCCTGACGGCGCCGCCGCCGGCGCCGACGCGAATATCTGGAAGACGCTCGGCATCACCCTGGGCCAGGTGGCCGCCTTCATCGTGTTCATGCTGGTGGTCGGGCGCAAGCTGTTCCCGTGGTTCCTGTGGCGCGTGGCCAAGACCGGCTCGCGCGAACTGTTTACGCTGGCCGTCGTCGCCACCGCGGTGGGCATCGCCTACGGCTCGTCGGAACTGTTCGGCGTGTCCTTCGCGCTGGGCGCCTTCTTCGCCGGGATGGTGCTGCGCGAGTCGCCCCTGAGCCACCGCGCGGCCGAGGAATCGCTGCCGCTGCGCGATGCGTTTTCGGTCCTGTTCTTCGTCTCGGTGGGCATGCTGGCCGATCCGATGGTGCTGGTCGACAGCCCGCTGCGCGTGCTGGCGGTGGTCGCCGTGGTCATGTTCGGCAAGTCGATCGTCGCCTTTGCGCTGGTGATGGTGCTGCGCTATCCGCTCAATACGGCGCTGACGGTGTCGGCCAGCCTGGCGCAGATCGGCGAGTTTTCCTTCATCCTGGCGGCGCTCGGCATGTCGCTCGGCCTGCTGCCGAAAGAAGGCCAGAGCCTGATCCTGGCCGGGGCGATCATCTCGATCGCGCTCAATCCGCTGCTGTTCAAGTTGATCGAACCGCTGCAGCGCGCACTGCGCGAAAAATCGGACGCGGCGCGCAAGGTGGAGCGCTCGACCGATCCGCTGGCCGAGCTGCCCATGTCGGTGCCGCAGGAACGCCTGAGCGGCCAGGTGGTGCTGGTCGGCTACGGGCGGGTCGGACGGATGATCGCCGATTCGCTCATGGCGCAGGGCGTGCATATCGTGGTGGCGGAGCAGAACCGCGAGCTGGTCGACCAGCTGCGCCGCCGCGATATCGCGGCGGTGGTGGGCAATGCGGCCGAACCGGCGGTGCTGATCCAGGCGCACATCGCGCGCGCGGCATTGCTGGTGATTGCGACGCCCGACACCTTCCATGTGCGCGCCATGATCGAGACGGCGCGCGCGCTCAATCCGGCGATCCGGACGCTGGTGCGCACGCATAACGAGGAAGAGGCGGAACTGCTGCGCAAGGAGACCGGCTGCCAGGTATTCGTCGGCGAGAGGGAGCTGGCGCGCAGCATGGCGGAGCGAATCAGCGTGGACCTGGCGGGGGTGAAGCCGGCGAGCGGGCACTAGCCGCTACCCCCGTCCTTCCCGCGAGGCGGGAACGACGGTTCTTAGTCTAACAATACCAAGATACTGGCGTTGGCCCCTAAACCGCCGCCTCGCTACACAGCTTCAGGTTACCCAGGCGCTGCCCGGCCACATGGAACGCCAGCAGGTCGCGGCGCTCTTCCAGCAGCGCGAACACGGCATCCTTCGACAGCACGTACTGGTCGAGCAAGGTATCCTTGAGCGACTCGATCACGGCCTTGTAATCGCGGATCGCGCCCAGGGTGTAGCTGTAGAGCTCATCGGACTTCTCTTCCACCTGGCGGATCGTGTGCTCGCCGCTGCCTTCGTTCTTCAACTGCGTGTAGTCGATCTTCGAACGCGAATACATCGACAGGCGGTTGACCATCAGGTTGAGCATCTTGGTGGCCTTCTCGATGTCGTTCTGGCTGCCCACCGATATTCCGCGCGCCCCATAAAACAGCTCCTCGGCCGCCACGCCGCCGTACAGCTGGATCACGTCCTGCTCCAGTTCTTCCAGCGTGCGCAGCGAGACGTCGTCGCCCGACTGCAGCACATAGCCCAGCGCCCCCAGCTTGGAGACCGACTCGGTACTGATCTTGAGCAGGTGCGATTTTTCCTTGACCTCGGCCAGGGTCATGCCCTGGCGCAGATACGGATCGATCTGCATGAAGAAGTGCCCCAGCTCGTGCAGGGCCACGCGTTCGCGCTGCTTGTGCTTTTCGGCCGTGGTGGCGCGGTCGGTCAGGCCCAGGGTGGCGCGCTCGAAGGCGCGGAACATCAGGTCGGTGTTGATGATCGCCTTTTCCTGGATCGAGATCATGCTGGCGCGTTCGACCACGGTTTCCAGCAGCGCGGGACTGAGGTTGGCCGTCATTTCGGCGACCTGGCCCAGATCGAGGTCGTTCCAGTCGACCAGGCCATCCTTCTTGCGGCCCAGGAAGCTCTTGAGCAGCTGGCCGCGCTCGCCCTTGTTCGGCAGGCGGAAGTTGATCTTGACCGAGAAGCGGCGCAGCATCGCTTCATCCATCTCGACCGAGGCGTCGTCGAAGTTCGAGGCCACCACCCAGATCACGCCGGCGCCCTTGTCGCTCTTGACGCCGTCGAGCAGGCCGAGCAGCGTGTTGGCGGTGTCGTCTTCCCACTTCTTTTCGCCGCGGCCGCGCGGCATGAACAGGGTCTGCGCTTCGTCCAGGAAGATGATGCAGCTGCCGCGCGCGCAGGCCTTGCGGTACAGCGCATTGAGCGCCTTGGAGCCGCCGCCCACGTAGCCCGATTCGAGGGCCGAGCCGGATGCCTGGATCAGCGGCACATTGAGTTTCTTGGCCAGGTAGCCGACCAGCTTGGTCTTGCCGGTGCCGGCGGGGCCGGTCAGCATCACGTTGAACGGCTTGTCGATGTTGTGCGACTTGTATTCGCTGCGGTTGCGGATCATGTCTTCCAGGTGCAGCACTTCCTGCTTGATGTCGTCCATGCCGATCAGGTCATCCATGCTGCCTTTGAGCTTGTCCGGCGTGATGACGGCGGCGCTCATGCCCATGCCGGGAATGCCGAACTTGATCGCGTAGACGATCAGCAGGATCAGGAAGATATCGAGGGCGTGGCGCTTGAGGAAGGCGAGCGCCTCGGCGCTGGCGGCGCTCTGGCCTTCGTCGAGCAGCACCGCCTTGTGCGAGGCCAGGTAGTCTTCCTTGGCGATCGAATACGGAATCGCGTTCTTGAGCAGGACTTCGCGCTCCAGGCTCAGGTGCGAGGTGCTGGGCACCTTGATCACGTGCAGCTCGGGAGCGTTCTTGAATTTGAAGATGTAGCGCGGCGACTCCGACAGCGGCTTGGCCACCATCAGGTATTCCAGCTTGTCCTTCTGCGAGGCCAGCGCGGTGATGCGCGAAATGTCCTGCGAATGGACCAGCGGGCTGCTGTCCTGCTCCACATCGGCGTTATAGATGGCCAAACCGACGAGCAGGGCGAGCAGGAGTCCGGCGCCGATGCGCACGTAGACATTCTTGAGGGCGAGCTGGAGCTTGGCAAGATTGGGCATGTGTTTACTCTATGAATGGTGGCTGCGGACGGAATTTCTATGCAAACATCGTTCCTCTGCCGCGCGATGGTGGGGAGCGGCAGTGACAGCGACGTTCGATATCCGACCAGGATAATTTCCGCAAACCAAGTGGCCAGTCGATGTCGCTTGACGGTACATCCATCTGCCGGGCAATGTGGCCCATGCATGCTCCTTTGCCATCAGTTTGATGCCTGAGGGCAATAGGATTAGGGAGACTATACCGCCAAAAAAAAGCCAGGTATACCTTGATCTGCTGAAAAAATTTTGCGACGCAACACCTCTGATCAAGTCGACAATGCGTCTTGGGATGGGCCTGACAAAGCGCAAGGTCCGCTTGTGCAATGTAGGTACGTTCGTAACATTTCGTATCAGCCCTTGATGGTAATTCGCGATCATTAGATGATCCTTAAAACCCACGAATGGAAAGTTTGACATGCGTCGATTCTTCGCCTACCTGGCCAGCCTGTTCGGCTCCCGCCCCGCCGCCGCCGAAGATCCCCTGACAGGCGCGGTCGACCTGTCCGATACCGCGTATTGCCATGGCTTGCTGTCGCGCGACAGCGAGGCGTAACCCTCGGCAAGCCTCATGTCTTTATGACACTTTCCTTGCATTTTGCCGCAGTGCAGCATTTACCGAGAAATGTTAATTCCTCTGGTCAATAAAACATCAAAAAAACGACGTTTAGAGTGGAATAGGCTTTGAAATCGGTGGTGAGCGTGGTTAAATACAAGGCCCGGATGATTCGCATTACTGCTCATCTGGTTGCAATGCAGCATGAGTAATCATGCGCTTGCGGTAACCAAAAAGAAGAGGAACCACCGTGAAAAAATACGCAGTCGCAGCAGCTTTCATGCTCGCCCTGGTGGGCGCCGCGCCAGCGAGCGCTATCGAGATATTGGACAACCAGCAGGCGGCCGCCGCCCATGTGGAAAGCCAGCCACGGATGAGCGCCATGCAAATGGCCACGATGCCCGCCCCGCAGATGTCGGAATTGCCCGAGCCCGAAGTGTTCGCCATGATGCTGCTCGGCCTGGTGCTGATCGGTTACCGCGCCCGCCGCGACAGTGGCGAAAAATTCCAGTAATCAAAGAACACCACAGATCAGCCATGAACAAATCCCGCTCGCCGCGGGATTTTTTTTGCCTGCACCGTCCCGCGCGGCGGCCGCCTCAGCCCCTGGCCGGCTGCGCGCACAGCGCCTGCAGCTTGCAGACCGTATTCCAGTTACGCGAAGTCAAGCCGTCGCCGAGCAGCTTGCCCATCGCGGCCATCGCCCGGCTTTCCGCCACACCCGCCGGCAGCCAGAGGTAGGCGGCATGCTGGCCCACGGACAGCACCTCGGGCGCCCAGTCCGTGTCCGCCAGGGGCGCCAGCAAGGCCGGCGCGCCGGCATCGCTGAAGACGAACACCAGCATGCGCGCAGGATCGGTCGCCACCGGCAGCAGCGGATTGGCGGCGGCGATGCGGTCGAGCTCCTCGCTGCCGAGCACGGTCACCCTGGCCGCCACGCCCAGCTTGACCACCATCGCATCCTGGATGCGCGCCGCCAGCCCGGCTTGCGCCTTGCGCGGCGCATCGAAGACCACATTGCCGCTGTTGAGCAGGGTGCGCACCTCGGTGCAGCCCAGTTCGCCGATCAACTGGCGCAGGTCGGCCATGGCGACCCGTTTGGCGCGCCCCACATTGATCCCGCGCAGCAGCGCGATGCAGCGTTGTCCGCCCATGAACGGCGCTTACTTGAGCAAGCCTTCGTCGCGCAGCGCTTGCTGCACCATCGGCCGCGCCCCCACGCGCTTCTGGAACGCTTGCAGCAGCGGAAAACCCGACAGGTCGAACTTGACAGGGCCGGCCCAGTTCAGCACGGTAAACAGATAGGCATCGGCCACCGTGAAGCGGGCGCCGGTCAGGTAATCGCGTCCGTCGAGCATGCGCTCCACGTAGCCGAGGCGCTGGGTCAGGTTGGCGTGCGCGTAATTGACCAGGTCGGCGCCGGCATTCGGGCGGAACAGCGGTGAAAAATTCTTGTGCAGCTCGGTCGAGATGAAGTTGAGCCACTCGAGCAGCGCATAGCGTTCCGGGGTGCCGGCGGCGGGCGCCAGGTTCTTCTCGGGAACCAGGTCGGCCAGGTATTGCACGATGGCGGGGCCTTCGGTCAGCAGGACGCCCTGGCCGGTTTCCAGGGCCGGCACATAGCCCTTGGGATTGATGGCGCTGTAGTCGCCCCCGCTTGCCGTGACCTTCTTGCGCAGATCGACCGCTTCGGTCGTGAATGCCAGCCCCGCTTCGAGCAGGACGATGTGGGGAGAAAGGGAGCAGGCGCCGGGACTGAAGTACAGTTTCATGATGGTCCTTTGAGTAGCTGATGAGATGCCGCGCGCGCGGCGGCGCGTCGAAAGAATGACAAGCGTACAATAAACCAGGCGCTCGCGCTGGGGCGCACGCAAGGGCGCCAGCTACACCTGGGCGCCGTCCACCGGTGTCACGCGCGGGATGCGCAAGGTGAAATGGGTGCCCTGCCCCAGGGTGCTGCTCACCGCGATGGTGCCCAGGAATTGCTTGACGATCAGGTTGTACACGATGTTCAGGCCCAGCCCGGTCCCGCCCTGGCCGCGCCGGGTCGTGAAGAAGGGGTCGAAGATGCGGTCGAGCACATCCGGCGCGATGCCCTTGCCGTCGTCTTTCACATGCAGTTCCACCACCTCGCCGTCGAGGCGGGCGCTGATCAGGATTTCGCCGGCGGTATCGACTTCGAAGGCGTGCTCCACGCAATTGAGGGTCAGGTTGGTGATGACCTGGGCGAAGGCGCCGGGGTAGCTGTCGAGCACGATGTCGTCCGGGCAGTGCAGCACCAGCGAAATCGGCGTCTTCTTGAGCTTGGGCTGCAGGCTGGAGACGATTTCCTCGATGTATTCGTGCAGGCCGAAGGGGCGGCGCGCCTCGCTGGTCTGGTCGACCGCGATCTGCTTGAAGCTGTGGATCAGGTGCGCCGCGCGGTAGGCGTTGTTCATGATCAGGCGCGCGCTTTCGCTGGCGGTCTCGACGTAGCGCAGGATGTCGGACTTCTTCAGGCCGGCGCCCTTGACCGCCGTTTCCAGTTCGTCGGTGGCCGCTTTCAGCACCGAGGCGCTGGTCAGGGCGATCCCGACCGGCGTATTGATTTCGTGGGCGACCCCGGCCACCAGGCTGCCGAGCGAGGCCAGCCGTTCAGCCTGGAGCAGCGATTCCTGGGTCTGGCGCAAGTCTTGCAGCGCCTGCGCGGTCTGCTGGGCCGAGCGGCGCGCGGCGTCCTCGGCTTCGCGGATGCGCCCGATGGTCGACTTCAGGCGGCGCTGGATCTGGTTGAAGCCGCGGATCACCTCGCCGAGCTCGTCGCGCCGGTTTTCGGGCAACTCTTCCACCTCGTCGGTGCCGCGCGTGGCCAGGTCGAACAGGCCGTCGCGCAGTTGCTTGAGCGGCTCGAACACCACCCGCAGCGACAGCGACAGCGCCACCACCAGGATCAGGTCGAGCAGCAGGACTTCGATCACCTTGCGCATCAGTTCGGACGCGAGCGCCTGGTCGATCTGGGCGCGGCTGAAATTGATCACCACCCGTCCCACCGAGACCGGCTTGATCGAGGCGCTGGCGCTGCCGCCCTCCTGGAACACCAGCGCCGCCTCGACCGCCTGGCCGGCCGGCTCGGGCGCGCCCTCGACCGCCACCAGCTTGCCGTCGGCCGCGCGCAGCTTGCCGGCGAACAGGCCGACCGAGCTGTCGTAGACGCGGATCGCCACCACTTCGGGCGGCAGCATTTCGGCCTCGACGATGCTGTCGACCTTGGACTTGTCCAGGTCCCACAGGGCCGATGGCAGGCTGATCTGCAAACGCGTGATCACGCCCTTGCGCAGGCGCTGGTTGCTTTCTTCCAGGGCCTTGCCCAGCGAATACTGCGTATAGCTGCCGGAAATGGCCAGCACCACGGTGACGATCACCACGAACAGCAGTTTCAGCCGGCTTTGAATACCGAACATCCGATTCCTCCCGATCGCCTGCGCGCGATGCATCTCCGACTGTACGGTAAGCCCTTCCCATTGGCAAGAAATTGCGGCGCATGGCCTCGCAAAAAGAGCGCTTTTGCGTGGCGCACAGGCGTGGACAGCAATGGTAAGATCGGTACATTACGAGGGAGGATGCCTATGAGCGCAGCTTACCAGCACCTGGCGCTGGCCGACGTGGAACCGGGAATGGTCTTGTCCGACGATCTGCTCGACCGGCAGGGACAGGTCCTCCTGCCCAAGGGCGCGATCCTGACCGACCGCACCATCGCCCTGCTGCCCAGCCACGGCATCGATGCCGTCCCCGTGCTGCGCAGCGGCGCCGCGCCGGCCCCCGGTCGCGCGCCCGACCACGCCGCCAGCCAGCAGCGCCTGGCGCTGCTGTTCCGCAAGCACAAGCCGGACGAACCGCACGACTGGGCCACCAGCGCCCTGCGCCGCTATGTGGAAGACTACCGCGCCGCGCGCGAGGCCGCCTTATGAGCGCCATCGTGCTCGACGACGTGCTCAAGCGCCTGGCCGACCTGCCCTCGCTGCCGGCGGTGGTCATGGAACTGCTCACCAGCATCGACCAGGAAGACATCGACATCACCGTGCTGGCCAAAAAAGTCTCGCACGACCAGGCTTTGACGGCCAAGACCCTGCGCCTGGCCAATTCCTCGCTGTACGGCCTGCAGGTGCGCGTGACCACCATCCAGCAGGCCATTACCTACCTGGGTTTCCAGACCACGCGCAACCTGATCACCGCCTCGGCCCTGACCGGCTGCTTCGCCGAGGGGCGCTGCGCCGCCTTCGACCACAAGGCCTTCTGGCGCCACTCGATCGGCAGCGCCTGCTGTGCCAAGGTGCTGGCGCGGCGCGTGCGTTTCAATCAGGATTACGCCTTCACGGCGGGATTGCTGCACGATATAGGTCGCCTGGTCCTGGTCAGCAGCTTCCCCGACCTGTATCAGCAAGTCATGGAATACCGCGCGGCCAACGATACGTATGTGCAAGATGCCGAACTGGCGGTGATGGGTGTGGACCATGTGCAGGCCGGCATGGCGCTGGCCGAGCACTGGAATTTTTCGGATACGATGCGGATGGCGATCGCCTTCCACCATGACCCGGGTTTGCCTGACGCAGGCTTGCTGGCCACGATCGTGCATGTGGCCAACGCCATCGTGCATGCGCTCGACCTGGGAAGGGAAAGCGACGATCTGGTGCCCGCCGTGTCGCCGGTCGCCTGGACCGCGCTCGGGCTGAACGAAGAATGCTATCTGCAGGTGTTCCGCGAAACCGAACTGCAGTACGAAGAAATCACGATGATCCTGATGGGCTGACCGACCCGCCTCTGCGCGCAGAGGCGGAATCAGGCGCCCCGTTCCGCTGGCATGACAGGGAGCGTCATGCCGGTGGACTTAGTGCGCATAGTTTCCGGACGTCGATGCGTCAGGTGGCGTGCTTTTCTCTTCGGTTGCCTTTGGACGGCCCTGGGCGTCGGACAGGCGGTACTTGGTGCGGCGGTCGCCCATCAGGTCGCGCAGGTCGCGGATGCTCATGCCGGTCACTTCGTGCATGCGGATCAGCAGCGAGGCGCCGACCGGCAGGCGGTGGTGGCGGATCTTGCTGATGACCGGTGGCGCGACTTCGAGCATGCGCGACAGGGCTGCATCGTTTTTCAGCTGCATCTTGCCAAGCAGAATATCGAGCAGGTGGTTGGGGTTGTAACTTTCTTGTGATGCCAGAGCATGGTGTGCCATGATTGTCCTCGTGGTGAGTGGTTGAAATAATGCCGTTACGAACTATGTTAAAGACCCATACGCGTCTTAATAAGTTCCCGGAAAATCGCCCTTGAGCGTGATTAAACAGAACAAATCTGATAACTGGCTTAAAAGCACGTTTCCGGTTCGTATGCGCTCTGCGCTACTCACTTCCAACGCACTTGAAACTCCAAACACATTATTAGACTCATATGCCATAAGTACAACTTACCTCTGCATACGCGGCATTGTTTGAAATCAAGCTAACCGCCGGAAAGCTTGTCACATAGTCATTTCAACACATGAGAACAATTTGTGGCGCACGCAAGAACATTTATTGTGTTCAGTCCGTTTTCAGAATTCCCTCGGAACTCATTGATTTACAAGAAGAAATAGGTAGTGTGCAATTAAGCAATTGTGAAATTTGATTTTGCGAAACTTTTCCTGCGGATACCGGACAGTGACGGGTGGCTAGCCCAACCATTGACCGGGTGCAATGGCGGGCGCGGCAGGCGCGCGCCGCTGCCGTGGCGCGGGCTGCCGTCGCGAACATGGCCGCCCCCGCTGATTTACGATAAACTGGCAACCCCGCCTGAAACCAGGCTGCAGCGCCACGTTGATCATTCCATGCAGAAAAAAGTCTTCATCAAAACCTTCGGTTGCCAAATGAACGAGTACGACTCGGACAAGATGGCGGACGTGCTCGGCGCGTCCGACGGCCTGGTGCGCACCGACACGCCGGAAGACGCCGATGTGATCCTGCTCAATACCTGCTCGGTCCGTGAAAAAGCGCAAGAAAAAGTCTTTTCCGACCTCGGCCGCCTGCGCGAGCTCAAGCTGGCCCGGCCCGACCTGCTGATCGGCGTCGGCGGCTGTGTTGCTTCCCAAGAAGGCGCCGCCATCGTCAAGCGCGCCCCCTACGTGGACATGGTGTTCGGCCCGCAGACCCTGCACCGCCTGCCGCAGATGATGCGCGAACGGCGCGCCAGCGGCGACGCCCAGGTCGACATCAGCTTCCCCGAAATCGAAAAATTCGACCACCTGCCGCCGGCCAGGGTGGAAGGCGCCTCGGCCTTCGTGTCGATCATGGAAGGCTGCAGCAAATACTGCAGCTACTGCGTGGTGCCGTACACGCGCGGCGAGGAAGTCTCGCGCCGCTTCGAGGATGTGCTGACCGAAGTGGCCGGCCTGGCCGCCCAGGGCGTGAAGGAAATCACCCTGCTCGGCCAGAACGTGAACGCCTTCCGCGGCGTGATGGAAGGCGGCGACATCGCCGATTTCGCCCTGCTGCTCGAATACGTGGCCGCCATTCCCGGCATCGAGCGGATCCGCTTCGTCACCAGCCACCCCAAGGAATTCACCCAGCGCCTGATCGACGCCTACGCCAGCATTCCGCAGCTGGTCGACCACCTGTACCTGCCGGCCCAGCATGGCGCCGACAATGTACTGTCCGCGATGAAGCGCGGCTACACCGGCCTCGAATACAAATCCATCATCCGCCGCATCCGCGCGGTGCGTCCCAACATGTCGATTTCGTCCGACTTCATCGTCGGCTTCCCGGGCGAGACCGAGGCCGATTTCGCGGCGATGATGAAACTGATCGCGGACGTCGGCTTCGACACCAGCTACAGCTTCATCTTCAGCAAGCGTCCCGGCACCCCGGCCGCCAACCTGGACGACGACACACCGCACGAGGTCAAGCTGGCGCGCCTGCAAAAGCTGCAGGCCGCGATCGACGCCAACACCCGCAAGTACAGCGCCGCCATGGTCGGCAGCGTGCAGCGCATCCTGGTCGAAGGCCCGTCGGTCAAGAACCCGGCCGAACTGCAGGGCCGCACAGAAAACAACCGGGTCGTCAATTTCGAACCCGGCATCAATCCGAGCGCATTGATCGGCCAGATGGCCGACGTGCGCATCACCGAAAGTTTTAACTACACCCTGCGCGGCGAACTCGTTGCGCGCGGTGACACTTTAGCCTGCGCCAGTTGAAAACCAAAACACCCATCCAGCCTCACTACTTCATCCCCGAGCCGCTCGACAACACGCGGCTTGCCCACCTGTGCGGACCGCTCGACGAAAACCTGCGCCAGATCTCGTCGGCGCTCGATGTCACCATTTTCCGGCGCGGCGAAAAATTCATCGTCAGCGGCCATAACGCCGAACACGCGGTCCAGATCCTGGAACGCTTCTACGCGGTCGCCAACAAGATCGTCCCGATCGAGGAAGTGCAGCTGGCGCTGGTCGAACAGCGCTCCGGCCTGCACAAGCAGCAAACCCCGGACAGCACGCCGACCGAGGCGCTGCCCGACATCGAGATCAACAGCCCGGTACTCAAGACGCGCCGCCACGACCTGCGCGGGCGCACCCCGCACCAGATCCAGTACCTGCGCTCGATCCTGGAACACGACATCAGCTTCGGGGTCGGTCCCGCCGGCACCGGCAAGACCTACCTGGCGGTGGCCTGCGCAGTCGACGCGCTCGAGCGCGATGCCGTCAAGCGCATCATCCTGACCCGCCCCGCGGTGGAAGCGGGCGAGCGCCTGGGCTTCCTGCCGGGCGACCTGGCGCAAAAGGTCGATCCTTACCTGCGCCCCCTGTACGACGCGCTGTACGACCTGCTCGGCTTCGACCGCACCCAGAAGATGTTCGAAAAACAGGTGATCGAGATCGCCCCGCTGGCCTACATGCGCGGGCGCACCCTGAATCACGCCTTCGTGATCCTCGACGAAGCGCAGAACACCACCGTCGAACAGATGAAGATGTTCCTGACACGGATCGGCTTCGGCAGCAAGGCCGTGGTCACCGGCGACGTCACCCAGGTCGACCTGCACAAGACGCAGAAGAGCGGCTTGAGCGACGCCGTGCATGTGCTCAAGGACGTGCGCGGGATCGCCTTTACCCAGTTCTCCAGCGCCGACGTGGTGCGCCATCCGCTGGTGGCGCGCATCGTCGACGCCTACGAAAGCGCCGCCTCGGTCGACGAGCTGGCCGCCCTGCCGAAACCTGTCATCGCTAAAAATGTCCGCAAAAAATAAGCTCTCCCTGTCGGTCCAGTATCCCGACACCCGCCTGCAGGCATCGATCACGCGCCCGAAGATCAGGCGCTGGGTGCAGGCGGCGCTGTTCGCGCCGGCCGAACTGACCATCCGCTTCGTCGACGCCGACGAAGGCCGCGCGCTCAATCGCGACTACCGCGCCAAGGACTACGCCACCAACGTGCTGACCTTCGCCTATAACGAAGGCGAAGACATCGCCGAGATCGATCCGACCCGCGCCGACATCATCCTGTGCACCGACGTGCTGGAAAAAGAAGCGGCGGAACAGAAAAAAACCGTGGAAGAACACACTGCGCACCTGATCGTGCACGGCGTGCTGCACGCCCAGGGCTACGACCACAACGACGATGAAGAAGCGGCCGAGATGGAGCAGCTCGAACGCGACATCCTCGAGGCGCTGGGCTACCCCGACCCTTACGCTTCCTGAACGCGGGCGCGGCAGCTTCGCGTTGTCGCGCTCGAGCGCCTTCCAGCTGCCCGCGCCAGCGGCGCCGCTTTCACCAGTTCCCTGGCCGCTCCCTGGTGTGCGGCCGCAGCGGCCCGTGTGCGCCGTCCAGGCGCCCTGCGCACGCATCGACACCGTCGCCGCGCCATGGGTTTCCGGATGGCGCGGACCGGACTTTGTGTCCGGACAGCGCGGCGGATCGTGTCACTTTCTTTCCACAATGCTAACGCTTTATTGGACCCGGAAGGGGCCTCTGAAGTACCATACGGAAATACAGAATAAATCGTATGGTCGGCGGTGTTCCTGCGCGGCCCAGCATTTTCCCGGGAATTTCGTGACCACTTTTCTTTACCTGCAGCGCTTCGCCAACGGCGCCCCGGCCGCCATGCCTTTCGAAGTCCTGATCCCGATCCTGGCGCGCCACGGCAAGCTCGGTCGCGGCCTGTACGATACCGAAGTCACTTTCGCCGACGGCGTGGCCGCCAGCGCCACCGTCATCGGCGGACGCGTCGACGGCGCCCTGTGCATCGGTTTCGAGCGCCCGTGTTTCGACGCCCCCCTGCGCGCGCTGGTGTGGGACTGCATGCGCGAACTGGGCTGCGCCGCCTTCGACGACGCGCTGGAGATGGTCTACACCCCGCTGCACAGCGCCACCGCATTGGCGCCGGCCTTTGCGGCCGCCTGCGCCAACGGCGTGCGGCGCGTCGACAGCGCCCAGCAGCTCTGGCCCGACCAGCTGGAAACGCGCTTGCCGGCCGCGCCGCCGCCGGCCCTGGCCTACCGCAACGCCAACGCGCACGGCCTGCAACTGCAGCTGTTCGACCAGAGCGATGCCGCCGCCAGGGAAGTGGCCATCGACCTGGCGATCCGGCCCGAAGCCTGCAACCCGGCCACTCTGCGCGTGCTGCGCAACCTGGCCGCACGGATCGATGCCGCCGTCGGCGCCAATCCCGGCTACCGCCCGTTCTACCGTTTTGTGCACGACGCCAGCTCGCAGCTGTTCGTCGAGTCGGCGCCGCTGGCGCCCCTGGCCCACAGCGCCACCATGGTCAGCCCGGGCCCCGGCCTGTCCGCGCACCGCCCCGGCTTTGTCGCCGCGCGCGAGATCGATGCCGGCGCCCGCGTCGAACAGCGCAAGCTGGCTGCCGGCGTGCAGGACAAATACGGCATCGTCCTCGATGGCAGCGGCGCCAGCATCAACGCGCTGTCCGCCCTGCTCGACAAGCTGCACGCCTGGTATCTGCTGGAACGCGCCAGGCAGCCGGACAATGCGGCCTTCAGCAGCCCGCTCGCCGCCAGCTGGGCGATCCGCGCCGGCTGCTACCTCGGCTCCGTGGCCGCCGGCCAGATCGGCGGGCAGTGGGGTTACGTCACGCGCGGCCAGAGGCGCCTGCAGGTGGTGCGCACCCATCGCGGGCGCGTCTGCCATCCGCAGCAGCAGGTGCTCGACCACATCATCAACGGCGCCCACGACAGCGTGGCGCGCTGGTACGCGCAACTGGCCGTGAGCGACGCCAGCGCCTGCGCCCGCGCCGACGATATCGCCAGCCGCATCCCGCAGCTGTGCGCCGCGCTGCTCGGCCAAGGCGACGAGCCATTGCCGCTCGCCGCCCAACTGGCGCGCGAGAAGCTCGATTACAGCGTCGCATCGCTGCGCCACGTCGACGCCTGGCTGGGGCAGCTGCGCCAGCAAGGCGCCGCCATCGCTGCGCAGGAACGCGAGCGCGTCGTCGACGCGGCCGGCGCCTACCTGGGCGAAGTCGTGCGCAGCAACGCGCCCGACCCAGGCCAGTGGCAATGGATGAACTACGACGACATGGTGCGCGCCCATCCGGCCTTTGCGCGCCAGCGTCGGCGCGCGCGCAGCTTCATGGGTTTTCTCGACAGCGTGGAATCGACCGCCTATCCGCTGGCCACCGTCGACACCCTGCTGGCCGATGCGCGCGCCGAATCGCTGCAAACCTACGCGCGCAGGCTGCTGCCGCAGGCCGCCGACGAGCGCGCCGGGCCGCTGGTCCCGGGCGATATCGAACAATGCCCGGCCGACGCCGCCATGGAACTGGCGCTCGACCAGGTCCGCAACGCCATCATGAAGTGGCGCCGCTCGGCCACCCCGGCCGACTACGCCGCCGCCTGCGCCGACAATCCGGGATGGCTGGGCGCCGACAGCCTGGCCGAAATCTACCGCCGCCAGCACCTGCTGCTCGAAAAAGGCATGGTGGTCTGGGCCTCGCTGGTGCATGCCAACAATGCCCTGTTTTCGGAGGGGCCGCACGACATGCCGGCGCTGCTGGCGTACAGCCTCGAACGCCATTTCGAAGCGCGTCCGCACGCCCTGCAGCGCATCGCGCAAGAGCTGTTTTCGTACAAGGGCAAGGAGATGCCGCCCGCGCTCCAGCACATCGCCCAATACCTGGCCAGCGAACAGCAGCGCGCGCAGGACGTCGCGGTGCCGCAGCTGCTCACGACGCGGCGCGTGATGCTCTCGTCCATCCTGGCGATCCGCAAGCACCTGCCGGCCGATGTCATGAAGGGCGCCCGGTTCCCGGTGCTGACCCACCCCGACACGCTGTGCCTGATGATCGCGCCGCGCCAGTTCTGGCCGCAGGAACTGCTTGGCGCCTGGGCCAGCGGCGCGATGGTGTAAAGGCCCGCCGGCGCCGCGGCGTAGTATTTGGCGCACTCGCGCACGGCTTGCAGGCCTACACGACATGGTAACTCCGCTCACCCGCTTTTGTACGGCATCGCACTGTGGCGACCGGCCGCTTCGGGTCTACTTGGACTACTCGACAAGAGGAAAACCAAGACAGGAGGAACCTGCCAATGACAGCAGCATACCCGGCAACAAACCCAGCAATAAGCGCAGCGACAGACGCAGCGACAGACGCAGCGACAAACGCAACAACAAGCACAACGCCGCACGGCGCCACATCCGCATGGCTCGCCACCGCCAGCCTTCCCCGCTACTGCCCGTTGACGGGCAAGGACAGCGCCGACGTCTGCGTGATCGGCGCCGGCATCGCGGGCCTGACTACCGCCTACATGCTTCTGCGCGAAGGCAAATCAGTGGTGGTGCTCGACGCCTCCGGTGTCGGCGCCGGCGAAACCGGCCGCACCAGCGCGCATTTTTTCCCGCCCGACGAACGCTTTTTCGAGATCGAACGCAGCTTCGGCAGCGACAAGGCCGCGCTGGTGGCCGACACCTACCGCAAGGCCACCGACTGCGTCGAGGCCATCATCCGCACCGAACGCATCGCATGCGAATTCGAACGCGTGGACGGCTACCTGTTCACCCCCGACGGCGCCTGGAACGATATCCTCGAACGCGAGTACGCCATCACCACCCGCCTCGGCCTGAACGTGCGCCGTTTCGAACGCGTGCCGGGCCTGCATTTCGATACCGGCCCCTGCCTGCGCTTTGCGCGCCAGGGCCAGTTCCATCCCTTGAAGTACCTGGACGGCCTGGCGCGCGCCATCGAGCGCCTGGGCGGTCGCATCTACGACAACACCCGCGCGCTCGACCTGCGTGCGGAACAGGCGCGCCAGCTGGTCACGACCGCACATGGCCAGGTCGACGCGGCCGCCGTGGTGGTGGCGACCAACACCCCGTTCAACGAGCGCACGGCACTGCACGCCAGGCAGGCCGGCTACCGCAGCTACGTGGTGGCGCTGCGGGTGCCCAAGGATGCGCTGCCGCGCGTGCTGCTGTGGGATACGGGCGAGCCGTACTACTACGTGCGCCTGGCCTCGGCCGGCAGCGGCGCCGATCACGAACTGCTGATCGTCGGCGGGCAGGATCACAAGAGCGGGCAGGATGCGCATGCGCGGCAGCGCTACGACGAGATCGAAGCGTGGACGCGCCAGCGCTTCCCGATCGCCGGCGCGGTGGCCTACCGCTGGTCGGGCGAGGTGATGGAGCCGTCCGACGGCCTGGCGTTTTTGGGCCGCAACCGGCTCGATCGTGAGAATGTGTACGTGATCACCGGCGACTCCGGCAACGGCATGACCCACTGCACGGCCGGGGCGATCCTGGTGACGGACCTGATCGTCGGACGCACGAATGTCTGGACCGAGCTGTATTCGCCGTCGCGCAAGGCGCTGCACGGGCTGGGCGACTTCATTACCGAGCAGGCCAACACGCTGGCCCAGTACACCGACTGGCTGCGCGGCGCCGACGTCGAAAGCGCCGGCCAGATCGCGCGCGGCGAAGGGGCCCTGCTGCGCGACGGCGGACGCCTGCTGGCGGTGTACCGGGGCGACGATGGCGGATTGCAGGCGGTATCGGCGGCCTGCACCCACCTGGGCTGCGCGGTGCACTGGAACGCCGGCGACAAGTCGTGGGACTGCCCGTGCCATGGCTCGCGCTTCGCGCCGGACGGGGAAGTGCTGCACGGCCCGGCCAGACGGGCGCTGGCGGCGGCCACGCTGGAAGGCGATGTGGGGGGAGGCGCGCATCCGGCAGCGCAGGAAGAACGCCGCACCGATTAAGCGTTAACGCCGCCCGCGCCTTGGCGCGGGCGGCGTGGCAGGCAGTTCCGCTCAAAAAACAGGCAATCGCGCTTTTGGTGTATCCTACGCCTATCGCAACAACGGCTCACGCCAACTATGCCAGAGCATCCTTATGACGTCCGGACGGACGCCAAGACCCACCGGTCACTGTTTGAACGCCTGACCGCACTGATCTCCCCCGAGCCCGAAAACCGCGCCGAGCTGCTCGAAGTCCTGCACGACGCCCACGAACGCAACCTGATCGACGCCGATGCGCTGTCCATGATCGAAGGGGTGTTCCAGGTCTCGGACCTGTCCGCGCGCGACATCATGGTCCCGCGCTCGCAGATGGACGTCATCGACATCAGCAAGCCGATCGAGGAATGGATGCCGCAGGTGCTGGAAACAGCCCACTCGCGCTTCCCCGCCATCGAAGGCGAACGCGACAAGGTGATCGGCATCCTGCTGGCCAAGGACTTGCTGCGTTATTACGCCGAAGAATCTTTCGACGTGCGCGAGATGCTGCGTCCCGCCATCTTCATCCCCGAATCGAAACGCCTGAACGTGCTGCTGCGCGATTTCCGCGCCAATCACAATCACATGGCCATCGTGGTCGACGAATACAGCGGCGTTGCCGGCCTGATCACGATCGAAGACGTGCTGGAACAGATCGTCGGCGACATCGAGGACGAATACGATTTCGATGAAGAAGAAGACAACATTCTCTCGATCAAGGAAGGCCAGTTCGGCCCGCGCTGGCGCATCAAGGCGCTGACCGAGATCAGCCAGTTCAACGAAGAACTCGGCACCAGCCTGCCCGAAGACGACGTCGACACCATCGGCGGCCTGGTGGCCAGCCACCTCGGCCGCATGCCGCACAAGGGCGACACCTTCGACGTTGCCGGATTGCGCTTCGAGGTGCTGCGCGCCGACGCGCGCCAGGTGCACGTCCTGCTGGTCGAAAAACTGCCGCTGCCCGAAGACGAACACGATTGATGCTGCGCCGCTCGACCGTGCCGCTCGATCCGGCGCTGCGCCATGCGGCGCAGCGGCCTCCCCGCACCACGCTGCTGCCCATGCTGTTCGCCGCCCTCGCGGGCGCGTCCAGCGTACTGGCCTTCGCGCCGGTCGGCTGGTGGCCGCTGCAAATCCTGGCGCTCGCCTTCCTGTTCTATCAGGTCGGCATGGATACCAGCGTGCGCCGCAGCAGCTTGATCGGCTGGGCCTTCGGCTTCGGCTGGTCGGTTGCCGGCATGCACTGGCTGTACATCACCATGAATCGCTTCGGCAACATTCCGGGGCCGATGGCGGTCGCGGCGGTGTGCCTGCTGGGCGCCTACATGGGCTTGTTCGGCGCCTTCGCCAGCGGGTTTTCCACCTGGCTGCGCAAGCGCTGGTCCTTGCCGGTCGCCAGCTTCCTGCTGCTGGTGCTGCCCGTGATGTGGGGCTTGTCGGACTGGATGCGCGGCTGGATACTGACCGGTTTCCCCTGGGTTGCCACCGGCTACGCCCATAACGCCGGCCCGCTGGGCGGCTTTGCCGCCATCGTCGGCGTGTACGGCATCGGCGCGATTGCCGCCGTGTGCGCCAGCTGCATCGTGATGCTGACCCAGCGCGCGCGCTGGGCCGGCGTGGGATTGCTGGCCGGCATCCTCGCGGCCGGCTACGGGCTGAGCCATGTGGCCTGGACCGAAGCGCAAGGCAAGCCGATCAGCGTGCGCCTGCTGCAGGGCAACGTCGAGCAACAGAAAAAATTCGATCCCGAGCACGTGATGCGGGCGCTGGAGATGTATCGCGGCATGATCTCGGCCCAGCCGGCCGACCTGATCGCCCTGCCGGAAACGGCCGTGGCCGCCCTGCCCCAGTACCTGCCGCCCGACTACCTGCCGTCGCTCCAGAAATACGCGGCCGACAGCGGCAGCCATGTGCTGTTCGGCATTCCCATGTCCGACGGTCCCGGCAGCTATGCCAACAGCGTGATGGGATTCGGTCCCTCGGGCCAGGCTTACCGCTACGACAAGCACCACCTGGTGCCCTTCGGCGAATTCGTGCCGGCGGGCTTCCGCTGGTTCGTCGACATGATGCGCATTCCGCTGGGCGACATGAGCCGCGGCGCCCAAGTCCAGCCGGCCTTCGCCGTCAAGGACCAGCTGGTGTTGCCGAATGTCTGCTACGAAGACGTCTTCGGCGAAGAAATCGCCATGCAGCTGCGCTCGATGGCGCGTCCGGCCACGATGCTGCTGAACGTATCGAACCTGGCCTGGTTCGGCGAATCGGTGGCGATTCCCCAGCATGTGCAGATGTCGCAGATGCGCTCGCTCGAAACCGGGCGGCCGATGCTGCGCGCAACCAACACCGGCGCGACCGTCGTGATCGATGGCCGTGGCAAGATCGTCAACGCCCTGCCCATGTACCGGCACGGCGCCTTGACGGCCCAGGTGCAGGGCATGGGCGGCATGACGCCCTTCATCCGCATGGGCAATTACCTGTTCCTGTCGCTGGCGGCGCTGGCGCTGGGCCTTGCCTGGTTCTCGGGCCGCAAGTATGCGGACACATTAGCAAAAAAGCAGCAAACGTGACATTGTCCTTACTTGCCCCCCAGCGTCCCGCTAAAACCCGCTAAAATTGGTCGTTTTAGCAAACTCATTCGTTCGCGACATCAGCCGCGCGACAGCCACCAAGATGCTCACATTTCAACAAATTATCCTGACCTTGCAAACCTACTGGGACAAGCAGGGCTGCGCCTTGCTCCAGCCATACGATATGGAAGTCGGCGCGGGCACCTTTCACACGGGTACTTTCCTGCGCGCAATTGGACCGGAACCCTGGCGCGCCGCCTACGTGCAGCCGTCGCGCCGCCCCAAAGATGGCCGCTACGGTGAAAACCCGAACCGCATGCAGCACTACTACCAGTATCAGGTGGTCCTGAAACCGGCGCCGGAAAACATCCTCGACCTCTACCTCGGCTCGCTCAAGGCCCTCGGCCTCGACCTGGAAAAGAACGATGTGCGCTTCGTCGAAGACGACTGGGAAAGCCCGACGCTGGGCGCCTGGGGCCTGGGCTGGGAAGTGTGGCTGAACGGCATGGAAGTGACCCAGTTTACCTATTTCCAGCAAGTTGGCGGCCTCGACTGCAAACCGGTGCTCGGCGAAATCACCTACGGCATCGAGCGCCTGGCCATGTACCTGCAGGGCGTCGAGAACGTCTACGACCTGGTCTGGACCGAATGGGAAGAGATCGGTGCGGCCGGCGCTCCGGAAAAGAAATCGCTCAGCTACGGCGACGTGTTCCACCAGAACGAAGTCGAGCAATCGACCTATAACTTCGAACACGCCAACACCGAGCTGCTGTTCGCCCAGTTCGCCAACCACGAATCGGAAGCCAAGCGCCTGATCGAACTCGAACTGACCCTGCCGGCCTACGAGCAGATCATGAAGGCCTCGCACAGCTTCAACATGCTCGACGCGCGTGGCGCCATTTCGGTCACCGAACGCGCCGCCTACATCGGGCGCGTGCGCACGCTGTCGCGCCTGGTCGCACAAGCCTATTACGACTCGCGCGAAAAACTGGGATTCCCGATGGCTCCCAAAGCGCCGCTCGCCGCCTGAAAGATAAAAACAGAATGATGACTCAAACTCTCCTCGTCGAACTGCTGACCGAAGAACTGCCGCCGAAAGCGCTGGCCAAACTGGGCGCCGCCTTTGCCGCCGGCATCGTCAACGGCCTCAAAGCGCGCGACTTCCTCGGCGCCGACAGCGTGGCGACCAGCTACGCCACCCCGCGCCGCCTGGCTGTCTCGATCACCGGCGTACGCGCCATGTCGCCCGATAAATCGGTGCGCGAAAAAGTCCTGCCGGTCAGCGTCGCGCTGGACGCCGACGGCAAGGGCACCGCGCCGCTGGCCAAGAAGCTGGCCGCCCTCGGCGTGCCCGACCTCGATATCGCTACCCTGGAACGCGCCGTCGACGGCAAGGCCGACAGCCTGTTCTACACGCGCAGCGTGGCCGGCAGCGCACTGCAAAGCGGCCTGCAGGCCGCGCTGGACGAATCGTGCGCCCGCCTGCCGATTCCAAAACTCATGAGCTACCAGCGTCCGGACGGCACCACCGTGCAGTTCGTGCGCCCGGCCCACAAGCTGGTCGCGCTGCATGGCGACGCCGTGGTGCCCCTGACCCTGCTCGGCCTGGCGGCCGGCAAGCAGACCCTCGGCCACCGCTTCCTGACCGATGGCGCGCCATTGACGATCGCGCACGCCGACCAGTACGCGGCCACGCTCGAAAGCGGCGGCAAAGTCATCGCCAATATCGAGGCGCGCAAGGAAAAAATCCGCAGCGCCCTGCTGCACACCGCCGGCGCCGACCAGGTGCTGATGCCGGAAGCGCTGCTCGACGAAGTCTGCGCCCTGGTCGAATGGCCGGTGGTGTACGAATGCCGCTTCGAGGAAGAATTCCTGGCCGTGCCGCAGGAATGCCTGATCCTCACCATGCAGACCAACCAGAAGTACTTTGCGCTGACCGATGCCGGCGGCAAGCTGCGTTCGCGCTTCCTGATCGTCTCCAACATCGCCACCGACGACCCGCAGCACATCATCGGCGGCAACGAGCGCGTGGTGCGCCCGCGCCTGTCGGACGCCAAGTTCTTCTTCGAGCAGGATAAAAAGAAGACCCTGGAATCGCGCCTGCCGCTGCTGGCCAATGTGGTCTACCACAACAAGCTGGGCACCCAGGCCGCGCGCTCGCAGCGCGTGGTGGCCATTGCCACCGACATCGCCCACACCATGGGCTACGACGAACAGCTGGCCGCGCGCGGCGCGCAACTGTCCAAGGCCGACCTCCTGACCGACATGGTGGGCGAGTTCCCCGAGCTGCAAGGCATCATGGGCACCTACTACGCGCGTCACGACGGCGAGCCGGAACAGGTGGCGCTGACAGCGACCGAACACTATCAGCCGCGCTTCGCCGGCGACAGCCTGCCGTCGACCGACACCGGCACCGCCGTGGCGCTGGCCGACAAGCTCGAAACCCTGGTCGGCATCTGGGGCATCGGCCTGCAGCCGACCGGCGAAAAAGATCCGTTCGCGCTGCGCCGCCACGCGCTGGGCGTGCTGCGCATGCTGGTCGAAAAACGCATGGACGTCTCGATCATCCAGCTGCTCGGTTTCGCCAATGCGCGCTTCGCCGGCATCGCCGGCTTCACCGATCCGGTGCTGGACGTGCGCGCCTTCATGTTCGACCGCCTGCGCGGCGTGCTGCGCGAGCGCGGCTTCACCGCCAACGAAGTCGAAGCGGTGCTCACCTCGCACGTCGACCGCCTGCACGACATCGTCGAACGCCTGGAAGCCGTACAAGCCTTTGCCGCCCTGCCGGAAAGCGCCACCCTGGCCGAAGCGAACAAGCGCATCACCAACATCCTCAAGAAGAATGGCGCCGTGGCGGAAGAGCCGCTTGAGTCGCTGCTCAAGGAAGACGCCGAGCGCGCGCTCTTCGCGGCCATTGCGCGCGTGCGCCCCGAGATCGACGCGGCCTTTGCCGCGCGCGACTTCGCAGGCACGCTGAAAACGCTGGCCCAGCTGCGCGACGACGTCGCCAGGTTCTTCGACGACGTGATGGTGATGGACGAAGACCTCGCGCTGCGCAACAACCGACTGGCGCTGCTGTCGGTCCTGCATGGCATGATGAACCGCGTCGCCGACATTTCCAAGCTGGCGGCCTAGGAGATAGCAGCATGAAGATGATCATCCTCGACCGGGACGGCGTGATCAACCACGATTCGCCGGCATTTATCAAGTCGCCGGCCGAATGGATTCCGATCCCCGGCTCGCTCGAAGCGATCGCCCGCCTGAACCAGGCGGGCTATCGGGTGGTCATCGCGTCGAACCAGTCGGGCATTGCGCGCGAACTGTTCGACATGGCGATCCTCAATGCGATCCACCAGAAGATGCACGCCAGCGCGCAGCAGGTCGGCGCCGACATCGACGCCATCTTCTTCTGCCCGCACGCGGCCATCGACAACTGCGATTGCCGCAAGCCGAAGGCCGGCATGTTCGACGAAATCTCCAAGCGCTTCAAGATCAGCCTGAAAGGCGTGCCGACCGTGGGCGACTCGCTGCGCGACCTGCAGGCCGGTTTCATCAGCGGCTGCACGCCGTACCTGGTTTTGACCGGCAAGGGCGAAAAGACCCGCGAAACCGGCGGCCTGCCGCCCGGCACCCAGGTCTTCCCCGACCTGGCGGCGATGGTCGGCGCGCTGCTCAAGGCGAATGCCGCAGCCGCCGCCGGCGCTACCTGACACCGCTGCCTGCCCATCGCTACCTGCCATCGCTACCTGCCATCTTTCCTTACGCATCCCCGGAGACTTCTTTGCGTCATACCATTCTGTTCCTGCGTTCCCTGCTGTTTACCCTGATCATGGTCGTGGCCACCGTCGTCTGGGCCTGCGTATGCTTCCTGGCCGCGCCGCTGCCGTACAACCAGCGCTTCTGGGTCACTTCGCGCTGGAACGTCTTCGTGATCTGGTGCGCCAAGGTCATCTGCGGCATCCGCTACGAATTCAAGGGATACGAGAACCTGCCCGACGCGCCGGCCATCATCCTGTCGAAACACCAGTCGGCATGGGAAACGATTTTCCTGCTGCCGAACCTGACCCGCCCCCTGGTCTTCGTCTTCAAGAAGGAGATCCTGTATATCCCCTTCTTCGGCTGGGCCATGGCGCTGCTGCGCATGATCCCGATCGACCGCAACCAGGGCAAGAACGCCTTCAAGCACGTGGTCGCGCATGGCAAACGCCGCCTGGCGACCGGCCAATGGATTATCATGTTCCCTGAAGGGACCCGCATCCCGGTCGGACAAAAAGGCAAGTACAAAAGCGGCGGGACGCGCCTGGCGATCGAAACCAACGCGGTGGTGGTGCCGATCGCGCATAATTCTGGTGAATGCTGGCCCAAGAACTCTTTTCTGAAACGCCCCGGTGTGATCACGGTATCGGTCGGCAAACCGATTTCGCCCGATGGACACACTCCCGACAGCTTGATGCAAGAGGTAGAAAATTGGATAGAATCCGAAATGCGCGTCATTTCGCCCCACGTCTACAACGCTGGCTGAGCGGAGTCGGCGCCCTGATCCAGTCGTCGGCGCCGCAGCAAAGCGCGTCCTCGGCCAGGATCGACGGCGACCAGCTCGAACTGTTCGCCCAGGATTTTTTCGCGGCGCTCGAACCGGCCGCGAAACAGTCGATCCCGCCGCAGCCGCTGTTCAAGGCGCCGCCGCCGGCGCCCAAAGTCGTTTTCCCCACGCCGGTGCGCGCACCGGACGCGCCGCCGCTGCGGCGCATTCAGCTCGGTCCCCATCACCTCGAATTCGAACTGCGCCGCTCGACGCGGCGTTCGATCGGCTTCATGATCGACGATCAGGGCCTGCGCGTCACGGCGCCCAGGCGCATCACCCTCGCCGAGATCGACAACGCCATCCGCGCCAAGCAGCGCTGGATCCTCACCAAGCTGCGCGAACGCGGCGAGCGGCGCGCACTGCGCCAGGAACGCGCACCGGTGGTCTGGGTCGACGGCGCCCAGCTGCCCTACCTGGGCGCGAACATCACCCTGCGCCTCGAAGACGCGCCGCGCAGCCGCTGCGAGTTCGATGCCGAAGCGCGCGTGCTGACCGTTGGGGTGGTGGCGGGGCTGGCCGAATGGCAGTTGCAGGAGCGCGTAAAAATCTGGTTCCAGGCCGAAGCCAAGCGCCTGTTCGCCGAACGGCTCGACGTGTATGCGGAAAAACTGGGCGTGCGCCACGCCTCCCTGACCCTGTCCTCGGCCGGCACGCGCTGGGGTTCGTGCACGGTCGATGGGCGCATCCGCCTGAACTGGCGCCTGATCCATTACGCGCCGACGCTGATCGACTACGTGGTGGCGCACGAACTGGCGCACCTGCTGGAGATGAACCATAGCCCGCGCTTCTGGGCCAAGGTGGAGTCGGTGTATCCCGACTATGACGGCGCCAGGCTGGCGCTGCGCCAGCGCTCGCAGGAGATGCCGGTGGTGTTCAGCGCCTGACGCCAGGCGCCGCCCGCATCAGTGGCGCGCCAGCGCGCGCACCGATTCGCCGAAGCGCTGCATGCTCTCGCCCTGGGCCTGGCTCAGGCAGCGAAACGGGATCGGCAGGGTGCCGCGTTTGAGCACCATCATGAAGCCGCGCGAATAGCGCCGGATCGAACACACATCGCCCCACGGGACCAGGGTCACGCCGCTGCGGCTGGCGCGCACGATGCCGTGCGTGTCGATCGTGAATTCGTAGGTATTGCGCGAACGGCCCTGCGCGACGAAATGCAGGGCGGCCGATGAAGTACTTTTGGTTTGCATCCAATAAGTAGCAAGGGTACCGATGCGGCGGCGGCGGATGATATAGCCGGCGTGCTGCCACATGAAGCTGACGTATTCCGGCAAGGCGTAACGCACCGAAAACTGCACCGTCTCCGGCGCCCCTGCGGCCACCAGTCCCGGTCCGAGGACGGGCAGCGGCATCAGCGGCGCATCGATGGCGATCCCGTTGGCCGGATCGAGCCGCTGGCGTTGAACCAGCACGGCGACAGGCTTGCGGCTGCCCACCTGCTTTGGATGACTGAACCACATGTGCTTCCCCAGTTATTATTTATTGTGGTCACATGGTACCAAAGCCTAATAAATCAGTCGTCGCAATAAACCAACTGTGCGCGCCGTCGCTCCCCGGTGGCGCCGGGCATACGCGGCGGCCTGCGCGCCCATCGCGGCGCGGGCGCCAGGGTCGCCCAGCAGGCGCGCCGCTTCGCCGAGCAGGGCGCCTGCATCGAGAACGCAAATCGCGCCGCCGGCGTCGATAGCGTCTTGCGTGGCCAGCGCAAAATTGAAGGTGTGCGGACCGACCAGCACCGGTTTGCCGAGCGCGCACGGCTCGATCAGGTTCTGGCCGCCCAGCGGCAGCAGGCTGCCGCCGACGAAGGCCACGTCGCAGGCGGCGTAATAGGCGAACATTTCGCCCATCGAGTCGCCCAGCAGCACGTCCGCCTCGACGCTTTGCTGGGCCAGGCCGGAGCGGCGCTGCAGCGACAGGCCGCGCTCCTTGACCATGGCCGCCACCTCGTCGAAACGCTGCGGATGGCGCGGCACGATCGCCAGCAGCGGCGCGCCGCCGTGCGGCCAGGCCATGCGCCTGAAGGCGTCCAGGATCAGCGCTTCCTCGCCGTCGCGCGTGCTGGCGCACAGCAGGACCGCACGCGCGCCGATTCGCGCGCGCAGCCAGGCGCCGGTTTCCAGCGCCGCCTCGGGCACCACCACGTCGAACTTGATGCTGCCGGTCACTTCCACCTTCTGCGCGCCGAAAGAACGCAGGCGCGCCGCGTCGGCCTCGGTCTGGGCGGCCACCAGGGCGATGCCGCGGCCGGCGTCGGCCATCAGCTTGCCGAAGCGCTGGCCGCGCCGCAGCGAGCGTTCCGACAGGCGCGCGTTGACCAGCGCGACCGGAATGCGCTCGCCGCAGGCGGCGATCAGGTTGGGCCAGACCTCGGTCTCCATCAGGATGCAGATGCGCGGCGTGAACTGGCGGATGAAGCGGTTCACCATGGCCACGGTATCGTAGGGAAGATAAGCCTGGATCAGGCGCTCGCCATGTCTGGCGAACAGCGCGCGGCCGGTGGCGCGCCCGGTCGGCGTCATGTGGGTGAGCAGGACGCGGCTGTCGGGATAGGCCGCGATCAGCGCGTCGATCAGCGGTTCGGCGGCGCGCGTTTCGCCGACCGACACCGCGTGCACCCAGATCGTGTGCCAGCCCGGCACGCGCTCGCGGTAAAAGCCGAGGCGTTCGCGCCAGTGCTGGCGGTAGCCCGGCTCCTTGATGCCGCGCCACCACAGGCGCAGCAGCACCAGCGGCAAGGCCAGGTACCACAGCACGCTGTAGAAAGCGCGCATCAGGCCAGGCCCCGCAACTGCCTGACGGCGGCCAGGACCTCGTCCACCGGCGGCGGCGCGCCCTTGTCGCCCAGGTTGACGATCCTGTCGGACCAGTTGCCTTCGGTCTTCCACTTGGGCGAATCGCAGTAGATTTCGATCACCGGGCGCATGAAGGCGGCCGCGATGTGGGTCAGGCCGGTATCGACGCCGATCGCCAGCGCCGCGTTGCGCGCCAGGCCGACCGCTTCATCCATCGACAATCTGGGCAGCACGGTGGCATTCGGCAGGCTGGCCGCGAGCGTGTCGGCTTCGGCTTTCTCAAGCGGCGAACCCCAGGCCAGCAGCACCGGCATCGGCGCGAGCGCGCGCCCGGTGGCGATCCAGTGCTCGGGCGCCCATTTCTTGGCATTGCGCGCGGTCCCGTGGAAGAACACCGCGTAGTCGCCGGCCGGCATCCATGCCGGGCGGTTGGCGTGGTCGGGACCGGGCAGGCCGAAGTCGGGCTGGGTATCGAGCGCGTAGCCGAGCGCCGCGCCGGCCACCAGGCGCCCGCGCGCCACCGCGTGGGTACGCGCGTCAAGCGGGATGCTTTGCGTGTGGAAGATGCGCGAGATGCCTTCGTAGCCCGAACCTTCGCTGCCGTTGGCCAGGCCCACCTTGCGCCCGCCCTTCTTCACGCGCGCCGCGCCCATGATGATGCCGGTCTTGAGCAGGCCCTGGGTGTCGAACACGTAGTCGTATTCTTCTTCGCGCACGGCCTTGAAGAAGGCGCGGATCTCGGCGCGCGTCTCCTTCTTGCCCAGGCTCTTGCGCCAGCGCCGCAAGGCGAACGGGATGATGCGGCGCACGCGCGGGTTCAGGCGCACCAGGCTGACATAGCCCTCTTCCACCACCCAGTCGATGTTGGCGTCGGGATGGTGGCGCAGGATGTCGGCCACCATCGGCAGGTTGTGCAGCACGTCGCCCAGGGACGACACGCGCACCAGCAGGATGTTCAGGCGCGCCAAACGGGGCTCGCGCTCAGAACGGCAGTTCGGCGTCGGGGCGCGCGGCCACGATCACGCGCCGGAACTCGGCCTGGATGCGGCGCAGCGCTTCCGGCGTTTCGGCTTCGAAGCGCATCACCACCACCGGCGTGGTGTTGGACGAACGCGCCAGGCCGAAGCCGTCCGGGTATTCGACGCGCAGGCCGTCGATGTCGATGATGCGCTCCGAACCCGGGAAGGTCGCTTCGGTGCGCAGGCGCTCGATCAGGGCCACGTTCTCGCCTTCGGCCAGGTGCAGGTGCAGTTCGGGCGTGCTGTCGGACTGCGGCAGCGCGTTCATCATGGCCGACGGATCGCTCTCTCTGGTCAGCAGTTCGAGCAGGCGCGCACCGGAATACAGGCCGTCGTCGAAACCGTACCAGCGGTCCTTGAAGAAGATATGGCCGCTCATTTCGCCGCCCAGCGGTGCGCCGGTTTCGCGCAGCTTGGCCTTGACCAGCGAGTGGCCGGTCTTCCACATCAGCGGACGCCCGCCGTGCTTGCTGATCCACGGCGCCAGGTGGCGCGTGCATTTGACGTCGTACAGAATCTCGGCGCCCGGATTGCGCGACAGGACGTCGGCCGCGAACAGCATCATCTGGCGGTCCGGATAAATGATCTGGCCATCCTTGGTCACCACGCCCAGGCGGTCGCCGTCGCCGTCGAAGGCGATGCCGATTTCGGCGTCGGTCTCCTGCAGGCAGCGGATCAGGTCCTGCAGGTTTTCAGGGTGCGCGGGATCGGGATGGTGGTTCGGGAAGGTGCCGTCCACGTCGCAGAACAATTCGATCACGTCGCAGCCCATGCCGCGATACAGGTCGCCGGCAAAGGCGCCGGCCACGCCGTTGCCGCAGTCGACCGCGATCTTCATCGGGCGTGCCAGCTTGACGTCGCCGATGATGCGCTCGAGGTAGGCGGCGCGGATGTCGTGGGTGCGGTAGGCGCCCGGCGTGGCGGCCGCCGGGCAGTCCTGCGCGGCGATGCTGTGGTACAGGGCCTGGATGGTCTCGCCGTGAATCGCTTCGCCGGCCAGCACCATTTTGAAGCCGTTGTAGTTGGGCGGGTTGTGGCTGCCCGTGACCATGATGCCCGAGGCCGCGCCCAGCACATTGGTGCCGAAGTAGACCATCGGCGTGGCGACCACGCCCAGATCGATCACGTCGGCGCCGGACGCCTGCAAGCCTTCGGCCAGCGCTTGCGCCAGTTCCGGACCGGACAGGCGGCCATCGCGGCCGATCACGACCGTGCGTTCGCCCTTGGCCAGCGCGGCGGTGCCGAAGGCCTGGCCGATCTGGCGCGCGATGCCGGCGTCGAGCGTGCTGCCGATGACGCCGCGAATGTCGTAGGCTTTGAAGATCGTCTTGGAAAGTGGAAGCATGGAGTAGAAACCTTAGGAGAATCGCGGCGCGGCAAGATGCTGGCGGGAACCATGCGGGAACATGCGGTACCGGGCTTGCAAACAGTGCGTCGGGAGGGTGATGGGGGAACGCTTAAACGAATGCCTGATATTGTAGCGGCAAGCGGGGCCTTTGGGAATTGCCCGCCGATCCTGCCGCTACATGAAAACCGATTACACGCGCAGCTTGTCGATATCCTTGCCGCCTTCGACCCATTCTTTCACCCATTTCGGCTGGCGGCCGCGGCCGGTCCATTGTTGGGCTGCATTGTCCGGATGACGATAACGCACGGCGACGCTGCCGGTCTTGGCGCGGATACCCGTGCCGATCAGATCCTTTAGTGGCACACCGACGCTCTGGGCGATCGCCAGGATCTGTTCGCGGGCTTTGGCGACTTCCTGGTGTTCGCGCTTCTTCATTTCTTGCTTGATTTGATCCTGCAGGTTGCGCAGGTCACCAACGGACATATTTGACAGATCCATCATCGTTCCTTCAAAGTGGGTTGAAACAGATTAAGTGAAATCTCACCAATTGTCGCAATATACTACATCCGCGTATTATTGCTAGTCCTTCTTGCGAAGAATGAGCCAGCGAGGTGACTTAAATCGAACAATACGCGCATACAGCCACACATAACTGACCACGAACAATAAACAGAAGAAAATCAATACCCCGGTATCTTTCCAGAACACCGTGGCCGGGATTACCGCCATCAGGGAAAACATCCACAGGTAGGGCGATGTTAGCGAATTACGCCGCATCAGGGCGCGCGCTTCTTTGCGCCCCACCGCCCATTGCACAATGCGCCGGAAAATCAGGCTGTGCAGGTGTATTCCGTCCGGCATTGCGGGGGATTTGCCGCGCAAGAACATGCGGCGATAGGCCGAGAAAATCGTTTCGAAAGCCGGATATATCAGCAGCAGAGCCGCGTACCAGGTCGACACTTCGGGGTTGCGCATTACCAGCAGCAGCGCCAGCTCGCCCAGCATGAAGCCGATAAAATACGCCCCGCCGTCGCCCAGGAATATCAGGCCGACCGGATAATTCCAGATCAGGAAACCGGCGGTGGCGCCCGCCACCATCAGCGCCGCCACCAGCACGAACACATCGCCCACCTGCCACGCCACATAGCCGAGCGAGATAAGCATACAAATGGTTACCACGCTGGCCAGACCATTAAATCCGTCGATGATATTAATCGCATTGGCGATCCCCGCCACTGCCAGCACAGTCAGGGGAACCGCCACCCAGATATACATGATGCGCCATGAACTGAACGGAAAATCAATGCGGTCGAGTTTGGCGTCGAGCAGGAAATAGCCGAGCAAGGCGGCCGCCATCGTCAATATCAGGCGGCGCAGCGCGCTGACATTGCCGGTATAGTCTTCCACGATCCCGCCGACAAAGGCCACGCCCGCGCACAGCATCAGCGAGAGCAGCCAGCCGGCCATGGGCGGCACGCGCCAGATCGAAATGAGGGCGCTGATCACGACCGCCATGAAAATCGGCAGCCCGCCGATACGCGCCACGGTATGCGAATGGACTTTTTGAACGCCGAAGAAATCGGCATCGAGCGCGGGACCATGCAGCCTGGCCTGCTTGATTACAAGCAGGGTCAGCAAGGCGGAAGCGACGAAACTCACGAGAAATGAAAACATTATTATTTATATATGCAAAAACGCGGGCAGGCTCGTGCCCTACCCGGCGGACCAACGCATGCGGTACATGTTGCCGTCGCCATGATCTGGTATGAAGGTAATCCATGATTGTACCGGATTACCCGCCCCTGAAATGCGCCGGGAGGGGGGCCAGCGGCCGGCGATAAGCAGGTTTTATGCAAAAAAGAGCGCCATCGGCGCCTGTTGCGGCCCTTTTGCTTATTCTTGCGCAATACCGCCAGGTATGGGCGCCGACGCCAGGCAAGCGGCCAGTGCCGCGCGCCAGTCCGGCAAGGGGCCGCACAGCGCCATCAATCGACGGCAATCGAGGCTGGAATTGGCCGGCCGGAGCGCCCTGGCGCCGTACTCGGCGGCGGTGATCGGAATCACCTCGCAGGCCAGGCCGGCGGCGCTGAAAATCGCCTCGGCAAAGCCGGCCCAGCTGGTCCGGCCCTGGCTCGCCAGGTGGTACAGGCCGCCATGCCGCTCCCACCACGGGGCGCCGCCGGCCAGCGCCAGGCCCGCCAGGTGCGCGCTGGTATCGGCCAGGGTGCGGCTCCAGGTCGGTGCGCCATGCTGGTCCGCAACGATGCGCAGTTGCGCGCGCTCGCGTCCGAGGCGCAGCATGGTCAGCAGAAAGTTATTGCCGCGCATGCCATACACCCAGCTGGTGCGCAGGATCAGATGCCGGATACCGGCGGCGGCGATGGCCTGCTCGCCGGCAAGCTTGCTCTGCCCATAGACGCTCAGCGGCGCGGGCCTGTCGGTTTCGGCATACGCGCCCGCAACGCTGCCGTCGAACACGTAATCGGTGGAGTAATGCAGCAGCGCCGCGCCGAGCCGGGCGGCCTCCTGGGCCATCAGGGCGGGCGCGTCGGCGTTGACGCGCATCGCCAGCGCGCGCTCGTCCTCGGCCCGGTCCACCGCCGTGTAGGCGGCCGCATTGACGATCAGGCCGGGCCGCACGCGGCGCAACACGGCGCGCAACTGGTCGAGGTCGGCCAGGTCGCAGTCGGCACGCGCGGGCGCTGTCACCTGGCCCAGGGCGCGCAGGCCGCGCGCCAGTTCATGCCCGAGCTGGCCGTTGGCGCCGGTCAGCAGGATGTTCATGGAAAAACATCCGACTGCGCCAGCAGCGCACCCTTGCTGTCTTTACCCGAGAGCATCGGCACGCCGGACAAAGGCCATTCGATGCCGATATCCGGATCATTCCATAAAATCACCCGTTCCAGCTCCGGCGCCCAATAATCGGTGGTCTTGTACTGGACTTCGGCGCTATCGCTGGTGACCATGAAACCGTGCGCAAAGCCGGGCGGCACCCACAGCTGACGCTGGTTTTCGGCCGATAAATCCAATCCGATCCAGCGCCCGAAAAAGGCCGACGATTTGCGCAAATCGACCACCACGTCGTACACCGAACCGGCGCTCACACGCACCAGTTTTCCCTGCGGCTGGCTGATCTGATAATGCAGTCCGCGCAACACGTTCCTGGCGGATTTGGAATGGTTATCCTGGACAAAATGGACCGATACCCCGGTCAGCTGCTCGAATTTTCGCTCGTTAAAACTTTCAAAGAAAAAACCCCGGTCGTCGCCGAATACGCGCGGCTCCAGGATCAGCACTTCGGGGATGGCGGTGGGCGTGACTTTCATCAGAAAATCCTATCATTTGAAATAGCAGCAAATACTGCCGGCAAGCATTAACTCTGATCGGCAGGGCCGGCGCGCGCGGGCGATCGGCGCGGGGGCGCGGACACCGGGCACAGTCCGGATAGCGCGGCGCCGGATAAACCGGCAGCACTGCCGACAAAAATCATTTACTATCCGCGCAAGCCGGAAATTGGAAACTCCGATTTTATGTGAAACCCGCCAGGACTGGAATTGAATTGTTAAGAACCTATGTGATCGGCGATCTGCAAGGATGTGCCCGCGAAACCGCCGCCCTGCTCGACCGTATCGATGACGATGCGGGCGGCCGCGCGCGCGTGCTGTTCGTCGGGGATTTGATCAACCGCGGCCCGGACTCGCTCGAGGCCCTGCGCCGGGTGGCGGCGCTGGCCGATGGCGGCGGCGGCGACGCCCTGCTCGGCAACCACGACCTGCACCTGCTGGCGGTGGCGGTGGGCGCGCAGAAGATGGCCAGGTCCGACACGCTCGACGCCATCCTCGCCGCGCCCGGGCGCGATAAGCTGATCGACTGGCTGCGCCATCGCCCGCTGGCGATGATGGCCGAAGGCCACCTGCTGGTGCACGCCGGCGTGGCGCCGCAGTGGGATGCGGCGCAGGCCATGGCGCTGGCAGCGGAAGTCGAAGCGGTGCTGCGCGGGCCGGGCTGGATCGATTTTTTGCGCCAGATGTACGGCAACGAGCCGGCGCGCTGGGACGACAAGCTGACCGGCATCGCGCGCCTGCGCTGCATCGTCAACGCCTTTACGCGCATGCGCCTGTGCGCGCCCGACGGCACCATGGACTTCAAGGAAAAGGAAAGCGCGGGCGCGCCGCCCGGATCGGACCTGCTGCCCTGGTTCGACCTGCCGGGCCGCCGCAGCGCCGGCACCACCGTGGTGTTCGGCCACTGGTCGGCCCTGGGCCTGCTGCTGCGCGAGGACGTGGTCGGCCTGGACAGCGGTTGCGTATGGGGCGGCAAACTGAGCGCGCTGTGCCTGAACGACCGCAGCCTGCTGCAGGTCGACTGCCCCGAGTACAAGGCACCCGGCAAGCCGCAAGTCTAGCGGCCGACGATTTCCTGGGACAGCATCGCGCCCACCGAGGCATGGGCGGCGGCGCACACGTCGCGCCGATGCGCGCCGGCGGCATTAATCGGCTGGGAACACACCACTCGCGCGAATATGGGGGGGCCGGACAGGATCGTTACCATGCTCTGGGCGAAGGTCATCTCGCCGATGAATTCGATGGATGGGTGCAGCGATTGATGTGTGCCGTCCATATAGCACAGCGCATACGGCTGCACCATCACGCCGGCATCGACCGCCGCTTCGAACAGGTTGGCGTGGAAGGGCAGCAGGCCGCCCTGCGAACCGGTGGTCCCTTCCGGGAAGAAGGCGACCCGCTCGCCCTGCTGCAGCTTGAGCACCAGCCCCTTGAAAATCTGGCGCAGGTCGCGCCGGTTGCCGCGCGCGAGGAACACCGTGCCGCCCTTGTCGGCCAGCCAGCCGAGCAGCGGCCACTCGCGGATCTCGGACTTGGCCACAAAGCGGCACGGGTACAGCGCGTTGATGACAAAAATATCGAGCCACGAGACGTGGTTGGCCACCACCATCGCGTGCGCCAGCGCGGGCGCGCCGGCCGGCGGCTCCACGGTCACGCCGCAGATCTTCACCAGCCGCCGCGACCAGCCCTGCACCACGCGGTCGCGCAGCCTGTGGCTGGCCCACGGGAACACGAATGCGCACGCGGACAAGCCGGTCAACAGGTGGAGAAACACGCGGCACAGCCGGAAATAGAGCTTGATCTTCAAATGACACCAAAGGAACGGGGGAAGCCGGCGCGCGCACAGCGCGCGCCACCGACCATCTTAACGCTGAAACGCGATGCGTCCGCCCACGATGGTTGCCTTGACCTGGCCTGCCAGCTCGTAGCCGAGGAACGGCGTGTGCTTGCCCTGGCTGGCCAGCGCCGACGCCTCGACCGTCCAGCGCGCGGCCGGATCGAATACCACCACGTCGGCGCAAGCGCCAGGCGCCAGCTGGCCCGCTTTCAGGCCGGCGATGCGCGCCGCGTCGACGGTGATCTTGGCGATGGCGCGCGCCAGCGGCGTGGCCGAACCGGCAGCGGCATGCTGCATGCCGGCGTAATCGTCGGCCCACTTGATCGCCAGCGACAACAGCAGTTCCAGCCCGGTGGCGCCGGGCGAGGCTTCGCCGAAGGGCAGCAGCTTCTCGTCGTCGTCGACCGGGGTGTGGTCCGAGCAGATCGCGTCGATGGTGCCGTCGTACAGGCCGGCGCGGATCGCATCGCGGTCGCGCTGGCTGCGGAACGGCGGCGTGACGCGCGCGTTCGAATCGAAAAAGCCGATGTCGGCGTCGGTCATGTGCACATGGTGCACCGCCACGTCGCAGGTGACCGGCAAGCCTTCCTTCTTGGCCGCCTTGACCAGCTCCAGGCCGGCGGCGGACGACATGCGGCACAGGTGCACGCGCGCGCCGGTGGCGCGCGCCAGTTCGAACACGGTGTGCAGGGCGATCGTCTCGGACATGACCGGCACCCCGGCCAGGCCCAGGCGCGAGGCCAGCGGCCCGCTGTGGGCAATGCCGCCGCGCCCGATGTGCGCATCCTGCGGACGCACCCACACGGTAAAGCCGAAGGTTTTCGCGTACTGCATGGCGCGCAGCAGGACGGTGGTGTCTTCGATCACTTCCTCGGCCTGCGAAAAGCCGATGCAGCCCGCTTCCGTCAGCTCCATCATCTCGGTCAGCGACTTGCCCTTCAGGCCCATGGTCAGCGCGCCCAGCGGATGCACATTGGCCTGCTGCAGCTTGTTGGCGCGGTGCTTGAGCATTTCGACCAGGCCCGGTTCGTCCAGTACCGGGTCGGTGTCGGGCGGACAAATCAGGCTGGTCACGCCGCCCTGCATCGCCGCCTGCATCTCGGACTTGAGGGTGGCCTTGTATTCGTAGCCCGGCTCGCGCAGGCGCGCCGACAGGTCGACCAGGCCGGGAGCGACCACCAGGCCGGTGGCGTCGATGCTGCCGCCGGCGTTGAAACCGGCCGGCGCCGTGCCGATGGAGGCGACC
This sequence comes from Massilia atriviolacea, assembly GCF_003953935.1. Classification (GTDB taxonomy): domain Bacteria; phylum Pseudomonadota; class Gammaproteobacteria; order Burkholderiales; family Burkholderiaceae_D; genus Telluria_A; species Telluria_A atriviolacea. The sequence goes on from NZ_RXLQ01000015.1 coordinate 120,556, forward strand.
TTGCCGTCCACGATGTACAGATCGGTGACGGCGTCGATGCCGTTGGCCGGGTCGATCAGGCGCCCGTTCTTGATATGAAGATGCTTGTTCACGTTCACCCTTGCGCTCCTGCCAGAATACTCATTACCGCCATGCGTACCGCGATCCCGAATGTCACCTGCGGCAAAATCACCGCCTGCGTGCCGTCGGCCACGGCCGAATCGATTTCCACGCCACGGTTCATCGGGCCCGGATGCATGACGATCGCATCGGGCCGGGCCAGCGCCAGGCGCTCCGGGGTCAGGCCGTAACTCTTGAAATACTCCTGCGCCGAGGGCAGCAAGGCGCCGCTCATGCGCTCGTTCTGCAGGCGCAGCATGATGATGACGTCGACGTCCTTCAAGCCTTCGTCCATGTTGGTGAAGACGCGCACGCCCATCTGTTCCAGTCCGCCCGGCAGCAGCGTGTGCGGGCCGATGGCGCGCACTTCCGGCACGCCCAGGGTGGTCAGCGCGTGGATGTCGGAACGCGCCACCCGGCTGTGCAGGATGTCGCCGACGATCGCCACGCGCAGCTTGGTGAAGTCCTTCTTGTAGTGGCGGATGGTGTACATGTCGAGCAGGCCCTGGGTCGGGTGCGCGTGGCGGCCGTCGCCCGCGTTGACCACGTGGACGTGCGACTGCCTGGTGTCGATCAGGTGCTTGGCGATCAGGTAGGGCGCGCCCGACTGCGAATGGCGCACCACGAACATGTCGGCGTGCATGGCCGACAGGTTGTCGATGGTGTCGAGCAGCGACTCGCCCTTGCTGGCCGAGGAAGCCTGGATGTTCAGGTTGATCACGTCGGCCGAGAGGCGCTTGGAGGCGATCTCGAAGGTGGTGCGGGTGCGCGTGGAGTTTTCGAAGAAGAGGTTGAACACGCTCTTGCCGCGCATGAGCGGCACCTTCTTGACTTCGCGGTCCGAGATGCCGACGAAGCTCGACGCGGTGTCGAGGATATGATTGACGATAGCCTTCGGCAGCCCTTCGATGCTTAACAGGTGCTGCAGTTCGCCATTTTTATTCAGTTGCGGATTAAGCATGGTCTTCTTCTATGGTGAGCGAAAATTGCCCGTCGCCGGCACGCGCCAGCACAAGCGACTGATTGGCGTCCAGCGCGACCGAGGTGGCGACGAAATCGGCCGCCACCGGCAGTTCGCGTCCGCCGCGGTCGGCCAGCGCCGCCAGCATGATGCGCGCCGGACGGCCATAATCGAACAGCACGTTGATCGCCGCGCGCGTGGTGCGCCCGGTGTACAGCACATCGTCCACCAGCACGATGTGGGCGCGGTCGACGTTGAACAGGATGTGGGTCGGCTTGACGTCCGGATGCAGGCCCTTTTTGGCGAAGTCGTCGCGGTAGAACGAGACGTCGATGAAGCCCAGGCGGTCCTTGAGGCCCAGGTCCGCCGCGAGGCGTTCGGCCAGCCAGGCGCCGCCCGAATGGATGCCGATGATGGCCGCGTCCTGCACTGCGTGCAAGCCGTCCTTCACCTGGCCGAGCAGCGTCTGGTACAGCGCCTCGGCGTCGAACTGCTTAGTTGTTGTTGGCATGGTCGTCAAAGTATTGTTGCAAAATGATGGACGCGGCCTGGTCGTCGACGATCTGGCCGCGTTTGGCGTGGATCACGGCCGACGAATAGCGTTCGTCGACCAGCGTGACCGGCAGGTTGAAGCGGCCGTGCAGTTGATTGGCGAAGCGGCGGCAGCGCAGGGTCATCTCGTGTTCGGTGCCGTCCGGATGGCGCGGTTCGCCCACCACCAGGCGGGCCGGCGACCAGGCGGCGATCAGCTCGCCGATCTGCTTGAAGCGGGCCGCGTTGTCGATGGCCTTGACCACCGCGAGCGGCTGCGCCTGGCCGGTCAGGGTATTGCCCATGGCGATGCCGATGCGCTTGATGCCAAAATCGAAGCCGAGTACGAGTTCAATCACCGCTTCAGCCACGCGCGCGGTCCTTGCAGTGCCGCTCACGCATGGCCGGCCTCGGAAGCGAGCATCATCGGGTCGATGCCGAGCAGTTTGATGGCGGCGTTGTAGCGTTCTTCGATCGGCAGGTCGAACAGCACGCGCGCGTCGGCGCCCACCGTCAGCCAGCCGTTGCGGCCGATTTCATCTTCCAGCTGGCCGGGGCTCCAGCCGGCGTAGCCGATCGACACCAGCAGCCGTTGCGGGCCGTCGCCATTGGCCACGGCTTCGAGCACGTCGATCGAGGTGGTGAAGGCCACGTCCTCGGTCACGGTCAGCGAGGACGAATAGCGCGCGCCGGGCGTGTGCAGCACGAAGCCGCGGTCGTCCTGGACCGGGCCGCCGAACATGATCGGTTCGTTGACGACGGCCGTGCGCAAGCCGTCGGCCAGCTTGAGGTCGATCCGTTCGAACAGCACTTCCATGGTCATGTCGGTCGGCTTGTTGATGACGACGCCGAGCACGCCTTTGTCGTTGTGCTCGCAGATGTAGACCACGGTGCCGCCGAAGATCGGGTCTTGCATCGAGGGCATCGCTATCAAGAAATGATTTGCCAGATTCAAGGTCGATGCCGATGCCATGGCATTGCCCCCGTCGGGACGAGCATCGTCGTCCTGCGACATGCCGGGCACGGGCAGAGTTTTGTCGATTTTGCTTTTCTTCATATGCGTCACTCTCTCTGCTCGCTCTCTGATATGTCACTTTACTGCTAGTATCCGGGCTTGCCATCGATGGTTTTTTCGATAGTTTACACTGATTTACGGCCGCCACCATGGGAAGCGCCATCATGCGCGCAGCCAAGCGCGATGGTAGCCGATAATCGGCCCACCTTACTTGATACCGAACACCATCAATACTATGAGTAAATCGCTCGTCTGGTTTCGCCGCGACTTGCGCGCCTTCGATCATGCGGCGCTGCATCATGCGCTAACATCGTCGAATAGCGTCTATTGCGCATTCATTTACGATAACACAATCCTCGACAGTTTACCGCGCGCCGACCGCCGCGTGGAATTCATCCACGCCAGCCTGGCCGAACTCGATGCGGAATTGCGTCAGATGGGCGCTTGCCTGATCGTGCGCCATGCCGATCCGGTGGAGGCAATTCCAACACTCGCCGCAGAATTAGGCGTCGACACGGTCTTCGTCAACGGCGACTACGAGCCGCAGGCGATCGCGCGCGATGCGGCGGTGGCCGCGCGCCTGGAGGCCGACGGCCGGCGCCTGCGCAGCTACAAGGACCAGGTCATTTTCGAAAAAGACGAGGTGCTGACCCTGGCGGGACAATACTTCTCGGTCTTCACGCCATACAAGAACGCCTGGCTCAAGCGCATGGCGGCCGAACCGGATTGCCTGGTGGCGTACGCGGTGGAGCCGCACGCGGCGCGCTTCGCGCCCCCTGGCGGCGACGAGCGCCTGCCGACCCTGGGCGAGATCGGTTTCGAGCCGACCAATCTGTCGGCCTTGTCGATCCCGACCGGCATGAGCGGCGCGGCGCAGCTGTTCGAGGACTTCATCGGCCGCATCGCCGACTACGGCGAGGCGCGCAATTACCCGGCGCTGAAGGGGCCGTCCTACCTGTCGATCCACCTGCGCTTCGGCACCCTGTCGCTGCGCCACCTGGTGCGCACGGTGACGCAGCTGATCGCGCGCGGGGCCGGCGGCGAAGGCGCGCCGGTGTGGCTGTCGGAACTGATCTGGCGCGATTTTTACGCGATGATCCTGTACCGCCATCCGCATGTGGTCGAGCGCGCGTTCAAGCCGGCTTACGACGCGATTGCGTTCGAGACCGGCCCCGAAGCCGACCAGCTGTTCGCCGCCTGGTGCGAAGGCCGCACCGGCTACCCGCTGGTCGACGCTGCCATGGCGCAGTTGAACCAGACCGGCTACATGCACAACCGGCTGCGCATGGTCACGGCCTGCTTCCTGATCAAGGACCTGGGGATCGACTGGCGCCGCGGCGAGGCGTATTTTGCGCTGCACCTGAACGACTTCGACCTGTCGTCGAATAACGGCGGCTGGCAATGGGCCTCCTCGTCCGGCTGCGACGCCCAGCCCTACTTCAGGATCTTCAATCCGGTCACGCAGTCGGAAAAGTTCGACGCCAAGGGGAAGTTCATCCGGCGCTACCTGCCGCAGCTCGATGGCTTGTCGGACAAGGAAATCCACGCGCCGTGGACCGTGCCGCCGATGGTGCTGGCGCAAAAGAAGATCGTGCTGGGGAAGGATTACCCGGCGCCGCTGGTCAGGCATGACGAGGCGCGGGCGAAGACGCTGGAACGGTATGCGGTGGTCAAGGCGGCTTGAACCCGGTGCGAACCTGAGAACCGCCCACACCCCGTCGTTCCAGCGCAGGCGGGAACGACGGAGTTAAAGGTAGCAGAAATAAAAAACGCCTTACCCGGTTTAACGGGAAGGCGTTCTTGTTTGTTGCCTCTCGCTTAATGCGCTACCGGCATTTCGCGATTGAGCAGACCGGCAATCGCCGCCAGCAGCATGTCTTCCTGGAACGGCTTGCCGAAGTAAGCATTCACGCCCAGATCCAGCGCGTAGTTGCGGTGCTTGTCCGCCGTACGCGAGGTGATCATGATGATCGGGATCTCGTTGGTGCTGCTGTTGCCGCGAATGTTGCGGGTCAGGTCGAAACCATCCATGCGCGGCATCTCGATATCGACCAGCATCAGGTCGGGCAGCGTCTCTTGCAGGTGTTCGAGCGCGTCCACGCCGTCCTTGGCCAGCACCACCTGGTAGCCTTCGCGCTCCAGCAGGCGCTGGGTCACCTTGCGCACGGTCAGCGAATCGTCCACCACCATGATCACAAAGTCGGCCGCGCGCGTCTCGGGCACCGCCGCCACCGTCTCCACCACCACGCGCTGGCGTTGTTGCGGATGATGGTCGAGGTGGTGCGACAAGGCCACCGGGTTGAGGATCAGGACGATATCGCCCGAACCGAGCACCGTCGCGCCCGAAATACCGATCATGCGCGAGAGCTGCGGGCCGATATTCTTAATAACGACCTCGCGGTTGCCCTGCACGTCGTCAACCTGTACCGCGATGCGGTCGGTGCCGCTCTTGAGCACCATCACCGGGCACGAACGCTGCGACATCGGGCGCGCTTCGGTATCGCCCAACAAGGTCGGGAGGTAATGCAGCGCGACCTTCTGGCCCTGGAATTCGACAAAGCCTTCGGCGTGCGCGGCATTGACTGCCGATTCCTTCATCTGCAAGACCTGCTCCACCAGGATCGATGGCAGCGCAAAGGTCTTGGTGCCGCTGGTGGTCAGCACGACCTGGGTAACCGCAAGGGTCAGCGGCAGGTGAATCGTGAAGCGCGCGCCCTTGCCGGCTTCGGTGGAAATCGCCACCCGGCCGCCAAGCGCCTGCGCTTGCGAACGCACCACGTCCATACCCACGCCGCGGCCGGCCAGTTCGGTCAGCGCATCGGCGGTCGAGAAGCCCGGTTCGAAAATCAGGTCGGCCGCTTCGGCGTCGCTGACGACGGCGTCCGGCGCCAGCAGGCCGTTTTCACGCGCCTTGGTGCGGATGCGGGCCAGGTCGAGACCTGCGCCGTCATCGTTGAACTGGATGACCACCTCGTTACCCTGCTGGCTGACCTGGATCAGCAGCTCGCCCGTTTCGGCCTTGCCGGCCGCGCCACGGCGGGCGCGCGATTCGATACCGTGCACGATGGCGTTACGCAGCAAGTGCTCGAACGGTGCGGACATCTGTTCCAGAACGCTGCGGTCGATTTCGACCGTGCCGCCGCGGATGTCCAGGTTGACCCGTTTGTCGATTTCTTTTGCGGTCTGGCGCGCCACGCGGAACAGACGCTCCGACAGGCTGGCAAACTGCACCATCCGGACCCGCATCAGGTCCTGCTGCAGGTCGCGCGTCAGGCGCGACTGCACGGTCAGGTCGTCGGTGGCGCCGTCGACGGTACGCGTCAGGCTTTCGTGGAACGACGCAACGTCGTTCACCGATTCGGCCATCATCCGCGTCAGTTCCTGCAAACGGGTAAAGCGGTCGAATTCGAGCGGATCGAATTCGCGTTCGCTGGAGATCGACATACGCGACGAAATCTGCGATTCGGCCTGCATCTCGACTTCGCGCAGCTGGCGGCGCAAGCGCCCCAGGTTGTCCGAGAAGTCGCTCAGCGACGCCTTCAGGGTCGAGACCTGGCTTTCCAGCTTCGAACGCGTGATCGACACTTCACCTGCCTGGTTGACCAGGCGGTCCAGGATGTCGGCGCGTACCCGCACCAGCGGCGAACGGCTGGTCGCCGCGTGCGCGTCGTCCACGCTGCCGGCGACAGCTGCCGCCAGGCCCGGCACCGGCACCACGCCGAGCGCTGGTTGTTGCAGTTGTTCGAACAGCAGCAGCGCGTGATCGTAGTTGGCCATCAGTTCGTCGAACGCGGCTGGCGTCGACGTTCCGGCGTGGACCATGTTCTCGATCTGCGTTTCGATCTCGTGGGTGTGCTGACCGAGGCGCATCGCACCGGCCATCCGCGCACTGCCCTTGACCGTGTGCAGGGTACGCAGCAGCTGCGCTACCGGGCCGGTATCGGACGGATTCTGCTGCCACTTGCGCAGGTTGTTGCCGATTTCCGGCAGCAGGTCGGTGCCCTCTTCCAGGAACACCGGCAGCAAGTCGACGTCAAGGTCATCGGCGAAGGCGGTTTCGGGCGCCACCGGCACGGCGGCCGTTTCGGGCTCCGTCTGCAGCAAGGCTTCCAGCAGCGGCACGTGCGCCGTCATCGGCTGCATCGGCGCCGGTTCCGGCTCCGCCACGGCGTCGACGACCGCCTCTTCGACGAGCGGCTCTGCTTCAATGACAGGCTCTGCGTCAATGACAGGTTCGGCGTCGAGTACAGCTTCCTCGGCCAGCGGCTCGTCGACCGGCGGCGCGGCTTCAAGCACAGGTTCGGCTTCGAGCACAGGTTCGGCTTCGAGCACAGCTTCCTCGGCCAGCGGCTCTTCGAGCACCGGCGCGGCTTCAAGCACAGGTTCGGCTTCGAGTACAGCTTCCTCGACCGGCGGCTCTTCGATCGCCGGCGCGGCTTCAGGCACCGGCTCTTCAACGACCGGCGCGGCTTCGATCGCCTCTTCGGCGTCGACGACCGGTTCGGCTTCGAGCACCGGTTCCTGCGCGTCTTCCACCACCGGCTGCGCCGGTTCCGGATTGACCAGCAGCGGAATATCGAACGGATCTTCTTCGCCGAACAGGGCGTCGATGGCGTCGACGGCCGGCTCGGACGGCGCCTCGGCCGCTGCCGATTCGCGTTCAGGCATCACCGGCGGCGATGCCACCAGCTCGTCCAGCGTTTCGGCAAACAGGCCGTCCAGGCGGCGTGCCAGGTCTTCGTCGGCGCCCGCAAACACGGCGGCCGCTTCCTGCGCCGCGAGCTGCTCGCGCAGCACGTGCAGGCGTGCCACCAGATCCGGCTCGGCCGGCGCCAGTTCGCCGAGCGCGAAGCGCTGCAGCATGTGGCGGACGCGCTCGATGGTTTCGTCGAGCAGGTCGCGCTGGGATTCGTCGAACACCGGCGCCGGGCTCTTGAGCACCATCTCGACTTCGTAGGCGATTTCGCGCAGCGCGTGGAAGCCCACCGTGGCCGAGGTGCCGGCCAGGGTATGCGCGGCTTTTTCGGCTTCCGGCGTGACCTGGCGCTGCGGCTCGTGACGCCATTCGGCGAAGTCCTGGCTCAGCAAGCGAACCAGTTCGTCGGTCTCGGCGAGGTAGATGTTATACAGCGGCAGCGGGATTTCGAGGTCGCCGATGCGCTTGGTGTTGTCGTCGGCCGCCGCGATGGTGCCCGGTACCGGGAACTCGATCACATTGTCCGCCGCCGCGCTCTCGGTCGCAGGCAGGGCGATGATGTCGTCGAGGATCACCGGCTCGAACGAATCGTCGATCGCGAAGTGCTCGTCGTGCTGCTCGTCCACCGGCGTGGCGGCGACGATTTCCTCGACCGCCGGCGGCGCCGCTGGCGCGTCGGCAGGCGCCGCATCCATGGAGAACGCTTCGCCATGCTGCACGCGTTCGGCGGCGGCGACCAGCGCTTCGCTGGTGCGCTGCGAGCTGCCGGTGGCGGCAAGCTGCTCGACCCAGGCGGTCATGTCGGTGGTGGCGCGCGTGAGCAAGGCCAACAGGTTGGCATCGGCCGCGCGTTCTTCCGACAACCACAGGTTCATCACTTTTTCGACGGCGGCGGCGCCTTCGGCGAAGTTGTTCAGGCCAACCATGCGTCCACTGCCCTTGAGGGTGTGGAAGGAACGCCGCAGCATCGTCAGCGTTTCCAGGTTGTTCGGCATGCTTTGCGCGGCCGGCAGGGTCGAACCGACAAAGGCCAGCACTTCCTGCGCTTCGGAGATGAAGATTTCGAGCAGTTCGGCTTCGATTTCGTCGTCGCCCGGCGGCGCCGGCGCGGCCACCACGACCGGCGCCTTGACTTCTTCTTCGACCACCACCGGCGCAACTGGCGCAGGCGTGTCGATGACGGGCACCGGTTCGATCTCGATCACCGGTTCCTGGTCGAATTGCGATTCGCCGTGCGCCGGTTTTTCGAACGGGACGGCGCGCAGCATGCCCTCGTTGCTGTCGAAGGTGAAGCGCTCGCGCGCCTCGTCGACGTTCTTGGCCAGCATGTCGACAAAGAAGCCGAGCGCGCCGATGTTCTGGGCGATGTTCTGCAGCGAAGACGCTTCCAGTTCCGGATTGCCTTCGGCGGCGGCCAGGGTGCGCACCGCATCCTTGACGTGCAGGGCGGCGCGCATCGCGTCTTCCTGGTCGAGGATGGCGACAGCGCCCTGCAGCTGGTGCAGCACCGGATCGATCTGGGCCAGGGTGGCGCGCTTGCTGGTGTCGGAATAATAGTCGTCGAGGACTTTTTCGACCTGGCGCAAGCCGTTCTTCATTTCGGCGGCCAGCACGGCGACGGTCTGCTCGTGCTGGATGCGGCGCGACAGTTCGCCCTGCCATTGCGGCGCTTCGGGCGGCGTTTCGCCGGCGCCGATGGCCAGCAGGCGCGCGCCGATGATCTCGGCGTGGGCGTCGAAATCGTCGGGCAGCTGGCGGATCTTGTCGAGGCTGTTCTCGATGAACAGCATGGCGGTCGCCATTTCGAGACTGAACACGCTATTGTGTTTCGTCGCAGCCGAGGCGGTCGCGGCCTGCACCATCTGCTGCTGCAGGCGCGCCAGCGCCGGAGCGCCCAGCTTCTCGCCGGCCGCGGCCAGGGTGCCGAGCAGTTCGACGAATTCGGTTTCCAGCGACGGCAGCGGTTCGACCGACAGGCGGTCCCAGTTGGCCTTGGCCTTGGCCAGGGCTTCCTTGGCGGTTTTCAGCGCTTCGGCGTCGATGCGGCCGTAGCGGCGCGTATCGTAATCGGCCGGGACCATGCCGTCCAGGTGATAGGCGCGGCGCAGGGCCAATGCCGTCGGCGGCGGATTCGGCACGGCGGCCATGAAGAACAGGGCGTCGCGCAGCATCGTTTCGGGCAGGCTGACCTGGCCTTGCGAGAGGCGGCGGATCTGCAGGTTGATCAGGCCGAACAGCTGCTTGACATACAGGTCGCTGGCCAGGTGGCCCTGGGCCACCAGTTCGGCGAAGCCCTGCATCGCCATCCAGAAGGTGCGCGGCAAAGGCTGGTCCTGGGCGTCGGCCACATGGGCGATCGCTTCCAGCAGGACCTGGGCGTGCTGCTGCCAGCTGGCCTTGTCGGTACTTTTCAGGAACGGCAGCAGCGCTTTTTCGAAGCGCGTGCGGCAGGCCGCGTAGTCCGGCTCGGCGGTCGGCGCCGTGTGGCGCTTGAGCGAGACCGGCGCCGACAGGTCGGCGAAAAACAGGTCGGCCGGATGGATCCGGTCGGCGCCCAGCATTTCCTTGAGCGCGCGATAGTAAGGGAACAGGCGCGCCGGCTGCTGTGGCGCGCCCGAAAGCAGTTCTTCGAGATACTCGATCAGCGCCTGGTAAGCGTGGGCGATGATCTGCGCGCGCTCGGGCGTGCAATCGAGCAGGCCGTCCTTGAAGCGGTCCAGCGCGCTCTCGGCGGCTTCGGTCATGGCGCCGGCGCCATCGACATCGACCATCTGCAAGGCGCCGTGCGCCTGGTGCAGATAGGCTTTCGCATGTTTGAGCGAACTTGCCTGGGCTTCCGCCGTACGCTCCGCCGCCTCTGCCAGCGCGGTGTTGGAGCGGCCCAGCGCATCGCGGATCTCGCTCATGACCCAGGACAGCGGTCCTGTGTCGAACTGCGGCACGTGCGAATTGTCAGTAGTGGTCATGCTTACCTTGATAAATCAACCGGGTTCTCAAGCCACCACGCGGAAGCGCGATACCGAGTTTTTCAGTTCCTGCGCCAGCAGCGACAGCTGGCGAATCGATTGGGCGGTTTGCTGGGTACCGTCCTGGGTGTTTTCGGTCACCGACAGGATGTGCTGAATGTTGTGCGCCACATCGTTCGCCGATGTCGCCTGCAGCTCGGTTGCGAAGGAAATTCCCTGAATCAGTTCCGCAAGGCGGTTCGAAACGCGCGAAATGTCGGACAGTGCGGCACCCGCAGCATCGGACAGCCTGGCTCCCTCGACCACACCCTGCGTCGATTTTTCCATAGCGGCCACCGCGTCGTGGGTATCGGTCTGAATGGTACGCACCAGCGCGCCGATCTGTTTTGCCGCTTCCGCCGAACGTTCCGCCAGTCGCTGAACCTCTTCCGCAACCACCGAGAAGCCGCGACCCGCTTCGCCGGCCGATGCCGCCTGAATCGCCGCGTTCAGCGCCAGCACGTTGGTCTGTTCGGTAATGTCGGAAATCAGTTCCGTGATCTCGCCAATCTCCTGGGACGATTCGCCCAGGCGCTTGATTCGTTTCGAGGTTTCCTGGATCTGCTCGCGGATCTCGTGCATGCCCTTGATCGAGTTTTCCACCGCCGTCGAACCTTGCAATGCCGCCGCAACCGACTGGCGCGCAACCTCTGCCGATTCGTTCGCCGACTTCGATACGTCGGTAATTTCGTTCGCCATTTTCAGAACCGTCTCGGACGCTTCCTGGATCTCGCGCGACTGCTGCTCGGTCGCCGCCAGCAGGTCGGTCGAAATATTCTGTGCGTTGGTCGATGCCGAGGTCACCTGCTCGGCCGTCGTCGTGACGCGTTCCACCAGCCCGCGCAGCTCTTCCACCGTGTAGTTAACCGAGTCGGCAATCGCGCCGGTAATGTCTTCCGACACCGTTGCGTGCACGGTCAAGTCGCCGTCCGCCACTTCCTGCAGTTCGTTCATCAGGCGCAAAATAGCGGCCTGGTTCTGGTCGTTGGTCGCTTTCGCTTCTTCTTCCTTCGACTGCGCCAGCTGGCGCATCGTTTCCGCTTCCTGGCGACGCACATCGGCGCCGCGGGCCCGGGTACGCGAATCTTGCAGCATGACGCGGGCGATACTGACGCCGACGGCCAGGGTGAACAGGGTGGACAGGGCCATCACCCAGAACCAGGCGTTGTTCGAATCCTGCTCGGTACGGAAGCCGACCTGCACCTTGGTCAGCAGCGATTTGACTTCTTCGTTCTCGTAGAAGATCGACTGTTCGGCGCCTTTGGCGGCCGTGAATTTCGGCAGGTTGTCGAGGATCGAGGCCACCAGTTTCTGGTAGGTGTCGAATTTCGATTTGATCAGCTCGAGCTTGACGCGCAGTTCCGCATCCTTGGTCGCGGACAGCTGCATCGTCTCGTTCCCGTTCAGGAAGCCTTCGACCGTGGTACGGAAGGTCGTGGTGTCGCGGCCCAGCTGGAACGCGGTTTCAGGACGGATACCGCCGGAGGTCAGGAATTCGCTGGCGCTGCGCGAGAGGCGCTGGGTCAGCATCATCAGGCGGCCGATCGCCGCCAGTTCGCGTGGCGTACCGCCGCGCTGGACTTTTTCGTTGAGCAGCTCTTCGGTCATCGTCAACAGCTCTGGCGAGAGGATGTCGAGCTGGCGCAGGGTCTTTTCGAAACCGGTCAGTTCCGGCTTCATGCGCAGAATCGTGCCTGCCGCATTGTCGGTGCTGACCCACTTGGTTTTCGCCGCGGCGATCAGGCGGTTCATGCTGGCCGGTGGCGTCGGCAGTTCGACGCCGCCGATCTTGCCGCCGCGCTGGAGCGCGGTCAGGTCGGCATTGAGCTGGGCGCGGCTCTGTTCGAGCTGCACGAACGCTTCCGGGTTACCCTGGATCGCGTTCGGCGCCGCTTTACCGATACGCTGGGAGTGCATCAGGGCGTCCGATGCGATCTGCGTCTGGGCCGATGCGTCGGAGCTACTGGCCGCGTTGCGCCACAGCGCAATCACGGTGACCAGGATACCGGCCACGAACACCATCAGCAGGATGCGCAGCTGGCGCGGCAGGGACAGGTGGCCGATGAACGGCAGGCGCGCTTCGACATCGCCGTCGTCATCGTCGTCGCGTCGCTTGCGGCCCATGATGTTGGCCAGGCGCAGCTCGTCGTGCTGATCGAGTTCGGCGCGATGGCTGTCGTCGATCACGTTTTCCGCGCCAGCAGGCGCATCGGCCTTGTTCAAGGCCGCAGCCTCCAGGTCGGGACCGAATTCCGTATCCGGTACCGGCTCACCCTTTGGGGTACTCTTCCATGCAAATCCCATTCCAGCTCCCAGTTTCTTAAGGTATGGCCACTTATGACTGCGGCTTAAAATCCAACGTGCAAAAACCGCGCATCGGTAACGAGGGCCGCCAGGTCGAGCGGGATCCATTCGTTTGCGTCGGTATCGCGTAATCTGTCGCCGACCACTTCCATGTCGCCGGCGTGGCGCAAGCCGTACACCCGGGCCACCAGCAGGCCGCAGTTAAAGCCCAGGTGGTTGGCCAGGGTGACGATGCGGCTGTCCGGGCCGGCCACGGTTTCCGAGCCTCCCTGGAAGCGCGCGAAATCGATCAGGCCAACCAGATTGCCCCGGATATTGGCCAGGCCCAGGTACCACGGCTGCGTCAGCGGCACCACCGTGACCGGCGGCACCGGCACGATTTCGCCGGCCTGGGTGAGGTCGAGCAGGAAGCGCTCGGCGCCGATCAGCACTCCCAGCTGGTTGACGCGCGCGCCGCTGTTGGTACGGGCAGCCTGCATGCGTTCGAGCAGCTGCACCTGGTACTGGCGCAAGCGGGTGCGGCGGCCGACGCCATCGGTGGGCGTGGAAACGGCTGGGGCGAAATCGACGTCGCTCACGATTTATGCGCCGCCGAGAGCGGCGATCTTCGCCAACAGCAGTTCGGCATCGACCGGCTTGACCATGTAGTCGCGCGCGCCCTGGCGCAGGCCCCAGACACGGTCGGTTTCCTGGTTCTTGCTGCTGCAGATGATGATGGGCACGTCGCCCAGGTCCGGGTCGCGCGCGATGGTGCGGGTGACCTGGAAGCCGTTCGCGCCAGGCATGACCACGTCCATCAGGATCAGTTCAGGTTTGTCGTCCTTGATCTTGAGCAGCGCTTCCTCGCCGTTTTCGGCGGTGGTCACGGTGAAGCCGGCTTTGACCAGGATGTCGGTCAGGTAGTAACGCTCGGTCGGGGAATCGTCGACGATCAGGATTTTTTGTATGGCCACGGGAGGCTCCAGTAATTATTTTGAAACGGTGTCGGCAGTATGCTCGCGCACTGCGCTAAGCAGACTGTCTTTGCTAAAGGGTTTGGTCAGGTAGGCGGAGGAGCCGACCATCAGGCCGCGCGCCCGGTCGAACAAGCCATCTTTCGATGACAGCATCAGTACCGGGGTGGCGTGGAAACGCGCACTGCGCTTGATCAGCGCGCAAGTCTGGTAACCATCGAGGCGCGGCATCAGGATGTCGCAGAAAATCAGCGACGGATGATGGTCGTTAATCTTGGCCAGGGCATCGAAGCCGTCTTCGGCCAGCACCACCTGATAGCCTGCCTGGGTGAGGAAAATCTCGGCCGAGCGACGAATCGTGCTGCTGTCGTCGATCACCATGATTTTCAGTACGTTCGGTTGCGGCAATGTCGTCATTTTCAGTTTCACTCAGCATGAGCATGAACGATATCATAGGGCAACCCTTTTGTCCCCTTAATGTTGCGGCTAGTCAACATGTGTCGGCAATAAGCCTCATGCTAATCAGATAACTGTCATTTCGAAGTCATCTTTACGGGCGCCGCACTCGGGGCAAGTCCAATTCATGGGCACATCGGCCCAGCGGGTACCGGGGGCGATGCCTTCTTCGGGCAGGCCGGCTGCCTCGTCGTAGACCCAGCCGCAGATCAGGCACATCCAGGTCTGGAAAGCGGCGCCTGCTGCGCCGGTCGATTCGTTGCTGCTCACGTTGGACTACCCTTCTATCTAGTAAAATGCCGAATCAGGCATCTTAATCTACCGGCCGTGCAAATCCAAACTTCTCCACTGATCTTAACGTTCGGCGTGTCCGATCCCATCGGCGCCATCGGCATCCAGGCCGACCTGGCGTGTTTTTCGGCCCTCGGCTGCCACGGCCTGTCGGTCATGACCGGCATCCTCATTGCCGACACCGCGCGCGTCGAAGACCTGCAGGAAGTCGACGCCGACTGGGTCTGCGACCAGGCCCGCGTGGTGCTCGAAGACATGCCGGTGGCCGCCTTCAAGGTCGGCGCAATCAGCAGCATCGAGCAAGCCTCGGCGATCGCCGAAATCGTCTCCGACTATCCGGACGTGCCGCTGATCCTCGACCCGTTTTTATCGAGCCTGCCCGACTCGGGCCTGGCCGACGACGACATGCTCGGCGCGATCCGCCAGATCCTGGTGCCGCAGGCCACCGTGCTGCTGCTCACCCAGGTCGAGCTGGCGCGCATGGCCGAAACCTGGCGCGAAGGCGGCGCCGACATGCTCAAGGAAGACGTGGCCGAGCTGACCGGCATGGGCTGCCAGTACGTGCTGGTCAAGTGCACCGGCTCGAGCGGCACGGGCGCCGGGGCGCAGCTGTCGAACACCCTGTTCGACGAGAACGGCGTGGTCGGCACCTTCAACTGGCAGCATTTGCCGGGCCCCTTCGTGGGCGCCGGCAGCACCTTGTCGGGCGCGCTGGCCGCGCTGATGGCGCGCCGCTTCGGCGAGGGCGACGCCGTCGAGGCCATCCAGGCGGCCCAGGAATTCACCGTCGGCGCGCTGGCCAACGCGCAGCGCTTCGGCATGGGCAAGCTGGTGCCCAACAAATTTTTCGCCCACCCCATTCCCTTATCGAGCAAGCCATGAACCAAGACTCCCTGAATAACACGCTGTTCGCGCGCGCCCAGAAATCCACCCCGGGCGGCGTCAATTCGCCGGTGCGCGCCTTCAAATCGGTGGGCGGCACGCCGCGCTTCATCACCCGCGCCGAAGGCCCCTACTTCTGGGACGCCGACGGCAAGCGCTACATCGACTACATCGGTTCGTGGGGGCCGGCCATCGTCGGCCACGCCCATCCGGACGTGGTGAAAGCGGTGCAGGACGCGGCCGCGCGCGGCCTGTCGTTCGGCGCCCCGACCGAAGGCGAAATCCTGATGGCCGAAGAAATCTGCCGCCTGGTGCCCTCGATCGAGCAGGTGCGGCTGGTATCGTCCGGCACCGAAGCGACCATGAGCGCGCTGCGCCTGGCGCGCGGCGCCACCGGGCGCGACAAGATCGTCAAGTTCGAAGGCTGCTACCACGGCCACGCCGACTCGCTGCTGGTCAAGGCCGGCAGCGGTTTGCTGACCTTCGGCAACCCGACCTCGGCCGGCGTGCCGGAAGACTTCGTCAAGCACACCCTGGTGCTCGACTATAACAATGTGGCGCAGCTGGAAGATGCGTTCGCCTCCATGGGCGACACCATCGCCTGCGTGATCGTGGAGCCGGTGGCCGGCAATATGAACCTGATCAAGGCCACGCCGGAGTTCCTGCGCGCCATGCGCGATCTGTGCACGCGGCACGGCGCGATCCTGATTTTCGACGAAGTCATGTGCGGCTTCCGCGTCGGCCTGGGCGGGGCGCAGGAACTGTACGACATCGTGCCGGACCTGACCGCGCTGGGCAAGGTCATCGGCGGCGGGATGCCGGTGGCGGCCTTCGGCGGCCGTGCCGAGCTGATGCAGAACATGGCGCCGATCGGGGCGGTGTACCAGGCCGGTACGCTGTCGGGCAATCCGGTGGCGGTGGCGGCCGGCATGACCACCTTGCGCCTGATCCAGGAGCCGGGTTTCTACGAGAAGCTGACGGCGCAGACCGCCAAGCTGGCGGCCGGGCTGGCGCAGGCGGCCAGGGAGGCCGGCGTGACCTTCTGCGCCGATGCGGTGGGCGGGATGTTCGGGATTTACTTCAGCGAAGAAGTGCCGGGCAGCTATGCCGAGATGATGGCGGGCGACAAGACGCGCTTCAATGCATTCTTCCACGCCATGCTGGACGAAGGCGTGTACTTCGCGCCGGCCGCGTTCGAGGCGGGGTTCGTGTCGGCCCAGCATGACGATGCGGTGATCGAGGAGACCATAGCGGCCGCGCGCCGGGTGTTTGCCAAGCTGGCTTGATCAGACCTTGCAGGCCGCTCGCCTGAGCCGCGTCGTTCCCGCGAAGGCGGGAACCCCAGGTTCGTGCCGATGCCGACAAACTTGGGTTCCCGCCTTCGCGGGAACGACGGAGATGGTTCCACGCGATGCTGGACGAAGGCGTGTACTTCGCGCCGGCCGCGTTCGAGGCGGGGTTCGTGTCGGCCCAGCATGACGATGCGGTGATCGAGGAGACCATAGCGGCCGCGCGCCGGGTGTTTGCCAAGCTGGCTTGATCAGACCTTGCAGGCCGCTCGCCTGAGCCGCGTCGTTCCCGCGAAGGCGGGAACCCCAGGTTCGTGCCGATGCCGACAAACTTGGGTTCCCGCCTTCGCGGGAACGACGGAGATGGTTCCACGCGATGCTGGACGAAGGCGTGTACTTCGCGCCGGCCGCGTTCGAGGCGGGGTTCGTGTCGGCCCAGCATGACGATGCGGTGATCGAAGAGACCATCGCGGCGGCGCGCCGGGTGCTGGCTTGATCAGACCTTGCAGGCCGCTCGCCTGAGCCGCGTCGTTCCCGCGAAGGCGGGAACCCCAGGTTCGTGCCGATGCCGACAAACTTGGGTTCCCGCCTTCGCGGGAACGACGGAGATGGTTCCACGCGATGCTGGACGAAGGCGTGTACTTCGCGCCGGCCGCGTTCGAGGCGGGGTTCGTGTCGGCCCAGCATGACGATGCGGTGATCGAAGAGACCATCGCGGCGGCGCGCCGGGTGCTGGCTTGATCAGACCTTGCAGGCCGCTCGCCTGAGCCGCGTCGTTCCCGCGAAGGCGGGAACCCCAGGTTCGTGCCGATGCCGAGAAACTTGGGTTCCCGCCTTCGCGGGAACGACGGCGCCGGCGCTAGCGCCTGTGCGGGAAACCTCTACTTCAACCAACCCCTGCGCAGGAACACCCACACCGGCGAAATCATCGACACCAGCATCAGGGTCAGGGCCAGCGGGTAGCCGTACTGCCACTCCAGCTCCGGGAAGGCCTTGAAGTTCATCCCGTAAATACTGGCGATCAGGGTCGGCGGCAGGAAGGCCACCGAGGCCACCGAGAAGATCTTGATGATCTTGTTCTGGTTAATGTTGATGAAACCGACCGTGGCGTCCATCAGGAAGTTGATCTTGTCGAACAGGAAGGAGGTGTGGCCGTCCAGCGATTCGATGTCGCGCAGGATCTGGCGCGCTTCCTCGAACTGCTCCGCATTGAGCAAGCGCCCGCGCATCAGGAAACTTACGGCGCGCCGCGTATCCATCATGTTGCGCCGGATGCGCCCGTTCAAATCTTCCTCGCGCGCAATCGCGTTCAGCGCGTCGGCCGCGTCCTTATCGGTGAATTCTTTCTGCAGCACCAGCCCGCTGACTTCTTCCAGGTGCTGGTAAATGCCTTCCAGCGCATCGGCCGAATACTCGGCGTCGGTGGCGTACAGGTCGAGCAGCACGTCCATGTAATCGGCAATCGATCCCGGCCGCGAGCGCGCGCGCATGCGCACCAGGCGGAACACCGGCAAGTCGTCGGTGTGCACCGAAAACAGCATCTTGCGCGCAAGAATGAAGGCGACCGTGACCACGCGCGAGGGGCCGTCGTCTTCTTCCAGCAGGAAATCGGTGCGCAGATGCAGGTCGCCGTTTTCCGCTTCGTAATAGCGGGCCGAGGCTTCGATATCCTTGACTTCGTCTTCGCCCGGCAAGATCACGCCGTAGATTGTCTTGACCCAGGCCCGCTCGTCGTCGGTCGGGTCGGTCAGGTCGACCCACACCGGCGCCACGTTTTCGAGATCCGCCCGCGACTCGATCGGTACCTGATTGAGTCGGCCATTTTGTAGGACAAATACGTTGATCATGCGCTTTCTCGGCCGGATTCAAAACAGCGCAAGTGTACCCGTTAGGCCTGAGTCCGGCCACCCCGAAACACGTAAATCGCCTCAGCGCAGCTGTTTTTCGATCATTTTGTCGAGCATCGGGTCCGAGCCCGGCGCGGCCTTCTCCGGCACCGGCTTCTTGGGTGCCTCGATGCCCTTGGTGTCGTGGATCTCGATGAGCTTGCTGGTGCGGTTGTCGGCCTTGCAATCGGTGTTCGAAATAACAGTCTTGCCATCGATCACGCACTTGCGCATGCGGCCGTCGCCCTTGCCGGAGGCGGCGCCGACCGCATCGCCGGCGGCGTCGATCGCCTTGCCGGCCCCGCTGGCCTTGACCGTCTTGCCGAGCCTGGCGGTGCCTTCGGCGAACAGATTGCGCTCGTAGCGCATGGAAAACAGGGCGGCCATGGCGATGCCGGCCACCGCCACCGAGCCGATCGCGACCCAGAACAGGGAGATGGCGCCGCGCTGGAAGGCGGCAGGTGGACGACGATAGCGCATGGCGGGTTTCCGTTCAGGGATCATGGCAAGGGATCGGGGCAAGGGATCGGGACAAGGGATCGGAACAAAGGATCGGGACAAGGAATCAGGACAAAGGATCGGGACAAGGAATCAGGCCAAAGCATCAAGGCAGGTCGGCCGAACTCATGCGATTGACGATCAGCGTGGTGCGGCGCGCCAGGTAGCTCGAGCTGCGGTGCTTGTCGTAATAGCGCGGATTGGGCAGCATCACGGCCAGCTTGGCGGCCTGGGCCACGCCCAGGTTGGCCGCCGTGGTGCGGTAATAATAGCGCGCGGCCGCTTCGGCGCCGAAGATGCCGCGCCCGAATTCGGCCACGTTCAGGTAGATTTCCAGGATGCGCTGCTTGCTCATCACCGTTTCGAGCATGAAGGCGATGATCAGCTCCTGGCCCTTGCGCAGGTAGCTGCGCGAGCCGGTCAGGAACAGGTTCTTGGCCAGTTGCTGGGTAATGGTGGAGCCGCCGCCGACCACCTTGTGGCGCCGGTTGTTGCGTTCATAGGCCTTTTGCAGCGCTTCCCAGTCGACCCCGTCATGCTCGGAAAAATTCGCGTCTTCCGAGGCGATCACGGCCCGTTTCAGGTTCTCGGAAATGCGCTCGTAGGGCACCCACTGATGCTGCAGCACGGCCCTGGGCTTCTTTTCGCGCATCAGCGCCAGCTGGTCGTCCATCATGTTGGTGCTCGACGGATTGAACTGGGCGTACCAGCACACCATCAGGAAGAAATACAGCTGGACCGCGAGGAAGATCAGCAAGGGGCCGAGGAACAGCCACTTGATCCAGCGCCGGCGCGCGCCGCCCCCCTTGGCTGGCTTGGCGGCCTTGCTCATACGGCCAGGCGCAGGCGGTCCAGGATCTCGGCCGTGTCGGGACGCGCGCCGCGCCACAGCAAAAAGGCTTCGGCGGCTTGCTCGACCAGCATGCCGAGCCCGTCGCGCGTGGCCGCGCCGCAGCTTGCGGCAAACTGCATGAAGCGGGTCGGGGCCTTGCCGTACATCATGTCCAACGCCAGCGTGCCGGGGCCGAAGGCGCCGGCCGGGACCGGCGGCATGGCGTCGGCCAGGCTGGCCGAGGTGGCGTTGACGACCACGTCGTACTGGCCGGCAATGTCGTCGAAGGCGCAGGCGGCCAGGCGCTGGTCCTGCGCCAGCTGGGAGGTGAAGCGCTCGACCAGGGCGTCGGCCGTGGCCAGGGTGCGGTTGGCAATCGTCAGCTCGGCCGGCAGGGCCGCCAGCAGCGGCAGCACGGCGCCGCGCGCGGCCCCGCCCGCGCCCAGCAGCAGGACGCGCTTGCCTTCCAGGCTCACGCCGGCATTGCGCGTGATGTCGCCCACCAGCCCGGCGCCATCGGTGTTGTCGCCGATGATGCCGCCGCTGCTGTTGAACATCAGGGTATTGACGGCGCCGGCGGCGCGCGCGCGTTCGGTCAGGCGGTCGGCCAGGTCGGCCGCCTGCAGCTTGAAGGGCACGGTGACGTTGGCGCCGCCATAGCCGGCCGCCACCAGGGCGCGCACGCTGGCCTCGAACCCATCGAGCGGCGCCAGGCAGCGCTCGTAGAGCATGTCTTGCCCGGTCTGCCGGGCAAAGGCGGCATGGATCTCGGGCGATTTGCTATGGGCAATCGGATTGCCGATGACGCAGTAACGCTCGCTCATTGCTTCTGGCCGCGCAGTTCGGCTTCGAGTTTGTCTTCGCGCGTGAACTTGAAGCTGGTGATCATGATCCACAAGTCGTCGCGGTCGTTGGAACGCATGTTTTTCGGGAATTTGTTGAACGGCGCGGCGCGCCGCACGATGGCCAGCGCCGCCTTGTCGAGCGCGGGATTGCCCGAACTCTTTTCGATGCGCACGCCGCCTTCCTTGGTGTAAATGGTGCCGTCCTGGAAAATCGGGATATACACGATCAGCTCGCCGTACAGTTTCTTGCCATCGCGCTGGGGAAAGTTCAGCGTACCGATGTCTTCGATCTTCTTCTGCGTCGTTTTGTAGTATTCGGCGTAGCCGACCTGCTGCGTGCTCGGCGTGAAGAAGGTCTTGCGCGGACGCTTGTTCTGGTCTTCGATGCGCTGGGCGATCTCGGCCTTCTGGCGCGCGAGCGGCTTGGTGCTCTCGATCAGGTCGGTGCCGTCGCTGTCCGGCTCGGGCCGGTCCTTCTCGCGCACCGGCGCCGCGTTCAGGTTCGACTCGTTGGCCTTGGTCAGCAGGTTCTGCTGCATCTGCTCCAGCTCGGTGATGCGGCGCAGGGTCGATTTGACGCTTTCGCCGGTCTCGTCCTTGCGCATGTCGGGCAGCGGCGAGGCGGCGCGCCCGGCGTCGGCATTGCCGCCGCCATCGAGGTTGGCCTGGGCCAGCGCGTCCGCCTTCAATGGCTTGCTGGCGTGCTTGGCGTTGACCAGGATGACTTCGAGGCCGGGATCGGTCGGGGTCAGGTTGAGCGCGTCGGGCGCGACGAAACGGACCGCCAGCAGGGCCGCGTGCACCGTGACCGAAACGGCCACGGCAATGGACAGGGAGCTTAAATTTTGCAAGTGCTTCACACGATACCGGGGAAGAATCTGTTGAATCAGGGAACGGCCATTCTACATTCTAATGGCCGCCGTGGCGATGCTGACAACGTTGGGCGGCCGCCGGCTGACAAGCTTAGCCGGCCGCCGGTTCGCTGGTCACGACGGTGACCGATCCTTCGGCTTCCACCGCTTCGGTCGCTGCCGCCTCGCCCGTATCCGCCGGGGCGGCGGCCTCGGCCGCTTCCTCTTCTTCGTAGTCGAGGTCGGCATCGGCGGCGATCTCGGTGCTGGCCGGCAGCTCCAGCAGGCGCGCTTCGATGGTCAGGTCGAGTTCGTCCCAACGCAGGATGTCGAGCTTGACCTGGGCCCCGCGCGCCACCTGCGGCATGCCGGGCAGGCGAATGATCAGCGGAATGTCGGCCAGACGCAACACTTCATCCTTGAGCACGACCGCCTCGACCTGGCGCTGCTCCTGCTGGCCGAGCCAGCGCAGGCACCAGTAGCGCTCCATATTCTGCTGGTGGTCGTTGTAGGCGGCATACGCGGCGTCGAAGGCGGAGACGATGGCGAACAGATTGGCGTCGCGCGGCTTGAACGGGGCCACCAGCGGGGCCGTCACGCCGTGTTCGGCGCAGGCCAGGATCTGCCACTGGTTGACCAGGTCGGTGTAGCGGCGCAGCGGCGAGGTGCTCCAAGCGTACTGGTCCACGCCGAGGCCCTGGTGCGGCGCGGCATGGGTGACCATGCGCACCTGCATCTTGGCGGCCCAGCCGGCGCCGCTGCCGGCACCTTGCGAACGGTAAATACCGGGCACGCCCGAGTCGTGCATCAGCTTGCCCCAGGTGCTGTTGGCGAAGATCATCAACTCGGCCACGATCTTGTCCAGCGGCGCGCCGCGCTTGCGGCGCAGCACCGTCACCACATCGTCCTCGACGTAGAAGTTGAAATCGACCCGGTTGTTCTGCTCGGGTTTCAGGCCGAACGCTTCGCGCTTGACCATGCGCGCCGCTTCCAGGGTGAGCGCCCACTGCCACAGCACGGCCAGCTCGGCCTTGTGCGGATACGCGCCGGAGCCGGCGGCCAGCGCTTCTTCGCTGACCACCTCGTCCAGGTCGTTGTTGCGCAGATTGCTCTTGATCGGCACCAGCTCGGCGCGGGTGACTGTCGACTTCACGCTCCAGTCGGCCGGGTCGATGGTGGCGTACAGCGACACCGCCGGGCAGGTCTTGCCTTCGGCCAGGGTGAACGCGGCCACCAGTTCGTCCGGCAGCATGGTGATTTTGTCGCCAGGCATGTACACGGTCGACATGCGCGTGCGCGCGATCTTGTCGATGGCGTCGTCCGGGCGGATGCCCAGGCCCGGCGCGGCGATGTGGATGCCGACCTGCACCATCCCATCGGCCAGGGTCACGACCGAGAAGGCATCGTCGATCTCGGTGGTGGTGACGTCGTCGATCGAGAACGCGGCCACGGCGGCAACCGGCAGGCTGGCCGGGATGGCGGGGACCGCAACGGCCGGGAAACCCGCGCCGCGCGGAAAATTCTCGAACAGGAAGCGCGCCATGTGCAATTCCTTGGGCGAACCGATGCCGCCGGCGGCCAGCATCAGGCGCTGCGGCGTGGTGTGCAGTTCGTTGCAGGCGGCGTCGAGCGCCTTGAATTCGATGCTGTTCTTGTCCGGCTTGAACAACAATTGCTGCACCAGTTGACGCATGGATTCCGGCAGCCTGTTGGCCTTGAGCTCGTCCACATAGCCGGCCTGGATCAGGCCCTGCTGTTTCTTTTTCTCGATGCCGGCCTGGGCCGCGCGCAGCGCCGCCTCCGGCGCCGCCTTGTAGCGCCCGCGCCCCTTCTTATAGAAGTAGATCGGCGCGCCGTGCAGCGCCAGGATCAGGCCGGCCGCCTCGGACGGCAGCGGGGTGTGGCCGAAATACTCGGCGCCCAGCTCGGCGAATCCGAACTCGTCCTGGCCGGCGACTTCCCACAGGAACTCGAAATCGACGTCGGCGGCAACCGCCTTGGCCGCGTCCAGCAAGTCTTGCGGGGACGGCTTTTCGTACTGCAAGAGCACGTCCTTGACCTTGACCTTGGTGCGCTTGCCGCTTGGCATTTCGACCTGGTAAGCCTCGCCCGCTTGCGACAACACGGTACCGACCTTGAAATCGCCGGATTCTTCAAAAAATAGATTCATGTGAATGCTTCGTCTTTACTTTGTATTTTTACTTGTATTTTTACTTGTATTTTTACTTGATATATTTACTTGCTCGTTCAGCGCCAGCACCGGGGGCAGGAACACCTCGGTCACCAGCAAGCTGCCCCGGTGGCGGCGATACAGGCAGCGCCGCGCAAAGAACACCGTGTCGCCCTCCACGCCGAGCGCCGCGCGCGCGCGTTGCATCAAAGGATGGCCGGCGCGGATGCGCGCAAATTCCAGTTCGCCGCGTCGTACTTGCGGGTCGTAAAACAGGGTGCTGCCGAGCGAGCGTTCGCCCAGCCCGCCGAACAGCGGCCAGTCGCTGGCCGTGGCCGACAGCGGCACCACCGTGTGCGCGAACACCACCGGCACGCCGTCGCAGCGCAGCAACACTTCGCGCTCCAGCACCTGGACCGCGCGCCGCAGGCCCAGCACGCCCGCCTCGTCCGCCAGGCACATCGCGCGGCGCTGGTGCAGGCGCTGCACGCGAAATGCCGTGCTGTGCGCCACCAGCCGCGCCGTCAGCGAACCGCCGCCGGTGAGCCAGTCGCGCAAGGCCGGCGGCGCGCCGAGCCGGTTCACATGCGGATGCCACAAGGCCTGGCGCAGCGACGCGCCCCTCACCGCACCCGGCCCGCGGCGCCGTCCAGGCAAAACGCCAGGACCTCGTCCACGTACTGCCCGAATTCGGCGATGGCGTGGTCGCTGCCGTCGATCACATGCTGGCGCGCACCGGCGTAATGGGCTGTCATGTCGCGGTAGTCGAGCACTTCGTCGCCGCTGGCCGCGAGCAGGAAATAGCGCTCCGGACGGGTAATCGCCGGCACCGCCAGCGCGCCCAGTTCATCGATGTATTCGCGCTTGAATTCGAAAACTTTGTCGGAATGATACTCGGTCGTGACACCGACATGCTTGTCGAGGTCTTTCAGGGGATACACCGCCGGATTGAGCAGCACCGCGCGGCAGCCGATGCGCTCGGCCAGCCAGGTGGCGTAGTAACCGCCCAGCGAGGAGCCGATGATGGCCAGTTCGCTGGCCTCGTACCGCTCCACCAGGCTCAGGGCGAGCGCCATCGCTTCCTTCGGCGAGGCCGGCAGTTGCGGGCAGACCAGCTCGGACGCGCGTCCCAGCGCCGCCATCTTTTCGCCCACCACGCGCGCCTTGAAGGACCGCGGCGAGGAACGGAAACCGTGCAGGTAAAGAATCATTGCGCCAGCGCCTCAAGCAGTTTCTGATGCACGCCGCCGAAGCCGCCGTTGCTCATCACCAGGATATGGTCGCCCGGCTGGGCCGCGTCGACCACGGCCTTGACCAGGAAATCGATCTGGTCGAAGCTGTGGGCGATGGCGCCGAGG
Source organism: Massilia atriviolacea (assembly GCF_003953935.1). Taxonomy (GTDB): domain Bacteria; phylum Pseudomonadota; class Gammaproteobacteria; order Burkholderiales; family Burkholderiaceae_D; genus Telluria_A; species Telluria_A atriviolacea. The sequence continues at coordinate 145,478 of NZ_RXLQ01000015.1, forward strand.
GGAGCGAGGGCGTCGGCCAGGCTCCAGCCGAGCGCTTGCTGGCTGCCGAAGCCGAACACCAGGTCGGCTTCGCGCAGGCTGCCCGGCAAGGCGTCTTTCATCGAGCCGAGCTTCATGGTGTTCGAACGCGGTTCCAGCACGGCCAGGATGCGGCCCTGGGCCTTGTCGGCGCTGCCGCGCTGGTAGCCAATGCGCTGGCGCAAGCCGTTGACGGTGGTCGCAATCGCGGTCGGATGGTGGGCAAAATCGTCGTACACGGTGATGTCGCGCACCACGCCGCGCACTTCCATGCGCCGCTTGACGCTCTCGAAACGGGCCAGCGATGCGGCCGCCTGCGCCACCGGCACGCCCACATGGCGCGCCGCGGCGATCGCGGCCAGCGCATTGAGCCGGTTGTGCTTGCCGGTCAGGCCCCAGGCCACGGTGGCCACCACCGCGCCCTTGAACAGCACGTCGAAATCGCCGCCGGCGTGTTCCGTCATGGTCCAGTCGACCCCGTCGCTGGCGCCGAACAATTCTTTCTCGCTCCAGCAGCCGCGCTTGAGCACGCGGCCCAGCGATGCTTCGTCGCCATTGACGATCAGGCGGCCGACGCCGGGCACGGTGCGCACCAAGTGGTGGAACTGGGTCTCGATGGCGCCGATATCGGGGAAGATGTCGGCATGATCGTATTCCAGGTTGTTCATCACGGCGGTCTTGGCGCGGTAATGGACGAACTTGCTGCGCTTGTCGAAGAAGGCGGTGTCGTACTCGTCCGCTTCGATCACGAAATAGCCGGACGGCTCGCTGCCGGCCAGGCGCGCCGAGATGCCGAAGTTCATCGGCACGCCGCCGATCAGGAAGCCCGGCGAGTAACCGGCGTCTTCCAGGATCCAGGCCAGCATGGCCGAGGTGGTGGTCTTGCCGTGGGTGCCGGCCACGGCCAGGACCCACTTGTCATGCAAAATATGTTCGCCGATCCATTGCGGCCCGGACATGAACGGCAGGCTGCGATTCAGGATTTCCTCGACCAGCGGATTGCCGCGCGCCACCACATTGCCGATCACATACAGATCGGGATTGAGCTTGACCTGGTCCGGGCTGAAGCCCTGGATCAGCTCGATGCCCTGGGCTTCGAGCTGGGTGCTCATCGGCGGATAGACGTTGGCATCGCAGCCGGTCACCTTGTGGCCGGCTTCTTTCGCCAGGACCGCGAGGCCGCCCATGAAGGTGCCGCAAATGCCGAGGATGTGAATATGCATGGTGTCGGGGGTGTGACCAAATGAATGAATACGCGATTTTACCCGACCCAATGAGATTTTCCGTTCCAGAGTATCATCTCGCTCATGATGCCTACCCCGATTGACGAGCTCTCCCTGCTGCGCGCGGAAATCGCCGCCGTCGCCGCGCGCATGATCGCCCAGGACGGCGCCGACTACGCCGGCGCCAAGCGCAAGGCCGCGCTGCAGGTGCTGGGCGAGCGCGCCGATAGCGCCAACCTGCTGCCCGACAACGCGCAGATCGAAGACGCCGTGCGCGACTACCAGGCCCTGTTCCTGGCCGACACCCAGCCGGCGCGCCTGCTCGCGCTGCGCACTGCCGCCCTGCAGGTGATGGATGCGCTGGCCGAATTTTCGCCCTACATCACCGGCGCGGTCCTGAACGGCACCGCCGGCGAGCACGACGACATCGAACTGCAACTGTTCGCCGACAGCGCCAAGGAAGTGCAGATCTACCTTCTGAACCGCAACGTCACGCTCGACATTTCCGAAACGCCGCACTTCAAGGGCGCGCGCTTCGACCCGGTCGAGACGGTCAGCTTTTTGTGGCATGGCGAAGGCGTGCACGCCGAACTGTACGAAAAGCACGACCTGCGCGGCGCCCTCAAGCCGCGCGCCGACGGCCGTCCGCAGCGCGCCGACGCGGCCACCCTGCGCAGCATCATGACAACCACGACTTCCCCCCAGGACCCGACATGAACAAACACACCCTCTTCACCTTTGCCGGCATCGCCGTGCTGGCCGGCGCCCTGGGCGCGTATGTCGGCACCCGCACCAAGCAGGACCCGGTCATCGCTTCCACCGCCGCGCCCGCCACGCAGCCGGCGGCCGGCCAGGCCACCCCGGTCGAGGCCCTGTTTGCCGAGACCATGAACAATGCCGCCGGCGCACCGCAGGCGCTTTCGCAATGGAAAGGCAAGCCGCTGGTGGTGAATTTCTGGGCGCCGTGGTGCCCGCCATGTGTGGAAGAAATGCCGGAACTGGCCGAAGTGGCCCGCGAACACAGCGCCAAGAACATCAACGTCATCGGCATCGGTATCGATTCGCCATCGAACATCGCCCAATTCGCCACCAAATTCCAGATCACCTACCCGATTTACGTGGCCGGCATCAGCGGCACCGATTTGTCGCGCAAGTTCGGCAACACGGCCGGCGGCCTGCCCTACACCGTGCTGATCGGCGCCGATGGGCAGGTCAAGAAAACCTATCTGGGGCGCATCAAGTTCGACGAGCTCAAGGCCGACCTCGCCGCGCTCAAGTCCTGAGGCACAAATCCTTGTCGATACCGTGCTTTACGGTACGGAATGCACCAGTCAGTAACTTTTAGCAATTTTTTTCGCTTGCCAATGCCCGCAGTTGGCGGCAAAATGCGGGACTTTCGCGCAATAACGACCCTTCAACCATGGCAAAAAAGCTCCTTCTGCTCAACGGCCCCAACCTGAATCTGCTGGGGACACGGGAGCCTGAGGTGTACGGCAAGGCAACATTAGCCGACATCGAGAACGCTGCGACAGCCCAGGCTGCTGCGGCGGGCGCCACGATATCTTGCTTCCAGAGTAATCATGAAGGGGCCCTGATCGATGCCATCCATGGCGCCCGCGGCGACGGCGTGGACATGATCGTCATCAATCCGGGCGGGCTGACGCATACCAGCGTGGCCTTGCGCGATGCGCTGGCCGGGGTCGCCATCCCCTTCGTGGAGGTGCATATCTCGAACGTCCACCAGCGCGAAGCATTCCGCCATCATTCTTTTCTGTCCGCCATTGCGCAGGGCACCATTTGCGGGCTCGGCATTGATGGATATCGCTTTGCCATCGACTTTGCGCTTAAAAAGCGTTAATCTACCGGCATCTTCAAGCATTATGCGCGGTTATGCTTATATCATGAGCACGCCGCATACTCTTAAAACACAAACAATTCCAAGGGGTTTCACATGGATTTACGAAAACTCAAGACCTTGATCGACCTCGTTGCCGAGTCGGACATCGCTGAACTCGAAGTCACCGAAGGCGAGAGCAAGGTCCGCATCGTCAAGTCATCCGCAATCCCGCAGAATCAGATGGTCATGATGCAGCCGCAAGGCATGCAGCAGCACTATGCCGGCGGCCCCGCCCCGGTCCCTGCCGCCGCACCGGTGGCCGCTCCGGTCGCCGTGCCGGCCGAACCGACCGGCCACATCGTCAAGTCGCCGATGGTCGGCACCTTCTACCGTTCCTCGGCCCCCGGCTCGCCGGCCTACGTCGATGTCGGCTCGAACATCAAGGAAGGCGAGACCCTGTGCATCATCGAAGCGATGAAGCTGCTCAACGAAATCGACTCCGACGTCTCCGGTGTCGTGACCAAGATCCTGGTCGAGAACGGCCAGCCTGTCGAGTTCGGCCAACCGCTGTTTGTGATTGGCTGATCGACCACTATGTTTGAAAAAATTCTCATTGCCAATCGTGGAGAGATCGCGCTACGTATCCAGCGCGCCTGCCGCGAGATGGGCATCAAGACCGTGGTGGTCCACTCCGAAGCCGACAAAGACGCCAAGTACGTGAAGTTGGCCGATGAATCGGTGTGTATCGGACCGGCGCCATCGTCCCTGAGCTACCTGAACATGCCGGCGATCATCAGCGCGGCCGAAGTCACCGACGCCGAAGCGATCCACCCCGGCTACGGCTTCCTGTCCGAAAACGCCGACTTCGCCGAACGCGTCGAAAAATCCGGCTTCGTCTTCATCGGCCCCCGTTCCGACTCGATCCGCCTGATGGGCGACAAGGTCTCGGCCAAGCAAGCCATGATCCGCGCCGGCGTGCCCTGCGTGCCGGGCTCGGACGGCGCGCTGCCGGACGACCCGAAAGAAATCATCCAGACCGCGCGCCGCGTGGGCTATCCGGTCATCATCAAGGCGGCCGGCGGCGGCGGCGGACGCGGCATGCGCGTGGTCCACACCGAAGCGGCCTTGCTCAACGCCGTGGCGATGACCAAGACCGAAGCCGGTACCGCTTTCGGCAATCCGGAAGTGTATATGGAGAAGTATCTGGAAAATCCGCGCCACGTGGAAATCCAGATCCTCGCCGACGAACACAAGAACGCCGTCTGGCTGGGCGAGCGCGACTGCTCGATGCAGCGCCGCCACCAGAAAGTCATCGAAGAAGCGCCGGCGCCGGGCATCCCGCGCAAACTGATCGAAAAGATCGGCGACCGCTGCGCCGAAGCCTGCCGCAAGATCGGCTATCGCGGCGCCGGCACCTTCGAATTCCTGTACGAAAACGGCGAGTTCTATTTCATCGAAATGAACACGCGCGTGCAGGTCGAACACCCGGTCACCGAAATGATTACCGGCATCGACATCGTGCAAGAACAGATCCGCATCGCCTGCGGCGAAAAACTGCGTTTCCGCCAGCGCGACATCATGCTGTCGGGCCACGCCGTCGAATGCCGCATCAATGCCGAAGACCCGTTCAAGTTCACCCCGTCGCCGGGACGCATCGTCTCCTGGCATACGCCGGGCGGCCCTGGCATCCGCGTCGATTCGCATGCCTACGCCGGTTATTATGTGCCGCCGCACTACGATTCGATGATCGGCAAGGTCATCGCGTACGGCGCCACCCGCGAGCAAGCCATCCGCCGCATGCAAATTGCGCTGTCGGAAATGGTAGTTGAGGGTATCCTGACGAATATTCCGCTGCATCGCGAACTGATGATCGATGCGCGCTTTATCGAAGGCGGCACCAATATTCACTACCTCGAGCAAAAACTGGCCGACAAGCCGGATCTGCCGAGAGGCCCGACCAGCCCTAACAAATCGGAAACGAAGGCAGACGCATGAGTTGGACTGAAGTTGTCATTGAAATTGCACGCGAACACGCCGAAGCCCTGTCCGACGCGCTGATGGAAGCGGGCGCCCTGTCGGTGTCGGTGGAAGACGCCGACGAAGGCACCGACCAGGAAAAGCCGCTGTTCGGCGAACCCGGCATGGAACCGGCCGAAGCGGCCTGGGATCACAGCCGCGTGGTGGCCCTGACCGACGTCGACGCCGACCAGGCCGCCATCGTGGCCGAAGCGGCCGCCGCGATTGGCATCGACACCACACCGTCGTTTACCACGCGCGCCGTGGCCGACGAAGACTGGGTGCGCCTGACCCAATCGCAGTTCGCGCCTATTCATATCGGCAAGAACATCTGGGTCGTTCCGAGCTGGCACGAAGCGCCGGATCCGGACGCCCTGATCCTCGAACTCGATCCGGGCCTGGCGTTCGGCACCGGCAGCCACCCGACCACGCGCCTGTGCATGGAATGGCTGGAGGCGCATCCGGCCCCCGGCAAGACCGTGCTCGACTACGGCTGCGGCTCCGGCATCCTGGCCATGGTGGCCAAGAAAATGGGCGCGGGCGACGTGGCCGGTGTCGATATCGATCCGCAAGCGATCGAATCGGCGCGCGACAATGCGGCGCGCAACCAGTGCGAGATCGATTACTACCTGCCGGACAGCTTTGCCGCCTCGGCCAAGCCGCATCACGCCACCGGCAAGTTCGACACGGTCGTGGCCAACATCCTGTCGAGCCCATTGAAACTGATGGCGCCGATGCTGGCCGGCCGGGTCGCCCCGGGTGGTTCGCTGGTGTTGTCGGGCGTGCTCGCGCGCCAGGCCGAGGAAGTGGCCGAGGCGTACGCCCCGTTCATCACGCTCGGCGTGTGGGCTGAGCAGGATGGCTGGGTGGCACTGCACGGCCAGCTGGGCAGCAACGTTCCACCTACCCCGCGCGGTCAATAAAGGCATGGCGCTCGCCACTCGTTGCCCCCATTGCAGCACGACTTTCCGGGTCGCTTCCGACCAGTTGAAGTTACGTGGGGGCATAGTGCGCTGCGGCGCCTGCAATGAAATTTTCGACGGCAACGCGGCCCTGGTCGAACTCGACGCGCTGCCGCCTGTCGTTCCCTCCCCTGCTGAATCGCCTGCTGCCGCTGCGGCGCCGAATGTGCCTGTGGGCGCACCGGCAGCCGGCGCTGCGGCGGCCGGCGCGGCGGCCACCGGCCCGGTGTCGACCTTGCAGATGGACACTTCCTTCGTTCCGGTGTGGCTGAGGCAGCAACCGGCGCCAGCTCCGCAAGCTGCTCCGGAACCAATTGCTCCTGTGCCGGCGCCCGAGCCCGAGCCGGCGTTGACGGCCGCGCCGGAGCCGGAACCGGAACCGGAACCGGCTCCTGTCGCGCAAGCCGAGCCTGTTCAAGAACACGAGCCCGAGCCGGCGCCGCCGCGCACAAAACCGTTCATCCCGCTCTCGATCGCGACTTTTGTCGAGCCCGAGGACATGTATGACGAGCCGTACGCGGCGCCCTACGTCGAGCCAGAACCCCAACCCGCGGTCTGGCGCGGCAAGTCCAAGACGCCGTGGCCGACCATCGATATCGGCGCCGACGGCGACACGACGCCCGATGCGGCAATTGCGCCATTTCCGATCGACATGCCGGTCGATGAAGAAATCGTCGCCATTGCACCGCCTGAAGACGCATTCGAGTCGGACTTTGGCGAACTGAGCTTCAACGAGCCGCTGCTCGACCTGAACTACCCGGCTGCCCCGGTACGCGATCCGGACGCGCGCATCGAGCCGGTGCTCTTCGAACCGGAGCGCGAGGAGCCGGCGTTTGTGGAGCCGGCGTTTGCGGAACCGGCGTTTGTGGAACCGGCGTTTGTGGAGCCGCGTTTCTCCGAGCCGGCCTTTGCCGAACCGATGTTGGTCGAACCGGCCCCATCCGACCTACCTTCGGAGCCGATGTCGATCGAGCCGGCAGGCGCCGAGCCCGCTGAGTCCCTGGCGCCGGTGTTCGACGAGGCGGTCCGGGTCGAACCGGCCGTTGCCGAGCCGGACGAATTCCTGCCGCCGTTGGTCGAGCCGGTGTTCGACGAGCCGGTCGGGGTCGCGCCGACCGCAGCCGAACCGGATCCATTCCTGCCGCCGCTGATCGAGCCTGTGTTCGACGAGCCGGTCCGGGTCGCGCCGACCGCAGCCGAACCGGATCCCTTCCTGCCGCCGGCAGTCGAGCCGGTATTCGACGAGCCGGTGCAGGTCGAGCCGACCGCAGCCGAACCGGATCCCTTCCTGCCGCCGGCAGTCGAGCCGGTATTCGACGAGCCGGTGCAGGTCGAGCCGACCGCAGCCGAACCGGATCCCTTCCTGCCGCCGGCAGTCGAGCCGGTATTCGACGAGCCGGTGCAGGTCGAGCCGACCGCAGCCGAACCGGATCCCTTCCTGCCGCCGGCGGTCGAACCGGTGTTCGACGAACCCGTCCAGGCCGAGCCAGCCGACGTTCTGGGAGCGCAGGTCGACCCTGTCCACGTCGAGCCTGCTGTAGAAAAGCCGGCACGCGCCAAGCGGAGCGTCAGCAAACCGGCGCGCTTCGAGCCGCTGGTGATCGAACACGGGTATGACGAGCCGGGCCACACCGTGATGGTCCTTTCCTACGCGGAAGAAACGGACGACCACGTACGCAGTGATGCCTTTGCGGGCCCCAACACCGAACCGCTGGTGCGCGACCTGGAGCATGCACCGCTGCCGCTGCTGCGCCAGTCGTCGGGCGACAAACCGGCGAAAGCGGCGGCGGCCGCACCGCCGCCGCCACCGGCGCCGGTGGTCAGCGAGCCCGAACACGACGAACCCGACTTCCTGCGCCGCAGCCGCGAACTCGAAGAAAAGCAAGGCGCGCGCCGCATCGCCTTGGTGCTCGGCTCTGTTGTGCTGGCGATCCTGCTGGTGGCCCAGGGCGTCACCACCTTCCGCAACATCCTGGTGGCCAAGTTCCCGGCTGTCAAACCGATGCTGGTATCGGCCTGCGCCACGCTCGGCTGCAAGCTCGAGCTGCCGGCCCAGATCGACAGCCTGAGCATCGAAACCGGCGAACTGCAATCGCTGGGTTCGAACGCCTTCACCTTGTCGACCCTGCTGCGCAACCAGAGCGACCTGACCCAGGCCTGGCCCAACGTGGAACTGGCGCTGACCGATGGCAACGACAAGACCCTGCTGCGGCGCGTCGTCGTGCCAGCCGAATACCTGCCCAAGGGCACGGTCGTGGGCAAAGGCTTCACGGCGCGCTCCGAGCAGGGCATCAAACTGACTTTTGAAGTAAAACAGATCAAGGCATCCGGCTACCGCATCGCCATCTTCTATCCATAAGGCCCCAAAATGACCAAGACCACCCTGATCTGCGGATCGCTCGCGTTCGACAAGATCATGCAATACAACGGCCGTTTCGGCGAAACGCTGCTGGCCGACCAACTGCACAAGGTCAACGTCTCCTTTCTGGTACCGACCTTGCGGACAGAGTACGGCGGCTGCTCGGCCAACATTGCCTACAACCTCAAGATGCTGGGCGGCGAGCCGCTGATCATGGCTGCGATCGGCCAGGATGGCGGCGAGTACCTGGAGCGCTTCGACAAACTGGGCATCGAGACGCGCGCGATCCGCAAGATCACCCACTCGTACACGGCGCAATGCTTCGTCACGGCCGACCTGGACAACAACCAGATCAATGCCTTCCATCCGGGGGCGATGGAATTCGCGCATGAAAACAATGTCGGCGACCAGGGACCGCTGCGCGTCGCCATCATCGCGCCGGACGGCCGCGGCGGCATGCTCAAGCACGCGCGCGACTGCGCGGCGCTGAAGGTGCCGTTCATGTTCGACCCGGGCCAGCAGCTGCCGATGTTCAGCGGCGACGAATTGCTCGAATTCATCAACCAGGCGACCTACGTGGCCGCCAACGACTACGAATTCGAGATGTTAATGGACCGCACGGGCCTGACCCTGGCCGAGATTGCCGGGCGCCTGGAAGCGCTGATCATCACGCGCGGCGAAAAAGGGTCCGAGATTCACACCGGCGGCAAGCGCCACGAGATTCCCTGCGTGCAAGCGGCGGCGGTGGTCGACCCGACCGGTTGCGGCGACGCCTACCGCGCCGGCCTGCTGTTCGGCATCACCAACGACCTCGACTGGCCTACCACAGGCCGCCTGGCAAGCCTGATGGGCGCGATCAAGATCGCCCACCAGGGCGGCCAGAACCACGTCGTCACAGCCGCCCAGATCGCCGACAAGTTCGAAGCCGAGTTCGGCTACCGCTACTAAGCCCCCAACCGGGGTCAGAGCTTTAATTAGAAATCTTTCGAGTTCCTATGCTCGAATTGGCCCCGCCTTCGCCCCGTTGCAGCCTGAGGGCATCGTTCTCCACAATTCCGATGTGTTCCTACAACCGGGGTCAGAGCTTTAATTAGAAATCTTTCTAATTAAAGCTCTGACCCCGGTTGTAGGAAATGGCTGGTTTTACTTTAGGAGGATTTGCGCGGCCTGCTCCGGCGTCAGGGTGCTGGAGGCCACTTCGATCAGCTTGCGCTTGCTGGTCAGGCCGTGCGTGATCGTGAGCGCGCTTTTCGGTACGCCCAGTTCTCCCGATAAATATTTGATCAGGGCCTCGTTGGCCTTGCCTTCGATCGGCTGCGCCTGCAGCTTGAGCTTGAGCGCGTCGTCCAGCACGCCGATCACTTCGGTCTTCTTCGCGTTCGGCGTGATCTGCACCGCCAGCCGCAACGCGCCCGGCAGCGCCGAACACCAGGCACGGCTCATCGCAGGCCGAACAGCATCTGCACCAGGATGTGCACGATCTTGAGCAGGATCATCGCCACCATCACCGACAGGTCGATCCCGCCGATCGGCGGCACCACTTTGCGCAGCGGACGCAGCAAGGGGTCGTTGAGGGCCTGCACGAAGGGCGCCATCGGGGCCTGGGGGTTGACCCAGCTGAGGATGACTTCGATGAACAGCGAGCCGATGAAGCCGTACAGGATCCAGGTCAGGAAGGTGTACAGGGCCATCAGGGCCACCATCTCGAACGAGGCGCCGAAGAACAGGATCACCGACGTCGCCAGCGCCACCACCAGGAAGGCGCCGACCAGGCTGGCCCAGTCGTAGCCACCCACGCCGGGAATGACGCGCCGCATCGGCAACACCATCCAGTCGGTCAGGGCGTAAATGAATTGTCCGAGCGAGCTCGGGGGACGCACGCGGATCGCCTGCATCCAGAAACGCAGCAACAGGACCCCACCGAGAATGGTGGCGATGGCGTCGACGATCAACTGAACAATACTGTACACATGCTCTCCTTAAAAAAAAACCGCTGTGTGAAGCGAGTCACACAGCGGTATTTTGCCTGATCCAGGCCCAACTAGCTGTTACGGACGGCTGCTGGTCGGGAAAGGCCATGCTGCTGCCGGAGCCAACACAGTTTTCGCCGCTGGCGCTGGCGCCGGTGCCGCTGCTGGCGCAGGAGCCGCTGGCTTTGCCGCGTCGGCTTTCGGTGCCGCTGCCTTTTTAGGGGCGGCTGCTTTCTTTACGGCCGGCTTGGCTGCTGCAACGGCAGGAATCGCCGCTGGTGCTGCCGCTGGCTTGGCTGCTGGCGTCGCCGCAGCCTTAACCGGCTTTTTTGCTGCTGGCTTAGCCGCCACCTTTTTTGCTGCTGGCTTTGCTGCTGCTTTCGCTGCTGGCTTTGCTGCTGCTTTAGTTACTGCTGGTTTTTTGGCGGTCGACGTCGCTGCCGCTTTTTTGGCGGCTGGCTTGGCTGCGGCTTTGGTCGCTGCCGGCTTCGCTGCTGCTTTCTTCGCTGCTGGCTTGGCGGCGGCTTTCTTCGCTACCGGCTTGGCGGCTGGCTTGGCTGCCGACTTGGCTGCCGACTTGGCTGCCGACTTGGCTGCTGGCTTCGCTGCCGACTTGGCTGCTGGCTTGGCCGACGATTTCGCTGCGGTTTTCTTCGCTGCTGGTTTCGCTGCCGGCTTTGCTGCTGCCTTTTTCGCTACTGGCTTGGCCGTGGCTTTTGCCTTGGCTGCCGGCTTGGCGGCCGATTTGGCTGCTGGCTTGGCTGCCGCTTTTTTGGCGACTGGCTTTGCTGCGGCTTTTTTGGCGACTGGCTTGGCTGCCGCTTTTTTCGCTACCGGCTTCGCTGCCGACTTGGCTGCTGGCTTGGCTGCGGTTTTTGCCGCTGCTTTTTTCACTGCTGGCTTTGCTGCTGGCTTGGCTGCGGCTTTTTTCGCTGCAGGCTTTGCTGCCGGCTTGGCTGCGGTTTTGGCGACGGCCTTTTTCGCTGCCGGCTTGGCTGCAGGTTTCGCTGCGGCTTTTGCTGCTGGCTTGGCTGCAACGGCTTTCGCTGCGACTTTCTTCGCTGGTTTCTCGGCAGCGGCTTTCGCGGCTGGTTTCTTTACTGCGGGTTTCTTAGCGGCTGTTGCCATTTGGGTTCTCCTTCATCTGCGATGGGAAAAAATCACGCTACAAGATTTAAAACCCGTCCGACCCGTAACTGGAGGTCAGGCGAATTATTCATCGGCACAAACGTGTTCGTGTTTATGCTAATGAATTCGGCACCAGCTGAACTGCTGCAACTCCTCAAGTTTGCAGCGCTTCAGCTATAGTCGTTTCTGAAAACAGAGACGACGGATACGGTGTTCATGGTTCGCTGTCCACATCAAGAGCCCACAACCGTAAAAGAAAAAGCCGCCATGCCTGAACCGGATCAGGCAGTGCGGCTTTGTCTTTTGCAGAAGTTTAAGCGCATATCTGTTTGAATCAGCGTCCCATTTTGATCGATGATTTTGTCGTCGCGCGCGGCTTGCATCTTCGCGTTCACGTTTTGACAAATTCAATCACGTAAAGTACACGAAAACCTTGTCAGTGCGCAACCAGCACACTGCGTTTCGCTTACTTTTTTTTTCGCGCGCGCGCGCCGCATGCGCGCACTGCGTTTTGAAATTCGCGTATTCGCCGTTCGCTGCGCCGCCGCTTTGGCCTCGATGCGCGCGCGTCGCGCCAAACGCGCGCTGGCGTTTCGCGCCGCGCGCTGCGGTCGGGGGCGACGCGCCAAGCGCCTGCGGCGCGCGCGCCGCGCAGCATCCCATTTGCCGCGCGCGGCGCGCCGCGATCACGCACCGGCAAGCGTCGAACGGCGCCGCGCGCCGGCCCGCGCGGCACGCACCGCGCGCGCGCG
>NZ_RXLQ01000016.1 GCF_003953935.1 Massilia atriviolacea
TGATCAACAGCCGGTAGGACTTGATCGCCCTGTGCTTGACCCGCTTTCAAGGTGCCTGCGTATGCGCTGTGCACAAGGCCAGCATCAGGTCGGCCGCCGTAGTGAAGCGCGTTTTGATGCCTGCTGCGTGGCCTTGTAGCCCAACGCCATCACCAGGTGCGTCTTGCCTACGCCGCTCGGGCCTACCAACACCACGTTCTCGTGCCGCTCCACGAAGCCCAGGCCAGCGAGTTTCTTGGCGGCGTATTCAAGGTCGGAGAAGCTCTTTTGCATGATCAATGGCGGGCGCTGAACGTAGCGTTATTGTCTCAGGCCGCAGCAGCGCCGGGAACAGGATTAAACGAATAAATCAGGTCATAAGATCATACCGCGGCAAGGACACTCCGATAGGAAAAGGGCCGTTAAGCCCGAAAATCAGATGGGAGCCTTGCCCGCGAATGCCATCCGGGCCAGCAGGATAAAACGCCTGCGCAGACAGGCCGTATATAAGACTGCAAGCTCCGTTGACGCATTGTGCTGCTAAAGCTTGCAATCCAAGGGACATCCATATAAGCGCTTCCCTTAGAGATGAACCGCAAGCGAAATATTTAAGTTAATATTAAGCGAACATTACCACTCGTGCTATTCTGCCTTTGGGCAATAAAAAAGTCGGTAAAGCGATCGGCCCGCTCGATTTAGCTAGAATACATATTCTTTCCAAGGCCTCTCGAGCTGTGCACAAAGGCAATTAAATTGCCGCACAGAAAGGAAGCGGTGGAAGCTCAGTTCGCGGTTTCGATCCCCTGAAATCGCCTCCTATCGCGCCTACAGGTCAATTGCAATCCTTTTTTTCACCTTCGCCACAGGATTTCCATGGTTCGGTGTCAAAGCAAAGTTACCAATAACAATCTACCGACGAGCATGGGTCGAGAGTGATGAAAAATAGCCATCTTCTGTCGCACCTCTTAGCGATAACGCTTTCAAATTAACGAAAATGATTATATTTGCGTCAGCCGGCCCAAACACTCGACCAGAGCTAGGGCAGAAAGTGAAGCTAAATGTTCAGGACGGCGAAAATAAGCGTGACTATCAAATCACTGGGTGCATCGAGTCCATCAGCCTGCCCCAATCCGCGCCGGATAAACGTACGCCAAATAGGGAAAATCGGAACCATTTCGACAAAATCGTAATTCGTCCTTTAGGTGAGCTAAAAGAGGAAATAGCCAGAATTTTACGTACTGTTCCGACGGCAACTCCCTCCATCGCGCAGATAGAATCTCAGCGGAATCTATGGAGATGGCTAATTCCAACAAGCTAAAATTGCACCCATGAAAGTTGAATGCCGAGAGATTGGCACAATGTGCTTTCCATCCAGAGGTCTTTAAGGCGGAAATGCCAGCCGTCTCCAAGTCATACGGAACGGCTTGGCGAGCGGGTCGCGGTAACGGGTCCAAGTGGAGAGGGAAAAACAACTCTCTCGAAAATTATACTGGGTTTATTAAAGCCAGCAGAGGGCGCCATATTTTATGGAGGCGCGCCCGTGGATGAATTGGGAATCAATAATGTCCGCGCTATTATAGGTGCGGTGATGCAGGAAGACGCTTTACTTGCGGGCTCTATTCGCCAAAATATTTCTTTTTTCAGGACGGCGCCACTGAAGCCGATGTTACCAGGTCCGCTGAGCTTGCTAGTATTCATGACGATATAATAAAAATGCCGATGAGTTATCAAACAAAAATAGGCGATTTTGGTGATGGGCTTTCAGGTGGCCAAAAGCAGCGGCTCCTCTTGGCTCGCGCTATTTTCAAGAAGCCCAAGATATTGATTCTTGATGAAGCAACGAGCCATCTTGACTGCGCTAACGAAACCTCGGTAAATGAAGCGATAAAGGCCTTGAATATAATGAGGATCGTGGTCGCTCATAGAGAATCCACTATCGTTGGATCTGACCGTGTCTTTCGTCTTATAGATGCAAATTTGTCGGAAATAAGTGCTTCTGTTACCGAAAACGATAATGAGCAGGGATGATTTCGGTGGCGATCCACTCCGGTATTTTCGAATCCAATTTTCTAACGAAATTATTTTTATGCGTATTTTTATATCGATAGTCGTTGCGTATTTTTCCGGAGCTGCTACATCTGCATGCGCTGGAACTGGAGACGGAGAAAAGGCTGTCGATAACTTAAATGTGAATAAGATTCTGCCTTCTGAGGTCCAGCAGGTCCGTGTGCAGGGAAAGACCGCTATTGAAGCGGCAAGGGAAGCGACGGTCGCAAAGAAAATCGTTAGTAGTGCAGACCTGGGCCGATACGGCGACAGTAATTTAGGAGACGCTTTACAACGTGTTCCCGGCGTGTTAATCGCTGGTAACCGGATTCAATTGACAGGGTTTTCGGCTGACTATACGCAAGTGCTGGTTGATGGGCAGCCACCTCGGGCTGGCAATGCGCTCGATATACCGATGAGCATGATCGAACGGGTCGAAATTTATCGGGGCGGAAATGCGCAGTTTAGTTCACAGGCAATCGCTGGCACGATTAATTTTGTCCTGAGGAAGGTTTCCGCTACGGCGCAAAAACAGTTCAAGTTAAACGCGAGTAAGGGATATAAGTGGTCGAAAAGCGCTGACCTTCTTACATCAAACAAGCTTGATAAGTTATCGTATTCAGTATCGATCGCCGCTGGAGAAAATGGCGCGCAATCCTCGGCGCCCTTTGAAGTGATGACAGAAAGTAGGGATATCGGTGCAAAATTGATACAACGATACCGCCAACAGCAGCAGCGCGACGCCGACAACGTTTATATCAGGATTTCGCCCCGCGTCCAATATCAAAGCCGGAGCGGGACTAATATTACCCTAACGTCTTCGTTCAATGCGGTAGACCGGAATGCCTCCGGCATCGAAACACATCAATTCGACATAGGAGCCCCGTTTTCAATCGCGCGCCTCAAGCAGTCCTCACGGTCGAAGAGCAATATTTCCAATATTCAACTAAAGTCTGTTTCCGATATCGATAACGGTATCAAGCTCGACACAACCGTCTCCACGAGCTTGAATCGCTCCACACTTCGAGCGTTTCAAGAAACGTTTAGCCCATCGGACGCGCCCGTATTTGCGCTCACGCGTAATACGCATGCAACGGTAAAGACCTTTGATTTCAGCGGCAACGTTACGATAGCAGCCGCGACAGACCACGAAGTAATGACGGGATGGGCGATGTCCCACAGTAGTGCCGATCGTCAGCATCAGGAGCGGAAAACTGTCGTTGGCATAATGGATGCGACGTCTCTGGATGTGAATACGGAGTCGCGCGTTTCCAAATTTGATCTGTATGCACAGGATGAATGGCGGCTGAATGGTAACACTTCCATCTATGTTGGCGGGCGTTCCGAGATGCTGCGAATTCATGCTGTGGGCATCACTAATGAAAGCGCTAGCAGACGGTCTACAATTTTCAGCCCCGTCGTCCAAGCCCTCGTTAAGCTGAATGAGGAAAATACCGACCGACTGCGGTTCGCCGTGAGTAAAATGTACAAAGCGCCGACCGATGAGCAGTTGTTGTCGCCGCCGTGGATTTCGATTAATAACAGCATTGAGAACCCGAACGACAGGGGCAATCCCGGACTACGTCCGGAGGTAGCACGGTCGCTTGATTCAACATTTGAACATAATGGAAAAAATGGTTGGAACGTAACTGTCCAGGCAAAGTTCGCTAAAATTGAAGATTTAATAAGAGAAACTCTTAGTGTTAATGACGGACTGTGGGAAGCCTCCTATGGAAATGTTGGGAAAGCCACAAGCAAGAGTATAGAAGTCGAAACTCAATTTCCGGCGAAATTATTGCTAGACCTTGGTGTAGATATCGACTTTAGCGTGGCCGCCTCCAGAAATTGGTCGCACGTATCTTCCCTGCCGCTTCCAGGGAACTATTTGACCCCTATGCGCTGGAATGCGAGTTTCAGCATGGACTACAAGTCCCGTACTCTTCCACTTACCTTAGGTGTAAGCGCTCGAGGGAACGATGTTCTTTGGCAAGCAATCAATATGCAAAGGCGTGAGTATGCGAAATCCCCATATGATCTGAGTTCCTATTTTCTTTGGAAATTTGACAAAAAGACACAACTACGCATTGCTCTCAGCAATATTTTGAAAAGGCCGGCCGTCTACCGTACGGCCTATTTTTCCGCAGAGACAATTACAGAGCGAGAAATTTTTAATCCTGCCTACCGTCGAGTAACATTCGCTCTGGATGTCAAATTGTAGAGTGGCCTACGCGCTGCGGGCTTTCTGAATACGAGCCTCATGTCGTTGTTGGTGGGTATGGGCTCTGCCTCCAATTTGATCTCTCATCGATTAGCGGTCAATGCGTTATACGTCTACTTGCCTTACGATGGGGCGGTTGCGCTGCTTTGTATTTACTAAATGCCGCGTGTCGTGCTACCTCTGCGTCGGGTCTGAACACGTTAGCCCTTCGCATTCAGATTCTGTTGAAGCTCGGCGCTGAGATAGCCGCGGTCGGCTTACCCGGCCGGAGTTACTATTATCGAACATTGATTCACGCATTGTCGAGTCGGCGACGAAGGCGTGCGCCAGCGCCAGTTTGCAGCGCTTGTCAACGCTGGCATGCAACCTGTAACTGAAGTGGTTTTTGCCATGCCTCGTGATCCAGCATGTGTTGACGTCTTTGCGTGCCCGTTCTGAGGGGCGGCGGACTAGGAACAAGGAAAAGTTCAGCATATAGGCCGGGTTGCAGGAACCACTGCCGAACTGGCGCCTATACCAGCATGTCAAGACTTGACTTTCTGGGTTCAGTTTTTTGTCGTCGTCGCGGAAGAGCCTGCAGTTCCGATCTCGAGCGCCCCGGCCTGCCGGCGCGCCGCGCGCCAGCGCTGCAGCGGCGACGGGTGCGTCGCGCTGCCGATATGGCTCATGGGACTGGCCTGCTCGACTTTCCTGAAATAAGCGGCCAGTTCGTTCGCCCGCCAGCCGGCGCGCCAGGCCATCGCCAGGCCCTCGCGGTCCGCCTCGACTTCCTGCTCGCGGTTGAACGATGCCAGTTGCCCCATCAGGCGCGCGTCGTTATCGACCGCATCTTCCAGCGCCGAAAACGGCTGGGCCAGCCAGCGCGGATCGCGCCTGACGGCTTCCTGGTATTCCTTCAGGTTGTGCAGCAGGATCGCGTGCTGCATCTCATGGCTGAGCACCATCGCCAGTTCCGCATCCGTCAGCGCCAGTTGCTCCACATAGGGCTGGCTGACCAGCAGTTTGCCGCCGGCCATGCAGGAGGCGCTATCGTCAGGGTCGCTGCTGGTGTGGATTTCCCAGGACAACAGCGGCGCGGCCGGATTGTCGCGCCGGGCCTGCTCGCCCAAGCGCCGCGCGATGCGTGCAACGCGTGCCAGGAAGGATGCATCGCGGTCGAGCATGCCCGCCTGCGCCAGAGCGGCCAGGCGCGTCCCATACAGTCTGGCCGCCCCCGCCGTCACTTCCGCCTGCGTCACGGCGTGCGCGCCGCCGCTTGGCAGCGACAGGCAGATGGCCAGGACGGTGGCGACGAGATGGCGGAACATGGCGCCATCATAACAAGGATCTGCCCATCATCGACCGGCCCGGCCGCTAGCGGTAGCGCACGCTCGCCTTGTGGTCGTCCAGCACGGTGCGGGTCAGCTGCCTGTACTCCTGCATGTCCCCCGCCGCGCACTGAGGACCGGGGTGGCGGTCTTCCACCCGGCGCGTGATGCTCAACTGCTGGCCTTCCAGGCGCAGGCCCGATTCGTAGCGCAGGTTCGCGGTCCTGAGCGACATCTCGGACGGGCCGCCCGTCAAGCTCATGTTGTCGGGCAGGATGAACACATACGCTTCCATGCTGCTGCCGGGGGAACAGGCAAACTCGCGGCTTGCCTGCGCACTGTCCTCGCCGGTTGCCGCAAAACGCAGCACCGGCGCGGCGCTGAACGTCACCGGGCGCACCGGAAACGACCCGGTGCCCGGCAAGGCGGCGAACTGGCGCAGTTCGAACCGGACCGTGTAGCGCACCTCGCCGTCCGCAGCGGCCGCAGCGGCGCCCTCGAACCTGGCGCTGCCCTCGTAGCCGAGGCTGGTCAGGATGCTTGTGGCGGCCTGGTCCATGGATGCCGGACTGGCGCCGCGCATCCGGGTGCGCAACTCCTCGGCATAGGCGCCGCTCGCCGTCACCGACACGGTACCGCTGGCCGAGCCGTCGGGCTTGATCGTGATGCGCGTTGTCATGTTTTGCGCAGGCGCTTCGGGTGCCAGGCTGGCCGTCTGCGCAGCCGCCACGGCGGCGGGCAGGAGGACTAGGGCGGCGCCGCCGCGCAGCAGCGCGCGCCTGAACGTGGATTTTCCAAGTTGACGCTGGAGGTGCATGCGAACCCCTTACTTGTAGACGACTTGCGACTTCAGGTTGCCCTGCAGCTTCTTCGCAAAGGCGTCGTACTCGGCCGCCATCGCGGCGGGGCAGACATTGCCGCGGGTGCGGTCGTCGACCTGGCGCAGCACCGTCAGCTGCTTGCCCTTCAGGCGGTAGGTCGCCTTGTACGTCTGGTTGGACGTCTTGAGCGCCATATTGTCGGGCACGGCCAGCACGGTCATCTTGGCCGGGAAGGTGAAGACGTATTCCTCCGTGCTGGTCCCGTTGGTGCAGGCAAAGTCCACCGGCGTGCCTTCCTCGTCCGCGCTTGCCGCAAAACGCGCGACCGGCGCGGCGCTGGTAAACAGCGGATGAATCGCAAACGCGCCCGCACCGGGGAACGGGGTGAAATTCTTGAACTCGAAACGGGCCTTGTAGTTCAAGGTGTCGAGCAGGGCGGTCGGGTCGTCGCTCTCGAACGTGCCGCTGCCCTGGTAGCCGAAACCCTTCAACACGTTCTTGACCATGTCGTCCATGACTTGCTTGCCCGCGCCGCGCAAGCCCTCGCGCAGATCGAGGGCGTAGGCCCCCTTGGTCGCGACCTCGACAGTGCCGGTCACGGAACCGTTGTCGAGGATGTTGATGCGCGTCTTCATGGTCTGCACGTTCGACCCCGGCTGCGGCGCCGGCGTGCGCAAGCCTTCCCTGAAACCGTCGACCAGCAAGGCCGGCTTATCCTGCGAACCGTCGGGCAGCATGCCGAACGGGGTGGTGCTGGAGGTCGAATCGAGGAACAGGTCGAAGGCCGGCAGGTAGTTGATCACGTGGTTCACGCGCGAGACCACCGGCACCCTGGCCAGCTTGAAGCTGCTTCCCGCGTTGATCAGCGCCTGCGTGCTCTCGATCTTCCTGGCCGCCAGCAAGGCTTGCAGCAGCGTCGCGTGATCCTTGCAATCGCCCATCTTGTTTTCCAGGATGAAGGCAATATCGTGCGGCACCACCGCGCCGGTGCCGATGCAATTGCCGGCGTAGGTGATGTTGGTGGCGACCCAGTCGTACAGCGCGCGGGCGGTGTCGCGCGGGCTTGTCCGGCCTTTCGCGATCTCGTCGGCCAGGGCCTGGACTTGCGGGGTGACCGCTGCCTTGGGCGTGGCGCGCGCGCCATAGGCCTGGGCGATCTCGGCGTACGACTTGAAGGTCGAGAACGCCAGTCCCGGCACCTCGTCGGCCTCGTAGACGGAATAGTCGCGGCGCGTGTTCTTCAGCGGTAGCTTGTTCGCGAACGTCCACGTCAGTTGTCTGCGCCCATCCTTCTCGGTGGCGGCGGCGCCGGTCAGTTCGCGCGCGTCGACCTGGGTCCAGAGGGCGGCCGGATAATCGATCGTGATTTTCACGTCGTCGTACGCGGTGTTGCGGTTGAAGTACTGGACGATCGAGAAGTGCTTCGGAAACATCGGTTCGAGCTGACTCAGCTTGTACGAAAAGCCGACCGTGTCACCCACCGCCAGTTCCGGGAACACGACGGTGAGCCGGGTGCGGTCGGAAAACACCGGCGCATCCTTGGCGTTGCCGCTGTTGGTCACCACCTGGTAGTTCGATTTCGGCACCTCGATGCGGCGGCCGTCGGCCTTGAGGGTGTAGGCGGCGAGGACGTCGGCCTTTTCGATGCTGGTGCTGTAGGAGATCGAGGCTTCCTTGGCGTTCGACAGGGCATTTTCCTTGAGCACCTGCATGGTCCAGTCGTGCGTTTCGCTGCTCGTGTAATCGGCGTTCAGCGAATAGCTGACGTGATAGCGCTGGATGCGCGTGCTCAGTTCGGCTGGCTCCGCAGTCGCGGCGGCGCTGGTCACGCCGGCCGGTACGGCCAATAACAGGGATGCGGCAAGGTGCGGCAGGGTCGATCTCATTCATTCTCCAAGGGTATCTGCATGCGCACAACAATTTGTTGTGTTAAGGAAAAGATTATAAACCGGCAAGACCGCTGTCAAGCTAGTCATTTAAGCAATTTTCGATGGGTAATACGGCATCGAATGCCTCCTGCGTCGCCGTTCGCGACATTGCCGCGACATGCTGTCGGGCATAGTGCGGCCTGCGTGGGGCCCCTGCGACAACACCATCCTCTACACCGACTTCGTGCTGGCCCGGACCATCGAGATCCTCAGGCAGGCCAGCGCGCAGGACGATGTCGACACCGCGTTCATGTATTTTTCGGACCATGGCGAGTCGCTCGGCGAGCACAATCTGTACCTGCACGGCGCTCCCTACCTGATCGCGCCAAAGCAACAGACGCACGTGCCGTTCATGCTGTGGCTGTCCGACGGCTTTCGCGAACGCTTCCGGCTGGACCAGCGCTGCCTGCCGGCGCGCCGGCAGCAGGAGTTCTCCCATGACAATATCTGTCACTCCACCTTGGGGATGTTGGGCATCAACACCGCCGTCTACAACCCCGGGCTGGATATCTTCCAGGCCTGTACCCGCGAGGCATGAGGCTGTTTAGCGCCGCCGACTAAACACCGCGCAACTACTGCCATCCGTATTGACGTGGCCCCGCACGCCAGCGAGAATGTTTTCATAAATACAAAAGTCACGTCGTCGCCACAGCGGCCGCGCACGACCCATTCCCGCAGGAGACAGTCTGGCGAACGCCGTGCTTGTTTGCCTCTCCGTCTGCCTGGCTCATTCATCCGCATGGCAAAGGAGACACGATGAACACTGGCGACACCCCGAACAAACGGCGCAAATTCCTGCTGGCGAGCGGCGCCCTGATTCCCATGAGCCTGATCGGCTGCGGCGGGTCCTCGTCGCCGTCCGCGCCGGCCAGCGCCGCGCCACCGCCCGCAAGCGAATCCGGATCGCAGGCCGGGACGAGGGCGCTGGTCAAGCCAGTGGCGCCGTCCACCATGACCCTGGGGCCGGCCATCGTCGTCGACCAGTTCGGCTACCTGCCGGCGCGCGACAAGATTGCGGTGATTCGCAACCCGCAGACCGGCTACGACGCCGCCGACAGCTTTTCCCCCGGCACGGTGTACGAGGTGGTCAACGCGGTGAGCAACGCGGTCGTGTTCAGCGGCGCCCCGGTGGCCTGGAACGGCGGCGCGACCGACGCCAGTTCGGGCGACCAGGCCTGGCACGTCGATTTCAGCGCCGTCACCGCCCCCGGCCAGTACTTCATCCGCGACGCCCTGGCCAAGGTGAGCTCGCCACCTTTCCGGATCGCTGCCGACGTCTACAAGCCGGTGCTGCGCGCCGCCGTGCGCTACTTCTATTACCAGCGCGCCGGCATCGCCAAGACCGCCAAGCTGGCAGGGGCCGGCTGGGCCGACGCCGCCTCGCACCTGGGGCCCTTGCAGGACCGCCAGGCGCGCCTGTTCAGCGCCCCGGGCGACGCCTCGACCGAACGCGATGTCTCGGGCGGCTGGTACGACGCCGGCGACTTCAACAAGTACACGCGCTGGCATGCCGGCTACCTGATCGACCTGCTGCACGCCTTTGCCGACAACCCCGGCATCTGGGGCAAGGACTACAACATTCCCGAATCGGGCAACCAGCATCCCGACCTGCTCGACGAAATCAAATGGGGTATGGACTGGCTGATCAAGATGCAGGAGCCGAGCGGGGCGATGCTGTCGATCGCCGGCCTGGCCCACGCCAGTCCGCCGTCGGCGGCGACCGGCCAGACCCTGTACGGACCGCCGAATACCTCGGCCACGCTGGCCTCGGCCGGCGCCTTTGCGCTCGGGGCCATGGTGTTCGGCGCGCGCGCCGGCCTGGCCAGTTACGGCAACGCGCTCAAGGCACGCGCCGAGCGCGCCTGGAACTGGGCCATCGCCAATCCGAACGTCCTGTTCAAGAACAATGACGCGGCCTACAACTCGCAGGGCTTGGGCGCCGGGCAGCAGGAAACCGACGATTACGGCCGCTTCGGCCACAAGCTGGCCGCCGCCATCTATCTGTACCAGCTGACCGGCAAGGCGGTCTACAGCAGCTTCGTCGATGCGCAGTACCGCAATACCCATCTGTTCGAGTGGTGGAACTATGTGTCGCCGTTCGAGGCGGCGCTGCAGCAAGCCCTGATGCACTATGCCAGCTTGCCTGGCGCCACGCCGGCCACGGCGGCCGCCCTGCGCGCAGCCTACGCCACCGGCATGGACGGCACCGACCACTGGAGCGCGATGAGCGCCAGGACCGATCCCTACCTGGCGCACTTGCAGGTGTACACCTGGGGCAGCAACGCCATCAAATCGCACGAAGGCAATAGCTTCGCGGCGCTGGCGCTGTACGGCCTGGGCACGCGCCCGGCCGCCGCCAACCTGAACGCTGCGCTGCACTATGTGCATTACCTGCACGGGGTCAATCCGCTCGGCAAGGTCTACCTGTCGAACATGGGTTCGCTCGGGGCCAGCAATTCGGTCGACCAGTTCTATCACACCTGGTTCGCGCACGGCTCGGCCAGGTGGGACAGCGTCAAGGACTCGACCTACGGCCCGCCGCCGGGCTTCCTGGTGGGCGGCCCCAATCCCAGCTATCACTGGGAGAACGGGTGTCCGACCCTGCATCCGCTGTGCGGCACGCAGTCGCCCACGCCGCCGACCGGGCAGCCGCCGCAGAAGTCGTATATGGACTTCAACGACTCCTGGCCGATCAATTCGTGGGAGGTGACCGAGAACTCGAACGGCTACCAGAGCGCGTACATCCGCCTGCTGTCGCGCTTCGTTTCCTAGATATTATCCGGGCCGGGCAGACTGCCTTCTTTTGATTGCGGGCGGGCATGCAAGCCCGCTTGCCCGAGAACTGCGCCTTACCGAGCCAGGCAGCCGTGCCGGTGCGCCCTTATCGGCGCTTCCATATCAGATAAAGATCCGAGATGACCGCGATCGCCATCAGAAGCGTGAACAGATTCGGTTGCGTGCCCGGTTTGCTGGCTATCATCGCGAACGAACCGATTAGCAGCAACCAGTAGGCGACGCGATACCCGAGCGACAGCGGATACTTGAACTTCTTGCTGCATGCCGGGCAGCTGTAGCGCTGAAATCCCAGGAAGGTCTTCTTTGGCGTTGCGCGAAAAACCTGGTCGCAATGCGGACAGCCGACCGGCTGCGCGTCTTCATCCGGCAAGGAGATGGGGGAACTGTTTGTTTTGGGTGGCTCGTAAGGATTCATCGGGTCCAGTCGGAAGTTGGCGCTACTGCGGGGAAATGCTCACTATAAACTCAAATAATTCCCATAGGTAACAAAAAATGGCTTTGCCTGTGATTGCTCAGTTCCTGATAATCATTGTAAGGAAGTGCAAGCCGGTCTTGCGAAGCGTCGCAACCCGGCGCGGGCGCAGCGAGGATTGTTCGCAACGCTACAGGATGCCGTCGCTCACTCCGCGCGCTGCGCGGGTCCCGGCACGCACGCCATTCCGATCAAGCCTTGCGCATCGGTGGCGGCGTCGTCGAGCGCCGCCAGCACCGTGTCCAGCGGCGCCAGCAGGCCGGTAACGATGCGCGCCTGGTTGCGCCCGTTCGCCTTGCCGTGATACAGCGCCCAGTCGGCCAGGCGAATGCCGCGTTCCCAGTCGAGCCCATCGGGCCCGCCGCCGGGCAGGGGCAGGGTGACCACGCCGGCGGTGAGCGTCACCGGCACGCTGCAGGCGCCGGTCTCGACCGGGGTGGCGCCGGTGCCCTCCAGCACGCGCGCCACGATGTCGGCCACGTGCGCAGGGTCGGCCCCCGGCGCGTAGATCAGGAATTCTTCGCCGCCCCAGCGCATCACCATGTCGGAATCGCGCACCGCCGCGCCCAGGCGCTTTGCCACCTCGACCAGCACCGCGTCGCCCACGCCATGGCCCCAGCGGTCGTTGATCTGCTTGAAGTGGTCGATGTCCATCAGCACGATGCAGTCGACGGCAGGCGGGTCGTCGCCGCGCCGCCCGCGCGCGCTGCGTCCGGCCATGGTGTCCAGGAACGAGCGCCGGTTGTACAGGCCGGTCAGGGCATCGTGCCGCGAATGGTAGCTGAGCTGGGTATTGAGCTGGTTCAGGCGCACGTTGGCGCCGGCCGAGCGCCGGTACAGCACCAGCACCACCGCGCTGGCGGCGACCATCAGCAGGGCGCCGATGGTGGTCAGCAGCTGCAGCAGGCGGCGGCTGCGCAGGTCGGCATCCTAGACCTGGTTTTCGCGGCGCAGCAGCGCGATCTGGCGCGTGCGCTGGCCGGCCTCGTATTCTTCCTGCAAGGCGGCCACGGCCTTGTCGCGGGCGGCGCGTTCGCCGCTCTGCTGCACGGCCTGCTGCCGGCGCAGGGTCGCCAGCGCTTCCTTGTACTGGCCGGCCTGTTCCTGCATGCGGCCTTTTTCGTCGAGCATCGCGGCCACGTCGGTGCTGGCGCCGGCCTGGTCCAGGGCGGCGATCACGGCGTCCACGTAGGGTAGCCCGTCGGCAAAGCGCTTCTGGCCCATCAGCGCGAAGCCGAGGTTGGCCTTGGCCATGAGGATCAAGTTCGCGTCCTTGACCTGCTCCGACGCGACCAGGGCCAGGCGCGCTTCGCGTTCGGCGCGCGCGTAGTCGTGCTGGCGCAGGAAATAATCGGCAATGTTGCCGCGTACCCCCGCTTCGAGCCCGGTCAGGCCGCCGCGCACGGCGGTGTCGAGGGCGCTCTCGAAAGCGGCCAGGCCTTCCTTGTCGCGGCCCAGCTTGAGCAGGGCCATGCCCTGCGTGAAATGCAGGCGCCCGGTCGTGCGCGCCGGCACATTGCGCTCCAGCAGGGCCTGGCGCGTGGTGTCGATCGCCTTGGCCGGGTTGTCGATATTGATGTAGACGCGCGCAATGCGCCGCATCAGGTGGGCGCGCTCTTCACCGGCATCGGCGCGGCGGTCGTCCTGCAGCAGCTTGAGCGCCTGCAGGTACGATGCCAGCGCCTTGTCGAACTGGGCCTTGGCGTTGAAGGCGTCGCCGTCGGCGCTGTCGAGGGCAATGCGCAGCATCGGCGGCGGATTGGCCGGCAAGCCGGCGCGGATTTCCGCCAGCGCATCCTGGGCCTCGTGGGTGCGGTTCTGGTCGAGCAACTGGCGCACCGCGCCCAGCCGGGCCCGCGCCGCGAACACGGGATCGTTGTTGTCGATCGCCAGCAGCAGCGCCTGGCGTTCCAGGGCGTAGGCGCGCTCGAGCTGGCCGGCGTCTTCGCGCAGTTGCACCTCGGTCCGCAGCAGGTCGCGCCGCAGCGGGTAGGGCGCATCCTTGCCGACGCGCGCCCGCAGCGCCTCCAGGCGCGCCAGGGCGTCCGGGGTCGAACTGCGCGAGAGGGTGCGGATCGCCTCCAGCTCGGCGGCGTCCCCGGAGGACGCGGCCGCCACGGGCGCCGCCTGCAGGCTGGCGGCGAGAAGGACACACAGGATGAGGCGAGAGGAAAGCGGCATGACAACCCGGACGTCGTGGTGGGGAAAGCGGCGGCATGCGCATGCGGCCGCCGGACACTGGAGCGTCGATTATGTCTTAAATTGCCCGGCTTGCCGGAAGTGTTGTTGCTCGTGCGCCCGAGTGGCGATGCTCAATTGCAACAAGTATGGACGGTCATGCCGGCACGACGCTGACGCGCGCAAAGCGCAGGTTTTCGAACACCTTGATGCGCCCCGTCAGCGGCCACCAGTCGTACAGGAAGATCTGCACCGGGCGCCACATCGCCACCCAGCCGATGATGGTCAGGCTTTCTTTTGCGATCTTGGCGGTCGGGCCGGGGATCAGGCTGGTGATGGCCTCGGCCAGCAACAGGCAGGCGGCGACGAAGACCAGGCCGATGCCCAGGCTGAGGCGACCCACGCGCAGCAGCTGGCGCAGTTCGCCCCGCACCAGTTCGATCTTGTAGCCGTAATAATTATGGATGGCGTCGCTCACCAGGTCGCCCGCTTCCTTGGCCGAGGCCGGTTCGTCGACGTGGATGGTCAGGTGCAGGTGACTGTCGTGGGGGAGGGCGAGGGCCCAGTTCTCGATGTAGGCCTCGCAGGCGCGGTCGAGGTCCTTGTTGAGGAAGGGCGCCGGGTCGAGCGAGTTGAACAACTGGCGCAACTCGCGCACGCGCAAGTCGAGGGTATGGGTGGGATGCTGGCTGATGTGCATGGCGCTCGTCTTTCCGCGTGGAGCGTGGGGACATCATCGGTCCGCATTCGGGGCGAGCGCGGGGGCCGTTGCTGTTCCCGCCATTCTACCGCGCCGCCGGTGGCGTGACCGGGTCGCATCCTGTCATCAAGCCGTCATATTTCGCCGCTAGAGTGGGACCCATAAAAACAACAATAAAGGCGGTCTCCATGATCGGTAACAGCAAAAACAACACCAAGCCCCGCAGCATGCGGATGCGTCCAGCGCCCGACAGTCCCCCTCCCGCCGCGCCTTCCCTGAATTCCCTGCACTATGGCGACATCAAAAGGCATCCCCTCGGATGCCTTTTTTTTCGCCCCGACTACCGGCCTCAGAGCCCGACATCCCACCCACCAGGAGCCTTTATGAACACCCCCGGCAAGAAAGACAGCGTCATCTTCAATCTCGGCGGCCGCCAGCAGGTGCTGGCGCTGCGCATCGCGGCCATCGCCGGCGCCGTGCTGTCACTGGCCGCGCTGGCGCCCTTCATCTGGGGCGCCGTCAGCGGCGGCCTGGGGCTGCTGGCCCTGGCGCTGATCGGCGGCGCCGGCGTGGCCTTGTTCCAGGCCCTGCCGCTGCTCGGGCAGAAACTGGAAAACCGCCTGCTGGCGGCGCGCAAGGCCGAGGCGCGCGCCAACCCGATCGAACAGTTGCAGAACTTCCTGATGCAAAAGCGCCAGCGCGTGGTCGCCTTCAAGCAGTCGGTGGTGCGCATCGGGGCGCAGATCAAAAGCATGAGCGACATGATTGAGGAGCGCAAACGGCAGAAGCCGGGCTACGACGCCAGCCGCCAGGAAAACGCGGTCAAGGCGATGCGCGAAGCGCACGTGGTGCTGGTCGTCAAATACAAGAATGCCGAGCTGGCGCTGGTGCAGCTGAGCGAGGTGGTCGAGGACAAGAAATTCGAATGGCGCTTCGGCCAGGCCGGCCAGGCCGCGCTTCAGAACCTGAACGCCACCAGCGGCCAGGAACTGCTGAACCAGATGCTGGCCGACGAAGCCTTCGACAGCGTGCGCGACAACTTCAACCAGGTGTTCTCGGAGCTCGAAATGGAAGCCGAAAAACTCAGCAGGACATCGACGCTGTCCTTCGAGGACGGCATGACGATCGACCTGGCGTCGATCCGGATCGACAACACCGAAACGGCAAGGAGCTGATCATGTTCTGGAAACTCATCCGCTGGGGCGGCACCGCAGTCGTGCTGGTGCTGGTCCTGGCCGCCGCCTTCATCTCGACGCAACACGAACCAACCGCCGCGCCGGCGCAACCGGCCGGTGCCGAGCAGCAGACCAACAAGAACTTCAATTTCTAACTATAAAAAAGGAAACACCATGAAAACCAAGATGATCCCCCTGATGCTGTCCCTGGCCTTCTGCGCACTGCCATCCCACGCCGCCCGCCTCGACGGCGCCCCGCCGGCTGCCTGCGAGGGCCTGAAGGTCGCCACCGGCCCGGCCGGCAAGGGCTACTCCAAGCTGTACGCCGACCTGGTGCGGGTGTCGAAAAACACGGTGCCGCTGTGCGAAGTCAACACCGAAGGCGGCCTCGACAACCTGACCACGCTGTCGATCAAGAAGGCCGACGTCGGCATCGTGCCGATGGATGCGCTCAAGAAGATGGCCGAGGGCGACGCCAGCATCGCCTCGCTGCTGGTGGTCGCTTCGCTCAACAGCAACTACCTGCATATCGTCACGGCGGCCAACGGCTTCATGCTGGAGGGGCCGAAGAAGTACGGGGTGCTCAAGGGCGACATGCGCAATGTGCGCATCACCAAGATGTCGGAACTGCGCGGCGCGCCGGTGGCGCTGGTCGGCTCGGCGCAATTGATGGTGCGCCAGCTCGACAAGCTGCTGGGCTACAACATGCGCTACATCGACGTCGACAGCGACGCCGCCGCCTTCCAGAAAGTGCGCTCCGGCGAAGCCTACGCCGCCTTCTCGGTAGCCGGCTGGCCGCACGGCCAGATCAGCCGCCTGGCGCCCAACAGCGGCCTGACCCTGGCCGGCTTCGATGTCCCGACCAGCAGCCCGTACAGCGTGCGCCCGTTCAGCTACAAGAACATCGGCGTCTACAACGTGCAGGCGCTGGCGGTGCAGAACGTGCTGGTCACGCGCCCCTTCAGCGGCAGCAAGGTGGGCGACGTGGCGGCCCTGCGCCAGCTGCTGGAACGCGAACTGCTGGAGCTCAAGGATGGCGACTTCGAACCGGGCTGGAACGAAATCAAATCCTTCGACGGCAACGTCGAGTGGACCCGCTTTGCGGGCGTGGCGGCCAAGCGCAAGTGAGGCGGCCACGCGTCGGCGCCGGCGGGTTTTTTCGCCCGATCGCTTTGGTCCCAAGATTGAAAGCGGTCGTCCCCGCCTTTGCGGGGACGACGAAGTTAAGTGGCTGTCATATCAGCCAGGACGACGATGCTAAGTGACGCTCATCTCAGCCGGAACGGCGATTGCCGCTGTGCGCGATCTCAGCCAGTGCCGGCGCCGGCCAGTAGCTGCTGCAGGGCAGGCAATTCGACCGGCTTGGACAGGTGATGGTCGAATCCGGCCGCCAGGGCGGCATCCACATCGGACGGCTGGCCCCAGCCGGTGAGGGCGATCAGGAGCGGTTGCCGGTCGAGCGGCATGGCGCGGATGCGGCGCGCCAGCGCGTAGCCGTCGATATCGGGCAGGCCGATATCGAGGATGCAGGCATGCACCGGATGCGCGCACAGGTAGCCGGCGGCCTGTTCCCCGCAATGGGCGATGGCGCTGCGGTAGCCGCTCAGGTCGAGCACGGCCGCCAGCATCTGCGCCGCATCGCGGTTGTCGTCCACCACCAGCACCTGCAGCGCAGCGCCGCTGCGTTCTGCCATGGCGTCGCGCGCGGGGGCGGCCGTGGCGGCCTGGCTCGCCAGCGGCAGGCGCACCGTGAAGGTGCTGCCGTTTCCCGGCCCGGCGCTGCTGGCGCGCACCGTGCCGTGATGCAGTTCCACCAGGCCCTTGACCAGGGCCAGGCCGATCCCCAGCCCGCCGTGCGCGCGCTTGAGCGCCGGTTCGAGCTGCGAGAACATCTCGAACACGCGCTCCAGCGCCTCGGGCGGAATGCCGATGCCGCTGTCGCTGACCGCGATCACGGCCGCACCATCGTCTTCGCGCAGGTCCAGCCCGATGCGCCCGCCCGGCGGCGTGTACTTGCAGGCATTGGTCAGCAGGTTGACCAGCATCTGGGCCAGCCGGGTCGGGTCGCCGTGCACCGTCAGCGGCGCGGCGGGCACGGTCACCGTCAGCACATGGCCGGCGGCGCCGACCTGCGCGCCGATATCGGCCACCGCCGCCTGCGCGATCTGGCCCAGGCACACCGGCTCGCAGCGCAGGACCAGCTTGCCCTGGCTGATGCGCGCCACTTCCATCAGGTCGTCCACCAGGTGCGACATGTGGCGCAGTTGGCGGTCGAACATGTCGACGATGCGCCGCTGCGGCGCGTCGGCGGCCATGGTCATCTTCATCAGGTCGGCGCCGCTGCGCATGGGCGCCAGCGGGTTGCGCAGCTCATGCGCCAGGGTGGCCAGGAATTCGTCCTTGCGGCGGTCGGCCAGCGACAATTGTTCGTTCGCTTCGCGCAGCTTCGCTTCGGCCCCGCTCTGGGCCGCCAGCGCCGCCTCGGCCGCCGCGCGCGCGCGCAGCAGTTCGCGTTCGTAGGCGCGGCGGTCGTTGGCGATGAAGATCGCCACCTGGTCCACCAGGCCGTCGCCCGTGCGCCGCCGCGCGATATTGATCAGGGCCGGAACCCGGCTGCGGTCCTTGCGCAGCAGGTCGACCTGGACTTCGCTGACCGAGCCTTGCAGCTGCAGCAGCGGCGCGCAATGGGTCTGGTGAAACAGGCGTCCGCCCACGCTGAGCAAGTCCTGCAGCCGCATGCCGCCCGTCAGCTCGGCTTCGGTATAGCCGAGCCAGTCCGGCAGCGTGCGGTTGCTGCGCAGGATCGTGCCCGCCGTGTCCGTGAGCATCAGGCCGCAGGCGGCGTCGGCGAACGTGTCTTCGGGCGCGGGAAGGGCCTGCATGCGGGTCAGGTCAGGGTGCGCGCCAGGAAGGACTGGATCGCATCGGTGCTGGCGCTGGGCGCGCTCATGTGAGGGCAATGCCCGATATTGTCGATCAGGGCCAGCACGCTCGACGGCATCGTGCGCTGCATGTATTCGCCCACCGCGACCGGGGCGACCATGTCGTCCGTGCATTGCAGGATCAGGGCCGGCGTGGCCGACCTGGGCAGGTCGGCGCGGTGGTCGGACAGGAAGGTCACGCGCGCGAAATGGGCGGCGATCTCGGGATCGTTGCGGCAGAAGCTGTTGGTCAGTTCCTGGCCCAGCGCGGGCTGGTCCGGCGCGCCCATGATGGCCGGCGCCATATTGCTCGACCAGCCGAGATAGTTGTCGTGCAAGGTCTGGAGCAGTTCCTCGATATCGTCGCGCGTAAAGCCGCCGATGTAGTCGCCATCGTCGATGTACGAGGGCGACGGGCTGACCATGACCTGGGCGGCGAACAGCGCGGGCGCCTTGATGCTCGCCAGCACGCCGACCATGGCCGCCACCGAATGCCCGACGAACACCACCGGGCCCTGGCCGAAGCCGTCGACGATCTCGATCAGGTCGTCGGCATAGCCGTGCAAGGTGTCGTATTTGGCGCGGTCGTAGGCGGCCGGATCGGAGGCGCCGCTGCCGACCGAGTCGAACAGCACGATCCGGTAGCGTTCTTCGAACGAGGGCACGAGGAAGCGCCACATCGACTGGTCGCAGCCGAAGCCGTGTGCGAAAACGAGTGTGGCCGGGCCGCGGCCGAGCACCTTGACGTTGTTGCGGTGTTCGATGTGCATGCCGTCTCTTTCGCGTGGATGAAGCGGCAGGATGGTCGCCGCAGGCGCCGATTATAGCAACGGCTTCCGGTTTGCACTGCACCATGCTGCATAATTGCGGATCGCGCATCGACGCGGCCGATCAACAGGGGGAATCAAGTGAACGAGCATCTTCGACAATGTGGCGCCGTGCTGGCGGCAAGCATGCTGGCCGCCGGAGCGGCGCAGGCGGCCAATCTGGCACTGAAGTGCGGCGAGACCGGCCGGGCCGGCGTGGAAGCGCAGCGCATCAAGGCGATGGCTGTCGATGTGGTCAAACGGCAGTCGACGCATGTGTTGCAGGTCGCCGCCGCCGGCAAGACCTTGCGCTTTGCCGACAAGCCGCCCTACGACGAACCGCTCGACGGCGAGCGCTATGAATTTTGCGAACGCAGGGAAGGCTTCATCCTGCTGGCCCATGCGGATGGCGACGAGTTCACGGGCAAGCTGGTCAACGAGGCGACGGGCAAGGTCACCGTCAGCGGCGACGCCGTGCTGTTTTCGGCCGACCGCCGCGCCTATTTTGCGACCTCGCAGGAAAACGGCAGGGACGCGTCGACATGGGCGATCTACGCGCTCGACGGCCGCCAGTCCTGGCGAGGGGGCGACTATCTGCCGCACCCCACCAAGCCGGATTACAAGGCGGCCCAGCTGTCGCAGCAGCGCTGGGAAGCGAGCGGCGAGTTCAGCGCGCAGGCGCAGTGCCTGGCCGGCAAGAACCCGCCCTGGCGCGTCAAGCTGGTCAAGACCGGCGGCGCCTGGAATTGGCACCCCCAGCGCAGCTGCCCCGATACTGAGACAGGCTCTTAGTCCGCGTCAGAACGCCAGGCTGCCCGACAGCACCACCGTGCGCGGGGTCGCCGCCACCAGGTAGCCGGCGTCGAACGAGGAACCGGTCGAGGCCCAGTAATTGCGGTTGGCCGCATTGTCGATCCTAGCGCGCAGGGTCAGGGTGCGCTCGCCGATGCTGGTCAGATAGCGCGCGCCGATGTCGACGCGGGTCCAGGCCGGCACCTGCTTGGTATTGGCCAGGTCCGCATATTGGGTCGAGGTGTACAGGGTGCGCAGGTTCAGGCTCAGGCCGCGCACGCCGGCCACATCCCATTCGACGCCGGCGTTGAGCTGGGTCTTCGGCGCGCCGATCGCCTGCTTGCCGTTGTGGGCCGGATTGCCGGTGTCGCTCTGCTCGGTGTCGAGCAGGGTCAGGCCGCCCAGCACGCGCACGCCGCGCAGCGGAGCGCCGAACACCGACAATTCCACGCCGCGGTTGGTTTGGGTGCCGAACAGGCCGGCCAGCTGGCCCTGGACGGCGAGCAGGGGCTTGTCGGTCGTGAACACGGCGGCGGTCATGCCGAGCTTGCCGCCATCGAGCTTGACGCCGGCTTCCTTCTGTTTCGATTTGTACGGCGCGAAGACCTCGCCCAGGTTGGCGACCTGGCCGCCGCCGGCGATATTGCCGCTGGCAACCGGTCCCTTGACCAGCGCCTCGATATAGTTGGCGTACACCGACACCCGCTCATCGACCTTGTACACCAGCCCGGCCACCGGCGTGATGGCGCTGTCGTCGTACTGCGAGGTTTGCTGCGCGGTGCCGTAGGCGAAGCCCGCATCCTTGATGGTCTGGCGGCGCGCGCCCAGCGTGACCAGCAGCCTGTCATCGAGCAGGGAAACGGTATCGGCCAGGGCGTAGCTGGTCAGGATGGTTTTCTGGGTGAGGCGCGGGTCGCTCATGACGCCGCCGGTAAAGAAGTCGGGCGCCGGTGCGATGGCGTCGACCGGACGGTAGATATTGGTCGGAAAGCCGGCGAAGTTGCTGATCGCATAGGCGTTCTTTGCCTCGTTCCAGTGGCCGGACCAGCTGGCCACGAGCGCGTGCGCGAGCGGGCCGGTGCGCACTTTGGCGCGCAGGCCGAACTCGCCGGTGCGGATCTCTTGCTTGCGCGCATTGTCGAAGCGGTAGACATTCGCCTTGCCGTCGAGCGAGGACAGCGCCGGCTCGGCCAGGCTGTTCGATTCCCTGGTCGAGCGCGTGCCGAAGGCGGCCCAGGCGGTCAGGTCGTTGCCGAGGTCGGCTTCGGCGCGCATGGTGCCGAACACGTCGCGCTCCTTGGAAAAACTCCATGGCTGGCTGTAATTGCTGCCGCCGTCGGGCGCGGCGGGGATGGCAGTCACGCCGGCCGTGCCGACGCTCGGACGCGGCGCGTCGAGGTCGAAATCCTGGTAGCCCACGTCGGCCGACAGGCGCACGTTGCGCGCGCGGTAATCGAGGCCGACCGAGAACATGCTCACGGTGTGCTCTTCGCGCGCCACGCTGGTCTCGCCGCCGCGCTTGGCGGCATTGATGCGCACGCCGAATTGCTGCTGGTCGCCGAAGCGGCGGCCCAGGTCGAAAGCCGCGTAGGCGTGGCCGCCGCTTTCCAGCCCGGCCGTCGCTTCGGTCAGGGGCGCGTTGCCGGCGCGCTTGGGCATCAGGTTGATGGCGCCGCCGTTGCCGCTGCCGCCCGGGGCCGCGCCGTTGAGAAAGGCGCTGGCGCCACGGAAGACTTCGACCCGCTCCAGCAGTTCGGGCGAAACGTACTGGCGCGGCAGCACGCCGTACAGGCCGTTGTAGCCGACATCGTCGGAGTCGAGCGCGAAGCCGCGGATCATATAGACTTCCTGGAAATTGCCGAAGCCGCGCGACAGGCGCACCGCCGGATCGCTTTGCAGCAGGTCGCCGACGCTGCGCGCCTGCTGGTCGGCGATGAACTGCTGGGTGTAGCTGGTGCTGCTGAACGCCGAACTCATGATGTCCACATTGCCGAGGATTCCCATGCGCCCGCCGCGCGCCACCTGGCCGCCGGCATACGCGCGCGACAAGCCTTTGGCCGAGGCATCGGCGGAGGCGGTCACGGTGACGGTCGGGATGGCCGCATCGGCATCGGCGGCGACAGTCTGCGCGTGGGCGGCGCTGCTGGCGAGCAGGAAGGCGGCGAGGGCGAACGGGGTAGGGACGAAGTGAAGTCGGTGCATGGCAGAGTGTCAATGATCTAAATGGAAACGATTCCCATTATAATCTGCCTTGCCGGAAACGAGTCTGGCAATTGAGAATGATCTGCATTATCATTCGCGTTTATCCAACAGGAGGCCGGCCCGGCGCATCGTCATGACACCCCTTACTGTCCGCCGCTGGGCCTGGATTCACAAGTGGAGCAGCCTGGTCTGCACCATCTTCATGCTGCTGCTGTGCCTGACCGGCCTGCCGCTGATCTTCCACCACCAGATCGACGAATTGCTGGGCAATGAAATCGTCGCGCCCGAGATGGCGCCCGGCACGCCCAAGGCCAATCTGGATGCCGTGATCGCGGCCGGGCTGGCACTATATCCGGGCATGGTGATGCAATACATGTCGCAGGAAGCCGATAACGACAGGATCTGGCACCTCACGATCGGCAAGGACCGCCTCGATCCGGGCTTCAAATCGATCGCGGTCGATGCCCGCACTGCCAGGGTGATCCAGGAAAACAAGTTCGAAGGCACCTTCATGAACGTCATGCTGCGCCTGCACGCGGACCTGTACGCCGGCCTGTACGGGATGCTGTTCCTCGGCTTCATGGGGGTGCTGCTGCTGGTCGCGCTGGTGTCGGGCACGGTGCTGTACGCGCCCTTCATGCGCAAGCTGGACTTCGGCACGGTGCGGCGCGGGCGCGCCAGCCGCCTCAAGTGGCTGGACCTGCACAACCTGCTCGGCATCGTCACCCTGGCCTGGGCGCTGGTGGTCGGCGCCACCGGCGTGATCAATACCTGGGCCGACCTGCTGCTCAAGTACTGGCAGAACGACCAGCTGGCCGAGATGATCGCCCCCTACAGGCAGTTGCCGCCGCCGGCCACGCTGGGGCCCTTGCAGCCGGGCGTGGACGCCTCGCTCCAGCTTGAACCCGGCATGCAGGTCGGCTTCATCGCCTGGCCGGGGACGGCATTTTCCAGCCCGCATCACTATGGCGTCTTCATGCACGGCAAGGAGCCGCTGACCGCGCGCCTGTACAAGCCGGTGCTGGTCGATGCCGTGACCGGCAAGGTGACCGACAGCCGCGACCTGCCATGGTATCTGACCGGCTTGCTGATTTCGCAGCCCTTGCATTTCGGCGATTATGGGGGCGTGTGGATGCAGGTGTGGTGGGCCCTGTTCGATATCGCCACCATCGTGGTGCTGGGCAGCGGCCTGTATCTGTGGCTCAAGCGCCCGGGCGGGGCCGGCCGCCAGCGCCAGGGCGATGCCGCCGTCGCTGCGGGTGCGCCATGAAGACGCCATTGCTGCGCATGTGGGGCTGGCCCATCGTGTTCGCCGTGCTGACCTGCATCGGACTGGTCGCCGCATTGCTGGGCGATGGCTGGCTGGACCTGGTGTCGGCCGTTGCCCTCGGCGTGCCGGTGCTGGCGTGCGGATGGTATTGCCTGAAGCGCTAGCTGCTGGAGAATTGCCGGTATGATATCGGTTTTGCCCACCGAAAGCGCCCGATGCAGGACGACGAAACAAGCCCGGCGCCACGGCGCCAGTTGCCGATTAAGACGATCATGAGCTTGCTGACCATCCTGCCGGCCGTGCTGGTGCTGTTCGGCACCGCCCTGGGCGCGGCGGGCGGTTATGTCAGCGGCCTGCTGGTGGCCGCCTTGTCGCGCAGCCATCCCGACTGGTTCGACGGCAGCCGGGCGCCCGAGATCGGCGCCGCCATCGGTGCGCTGTTCTTCGTGTTCGCGTTTACTTTCCAGTACCTGCGGCAGCGGAAGTAGGGCTGCGTTCCAGCCAGTCCAGCGTGTTGCCGTCGGCATTGTGAATGTACAGGCGGGCGCCGATGTCGGTGGCGCCGGTCGTCAGCGGCGACTGCCCGCCCGGGTCTTGCAGGTCGTCGAGCACCTTGCCGTCTTCGCTGAAGGCCATCACATGCCCGTACGGCTTGGGCGCGGCCCACAGGAAGCGCGGGATGCGCAGCACCATGCTGCGCAGGAAAGGCGTGCGCGCCATCTTGTCGAGCTCGTTGCGCGGACCGCCGAAGCCCAGCCACAGCCTGCCGTCCGGCGCGCGCGTCAGGTTGTCCGGATAGCCGGGCAGCTTGTCGAACAGTCGCTGCGCCTGCGCCGATGGCGTGCCCACGTCGAGCCGGTCGGCGTCCGTCGCGATCTTCCACACGCGGTAGCGCCCGCTCTCGCTGACGAACAGGCTCGTCCCATCGCCGCTGAGGGCAATGCCGTTGGCCAGCGAGAACCCGCGCGCGACCTCACGTAGTGCCTTGCTGGCGGGATCGTATTCCAGCACCCGCCCCGTGGCCGACTGCTCCATGACGTCGAGCATGGCCGCTTCCACCGTGCCGCCATGGACGGCCGGGAGGAAGCGGGTGGACGATTCGGTGACGTAGAGTTTGCCGCCGGCGCCGATGGCCACGGCGTTGAGGAAACGCGCCTGGCCGTCGCCCAGCGCCGACACCTGGCCGCCGGGCGCGACCGACAGCAAGCCCTTGATGGCGTCGGCCACCACCAGGCTGCCGTCGGCGGCAAAGGCCATGCCGAGCGGACGCCCGCCGGTGGCGGCAAACACTTCCTGGCCGCTGCCGTCGGGCTGCATGCGCACGATGTTGCCGCTCAGGAGGCCCGTGTAGAGCTTGCCGTCCGGCCCCGCCAGCACGTGTTCCGGCCCGACCTCGCCATGCAGGTCGATGCGGCGCGCGTTCGCCAGTTTGCTGTTGACGGCGTGCGCACCCGTATAGCCGGGCGCGGCCGGCGCGTCCCAGGCGACCGGGTCGATCGGCACCGGCCACAGGCCCATGTACAAGGCCAGCGCCAAGGTGCCGGCCGCGGGCAGC
Organism: Massilia atriviolacea; assembly: GCF_003953935.1. Taxonomy (GTDB): domain Bacteria; phylum Pseudomonadota; class Gammaproteobacteria; order Burkholderiales; family Burkholderiaceae_D; genus Telluria_A; species Telluria_A atriviolacea. The sequence continues at coordinate 25,167 of NZ_RXLQ01000016.1, forward strand.
CACAGCATGCGCCGCACCTTCCTAGCGGAAGGCGTAGTTCACGCTGCCGTAGAAGCGCCGTCCGCGCGGGTCGGTGTAGCTCGGGTCGTAGCCGGAGATGAAGAAGTTGGCCTGGTTCGAATACGGCGGCGCCTTGTCGAACATGTTCTGCACGCCGGCGCGCAGCTTCAGGTTCTTGCCCCATTCGTAGGCCAGCGACATGTCCCACAGCGAGTAGGCCTTCACGCGGTTGGCCGCCACCACCGTGCCGTTGTCGACGTTGATGGCCGAGTTCTGGTCGTCGTAGCCGGCCGAGAAACTGTTCGACACGGTGGCCGAGAGCGGACCCTGTTCCCAGTCCAGGCTGACCGTGTGGCGCCAGCGCTGCACCACGCTGTCCGTGACGAACTTGCCGAGGTTGCTGATGTACGGGTCGCCGTTGCCGGTCTGGATCTTCGAATCGAGCACATAGGTGCCGTTCAGGCGCGCGCCGAAGCGGCCCAGGCCGGTATTCGCGCTGCGCAGGTTGAGCACCAGGTCCAGGCCGCTGGCGACCTGGGCGCCGCGGTTTTCCTTGTGCAGCTCGATGTAGTCGATCAGGCCGTCTTCGTCGCGGTGCACCAGGCTGCCGTACTTGCCCAGGTTGCCGAGGATGATGTCGTCGCCGATTTCGCTGATCAGGTCGGTGCGCTTGATCTTCCAGTAGTCCAGGCTGGCATTCCAGTGCTTGTTCGGCTCGATCACGATGCCGGCCGAGGCCTGGCGGCTGCTTTCCGGTTTCAGGTTGACGTTGCTGTAGCGGCGCGTATCCCAGTTGTCGGCGCAGTCGGAGTAATTGTTTTCGACGGTGGCGCAGTAGACCGGATCGGGCAGGGTGGCGGTGGCGCTGTAGACGGTCGGGCGGTACAGGTCGGACATGGACGGCGCGCGGAAACCCTTGCCGGCCGAGGCGCGCACCGTGAGCGCCTTGTTCGGGGTGTAGGCCAGGCCGACTTTCGGGCTCAGGGCGCCGCCCACCTGCTGGTAGCGGTCGTAGCGCGCCGAGAACTGGCCCTGCCATTCCTTGGTGAAGGGCGCCAGCACTTCGCCGAACACCGCGTACACCTTGCGCTGGTCGCTGGTGGCCTTGCCGCCTTCGGGCGCGGGATCGTTGTTGATGTTGTCGCTCATCAAGAGGGCCGATGGATTGAAATCGGTGCGCTCGCGGCGCGCTTCGGCGCCCACCGCCACGCCGAGGTCGCCGCCGGCCAGTTTCATCAGCGAACGCGAGGCCTTGAAGTCGAGCGAATCCATGGTGCCGCGCGCACGCCGCACCACCTCGTTGACCTGGATGCTGTCGAGCAGCGCCTTGCCTTCCGCGCCGGACGGGCCGAAGGGATTGATGCGGCCGTCCGCGATGCCCGCCAGCAGCTGGTCGTACAGCACGTAGCCGTGCGTGTCCTTGTCCTTGACGGTGTTGACGCTGTGGTTGTAGCCGACATCGTAATCCCAGCCGGCCGCCACGCCCGACACGCCGACCACGAAGCGCTGGCTCTCGCTGGTCAGTTCGCTGGCGCGCATGCCGGCTTCGTTCAGGCGCATGCGCAGTTCGATTTCGCCGGGGATGTCGTCGTCGAGCTGGTCCAGCCCGGTATTCGCCAGGGCCGGGATCTTGCGGTAATCGATGTAGCCGATCACGCGCGCCGACGAGCCGACATAATTGGTGCGCGACCGGCTCAGGGCCACTTCGGCGTAGGCCTGGGCATCGGCGCCGAGCTTGAGTACGCCGCGGCTGAGCAGGTTCTGCTTGTTCGACTTGGGGTACAGCTCGGTGTCGCCCATGTAGTCGTAGGTGCAGGCGTCGACGCCGCCGGTGCCGGCAGGCAGGTACAGATTGGCCGGCGGCGCGCAGTTCGGGATCGACAGGTTGATCTGGCGGTTGGTGATCGGCCGGCCGTTGAGCAGGAAGCCGGTTTCCTGCAGGTGGTCGCGCTGGGTCGAGGTCAGGCGGATGTTGGCCGGGCTGGTAAAGCTCGACAGCAGATGGCCGAGCCGTTGCGGGATCTGCAGTTCGCCGATGAATTTGCGCTGCGAGGTGTTCAGGCGTTGGGTAGCCTGCACGTCGACCACGGCGAACACATTGTAGCCGTCCTTTTCCAGCTCGCCCGTGCCCAGGCTGAGGGTGGCGGCGCGCTTGCCGGCGCCGCCTTCCCTGGTGCCGAGCGCATAGGCGTTCACTTCCACGCCGCTGAAATCCTTGCGCGTGATGAAGTTGATCACGCCGCCGACCGCGTCGGTGCCGTACAGGGCCGAGGCGCCGTCGAGCAGCACTTCGACGCGGGCAATCGCGGCCGCCGGGATATTGTTCAGGTCGACGCCTGTCTCGTCGCCGGGCGAGGCGAAGTTGGCCATGCGCCGGCCGTTGAGCAGCACCAGGGTCGACGAGGTGCCGATACCGCGCAGGTTGGCGCTGTTGAAGCCGCGCTGGTCGCCGCCGACGTTGATGCTGGCGCCGTCGGTCAGGCCGCCCACGTTCGACGAGATGCGCGCCATCAGTTCGGCGGCGGTGGTCACGCCGGTCTTCTCGATCTCTTCACGCGTGACGATCTGCACCGGCAGCGGCGTTTCGGTGACGATGCGCTTGATGGCCGAACCGGTGATCTCCACCTTGGGAATCGGCGCCTCGCTGGCCTGGGCCGAGGCGGCGCCATGGGCCAGCAGGCCGGCGCAAGCGCCCGCGTGCAAGGCCAGGCGCACCGCGCGCGTCATGCGTGAAACAGGGATGGATTGACGATTCTGGCGATCTTGCTTGCGCATGCTGGAGGCTCCGTGGGGATGAGGGAATTGCGGCGAGAATGGCGTTGAGGAATGCCATGTTGGCCACGATACTGACAGTCGTCTTTTCCTGGCACTGCCCGACAGTACTGCCCGCACAGGCGGGAATCCAAGGCAGCTGTGCCCAGCAAGGAATGCCTGCAAGCCGGTATGGCGCTGGGAAATCTGCTGCCGCTGGCAGAAAGCCGGTCGCCAGGAGCGGAAAAAGACGATTTGTAGGTCAAGATGATTGCTGTCTGACGCGCATGTGAGTATTTAACAAGCTTTCCACTGTACGCAGTTCGTGGCAAAAGCTCAATAGTTTCATGGGCCAGCTAGCGGCAGGCCGGCGCGCGCATCAGCATGGGATGGCTTGCGCGGCAGGCGCCGGCATCGCGGCGCGCCCGCAACAGCGGGTGCATGCGCGCTGCATGGGCCGGTGCGGGCCGCCGGGGCAGGGGTGGGCCAGGGGAGCGATACTGTTGCGTTTTCGCCCGCCATGCATACGCGCCCCGGCTTTGAGAAACCGAGGAAACCCTGTCGGATTGGCAGGATTGCAACTATAATTAACGTCCATTTAAAGTAGCAAGGAAAGTAACTCATGTTGATGACGAATATAGAAACCATTCCCGGCAAAACCATCGTGACCTGTCACGGCGTGGTCTCGGGCAGCACCGTGCGTGCCAAGCACGTGGGGCGCGACATCATGGCCGGCCTGAAGAACATCGTCGGCGGCGAGCTCAAGGGTTATACCGAGCTGCTCAACGAATCGCGCGACAGCGCCATCGAGCGCATGCAGGCGCAGGCGAAGCAGATGGGCGCCAACGCGATCGTCAACGTGCGCTTTTCGACCTCGTCCGTGGCTGCCGGCGCCGCCGAAATCTACGTGTACGGCACCGCCGTCACCGTGGGCTGATGCGATGTTCGAATTAGCCATCATCGGATTCTGGCTGGTGCTGATCGTGGTCGGCTATGTCTTCGGCCGCGCCGCCGAGGCCAGGCACTACGAATCGATCCACCGCCGCGAAAAAGCCTGGCTGCATCTGCCCTCGACCTCGCTCAAGACCCTGCTCGACCCGGCCCGTCCGGTCGAACGCAGCGAACTGGTGTACGGTAACGTGGTCGTCTCCATCGATTACTTCAAGCAGGCCGTGCTGGGCTTGCGCTCCTTCATCGGCGGCGCCGTCACCTCGCACGAAACGCTGATCGACCGCGCCCGCCGCGAAGCCGTGCTGCGCCTGAAGGAAAGCTGCCCCAACGCGCACGAGATCGTGAACCTGCGGCTGGAAGCGATGTCTATCTCCGGCAAGGCGCCAGGCAGCGTGACCTCGGTCGAAGTGCTGGCCTACGGCACCGCGATCTACTTCGCGAAGTAACAGCGCATCATGAAATACCAGCCGTCACTGCCCGAGCACAACGACAATATCTCCACCCAGCATCCGCTGAAGGATTTTGTCGTGATCGGATTGTGGCTGCTGGCCGGTGCGGCCCTGCTGTTCTGGATGCTGGCGCTGGCGGTCGACACGGTGGTCGAGCGGCTCGACCATGAGAGCGAGGCGCAACTGTACGCGCTGCTGCCGTCCAGGCCGATCCCCACCGAAGCGGCCGAGCAGGCCCGCCAGCGCCAGGTACAGGCGCTGGTCGACAGCATGCGCGCCTGCGCCGGGCTGCGCCTGCCGGCCAATGTCAGCCTGCACAAGTCGGAGACGCCCAACGCGGCGGTTCTTCCGGGCGGAAATATCGTCGTCTTCACCGGCCTGCTCGATGAAGTCACGTCGGAAAACGGCCTGGCCTTCGTGCTGGCCCACGAGCTGTCGCACATTACCCAGCGCGACCATTTGCGGGCGCTGGGGCGCGGCATCGTGCTGTTCGGCGTGTCGGCCCTGCTGACCGGTGGCGATTCCGGCCTGAGCGAACTGCTGGCGCCGGTCGGCAAGCTGGGCGACGCCACCTATTCGCGCACGCGCGAGGCGGCGGCCGACGCGGCCGCCTTGCGCATCCTGAACTGCCGCTACGGCCATGCGGGCGGCGCGACCGAGTTGTTTGCCTCGCTGAAGGAGGGCGACGCCGACCCGAGCGGCCTGTCGCACTACGTCGCCTCGCATCCGGCCATGCAGCAGCGCATCGACGCGATCGACGCCGCCATCCGCGCCGGCGGCATGAAGGTTGGGCCGCTGACACCGCTGGCGCCCGCGCCCTGAACGCTGCCCGAAAAGCACGCAGGTGCTGTTTTTTGTTTAGAAGCAAGGACTTAGCGTGATGGCGACAGGCTTGTTAACAAACTTATCCACAGATTCTGTTCGCAACTGTCAGCTCGGCAGCAACTGTCCACAGTGCCCTAAAAGCGGGCAGTGCCACTTTTCCTTTTAAAAGCAAGGACTTGTCGTCCTCGCTCGCAGCTTGTTAACATACTTATCCACAGAATTTGTTTGCAACTGTGGACGCGTACCCGAACCGCGCCCGCATGCATGGCAAAAGGTCTTTACAAATCCGTGCAGTCCGTTAGACTCCGAGTCCTGATGTTAGCGCTAACTTTTGGGAGGCACGATGGTCGGCAAGGGTGACACGATTCGCTGGGTGGTGATGGGGGTAAGCGGTTGCGGCAAGAGCACGGTCGGACAAGCGCTCGCGCAGGAACTCGCCGTGCCCTTCGTGGAGGGCGACCAGTTCCATCCACCCGCCAACGTGGCCAAGATGTCGGCCGGAACGCCGCTCGACGACGCCGACCGGGCCGGCTGGCTGCTGGCGCTGCAAGCGCGGATCGCCGCAGCGCGGGCGCGCGGCACCGGCCTGGTGCTGTCCTGTTCGGCCCTCAAGCGGCGCTACCGCGACCTGCTGCGCGAAGGCGACCCGGCGCTGCGCTTCGCCCACCTGGACGGCCCGCGCGAGCTGATCGCCGCGCGCATGCAGGCGCGCGCCGGCCACTACATGCCGCCGTCGCTGCTCGAGAGCCAGTTGCGCGACCTCGAACCGCTGCAGGCCGACGAAGCCGGCGTGCTGCTCGACATCGGCAGCGCGCCGGCGCTGCAGGTGGCGCGCATCCTCGACCGGCAGTAACGCCGGCTCAGCCTTCTCCGGCGCCGTAGATGCAGGCGATGTAGCTCGCGGCATTGCCAGTCGTGCCCACTTCGATCATGCCGCCGCCCTTGACGTGGCGCTTGTAGCCAGGTCCCTTGACCCTGGCCGCCCTGGCGGCGTCCTTTTGCGACAGGCCGGTGAATCTGGCGTTGTAGCCGCCACCGCCGTTCTGGTCGTCTTCGGTCACGTTGATGGTGCTGGTCTTGATGCCGAACACCGTCAGCGGCGCCGGCAGGACCACCTCGTCGAAGCTGTTCGGATCCTTGATGAAGACCTTGACCGCGTCCGTATAGACCAGCTTCTTCCTGCATTCGAGCGCGGCGACCAGATGCGGCGCGGCTTTGGCGAGCTCGGCCAGCGCCTGCGGGCTGGCGGCCGGGGTTTGCGCCTGGGCGCCGGCGCACAGGGCGGCGAGTGCGGCGGCGAGCAGGCCGCGGGTCAGGACATGGTTCATGAGGAGGAGGCTTGGTGGCCGACTTGGTTAAATTGCAATTCTAGCGTGCAACGGCGCTGCTTGCCCGTGCACGCACGCCTCATGTATCATTTTGCGACTTCACGGGGACATGATGAACAAACTGACCTTGCTACCACTGATCCTGGCACTGGCGGCCTGCGGCAAGCCAGGCGTACCGGATACGCCGCTTGAAGCGGCCGCGCGCCGCACCTGCAGCGCTACCATCGAAGCGCGCGCCACCAATCCCAAGTCGATCGCCTGGCTCGGCGACACGCCCACCCCGGTCAAGCATGGCGCCAACGGCCAGATGGAGGTCGCGATCACATTCTCGGCCAAGGACGCGCTGGGCACGGCGGTGTCCATGCTGGCCATCTGCCAGGTCGGCGCCGACGGCAAGACGCTGGTCAATATCGCGGTCAAGGACAGCCGCTAAGGGGTGGCCGGGCAGGCCTGCCTGCCCAATTGCTCGCCCAGCGCCAGCGCGCCGCTGAACTCGTCGGCCGACATCTCTTCGCCAAAACGTTCGCGCAACTGTTCCCGGGTCACCGGTTTTTGCCTGGGGATGGCGGCGGCGATACTGTACGCCATCGAGGTGCGCATATCGCGCGCCGTAATTTCCCCGGCGTCATACACGGTCGACAGCAGCGCCAGCGCAAAATGGTCGCACTGGTCGCCGGCCTGCTTCAGGTAAGCCAGCGCGTCGTCCTTCCATTGCTTGACGATCGGGTCGTCCGGATTGTGCGCCAGGTCCACGCTGCGCCCGTACGGGCCTTCCATATATATATCGATCTGCGCGGCCTTGTTGCCGGAGCGCGCCGCCAGGTTGAGGAAGCCGAGCCGTTCCTGCACCTGGGCCGGCGACATGCCCGCGCACAGGGCCGCGAGTTCCTTGCGCTCGGCCTGGAACGCGGCCAGGTCGGCCGGATCGGCATAGTCGGCCACCGGGTCGTCGTTGGCGGCGCACACCGATTCGGCCTGGTACACAGCGTAGGCGGCCTTGGGGTCGCCGCTGCGCGCGGCCGCGATGTGCTTGCCGACGTACTGGGCCACGTTCAGGCCGCCGAGGTCGATGACGCGGCCGTTGCGGCCGTACACAGGTGTTTTTTTCACGGCCGGCTGGCCGGGGCCGGGATCGGCCGCAGCGGGCATGGAGGCGAACCAGCGCGGCTGTGCCAGCGCGGCGGCCGGCGCGGGCGCGGGCTGCACGGGTGCCGCCGCAACGTCGGCATCGGGCGCGCGCAAGCCGGCCGCCAGCCAACTACCCAGGCCGGCGGCGCCGAGGCCGAGACAGATCAACAGGGGCAGGCGTGCATTCATCGGTGCATTCTACGTTGGCGGCGCCGTGCGCAGGGCGGCGCGCGGCGCCGTCGCTTCAATCCCAGAGGTAGCAATAGTTCTGGCTGCGCGTCTTGCTGGCGCTGACGGAACCGGACGCGGCGATCACCTTGACCCAGCCGTTCGGCGCCGAGGTGGTCGGCACGTCGCCGCAATTGCTGTGCACCCAGTGAATGCCGGTGCCGCTGGTGTATTTCTTGCCGCACAGCCCGAGCCGTTCGTTGACCTTGATGGCGGCCAGCGAAGGCGGCATGGTGGATGCGTTTTTCACATGGTCGACCGCATACACATTACCGATGGCCACGTCGTAGGTCTTGCCGTCCTGGTCGGCGCGCAGGTTCAGGCGCGTGTGGGTCAGCTTCACGCCCTCGATGGTGGTCGATGCGGAGGCGAACTTGGGTGCGCTGACGACGGTGCCGGTGATGTACGAGCCCTTGTTGGCGGTGCAGGTCGATTGTTCCGAAGCGATGGCATACAGCGACTGGGACAACAAAAGCAGAGCAAAGAGTGATTTGGTCAATTTACTTCTCCTGTTTCATACGTCGTGGGGAAGGCGCCGGGCCAGCCGGTACCTGTTTGCGCACTGGTCGATCAGAGAGCCTTGCTTGCCGGGGAATCGCTTCTGATATGCAGCGCAGGGCAGCAAACAGTATGCATGACAATAGTTTCGGTTTCGTGACAAATGTTGATGGTGAGGCCAAATTTGCAACATGCGCTCGCAGGGGCGAATGGCGTGATATCGTTTTCGGTTGCGCTTTTTTTGGGTGGATCGCCGCTTTAATCCGCTGCGGCGATGCAGGCGTTGACGGTATCCGGGTCCACCTTGAGCGTTTGCAGCATCGCCTTGCGCGCGCACATGGCGAACACGGGGATGGCATCGTTCACCGACATGCGCTGCTTGTGTTGGGGTGCGATCTGCGGGTAGCAGGCCACCATCGATTCGTCGAGCGTGGCGATGAAGCGCGCGCGCGAGACGCCGTAGCAAGCCAGTTTCTTTTCACTCATGGTCTGGCCTTTTTCGGCGCTGCGCCCGCGCACGTAGGCGAAGGCGGCGTCGGTGGCGACCAGGCCTTGCGCATCGGGCGCGAGTTGCGCCTTGTCGACGTTGGCGGCGGGCACCGGCGCCGCCGCCTGCGCTCGGGCGCCGGACGCCAGGGCCGCCGCGAGGATCAGGGGAGTGACGATATGCGTGCGCATGGAATTCTTTCTTGTAGGGTCAATGGGATGGCGCTCGCGGCGACCTGGTCTTCGCCGTCGCCGTCGCCGCACAGGCTGTCGAAGGCTTGCAGCGCCCGTTCCAGCGTTCCCAGGCTCGGTGCGCAGGTCAGCCACAGGTCGCCCCATTCGTCGCCGTCGCCGGTGTCGCCGCTCCAGTTCAGGGCCAGCCACAGGCGGTTCGCTTCGGAGGTGTCGGCGGCGCCGGGCAGGGGCGTTTCCAGGCTGACGGGCCAGGCGTGGAACCAGGTCTGGTCCGGGCGGCCGGCGAAGTCGGGCTCGTTGTCTTGCGCGCCGAAGTGCGCGCTCAGACGCTCCACGCAGTCCTGCTTGATGCGGAACAGGACGTTGCTGCGTTCCTCCGCGAGGAAGGAGTAATAGCCGACCAGCTCTTCGTTGACGTAGAAGCGGACGATGCGGCTGCGCGCGGACAGCCGCCTGCCAAGCGCGGCGTCCTCATCGTCATCGTATTCGTCGTCATCGTCATCGGCATCGTCGACTTCGCTGTTGTCGCCGTCGTCCTCGATTTCCCCTTCGCGCGCGAACCGATGCAGTTTGCGTTCGGTGTCGGCCAGCATGGTCTTTGCGAAGTCGATCAAGCCGTCGAGCGAGGGCAGCTTGTCCATCAGCGTGTGCGGCGGTGCCACGAAGAAGGGCGCCGGCAGGTCGATCGGCCCGCCCACGGCGCTGGTCCAGAGCAGGCGCGCCTTGTCGTCGTACAGCGCCGCGTACTGGCCGTCGGCGCACGATTCGCGGCGCAGGCGAAAGGCGATGCGGGCATCGCGGTCCAGCATCAGCAGGTCGTCGTCGTTGCCGATGAAGACGGCCAGCGGCGTGTTCGTCTCCGCCTGATCGAACATGCCGTCGCCGTCGGTGAGCGGTTCGAGCGCGTTGCCGGGCGCAGCGAAGCATTCGCCGTCGGTGCGCAGGATGCCCCAGGTGGCCGGCGGGTTGGGCTGGCCTTCGACCCGCTCGCCGTAATGCGAATTGCGCCCGATGGCGAAGCCGTGCGCGTTGAATTCGCCGCCCCAGTCCATGCCGTCGAAGTACACCTTGCCATGGCGGGTGAGCCAGGTCGACTCGCTGTCGCGCAACATGCCGTCGACCATGTTGTCGCGCCCGGACCAGGCGCCGTGGAAGCAGGTCTGGCCGCTGGTGTCCATGAAGCCGGTGTCGCAGGACCAGCTTTCCTTGCCGCGCCCGAAGAACGCAAGGCCGTCGGCATTGAATTCGTCGATGTACCGGTAGTCCGGCTGCACGATCCATTCGCCGCTGGCGTCGATCAGGCCGTACTGGTGCGCCGCGACCGATGCCGGCGCCGCGCGATCGGCGAAAAACCGCAGCGCGTTGTCGAAGCGCGGGGCAATCGCCCAGTCGCCGCTGCGGTTCAGATAGCCGGTCTTGTCGCGCGCGCCAATGCGGGCCGCCGCCAGGCCGTTCGCGCCGAATGGCGTGGCCAGGGTAAATTCGCCATTGAAGGCATAGGCGCCACTCTGGTCGATGTAGCGCCATGTGTCCGGCGCCACCAGCACGGCGGCCAGGCCATTGTGGAACGGCTGCACATTGCTCCAGCGCGGCCTGATGGCAGGCGTGCCGTCCAGGCGCATGAAGCCCCACAGGCCGTCCTTGCAGTAGCGCGCCAGGCCCTCGTTGAACACGCGCGTGTCGTCGAGTTCGGGCGCGACCACCCAGCGCCCGGATGCGTCGATGTAGCCGCAGCCGCCGCCGATGGTCCAGGCGGGAGCGATCAGGCCGCCCTTGTCATCGTCACGGAAATGGCCGACGTAGCGCAGCGCGGGCGAGGTCGGTACGACCCGGCCTGCGTGAATCAGCAGGACTTCGCGCGGGCCGGCGCCGGCTTGCAGGTGATTGCGGATCAGGATCGGATGGGTCGGCATGATGGCTGCTTGTCGGGTCGGAATAGGGGTGTTTGATAGCTTGTCAACCCGACATTTTAACCGCTGGGCTTGATCGTTAATCACGATTCGGATTCCGGTACCTTGAGTGCCAGTGTCTAAGTTGGACTTTGTCCATTTGTGAGCGATGGACGAAGGAACGTCAGCCCGAATGCGTAGTCAATGATTGAGCCACCTGCAGCCGTAGTACTTAAGTGATTTTCTCTCTTATTCTTTGCGGGCTTGTTGTGCTTGCAGCTGGGCCCGCTCGCGGTCGAGCTCGGCCCGCAACTCGTCTTCGCTAGGCAGAACTAGTTTGTATTTGCTGGCAAATAGCTGCTCATTGTCGTGCAAGACTGAATAGCGCACCACCGAGGCATCCTTGTGCGTGCACAGGATAATGCCGACGGTAGGGTTGTCGTCCGGCCCACGCTTGAGTTCGTCGTACATGCGTACGTACATATCCATTTGCCCGATGTCCTGATGGGTCAGCTCGCCCCGCTTGAGATCGAAAATGACGAAGCACTTGAGTATGTAGTTATAAAACACCAAGTCGATATAGAAGTCGCGGCTTTCGGTGCTGATACGCTGTTGGCGGGCGACAAATGCGAAGCCCTTGCCCAGTTCGAGTAGAAAGGCCTGTAGCTGTCCCATTAATGCCTGTTCTAGTTCGCTCTCCAAAAGCGCCCCTGCACCCGGCACACCGAGGAATTCCAGCAGAACCGGATCGCGTACAAATTCGCGTGGACCCGCGCTCGGCGCCGCTAGTTGGGCTTCGGCTTCTCTTTCGACAGCGGCGCGGTCCTGGCTGGCCAGTAGCCGTTCGTAATACAGGGTTCCAATTTGACGCTCCAAGGCGCGCGAACTCCAGTTCTGCGTTGCCGCTTCGTTCATGTACCACTGCCGGGCCGTGTCACTGTCCACCCGCAATAGCGTCCGATAGTGAGTCCAGCTCAATTCGTGACGCAGTGCGTCACGAATTGGGAATGCCTGATAGAACAGGCGCATGTAGCGAAGGTTGGACGCATCAAAACCCTTACCGAATTCGGCAGTCAATGCCGTGGCCAGTTCAGACAACAGGCGTTTGCCATATGATGCGCGCGCAGCGCCGCCCTGTTCGAACTCAACGATATGTCGGCCCAGCTCCCAACAAGTTTGCACCTGGATGACATCGACAGCGCGTAGCGCGCGCTGGCGTGCCTGGCGGATCAGCTCCCCGAGTTCGGCCAGCAGAGCCTGCATACCTGGTTCCGAACCAGAAATTAGATTCGATTCAGTCATTTGCGTGATTTTCCGTTTAAAAGTTGGCTTCGCCTGCGGAGATTTGTTTATGAGCGCGACTATTGCCGGTTCTCTTCATGCCGCATGCCGTGTGCGCATTGGCGCACTTAACCCGGCTATTATCGTTCGGTTCGGGACGCTCGGCGTAGAGTGTCAACGCGGAGCGGGGTTCTAACCGCCGGGCCAGACGCCACCATCGGCAAAAATCGGTTGGATGAAGCTACCTCGCTCCGATGAGCCATGATAAAACACGCCCGCTTCGACAACAGTCACTGCAAAAGCACTTGGATTCGTTATCGTCAGGCGAAATGTCAATCGTGGATCGGCATTGCCGAGTGGTATAACATGTGCGGGTGCTACACGTAATTTGACGCGTGCTTTGTCAAGACCTGACCAAGTATTGATGATACCTAGTACGGCTCCCAAAAACGCAACAGCGAGCGTGACAGCCTTAAAAATAGAGATTTCGAGCATTTTTTCCTGAGAGACAGTTAGCGGCAACGGCTTGAAGGTCGAACCAGCAATTATTACATGGAGATCATGCACTTTTTACTGAGCCTGCAAGACTTTCGCGCCCTTGGTTCGATTACACTTCCAGCACAAGGTCTGCAAATTTGATTCGCAGGTCAGGCCGCCCCGGGCCAGAGGCATGATGTGATCAATTTCGAGCAGCAGATTCGTCACTTGGTGAGCTGATAACCAGCAGCCTTGACAAGTGTAGTTGTCTCGCCGTTTTATTTTTTCCCGTAGGCTGGAGGTCATCAAAGAACGCTGTCCTTCGATGCTGTTCCTGAACTTGACTAGGTCGCTCAAGTAAGCAATAAACTTATCTAGATTCTCGATATCCAATTTAATATCACACTTGGCAGAACTATTGCCGCCTGCAGATATGTAGTGGAACGTAAAAACGGGGAAGTACAAATTGCTGAGATCGATCGGCTGAAACCCGAGCTCTCGAGTCAGCCGTTTTTTGCTAAGGGTTGAAATGATTCTGGGAATGTTGTCATCGACCATCGAAATAATATGATTGCGCTCGTTCTCCAGCAAGTATTTTCCTTGCTCGGCTGCCGCGAAATTGTTGAGCACATGTTCAAACCTGGATAATGTTTCCTCGTCTACTCTAATGTCGAAGTACTTGCATAGGTACTTGAAGGGCTGACTGTTCGCATTCTTTAATACAGAGGCAGAGCAATTATGGATGCGATTGCTTTTCCCCAGCTCCTGCCATGTCCGACGCCTCATATTGTAGTGACTCGTATCAGAAAGGTCGCTGTGCCCGTAATCGGTAGACTTCACATGGAGGTAGGTGGACTTAAGCTCTTCAATATGTTGGTTCAGATCGTTGCAATCAGCCGTATGTCGGGCAATGCTACTTCTCACGAGAATAAACTTAGTTCCTTTAAAATACTGGTGTAGGTATATCTGATAGGTGATTAACGCAAAAACTATCCCAACAAAAATTTCCAGCAATTTATGTCCCTCGCTCAAGAAAATATTGTTAAAACCGGCAACGCTATTTGCTGCGATACCTAGGTGCTTCTGCTAAGAAAAAATATCTGGCAATATACGAGACATAGACAGGGCACCACGCCAATTTTCGTTCTGCAAAGAGAGTTCAATCGATCCTGGATCAGCGCTCCCCCAGCCGGTGCCGTCGTGATATGTATGCCCTTCTTTTTCCACGCGCGCACGCGCCGCCAACGCATTACCGCCATTGCAGGCAGCCAGTTTTTCCGGATCGTCGTACAGCTCAAAAATAGCGAAGCCGCCGACTAGCTGTAGCCGAGCATCGGAGATTTTTGAGGCTTGGCTGGAAAGTGGGAGTAGCAGAGCTAAGGCGAGCGCTGCAGCACGCGTTGAACCTGTTTCCATGGTCGAGGTGCGGATCGGTGAATTGTGCCGTCCAGTTTATAGGTTTTTCTCGTGTGGATCGAACTTTGCGGAAAAATGCGGTGAATGCGTGAATAGTTCCCTCATCAGCGTTTGTTGAGGCGATCATCAACGTCACAGATGTCTGTTTTTTGCCTGGAGACGTCGATCTTGAGGGGCATGAAGCTGATCGTCACCTTAACGAGGCGGCCGGGCTCAGCGCGCAACCGCCGGCATCTACTCATACAATATCCGGCCTACGGCAATTGCGCGCGCAGCCGTTCGATAGCGAACTCGGCGAACTGGCGCACCCGCGGCGACAGATGCAGCGCGTGCGGATACACCACCTGCAACGGCTCGCCCGGCGCACTGTACTCGGGCAGCACGCGCACCAGCGTGCCGTGATCGAGATCCTCGCTGACATCCCACAGCGCCTTGTAAAAAATCCCGCCCCCCTCGCGCGCAATCCCTTGCGCCGCATCGCCGTCGTTGCAGAAAAAGGTCGGCGTGATGGCGGCCGTCACCGCTTTGCCCTCGCGCTCGAACACCCAGTGCCGGGTCGAGTCGGCCCGGTACACGATGCAGGCGTGTCCGACCAGGTCCTCGGGCGTGAGCGGGGCCCCGTGCCGCTCGATGTAGCCGGGCGAGGCGCACATGATGCGGTAGCCGGTCGCGACGTGGCGCGCGATCATGCTCGAATCGTTCAGGTTGCCGAAGCGCAGGGCCACGTCGATGGACGACTCGACCAGGTCGACGAAGGCATCGTCCAGGCTCAGTTCGATACACAGGGCCGGGTGCTGGCGCTGGAAGGCGGCCACGATGCCGCTCAGGTAGCGCCGCCCGAAACCGCGCGGTGCCGCCACCCGCAGCAGGCCGGCGATGCTGGTGCGGCTGTCGGTCATGTCGGCCTCCGCGTCCTGCACCTCGGCCAGGATGCGGATGCAGCGCTGGTGAAAGCGCGCGCCTTCCTGCGTCAGCGACTGCCTGCGCGTGGTGCGGTTGAGCAGGCGCACGCCGAGCCGGTCTTCCAGCGCCGCCATGCGCTTGCTGACCACCGCCAACGACAGGTCGAGTTCGCCGGCGGCGTCGGTCATGCTGCCGGTCTGTACCACGCGCGCAAAAATGCTCAGGTCGAGGATGTTGTCGATCATCGGATTATCAACGCTGCGGAAAGTGTCATTGTGCTTGTCGCCCATGTATCAATAAAAGTGAAATAAATATAATCGATCGCCTTAACACTTTCAAGGAAGTAACATGAAAAAGACCGTCCTGACCGGCTTCCTCGCCGCCGCCTTATTCACCCTGGGTACGGCGGCGCCTGCGGCCTTCGCCCAGGCCGCGCCGGGCACCCGCATCAACAAGGTCCAGCCCGGCTATCATCATTTCAAGGTGGGCAATGTGAACGTGACCGCCTTGTCCGACGGCACCCTGGCGATTCCGCCCGGCGATCTCCTGACGAATGTGGCCCCGGGGCAAGTCGCCGCGCGCCTGGCAGCGACTTTCCAGGGCAGCCATGTCGACGCTTCCGTGAACGCCTACCTGATCGACAGCGGCGAGCGCCTGTTGCTGGTCGATACCGGTAGCGGCGAACTGTACGGCCCGACCCTGAACAAGCTGGTCGCCACCCTGCAAGCGGCCGGCTACCAGCCGGGGCAGATCACCGATGTGCTGGTCACCCACATCCATACCGACCATACGGGCGGGCTGATGGATGGCAAGCGCATGGTTTTCCCCAACGCCACGGTGCACCTCGACAAGCGCGAGCTCGACTACTGGATGAGCGCCGCCAACCGCAGCAAGGCACCGGAGGCCAGGCGCGCCCTGTTCGACCAGGCGCTGGCGAAGGTGAAACCGTACGTCGACGCCGGCAAGGTCAAGACCTTCGACGGCGCCACCGAGTTATTCCCGGGCATCCGTTCGATCCCCAGCTACGGCCACACGCCGGGCCACAGTTTCTATGCGCTCGACAGCGGCGGCGAAACACTGCTGTTCTGGGGCGACCTGCTGCATGTGGCGGAAGTGCAGATGCCGGACCCGGCGGTGACGATCGTGTTCGATGTCGACGCCAAGGCGGCGGCGGCCCAGCGCAAGCGCGCCTTTGCCGAGGCCGCGAAGGAGAAGTACTGGGTGGCGGGCGACCATGTCGCCTTCCCGGGCGTAGGCCGTCTGCGCGCCGACGGGGAGGGCTACCGCTGGGTGCCGATGCCGTACATTAACGATCACATCGTGCACGCTGTTCGATAGAGCAGGGAAACTGGTGTCCGGTGTCGAGGCCACCGGACCAGCCTGTCGCCGCATAAAACAGAGGCGGCGTACCCCCACAGCCTAAGCGCCTCATATGAACGCAACACGATCTGCGTCTATCGCGCCATCTCGCGTGCGCACGCGGCTTGTGGTAGACAAATCGCGCCGCTTCTTGCCGCCGCCTATTTGCCCGCTTCGATGGCCGCGACCGGCCGTGGTTCCGACAGCCACAGCGCCATGCCCAGCGCGGGAAACGCCATTCCTGCCAGCAGCACCGCATGCCAGCCCAACGCGGCGAACACCCAGCCGCCGAGCGCCGATCCGAGCGCGCCGCCGGCGAAGAACAGCGCGATGTACACCGAGTTCAGGCGGCTGCGCACGTCGGGCGCCATGCCGAAAATGGCGCGCTGGCCCAGCACCAGGCTGGCGGCCACGCCCATGTCGAGGATGATCGACGCTACCACCAGCACGCCCAGCGCCAGCTCGCGCGAACCCGGAATGAGCAGCGGCAGCGCAAAGGCGACCAGGCCCAGCGCCAGCGCCACGCCGGTGGCCGGCAAGGTCTTGCCGGCATCGGCCAGGCGCCCGGCAATCGGCGAGGCAATCGCCCCGGCCATGCCGACCAGCGCAAAGATGGCGATGCCCGTCTGCGACAGCTGAAACTGCGGCCCGGACAACATCATCGGCGTGACGGTCCAGAACAGGCTGAACGCGCCGAACAGGCCGGCCTGATACGCCGCGCGGCGGCGCAGCACGGGCGTGGTCTTGAACAAGGTCCACATCGAGCCGATCAGGCTGGCATACGGAATCGACGCGGTCGGCATGCGCTGCGGCAGCTTGAGGCGCAGCACGGCGCCCAGTATCAGGATCAGCACGGCCGCGCCGCCGAAGACCACGTGCCAGTTGCTGGCATCGGCCACCAGGCTGGCGACCGGACGCGCCAGCATGATGCCCATCAGCAGGCCGCTGACCACATTGCCGACCACCTTGCCGCGCGTGGCTTCGCGCGACAGGTGGGCGGCAATCGGCACCAGGATCTGCGCCGCCACCGAACCGAGGCCGATGGCCAGCGCGGCAAGCAGGAATACCCAGCCGCTGGTGCTGAAGGCGGCGGTCAGCAGCGCGATGGCGGTCAGCAGCAGGGCGCCGAGCACCAGGCGCCGGTTTTCCAGCACATCGCCGAGCGGCACGATGAACAGCAGGCCGATGGTGTAGCCGACCTGGGTCAGGGTGACGATCAGGCCGGCGGCCCCGGCCGACAGCCCGGTGGCGCGGCTGATCGGCCCCACCAGCGTTTGCGCGTAGTACAGATTGGCCACGATCAGGCCGGCGGCCACGGCCAGCAGCAGCACCATGCCGGACGAGATATCGCCTGTGTGTTCGGTAGTCGGTTTCATCTTGCATCCTCAAAAAATCAACTCGCGTTGAACTGAGGACATTGTAGACAAAAGCGGTAAGGTGATTATATGCTCATAATGCACCTACACTTTTCACAATACATGAATAATCGATGGGAAACGCGCATGGACAAGGTCAAGGCAATGCAGACATTCGTGCGGATCGTCGAGGCCAACAGCTTTTCGCGCGCGGCCGACAGCCTGCACCTGCCGCGCGCCTCGCTGACGGCGACCATGAAGAACCTGGAAGCATTTTTAGGCCGGCAACTGCTCCAGCGCACCACGCGCAAGCTCTCGCTCACGCCCGACGGCGCGCAGTACTACGCCCACTGCATCGCCATCCTGGCCGCGATCGACGAAGCGGAGCAACCGTTCTTCGGCGCGGACTCGGCCCGGCCCCGCGGCAAGCTGCGCATCGACCTGCCGTCGGCGGTGGCGCGCCACCTGATCCTGCCGCACATCGCCGCCTTTCATGATGCCTGTCCCGAGGTCGAACTGAGCATCAGCATCACCGACCGCCTGGTCGACCTGATCCAGGACGGCATCGATTGCGCGGTGCGGGTGGGACAGTTGCAGGATTCGTTGATGATCGGGCGCCAGATCGGCGAGATGCGCTTTGTCACCTGCGCCGCGCCGTCCTACCTGGCGCGTTACGGCGTGCCGCAGGGCATCGACGACTTGCATGGGCATCGCAGCGTGGTGCACTTTTCCGCGCGCACCGGGCGTCCGTTCGACTGGGATTTCCTGGTGGGCGACGCGGTCGTCAAGGTGGCCATCAGCGGGCCGATCGCGGTCAACGATGCCGACGCCAACCTCAGTTGCGCGCTGCAGGGGCTGGGACTGACGCAGGCCGCCACCTATCAGGTGCGCACCCATCTGGCCGACGGCACGCTGGTGCAGGTCCTGGCCGGCACGCCGCCCACGCCGATGCCGGTGTCGCTGCTGTATCCGCAGGGGCGGATGGCGGCGCCCAAGCTGGCCGCCTTTGCCGGCTGGCTGGCGGGGCTGTTCGACGCCGACCCGGACCTGGCGCTGGCCCCCCGCGCTTGAGGCGCGGCTCGGCGAGAATCGCTACGCCTCTTGGTGATTTTCATAATTGAACTTCAACTGCCTTGCTTGCAGAATAAGCCGCAGCCGCGCACTCGTCCATTGATACTGAAGCAATGCGCTTTAGTTGTACAATCGACAAATGAAGCGCTCCCAAAAATGAGGGGCGCCAGCGAGGCTAAAGGAGACAATCGACCATGTTGATGCCAAAATCGCATCGAATCGCGCTGCTGTTCAATGCCAACAAGATTTTCGACCGTGAAGTGATCGAAGGTATCGCCGCCTATCTGGCGAGCACGCGCAGTTCGTGGGACCTGTTCCTCGAAGAAGACTTCCGCCTGCGCCTGCCCGGTATCGAAGACTGGCAGGGCGACGGCGTGATCGCCGATTTCGACGACCCGGCCGTGGCCGCCGCCCTCGCGCGCAGCCGCATCCCCGTGGTCGCGGTGGGCGGCTCCTACGAAAACGTCGACGCCTACCCGGCCGGCGTGCCCTACGTGGCCACCGACAATTTCAAGCTCATCAAACTGGCTTACGAACACCTGATCGAAGCCGGCCTGCGCCACTTCGCTTTGTTCAGCCTGCCCGAAGCGCAGGAAAACCGCTGGGCCCAGGAACGCGAAAACGCCTTCCGCAGTCTGATGCGGCGCGACCGCATGGAAGCCGAAGTCTTCCGTGGCCAGGGCACCAGCGCGCCCTCGTGGGACGAGGCCGTGCAACAGCAGATCAACTGGCTGCACGGCTTGCCCAAGCCCTGCGGCATCATCGCCGTCACCGACGCCCGCGCGCGCCAGCTGATGCAGGCCTGCATGATCGCCGGCATCGAAGTGCCGGAACAGGTGGCCCTGATCGGGATCGACAACGACCCGCTGGCGCGCATGCTCACCCGCATTCCGCTCAGCTCGGTGATCCAGGGCGCGCAGGAAATGGGCCGCGCCGCCGCCCACCTGCTCGACCGCATGCTGCACGGGGCGCGCCTGGCCGACACGCGCATCCTGGTGCCGCCGGCCGGGATCAACGTGCTGGCGTCGAGCAAGCACGAACCGGCCAAGCACCCGCACGTGATGCGCGCGCGCCACTTCATCCGCCAGTACGCCTGCCAGGGCATCAAGACCGGGCAGGTGGCCGATTACGTCGGCATTTCGCGCTCCTCGCTGGAATCGTATTTCCGCCAGGAGCTCGGCTGCAGCGTGCACGACGAGATCCTGCGCTTCCGGCTCGACGCCGCCATCGCCATCCTCGGGCGCGGCGACTGCAACCTGGCCAATGTGGCGCTCAGCTGCGGCTTCACGTCGAGCCAGTACATGCATTCGGTCTTCAAGCGCGAGCTCGGCTGCACCCCGCGCGCCTACCAGGACCAGGCCCTGCAAGGGCAGGCCGAGCCGGCGGCGGCTCCTCAATTTCAACATGCAGATTCTTAATGACGACCAAGCAACCGATTGCCCTGGCTGTGCCGCGCGCCGCCGACCAGCTGTTCACCTTGCGCAACGCCAACGACATGCGCCTGACGATCAGCGAGCGCGGGGCGGCGCTGGTGTCGTGGTGGGCGCCTGACCGCTATGGCAAGGTGGCCGACGTGCTGCTCGGCTATCGCGACGCGGACGGCTATGCCGACAACAGCGCCTACTTCGGCGCCATCATCGGGCGCTGGGCCAACCGCATCGCGCAGGGCCGCTTCATGCTCGACGGTGCGCAGGTGCAGGCCGCCGTCAACGACCGCGGCAATCACCTGCACGGCGGCGACGCCGGCTTTCACAAGGCGCGCTGGACACTGAGCGCGTCCGATGCCGGGGTCTCGCTGCGGCTGGTGTCGCCCGACGGCGACGGCGGCTTTCCCGGCAAGCTCGACGTGCAGGTGCACTACCGCCTGGACGACGAAGGGCGCCTGACCATCGACTTCGAAGCCGTGGCCGACGCGCCGACGCCGGTCAACCTGACCGCCCATCCCTACTTCAACCTGAACGGCGGCAGCGCCGACGTGGGCGACCACATGCTGCAGATCGATGCCGATTTTTACCTGGAGACCGATCCGGGCGGGATTCCGGTGGGGGTGGCGGCGGTGGGCGGCACGCCGTTCGACTTCCGCCAGCCGGCCGCGATCGGCCCGCGCCTGGGCTGGCCCGATGCGCAGATTCGCCTCGCGGGCGGCTTCGATCACTGTTACTGCGTCAAGCCGCATGCGATGGGCCGCACCGGGCCGCTGCGCGAGGTGGCGCGGGTGTACGACCCGGGATCGGGGCGGCGCTTGCAGGTGTCGACCACCGAACCGGGCTTGCAGTTCTACAGCGGCAATTCGCTCGCCGGCGTGCAGGGCAGGGCGGGGCGGCCGTACGCCAGGCACGACGGCTTTTGCCTGGAGGCGCACGCGTATCCGGACCAGCTGAACGGGCAGTGCGCGTCGGCGGTGATCTTGAGGCCGGGGCAGGTGTACCGGCAGACCACGGTGTACAGGTTGTCCCTGCAGTCGTGACGCCGTGTGTGGGTATCAGAAAACGCTACTTTGTGTATTGATTTGTAACAACTTACCATAGGAAACTATCGATTCAAGCCCGCTGCCTTAAAATGCGTTCCAGTAAGCAATAGCGAAACAGGACAGGAACAATCAAGGTGCTTGAAATACGACGGATTCAGATTGCCGGCACAGGAATGGCGCTGCCGGCGCAGTCGACGAGCAGCGAGCAACTCGACACTCGCCTGGGCCTGGCGCCGGGGACGAGCTGGAAGCAGACGGGCGTACGCCGCCGCTTCCTTTCAACAACAGAAACGGCAGCCCAGCTCGCAGCACAGGCTTGCCGCGAGGCAATGGCGAACGCCGGAATGGACTGGGGCGACATCGATTGCATCGTCGCCGCTTCGGCCACAATGGATCAGGCGCTGCCCTACAACGCGGCCCTGGTGCATGCCGAACTCGGCCTGTCGAAACAGCGCACCACCACCTTCGACATCAACGCCAGCTGCCTGTCCTTTCTGGTGGCGCTGGACACCATGAGCTACCTGGTCCAGGCCGGCCGCTACCGGAATATCCTGCTGGTGTCGTGCGACATCGCCACCTTCGGCATCAACTGGAACGATCTGCGCGAGGGCGGCATCTTCGGCGATGGCGCGGCGGCGGCGGTGATCCGCCGCACCGGCCCCGCCGGGACATCGGCCATCCTGTCGTCCAAAGTCGACACCCTGTCCGCCGGCGTCCACCATTGCCGCATTCCGGCCGGCGGTTCGCGCTACCACCCGCGCCGCGTGCTGGACGTGCCCTTCGATCCGCTGACCGTGTTCCACATGGAGGGCAAGGCCGTGTTCAAGCTGGCCAGCGAAGCGCTGCCGGATTTTACGGCAAGGCTGCTGGCGGACGCCGGCGTCCGCATGAAGGACCTGGCGGCCGTGGTTCCGCACCAGGCCAGCCAGCTCGCGCTGACGCATCTGTCGCGTCGCCTGGACATTGCGTCCGAACAGCTGGTCGACATCTTCGCCGACTACGGCAACCAGGTCGCGGCCTCGCTTCCCACCGCCCTGCACATCGGCCTGGCGAACGGGCGCTTTCGGCGCGGCAGCACGATCATGCTGCTCGGTACCGGGGCCGGCCTGACCATGGGCGGGATGGTGCTGACCGTATGAAGGTCGTGGTCACGGGCGGGACCGGATTCCTCGGCAGGCATGTGGTGTGGCGCCTTGCCGCGCGCGGCCACACGGTCGTCTTCACGGGCCGCAATGCCGGCGAAGCGGCGACGGTCACGGCGCTGGCCGGCGCCGGGGTCGATTTCGTCCAGGTCGACCATGGCGCGGGCGCGGCGCGCGCCATGCTGTCGGACTGCTGCCGGGAGGCGGACGCCGTCGTGCATTGCGCGGCGCTGTCGGCGCCATGGGGCAGCAGGCAGGCGTTCGAGCGCAGCAACCTCACTGCGGTCGACGAGCTGCTCGCCGCCTGCCGCGAACGCGGCGTCGCCAGGCTGGTTCACATCTCCAGCCCCAGCATCTACTTCGACTACACCGACCGCTTGCAGGTGCGCGAAGACAGCCCCTTGCCGCAGCCGGTGAACGAGTATGCCCGTACCAAGCGCGCTGCGGAAGAACGGATCCTTGCGGCGCGACTGCCGCATGCGCTCATCCTGCGCCCGCGCGCCATCTTCGGTCCCTGGGACAATGCCTTGTTGCCGCGCCTGCTCCGGCTGATCCGCCTGGGGCGCGTGCCGCTGCTGCGCGGCGGCCGGGCGCTGATCGACCTGACCTATGTCGACAATGTGGTGGACGCGGTCGAAGCCTCGCTCGCGCTGTCGGTCAATCCGGCCGGCGTGGCGCCGGTCTTCAATATCTCGAACGGCGAGCCGGTCGAGATCGGGGAGCTGTTCGCCCGCATCGCCACCTCGTTCGGCCTGCCGCTGGAAGCGGCGCCGCGGCCGTATGTGCTTGCCGACCTGGCTGCGCGCGTGCTGGAAGCCGGCGCCCGCCTGGCGCCCGGCTGGGAGCCGCCCTTCACCCGTTATTCGCTCGCGACCATCGCCTTTTCGCAAACCCTCGACCTGTCGCGCGCCGCCGCGCTGCTCGGCTACCGGCCGCGCGTCGGTATCGACGAAGGCATGCGCAAGACCAGCGCGTGGTGGCGTGCGTCGATGGGACAGCATCCGACATGAAACCGATCAAATTCCATCTGCTGAAAGCCGGACACTGCGCGCATCCGGAATGCGTCGCCATGCGTGGCGGGCGCTGGGCCAGCCTGCGCTTTCCGGCGCTGTGCGGCGTCATCGAGCATCCGCAACGCGGCGTGATCCTGTTCGACACCGGCTACAGTTCGCATTTCTTCGATGCGACGCAGCCGTTTCCCGAACGTGCCTACCGCTGGGTCACGCCCCCCACGCTCGCGCCCGGGGAGTCGCTGGTGGCGCAGCTGGCGCGTAGGGGCATTGCGGCCGACGCGGTCCGGCATGTCATCATTTCGCACTACCACGGCGACCATGTCGCGGGCCTGAAGGATTTTCCGGCGGCGCGCTTCTGGTCGACCCGGGCCGATTTCGATGCCCTGCGCCGGCGCACGCGCCTGGGCAACCTGTTTCATGGCTGCCTGCCGGCGCTGCTGCCGGCCGATTTCATGACGCGCCTGGACTTTGCCGACCAGGCGAAACGCATGGCGCTGCCGCGCGAATTCCATCCCTTCGACAGCGGCTTCGACCTGCTCGGCGACGCCAGCGTGGCCGGCGTCCCCTTGCCCGGCCACTCGGACGGCCAGATGGGACTGGCCTTTTGCCGCGCCGACGGCCGCCACGTGTTCCTGGTGGCGGACGCGTGCTGGACCCGCGAGGCGCTCGACCAGCACCGGCTTCCCACCTGGATCGCCAGCCGCCTGTTCGACAGCCAGCGCGATTACGCCACGACCTTCAGCCGGCTGCGCCAGCTCGCCGCAGGCACAACCGAAGTCGCCATCGTCCCCTCGCACTGCGAACAGACCTGGGAGGACTGGCAATGAAACTGGCCGATACCTTGCGCCTCGGCGCCTATCTGGCGCGCACGCGCTGGCTGCTGCGCTTTCGCGGGCGCGCCGCGTTCGAGCGCTGGCAGCAGCGCCAGGTGCGGCGCTTCCTCGACACGCACCTGCCGCGCAGTCCGTACTACCGGCAGTATGCGGGCCAGCCGCTGTCGGCGCTGCCCGTCATCGACAAGCAGGCCATGCTGGCGCACTTCGACGGCATGAACACCGCCGGCATCGGCCTGGACGACGCCACCCGCGCCGCCCTGGACGCCGAGATGACGCGCGATTTCGCGCCCGAGTTGCGCGGCATGACGGTCGGCCTGTCGAGCGGCACCCAGGGACCGCGCGGCGTATTCCTGGTGGCGCCCGAGGAGCGGGCGCGCTGGGCCGGCATCATGATGGCGCGCACCTTGCCGGCAGCACTGATGCGCCGCTTGCTGATCGGGCGGCGGCCCGTAAAGGTGGCGTTTTTCCTGCGTGCGAACAGCAATCTTTACTCCACCCTGAAAAGCCGCCGCGTGGATTTTCGCTTCCACGATCTGGTGCAGGGCGTCGATTCCCATCTGCCCGCGCTGATCGAACAGCAGCCCGACCTGCTGGTCGCTCCCGCCAGTATCCTGGCCCGGCTTGCGCAACACGCGGCCAACGGGGTGCTGCCCATACGGCCGCAGCGCGTCATCTCGGTGGCCGAAGTGCTGGAAGCCGACGACAGGGTGCGCATCGGGCAGGCCTTCGGCCTGGACGTGCACCAGCTGTACCAATGCACGGAAGGCTTTCTCGGCTATACCTGCGAGGAGGGCGTGCTGCACCTGAACGAGGAGTACGTGCACATCGAGCCGGAATGGCTGGACCGGGAGAAGACGCGCTTCGTCCCCATCGTCACCGACTTTTCGCGCACCACGCAGCTGATCGTGCGCTACCGGCTCGGCGACGTGCTGCGCGTGCGGTCGGCGCCGTGCACCTGCGGCGCCCCAGGCCGTGCCATCGAGGCGGTCGAAGGACGGTGCGACGATGTGCTCTGGCTGCCGGGCGCGCGCCAGGCCGGCTTGAGCGCACTTTACCCGGACATGCTGCGCCAGGCGGTAACGTCGGCGCCCGCAGCGCTGCCGGACTACCGCATCGAGCAGCACGGGATGGCATGGCGCATCGCCGTCGCCGACGGGGCGCAGGCGTCCCATGCCGCCTTGGCGGCGGCGCTGCAGCGCCTGATCGCACGCCACGAACTGAGGCCGCCGGCGTTCCAGCGCATGCCCTTCGTCGATAGCGACGCCCATGTCAAGCGCCGGCGCATCCGCTGTGTCCAGCGCCCCGCGACCAGCCAGGAAAACCATGCCTAAGGTACTGATACTCGGAGGCCGCGCACCTGTCGCCGCCGACCATGCCCGCCGCTTTGCCGGCCAGGGCTGGACGGTCCATATCGGCGACAGCATCCCCTGCCGCAGCTCGGGATGGTCGCATGCGGTCCGCTCCACGATTGCGCTGGCGTCGCCGCGCTTCGACCCGGCGGGGTTTATCGCGGGCCTGTCGCGTGCCATCGCCGAGCATGCGATCGACCTCGTCGTCCCCACCTGCGAGGAAGTGTTTTACCTCTCGCGCTACCGGCATGCACTGCCGTCGTCATGCCGCATCCTCGCGGACGATTTCGACAAGCTGCGCTCCCTGCACAGCAAATGGGATTTCCTGCAACTGGCCGACGCCTGCGGCGGCAAACCGCCGGCGAGCGCCCTGGTGCACAGCATCGGTGAAGCGATCGACTGGGCGGCCGGCGCGCCGGCGGTGCTCAAGCCGGAGTTTTCGCGCTTCGGCGTTCACGTACGCATCTATCCGGAGGGGATTGCGGCCGATGCCCCGGCATTGGCGGACATGGGGCGCTGGGTCGTGCAGCACTACCGCCCCGGACAGGAACTGTGCTCGTACAGCGTGGCCGAACAGGGGCGCCTGCTGGCCCATGCCGTGTACCTGCCGAAGTATCGCCTGAAGCGCAGTTCGAGCTATTACTTCGCGCACCATGCGTCCGAGCGCATCGCGGCGTTCGCGGCGCGCTTCGTCGCGCGCCAGCATTTCACGGGGCAGATATCGTTCGACTGGATCGATGCCGGCAACGACAGCCCGGCGGTGATCGAATGTAATCCGAGGGCCATCAGCGGCGTCCATCTGTTCGGCCGCGGCGATGTGCTGCCGGCCGCCCTGGACGGCACCGCGTCCGGGCTGGTGACGCCATCGACGCGCCGCGCGCGGATGATCGCCCCCGTCATGGCGAGCGCCGGCCTGGCCCAGGCGCTGGCGAATCGCCGCGTCGGCGCCTGGCGCCGCGATTTCCTTGCTGCGGACGATGTGCTTGGCGTTGGCGGCGACCGCCTTCCCATCGCCGGCGCCGTGGCCGACATGGGCTCCTACCTGGCGCTCTCGCTGCGCCAGCGTTGCACGCTGCGCGAAGTGGCCACCCGCGATATCGAGTGGGATGGCGAGGCGCTGGCGCAGCCCTGAACGGCCGGCCAGGGGCAGCGCTCGCACGTCAACAAGCAGTCACAATTGGACTGTATCGTTTGCCGGTGCCCGGCTGATTCAGCCTGAATCAGCCGGGCAAACTGCGTAGCACGTCCGCGCCGGCAGCGCAAGCTAGTCGAATCGATATGGCGCGCGCCAGTACCGGCAGGCATTACGCTATGTCCGAGCTTCCCGCGACACCGGCCATCCCTGAAAGGCGTATCGAATGAAAAGAGAATCACACTCCGTCAAATCGACCACCCCGGCTTTGCTGAAAGCCGTGCTGGCGTCCTGCATCGCATCGACCGCCGTGGCGGCGCATGCCGACGACTTCCCGAAATGGAATGCGGCCATCACCAAATACAATGAAGCCCAGGTGAGGAATTTTCATCCGACCTTCGACTTCGATTCGGATGGCTGCTATCCGGCCACGCCGTTTCACCGTAGCGAGAACCTGCGCCAGAATCCGGGCAAGAACGCCACCGGCAGCGTGTCCGGCGCGTGCCGCGACGCCGACTGGACCGTCTACGCCAACACCGTGCACCGGCAGATCTGCAAGGCCAGCGTGGAAGGCGCCGACAGCATCCTGCGCTGCGCCCATTTCTACGAGCTGTATTTCGAAAAGGACCAGGCCATCGGCCTGACCTTCCTCGGCGGCCACAAGCACGATGCCGAAACGGTGATCGTCTGGACCGGCAAGGTGAACGACCAGCCCGATTTCATCTCGCACGTGTCCACCAGCGCGCACGGCAAATACACCACCCGCCCGTTCGGCCAGTTGCAGACGCACAAGGGGCACCCGCTGGTGGTGTACCACAAGGACGGCGCCGGTACCCACGCCTTCCGCTTCGCCAATGCCGAAGACAAAAGCCGTGTCGAGTTTCTCGGCAACTGGGGCGAGTTCTATGCGCCCGATATCATCAGCCATTACAGCGCGGTAGCGGACTGGAACAGCGACGAAACCGTCCGCTACCAGGCCAACCGCCAGTACCGGCTGGCGCTGGAAGCGTCCAATTTCGGCAGCGCCACCTTCAAGACGCGCAACGACAATGAGATCGCCAACGTCGCCAACAATACCGTGCCGCGCAGCGACGCCTTCTGGCAGAACACCGCGTTTTCGCTGGACGATGTCTGGAGCACCAGGGCGAGCGAATTGAAGGCGAACTATCCGCAGACTTACCTGCAAATCCGGGAATAGACGGCGGGGCGCCGCCTCGCAAGGCGAATACCACAGCGCGCAACTTGCCGATTGTTTAATCATCCCATCCAGCGAAGTATGAGTTCGTCGGTGCCGTGACGCCCCTCCAGGGGCCGCCGGCACCGATCCCGACCTGCGCGACCCCGGCTCCCCGCCGTCCTCGCAATGGCGACAGGTACGCGAGGTATCTGTCTCAGGCATCGCTGTCGGATGCTGATGGTTTTTCCCTACCCACTCTGCCGCACCCCAACGCCCTGCGCCACGGCGTTGCCGTGCGCGTGTGCGCGGCGCAAAGCGTTCGATAAAAGAACGCGCGCCATTTTCTATTTTTCTTCATTGGAGACAACCATGAAAAATACGGTACTCGCCGCCAGCCTCGTGCTGGCCTTCGCTTCCGGCGCCCAGGCCGCCATCGACGCCAGCACCTTCGTGGGCGCCAGCACGCCCCTGCAAACGGCCCTGTACGGCGTGCGCAACTATTCCGCGCCCGTGCTGGTGAAAGGCTTGCACGACCCGGCCAACTACATGGCCGCGCCCAGGCTGCCGGCCTGGCAGTTCGCCCAGGCCGATCCGAGCGGCGGCGTGCTCACCTTCGAGCGCCAATCCGCGCCGGCGACCGGCTGGCATACCTGGTCGCGCAAGGGGAAGGTGGTCCTGAGCGGGGGCGGGGCGGCGCGCCCCGACCGCATCTACACCGTGTTCAACGGACAGCAACTGGTGGCCGCGATCAGGCAGGCCGGCAACGAACCGAAGATCATCCGCGTGGTCGGCCATATCGACCTGCGCTGGAGCGAAAACAACACCGTTTTCCGGGAGTACACCAGCTACTCCGATCAAAAATACGGCGGCTCGGTCAACCTGCCGTCGAATACGACCCTGGTCGGCATCAACGATGCCCAGGGCCGGCCGGCGCGCATGACCGGCACCTCGCTGCTGATCGGCGGCGAGCTGGCGCTGGCCCAGGGCGGCGACGCGGAAGCCGACTTCAAGAAGTGGATCAAGGACGGCAAGGATGGCGACGACTATCCGACTTGGACCCGCAACGTCATCGTGCGCAACCTGGTGATCGATACGCCCTGGGACGTGAACCCGGAAGATGAAGACAATGCCTACGCCGACGGCATCACCGTCTCGCGCGGGCAGAACATCTTCCTCGACCACCTGAGCGTGAGCGACGGCGATACGCCCGAGTCGATCGCCACCGGTTCCTGGAAGACCCGCCACGACGGCGCGCTCGACGTGGTGCGCGGCAGCGATTACGTGACAGTCGCCAACAGCTCTTTTTCCAATCACCACAAGACCACGCTGGTCGGCAATGGCGACGGCGGCCGCGCCTGGAGCGACGAGGGTCGCCTGCATGTGACCTTTTCTGGCAACTGGTGGAGCGCGGTGGCGGCGCGCCTGCCCCTGAACCGCTACGGGCAGGTGCACATGTTCAACAACTTGGTCAGCGGCAACGTCGTCACCAAGGAAGCCGGCCTCAAGTTCGAAAGCGGCACCGATGCGCGCTACCGCTCGAACATGCTGATCGAAAATAACTACTACAACGTCACCGGCCTCAAGCTGTCCGAGTTCTGCGGCAAGGCGATCAAGGGCAAGGGCTTCATCGGCTTTCGCTCGTCCGGCCACGTGTTCACCAGCGACCGCGCCGGCACCAATGCGGTCGACGGCCAGTGCGGCATGGCGCCGCCGGACGCGGCCAACCTGTGGACGCCGCCCTACCTGTATGCGCTGCAGACGGCGACCTCGGCCCTGACGGCCGTGCAAGCGCAGGCCGGCGCCGGCAAGCTCAGGTAATCACACCACCCGGGTCAGGCGGCGCCCGCCCGAGGGCACGCCCGGGGCCGCCAGCGCGGCCGGCGCGCCGCCTTCGTACAGCTTGAAGCCGCCGACGATCTTTTCCAGGCTGGCGGCCTGCTGTTGCAGCGACTGCGCGGCGGCCGCCGCCTGCTCGACCAGGGCGGCGTTCTGCTGGGTGGTGTCGTCCAGCTCGGCGATCGCCTGGTTGACCTGGCCGATGCCCAGGTTCTGCTCGGCGCTGGCGCCCAGGATGGCGCCGATGATGCTGGCCACCTTGTCGGTGCTGGCGACGATCTGCTGCATGGTGGTGCCGGCCTCGGCCACCAGCGCGGCGCCCTTGTCGACCCCGGCCACCGATTCGCCGATCAGGGCGTTGATCTCCTTGGCCGCCGCCGCCGAGCGCTGCGCCAGGTTGCGCACCTCGGAGGCCACCACGGCAAAGCCGCGCCCCTGTTCGCCGGCGCGCGCCGCTTCCACAGCCGCGTTCAGCGCCAGGATGTTGGTCTGGAAGGCAATGCCGTCGATCACGCTGATGATGTCCACGATCTNAGCCGCGTTCAGCGCCAGGATGTTGGTCTGGAAGGCAATGCCGTCGATCACGCTGATGATGTCCACGATCTTGCGCGACGATTGCTCGATCGCCCCCATGGTGCTCACCACGCTCGAGACGATGCTGCCGCCCTGCGCGGCCACGCTGGATGCTTCGCGCGCCAGCCGGTTGGCCTGGCTGGCGTTATCCTCGTTGTTCTTGACGGTGCTGGTCAGTTCCTCCATCGAGGCGGCCGTCTCTTCCAGCGAACTGGCCTGCGCCTCGGTGCGCGAGGACAGGTCCTGGTTGCCTGCCGCAATCTCGCGCGAGGCCAGCGCGATCGACTGGGTGCTGATGCCGATCTGCTGCAGCATGCTTTGCAAACGTTCGATAAAGGCGTTGAAGCTGCCCGACACGGCGTCGAATTCCATCCCGCCGCCGGGCGGCAGGCGGCGGGTCAGGTCGGCGTCGCCGGCCGACAGGGCGTCGATATTGCCCTTCAAGACGTTCAGGCGGCGCATCAGCATGCGGATGCCCAGGATGATCAGCACCAGCATGGCGATGGCGATCGGAATCTGCACCACGCCCAGCGTGTGCAGGATGCGGTCGCTCTGCTGGCTCAGCAGATGATTCGGCAGGCCGGTCGCCAGCAGCCACGGGCTGCCCGGAATGGTGGCGATGAACAGGGTATGGCCGGTGCCGTCGCTGCTGTAGGAGGATTCCAGCGCGGCCTTGTCGCCCAGTTGCGGCAACACCTTGGCCACCTGCGCCGCGAACGGCGAGGTCGATGCCAGGTCGCTGATGTTCTTGAGCACGATCTCGCTCTTGATATAGGTGCTGTTGCTGACCACCTTGCCGTCGTGTTCGAGAATCAGGATCTGGCCGTGCACGGCCGCTTCCATATCGGCCACCAGGCGGTTGAAAAAGCCCAGCGTGACGTCGACCGTCGAAACGCCGAACAGCTCGTCGCCCTTGTAGATGGCCATTGCGCAGTTGGTGCGCGGCTGCGGGCTGGCGTCGTCCTTGTAGGCCTTGGCCCAGGCGCACTGGCCTTTGGGCGCCCTGGCGCCGCCTTGCCACCATGGCTGCTCGAAATACTTGAGCGACTCGGGCGAATTCCAGTGGGTGTTCACTTGCAATTTGCCTGACGCATCGCGCGCGTAAAAGGTGCTGAACTTTTCCTTTTCCGGATCGCGCTTTTTCGGCACCGGCCAGATGCCGCCGCCGAAGACGTTGACATCGCCGTACTGGTCGACCAGGCCGGGCAGCAGGGTGTCGATCGCCGCGCTGTCCATCAGCGCCACGGTCTGGGTGATGGCGCGCTGCTGCGCTTCCACCTGCTTGAGCTGCTCGGTGATCTTGATGGCGATGTTGTTGACATCGTCGCCGATCAGTTCGCCCTCGGCGCGTTTCAGCTCCGGCGTGATGAACAGCGAAATCGCCACCAGCGTAATGAGCAGCAAGGCCATGAAAATGGCGGAGAACAGGAGGGTGAAGCGCGATTGGCTGGAGCGGAAGTAGTCGTTCAAGGCGGGCCTCTGGCGTGGTTGATGGCTGGTGCAGTGCACCACCCACGCGCGCGCATGGGGGCTCTGGAAGACTATGCTTGTAGGCAACAACTGTCAAACGTGCGGGCCGCATTGCGCTCGATACGCAACACATGCGCGCCGCCGCCCATCCCTTGCCTTGAGCCGGAGTGCTAGGATAGTTGCCCGATTTGCCTTGCGCAAAAAATAACATGGCTGACGAAAGACGCTCCTGTATGAACATTCCATGGTTGAAAGCCGCGCTCTGCGCGTCGACGCTTGCCGCCGCCGGCATGGCCTTACCCGCCAGCGCATTCGGCGGCGTCCACAAACTGACTTGCGTCGGTCCCGGCGACGCGCGATTCCTGCTGCGTTCCGAGTACAAGCGGCGGCTGTGGCAGGCCGGCAGCGACAGCAGTTGGCAAGTGCGCTACCGGATGCCTGGCGCCCGGGGCCGTGTCGTCGACGTGCCGGGCCAGCTGGTATTTACCAGGGAAGACGATGCGCCTTGTTATCTGCTGGGGGTGATCGATGGGATGGCCTTGACCGATAAAAGTTTTCTGCAAGCGGACGGGCGCTGGTTCGACAAGGAAAAACTCCCTCCCGCATTCTGGTTGACTGCGGCGACCGCGATCGAGCTCGGCCTGCACAAACAGATCGCCGCGCTGGGCGCGACGCCGCACGACCGGGGCTTGCTGCTTCCCCGCCAGGGCCGCCTGGTGTATGAAATTGCATTGCTTGCGGAACAGCCGCGCGGCACCAGCGTGGTCGCAGTCGTGCAAAGCACCTCCGCCGACGAGGGACGATCCTGGGCGCCGCTGGCGGTCACGACCGACGCACAGATCTATCAGTTGGGCAAAACCCTGGAAGCGCAGGGTTTCGGCGCTCGCCTGCTGAAGTAAACGTGGTCGCGGCGCTGCTGATAATCATGATCGCCCTTGGTGGATTTCATAATAGAAAAAACCCAACACACAGTGCACCATCTATCCCGTGATGCCGGGCAAGGGGCGAGTTCCCCGGCCGGCATCGAGTCCAATCGGGAAGAGAGACATGACAGATTCAGACAAATCGATGTTGCCGGTCGATGCGGAACGGGCCTTGCTGGTCGGCCGCGCCTGGCGCGCCGGCGCCGGCCCTTCGGTGGTGGTGGTGCGCGGCGGCCAGGTGATCGACATCAGCGCGCACGCCGCCACCATGGCCGGGCTGCTGGAACGCGCCGACGCCGCCGACATCGCCCGCAACGCCCCGGGCGACGCCCTCGGCACGCTGGCAGACCTGCTGGCGAACGCCAGGACCGACGGCACGCGCCTGCTGGCCCCCAGCGACCTGCAGGCGATCAAGGCCTGCGGCGTCACCTTTGCCGTCAGCCTGCTCGAACGGGTGATCGAGGAACAAGCCAAGGGCGATCCCGCCCGCGCCGGCGAACTGCGCGCGGCGATGCAGGAATGCATCGGCGACGACCTCTCGGCCATCAAACCCGGCTCGCCTGCGGCGGACAAGCTCAAGCAGGACCTGATCGGGCGCGGCCTCTGGTCGCCTTACATGGAAGTGGGCATCGGCCCGGACGCGGAAGTGTTTTCCAAGTCGCAGCCGATGTCGGCCGTGGGCTTCGGCGCCGATGTCGGCCTGCATCCTGATTCCAAGTGGAACAATCCCGAGCCGGAAATCGTGCTGGCAGTCAATAGCCGGGGCCAGGTGCGCGGCGCCAGCCTGGGCAACGACGTCAACCTGCGCGACGTCGAAGGCCGCAGTGCCTTGCTGCTCGGTAAGGCCAAGGATAACAACGCTTCCTGCGCGATCGGTCCCTTCATCCGCCTGTTCGACCAGCATTTTACGATCGACACCATCCGCAACGCCGAGGTCAGCATGCTGATCGAAGGCGCGGACGACGGCTTCCGCCTGGCCGGCGCCAGCCGCATGCGCGAAATCAGCCGCGACCCGCTCGAGCTGGTCGGGCAGGTCTGCGGCAGGCACCACCAGTATCCGGACGGCTTCATGCTGTTCCTGGGAACCATGTTCTCGCCGATCAAGGACCGCGATGCGGCCGGGGCCGGTTTTACCCATCACCTGGGCGACCGCGTCAGCATTTCGACGCCCTCGCTGGGCACCCTCGTCAACGAGGTCCAGCGCAGCGACCAGGTCGCGCCGTGGACCTTCGGCGTGCGCGCCCTGTTCGACAACCTGGCCCGCCGCGGCCTGCTGAAAATTTCCCAATGAACGAAGCGAGAATGACCTACGCGATTTACCCCGGCCTGGCAGGCAAGACGGTGCTGGTGACGGGCGGCGGCAGCGGGATCGGCGCCGAGATGGTGATTGCGTTTGCGCGCCAGGGCGCACGCGTGTTCTTTGTGGACATCGCCGAGCAAGCCTCGCTGGCGCTGGCCGACGCGCTGGCCGATTGCGCGCATCCGCCCGTGTTCCTGCCCTGCGACCTGACCGACCTGGACGCGCTGGCCGCCGTCTTCGCGCGCATCGGGCAGCGCGGGGTGACGGTCGACATCCTGATCAATAACGCCGCCAACGACGACCGCCACGGCATCGCCGACGTCACCCCGGCCTACTGGGACCAGCGCATGGCGGTCAACCTGCGCCACCAGTTCTTTTGCGCGCAGGCGGCGGCCGAGGGCATGCGCGGCAAAGGGCAGGGCGTGATCCTGAACATGGGCTCGATTTCCTGGCATCTGGCCTTGCCGAACCTGAGCCTGTACATGACGGCCAAGGCCGCCATCGAAGGCTTGACGCGCGGCCTAGCGCGCGACCTGGGCGCCGATGGAATCCGGGTCAACTGCATCATTCCGGGGGCCGTGCGCACGCCACGCCAGGAATTGCTGTGGCACACGCCGGATGAAGAGGTCAGGATCCTGGCGGGACAATGCCTGCGCGAACGGGTGGAAGTGCAGGATGTGGCGGCGCTGGCGCTATTTCTGTCGTCGGATAACGCGGCGCGCTGCACCGGGCGCGAGTATTTTGTCGACGCCGGCTGGTACGGAGCATGAGCATGGACCAGCCTGTTTGCTTGTGGCACGTCGGGGCCGAGCTGGGCGAAGGCCCGCTGTGGCATGCGGCCAGCGAGTCGGTGTATTTTGTCGATATTCGCGGGCGCCAGGTGCACCGCTGCGCGCCGGACGGCACGCGCCGGCAGTCGTGGGACGCGCCGGGCAGGCCTGGGTTTATCGTGCCGGCTCGCGTCAGCACCACCCCCGTCGTTTCCGCGCCAAGGCGGCCCTCGGCGGGGACCCAAGCTCGTTCCGTAGCTATCGGCGGCACTGAAAACTTGGGTTCCCGCCTGCGCGGGAACGACGGGGCTGGCGGGAACGACGGGGCTGGCGGGAACGACGGGGCTGGCGGGAACGACGAGGCTGGCGGGGACGATGGTGAAGGCTTCATCGTCGGCCTCGACGACGGCCTGTACCGCTTCGACCAGCAAACCGGCCAGTTCAGCGTCCTGCGCCACATCGAAGCCGACCAGCCCGACAACCGTTTCAACGACGGCTTCGTCGCCGCCGACGGCTCGCTCTGGTTCGGCTCGATGGACGTCGGCGAAACCAACCCCACCGGCTCGCTCTACAGCCTGCATCCGGGCGGGCGCCTGAGCACCGTCGACCGCGGCTACATCATCACCAACGGCCCGGCCATGAGCCCGGACGGCAAGACCCTGTACCACACCGATACCCTCGGCAAGCGCATCTACGCCTTCGATCTGCTGCCCGACGGCACGGCCACGCGCATGCGCCTGTTCATCGCCACCGCCGGCCCCGGCCACCCGGACGGCATGGCGGTCGACGCCGACGGCACCATCTGGGTC
This sequence comes from Massilia atriviolacea, assembly GCF_003953935.1. GTDB lineage: Bacteria > Pseudomonadota > Gammaproteobacteria > Burkholderiales > Burkholderiaceae_D > Telluria_A > Telluria_A atriviolacea. Next base: position 60,557 of record NZ_RXLQ01000016.1, read on the forward strand.
GCCATGTTCCGCGGCGCCCGCGTCGACCGCTACAACGCCGATGGCGAATTGATCGGCACGCTCGCCTTTCCGGTCTCGAACATCACCAAGCTGGCCTTCGGCGGCCCCGACCTGCGCACGGCGTTCGTCACCACCGCCTGGAAAGGCCTGAACCCCGACGAGCGGGCGCGCGAACCGCTGGCCGGCGCGCTGTTCACCTTCCGCACCGATACGCCGGGCCTGCCCCAGCACACTTTTTCGCTACAGGACATCGCTTGAGCACCCATCCGACTCCGCCACGCCGCTACCGCTCGCAGGACTGGTTCGACAATCCCGACCATATCGACATGACCGCGCTCTACCTGGAGCGCTTCATGAACTACGGCATCACCGCCGAGGAATTGCGCGCCGGCCGTCCGATCGTCGGCATCGTCCAGAGCGGCAGCGACATCAGCCCGTGCAACCGCATCCACCTGGAACTGGCCAAGCGCGTGCGCGACGGCATCCGCGACGCCGGCGGCATCGCCATGGAATTCCCGCTGCACCCGATCTTCGAAAACTGCCGCCGCCCGACCGCCTCCATCGACCGCAACCTGGCCTACCTGGGCCTGGTCGAAATCCTGCACGGCTACCCGATCGACGCGGTGGTCCTGACGACCGGCTGCGACAAGACCACGCCGGCCCAGATCATGGCCGCCTCGACGGTCGACATTCCCGCCATCGTGCTGTCCGGCGGACCGATGCTCGACGGCTGGTTCGAAGGCGAACTGGCCGGCTCCGGCAGCGCCATCTGGCACGGCCGCCGCCGCCTCGCCGCCGGCGAGATCGATAAGGAAAAATTCCTCCAGATCGCGGCCGCGTCGGCGCCGTCCGCCGGTCACTGCAACACCATGGGCACGGCCTCGACCATGAACGCGCTGGCCGAGGCGCTCGGCATGTCGCTCACCGGCTGCTCGGCCATTCCGGCGCCGTACCGCGAGCGCGGGCAGATGGCCTACGAAACCGGGCGCCGCATCGTCGCGCTGGCGCGCCAGGATGTACGGCCGTCGCAGATCCTCACCAGGGACGCGTTCCTCGATGCGATCGTGGTCAATGCCGCCATCGGCGGCTCCACCAACGCCCAGCCGCACCTGATGGCGATGGCGCGCCACGCCGGGGTCGAGATCGAATCGAGCGCGTGGATGGAATACGGCCACGACGTGCCGCTGCTGCTCAACATGCAGCCGGCCGGCAAGTTCCTCGGCGAGCGCTTCCACCGCGCCGGCGGCGTGCCGGCCATCATGTGGGAACTGCACCAGGCCGGCAAGCTGCGCGCCGAGCGCCTGACCGTCACCGGCGCCAGCATGGCCGCCAACCTGCAGGGCCGCGCCAGCGTCGACCGCGAAGTGATCTATCCGTACGCCGCGCCGCTGAAAACCCAGGCCGGTTTCTTCGTCCTCAAGGGCAACCTGTTCGATTTTGCGATCATGAAGACCAGCGTGATTTCGGCCGACTTCCGCGCGCGCTACCTGTGCCGGCCGGGACACGAGAATGTGTTCGAATGCCGCGCCGTGGTGTTCGACGGCTCGGGCGACTATCATGCGCGCATCAACGACCCGGCGCTCGACATCGACGAGGGCTGCATGCTGGTCATTCGCGGCGCCGGCCCGATCGGCTGGCCCGGCTCCGCCGAAGTGGTCAACATGCAACCGCCGGACGCGCTGATCCGGCGCGGCATCCTCAACCTGCCGACCCTGGGCGACGGGCGCCAGTCGGGCACCTCCGACAGTCCATCGATCCTCAATGCCTCGCCCGAAAGCGCGGCCGGCGGCGGGCTGGCCTATGTGCGCAGCGGCGACATCATCCGGGTGGACCTGAACAGCGGCCGCTGCGACATGCTGGTCGACGAGTCCGTGCTGGCCGAACGCAGGAAGGAAGCGCTCCCGCCCACGCCGCCGAGCCAGACCCCGTGGCAGGAGCTGTACCGCGCCACAGTGGGCCAGCTGGAGCAGGGCGGCTGCATGGAAATGGCGCTGCCGTACCGGGGCGTCGGCCACGATCTGCCGAGGCATAACCACTAATCGAGTAAATGTAAATATGGCAACGAATAGCGAAAATCCGCTATTCTCCTGTCAAAAACACGGCGCCACGCCGGGGAGCATCCAAGTCGTATAACAATATCTGGAGACAAAAGACATGAAAAAAATTCTGAGCGTCGCGGTCGTATCGGCCATGATGATGTTGACCAGCGGCCAGGCCAGCGCCGATGCCAAAAATCCGAAGATCGGCTTTTCGATCGACGACCTGCGCCTCGAGCGCTGGGCGCGCGACCGCGATTATTTTGTCGCCGCCGCCGACAAGCTGGGCGCCAAGGTGTTCGTGCAGTCGGCCGACGCCAGCGAGCAAAAGCAGATCGCGCAGATCGAAAACCTGATCGCGCGCGGAGTCGATGCGCTGGTCATCGTGCCCTACAACGCCACCGTGCTCAATAACGCGATCAAGGAAGCCAAGAAGGCCAACATCAAGGTCGTGTCCTACGACCGGCTGGTGCTCAATGCCGATGTGGACGCTTACATTTCCTTCGATAACAAAGCCGTCGGCGAAATGCAGGCGGCCGGCGTGGTGAAGGTGCGTCCGAAGGGCAACTACTACCTGCTCGGCGGCGCGCCGACCGACAACAACGCCAAGATGCTGCGCGAAGGCCAGATGGCGGTGCTGCAGCCGCTGGTGGACAAGGGCGATATCAAGATCGTCGGCAAGCAGTGGGTCAAGGACTGGAGCCCGTCGGAGGCGCTGTCCATCGTCGAGAATGCGCTGACGGCCAACAATAACAAGATCGACGGCATCGTCGCTTCGAACGACGCCACGGCCGGCGGTGCGATCCAGGCGCTGGCCTCGCAAAAGCTCGATGGCAAGGTGCCGGTGTCGGGGCAGGATTCCGATATTGCGGCGGTGCGCCGCGTGATTGCCGGTTCGCAGGCGATGACCGTGTACAAGCCGCTCAAGCTGCTGGCCAGCGAGGCGGCCAAACTGTCGGTGCAGCTGGTACGCAATGAAAAACCCGCTTTTAACGGTCAATATGACAACGGTTTCAAGAAGGTCAATACCATCCTGCTCAAGCCGACCGCGCTGACCAAGGACAATATCAACCTGCTGGTGACGGACGGTTTTTACACCCAGGCCCAGATCGCCGGCAAATAATCGCAGCCTGCGACACCGTCGCCCCGGCGCCAAGGCGCGCGGGCGACGGTGGCATGCGGCATATAGGCGCGAAGTGAAAACGTTTTCAGTTGCGAGAACCAGCATGTCTGACTATTTGCTTGAAATGAAGGGCATCGTCAAGCAGTTCGACGGCGTCCGCGCGCTCGATGGCATCGACCTGCAGGTCCGCGCCGGCGAGTGCATCGGCCTGTGCGGCGAAAACGGCGCCGGCAAGTCGACCCTGATGAAGGTGCTCTCGGCCGTCTACCCGCACGGCACCTGGGAAGGCGAGATCCTGTTCGACGGCCGGCCCCTGCGCGCCGCCTCGATCCGCGACACCGAGGCCGCCGGCATCATCATCATCCACCAGGAGCTGATGCTGGTGCCGGAACTGTCGGTGACCGAAAACCTCTTCCTCGGGAACGAAATCACCGGCTTCGGCGGGCGCATGAACTACCCCGCCATGAACCGCCGCGCCGAACAGCTGCTGAAGGAGCTCAATCTGCTCGATGTGAACGTGGTGCTGCCGGTGATGAACTACGGCGGCGGCCACCAGCAATTGATCGAAATCGCCAAGGCCCTCAACAAGGACGCCAGGCTGCTGATCCTGGACGAACCATCGGCCTCGCTCACCGCCGCCGAAATCGCGATCCTGCTGGAGATCATCCGCAAGCTCAAGGCCAAGGGCGTAGCCTGCGTCTACATCTCGCACAAGCTCGATGAGGTGGCCGCCATCTGCGACACCATCGCCGTGATCCGCGACGGCAAGCACATCGCCACCACGCCGATGGCGGACCTCGATGTCAAGCGCATCATCGCGCAGATGGTCGGGCGCGAGATGAACCAGCTCTATCCCAAGCAGGAGCGCGCGCTGGGCGACGTGATTTTCGAAGCGCGCAACGTCACCTGCTACGACATCGACAAGCCCGAACGCAAACGCGTCGACAACGTCTCGTTCAGCCTGCGCAAAGGCGAAATCCTCGGCATCGCCGGCCTGGTGGGGGCAGGGCGCACCGAACTGGTGTCGGCCCTGTTCGGCGCCTATCCGGGTGTCAGCCAGGCCGAGGTGCGCCTGCACGGCGCGCTGGTCGATACCGGCACGCCGCTCAAGGCCATCCGCGCCGGTTTCGCGCTGGTGCCGGAAGACCGCAAGCGGCACGGCATCGTGCGCGACCTCGATGTGGGCCAGAACATCACCCTCACCGTGCTCGATTCCTTTTCGCGCCTGACCCGCATCGACCGCGAGGCGGAACTGAAAACCGTGCACGACCAGATCGACCGGCTGGGCCTGAAAACCGCCAGCCCCTTCCTGCCGATCGCCAGCCTGTCCGGCGGTAACCAGCAAAAGGCGGTGCTGTCGAAGATGCTGCTCACAAAGCCGCAGGTGCTGATCCTCGACGAGCCCACACGCGGCGTCGACGTCGGCGCCAAATACGAAATCTACAAGCTGATGTTCGAACTGGCCGCCCAGGGCATGTCGATCGTCATGGTGTCATCCGAACTGGCCGAGGTGCTGGGCATTTCCGACCGCGTGCTGGTGATGGGCGAGGGCAAACTGCGCGGCGATTTCGTCAACCGCGACCTGACCCAGGAAACCCTGCTCGCCGCGGCCCTCGACCACGCCACGCACTGAACGACTCTTCCTTCGCCAACGCACATGAACCCCATCCAATTCAAGCAAATCTTCACCCAGTACAAAATCCTGGCGCTGCTGGCCGCGATCGCCCTGATCTGGCTGTTCTTCAGCTGGAAGACCGACGGCGGCTTTACCTCCGCGCGCAACCTGTCGAACCTGATGCGCCAGATGGCCATTACCGGCATCCTCGCCTGCGGCATGGTGTTCGTCATCATCGCCGGCGAGATCGACCTGTCGGTCGGCTCGCTGCTCGGGCTATTGGGCGGGGTCGCGGCGGTGCTCGACGTCAGCCACCACCTGCCGCTGCCGCTGATTGTGCTGCTGGTGCTGGCCTGCGGGCTGGCGCTCGGCATCTTCAACGGCTATCTGGTGGCGTATGCGGGCATACCGTCCTTCATCGTGGGACTGGGCGGCATGCTGGCGTATCGCGGCATCGTGCTCGGGGTGACCGACGGGATTACGGTGGCGCCGGTGTCGGCCGAGATGGTGTACCTTGGGCAGGGCTACCTGTCGCCCGACCTGAGCATCGGCCTGGGCGTGCTGCTGTTCGTGCTCGCTGGCGTGCTGACGTGGCGCCAGCGCGCCAGCCTGGCGCATCACGGCCTGCCGGTGCCGACCGCCGTGCGCGATGGCGTGCGCCTGCTGGCGATCGGCGTGGTGCTGTTTTCGGTGGTGCGCACCCTGCACAGCTACGAAGGCATTCCGCTGCCGGTGCTGCTGCTCCTGGTGCTGCTGGCGGCGTTCAGCTACGTGGCTACGCAAACCGTGTTCGGACGCCGCATCTATGCCGTCGGCAGCAATATGGAAGCGACGCGCCTGTCGGGCGTGAACGTGCGCGCCGTCAAACTGTGGATCTTCGGTTTGATGGGTTTGATGTGCGCGCTGGCGGGGCTGGTCAACACCGCGCGCCTGGCGGCCGGCTCGCCGTCCGCCGGTACCTCGGGCGAACTCGATGTGATCGCGGCCTGCTTCATCGGCGGCACCTCGATGCGCGGCGGTTCGGGCACGGTCTACGGCGCCCTGATCGGCGCGCTGGTCATGGCCAGCCTGGATAACGGCATGTCGATGCTCGACGTCGACAGCTACTGGCAAATGATCGTCAAGGGCGCCATCCTTACGCTGGCGGTATGGGTGGACGTGGTCACGCGTTCCGGCCGCCGTTAATCGATCAGGAAAATGCGATGACATTATTGAACCAATCCCTGCGCCTGCCGCTGCCGGTCGCGGCCCTGCTTGCCCTCGGCGGCTGTGCCACGCCGTCCGGGCAGGGCGATGAACTGAGCATCTACGCCGCCGGCCCGCGCGCCGGTTCGCATGTCGTCGTCGCCGATGTCGAGCAGTCGCAGGTGGTCGCCGGCGTGTCGGTCCTGGTGCCGAAACCGGCACACCCGAGGGTGGCCGCAAGCCGGGTCGGGGTCGATGTCGGCAGGGAGGCGATGACCCTGCACTTCAAGGATGCCTGGTACGCCAGCCTGCGTGTTGAAACCTTTGCGCCGCTCGACCTGCGCGCCTACGTTCCCGGCGGCGTGCTGGCGTTCGACCTGAATGTGGAAGAGATGGCGCAGGGCGGCGTGTCGTTCAAGGTCGGCTGCGGCAAGGAGTGCGAACGGCAGGTGCCGTTTCTGGTGCCTGCGCGGGCCATGGCGGGCAAGGGCTGGCAGCCGCTGGTGCTGTCGATGCGCTGCTTTGCCCGCGACGGCGACGATTTCTCCGCCGTGAGCATGCCGTTCGCGCTGGAAGGCAGCGGCAGCGGGCGGGTGGGCATTGCGCGCGTGCGCCTGCTCGCATCCGGCACGCCGAATGCGGACTGCCCGGACTACAGGACGCAGTCGGTCACGCCCGAGATGCTCAATCAGTCCTGGTCGATCGACCACTGGGGCCCGCGCCACGAGGCCAAGAAGGCGGAAGTCAAGCGCCGCAACGCCGCCGGCGAGAAAACGCAGCTTGTCTTCATCGGCGACTCGATCACCGAAGGCTGGGAGAAAACCGGCGCGCCGGTCTGGCAGCGCTACTACAGCACTTACAATGCGCTGGGGCTGGGCTTCGGCGGCGACCATACCGAAAACGTCTTGTGGCGCTTGCAGCACGGCGCGCTCGACGGCCTCGATCCGAAGGTGGTGGTGCTGATGATCGGCACCAACAACACGGGCGACCGCCGCGAAGACCCGGCGACCACGGCGGCCGGCATCCGGCGCAATATCGACGAAGTGCGGCAGCGCCTGCCGAACGCGCAGATCCTGCTGCTGGCGATCTTCCCGCGCAGCGCAGGGGCGGACCACCCGCTGCGCCGCATCAACGACCGCGTCAACACGATCCTGTCCGGCTTCGACGACGGTCGACATATCCACTTCCTCGATATCAACCGGACGTTCCTGACGGCGGACGGCACCCTGTCGCGCGAGGTCATGCCCGACCTGCTGCACCTGAACGAGCAAAGCTACGACGCGTGGGCCAGGGCGATGGAGCCGGCCCTGCGGCGCCTGATGGGGCGATGAGATGAAAACGCCTCTCCGCTGCGCGCTGCTGCTCGTCACCGTCATGCACAGCGCCAGTGCCGGCGACTTCACCCTGCGCTACGACCGTCCCGCGCCGGACACGCCGGAAGGCTGGGAACGCGAGGCGCTCCCGATCGGCAATGGCCGCATCGGCGCGATGATCTTCGGGCAGGTGGCGCGCGAGCGCATCCAGTTCAACGACATCACCCTCTGGACCGGCGACGACAAGACCCTGGGCGCCTACCAGCCTTTCGGCGACGTGTTCATCAACCTGCCGGGCCACAGCGCCACCGGCGGCTACGCGCGCACGCTCGACCTGGACAACAGCCTGCACAGCGTGACCTACAGGCACGCCGGCGTGACCTTCAGGCGCGAGATGTTCGCCAGCCATCCGGCGCAGGCCATCGTGGCGCGCCTTTCCGCCAGCCAGCCGGGCAAGTACAGCGGCTCGATCGAACTGAGCGACATGCACGACGCCCGCATCGGCGTGGCCGGCAAGCGCATTTACGCCACCGGCTCGCTGGCCGGTTTCTCCCAGCCCGCCACGTCGAACGTGATGGATTATGCCAGCCAGGTCGAGGTGATCAACGAGGGCGGCACCCTGTCTGTGGAGGGCAAGCGCATCGTCTTCACCGGCTGCGACGCACTGGTGCTGGTGCTCGGCGCCGGCACCAGCTACGTCAACGATGCATCCAGGCGCTTCCAGGGCGCCCATCCCTTGCCGCTCGTGACGCGGCAGGTCAGTGCGGCGGCCGCGCAAACGTGGACGCAACTGCTGGCCGCGCACCAGCGGGACTTCAAGCGCCTGTACGGCCGCGTGAGCGTGGACTTCGGCCAGGCGCCGGCGGCGCGGCGCGCGCTGGCGACCGACAAGCGCATCGAGGTGTATACGGCCGACGGCAAGGACCCGGGCCTGGAAGCGCAGTTCTTCCAGTTCGGCCGCTACCTGCTCATCTCGAGCTCGCGCGATGCGCTGCCGGCCAACCTGCAGGGCTTGTGGAACAACAGCCTCACGCCGCCGTGGAATTCGGACTACCACACCAACATCAATATCCAGATGAATTACTGGCCGGCGGGGCCGGCCAACCTGTCCGAAGCGGCGCTGCCGTTCTTCGACTTCGTCGGCGGCATGGCGCCCGTGTACCGCAAGCTGCTGCGCGAGACGGCGGCCCTGCCGGCCAAGGGCGATGAAGAACGCTTCCTGAGCGACGACGGCAGGCCGGTGCGCGGCTGGACCGTGCGCACCGAATCGAACCCCTTCGGCGCCACCACCTATATCTGGAACAAGACCGGCAACGCCTGGTACGCGCAGCACTTCTGGGAGCACTACGCCTTCACCCAGGACCGCGAGTTCCTGCGCACGGTGGCGTACCCGCTGATGAAGGAGGTGTGCGCGTTCTGGCAGGACCACCTCAAGCGCCTGCCCGACGGCCGCCTGGTGGCGCCGCGCGGCTGGTCGCCCGAGCACGGGCCGATCGAAGATGGCGTGAGCTACGACCAGCAGATCATCTGGGACCTGTTCAACAATACCGTGGAAGCGGCGGATGTCCTCGGCGACGACAGGGACTTCCGCGACCGGATCGCCGCCATGCGCGAGCAGCTGGCGGGACCGCGCATCGGCAGCTGGGGCCAGCTGCTCGAATGGCTGGAAGAGAAGAAGGACCCGGTGCTCGATACGCCCGGCGACACGCACCGTCACGTGTCGCACCTGTTCGGACTATTCCCGGGCCGGCAGATATCGCCGACCAGCACCCCGGCGCTGGCGGCGGCCGCGCGCAAGTCGCTGGAGGGGCGCGGCGACGCCGGCACCGGCTGGTCGATGGCGTGGAAGACGGCGTTCTGGGCGCGCCTGCTCGACGGCGACCGCGCCTACAGGATGCTGCGCGGGCAGCTGGCCAAGCCCGGGGCGCGCGCCGCGCAGCAGGCCGGTCCCGGAACCGAGACCAATAACGCGGGCGGCACCTACGCCAATATGTTCGACGCCCATCCGCCGTTCCAGATCGACGGCAACCTGGGCGCCACGGCCGCCATCTGCGAGATGCTGCTGCAATCGCACACGGGCGAGCTGCACCTGCTGCCGGCGCTGCCGTCGGCGTGGCCGAATGGCTCGGTGAAGGGCTTGCGCGCGCGCGGCGGCTTCGAGCTCGATATCGCCTGGGCCGGCGGCAAGCTGGCAAGCGCCACCATCCGCTCGGTGGCGGGGCAGGGCGGCGGGACGGTCCGCTACGGCGACAAGGTCGTCGCGCTCTCGCTCGAACCCGGTGCTTCCGCGCGCCTCGGCGCCACCCTCGGCCCCCTCGAAAAATAGGCTGGTATGCCGTGCCTGACGCATTTGCGCCGCAATGGCGACAGGTGAATATAGCCGCGCGCCGAACGAACCTTGTTTCCTTAATATCATTCCACGCCTTGGTCATTTTCGTAATTGCGGCGCGCTGAGGTAGCTCGGAAAATCAATACACAAACCAGCGCGGCATCAGCCGACGCGTATAAAAATCCAACCGAGACGCACTCCATGACGATCAACCGCAGGCCCCCGCGGCCCTGTCTCCGTATGCCTTCGCCCAGTGCGACAACCGGGTCGGGGAGGGCGCGCCTTTATCGATGAACGACATCCCGCAGCACTGCCGGCACACATGAAAAAGCAGCAGTAATCCGATCGGAAAAAGAGGAGACAAGTTGAACAACTATAAGAAAACAGCGATTGCCGTGGCAGTCGCCCAAATCGCATGGATGGCCGGTGGCGCCGCGCTGGCCCAGGACAGCCAGAGCGGCGACACCGCCGTGGTCGTGGTCAGCGGCCAGCGCGCGGCCCTGAACTCGGCGCAGAAGGTCAAGCAGAATTCCGACGAAATCGTCGACTCGATCGTCGCCGACGACATCGGCAAGCTGCCCGACCGCTCGGTCACCGAAGTGCTGCAGCGCGTGGTGGGCGTGACCATCGACCGCACCATGACCAAGTCCGACCCGGAGCACTTTTCGGTGGAAGGATCGGGCGTGTCGATCCGTGGCCTGAACTACGTGCGTTCGGAACTGAACGGCCGCGATTCGTTCTCGGCCAACGGCGGGCGCTCGCTCAACTACGAAGACGTGCCGCCGGAACTGATGGCCGGCGTCGACATCTACAAGAATCCGTCGGCCGAGCAGATCGAAGGCGCGATCAGCGGCCTGGTGAACCTGCGCACCGCCATGCCCTTCGATTACAAGGGCATGAAGGTCGCGCTGTCGGGGCAGACCACTTATTCGGAACTGAAGAAGGGGCGCAGCTCGCCATCGGCCTCCGGCCTGTTCTCGAACCGCTGGAAGACCGGCATCGGCGACGTCGGCGTGCTGGTCGACCTGGCCTATTCCGAAAGCGCGACCCGCACCGACGCCCTGCAGGTCGATCCGTATTTTCCGCGCGCCGATGTCGTCCCCGGAAAAACCGTCTGGATTCCCAAGGGCGCGTCCTGGCGCACGCTCAACTTCGAACGCCAGCGCGAAGGGGCTTACGGCGCGCTGCAATGGCGCCCGAACCGCGACCTGAACACCTCGCTGACCTTCTTCAAGTCGCGCTACAAGATGGACTGGGACGAGCAGGCCATCTTCGCCGCCTCGAATCCCTACAATATCCTGGTCAGCCCGGACGCGAGCTACGACGGCAAGGGCGTCTTCCTGTCCGGGACCCTGACCGACCCGGCCGACAAGGGCATCAACTACGGCGGCGATACGCGCATTGCGAACCGCAAGTCCGATACCACGGACGTGTCGTGGAACCTGGTGTGGCGGCCGACCGGCAGCTGGACCTTCAAGTCCGACCTGCAAAGCATTCGCGCCAAGACCGCCAATCTCGATTCGACGGTGGCGACCGGGGTGCAGATGCCCAAGCAGCAGCTGGACCTGGCCCACGGCCGGCCGAACCTGATCTTCGACAGCGCCGACCTGGCCTACCTGGCCAACCCGGGCAACTACTACTGGGCCTTCACCCAGGAGCACGCGGACCGCAGCAAGGGCAAGGGAACCGCCTGGAAGGGCGACGCCCAGTACGATGTCGATCACAAGGTCGTGCGCGATATCCGCTTCGGCGTGCGCCTGACCAAGCGCGACGCGGTCACCGAAAAGACCAACCCGGACTACAACTGGGTCGCCATTTCGCAGCCGTGGCAACTGGGCTGGAATATCGGCCAACTGGCCTCGCTGGGCGACCCTCGCTTCGCCGGCAACACGCGTGTGCACGACTTCAGGAATTTCTTCGGCGGGAACATCTCCGTGCCCTCGCTGGTGGTGCCCAACACCTCGCTGGCCACCGGTTATCCGGACAGCTACGCGGGACTGCACAAGTACCACGACATCCTGTGCAAGGAACTGGCCGCCGCCAACGGCGCCACGCCCGACTGCGCGCCCTGGAAGGCGGCGTCCTACGGCACCGAGCCGGCGGGTTCGAACGAGCAGACCGAAAAGACCGGCGCCCTTTACACCCAGGCGCGCTTCGGCTTCGACGACCTGCCGATGCCGATCGACGGCAACGTCGGCCTGCGCTACGTGAAGACCGACATGAAGGCGAGCGGCTACACGGTGTTCAGCTACACCCGTCCGACCATCCCCGCCGGCTACCAGACCACCGGCCCGGCGATTCCGGACATCCCCACGTTTTCGCGCGCCGACGACTACAGCCAGTCGTACAGCAACGTGCTGCCAAGCCTGAACCTGCGCATGAAGGCCAGCGACAAGCTGCAATTCCGCCTGGCGGTCGGTTCCGCGCTGTCGCGGCCCGATTTCTCGCAACTGCAGGCCTATACGACGCTGACGCAGGATGTCAACACCACCTCCGACGACGCGGCCCGCATCGTGCGTGTGAACCGCGTGAGCCTGACCGGCGAAGGTTCCGGCAATCCTGCGCTCAAGCCGGTGACCTCGCGCCAGGTCGACGTGACGGCCGAGTGGTATTTCGCGCCGGCCGGCTCGCTCACCTTCGCGCTGTTTCACAAGAAGCTCAAGGACATCATTGTCGACCAGAGCTACAACTTCCAGCTGCCCGACGTGAACGGCGCCATGAAGGACTTCACCGTGACGGCGCCGATCAACGGCGCCAGGGGCCGGGCGCGCGGTTTCGAAGTCGCGTACCAGCAGTATTTCGACAGGCTGCCGCAATGGCTGTCGGGCCTCGGCATGCAAGCCAACGTCACTTTCGTCGACGGCGAGAAGACCATGTACAACAAGGTGTTCCAGGAATACTGCACGGCAGGCGCGGGCGGCGGCGCGTCCAACCTGAACCTGAACATGAACGGCTGCGACACCAACGGCCGCAGCTTCGGCAACCTGCCGCTGTACAACCAGTCGCGCCGCTCGTACAACCTGGCGCTGATGTACGACAAGGGGCCGCTGTCGTCGCGCCTGGCCTACAACTGGCGTTCGCGCAGCCTGCAGGGCGTAAACGTCAACGGCACCAAGGGCGGCGACGCCACCGACAGCAATCCGGCCAGCCCGACCTTCGGCCAGCACAATGTGAACTATGGCCTGCCTACCTGGGCCGGGGCGTACGGCCAGCTCGATGCGTCGATCTTCTACAAGATCACCGAGAGCCTGTCGTTCGGCCTGGAAGCGCAGAACATCAACGATGCGAAGTTCGAGCAGGAGATGGACCAGTCGATCGGCACCAAGGGGCGCGCCTGGTTCGTCACCGGTCCACGCTACACGGCGCAGATGCGCTACAGCTTCTGATGGCGCGCCACCCGATCACGCTGCTGGCCCTGGGCGCCAGCGTCACGGCGGCAGCGGCGCCACCGCTGCCGCACCTGGTCCACAAGGACGGGCGCCATGCGCTCATGGTCGATGGCGCGCCGTTCGTGATGCTCGGCGCGCAGGCGCACAATTCGAGCAATTACCCGGCCGCGCTGAAAAAGGTCTGGCCGGCGATCCGCGACATGCACGCCAACACGCTCGAAATGCCGGTGGCGTGGGAACAGATCGAGCCGGTCGAAGGCAAGTTCGATTTCAGCTATGTCGATACGCTGGTGGCCGAGGCGCGCAGGAACAAGGTGCGCCTGGTGCTGCTGTGGTTCGGCACCTGGAAGAACACCAATCCGCAATACAGCCCGGAGTGGGTCAAGTTCGACAACCGGCGCTTCCCGCGCATGCTGGACAAGGACGGCAAGGTCAATTACTGCATGTCGCCGTTCGGGGAGGAGACGCTCAAGGCCGATAAAAAGGCGTTTGTGGCGCTGATGACCCACATCAAGAAGATCGACGCAGCGCATCGCACCGTCATCATGATGCAGGTGCAGAACGAAGTCGGTACCTATGGCCTGGTGCGCGACTACGGCGCCAGGGCGCAGGCGGCGTTCGCGCAGCCGGTGCCGCAGGCGGTGCTGGCGCGCCAGAAATCGCCGCTGAAGCTGGCCGCCAGCGGCACCTGGACCGAGGTGTATGGCGACTACGCGGAGCAGTATTTCCATACCTGGGCCATCGCCAGCTACATCGGCGAGATCGCCAGGGCCGGGCGCGCGGTCTACAATCTGCCCATGTACGTCAACAACGCGCTGCGCGATCCGCTCGAACCGCTGGCGCCGTGGAAGGGCAATTTTGCCAGCGGCGGGCCGACCCACGATGTGATCGACATCTACAAGGCGGCGGCGCCGGCCATCGACTTTGCCGCGCCGGACATCTACATGGCGCAGTCGGCCAGATTCACGGGCGCCTTGGACCGCTTCCAGCGCCCCGACAATCCGCTGATGGTGCCGGAACTGGGCAACGCCGCCACCTATGCGCGCTACACCTACCAGGTGCTGGGGCGCGGCGCGCTGGGGTTCGCGCCGTTCGGAATCGATTACGCCGACTACAGCAACTTCCCGCTCGGCTCCAAGCTCACCGACAAGGCCATGGTCGAACCCTTCGGCGCCATCTACGCCGTGTTCCGGCCGCTGGAACGGCAGTGGGCCAGATGGGCCTTCGAAGGCCGCACCTACGGCGTGGCGGAGTCCGACGAGCGCACCGAGCAGACCATCGCCATGAACAACTGGAAGGCCACTGTGTCGTTTCGCCAGTGGCGCTTCGGCGAAAAGCACTGGAACCCGGAGATCAAGGACGAACCGGCCAACACCGACAGCCCGAGCGGCGGCGTGTCGATTGCGCAGATCGGGGATAACGAATTCGTCGTCATCGGCCAGCAGGTGCGCCTGCGCCTGAATGGCGCGGGCAGCAACGAGGGCAAGCCGGCCATGCTGGCGCGGGTGGAGGAGGGCAGTTTCGAGCCGTCCGGCAAATGGATCATGGAGCGCAACTGGAACGGCGACCAGGTCGACTACGGCATCAACCTGCCGGCCAGGCCCATCGTCCTCAAGATCAGAATCGGCACCTACTAATTACTATTGGAGACTACAGCATGCGTCTAACATCACTGGTGGGAACGGCTTCCTGCCTGGCCTTGATGGCATCAGGCCACGCCCTCGCGGGCACCTTCGAAAAAACCGCCAGCGGCATCGTCGTCAAACCCGACCAGGGGGCGGCGAAGGAAGTGCGGCTGGCGGTGATGAGCGAGAATATCATCCACGTCCTCAAGCTCGATCAGCCGGGCAAGGAACTCACACCGTCGATGATGACGGTGGCCAAGCCGTGCGCCTGCCCGTTCACGGTCGGCGATGCGGACAAGGATGTGGTGACGCTCGACGCCGGCAAGATATCGGCCACCGTGTCGCTGAAAACCGGGCTGGTGAAGTTCTATAACGCCAGAGGCGACGTATTCCTGACCCAGTCGTCCGAGAGTCTCACGCCGATCAAGGTCGACGGCAAACCGTTTTTGGCGATCAAGCAGGGCTTCAACCCCGGCCTGATGGACGCGTACTATGGCCTCGGCCAGCATCAGAACGCCCAGATGAACATGAACGGCGAAGACGTCCTGCTGGCGCAGCACAATATGGACGTGGCGGTGCCGTTCGTGATCTCCGATAAAAACTACGGCGTCCTGTGGGATAACAATGCGATTTCGCGCTTCGGCGACCCCAGACCCTACGGCCCGATGAAGCGCGACCTGAAACTGGCGGATGCCGGCGGCAAGGCCGGCGGCCTGACCGCGCGCTACTACGTCGGCGGCAAGCTGGCCCTGACCCGCATTGAAACCGACATCGACTACAAATACCTCAAGGACGTGGCCGAACACTGGCCCAGGGAACTCGGCCCGCTCAAGGACCTGAAGGACGTCAGGGTGGTGTGGGAAGGGACCATGCGTTCGGCCAAGGCCGGCGTGCACAAGATGCAGCTGTATTCGTCCGACTACGCGACATTGACAATCGACGGCAAGCAGGTGCTGGACGTCTGGCGCCAGGGCTGGAACCCGTGGTACCACAACTTCGAGGTGAAGTTCGTCGCCAACAAGCCGGTCAGACTGCACCTGGAGTGGAAGCCGGCCGGCGGCATGATCGGCATCACCCACAACGACCCGCTGCCGCGGGCCGAACGCCATTCGCTGACGTTTTCGTCCGAGATCGCGCAGGCCATCAATTATTACGTCATCAACGCCGACAACATGGACAGCGTGATCGCCGGCTACCGCCACCTGACCGGGCAGGCGCCGCTGATGCCGAAGTGGGCCTACGGCTTCTGGCAATCGCGCCAGCGCTACGAGACGCAGGAGCAGATCCTGGGCGCGGTGCGCGAGTACCGCAAGCGCGGCTGGCCGCTGGATAACATCGTGCAGGACTGGTTCTACTGGCCCGAAAACGCCTGGGGCTCGCACGACTTCGACAAGAGCCGCTTCCCCGATCCCAAGGGCATGGTCGACGAGATCCACAGGCAGAACGTGCGCGTGATGCTCTCCATCTGGGGCAAGTTCTACGCCGACACCGACAACTACAAGGAGTTCGCCGCCAAGGGCCACATGTGGACCAGGAACGTCGAGAACGGCGACCTTGACTGGGTCGGGCCGGGCTATAAGAACGCCCACTACGATCCGTACACGCAGGAAGCGCGCGACATCTATTATCGCCAGATCAAGACCAAGCTCGGTGGCCTGGGCTTCGATTCGTGGTGGATGGATAACAGCGAGCCGGATGTGCTGTCGAATACCCGTCCCGAGGATTTCAAGAAGCTGATCGGGCCGACCGTGCATGGCGCCGGCGAGATCACCTACAACACCTACAGCCTGCCGCACACGCAGGCGCTGATCGAGGGCCTCAAGCGCGACCAGCCCGACACGCGCCAGCTGATCCTGTCGCGCTCCGGTTTCGCCGGCATCCAGCGCAATGCGGTGGCGGTGTGGAGCGGCGACACGGTGGGGCGCTGGAACAACCTGTACGACCAGATTTCGGCCGGCGTGAACTTCTCGATGTCGGGCATTCCGAACTGGACCCACGACATCGGCGGCTACGCGCAGGAAGTGCGCTTCCAGAGCGGCGACGTCGGCTCGGCCCAGGAAAACCGCAGCACCGGCGCCGCCGTCGTCAAGCCGGAAGACATGAAGGAGTGGCAGGAGCTGAACCTGCGCTGGTTCCAGTTCGGCGCCTTTACGCCGCTGTTCCGCTCCCACGGCGAGGTGGTCAAGCGCGAGATCTACAACATCGCGCCGGACGGCTCGGAGATGCAGGACTCGATGGTCTGGTACCTGAAACTGCGCTACCGCCTGATGCCCTACATTTACGCGACCGCGTCGGACATCTACTTCCACTCGGGCACCGTGATGCGCGCGCTGGTGATGGACTTCCCGAAGGACGAACAGGTCAAGGACATCAAGGACCAGTACCTGTTCGGGCGCGACCTGATGGTAGCGCCCGTGCACGTGTACGGCGCGCGCGAGCGCAGCGTGTACATGCCCAAGGGAGCCGCGTGGTACGATTTTTATACCGGCGCGCTGCACCAGGGTGGCCAGTCGGTGACGATGAAGGCGCCGGCGGCGCGCATGCCGCTGCTGGTCAAGGCGGGGGCGATCCTGCCGATGGGTCCCGTGACCCAGTACGTCGATGAAAAACCGGACGCGCCGCTCACGCTCAATGTCTACACCGGCGCCGACGGCAAATTCAGCCTGTACGAGGATGACGGTGTGACCAACGCCTACACCCGCGGAGAGTTCAGCCGCATCCCGCTGAGCTACGATGACACGAGCAAGACCGTGACCATCGGCGCGCGCACTGGCCAGTACAAGGGCATGGTCGCCAAGCGCCAGTTCAAGGTGCGCTTCATCAAGGCCGGCGTATCGAGTTCGGACGACTTCGACCAGGCCGACAAGGAAGTGAGCTACGACGGCAAGGCAATCGCTGTCAGGATGTAATCGGCGCGATAGCCCTGCTCCCGCCGGAATACCGGCGCGAGCAGGGCTGCGCCTGGGAATGGCTTGTCTCGATCAGCCGTCGAAGCCGGTAATGTGGATCAGATGCGGCTTGAATACCGTCAGCCATGCCAGGATCGAGGTAAAGCACCCGACGATAAACAGCGTCACGACGCCTCCCCAGACGGCGCCAAAGGCATCCGTACTGGGGTGCTTGCGCGGATTGTCCGCATGGTACAGCACCGTGACCTTCTCGCCGGCCTGGTAGGAGATCAGTCCATTCTGGCCGTATTCGACCACTTCCCCTTTTGCTGTACTGAACCGTATATCGACATGATGCTTGCCCGCAGTCTGGCGAACGACGACGCCATGCGCGCGCGAGGTCGATGCGATAAAATCGAAGGCATGTTGTACGGATACGGCGCTCCACAAGAACAGGCAGAGCGACAGCAAAAAGATGACGATCCCGCCGATCCAATGCCCGCTTGGCGTGTTGGCTGGTTTGTAACTGGACAGCATATCGATCGTCATCCCTGTTGAGTATTAATTAACATCATAACATTGCCTTGAGGGACAGTCTGCGGCTGTCCCTACGCCTGTGCGCCAGGAAGCGCCATATGCATAACGGCCTAGTCCGCCTACATCTTTTTCCCTCCCCGTTCGACCTTCTTGCCCATAGGCATTGTCCAGTCCGGTCTCTACACTCATTCGGTCGGCATAGGTGTCCCCATCGGTCGACGCGTTCCGGGGACCTCGACCAAGCTACTGCGCGGCGCCATTTTCGCCATGCGATGCTCACCGTACCGTCGTACGGCTGCGCTTCTCTGATGAAACCTGCACCGCTCGCAACGGTTTGTCGAGGTCCCCGGGCGATTGAACCCGAACCGGAGAGTAAACAACATGAAGAAGAACAGCCCAGAAACGACCATCCCCGCCACCGGCAGCCGCCGCGATTTCCTCGGCAAGAGCGCCCTGGCGGGCCTGGTCACCGCAGGCGCCACCATCGGACTGAGCGGATGCAAGGAGGAAGCCGCGCCGGGCAAGGCCGCCGCGCCCGCCAAGGCCGCCGATACCGGCGAACACATCAAGCCAGGCCAGCTCGATGCCTATTACGCCTTCATCAGCGCCGGCCACGGCGGCGAAGTGCGCGTGCTGGGCCTGCCGTCGGGCCGCACCCTGAAACGCATCCCGGTCTTCAATACCGACTGCATGGTCGGCTGGGGCATCACCAACGAATCGAAGGCGATCCTGGGCACCAAGCCCGATGGCAGCCTGCTGTACACCACCGGCGACACCCACCACGTGCACGGCAGCTACAAGGACGGCACCTACGACAGCCGCTGGCTGTTCGTCAACGACAAGATCAACGCGCGCCTGGCCCGCATCCGCATGGATACGATGGAGTGCGACAAGATCACCAGCCTGCCGAACGTGATGGGCTTCCACGGCATCTTCCCGGACAAGCGCGACCCGGTCGACGCCGCCATCAACTACACCACGCGCGTCTTCTGCGGCACCGAATTCCACATGCCGCTGCCGAACGACGGGCGCGACCTGGACGATCCGACCAAATGGGGCTGCCTGTTCACCTGCGTCGACGCCGCCAGCATGGAAGTGCGCTGGCAGTGCCGCGTGGACGGCAACATGGAGCTGGTCGCGTCGTCCTACGACGGCAAGCTGGCCGCCGCCACCCAGTACAACACCGAGGGCGGCGCCGACCTGGCGGGGATGATGTCGGCCGAGCGCGATGCCTGCGTGTTCTTCAACGTGGCCCGCATCGAGCAAGCCATCAAGGATGGCAAGGCCGGCACCATCGGCGCCTCCAAGGTGCCCGTGGTCGATGGCCGCAAGGCCGCCAACGCCGATCCCGCCACCGCCCTGACTTGCTACGTGCCGGTCGGTAAGAACCCGCACGGCGTCAACGCCAGCCCGGACGGAAAGTATTTCGTCTGCGCCGGCAAGCTGTCGCCGACCGCGACCGTGATCGAACTGAGCAAAGTGCTGGGCTGGTTCGGCGGCGAGGTCAAGCAGCCGCGCGACTGCGTGGTGGCCGAGCCGGAACTGGGCCTGGGACCCTTGCACACGGCCTTCGACGGCAAGGGCAATGCCTTCACCTCGCTGTTCCTCGACAGCCAGGTCGTCAAATGGAATGTGGACGCGTCGATTGCCCAGTTCAAGGGCGACAAGGCGGCCAAGGTGGTGCTCGACCGCATCGACGTGCATTACCAGCCGGGCCACGGCTACTCCTCGATGGGCGAGACCAGGGAAGCGGACGGCAAGTATTTCAACTCGGGTAACAAGTTCTCGAAAGACCGTTTCCTGCCGGTCGGGCCGCTGCACTGCGAAACCGAACAGCTGATCGACATCAGCGGCGCCAAGATGAGCCTGATGGCCGACCACACGGCCTATCCGGAGCCGCACGACGGCATCATCGTGCGCCGCGACGTGGTCAAGACGCGCCAGATCCACAGCATGACGGACTTCCCGAACGCGGTCACGCCGGAAACCGCCGGCATCGAGCGCAAGGGCAACAAGGTGCAGGTGCGGATGATGTCGCAGGCGCCGTCGTTCAGCATGCCGGTGATCAAGGTCAAGGTCGGCGACGAAGTGACCCTGACGCTGACCAACTACGACAAGGTGGAAGACCTGACCCACGGTTGCGCGATTCCGACGCATAACATCAACTTCATCGTCAATCCGCAGGAAACCAAGTCGGTGACCTTCAAGACCGACAGGGCCGGTGCCTACTGGATCTACTGCACCCACTTCTGCCACGCGCTGCACCTGGAAATGCGCAGCCGCCTGCTGGTCGAAGCGTAACAAAGGCCTCCCATGCGCGCCCTTGCCATCTTCCTGCGTCTGTTTGCCCTGTTATTACTGGCGGCAGGGCCGGCGCGCGCATCGGTCTATTCGGCCGAGTTGTCGGAACAGCTGCTGCGCGGCCCCGACCTGTGCGCCGAGGCGCCGTGCCGCGACGTGATGCCGCAGGCGCAGAAATTCTCTGTGCGCAAAGGCAATCCCAGCTATGTCGAGGCCATCGCGGTCGCGGCGGACAAGGCCGAGCGCGTGGTCGGCTATGTATTCCTGTCGACCGACGTGGTCGACATTCCCGCGTATTCGGGCAAGCCCATCGTTACCCTGATCGGCATGGATACGCGCGGCATCATCACCGGGGTGCGCGTGCTGAAGCACTCCGAACCCATTCTGCTGGCGGGGATCGACGAATCCACGCTGCTCAAGTTCATCGACCAGTACATCGGCAAGTCCGGCGACGCCAAGCTCGACATCGGCCATGGCGACGAAGCCAGCGGCACGGTGGGGCTGGACGCGATCAGCGGCGCCACCGTGACCGTCATCGCCGAAAACCAGGTCATCTCGCGCAGCGCCTGGGAGATCGGGCGCCAGGTCGGCATCTTCAAGGGCGAAGTGCGGCCGGCGCCGCGCTACACGGCGCTCGACGAGCGCCTGAGCTGGCAGCAATTGCTGGACGAAGGCAGCGTGGTGCGCTTCTCCCTGCGGCGCAAGGATGTGGGGCTGGCGGGCGAGGCCAGCTACATCGACATGTATTTCGGCCACCTGAACGTGCCCACGGTGGGCATCAGCCTGCTGGGCGAGCCGGTCTACAAGCGCCTGATGGCCGAGCTCAAGCCGGACGAGCAAGCCATTTTTGTCATCGCCAACGGCGAAGCCTCGTTCAAGGGCTCGGGATTCGTGCGCGGCGGCATCTACGACCGCATCCAGGTGCGCCAGGATCCGCAGAGCTTCACCTTCCGCGATACCGATTACCTGAACCTGTACGGCGTGCACGCGCCCGGCGCGCCGGCGTACACCGAGTCGGCGGTGTTCATCGTGCGCTCGGCCAACTTCAATCCCGCCTGGCCGTGGCAGCTGACTTTTCTTGCCAACAAGGCCGACCCGCAGAGCGGCGCCAAGACCTTCGTCCACTTCAATGCCCGCTACTGGCTGCCGGCGCGCTATATGGAAGGCGGGCGTCCGCACATTGTCGAGCCCGAGGCCGCCTGGCGCGCCGTCTGGAAAAGCAGGACCGTCCAGATCGTACTGTTCCTGCTGGTGCTGGCCTTTACCGCCGTCATGTATTCGCAGCGCGACAAGCTGGTGCGCGCCTCGAAGCGCAAGCACAAGCCGTGGATTGCGCGCCCGCGCCATGTGCTGTGGCTGGTCAGCGTGCTGTTCCTCGGCTTTTACCTCAAGGCCCAGCCCAGCATCACCCAGGTGCTGACCTGGTTCCATTCCCTGCTGCACCAGTGGAAGTGGGAACTGTTCCTCTCCGATCCCTTCATCTTCCTGTTCTGGTGGTTCATCATCGTCAGCGTGCTGGTGTGGGGCAGGGGCGTGTTCTGCGGCTGGCTGTGCCCGTTCGGCTCGCTCCAGCAACTGGCGCTCAGCCTCGGCAAGGCGCTCGGCCTGGCGCGCTTCCAGAAGCTGCTGCCCAAGCCCCTGCACGACAAGCTCAAGTGGATCAAGTACGCGATCTTCGCCGTGTTGCTGGGCGTGTCCTTCTACTCCATGGAGATGGCCGAACAACTGGCCGAGGTCGAACCCTTCAAGACCACCTTCATCGTCGGCGTGTGGAACCGCACTTGGCCGTTCTGGGTGTTTATCGGGGCCATCCTCGGCTGGTCCTTCCTGAGCGAACGGCCGTACTGCAAGTACCTGTGCCCGCTCGGCGCCGGCCTCGCGATTCCCGGCAAGTTCCGCCTGTTCGGACTCAAGCGCAAGGCCGAGTGCCGGACCTGCCACGCCTGCGCCGCCGGCTGCGGCTCGCACGCGATCGACAGCGCCGGCCGCATCGACCAGATGGAATGCATGCTGTGCCTCGACTGCATGATCCTGTACTACGACGACCATGCCTGCCCGCCGCTGGTCAAGGAACGCAAGCTGCGCGAAAGGAATGGCGATGCGCTGACGCCGATCGACGCAACCGGCTATTTCATTTCCCTCGACTCGGTGCGCGGTGCGCTCAAGGCCAAGGCGGCGCAGTCAAGCGGGGACCAGCCATGATGGTCCGCGCCGTTGCCGCCGCGCTGCTGGCCCTGTGCGCCGGCGCGGCCAGCGCCGCCGTGCTGCAGGTGCGCGCCGGCGAGTCGATCGGCGCGGCCGTGCGTGCGGCCTCGGCCGGCGATACGGTCCTGGTCGCGCGCGGCCACTACAAGGAGCGGCTGCTGATCGACAAGCCGCTCACCCTGCGCGGCCAGGACCGTCCCACCATCAGCGCCCGGAACAGCGGCGACGTGATCCGGGTCGCCAGCAGCGGCGTCACCATCGACGGCCTGATCCTGCGCGACAGCGGCAGCGACCTCGACCGCCAGAACGCCGGCGTGTACGTGCTGCCCGGTTCGCATCGCTTCGTGCTGCGCAACTGCGTGCTCAGCTACACCCTGTTCGGCGTCTACCTGGACAAATCGGACCATTCCACCCTCAGCGGCAACACCATCACCGGCAAGCGCGACCTGCAATCGGCGGCGCGCGGCAACGGCATCCAGGTCTACAACAGCGCCCATGTGGACGTGATCGACAACAACATCAGCTACGCGCGCGACGGCATCTACGTCGACCTGTCGCGCCATGCTCTGTTTCGCGGCAACAAGATCCACCACCTGCGCTACGGCACCCACTATATGAACACCAACCACAGCACCTGGGAAAACAACGAGTCCTACCAGAACCGCGGCGGGCTGGCCCTGATGGAAGTGCGCGAGCTGGTGGTGCGTAACAACGTGGCGTGGGGCAACGAGGACCACGGCATCATGCTGCGCACCATCCAGGATTCTGTGATCGAAAACAATGTCGTCGCTGCCAACGGACGCGGCTTCTTCATCTACGACGCCGAGTACAACGTGCTGCGCAACAACGTGGTCATCAACAACCGTACCGGCGTGCACCTGTCGGCCGGATCGGCCAACAACGCGGTCGATGGCAACGACTTCATCGGCAACGAAGAAGCGGTCAAGTTCGTCGCCTCGCGCGATGTCGCATGGGGCCGCACGCGCGGCAACTACTGGAGCGGCTACAACGGCTGGGACCAGGGCGGCGACGGCGCCGGCGACCTGCCCTACGAAGCGAACGACATGGTCGACCGCCTCAACTGGCAATACCCGCTGGTCAAGCTGCTCTTGACCAGCCCGTCCGTGAGCACCCTGCGTTTCGTGGCGCGCCAGTTCCCCGTGCTGCGCGCGCCCAGCGTGGTCGACAAGCATCCGCGCATGCGGCCCAACAATCCCGAGTGGCACTTCTGGCGCGACAAACATGTCCATTGAACTTGATGCCGTGAGCAAATCCTTCGGCGCGGTCGAGGCGATCCGCAACGTCAGCCTGACCATCGGCCAAGGCGAGATGTTCGGCCTGATCGGCCACAACGGCGCCGGCAAGAGCACCCTGTTCAAGCTGATGCTCGGCCTGCTGCCGGCCAGCGCCGGCGCGGTGCGCATGAACGGCGTGCCGACGTCCAGCGCGCAATTTCGCCAGGTGCGGCGCCGCATCGGCTACCTGCCCGAGAGCTTCGTCAGCTACGACAACCTCAGCGGCCTGGAAGTGCTGCAACTGTTCGCCGACCTCAAGCAGGTGGCGCGCGCCGAATGCGGCAGGGTGCTGCGCCGGGTCGGCCTGGCGCACGCCGCCTCGCGCCGCCTGCACACCTATTCCAAGGGCATGCGCCAGCGGCTCGGCTTTGCCCAGGTGCTGCTGGGCGACCCGGAACTGATCTTCCTGGACGAGCCGACCAACGGACTCGATCCGGAAGGCATTGCCGACTTCTACGGCATCCTGCACGAAGCGCAGGGGCGCGGCGCCACCATCGTGATTACCTCGCATATTTTGGCCGACATCCAGGACCGGGTCGACCGCCTGGTCATCCTCGATGCGGGCAAGGTGGCCGCGCTCGGCACCCTGGCCGACTTGCGCTCGCGCCAGGTGCTGCCCTCGCACATCGAGGTGCGCCTGCCGCCCGGTGGCGCCGACAAGGTCGGGCCGGCGCTGGCGCATCTGGCGGGCGTGACCATCATCCTCGACGGCGAACATGCCACCATCGCCTGCGCCGCCGCGCTCAAGGCGCAGGTCGTCGCCGCGCTGGCGCCGATGCTGCTTGACGTGAGCATCCGCGAACCGTCGCTGGAAGACCTGTTTCTCGGCTATGGAGGCCATCATGCACGCGCGCATTGAGTGGGGCCAGGTGCGCGTGATCGCGGCCAAGGAATTCCGCGACCGCATCCGCAACCGCTGGGTGCTGGCGGTGGCCCTGATCTTCGCCCTGTTCGCGCTGGCGATCGCCTACTTCGGCGCGTCCCAGCAGGGCGAGGTCGGCTTTCGCAGCATCGACGTCACGGTCGCCAGCCTGGTCAGCCTGGTGATCTACCTGGTGCCGCTGATCGCCCTGATCCTCGGCTACGACGCCATCGTCGGCGAACGCGAGCGCGGGTCGCTGGAACTGATGCTGTCGATGCCGATCACCCGCTTCGAGATTTTGCTGGGCAAGTACTGCGGCTTGTCGGCCGCGCTCGCCAGTTCCACCGTGCTCGGCTTCGGCGCCGGCCTGCTGCCGCTGGCGGCCGAACTGACCGTGCGCGACGGCTACCACTACGCCGGCTTCGTCGGCAGCGCGATTCTGATGGGCATGGCCTTCCTCAGCATCTCGATGCTGGTGTCGGTCATCGCGCTCGACCGCGTGCGCGCCAGCGGCGCGGCGATCGGCCTGTGGTTCTTTTTCGTGCTGATCTTCGACCTGCTGCTGATGGGCGCGCTGGTGCTCAGCCAGGGCCGCCTGGGCAGCAACACCTTCGCCGCGCTGCTGATGCTCAATCCCGCCGATGTGTTCCGTCTGCTCAATATCTTCAGTTCGGAGCAAGCGCAGAGCCTGTACGGACTGGCGACCGTGATGCCGGACGGCCTGCTCGAGCCGGCGGTGCTGCTGTCGATCATGGCCGCGTGGGTCGTGCTTCCTTTCTTACTTGCCAACTGGAGATTCAAATGTCCCTCAAGATGAGCCGCCTGCTGGCGGCGCTGGCCGCCGCCAGCCTGCTGGCCGCGTGCAGCGAGCCTGCCCTGAGCGCCAGCGCGCAGGAGCCGGTGGCCGACACCGCCTGCGCGCTGGACGGCATGGTGCTGCTCGACTTTCCCGGCCCCAAGGCGCAGATCCAGTACGCCGAAGGCAAGGCCGACTTTTACTGCGACCTGATGGAGCTGTTCACGGTCGTGCTCCAGCCCGAGCACAGGCGGCGCATCGCCGGCGTGTTCGTGCAGGACATGGGCAAGACCGCGTGGGACAAGCCGAGCGGCGCCTGGATTGCCGCCAGGGATGCGCTGTATGTGGTCGGCAGCAAGAAGCAGGGCTCGATGGGGCCGACCTTCGCGTCCTTTTCCGATCCGGCGCAGGCGGCCGCCTTTGCCAAGACCGAGGGCGGCAAGGTGCTGCCCTACAGCCAGATCACGGTGGCCATGCTCGACACGGGCCATGCCGCCGGCGACATGCGCCATTGATTGGCCGTTTTCTCAACCACTGGAAGAACATCATGAAAAGCTCGACCTTGCTATCCCTGTTGATCGTTGCCGCGCTGGCGGCCTGCGGCGAAAAGGCGCCCGCCACCGATGCCGCGCCATCCGGCCCGAGCGCGGCGGCGCCCGCTCCCGCAGCGGCGCCTGCGCCTGCGCCTGCGCCCTCGCCGGCGGCGCCCGCTGCCCCCGCGCCGGATGCGGCCGAACTGGCCGCCGGCGAAAAAATCTATGCCGCTTCGTGCGCTTCCTGCCACGCCGCCGCGGTCATGGGCGCGCCCAAGCTGGGCGACAAGCCGTCCTGGACCCCGCGTATCGGCAAGGGCATGGACGCGCTGTACACCAGCGCCACGAATGGCTTGAACATGATGCCGCCGCGCGGTGGCAACGCCGCCCTCAAGGATGAGGAAATCAAGTCGGTGGTCAACTTCATGGTCAGCAAGGCGCAGTAGAGTGCACCCGGGCGGCGCCGCCGCCTGTCACAGGAGAGCGCCATGCGCACCTTTCAACCCACGCTGATCCTGGCGGCCCTGTGCCTCCTGGCGCTGGCCGCCTGCCAGCGCCAGGCCGCGGTGCACCGCACGAGCGGCCACGTGTTCGGCACCAGGGTCGAGATCAGCATCTACGGCGGTTCGCCCGAACGCGCCGCCGCCCTCAGCGGCGAGGTACTGAACGAATTCGACCGCCTGCACCATAAATACCACGCCTGGCAGCCGAGCATGCTCACGGCGCTCAACGACGCCATCGCGCGCGGCCAGCCGTTCGCCGCCGATGCCGAGATGGTGGCCCTGCTGCAATCGGCGACCGTGGTGGCCGAGCGCTCCGGCAACCTGTTCAATCCGGCCATCGGACGCCTGATCCGGCTGTGGGGATTCCAGAGCAGCGACATCGCGCCCCAGGCGCCGCCGGCGGCCGAGATCCGGCGCTGGCTCGATGCGCGGCCGCGCCTGTCGGACCTGCGCTACCGGGGCACGACGATCAGCAGCACCAACACGGCGGTCATGATCGACCTGGGCGGTTACGCCAAGGGTTACGCGCTCGACCGCGCCGCGCACATCCTGCGCCGGGGCGGGGTGGAGGCGGCGCTGGTCGACGTGGGCGGCAACCTGATCGCCATCGGCCAGCCGGGCCAGCGCCCGTGGCGGGTCGGCATCAAGGACCCGCGCGCGGCCGGCGCGCTGGCCCGGGTCAGCCTGCGCGACAACGAGGCGATCGGCACCAGCGGCGACTACCAGCGCTACTTCATGAAAGACGGCAAGCGCCACCCGCATATCATCGACCCGCGCAGCGGCTATCCGATCGACCTGGTGGCCTCGGTCACCATCGTCACGGCGGGCGGGACCGATGCCGGCTTGCGCTCGGACGGCAACTCGAAACCGATGTTCATCACCGGCCCGGCCGGCTGGCAAGCCATGGCCGCGCAGATGGGCTTGTCCGAAGTCCTGCTGATCGACGCGCAAGGCAAGGTGCACACGACGGCGGCCATGCAGGCGCGGCTGGCTGCATCGAAATAGTTTCCGCGCAGGAATCAAAAGGAGAAAATAATTACTTGCGGATAGAATAGCGATTCGACAACATGTGCTGGACCAGCCTTGTTGATTTCACTATCACTACCGGAGAACGACTTGCCTAAACACTTGATCAAAATTTCCATGCTGTGCGCCGCAGTGCTGATGGCAGGTTGCGAAACCACCGGCACCCAGCAGGCCGACCCGAACGCGGTGGAAGCGCCGTCGCCGAAGAACCCGGATTTTGCGGCCGAGATGTCCAAGTTCGACGCCCAGTTCCCGAACGCCAAGGCGACCAAGTACGAAAACGAGTCGATCGCCTTCAACAACGAGCGCAAACTCGACCAGAAGGGCAATTGCCATCCGAAGTCGAAGTATCCGGTCACCATCGTGCTGGTGCTCGACGCCGCCGGCAAGGTCACCAAGACCATGACCGATGTCGAGAACGCCAAGGCCGCGTGCTTCCGCAGCGCCTACGCCGGCGTGCAGTTCCCGCCGCCGCCGATGGCCCCGTACCGCAAGGCGATCCTGCTGAAGTGAGTGTGGGGACGGTAAGCGTGTCGACGCTAAGCGTGTGGACGGTAAGCGTGTGGGCGGCCGCCTGCGGCCGCACGGCGCGGCGGCGGCCTCTTGCGCCGCCGCGCCTACCACAGTGAATCCAGTCAATTTTGATTTACGTCAAGGTATTTACTCGCTAACTCACCGATATTCCAGTATCCACTCTGGAAAGGTCTGTGATGAAACTGAAATTTCTTGGCGCTACCGGCACGGTGACCGGTTCGAAGTATCTGCTCACCGCCGGCAGCCACCGTATTCTGGTCGATTGCGGCTTGTTCCAGGGGCACAAGGAGCTGCGTCTACGCAACCGGCATCCGTTTCCGGTCCCTCCGTCCGAGATCGACGCCGTGGTGCTCACCCACGCGCACCTGGACCATAGCGGTTACCTGCCGCTGCTGGTCAAGAATGGCTTTACCGGCAAGATTTTCTGCAGTGCGGCCACCTTCGACCTGTGCAAGATCCTCTTGCCCGACAGCGGGCACCTGCAGGAAGAGGAAGCCAACTACGCGAACCGCCACGGCTTTTCCAAACATGCGCCGGCCTTGCCCCTGTATTCGGAAGCCGACGCGGTGCGCGCGCTGCGCCAGTTCTCGCCGGTGCCGTTCGACACGCCGTTTGCCATCGCCGGCGACATGCGCGGGCAACTGGCGCTGGCCGGCCACATCCTGGGCGCGGCCATCGTCTCGGTGCGCTGCGCCGGGAAGAGCATCGTGTTTTCGGGCGACCTCGGGCGTCCCGACGACCCGGTCATGCTGGCGCCGGCGGCCATCGCCGAGGCCGATTTCCTGGTGGTCGAGTCGACCTACGGCGACAAGCGGCACGACCCGGCCGATCCGCTGCTCCTGCTCGGCAAGACCATCCGCGACACCGCGGCCCGGGGCGGCGTCACCATCATCCCCTCGTTCGCGGTCGGGCGCGCGCAGTCGCTGCTGTACGACCTCCATCGCCTCAAGCAGCAAGGCGCGATCCCGGCCCATCTGCCCGTCTATCTGAACAGTCCGATGGCGGCCGATGCCACCGCGCTGTACCAGAAGCACCTGCACAGCCATCGTCTCAGCCATGACGCGTGCTTCGCGATGCGCCGCGCCGCCACCATCGTCAACAGCGTGGAGGAATCGATCGCCCTCAACGAGCGCCAGGTGCCGATGGTCATCGTGGCCGCCAGCGGCATGGCCACCGGGGGCCGGGTCTTGCACCACTTGAAGGCCTTCGCCCCCGATCCGCGCAATACCATCCTGTTCGCGGGCTTCCAGGCCGGCGGCACGCGCGGCGCGCAGATGCTGGCCGGCGCCGAGTCGATCAAGATCCATGGCCAGTACGTGCCCTTGCGCGCCCGGGTCGAGCAGATCGCCAACCTGTCGGCGCATGCCGACGGCGATGAGCTGATCGGCTGGCTTTCCCGGTTCGGGCGCGCGCCGGGGCGCACCTTCATCACCCACGGCGAGAGCGCCGCGGCCGAGGCCTTGCGGCGCCGCATCGGGCAGGAACTCGGCTGGCCGTGCGAGGTGCCGGCCTACCTCGACGAAGCGACCCTGGCGTGAGGCCGCCCGCCGTCCTCCATGCCAGGCGGCTGGGCATCGACACCAGCGGCGAGCATGTGGCCTACCTGCGCGCGGACTGCGCGGTGTGCCGTTCGGAAGGCTTCGGCACGCGCGCGCGCATCGCACTGCGCTGCGGCGCGCGGGACCTGGTCGCCACCGTCAACGTGGTGCTGTCGGCCTTGCTGGAGGAGGGCGAGGTCGGCCTCTCGGAGACGGCCTGGGCCGCGCTGGGCGTTCTTCCGGGCCAGGCGGTGGAGCTGGCCCATGCGGATTCGCCGCACTCGCTCGCCGCCGTCCGGGCCAAGCTCCTCGGCGCGCGCCTCGGCGCGCAGGCGGCCGCCGCCATCGTGGGCGACATCTGCGCCGGCCGCTATGCCGATATCGACACGGCCGCCTTCATCGCGGCCTGCGCCGGCAGGCGCATGGACCTGGCCGAAGCGACCGGCCTGACCCGCGCCATGAGCGCGGCCGGGCAGCAATTGCACTGGAACCGCCCGGTCGTGGTCGACAAGCATTGCGTCGGCGGCTTGCCCGGCAACCGCACCACCTTGCTGGTGGTGCCGATCGTCGCCGCCTGCGGCTTGCTCATCCCCAAGACCTCGTCGCGCGCCATCACCTCGCCGGCCGGCTCGGCCGACGTGATGGAAACGCTGGCGCCGGTCGCGCTCGACCTGGCCATGATGAAGGCCGTGGTGGAGCGCGAGGGTGGATGCATCGCCTGGGGCGGGGCGGTCTCGCTGAGCCCGGCCGACGACCGCCTGATCCGGGTCGAGCGTCCGCTCGGCCTCGACAGCGAAGGCTTGCTGGTGGCGTCGGTACTGTCGAAAAAGATTGCCGCCGGTGCGAGCCATGTGCTGATCGATATCCCGGTCGGCCCCACGGCCAAGGTGCGCTCGGCGCAGGCGGCGGCCAGGCTGGCGGCGCGCCTGGCCGGCGTCGGCGCGGCGCTCGGCCTGAGCGTGGCCACGCTCGCCAGCGACGGCGCGCAGCCGGTCGGGCGCGGGATCGGCCCGGCGCTGGAAGCGCGCGACGTGCTGGCGGTGCTGCAAGGCGACCCGGCGGCGCCGGCCGACTTGCGCCAGCGCGCCCTGCTGCTGGCCGCGATGGTGCTGGAAATGGGCGGCAAGGCCGGTCCGGGGCAGGGCCTGGCGCTGGCCGAATCGGTGCTGGCCGGCGGCGCGGCCTGGCGCAAGTTCCAGGCCATCTGCGCGGCCCAGGGCGGGATGCGCACGCCGCCGCAGGCCCGCTACACCGAGGTGCTGGCGGCCGCCCACGGCGGGCGCGTGCTCGCCATCGACAATGGCCGCGTGGCGCAACTGGCCAAGCTGGCCGGGGCGCCGGCCGCGCCGGCGGCCGGGCTGGAACTGCATGTGCGGCTGGGGAGCGCGGTGGACGCCGGCCAGGCGCTGCTGACCGTGCATGCGGAATCCCCCGGCGAGCTCGCTTATGCCATTGCCTATGCACAATCGCAAGCGCAGCTGGTGCGCATCGGGCGGCCCGGGTCGCCAGGCGCGGGCCGGTCCGCGCGTATTTGATTTGTATCAAGGAATCGGGAAAACCTTCCGTCCTATGATGGGGCAAGCCGGCACCCGCGCCACCGTGCCGCCGTACCGATCGAACCGAGGAGCACCATGCCTATCCCCGCCACCGCCAATTTGTTGGCAATCAATGCCGGCTCGTCCAGCATCAAGTTCGCCCTGTTCCCGTCCGACCCGGCCGGCGAGCCGGTGTTCCGGGGCGCGCTCAGCGGCATCGGCGGCGGGCACAGCGCCTTTGCCGTGCAGGACGGCGCCGCCAGCTTCACCCGCCATTTCCCCATCCCCGAGCACGTCACCGCGGTGAACGTGCTGGCCGACTGGCTGCCCGGGCGCCTGCCCGCACCGGGGCCGGCGGCGATCGCGCACCGGGTGGTCCACGGTGTGCCGGGCGCGGCGCCGGTGCGGGCCATCGACGCGGCCATGCTGGCCGAGCTGTTCGCGACCGTGTCCAGCGAGCCCGGGCACCTGCCGCAGGAACTGCGCCTGATCGAGCTCTTGCGGCGCCATTACCCGGGCAGCGCGCACCTGGCCTGTTGCGACAGCGCCTTTCACGCCAGCATGCCGGCCGAAGCCGCCACGCTGCCGATTCCGCACCGCTACCAGGCGCTCGGCATCCGGCGCCATGGCTTCCATGGCCTGTCCTGCGCCTGGCTGATCGAGCAACTGGCGCGCGTGGCAGGGCCGCAGGCGGCGGCCGGCAAGGTGCTGATCGCCCACCTGGGCGGCGGCGCCAGCGTGACCGCCGTCGAGCATGGGCTCAGCCGCGATACCAGCATGGGCCTGACGCCGGCCGGCGGCATGATGATGGGACAACGCTCGGGCGACCTCGATCCCGGCCTGGCCTGGCAGCTGGCGCGCACAGAACAGATGAGCCAAGCCGCCTTCAACCACATGGTCCATCACCAGTCCGGCCTGCTCGGCGTGTCCGGCAGCAGCGCCGACCTGCGCGAACTGCTCGCCAGCCAGGGGCGCGACAGCCGCGCCGCCGAGGCGGTCGCCATGTTCTGCTACCAGGCGCGCAAGACCATCTGCGCCATGGCGGGCGCCATCGATGGCGTGGACACCCTGATTTTCGCCGGCGGGGTGGGCGAGCACGCCCCCGAGGTGCGCGCGCGCGTGTGCGCCGGCCTGTCGCACCTGGGCGTGGCGCTCGACGCCGGCGCCAACGAGGCCGGCGCGGCGCTCGTCTCGGCACCCTCGTCCAGGGTCGAGGTGCGCGTGATGCGCACCGACGAAGAGGCGATGCTGGCGGCCGAAGCGCGCGCCTGGCTGGGCGCGCGCGGGGAGCGCCGGCATGACTGAGGCCGCCGCCAGCGCGGCCACCCTCGATGCGGTCGACGCCTGGTGGCGGGCCGCCAACTACCTCTCGGCCGGACAGATCTACCTGCTCGACAATCCGCTGCTGCGCGAGGCGCTGGCGCCGGCCCACCTGAAGCCGCGCCTGCTCGGGCACTGGGGCACCACGCCCGGCCTGAACTTCCTCTATGCGCACCTGAACCGCGCCATCGTCGCGCACGACGTGTCGGTGCTGTATGTGGCCGGTCCCGGCCACGGCGGTCCCGGGCTGGTCGCCAACGCCTGGCTCGACGGCACCTACAGCGAGGTGTATCCGGCCATCGGCCAGGATGCGGACGGCATGCGGCGCCTGTTCAAGCAGTTTTCCTTCCCGGGCGGCATTCCCAGCCATGTGGCGCCGGAAACGCCGGGCTCGATCCACGAGGGCGGCGAACTGGGCTACTCGCTGGCGCACGCCTTCGGCGCGGCCTTCGACAATCCGGGCCTGATCGTGGCCTGCGTGGTGGGCGACGGCGAAGCCGAAACGGGGCCGCTGGCGACCAGCTGGCACGCGAACAAATTCCTCAACCCGGTGCACGACGGGGCGGTGCTGCCGATCCTGCACCTGAACGGCTACAAGATCGCCGGTCCGACCGTGCTGGCGCGCATCCCGCGCGCGGAACTGGCCGCGCTCATGACGGGCTACGGCTACGAGCCGTTCTTCGTCGAGGGCGACGATCCGCGCGCCATGCACCGCCTGATGGCCGACACGCTCGACACGGTACTGGCGCGCATCCGCGCCATCCAGGCCGAGGCGCGCAGCGCCGGCTTCGGCGGCCGGCCGCGCTGGCCGATGATCGTGCTGCGCTCGCCCAAAGGCTGGACCGGCCCGCGCGAGGTCGACGGCAAGCCGAACGAGGGCACCTGGCGCGCGCACCAGGTGCCGATCGGCGCCATGGAGCGGGACGGGCACCTGGCCTTGCTCGACACGTGGCTGCGCAGCTATGCCCCCGCCGAGCTGTTCGACGAGGCCGGCGCGCCGCGCGCGGCGCTGCGCGCGCTGGCGCCGTCCGGCACGCGCCGCATGAGCGCCAACCCGAGCGCCAACGGCGGCGCGCTGCTGCGCGATCTGGTGCTGCCCGATCCGGCGCAGTTCGCCCTCGACGTGGGCGCGCCGGGCGCGCTGCGCGCCGAGTCGACCCGGGTGCAGGGCCAGTACCTGCGCGAGGTGATGCGCGCCAACATGCACAACTTCCGCCTGTTCAGCCCCGACGAAACCACCTCCAACCGCTGGGATGCCGTGCTGGAGGTGAGCCAGCGCTGTTCGGTGGCCGAGATCCTGCCGGGCGACGAGCACATCGCCGCCGACGGACGCGTGATGGAAATGCTGAGCGAACACCAGTGCCAGGGCTGGCTCGAAGGCTATCTGCTGAGCGGGCGGCACGGCATGTTTTCCTGCTACGAAGCCTTTATCCACATCGTCGACTCGATGGTCAACCAGCACGCCAAGTGGCTCAAGGCGGCCGCCGCCATCGCCTGGCGCCGTCCGGTGGCCTCGCTCAACTACCTGCTCTCCTCGCACGTCTGGCGCCAGGACCACAACGGCGCCAGCCACCAGGATCCCGGCTTCATCGACCATGTGCTCAACAAGAAGGCCGAGATCGTGCGGGTCTACCTGCCGCCCGACGCCAACACCCTGCTGGCCGTGACCGACCATTGCCTGCGCAGCCGCAACCGGATCAATGTGATCGTGGCCGGCAAGCAGCCGGCCGAGCAATGGCTCGACATGGCCGCCGCCAGCGCGCATTGCGCGCGCGGGATCGGGGTCTGGGAGTGGGCCGGCAGCGCCGGCGCGCATGAGCCGGACGCGGTGCTGGCCTGCGCCGGCGACGTGCCCACGCTCGAAGCGCTGGCGGCGGCGCAATTGCTGTACGAGCATTTCGCGGACCTCAAGCTGCGCGTGATCAATGTGGTCGACCTGATGACCCTGCAGCCGCCGCACGCCCATCCGCACGGTTTGCCGGACCCGGCGTTCGACGCCCTGTTTACTGTCGACAAGCCGGTGGTGTTCGCCTACCACGGCTATCCGGCGCTGATCCACCGGCTCACCTACCGCCGCAGCAACCATGCCAATCTGCACGTGCACGGTTTCCGCGAGGAGGGCAGCACCACCACCCCCTTCGACATGACGGTGCTCAACGGCATCGACCGCTTCCGCCTGTTCGCCGCCGTCGTCGAGCGGGTGCCGGCGCTGGCCCCCGCGCGCGCGGCCGCGCGCCAGTTCGTGGCCGCCAGGCTGGACGCGCACCGGCGCCACATCGAGCAGTACGGCATCGACCTGCCGGAGATCCTGGCGTGGCGCTGGAAGGGGGCCGGGCCCTGAGCGGTGGGCGGGCGAACGGCGATGCTGCCTCGCCCGCTCTCTAGCGCGGCCGGGCCACCTCGCGCACCTGGACCCTGGCGCCGTCGCGCAGCTGGGCCGGCGGGTAGACGATCACCTGCGCGCCCTCGGCCAGGCCGTCGCGCACCCAGGCCTCGGCCTCGTTGCGCCCGCCCAGGCGCAGCGGCGTCAGGTGCGCGCGGCCGTCGCGCACCAGGTAGGCGCCCATGCCGGCATTGTCGGCGCCGCTTTTTCCCGGGAGCGGGAACACGGCGCTGACCGGCACCTTGCGCACATTTTCCAGGCTGGTCGTGACGATGCGCACGTTGACCCGGTAGGCAACGCCCAGGCCGGCGCCGCGGGCGCCGGCGCCGGCCAGGTCGATCAGGACCCGCACCCGCTGTTCCTCGACCCCGAGCGCCGAGACCTTGGTGAAGGCGGCCGGCTCGACGCGCCGCACCCGGCCGTCCAGCGGCGGGCCGCCCCAGCGGTCGATGCGCACCGGCGTGCCCGGACGGGCCAGGACGGCGTCGGCAGTGAGCAGGTCGGCCACCACTTCGAGCCGGTCCGGGTCGCCCAGTTCGAGCAGCGGCGCGCCGAGCGCGACGACCGCTTCGCTGGCCTGGATCACGCGCAGCACGCGCCCGCCGACCGGAGCGCGCACCGGGTGGACGGCGCCGCCGTCCCGGCCCGCCCCGGCGTCCAGGGCCGCGCGCGCCTGCTCGGCTTCGTGCAGCGCGATCCGGCGCTGCGCCGCCGCGCTGTCCCTTTCCTGCTGCGCCGCCTGGGCCGCCAGGCGCTCGCTGTCGAGGCGGCTCGCCGCCACGAAGCCGGCCCGCCCCAGCTGCTCGGTGCGCAACACATCGCGCTGCGCCTGGCGCAGGACGATTCCGGCGCGCTCGAGCGCGGCGCCGGCGGCCCCGACCTGGGCTTCTGCCGCCGCCAGCCGGGCCTGCTGCTGGCGGCGCGTGCGTTCGTCGAGCAGGGGCGCGCGCGCCGGGCGCAGCTGCGCCACCACGGCGCCGGCGGCCACCTGGTCGCCTTCGCGCAGGGCGATCCGCGCCAGCTCGCCGGCCAGCGGCGCCGATACCAGGTACTGGTCCACCAGGCGGGTCTTGCCGTCCTCTTCGATCGCGCTTTCGAAGCGCCCGCTCGCCGCCGCCGCGGTTTCCACCGCGACCGGGCGCGGGGCCAGGGCCCATGCCAGCGCGGCGGCCAGGGCGGCCGCCGTTGCTGCTGTAACGATATGGCGTCGTGGAATCATGTTACTCCCGGGTTTTCAGGACGTCGACCAGCTTGAGGTTGTCGATATGGCGCCGCACCACCAGTGCGCTGGCCACGCCAGTGGCGAGCACGGCCAGCGCAGCCCAGGCGTAGGTGCTGGCCTGGATGACAAGCGGAAAATGCAGCTGGTCGGACTTCATCAGTTCGGCGATCAGGCCCACCAGCCCCCGTCCCAGCAGCATGCCGAGCGGCAGGGCCAGCGCGATCACGATCGCCATCTCGCCGAGCAGCATGGCCGACACTTCGGCGCGGGTGAAGCCGAGCACGCGCAGGCTGGCCAGTTCCCAGGCGCGCTCGGACAGGGCGATGCGGGCATTGTTGTACACCACGCCGACCGCGATGATGGCGGCGAAGGTGGTCAGGATGCCGCTCATGATGCGCACGTTGCGGGCGGTGATCGCTTCCATGTTGGCCAGCATGGTGTGCTTGCTCCAGGCGCCCGCCAGGCGCGGCATCGCCTTGCTCGCCTCCAGGACGCGCGCTTGCGCCCCCGGGTCGACCGACAGCACGAAACCGGTGCTCAGGTCGCCTTCGGAAAGCAGGCGGTTCAGGGCGCGCCGCTCCATGTAGGCATTCAGGCCGAGCATGTCATCGACGGTGGCGCCCAGCGGCACCAGCAGGGTGCGCTGGCGGCCTTCGCGCACCTCGATCCGGACCAGGTCGCCGGGCCGCAGGCCGAGCTTGTCGGCCAGGCGGTCGGTGAGTACCAGCCCGCGCCCGTCGAGCAGGGTTTCGCGCTGCGCCATGTCGATCACGCGGTACAGTTCCGGGCGGGCGGCGTAGCCGCGCAGGATGGTGCGTTCGCTGCGCTGGGCGTTGCCGATGGCGACGCTGACGTAGCGCAGCGATTCGACCCGGCGCACGCCCGGCAGGCGCGCCAGCGCGAGGCGCACGCTGTCGTCGAGCGGATCGGTACTCCACATCACGATGTCGCCGCGCAGCCCGAGGGTGAACTGGTTGTCGATCACGACCGCGATGGCGTCGCGGAAGAAATTGCCCATGATGACGATGGCCACCGCCGCGGCCACCCCGGCGATGGCCAGCACGGTGCGCCCCGGGCGCCGGTCCATGTTGCGCAAGGTCATGCGCAGGGCCGGTCCGGCCGTGGCGATCCCCAGCCGCTCGAGGAGGGTGCGGCGAAAGTGCGCCGGGGCCGGTGCCCGCATGGCCTCGGCGGGCGCCAGGCGGGCGCTGGCGGCGATCGCGTGCAGGGTGCCGGCGCAGGCGGTGACGATGGCGATCGCCGCGCTCAGCACCAGCAGGCCGGGCGCGATGCGGTGCTCGAAGGTGGGGAAATGGAAGGACTCGGCGTACAGGCGGGTGAGCAGGTAGCCGAGCTGCTTGCCGGCCAGGATGCCCAGCAGCAGTCCGGCGCCGACCACCAGCAGCACGAACTTGAGGTAGTGCGCGCCGATGGCGGCGTTGGCGTAGCCGAGCGCCTTCAGGGTGGCGATCTGCTCGCGCTGGGTTGCAACCATGCGCGCGACGACGACATTGAGCAGGAAGGCGGCCACGCCCAGGAAGATGGCGGGCAGGATGCTGCCCATCACGCGTTGCTGCGCGATTTCGTTGTCCAGCATCGCGTGCGATACCTGATCGGCGCGCGCGATCACCTCGCGCCCGCCGTAGGCGGCGATGGCCGCGCCGATGGCGGCCATGGCCGGCTGCGCCGGCGCACCGGGCGCCAGCCTGAAGGCGGCGCGGTTGAATGCGCCTTCCATGTCGTAGGCCGCGGCCAGCACCTCGCGCTCGACCCAGAACACGCCGAAGCCGCGCGCGTCGGGCATGCCCCACAGTCCGGCGAAGATGAATTCCGGGCTGTGGGCGATGCCGACCACCAGCAGGGTGCGCTGCTTGCCGTTGATCAGCGCGCGCAGGCGCGCGCCGGGACGCAGCGCGCGGGCCTGGGCGAACGCTTCCGAGACCAGCGCTTCGATCTCGGCGTCCGCGCGCAGCGCGCCATCCTGGCGCAAGGGGCGGCCGGCGGCCACCGACAGCAGGTTCATGCGCGGCGGCTGGCGCCGGTCGACCCCGATCAGCTGGCCGATCAGGGGTTCGCTCACGCCGCCGATCTCGATCCGCACCACCTGTTCGATGCCGGTCTGGACGTCGGCCACGCCCGGCGCTTCGCGCAGCCGCGCCGCCAGCGCCAGGGGCGCGTTCCTGACGCCGGCGAACAGGTCGGCGAAGCGGGCGGAGGCGTAGAAGCGGTCGCGCGCCAGCTCCAGCGAATCGACCGCGGACAGGCTGGTGATGAAGCCGCCGACCCCGCTCGCCACCACCAGCGCGATGGTCAGGGCCTGGCTCCACATGCGGCGCAGGTCGCGCAGCAGTTTGCGGTTCAGGATGCGCATGCGACGCGGGCGCTGCGGTGCGCTACCATGCCAGTTGCGCCGGGCCGAGCTTGTGGAGATTGCCTTCCACGCTCTGG
The DNA here is from genome assembly GCF_003953935.1 of Massilia atriviolacea. Lineage (GTDB taxonomy): Bacteria > Pseudomonadota > Gammaproteobacteria > Burkholderiales > Burkholderiaceae_D > Telluria_A > Telluria_A atriviolacea. The sequence continues at coordinate 99,098 of NZ_RXLQ01000016.1, forward strand.
ATGCGGCCGTCGCCCAGCCTGACGACGCGGTCGGCCATGCCGGCGATGGCGGCATTGTGGGTGATCACGACCGTGGTGGTGCCCAGCTCGCGGTTGATGCGCTCGATGACCTCGAGCACCAGCTTGCCGGTGGCATAGTCGAGCGCGCCGGTCGGTTCGTCGCACAGCAGCACGGCGGGGCGCTTGACGATGGCGCGCGCGATCGCCACGCGCTGCTGCTCGCCGCCGGACAGCTGGGCCGGGAAGTGGTCGCGCCGGGGCGCCAGGCCGACCATCGCGACCGCTTCGCCGGCTTGCATCGGGGCGCTGGCGATATCGGTCACCAGGGCGACGTTTTCGAGCACGGTCAGGCTGGGAATCAGGTTGTAGAACTGGAATACGAAGCCGACATGGCGGCGCCGGTACTCGGTCAGGTCGGCCTCGCCGGCGGCGCTGAGGTCCTGGTCGCCGAACAGCACCTGGCCCGCGCTGGCCGTATCGAGGCCGCCGAGAATGTTGAGCAGGGTCGACTTGCCGCTGCCGGAGGCGCCCAGCAGGACGATGAATTCGCCGTGCCCGATCTCCAGGTCGACGTCGCGCAGGGCGTGCACCGCGAGCTCGCCGGCGCCGTAGGTCTTGCACAGGCGGCGGATGCGGAACACGGGAAGCGGCGGCGCCTGGGCGCCGCCGCCGGCGGCGCTGGCGCTGACCTGGCTCAATGTGCCATCCACAGCGGAATGGCCGAGTCGGCCAGCATGCTGCGCGTCATGCCGCCCAGTACGATCTCGCGCAAGCGCGAGCGGCCGTAGGCGCCCATGACGATCAGGTCGGCATTCCTGGCGGCGCCAAACGCGCGCAGCGCCGCGCCTTCGTCGGCGCCGGCCTGTTGCACCGTCACCTCGACCGCCACCCCGTGGCGCGCCAGGTACAGGGCGATGTCGGCGCCCGGCTCGGCGCCGTGCAGCTCGCCTTCGCCGGCGGGATCGAACAGCACCAGGTCGACCTGGCTCGCGCGCCGCAGCATGGGCAGTGCGCTGACGATCGCCCGGACCGCTTCGGGGCTGGCGTTCCAGGCCACCGTGATGCGCCGTCCGACGCTGTTGCCGGTCCACGCCACCGGCAGGACCAGTACCGGGCGCACGGCGTTGAGCACGACATAGTCGGGAAAGTCCGAACGCAGGCGCGGCGCGAATTCGTCGGACGCGCTCTGGCTGATCACCAGCAGGTCGCAATAGCGCCCCTGCATGCTCATGCCCATGCCGGGCTCGTCGTCGATGCAGCGCCGCTCGATGGCGGGCGCGCCGGCCGCGCGCGCGTTCGCCTCGAACAGGTCGAGCGCGCGGTTCGCCTCGGCGCGCAGCGCGGCCACCGGCAGGCCGGCCACCGTCGCGCCGGCGCGCACCGCGCCGGGCGCCAGCAGGAAGGCCGGCAGCCCCGTCATGGCGGCCCCCACCAGATGCGCATCGTAGTCGAGCGCCAGGGCGGCCGCGACCTCGCTGCGGCGGGCGCTGCGCGCGCTGTGGTCGACATGAACCAGGATCGTCTTGTACATGGTGGTCCCCGCGGGAGTGGATGGATCGGTATCGGGTTCAATGTAGGCCTTGCGCGCCCTGCGCGCAAATGATGTGCATCAAAATGTCATCAAAAAATGTCGCCAAAAAATGTCGGCGCCGATGCGCCCGCGCGTCGCCGCTGGCCGCGCAGCTGCGCCTGGCACTGCTTCGGCCCGTCCTGCTGATGTGGATCGAATCGACATGCAAATGTACAATCGATGTGGCGCATCGATCCATGGCGCCGCGGCGGCCCGCGCGACCGTGGCATTCACAACAAGGATAAGCCGATGAAAACAAGCAATCGCCCGAGCTGCCCATGGTGCTGACGACGGCGGCGCTGACCGGGATGGCGGTCGCCACCGGTTGCGGCCTCCTGATCGGCATCGACCGCGAACGGCGCAAGGGAAGCGGTCCGAAGCGCGCCTATGCCGGCGTGCGCAGCTTCGCGCTGGCGTCCTTCATCGGCGCCCTGGCGCAAGCGCTGGGCGGCGCGCTGGTGCTGGTGGCCGCGATGCTGGTGGCGGCCCTGAGCGTGGCCGCCTACTGGCGCGACCGTTCGGACGACCCGGGAGTGACCACCGAGCTGGCCCTGTTCCTGAGCTTCCTGCTCGGTGTCGCGGCGATCGACAATCCGCGCGTGGCGGCCGGCGCCGCGGTGATCGTGGCGGCGCTGCTGCACCTGCGCAGCCCGCTGCACCGTTTCGCGCGCACCACCCTGACCGGCCCCGAGTTGCGCGACGCCCTGTTGTTCGCCGCCGCGGCGCTGGTGGTCAGGCCCCTGCTGCCCGATGCCAGCAGCCCCTGGCTGCTGGGAGTCAATCCGACAACCCTGTGGTCGCTGGTGATCCTGATCATGGGCATCCAGGCGGCGGCGCACATCGGCCTGCGCCTGAGCGGCGCGCGGCTGGGCCTGGCCATGTCGGGCTTCGCGGCCGGTTTCGTCTCCAGCGTGGCGACCACCACCGCCATGGGCGCGCGCTGCCGCAAGGAGCCGGACTTGCGCCAGGCCTGCGTGGCGGCGGCCCTGCTGTCGAACAGCGCCACCTTCGTGCTGCTGTGGGTGGTCGCCATCACCGTCGCGCCCGCCCATCTGCGCCAGCTGGCGCCGGTGCTGGCAAGCGCGCTGTGCGCGGCGCTGGCGGTCGGCGCCGCCGGCCTGGCGGGGCAGCGCGGCGGCAGTCCCTACTTGCCGGCGCCGGGGAGGGTGTTCGACATCCGCCAGGCGGCGCTGTTCGCGCTGCTGCTCAGCGCGGCGACCTCGGCGCTGGCCTGGCTGAATGCCAGCTTCGGCAGCGGCGCCCTGCTCAGTGGTAGCGCCCTGGCCGGTTTCTTCGACGTGCATGCCGCCGCCGGCTCGGCCCTGTCGCTGCTTGCCGGCGGCAGCGCCACGCCGCGTGCCGCCATGCTGGCCATGCTGCTCGCGATCACGACCAATATGGCCAGCAAGGCGGCCGGCGCCATGGCCGGCGGCTGGCAATTCGCCTTGCGCGTCAATGCCGGCCTGTTGCTGGTGCTGCTGGCGGCCTGGCTGCCGTTCTGGCTGCTGGCGCCCTGACACGCCGCGCACGAACAGCGCGCGCGCAAGCCGGCAAGCGCCTCAATGCGCCATCCACAACGGGATCGGCGACGACAGCAGCGCCGTGCGCGTCACGCCGCCGAGCACGAATTCGCGCAGGCGCGAGCGGCCGAAGGCGCCCATGACGATCAGGTCGGCGCCTTTGCGGGCCGCGAACGAGAGCAGCGACTCGCCGTCGCCGGCGCCGCCGTCGATGGTGCTCAGCGCGACCTTGATGCCGTGCCGCGCCAGGTAGGGCGCGATGTCGGCGCCGGGCTGTTCGCCGTCCAGGTCGGACAGGCCGGTCTTGCCGGCGACCACCAGGTCGACCTGCGCCGCGCCCTGCAGCAGGGTGAGCGCGCTGGCGATCGCGCGCATCGCCTGCGCGCTGCCATTCCATGCCACGGTGACGCGTGTCCCGATCGCCTCCCCGGCGCCGGCGGACGGCGTCACCAGCACCGGCCGGCCGCAGTTGAGCAGGACCTGTCCGGCCACCCCGGGACGCGCGAACAGTACCGTGTCGGCGGGCGGCGCGCCGATGACCACCAGATCCGCATACCTGGCTTGCAGGCACAGGCCGACCCCCGCTTCGTCGTCGACCATCCTGCGCTCGAGCGACGTTACCCCGAGCTGGCGCGCCGTGCTGTCGAACAGGTCGAGCGAGCGCGCGGCGTCGGCACGCACTTCGTCGATCGGGAACGCGACAGGCGGCATGCCCGCATCCATGGCGCTGAGGGGATACAGGTAGGCCGACAGTCCGGTCGGCGCGACGCCCACCAGATGGGCGCCATGCGCGAGCGCCACGCGCGCGGCCAGTTGCACGCGCGCTTGCAGGCCGGCGCTTGCATCGACATGGACCAGGATGGTTTTGTACATGGTCAGCTCCTTGAAAGGTGGAAAGGTCTGTTCAAGGAATGTACGCCTTGCCAACCGCATCGCTGCATGATGTACATCAAATTCCGCGCCATTTTCCGCCTTGCCGGGCCAGACGGCCCAGACGGGCAAGGCGTCAGGCTGTGCCGTGGCGCGCATCGGCCACGCCCAGCGCGCGCAGCGAGAAGGTGGTGATGTGGCGCGCGATCGCGCGGATGCCGGCTTCGTCGTAGACGAGGTCGGGCGCCATGATTTCGTTCACCGGACGCGAATGGCTGTAATACAGCAGCTGCCCCAGGATACTGAACAGGCTGTTGCGGATGTCGATCTCGCTGGTGTCCGGCGGCGCCAGTTCGCGCACCAGTTCGCGCATCACCTTCTGCAAGGGATCGATCAGGGTATCGACGATGTGGCGCAGGGCGGCGCTCGGCTCCACCAGTTCCCAGCTGATCAGTCGCGTGATCAGCGAATTCGGGCCGCTGACCATCATGTCCAGCAGCAGGCGTTCGAGCAGCCAGCCCAGGCGCTCCGCAGCCGGGACCGTCGTGTCGCTGGCCGGCACGGTCAGCTCGTCCATCTCGTCGACGCCGCCTTCGCGGTCGATGATCGCCAGGTACAGGCCATCCTTGCTGCCGAAGTAGTAATTGACCATGGCCAGGTTGGCGCCCGCCCGTTCGCAGATCCTGCGCACCGACGTCCCCTTGAAGCCGCTCTCGGCAAAGCACTCCGTGGCCGCGCTGATGATGCGGTTGCGGACATCGTTGTCGTCGGCTTTCATGTTTGGCGATACTCCTGTTTTATGTGAATTAAACAAGTGTTTAATCTCTGATTTTTGAATTGTACCTAGCAGCCCATGGCTTGTCCATGCGTTTTCCGCTGGCCCGCCGCCATGCCGCATTATCCAGGCAAGATTTCTGGTTGACAACTAAACAGCTGTTTGATACAGTCGTATTAAACGCTTGTTTGAAACACTTGTTTGGAGCTCTCGCCGGCACATCCAGGCTTGCCGCGACAGGCGCCACGTTCAACTAACGAAGGTCACCATGTACTCGAATCAATTCACCCGCATCGACAAGCCGGCCGCCGGCGTCGCTCTCGCCCTTGGCGCCGCCGTCCTGCTGGCCGCCTGCGGCCAGAAAGCCCCGCCCGCGCCGCCACCGCCGGGTCCGCCGCAAGTGGTGGTGCACACCGTTGCGGCCCAGCCGATGACGGTCACCACCGAGCTGGCCGGACGCACCTCCGCCTACCAGGTGGCGGAAGTGCGGCCCCAGGTCGGCGGCCTGGTCCTCAAGCGCCTGTTCGTCGAAGGTTCCACCGTCAAGGCCGGCACGCCGCTGTACCAGATCGATCCGGCCAGCTTTGTCGCCGCCGTCAATTCGGCCAGGGCCACCCTGGCCAGCGCCAGGGCGCGCGTCATGGCGGCCGAGCCGAAGGCGAAGCGCTACCAGGAATTGCTGGCCATCGAAGGCGTCAGCAAGCAGGACCTGGAAGACGCGCTGGCCGCCGCCGCCCAGGCGCGCGCCGACGTCGAAGCGGCCCAGGCCGCGCTGGACGTGGCCAACATCAACCTGAAGTACACGAATGTCTACGCCCCGATCGGCGGCCATATCAGCCGTTCCAAGGTGACCGCCGGCGCCCTGGTGACGGCCGGCCAGGCCGACGCGCTGACCACCGTGCAGCAGCTCGACCCGATCTATGTCGACGTGACCCAGTCCAGCACCGAGCTGCTGGCGCTGCGCCGCCGTTTCGAATCCGGCAAGCTGAAGCAGGCCGACGGCGGCCAGGCCCCGGTCAGCCTGCTGCTGGCCGACGGCAGCAAGTATGCGGCCCAGGGCAAGCTGCAATTCGCCGACGTGAGCGTCGATGCCGGTACCGGCAACGTCACCCTGCGCGCGCTGTTCCCGAATCCGAAGGGCGAACTGATGCCCGGCATGTATGTGCGCGCCGTGCTCGACAGCGGGGTGGATGCACAGGCCATCACCGTGCCGCAGGTCGGCGTGACGCGCAACCAGCGCGGCGAAGCGACCGCCCTGGTATTGAACAAGGAAAACAAGGTCGAGCAGCGCGTGCTGAGCACCGGCGCCGCCGTGGGCGACCGCTGGGTGGTCAACGCCGGCCTGGCGCCGGGCGAACGGGTGATCGTCGAAGGCTTGCAGCAGGTGCAGCCGGGCGCGCCCGCCGTGGCGGTGCCTGCCGCTCCTGCCGCTGCCGCGAAAGCCGGCGCCCCGGCCCCGGCGGGAGCGTAATATGGCCCGTTTCTTTATCGACCGTCCGATCTTCGCGTGGGTGATCGCGCTGGTGATCATGCTGGGCGGCGTGCTGGCCATTATGGGCTTGCCGATCTCGCAGTATCCGAATATCGCGCCGCCATCGATTTCGATTGCCGGCAACTATCCGGGCGCCTCGGCCAAGACGGTGGAAGACGCCGTGACCCAGGTCATCGAGCAGAAAATGAAGGGCATCGACGGCTTGCAATACATGTCGTCGAGCAGCGATTCGAGCGGTTCCATCGGCATTACCCTGACCTTCAAGAACGGCACCGATCCCGACATCGCCCAGGTCCAGGTGCAGAACAAGCTGCAGCTGGCCACGCCGCTGCTGCCGGCCGCCGTGACCCAGCAGGGCCTGGTGGTCAGCAAAGCCACCATGAACTTCCTGATGGTGCTCGGTTTCGTCTCGGAAAACGGCAAGATGGAAGAAGCCGACCTGGGCGACTACGTCGCCTCCAGCGTGGTCGATTCGCTCAGCCGCGTCGAGGGCGTGGGCGAAGTGACCCAGTTCGGCTCGCAATACGCGATGCGGATCTGGCTCGATCCGGCCAAGCTGCTCAGCTACCAGCTGATCCCGGAAGATATCGCCAGCGCCATCCGCGCCCAGAACGCGGAAGTGTCGGCCGGTGAGCTGGGCGGCGCCCCGGCGCGCCGCGGCCAGCAGTTGAACGCCACCGTGTCGGCCCAGAGCCGCCTGCAGACGAAGGAGCAGTTCGGCGCCATCCTGCTGAAAACCCGTGCCGACGGCGCCGTGGTGCGCCTGCGCGACGTGGCGACCATGGAACTGGGCAGCGAAAGCTATAACATCGTGGCCCGCTTCAACGGCAAGTCGGCGGCCGGCGTGGCGATCAAGCTCGCCACCGGCGGCAATGCGCTCGACACGGCCAACAAGGTCAAGGCCCGCATCGCGGAGATGGAAAAGAACTTCCCGCCCGGTATGAAAGCCGTGGTCGCCTTCGATACCTCGCCGTTTGTCAAGCTGTCGATCGAGGAAGTCGTCAAGACCCTGGTCGAGGCGATCGTGCTGGTGTTCCTGGTGATGTACCTGTTCCTGCAGAATTTCCGCGCCACCCTGATCCCGACCATGGCCGTGCCGGTGGTGCTGCTCGGCACCTTCGGCGTGCTCAGCATCCTCGGCTACTCGATCAACACGCTCACCATGTTCGCCATGGTGCTGGCGATCGGCCTGCTGGTCGACGATGCCATCGTGGTGGTCGAGAACGTCGAGCGCATCATGAGCGAAGAGGGCTTGTCGCCCAAGGAAGCGACCAGGAAATCGATGGGCCAGATCACCGGCGCGCTGGTCGGCATCGCCCTGGTGCTGTCGGCCGTGTTCGTGCCGATGGCCTTCTTCAGCGGTTCGACCGGCGTGATCTACCGCCAGTTCTCGATCACCATCGTCTCGGCGATGGTGCTGTCGGTGCTGGTGGCGATGGTGTTCACCCCGGCCCTGTGCGCGACCTTGCTCAAACCGGTCGAGAAGGGCCACAAGGCGGCGTCGACCGGCTTTTTCGGCTGGTTCAACCGCAGTTTCGACAAGGGCAGCCGGCGCTACCAGGGCTGGGTCGGCACGCTGATCGCGCGCACCGGCCGCACCCTGGTCGTGTACGGCATCCTGGCGGCAGTGATGGCCTTCGGCTTCCTGCGCCTGCCGACCTCCTTCCTGCCGGCCGAAGACCAGGGCATCCTGTTCACCCTGGTGCAACTGCCGGTCGGCGCCACCCAGGAGCGCACGCTCAAGGTGGTCGAACAGGTCGAGCAGCACTACCTGGGCGAGCAGAAGGAAGCGGTCGAATCGGTGTTCTCGGTGGCCGGCTTCAGCTTCGCCGGTAACGGCCAGAACGCGGCCATGGCGTTCGTGAAACTCAAGGATTTCGACGAGCGCAGCAAGGACAGCCTGCGTGCGCCGGCCGTGGTCGGCAAGGCCATGGGCCGCTTCATGCAGATCAAGGATGCGATGGTGTTCGCCATCGCCCCGCCGGCGGTGATGGAACTCGGCAATGCCAACGGCTTCGACCTGATGCTCAAGGATGAAGGCGGCCTCGGCCACGACGCCCTGATGGCGGCGCGCAACCAGCTGCTCGGCATGGCTGCGCAAAGCAAGATCGTCACCCAGGTCCGTCCCAACGGCCTGGAGGATACGCCCCAGTACAAGCTGGAAGTGGACCAGGAAAAAGCCAGCGCGCTGGGCCTGTCGCTGGCCGACATCAACAGCGTCCTGTCGACCTCCTGGGGCGGGGCGTACGTGAACGACTTCATCGACCGCGGCCGCGTCAAGAAGGTGTACATGCAGGGCGCCTCGGACGCGCGCATGGCGCCGGAAGACATCGGCAAATGGTACGCCCGCAACGCCAGGGGCGAGATGGTCTCGTTCTCGAGCTTTGCCAGCGGCAAGTGGATCAGCGCATCGCCGCGCCTGGAGCGCTACAACGGCACGCCGTCGCTGAACATCCAGGGCGAGGCGGCGCCGGGCTACAGCTCGGGCGACGCCATGCTGGAAATGGAGGCGCTGGTCGCCAAGCTGCCGCCGGGCGTGGGCTACGAGTGGAATGGCGTCTCGATCGAAGAGCGCGCCGCCGGCTCGCAAACGAGCATGCTGTACGCCATGTCCTTGCTGATCGTGTTCCTGTGCCTGGCCGCGCTGTACGAAAGCTGGTCGATCCCGTTCTCGGTGCTGCTGGTGGTGCCGCTGGGCGTGCTCGGCACCGTGCTCGGCACCATCGCCTTCGGCATGGCCAACGATGTGTACTTCCAGGTGGCGCTGCTGACGGTGGTGGGCCTGGCCGCCAAGAACGCGATCCTGATCGTCGAGTTTGCCAAGGAACTGGAAGACGGCGGCATGGAGCTCAAGAAAGCAACCCTGGAAGCGGTGCACCTGCGCCTGCGTCCGATCCTGATGACCTCGATCGCCTTTGGCCTCGGCGTGCTGCCGCTGGCAATCAGCAGCGGGGCCGGCTCGGCCAGCCAGAACGCCATCGGCATCGGCGTGCTGGGCGGGATGCTGAGCGCGACCTTCCTCGGGATTTTCTTCGTGCCGGTGTTCTTCGTCCTTGTGCGCGCCTTCGTGGTCCGCAACAGCAAGGCGGCCGCCGTGCCTACCGCCGTCCCTGTGGAAGGCCATTGACATGAACAAGCCATTGATGACTATGATGCGTTCCACCCTGAAACTGACCTTACTCGCAGCCGTGCTCGGCGGCTGCACCATGATGCCCAAGTACCAGCAGCCGGTCAGCCCGGTCGCTGCGGCTTGGCCTACCGGCACGGCCTACCCGGCGCAGGACGCCCAGGGTATGCCGGCGGCGGCGATCGCCTGGCGCGATTACTTCGCCGACGAGCGCCTGAAACAGCTGATCGCCCTGGCCCTGGCCAATAACCGCGATCTGCGCGTCGCGGCGCTCAATATCGACAAGGCGCGCGCCCAGTACCGCATCGAGCGCGCGGCGCTGCTGCCCCCGGTGGCGGCGGGCGCCAGCCAGAACGCCCAGCGCACGGCCGATAATCTGAGCGTGGGCGGGCAGGGCGGCGTGAGCCGGCAATACGGGGTCAACCTGGGCGTGGCCGCCTGGGAGGTCGACCTGTTCGGGCGCGTGCGCAGCCTGTCGGAAGCGGCCCTGCAGACCTACCTGGGCACCGAGGAAGCGCGCGCCAGCGTGCAGATCGCGCTGGTGGCCGAGGTGGCCAACGCCTACCTGACCCTGATGGCCGACCAGGAGCGCCTGGCGCTGGCGCGCCAGACCCTGGCGAGCCAGCAGCGTTCGCTCGAACTGAGCGACAGCCGGGTCAAGGCCGGCGCCGCGCCCGGGCTGGACCTGTACCAGGCGCGCACCACCGTGGAAGCGGCGCGCGCCGATGCCGCCGCCTACACGGCCCAGGTGGCGCAGGACCAGAATGCCCTGACCCTGCTGGCCGGCGCCGCCGTGCCGCCCGAACTGCTGCCGCCGGCGGGTTTGGCGGGCGTGACCGCCTTGCTCGATGTCGCCGCGGGCTTGCCGTCCGACCTGCTGTACCGCCGGCCGGACGTGCTGGCCGCCGAACGCACCCTGCAGGCGAGCAACGCCAACATCGGCGCGGCGCGCGCGGCGTTTTTTCCGCGCATTACCTTGACCGGGCAGGCCGGCACGGCCAGTTCCAGCCTGTCGGGCCTGTTCGAAAGCGGCTCGGGCGCGTGGAGTTTCGCGCCGTCGGTCAGCTTGCCGATCTTCGACGGCGGCGCCAACCGCGCCAACCTGGAGGTCGCCAGGGTCAACCGCGAGATCGGCGTGGCGCAGTACGACAAGACCATCCAGGCGGCGTTTCGCGACGTGGCCGATGCGCTGGCCCAGCGCGGCACGGTGGACGAGCGCCTGTCCGCCCAGCAGCAACTGGTGGACGCCTCCGACAAGAGCTACCGCATCTACGAGGCGCGCTACAGGAACGGCGCCGATACCTTCCAGAATGCGCTGATCGCCCAGCGCGCGCTGTACGCGGCGCAGCAGGGCCTGATTTCGGTGAGGCTGGCCGAGCAGTCCAGCCGGGTAAGCCTGTACAAGGCGCTCGGCGGCGGCTGGCAGGCGAGCGACGGCCTGGCGGCGGCCATCCGGCAGTAGTCCAGCGTTCAAGGTCACAACTTTAAAGGTTGACAATCCCGCTCCGGTCATGGCCGGAAGCGGGATTTTTTTTCGATGGAGGGGCACAGGCGGGCCCTTGCGCCCCCCGCATCCGTGCGATTTGTCGCAGTGTCGCCAATGTCAGGGCGATCCGGCACTGATTCGTTGTAATTTTCATACAAATACCGGATGTAACTATTTTTCCAGATGTAAATATTCTCCTAAACCATTTAAAAATTCCTCAGATACATTCCCTGAACGGCGGCAAGCGGCGCGAAAACGACAGGCGGTACGGTCTGCGCGCACGTCATGGTCCGTCAAAATATATTTTTGCCAACATTTTTGGCAAGGCACACGAGGAATGTACACATGGTTGCGATCGTAAACGGGCAAGGTCTGGGCGTGAATGCGGGTTCGGCAAAATTGTTGGGCGAGCGCGGCTTGCTGTCGCAGGCTGACGCCGGGCGCAACGGCCAGAAAGTGTTTGTGAACGCCGCCACCGGCAACCTCGTGGTGCAAACCCAGGATGAACGCCTGTTCGACCACGGCCTCGACCTTGGCGTCATGCGCACCTATAACAGCCAGGGACAGATGGACGGCACGCCCGCCGACGCCTCGACCGGCTTCTATGCCCGCCGCCTGAGCCTCAGCGGCCAGCCCGGAAAGCCCGGCAGCCTGATTACCCGCACCGCCGCCGACGGCGCCCGCACCGCGTTCCACTGGAACGCGGAACGGGCACGCTATGTGGCCGCCGAAAGCGGGCAGGGCAGCATCGCCCTGAGCGGCGAACACCTGCTGTGGACCGACGCCGGCATGGCGCTGGTGGAAACCTACGACCTGGCGGACGGGCGCCTGCGCACCCTGGCCGATGGCGCCGGCCACACGGTATCGTACGACTATACCGGCGACCTGCTCAGCCGCGCTGTCAGCAGCAGCGGCGACGAGGTCCTCTACCACTACGTCCAGGGCCGCCTGGACCACGTCAGCACCGTGACCCATGATGCGGAAGGCGCGCCGCTCACGCAAAACAAGGTCAGCTACGCGTACGATGCGCGCGGCCGCCTGTCGACGGTCACGGTCGACCTGACCCCGCTGGACGGCCGGATCGCCGACGGCGTCGTCTACCGCACCCGCTATGCCTACGACGGCGACAGCAGCCGACTGGCCAGCATCCGCCAGAGCGACGGCACCGCGCTGACCTTCGTCTGGGCCAACCGGGACGGTGTGTACCGGATCGCCGCGCTGACCAACGAAAGCGGGCGTGACGACAACGGCCATTACAACGTCGTCAGCGACGATGGCGCCGGCAACCGCGTGGTCAGCCATTTCGACGCCAGCGACACCAGGATCCTCGACGCCTGGACCAAGGCCGATGGCAGCCACGGCAACACGCGCTACCATGCCGACGGCAGCAGCAGCGGAACGCGCTTTCCGGGCCAGGGCGGCTGGCCGGAGTCGGTCGACGTCGACGCCAGCGGCAAGACGGTGTTTTCTTCCTGGGGCCAGAACGGCCTCGACCGGCGCTGGCAGAACGCCGACGGTAGCGAGACGGTCAGCACGACCGACGCCTCGGGCGGCATCAGCTATCGCACTTCCCGTTACGGCATGCTGCAGGAAGAGGGCCGCATCCAGCCGGACGGCAGCGGCGAAAAAACCGTCCTGGTCTACCGCTCGTCGGATTCCTTCGAGGTCCTCGAGCGCGTCACCACCAGCGTGCCGGCCGGCGACTACGAGGAGGTGGCATATACCCTCGGCGGCGGGGCCGGATGGCGCAAGGAAGCCGGTGGCATCCGCTACAGCTACACGGACACCGGGACCGTACGCGAGTGGACAAGAACCGACAACAGCCACGGGCGCGACGAACAGCTCGACGGCGAGATGCGCTCGGCATTTACCAATGCCGACGGCAGCAGCGGGGTGAACTGGCAGCGTTTCGACGGCGCGCACGGCGAGGAACTGACCCTGGCCGACGGCACGCGCAGCGGCAACAGCCACGATGCCGACGGCGTCCACCGCAGCTTCACCGACGATGGCAAGGGCCGTGTCACGACCTTGCACTTCGACCAATTCGGCAACCAGACCGGGACTGAGCGAACCGTCCCGGGCGCCGATCCGGTGTTCGAGGCCATCGATACCAGCCAGCGTCCGCTGCTCGGCGAGGTCGTCGCCAGCACCACGCTGTCCTGGGGCGAGCCGTTCAGCCTGACGATCGCGGCCGATGCCATGCGCTCGCCCGCAGGCCCGGTCAGCTACACCATCGAAGGCATCCGCGGTGCGCCCTTGCCGGACGGCCTGGTGTTCGACGCCGCCAGCGCCACCCTGAGCGGCACGCCGCTGGCCCCGCAGCAATACAGCATGTACGGCTTCACGCTCAAGGTGGTCGGCAGCGCGCCCGACGGCTTGCGCGCGCACTACGAGATCGACGTGGCCATCGCCGGCCCCGCCGCGCCGCTGGTGCTGGCGGCCATCCCGGCCGAACTGGCGGCCGAGGAAGGCCGCGCCTTCGAATGGCAGGTGCCCGCCGCCGCGGTGGCGGACGCCGCGCCGCGTCAACCCTTGAGCTACACGGTTGAGCGCGCCGACGGCGAGCCGCTGCCGGCATGGCTGGGTTTCGATCCGGTCACGCTCGCCTTGCGCGGGCTGCCGCTGGAGGGCGACCAGGGCCAGCTCGGCCTGGTCCTGACGGTCACCGACGCCTTCGGCCAGCGCGCCAGCGCGGCAATCGGGCTCAAGGTCGGCGCCGGCGCCGATAGCGAGCCCGGCAATCCGGGCCGCCTGCGCCGTTCGATCAGCTTCAGCTACGCCGACGGCGGCGCTTCCACCACCATCGTCGATCCGCTCGGCCACGCGACACTGCTCGATTACGACCACCAGGGCCTGCTCAGCGCCATCACGACCAAGGCCGTCACGACGCGCTTCGAGCGCGCGAACGGCCAGGTCGGCGCGATCACGATCAACGACGTGCTCAGCGCCACCATGGAATACGACGAACGCGGCAACCAGATCCTTGCGCGCGACGCCGAGGGGCGCACCACCACGCGCGTCTACAGCGCGCGCAACGAACTGCTCAGCGAGAGCGTCGACGCCGGCGCCGGCGCGCGCGCCACGCGCTATTTCTACGACGCCGCCCCCGGCAACGCCCAGCTGCACGGCTTGCTGCGCTTCGTGGTCAGCCCCGAAGGCCGGGTCCACGAATACCGCTACGACGCCCAGGGCCAGCGCATCGCATCGCTCGACTACACCGAGGCGCGCATCCATGCGGGCATCCTGGACGGCAGCGAAACGGCGGCCCAGATCGCGTCCGAACTGCGCGCGGCGGCGCGGCCCGAACCCGGCGCCGCCGTGCGCAGCGACATCGTGCGCACCGACATGGCGTACGACGCTTTCGGCCAGCTGGCGTCGCTGACGCGCTACGCGCGGGTGGCCACCGATGCCGATGCCAGCGGCGTGGCCGAGGGCAGCAGCACGACGCGCTATGTGTACGACCAGGCCGGCGTCCTGCTGAGCGAGAACGCGGCGTCCGCGCCGCCGGTCCACTACACCTACGACGGCCTGGGGCGCCTGCTCACGGTCGGCAACGGCCAGACGGCAAGCGCGGTGAGCACCTACGACGACGCCGGCAACAAGGTCGTGATGCAGGACGCCGCCGGCGTGCTCACCACCCGCAGCTACGACAGCACCGGACGGCTGGTGTCGGTGGTGCGCGGCCAGGACGACGGCAGCACCTACTTCTACGACGCCGACGGCCGCCAGATCATGCGCCGCGCGCCCGACCGGACGCGCGCCTGGCTGTTCTACGACGACGAAGGGCGCCAGACCGGCAGCGTCGACAATGCCGGCATCCTGACCGAATACGTGTATTCGGGGCGCGGCGACCTGACCCACACCGTGCGCTACGCGCAGGCGCTCGAACTGGGCCTGCTGGCCGGCGCCGACGGCGCGCCGAGCGGCGCCAGCCTGGCCGACATCCGTCCGCAGGGCGGGCCCGGCGACCAGAAAAGCTGGCGCATCCACGACCGCGCCGGACGCCTGCTCTACAGCATCGACAAGGACGGCATCGTCACCGAGACGACCCATGACGGCGCCGGACGCATCGTTGCCGTGACCGTGCTGGCCGGGCGGGTCGACAGCGCGACCCTGGGCGCGCTGCAGGACAGCGCGATCGTGCTGGCGCGCGACCCCGCGCGCGACGCGCGCACGCGCCATTTCTACGACAGCGACGGCTTGCAGGTGGCCACCCTGGCGCCGGACGGCAGCCTGGTGCAGCGCTTCTACAACGGCCTGGGCTTGCTGGAGGAAGTGCGCAGCTACGCCAGGCCGGTCGCGGCCGGCCTGCGCCAGGACGGCAGCCTGGCCCAGCTTCTCGAGGGTCTCAGGGACGCGGCGGACAGCCGCTTGATGCAGCGCTACGACGGCTTCGGCAAGGAAACCGGGCAGCAGGCGCTGACGGGCTATCCCGAAGATCTGCACAGCAGCCGCGACGCGCTGCCCGGCGTCTACGAGATCGCCGGCACGATCGCGCAGCCGGGCGAACAGGATGTGTTTCAATTTTCCGTGGTCGAGAAAACCCGCTTCCTGTTCGACCAGGTGCAGGGCGGGCACACCAGCCTGACCTTGAGCAACGACGCGCTGCCGTCGCAGGTCGATACGCTGCGCGATGCCGCGGGCGGTTTTATCGAGCTCGAGGCAGGCAATTACCGCATGACGGTCAGCGGCCCGAATGCGGCCGGTTACCGCTTCCGCCTGCTGGGCGCGGCGGGCGCCGTCAGGCTCGGCGCCAATGAGCGCACGGTCGGCTCGCTGGCGCCGCAGTCGGGCGCCGCCCTGTACCGGGTCGAAGCTGTCGCCGGCGAGCGTTTCCTGCTGCAGGCCGGCGCCCTCAGCGGCGCGGGCAATCTGCGCTACACCGTGTTCGCGCCCGACGGCAAGGTAGTGACCAGGAGCGAGGGCTGGAACGACAGCGCCGTGTTCGTGGCCGGCCTGGCCGGCAGCTACTATGTCAGCGTCGAGGCCGATGGCGATGCGGGCGCGGCCGCGCTGACGTATGCCTTCACGCTGGCCGGCAGCGTGCCGGTGACGCAGGCGCTGGCGCCGAACCAGGCGGGACAGGCCGACCTGCGCATCCCCGGCGCGGCCGCCGTGTTCAACGTCGATGTGAGCGAGGCCGGCTGGATGTTCTGGGACCAGCTCTCGCGGGCGCAGGACGCGCCGTTCGGCTGGACCCTGAGCGACGCCGCCAGCGGGCGCCAGGTCGGCAGCGGCCAGGGCCTGGCCAGCGAGGACCGCCTGACCCCGATGCTGGTCACGCCGGGCCGTTACCGCCTTACGCTGAGCGACGCCGGCGGCGCCGCCGGGATGGTCGATGTCGCCCTGCGCTTCAAGGCCATGGACGTGGCCGCAAGCCCCGCCGACGGCGTGCCCCTGCCGATCGGCTCGGCATCCGGACGCGAGGGTTTCCTCTACAGGTTCCATGCGGACGGCGCCAGCATGCTGACGCTCGACCTCGCCAATGACAGCGCGCCATCGAAGGCGCACTGGATCCTGTTCGACTCCCTGGGCCGGGTGCTCAAACAGACCGCCGACAGCGAATGGAGCGAGGCCGGCTGGGCCAGGCTGCCGGCCGGGGGCGACTATTTCCTGTACGCGGGCGGGGCGGCCAGCAACAGCGCGCCGTTGGCCGCATCGATCAGCCTGAACACCTATGTCGACAAGGTGATCGATGCGGGCGTGCAGGGCGCCGCCGGCGCGTTCGAACTGGCGGACTCCATCGATGTCTCGCAGCAGTCGGTGACCTTCAAATTCCATCTGGCGCAGTCCGGCGTCTGGGCCTTCGACCTGCCTGTCGGCTTCGAGAACCTGGACTGGCAGCTGGAGGGCGACCAGGTCTGGCTGCGCCCGGACGGCGGCGATGCGCCGACCTCGTACGGGAATGCCCAGCGCTACCTGAGCGCCGGCGACTATGCTGTCACGCTCAACGTCCCCAGCGTCATGGGCCCCGGCAGCGGGCAATTCGTCCTGCGCGCGCGTGCCTTGCAGGCCGCCAGCGTGCTGGACGCCGGCGCGACTGTCGCGCTCGACAGCCTGGAGGTGGGCCAGGCGGCCCTGTTCCGGGTCGAGGCCAGGCCCGGGGACGTATTCACCTATAGTTTCCCCTCCGGCGACAGCGCTTACAGCGTGCTTGCCATGGACCGGTTCGGAAAACGGCTGGGCGTGCGCGGCTGGGATAGCACCGAGTTGCGCACCACCGATGCGAACGGCCCGATCTACCTGCGCGTCCTGCGCGAATCGGACAGCGGCCCGGCCGCCGACTTCCGCATCGAGCGGCGCGCCGCACCCCAGACGCCGGTCGTTGCGGGCACGCCGATCGCGCTGTCCGCGCCGGTGGTCGCGCCGGCCGGCAGCCCGAGCCCGCTGCGCTACGGCTTCGACGTGCAGGCCGATGGCTGGCTGGCGCTCGACTGGCAGGGCGGCAACTGGAGCACCTGGCGCCTGAGCGGGCCGCAAGGCACGCTTGCGGCGCAAGCGATTTCCGCCGGCGGCTGGCCTGTGCCGCTGGTATGGGTGCCGGCCGGGCACTATGAAATGACGCTCGACGGCGGCAGCGGCGGCGCCGCCTTCACCTTGCTCGACCGCAGCGCCGCCATCGCGGCACAGGCGGGCACGGTGGCCCGGGCCAGCGTCCCGTCCGGCGCCAGCCATGTGCTGTTCGAGGTCGCGGTCGATGCCTCCGGCGAGCTGTTCATCCACGGCATGCCGGGCGCGCCGGACAGCGCCTTCCGCCTGTACGACATCAACGGCCGCCTGGTCCGGGCCGGCCGCACCGGCGCCCCGGCCGCCGACCTGCCGTCGGTCCAGCCGGGCCGCTATCTGCTGGCGGTGGCCAGCGGCGGGCGCAGCGAAGTCGAGGTCGTCCTCAGCCAGCAGTTGCGCGAGCCGCAAGCGCTGCCGTTCGACAGCGTCGCCAGGGCCGATCTCTCGCATGACGCGCACCAGGTCAGCTATGCCTTCACCACCACCCAGGCCGGGCAACTGGTCCTGGACGGCATCGAGAACGCACAGGGGCTCACGTTCGAACTGAGCGGCCCCTCCGGCGACGTGACGCGCATGTCCAGCCTGGGCGCGCACATGGCCTGGGCCCTGGCGCCCGGCGCCTACACCCTGCGCATCGGCGGCCGCAGCACCCAGCTGGCGTTCCGCGCCAGCCTGGTCGGCGCCAGTGCGCCTTTGCAGGCCGATGGGGTCACTCCGTCCAGCGTGCGCTTTACGGGCGGCGTGCCCGATCGTCAATTGCAGATGCAACTGCGGGCGGGCCAGGCGTACTGGCTGGCGCCGTCGCCGGCGCTGGCGTTCGGCGAAGCGGCCGCTTACCGCCTGGTCGACGGCTGGGGCGTGGAGCGCGCCAGCGGCACGCTGGACGCCAGCGCGGCCGGCGTGGCACTGCTGGCGCCCAATACCGGCCTGTACACCCTGCAGCTGTTCAAGACCGCCGGCGCCGCCGACGCCAGCATCGCGCTGGTGCTGAGCGAGGCCCGCAACGCGGTCCAGCCCTACCTGCTGGGCAGCACGGCCGGCGCCGCGCTGGCCACCCCGGCCGACCAGGCGCGCCACGGTTTCACCCTGCTGCAAGCGGCCGACGTCTGGCTCGACGTGGACGGCGCCGATTACGCCGCCGCGCTGGTGCGTAGCGACGACCTGGCCGTGATCGTGCCGGTACTCCAGGGCCGCCGCCTGGTGCGCCTGGACGCGGGCACCTACGAAATGCGCCTGAGTCCGACCCGGCTGGCCCCGGCCGCGTACCGCGTGCGTGCCGTCACGCTCGCGGCCCTGCCCGAACTGGCCCCCGGCGCGAGCGTCAGCGACACGGCCGTGCCGGGCACAGCGGCCAGCGCCTGGCGCATCGCCGGCCAGGCCGGCCAGCAATGGCTGTTCGATCCCAGCCTCGGCGGCACCCATGCCGGCGCATCGGCATGGACCCTGTTCGATCCTTCCGGCAAGCTGGTCGCTTCCGGCGCCAATGCCGGCATCGGCGGCGCCACCGGCCTGACCCTCCAGGCCAGCGGCGACTACGTGCTGTATGTCGATGGCGGCCCCGCCAGCGCGACGCGCGCGATGCGCCTGCTCGAGCGCAAGGATGGACTGAGCGACATCGCCGTCGGCGACCAGGTCAGCGCCACCCTGGCTGCCGGCGCCACCAACGCCTATCAGTTCACCCTGGGCCAGGCGGCGACCATCGTGCTCGACGCCAAAGGCGCGCGCAGCATGTTCGACCTGGTCGACGCGCACGGCAGGACCGTGGCGATGACCAGCGGCCCGGCCGGCTCCGGCCTGCGCACCGTGCGCCTGGAGGCCGGCAGCTACCGCATCGGCGTGAGCGGCTACGGCGCCGAAACGCCATCGTTCTCGTTTGCGCTGCAGACCCTGGAAGGCCTGGCGCAGGATGACGGCAACCTCGCGATCGAGGCGCCGCTGCCGGCTCCCGGCACCTTTGGCGTGCTGCGGCTGCCGATGCAGGCCCGCGACGCGTATGACTTCGACCTCGATCCGGACGCTGCCGATCCGGCCATCGCGTATCGCCTGTTCGACCCCGAGGGCCGCGAGATCGCGATGACGCGCTCCCAGGCGGGCGGCCCGTTCAGGGTGGCCACGCCGGTCTCCGGCGACGCCTTCCTGCTCGTTACCCGCAGCGCGGCCGCCAGGGACGGCGGCTGGCTGACGGGTGCGCTGCAGCCGGTCGATCATTACCTGCAGCCGCTCGACTGGGAGTACAGCAACGACGTGCCCCTCAATTCGCGCGGCAGCACCATGGGATTCACGTTCGAGATGGCGGAGCCGGGCCGCATCGCGCTGGAGAACATCCGCTCCGGCTACGGCACGCTCGTGCTGGAAGTGATCGGGCCGGACCAGCGCGTGCTGGCCACGCGCAGCGTCGTCGAAGGCGGCGACGCTGCCATCGACGAGCTGGTCCTGGCGGCCGGCGAATACACGGTGCGCATCGCTACCCTCAGCGTCAATCTCACCGCCTCGTTCTCGGCGCGCCGCCTCGCGCCGGCGAGCCTGCCGGCGGTCCCGGCGCCGCCCGCATCGGTGTTTGCCGCCAGCGGCACGGCCATGCCGGGCAGCCCGGAAGTGTTCCAGTTCGCCCTGACCGAGCCCGGCCTGTGGTACCTGGACGGCAGCGCCGCCCCGGGACACAGCGTGGCGCTGACCGATGCCGCCGGCAACACGGTGCTGCCGGCCTACGGCAGCGCGGCCCTGCTGGGCGCCGGCGTGTACACGCTCACGCTCGCCCAGGCCGGCGCCAGCGCGCCCTTCGATTTCGCCATGCGCCGCCTCGACAGCGCCGAGGTGCCGCTGCTGGACCTTGGCGCGCCCGCGACGCTGGTGCTCTCGTCCAACCGCAGCGCCCAGCTGTACCGCCTCGATGCCGGGGCCGATGCGACCCTGGCCTTCAAGGCGCTCGGCAGCAGCGCCGACGCCAGCGGCGTCAGCTGGACCCTGGTCAACCGCTTCGGCCAGCCGCTGCACGCGCCGGGCGACGCCCTGAGCGACAGCGCCCCGATGCATGTGCGCAGCGCCGGTCCGCTTTATCTGATGCTGAAACACAGCGCGCCCGCGCGCGCCGCTGCTGCCAGCCTGTCGTTCCGGATCGATCGCGACGCCGCTGCGGCGCCGCTCGCGCTGGCGCTGGGCGAACTGGCCAGCGGCACGCTCGATCCGCTCAGCGCCAGCCGCAGCTATTCCTTTACCATGGACAGCGCCGCCACGGTGCAGTTCGACCGCCTGAATGTCCAGCCCGGCAGTACCCTGCGCTGGAAGCTGACCACGCCCGGCCTGAGCGAGCCGGTGTTCGACGGCCCGCTGTATCCGGCCGGCGCCAGCGATCCCTTCCTGCCGCTCGCGCTGCGCGCCGGCGACTACACCCTGACCGTCTACGCCGGCGAGAGCGAGGCCGGCAGCTATGCCCTGCGCCTGCTGCCGCTGGCGCAGGCGCCGCTGCTTTCCAGCGGCACCTGGGTCAACGGCCACACCAACGGACCGGATCGCCAGATCAGTACCTACGCCATCGACGTGAAGGCGGGCGACCGCCTGTTCATCGCGCTGCGCGACGCCGCCGCGGAACCGGCGTTCGACCTGGCCACCGGTACCTACAGCAACAGCTACAGCGGCCGCCTGCGCCTGATCGGGCCGGACGGCAAGGCGTTCCCGCAAGGGACCGGGCTGGCCAATGTCGACCTGGTGGCGACCATGACAGGACGCTATACCCTGGCGCTGTACGACAGCGAAGCGGGCGCCGCCGGCCTGAGCTTCGGCCTGGCCGCCTTCGTCAACCATCCGGGTCCGGTGCGCAGCATCGACCTCGACGCACGCCATGCCGCGGTCGACCTGCGCCCGGAACAGCTGACGGTGACGGCGGCACGCGATGGCGCGCCGCTGCAGTCGGGCGGCACGCTGCGCATCGGCTGGACCACCAGCAACCGCGGCCAGCAAGCCACGGTGGGCGGCTTCAACGAACGCATCGTGGTGCGCAATGCGCTGACCGGCGAGGTGCTGGTGCAGACCAGCTTGCCGTTCCCCGGTGCGCAGGCCGCCGGCGCCGTGCTGCCGGCCGGCCAGTCGGTCGCGCGCAGTGTCGAGCTGCGCCTGCCGGACGGCAAGGCCGGCGCCGGCGAGCTGCTGGTCAGCATCGAAAGCGATGTCGAGCACCTGCAGGCCGAACGCAATATCGACACGGCGGACAATCTCGCCAGCGTCGCCTTCCATAGCGCGCTGGCGCCGTACGCCAACCTGCAAGCGTCGAGCCTGACCATCTCGCCCGACGCGCAGTGGCAGGCAGGACAGGAAGTGAGCATCGGCTGGAACGTCGATAACAGCGGCAACGCCCCGGCCAGCGGCAGCTGGGTGGAGCGGGTCGAACTGCTCAACCTGACCACCGGCAAGGTGGTATTGCTGCGCGACCTGGTGCAAACCGCACAGCAACTGGCGCCAGGAGAGCTGGCCGCGCGCAGCGCCAGTTTCACCTGGCCGGCCGGCCTGGATGCGACGGGCCGGTTCCGCCTGCGCGTCATCGTCGACACGCTCGGCCAGGTAGCCGAGTTCAACGCCGGCCTGCTGGCGGACGCCGACAACACGGCCGAACGCCTGCTGCTGGCCGGCCCCGACCTGACGGTGATGAATGTCGGCCTGCTGGAAACGGCGCGCGACGGCGAGCTGGTCACCGTGGTCTGGGACGACGTCAACCTGGGCAGCGCGCCGGCCATGGCCGGCTACCAGGATTACGTCAGCGTGTACCGCAAGAATGCCGACGGTTCGCAGGGCGAACTGGTGCTGCAGCGCGGGGTGGCGTTCGGCGCCGACCAGGCGCCGCTGGCGGCCGGCGAGAAGCGCCGGCGCGCGCTCGGTTTCACGCTGCCGGCCGGCCTGGCCGGCAGCGGCAGCTTCATCGTCAGCGTCAGCGCCGACAGCAACGGCAAGGGCATCGGCAGCATCTTCGAAACCAGCCTGGCCGGTAACGCCGAAGCCAACAATAGCGCGAGCGGCGAGATCGGCATCGCCCTGCGCGACGCGCCCGACCTGCACGTGAGCGAAGTGCGGGTCCCGGCCAGCGTGTCGGCAGGGCAGGAGGTCGAGATCAGCTGGAACGTGCGCAACGACGGCAAGGCCGAGGCCGCCGGTCCCTGGCTGGAACGGGTGATCCTGAGCGCGGACGGCATGGCCGACATGCGCCTGGCCAGCCTGACCGTCTCCAGCAAGCTGGGCAGCGGCGAAAGCGGCACCCGCACGGCCACCATCCGGATCCCGGCCGGCCTGGCCGGCAAGGTGCGCCTGTCCGTGGTCGCCGACGCCAACGGCGTCCTGCGCGAACCGGATACGCGCGCCAACAACGTCGCCCTGTCGGCGGCGATCACGGTGGTGGCGGGCGTGCCCGACCTGGCCACGGCGCTCGCCACGGTGCCGGCGCAGGCGCTGGCCAACGGCCCGGCCCAGATCGGCTGGCGCGTGACCAACAAGGGCAGCATCCCGACCGGCATCGGCAGCTGGGTGGACCGGGTCTACCTGTCGCAAACGCCGACCCTGGCGGGCGACGCGCGCCTGCTCGGATCGGTCACCCACCAGGGCCAGCTCGACGCCGGCCAGCACTACGATGCCGAATTCACGCCGACCGTGCCGGCAGGCTTGCAGGGCACCTGGTACTTCATCGTCAGGACCGAGGCTCCCGGCGTCCAGGGCGACCAGCTGGAGAACAACGTCAGCGCCGCCATCGGCGCCACCGAGGTGCTGCCCGAGCCGCAACCGAACTTGCGGGTCGCGCTCGCGCCCGCCACCCCGGGCGCCTGGAAGGTGGGCGAGACCGTCGAGCTGAGCTACACGGTCAGCAACAGCGGCACGGCCGCCGTCGATGCCCACATGCGCGAGCGGGTGCGCCTGGTGAACCTGGCCGATCCCTCGAAGAGCGTGCTGCTGGCCGACGAGGGCGCGCTGCGCCGCATGGAGGCGCCGGGCAGTTTCAGCAAGACCGTCAGGATCGTGGTGCCGGCCATGGAAAGCGGCCAGTGGCGCCTGGAGGTCGAGGCCGACGCCAGCGGCTATGTGCGCGAACTGAACGAAACCGACAACATCGACAGCCTGCAGGTGGCGATCGTCGCGCCGGACCTGGCGGTGGGCGCGATCGCCCTCGAAGGCCAACTGGTCGGCGGCGAAGCGGTGCTGCTGCGCTGGAGCACCAGCAACAGCGGCAGCGCCGACGCCGCCGGCTTCGTCGACACGGTCTACCTGACCCGCGACGGCCTGGTCGGCAGCGACCCGGCCAATCCGGGCAGCGGCGTCATCAAGCTCGGCGAGGTCAGCCACGCCGCGCTGGCCGCCGGCGCGACCCGCGCCAGCGCCCTGGCGTTCACCCTGCCGCAGGACGCCGCCGGCGGCTACCGCCTGGTGGTGGTGACCGACCACGCGCGCAAGATCGCGCAGAACGGCGCCAATGCCAACGACCGCAGCGACAGCGCGCTGCAGATCGCGGCCGACCGCTACGCCGACCTGGCAGTGACCGGGGTCGACGGGCTTGGCGAGCTCATCGGCGATCCGGCCACGGCCGTGATCCGCTACCAGGTGAAAAACATGGGCACGGGCGCCGGGCGCAGCGTGTCCTGGACCGATGTGGTCGTGTTTTCGGGCAACGAGATCCTCGGCGACAGCGACGACATGGTGCTCGGCACCTACCGCCACGACGGCGCGCTGGACAAGGACGCCAGCTACACCGGCAGCGTGACCTACCAGTTCGCCGCCGGCACCAGCCGGCGCGGCACCGTGTTCGTGCGCACCGACAGCGCCGGCCAGGTCTGGGAGAACGGCCTGGACAAGGGCATGGACAATGTCTACCAGGCCGCCCAGCATCTCGACGTGATGAGCAAGCCGTACGCCGACCTGCAGGTGCACGATGTGAAGGCGACCGGCGCGGCGCTGTCCGGCAAGCTGCTGGAGCTGAGCTGGACCGTGCGCAACCACGGCATCGGCATCACCGATACCGCAAGCTGGTCCGACCGCATCTGGCTCAGCGAGAACGCCGACGGCGGCGGCAAGACCTTCGAGCTGGGCAAGGCCTCGCACCTGGGCAAGCTGGGCAAGGACGACAGCTACAGCCGCAGCATGGCGGTGCAGCTGCCCGATGGCCTGGAAGGCAAGTACTACCTCAACGTGGCCAGCGAAGGGCCGTTCGAGTTCATCTATACCGGCAACAACCGCGCCGCCTCGCCGGCGCTGGAAGTGATGCTGTCGGCGGCGCCCGACCTGGCAGTGAGCGACATCAAGGCCCCGCCGGCCGTGCGCGAAGGCGGGCTGATGACGGTCGAATGGACCGTCCGCAACGACGGCAAGGCCGACGCCAGCGGCCAGTGGAGCGAAAAGCTCGAACTGGTGCCGGTGACGGGCGGCCCGGCGATCCTGCTGGGCACCTACACCTATGGACACACCCTGGAGCAGGGCAAGACCTACACCCGCAGCGAGGAAGTGCGGGTGCCGGGCCAGCTCAGCGGTTTGTATCATGTGCGCGTGAGCACCAACAGCGGCGCCGAGCTGTACGAGCACGCCGCCGACCGCGCCAACAACATCCTGACCGGCGACAGCCAGGTCACGATCGAACTGACCCCGCGTCCGGACCTGGTGCCCTCGGGTATCCAGGCGCCCGAGCGGATGATCGCCGGCGGCAGCGCCGAGCTGAGCTTCTCGGTGTTCAATAAAGGCACCAGGCCGGCCGGCGGACAGTGGACCGACGCGGTCTACCTCTCGCTCGACGGCAAGCTGGGACCGAACGCGCTGCTGCTCGGGCGCGTGCAGAACGGCTCGGCGCTCGACGCGAGCAAGGACTACCGCAGCACCCTGGCCTCGTTCACCATCCCGCTGCGCTACAGCGGCGAGGTGTTCCTGATCGTGGCGGCCGACGTCGACAACCAGGTGGCCGAGTTCCCGAACGAAGTCAATACCGCCGTCAAGAAGATCGTCATCGAACCGGCCCTGCTGGCCGACCTGGTCGCCAGCGACATCGAGGCGCCGTTGCAGGCCGTGCATGGCGCGCCGGTGACGGTCAAGTACAAGGTCAGCAACCTCGGCACCGGCCCGACCCGCGGCGACAGCGCCGCCGTCGACGGCTGGACCGATACGGTGTGGCTGAGCGCCGACAAGACCCGTCCGTCGGGCTCCAAGGGCGATATCCTGCTGGGCACGGTGCGCCACAGCGGCCACCTGGAGGCGGGCGCTTCCTACCTGGGCGAGCTGCAGGTGACCCTGCCCGAGGGCACGGTATCGGGCGACTACCATCTGGTGGTCTGGACCGATGTCTACGGCGCCATCGCGCAGAACCAGCAATCGACCAACGTCAATCCGGACGCCCCGGCCGACATCGCCAGCAGCGACTTCAAGGCGCGCGCGATCGCGGTGATCGGGACCAAGCCCGACCTGTATGTGAACCGGCTCGAGGCCCCGGCCGAGGCGCTGGCCGGCACGCTGTACAGCTTCAGCTACAGCGTCACCAGCATGGCCGGTTCGCTGGACGGCGAGTGGCTCGATAAAGTCTGGCTGAGCGACAATGCCGACCTGTCCAAGGCCGGCAAGCGCTGGCTGCTGGGCGAATACCGCCAGAAGCGCGCGCTCGGCACGGGCGAACGCTACAGCGTGAGCGACACCGTCACCCTGCATCCGGGCGCCTCGGGCATGTTCCTGGTGGTCGAAACCGACGCCCAGCACAATGTGTCGGAAATCAAGGAAAACGACAACGTCATGGCGCGTGCCAGCGTCGTCAGCAACAGCGCGGCCGACCTGCAGGTGGTCTCGGTCCAGCCCCAGGAAGGGGGCATGTCGGGCGAACCGATCCGTGTCAACTGGACCGTCAGGAATGCCGGCGCGGCGGTCTGGGCCGGCACGCGCGGCTGGATCGACAATATCTACCTGAGCACCGATCCGACCTTCATCCCGGGCCGCGCGGTCCAGATCGGCTCGTCCGTGCATTCGAACGAGAACGGCCTCGGCGCCGGCGTGGAATACAGCGCCAGCGCCATCGTCAAGCTGCCGCCGGGCACCAGCGGCAAGTACTACATCTACGTCATCACCGACGCCGTGCACGCGCCCGGCCTCAGCCCGTCCTTCAGCGACAGCAGCCTGGCCTACAAGGCGGCCGACGAAGCGCTCACGGGCAGCAACAAGGATGCGCTCGACGCCCTGTACCGCAGCTCGGTGTTCGAGGGCGCGCGCAACGATAACAACATCGCCAGGGGCGCGCTGGACATCGCCTACGCCGAAGCGAACCTGAAGGTGGACCCGAGCATCACGATCGTGCCGGAGAAGCCCTTGTCGGGCCAGACCGTCACGGTCAGCTGGAAAGTGTGGAACACCGGCAACCGCGCCACCCGCACCAATGCCTGGAGCGACGGCGTGTTCCTGTCGGTGGACGATTCGCTCGACGTCACCGACCACGCGCTGGTCGACCGCGGCAGCGAGATCGAACGCCTGATGCGCGTGCGCAGCACCGTCCTGTCGGACGCCGACGGCAAGCCGCGCTACCTCCAGCCCGGCGAGTTCTATACCAACAGCGCCACCTTCACCCTGCCGACCTCGATCGGCGGCGATTTCCACATCATCGTCAAGGCCGATACCGATATCGCGGCCGACCTGAACCCGTACCAGACGCGTTCCACGATCCGCGAGGGCATCAGCGTGATCGGCCAGTTCGACGGGCGCGGGGCCGGTTCGGTGGCCGAATTCGCCGGCGAAGCCGACAACGTGGCCAGCGTCAAGGTCGGCATTACCCTGGTCGAACCGCCCGACCTGGCGGTCAGGGTCGCGCCCTTCACCGAGGCCATCGAGGCCGGACGCGACTTCACCGTGAACTACCGCGTCGACAACAACGGCGGCGCCACGCCGCCCGACCAGGGCGGCTGGAACGATGTGATCTACCTGTCCAAGGACCGCAACCTGGACATGTCGAAGGACCGCTTCCTGGGCTATGTCAGCCACAGCAACGGCCTGGACGCCAAGGGCGGCTACGACATGGCGCTGACGCTCAAGGCGCCGTCCGACATGAACGGGCAGTACTACGTGTTCGTGGTGGCCGACCCGTCGCGCGCGCTCGGCGCGCGCGACGACGGCAAGGTGCTCGAACAGAACAAGAGCAATAACGCCGCGGCCCAGGCGATCCTGATCGACGCCGCCAAGCCGGCCGACCTGCAAGTGCTGGTCGACACCCCGGCCGACGCGGTGCCCGGCAGCCTGGCGACGATCCACTATACCGTCACCAACCATGCCGACAATCCGGCGCGCGGGCGCTGGAGCGATGCGGTCTACCTGTCGACCAAGCCGACCTGGGACCTGAGCGCGATTCCGTTCGGCAAGCAGCAGCGCACGGGCGACCTGGCCAAGGGCGAGTCCTACCGTGGCAGCGTCAGCGCCATCGTACCGCCCTTGAAGGACGGGCAGTGGTATGTGATCGTGCGTCCGGATATCTATAACGACGTCTACGAAGGCGATGTCGGCTACGACGCGGCCGGCCTGCACATGGCTGCCGGCGAAGCGAACAACCAGGCCGCCTCCGCCGGCGCGTTCAGCGTCAAGGTGCCGGTCCTGACTGCGGCCAGCCCGCTTACCACCACCTTGAGCAGCGGCCAGACCCTGCTCTACAAGATCAGCGTGGCCGAAGGCGAAACCCTGCGCTTCTCGCTCGATTCGAGCGCCACCGAAGGCGCCAACGAGGTGTATATCCGCTACGGCGAGGTGCCGAGCGGCTACAACTACGACGCCGCCTACCAGCGCGCCGTGGCGCCAAGCCAGCAGGCGGTCGTGGCCAGCACCAGGGCCGGCGACTACTACATCCTGGTCAAGTCGCGCTCGTCGGCGCCGGCCACCCCGGTCACCGTGCGCGCCGACCTGATGCCGCTGTCGATCACGCGCGTGACGCCAACCGACGGCGGCACCGGCGACGACGCCCACCGCTGGGTTTCGGTGGACATTGAAGGGGCCCGCTTCAAGGCGGGCGCGCTGCTGAAACTGTCGCGCCCCGGCGTGTTCGAGATCCAGCCGGAACGCTGGCAAGTGCTCGACGCGACCCATATCCGCGCCGTCTTCGACCTGCGCAACGTGCCGCACGGCCTGTACGACGTGGTCGTCACCAACCCGGACGGCCAGAGCGTCACCGAAGCGGTGCGCTACCTGGTCACGCGCGCGATCGACGCCGACGTCAGCATCGGCATCGGCGGCAATACCAATATCGCGCCGGGCGAGAGCGCGCTGTTCAGCGTCACCCTGCAAAGCCTGTCCAACGTCGACACGCCGTATGTGCGCTTCGACCTGGGCGCCTCCGGCATGGGCCCGAGCGCGAACGTGCTCGACGGCCTGAACCTGCCGTACGTGACCTTCGCCTCGAATGTGGCCGGGCAGCCGGCCGGCGCCACCGCGCCCGGCAGCGTGAATACCCAGACCTACGGCCAGAGCCCGACCAGCGGCCTGGCGCGCACGGACATCCCGTGGGCCGCGCTGGACAACCAGATCAACAGCAAGGGCTTCAGCCTGACCCCGGGCTACGCCTTCGACGTGGCCGGACGCGGCGTGGTGGGCGCCAGCTTCAGCGTGCAGACCTATCCCGGCCTGGCCGAATGGATGGCCTACGACTTCGAGGGCTTGCGCAACAAGCTGTACATGAACCGTCCCGACTGGAAGGCGGCGCGTGTGCTGGACGAGGGCGTGGCCGGGCTGGACAAGATCCAGCCGGGGCTGGCGCGCCGCTTCCTGTCGCGCGACGCCCAGGTCCACGTGAGCGAACTGGAAGCGCTCGGCATGCCGTTCCGCTTCAATGTGTTCGGCGCCGCGACGGCGCTCACGCGCGCCGAATTCATCGCCGACCAGGCGGCGCACGCCGAACGCCTGCGCGCCGCGATCATGCAGGACCGGCTGGCCCCGCCGGCGCTGCAGGTGCTGGCCGCCGACAAGGCCCAGTGGAACAGCGGCTGGCTGGCCGCGCTGGAAGCGGCCGGCCTGCTGCGTCCGAGCGACGAAGCGCCGCCGATCCGCCTGCAGCCGCTGGTGGTGAGCCTGAACGCGACCCTGGCCAGCGGCATTCTGCTGGGCAAGGAGGGCGACAGCTACCGTACCCAGGCCGATGTGCTGGCCTTCTTCAGCAAGGTGCAGGAATGGTACGGCGACAGCGCGCTCGCCGCCGGCCAGAAGGGCGTGCCGGTCACCAAGGTGGACTACGAGGAAACGCGCGAAAGCATGGCCGGCACGGTCGAGGTGCCGGTGCCGGTGTTGCCGAACGCGGCCGACTTCCATCCGGACGCGGCCAACGGCACCCACTTCCTCAACTTCAACGTCTTCGCCGGCGCCCGTTCGGAGCTCGAATACTGGCGCCATCTGGGCCTGCTCGACGCCGACTTCCGCCCGGTCGGCCCGCAGGCCCTGAACCTGGCGCAATACCTGCAGCAGACGGCGGCGCGCGCCAGCGCGGCGCAGGCCACCGTGAGCGTGCGCGGCCCGCAAACCGTGCCCAACGCCCAAGGTGGGTCTTACCTGCCGGCCGGCGTGGCGCTGCCGTTCTCGGTGGGCTTGCGCAATCCGGCCGACAGCCCGGTCGGCACCATGCGCATCACCACCAAACTCGACCCAAGCCTCGATGCGCGCACCCTGCGCCTGAACGACATCAAGATCGGCGACCTGAACGTGCATATCCCGGACGACAAGTCGGTGTTCCAGGGCGACTTCGATTTCAGCGCCAGCAAGGGCTTCATCCTGCGCGTCTCGGCCGGCATCGATGCCGGATCGGGCATCGCCACCTGGCTGCTCGAAGCGATCGATCCGAACACCGGCGAAGTGCTCAAGGACGCGCTGCGCGGCCTGCTCGCGCCGGTCGCCGGCGACCCCAAGTCGGGCACCGGTTTCGTCAGTTACACGGTGCAGCTCTCGCCCGACGCGCGCAGCGGCGCCGAGGTGGTCAGCAGCGCCGTGGCCGCCTTCGACGGCATGCCGCCGTCCGAGAGCGAACGCATCAGCTACAAGGTCGACGCCGGCGCGCCGGAAACGACGGTGGTGGCCAAGTCGGCCGGCGCCGACGCCAGCGGCGCGCCGACCTACGACGTGCGCTGGACGTCGCAAGACGACGCCAGCGGCGTGCGCAGCGTGACCCTGTACGTGGCCGAGGACGGCGGCGACTTCCGCATCTGGCAGCGCCAGCTGGCGCAGGCCGACGGCCAGTTGCTGTTTACCGGCAAGGCCGGCCATACCTACGAATTCCTGGCGACCGGCGTCGACAGCGCCGGCAACCGCGAAGCCGGTTCGGTGAGCAACGCCGTGCTGCCGGACGACGGCACCGCGCAGCAGGTGCGCGATGGCCTGGGCAGCAATCAGGTGGTGACGCCGAGCACCGAACTGCCGGCCGCCAGCACCGACCGCACGTATCCGGCCAACAGCCTGTTCGAGACCGCACGCGCCGGCTTGCCGGGCTTCGTGGCGCCGGCCCGGGCGGGCGACCTGCGCGCCGTGCTGGCCCCGATGATGCTGCGCGGCTTCGCCGACGGCTTTGCATCGAGCGCGGCCGACATCGGCGCGCTGGCCATGGTGGAGCTGGCCGACGGCAGCATCCTCGCCAGCGCCGGCAGCGCGCGCAACGAGGTGTTCCGCTTCTCGAAGGAGGGCGGGCACGCGACTGCGCCGTTGTTTGTGCTGGACGCCCCGGTGCTGGACATGGCGCTCGACCGCCTCGGCCAGCTGTGGGTCATGACCGGCAGCGAATTGCTGCAGCTCGACGCCGCCAGCGGCGTGCTGATGTCGCGCCAGTCCGGACCGGGCGGCGCGCCGCTCACGCACGCGCTGGCGATCGATCCGGACAGCGGACTGATTTATGTATCGTCGCACGACGGGGTCGAGGTGTTCGATCCGCGCGCAGCAACCGGCGCCAATCCGTGGAAGCACTTCTCCAACGTGCCGGTGCGCGAGATGGCCTTCGGCCCGGACGGCCGCCTGTGGGCGGTGCGCTGGACCGGCTCCGAGATCGTCTCGTCGCAGGCCCGGGCCACCAGCGACATCATCAGCTTCCCGATGAGCGGCCGCGAGAAGGGCCGCGCGCAGCTCGAATACCGCCTGGCCGGGATCGTCGAAGGAATCAGCTTCGGCAAGGCCGGCTCGCCGCTGGCGGGCGTGCTGCTGGCCTCGACCAGCACGGCGCAGCGCGCCACCGTCGCCGGCGGCGCGGCGGCGCACACCGGCGCGGTGTGGATGGTCGAACTGGCCAGCCGCCGCCTGCTGCAGGTGGCTACTGGCGGCACCCGCGGCGAAACGCTGCTGACCACGGCCGACGGCCGCATCCTGGTGGCGCAGACCGGGGGCATCGACGAGATTGCGCCGATCAAGCCGCCGCATATCGTCGGCGCCAGCGTGCCGGACGGCGCCATGGTGCCGCTGCCGCTCAATGAAATCTCGATCAGTTTCGACCAGGACATGTGGGCCGACGCTGCCGACGTTTTCGATCCGTCGAGCGTCCTCAATCCCGACAACTACTGGCTGACGCCGACCGGATCGGAGCGCGGCGTCAGCCTCAATCCGTCTTCCGTGCGCTGGGACGCGGCCACCCGTTCGGCGGTGCTGACGCTGCCGTCGCTGGCGAGCGACATGTGGCGCCTGACGATCTCCAGCGAGATCCGCAGCGCCTCCCAGGTGCGCCTGCCGCAGGCATATACCACGACCTTCACGACCCTGCTGGACTTCTCCAGCCAGGTCGAGCTGAGTTTTTCGAATACCCGCGCCAACCACGCCACCGGCGCGGTCAGCTACGACGTGAGCATCAAGAATATCGGCAGCGGCGATCTGCGCACCCCCTTGACGCTGCTGCTCGACCCGGGCCGCTACTTCGGCGCCATGCCGCAGGGGGCGCTGCGCGACCAGTCCGCCCTCTGGGTGGTCGACCTGAGCGCCGCCCTGACGGCGCAGGGCGGCACACTCGGCGTCGGCGCCACGCTGGCCGGCCAGACCGTCACCGTGGTACCGGCCAGCCAGTTCGGCACGACCCCGGGCTCGGGTGCGCTGGTCAAGTTCAACCTCGGCCACGGCGTGTACGCCGCGCCGTACCAGAATACCCCGCCGGTGGTGGGGCTGGTGGTGCCGTACGCGGCTTACGTGTCGAACGGCACCCAGGTGGCGGCCGGCAGCACCGAGACGATTCCGTCCGATACCGGCGCGGCCATCGATCTGCCCGGCGCGACGGCCGGGACGCCGTGGAGCGCCACCCTGAGCGCGCATGACAGCGACGGCGTCAACTTCTTCTGGCAGTTGCTCGACGCGCCGGCCGGGCTGACCCTCACGCCCGATCCGCGTGTCACGGGCGGCGCCGGCGATTACGTCAACACCGCCACCTTGCGCTGGACGCCGGGCGCGATGGATGCGGCGGCCACCGAGATCCTGGTGCGGGTGCAGGACAGCCGCGGCGGCGTTGCCGTGCGCCGCTTCAAGCTGCCCGTGGCCGGCGCCAATGTCGCGCCGGTCATCGGCGCGCTCGGCGACGTGACCCTGACAGAGGGCCAGTCGCTGTCGGTGCCGATCGTGGTCGCCGACGCCAATGGCGACCCGCTCAGTATCTCGGTGCGCAACCTGCCGGCCGGCGCGGTCTTCGACGCCGCCACCGGCATGCTGAGCTGGACGCCGTCCTACGACCAGGCCGGCGACTATCCTGACGTGACAGTCATCGCCAGCGACGGCAAGAGCAGCGCCGTGCGCCGCTTTGCGATCCGCGTGCTCCAGGGTTACGCCAAGCCGGTGCTCGCGCCGCTGGCGGCGCAGACGCTGCGCGAAGGCGACAGCTTCGGCCTCCAGCTCGGCGGCAGCATGCCGGGCGGCCTGCTGCAGGCCGACGGCACCGTCATCACCTTGCGCTACGATGCAGCAACCCTGCCGCGCGGCGCCACCCTCAATCCGGACAGCGGCTGGCTGTCCTGGACGCCGGCATTCGGGCAGGAAGGCGTATTTACCGTGCCGCTCACCCTGACGGCGCGCTACACCGCGCCGGGCAGCGCGACCTTCACCGAAACCTCGGTGACCCGGACCGTGCGCCTGGGCGTGCTGCACGCCGATGCGGCGCCGCAATTCCACACCGCGCAGGACTGGCAAGTGCTCGAAGGCCAGGCACTGAGCGTATCGGTGCTGGCCCTGGACCCGCATAACCCCGACTTCGAACCGGCCCTGCGCCTGGTGCCGGGAGGCCCGCTGCGGCCGGCCACGGGCGTCGACCACGTGATCTATCAGGTCGACGGCCTGCCGGCGGGCGCGGTGTTCAACCGCGACACCCTGCTGATCGACTGGACTCCCGGCTACGCCCAGGCCGGCACCCATCAGGTGACGGTCTCGGCCGGCATCGCCGGCGCCGACGGCGTCACCCGCACCAGCACCCTGGTGCTGTCGATCGTGGTCGAAAACGCCGAACGGGCGCCGGTCATCGGCAATATCGTCGCGGCCAGGGTGGCCAGGGGCGGCCTGCTCGACATTCCGGTCACGGCCACCGATCCGGACGGCTTGCCGGTGACGATTTCCACCAGCGGCCTGCCGCGTTTCGCGCGCCTGATCCAGACCGCCACCGGCGCCACGCTGCAGTTCGCGCCGGGCGCCAACGACCGCGGCGATTACGCCATCACCGTCAGCGCCAGCGACGGCGCGCTGACCACCTCGACCACCTTCATGGTCTCGGTGAGCAGCCTGACCGAGCCGCCTGTGGTGTCGGTGGCGCCGCGCACGGTGGCGCTGGCCGGCCAGGAACTGCGCATCCCGGTCATCGTCAGCGATTCCGACCAGGATGCACTGAGCTTCACCGCCCCCGGCCTGCCGGACGGCGCGCGGATCGAGATCGATCCGGTGTACGGCCACGCGACCATCGTCTGGACTCCGACCGCCGCGCAGATCGGCGGCCACGACTTCAGCCTGCGCGTCACCGACAGCGGCAGGCCGCCGGCCAATGCCGGGCATGGGTCCGATCCGGATGTCGTGCCGGTGCCGAACACGGTAACGACGGCAATGCGCATCGTGGTGCGCGCATCGAACCAGGCGCCGGAAGTGCTCGGCGTGAGCGTCAACGGCGCGCCCGCGCCGGCCACCTCGGCCACCGGCAGCAGTGTCGGCGCGACCGAAGGCGTGCCGCTCGCGATCGACGTGCTGGTGCGCGACAGCGACTTCGACGCGCTGAACTGGAGCGCCACCGGCATGCCGCCGGGGATGACCATGCAGGTCTCGCACGGCGCCGAGGGCCAGTCGGGCGTGAGCCTGCGCTGGACCCCGGGCTTTGCCGCCGCCAGCGGCGTCTACAGCGTGACCGTGCGCGCCAGCGATGGCGCGGCCACGGCGACCCGGACCATATCGATCAAGGTCGACAACGTCAACCAGGCGCCGGCAATCCTGGCGCTGCCGATCCAGCTGGTGCGCGAAGGCGAAACGCTCGGCTTTACGCTGCAAGGAACCGACGCGGACGCCGATCCGGTCGTGCTCTCCCTGCTGCGCGACGCCGGTACTCCCGCCGGCGTGTACTTCAACAGCAGCAACAACTATTTCGAATGGACGCCGGACGCCCAGGCGATCGACAACCTGGCGGCCAGCAGCGGCTTGTACACATTCAACTTCGCCGCCAGCGATGGCGTGGCAACGAGCACGCGCCAGGTGCAGGTGCGCCTGTTCGACATCAACCGCGCGCCGACCCTGGCCGTCTCGAACCATGCGGTCAAGCAGGGCGATACCTTCACCCTGCCGATCGTCAAGCGCTCCGGCACGGCGGACCCGCGCGGCCTGCAAGTGAGCGACGCCGACGGCGCGGCCCAGACCGCAGCCCTGAGCGTGGCCTTCGACAACCTGCCGCAGGGCGCGCTGTACGACGCCGATAAAGGCACGCTGACCTGGACGCCCGGAGCGGGGCAGATCGGCGACTTTGTCGTCACCGCCCGCGTGCGCGACGGCTACCAGACGGTGTCGCGCACCTTCACCTTGCGCGCGGTGGCCGACAACGCCGCCAACGCGCCGGCAGTGCTGGTCGACCTGACGCCGTCGGCGCCGGTGACGCCGGGCCAGACCCTGCTGGCAAGCGTGCGCGCCGACAGTTTCTCGGCCATGCATACGGTCAAGGTGCAGATCCGCGGCGCCGCCGTGGGCGCGGCCGACTGGACCGAGGTCGCGCTCGCCTCGGGCGGACGGATTCGCCTGCAGGCGATGGCCCCCGGCATTGCCGAGATGCGTGTGGTGGCAAGCGATGTCGATGGCTTCAGCACGAGCTATGTGCAGACGATCCGTGTGCGCGATCCGCTCGACCTGGGCGCTCCGGCGCTCGGCTGGGGCGGGGCGCTGCAAGGCGCCGACATGCCGGCCGCGCTGGTGAACCGCAGCACGACCTTGCAAGCGCGTATCGGCGAACTCCAGCTGATGGGCTGGAAGCTCGAGATCGCGCCCGCCGGCAGCGGCGCCTGGCGCACCCTGGGCAGCGCCAGCACGCCGGCGCTGGCCGCGTCCGGCCTGGTCGACCTGGCCCGGCTCGATCCGTCGACCCTGGCCAACGGCGCCTACCAGCTGCGCCTGAGCGCTTGGGACCTGTCGGGCCGCACCAGCACCATCGACAGCCGCGTCATCGTCGATTCGGCCGACAAGCAGCTGGAGCAGGCGCGCGCGACCGACGCCGTGTTCCAGCTGGGCGGGCACACCCTGGCGCTGACCCGGGTGGCGCCGGCGGCTGATGCGCAGGATGCGCAATTCGGCAACTGGACCCTCCCTCTGCTCGACACGGGCCTGAGCAGCGACCAGCCGCTCCAGGGCGCGCCGGGCGCGGCGGCGGGCTGGTCCACGGGCGCGCGCCTGTGGCTGCAGGCGCCATCGACGTCGGGTGCGGCAGCGCCGTACCTGAGTTTTACCCTGGGCGCCACGGCCCAGCCGCTGGGCACGCAGCCTGGCGCGCCGAGCGTGTTGCATCCTTCCTTCGGCAGCAGCGCGGGCTGGACCCTGGAAGCCGTGGTGGCCGACGCCGGCGGTTTTGCGACCGCCAAACCGGTCAACCTGCAACGCCAGGGGCAACGCCTGTTCGACCAGGTCAGCGGCTTGCCATGGCAACCGGCGGCCTACCGCCTGACCGGGCCGGACGGCGTGAGCTACCTGCTCGACGCCAGCGGCAAGACCACCGCCGTGCGCTTCGCCGACGGCCTGCAATGGCTGGTCGGCGACGCCGGCGTGACCCTGGTGGGCGGCGCCAGCCCGGCGCGCGTCGACTTCATCCGTGACGACGACGGCCGGATCAGCCGCGTCAGCGGCATGCTGGCCGGCGCCCAGACCGGCGAGGCCAGCGTGGCCTACCGCTACGACCAGCAGGGCCGCCTGATCCTGGCGCGCAGCATCAATACGCCGGGCATGGGCGCGCAGTACGGCTACCGCGCCGATGGCAGCCTGATGACCGAGACGGTCAGCGCGCAGCTGGGCCAGGCCTCCGGCTGGGCCGATGGCGGCGGCAGCTGGAACGGGGTCCTGTCCGCCGGCACGCCGGTGCACCTTGGCCTGACCATCCGCGACAGCGAACTGGCCTCGACCATCAAGGTGCCCGGCGCAAGCGGCGCGATCCTGATCGCGGTGACCACCAGCGGGGCCAGGGTCGAGCTCGGTGCGAGCGGCGCCAGCGTGCTCGGCGAAAGCCATGATGGCGGACGCACCACCGTGCTGCTGCGCGTGACCGAGGCCGGCCTCAAGCTGCTGACGCTGCGTGGCGAAGGGGGCGTGAGCCTGAGCGTGGCGGTGGCGGGCGACCTCAACCGCGACGGCGCGGTCGACGGCGTCGACAGCGCCCTGTTCGACCAGGCCGGGGCCAAGGCCGACATCGACGGCAATGGCCTGGTCAACGCCAGCGACCGCCAGATCCTGTCGGCCATGTTCGGCTGGCGCGCCCAGGCGGCGCCGCAGCTGGCCAGCGGCGCTGTGACCAGTGCGCTCACGCATGCCGACCTCGGCGTGCGGGTCGGTCTCGATTCGCTCTCCGAACGCGCCAGCGACGCCGTTTTCTGGACCGTCGCCTCCGCCAGCCATGGCAGTGCGCGCATGTCCAGCGACGGCAAGTCGGTGATCTTTACCCCGGAACCGGGCTATGTGGGACCGGCCACGGTGACGCTGGTCGCGGACGACGGCTTTGCCGTGGGCAAACCGGTGGTGCTGAACGTGAATGTCAGCGGCGCCAAGCTGGTCAAACTGCATATCGACCGCCTTGCCGCCCTGGGCGGCGGGGCCGCCGGTCGCATCAGGGTCAGCGGCGACTTTGCCGACCAGGCCGGCGTGGAACTGAGCGGCGACTACGTGCAGCTGCATTCCTCCAACGCGGGCGCTGTGGCGCTCGGGGCCGACGGCACGCTGCGCGGCGCCGGCACGGGCAGCGCCATCATCGAAGCGCGCGCCCAGGGTCTGCAGGCGGTCAATGCCGTCGCCGTCAGCGCGACCCCGGCCGCGCCGGCGCTGGACAAGGATGGTTTTGAAGTGGATGTCTATCCGCGCGCACTGGTGCTGCCGGTGGCGGGCGGACTGCGCCAGCTGCGCGTGCGCACGCTGGACGGCACCGATATCGCATCGGCCCAGTCCGGCACCCGCTATTTCGTCAGCAACAGCGCGATTGCCGAGATTTCGGCCGACGGCCTGGTGCATGCCAGGATGGCGGGCGAAGTGACGATTTCCGTGATCCATGGCGGCCTGCAGCACGATATCGTGCTGGAAGTGCAGGCGCCGGCGACCGGACCGACCGCCATCAACGGCGCCGACGGCGCGGTGCTGCAGGATGCCAATGGCAACCTGTTGATGGTCGCGCCGGGCGCGCTTGCGGGCACGCCGACGGTCTCGATCCAGTCGCTCGCCCTCGACGCGGTGGGCATGCAATTGCCGGCCCCGAGCATCATGGATGCGCTGGGGGCGGTGCAAATCGACCTGGGCGGACCGAACGCCACCTTGCCGTTGCAGATGGCATTGAAAGTGCGGGCCCCGATCGATCCGCTTACGGGAGAGGCGAAGGTGCTGGAAGCCGGCACCGAAGTGTTCTTCTGGCGCAAGGGAACGGTGCTCGATGCCAGCGGTGTCAGCCATGACACCTGGTGGCTGGTCGACAACGGCCACATCGGCGCCGATGGCCTGGCGCGCACGGCCAGTCCGCCGTACGCCGGCGCGATGGGCAGCGGCACCATGCTGGTCTCGGTCAGGAAGGACCTGAACAAGCAGACCGGCGAAGTCAAGGTCAGCGGCGCCTTCCTCGACTGGGATGCGATCTATTCGCAGCAGATGGCGATCGCCATGGCGCCGTCGCCGATGATGGCGGTGGCGGCGCTCGGGATCTTTTCCGGCCATTCCGGCGCGATCGCGCTCAGGTACACCATTGACGGCACGTATCAACGCGATGTGCCGTCGACCGCCTTCGATCCGGGCACGATCTCGCTGGCTTTCCCGGCAGCGCCGGCAACGGCCTGGCATGAGCCGGACATCACCGGCCTGGACTTCGACCGCAATACCAACAAGCTGACCTTGACCGGGACCAACTTCATTCCGCCGAACGCGGTGGCGAGCAACTTCAAGCTCAAGGTCTGGCTGCAGGCACGCAACAACATGGTGCCGGAGCCGAACAGCATGCCGGACCGCGGCCTGGTCTGGACCAGCGTGACGGCCACCTTGCTGAGCAATGGCAAGCTGGAAATCCGGGTGCCGGACGGCGTCGCCATCTCGCAGCACACGGTGTCGATCGAGCGCATTGCCCTGGCCAGCCTGAACGGCGACACGGTCGAGAAGGCAGTCAGCATCGACAGTACCCCGGTGGAGGCTTGGTTGCCTGGCAGTACGGACACCTTGGTCGCTTCAGCCGGGAAATTGCACTACTTCCAGCCGGGCGACGGGAAGGGGCTCGCCTTGCTGAAAACCGAATCGGTCGACGAGCTGGGTCGCGCGCTGAACTTCCAGGGCCGGTATACCGATGCGGTGGTGTTCAGCGCCGATGGCACCCTGGCCTTCGTGGCCGCAGCCAACAACCATGTGTACGTGGTGGATACGATGATGAAAAAGATCGTGCACACGCTGACGGTGGGGAATGCGACTACCAGGCTGTCGAGCCTGGCCGTTCACGACGGCTGGCTGTACATCACGGAAGGCAATGCGGCGCGAAGTGACGGCGGCCGTTTGCTGCGCGTCAACATCGACCAGAAAACCGCCGGCTTCCTCAAGACCCAGCAGGTCATCGATCTGCCGGGGGTGGTTGCCGGGTCCGGCTTCCAGGACATGGCCGTCAATAACGGGCGCTACCTTGGCATTACCGCGACGGGCGAGCCGATCAGTATACAAAACACGCCATATGCCAAACCTGGCCATGTGTACGTGCTCGACCTGTCGCTGGTCAATGCGCAAGGCAAGTTCACGGGACCGGCCTTCAAGGCCTTCGAGGGCAGCTATCCGTTCGCCAACATGGGCAAGGGTACCTTGTCGATCGCGAGTGGCGAGGAAGCCGGCGAATTCCTGGTGACCAATGCCAAGGACTACAACCGTGGCGTGGTGGGCATTACCTGGACGCTCAATGGATCGGGCGAGCTGACCGGCGCGGCAAAAGCGAGCGCAACCACTCTGCGGCCTGAGGACGATCCGATGTGGATGGATAACAAGCATCATCAGAACATCCAGCGTGCGCAGCAAGTTGTCATGGTGACCTACGACGGGGTGGAGTATGCGCTGACGTCGGACTACAACATGTTGAGCAACGACCCTTCGTCGAGCGAGGCGGGCGGGTTTGGTTATGGCAAGCAGATTGGCGGCAAGATCGGGATCATCAAGAATCCGATGGGCAAGAACGGACATCCTGTTTACCTGGGCGCCACCACGCCGATCCCGAATGCGTCGATCGACACCCTCTCGCTGGCGCCGGATGGACGCCTGTTGGGCAAGGTCTGGCTGGAAGAAGACATCGAAGGCGGAACCCGCTTCGTCGACGTGCTGTTCGCCTGGGATGCGAAGGAGTTGATTCGCGCCGCGCTTGGCCACGAGAACCTGCTGTCGTTCCCGATCGACCGGACTGGTAAGGGCAGTAATTCGAAACCGATCCTGGCGGCCCAGCCGATCCGCTATGACGGCCCGCTCGATGGACTGGACTTCGGCGCGATTTACGGGATCGGGACGTATACGCCGGGCATGGATGTGACGGTGACGTCGGGCGATTTCGATATTCTGGCGCATTCCGACGTTATTGGCATTAGCGCGATCAACGGTGGCGGTACTCCTGTCGTTCAAACGTCACCACGCGGAGACGCGGAAGGAGCAATAGCGGGTAGCCGGGCTGTGACTACCCCTGCAGTATCAAACCCGACAGATCCCACCACTCCTGGTGGCATATCGCCCGCGCTGACGAGTAACTATACCGAGGGCGTTGGTGAGCTTACGATACAGTGGAAGAATAACACTTCAGCAGGTCTTTATATGGGTGTTGAAATAGCTGCCGATAGTAAGTTTATTGTTGGGAGCCTAAAGAATGTGCCGCAGTTGGTCAATCCGGGCGGCATAATGAAGTTCGACATTAAGTCTACACTTTCACCGCAATTGTTTCTTAACTCGCGCTCCATAATTGGTGAGGCGGAAGAGGTTCTGTTGGGTATTGCGGCTACTCTTACAACCGCTAGAGACGCTAACGGAACCGGAAAATCGGTTATTGGAAAGAAAATGATCTATTACCGTAGTGACATGGCGGATAATTACGTTGGGAGTGAGACGGTAAATGGCGAGAAGGTCGGCCTTGATGAGTGGAACTTTATTGATACCTTAGTTGGACAGACTAGAAAAAAAATTATCTACAATCCGCTTCATTTAAAAGCACGGTTTGTAGGTGCTAATCCGAGGGTGCCGGTCCCGTTCACAATCACACATGAGGGGGATTTCACCACTATTACCTATACTGCAAGGACACAGGCGCAAGCCGATAATGGGGTTGATAGTGTCGTCGTCGAATTTGGTGAGCCAGGCCCTGACGGTGATCCATTTAAAGCTATACAAAGCGGTAATTTTTCGGTAGAGCTGAAAGCGGCAACTGTACGGCACAGCGTTTTAAATCTTAATGTCGGAAAATTGAAGGAAGGCCTCATTGATCTGATTGCCCATCCACGAACCAATGCCGATTACAATTTTGCGCTAACAGGAACTAAGCTGGCTGAGGCTCACGAGAGCTCTCAACATGATTTTGATGAGTTTCAATCGAGAATTCTCTCGACGCTGATGACTAATGGAGCACTGAACGAAACAGAATTCGGAAATTTTGTGGAAAAATATGTTGCGTCAGTTGAGGCTTTGCTGGCGACCATTGATCCGACAATCAAAGTTAATCGTGCCCATACGGAAGAAAATGGTGAAAATGATGCTGGAATGGATGCGCAATATTTGCGCATATTCCCCGATAAACCGATCCGCACCGGGCTAGCACACCATGATCTCGGCAATGTGGATGCTGTGGTTGCGGCGACAACCTCACCTGGCATTCAACGTGCGGTGATCGCGTCCATGATGAATAAGCGACGTGGAATGCCGGGAGGCAATCCTCGCCGTCCGACGGATACTCCGCCTAGTACCTATTTGCTACCTGTCGGGGGAGGATTGGCGAATATCTTGCGAATCGAAAGCGCCCGTGGCATAACAAATATTAAAACTCCTACTGACAGATTCATCGAGGGACTGGCACAGAATATCGTGCATGAATTTGCACATACGTTGGGGATGATCGATGAATATGCGGTAGGCGAGAATCCTACCCCAAATGGCGCTGTTCCCAATTTTATGGGATTGATCAACTACACACATGGGCGTAACGTAGAACGATATCAAAAACAGTTCATTGCATTGGCTACCAAGAGCGCGATGTTCCAACCTGGTCTTGTAGACATGCAAAGGCTGGTCGTGGTCTTGAACGCGCTTTTGCGTAAGGAGACTCCACCCCAAGCAATCTTGACCACGCCAGGCGCGGCGCAAAACATCGTTCCGCTGACGTCGGCCGACGTCAACACGGTGCTCGCTGCCGCCCGCCAGCACTGGGCCGACGCCGGTGTCGCCCCAGAATGGTTCGCCGACGTGAACATCCAGATCGGCGACCTGGCCAAGGGCGTCGCCGCCGAAACCTCCGGCCGTACCATCACCCTGTCGGCAGATGGCGCGGGCTGGGGCTGGTTCGTCGACGCCACCCCGTCGGGTCAGGAAGAATTCGACGCCGACGGCAACGCATCCGAGTTTACCGCCCGTCCGGGCAGTGCGGCGGCAGCCAAAATGGATCTGCTGACGGTGCTGATCCACGAACTCGGCCATACTCTTGGCCTCGGTCACGAGACCGATCCGGAAACGGTCATGGACGCCCGCCTGGACCCGGGAGCGCGTCACTTGCCGAGCAC
This sequence comes from Massilia atriviolacea, assembly GCF_003953935.1. GTDB lineage: Bacteria > Pseudomonadota > Gammaproteobacteria > Burkholderiales > Burkholderiaceae_D > Telluria_A > Telluria_A atriviolacea. The sequence goes on from NZ_RXLQ01000016.1 coordinate 141,812, forward strand.
GGAAGACCTGAACCGGCTGATCGCCATGGCCGCCGCCCAGGGAGGTTCGTCGTTCAACGCGACCGCCACCATTGGCGCGCCGGCGACGCTGTCGGCGCAGGGCGCCAGCCCCGTCACGCCAATCACCCAGGCGCCAGCGGCAACGCTGACCAACGGCGCGCTGGGCACAGTCGCCGGCTGGCAGGTCGATGGCAATGTCGTCTTCAACGGCGACGGCAGCGCCACCTTGGGCGAGAGCGCGCTGTCCAGTGCCCACCTTGCTCAGAGTTTCACGATCAGGCAGGGCGACCGCTACCTGGCGTTCACGGTCGCGAAGAACCAGCTCCAGGCGAACGGTCCGGACAGCCGTTCCGGTCCCGGCGACGCCTTCGAAGTGGCGCTGCTGCACGCCACCACCGGCGCTTCGGTGGCCGGCACCACCGGCATGACCCGCAGCGATGCGCTGCTCAACATCCAGGGCGACCGCAGCGAATCGCTGTCGTCCAGCGTGCGCAAGGTGAAGAACGCGGATGGCTCGATGACTTACTACATCGACCTGGCGCAGGCTGTCGCTGGCGGCGACCCGCTGGCCGGCACCCCGGTCACGCTTGCATTCGACCTGATGGGCTTCGGCGCCGAAGCGAGTTCGGTCAGCCTGCGCGATATTGAGCTGGTGCAGGACCCGCTCGCGCTCGACGACGCCATCGCATTCGAGGAAGACACCGGGATCGCCCTTGCGCCGCTGTCGAACGACCTGGGTGCAACAGCCGCAGGCGCTGTGGTGGAACTGCTGTCCCAGCCAGCGCACGGCAGCCTGACGGCCAATGCCGACGGCACCTTCAGCTACAAGCCGGCGCCCAACTTCCATGGCGTCGACACCTTCAGCTACCGCTACACGGCAGGCGGCCGCACCTCGAACGCCGCCACCGTGACGCTGACTGTCACGCCGGTCAACGATGCACCGGCCATGGCGGACCATGCCGGCGTCGTCACCGCCGGCCAGCCGTTCAGCTTCGATCCGCTCAAGGGCGCGGTCGATGTCGACGGCGACACCCTCTCGGCCATTGTGCTCGGCGCTCCCGCGCACGGCACCCTGCTGCGCAACAGCGACGGCACGTTCACCTACGTGGCCAACGCCGGCTACGCGGGCGAGGATGCGTTGACCTATCAGGTCAGCGACGGTGTCGCACTGTCGGCGCCGGTGACCCTGCGCCTGACCGTGCTGGCCGGCAGCAGCGCGCCGGTGGCACGCGACGGGGCGGTGCAATTGCAGGAGGACGGCAGCATGGTCCTCGACCTCGGCAGCTTCGGCAGCGGTGGAAGCATCGCCGCCGTGACGGTGCAGCCGGTGCACGGCGCGCTGGTCCAGACCCCGCAAGGGACCTGGATCTACACGCCAGCGGCCGACTTTGCCGGCACCGACACCCTGCGCTTCACCTTGAGCGACGGCCGCCAGGTCTCGGCCGAGGCCACGCTGACCATCACCATCACCCCGGTCAACGACGCCCCAACGCTGAGCGACGCCAACATCGGCGTGCTGGAAGATAAATCCATCACGATCAATCCGCTGTCGGTGGCAAGCGACGTCGATGGCGACCGCCTGGGCGCGCGCATCGTGGCCGGTCCGGCGCACGGTACGGTGCTGGTCAACGCTGCCGGCAACATCACCTACACGCCGCACGCCAATTACTTCGGCCCCGACAGCTACAGCTACGTCGTCAACGACGGCACGCTCGATTCGCGTGTGGCCACGGTCAACGTGACGGTCGTCGCCGCCAACGACGCACCGGTGGCGCGCGACGCCAGCGCCAGCATGCTCGAAGACGGCAGCATCGTCCTCGACGTGCGCGAGCTGCGCCTGGGTACCGATATCGACAGCAGCGAACTGACGCTGTCGATCGCCGGGGCTCCGGCCAACGGGGTGCTGAGCAAGCAGGCCGACGGCCGTTACCGCTACACCCCGAACGCCAACTACAACGGCAGCGACAGCGTGCGCTTTACGCTGTCGGACGGCAAACTGGTCTCGAACGTGGCGACGCTGGCGCTGACCATCGTGGCGGTCAACGACGCGCCGACCCTGGCCGACGCCCAGGTCGGGCTGCTGGAAGACGGCGCGATCACGATCGCACCGCTGTCGATCGCATCCGACGCCGATGGCGATGTGCTCAAGACGCGCATCGTCGCCGGCCCGGCGCACGGCACCCTGACAGTCAACGCCGCCGGCCACTTTACCTACACGGCCAACGCCAATTACTTCGGCACCGACAGCTATACCTTCGTCGTCAACGACGGCCAGGCCGATTCGAACGTGGCCACGGTCAATCTGATCGTCCACGCGGTGAACGACGCGCCGGTGGCGCGCGACAGTGCGGAAACGCTGGACGAGGACGGCAGCATAGTGCTCGATCCGCGCCGCCTGGGCATGGACGTCGACAGCAGCGTGCTGACGCTGGCCGTCGTCGGCGCTCCCGCCAACGGCGTGGTGACCAGGGACGCCGACGGCAGCTTGCGCTACACGCCGAAGGCCAACCACAACGGCGCCGACACGCTGCGCTTTACCCTGTCCGACGGCAGCAAGGTGTCGAATGTCGCCACGCTGACCCTGACCATCCGTCCGGTCAACGACGCTCCGGTCCTCACCGACGCCCAGGTCGGCCTGCTGGAAGACGGCGCGATCACCATCGCGCCGCTGTCGATCGCCAGCGATGCCGACGGCGATGCGCTCACCGCGCGCATCGTGGCCGGTCCGACCCACGGCAGGGTCACAGTCAACGCCGCCGGTCACTTCACCTACACGCCGGACCGTAACTACGCCGGCAGCGACAGCTACACCTACGTCGTCAACGATGGCACGCTCGATTCGAACCTCGCCACGGTCAGCCTGATCGTCCACGCCGTGAACGACGCGCCGCTGCTGCTCGACCAGTCCACGGCGCTGCTGGAAGACGGCGCCGTCACACTGCGTCCTTCCTTCAGCGACGCCGACGGCGATGCGGTCACGGCCAGCATCGTCGCCGGCCCGGCCAACGGCACGGTGGTGATCCATGCCGACGGCAGCTTCACCTACCAGGCCGATACCAACTATGTCGGCGCCGACAGCTTCACCTACCGCGTCAACGATGGCAAGTCCGATTCGAACATCGCCACCGTCACCCTCACCATCACCGAGGTCAACGACGCGCCGGTAGCCGTCAATTCGCTGGTGACCGGCACGGAAGACACGCCGCTCGTGCTGGCATGGGGCGACTTCTACGCGGGCGACCGCGATGGCGACGCCCTGAGCGTGATCCTGACCGCCTTGCCGGCGGAAGGGCGCCTGCAGGTGCGCCAGATCAGCGGCGCCTGGATCGATGCGGCGGTCGGCAACCACTTCACCCAGGCCGACCTGGACGCCGGAAAACTGCGCTTCACTCCGGCGGCGAATGCGTCCGGCGGCGCCGGCTATCTGGAAAAAGGCTACGGCAACCAGCGCGAGCATTACGCCCGCCTTGGCTTCAGCGTTTCCGACGGCCGGGGCGGCAGTGCGTCCGCCATTGTCGAGATCGACATCAAGGCGGTGGCCGATGCCGCCGCGCTGCAGGTGCCCGCGAATACGGCCGAGCGTCGCCTGTTCGGCACCGGCTGGGAGAGCGCGGCCAACGCCAACGACCAGTCGGGCATGGTCGACGCCGCGCTGTTCGACGGCTGGTCGCTGATCACCGGCACCGACCGGCATGGCGCCGGCCGCGGCCTCGGCGGCGGCAAGGATGGCTTCGAAATCTGGAGCCAGGGCGACCAGATGGAAGATGCCGGCGGCCGCATGCGCAAGGTGGCTGCGGCTGGCAACGGCGGCAACAACTGGCTCGAACTGAACGATGCCGGCGGCAACCAGCTGCAAACGCTGGGCATCGCGCGCGAAGTGACGACCGAGAAGGGCGCCAGCTACAGCCTGGGCTTCGACCTGGCGGGCCGCGTCGGCTACGATGCGGACACGACCCGCATCGCTGTGTACGTCGACAACACCCTGGTCGCGCGCTTCGACAACACCAGCGGCAGCGCCCTGAACTGGCAGCATGCGGTCGCCAGGTTCACCGGTAATGGCGGCAAGCAAACCATCCGCATCGTGACCGATGCCGCCGACCGCGAAAAAGGCGGTCGAGGCATGATGATCGACAACATCGCGCTGGACCAGAGCATCAAGCTCAATGCCGGCAAGCAGGGCGGCAGCGCGGTCCTGGCAGGCATCGGCGCGCAACTGGCCGATGCCGACGGCTCCGAGCGCCTCAAACTGACCCTGGCGGGCTTGCCTGCCGGTTCGGTAGTGAGCGACGGCAGCCGTTCGCTGACGCTCAGCGCGGCCCAGCCTGTTGCCGACATCACCGGCTGGAACACGGCGGCCCTGGCGATCAAGCCACCGGCGAGCTTCAGCGGCAAGCTGGCGCTGAAACTGAGCGCAGTCAGCAGCGAAAGCGTCGGCGCGAGCCAGGCGGTGGTGACCAGGGACATCGTTCTCGATATCGAGGCGGTGGCCCAGGCGCCGGTGCTGACGGTGGCGCCGGCGAAACTCAGCACCAGCCGCACCGTGCTGGAAACGAGCTGGGAAAACGTGTGCGACACGACGTATGGCGCGACCGTGATCGATTGCGACGAGTTCAACGGCTGGGAGGTGCTGTCGCCAGGTCGCGGCAAGGACGATGCCTTCCTGGTGTGGGGCAGCGGCGACAGCATGCCGAACGCGCTCGGCAAGCACGTGGCGGTGAAAGCCGCCAACGGCGCCGGCCGCGAGTGGCTGGGCCTGACCAACGGCGTCAACAGCGGCAGCAATCCACGCTACCAGATGCCGGGCATCGAACGCTCGGTCGCCACCATCGACGGCGCGCACTATACCTTCAGCCTCGATTACGCGGGCCCGTTGGGCGTGGCGCCAGCCAACACGCGCATCGGCGTGTACGTCGACGACGTGCTGGTCGGCAGTTACGCCGGCCAGAGCGGCAATACGGCGCTGAACTGGAAAGCGCTGAACTTCAGCTTCACCGGTAACGGCCAGGCGCGCACGGTGCGCGTCGAGCTGGAAGGCGGCACCGATACGGGCACGGCGCGCGGCGCGATGATCGATTCGCTCAAGGTGGTGGAAACCCTGCCTGCCAGTGCAAGCGCTGCCTACGGCTTCGTCAACACCGCCATCGCCTTGCCGGTGATCGGTGCCGCGCTGGCCGAGGGCGACAAAGGAGCGAGCCTGAAGACCGAACTGGCCGGCCTGCTCAAGGGCAGTGTGGTGCGCGATGGCGTGCGCGAGGTGCTGGTCACCGGCAGCGGGTTGGTCGACCTGAGCGGCTGGAACCTGGCGGCGCTGAGCGTCACGCCGCCCAAGCGCTTCGAAGGCATCATGCAGTTGCAGGTGCGTTCGACCAGCACGGCGGCCGGCAACGGGTCGACTGCGCTGGCTTCGCGCGAGCTGGCCGTGCATGTCCTGGGCGGCAGCGCCTGCGATACGCCGGCAGGCTTGAATCCGTTTGTGACGTTTGCCAACGTGACCTCGGGGATTGCGGCGACCGTCATGCATGGCGTCACGCTGGCCGCCAGTTCGCTCACGCCGATTCATGGCGGTGGATCGATCGTCTTGCCTCAGCTTGAGAAAGCCGGATCGCCTTCCGCGGCGACACGCAGCCCATCGATGGAAGAGTTGATGGACAGGCTGACGGAATCGCTCGGCAATGCACTCAATGCGCAGCTGACCGATCTGGTTCGCAGGAAGTAGAGTGGGTGCCCGCCGTCCATGGCGGCGGGTCCTTCAATGCATGGAGTAATAATGACAAGGAATATGAAAAGAGATACAGCTCGGCTGCCGAGCGCAGCGTGCCATGGCATGGACACTCCGTCCTTCCGGCAAAACATGCTTTCCAAGCTAACAGCGATCTGACATAGTACAGCTTGTCATATCCCTTGCCCGCGCCCATGCGCGTGCTCCCCCATTTTCAGGTAGTCGAAGTCCATGGTTTCCATCATTCGTTCCCCCGCCATCTCGGAAGAGCGGCGCAAGCTCAAGAGCCGGCGTACCATTGCCAGCGAGGCCGTCAGCGCTGCCGTCGCAGCGGCCGACGCGCCCGCGCTCAATGCGCCGATCGCGCCCGTGGCGCCGGTCGCGCCGGTCGCCGCTCCCCTTGCCGCGCCACCCGTTGTCGCGCCCGTCCCCCCTCCGGTTGCGGCGCCGGCATCGCCGCCGGCCCCTCCCGTACCCGACATGAACGCCCTGATCGCCCAGGCGCGCGAATCGGTCCTCGCCCAGTTCAAGGACGACGCCGACAAGGCGCGCGAACTGGGCCGCCAGCGCGGCCTGCAGGAAGGGCGCCAGAGCGGCGCCGAGGAAGCCAAGAAAACCTTCGAAGCCGAGCTGGCCCGGGTGCGCTCGATCGCCGACCAGCTCCAGCAAGCCACCGCCACCGGCTTCAAGGGGCTGGAAGAGATGGCCGTGGCCATCGCCTTCGAAGCCGTGTGCAAGATGATGGGCAGCGCCGCCGTGACGCGCGAGGGCATCCAGGCGCTGGTCAGTGAGGCGGCCGCGCACGCGGTCAGCAGCGAAAAGGTGGTGGTGCGCCTGCATCCGGGCGACCTGTCGGCCTTGCGCGGCGCCGGCGCGCTGGACGAGGCCCTGCCGTCAGGCACCCTGGTGACGTGGAGCGCCGACAAGAACGTCGTCCTGGGCGGTTGCATCGTGGAAACCGAGAGCGGCGAGCTCGATGCCCGCCTCGAAACCCAGCTCGACCGCCTGCGCGCCGCCCTGGTCGCCGCGCGCGGCCTGCCTCAGTAGTTTTTGGCGCCGTCGCCGCACAGGCTCTGCGCAGCCTGGGCGATCGCGCTGGCGATCTGCGGATCGTCTTCCATCGCCAGTTGCACCTGGTCGACCATCGCGTAAAAGGCGGGATCGTTGATCAATTCTTCGCCGAACTCGGCCAGCAGCACCGATTCCAGGAAAATCCGGAAGGCCTTGCGCCCGCGCTGGGAATCGGCCGGGTCGAGTGCGGCCACGCGCTGCTGCAGCAGGCCGGTCATGCGCGCGCTCGCCTGCGCCGGCTTGGCGCGCGGCGCACGTTTTTCGGCCACGGCGGGGCCGCGCCTGTCGTTTTTCACGACCCGGCTGCTCATTTCGGCGCGGATCGTCGCGACGATCTGCTGCACGCTGCTTATTCCCGCCATGGACCCACTTTCTCTCTTGTCGAGCGCTACCATGCGACATCGCAGGCGCTGACCGCGTTCGCCGCGCGCCGCAACAGGGCCAGCGCCTGGTTGTGCAACTGGGACACGCGACCCTTGCTCAGGTTCATCGTCTCGGCAATGACGGCGAACGATACCTGGTTCAGATAATGATACTTTATCACCATTCGTTCCTTCTCGGGAAGAGTGGCGACCAGCGCCTGCATTTTACTGCGCAGCTGGGCCATTTCGACGCGCGTGTAATGCTGGTCGGCCACGCTGGCGTCCTGATGGTCATACACCACGGGATCGTCCAGCACATAGCCGAGCGCCAGCCCGATCGCCACGTCGGCCAGTTGCTGGAACAGGTCCCTGGTGCCGCTGTCGAGCGCGACCCGGGCGGCGTCGCGGCGCTCGGCCTGCTGCCGCTTGCGGGTGTTGACCTGGGTGCGCTTTTCGCTCATCTGGCCGATGCCGTCGAGGATGGCGCCGTTGATGCGGTGCCCGGCGAAGGTCTTGAACTGGTTGCCCATGGCCGGGTCGAAGCGGTCGACCGCCTCGATCAGGCCGATGGTGCCGAATTGCAGGTATTCATTGAATTCGAGGTCGTGATCGATGCGGCCGGCAAACATCTTGGCGGCCAGCATGCGCACGAAGGGCAGGTAGCCTTCGATCAGGCGCGCGCGCGCCGCCGCGCCGCCGCCGCGCGCGGCTTTCCACAGCGCCGGCTCGTCGGCCAGCGCTGGGGGTGTGGCGGCGCCAGAAGCGCCTTGAGGCGTCGAGGTGCGCACAGTCCCGCTAATTGAAGGTGCCGAGCAGGGCCCGGATGATCAGGTTCCAGCCGTCGATCAGCACGAACATCAATATCTTGAGCGGCAGCGAAATGGTCACTGGCGGCACCATCATCATGCCCAGCGCCATCAGGATGGTGGAGACGATCAGGTCGATCAGCACGAACGGCAAAAAGATCACGAAGCCGATCTGGAAGGCGGCCCGCAATTCCGACAGCATGAAGGCCGGAATCAGCTGCACCGTCGAGATGTCGTCCACCGTGGTCGGGGTCGGCGCCTTGGCGATCTCGACCATCAATTGCAGGTCCTGCTCGCGCGTCTGGCGCACCATGAAGTCGCGGATCGGGCGCAGCGCCGTGTCGAATGCCGGCTGGGCTTCCATCTTGCCGTTCATGAAGGGCTGGAAGGCCTGCTCGTTGACCTGGGTGAGCACCGGCGCCATGGTGAAGAAGGTCAGGAATAGCGCCAGGCTCATCAGCACAGTATTCGGCGGGGTTTCCTGCATGCCCATGGCGTGGCGCAGCATCGACAGCACCACGGTGATGCGGATGAAGGACGTGACCGACACCAGCAGCGCCGGCGCGAGGCTCAGTACGGTCAGGCCGAGCAGGATCTTCAGCGCGGCCGAGACCTGGCTGGCCTGGCCGCCGGCGCCGTTGATATTGATGTCGACCCCGGGCAGGCTGACGGCGGGCGCGCCGGCGGCCATGGCGCCGGCGGCGGCGCCGCACAGCAAGGCGCACAGCAGGGCCGCGCGCAGGGTGGGTTTATGCATGCTTGTCTCCTTGCGCGGCCTCGGCCGCGCCGGCCTCGAGCGCCTTGGCGCCGCGGCTGCTCACCAGGCTCAGGCCATGTTCGCTTTCGGCCAGCAGCAGTTCTTCGCCGTCGTAATGCACCACGTGCAGGGTGCTGCGCCGGCTCAGGCGCATCGATTCGATGCTGCGCAGGCGGCGCGCCTGGCGCAGCGGCCCGCCGCCCTTGAGCGTGTAGCGCTTGAGCGCGAAGATCGCGCCGTAGGCCGCCAGCGCGGCCAGCACCAGGGCGGCCATGCTCTGGTAAGCCAGCGATCCGGCGCCCTGCTTGTCCTGCTTGAACGGAATCGCGGGGCGCGCCGAGGCGCCGCCGGCGGCCGGCGCGGCGGCCGCCGGCGCCTCGGCGCGCGCCATCGCGGGCAAGGCCATCGTCAGGCTCAGCAGCAAAGCGCCGAGGACGGCGCGCAGCGCGTTCATGGCTGGCCGACTTTCGGCAATTCCGTGATGCGCACGCCGAAGTTGTCGTCCACCGCCACCAGCTGGCCGCGTGCGACGATATTGCCTTCCAGCAGAACGTCCACCGGCGAGTCGAGCGCCGCGTCCAGCTTGAGGATGTGTTCTTCCTTCATGTTCATCAGTTCGCCGATGCTGACGACCGCGTCGCCGATCTTCACCGACAGCTTGACCTTGACGTTCTGGATCACGTCCAGGTTGCCGCTGAGGATGGAGTGGCCCTGGCCGCTGCCCGCATGCAGTTCCGGCAGGTCGATGTGCTGCGGCGCGCTTTGGCTGTTTTTCTCGTTCATATTGGTTCCTAATGGAGTGGGGCCGCGCGCTCAGCGCGCAGCTTTGATCAGTTCGACCGCGTAGGCGCCGTCCAGCGCGCCCAGGTGGGCGTGGCAGACGGTGGTGTCGCCCGGTCCGGTGACGCGCAGTTCCTGGTCGGTCGCCATCGGCAGCGCCAGCACGTCGCCCACGGCCAGGGTGCGCAGGTAGCCGAGGGTCAGTTCGGTGCGGCACAGTTCCACGCTGAGCGGCACCGGCAAGGCCGCCAGCGCGCGCTGCAGGGTGGTCAGCGGCGCCGCGCCCGGGCGCGCGCGCAGCGGGGGCGGCGCCGGCAGCACCGCCGCCGGCAGCAGCAGGCGCAGGGCGCGCTCGCCCAGCTGCACGCTGCAGATGACCGCGCCGGAGCCGGGGCGGGTCAGCTGCGCGCCGGGCGCCTGTGCCGGCGCGGCCTGCGAGCTGCGTCCGGTCAGCGCGCCGAACAGGGTTTGCAGCAAGTCTTCCAGCGCATCGTCGGCCACCCCGCCGCCCAGGCGCGAAGCGAGGTGGCGGCCGCTGGCGGCGTCGAGGTCGGACAGGCCGAACACCAGCTGTTCCAGGTGGCGCTCCATGCCCGCCGGCACGGCGGCCCAGACCGAGACGCCGCCGTCCAGCAGGCGGTGGCGCAGCTCGCCGGCGGCCAGGCGGCCGGCCTGCTCGCTGGCGGCGGCGCAGCCGAGCGCATGGTCGGGCAGGGTGGTCCAGGCCGCGCCCCACTGGGCCAGCGCGGCGCTGGCGCGCGTGCTGAGCGCATCGGCGGTGCTGCGCTTGAGCAACTGAAAAGGAGAAACGTTCACGGGTCCGCCTTAGCCTTTCATGCGCATCAGGGTGTCGAGCATTTCGTTGGCCGTGCTGATCAGTTCCGACGAGGCCTGGTAGCCGCGCTGGGTCACGATGATCGCGGAAAACGCCTTCGACAGGTCGACGTTCGAGCCTTCCACCGACTTGGCGCTGATGGCGCTGCCGTCCTCGCCCGCCACGCCCAGCTTGACCGCCTGCGAATTGGTGCTCTTGAAGGTGTTGCCGCCGACCTGGTCCAGGTCGGTCGCGGTATTGACCTGCGCCAGCGCCAGTTGCTGGCTGGTGTTGGTCTGGCCGTTCGAGTAGCTGATCACCATCTTGCCGCCGCGGTCGAAGGTGACCTTGCTCAGCGCGCCCTGGCCGTAGCCGTCCACGGTCGGCGTGCTGATGTTGGCCAGTCCGGTCGGCAGCACGGTCATGCCCGCGTTCAGGGTCAGCACCATCGGCATCCTGGCCGCGCCGGCCGGCGCATAGTTGAACGACACGCTCGAGCGCGCCGGATCGAGCTTGCCCTCGACGAAGCGCACTTCGCCGCTGCCGACGGTGGCAGTGCCGTCCTTGATCGTCACCAGCCAGCTGCCCGGGGTGACCGCGCCGTTGTTCTTGAACTCGACCGACAGGGCGCGCGTGGCGCCGACGCTGTCGATCACATTGATGCCGCTGACCACCTTGGGCGATTCGCCGACCGACAGGCTGCCGCCCAGCTTGATGCTGGTGCTGGGCAGGGCGGCGTTGATGCGCGAGCCTTCCAGGGTGATGTCTTTCAGCGTGCCTTCGGCGGTGAGCTGCTGCACGCGGTCGCCGGCGGCGTTGGTCAGGATGCCGTCGTTGTTGAAGTTGAAGCGGCCGTCGCGCGTGTAGGTGGTATTGCCGGCCTCGTCGTGCAGCACGAAAAAGCCGTTGCCGTCGATCGCCACGTCGAGGTCGCTGGTGGTCTGGTTGATCGGGCCCTGGGTGAAGTCGACCATGGTCGGCAGGGTGCCCAGGCCGGAACCGCTGTGGGTGCCGGTCTTGCCGGCGCCCGCGCCGGCGCTGTCGCCGCCGGCCGAAAACAGGGCGGCGAACTGGCTGTTGGCGCCCTTGAAGCCGGGGGTGTTCAGGTTGGCCACGTTGTTGCTGATTGTTTCCAGTTCCTTGGAAAAGCCGATCAGACCCGAGGTGCCGATATTGATTGATTTGAGCATGGGATGTCCTTGGGTCTATTTGACGTCGAGAATTTGCTTGCGCTCGACGTTGTTGATGTCGGCGCCGGCGGCCGGCTTGACCGTCAGCGCCGGCGTGGTGCCGCTGAACGAGACGTTGTTGACCACGCCCGTGGTGTAGGCATTGTTGTTGAGCAGGCTGACGGTCTTGCCGAGCAGGCCCACGGTCTGGGTCGCGGTCTGCACCGACACCAGCTGGTTGATCCCGCCCAGCATCTGCTGGGTTTGCTCAAGCTGGGAAAACTGGGCCAGCTGGGCGACGAAGGCCGTGTTGTCCATCGGTTTCAACGGATTTTGCGAGTTCAGCTGGGTCAGCAGGATGCGCAGGAAGTCCTGCTGGTTGACCGAGCTGTTGCTCGTCGCGTTGACGGTGTTGACGCTATCGAGTGCCATGATGGTTTCCTGTGGGGGTGATCGGGGTGGGGGCGTCCTGCGCGGCGGGCTGGTCCGCTTCCAGCGCTTGCGCGAAGGCCGGACGGGCGCCGGCCGGGACGGTGTCGCCGGGGCGCAGGGCCGGCTTGCCGTTGACGGTCGCGCCTTTCAGGCGCAGGCCGGCGCTGGCCATGTCGCCGGCCAGGCGGTAGATCAGGCTCATCGACTGGGCCGGATCGAGTTCGCCATCGCGGATCCAGACGTCGACGTCCTTGCCGTCGCCGGTCAGGTGCATCATGCGCTTTTCCCAGGCCGGCTTCTCGCCCAGTTCGGCGTCGCTGTCGGCGCCCTGGCGCGCCGGCGCCGCTTCCTGGGCGTCGGCCTCGGTGCTGCTGGCGGCCAGCGCGGCGGCCAGGCGCACCGGTTCGCGCACGGCCGGCGGCGCCACGGCCGGCGCGGCGCTGTCGCCGGCCAGCTGGCG
>NZ_RXLQ01000017.1 GCF_003953935.1 Massilia atriviolacea
CGGCTCAAAAATCGATTAGATCAGCGTTTCCCTAGCATCTGAATGTGATGGTTCTCGATGAAATAAATGCACAAGCAGGTGACGAGAGCCAGCAGTACGCAAACCAAGGCAATCTTTTTAAACAGCGCGCGCAATGCCAGCTTGGTTTCAGGTGCCATCATGGGGCTTTTTCCGATCAGCTTTTGAGACGACGGGCAACGCCCGTCTCGCCCCCGTTTTCAGCCAGGTTCGTCACGCTACCCGGCCGATGCCGCCCGCGATGCGGGAAAAGAAATTTCATTCGCGTCGGCGTTATCCGTTCTTGTTGAATATTTTCCTGAACCGCCAAATACCCAGGCCATTCACCTTGTACTCATCCGTACTATTTTCAAAGAATGTCGGGCGCCCCATGCCGATGAAACCAGCCATCGAGTCATGAACATGATTGCCGAAAAACTCCTCCATCGCCGGAGTGATTTTTGAGTAGTCGATCAGGCTGGCCATGTGGTAAAGCTGTTGCAGGTTGCCATCGTTACGGTCCTGCGCCTCCAGCCCGGCAGCCTTGGCAAGCTTCCTCTGCATGTCCGCCGCATCGGTCAGCGAATATTTCGGGTCGTTCGGCCGTATCGGATATGCCGAAAATTTTCTTTGCAGGCGCGCGTTGAACGTTTCGCTGGTGATCGCGATGTACGATTTGTCGGCGGCGTTGGCGCGCACGTAAAAAGGCAGTTTGCTGTTGTCATTGCGGTACTTGAAGCGATAACTCAGGTAGGGAGCCATGTAGCTGCGGTGGACGTCTTCCACCGGCCCCGAGGTAATACCGGCGGACTTCATATACGCGTTAAAACTCCTGACAGTTTCCGTCGCCGGGGTCAGGTCGGCGCGCTGCCAGGTCGGCAATCTGCTCCACGAGTTCAGTGCCACCCCGGCCACCCGCGCGTCCTGATACATATTCGCACCCGGAATGATCGCGAGCGGGTCCGCCACCGTTGCTGAAATACCGACCGCGTTAGGCGCATAACCGCCGCCCAGATCGGAATGGGCGCCGGGATACATCACTTCGCGCGCATTCGGCGGATAGGCCTGTTCGATACGCACCGAATCGAGGGGAAATGCCGCCCGCACTTCGTGCCCCGCCACGAAATGAACACATTGTTCGATCGCCGGATGAATCTGCATATTGCCGTCCGCCCACGACTGATGGCCTTCCATCAGGAGATCTGGTAAAGAATTGGGAATCCCGACCGACGCCACGGTGTCGAAAATGCCGAGGAAGTCGAGCCGAAATGGAATCCCGCCAAGCTGCCAGCCACCGTCTTTGTACTCCAGCACCTCGAACAGCCAGTTACAGAACGCACGTGCTTCGGCCGCACCGCGCGAGAAACCGAAAACGGATAGCGTAATCAGTTCCAATTCGGGCTTCTTGTTCTTCAAGGCTTGCTTGAGTTTATCCTGCCATGTACGCAAGACCAGTCGCCGGTGTGCCGGTGGCGTGAACATCGATGCCATGTTGTTGGTGATGGTTTTGGACCTGGCATCATCCATCAGCTGCGTGTTGTTGACGTACAAGTGCGGCGCATTCAGCAGGCGCGTAAATGCCCAGATTACCCGGTTTTCGCCATTCCAGGCGAATGGGCCACCAAACATGGCAGCGTCATCGCCAATTTCCGGAAATGGCGTGCCGACACCCGGTATGTAAAACTTGAAAAAACCGGCGGCCGCATCGTCATTGTAGGCGTGATACAGCTTGACCACATTGCTGTGTTTTCGCGCCGCCTCTGCCGGCTTTTTAAAATCGTTGTCCCGGTTGTTGCCCGTTCCATCGAAAAAAATGCCGACAAAGATCTGGCCGGTGCAACTCGGCTTACTCGATTTCGCGATCTTGCAATTCATCGCCTTTGCCCGTTGCAAGGTTTCTTTGGCTGAGAGCGCGCGTAATCCGCCCGTAGGGAAAAGCTTGGGGGTGACTGTTGTCATGTTTATTCCTTCGGCGGACGGGGATAAGGATAGCCTGGATATCCCGCCATCTTTGTTGTTACAAGAACTTTAATCGAATCATCGGGATAAAAGTGCACCGCAAAAAAGCCGATATCGCTCGGTTCGTACCTGGGAACTTCGACGATTTTCTCTTTCCATACATCGGGATGCTGTTCGTCGTCGCGCCAGCGCACTGTCACTTGCAAGCCCTTGCGCCAGCGTTTTGGCAAACCGACACAGCAAACGAAGCCACCGCCACCGGCATGCGGTGTAATGTCGGCGCCAGCGGCGCCATTGACAAAAAAACCGATATGGTTGCTGGTGTAGTTCAAGCCGCACAACTCGATGTGAGTAATTTCCGGCTCACACGCGGTCAGAGAGAGCCCGACAACGACGAACAGGCACCAGCGCAGCCACACTTCATGAATACGCTTCATCGCCATACTCCCATCATGAGCTTGCTGCGGAGCGTCACGCACATGAGGCCCGGATTATTCAACGTCATCATCAACCAATTCACTCAATCGATCGATCAGGCGTCCGGACTCCCACTGCCTGCTGCGCATCAGGGCAAGCACGCCTTCGTCCGCTGCGGGATCCGTTCCTGTTGCAAGGAAAAAAACCGCGAGCGCCACGACATCGGGGAACGCATCGACCTGGTGGCGCCTGGCGAACCCGCAGATCCCCGCGATACGCCCATAAAAAAGCGCTCGGTCAGCCAGCGGGAGCAGTTCGATGTGATCGCCTGCGAGCACATTGATCACCGCGTCCGGCTCGCCTTTCTCTACCAGGAGGGCCACTTCCGCATGCGACAGCGTCAACGGCAGCGGAGCATCGGAACCGTCCTTCGGCAACGCCGCTGCGGCCAGATTCCCATGGCGGTCGACGTACAGCCACTCCTCGGCCGGGCAGCGCAAACCAGCCCAGGCTACCGGGGACAGGCATTCCGGCAATGAAGCAAGAATGCGGGTATCGGCGAATCGCAAAATGAACTCCTGCCCATCCTCTTCTTTGACCTCGACAAATTGTTGCAGATGCTGGCGCACCTGCGGCAGCGGGCTGCGGCTGCCGATAAAGCTGAGCATTGGCCGCTCGGCCCGATGCCTGGCCAGGGTAAAAATGTCGCGGCGCAAGTTGTCACCGGTTCCAAGGTTCACCAGAAAAGGTGAGGCTGACATCATTTCGAACATATTGCCGAAGTTAAAAATCGGAAAGCGCTCGCCGATGGCCAGCTGCTGCTTCGCGCCAAAGTCGAAGGCGCCATCGACCAGCGCCATCCAGTGCAAGTCCGGGCGTTGAGCAACACGTTCGGCAACACGAGCATGCACCAGCGCAGGGTCACATGAATCAAGTGCAAAATACATACGGTTTGGATTCCTATTTCACGTCCGGCGCGCTGTAAACCTGCGACGACGGCAGGTTGTTCACCTCCATGCCGACCGCATGCAACATGTTGCAGGCTGGGCTCTCGTCGCCGAGCTGCAGAAGCGGTCGCTCAGGCCGCTCACACGGCTGCCCGACGCGCAAGATTGGGCTACGGCGCAAGCGTGAGCGCCTTACTTCGCTTTTTTCGGTCAACATTGCATATCGTCCGAACGGCCGTTCCTGTCGAATGTTTTTCTGAATTTCATAATGCTCAAGCCATTAATAATAAGTTCGTTGATTACCATTTCCGATCCCCAATATCGGCCCCTGAGAGTCAAGCATGCCATCGAATCGGGATCCAACATCCATTCATCGGAACGACCTCACAATAATTTGCGCCTCACTCCCGCTAATTTGGCCGTGGATATGGGTAAACAGGATGAGTAGCGGTTTTATCGGTAACCAGCACCTTGATGGAACCGTCTGGGTAAAAATGAACGGAGAGGAATCCCAAATCTTGCTCGCCATATTCGGGCACCTCTACCGATATTTCTTTAAAGGTATCAAAATCATCTACATTATCGGACCATCTCACGTTCACCTGCATCCCTTTTCTCCAACGCAAAGGCACGCCGATACAGCAGGCAAATCCGCCACCACCATTAGCCCTTATTGATGCGGCGCGATACCCATTTACCGAGAATGCGGGCATCGGCTTATCCGTATAATTAGTCCAACTATCTGCATACTTGCCCCTTCAGGAGCACAAGCCACTAACGCTGCACCAAGGGAAATCAAGAAAAATTTTCGCAAATATGCAGCGCTAAAATTCATTCATTCCGCATCCAATAGCCGAGAAGGGTTGTGTATCAGATGTCGCTTTATCCCAGCCGCTCGCACATCGTTAATTTCAGTGCATCTAGTGGAATCCAGCTAGTGGAATCCAGATCATGCCCGGCAGAAAAACAAATCTGAGATGGATCGTCCATTATAAACTGCGCCTAAATTAATCTCCGCGCATGTATGCAGTTTCTAACCCTCGTCTCGTCGACTTAAGCACTGCCTTCCGGCGGCCGACCCGACACCCATCAAGCCTGGGCTGGCCTTGATTTTCCTTGATACTGCAGCTTGGACAGCATGTAGATCACATAGAGCCCGGCACCCTACTTCAAGGCAAGCGCGCTGCCAGACTGCATTGCCTTGAGCATGCACTCAACACACACTTCGCGCGGCATTTTCGGCAGCGGATACGACCCGCCCCCCGGCCCGTCGAAGGTCTTGATCCCCGCCTTGACCAGAATCGTCCCCGGGCAACCGATCGCAATGTTCCCGCCCGAAATCGTGATATTCGCCCCGCCCGCGGTCGACAGGCTGATGCTGGTCGGCGAAGCCCAGTCGATGTGCGCGTTGGTACTCAACACGTCCACATCGGCCAGCGCCTGGATCTTGATGGTGTCCGACTGGGCCTGGATGTCGAGCATGCCCTTGCCCGCGATCAGTTGCAGGCCCATATTGTCCGCGCCCGGCTCAACCGCGCCGCCCAGCATGCCGATCGTTTGCCGGCTGTGGATGCGCAACTGGCCTTCGGTCACGAACTGGCTGTCCTGGCCGCTCATCACGGTGATCGTTTCGCCGCTGTTGAACTGCAGATGGCTGCTCGCATTCACGCCCAGGCCGCCGCGCGCCGCGATCGCGATCACCGGATCGGTCTCGTGCGGCAGCTTGTCGGCGTCCGGCCTGGTCACCTTGGCGGCGGCATCGTCGCGCGCAGCGTTCAGGCTGGCATTGCTGACCATGCCCGAGACCGCCTTGAGGATGGCCTTGAGCGGCGCCGCGTCCTCGTCCAGCACGCTCTCGTCCTTGCGCACCGGTCCCTGGTGCGCGCCGAATTCCACCGTCTTGTGCTCCCTGGCCGCCTTGCTGAAGGTTTCGCCCAGCAAGACCGCGTGCTTGAGCATGGCGATGCCGGCACTGTTGTCGCCGGCCGGGTCGCGTGCATCGGCCGCGTGCGCCAGGCGGTAGCTCGACACCAGCAAACCGGCGCCGCCGCGTACCGCGCCATAGGCGTCGGTGCGCAATTCGGCGCCGACCCCGCGCAGGCTGCCACGGAAATTGTCGGCGTTGTGGATCAGGTGCCCCAGGGTCAGTTCGGTGCCGGCATGGCTGGCCTTGAGCTGCACCCGGCCTTGCGCGTCGGTATCGTCGAACAGCAGCTGGTTATAGCCGCTGCCGCCGAATTCCTTGCTGCGCACGCCCCACTGGGCCGCACTGTTGCGGTGCCCGGCGCTGGTGGTCGAGGCGCCGTGCCAGAGCGGGCTGTTGCCGCCGGCCAGGTTGCCCTGGTCCGAGGTGGCGTGGTCGTGCGCCGGCTCGAAGCGCCCCTTGGCCTCGTCGGCGTCGCGCCGCCCGCCCGGGGTCGGCACGATCCCGCCTTCGCCCTGGCCGTTGTACAGCGCGCCCACGATCAGCGGGCGGTCGATATCGTTTTCGATGAACTGAACCAGCACTTCCTGCCCGATGCGCGGCAGGAACTGGCTGCCCATGCCGCCCACGGCCGAGCGCTGCGCCACCCGCACCCAGCAATTGGCGCCGGCGTCTTCCTGCCAGTGGTAGCGGATCCGCACGCGGCCGTACTGGTCGCAGTACAGCTCGTCGGCGCCCTGCGGGCTGGACGAGCCGTCCGGGCCGATCACGATGGCGCTCTGGGCGCCCTGGGCGGTCGGCTTGGGATGGGTGCGGCCGTCGCTGCCGGCCAGTTGCGGTCGCCAGACGACCTCGCTGGCGAGCGCTTCGAAGCAGTTCGCGTAGCCCGATTTGCGCGCTTCGGCAAGCACCAGCGCAAAGTCCTCGGGATCGAGCCGCACCGACTCCTGCAGCAGTTCGGGAATCGGGCCGAACAGTTCAGCCAGCGCCTGCACCGCCGGCGACGGCAGGTTGTTCACGCCCACGCTGACCACGCGCAGCATGGTGTAGGCCGGGCTCTCGGCGCCCTGCTGGAGCGGGCCGTTGAGGATGGTCATGCGGGTGCCGGCGCGCAGGGTGCGCACGGTCGAGCGGCCGCGCCACAACTGGCTGCGCGCTTCGCGCGCCTGCATCTGCAAGGTGGCGTAACGCCGCGCCTGTTCCAGATTGGTGTAGGAATACTGGCCGGGAATGTCGTAGCTTTCCAGGGCCGGCAGTTTGCTGCCGCTGAACAGCTTCGACGGCACGCTCGCGCTGACCGCGCGCTTGGCCTTGTAATCGTAGCTGAGCACAGTCGAGAGCGAGACCGCCACCCTGCGTTGCGCCTGCAGCGCCTGCACCGTGTCGTCCTGCTCGCGCGCGCGCGCGCCATGGAAGCGCACGCCATGGCCGGCTGCGCTTTGCTGGTCGTCGGGCACCGCGCTCAGCTGGGTACTGTCGGCAAACAGCACCATGCATGGGCCATCACCGGTCTGTTCGAAGCGCCAGCTCAAGCCTTCTTCGCCGAGCAGGCGCTCGACGAAGGCCAGGTCGGTTTCGCGGTACTGGCAGCAGTAGCTGCGCGGGACGGCCTGCGCCATCCAGGGCGCGCTCTCCTCGCTCCAGCGCCAGCGCGCCGCCGGCACATAGGCCTCGAAGACGGCGTCGACGATCTCGATCACGCTCTTGTCTTGCCACACGCGGCTGTTGCGCACCTGGCTCAGGCGGAACATCCACGGCGACATGCGCACGCGGTAGCGCGCCAGTCCGCCTTCGCTGCCGAGCATGGCCGCTTCGCTGATCTCGCCGGCGAACACGGTGCGGCTGCCGTCGGCCAGGGTGACGTCCAGCTTGGCCGCCTGCCCCAGCAGCAGCGCCAGGTCCAGGTGGGCGTCGGTCGAGACCACGATGATGTCGCGCCCGCCGATGCCCTGCAGCGCATCGTCGGCGCAAAAGGCTTCGACCAGCAGGCCGCCCGAGCCGAGGTCGGCCTTGCCGTCGCCGATGGTCAGGCCGTACAGCCGGGTGTCGCTGGAAAACAGGGCCAGGGTCGCGCTTGCCTTTTGCAGCAGCGCGGAACGGTCGATGAGCGCCATGTCAGTATCCGATCCGCTGGCAGCGCGCGCGCGCGGGAACGTCAACGCCGCAACTGCGCCCGAGGCGCGTTCTGGAAATCGGATGGATCGTGAAACGCATGGTCTTCCTTACAAATCAGTACGGCCCGGCCGGCCTTGAGGGCAAGCAATTTTGTCAAAATAACACGTCATGATACGCTAGTTTACGGTTTTCACAACCTTGGCCGGGGTCCGGCAGCCACACGCCCCGCACCCGGCCAGGCAAACCGGCCGCCGCTGAACGCGCAACGCGGGCAGGCCTCAGTCGGCCACCTTGGCGGGGAGGCGCGCCTTGCACTCGGCCTCATTTTTGGCACTGCCCGCGCACAGCCTGACCCGGCACTGCTCGGCCTCGGCGGCGTTGAGCTGGCGGCACTGCCTGAGCGACGTCGGCGCGGCGCCAGTGCTGGCGGCCTTGGCCTCCTTGCCCTCCTTGCCTTCGCGCTCCTGCGAGTGGGCCTTGAGCGCCGCCAGCAGGCTGGCATCGTCGGCCTTGGGATCGGGCTTGGCCTCGGGCTTGGCCTCGGCCTTGGGCTTGGCCCCGGCTGCGGCCTTGGCCTCGGGCCTGGATTTCGGATCGGGCTTGCCCGCCGCTTTCGCCGGCGCCTTCGGCGCGCCCTCCCTGGCGCCGGTCCTGGCCTGCGCGGGCGCCTTTTTCTCGCCCGCCTTCGCCGCTGCGACAGGCGCGGCGGCGCGCGCCCTGGCCGCGACCGGCTTGGACTCGGCCGGCGCGCCGGCCAGCAGCTTGGTCAATTCTTCTTCGGACGACTTGGGATCGGACGACTTGGGATCGGACGACTTGGGATCGGACGACTTCGGATCGGCCGCCGACGGCGCGTCCAGCATGTCCTTGAGCGAGGGATCCTTCTCCGGCGCCGACGCTGCCGGCACGGCAACCTGGGCGAGAATCGCGTCGGCCGGCACATCCGGCTCGGCCGCCGCGACCGCCGCGACCGCCGCAACCGGCGCGGCCGGCTTGACATCGTTGGCCGCAAGAACCGGCGCCGCCGTCTCCGGGGGAGCGGCGCGCAGCGCCGTGGCGTCCGTGTTTCCGCTATCCATCGCCAGCCACACGCCGACGCCGACGCACAGGGCGGCCACCGCAGCGGCCCCGGCCATCAAGCCGGTCTTGCTGCGTTTGGCCTGGCTCGCGCGCAGGGTGGTTTGTTCGGCCGCTTCGGCCGCCTGGCGTGCTTCGGCGCTTGCGCGCGCCGCCTCCGCTTGTTGCTCTGTAGAAAGTAAACTGGGCCGGCCTGAGGCAGGTGCCGGCTTGTCGTCACGATGTTGCAATGGGCGCTCCTTGTTGATTTCTACATAACTTTACGCTATTCAAAAAAAACGTGAAGCTTTTTTAACATGTCAACAGTGCGTTTACTCACACAAGTGCGTGCAAAAGAGTAGCGAAGCATTTATCAAATTGCTAGAACAGTAAGATATACTTCCAAGCAATCCTTTATGTCAGTATCGCACTTTTTGTTCTCAATGTCTCGATGAGGTTCCCGTGCTGTTCCTAGCAGTCGCCCTGTACTTCCTGCTCGCTTGCCTGATCAGCTTCCTGGTGCTGTTTCCGGCCGGCCGCGCCTTTGCGCTCGCGATGCTGGCGCGCGTGCATGCGCGCGTACGCGGCTGGTTCGGACAGGTATCGCGCGCCAAAGGGCAAAGTGTTGCGGC
Source organism: Massilia atriviolacea (assembly GCF_003953935.1). Taxonomy (GTDB): domain Bacteria; phylum Pseudomonadota; class Gammaproteobacteria; order Burkholderiales; family Burkholderiaceae_D; genus Telluria_A; species Telluria_A atriviolacea. The sequence continues at coordinate 9,048 of NZ_RXLQ01000017.1, forward strand.
GATACGACAAACAAGTGGCAATTCGGCACGCGAAGCCAGCCAGTTTTTGCGCCGCCACTACCTGCTGGTGAGCGGCGCCCTGGTGCTGTTGTCGGTACCGCCGCTGGTGGCCGTGTTCAGCGGCGGCGGCACCCTGAGCGCTTACGAAGAATCGAGCCGGCAAATGGATACCCAGGTCGCCGGCCTGCTGGAAGGCGAAAACCTGGTGCCGCCGGCGCCCTTGCCGCCGATGCTGTTCGCCACCGTCGAAGTGGAGCAGGAACGCCCGATGATCGTCTCGGCCAGCCGCGACTGGACCCTGATGCACCCGGAGTACACGCAGCGCTTGCTGCAAGCGTTTAAAATAATGAAAGAACGGCACGGTTACGATATGGCCATCCTGGAAGGCTACCGCAGTCCGGAGCGCCAGAACAAGCTGGCCGCGATGGGCTCGTCCGTGACCAACGCGGCCGCCTTCCAGAGCTGGCACCAGTACGGGCTGGCGGCGGACTGCGCATTCGTACGAAACGGTAAAATTGTCATTTCAGAAAAAGATCCCTGGGCCATGCGCGGCTACGAGCTGTACGGCGAAGTGGCCGAATCGCTCGGCCTGACCTGGGGCGGACGCTGGAAGATGATGGACTTCGGACATACCGAACTGCGCCTGCCCGGCGTCATGAAGCGCCGCTGAGGGGCCCGGCAGGCAAGCATCGCCGGCGCGCCGGCGTTCAACGAACAAAGTGTGAACAAACAAAGTTGGAGATAGTGTGGGAAAACCGTTTATCCGTAAGAAAGACACGCACACCCATGGTGGCAAAGTCATCGAAGGCGCCCCGGCCAGCTTCGTGCTGGGCCTGCCGATCGCGCGCAAATTCGACAAGATCACCTGCCCCATCCACGGCGACGGCTATATCGCCACCGGCGACGACAGCCTGATCGTGGACGGGCGCCCGGTGGCGCGCTTCGGCGACAAGACCAGTTGCGGCGCCAAGCTCATCCCGAGCCAGTCGATCACGGTGGACTTGCTCTGATGGCGCAGGTTTTCTTCGTCCAGCCGGCGGCGCGCGCCTGATGCGCACCGCCTTCAAGCGTTCCCTGCTGGTTCTGCTGGTGTTCGGCCTGACCTGGGCCGGCGCCATCCTGTACTGGCGCGACAGCAGCCGCGCACCCGACAGCGGCGACCTGCTGCTGTACCTGCTGGTGCTGCCGCTCACCATCCTGCTGCTGCTCTGGCTCGGCGTGTTTTTGATCGGCATGCTGGCCGCCGCTCCGGCCGTGGCCGTGGCGGCCGACGCCCCGCCGCCCGCGCCACCGCCGCCGCCGGCTCCCCTGCCGCCGCTGGGCGTGCTGGCGAGCGCGCTGAACCTGCCTTTCGGCGCCTCCGCGGCCGAACTGGGCGAGGCGCTGGCCGAGCAGAAAATCCGTCCCGCGCTGGACAAGGAGCTGGTCGACGACGACGGCTTTCCGGTGATGAGCGCGCGCGTGGAAGGCGCCGACGACCCCGCCGTGCAGGACGACATGCAGGCCTGGCTGCCCGACAACGGCTTTCCCGCGCTCGAGTACAACGAGGAGCAATGGCGCGCCCTGACCCTGGCCACCGGCGTGGTGCGCGAGCTGGCCGGGCATCTGCTGGCCCACCCCGCCCTGGCCAAGGGCGCCACCGTGCCGCTCCCGACCCTGCAGTTGCTGATGCTGTGGCAGGCCGGCTGGCACCAGGACCAGCGCGGCGCCGCCGCCCTGTGGCTGGCGCGGCAGGTGGCGCGCTGCGGCTGGCCGCGCGAACACATCGCGCTCGACCCGGAACTGGCGGGCGATCCTTCCGTGGCGACCCCGGCCGCGCTGGTGCAGCGCCTGGCGCGCCAGAGCGCCGACGGCAAGCCGGTACTGGCCCTGGTCGTGGCCTGCGCCTCGCACATCGGCGAAGCCAGCGTGGCGCGCTGGGCCGGCCAGAATACCCTGCTGACCGCGAAACAGGGCCAGGGCCGCTTGCCCGGCGAAGGCGCGGCCGCCCTGCTGCTGGCCGACCCGGCCCAGGCCGCCCTGATCGACGACAAGCCACCGGTCCAGCTGCTCAGCGCCGAAGGCCAGCGCGAGGCGTCGGCCGACAGCGCCAAACGCGCCGATGCCGCCGTGCTGCGCGTCCTGGCCGAGCAAGTGCTGGCGCGCGCCGCCAGCCCGGCCGCCGAGGTCAAGCTGATCGTGGCCGACACCGGCAACCGCAGCACGCGCGTCATGGAAGCGATGAGCCTGGCGGGCGGCTTGCTGCCGGAGCTCGACGGCGACGACGAGCTGCTTCAGGTCGGCAGCGCCAGCGGCACCTGCGGCGCGGTGCCCTTCGTGGCGGCGCTGGCGGTGGCCGCGCAGCAGGCCGCGAAACTGAACGCCCCTGTACTATGCCTGAGCAATGAAGATCCTTTCCGTCGCTGCGCCGCCCTGGTCCGGCCCGCGACGGTCCTGTCGTAACCGTTTTCTCAACTGAGTTTTTGATAATGATGCAATCAATCTGGCAGTTCCTGACGAGCCGTCGCACCCTGATCGTCGTGGGGTGGTTGGCGTTTGCCGCCATCTTGCTGATCGGGGCGGCGGTGTTCGAGATTCCCATCGAGTACGCGCTCGCCGTGCTCGGGGTGGCCCTGTTCTTCGGCTTCCTGGTCTGGCTGTGGCGCCGCCACAAGCGCCAGCAGGCGGCCGGCAACCTGGGCGAGATGCTGGAACAGCAGGTGAACGCGGCCGGACGCGCCGACCCGGCCCAGCGCCAGGAACACGAGACCATCAAGAAACGCATGCTCGATGCGATCGCCACCATCAAGGGCTCCAAGCTGGGCCAGCTGTCGGGCGACGCGGCGCTGTACGAATTGCCGTGGTATATGATCATCGGCAATCCGGCGGCCGGCAAAAGTACCGCCATCGCCAGTTCCGGCCTCCAGTTTCCCTTTGCCGACAGCAAGATCGTCCAGGGCGTCGGCGGCACCCGCAACTGCGACTGGTTCTTCACCACCGACGGCATCCTGCTCGACACGGCCGGGCGCTATTCGGTGGTCGACGAAGACCGCACCGAATGGTTCGGCTTCCTGTCGCTGCTGAAAAAATACCGCAAGAAAGCCCCGATCAACGGCATCATCATTGCGGTGAGCGTGGCCGAACTGACCGGCAACCGTCCCGAATTCGCCATCAACCTGGCCAAGAACCTGCGCATGCGGGTGCAGGAACTGACCGAGCGCCTCGAAGTGCACGCCCCGGTGTACGTGGTGTTTACCAAGGCCGACCTGATCGCCGGCTTTAACGAATTCTTCCAGGATACCGAACGCGCCGAGCGCGACCGCGTGTGGGGCGCCACCCTGCCCTACAGCCACGCCACCGGCAGCGAAAAAGCCCTGGCCCAGTTCGACGCCCGCTTCGACGAGCTGTACGACGGCCTGAAAGACATGAGCGCGGCCAATATGGCACTGCAATGGCGCGAACGCATGCCGCCCGGCGTGTTTACCTTCCCGCTCGAGTTTTCCACCATCAAGCAGCCGCTGCGCACCTTCATCGCCACCCTGTTCGAGGAAAACCCGTTCCAGTTCAAGCCGGTGTTCCGCGGCTTTTACTTCACCAGCGCGCTGCAGGAAGGCGAATCGATTTCGGCCTCCTCCCAGCACGTGGCGCAATTGTTCGACATCAAGCTGCAACCGCAGCACCATGCCGAAACCCAGACCCAGAGCGGTTTCTTCCTGCTCAACCTGTTCCGCAACGTGATCTTCGCCGACAAGGACCTGGTCGCCCAGTACGCCAGCCCGACCAAGACCCGCATGCGCTACGCCGCCTTCTTCCTGGCCACCGCGATGGTCGGCCTGACCCTGGGCGGCTGGAGCTGGTCCTACATGAGCAACCGCAAGCTGGTCGACAACGTCCAGGCCGACCTCGACCAGGTGGTCAAGATCCAGTCCAACAAGATCGACCTGCAATCGCGCTTCGAAGCGCTGCAGATCCTGCAGGACCGCATCGAACAGCTGGAACGCTACCGCGAAGACCGTCCGCTCTCGCTCAGCCTGGGCCTGTACCAGGGCGAGATGCTCGACCGCAAGCTGCGTGAAGAATACTTCAACGGCGTGCGCGAGATCATGCTCAAACCGGTGGCTAGCTCGCTGGAAACCTTCCTGACCGAAGTCAACGCGAATGCCGGCCAGCTGCAGGGCAACGTCAAGCCGGCCGCGCCCGACGCCCCGGGCGGCGGCGCCCCGGCCAAGCCGGCCGACGGCAGCGCCCCGGCGGCCGCGGCCGCCGTCGCCGCCACGGCGCCGGTCAGCACCCAGTTCAAGGATGCCTCCGCCAGCAGCACCGAAGACGGCTACAACGCGCTCAAGACTTACCTGATGCTGGCCGATAAATCGCGCTTCGAAGGCGGCCACCTGAACGACCAGCTGACCCGCTTCTGGCGCGGCTGGCTCGACGCCAACCGCGGCGCCATGCCGCGCGAGCAGATGATCCGCAGCGCCGAACGCACCATCGCCTTCTACCTGGCGCAGATGGAAGACGTGTCCTGGCCGCAGATCGAGAACAAGCTGGCCCTGGTCGACCAGACCCGCGACACCCTGCGCCTGGTGGTGCGCGGCATGCCGGCGCGCGAACGCGTGTATGCCGACGTCAAGGCGCGCGCCGCCACCCGCTTCCCGTCGATGACGGTGGGCCGCATCGTCGGCGACCAGGACAAGGAACTGGTGCTGGGCAGCTACGCGGTGCCGGGCAGCTTCACGCGCGAAGCCTGGGAAGGCTATGTGCAGGCCGCCTTCAAGGATGCCGCCAACAAGGAACTGCAAAGCGCCGACTGGGTGCTGCGCACCGCCTCGACCAACGACCTGACCCTGGAAGGCAGCCCGGAACAGATCCAGAAGGCGCTGGTCGAGATGTACAAGAACGATTACGCCAAGGAATGGCAGAAGTTCGTGCAGGGCGTCACCATCCGCGACCTGAACGGATTCGAAGCCGCCGTGGCCGCCATGAACCGCCTGGGCGACCCGCAAACCTCGCCGATCCACAAGCTGATCAGCACCGTGGCCGAGCAGACCTCGTGGGATAACCCGACCCTGGCCGACGCCGGCATCGCCAGCGCCAAGCGCGACCTGATGACCTGGTTCCGCGAAGTGGTGCTGCGCCGCAAGCCGTCGCAGATCAACGTCAGCACGCCGGCCAACCCGAACGCCGTCAATCCGGCCAACCTGCCGCTCGGCCCGGTCGGACGCGAGTTCTCCGGCGTGGCGCGGCTGGTGGTGGTCAAGGACAAGGATGCCTCGCTGATGCGCGGCTACATGGAACACCTGTCGAAACTGCGCAGCCGCTTCAACACCATCAAGAACCAGGGCGACCCGGGCCCGGGCGCCAAGCAGCTGATGCAGCAGACCCTCGACGGCAGCGGTTCGGAACTGGCCGAGGCGCTCAAGTATGTGGACGAGCAGATGCTGACCGGCATGAGCGACATCCAGAAGCAGGCCATCCGTCCGATCCTGGTGCGTCCGCTGATGCAGACCTTCGCCGTGATCGTGCGTCCGACCGAAGCCGAGATCGACAAGGTGTGGGCGGCCCAGGTGCTGCAACCGTTCCGCCAGAACCTGGCCGCCAAGTATCCGTTCTCGTCCGACGCGCGCGCCGCCGAAGCGACCAACGAAGAAATCGGCCTCGTGTTCGGCCCTTCCGGCGCGGTCGCCAAGTTCTTCGACACCACCATCGGCCCGCTGGTCGTGCGCCGTGGCGACGTGGTCGCGGCCCGCACCTGGGCCAACATGGGCATCGGCCTGTCGCCGTCGGCGGTATCGAGCTTCCCGAGCTGGATCGCGCCGCTGTCGGCCGGCGGCGTGGCCAACGCCACCGCGGCCAGCAGCGCCAGCACCGAAGCCCAGACCCAGTTCGAGCTGCAGGCCCTGGGCGCCACCGGCGCCTCCGAATTCACCATCGAAATCGATGGCCAGTCGCTGCGCTGGAAAGGCCAGCCGCAGCCGTACGTGCGCATGGTCTGGCCGAATCCGGGCGGGACCCCGGGCTCGCGCATTACCGCCATCACGCCGCAGGGCCAGACGGTGGTGCTGCTCAACGAACAGGGCCGCTTCGGCCTGCGCAAGATGGTCGAATCGGCCCAGCGCAAGCGCAAGGATGACGGCGCCTTCGAACTGAGCTGGGAAAACGCCGGCGTCAAGGTCAGCGCCAACCTGAAGATCATCCCGGGCGCCCCGGCGCCACGTCCGGCGCCGGCGGCGGCGCCGCAGTCGCGCGGCTTCAAGGGCCTGCGCCTGCCCGACTCGATCATCAGTTCGACCCTGCCGCCGGCCGCGCCGGCGCCCGCCACGGCCGCTGCCGGCGCGGCCGGAGCGCAGCCATGACGCGCGCCGCCACCCCGACCCCGGTCGGCTACTTCGGCAAGATTCCCAGCCGGGGCGACTTCGTCAAGGGCAGCGACAGCCCGGCCCTGATCAAGGTGCTGGACGACTGGCTGGCCCAGGCCATGGACCTGATGAGCGCCGACGCCCGCTGGAAGCTCAGCTACGACGCGGTCGCGCCGCTGCACTTCGCCTTCGTCGGCCCGCGCCGCAGGAACGCCATCGCCGGCCACATCGTGGCCAGCAGCGACCAGTCGAACCGGCGCTTTCCGTTCCTGATGATGAGCGCGATGGAAGTGCCCGACCCGGCCACCTTCGTGCCGGACGCGCCGCTGGTGCTGAGCCGCCTGTGGAACCGGCTGGAGTCGCTCAGCGCCGGCGTGATCGGCGCCGCCGATGCCGCCGCCCCGCTGCAGGCGGCCGCCACCCACATGATCGACGTCGACCTGCGCGCGTCGGCCTACGAAGCGGCTTTCGAAGACTTCCTCGACATGCAGACCGTCGGCGCGCTCGACGCCCTGCTCGGCCAGGCCGGCTACGACTGCTCGGCGCGCCAGGTCCTGCTGGCGATCGGCATGCTGATGCAGCCGGTCATGGCCAGCAGTTCCAGCCGCCTGGAAAAAAGCCTGGTGCTGCCGCTGCCGGTCGACCCGATGTACCGCAATCTGGTGGCGGCCTTCTGGATGCACCTGATCAGCCCTTTCCTGGCGCGCGCCGACTTCGAGCTGGCCCTGTTCGTGGCGCGCATCAATGCCCGTCCGGCGCTGGTGATCGGCTTTTCCGGCGCCTCGCCGCAGACCCTGCAGGCGATCATGGACCCGACCGCGGGCCTGGAACGCCACATCACGTTCGACCAGCTCGACTGGGTCGAGGAACAGACCGACACCGATTACGCGGTCAAGAAACTGTCCACCTATCTGGCGCAAGCCAATTTGTCACTCAAATCCGCGCTGGAATCCTTGCGCGCGGCGTTTATCGGATCCTAGAACATGCGCCACCTCGTCGCCCTCGTCATCCTGCTTGCCGGCGCAGTTACCGCCGGCGCCCAAACCGCCGTGCCCCAGCCGGGCCAGGTGCTGGTCTCCGGCACCGTGCCCGATGAAGCGAGCAAGGCCGCCGTACTGGCGCGCCTGCGCGAAGTCTACGGCCCCGAACTGGTGGTCGACCAGATCACCGTCGGCCAGGTCGCCACCCCGGCCAACTGGAACGGCTATGTGCAAAAACTGATCACGCCCGACCTCAAGTCGATTTCGCGCGGCCAGCTCAAGATCGACGGCAGCACCGTCAGCATCAAGGGCGAGGTGGCGAGCGAAGCGACGCGCCAGAAGATCGCCGGCAACGTCGCCGCCAGCCTGAACCCGACCTACACCGTCAACAACACCCTGCGCGTGTCGGCCGCCGACCAGAGCGTGCTCGACACCACCCTGGCCAACCGCATCGTCGAATTCGAAAGCGGCAAGGCCGCCCTGACCCCGGCCGGGCGCGCGATCCTCGACGAAATGGCGGCCGCCATGATGAAGCTCAAGGACCGCAAGATCGACGTCATCGGCCACACCGACAGCCAGGGCAACAAGGCCACCAACCAGAACCTGAGCCAGGCGCGCGCCGAAGCGGTCAAGGCTTACCTGATCCAGTCCGGCATCAAGGCCGAACTGCTCAGCGCCTCCGGCCAGGGCGCCGACCGCCCGGTCGCCAGCAACGACAGCGCCGACGGCCGCGCGCGCAACCGACGCATCGAATTCCGGATGGCGCAATAAGCGCCGCCCCACCAAGAGGACAACATGTTTGCAGCAGAACAGCTTTTAACCCCGATCAGCGAAGACCGGCCAGCCGGCGAGGACCTGGCCTTTTCGCCCGAACTGGACGCCATCAACCTGGCGCGCAAGGAAGACGATCCCTCGCTCGACCAGGGCGAATGGGTGACCGACATCAAGGAAGCGGACTGGGACTTCGTGGTCGCCCGCTGCGCCGCCCTGATCGAAACGCAGAGCAAGGACTTGCGCCTGGCGGTCTGGCTGGCCGAGGCGGCCGCCAAGAAACACCAGCTGCGCGGCCTGGGCGAGAGCTTCCGCGTGCTGGCCGGCCTGATCGACCAGTACTGGGAGCGCGGCCTGTACCCGGAAGCCGAAGACGACGACCACGACCAGCGCATCGGCAATCTGTCGTGGATCCTCGGCCGCACCCCCGCCCTGGTGCGCGAGATGCGCATCACCGAAGGGGTGCGCGGCTACAGCACGATCGACTTCGAGGTGGCGCGCAAGCTGGCCAACGCCAGCGGCGGCGCCAGCAGCAATAACAGCAGCGGCGGCGCCACCCCGCTCAAGCTGGCCGACCTGGAAAAGGCGCGCAGCGCCAACTCCGCCAAGTTCCGCGAGACGTTTACCGCCGACGCCCAGTACTGCCTGGACGGCCTGCGCCAGTTCGAACAGGCGGCCGACGCCCGCCTCGGGCGCGACAGCCCCGGTTTTTCGAACGCGCGCGAAGCGCTGCAGAACATGGTCACCCTGATGCCGTCCGCCAGCGCCGCCCAGCCGGCCGCCGAGGCCGCGCCGGGCGAGTTCTATTACGCCGAGCCGGAGAACGAACAGGGTCCGGCCGGCGTGGCGGTACCGTCCGGGCCGCCGGGCGTGATCCGCACGCGCGACCAGGCCGTGACCCAATTGCGCAACGTGGCCGAGTTCTTCCGCCGCACAGAACCGCACAGCCCGGCATCCTACTTCGCCGACAAGGCCGCCGACGCCGCCACCACCGACCTGCACGTCTGGCTGCGCTCGGTCGTCAAGGATGCCAGCGCCATGGCCCACATCGAAGAGTTGCTCGGAGTCAAACCGCCGCAAGACGATTGATGCCGCGCCGCGCGGCGCCCGCAGATGGGAGCCGCGCGTGTTTTCAAGGCAGTACCGGCAACGCTTGTTGCTTTAAGTGCACATCAGTAGCGCATCAGGCCGGTTCCGGTTACTATCTCGGCCACAGTAACATTTTTGCAACTACACTTCTTTGGCCGAAACCGGCCCGCCGCCCTCCATGTCGACACCGCTTGCCGCCATGCTCTCCAGTTTCACCCAGTCCACCCGCCTGTTGCGCCTGTCCACGCCGCTCGGGGCCGACAATCTGCTGGCCGAATGCGTGCGCGGCGAAGAAACCATCAGCGCCGGCTTTCGCTTCACCATCGGCGCGCTCGCGACCGACGCCGCGATCGGGCTGCGTTCGCTGCTGGGCCAGCCGGCCCTGCTGCGCCTGCTCACGGTCGAGGACGGCCAGGCGCGGCCCTTCCACGGCTACCTGACCGAGGTCGAACTGAACGGCGCCAACGGCGGCCTGGCGCGCTACACGCTTACCCTGCAACCGTGGACCGCCTTCCTCGCGCGCGGGCGCGACAGCCGGGTGTTCCAGGACATGACCGTGTTCGACATCCTCGACGCCGTGTTCTCCTCCTGGCAAGGCCAGGGCAAGCTGGCGCCGGCCTGGCGCTTCGACGTCGCCGCGCGCGAGGCCTACCCGCGCCGCAGCCTGACCACCCAGTACCAGGAGAGCGACCTGGCCTTCGCCGAGCGCCTGATGAGCGAGGAAGGCCTGTTCTATTTCTTCGAGCACCAGGGCGATCCGGACAGCCCCGGCCTGGGCAGCCACGAGATGGTGATTGCCGACCATAACGGCGCCTTCCAGCCGAACCGGCAGGCGCAGGTGCGCTTCACCCAGCCCGGCGCGGTCATGAAAGAAGACAGCCTGGACCGCTGGCGCAGCGAATACAAGCTGCAGACCGGCGTCGTCGAGCTGGGCAGCTGGGATTACCGCACCCTCGACAGCCGTCCGGTGGCGTCGGCCAGCACCATGCCCGGCGCGCTGGGCCTGGTCCAGCGCGACGTGCCGGGCGCCTACGCCTACGCCAGCCGCGCCCAGGGCCAGCGCATCGCCGACAACCACATGCACGCGCTCGATACGCAGCGCGAAGTGTTCACCGGCGCCGGCACCGTGCGCACCCTGGCGCCCGGCACCACCTTCACCCTCGGCGGGCACGCGCTGGGCGACCAGGCCGGCAATGACGATGCGCGCAGCTTCGCCATCACGCGCGTGCTGCACCTGATGCACAACAACCTGTCGGCCGACCTGCAGGGCGCGCTGCACCGCGCGCTGGGCGCCGCGCCCCTGGCCGACGCCCTGGCGCTGGAAGCGGCGGGCAGCCTGCACGCCACCGGCGCCGGCATGGGCGAGCGCCCGCTGTACCGCAACCGCATCGACGCCATCCGCGCCAAGGTGCCCTACCGCGCCAGCCGCAGCGACGGCCACGGGGTCCTGCTGCATCCGCGCCCGACCGTGCGCGGCCAGCAGAGCGCGATCGTGGTCGGCCCGCCCGGCGCCGTGATCCACACCGACCGCGACCACCGGGTCAAGGTGCAGTTCCACTGGCAGCGCGGCGAGGCCAGCCACAGCCGCATGGCGCACCCGCATCCGGACGGCCACACGGGCGCCCCGGCCGACGACCAGGCCGGCACCTGGGTGCGCGTGGCCGCGCCGCTGGCGCCGGTGGCGGGCAGCAACTGGGGCGGCAACGCCCTGCCGAGGGTGGGCCAGGAAGTGCTTGTCGATTTCCTGGAAGGCAATATCGACCGCCCGGTGATCATCGGCGCGCTGTATAACGGCGTGGGCCAGCCCGACGCCCAGCACAACCAGGTCAGCGTGGGCGGCGGCGCGGCTACCGGCAACGCCGCCGCCTGGTTCCCGGGCGAGAAAGCCGCGCACGCCCATGCGGCGGTGCTGTCGGGCATCAAGAGCCAGGAAATGCAGGCCAGCCAGAACGGCGCCAGCGCGTACAGCCAGCTGGTGTTCGACGACACGCCCGGGCAGCCGCGCGCGTCGCTGCAGCGCCACGCGGGCGCGCACCAGGGCACGGCCGAGCTGAACCTGGGCCACCTGCGCCACCAGACCGACAACCAGCGCCTGGCGCCGGCCGGCTACGGCGCCGAACTGAAGACCGAGAACAGCGTGGCGCTGCGCGCCGGCGCCGGCATGCTGCTGACGACCGACGCCAGCCCGGGCGGACTGCGCGATGCGCTGGAATCGGGCAAGGCCGTGTCGCAGGTCAAACAGGCGCACGAGCTGCAGATCGTCCTGACCGAGGCGGCGCAAAAGCACAATGCACGGCTCAAGGATGAGAAGGACGAGGCGGAACCGGAGCCGAAGGAGTTGCCGCCGATCGAGGCCATGGGCAACATTATCGAGGTGTTGAAACAGACCGAGCTGGGCATTTCCAGCGGCTCGTCCGAATCCGATGGCGCCGCCGGCGGGGGCAGCGTGACCGCGTTCAGCGAAAAGCACTTGCAATTGTCGAGCCCCGTGGGCATCGCCGCCACCACCCCGGCCAATGCGGTGCTCAGCAGTCTGGCGACCGCCAGCGTGGTAGCCGGGGCCGACATCAATGTCGCGACGCAGGGCAACTACCTGCATGCGGTCAAGGATGGCATCAGCATGTTCACGTATGGCAAGGCGGAGAAGCCGGAAAAGCCCAACCAGGAAACCGGGATTCGCCTGCACACGGCGAGCGGCAAGGTCTCGACCCAGAGCCAGAGCGACGAGACGCGCATCACGGCCGACCGCGATCTGACCGTCAACAGCGGCGCCACCGTCACCGTCGGCTCGCCGACCCAGGTGCTGATGAACGCCGCCGGCGCCTACATGAAACTGGCGGGCGGCGACATCATGCTGCATGCGCCGGGCGTGGTCGAGTTCATGGCCGGCTTCAAGGAGCTGGCCGGCGGTGGTGGCGGCGGCGGTGCGCTGCCGGCGTTCGATGTGGGCGAACTGAAAGGGTGCGAAGTGCGCCTGGCGGCCGCGAAAGCGGACGGCGGCACGAAATAGATCGGTGCCAGCGCAGCGGCAGGCTGCTTGCGCCGCTTCAGTATGGATGGGCGCCGATAGGCCACAGCCCGAGTGCCGAGGCCGGTGAGCACCGGCAGCGTGTCAATGTTCTGGCTGCGCCGGGCCCTGACGGCAAGCTGCTGTGGACGGTCGAGGAACAGCACACTGTGCGCGACGCCCGTCTTCCTTGATCGTATCGCGGAACAGCCGCATCCGGTACCATGCATCGTCGTGCCCGACAACGCCAACATCCACCAGGACGAAGCGATGGAATTGAAACGCCGGCGATGGCGCTGTGCCCTGAACCTTTACTATCTTCCCCCGCAAAAGCGCGCTCAACCATGCCACCGTCTCCGAGGCAAGCTGATGGGATCCTCCCTCGATGCTCTCCGAGCCGGGTCCAGGTAACGCAAGCGCATCAATTCTGCACTTGCTCCGGAGGTATCGAAGCGCATCTGGTGAAGGGCGGCCTTATCGAACCGCACTGCCGAAGCCGTTTCGCCCCTGCCGCGCGTGCCCTCCTTGCGCCGGCCGGAGCGGCTCGATTGCCGTCGGGGACATTTCGTCGACTTTCATGCATGGCGCATCCACGGCATACTCAGCGCTACTTTTGTTCAGCAGCCTCGCTCCCCTGTTGTCCGTCCGCCTTGCCGGGCACCAGATCGCGCCATGCATCGAGCTCCTTCCCGCTCAAGGAAGCGCCCCCGACGCTGGCAAGAATATCGGCAGGCCAGACCGGGTCACGCTTGGCCAGTCCGCTTAACCATGGCAGGAAACCCCATAGAAACGTAAAGACAACAACCGGCAGGCTGAAAAACCACAAGACGGCGCCGAACGCAATAAAAGGGTTCTTGCGCCGCCATCCCAGCTTGACCAAGTCCGGGCCAGAACAGAGGTATTCGGCAGGCCATGCCAGCAGATGGCGCCACAGGGGTTTGCGTCCGAGCGCGCTATTCGGCCTGTCCTGCGGGCTGGCGAACAAGGGCCCTTCGTGCTGCATGAAGCGCCGTACATGCTCCCAGGTGTCGAGCAATGGCTGAATGTGCTGGGCCGGCACGCTGATGCCCAGCAAAAAATGGTCGACTACGGTATGGCCGCCCGGCTGGTCCATGATCACCACCCGCAAGCCTGCCTGAGGTTGCCGTAGTTCGTCGATCAGCATGGCCATCGTGTCGATTTCCGCATGTACGCAGGCCCAGTCGTAGGTTTTCAGCGTGTATCGCCACGGCGCGATGGGAGTCGATTTATCCGAAAACACGTGGACCTTGCCTGCCTGACGATCGAACAAAGCGCTTCTGTCGAAGCGAAAACCGACCAGATCGCCAATAACGAACAGCATCAATAGCGGCAAGGCGGCCAGCATCGCGATAAGCCAGACGATGTTGGTGATCGCAAGAACCACCTGGCCTTCGCGCACGCCATTCAGTGCGCTTGAAAACATGTTTTCCCCACCGATAAACAGGTGTTGGGTAAACATGAATACAACGATCAAACCGAGAAAGAGGCCGCCTCCCGCCATGAGCGACTGTTGGTCGCCGTACATTAAGCCGTTGCGAAAAGCCTTATAGACCATACCGCCCGAGCTGGCCATCGCGCTCACCGATTCCCTGTTTGACGGGAGCCTGACCCCATCGCCCTCCACCCCGCGGAAACTAGCGTGGCGATAACGGAAACTGAGAAACATCGCGCTTGCCTCGGGCGTGTCAAAGCGCATGTCGCGCAACACGATCCGATCCGGATTGCTACCTGGCGAGACCGGTGCGCGTGTTGCGCCGCGCTCCGCAGATCCACGTCGACCTGTGCGGCTCAAGCGTCCCTCCTGGCAACAAGGGTATCCCGCATAACCAGATCCACGCCATTGTCCGTTTTTTCATGGGCCGAAAAATTGACGCGCGCATGACTGTAGCGTTCATGGCTGTCGTCCTTGAATACCCATGCTTTTTCCAGCTCGAAAACTTCTTTCCCGTCATCACCGATCTTCGATGTCAACACCGCACCATCGACGTCCATGACCACAATACGGGTCGAGTTTTTCGCATACAATTCAATCTTGATCTTGACGGTACGATTCTCCGGCCAGGCACCTGCCGTGAATTTCACAGCGACTGCTTCGTCATCGAACCAATTCTTGTGCCATTCGAAATCGACGCTGATACCGATGGTCAGCGCGAGGAAAGCTTCGACCTCGGCCGTCATGCCGTCGTTTACCAGCACGTTGATGGCAGCACCGCGCGCAGCGTGGTTCAGACGCGGATTGGCGTGCGTGACGTCGAGTTGCTGGCGTACATTGATCCCGAACTTTTCGTGCTCTCCCTTACCCCAATAGCTGCGATCAAGGAAAAGATCGGTCTTCTGATAGGCCGTATGTAGTGCGTATAACATGTATCCGAATGCCGCCAGCGCCAGCAAAACCCCCACACCGACCGCCCAGGCTCCCATGAGCATCAGTGCGCGCACGCCCACCATGCGGGCGATGGATCCGCCCATGAAACCCTGATAGGCGGCAAATGTGCCCAAGCCGCTGAGGACAGATGAGCCAACGTACAGCCTGCCAGCGGTCTTGTAGATTTCGGCAGTTTGCTTGTCTCCCGAGCGCAGCGCATAGTCGGCTTTAATGAAGGCCAAGGCAGCATCGATCAAACCGCCAGCAACCCCAAACGATCCCGCGGCCACGCGAATCAAGGCCATCTTCGACGCTGTGGTTGCCAACATCGTCCGCATGCCGTCAGTACGCATTGTCCATGCATGCAATTTGAAGCTCGTGAGCGTTTCAGCAACCCCCATCACGGACGACAGGGTCGACAGCGTCCCATCGATCTGTTCGAGGCCCTGTTCACCCGATATCTTTTTAGCGGCCTCCAGCAAGCCCATAACCTGCACAAAACCAATGCCGCCCAGCGTCATAAAATTTGCGCTTTTCAGGTTGCTAAGCGAACGATACTTGAACGCTTGCTCGCGGATCATACGTCTTGCAACGGCTTCCGGGATCTCGATGACACCACTTGACTTGCCGAGTACGCTATCTGGAACCACTTTGACCATGTTAGTCCCCGGCGTTGCTTCCCGCTGCATCTTGGCGATTAGCTCCTTATCCACCAAAATCGGATAGTTCATTTCACCCTTGAAGCGTCCCCGAAGCGCCCTGAACTGGCGCTGTGTATAGCGGCGTTGCGCGCGGCTGGTGTTCTTTTTTTCACTGAACTCCGCCGGAACGATGCGCCCGTGCATGGCGCTCTGTACTTCGCTGATCGCCACCCCCGCAGGGATCTTGAAGTTGAAAACGAATTTTTCCGCCGCCCTTTGCCCCGGCGTTGGCGACAAAAGATCTTCCATCAGCAACTCAATGCTGAGATTCATTTTTACATATTTCTGCGCCTGGGTCGCGGAGTGCGCCGTCAAACCGAGCTTCTTTGCCGTGATGGGATCGACGGCGGATGCCACCAGCATGGTCAACTGCGCGCGGCTGGCCAGCAGGCTCCGGGCCGCGCTTTCATAATGTTGCCTGTGTTTGTGCCGTTGAATGGCTTCGATGACCGATACGCCGAGCTCGTAGACCGCAGCGACGTTCTCGACCGCTTCAGACTGGTTGCCCTTATCCTTCACCAGATTGTCATTCCAGCTGAACGGTTTATACAGGGAGCTGTCGATCCAGCTTGCCGGGTCTTCAGGCTTCAATTTGTACTGTGCCGCCATGGCCTTGGCCGAATCGGGTGTGATGGCGCCGCCGCCGAATGCCTTCTCCAGGGCGATGGTGCGCGCCATGACCTCGCCCACCTGTTGATCGACCGTGCCGAACGCCGGAACGATCTTGGCCAAACTGATGTCGCAATTGTAGTCGTACAGGATGAGTTCCTTGAACGGCGCGCTATCACGCCATGCAAGGTAGTCCCGGTCGAAACGCAGGATCCGCTTGTCCCATAAATCGGACTCGGCCTTATAGGCGTCGGAAAATGCCTTCATTTCGCCGTATTTAAGCCGGCCCCGAAGACGATCGCGGAAACCCGTTGCCCGGTCGGCGCCACGTCGATTGGCAGCCTTCTGGACCATATCGGGCGGAAGAATCAGGCGGCCAAGCCGCGTTTGCGTACCCGGCTTATAGATCGACGCGACAGTCTGCTCAATCGGCTTCCCGGAGGCATCCATTTTCAGGAAACCTTCACGCCCTCCGTCCTGAATATGCAAGGGAAACCAGTCCGTACCCGGAGGATATTTTCCGGCGTCACGCCCCCGGATAAAGACTTCTTCCGTCACGGGTGCATGCATGCTCTCCAGATCGCGCTCGGCAGCGTCGGTAATCGACTTCGCTTCGCTTGCCGCCTCCCATTGCTCGATCATGTCGGCATGCTGGGCCGAAAGCAATTTCCAGCTGCGCTCCGGGTCGGGCTTTTGCGAAACGCCATTCGCCCCGATAGTCCACATCTTCTTGGCATCCTGCTCGATCAGGCGTAAATGGTTATGCTCTTCCACGACCCCTAATGCATCTGGCAACATGAGGACGATGGACTTTTCCAGATACAACTTTGGGTTGCCGGGCGGCGCGCTGGCGCGCTCGAGTTCGCGTACCGAATCGGAAAACGTTTGCGCTAAGCCAAACCGCCGTTCGTCCATCGGGGAGAGCGCGGCGGCAAACGCACTGCGGTAAACATCGTTGCCGCTCTTTACAAAATCCGCCACGCTGTGTTCCAGGACGTCGGTGCGCAGCGGCAGTGCCGTTGGCGGCAGCGTTCCCTCGAGAATCGCTTGCGGATTGATTTCACAGCCACGCAGCGCGCGCAAATCGACGGGGATGGACTTGCCGTCCGGGCCTGGCACCGTGCCAGCGGGATTATCGGCGTAACGCTGGAGCGCAAAACCGGACCACAACTGCGAACTGAAGGCCATCCACACCTTGGGCGTGGTCTTGGCGCCCTGTACGCTGATCAGGTGAGCCGGTACATTGGCGGCGCCGCGGCTGCATGACTTCGGCACCGGCGCACCGACAAAACCGCCTTGCAGCTTTTCGTACGCTGCCTTGTCAACCTGGTTCATGATCTTGCGCGTCAAGCCATTGTTCATGACTTGCCAAACGTCCCAGCGCTTGCGGTGAAAGTAGTACAGATAAACATAGCCCTCACGCATGATGCGCGCAACCCGGGTGGTCGCTTCACGCTTGGTCGCAGCCAAGGCAGCGTCGAAGTTGGACGACCACGAGTATCCGGCCGCGCCAAGCGCCGGGGTATGGTCTGACGGCACCACCGACGGCAACACGACCAGCAGCTGC
This sequence comes from Massilia atriviolacea, assembly GCF_003953935.1. GTDB lineage: Bacteria > Pseudomonadota > Gammaproteobacteria > Burkholderiales > Burkholderiaceae_D > Telluria_A > Telluria_A atriviolacea. The sequence goes on from NZ_RXLQ01000017.1 coordinate 26,493, forward strand.
AAGTCTGCGCGCTGGCAGGGCTGGCACGGCGACTTCGGATCGCACACCGGCTTTCCAGCGACAGCCTTGCTCGCCTTATCGATAATTTTTTGCTTCGGTGTCGCGATTGCGGTGTCGCTCATGATGTACCTTCGAATTGCGTGAATTGGGGGCGATTATGGAAAGGCGAGTCAGCCGCTCTTGCTTGCGTACTCAGGTATGCTGTAGCGAGTCCAGAAAGGATCGGACAGCGTATCGAGCAGGTCGCGAAGGGCCAGGCCCTGATGCGCCGCGTGGTCGACCAGTGCGCGCCATTCGCCGTCGTCGCTTGCCCCCTGCGTGAGCTGGACGAGGGTCATCGTGTAGATCGCGACCGATTCCGCACCCAGCCCGGCCTGCTGTGCGCGTATGACGTGCGCATGCAGGTCTTGCTCGGCGTTCCGGGGCAAGGCCACGCCCTCCGCCTCGCACATGCTTTTCCACGCTGCAAGTAGATCGCGCACCAGCGGTACGTTAGCCACCCGGCTCAGCTGCTGCGCATCGAGACGGGGTGCGAAGCTCAGGACGGTGCCGGGAACGTCGGACGCAGCAACCGGAGGCGCCGTGGCGGCATGCTGAACGAGGACGGCGCCAGCATCGAAACTGAGCCATGCCGCATCGCCCATCATCGCATGGCGCTGCTCAGGGGTCATGCTGGGCCATACGGTGCTCAAGATGGCGGGGTTGGTCCAACGCACCCAGGTGCGTCCCTGAGACGAAAAGCCGCGTAAACGCGCTGCCACCACCTTGGCCGATTCGGTGGAGATCAGCCAGCCACCGATGGCATACTCCGAGAATTCGCGCTCATCGTTGCCCAACTCCGCGTTGTAGGCTTGCGCCAGGCAAATTTCGGCATGCGACTGGGTAATACTCTGCTCGAATGCCGGATCGTCGAGCGCCGCATCGCTTTCGAGTAGGTAGCTCGCCACCCGGCGGCAGTCGAGCGTCAGCAGGCGCGGCGATCGATCCCTGTCGGCGCTGACACTGGCTAGATGGTCCGGCGCATGAATGAGTCCCATATCGCGTCGCGTGTCGCCCACCAGGTCAAGCGGGTCGAACAGTTCGGGAGAATACACCAGATGGATGTGCGCATCCGGACGGGCGTCGCGGGCTGCGCGAACGGCTTGCAGCAGGGCCGCCCGGAAAGTAGCTAGTTCGTTCGTCATTACATGTCCCGGAAGAAACAGCGCCTCATTCGATATGTCCTGCCACCAGCCAGCATCAATCCGTATTGCAGTGTCTGACCACCTCATTGGTGGAGACTAGAGAATGGCTCAACCAACAACGACCAGGTCAATTGCACTGGGGGCGGCCTTCCGCAGGCTGTCTTCACCATGAAAGGCGGCTACGCGCTCATCTAAACATGAGATTGCAACCGAGCTTGCGCTACTTTTGAGCAACTCAATATTATACATTGACAAACATAATTTGTGTTTAAAACACGTTTTACCAAGCACCTTTTTAGCTCGTCCCTGCGCTCCAAGTTCGCCCCCTGCACAGCATCTGACGGAATTTTCAAGCTGCATCATTGAAAGCCAGGTTCAGTGCGGCGACTTCGATATCGACAGGGATCCGCCCTGCATCAGGATCAGGTTGGAGAATTTTCTCATCCTATTTGTAACTGGCGCGGGAAGGACGTTCCGGGTTACCATCTCGGCCACAGTAACATTTTTGCAACTACGCCTCTTTGGCCGAAAGCTGCCCGCCGCCCTCCATGTCGACACCGCTTGCCGCCATGCTCTCCAGTTTCACCCAGTCCACCCGCCTGTTGCGCCTGTCCACGCCGCTCGGGGCCGACAATCTGCTGGCCGAATGCGTGCGCGGCGAAGAAACCATCAGCGCCGGTTTTCGCTTCACCATCGGCGCGCTCGCGACCGACGCCGCGATCGGGCTGCGTTCGCTGCTGGGCAAGCTGGCGCCGGCCTGGCGCTTCGACGTCGCCGCGGCCGATGCTGCCTTTCAGGAAGCGGAATAATGGCTTACGCAAATGCAACTAATTTCGACGGGGAAAATCTATTTCTTATCTAAGGAACGCTGAGCGAATTACAAACAGCGCGTAGTCGTGTTCACCTCCTCCACGGCATGGAACAGCGACTTCAAGTCCAGCAGCAAGTCGGCGATGACGGCAAATCGGTACGCGAAATGTACGATGCGCTCACTAACGCTGCAGGCGAAAGCCTGTTAATCGACGATGACGAAGCCGAAGTGGCACTTAATAAAAATTAAAGCAGATTCAATCCTGCCAAACGCTAAATAATTCATGCCGGCACAACAATGGGGAGGGGAAATACTTACGCGATCCTTTGTTATTGCTGCCTGGCGACACGTTCGCTGGATATGGCGTACTGCGTAGAGAATCATTGCGAACTTTCCGGGGCTGGGTCATCGGCATGTGGTCTTTCGCCGCCCTCGGTCTGATTTTCCTGGACTATCCGAACCGCACGCCAGGCGATTACGTCATCGCTTCTCTGATGGCGCTGACTCGTCCCCTGCTCAGGTCCAGAAAGTGCTCTCATCGGCTGGTATTGGGCCGGCGGGCCTGACGTTGATCCCATCCTCGATCAATAGGATAAAATAGTCATTTAAGCAAATTCCGGGTGGTTCCAAGTCCTCCGATATCAGCCGGGCACCACGGACCTGCTAACGCATGCTCACACACCCTACCGCCGAGTACCACGGCAGACAGCTTTTCCTGGTCGAGGGCACGCTCAGTGAACTGCAGATGGCGGCCACCAAAACGGAACTGCTGAACAAGCTCGCCTCGCGCCTGCGGCACCATGGCGCTAACGCCGACCCATCCTTGGCCGCCAGACACCAGGCACTGGCCGAAGAAACCTGTCTGTTCGAATTCGATGACCACCACACCCATATCTTCGCCGCGCAGCTCGATGGCCTGACGCTGTACGGCATGTTCGACAATGCCAACCAGCTGGCCGATGGCGACGTGCTGCGCGCCGTGGTGGCGCGCAGCGGCGACCTGCACTACGTGCACAGCGTCATCCGTAGCGCCGACGATCTGATGCTGCTGCCCTACGGCGTCTATGCCGGCGAACAGGCGCTGGTGCGCAGCAACCGGCGCGCAATGTGGGCGCTGATCGTCGGCGTCTGGGCCGTATTCGAGGTGGCACTCCTTGTGTCCATGTACGCCGAGGGATATGCCATATCGGCGACGCAGTTCATCGCTGTCTCGATCATGCTCCTGGCGATGTGCGCGGCGTTGGGGCGGCTGGGACACGGTTCCCCCTATCAGATCATGCCGGGAGGCGAGCTCGCGCAAGCCATCTTCACGGTCTACGGATTCCCCTTGCCCCACGACTTCAACGCCCACCAGGGAATCGCCTTGTTTCCCGGGCGATCGTCGCCGTTCTACGAGACGAACGCACAGGTCGCGCTGGCACGCCACCGCACGCGCTTCAGGCTCGGCGCCTGACGCATCGTCCGCCCCACCCTCTTGTACACAACTGAAACGACACCGACAATGACCATCCGATCAACCGACAGCGCGCGCCGCGCCGCCCTGGCCGCCCTGCTGCTGGGCGCCGCCGGCATCTGCGGCGCCGGCGGCGTCACCGACGGCCGCTACACCAACTTCGGCAACGACCTGCTGGTGCCCATCATACCCGGCAAGAACTGGCTGCCCATGTACGCCAACAAGGGCGACCTCAAACCCTTCAAGGAGCTCAGCGACGCGGTCGTGCTCGATGTCGGCCAGGGCGACTGGGAAGCCTGCATCAGCCAGGCCGAACCGCAGGGTCGCGTCCGCTGCCACGTGCGCGGCGCCGATACCTGGGTCGACCGCTGGAGCTTCGTCGGCCCGCGCGAAATGCTCCCGTTCGAGCCCTGGCCGTTCCGCTACTGGCTGTACGCCGCCAGCGACGCCAGCGGCAGCGCAGAAACTTCCGAACTGTACAAGGCGGTCGCGCGCTCGCCCTACCTGGTCAAGCCGAAGCAGTTCGGCAGCGTCTTCTTCATCGTCAAATTCGACAGGCGCGGCTTTGCCATCAGTCCCAAGACCGGCAAGCGCACCGGCGACCGGGTCTTCATGGCGGGCGGAGCCGCCTACCTGGCGCCGGACCATCCCGGCAAGCGCCTGCGCCAGCCCTGGCTGTTCCTGAGCTACTATCACGACAGCCTCAAGGCCCTGTGCCCCGGCGCCGCGCGCGAGAGCTGCGCCAGCGCCGTCAACCTGCAGCCGCAATGGCGCGGCATCAAGGCGCTGCACAGCGCGCCGCCGAAGCCCTTTGCCGGCCCCATGTTCGGCGCCGGAAGAACCGCCTTTGCGCGCCACGGCGAGCCGCCCCAGCCCTTCCGCTACACCGTGCCCGATGACGTGCCCGATGACGTGCCGATGGCGGCCGGCGAACCGGCGCCGGGCGCCCCCGCGCACCGCGCCGCGCCGTTCTGCCTGATCGATTGCCCAGCGGGCGCCAGGGCGATCATTCCCGATCCGGCCCCCCAATGACATCTGCCCGGCGTCGCCGCATGCTGGCGACGCCGGGCAGGCATCGGTTTCCGGCTGCGCCGCAGCGGCAGCCAGGCGCGGGAAGGCCGCGTGGTCGTCGGCCTGGTCCCCGGCTCAGTAATTGAGGTGATAGATGACCGGGCAGCCGTTCGCGCCGAACTGGCAGGCGATTTCGGGCTTCTTCTCCGACTCGGTCAACCACTTGCGGCTTTTCTTGATCACGTCGTCGGAATTCATGCTCTTGAGCGTCGCAAAGTCGACCGTGGCCCACTTGTACACGTTCAGGGCCGGCACGGCGCTGTTGGTGGTATTGATCGACCAGACGCCGTGATTGAGGGTCAGCATGGTGCTTGGAATCTTGGCGATCCAGTTCACCACTTCTTCCCTGGCCTGTGCCGACATCGAGCTGATCAGCAGAGTGCTCTTGGTGAGTTCGCGCTGGTTCGCCAGCATCGTCGCCAGCTTTTCGGTACCGCCCTTATGGCCGGCGTAGATATGATCGCGCGTGAACTTCGCATCGATCAGCTGCGATGTCGCCGCGCTCTTGACCTGCGCGAGCATATGCTTGCGCAGCTCCGCCACGTCTTTCGGGCCATTTTTGCCTGCTGTCCATGAACTAGTAGCCATTCCAACTTCCTCCTTGAATATTCTCGATTAAAGCGTCACCGACAGCGCAGCGCTCCCGTTTTCATAACAGACTTTATCATATTGCAATAGTAAAAACACACATACCGGCGACGCCACCCTGTGCGGGCGGCGCCGCCGCCAGCCTTACTTGATGGTGTACTTGAACTGCCCCTTCTTGTCGGCGCTGACCTTGATCCTGGCGATCGCGGCGCCTTCGGCCATCTTGGCCAGCACCGACTCGGCCACTTCCGGCAGCAGGGTGCCGTTGAGGATATTGTCGACATTGCGCGCACCCGAATCGACTTCGGTGCAGCGCGCCAGCACCGCTTCGACCAGCGCCTCGTCGTAGGTGAATTCGGCCTTGTGGTTGACCGCGATGCGCTGGGCGATCTTGCGCATCTTCAGTTCGATGATCTTGACCAGCGCGTCGTCGCCCAGCGGATAGTACGGGATCACTTTCAGGCGGCCCAGGAAGGCTGGCTTGAACTGCTTCATCAGGTGCGGACGGATCAGCTCTTCCAGCTGCTCCGGGGTCGGCATCTCTTCCGGCGGCTTGTTCAGGCAAGCCTGCATCATCGCGCTCGACGCCACGTTGGACGTGAGGATGATGATGGTGTTCTTGAAGTCGATCTCGCGCCCTTCGGCGTCGTCCATCACGCCCTTGTCGAACACCTGGAAGAACAGCTCCATTACGTCCGGGTGGGCTTTTTCGACTTCGTCGAGCAGCACCACGCTGTACGGATTGCGGCGCACGGCTTCGGTCAGCACGCCGCCTTCGCCGTAACCGACGTAACCGGGCGGCGAGCCTTTCAGGCCGGAGACGCTGTGCGCTTCCTGGTATTCGCTCATGTTGATCGTGATCAGCTTGCGCTCGCCGCCGTACAGCACATCGGCCAGCGCCAGCGCGGTTTCGGTCTTGCCGATGCCGGACGGGCCGACGAACAGGAACACGCCTTTCGGTTTGTTCGGGTCATCCAGGTTGGCGCGCGAGGTGCGCACGCGCTGGGCCACCGCTTCGATCGCGTACGGCTGCCCCAGCACGCGCTCTTCCAGCAGGTCCTTGAGCTTGAGGACCGTCTTGATCTCGTCCTTGACCATTTTGCCGAGCGGGATGCCGGTCCAGCCGGCGACGATCTCCGCCACCACGTGGCCGTCCACCTGCACCGGCACCATCGGCGCCTCGCCTTGCAGGGCGCGCAGTTCGGCCATCATGGCCTGGATATCCTTGCCCTTGCTGGCGTCCTTCTGCCCCGCCTCTTCCAGCGTGCGGCGCCCTTCCATGATTTTTTCGGTCAGCTGCTTTTCCTGTTCCCAGCGTGCCGCCAGCGCCGTGTGCTGCTCGGCCGCGGCCGCGCGCTGCGCCGCCAGTTCCTTCAGGCGCGCCGGGTGGGCGCCGCCCGCGCTTTCCTCGCGCTGCAGGGCGCCGGCTTCGATGTCGATGCGTTCGAGCTTGCGCGCCAGGTTTTCGATCAGCGCCGGCGTGGCATTCTGGCCCAGGGCGACCTTGGCGCAGGCGGTATCGAGCACGCTGATCGCCTTGTCCGGCAGCTGGCGGCCCATGATGTAGCGGTGCGACAGGCGCACCGCTTCGGTGATCGCCTCGTCGTAGACGCGCACGCCGAAGTGTTTTTCCATCAGCGGCGCCATGCCGCGCAACATGGCGCAGGCCAGTTCCTCGCTCGGTTCCTCGACCTTGATGACCTGGAAGCGGCGCGCCAGCGCGGCGTCTTTTTCGAAGTACTTCTTGTACTCGCCCCAGGTGGTGGCGGCAATGGTGCGCAGTTCGCCGCGCGCCAGTGCCGGTTTGAGCAGGTTGGCCGCGTCGTTCTGGCCGGCGGTGCCGCCGGCGCCGATCATGGTGTGCGCTTCATCGATGAACAGGATGATCGCGTGCGGGCTTTTCTTGACTTCGTCGATGACGTTCTTCAGGCGGTTTTCGAACTCGCCCTTGACGCTGGCGCCGGCTTGCAGCAGGCCCATGTCCAGCGTGTGGATCTCGACGCCCTTGAGCACGTCCGGCACGTCGTCGATCGCGATGCGCAGCGCCAGGCCTTCGACCACGGCGGTCTTGCCGACGCCGGCTTCGCCGGTCAGGATCGGATTGTTCTGGCGGCGCCGCATCAGGATGTCGATCGCCTGGCGGATTTCGGTGTCGCGCCCGATCACCGGGTCGACCTTGCCGGCGCGCGCGCGCTCGGTCAGGTTGGTGGTGAACTGGTCCAGCGACGGCGTCTTGGACGCGGCCTTGGCGGCCATCTCGCCGACCGGGTCGTTGCCCTCGCCGCTCTGGCTCTCGCCCGCAGGCTGCGACGCCACCGCTTCCTGCGAGCCGGCGGCCAGTTTGTCGAGGTTATGCTTGATCTGCTCGACGTCGAATTTGCCGAACAGTTTCGAGCCGCGGAAGGCCAGCTGCGCCAGTTCCGGATCGGTCAGCAGCGCCTGCAGCAGGTGGCCGCTGCGGATTTCGGCGCTGCGGCCGGACTGGATGTCGAGCGAAGCGATCAGCCAGGCGTTTTCGAACAGCTTGGGCAGGCGCACCGAAAACACCGGGGTGCGCGAATTGCCCGCCTTGAGGCGCGCGACTTCGGCCTGCAGGTCCGCTTCGAGCATGCCGGCGCTGATGCCGCACTGGCGCGCGATCAGCGCGAAGTCGCTCTTGGGCTGCTCCAGCAGGGCCAGGAACAGGTGCTCGATGTCGACTTCGTACTGGCCGAGCGAGACGCAGATGCTGGCCGCGCGGGTGGCGGCGGTACGGCTGGTCTCGTTGAGTTTGCCGATCAGCGTTTTCAGGTTGATGCTCATGCGGGGTTCCTTTTATTGATGTTCGTTTTGTCAATCAGAGCGCGTGTATATCGTAGCGGACGTCGCTGCGGTCTTCCTGCAGCGGTCCGGTCACCAGAAAACTGTCCCATCCGAGGCGCCCGCCGGCGCGGTCCTCGTCCATCCGCATGCCGTGCACGTCGGGCCCGCGCAGCACCAGCTGCACTTCGTATTCCAGCGTCACGCCGGTAAACATGGTGACCATGCTCTTGAGCGCGCGCGCCGCCTTGCCGCCCGGGAGAAAGGCGTTGAAGCTGTCGTGATCGAGCGGGCCGATCACGAGGCGCAGGCGCAGGTCGCGCTGCCAGACGCGCTCGCCGGCCATGGCGCCGCCGCCCAGCATCGAGTTGGCCGCGCCCAGCATGGTCTGCTGGCTGGCCGGCACTTCGTACCAGCAGCCGATGAACTGCTCGGCGCGGATAGCCTGGCCGAAATACTCCGACAGCACGCGCGACATCTGCGTCGCCGACGGCGGCCGGTGCCGCATGGACGAGGCAAAGTAGCCGAGCGACTCGTCCAGCACCTCGCCCCCGAGGTCGTCGTTGAGGCGCTGGCGCAGGCTTTCGTTGCCGACCCCGGCCAGCGACAGCAGCAGCGGCAGGAAGCTGTCCTTGCCGTCCAGCGCATACTTCAGTTCGAGCCGGTACTTGCGCCAGGCTTCGTAGAACAGCGCCAGCGAGCGGTTGGAAAACGTGTCGAGAAAGGCGCGCGGCCCTTCATCCTTGTTGTAGATGATGTGGGCCGAGATGCGGTCGGTGTAATGGGCCGGCAGCGCGCCGTTCCCGCCCAGCAGGCCCATGAAGGCCGGCGTGATGCGGATGTACTTGAGCGTGTTCGATTGCAGCGCCTCGCCGAGCGACCTGGCCTGGCGCGGCAGCTCGCGCGGCACCGACTCGATCTTTTCGAGCTGGCTGGGCGAAAAAGCGAGCGAAGTCGAGTTCTGGAAGCGCAGGAAATTGGCGATCGCGCCCTGCTGCGGCGAGCCGTGGCGCTTGAGCCATAGCTCGAGCATCCGCACCGCCTGGAAGAACTGGAAGCGGTACGGTTCCTCGAACAGGCGCTCGATTACAGCAGGCTCAAATCGCCGCTTCGTGGCAAGCATTTCAATAGCTCTTCTCCATTCTTATTCGATACGATCACCAGTTGGGTGAAGCTGTTGGCATGCACGTACAGGCCGAGGAAGCGTTCGATGATGTGGGCGAACGCGTGGATGCCGCTGCCCACGAACGCTTCTTCGTCGATCGTCAGGCGCACTTCCATGCCGCGCACCAGGCAGGCGAACGGATTGCCCGGCAACCAGGTGTTGGCCGCCTTGTAGGCCACCGAGGCGATGCCGCCGATCTGGCGCTGCGATGACGGCGAACGCGGCAGGTCGTACAGGGTCAGCATTTCGCGGAAGGCGTCCAGGCCGCCGTCGGCCAGCGACAGGTGGTTCAGCGACAGGTGCGAGATCAGGCGCCAGTGGGCGCCGCGGCCGCGCTCGAAGCGCTGCGACGAGGTCGGCTTGCGCAGGAAGCTGATCTGGCGCACGGTGGAGCCGCCTTCCAGGAACAGGTCGCCGCCGCGCAGGCCGTAGGTCAGGGAGGCCGGCAGGTCGCGGTTGGTGCAGGTCAGTTCCAGGCTGAGGGTGTCGGTTTCCACTTCGGCCGGGTCGAAGTCGATGTCGACGATCGAAATCTCGGTTTCGAAGCCGGGACTCTTCTCGGCGATGGTTTCGTCGCGCCGCATGACCCAGTAATGGCCCTTCTTTTCCGGCGTCTGTCCGTGCTTGAGCGAGTAGAACGGGCGGAAGTCGACGATCGATTCGCCCTGCGGCGTCTGGCGCACCAGCTTGACCGAATCGATGGCCTGCACCTCGTAGGCGAAGGCGCGGCGCGCGTCGGCCAGCACCGGGTAGCTGGCGGTGGTGTGGGTCAGGCGGATCGGTTCGCCGCGCTGGCGGAACAGGTTGACCACCGGGGTGCAGCCGAGCAGCACATTATTCGTGGTCAGGGTGCCCAGCATGCGCGCCGCGTTCGAATCGGTGCGCATGCCCGACAGCGCCAGGTGCAGGGTGATCGAGCGGCAGCCCATCGGCAGCACGGAGGTCAGCGCGGCCAGGTCGATGTCGAAGAAGTTGAATTTTTCGGGGAAGCAGAAATACTCGGTCAGCAGGCGGTAGGCGGTGTGCGAGCGCGCCTCGAAGTCGATCAGCGATTCGTCCTCGTCGAAGCCGGCCGCGTGCACCGGAATGGCCGGCAGCGCCATCCAGCGCCCGCTGTTGTCGCCTTCGGCGTAGGCGGCCACGCTGCGCATGAAAAGCGCGTCGCGCAGGGCCGCGCAGAACGACGGCTCGCCGTCGATGAACACGCGCAGCCTGGCCAGGCCCAGTTTGGCCAGCGAGACCTGGTCCGAGGTGCTGGTGATCGTCAGCGACACGCTCGAGGTGGCGCCGACCGGCGGGCGGATCGCTTCGGGCGTGTCGATGATGGGCGCGAACGAGGCGGCCGACAGGGCTACCGGCGCCACCGTCACCGGGTAGGAGGTGCGGAAGGTGCAGGACGCGCCGCGCACCGGGCGCGTGGTCAGCTGGGTGCCGCGCGGGATCGCGGTGGCCGTGGTCAGCTGCGCGGCCGCGCCCGAAAAGTCCATGTGCGCGATCGAGCACGATGGAAACGGGCGCAGGTAGTGCGGATACAGCACCTCGAACAGGGCTTCGGTAAATTCGGGATAGTCGTCGTCGAGCCGCTTGGCGATGCGCGAATTGAGCAGCGCAAACGATTCGATCATGCGTTCGATGTGCGGATCTTCGCACACCTCGCCGGCGATCAGCAGACGCCCGGCGATCTTCGGATAACGCTCGGAGAATTCGCGCGAATAACGGCGCAGGAATCCCAGCTCGCGTTCGTAATACGGTAATAGGTCTTCCAAACTCAGGCTCCCCCGGACGCAGCGCGGCGCGCCTTGCTGATGGTGTAGTGCAGGCTCGAAGGCTGCAAGATGGCGTCGAAATTGACGGGTTCCTGGGAACTGCTCACCACCAGCAGTGCGGTGATGGCGAAATTGAGGCGGTTCACCGAGTCTTCGCGCACTTCCAGCGAAGCCTTGACGTTGCGCAGGCGCGGCTCGTGGCGCGCAATGGCTTTTTCGAGACACAGGCAGATATACGCCCGGTCGTCGGTGCTCGACAGCGACCGGCCTGCAAAATCGTTCAGGCCAAAGGTCACGATCGAGCGACCGCATTCGGGGTACCGTTTCAGCAATTCCTCCGGTATCACGGTGCGCGTGTTGAGCAGCGCCTCGAGATCGCGTGCGACCGAGTCCTTCAAGTCCTCGATCGACATCCGGGTGACTGTGCCGCTGGAGGAGCCATTGACCGGCACGTCCATCAACCGGTCAAACAAACCTGGCGTAAAACCCTTCATTGGTACCCCGATGCGTTACTGCGTTACGCCGTCTTGTTGGTCGACAGATCCCAGCCGCCGGAAGTGTTACCACCCGAACCGCCGCCAACTTTTTGCTGCGTGTATTTCCATTTGACTTTGGAATACTTCAAGGACAGGTTTTCCGTGAGGATGTCGCCTGCCGCAACGGCTGGAGCAACGCTGGAGATCAGCACGTTTTCCAGTTCGATTTCGAAGTATTTGATACGCTCGCCTTGACCGTCGGCGCGCAGGAATTCCAGCTTTGCCTTCGGCAGGGTTTTGCCCGACGAGCAGTTCTGCAGCAGCAGAGGGGTTGCCAGGTCGGCCAGTTTCGAGATGACGATATCGCGGTGCTCGGTGCGCTCGGCGGTATGACCGCCACCGGTCGATGCGGTAGCCGATTTAGGCTGCAGCACTTCCCAGCTGACGGACTGGCACTCGATCCAGTCTTTGTGGGCCGAGTCGGTGGATTCGCCTTTGATGCCGTCGATTTGGAGGTAGACGTCGATTGCCATTGTGTTCCTTTCAGTGGTTTATAGGTACTACGGGGTGTTACGTTTTGGTCGATGGTGGAAGCTCCGCGACCAGTCGGAGTGAAACGGACAGCTCGTCGAGCTGGAAGTGCGGACGCAGGAACGACACGGCGCGGTACACGCCCGGACGGCCTGGAACTTCCGACACCTGCACCGACGCCTCGCGCAGTGGGTACTGGGCTTTCTGTTGCTGGCTTGCGTTATCGTCAAGCAGGACATACTGGGTCAGCCAGCGGTTCAGGAAATCTTCGACGTTCGATGCGGAAGCGAAGCTGCCGATCTTGTCGCGCATCATTGCCTTCATGTAGTGGGCAATCCGCGAGACGGCGAAGATGTACTGGAGCTGGGCCGACAGCACCGCGTTGGCGTTGGCCGAATCGGTGTTGTATTTCTTGGCTTTCTGGGCCGACTGGGCGCCGAAGAAGGCCGCGTAATCGGTGTTCTTGCAGTGCACCAGGGAGATGAAGCCCAGGTCCGACAATTCCTTTTCACGGCGGTCGGTGATCGCGATTTCGGCCGGGCACTTGAGCGCCACTTCGCCTTCATCGGTCTTGAAGGTATGGGTCGGCAAGTCTTCGACCAGGCCGCCGCCTTCGACGCCGCGGATCGCCGCGCACCAGCCGAAGTCGTCGAACGCGCCGGTCAGCTTGGTCGCGAAGGCATACGCCGCGTTGCACCACAGGTATTTGTGGTGGTCGGTGCCGTCCACGTCTTCCACGAAGTTGAAGCCTTCGGTGGTGGCGCCGTCGGCCGGATGGAAAGGCAGGCGGCCCAGGAAGCGCGGCAGGGTGATGCCGACGTAGCGCGAGTCTTCCGAGTCGCGGAACGATTTCCATTTGGCGTATTCGACGGTGTCGAAGATCTTGGCCAGGTCGCGCGGCTTGCCCAGCTCGCTGTAGCTTTCCAGTCCGAACAGCTCGGGCGAGGCCGAGGTGATGAACGGCGCGTGCGCGGCGGCGGCGATGTGCGACATCTGCTCGACGAAATACATGTCTTCCGGCTGGCGCGTGATCTGGTAGTCGCCCAGCAGCGAACCGAAGGGCGCGCCGCCGAAGGTGCCGAATTCTTCTTCGTAGACCTTCTTGAACATCGAGCTCTGGTCGAATTCGAGCGCGCTCTGGAAGTCCTTGACCAGCTCGCGCTTGGTCGCATTGAACATCTTGATCTTGAGCGTGGTGCTGGTCGAGGTGTTCTTCACCAGGTAGTTCAGGCCGGTCCAGCTACTTTCGAGCTGCTGGAATTCGGGGGCGTGCATCACGGCCGAGAGCTGTTCCGAAATGATGCGGTCCAGTTCGGCGACACGGGCGTCGATGGTGGCCGACAGGTTGTCCGACACGATCACCGTGCCGTCCATCACCTGGTGCACCAGTTCCGAAATCAGGTCCTTGGCACGGGCGTGCTCGACGCTCGATTTGGCCACCTTGCTCTGTTCGACGATCTGGTCGAGCAGGGCCGTTTCATGGGTCGCGGCGGCGCCGGATGCAGGGGTCAGTTGAGCGGACATGGTCAGTCTTTCTTGGCGTTGGCTTGCTGGCCGAGTTCGGCCAATTTCTCGGTGTTGCTGAGCACGTCGTTGAGGATGTCTTCGAGCTTGTCGTTGCCGGCCAGCTTGTTGCGCAGGTCGGCCAGCTTGGTGCGCGCTTCGAGCAGCTTGCGCAGCGGCTCGACCTGCTGGACCACCGACTCCGGACGGAAATCTTCCATCGACTTGAACTTGAGGTCGACGGCGAACTTGCCGCCTTCGCCGGACAGGGTGTTTTCCACGCGGTAAGCGGCGCGCGGCTCGATGCCCTTCATCACTTCATCGAAATTGTCGCGGTCGATGCCGACGAAGTTCCGCTCTTTCAGGCGCTTCTTCTCGACCTCGGAGGCACCGCCGAAGTCGCCCACGACGCCCATCACGAAGGGCAGTTCCTTGTTTTCGATCGCATCGCCGATTTCGACGTCATAGGTCATCTGGATGCGCGGCGGCCGCACTTTCTGCAATTTCTTCTGGACACTTTGTTTCTTTGACATGGTGTTTCCTTCTACATGATTGGAGCGTATGTGGAGCTGAGCCGGCCGGATTATTTGAGCAAGCCGCCAAACGGATCGTTCTTGTCGCCTTCCGGCTTGACCTTGGTCGCGGCCTCGACCTTGTCCTTGACGTCCTTGACCTCCTTGACGTCCTTGGTGTCGCGCAGCGAGCTGCGGGCCGGCGCCGTGGTGCGCCGGGTCGGCACCACCGCCGCCGAATTGTCGCTCATGTTTTCGCGCAACAACTTGGCCATCTCCTGGGCATCCGCGCGCAGCTGCGGCGTCATATTGTTCTGGCGGTTCAGATCGCCCAAGGCGCGGGTCGACAGGCGCAGGCCGCCGATCGCGATGATGGTGTTGGCCGCCTTATCGTTGGGATCACGCAACAAAACTTCCTGCGCCGCGACGATCGCTTCGCCATACTGGCCCGAATCGTAGCGGGTTTGGGCGATATTTGCCCACGGCGACTTGTCGGCCGGATAGGCCGTGCCGGCCTGCTTCCATACCGAAATGGCCTGCTCTTTTTGCCCCGTGGCGGCGGCCTGGCTGCCCTGGTTGAGCAGGTCGGCCAGCGGCGCCGGGCCCTTCGGTACAGGCGGGGCCTTGGCCGTGGTGTCGCAACCGGTCAATGCGGCGGCGCAGGCAAGGACGCCACACAGGTACTTGAAATCGGAAAAAGTGGTCATGCGGTATCCTCAGAAGCGGTGACAAAAAAATAATGTGTATACTGTAACACTTATTACTGAAACAACGTTAGCAGAGTTTGAAATTTAACAGCGTTCAATTGAAAATCACACATTCTCACTTTGTAGTAAGCGCGCACGTTACATTAGCACCGCAGACAAATCTTCTCATAAATGTTATTGTTCCGCTAATTAGTTTTTCATATTAGCGCGAAATTTTCCGAAGGGTGCCAACAGCATGTCAAGTAAAGTCCTCTGGGGCGAAGGTTTGTTCCTCCGCCCCCAGCACTTCCAGCAGCAGGACCAGTACCACGAGCACCGCCTCAACGAAAGCGTCAAGGCAGTCCACCCGTATGCCTGGGGCGTGAACCAGTTGCAGGTCGACCGCGACGCCCTGGCCAACAACGCCCTGCGCGTGCTGGAACTGTCGCTGCGCTTCCAGGACGGCGAACTGGTCGACGCCCCGGGCGCCGACGCGCTGCCCGAGACGGTCGACCTGAGCCAGCTGCTGCAATCGCAGCAGACCGTGACCTTCTATGCCGCCCTGCCCGCCTTCAAGCCGTTCGGCGGCAACTTCGCGCCGCTCGGCCAGACCGCCAACGCGGCCCGCTTCGTCCAGGCCAATGCCGACACGCCCGACCTGTACACCCAGGCCGCGCAAGCCCAGCTGACCTACCTGAAGAAAAGCGTGCGCCTCATTTCCGAGTTCGAACCGCGCGATTCGTACACCCACTTCCCGCTGCTGCGCCTGCGCCGCGTGGCCACCGGCGGCTTCGAGATGGACCCGGGATTCGTCCCGCCGAGCATGTCGGTGCGCAGCGCCCCTATCCTGTTCCTGCAACTGCGCCGCCTGATCGACGCGCTGCAGGCCAAGGTCAGCGCCCTGTACGGGCACCACCGCGAACCGAGCAAGAACGTGATCGAGTTCCGCTCCGGCGACATGTCCTCGTTCTGGCTGCTGCACACGGCCAGCAGCGCCTACGCCTCGCTGACGCACTACTTCCACCATCCGGCGCTGCATCCGGAACGCCTGTACGAAGCGCTGCTGGGCGTGGCCGGCGCCCTGATGACGTTTTCCAAGAGCTGGACCCTGGCCGACCTGCCGCCCTACCAGCACGCCGATCCGGGACCGGCGTTCGCGAAGCTGAACATGATCATCCGCGACCTGCTGGACACTGTAATATCGTCGAAGTACTTCGCCATTGCGCTCGATCTGATCAAGCCATCGTACTATCTGGGCTCGCTGGAATCGGGCAAGATCGACGACAAGACCGCGTTCTTCCTGGCGGTGTCGGCCAACCTGCCGGCCATCGAACTGGTCGACGTGGTGCCGCTGCGCTTCAAGATCGGCGCCCCCGACGACGTCGAAAAATTCGTGCTCTCGGCCATGCCGGGCGTGCGCCTGCAGCACGCGCCGCAGGTGCCGCCGGCGGTGCCGGTGCGTCCCGACACGGTCTACTTCATGATCGAAGCGAAGGGCCAGATGTACGAACGTATGATGCAGGCGCAGTCGATTTCGATTTATGTTCCCGAAGGGATGCGCGAGCTGACCCTGGAACTGATTGCCGTAACCTCCTGACCCAAGGATAGACCCAGATGACTACCACCGCACCTTCGCTGATGGCCGGCGCCCCCGCCGCCCCCGCCGCCGCCGGAGCCACCCCGCAAACCCTGCTCGACCTGATGTACGAGGGCTTTTACGCGCTGTTCATGCTCAAGAACGGCAACGGCCCGCAGAACAACGCCGACTTCCAGCGTAAGACCACCCAGTTCCTGGAAGACTTCACGCGCGGCGCCAAGAAGCAAGGCGCCTCGGCCGACGATATCGACGCTTCCAAGTACGCCTTCTGCGCGGCGGTCGACGAGATCATCCTGCGCTCGAATTTTTCCATCCGCGACGAATGGGAACGGCGCCCGCTGCAGCTGGTGCTGTTCGGCGACCAGCTGGCCGGCGAGAATTTCTATCACCGCCTCGAATCGCTGCGCACGCGCGGCAGCACCCACCTGCAGGCGCTGGAAGTGTTCCATATGTGCCTGCTGCTCGGCTTCCAGGGCCGCTACATCCTGGAAGGGTCGGAAAAGCTGAACTACCTGACCGCGCGCCTGGGCGACGAAATCGCCAACATGAAGGGCAAGCGCGGCGGCTTCGCCCCGCACGCCGAACGGCCCGACCAGATCGTGCACAAGCTGCGCAGCGACCTGCCGGTCTGGGTGCTGACCTCGGTGTTCGGGCTGATCTGCATTCTCGGCTACATCGGCCTGCGCGCCTCGCTCAACACCTCCACCGACGAACGCATGGCCGCGTATAACGACGTGGTCAAGCTGGCGCCGCGCGCCGCCCACCTGACCATTACCCTGCCCTGATGACACCACTCGACCAGATTGTCTCCCGCGCCGCCTTCGGCACGGGATTGAGCCAGCATGCGCGCCTGATCACCCTGGCCAGCGCACAGGACAGCGCGCTGCCGGAGTCGCTCATGGCCGAGCAGTTCAGCGGCCGCGAAGCGGTCAACGACCTGTTTACGTTCGAAGTCGACGCGCTCAGCGTCTCGACCGACCTCGATCTGGCGACCTTCATCGGTGAAGAACTCACCATCACCCTGCTGCAGCCCGATTCGAGCAAGCGCTACTGGCACGGCATCTGCACCGACGCGGCCTGGCTGGGCGCCGACGGCGGCGTGGCGCGCTATCGCCTGCACCTGGAACCGGGCCTGGCGCTGCTGCGCCTGCGCCGCGACAGCTTCATTTTCCAGAACAAGAATGCGCAGGACATCGTCACCGAACTGCTGTCGGATTATCCGCAGGTGCGCTTCGAGTTCGACGTGAGCCAGTCCCTGGCGGTGCGCCCGATCTGCACCCAGTACCGCGAGAGCGACCTGGAATTTTTCGAACGCCTGCTCGCCTCCGAAGGCTTGTCGTACCGCTTCGAACACGACCAGGCAAGCGATGGCGGCGATGGCCAGGCCAAGCACCGCCTGGTCATCTTCGACAGCCGCGCCAAGGCGCCCGACACGCCCGGCGGCGCCGAACTGCGCTTCCACGGCGTGCGCGCCACCGACACCGACGACGCCATCGACGCCTTCCGCGCGCGCCGCCAGGTGCAGGCCAACGCGGTCTCGATCAGCAGCTGGGACCCGGCCCAACTGGTCGCGCCGGCAGCCGAACAGCATTCCTCGCTGCAGGCCGGCGAGCTGCCGCCGATGGCCGTGTACGACGGCAGCGGCGAGCGCATCGTCAGCGCCAGCGGCGCGGCCGATCCGCACAGCCAGCTGATGCTGCAAGCGCTGGAACTGGACAACAAGACCTTCGAAGGCGAAGGCGCGGTGCGGCGCCTGGCGGCCGGCCACGCCTTCCGCCTGACCCAGCACGAGCGCTACGGCGCCGGCGCCGACGGCTTCACCGTCCTGTGGGTCGCGCACGAAGCGCGCAACAACTTCAAGCCGTCCATCGCCAGCGCCAGCCGCGCCGGGGTGGAAGCGGGCACCTACCGCAACCGCTTCGGCTGCGTGCGCGACGTGGTGGCGATCGTGCCGCGCGCCACCGCCCTGCCGCACGCCGTCAACGCGCTCGGACCGCAGACGGCGATCGTGGTGGGGCTGGAAGACGCCGTCTCGACCACCGCGCGCGAGTACCACGTCAAGATCCAGTTCCCGTGGCAGCGCGGGCAGAGGGCCATCGGCGGCGGCATGGCGCACAACCTCGACGCCAGCGGCAATGCGCCAGGCAACGAGACCTCGGGCACCTGGGTGCGCGTGGCCGAAGCGCTGGCCGGGCCGAACTGGGGCACCCAGTTCACGCCGCGCATCGGCACCGAGGTGCTGGTCGACTTCATCGAAGGCGACATGGACCGCCCGGTGGTGGTGGCGCAGCTCTACACCGGCTCCGACATCCCGCCGTTTTCGGCCGGCGTCGACTCGGGCGTCAACCACGCCGGCGTGCTGTCGGGGATCCACAGCCACAATTTCGAAGGCAACGACTACAACCAGTGGCAGCTCGACGACACCCAGGGCCAGGTGCGCACGCGGCTGGCCAGCAGCGGCGCGACGAGCCAGCTCAACCTGGGTTACCTGATCGCGCAGCAGGCCGGCTCGGCCCAGCGCGGACGCTATCGCGGCAGCGGCTTCGAACTGCGCACCGATGCCTGGGCCGTGGTGCGCGGCGCCGAAGGCGTGATGCTGACCACCACGGCGCGCAAGGTGTCGGGCAGCGGCATCGAATCGACCCAGCTCGACGCGGCCGAGGCGGTGGGCATGCTCAAGCACGCCAAGGGCATCAGCGAGAAGCTGGCCGGCGCCGCCGAACAGCAGAAGGCCTTGTTCAGCACGGACGCGGGCAAGGCCCAGGCCGACTTCATCGACCTGATCGACCCCGAGGCCAAGGCGACGTTTCCCGGCCCGGTCAGCGGCCAGGAGGCGCTCAAGGCGAAGCATGCCGAACGCGCGCTCGACGCGGCCAAGCCGGTCGAGCGCTTCGCCAAGCCGGTGGTGCTGATGGAATCGGCGGCGGGCATCAACTGGGCCACGCCGGCGTCGACCCTGCTGTACGCGGGCGAACAGCTGCACTGGACCACGCAGAGCGACATGCACATGACGGCCGGCGGCACCATCTCCTCGGTGGCGGGCAAAGGCAGCAACCTGTTCACCCATGCGGGCGGGATCCAGGTGTACGCGGGCAACGGGCCGCTCTCGCTGCAGGCCCACACCGATGCGCTGGAAATCCTGGCCGACAAATCGATCACGGTCATCTCGGTCAACAACAACATCGCGATCAATGCACGCCAAAAGATCGTGCTGCGCACGCAAGGCGCCTCGGTCACGCTGGACGGCGCCGACATCACGTTCTCGTGCAGCGGGCAGTTTTCGGTGCTGGGCGCCCTGCACCCCTGGGGTGGTCCCGGCGGCAGCAGCGCGCAGCTCGAAGCGCTGCCGGACACCCGCGTCAAGCTGTTCGACCAGGGCTTCGTCGTGAGGGATGAAACGACCGGCGAGCCGCTGCCCAACCAGCGCTACCGCATCAAGCTGGCCGACGGCAGCTACCAGGAAGGCGTGACCGACGCCGAAGGCCGCACCCATGTGGTGTCCTCGGTAACGGCGGAGGCCTTGAGCCTGGAAGTGGCGAAAAGCTGACGATGAGCACGTGGAAAACGGTTGCGAGCGGCACCACCACGCCGGTTGAGGACAGGACGCGCATCCCTGCGCAATTTGCGGATTCGCCCTGCGCGCGAGCGGCGATCAAGATCGAGGCGGTCGCCGTACTGCCTTCCGACCGGGCCCGCACCACCGTCGGCGTGGGTGAAAGCGTCAAGTTAAGCTACAGCCTGGGAAGCGCCAAGTGGAGCAACAGCGGCGGCACGCTCGACAAGAACACCGCCGTATCGGTCTTTTTCACCGCGCCCGACCGCGCGGCATCGGTCACGATCACCGCCACCGGCGCGGGCTGCACCTGCACAGTCACCTTTACCGTGATCGAGCCGGACGCGGTGGTCATGGAACGCGCGAGCAGCACCGTGTGGCACATCAAGGACATTCCTTCGATCGGCATCAGGCTCCACGTCTACTTGCGACCGGATACCGTTTCGTTCAAATCCATTGAAGTGAGCGAGGGCGACTGCACGTCGCTGGTTACCGGCTATTTTGTGGGCACCCGGTTCGATGGAATGAAACATGGATCGCGCGGTGGGGGCGAATGGGCGCAGGTGTCCGACACGGTCGCCGGGATGGGTTCGCAACTCGTCCAGAAAGATCATGCGCGATCCGGCGCGTGCAATTTGGGCACGCCGTATACCGACGGCAGCTTCGATTGGCCGATCCCGTGGCTCTATCGGGTAGGCGATGGCGAACCGAACGTATTTGCCACCGTGCATCAGCAGTTCACTATTGATGAGGCTGGCTGTATGACCTTGAGCAAAGGCGGTGCCAGCGGCGCCGCTGCGCTGAACGACCCAAGCTCGGATTACTGAGGGTAACATGACGAGGCGCGCAGTGTTGCTGACCATGCTGGCCGTGCTGTACGCCGGCCTGCATTCTGCGCAAGCGGCAGACCGTCAGGGCCTCATGCCCCTTCACCATGGAACGATAGCGAAAGACCACATGCAACAGCCTGAAAAAAAGATCTTGCTGGACCTGAAGACGTTCCGGTCGGGTCGTGATGTAAAGGCGCTTTCCAGGGCGATCAGGGAGATGTCCAGCATCGAGAACGCCATTCCAGCGCTGACGCCGCCAACTCCGGCCAAGGATAAGTTCTCCTTATGGTTGATCATTTTCGACGCCATCGACTCCGAACTGGCACCGAACGACGATGACACGAAGCAGGCGTCCCTGAACGTGGTGCCGCCGCTTGCGACAGGCTTGCCGCCTGGAGTGTCTCCTGAGGCGATCAAGGATCCAGCGCTCCGGGCCGAATACGAAGCTGCCCTGGCAGCTAACGATGCGCGCAATCGGCGGCTATCCTACCAGCACCGACTGCGCACCGAGGAACAATTCGCGGAAGACAGCCTGCTCGACCTGGTCAGGGTCGCCAGCCAACCCGAGCTAGCAGATCTACGAAGCCGGGTCGCCCAATCCCCCCTTCAGGCGCAACGCAAGATACGCCTGACGGAGCTGCTGACGCCGACGCGCTGATGCGCCGGCCGGTATATGCCTCAACCTGTTCTAGCAAGGATTTATAGTGAGAGATGAAATGACCTGCGAGCCTTTGCCCAAGCAGCGCAAGCGCATCGCGATGATGTCCCCGCTGGCGGCCAAGGCCCTGCGCCTGGAAGTGGCAAAGGACTGCCGATGAGCGCATGGAAAACAGTCGCCAGCAGCACCACCACGCCGCTGGCCAACAAGACCCGCGCCCCGGCCACGGTGGGTAGTTCGCCGTGCGCGCGCGCGGCCATCGCCATCGAGGCGCTGGCCCGCCTGCCCGCCAACCGGGCCCGCACCACGGTCGGGGTGGGCGAGCGCATCAAGCTGACCTACAGCCTGGGAAGCGCCACCTGGACCAAGACCGGCGGCACGCTCGACAACACCAGCGGCACGTCCGTCATTTTCGACGCGCCCGACCGCGCCGCCACGGTGACCGTTACCGCCACCGGGCGCGGCTGCAGCGTCACGCTCACCTTCACCGTGATCGAGCCGAGCGGCGTGCGCATGGAGCGCGCCAGCGGCACCAATGTGTGGCACGCCAACGCCATTCCCTCGGTCGGCATCCGGACCGCGATCTACCTGCTGCCCGATACCGTGTCCTTCAAGTTCATCGAGGTGTCCGAAGACGACTGCGCGGGCCTGGTAACCGGCTACTTCGTGGGTACCCCGCTCGATGGCGTCTCGCACGGCACGCACGGCGCGGGCACCTGGGTGCCGGTGAGCGACACGGTGGCCGGCAAGGGCGCCGAAGTGCTGGGCCAGGATACGGCGCAGTCGGGCCACTGCAATTTTGGCGAACCGTATGCCGCCGGCACCTTCGACTGGCCGATCCCATGGCTGTTCCGGGTCGGCGCCGGCGCGCAGGGCGGATTTACCACCGTGCACCAGCGGTTTACAATCAATGCGGCGGGCGACATGACGGTGAGCAAAGCCGGAGCCAACGGCGCTGCCGCGCTGGGCGACCCGAACTCCACCTATTGAGTGCGCCATGACGACGCGCGCCTGCGTGCTGCTGATGCTGGCCATGCTGTACGGCGGCCAGCCGTGCGCGCAGGCGCGCGCCGCGCCCCCTCCCCATCCAACGACAGCGAAAGAAACCATGCAACAGCCTGAAAAGAAGATCCTGCAGGACCTGGAGACATTCCGGTCCCGTCATGATGTGAAGGCGCTTTCCAGTGCGATCGGACAGATGCTCAGGATCGAGAACGTGATCGCGCCGCTGACCCCGGCCGGCCCGCCGAACGACAAATTTGCTTTGTGGCTCAGCATTTTCGACGCCATCGACAGCGAACTGGCGCCCGACATCGACGCCAGCGCGCGCATCCAGATGAAAGTGGCGCCGCCGCCGGAAAGCGGCCTGCCCGCAGGCGCGTCGCCGGCGGCGATCAAGGATCCGGCCCAGCGCGCCGCGTACGAGGCGGCGCTGGCGGCCAACGACCAGCGCAACGAGCGCATCGCCTACCAGCACAAGCTGCGCACCGAAGAAGCCTTCGCCGAGGACAGCCTGCTCGACCTGGTCAGGGCCGCCGATGCATCCCAACTGGAGGAACTGAAAACCCGCGCGCTGCAATCGTCCCTGCAGGCCAAGCGCAAGATCCGCCTGGCGGCCCTGCTGACGCCACCGGAGCCCTGATGCGCCGCCTGCCCGCCGGCCTGGCTGCGGTTTGCCTTGCCGGCGCGCTTGCGGGGCCCATTCACGCCAGGGAGGCAAGCATCGCAACCCATCCATCGTCGCTCTGGGAAGCGATCGAACTGCTGGCGCCGCAGGCACCGTTCCGGCCCGCGCAGGTGCAGGCGGTGCTGGGAACGACCTTGAGCACGGCGACCAGCGGCGTCAACGAGTACTTCGATCTGTACCGGAGCACGCCGGTGGCGCTGGCCGATGGCGTGATCATTGCCAATGTCGACCTGCGGATTGCGCGCCAAGGCAGCCATCCCGGCTTCATGGTCCTCGAGCTGGGCGGTGCGTGCGTCACGCTGGCCCAGGTCCGTGAGCACTACGGCGAGCTGCGTATCACCGGTTTTCCACGCGGGCGCTCGATCAACGAAACCACCTCGCACACCAGCGTGCGCGCATGGGGAGCGCTAAGCTTCAGCTTTGCCGAACGCCAGCGCGAGTGCCTTTCGTCGATCGCGTTCGATCCCGCAAAACGGCCGCCGCCATGAAGGCGGGCGCACGCCGACAACCCTCACCTTCTGTCATCATGAAACAGGAAATCTACATCAGCACCGACGTCGAAACCGACGGCCCGATTCCCGGTCCGCATTCGATGCTCAGCATCGGCTCGGCCGCCTACCTGGCCGACAAGACCTGCATCGCGACCTTCAGCGCAAACCTGGAATGCCTGCCGGAGGCCGCTGCGCATCCCGCCACCGCCGCGTGGTGGCTGACCCAGCCCGAGGCCTGGGCAGCCTGCCGCGCCGACCTGGAAACGCCGCTGGCGGCCATGCAGCGCTACCTCGCATGGGTCAAGTCGCTGCCGGGAAAACCGGTGTTCGTGGCCTACCCGGCCGGCTTCGACTTTTTGTTCGTGTACTGGTACCTGATCCGCTTTACCGGCGAAAGTCCGTTCAGCCATTCCGCGCTCGACATGAAATCGTACGCGATGGCGGTCCTGAAACGCGGCTACCGCGACAGCACCAAGCGCAATATGCCACGGCACTGGTTCGATCCCCTGCCCCATTCGCATGTGGCGCTGAACGACGCCATCGAACAGGGCGCGCTGTTCTGCAATATGCTGGCCGACAACCTGAAGCGCGACCGTCAGGACGGATAAGCCGCGATCTTGGCGGCCAGCCGCTGCGCCAGGTAGCCATGCGCCTCGCCGAGCGCCGCCAGGATGACGCCGGCCTCCTCGCAATACGCGCCGATTTTCTCCGCCGACCAGTAATGCGGCGGCGCTTGCAGATTGCTGATGCGGTCGGCCAGCTTGACGCACCAGACGGCCTTCGGCTGCTGCCGGATGCGGCGCAGGCTGTCGGCCATGGCTTCGGCTTTCGGCAGGCTGGGCGACTTCGACAAGGCGGCCACGCCATCGGCCACGGCCAGCCCGTAGTCGGCGGCAAGCGTTGCGTGCGCAATATCCTGGTCTTCCATCGCATCGTGCAGGATGGCGCACTGCATGGCCGTGCCGACCCCGTCGATCGGCTCCTGGGCATGGGCGGCCAGAATCTCCATGCCCACCATCCCCAGGTGCACCAGATAGGGCATGTCGGACCCGGGGAATTTTTGCTGGCCGTGGACCTGGGCCGCGTAGCACCAGGCTTTGATCCAGGTTTCCTGCATTGCGTAGTCGATCTGCTGTGTCATGCTTCCTCCGTTGGCAAATCTTAGCGCAGCGGGCAGAAATGCGTGCGACTCGTTAAAATATCGGCACGCCGGCCGATGCCGGGAACATCAGGAGACACTATGATCAAGGAAGTCGCGGAACTGAAGATCGCTGCGGGAATGGAGCAGCAGTTTGAAGCGGGCGTGCAGCAAGCCATCCCGCTGTTCAAGCGCGCCAAAGGGTGCCATGGCATGCGCATGGAGCGCTCGGTCGAAGAGCCGGGAAGCTACATGCTGTTCGTCGAATGGGAAAGCGTGGACGACCATATGGTGCATTTTCGCGGCAGCGAAGACTTCAAGGAATGGCGCCGCCTGGTAGGTGAATTTTACAGCGCGCCGCCGCGGGTTTTTCATACCGCCAGCGCGGTCGAAGGGTTCTGACACCCGCCTATATGTTCGCCTACGTCATATAGCGAAGACCGTCGCGCGCCTGGTAGGCCACGTCCGGATCGGCGCTCTTGCTGAGAAGCGTCAAGAGCTGCGTGGCCCGCCTGGTATCGGCCGCCTGGTCGAGCATTCCGGCACACGTCTGCAACCAATGCGAGCTGCGTGCATCGAGCTCTGTCATCAGGGCGTCCCAGTCGGCGTCGGAGAATGCGTCCATGACGTCGACGGCGTGCGACATGCCGCCGTCCATCCAGTCGTCAGGATATGCCTCGCTGCCCTGCACACCGTGGTCGTAGGCCGAAAACAGCCCGGCGGCTTCGGCAGGCGGCGATTGAACGGGTTCGAGATCCATGTGTGTATGCCTTCATTACTCGTTGTCGCGCAAGCGGTTCCTGTCGTCAGTCGATATTTCGTTGGCGCTTGCGGAAATGCGCTATTCTGCGCCACAACGCTACCGTAGCAGCATGAAAAGAATTGTATTGTGAACGTACTCGTTTCGGCGGCATGGTTGACCATGGCGCTGCAGCCGCCTACCCCGCCGGTCAGCTACCGGGTCGACGAAAGCAAGCCGTCCGACAGCATTGCGATCCAGGCTGTGTCGGTGAAAGCGGTCGCCGGGATGGACCGGCAAGCTGTCGGCAAGGTCAATGCCGCCTTGACTTCCGCAACCGCCGGTTTTGCAAAAGAAGCGAAACAATGCGCTGCCGCCGCGCAGGGACACTTATGGGGATACCAAGTCCGGTTCGACAAAGCCCTGCTGTCCGACAACTACCTGAGCATCGTGTTTGCCAAAACGACCGTGTGTGCGGGCTCCCCGAACGAACAAAAAGAAGCGCGCGTGTTTGCGCGCAAGAGCGGTACGCCGATCCCGGCGCGAACCTTGTTCAAGCAGATGCTGCCTGCCGTCAGAATCGCGCCCGCCGTGTCGAAAAACAAGGAGCTCATCCGCCTCGACGAAGACACGGCCGAACAGCTGATCGACGACGAACGTTGTGGCTTTTATCTGAAGAACACCTCGTACCGGATCTGGGTCGATGGCACGCACCTGGTTCTGTTCCCGGAATTCACTCAGACGTACTCCTTCTGCCAGAAAGAGTATCTGATCCATCGCTGGTAAATCCAGGGTGACCTGGTTCGGTCCACATCGCCGCGCCGGTCCACGGCGATGGCCGCGCCGGCACGCCATCGAGCACCGCGCCGTTGGTGGCGATCACCTCGCGGTAAAAATAGGCGCTGTTCTTGAGCGTGCGCTCCTGGGTCGCAAAGTTCACGTGCACGATGCCGAAGCGCTTGGAAAATCCATGCGCCCATTCCAGGTTGTCCAGCAGCGACCAGGCGCAGTAGCCGCGCACGTCGACGCCCTTCTGGATCACCTCGTGGATCGCGCGCAGGTGCTTTTGGTAGTAGTCGATGCGCAGCGGGTCGTGCACCCGCCCTCCTTCGGCCACCGGCGGATCGAAGAACGCGGCGCCGTTCTCGGTGATGTACACGGGCGGATTGCCGTAGCGCGCGGCCACCCATTCGAGCGTGTCGCTCAAGCCCTTGGCGTACACTTCCCAACCGGTTTCGGTATAGGTGGCGAGCGGCTGGCGCACCGCCACCGCGCGCACCGGCAAGGCGGTCGGCTCGTCGCGGGTCACGCTGCGAGTATAGTAATTGACGCCGATGAAGTCGAGCGGCTGGGCAATCAGCGCGAAGTCCTGCGCCGGCCAGGCGGGCCAGGCGTCGCCGTACACGTCCGTCATCTTTGCGGGGTAGCGCCCGAAAAATACCGGGTCGAGGAACTGGCCGTTCATGTAGGCGTGGCCGCGCGCCGCCGCTTCCTCATCGGCCGCGCTGCCGCTGGCCGGGTACTTCGGCTCCAGGTTCACCACCAGCCCGATCTCGTGCCTGCCCATCTCGCGGTACACCTTGACCGCCGCCCCGTGCGCGCGCATCAGGTTGTGCGCGGCGATGGGCGCCTCGAAGCGGTTGTGGTGCCCCGGCGCCAGCGTGCCGTTCAGGTAGCCGCCGTCGGACACCACCCACGGCTCGTTGAGCGTGGCCCACGAGGTGACGCGGTCGTCGAGCCGGTCGAACATCACGCGCGCGTAATCGGCGAACCAGTCGGCGATGTCGCGATTGAGCCAGCCGCCCTGGTTGTCCAGCGCTTCCGGCAAATCCCAATGGAACAGGGTCACCATCGGCTTGATGCCCTGCTCCAGCAAGCTGTCAACCAGCTGGTCGTAAAACCCGATCCCCACCGGGTTGACGGCGCCGCGGCCGGAGGGCATGACACGGCTCCACGAAATGCTGAAACGGTAGGCTTGCAGGCCGATCTCGCGCATCAGCGCCACGTCTTGCGCGGCACGGCGGTAATGGTCGCAGGCCACGTCGCCGGTGTCGCCGTCGCGGATATTCCCGGGCGAGTGCGCGAAGCGCTGCCAGATGCTCGGCCCCGCGCCATCGGCCAGCGGCGAACCTTCGATCTGGTAGGCCGACGTGGAGGCGCCCCACAGGAAATTCTTGGGAAACTCGATTGCGTTGATCATGGTGTTCCCTTGGTGTGATCGACTGCGATGAAAACGGTGGCCGGCAGTGTGCCGATGCGCAGTTCGCCGCCGCGCCAGAGCGCGGGTTTGCCGTCGATGGTGGTGCGCGCGCCACGCCAGCGGGCGTCGGCCGCGCGCAGCCGCACGCCGCCCGGCGGCCGTTCGATCTTACCGCCGATTCTCATGGTGATGCCACGCGATTGCGCCTTGATCTCGTAGTCCAGCTGTCCGTAGGACGTGCGCAAGCCCTGGACGGAAACGCCGGCGCCAGCGAGCCAGGCTGGCGCAATGCCGTCGGCGACGATCAGCGACCGGTCGGACTCGCGTTCGTACGCAAACAGGTCGAGCGCGGAGCGGATATAGTCCGACGAAATCCAGCCGTGCGGCATGTCGCCCACGAAGCGCGGCGCGCGTGCGTCGCGCCCCACCACTTCGGCCCACTGGTTCCAGGCGGCGGGCCGGCGGTCGCGCATGAAGTAGTCGAGCAGTTCGTGCGCGCGCCCGCGCCATCCCAGCCGCACGAAGGCGGCCACGTTACGCAGTTCGTACGGCGTGTAGTCGTTCCACTCGCGCCGGCCGTCGCGCCGCGCCACCGCCTCGCTCCAGTAACGCTCGAAGGTCCCGTGCAGCAGGTCTTGCGGCAGCCGCTGTTGCAGGCCGCCCGGCGAGAGCGCGATGGTGGTCGAGGTGGGGTCGAAGTCGCCCAGTTCCGCCGCACCGGCCAGGTAATCGATCCTGTGCATGCGGGCGGTCAGGCGCAGCGACGCCATCAGCTCGCGTTCGAACTGGTCGCCCTGGGCGCGCAGGGCGGCGGCGTCGGCGGGCTTGTTCATCACGCTGGCCAGCATGGCGGCGTCACGGTAGCCGCGCAGGCCCCAGAAATTGTCCCAGTTCGAATGCATCGGCTTGGCCGAATAGCCTTCGTGGCTGATCGACGCCGGCAGCAGGCCATACAGCATGCGGCGGCCGGGCGCGAGATTGGCCGCCGTCCGTTCCGACTGGCGCTGGCGTTCCATGTAGGCCGCTGCCGCCTTCACGCGCGGCCACAGGCGCGTCACCAGTGCGCGGTCGTGCGTGTAGCGCCACACTTGCGCCACCAGGAAAATGAACTCGCCCTGGCTGTCGTTCTCGGGCACCGGATCGGCCCCGCGCCGGTCCACGCAGCAGGGAATCTTACCGTTCGCGAACTGGCGCGGCGCGAACCAGTTCGCGTAGTCGCGCGCATCGTCGCCGTTCCCGAGCCTCAGCATCGCTTCCGACATCATGGCGCCATCGCGGATCCACGAGCGGGCGTACGAGCGCGTGCCGGGCATCAGCGCCGCGCCGTCGCGCGTCATCAGCATGTGCGCCAGCGAGGACCGCATGGTATCGACCAGCGCCTGCGCCGACGGCGGAACGGTGATCGCCACGTGATTCAGGCGCGCGCGCCACTGGCCCGCCACCTGGTCCTGCATCGCTGTCAGCCATTGGCCGGGCGTGGCGCCAGCCAGTTGCGGGGGCGCCGGCTGGCCGTTCAAGGGCAGCGCCAGGCCGAACACCGCCGTCGCGCCGGGCGCCAGCGTGACGTCGTAGGCCAGCGCGCCGGAGGCGAAACCGGCTTCGTCTTCCACGCGCGCCACGGCGCTCCAGCCGTCGCCCGCCAGGCGCGCGGGGATGGCGCCATGGTCGAACGAGGACACGCCGGCCCGGTCGGGCGCGGCGAGGCTCCACACGCGCGTGGCGCCATCGACGGCAAGACTGTCGCCGCTCCAGGCCAGTGTGCGGATCGGACTGACCCCGGGCGGGGTATTGAGGAACTGCATCGGCGGATTGACTTGCAGGGGACGCAGCGCCAGCGCCAGCCGCAGGGTCAAGGGGGCGGCCGAGGTATTCGCCAGGTCGTAGCGCGCAATCAGCTGCGAGGTGGCCGGCGTGCCCTGCGCAAAGGCGGTCGTACGCAGACGCCAGCGCGGCGCCGTCCAGGTGACCGACGGTATCGGCAGATAGCCTTCCTGCAGCGACTGCGATGCCGTCACGTCGGCCCAGGTGACCAGCTTGCCGTCGTCGATGACAAACGGCTCGATGGTGAAGCCGGCGCGCGCCGCTTCGATGGCGCCGTCTTCCGAGATCAGTCCCGTTTCGCGGCCGCCGTCGACACCGAGCACGGTCCAGTAATTCTGCTCTCCCGACATGCCGCGCGGGTAATGGCCGCGCGGCGCTTCCTTTGCCAGCGCCTGGAAGAAGCTGTTGGCCGTGGCGCCGTACGCCAGGTCCTTCAGTTCGATGCGCTCCAGCCGGTATACTGGCGCTGGCGCTGGCGCGTCGGGCATCGTCACGCGCACGAAGCGCGCCTCCGACTCGCCCAGCAGCAGCGGATCGGCGCCGCCCGTGCTGTCGCGCACCTTGCGCACGGTGCGCCAGGTATTGCCGTCATCGGAGAACGCCACCTCGTAGCGCACGGCGTGCAGGCCATCGGCCCAGTGCAGCACCAGGCCGCCGAACTCGCGCGCAATGCCATAGTCCACCGTCACCGCGCCCGGCGTGGCGCAGACGACGGGCTGCGGCGGCGCTCCGGCCGGGGCGACGGCGCGCATGCGCAGGTCGTCGATGAAAACCGACCCGCGTCCCCCATCGCGTCCGGCGCTGACCACCAGTTCCATCTGCTCCGTGCGGCGCAGCGTGCGGTCCTTGGACGGCCCCCAGGCAAAATCGATATGGCGCTTCTTGAAGGTGACCTTCTGCCAGTCGCGCGAGATCGCGAAGTTGGGGCGGTTGACCCACCAGACGTTGTCGCCGCTGGCGTCGACCAGTTTCATCTCGAAGTTGTTGAGCGGGGCGTCGGCGCGCATCCAGAACGAGATGGCGTAGTCGCCGTCGAAGTCGAGCGCCAAGCTGCGTTTGGCGCTGGCATAGCCGGCGGCGCTGCCGAAATCGAAGTCGAAGCGCATGCCCTGCCCCTGCACCCCGGGCGCGCGCGATGCGCTGGCCGTGACTCCGTCCGACACCACCGCCTTCCACGCGAGCGGCTGCTCGAAGTCGTCCAGCACGCGTTCCTGCGCCTGCGCGCCCATCGCCGCGCACAGCAGCAGCGGCCACAGTCTGATCATCCCTTCACGCTCCCGACCAGCAGGCCCTGTATGTAATAGCGCTGCAACGCCAGGAACAGCAGCAGCACCGGCAGGATGGTCAGCACCGAGCCGGCCATCATCATCTCGTTATCCTGCACGTGCTCGCGCGAGAGCGACGCCAGCGCCACCGGCAAGGTGTACAAGTCCTTGTCGGTGAGGACGATCAGGGGCCACATGAAGTCGTTCCAGCTGCCCAGGAAGCTGAAGATCGCCAGCGTCACCAGGATCGGCGCCAGCAGCGGCAGCACGATCGAGCGGAAGATGCGGAACTCGCTGGCGCCGTCGAGCCGCGCCGCCTCCAGCAGCGCATCGGGAATCGTCAGCGCGTACTGGCGCACCAGAAAGATCCCGAAGATGCTGGCCGCCGCCGGCACCAGCACGCCGATGTAGGTATTCACAAGCCCCATCTGCTTCATGATCAAAAACAGCGGCAGCATCGCCACCTGCCCGGGAATCACCAGGGCCCCCAGCAGCAGCTTGAAGATGCGGTCGCGCCCAGCAAAGCGCAGCTTGGCGAAGGCGTAGCCCGCGCCGACGTTGAAGGCCAGCGACAGCAGGGTCGCGGCCAGCGCCAGCAGCAGGCTGTTCAAAAAATAGCGGCCGATGCCGGCCTGCGCGAACAGCTCCAGGTAGTTGGCCAGGGTGGCCTGGCGCGGTAGCAGCGGCGGCGGAAAGTGGCTCGCTTCGCCGTGCGCCATGAACGACACGGATGTCATCCACAGCAGCGGAAACATCGCCAGCAGCGCGCACAGCACCAGCAGCGCGTTGACCCAGAGGCGGCGCGGCATGCCGCCGCTGCGCGCGCTCATTCTTCCATCCCGCGTCCGGCCACGCGCATCTGCAGCATGGTCACGCCGAACATCAGCAGGAACAGGATGAAGGCGACCGCCGTGGCGCTGCCCAGGTTCCACCATTTGAAGCCCTGCTCGTACATGAAGTACAGGACGCTGACCGTGCTTTGCAGCGGCCCGCCTTCGGTCATCATGTACGGTTCGGCAAACAGCTGGAAGTAGCCGGCCATGGTCAGGATGCTGACCATGAACATGGTCGGCGCCAGCGCCGGCAGGGTGATGTGGCGCAGCATGGCCACGCTGCGCGCGCCATCGAGTTCGGCCGCCTCGTACAGGTCTTCCGGGATGCTCTGCAAGCCGGCCAGGAAGATGATCATGTTGTAGCCGAAGTTCTTCCACACCGCGAACAGGATAATCGAGGGCATGGCAAAGCGCGGATCGCCCAGCCAGTCCACCGGCGCCAGTCCGACCAGATCGAGCCCGTAATTGATGAAGCCGTAACGCGTGTGGTACAGGTAGCGCCAGATGACGGCCACGGCCAC
The DNA here is from genome assembly GCF_003953935.1 of Massilia atriviolacea. Lineage (GTDB taxonomy): Bacteria > Pseudomonadota > Gammaproteobacteria > Burkholderiales > Burkholderiaceae_D > Telluria_A > Telluria_A atriviolacea. The sequence continues at coordinate 58,371 of NZ_RXLQ01000017.1, forward strand.
CATCGACGTGACCACCGGCGCAAAAAACGCGGTGCGAAACAGGGGCTTGAACCAGGCCAGCCGGGAATTGAGCAGCAGGGCCGCACCGAGCGAGGCGGCAATCGAGAGCGGCACGCCGACCACCACGAAAAACAGGGTGTTCCCCAGCGCCTTCCAGAATAGCGGCGTTTGCAGCAGTTCGGCGTAGTTGGCCAGGCCGACGAAGCGCAGGTTGTCCAGGTCCGCCAGCGCGTACAGGTCGAAGTCGGTCAGGCTCATGGCCAGCGCGGCCAGCACCGGCACGAAGAAAAACAGGCCGATCACCAGCAAGGGCGGCGCCACCATCGACCACGCGGCGCGGCCGCTGTTCATGCCCTGCCCCGCTGGTCGAGCATCCAGCGGCGTTTTTCGAGGATGCGGTCGGTGCGCGCGTCGAGTTCCGTGACGGCCTGTTCGATCGTCATGCGGCCAGCCACCAGCGCCTCGGTCACGATGCGCATTTCGGTGCCGATGCGCTCCCATTCGGGCACCTTGGGCGGCGACTTGGCGCGTTCGAGCTGCTCGCGGAAGGCGGCCGAATACGGGTCGCCCTGCAAGGCCGGATCGAGCCAGGCGCTGCGGCGCGGCGGCAGGTTGCCCGTCATCTGGTAGAAGCGCCGCTGCACCTCGGGCTGCGACAGGTATTCGATGACCTGCCACGCTTCTTCCTTGTGCTGCGAGGCCTTGAACATCACCAGGCTGGCGCCGCCGGCCACCGAGGCGCCCGCGCCCTGCGGTCCGGGCAGGGGCGCCGTCATCCAGGTGTGCTGCCTGGATGCCGGCAGGCGCCGTTTGAATTCGCCGATATTCCACGGGCCGGAGATGTAAAAGGTAAAGAAGCCCTTCGCGAATTCGTCCCACACGTTCGAGATCGCGGTGGCCGACAGGCGCGGCGCCAGCCCGCTCTTGAACAGGTCGAGGTAAAACGCCAGCGTCGCCCGGAAATCGGCATGGCGAAAGTTACCGAAACGCCCGCCCTGGCGCAGCAGCGGGGCTTCCTGCTGCAGCGCCAGCGAGAGCAGCTGTTCGTATTCGTTCAGCGGCAGCAGCACGCCGTAATTGTGCGGGCTGCGTTGTTTCAGCGCGCGCATGGCCTTCAGCCATTCGGCCCAGCTGGCGGGTGGGTTGGCAAAGCCGGCATCGCGCAGCAGGTCCCTGCGGTAGTAGATCAGGCGCGTGTCGACGTACCATGGCACGCCGTACAGCTGCGCATCGATCTTGTTGGACGCCCAGATGCCGGGAAAATAATCGGCGCTGACGACGCCATCGGCACGGTCGACCCGATCGCCCACCGGCTCGATCGCGCCCAGCGCGGCGAACTGCGGTATCCAGGTATTGCCCAGCTGGCAGAGGTCGGGCGTGACGTCGCCGGCAAAGGCGGTCAGCAGTTTTTCCTGCGCCGACAGCCAGGGCAACTGCTGCACCTTGATGCGGATAGCGGGATGAAGCCGTTCGAAGTCGGCCAGCAGTTCCTTGACCACTTCGCCCTCGCGCCCCATGGCCCACAGGCGCAGCTCCACCGGTCCGTCCCTGCGGCGCTCGCAGCCCGCGAGCAGCAGCGCCAGCGCCGAACCGGCGACCCAGTGGCGCCGCCGCAAATTCATGGCTTGGCCCCGGTCTCCAGCCAGCCGCCGGAAAAGCCGGCCTTGCGCAGGCCGGCGCGGATCACGGGATTGGCGCGCATGACGCGCCATACAGATTCGTCGCGGTGGTTGGCGATCATCGCCAGGATCGGCCCCTGGTCGATGCCCAGGTAATCGGTGTCGATCCAGCCGAAGCCCGGCACGCGCCGTCCGTTGGCCAGCTTGATGCCGAAGTCGAAGCTCGGGTTGAAGGCGTCGAGGAAGCCGTATTTGCCGTAGATCTGCTTGCCGTAACGCGCATGCATGTCGGTGATCGCCGGGATCGCGATTTCCGGCGCGAAGGCGATCGACGCCGCCGCGCCGGTCGGGGCGATGGTGCAGTCGTCGTAGTGTTCCTTGCCCATGCCGCGCCCCGCGTAGCTGCGGAACTTGCGCCGCTTGCCGCCGTCGGTCACTGTCGCATCGGCGGGGCCGTCGCTGGCCGTCACGCCCCACAGTTTGGCGCCGTAGCCCTTGCAGCCGAGCGGATTGGCAATGGCGTAGGCCTGCTGCGCGTAGGTCGCGCGCCGGCTGTTCTCGAAGTAGTCGATGCCGCGCTTGCGCATGTAGGCATCCTGGATGCCGCGGAAATCGATCCACACATGCGAATACTGGTGCCCGAAGTGCGAGGCGAACGCCAGGTGCTCCTGGCCCCACGAGGTGCCCCAGGTCTTGTCGTAGGTGCTGGTCCACTCCTCCCACGCCTTCGGTTCGACCGGATGGGTGGGCGAGGCCAGCGCCAGCACGTACACCAGCATCGCTTCGTTGTAGCCGCGCCAGTCGTAGGGCAGCATGCCGGTTTCAGGATGCCAGCCTAGCACGATGGCCGGCGGACGCGCCTGCGCCCATTGCCAGTCGATGCGCCGGTACAGTTCGTCGGCCAGGCGCCGGATTTCGGCTTCCTGTTCGTCGGCGCCGTCGAAGTACGACTGCATGTGCAGCACGCCGGCCATGAGCAGGGCCGTGTCCACGGTCGAGAGCTCCGAGTTGGAACTGCGTACGCCGGTTTTCATGTCGAGGAAGTGGTAGAAAAAACCCTTGTAGCCGCTCATGCCCTGCGCCTGCTTGCCTTGCGGCGCATTGCGGAAGAAACGCAGGGTGGTCAGCACGCGCTCGCGCGCCTGGGCGCGCGTGATGTAGCCGCGCTCGATGCCGATCGGGTAGGCCGTCAGGCCGAAGCCGACCGCCGCGATGCTGGAGAACGACGGCGACGGATAGCGGTCGGGCACCAGGCCGTTGGCCGGATTGGCGGTCTCCCAGAAAAAGCGGAAGGTGCGTTCGGACAGGTCGTCCAGCAGCGCCGCCGACGGCCCCGGACTGACCGGCGCCGCGCTGGCCGGCGCCAGCGGCATGGTTGCGATGGCGCCCACCAGCGCGGCCATCGGCATCAAGCGTTTTCTCATCGACTTCCCTTCTTAGAATGCATAGCGCGCGCTCAGTTTGACGGTGCGCATCGGACCGGCGACTTCGCCCGGGGTTCCCAGCTTGACGTTGTCGCCGCCAAGATAGTTCGGCTTGTTGGTGGTCGGGCCTCCGCCCCAGTCGTCGTAACCGGCGTAATTGATCGTGTTGAACACGTTCAGGACATCGAGCCGCACCGAGACCTTGCCGAATCCGACCGCAAAGTCCTTGGCCATGGCCAGGTCGACTTCGCGGAACGAGCCGCCATCGCCCTTGCGCGAGACGCAGGCGCTGAAGCCCTTGGAGCAGTCGGTGATCCGGTAAGGCAGTCCGCTGCCCAGGGTGAGCTTGGACGAGAGCATGATCCCGTAAGGCAGCAGGCGGTCGCTCATGCCCGCCACCACCAGCCGGTGCCGCTCGACGTTCTCGGACGGATTCCAGCTGCGCGCATAGCGCCCGTGGGTCCAGTTGAAGATATCGTTGGTCCACTCCTTGTTGGTGGTCTCGCCTTCCGAGTAGGTGTAGGTGGCGGCCAGGCCCCAGCCGGACGCGCTCGAAAACGGCTTGTCGCCCTTCAGGTAGGCCGACGAGGTCTTGGCCTGCGAGATGAAGTCGCCCAGGATCAGGGTGCCGTAACCGGGCACGGAACTGAACATCGGATCGATCGGGCTGGCGTTGCCCCAGCCGCCGTTGACGTCGCGGTTGCCGCCGAACCAGTTGAACTGGTTGCGGCTGCGCGAGGTCGTCGCTCCCAGCTCGGTATTCCACGCCCCCAGCACCTGGCGCACGCCGACGCTGAACTGGTCGGTGTAAGGCAGTTTGTGTTCGCTGCGGATCAGCCAGATCTCGCCGCCCGGCTGCGCGTTCTTCTGCAGTTCGTCCAGCGCGGCGTTGGCGATGGTGCGGTCGTAGGCGCGCCCGGCGCCGGCGAAGAACACCGTATTGCTGTCGCCGAAAAAGTCGTACGACATGCCCACGCGCGGCTGCCAGGCATCCTTGAACGCCTTGCGGTTCGAGCCGGTGCTGATAAAGTCGCCGATCGCGATGCCGCCCTTGGCCAGCGACTGGCCGTAGGTCTGGCCGGCCGGCGCGCCCTCGCGCGGGTCCTGCTTGGCGAACAGGCCGGCGCGGTCGCTTGGGGTGACGTAGCTGTCGTTGAGCATATTGGTCTCGTAGTCCCAGCGCAGGCCCAGGTTCAGTTCGAGTTTCCTGGTCAGCTTCCAGTCGTCCTGCAGATACACGCCGTACTGGCGGTCGGAGTAGCTCACTCCCGTGGGCGGCAGCGCCGCCAGCACCTCGAACGCTTTCGGCACGCCGGTCACGTTGTCGATCAGCTCGCGCCGGATATCGATGCTGCGCGAAGTGCCGTACAGCTTGAAGTCGACCTTCTTGACCTTGACCCCGCCCTTGATCGTGTGGCCGGCCAGGCCGGTCCAGGTCAGGCTGTCGCTGAACGAGAGGCCCTTCTGCATGCGGTCCTGGGCGTCCGGCGAGCCGCCGGTAAACAGCACGTCGACCACGTTCTTCGGATCGTTGCTGGGCGAGACCACGTACTTGACGTAAGGCGTCGACAGCAGCGCGCTCGGGTTCCAGTGGAATTTCTCGTAGCCGATGCGCGCCTCGTTGAGGAAGTCGCCGCGCGAGAATTCATGTTTCAGGTCGAAGCGCGTTTCGTCGTTCTTGCGGTCCTTCTCGTTACCCGGCACCGACAGCTTGAAGTCTTCCGGCACCAGGTCGTTCTCGCGCCGGATGCGGGTGGTCAGTTCGATCAGGTGGTCTTCGCCGATGCGCGTGGTCAGTTTGCCGAGCACCAGGTCTTCCTTGAACTTGGAGGTGGCCGATCCGGCCTGCGCCAGCAGGGATGGCACGATGCCGGCATTCGGCAGCAAGTCCTGGCGCTGCGCCACCACCTGGCGCGGCGTATCGATCCGCTTGCCCTCGTACGCGATGAAGTAATGCATCACGTCTTCCTTGATCGGCCCGCCCAGCGTGGCGCCGTACTGCTTTTGCGAATAGCGCGGACGGTCCACGCCATCGGCCTTGTTCTTCTTCTGGAACGGGTTGTAGGCGGTCAGGTTGGCGCCGGTGCGGTCGAAGAACACGTCGCCATGCAACTGGTTGGTGCCCGACTTGGTGATCGCCGTGATCGCGGTCGAACTGACCTGGTCGAATTCGGCCTTGTAGTTTTGCGAGACCACCTTGTACTCGGCCACCGCCGATTGCGGGAACGGGTTGCCGCGCGATGCATCGAGCCCGGACATGCCGCCGCGCAGGATGTAGTTCTTCTGGCCGACGCCGTCGATGAAGACGTTCACGTTGTCCTGGTTCTGCGCCCCGCCCTGCAAGGTGCCGTAGCCGGTCTTGGCTTCGACATCGAAGCGTACGCCCGGCGCCAGGTCGGCAAAAGCGAGGAAGTTGCGCGACACCTGCGGCAGGCTTTCGATCTGCGCGCGCGAGACGCTGGTGCCCACTTCCGAGGTCTTGACGTTGCGCCGCTGGGCCGAACCCTGGATCACCACTTGCGCCAGATCGGCAGGTGCGGCGGCGCCGACCGACAGGTCGAGCGAGGCGGTCTGGCCGATCGCCAGCGTGACCTTGTCGGTGCTCTGGCCGCCGACCTTGATGTCGTACTCGCCCGGCGGCAGGCCGGTGAGCACATAGCTGCCGTCGGCGGCAGTGCTGGTGCGGTAGTTGTAGCCGGTGGCCGTATTGCTGGCGACGACCTGGGTGGCCGGCGCGGCCGGCGCGCCGCTTTGCGTGATTTGTCCCTTGATGGTGGCGCTGCTTAACTGCGCATGCGCCGGCGCGGCGGCCAGCATGGCCAGCGCCGACAATCCCACCAATGCCCTGCGCAGTTCGCGCACGCCTGCTTTCATCTTCATGCGTATCTCCCGTTCTTCTCTATTTATGATTGTTATCGACTGCCCTTGTCCGCCGCACCCTGCGCGTGCGCGCCGCACGAGCGCCGCACCACCAGTTCGGTCTGCACCACCTGCGCGGTCTTGTTCGTTCCCTGCGGATTTTCTATTTCAAACGCCAGGCATTCGAGCGCGCGGCTGCCCATTTCGGTAATCCGCACGCGCACGGTGGTCAGCGGCGGCGTGACGAAGCGCGCCGTCGGCACATCGTCGAAGCCGGCCAGCGCGATGTCGCGCGGGACCACCAGGCCGCCCTCGCCCAGCGCGAACAGGCAGCCGATCGCCATCATGTCGTTGGCGGCGAACACCGCGTCGGGCAGGCGCTTGAGGGCGCGCAGCTGCTGGCCGGCGCGGTAGCCCGATTCCTCGCCGAAGTCGCCGCGCAGCACTTCCGGCTCGAACGGGGGCGCGCCGGGCAGCAGGCGCGCCATGGTGTCGCGAAAGCCGCGCAGGCGTTCTTCGGCGTCGAAGTTGTCGGCCGGGCCGGCGATCATGACGATATGCCGGTGCCCCATCTCGATCAGGTGCTGCACCATGTCGGCCGCGCCGCCGTAGTTGTCGACCGCAAGGGCCGAACAATCGTGGCCGGTGGCGCGCGTGTTGACAAGCACGATGGGCAGGTTGCCGGCCAGGTTGTCCTGCAAAAAACCGGCATCCACGTGCGGCGACATGACGATCAGGCCATCGACCCGGCCGCTCATGGCGCGCACGGCCTGCGCGGCCTCGCCGGCGTCGCCGTGCGAACTCGATACCAGCAGGTGCAGGCCGCGCCGGTGCGCCGCCATGTCGATGCCGCGAATGAGCTCCGAAAAGAACTCGCCATGCAGGTCCGGCAGCACCACGCCGATGGTCTGGGTGCGGCTGGTCGACAGGCTGCGCGCGCCGCTGTGCGGAATGTAGCGCAAACTGCGGGCGGCAGCCAACACGAGCTGGCGCGTCTCGTCGGTGACGGTGCCGCTGCCGTTCAACGCGCGCGACACCGAAGCGACCGACACATTGGCCGCGCGCGCCACATCCTTGATCGTTACCGCCATAAAAACATCGCTCCTCATCCGCCCTGCATAAAACCCGGGTAACCGATTACATTTTTTCTAATGTACCGCAATCGGGCTCAGCCCATCGTGGTTTTATGTAAATTTTTCAACTGAAAAACGACGACTTCTGGTTGAAATTTCACTTTTTTAACAAAGATGTCATGTAAAATTTATCAGGATGTAACCGCTTACATTGCAGTCTCCCCTATGCAAACGACCGTAACCTGCCCATGACTCCGATTCCATTCAGCCCCGCCGCCGGCGCCCGCTTCCTCTCCAACGGCCAACTGCGGGTGCTCGTCACGGCCGCCGGCAGCGGCGCCACGGACCTCGGCGCGCATGCGCTGACGCGCTGGCAGGGCGACCCGGTGGAAGACGGCGACGGCTACTTCATCTACCTGCGCGACCTCGACAGCGGCGAGTTCTGGTCGGTCGGGGCCCAGCCCTGCGCGGTGGCCGGCGCGCGCTACGGCTTCGGCGGCGACGATGGCGGCGCCTGGCTGTCCTGCCGCCACCTCGGCATCGAAGCGCGGCTCGACATCGTCGTCGCCCCCGAGACCGACGTCGAGCTGCGCACCCTGACCCTGCGCAATACCAGTGCGCGCGCGCGCCGCATCGAAGTGACGAGCTATCTGGAAGTGGTGCTGAACAAGCGCGCCGCCGAAGCCTCGCACCCGGCGTTTTCGAAGCTGTTCGTGCAGACCGAGTCGGTGCCGGCGAGCGGCGCGCTGCTGGCGCGGCGGCGGCCGCGCGGCGACGACGACGCCTGCATCTGGCTGGTGCACGCCGCCAGCGGCGGCGAGGAAGCCGGCATCGAGACCGACCGCAAACGCTTCATCGGGCGTGGCCGCAGCCTGGCCGCGCCAGCCGCGCTGGCGGCTTCTACGCCGCTCTCCGGCACGGCCGGCAACGTGCTCGATCCCTCGTTCAGCCTGCGCCGCAAGGTGGCGCTCGACGCCGACGCGAATGCCGTCATCGTCTTCGCCCTCGGCGCGGCGCCCGACCGCGAAGCCGCACTGGCGCTGCTGGCCGGCGCGCCGGCGCCGGAGCTGGCCGGGCGCACGGCGGGCGAACGGCGCGCCGCCCTGCTCACGGCACTGGCGCTGGACACCGAACAAGCCGCCTACGCCGAAGCGCTGGCCGCCGCCATCCTGTACGGCGAGAGCGCCCTGCGCGGACCGGGCGACGCGCGCCTGTCCACCGACAGCCTGCCCGAGACGCTCGGCCTGCCCAGGGAGCGCGTGCTGTGCGTGGTCACCGCCATCGGTGCGCGCGACCCGCACGCGCAAGCGCTGCTGGACGCGGCGCGCTACTGGGATGCGCTGGACCTGCCGCTGCAGCTGGTGCTGGTCGGCGCACAAGCCGACTGGCCCGGCGTGCAAGGCCCGGTCACCCTGCTCGACCCGATGCAGGTCGACAGCGCCGACCTGGAACGGGTCAGCGCCCAGGCGCGCATGGTGGTCAAGGGCGAGCTGCCGGCGTTTGCGCCGCGCGCCAGCGTGCTGCGCCCTCCCCGCCCGCCGCACCGCAAGCATGCGCAGGACGGCGGCGACCGCGCGCCGCTGCGTTTCTTCAACGGCGACGGCGGCTTCTCCGCCGACGGCAAGCAATACGTGATCCGCCTCGAATGGGACGGCGCCGAAGGCCTGAGCCGCCCGCCCCTGCCCTGGACCAATGTGATCGCCAACGAACAGGTGGGCGTGCTGGTGAGCGAAACCGGCGCCGGATACACCTGGAGCCGCAACAGCCGCGAACACCGGCTCACGCCCTGGTTCAACGACCCTGTGCGCGACCCGCACGGCGAAGCGCTGTATGTGCGCGACGAAGACGACGGCAGCTGGTGGTCGCCCATGCCCGGCCCGGCGCCGGCGGCCGCAAGCTATGAAGCCGTGCACGGCTTCGGCTACACCACCTTCCGCCACGCCAGCTACGGCCTGGAACAGGAATCGACGGTGTTCGTGCCGCGCCACGACCCGCTCAAGATCGTGCGCATCCGCCTGCGCAACACCGAAGCGCGCAGCCGCACCGTTTCGCTGTTCTCGTACCAGCAGCTGGTACTGGGCAGCACCCCGGCCGACAGCGGACGCCACATCTGCACCACCTGGGACAGCGGGGTCCTGCTGGCCACCAACCGCATGGCCGGCCCCTTTGCCGACGGCGTCACCTTTGCCGCGCTGACCGCACCGCCGGCCAGCGCCAGCTTCCACAGCGCCGACCGCGCCGCCTTCATCGGTACCCACGGCACCACGGCGCGCCCGGCGGCGCTGGGCGAGGCGCGCCTGGACGGGCGCACCGGTCCCGGACTCGATCCGTGCGCCGCGTTCCAGGCGCGCCTGACCATCGGCGCCGGCGAAGAGGTCGAATTTTGCGTGCTGCTGGGCGAGACCACCTCCGCCGACGACGCCCAGGCGCTGGTGCGGCGCTACCGCAGCGGCGCCGCGGTCGAACAGGCGCTGGCCGAAGTGCGCCAGTTCTGGAGCGACACCGTCGGCGCCATCGAGATCGAAACGCCGGTGCCGGCGATCGACCTGATGGTCAACGGCTGGCTGGCCTACCAGAACCTGAGCTGCCGCATCTGGGGCCGTTCGGCCTTCTACCAGTCGGGCGGCGCGTTCGGCTACCGCGACCAGCTGCAGGACGCCAGTGCGCTGATCTACACCCTGCCCGAAATGACGCGCAAGCAGATCTGCCTGCACGCGGCGCACCAGTTCATCGAAGGCGACGTGCTGCACTGGTGGCACCCGGCCCCGCTCGAGAAAGGCCTGCGCACGCGTTTTTCGGACGACCTGCTGTGGCTTCCCTACATCACCGCCTTTTACCTCAAGTCCACCGGCGACTGGAGCGTGCTCGATGAAGTGGAAGGCTTCCTCAGCGCGCCCCTGCTGCAAGACGGCGAAGACGAAGTGTTCCTGCATCCGGAACCGGCCTGCGCCAGCGCCGACGTGTACGAGCATTGCTGCCGCGCGCTGGACCGCTCGCTGACCAAGGGCGCGCACGGCCTGCCGCTGATGGGCACCGGCGACTGGAACGACGGCATGAGCCGGGTCGGGCGCGAAGGACGCGGCGAGAGCGTGTGGATGGGTTTTTTCCTGTTCCGCATCATCGGCGACTTTTTGCCGGTGTGCGAGCGGCGCGGCGACACGGCGCGGATTGCCGCCTACAGCGCCTACCGCGACCACCTGGCGGTGGCGCTCAACGGCGAAGGCTGGGACGGCGCATGGTACCGGCGCGCCTTTTACGACAACGGCGCGGTGATGGGGTCGAGCGAGAGCGACGAATGCCAGATCGACGCGCTGGCCCAGGCCTGGTCGGTGATTTCCGGCGCGGCGCCGGCCGGGCGCGCACGGATGGCGCTCGACGCCATGGAGCAAAGGCTGGTGTCGGACAGCGACGGCCTGATTCGCCTGCTTACGCCACCCTTCGTGCACACCAAGCAGGACCCCGGATATATCTTGGGCTACGTGGCCGGCGTGCGCGAAAACGGCGGCCAGTACACGCACGCGGCCTGCTGGGCGGTGCGCGCGGTGGCCGAAGCGGGCCGCAACGAACGCGCCGCGCAACTGCTCGAAATGCTCAGCCCAATCAGCCACACCCTGACCCCGGAAGCGGTGGCGCGCTATCAGGTGGAACCGTACGTGATCGCGGCCGACATCTACGGCGCCGAACCGCACGTGGGGCGCGGCGGCTGGACCTGGTACACCGGCTCGGCCGGCTGGGCCTACCGGGTCGCGCTCGAATCGGTGCTCGGCTTCACGCTCGACGGCGGGGCCGCAATCCGCATCAAACCGGTGGTGCCCGCCGCGTGGCCGCGCTTTTCGATCCGCTACCGCCTGCCGGACGGCGCCACCAGTTACCACATCGAAGTGATCAACGACGCCATCGGCGACGGCTCGCTGGTGGTGGCCGCCTCGCTCGACGGCCGCGAAGCGCCGATCGAGGACGGCGCGGCCATGATCCCGATGAAGGCCGACGGCGCGGCGCACCGCGTGGTCGTCGTGCTGCGCGCGGCCTGAGATGGCGCGGGTCCAGCTGGCCGGCATCCGCAAGTCCTTCGGCGCGCAGGCGGTCCTGCACGGGATCGATCTCGACATCGGCGACGGCGAGTTCGTGGTCTTCGTCGGCCCGTCCGGCTGCGGCAAGTCGACCCTGCTGCGCGCCATCTGCGGGCTGGAAGACATCGACGGCGGCGACATCCTGATCGACGGCGCGCGCGTGAACGAGGTGCCGCCGGCGCAGCGCGGGCTGGCCATGGTGTTCCAGAGTTACGCGCTGTACCCGCATATGAGCGTGTATCAGAACATGGCGTTCGCGCTGAAACTGGCGGGCAAGCGCAAGTCGCAGATCGACGAGGCGGTGCGCAAGGCGGCGCAGACCTTGCAGATCGAAGCGCTGCTGGACCGGCGCCCGAAGGAGCTGTCGGGCGGCCAGCGCCAGCGCGTGGCGATCGGACGCGCCATCGTGCGCCAGCCGGCGGTGTTCCTGTTCGACGAACCGCTGTCGAACCTGGACGCTTCGCTGCGGGTGCAGATGCGCATCGAACTGGCGAGGCTGCACCGCACCCTGGCCACGACCATGATCTACGTGACGCACGACCAGGTCGAGGCGATGACCCTGGCCGACCGCATCGTGGTGCTGCGCGCGGGGCGCGTGGAACAGGTGGGCGCGNATCGTGGTGCTGCGCGCGGGGCGCGTGGAACAGGTGGGCGCGCCGCTGGACCTGTATCACCGGCCGGACAACCTGTTCGTGGCCGGCTTTCTGGGTGCGCCGCCGATGAATTTTTTACGCGGCGAGATCCGCCAGTGGCACGCGGGCCAGGCGGTGGTGGCGCTGGCCGGCGGCGCCCAGTTGATGGTCTGCCTGAAAGAGAGGATGGCGCCGGGCGCGCCGGTCACGCTGGGCATGCGGCCGGAGCACATCGCGGCGGATACGGCGGACGGCATTCCTGCCACCGTGTTCGCGGTCGAGCGGCTGGGCGAAGGCAGCTACCTGTACGCCACCGTGGCCGGCAGCGGCGAGCAGGCGGTGGTGCGGGCCGATCCCGACGCCACCTGGGAGGTGGGCCAGCATCTGGCGCTGGGAGCGCCGCTGGCGCGCATCCACGTATTCGGCGAAAACGGCAGGCGCTGTGCGCCCTAGCGCGCCGCCCTGCGCTCACGCCTGCCCGCTTGCGGCCAGGATGGCAGCGAGCGCCGTGGTATCGACCGGCTTGACGAGGTGATGGTCGAAACCGGCAGCCAGCGAGTCCTCGCGGTCTTTTCCCTGTCCGTAACCGGTGACCGCGACCAGCACCGCCCCGGCGGTGCAAGGATCGGCGCGCAACTGCCGGGCCAGTGCGTTGCCATCGATATCCGGCAAGCCGATATCGAGCAGGAGGACCTGCGGGACCTCGTCCCTGGCGCGCGCCAGCGCCCGGCGCGCATCATGTTCGACCGATACCTGGTGCCCTGACGCTTCCAGCAGCATCGCCAGCATGGCCGCCGCATCGACGTTGTCGTCCACCACCATGATGCGCAGGCTGTGCGCCTGCTTCAGCAGGCCGCCAGCGGCGGCGGCGCCCGCTACCGGGCGACGATCCTGCGTCAGGTCCAGGCGCGGCAGGCAGACCGTGAACCTGCTACCCTGGCCGGGGCCGGCGCTCTCGCAGGTAACGGTTCCGTGGTGCAGTTCCACAAGGCTGCGGACCAGCGCCAGGCCCAGTCCCAAACCGCCCGAGGAACGGTCGGACGAGCGCTCGGCCTGTGCAAACAGGTCGAATGCCCGCGCCACCAGTTCCGGCGCCATGCCGATGCCGTCGTCCGCCACCTCGATCAGCACCTGTGCATCGCGCACATCGGTGCGCAGGCGGATGTTGCCGCCTTCCGGGGTGTATTTCGCGGCATTGTTGAGCACGTTGGCAAGCACCTGCACCAGGCGTTTCCGGTCGCCCTGCATCATCGCCCCCTCGGGCGTGAGGTGCAGTTCCAGGTGGTGCCGGCGCGCCCGGATCAGGGGCGTGGCCTGCTCCACGGCGTCGGCAACGATGTGGTGGGCATCGAGCGGCGTATTGTCCAGCTCCACCATGCCACGGGTGACGCGCGAGACGTCCAGCAAGTCGTCCACCAGGCTGGTCATATGCCTGACCTGGCGCCCGATGACCTGGCTGGTCCGACGCACGCGCTCGTCATCGAGCCGCGCCATTTGCAACAGTTCGGCCGCCGCGCTGATGGGCGCCAGCGGATTGCGCAATTCATGGGCCAGCATCGCCAGGAACTCGTCTTTCCTGCGGTCGGCCTGGCGCAATCGTTCTTCGCTTTCGCGCAGCTTCTCTTCGTCTGCCTTGCGCCTGGTAATGTCGATGGCCGTCCCCATGATGCGGATGCATTCGCCGGACTCGTCGAACAGGCCCCGTCCCTTGGCGGCAACCCAGCGAATGACGCCGTCCTCCTTGCCGATGGTGCGGTATTCCGACTCGTACTGGATGCGCAGTCCCGGGTTGGCGGTGCTGGCGAAGGAAGCGAGCGTGCGTTCGCGGTCGTCCGGATGGACGCCCTCGTAGAAATCGGCCAGCGTCACCGGAGAATGCGCCGAGATGCCGAACATGGCTTTCACGCGCGGCGGCCAGAACATGGTTTCGCTGCGCATGTCGACATCCCATTCGCCCACGTCGGCGGCATCGAGCGCCAGCCGCAGCAGCTGCTCGCGCTCGCTCAATGCCGCCTCGGCCAGGGTCCGGTCGTGGACATCGGTGGAGGTACCGAACCACATCAGGATTTCCGCGGTGTGCGGGTCGCGATACGATTCCGCGCGCACCAGGAACCAGCGATATTCGCCCGAGGCCGAGCGGATCCGGTGCTCGACGCTGAAATTGTGCCCGTTTTTACGGGCACGCTCCCACGCCTGCATGGTCGCAAGGTGGTCGTCGGGATGGACGAACTCGGCAGAAATGTCAGCAGGCGCGATGGTATCGATCGCCACACCGGTATAGACCGACCATTGCTTGTTGAAAAACACGCCGCGCCCGCTGTCGTCGACAATCCACACGATCTGCGGGATGGAATCGGCAAGCAGGTGGAAGCGGATTTCGCTTGCCCGCAACTTTTCTTCCGCTTCAAGCTGGGCTTCGATCCGCGCCTCCACCCGCTGCTCAAGTGTATTGTTGGCTTCGCGCAAGCGCCTGTTTGCGACCTCGATCTCGAGCGCCTGGTCGCCGATGGTCGACTCCATGCGCGAGGCGCGCTCGCACGCCCTGACGAAGTCGTTGACGTCTTCCACACAATGAATGATGTGGGTCACTTCTCCGCCGGGTCCGAAGACAGGTGTGTTGATCGGGCTCCAATAGCGCTCCTCGAAATGCACACCGTCCGGACCGGGTACCGGTATGTCATATTGTTGAATCGCCATCGTGTCGGGGCACTTGTTGCGCAGTACGCGCTCGAGCGATTCGCGCAGCTTTGCCACCCCGCTCGCGCTGGGATCTGCCGGGTTGTCCGGAAAGACCTCGAAAATATCGCGCCCGAGAATCTCCTCGCGCCGGGTCTTTGTTGCCTTCAGATATGCCTGATTGACTGACACAATGCGCAAGTCGTCCGCCAGCACCAGATAAGGCGACGGGGTCGCATCGAATAGCGCACGGAGATCGAGCTCGGTGCTTGCTTGAATGTTTGCTTCCATATCGACGACACCTGCATGATGACCGGATAAACGCCAATACTACAGGCAGTCAACACCAGTTCGATTGGAATTGCGGGTCGGCGTCGGGTCCGCCGGATCGACGCTGGCGCATGGGAGCAACCGCTGGCTGGCAGGCTCAGGTTTTTTTCAGCATGGACTAGCGGTCGAGAAGGTGAGCGCCGTGGCGCTGTTTACCGGATACCGAAGGCGCTGCGCAAGGCCGGCTGTTCAGGCTGATAGAAGAGGAACTGGGCGTTATTCAGCAGCGCTTTTTGTTGCGCATCCTGGATCATGCCGCCGAGCCCGGCGCCAAGTCCCGCAGCCACACCAAATTGCATTGGGGACACGCCAGGGTTGGCGCCGACGACATTCTCGGCAATGGCGACCGTGTTCACCTCGGGCGCCCGCGGGGCCTGGGTCGCCGACCCTGGCTGTCCCGGAAACTGCGCCGTCGAGCCAGCATTGTAGTAATAGACCTTGACCCCGTGATCGGCCGACCTGGGTACATAGACTCCGCAGCGCTGCGTCCATACGGTATCGAGCAGGAAAGCGTCGATATTGGTGTAGATGACTTTCTTGCTCAGGCAGTTGGCTTCGCCTTCGTAGAAAGTTCCACCGCTGTCTTCCCGCGCGCCGGTGTAATTACCTGCAACCATGGTGTACTCGAAAGTCACCTTTCTCCCGAACGTCGAATGGGCTTCGGACCAGGTATACGGTGTCGCCAAGACCATCGTCGTGGGATTGGCCACTGCGACGGTGGCGCTGGCAGGCACGCCCGCGCAGCCGGACAGCGTCAGCATGGCGGAGCCGACGATAGCGGCACGGCATAGGGAAGATGGTTGAAGCATGTAGGATCTCCGAATCAGAAAGGCAGGCATGATACACGGATGGAATGACTGGCCCCCAGGCTGGCTGCATGCTTCACAGGGCGAGTGACTTCATTTCGACCCTGCCGTGCGTTAAAATCCACGCCCGGAGGTGTCGTCGGCGTCGGCGGCATCGAGCCGATCAACCGCAAGGACAACAGCCCGATCGAATGAGCCACTCCAGCCCGGAACAAACCTGTATGCAAGCGTCGCTCCCCACGGCGATCGGCGCCACCCTCGCAGCATATGCATGGGAGCGCAACAAGGTCGGCCAGTCCGGCGCTTCCCTCCATCGGCTTCATGGCAGGAGCGACGCGCCGGATCTGTTCCTGAAGCACGGAACCGGTGCCATTGCCGACCACATGACGGATGAAATGACACGGCTGCGCTGGCTGGGGCAATTCGTGCCCGTGCCGTCGGTCGTGCACTTTGTCCGCACGCCCGATCAGGCCTGGCTGCTGACGAGCGCGCTGAAAGGAAAAACGGCCGGCGAACTGCTGGCATCGCGCCCCGAGCTGGGCCCTGCCATTGTCGACGCACTGGCGGCCTTCCTGCGCCGGCTGCACGCGATTCCGGTGGAGGCGTGTCCATTCAACAGCGACCACACTGTCAAGCTGCGCCTTGCGCGCCAGCGCATCGATGCGGGCGCCGTCGACGTCGACGATTTCGATGACGAGCGCGCAGGCTGGACGGCCGAGCAGGTCTGGGCGTCATTGCAAGACCATCTGCCGCTGGCGCCGGACCTGGTGGTCACCCATGGCGACTATTCGCTCGATAACCTGCTGATGCATGACGGCGAGGTGGTCGGCTGCATCGATGTGGGAGGGGCGGGCCTTGCCGACCGCTACCAGGATCTCGCCATCGCCTGGAACAATCTTGGCGACTACGGTGAGGCGCTGCCGGATCGGCTGTTCCTGCAATATGGACTACCGTTTCCCGATCGACGCAAACTGCGGTTCCACTTGCTGCTGGACGAACTTTTTTGAATTTGCAACGCCGCGCTCCTCCATCGCAAGGGTAGCCAGCACCCACCCGACCGTCCCAGTCGCGGCCACAGCACGCCATCCTCGCCGGCCGATCAGCCACAAGCGCAGTCTCCCCCATGCGTCACGACGGCCGACAGCCACAGCGCCCGGCAGCGGCCGCGACTTCGTGCCACACTGTCAGACTTGGCAACTAAATGCATGACGGGAATTAAAACGATGTGGAACGGCGTACTGTGCGGCCTGCTGGCCGGCGCGATGTGGGGCATGGTGTTCATCGTCCCGGAATTGTTACCCGCGTTCTCGCCGGTGGAACTGGCCGTGGGCCGCTACATCGCCTATGGCGCCATCGCCACCGGGTTGATGCTGCCGCGCCTGCGCGGCCTGTTGCAACGGCTCGACCGCAGCGATGGCGCGGCGCTGGTGCGCCATGCACTGGCGGGCAATATCGTCTACTACATGCTGCTGGCGCTGGGCGTCAAGCTGGCTGGCGTGGCGCCGACCTCGCTCATCATCGGCTTGCTGCCGATAACCGTCACCTTGCTCGGGCGCAAGGATCATGGCGCCATTCCCATGGCGCAGCTGGCGCTGCCGCTGCTGGTGGTGGGCGCCGGCATCGCCTGCATCAATCTCGATGTATTCCTGCACGCGCGCGCCAGCGGCGCGGCGCCCGGCGCCACCCTGCTCGGCGTGCTGTGCGCCTTCGGTGCCCTGCTGTGCTGGAGCTGGTACGCGCTCGACAATGCGCGCTTCCTCAAGCGCAATGCCCATTTCAGCAGCGCGGAATGGTCGGCCCTGTACGGCATGGCCAGCGGCCTGATCGCGCTGGCGATCGGCGTGCTTGCCTTTGCCGTCTGGCATGGCGACGTCACCGGTGCGGCGGGCGCGGCAAGCGGGCGCAACTGGACGATGTTCTGGATCACCAACGCCCTGCTGGCGCTGGGCGCCTCGGTGATCGGCAACCATCTGTGGAATATCGCCAGCCGGCGCGTGCCGGTGACCCTGTCGGGCCAGCTGATCCTGTTCGAAACGCTGTTCGCTTTACTGTACGGGTTCGTGTATCACCGCCAGTATCCACGGACGCTGGAAATGGCGGCGATCGTCCTGCTGGTGGCGGGGGTGGTGTGGGCGGTGCGCATGCACGCGCTGCAGCCGGTGGCCGAACAGACGGCGGCGCACGGGTAGCGCCGCCCTTCCTGCCGACGCCGTCTAACGGCGCTGCTGGGCTTGCTGCTGCAGCGACAGGCTGAGCTTGCCCAAATCTTCCTTGCCCAGTTGCGGCAACAGCGACACCAGATGCGCCAGGGTCGAGTTGTTGCTCAGTTCCAGTTCGGACGATTGCACCAGCACCGTGCCGGCGCCGGTAAAGTCGACCTGCTTTTCCTCGCCCGACAGGCTGAAACCCGTCAATGCCCCGACGGTCGAGATAAAGCCCCTGACGTGATCGTAGTCGTAGCGGTACGAGGGACTCGGGCAATCGGCCCAGCCCAGCACCGCCTGTTCGTCGACCCGGCACGGCAATTCCAGGAAGTGCACCGGCCCGTTCGACGAGGCGATGATCTTGCCGGTGCCGAGCAGGGTCAGGTAGCCCGGCAGGGTCGATTCCTGGCAGATCACATTCTTGGTGAAGCCGAGCAGGTTCTTGGCGCGGATCGTCATGTTGGCCGCATCCAGGTCGTAGCAGGCGATGTCGTTGCCGTTGTCGCCCAGGATCAGTTGTCCCTGCCCCTGCGCCACCACGAAGTTGTGGATGTACTTCGGCGCGTTGAAGGCGTGCCGCGCCAGCATGTCGACGATGCTGCTGCCCATCGCTTCGAAGCTCAGGTTGCCGTAAAAGGCGATCATCTTGCCCTTGCGGATGAAAATCTGCTCGCTGACATCGACCACGAAGGCAAACCGGTTCAGGTTATCGTTCTTCGGCAAGTTCGCTGGATTGTAGACTGTCATGATTTACCTCTCGCTCGCTTGGATGTAGACCGTGCCCTGGCCGGTGAATTTGACTTGGTACGATTCGCCCGAGGCCTGGCCGACGAAGGTCTTCCAGTTCAGGTCGGTGACGATGGCGGAACTGAGCTGGCCCGTATGGCCGATGTAGGCTTGCGGATCGACGCATACCGGCACGTCCGGCGTGACCGGCAAGCCGATGGCGTTGCCGTCCGACAGGATCGCCACCTCGCCATTGCCGCGAAAGGTGCTGGTGAACAAGCCCTGGCCCGACACGGCCCCGCGCACGATGCCCTGGACACCGCCCTGGTTGCCGAGGAACATGGTCCCGGCGGTCAGGCGGGCGTCGAACGCCAGCACGTTTTCGCTTTCGACATATAAAGTGTCGCCGCGCACCGGGATGATGGTGACGAACAGGCCGTCGTAAGCGTAGTAGACCGATCCGCGCCCCTTGGCCATCATCAGCGAATAACCCTCGTTGGTGGCGGCGCGCATCGCGATGCTCTCCACGCCCTGCCCCGCCAGGAAGGAACGGCTGAAGGCCACCTCGCCCTGGTAGGAAATCATCGCGCCCTTCTTGGCGAAGACTTCTTCGTTATTGAGTTTGACCTCAATCATTTTTTCATTGATCTGCTGGTACGCCGGCATGGCATTCTCCCACTAAATTCGATTGTTCAAGAGCGCTGCGCGCCACCTGTCAGCGTTCCGCGGGCTGGATGAACACCACGCCCTGGCCGCTGAACTTGTGCTGGTAGGATTCGCCGGAGGCTTCGCCTACCATGGTGCGCCAGTTGACGTCGAACACGAATTCCTGGGTGATATTGCCCTTGTAGCCCACAAAGGCGTCGGGATCGACGCGCAGCGGGTTGGCGGGCGTGACTTCGAGCATGATCAGGTTGCCGCGCGAGATGACGGCGATGTTGCCCTGGCCCTCGACCGTCGTGCTGAACAGACCCTGGCCCGACACCGCGCCGCGCAGGCCGGCGAAACTGGTGCCGGTCTTGAGCGAGGAATCGTAGGCCAGCAGGCTGCTGCTTTCGATGATCATCTTTTCTCCGGACAGCGGGATGACGGTGATCTCGGCCGCGTCCTGGGCAAAAAAGACCGTGCCGTTGCCCGAGGCTTGCATCAGCTGCATGCCCTCGTTGGTCACCTTGCGCTTGAGCGCGCCGAAGATGCCCTCGCCGCCGAGAATGGATTTTTCGAACTTGATGGTGCCGGTGTAGGCGACCATGGAACCGGCGATGGCAAGCACCTTCTCGTTTTGAAGGCTCACTTCCAGCAGGCGGTCGGAATTATTACGGAAACGGGTCACGGCTTACTCCTGACAAAGGCGGTCGCGGCGCGGCCGCCGGCAACCAGAACGTCTTATTCTGGTTGTGTCAGGCTGGTGTGTCAAGACAGCAATTTGTCAAGCCTGGCGCGACCGCGCCGCGCCGGCTCAGTAGTAGCGCGAGCGCGAGCGGTGCAGGATGCCGGAATCGCTGCTTTCGCGCGCATCCTTGATGCGGAAATCGGACGCCGGGCTGGTGCCGGAGCGCTCATCGTCGTTCTTGTGGCGCTGGTCGCGCTCGCGCTCGATTTCGCGTTCGATGCGCGAGGCTGGCTGGGAGTCGGGTTTGATGGTTTTCATGTCAGGCGCTCCGGCGCGACGGCGGTGGCGATACGGTCAGGACGGCAAACGGGCGATACGCGGTATTCATGATTTCTTTCGGTGAGAAAAGTTACTGCATGAATCCAGTATGCGCACCCGCGCGCCCTGCGTATGTTCGACTCTTAACACAAGTCATCAAAACTTTGCACCCCGCGACCTGAGAGCCTATTCTTGTCAGTAGGGATGACCGCTCAGGCCGAGAGGAAGTTGCCAGAGCGCGCCGGCGCCCGTCAGGTACAGGGTCTTGCCGTCGGCGCCGCCGAACGCGGCATTGGTGATGTTGGCGTCGACCCTGATCAGCGCGATTTCCTTGCCCGCCGGCGAAAACACGCGCACGCGCTGCGCCGTATGTTCCGTCACATAGATATTGCCCAGGCAATCGACGGTCATGCCGTCCGGCGCCTCCAGGCCGGCGACGAGGTCGCGCCCCTTGCCCGGCACGCCGCCCTCGATCGGGTAGGCGCGCAGCACGCCGCCGCCGCCGCCGCCGTTCACATACAGCGTCTCCCCCGCCGGCGACAGGGCAATCCCGTTCGGATTGGCAAGCCCGTCCTCCACCACCGTCACCGTGCCGCCGGGCGTGACCCGGTACACGCGGGTGGCGTCCTGCCCACCCGGGGCGGCGGCGCGCTGGAAGGTCGGATCGGTGAAGTAGATCGTGCCGTCGGCGGCGATGGCGACGTCGTTGGGCGAATTGAAGACTTTGCCCTCATGGCGACCGGCGATCAGGATGCGCTTGGCGCCGGCCAGGTCGACGCGCGAGACGCCCTTGGCCTTGTGGTTGGCGGCCACGATATTGCCGCGCGCATCGACCGCGAGGCCGTTGCTGCCGCTGTCGGCCAGCGCCGTCGTGAGCGTGCCATCCGGCCCCAGGCGCTGGATGCGCGAGGGAAAACCGGGGCCGAACGTAAAATCGGAAAAGTACAGCGCGTCGCCGATCCAGACCGGGCCTTCGTACAGGCCCGGCTCGCTGCCGGACGGCGCCGTGCCGGGCACGCGCGTGGCCGTCAGTTCGCCGCTGGGGGCAGCGCCGCTGCACACGGCCGTCGAGGCCTGCGCCATCGGCGCGCACAGCAGCGCGGCAGCCAGCAGGCGGGGCGCCAGCGCGCTGGCGCTGGATCGGAAGAATCGGGCGGGCGTGGTCGGTGTCATCGTTCGGCTCCTTGGCAATGTTAGCGCTATCTGGACGGAAATTGTAGCAGTCCTCCGCGCGCGCATGCCGGTCTTGGCCGACTCGCCTATACTCCACGCATCGCCCTGTCGCAGCGTGCGCAGCGGCATTTGACCAGTGAGGAAATATGGAACGTTCATCCCCGGCCGGCGCCGGCTTGTCGCAGGAGCACCTGGCCGAACTGAAGCAGGCCAGGCAGTTGCTCGAGCATCCCGGCTACGTGGCGCGCATCACCGACGTGATCGGCATGCCGCTGGAAGCGGCAGTCAAGGCCCTGCCCGCTTCCTGGAGCGGCAAGATCGCCACCGTCACCAAGGCCTCGCTCACCAAATGCCTGAACGTGGCCAACGCCACCCTGCGCCCCACCGGCACCAGCTCCTTCCCCAAGCTGCACAGCGCGGCGGTGGCGCTGAGCGGCGCGGCCGGCGGCGCCTTCGGCATCGCCGGACTGGCGGTCGAATTGCCGGTCTCCACCGTCGTCATGCTGCGCTCGATTGCCGACATCGGCCGCGCCCAGGGCGAAGACCTGGCCTCGGGCGACGCGCAACTGGCGTGCCTGATGGTGTTTTCGCTGGGCGGCAAGACGGCCGCCGACGATGCCTCGGAATCGGGCTATTACGCGGCGCGCTTTGCGCTGGCGCAGGCCATGTCGGAAGCGTCGGCTTACCTGGCCAAGCATGCCATGGCCAGCGAAGGAGCGCCGGCGCTGGTGCGCCTGATCGCCCAGATCGCCGCCCGCTTCAACGTGCACGTCTCGCAAAAGGCGGCGGCGATGATGGTGCCGGTGATCGGCGCGGCCGGCGGCGCGCTGGTCAACACCTTGTTCATCAACCATTTCCAGGACATGGCGCGCGGCCACTTCACGGTGCGCCGGCTGGAGCGTGTATACGGGCAGGAGGCGGTCGCCGCCGCCTATCTGCAACTGCGGGACTGATCGCAGGCGCACCGCCAAGGTGCGCGCACTGTTGACTGGCGCACAGACCGGCGCTGGGTGCGACAGGCAAAGTAGCTCCACGACAGCCATTCATCAACCTGCCGCAGGAACCACCATGCCTTACAACCGCACCGCCATGCCGAGTCGCATTTCCACCCACACCGAACCGGGCACGCCCGGCTGGGGCAGCGTTGCCCTGCTGGCCGCCGCGGCCGGCCTGGCCGCGTCGGCGCTGTACGTGCACGCCAAAAAGCGCGAGGCCGAACAAGCCAATCCCGCGCCGGGCCGGGTGGTCGAGATCGACGGCGTGCGCCTGCACTATGTGGAGCGCGGCACGGGTTCGCCCCTGGTGCTGCTGCACGGGAATGGCCTGCATTCGGATGACTTTGCGCTCAGCGGCCTGCTCGACGCCGCGGCCGAATCGCATCGCGTGATCGTGTTCGACCGGCCGGGATTCGGCCACAGCGAGCGTCCCGCCGGCACCAGCTGGACCCCGGAAGCGCAGGCGCGCCTGATCTACAAGGCCTTGCGCGCGCTGGGCGTGGAGCGGCCGGTGATCGTGGGCCACTCCTGGGGCACCTTGGTGACCCTGGCGCTGGCGCTCGATTATCCGCGCTACGTGCGCGCCATCACCCTGGTATCGGGCTACTACTATCCGACCATGCGGCTCGATGCGCCCCTGGCCGCCGCGCCCGCCATGCCGGTGCTCGGGCAACTGCTGAGAAATACCGTGGCGCCGCTGCTGGGACGGCTGATGTGGCCGGCGCTGGCGCGGCGCATGTTCGGCCCCGCGCCGGTTCCCGAGCGCTTCAATCGGTTTCCCGAATGGATGTCGCTGCGGCCCGCGCAGCTGGGCGCCAGTGCGGCCGAGAGCGGCATGCTGATGTCGGCGGCGGCGCGCCTGTCGCAGCGCTACGGCGAACTGCGCCTGCCGATTGCGGTGCTGGCCGGCTGTGGCGACCGGGTGGTCAGTCCCGAGGCGCATGCGCTGCGCTTTCACAAGGATGTTCCGCACAGCGACCTGCAGCTGGAACAGGGCTGCGGGCACATGCTGCATTACGCCAATCCCGACGCCATCATGGCGGCGGTCGCCCGGCTCGAAGTCGGGGCACGCGCCGGTTACGCGCATATTCCCGCCTGGGCCCAGCACGATACAGGCGCGACGCTGCACTAGGCAGCGGCGCACCGCACCGTTTTTTCACTGCCACGAGGAGATTTACCATGACCGAATCGACATCGAGCGGCACGCAAAACAAGCAGTCTGGCAGCCCGGAAACCGAAGCCGACGTCAATTCGGCGGCCGGCAAGAAGGAGGACAAGAGCAGCCACGACGCCACAAGCCGCATCAAGGCAGGCAAGGACGAAGGCGCGGGCGGTGGGGCGAAGCAGAAGCAGAATCACTGACGACAGCGGGTCGTTCCGGCGCAGGCGTGCCTGCACCGGGACGAGCTTGGTGTGCTACCTCAGCCGCGCTTTTGCGGCGTCGTGTTCTTGGCCAGGGTCTTGCGCAGCAAGGCCGCCAGTTCGATCGGCACGAACTTGGCAATGTAGGCGTCCGCCCCCACCCCGTTCACGTGATTTTCGTTGGCCGCGCCCGACAGCGACGAGTGAATGATCACGGGTATGGTCGAGAAGCGGCTGTCCTGCTTGATATTGCGGGTCAGGGTAAAGCCATCCATTTCCGGCATTTCCAGGTCGCTCAGCACCAGGGCCACCTTGTCGCGCGCGGTCTTGCCCTCTTTTTTGGCCGCGATATCGATCGCTTCCAGCTTGTCCCACGCTTGCTTGCCGGAATTAGTCATCACATACTTGGCGCCCATGGCCTGCAAGGCGTTTTCGATCAGCGCGCGCGCGATCACCGAGTCGTCCGCCGCCAGGATCACCTGCCCTTCCGGCAGATTGATCGGCGCGCCCATGGTGTCGACATCGACGTCCGGCTCTTCGCTGCTGTGCAGCTGTCGCAAGATCGATTCCACGTCGAGCACCTGCGCCAGGCGCGTGTTCGGCACGTCGCCGTCGACCTTGGCGATACTGGTCACCAGCGCGCCGCTGGCGGTTTTGTCGCCCGGCAGCACCGAGGTCCACTCCAGGCGCACGATCTCTTCCACCGCTTCCACGGCGAAGGCTTGCGTGGTGCGGGCGAATTCGGTGATCAACAGCAGCTTGAGGCCGGCCGCCGGAATGCATCCCACCACCGCAGGGAGATTGATGACCGGAATGATCTGCTCGCGCAAATTAACCACACCCAACATATGCGGGTGAGAATCGGCAATCGGCGTGACGTGCGGCATCGCGACGATTTCGCGGATCTTGAACACGTTGATCGCATACAGCTCGGAGTGGTTGCCCTCGGCATCGCCACCCAAACGGAACAGGAGCAATTCCAGCTTGTTGAGACTGGTGAGATTGCTTCTTTCGTCGATATCCTGTTGAACGTTATTCATCTTTTCCTTTTCCCTGCGCCCGGCTGGACGGCGGCCGGCGGCAACTGTATGAGCGCGCCATGCTGCGCGGCGCGAACCTGGTTCTGATGCATCGGCGGGCTTGGGCCGACAGGCGGAGCTGGTCGATCCCGGGGGATGGGGGATCAGGGTGAGAAATCAAGCGTGCAAGGCGGGCAAACCCGCGTTCCAGTCGAATCGATTATACGTGTAAATATTCCTCCCGCATCATCGGCTTTCATCCGAAGCGCCCCGGTTTGTTGCGCCGTTCGTACGTTTAGTGCTGCAAAGCACTAATTTTCGTTCGGTGCTACAATTTGCCCATGAGCCTTGACCCGCTCGTCTCCGGCCCCTGCGGCCTGCCGCACGCTTTCCCGATGCCCATTTCCTGCATCTCTCCCTGTTAACAGTGATAACGAGCGCGTGCGACGCAATGGCGTTCAAGATCGTGGCCCAGCGCGCAGGCCGAAAAAGGCATGAAGATGATGACCCATAATGAAACCGAGCGCCTGCTGGCCCTGCGCAAGCTCGACCTGCTCGACACCGCCCCCAGCGAAGCCTTCGACCGCATCACGCGCATGGCGGCGCGGGTGTTCGGCTTGCCGATCGCGGCCGTGTCGCTGACCGACAGCGACCGCCAGTGGTTCAAGTCGCGCGTGGGCGTGTCCCACACCTCGATTCCCCGGCTCAAGGCGCCCTGCGCCGGCGTCACCGATTGCGGCGACATGCTGGTCATTAACGACCTGCAGGAAGACGCCTTTTTCCGCGACAGCCCCCTGGCCAGGAGCGGTATCCGTTTCTACGCCGGCGCGCCGCTGATCACCAGCGACGGCTACAGCCTCGGCGCCATGTGCGTGCTGGGCCCGGAGCCGCGCGCCATCAGCGGCACCGAACGCGACGCGCTGATCGACCTGGCGGCCATGGTCATGTCCCAGATCGAGCTGCAGCACACCCTGGGCCGGGTCGACCCGCTCAGCGGCATGCCGAACCGCAAACAATTCATCGAAGATTTTGCCGACCTGCAGATGGACCGCCCGCAGGGCGAGCAGCGCGTGGCCGTGCTGGTCAACATGGCCAACCAGGAACAGCTGAACAATGCGGCGCGCGTGATGGGCGCCTCTTACTTCGACGACCTGATGAACGAGGCGATCCGCTCCTACCGCGCCGTCATGGGCGAGGAACACAAGGTGTACCAGCTGGCGGCGACCCAGTTCATCACCATCGCCCCGCCCGCCACCGACGAGGCCCGCTACAGCGCGCGCCTCGCGCACTGGCTCGACAGCCGCAGCGCCTGGGGCACGTCGCGCTTCGTGACCACGCCGGCGATCGGCATCGCGCCCTTCGTGCTGGGCCGCACCGATTGCCTCGACGTGCTGCGCATCGCCCAGAACGCCATGCAGGATGCGCACCGGACCGGCCTGCCGATCGGCAGCTATTCGTCCGAGCAAGACGCGGCCTACCGCCGCCGCTTCACCCTGCTCAACGCCTTCGACGCCGCGCTGCACGATACCCGCCAGCTGCGCCTGGTGTACCAGCCGCGCATCGACCTCGGCACGGGCGCCTGCATCGGCGCCGAAGCCCTGCTGCGCTGGCGCCATCCGGAGCTGGGCGACGTGCCGCCGGGCGAATTCATGCCGGTGGTGGAACAGACGTCGATGGTGCGCGCCGCCACCAGCTGGGTGATCCGCGAAGCCGTGCGCCAGCTGGCCGTCTGGCACGCCGCCGGCCTGCAACTGCAGATGTCGGTCAATGTGTCGTCCGCCAACCTGCTCGAAGCCGATTTCGTCAGCACCGTCACGGCGCTGCTGAACCAGCATCGCGTGGCCCCGGGCTGGCTGGAACTGGAAGTGACGGAAAGCGCGATCATGGAAAACCAGGGCACCGCGCTGGCCACCCTGGCCGCGCTCGACCAGGCCGGCGTGCGCCTGGCGATCGACGATTTCGGCACCGGCTACAGCAGCCTCGCCTACCTGCAAAGCATGCCGGCGCACGTGGTGAAGATCGACCAGAGTTTCGTGCGCAACATGGCTGGCGGCGAACGCAACCGCACGCTGGTGAACACCATGATCTCGCTCTCGCACGAGCTGGGATTCCGCGTGGTGGCCGAAGGCATCGAAACCGACGACGTGCGCCAGCTGCTGCACGAGCAGGGCTGCGACGAAGGCCAGGGCTATCTGTTCGCCCGCCCGCTCGCGCCCGAGGAACTGTTCGCCTGGTGCGCGCGCGCGCAGGCCGGCCAGCCGGCCGCGCGCACGCCGTGGGCGCCTATTTGCCCGCCGCTGCCGTTCCCGGCGCCGGAACCGGTACCGGAACCGGAACCGGAACCGCATACTGCAACCTGAGCACCCGGCCGCTGCGGTCCTCGACCAGGTAGATGGCGCCGTCCGGCCCCTGCTTGACATCGACCGGCGCGCCGGCCGGCTGCTTCGGCTTGGCGGTCCAGCCGCCGATCAGTTCGATCGACCTGCCCAGCGGCGCACCCTGCGCATCCGGCAGGAAGGCCACCAGCCGGTGCCCGTGTGCACGATACCCGTGGTAGCCGACGATCAGGCTGTTCTTGTATTGCGCGGGAAACATGGCGCCCGTGTAAAACGTCATGCCGAGCGGGGCTGAATGGGCCGGCAGCAGGCGCACCGGCGCGCGATAGGCGGCGCACTTGGCGTTCGGATACTCGGGACTGGCCACATTGTTGTCGTAGCAGTAAGGCCAGCCGTAGTTGGCCTTCGCTTCGATCAGGTTCAACTCGTCATGCGGCAGGTCGTTATCGTTTTTTAAACCCTTCATGGCCGCCTGGATCGCGTCGCGCGAGTTTTCGCCCTGCCACAAGGCATGCGTGACCGGGTGGACCGCCAGCGCCATCGAATTGCGCAAGCCCGTCGCATGCACTTCCCAGCGCTTGACGCTGCCGGCCGGCCATTGCATCGTGTACTTGCGCAGCACGCCCAGCGCATTCGGCCCGCTCGCCTCGGCGCACGGCTTGTTCGCATCCGGCGCCTTGCCCTCCCTGTCTTCGCAATGGTCGCTGCCCGAGCCGACGTTCACGAACAGATCGCCCTTGGCGTCGAAGCGCATCGCGGTCAGCGGGTGGCGCCCGATGCCGGGCAGCGCCGGCGTGCCGGAATTGCCGCCGATGACATCCTTGACCGTGCCGTCCGGATCGCGCGGATCGAAGCGGAAAATGCGCTTGATCGCCCCCACGTACACCATGCCGTCGGGACCGAGCACGATGCCGTTGGGACGGTCGATTTTCTTCATCAGCACGGTTTTCCGGTAGCCTGCCGCGCCCGGCGCGAGCCGCCACACGCTGCCCTGGTTCGGCTGCCAGCCGCCCAGGTCCACCACCAGCACGCTGCCGTCGGGCATCGGCTGCACGCCGCGCGCGAACTTGAATCCCTGGCCGATGATGGCTGCGCAAAAGCCCGGCGGCGTGCTCACGTCCAGGCGCGGCGCGCCGCCGCAGGTGTCGGCCGCGAAAACACTGCCTGCGGACAGGCAAAGGGCGGCGGCGAGTGTGGCGTGAAGGTGCGAACAGGCGTCGAAAAGCGTCATGCGGCATCCAGTCAAAAAGAGGTGCCGGAATTATAGAGGATGGAAGGCACGCGCCTTGTCCAGCGAAAACGGCTGAACAAGTACTCTATTACCGTTTGTGCAATTTTGATGTGCGTCAATTTTTTTGCGCCCGCGCCATGCGATTCTGCAGGCATCCGGACGCATGCCGCGTCGCAAGCACATGCATGATGCAAATGTCGTCCGGAACTTGCCTGTCCGGATAGCACCGGACACCGATGCACTTTTTTGGACGACACCATGAACAACAATGTACAAGCCCACCTGCTCGGCGGTGGCATCGGCTCGCTCTCGGCGGCCGCCTTCATGATCCGCGACGGCAAGGTGCCCGGCGCCAATATCCGCATCTACGAAGCGGCGCCCCTGCTCGGCGGCAGCCTGGACGGCGCGGGAACGCCCGAGCATGGCTACTCGCTGCGCGGCGGCCGCATGCTCACCTTCGACAATTACGAGTGCACCTGGGACCTGTTCAAGTCGATCCCCTCGCTCGCCGATGCCAACAAGACCGTATTCGACGAAACCGTCGCCTTCAACGAACTGTACAAATCCCACTCGCAGGCGCGCCTGGTCGACAAGCGCCGCGCAAAAGTGCCTGTCGCGTCGATGGGCTTTTCGATGCACGACCGCGCCCAGCTGCTGAAACTGAGCCTGGCCGACGAAACCGAGCTCGGTGCGGACACCATCAGCGACTGGCTCGACCCTTCCTTCTTCGAGACCGAATTCTGGTACATGTGGGCCACCACCTTCGCCTTCCAGCCATGGCACAGCGCGGTCGAATTCAAGCGCTACCTGCACCGCTTCATGCTGGAGTTTTCGCGCATCGAAACCCTGGCCGGCGTGCGCCGCACGGTCTACAACCAGTACGATTCGCTGGTCCGTCCCTTGCAGGAATGGCTGCAAGGCCAGGGCGTGCAGTTCATCCTCGACTGCAAGGTGACCGACATCGCTCACACCATTAGCGACGGCAAGTTCGTCGTGACCGGCTTCGACTGCCTGCGCGCGGGCAACAGCGAACATGTGGATGTGGCCGCGAGCGACCTGGTGTTCTTCCAGAACGGCTCGATGACCGACGCGTCCAGCCTGGGCAGCATGAGCAGGGCCCCCGAAAAACGCGACAAGACCGACAGCGGCGGCTGGACCTTGTGGGAAAAGCTGGCCGCCGCGCAGCCGGGCTTCGGCAATCCGGCCGCGTTCAACAGCAGCATCGCGGAATCGTACTGGGCCTCGTTCACGGTGACCTTGCAGGATGCGGCCTTCTTCGACAAGATGCAGGCGTTCAGCGGCAACGAAGCCGGCACCGGCGGCCTGGTCACGTTCAAGGATTCGAACTGGTTCATGTCGGTCGTGCTGGCGCACCAGCCGCATTTCGCCAACCAGCCGCCCGGGGTCAAGGTATTCTGGGGCTATGCGCTCTCGCCCGACCGGATCGGCAACTTTGTCGCCAAGCCGATGTCGGACTGCACCGGCGAAGAGATTTTGCGCGAGCTGTGCGGCCATCTGCGCTTCGACCTGGACGTGATGGAAACGGCCAATTGCATCCCTTGCCGCATGCCCTACATCACCAGCATGTTCATGCCGCGCCTGCACAGCGACCGTCCGCTGCCGGTGCCGAAGGAATCGAAGAACCTGGCCTTCGTCAGCCAGTTCGTCGAGATCCCCGACGATGTGGTGTTCACGGTGGAGTATTCGGTGCGCGCCGCCCAGATGGCGGTGTACGAACTGCTCGGCATCGAACGCGAAGTGCCCCCGATCAAGCAGCACGATCACGCACTGAGCACGCAGTTCGAGGCGCTGATCAAGGCCTTGAAGTAGGCGTCGCGCCGGGAGCGCGCCGCACCGAGTCGATGCGAATCATCAGCCGATGATAATAGCCGCGCACGATCATCGACTCGCCTTCGCGCAAGGGTGGCTGCACGTGGTCGACGCAGAGCGCGGTCCGCATCGACTCGAAGCGCAGTACGGCCGACGCCGTGGTCGTGCAAGCGGCGCATTTGGGGCCGCTGCATTGCCGCACCGCTTCAACCCGGAACGCACGCTCCGAGATGGCCGGTTCGACCAGCATCGCGCACAGCCAGAGCGCGCTCATCATCCAGCCGAAACATACCAGGCCGATCAGGCAATGCAACACCAGCCGCTCGCCCCAAGGAAAACGCGATCCGCTGCGCAGGCTGGCGTGCATTCCCCTGTCGATATCGCGCTGCGCGATGCCTGCCATCGACGGCGCCAGCAGCAGGTTGCCGGCCAGCGCCGCACCCAGGCCTGCCGCCAGCGACACCGGTGTGAAAAACCAGCGCCAGAAGCCGGACACGTACAGCAGACCCGGTGCGAGCGCGAGGATCAGGATGAGTCCATGGCGGGTGGCGTTCGGCGTAGCGTAGGTGCGTGTCGGCACGTGCATGGGTGACTGACTTAAAAAGAAAGCAACATTCTACCCTGCGCCGCCCAGTTGGTTTTCCATTTCCACACAGTCCAGCGCAATACCGGATGAATGCGCATACACGGCGCTGCGCAGCACGGCGAATCCCGCCGCCCGGTAAAAAGCGACCGCATTGAGCGACGCCGATACATACAGGCGCAAAAATCCGCGTTCGCGCGCCATCCGCTCCAGCGCGGCCAGCATGGTCTTGCCGACGCCCCGGCCGCCGGCCTGCGGATCGACGAACACCGCGTCGACTTCGCCGCTCGCCAGGTCGAGGATCGCGTAGCCCAGCATCGCGCCCCGCTCTTCCGCAATGACGGCGCCGCCGCCTTGCACCAGCCCCGCATACGATCGCGGCACCGGCGCCGCCGACCACGGCCCGATCACCTCGGGCGCATAATGTCCGGGACAGCCGTGGGCAATGGCGCGCGTGCGCAGCGCCCACATGGCATCGATATCGGCAAGCGCGGCCGTGCGCAGTGTCTGCATGGCGGCCACCTCAGTCGACGATGAACAGGCTGGCGCCGCCGCGCGTGCGGGAGCGGTGCGCTTCGGCGTCATCGCCAACCTGGTAACTGACGCCCGCCGTCAGACGGAATGTGCGGCCGTCGGCCAGCTCGCTTTCGAGCTCGCCCTCCAGGCATAACAGGATGTGTCCCTTGCTGCACCAGTGATCGGCCAGGTAGCCGGGGCTGTACTCGACCATGCGCACGCGGATGGCCCCGAACTGGCGCGTCTGCCACCAGGCGGTGCCGGTTTCGCCGCGATGTTCGGTGCGTTCCACGCCGGACCAGTCGGTCACGCCGAAGGGAATATCGGAAATGTTCATGCGCATGCCTTGTAAGTGCCGTGATGAAAAACGGACGCGCTTGTCTCGCGTCCGTCACGGCATAACATAACATGGCTGGGGGAATTGCGCCCGGGCGCGCCGGTGTCGGCGGGCCCCGGGAGTGACAGGTGGCAGCGCGGGCGGTGCAGTGCTGTCCGCGATGCCAGGGTAAGCGTTAAGCGTCGTTCCAGGCGGTGGCGTGCATCTGCTCGAAGCCGATCTTGCCGGCGCGGTAGCAGGTGCCGGCGCAGGCTTCCAGGCCGGCGCGGTCGACAATCACGACGGTGCCGCGACGGTACTGGATCAGGCCATCGGCTTGCAGCTTGCGCGCGGTCATGGTGACCGTTTCGCGGCGCACACCGAGCATGGTGGCCATGGTGTCCTGCGTGACCTTGATTTCGTCCGACAGCGAACGGTCCAGGCGGTCCAGCAACCAGCGGCACAGCTTCTGTTCGATCGTGCAGTGACGGCCGCCGACGACGTTTTGCGCCAGCTGGGCGAACATGGCGAAGGTGTAGCGCATCAGCAGCTGGGCCATGGCGCCGCCGGAGGCGACCAGATCGCGCAGCACGCTGCTTTTCAGGCGGTACGCGTAACCGGCGGTCTGCACCACGGCGCTGCAGGTGGCGCGCTCGGCTTCGTACATCGCCACGCCCAGCACGCCTTCGCGGCCGACCACGCCGATTTCGGTGGTGGCGCCGTCTTCCATGACGTACATCAGCGAGACGATGGCGTTGGTCGGGAAGTAGGCATAGTCGAACTTGCTGCCGAAGTCATACAGATGCTTGCCGGCTGCCATCGGCACCAGTTCCAGGTGCGGGAACAGGGCTTCCAGGTCGGTGCGGGACAAGGCACGCAGCAATTCGTTCTGC
Source organism: Massilia atriviolacea (assembly GCF_003953935.1). Classification (GTDB taxonomy): domain Bacteria; phylum Pseudomonadota; class Gammaproteobacteria; order Burkholderiales; family Burkholderiaceae_D; genus Telluria_A; species Telluria_A atriviolacea. Next base: position 90,695 of record NZ_RXLQ01000017.1, read on the forward strand.
TGGGCGCCGGCAACGCTGATCATCGGCTTGACCACGGCCGGCTTGACGGCGGCGGCGCCCAGGGCGATGGTGCGGATTGCGTTGGTGGCGTTGCTGTTCGAATCGATATTTTGCGTGCGGTACATGGTATGCCTCTGTGTTGTTAGGTTCAACTCATCAATGGCTCTACTGTAAAGCTCGCTACCAAAAGCAACCATCGGACCAGTGGATGACACGCTGTAGGCATCAACAATGACGCTTTGTCATCTAAATCCTACGCTGCGTCAGACAGGGACGCGCCCCGGGCCGGTCTCCAGCACCCGGCGGTAGGCCATCATGCGCGCCCCGATTGCCACCAGGTCCAGCTTGCTCTTGCGCAGGCGCGGGAACATCTTTTCCTCTTCTTCGCGCGCGTGGCGGGCGACCTGGTCCCACAGTACCTTGACGGTGGCATCGAATAGTTCGTTCTCGGGCTCCATGCCGCGGATGCGTTCGATCAGTTCGGCGGCGCTGGTGTGCTCGACGGTGGCCTGGGCAATCAGGTCGCCATCCTTGAGCGCGCTGCGCACCGCCGGGTAGAACAGTTCGAGCTCGAGCTGGGCGTGGACCGTCAGGGCGTCGCAGATGTCGGTGGCAATGCGCTTCTTGCTGTCGGTCGAGCGCGCGCTCAGGCCGCGAAACTGTTCGAACAGCGCGGTGACTTCCTCGTGTTCGATGATTAAGATATCGATGGCGTCGTCGTGCATGAAATCCATGGGCGTGCTCCGAGTTGCGCTAAACAATTACAAAAGAATACCAAAAGTAAGAGTGTGAGCCGAGCGGAATCCGACAAAAGTGTGGCGTGAAATACAATATCGGTGATTTTTGTCCAGCCTGCCTGCTATTCAGGCGGCCAGCACGGCGATCGCCTGTTGCAGGCGCTGTTCCAAGGTGCCCTGGACCAGGGTGTACGGCAGGCCGCGCCGCGCCAGTTCGGCCACATACCAGGCGTGCTGGCGCTGGCGCAAGCCGTCGTCGCGGCGCGTGCCATCCTGGACAAAGGCAAAGTCGGGGGCGCACAGCAAGGTGAGGTCGTACGGCTGCGCGGCCAGCGCGACCAGCGCCGGATCGGCCCGGCCGAACAGTTCCGTGCTGTAGAACACGGTGGTCAGCGCGCTGGTGTCGCACACCAGCCAGCGCTTGGCGCCCGGCAGCAGCGCCGCTTCGCGGGCCTGCTGGGCGTGGCCGATGGCCAGCATGTCGTCGAAGGCCAGCGCGCCATGCTTTTCGTTCCACAGTTCGCGCCCGTATTCCGGCGCCCAGGCGCTCTCCAGTTGCACGGCCAGCGCCTCGGCCAGGGTGGTCTTGCCGCTCGATTCGCCGCCCAGCACGCACACCTTGCGCACGAAGCTGGCGTACACCAGCGGATGCAGGAAGGCGCGCAGCGCCGTGCCCGACACCGGCACCTGGGCCCGGGCGCGGTCCACGCACACATGCCGCACCGGCGGCGCGGGGCCGCGCCGCGCGTCGAAAAAGGCGCTCAGCGCCAGCGCGAAGCCGTCGCCATAGTCTTCGCTGGTAAAGACAGCGTCGACCGTCACGCCCAGCACATCCATGCACAGGGCCGCGCAAAAGTCGCGCTGCACCGCAGCGGGCGCGTCGTTGTCGGGAAACGGAGGCGTTCTCGACAGGCGGCGGGCGTGGTCGAGCACCAGCAGGCGCACCTGCGGGTACAAGGCGCGCAGCCAGGCCTCGCGCAGCGCCGCGCCGCAGCCGGGGAATTCGGGCCAGGTGTAGCTGATGACGACCACCTCGTCGCAGGCGGCCAGCGCGCTGTCGATCACCAGCATGTGGCCGCGGTGCAGCGGACAGAATTTGCCGACCACGAGGCCGCGCCGCCAGCGCCTGGCGGGCGCGTTCACGCGGCCTCGCGCGCCAGGCGGCGCCACCACAGCCACGACACGATCGCGTTGACCCAGTAACAGGCATACAGGAAGGCCGTCAGGTACAGGCCACGGCTGGCGTACAGCGGCACGGCCACGCTGTTTACCAGAATCCAGAAGGCCCAGTTCTCGACCTTGCGCCGCATCAGCAGCAACTGCGCCACGATGCTGAACACCAGCACCGCCGAATCGATGAACGGCGCGTAGGCGTTGGTGAAGTAGTGCAGCAGCGCGCCGTAGGCGGCGCTGGCGGCCACGCCGGCCGGGACGATCCAGGCCAGCGTGGCGAGCCTGGCGTGCGTGATCGGCAGTGCGCTGCCATGATCGCCGCGCCGCCATTGGATCCAGCCGATCGCGCCCGAGACGATGAAGAAGCCCTGCAGCGCCACGTCGGCATACAGCTTCGACTGGTAAAACAGCACCGCGAACAGGGCGCAGCCGATGATGCCGGTCCACCAGGTGTGCACGCTGTTGCGCCCCGCCAGCAGGATGCAGGCGCTCGCTCCCACGTTGGCCGCGATTTCAAGGGGACCGATCACGCCACGCGCTCGCGGTTCGCATCATGAAAGCGGTCGAACAGGCGGCAGGCCATGTCGTCGATGTCGGCGCGCATGCTGATCCGCTCGAGCCAGCGTGCCGGAATGCCGTCCACGCCGTACCAGGCACCGGCGATCTGGCCGGCAATGGCGGCCGTGGTATCGGCGTCGTCGCCCAGGTTGGCGGCGCGCAGGACCGCCGCCTCGAAACTGTCGGTATGGAAGAAGCACCACAGGGCCGCTTCCAGCGCATCGACGGCGTAGCCGGTACCCTGGATATCGCGGTCGGCCTTGCCGAGAAAGGCGCCGCCGGCGATCGCCGCCAGTTTCGGCTCGCCCGGCACGAAGCCGGCGTTGGCCAGCAGCGCGCTCTTGGGCAGGCCGTCGAGCGCCGCGCCCAGGATGGCGGCGAACAGCTGGCAGGCCTGCACCGCTTCCGGCGCGCCGTGCGTGGTGCGCGAGCTGTCGGCGGCATGGCGCAGCATGGCGGCGCGGTCCGGGTAGGCGAACAGCACCGCCGGCGCGAGGCGCATCAGCGAGCCGTTGCCGGCGCTGCGCGGGTTGGTCGATCCGCTGTACGGCTCCCCCGTCACGGCGTAGCGCGACAAGGCATCCTGCACCGTCATGCCGATGTCGAAACAGCTGCCGGTGGAACTGAGGTAACCCCACTGCCACCAGTTGCGGTAGCGGTTGATCTGGTCTTGCGGATCGAAGGCGCCCTTGGTCAGCAAGCTCTCGGCCAGGCACAGCGCCATCGAGGTGTCGTCGGTCCACTGTCCCGCCTTGAGCCTGAACGGGCCGCCGCCGGTCATGTCGGTCACCTGGGCGAACGAGCCGCGCGGCGAAAACTCCACGGTGGTGCCGACGGCGTCGCCGCAGGCCAGTCCCAGCAGGCTGCCGCGATAACGGTCACGTGTGCCGCTCATGACGTTTGCCCGCTCAAGGACAGGAAGGAATCGAGGATGTGGAAATGGTCCTCGAAGAACTGGTCTTCCATGCCGGCCAGTTCGGCGATGGGGATCCAGGCCGCGTGCGAGGCGTCGTCGGACGCTTCCACCGGCGGCAGGTTCTCGGTCTGCAGGTCGAAGAAGTGGGCATGCGTGATGGTGCGGCCGCGCTGGCTGCGGTCGGGATGGTCGAACACCTTGACGTCGACCAGCATGCCTTCGAGCGTGGTGCCGAGCAGCGCCAGCTTGGTTTCTTCGGCCAGTTCGCGAATCGCCGCGTGCAGCAGGCGCTCGCGCTGGTCCACGAAGCCGCCGGGCACGGCCCACTGTCCTTTTCCGGGAAAGCCGCCGCGCCGGATCAGCAGCACATTGCCGCCGCTGACCACCACCGCGTCGGCGGTGGTAAAGATGGGTGGATACGGCGCGCTTTTCCACGCCGTCCTGTAGGCCACGATGCGGCGGTGCTCTTCCACCAGTGCCGGATAGTGCGGCAGCAGCGCCCAGGCTTTCAGGTACTGGCGCACGGCGAGCGGCACCATGTCGTCCAGCACGCTGAGCGACACCTCCAGGTCTTCGGCTTCGAAGAACACGCGCCGCACGCAGGTGGCGTCGATCGCGCGTTCCGATTCGACGACGATGTTTTCCCATTTGGGGAAGTGATTCAGGTAGTAGCTCGACGCATCCTTGAAGTGGCCCACCAGCGCCACGTGCGCCGCGTCCGGCGCGCTCTGCGCGACCGCCTTGCGCACGGCCGCCGCCCACAGGGTGTCGTCGTAATAGTCGCGCACGGCGACGAAACTGACGCGCGCGCGCTCTTCCGCGCTCAGGGTGGCGCCGATCATGGCGGCGCGTTCTTCCCAGGTGAAGGGGTTCTTCGCGTTGCGTGCCTGGAAGGAGGACCCGAGCACCAGCACCACTGTCGGTGCGCTCACCAGCGCGCGCTGGAGCAGGACCACGTGACCGCGATGGAAAGGCTGGAAGCGGCCGATCAGGACCGCGACGTCGGTGGCATGTTGGTTGGCTTGTGTTTTCATGGGCTACCATAGTGAGCGGCAATCGGCAATTGACGGCCGCTGCCAAAGGCGCGCGAACGCACCCGGATGATCGGAGGCGCCTGGCGCCGCTTGTATTCGTTACGCGCCACCATGCCGTGGATGCGCTTGACCAGCGCCGCGCCGCCGGCGTCGGCCGCCAGGCCGGCGACGAAGCGTTCGGCCAGCGCCGCTTCGGCCGGCGGCAGGCGGCGCCCTTCGATGTGCCACTTGAGGATCTCGTCGAGCACCGCGTATTCGGGCAGGCTGTCGGTGTCGCGCTGGCCCGGCGCCAGTTCGGCCGATGGCGGCTTGCTCAGCACCGCGTCGGGAATCAGCGCGCGCCCGGCGCGTTCGTTCATGTGGCGCGACAGGGCAAACACCTCGGTCTTGTACAGGTCGCCGATCAGGCCGAGGCCGCCGTTGGTGTCGCCGTACAAGGTGCAGTAGCCGACCGAGATTTCGCTCTTGTTGCCGGTGGTGAGCAGCAGGGCGCCGGAGGCGTTCGAATACGCCATCAGGATCGTGCCGCGCACGCGCGCCTGCAGGTTTTCGAGCGGGAGGCCCTGCAAGGACCGGTCGAAGGCGGTGTCGAAGCCGGCGCCGTACTGCCTGACCAGGTCCAGGATCGGGTGCGTGTACAGGGTGATGCCCAGGTTGCTGCACAGCGCGACCGAATCGCTGATCGAGCCTTCGCTCGAAAACGCCGACGGCATGGTCACCGCGATGACGTTCTCCGGCCCCAGCGCGTCGACCGCCAGCGCCAGCGTCAGGGCCGAATCGATGCCGCCCGAGCAGCCGACCACCACTTTGCCGAAGCCGCAGCGGCGCGCATAGTCCTGCAGACCGAGCACGATCTGGCGCCGCGCGAATTCGGCCACCGGCAAGCCCGCGCCGTCCGGTGCGTCCAGCGCCGCCCCATCGGCCGCGCTGAAGCGCCCCTGCGCGAAGCCGATCACCCGGAAGTCTTCGCCGAAGCGCCGCGCTTCGAACGCCAGGCCCTGCGAGGGCGACACCGCGAACGAGGCGCCGTCGTATACCAGCTGGTCCTGCCCGCCGACCTGGTTCACGTACAGGATCGGCAGCGCGTTGTGCTGCGAGGCGGCGCGAAACAGCGTGTGGCGCAGTTCGCGCTTGCCGATGTCGGACGGACTGGCGTTGATGCTGACCACCAGGTCGGGCCGCGCCTCGCGCAGGGCGGTGAAGGGATTGACCTTGTAGTCGCGCCCTTCGTGGTTCCAGCCATCCTCGCAGATCAGGAATCCGATGCGGTGCGCGCCGACCTGCAGCACGCAGGCGCCTTCCGGACCCGGCTCGAAGTGGCGGCGGTCGTCGAACACGCCGTAGGTCGGCAGCAGCTGCTTGTAGTATTCGGCGACGATCGCGCCGTCGCGGATCGCCAGCAGGGCATTGAACAGCGGTTTGCCGGGACCGTCGTTGGCGCGCACGGCGCCGACCACCGAGACCAGTCCGGGCAGGCCGCGCGAGGCCTCCAGCACGCGTTCCAGGCCTGCCGCCATGCGGCCGAGGAAGGCCGGCTCCTCCAGCAGGTCGCCCGGATAGTAGCCGCACAGGGCCAGTTCGGCGAACACGGCCAGGCCGGCGCCCTGCCGCGCGGCGTCTTGCATGGCCGCGATGATGGCGCCGCTGTTGCCGTCGATATCCCCGACGGTCGGGTTCAATTGGGCGATGGCGATTTTCAGCATCGGATGCTCTCGGTTCTCAGGCAGAAGGGTGATTGAAGACCTGGCGCAGGTAGGCCAGGAAGGTCTCGTCCTTGCACAGCGTCTTGCCCTGGGAGTCGGACAGCTTGGCCACCGGCTGGCCGTTGCAGCTCATCAGCTTCATCACGATATTGAGCGGCGTGATGCCGACATCGTTCGACAGGTTGGTGCCGATGCCGAAGCCGGTCATGGTGCGGTCGGCAAAATGGCGGTACAGCGAAAAGGCGGTCGGCAGATCGAGGCCGTCCGAAAACACCAGGCGCCGCGTATGCGCATCGAGGCGCAGTCTGGCGTAGTGCGCGAGCGCCTTTTCGCCCCACACCACCGGATCGCCCGAATCGTGGCGCAGGCCGTCGAACAGCTTGGCGAAATACAGGTCGAAGTCGCCCAAAAACGCATCCATGCCCACCACGTCGGTCAGCGCGGTACCGAGGTCGCCGCGATACTCCTGCACCCAGTCTTCCAGCGCCGCCTTCTGGAAGTCGCGCAGGCGCACGCCGAACGACTGGAAGCTTTGCAGGTATTCGTGGGCCATGGTCCCGATCGGCACCAGCTTGTACTTCATGGCGAAGTACACATTCGAGGTGCCCTTGAAGTAGGTGGGCACTTCGCGCGCCAGGGTGGCGACGACTTCCTCGTGCCAGGCGCCGGAAAAGCGGCGCCGCACGCCGAAGTCGAAGAATTCGAACGGGTGGCGCCTGGCCGGCTCGCTGGCCAGCTCGCGCAGCAGGGCGATCTTCGCCTGCAGGCGCTTGCGGCCTTCGGCCAGCGCGGCGTCCTGGTCGAAGCGGCGGAAATACAGCTCGTTGACGATGTACAGGACGTAGATTTCGAAGCCCATCACGTGCACCTGCGGCCCGCTGGCGCGGATCTGCAGTTCCTCGCCGTCGGTTTCCACGCTCAAAAAGTGGCGCTGGAAGCGGAACACGGTCAGGAAATCGGCAAAGTCGCTCTTGATGAAGCGCAGGCCGCGCAGGTAGGCGATTTCTTCGGGCTTGAACGAGAGCGCGCACAGATGATCGAGCTCGCGCTCGACGTCGGCCTTCAGTTCGGCCAGCGGATAGGCCGGCACATTGCGGCAGGTGAAGGCGTATTCGGCCTGGGCGGCCGGGTGACGGTGCAACAGTGCCTGCCACATCGTGAATTTATACAGGTCGGTTTCGAGCAGGCTATGAACAATCGGTGTCATATGGTTCGCGTCGGCGCGCGTCAAAAGAGGAATAAAGGTTAGCGGCGCGCGTTGGCAAGCAGCTCCGGCACGATATCGGCCGCCTGCGCAATCTGCAGGCCGCGCGCGCGCATGTCGCGCACAAAATCGTCGTACTGGGCGCCGAAACCGCTCACGGGGCTCATGCAGTCGGTCAGCAGCACCAGCTGCGACAACTGCCGCGGATCCCAGTTGGCGACGATATGCTCGGTGGTGGCGCGCACGCAGTGGCTGCCCGCTTCACCGCTGATATACACCTGGTCGGCGCCGCGCAGCAGCGCCAGGAAGGCCTGGTTGACCTGGGTGCTGTCGTCGCCGGCGTCCGGCACCTCGGCCTGCACCGCCGAATAGTGCTCGGTCCACGGATTGCTGCCCTTGCTGATTTTATTGACCATCCCCAGGGCGCTGTCTTCCCACGCGTTGTAGGCGGCGCGCAGGTCGGCGTGCACGTTGTGGCCCCAGGAGCCGATCTCGCAATGCACCGGCCAGGCCATCAGGGTGTAGCGGCCGGCCGCCTCCAGCGCATCGAGGTAGGCCAGCACGCGCGGCAGCGCACTGGCCTTGCGCGGCAGGTATGTACCCTGGCGCACGTCAAGCGACGTGATCTGGGTGAACGGCGCGATCGGGCCCTGCCCCGCATCCATCCAGAACGCGCTGTGCGCCACGTCGAAGCGGTGGTGCGAATCGAGCGTGATGCTGATCGCCGACAGCCCATCCTGGCCGCGCCGGACCAGCTCGGCCAGGCGCAGCATGTCGGCGTGGGCCCCGGGGACCGGCAGCGCCGGCGCCTGGGCGGCGTTGTCGCCCACCGGCGGCGGCAGATAGGCGGCCGGCAGATCGCAGAAATCGTTTTGCGGATCGATCACGAGCAGGTGCAGATTGCGTTTCATTTGCGTGTCCTTGTGAGTACAGTACGACAAGCATAAGCTACTTAATTTACTTTTGCAACTAACTATGCAATAATTTGTTCCGCCGCAGGCTTGCCTGACCAGATGAAGGAGAATCCGATGTCCGCAAACGTAGTTGAACCAACCCCGGCTGGTGTACAGCGCATGAGCGCGGTGATCTGCACGGTCGACGTCGTGCTGCTCACCCTGCTGGGCGAGGAGCTGGCGGCGGTTTTGCTGCGGCGCGAACATGCGCCCTTCGCGGGCGAGCTGGCGATTCCGGGTGGCTATGTGCACCCGGAAGACGACCTCAGCGCATACGACGCGGCCATGCGCGTCATCAAGGACAAGACCGGCATCGTCGCGCCCTACCTGGAGCAACTGGCCACGTTCTCGGGGGCCGGACGCGATCCGCGCGGCTGGTCGGTGTCGGTCGCGCATTACGCGCTGGTGCCGCACGACCTGCTGGCCTCCCGTAAAGACGAGGCCGTCCATATCGTGCCGCTATCGCAACTGGGCCCGCTGCCGTTCGACCATCAGGCGATCATCGCCACCGCACTCGAACGCCTGCGCAACAAGAGCCAGTATTCCTCCCTGCCCTGCTTCCTGGCCGGCGACACCTTTACCCTGCCGCAACTGCAGCGCATGTATGAACTGCTGCTGGGCGAGCCCCTGAACAAGGTGAGTTTTCGCCGTAAGATGAGCGAGATGGCGATGCTCGACCCGGTCGACGGCCAGTTCGAGGCGGGCGGCGCCCATCGCCCGGCCCAGCTGTACCGCCTGAAGGCCGCCGTCAAAAAAACGCTCACCGTGCTGGAACGTGGCCTGTGAACCGTTTCCACCCGCCCTGTTTGCGTTTTATGCAACAGGCATTGCCAACTTATCTTGCCATCCTTGCATTGCGCTCACGTATAATAACGCCGCTTAAACAACCATAAAAATAGAAAAGACCATCGATAAATTGATGAAAGACTCCAAACACATCGTCACCGTCAGTAAATTCCTGTCCCTGATCCTCCGCCACAGCCCCGCCACCATCAAGCTCAAGCTCGACGACAACGGCTGGGCCGACATCGACGAACTGCTCGCCGGCGCAGCCAGCCATGGCAAGCCATTCAACCGCAAACTGCTGGAACAAGTGGTTGCCGACAACGATAAAAAACGCTTCACCATCAGCGACGACGGCAAGCGCATCCGCGCCAACCAGGGCCATTCGGTCAAAGGCGTCGATCTCGAACTGCCCCCGGTAACGCCGCCCGAGGTGCTGTACCACGGCACCGCCTCGCGCTTTGCCGCCTCGATCCGCGACAAGGGCCTGATTCCGGGCAGCCGCCACCATGTCCACCTGTCGGCCGATAGCGCCACCGCCGTCAACGTCGGCCAGCGCCACGGCGTGCCGGTGGTGCTGGCCGTCCAGGCGCGCGCCCTGCATGAGCAAGGCCAGCCGTTTTATCTTTCCGCCAACGGTGTGTGGCTGACCGGGCCGGTCGACAAGCGGTTTATCGCCTTCCCTTGATTTTTCTCTGCGGCAACTGATCGCCCGCATCCGAGAATGGGCAGGGCGTGCTTGAATGTGCTGTGTGAAACAACAGACAAGCATTCTTTGGATAAATATTTGATTCCAGTTCGCATGGGCTAAGGTAGAATGGCCGCTCTATTATTGAATGACCGCGCGCATCCAGCCAGCCCTGGCCACGTCGCCTTGCGCAGCCGCGACGAGGTGAATGCAGGCGCCAGAGTGCGATTCAATCCACCCGTCATGCCGACGTGCGGACCCCTGCATTGCCCCGGGCCCGCGCGCCCCAGGATTCTTTTCGAACGCGACCTCCTCCGCCATGAAAGCTGAAAAGCAGTTATCGCCAGTTACGGAACTCGACGGCAAAAAGCGCCCGCTGATCGCCATTGCCGCCTCGTTCCTGTTTGTCGTCTGCATTTCGCTGGTGGCGGTGCAGGGCTGGAGCATCTATAGCGCGCGCGAAACCCAGCTGGCGCAGAGCGCCGCCTCGACCGCCAACATGGCGCGTGCCCTGGCCGACCATGCGGACAGCACCATCGAACTGGTCGACACCATCCTGGCCGGCGTGGTCGAAAGCGTCGAGCATGACGGCATTACCCACTACGGCGAGCGCCTGCACCTGCACCTGATCGACCATGTCAGCCGCACGCCTTCGCTGCAGGGCATGTATATCTACGATGCCAAGGGTAACTGGGCGTTGCACTCCCTGCGCGACCCGGTGCCGGTGTTCAATAACGCCGACCGCGAATATTTTATTTATCACAAGACGCACAAGGACAAGCTGGCGCACGTCGGCGCGCCGGTGCGCAGCCGCTCCACCGATACCTGGGTGCTGCCGGTGTCGCGCCGCCTGGAAAACAAGGATGGCAGTTTTGCCGGCGTGGCGCTGGCCACGATACAACTGAGCTTTTTCCGCACCTTCTACGACAGTTTCGACATCGGTAATTACGGCACCATCACGCTTTCCACCGATACGGGCGCGCTGGTGATGCGCCGCCCTTTCCAGCAAGAGCAGATGGGCCGCTCGATCGCCACCGAACCGCTGTTCAAGCAATGGCGCGAGCGCGGCACGCTCGGCTCGGCCGCCGTCCCGGTCGACATGGACGCGGCCGAGCGCATGTACACCTACCGCAACTTGCGGCGCTATCCGCTGTTCGTGGCGGTGGGGCTGTCGACCGACGAGACGCTGGCCAACTGGTGGGCCAACGCCTACCTGTCGACGGCGTGGGTGGTGATCCTGCTGCTGATCCTGTGCTGGATGGGCTTGCGCCTGTTCCGCCAGGTGACCTTGCGCGACGAGCTCGAAGAGCAGTTGCGCAATGCGCAATTGGCGCTGGTGACCAAGAACCGCTCGCTCAAGCTGCTGGCGCGTAACGACGGCTTGACCGGGATCGCCAACCGGCGCCTGTTCGACGCCCGCCTCGACGCCGAATTCAACCGCGCCACGCGCGACGGCACCTCGCTGGCGCTGGTGCTGCTCGACGTCGACTTCTTCAAGAAGTACAACGATCACTACGGCCACCCGGCCGGCGACGCCTGCCTGCAATTCATCGGCCAGTGCATCCGCACCGGACGGCGCCGCGCCGGCAACCTGGCGGCGCGCGTGGGCGGCGAAGAATTCGCGATCCTGCTGCCGAATACCGACCTGTACGGCGCGATCGTGGTGGCCGAGGCGGTGCGCCGTTCGATCGTCACGGCCGGGCGCGAGCATGCGGCCAATCCGGCCGGCATCGTCACCATCAGCTGCGGCGTGCACGCGCTGGTGCCGTCCAGGGACATGGACAGCAAGCAGCTGGTCGAAGCGGCCGACAAGGCCCTGTACCTGGCCAAGTCGACCGGGCGCAACCGGGTCTGTCCGGATGCGCCGGCGGCATCGTCGCGGCGCGAACGGGCCTCGGTGCTGGGCGACTGAGCACCGGCCGCATGCAGGCAGCAATTGTCGATGCGATCGCTGTCTTGACGCGCACCTTCCCGGCCACTGCTGCAAGCGGCCGGCGTGGATAACATGGCGACGCTCCCACTCCCCACCGTACTGCCGACCCTTCACGGCCGACGCGTGCTCCTGAGGGCGATGGCCGATGACGATGCCGCAGGCCTGCATGCCATCTACAGCGATCCGCGCGTGATGCAATTTACGGACGAACTACCGTTTCCGGACCGCCAGAGCGTCGATATCATGCTCGCCAGCGTGCGGCGACTTCTTGCCGAAGGCACATCCCTGGAGTGGGCGATTGCGTTGGCCGATACCGACGCGATCATCGGCACCTGCGGCCTCCATCACTTCGATGCGCGTCAGGCGGAAGCGGGTGGCCTGTTACGGCATTCGGCCTGGGGCCAGGGCTACATGAGGGACGCCATGGCGCTGTTGATGAAGTATGCTGGCGACGTGCTGTGCCTGGACCGTTTGATCGCAGACGTGGCTCTGGAGAATGAACGGGCGCAACGGATGTTCAAGAAGCTCGGGTACCGCAAAGATTCGTCCGGAATGCTGGCAATCGCCCTGCGCCCGCGCGTCACTTGACGCGGGCGGGCATACATTCCAACATGGAATAGCGGTCCGCAGCGCAGGCGAACGCGCATCCGACAGTGAGGCGGCGCATATCGCATTCCGCAGGGTGCCGTTGCTTCCAAATGTCGACCCCAACGCCCGGTAAACGGCGGCTAAAGAAGTCGCCGTTGTTTGTTACATGTGCTGCCGACCAGGCGAGAGTCGACAATGATCGAATGCCGACGATGCCCCAAAACGGTACATCGAACTGAACGCGGATACCCACCTGGCTGAAGGCGCAATTTGTTCGGAGCATGAAATGAACAGCCAAAATATCTTAATTAAAATTATTCAAAATTCTCAGCGCCGACACTTCTCCAGCTTTCTTGCTCATGAACGCAATGAACCTTTGCGCAAATTAGTTCTCCAACCGATCTTCTTTCCAGCGTCAGGTGACATTCTTCAGAGAACGATTTCGATAATGAAAGACGCGAGACTAAAAAAAGAAACGTTTTTCGCGGCAGACTATCCTTCAGTCGATGCGAGCGCCTTGTCAGCGATCAGGCGCCTGCCTGACCTGCCTTCCCTCCTGTGCTTCTTCCCCACTTATCACGCAAATGGCGAGTATATTAGTTCAGACTTACCTGTCATGGAAATACAACGAGCAGGCGCCGAACAGTGGTATCGGTCGAATCCACTCGCAATGGATGCGCTATCGCTTTTTTTCTGCATCTCACCGAATTTTTCGTGTGGCATGATCATGGACGTCTGTGCGGGTGATCCCCTGACCTCCGGCTCAGACGATCCCATTTATGACATTTACAGTTGGAATTTTGAGTAAGGTCGACGCTCCGCACTCGTCTCTGAATACGTCACTCGACCGGCGCTTGGGAACGGTCGAGAGACAGCTTTCTTGAAGTGGAGAATAGCAGGTGTCGGGCGTTGCTTGGCGGTGGCGATATACGAGCTCTTCCGTCACGACACTGTGAGCGTGTACGAACTTACCTCAACCGCAACGGCCCGATTCACTCCAGCCCGTTACGCCATTCCACAATATCCGCCACCGACAACACCGGCATCGCCCGGTCCGCCGCAAAGCGTTCGATCTGCGCCCCGCGCATCATGGTCCCATCGGCATTCATCAATTCGCACAGCACCGCGGCCGGACGCAGGCCCGCCAGCAGCGCCAGGTCGACCGAGCCCTCGGTATGGCCGCGCCGTGCCAGCACCCCGCCCGCGCGGGCCGCCAGCGGGAACACATGGCCCGGACTGACGATATCGCCCGCCCGCGCACCCGGCGCCGTCGCCGCGCGGATGGTCGCCACCCGGTCGGCTGCCGAGACCCCGGTCGTGACGCCCTCCTTCGCTTCGATCGACACGGTAAACGCGGTCCCGTGGCGGCTGCCGTTACGCTCGCTCATGGGCGCCAGCGCCAGCGCGCCCACCGTCTCCGGCGGCAGGCACAGGCAGACGATGCCGCTGCACTCGCGGATCATCAGCGCCATGGTCGCAACCGTCAGGCGCTCGGCCGCCACGATCAGGTCGGCCTCGTTTTCGCGGTCGTGATCATCCATCAGGATCACGGGCACGCCGGCGCGCATGGCGTCCAGGGCGGCATGGATGCGGTTGGCCAGTGCGCTGGCGGGCTGCTTATCGATATGGTCCAACATAAGTCACGACTCCGTTACAGTAAAAAAGACAAAAAATCAGGCAGGCCGCGTCGTCAGCAGGCGCAGCGCCACCAGGGCCGACGACGCCACCAGCAGCGCGCCGGCCAGGTACACGCTGCCGACATCCCAGCGCATGGCGAGCAGGCCGGCCAGCGGGCCGCACACGGCCAGCGCGATATCGAGAAAGGCGACGTACGCGCCCATGGCGGCCGCGCGGCTTTGCGGCGGCGCGCGCCGCACCGCTTCCACGCCAAAGCCGGGAAACGCCAGCGAATAGCCGAAACCGGTAATGGCCGCCCCCACGCAGGCCAGCAAGGCCGTCGGCGCGCTCCACATCAGCAGTTGGCCGCCCGCTTCGATCAGCACGCACACCAGCGCCACCCTGGCGCCGTCCAGCCTATCGGGAAGATGGCCGAACAGCAGCCGCGCGCCGATAAAGGCGACGCCAAACGAGGTGAACGCCAGCGCCGCATCGCCCCATCCCCTGCCTGCGAACAGCAGCGCCACGAAGGCGGTGAGCGCGCAAAAGCCCATGCTCGACAGCGCCAGTCCCAGGCCCGGCAGCCACACCGCGCGCAGCACTTTGTAGAACGGCACCCGCACCTTGTGCGACGGCGCCAGCGCCGGCACGCGTGCCACGATGGCCAGCGCCAGCAGGGGAATCAGGACGGCGGCCAGCGCAATCCCGCCAAAACCGGCACGCCCGTACACCAACACGCCCAGCGGCGCCCCGGCGGCGTAGGCGCCGTAGATGGCGATGCCGACCCAGGCCATGACCTTGCCCGCATTCTGCGGCCCGGCCAGGCCCACGCCCCAGCCCAGCGCCCCGGTGACCACCAGGCTTTCGGCGCAGCCGAGCAGCAGGCGCGCACCGACCAGCACCCCGACAGCGCCGTATCCGCCCGGCGCGCCCAGCGATGCCAGATAGGCCAGGCCCGAGCAGGCGCCCAGGCCGAGGCCGATGACCACGGCGCGTTTGGCGCCGCGCAGGTCGACCATGCTGCCGGCCCAGGCGCGTGTGGCGAGCGCGGCGGCGAACTGGCTGGCGATGACGCTCCCGATCACCAGCGGACTCATCGACAAAGCCGACTGCAGATGCAGCGGCAATACCGGCAGCGCCAGCCCCAGCGTCAGGAAGCCGACGAACACGCTCAGGGTAATCGGAAGTAATTCAAGAAACAGGCTGCGCGGCGCGCCGGCAGCGGAGGTCGAAGGTGACTGCATCGGGGTCTCTCGCATAAAGACGAGCAAATGCTCGCGATATGAGAGAATACGAGCAATCACTCATGTTGAAAACTCGCATTCCAAGGACCCGCATGCGCCCCGTTCCCACGCCCCGCAAGGCGCCGCGCCAGGCGCGTTCCCAGCACATGGTCGAGCAGATTCTGCAGGCCACGGCTCGCATTCTGGAAGAACGCGGCTACGCCGGCATGAATACCAATGCCGTGGCCGCGCGCGCCGGCGTGAGCGTGGGCTCGGTCTACCAGTATTTTCCGAACAAGGATTCGCTGATCGCGGCGCTGCACGAGCGCCACGGCGCCCAGATGTACGCCGCCGTCGACGCCGTGCTGGCCGACCCCCGCCCGCGCAGCCTGCGCGAGCAGCTGGCGGCCATGGTGCATGCCTGGCTGGTGGCGCACCAGGTCGAGCCGGAACTGCACAAGGTGCTGGAAAAGGAATTTCCGTTTTTCGACGCGCCGTCCCAGGACAGCCCGGCCGGCGACAATTCCTTCCGGCGCATCCTGAGCATGCTGGAAGCGCACCGCGACGAGATCGGCCAGAGCGACCTCGACCTGGCCACCTGGGTCTTGCTGCGCATGATGGAGTCGCTGGTGCACGCCGCCGTGATGGACGCGCCGGCGCGCTTTGCGGCGGCCGACATCGAACGCTGCATCGTCGATGCGCTCGACGGCTATCTGCGCGCCGGCGCCGCGTAGCCGCTCTCGGCCAGGAAGCGCTTGAAATCGCTGATGTGCAGGATCTCGGCGATGGCCTGGCGCTTGTCCCTGGCCTGCTTGTAATAGGCCTCGGTAATCCGGAAGCCCATGAAGTAGCCGAGGTCGGCCGGCCGATCGCCTTCCGGCGCGCCGCTGTAGAGCCAGCGCTTGAAATCGGTCCCATCCATCGCCGCCAGGAATTCCGTTTTCAGCTGCGCCTCGTTGGCATAGCCGTAGCGGTAGACCGGCTCGTTGAACTGGCCCGTGCTCACCAGCGAAGCGAGGAAGTCGCACGATCCTTCCTTGATCGCATGCTCGAGCAGGGTCTGCGGATCGAGCCGCTGCTGGAAATGCATCAGCTCGTGCGCGACGATGGCCGGGAGCTTGTCGACATCGGCCGTGCCCGCCTGCAGCCAGGCGCTGAGTTCTTCCGTCGGCACGCCCGGGCCGCGTCCGAACATCTCCGCGCCGATCAACAGCCCCTCGGGCGACGCGGTACCGCCGGCACTGAGGCGTCCGATCACGAAATAAATGTCCGGGAACATCGCCGCCGGGTACAGCGCCTTGAAGCGCCGCATGTCGGCGCGGATGGCCGGCTCGAGCGCGGCCACGCGCAGGGTGTGGGGACGGATCGCCCGGTAATAGGCCGGGTGCTTGCCGATGCGGCGGGCCAGGCTGTCGCCGCTCACGATGCGCATGTGCACGAAGCCATGCAGGCCGGCGCTGCCGGCGTCCAGGTAGTCGCGTTCGAGCAGGGCGCCCGGCTCGGCTGCGCTGTCGAGCTTGTCGTACACGGTCCAGAAGCGCGCGATGTCGCTGGTGATGAAGCGGAAGTCTTCCGGACTGGCATGGGCAGCGCGGTAGGCGCGCTCGTTCGCCCCGGCCGCCGCGACAATGCCGGCCCAGCGCGCATCGCCGCGCAGCGGGGCAAAATCGTCCTCTTGCGCCAGGTCGTCGAGCAGGCGGAACGCCCGTTTGGCGCCCGCCTGTTCCAGGATCCCGAGCGCCTCGTCCCTGTGCCCCAGCTTCGCTGCCGTGGCCGCGTATTTCAGGTCCATCAGCATGCTGGCGTAACCGCTCGCGGCCGCCTTGCGGTAGGCCTCGAGCGCGGCCTGCGGCTTGTGCCCGTCGCGCGCCACATCGGCCGCACTGGCCCAGGCGCGTCCGGACGTCTGGGCCAGGGCCGGCCCGCACAGCGCCGCCGCCAGCGCGATGGCATGGAAAAACACGATTTGTTTCATGAAGTTGGCCTTGATGGAGAAAAGCACGCATTGTCGCGGCAAGCGCCGCGCGCGTGAGCCGCCATGCGACAGCTTGCCGGATCGCGGGTGCAGGATGCCTATCTGACGCGCTTGTCCTGGTCCGGGGCGTTATTGTTGAGGCGGATGATGCTCGCCAGCCCCCGGCTCAGGTCGGCCAGGGTATCGGCGTCGTCGAGGTCGAAATGGATGCCGGGATCGTCGTGGCTCATCACCCAGATAGTGCCGTAGAAAGCCCCGAACTGGCCGATCAGGGGCGCCACCAGGGCTTCCTCGATGACCACCCGGTTTTCCGCCATCCAGCGAAAATACTGGTGCGGCCGCTGGAACAGCTGGGTGCTGCGGTAGGAAAAGCACAGGCCGCACGGGCTGTCGGAACGCGGAAAGCGGCGCCCCTCGTACGGCGCCAGCACGCCGGCGGTGGCGACCCAGGTCAGCTGGTCGAGGTCGTCCGTATCGAAAATGCTGATCCCGGCCGACTGGGCCGAGCTGCGCAACAGGGCTTCCTCGCAGCGTGCGCGCAAGGCTTCGCGCAGGGTCACGCCCTCCTGCGGCACCGGACGCGGCATGGCGCCGATGTCCGGATTGCCGGTGCGCGTGCGCGGACGCGACTGAAGTTGATCTGTTGCAATGATTTCGGACAGTGACATCGACCGCTCCGGTGGGAGGCCGCAAAGCGGCCATGCGACAGAGTCTACGCCGAGTCGGTGACATTGTCAGTTGGCAAAACGGTACCAGTCGCCGCTTTTTCGATAAACTAGCAGTTCACGCGCGTACGGTTAGGCAACTCACAGAGGCCGCACGCCCCGCGTCCGATCATGTCGGCCCTGCCACCACCTTTGCGGAGAAACCATGCCTGCACCCACGGCCATCGTCGTCCACGGCGGCGCCGGCAACACGCGCGACAATGAAGATGGCTGCGTCCTGGCCGCCGGCCTCGCCCTGGCCGCCCTGCAGCGCGGCGGCGACGCGCTCGACGCCGCCATTGCGGCGGTGGTCTCGATGGAAGACGACGGCCGCTTCAACGCCGGCACCGGTTCGGTGCTGTGCCTGGACGGCCAGACCATCGAAATGGACGCCTCCGTGATGGATACGCACGGACGCCTGGGCTGCGTGGCCTGCATCACGCAGGTCAGGAACCCGGTGCTGGTGGCGCGCGCGGTGGCCGACGGCCCGCACTGGCTGCTGGCAGGCGACGGCGCGACCCGCTTTGCGCACAACAGCGGCCACGCGCCGTTTTGCCAGCCGACCGGGCAAGCGCGCCAGGCCCATGCCCGGCTGGTCGCGCAACTCGGCGACAAGCCCCAGTTCGCGCGCCTGTGGAACTACGAACGCGCGCTCGAAGACAGCGGCGCGCGCGCCTGCGACACCGTCGGCGCGGTGGTGCGCGGGGCCGACGGCCACTTTGCCGTGGCCAGTTCGACCGGTGGCTCCGCCCCTTCGCTGCTGGGACGTGTGGGCGACACGCCCATCATCGGCAGCGGCTTTTACGCCGGCACCGGCGGCGCGGTGGCCGCCACCGGCATCGGCGAGCAGATCGTGCGCCACCTGCTGGCCTACACGGTCTACCAGTGGATCGCCGCCGGCACGCCGCTGGAACTGGCGCTGCAGCGCGGCGTCGACCTGTTCGACCCGGCGGTGGCGGTCGGCCTGATCGCGGTCGGCAAAACCGGCCACGCGGCGGTCAGCAACCGCCCCATGCCGCGCGCCGTCGTCTGCCAGGCGGCGTAATCGTTGTCTTACACAAGCACAGCTTGGTCACCGATACGAGGCGCGCGGGCCGGCCGCCATAATGAGGCCTCTTTCGAACCCTGATCGCCCGTACCCATGACTACCCTGCAAAGCACCGCGTTCGCCGCGCCGCTCCTCACCGCCCCGCGCCACAGCGCGCCCGAGACGGGCAGCTGCCGCGCGCTGTACGACACCCTGTCGCAAGCCGACCTGGCCGACGGCGCCGAAGCCGACGCCCAGGCTTACCTGGTGGGCCAGCTGGCGCGCGCCGCGTCCCATCCGTGCGACCTGCCCGACAACCCGGCCGGCCTGGATGGCTGGATCGCGCCGCGCGGCGCCGCCATCGGCGCCGCGTATCAGCAGTACCTGGCCGCGCGACGCGACGGCGCCGCGCGACGCTATTTCACAAGCAAGGCGCATGCGCTGTACTTCCTGCGCTGCGTGGCCCCGACCAAGCTGGTGGACGGCGCCTGGCTGTACAGCACCCTGCGGCGCTGGCAGGAAAACGACTTCCGTCCGCTGCTCAAGACCTATGTCGAAGAACTGGGCGACGGCCTGCCCGACAAGAACCACGTCACGCTGTACCAGCGCCTGCTCGACAACCATGGCTGCGCCGACTGGGACGAGCTCGGTGGCGCGCACTTTACCCAGGGCGCGCTGCAACTGGCGCTGGCCTACGCGGGCGAGCGCTTCCTGCCCGAGATGATCGGCTATAACCTGGGCTACGAACAGCTGCCGCTGCACCTGCTCATCACCGCCTACGAATTGAACGAACTGGGCATCGACCCCTATTACTTCACCCTGCACATCACGGTCGACAACGGCTCGACCGGGCATGCGCGAGATGCCGTCGATGCGCTGCAACGGGTGATGGCGCGCGCCGCCGACCCGGCCGAATTCTACCGGCGCGTGCGCGAAGGCTACAAGCTCAACGAACTGGGCGAAAACACCGCCTCCGTGATCGCCTCCTTCGACCTGGAACAGGAACTGGTGCGCATCCTCGCCGCCAAGGCCGTGGTCGGACAGAACATGCACAGCGATTACTGCCGCGTGGCCGGCAAGACCATCAACGCCTGGCTGGCCGACCCGGAGCAGATTCCGACCCTGCTGCGCGCCTTTGAAACCACCGGCTGGATCAAGCGCGGCGCCGCCCCGCACGAAAGCCGCTTCTGGGGCCTGCTGCAAGGCGACCACGCCGAGATGTTCGGCGTCTTCTCCAGCTACGAACAGCAGGTGCTGGCCGAC
The DNA here is from genome assembly GCF_003953935.1 of Massilia atriviolacea. Taxonomy (GTDB): domain Bacteria; phylum Pseudomonadota; class Gammaproteobacteria; order Burkholderiales; family Burkholderiaceae_D; genus Telluria_A; species Telluria_A atriviolacea. The sequence continues at coordinate 110,774 of NZ_RXLQ01000017.1, forward strand.
TGGATCGCGTCCCCCGCGCAGGATGGCGAGGCCGCAAGCGCGAGCCCGCGCGTGGCGTCGTTCCGCGCGCGCCAGCGCGCGCTGGCCCCGGCCCGCAACGCCGCGCCTGCCGAGCACCGCGCGCGCGCCCTGATCCGCTACCCTTACGCCGGCCGGGCCGGCGAGCACGAAGCCGAAAACGACCAGCTGCGCCGCCTCGAACAGGCGGTGGCGCTGGCGCCGTCGACCAGCGCCGCCATGGAGCTGCTGATCGCGCACATGTCGCCGGCGCGCCACCACACGCCCGCCGGCCTGATGGCCACGCGCATGTTCGTGCGCCTGCTCGGCTGACCCGCATGAGCGCCTCCATCATCTCCATCGACGGCCACCGGCTCGACCAGGCGCCGCCGCTGGGCCAGGCCAGCGACCAGCGGCGCGCCGCGCTGTACGCGCTCGGCTGCGGCCTGAAGCAGCACGGCTACGCCTTCACCACCGTCACCCCGCTCACCCACAGCCGCGTCAACGCGCGCCTGGCGAGCGGCTGGGCGCACGACCTGGCCGGCATCTTCGGCTGGAGCCGCGCCTTCAAGCCGGCGGTGATCAACGCCACCCTGCTCGACCTGCTGCACCAGGCCGACATCGTCAACCACGACAACGGCATGCTGCGCAGCGTGCTGCGCGCCTCGACCCTCGACGGCCAGCTGTACCTGCATTCGGCCTACCCGACCAACGCGGCCGATGCCGTGTTCTTCGGGCCGGACACCTACCGCTTCGTGCGCGCCCTGCGCGCGTCTCTCGCCGCGCGCACCCTGCCCGTGCGGCGCGCGGCCGACATCGGCTGCGGCGCCGGTCCCGGCGCGATCACCATCGCCCTGGCCCATCCCGACGCCAGCGTCGTCGCGGTCGACATCAACCCGGCCGCGCTGGTGCTCACCGAGGTCAATGCGCGCATCGCCGGCGTGGGCAATCTCGCCACCGCCGACAGCAACCTGCTGGCCGCGGTCGACGGCCAGTTCGACCTGATCGTCGCCAATCCGCCCTACCTGATCGACCGCGAGCAGCGCGCCTACCGCCACGGCGGCGGCGACCTGGGCGCCGGGCTGTCGGTGGCCATCGTGGACGAGGCCATCAAGCGCCTCGCCCCCGGCGGCACGCTGATGCTGTACACCGGCGCAGCCATCGTCGCCAGCGCCGATCCGTTCCGCCAGGCGGTCGAACCGCGCCTGCGCGCGGCCGGCTTTCACTGGACCTACGACGAAATCGACCCCGACGTCTTCGGCGAAGAACTCGACGAAGCCCCGTATGCGCACGCGGACCGGATCGCGGCGGTGTGGCTGTGCGCCACCCGCCCGGACGGCGCCGCATGAGCGCGCCGGCGCGCGGCAGCCTGCTGGTCATCGGCGGCAGCGAGGACCGCGAGGACGACATGCAGATCCTGGAGCGCTTCGTCCAACTGTGCGGCGGCGCGGACAGGCGCATCGTGGTGCTGACCACCGCCAGCCGCGTGCCGGAAAAAATGTGGGCCATCTACGACGCCGCGTTCGGCGGCATGGGCGTGGCGCGGCGCAGCGAAGTCCGGGTTACCAGCCGCCTCGAAGCGAACGACGCCTCGCTGGCGGACGACGTGGCGCAGGCGGACGGCATCTTCATCACCGGCGGCGACCAGAAACGCCTGCTGGCGCTGATCGGCGGCACGCTGCTGGACCAGGCCCTGCACGCGGCGCTGGCGCGCGGCGCCTGCATCGCCGGCACCAGCGCGGGCGCGTCGGCCATGTCGGCCCACATGCTGGCCGACGGCAAAGCCGAACTGCATCCCGAAAAAGGCGCGGTCAGCCTGGGCGCCGGCCTCGGTTTCATGCAGCGGGTGGCGATCGACCAGCACTTCTCGCAGCGCCAGCGCCTCGCGCGCCTGCTGACGGTCGTCGCGCAGAACCCCTACCTGCTGGGCGTGGGCATCGACGAGGATACGGCGCTGCTGATCGAAGCCGGCGGCGGCATCGAAATCCTCGGCGCGGGCGCCGTGACAATGATCGACGGCCGCCACATGGTCTCGAACGTGGCCGACATCCGCCAGCGCGCCGTGCCCGAGATGGTGGACGTGCGATTGCACCTGCTGCCGGCCGGGTCGCGCTACGGCGCGCAAGGCGACCCCGCCACGCCGGCCGCCCTGGCCGATTTTTTGAACATCGTTACCGACATCGCCTAGAGACTATGCATATCATCGAACAGCGGGTCCTGCGCGGCCCCAATCGCTGGTCGCGCCTGACCTGCCTGCAAACCGTCATCGACATTGGCGACATGCCGGCCATCGGCCCCGCCTTCGCCAGCGCGCTGCTGGCGCAATTGCCCGGCATGGCCCAACGGCGCAGCTACACGACCATCGCCCACGCCGTGGAGCTGGCGGCGCTGGAGCTGCAGGCCGTGGCGGGCACGCCGGTCAGCTTCGCCGCCACCGCCAGCATCGGCAACGTCGGCAATGTCGGGAACGTCGGCAACATGCGCTGGCGCATCGTCGTCGCCTACCAGCGCGAAGCCGTCGCCATCGAGGCCATGGCGCTGGCGCTGGACATGGTGCGGGCAGCGGCGCGCGCCGACACGCCCGATTGGAGCGAGCGCGTCGATGCGCTGCGCGAGGTGGCAGAGCGCGGCGCCGTCGGCACCAGCACGGCGGCCGTGCTCGATGCGGCCCGGGCGCGCGGGATTCCCGTGCTGCGCCTGACCGATGAAGCCAATCTGTTCCAGCTGGGCTGGGGCAGCCGCCAGAAACGCCTGCAGGCGACCGTGACCGGCGCCACCTCCACCATCGCGGTCGGCATCGCCAGCAACAAGCAATTGACCAAGACCCTGCTGGAACAAGGCGGCATCCCGGTGCCCAAGGGCGACGTGGCGACGACGGCCGACGAGGCGGTGGCGCTGGCGGCGCGCCTGCGCTACCCGGTCACCGTCAAGCCGCTCGACGCCAACCAGGGCAAGGGCGTCACCACCGAGTGCCACGACCAGGAAGCCGTGCGCAGCGCCTTCGACTTCGCGCGCCAGTTCGGGCGGCGCGTCATCGTCGAACGCTTCATCGCCGGGCGCGACTACCGGCTGCTGGTCACCGGCGGCAGGCTGGCCGCCGCCTCGCTGCGCCGCCCGCCCGCCATTACCGGCGACGGCGCATCCACCGTGCGGGCGCTGGTCGAACTGGAAAACCGCAACCCGGCGCGCGGCGACGGCCATGCCAACATCCTCACGCGCCTGCGCCTGGACGAGCTGGCCCTGGCGCTGCTGGCGGAACAGGGCTACACGCCCGATTCGGTGCTCCCTGCCGGGTTGGAAGTGCGGCTGCGCGGGAACGCCAACCTGTCCACCGGCGGCACCGCCGAAGACGTGACCGACCTGGTCCACCCGTCCACGCGCGAGATGTGCATCCGCGCCGCGCGCATCATCGGCCTGGACGTGGCCGGGATCGACGTCATCTGCGGCGACATCGGGCTGTGCCTGCGCGCCCAGCGCGGCGCCGTGATCGAAGTCAATGCCGCACCGGGCATCCGCATGCACGAATACCCGAGCCAGGGCCAGGCCCGCCAAGCCGGCGACGCCATCGCCCTGGCCATGTTCGGCCAGGGCGACGGCCGCATTCCGGTCATCGCAGTGACCGGCACCAACGGCAAGACCACCACCTCGCTGATGATCGCCCACGCCGCGCGCCTGGCCGGCCTGTGCACGGGAGTGACCACCACCGAAGGCGTGTTCATCGACGGCCACCGCATCATCGAGGGCGACTGCGCCGGCTACCATTCGGCGCGCACCGTGCTCGCCACGCCGACGGTCGATATCGCGGTGCTGGAAACGGCGCGCGGCGGTATCCTCAAACGCGGCCTGGCCTTCGACCGCTGCGCGGTGGCGGTGGTGCTGAACGTCTCGGCCGACCATCTGGGCCTGGACGGCGTGGAAACCGTGGCCGAACTGGCGGGCGTGAAAGCGGTGGTGGCCAGCGCCGCCTCGCGCGCGGTGGTGCTCAACGCCGACGACCGCCTGTGCGTGGCGATGAGCGCCCAGGTCTCGGCCGAGGTGGAGCGGATCTTCTTTTCGATGGAGCCGGACAACCCGGTGCTGCTGCGCCACCTGGATAACGGCGGTCGCGCCGCCTACTACCAGGACGATGCGCTGATCCTGGCCGACGGCTCGCGCAGGCTGGAACTGCTGCGCGCCGGACGCATGCCGTCCAGCCTGGACGGCCACGCGCGCTATAACATCGCCAACGCGCTGGCGGCATCGGCCGCGCTGATGGGGGCCGATTTTACCCATGCGCAGATCGCCACGGCGCTGTCGACCTTCGTCTCGGACGCCGGCAACAATCCGCTGCGCTCGAACATCTACAGCGCGCAGGGCGTGACCATCGTGGTCGACTACGCGCACAATCCGGCGGCCTACGCGGCCATGGCATCGATGGCCCAGTCCTTGTCGGGCGCACGGCGCATCGCGGTGCTCACCTGCCCGGGCGACCGGCGCGAAGCCGACCTGCTCGACATCGGCCACACCTGCGCCGACGGTTTCGACGAACTGTTCGTGTACGAAGCCGACCCGCGCGGGCGCGCCAGCGGCGAGACAGCCGAAAAAATCCTCGATGGCGCGCGCCGCGCCGGCAAAGAAGAGCGCCTGCTGCACGCCATCGTGCCGGTCAGCGAGGCCTTCGCGGCGGCGATGGCATGCTGCAGGCCGGGCGACGTGCTGGTATTTGCCTGCGGGTCGGCCGCCACCGCCCTGCGCGAAACGGCGCGCTACGTGGATCAGCGGGTTGGCGCGCCGGCCGCCGCGCCGTCAGTACATCAGGCTACCATCGCGCTTGAATAAGGCGATGTCCACGAACTCGGACATGGTGCTCTTGCGGTCGGACGGCTGGATCGTCATGCCGCCGATATCGATCGGCGTGCGACTGGCGGCGATGGTCTGCAAGCCGCCCTTGCCGGCCGCTTCCATCTGAATCACCTTCACCAGCGTCTTGGCGACCGCAAAGCCTTCGAGCGTGATGGCCGATACCGGCTCGTCGCGGAACTTCTTCATCATGTCGATGTGCTCGGACTGCAGCACCGATGCGGTGCTGCCCGGGTTCGGCACCACCTGCGAGAACACGGTCCACTCGGTGGCGCGCGCGCCGGCGATTTCGCTCAGGGTGGCCAGGTTGATCAGCGAGGTCCCGGCCACGAAGGTGCTGGCGTCATGCTTGCGGAAGGCCTTGAGGAACTGCGAAGCGCCGATGGTATCGGCAATCATCAGCACCACCTTGGCGCCGGACCCGCTTAACTGCCTGGCGTCGGCATCGATATTGGCCGACACCCGCACCGTGCCGGCCAGGGTCATGCCGCGCTTGCGCAGTTCTTCGGACACCATCTCGTAGGTTTTCCGGTTCTGCGGGGTGTCCTGCAGGACGATCCCGACTTTTTTCAGTCCCAGCTTGTCGAAGTAAGCCAGGATGAACTGGCACTCGCGCTCCATGCTCGGGCGCCAGAAAATCACGCGTCCGCGCGGTGCGGCGAACGAATCGGTCAGCGGCGCAAACAGCACATGGCGCGAGTCGGCAAAGGCCGGCGCGGCCAGGATGGCCTGGGTCGACTCGGGGCCGATGGCGCCGAGCAGGTAGCTGACCCGGTCGTGCTGGATCAGGCCGCTCGCCAGCCTGGCCGATTCGGCCGCCACGCCGCGGTCGTCGCGCACGGTATAGACGATCTTCTTGCCGTTGATGCCGCCCTTGACGTTAACGCTGTCGAAATAAGTGGTGATGCCGGCCACGTAATCGCGGCCGATGGCGCCGTTGGGGCCGGACAGGTCGATGGCGTGGCCGACCACGATTTGCGCGCTGGCGCCGGCGGCCAGAGCCAGCAGGGTTACACAAACGCTCATGGCCAGCCACAGGGCACGGATACAGGACTTCACGGTTGACTCTCGGGGATGAAAACCGCATGGTAACCACGAGGTATGACAGGGTGATGACGCGGTGCAACAATCATTCCATTTTCATCTCAAGCATATCTAAAACACCACGCCCTGGCGTTTTGCTGCTACACTGCGCGTTCTTCGTTGTATTGGCTGCTGCCTCTGAAGAAACCGCCTTTTCGAAGGTGCGTTTTTCTTCGTCTACAGAAAGCAGCCAACATGAGCACTACCGTATCGGCCAAACGACTGGCCAAAGCCCTCGCCTCCCACCATATCTTCGCCGAACGCGAAGGCAATATCCTGCGCGTGCAATCGACCTTGAGGTCCGACGTGCGCGCCGAAATCCTGCTGCCCGAGAGCCTGCCGCTCGAAGCGAAGGCCGTCAGCCAGCTGCTGGCCTTCGCCGGCATGGTCCATCCGCACGGCGGGCATGTGTGCCGCGCCTGCGCCACGCCCGATTTCCATCCGGGCGCGCCGGTCCCGGTCGGCAGCATCCTGGTCACCAACCACGACTTCGTGGTGCCCGAATCGATCGGGCGCGACATCAACTGCGGCATGCGCCTGCACGTGATCGACGTGCCGCTGGAGCGCTTCCTGGCGCACAAGGAGCGCCTGGTGGCGCTGCTCAAGGGCGACCTGCTGCAAGCGGCCCGCAATGTCCCGACCACGCCGGCGGCCATGACGGCGCTGTTCGCCGACGGCCTGGGCGCCTTCTGGCGCGCCATGCGCGACACGCGCGAAGGTGTGTTCGCGCAGGTCGACTTCGACCAGGTACAGGCGGAGACGGCGCGCCTGTTCCCCGCCTCGCAGGTCCGGGGCAATCCCGCGTATGCGCCAGAAGCGCTGCAGGATACCCGGCGCGGCCTGCTGCGCGACCCGGGCCTGGCCACGCTCGGCGCGGGCAACCATTTCTGCGAGTTTCAATATGTGGCGCAGGTGCTGGACCGCCACCGCGCTTTCGAACTGGGCGTACGTCCGGGCCAGCTGGCGCTGATGGTGCATAGCGGTTCGCGCGACGTCGGTTCCTACATCGGCACGCGCTGGATGGACCGCGCCAGGGCCGAATGGCCGGCCGGCGTCAAGCATCCGGAGTCCGGCCTGTACGGCTTGTGCGGTCCGCTCGCCGCCGAATACCTGACGGCGATGCACGCCGCCGCCCATTACGCCGACGCCAACCGCGCGCTGATCGTGGAACTGGTGCGCCAGCGCGTCCGCCAGGTGTTCGGCGACCAGTCGATGCCGCTGGTGTGCGACGTGCCGCACAATATCGTCCTCAGCGAAGCGGGCGGCAATGTGCACCGCAAGGGCGCCACGCCCGCGCATGCCGGCCAGCCGCTGCTCATTCCGGGCTCGATGGGCGACGACTCCTACCTGCTCGATGGACTCGGACACGAACGCTGGGCCAGTTCGGCCAGCCATGGCGCGGGCCGGGCGGTGTCGCGCATGGAGATGGCCTGGAAGGCTAAGCACGACGACAAGGCTGGTGGGCAGCGGCCCTTCGAATGCATCACGCTGCGCGAGGAGCGCCGCATCGAAGAAGCACCCGGCGCATACAAGCCGATCGGCCCGGTCATCACCTCCCAGGTCGAAGAAGGCCTGGCGCGGCCGATTGCGCGCTTTTCTCCACTGCTGACGTTCAAGGCATGATTTGTTACACTGCGACTTCCCGCGCCCGCACCTCACCCACGCCGGCGCCACATCCCCGCAAGAGAGAACGACACTGGCCTGCGCCCAGTGCATAAAAAATGACATTGACCGTGAAACTAGTCCTCGCCTTGATCATCGTTGCCATCATCGTCTGCGGCGTGCTGTTCGCGAGGGTGTACCAGGAAAACCGCCGCAGCATCGATTGCGGCATGAAGGCCGGCAGCGTCGCCGGCATTGCCCTCCACCGCGACAAAGGCGCCACGCGCGAGGAAGCGCGCGCGCTGCTCAGCCGCCCCGGCTTCGGCGACTATTCCGCCGCAGAGATCGAATCCATGCTCGATGCCGTGTTCGTGCACGGCATCGGCAAATCCTTCGAGGAGATCCGCGAGACCGCCTACACGCAATGCGACGAAAACAAGGAGCGTTGACCTCCCCCGGCGAGACCGGAGCGCGCCTGTGCAGCCCCGGTCCTTGAAGAACAACCGGCGTTGACGGCGGCAGCGCCGGCTGCCGCCCCCTGGTTTACTGCACGGTCAGGCGCCTGGCTCCGCCGCCCGGCTTCTTGGGCAAGGTCAGTTCGAGCACGCCGTCGCGGCAGGTGGCGGTGGCATTGTCCTCGTCCACATTCTGCGGCAGCGTGAAGCTGCGGTACTGCTGGCCATGGAAGCGTTCGCGCCACATGCTGCTGCCCTCCGTGCGCTCCTGCTCGCCGCTGACATCGGCGCTGATGGTGACTTCGTTGCCGTCGACGGAGACCTTGACGTCTTCCTTCTTCACGCCCGGCATGTCGGCGCGCACCACGAAAGCCTGGTCGGTCTCGCTGACGTCCATGCGGATCCGTTCGCTGTCGAAGGCGCGCAAAGGACGCATCAGGTCGAAGGCGTCGAACAGGCTGTCGAAACTGCGAAATGGATCCATGCGGGCGCCCGGGCCCACGGGGTCGAAACGGGTAAGATTGCTGGCCATCGCTTTCTCCTTCAGTTGGTTGACGGGATTGCGGCGTGGCGGCCGCGGTTGGATGGCTGCCAGGCCACGTCAGGTTGTCGATCATAGGCGATCGATCGACGGACTTTCTGCGCCAGATCAAATCCCTGCCGCTTTATCGCGCATTGCATGCATGCCGGCGCAAGACGCGCGTCCGGCGCGCCATCAGGCCGCCATCAGGCCGCCATCAGGACCGGCAGCGTCATCGACCTGAGGACCGTGCGGGTGGCGCCGCCGAGCAGCAGTTCGCGCAGGCGCGAGTGGCCGTAGCAGCCCATCACCAGCAAGTCGGCCCCGCGTTCGGCGGCCAGCGCCAGCAAGGCCGCGCCGGCGTCGCCGCCGTCATCGTCGCGCAGCACCAGGTCGGCGCGCACGCCGTGGCGCGCCAGTGCCTGGCCGACGGCCGTGACCGGGCGCAGTTCGGGGCCGCCGCCGGACTGCAGCGCATCGACGTCGAAGATCGCCACATCGACCGCGCCGGCGCGGCGCAGGAGCGGCAGGGCGAAGCGCATGGCGCGCGCCGCTTCGCGGCTGCCGTTCCAGCCGAGCAGGATGCGCCGCAGCGGCCAGGCCGGCGCCTGCGCGCACGGCACCAGCAGCACCGGAACGCCGCTGTTCTTCGCCACCTCGGCCGCCAGTCCCGGCGACGGCAGGGAAGCGCCCTCGGTGGCGTCGGCCTGGCTCAGCACGCACAGGTCGCCGTAGCGCGCCAGCATGCCGAGGCTGAAGCGCGCTTCCTCGTCGACGGCGCGCCGCTCGTAACCGGGCAGGGTAAAGCCGGCCGCGACGCGCTCGAACGCGTCGAGCGCCTGCGCGCTGCGCTGGCGCAAGGTGTCGAGAAAGGGCGCAATCGATGGGGCCAGGCTGTTGGTGGCGACCGTCTCGCGCAGGAATCGCGCCACGTCGCTGCTGGCCAGCCCGATCAGATGGGCGCCTTCGCTCTGCGCCAGTTCGCCCGCAAACGCGTAGCGCGCCCCGGCATTGGCGTCGCCGGCGACGTGCACGACGATGGTCTTGTAGTTCATGATGCTCACCTCCCCTGCTTGTCCTTCACTGTATGACACAGGACAAGCAGGGGTTTGAGCGGGATCAAGGTGCGCATCCGAACTAATCGGCGCGGCCCTACGGAGCCATCACCTTATCGGGCGTCATCGGCGTGCTGCGCACACGGCGCCCGGTGGCGTGGTGGATCGCGTTGCAGACCGCCGCCGCCACGCCCACCTGGCCGATTTCGCCCACGCCCTTGGCGCCGAGGCGGCTGACGATGCGGTCGTCCTCTTCCACGAACAGCACGTCGATGTCGTGGATGTCGGCGTTGACCGACACGTGGTATTCGCCCAGGTTGTGGTTCATGAAGCGCCCGAGGCGGTCGTCGGACAGGGTTTCTTCGTGCAGCGCCTGGCCGATGCCCCACACCACGCCGCCCACGATCTGGCTGCGCGCCGCCTTGGCGTTGATGATGCGCCCGGCCGCAATGGCGCTGACCACGCGCGTCACGCGCACCGTGCCGAAGGCTTCGTCGACGCGCACCTCGACGAATACGGCCGAATGGGTGGCGCGCAGGTACTTCTGCTGCTTGAGCACATTCGGCAGCATCATGTATTTTTCTTCCAGCCGCTCGGCGCCGTCGAAGGCCAGGATCGCCTGCAGGGACACGGCCTGCGCCGGCTGCGCGCGCAGGCGCAGGGCGCCCCCGGCAAATTCGGCAGCGTCGAATCGGGCGTCGGCGAAGGGAGAACCCGGCATCTTGCGGGCCAGCTTGAACAGGCGCTTCTGCAGCTTCTCGCACACGCCCTGCACGGCCGAACCGACCGTGGCCACGTGCGAGGAGCCGCCTTCGACGGGCGCCACCGGCAGGGTCGAGTCGCCCAGCTGGAAGCGCACCCTTTCCAGCGGCAGGCCCATGGCGTCGGCGGCGATGATGCACATGGCCGTGTAGGTGCCGGTGCCGATGTCGGTGGCCGCGCTGCTGACCACCAGGCTGCCGTCGGCGTGCAGCACGGCGCTGGCGCGCGCGAACATCTGCATCGCGTCCCACATGCCGGTCGCCATGCCCCAGCCGATCAATTCGTGGCCGTCGCGCATGGCGCGCGCCGCAAGCGGACGCCGCTCCCAGCCGAAGCGCGCCGCGCCCTGCTCGTAGCAGGCGCGCAGCTCCTTGGTCGAATACGGCAGGCCGTCGGTCGGATCGAGGTCGGCGTAGTTCTTCAGGCGCAGCGCCAGCGGGTCCATCTTCAGTTCGTACGACAGTTCGTCCATCGCCACTTCGAGCGCGTGCACGCCGTGCGCCGCGCCGGGGGCGCGCATGTCGATCGGGCTGAAGCGGTCCAGCGCCACCAGCTTGTAACCGAGGCGGATATGCTCGCAGGCGTACAGCTGGCCCGACCAGTTGACCACCGCTTCCACGTAGTCTTCGTTGCGCGAGGTTTCGGCCAGCGCTTCGTGGATGATGGCGCTCAGGGTGCCGTCCGGACGCGCGGCCAGGCGCACGCGCTGGATCGTCTCGGGCCGGTGCCCGAAGGTGAACATCTGCTGGCGCGTCAGCACCACCCGCACCGAGCGTTCCAGCTTGAGCGCGGCCATCACCGCCAGCGCCAGCTGGTACTGCGGGCGCAGGCCGGAGCCGAACGCCCCGCCCACGTAGGGATTGCGCACCGTGACCTTGTCCTTGGACAGGCCGAACACGTGCGAGACGTACCAGCGGCTGTTCTGCGAACTCTGGGTCTTGTCGTAGATGGTCAGGTGGCCGTCCGCGCCGCGCACCACGGTGGAGGCGAACATTTCGAGCGGGTTGTGGTGCTCGACGCCGCTGTAATACTCGGCTTGCATGCGCACCACGGCCTTGTCCCACATGTCGTCGGCGTAGCCTTTCGGTTCCGGCGGCGGCGTGTAGCCGGCTTTCAGGCGGCTCGGCTTGTGGCTGCGTTCCATGTTCTCCAGCAGGCTGGTCTGGTGCTGGTCGACCTCGTAGGCGACCCGCAGCAGCGAGGCGCCATGGCGCGCCGCTTCGAACGTCTCGGCCACCACCAGCGCGACCGGCTGGCCGCTGCTGTGGATCTTGTCGTCGTAGAGCGGGCGGAAAGGCGAGCCGCCGGGCGCCGTCATGTCCTTGTAGAACAGGTCGAAGGAGCGCAGGCGCGGCCGGTTCTCGTGCGTGATCACTTCGACCACGCCGGGCAAGGCCAGCGCGTCGGCGGCATCGATCGCGGCGATCCGCCCTTTGGTGACGCTGCCGCTGACCACCACGCCGTACAGCAGGCCCTCGGCCGGGTGTTCGGCGGCGTAGCGCGCCTGGCCGGTGACCTTGTCGCGGCCGTCGACGCGCGAGACGGCCATGCCGATGGTGACAGGGCCGGCGCCTTGGTCGGCGACCGGGGTGCGTAATTCGGCTATGAGATCGGTCACAGTGTCTCCCTGGCGTCCGGTGCGTGCATATTGTCGATGGTGCCGGCGGCGGCCTGTTCGAGCGCGCGCACGAGCGCGCGGCGCGCCATCGGAATCTTGAAGTCGTTCTGTCCCTGGCCGCGCGCGCCGGCCAGCAGCAGGTCGGCGCAGGCCTCGAAGGCGGCGCCGGCGGCGCTGCGGCCGACCAGCAGCGCCTCGGCGGCCGGCACGCGCCACGGCTTGTGGGCCACGCCGCCGAGCGCAACGCGGGCGGCGCGTACGATGCCGTCCGGCCCGATGTCGAGCGCGGCGGCGACCGATACCAGCGCAAACGCGTACGAGGCGCGGTCGCGCAGCTTGAGGTAGGCCGAGTGGGCGGCAAACGGCGCGCCCGGCGGCAGTTCGATGGCCGTGATCAGCTCACCGGGCAGCAAGGTGTTGTCGCGTTCGGGATGCTCGCCCGGCAGGCGGTGGAAGTCGGCGAAGCCGATCCGGCGTTCGCCGTCCCGCGCGCTGACGTGCACCACCGCGTCCAGCGCCGCCAGCGCCACGCACATGTCGGACGGATGGGTCGCGATGCAATGTTCGCTGGCGCCGAGGATGGCGTGCTGGCGCGTCAGGCCGCCGATGGCGGAACAGCCGCTGCCCGGCAAGCGCTTGTTGCAGGGCACGGCGGTATCGTAAAAATAGTGGCAGCGCGTGCGTTGCAGCAGGTTGCCGCCGTCGGTCGCCATATTGCGGATCTGGGGCGAGGCGCCGGCCAGGATCGCCGCCGACAGCAGCGGATAAGCGCTGCGCACCAGCGGGTGGTAGGCGGTATCGGCATTGCGCGCGGTGGCGCCGAGCAGCAGGCCGCCCTGCGCCGTGAGCCCGATGGCGTCCAGCGGCAGACTGTTGATGTCGACCAGCGTACGCGGGCGCATGACGCCCTCTTTCATCAGGTCGAGCAGGTTGGTGCCGCCCGCGATGAAGGCGGCGCCGGCGCCGGCCCCCTGGCGCAGCGCGTCGCCGCTTGCCTGCGGCGCGTGGTAGGCGACCGGGTTCATGCGGGCACCGTGCCGGGAAGGTAGGGGCGGCCGGGATCGTCCTTGCGCTCGGCCAGGCCCATCACCTCGGTGACGGCGGCCACGATCTGCGGATAGGCGCCGCAGCGGCAGACGTTTCCGCTCATCAGCTCGCGCACCTCGGCCACGCTGCGGGCTTCGCCTTCGCGCATCAGGCCGATGGCCGAACAGAGTTGCCCGGGCGTGCAGTAACCGCACTGGAAGGCGTCGTGGTCGATGAAGGCCTGTTGCAGCGGGTGCAGCGTGGCGCCGTCGGCCAGGCCTTCGACGGTGACGATCTCCTTGCCGTTCTGCATTACCGCCAGGGTCAGGCAGGCATTGATGCGCTTGCCGCCGGCCAGCACCGTGCAGGCGCCGCACTGGCCGTGGTCGCAGCCCTTCTTGGTGCCGGTCAGGCCGCTGCGCTCGCGCAGCAGGTCGAGCAGGGTGACCCAGGCTTCGACCTCGAGCAGGTGTTGCTCGCCATTGATGCGCAGGCTGATCGGATAGGTGGTGGCGGCCGGCGCGTGCGCGGCGTGTGTGTGGGGGTCCATGGATGGTCGACTCGGCTTGTGTGGGAGTTAACTTTATCCAAACAGCACGTTCTTCTCTGTTAGGGAACGAACCCTTCCCCACCATCGGTCACAGGATTGTGTGTCGCCCAGGTCACAAACCCGCACGCAGGCTCAAGCGCAGGCGCCCTTGCCGCTGTTGTTGAGATGGAACTGCTCCCAATCGGTCAGGCGCCGCGTCGCCGCGCCCTGCAAGACCCGCTCGACCACGGCCGGCGGAATGTCGGACGCGCGGAAATAGGCCAGCGCCACCTGGCGGCTCAGGGTACGGTCGTAGGTGACGCCCAGATCGACCAGCAGCGACAAAGCGCTGTTGTCGCATTGGCGACGTTCGGGAACATTCAAGGGGTGCGCCTTTCAGGTCGGGGTAACTACCCTTTTTTACAATAGCCGAGATTTATCGCCTTCACAAATAGCGCTTCGCTATGAGCGATTTTCCAATCAGAAATTTACACCAAAAATCAATTTATCATTCGCACTGATGATTACTCGACTGTGTCTGAAGTGTGTGGGCGCGTTACATGCATCGGTGATAAATTCACGACTTTTGGTCAGCGGGGAGACAGGATGGAACGCTATGAACGCCACTTCGTGTCGCAGCGAATCGGCAGGGCGATTGGTGCGGTGGAATTTGGCGGAGCCGGGCTGGGGGTGGTGGAAATCACGGCCGAGTGCGGGCCGGCGCGGATGCTGTTTTCGTTCACCCTCAGCGGCGGGCCGGACGCGCATCCGCCCTCGCCCGCGCTGGCCGAAGTGCTGCTGCGCACGGCGATCGCGCAGGTGCACAAGGAAATGCTCAAGCCGCCCGCGGCAGGCACCGGCGAACAGCGCTGCCTGTCGAATGCCTGTCCGCCCTGGATCGGCGACCTGGAAGAGGCGCCGTATGGCGGCGCCACCTCGGGCTACGCGTCGCAGCCCGGGCGCAACGGCTAGACCGCCGTCAGTGGCGCTCCTGGCCGCCGCCGTGCCCGTGGCTGTGGCTGACCGACTCCACCGGCGCACTGGCCCCGTTCACGCCCTCGAAGAAGAAGGGCTTGCGCGCCTTCGGCGTGGCGCCGACCTCGTTCATGGTCGCCGTCTCGTACAGGCGACCGCCGATCATCACATGCGTCAGGCGGTCCGAGGTGCGGATATCCTTGACCACATCGCCGTCGATGATCGACAGGTCGGCCAGTTTGCCCACTTCGAGCGAGCCGACGTCCTTGTCCAGTCCCAGATAGCGCGCGCCGTTGAGCGTGGCCGAACGGATCGCTTCGAGCGGCGTCATGCCGCCCTGCACCAGCGACCACATTTCCCAGTGCGCGCCCAGCCCTTCGCGCTGGCCGTGCGCGCCGATATTGACCGGCACCCCCACGCGCTGCAGGGCGGTGGCGGTGCGCGCCACGCGGTGCACGTTGAAGTCTTCTTCGGGGGCGGTCTCGCGCCGGATACTGCGCGGTTCCAGCACCGCGCGCGGCACGTAGCGCGACAGGATCGGATGGCGCCAGACGTCGGTGCGCGCGTACCAGTAATGCTCGCCATCGAGGCCGCCGTAGGACACCACCAGGGTCGGCGTATAGCCTACCTTGGTCTGCGACCAGAGCTGCTTGACGTCGTCGTAGGCGTCTTCCACCGGAATCGCGTGTTCGACGCCGGTGTGGCCGTCGACCACCATCGTCATATTGTGCTGGAACAGCGAGCCGCCTTCGGGCACCACCATCATGCCGGTCTGGCGCGCCGCTTCCAGGATCTGCTGGCGCTGTTCGCGGCGCGGCTGGTTGTAGCTCTTGACGCTGATCGCCCCGCCCTCCTTCAGGCGCCGCACGTGGGTGAGCGCGTCGTCCAGGCTGTCGACCGGCGCGGCAAAATTGCCCTTGGCGCCGTACAGGATGGTCCCGGTCGAATAGATGCGCGGGCCGACCACCTGGCCGGTGCGCTGCAGTTCGCTGTGGGTGAAGATGGTGCCGGTGTCGTTGGAGGGATCGTGCACGGTGGTCACCCCGAAGGCCAGGCCCGCGTAATCGACCCAGCTTTGCTGCGGCACGATGCCGTCCTCGCCCATGGTGCCGTGCCAGTGCGCGTCGACCAGGCCGGGAATGACGCTCTTGCCGGTGGCGTCGATGCGCGTGGCGCCGGCCGGCACGGCGATGTCGGCCGCCTTGCCGATGGCGGCGATGCGCTTGTCCTTGATGACGATGCGGCCGTTTTCGATCACTTCGTCGCCCTTCATCGTGACGATGCGCGCGCCGTCGATGACCACCGTGGCGCGCGGCGCGCTTGACTGGGCGCGGAAGCCGATCTTCACGCCCGGCTGGGCCGCCAGCGCGCTCAAGCGCAGCTTTTCCTTCTTGGCGTCCGGGTCGGCCGGCGCGAAGGCGTTCTTGAGCTCGCGCGTGAACAGCTGGTCGCCCAGCGCGTAATGCAGCGCGCCGCTGTCGCCCGACCAGTGCAGGTAATCGCCGGCGTCGGCGTCGAGCTGGCGCACCGGCAGGGCCTCGGTTTTTTCGCCGATGGCGATGACCTTGCCGGCCATCGGCAGCGGCGCCACCCAGGTGTGGAAGCGCTCGCCGTAGGCCAGCCAGGCGCCGTCCGGCGACAGGCTGAAGCTGGTGACGAACTCGCCCTTGGCGATGGCGTGTTCTTCGTGCCTGTCGAGGCGGATGCGCACCAGCGAGGTGGTGCTGTCGACTTCGCTGGCGCTGGCCGTGCGCGTCACGTACAGATGGTTGCTGTCGGCGCCATACTGCGGCGCGCGGCCGTCGTCGGTGACCAGCTGCGGCTTGCCCTTGCCGTCGCTGGCGACCTTGTAGACGCCCGTCTCCAGGCCGTGCCACGGGCTGAGCACGACGCGGCCCTGGCCCTTGACGTAGACCACGTCCTTGCCGTCGGGCGAAAAAGCCGGCTCGAGGTATTTGCCGGGGGCGCTGGTCAGGATGGTTTCCTTGCCGCTGTTCAGGTCGATGGTGCGGATGGTGCCGAGTTTGTCGTCATCCCAGGTGGCGAACACGACACGCTGGCCGTCGCGCGAGAACTTGGGGAAGTATTCGAAGTGGCCGCTCTGGCGCGTCAGGCGGCGCGGCTCGCCATTGGGCAGGTCGCGCACATACAGGTGGCCGAGCGCCGAATAGACGACCTTGTTGCCCTGGGGCGCGACGTTGACCCAGCGCAGCTGGCGCACGTCGAACCGGTCCGGTGCGACCTCGTGCGGGAAGCGCAGCGCCTCGCGCACCTCGCGCGTGTGCTTCACATGGAACGGGATTTCCCTGGCCGATTTGGCGAAGGGATCGACGCGCCAGATCTTGCCCTTGGCCCAGACCACGATTTCTTTGCTGCCCGGCATCCAGCTGAATGCCGGATACACGCCGTGGACGGCCCAGGCTTCCTGCAGGTCGCGTTCGAGGCCGCTCCAGGCCGGCGTTTCGATGCCGGTGGCAAGATCCTTGATAAACAGGGTCGACTGGTTGCGCACGCGCCGCACGAAGGCCAGGTATTTGCCGTCCGGCGACGGGGTCGGACGCACCGCGCCGCCGGGGCCGCTGACAAACGGCTTGGTCTTCTCTTCCTTCAGGTCGCGCCGGAAGATCTGGTAGATCTGCGCGTTGGAATTCTTGTTGTACTCGAAGACGGTGCCGGCGGTGGTGTCCTGCGAGTAGTAGATGTAGCGGCCGTCCGGCGAAAACGCCGGTTCGCCCAGGTCCTTTTGCCAGTTCGGCTTTTCGTTGAGCTGCACCCCGCCGCCCTGGGTATGGAACATCCAGATTTCGCCGGACCCGAGCGAGCGGGTGCCGGAATAGTGCTTGCGCGCGGCGATGAACTTGCCGTTCGGGTGCCACACCGGGTTGTTCAGCAGGCGGAATTTTTCCTTGCTCACTTCGCGCGCGCCGCTGCCGTCGACATTCATGATCCAGATATTGTCGCCGCCGGCCGCGTCCGACATATATGCCAGCTGCTTGCCGTCGGGCGAAAAGCGCGCCTGCATTTCCCAGGCCATGGAATGGGTCAGCGGCCTGGCTTCGCCACCGGCGATCGGCAGCAGGTACAAGTCGCCCAGCAGGTCGAACACGATCTGCCTGCCGTCCGGGCTGACGTCGACGCTCATCCAGGTGCCGGTGGTGGTGTCGATCTTGACGGTGCCGGCTGCGCCGGGGGGATGGTTGACATCCCATTTTTTCTTGTCGGCGGCGCTGTCGTCGGCGGCGCTGGCGCTGCAGGCAACTGTGACGGATGAGGCCAGGATGGCGGCCAGGGCGGTGGCGCGAAGTGCGTGCATGGGGCTCTTATGGTGTAGGAGTTGTCGAGGTCGGCGGCACTGTTGGCGCTGCCGGTGGGCAACCGATTCTACGCTGCGGCGGGGCTGCGGGCAAACGCTGGCCGGGGCAAGCCGCATCGTAAAGACGCAGGGATGCGACAGGCAGCGAATACGATGCAGGTTCGGGTCGGGAATCGGCACAGCGCGCTGTCCGGCTGCCGCGTCGAACCGCTTGGCGCCACACCTGACGCAAGCGACAGGGCGCCGACAATCCCTGTCCGGCAGAAAAAAGCCCGCCATCGGGCGGGCTTTCGGATCGGGCACGCCTGTCGCCAGGCGCGCCATCGGCATCGGCTTAGAAATCGAACGCCGCCGACAGCCTGACCGCGCGCGGCGCGCCCAGGTTCAGACGTCCCGCTCCCCAGGCGCTCTCGAAATACTCCTTGTCGGCCACATTGGTCACGTAGGCGCGCAGCACCACCGGCATGGCGCCGAAGCGGGTCGCGTATTTCGCGCCCAGGTCGAGCGTGGTCCACGAACCCAGCTTCAGGCTGTTGTCGCCTGCCAGCCACTGCGAGCCGGTGTAGTTGATGCGCGAGCTCAGCTCCATCCCCGGCAGCGCCGCCAGCGCGTAGTCGAGGCCGATATTGGCCGTCAGGCGCGGCACGCCCAGCTGCGCCTTGCCCTGGTTGAGGCCCTTGGCGGTCTTGGTCTGCTCGGCCTTGGTGTAGGCCACGCCGCCCAGCAAGGTGATATCCTTGCCGGCCTTGCCGAACACATTCCACTCGACGCCGCGGTTGCGCTGCTCGCCGTCGGTGCTCATGCGGTTATTCGTTTCGATCAGCGCCGGTTTGCTGATCTGGAACACGCTCAGGGTCTGCGTCAGCGTGTTCATGTTCCACTTGACGCCGGCCTCGATCTGCTTCGACTTGTACGGCTTGAAGGTCTCGCCTTCGTTGGCATACGGCGCCTTGACCGTGGTGCCGGCGCTCAGGCCTTCCACGTAGTTGGCGTACAGCGACACGTTCTCGCCCCACGGCTTGGCGACCACGCCGGCCAGCGGCGTGACTGCCGTTTCTTCGTACTTGCTCAGCTTCTGGTTGACCTTCTGGGCGCGCACGCCGACGGTCAGTTGCAGCTTGCCGTCGGCGAACCAGACCGAATCGACCGCGCTCAGCGCCGTCATCACGTCGTCGTTGAGCGGGTTGTAGGTCGAGCCATCTTTCGCGGCCGGCATGACGATCGGGCTCGGGTTGTAGATGTTGCTGTTGATTGCCGCCGTGCCGTTGGCGCGCCCGCCGCCTTCGTAATTCATGACGTTGGCCGCCACGGTGACCTTGTGCGCGATGTTGCCGGTGTTGAACTGGCCGCGCACGCCCGCCTCGAAGGTCGTTGTCTCGTACTCGCCCCACGAGTTGTAAGCCGTGCCGGTGGCCTTTCCGCTCGTGCCGCCCGACACGGGCAACACCGGACGCGTGCCGAAGATGAAGCCGTCATACGAGTGGGTGGCCGTGCCGGCCGAGGCGAAGGCGCTCCAGCCGGCGCCCAGCTCCACCTGGCCGCGCACGATCAGGCCCTCGGTTTCGGTATTGCTGTAGACATCGTCGCCGTAGAAGAAGTTGGTCGAGCCGTGCGGCGCTTTCGGCACCGACGTCCAGCCGGTGATGATCGGCTGCATCGGGGCGCCCTTGCGCACCTTGTTGGTCAGCGAGTAGGCGTCCATCTCGACGTTCCAGCCCTTGCCCTGGTAGTCCACGGCCACATGGCCGATTTCGCGGCGCTTGGTCTGGTGGTCCAGCCAGGTTTTGCCACCGGACAGCACGCCGTTGACGCGCACGCCCAGCGCTTGGTCCTCGCCGAAGCGACGCGCCACGTCGGCGTGCACGCCCACGTTCGATTTGCTCGATACCGAGGTCGTCACGCGCGTCAGCGGGGTGGCGCCGGCGCGTTTCGGCACCAGGTTGATCGCGCCGCCCACGTCGCCCGCCGGCGGCAGGCCCATCATCATTGCGCCGGGGCCTTTCAGCACTTCGACGCGCTCGAACATCTCGGTCGGGGTGTTTTGCTCGGGAGCCAGGCCGTAGGCGCCGTTGATCGCCAGCGAGCCGGAGCTCACGCCGAAACCGCGGATATTGAAGTTTTCGACCACGTGGCCTTCGTTGGTGGTGGTGCGCACCGAGGGGTCGTTCTTGAGCACGGCGCCGATGGTCTGGGCTTGCTGGTCGGCGATGGTTTGCGCGGTATAGGCGGTGATGTTAAACGGCGTATCCATCACGCTCACATTGCCCAGCACGCCCAGGCGGGCGCCCTTGGCCACTTTGCCGCCGGCGGCGGCCGCCGGCAGGCTGTCGGCCGTTTCGGCGGCGGCCTTGACGGTGATTTCTTTCATGGTTTCGACCGGGGTCTGCGCCACGGCCGGCAGGGCCAGGGTGGCGATCATGGTCATGCAGGCCATGGGAATGGCACGGAAAGCACACACGGGGACAACTCGCATTACATTTGCTCCATTTGGTTAGATGCTGTTTGGTGAGAAGAGATTCGACTGGAATGTGTTTGCGCCGATGGCAGCGGCGCCATGGCCGCGTCCAGCTCGCGCCAGACGCTGTGCAGCTCGCCCGACCGGGCGCGCCGGCGCACCCGCAGCGCCATCCACAGCAGCACCGCGGCGCCGAGCAGCGACAGGGCGTCGATCCACAGGACGTCGAGGCTATACGGTTTGCCGACCGGCAGGCCGGGGAACAGGCCCGCCAGCGCGCTGGTGAGCGGGACCAGCAGCGTCGCCACGGCGGCGCAGAAGGTCAGCCGGTAGCCGGCCCAGGCCGCGCCTTTGAGCACGGCGGCCAGCAGGCCCAGGCCGAGCGCGGTGTTGAAGACCGCCAGGCCGATGCCGGGCAGGTCCAGCCCCAGGCCGGCCTGCCAGCGCAGCGCCACCAGGCCCAGCGGCAGGCCGCTGACGGCGCCCAGGCACAGGCCGACCGTCAGCGCGGCCACCCAGCGCACGTGGCGCGGCTGCGGCAGCGGCGTGGACAGCTGGCGGTTCTTGCGCAGGCGGGTTTCGATCCACAGCAGGTTGCCGGTGTAGAACAGGATCGCGCCCAGCAGCCCCATCGCCACGTAGGCCAGGCGCACCGGGGTGCCGCCGAAGCTGCCGAAGTGCAGCGCGAAAATGGCCGACAGGCTCGCTTCCCAGTTGTTCTGCCGGTGCGGCAGCAGGCTGATTCCCTTGTTGAGCTGGCCGTTGACCGGGTTGAAATTCATGAAGCCGGCGCGCGGGGCGCGCATGTGGCCGCTCCAGTCTTCGCCGCCCATGTTCACCTGCGCTTTGGGTCCGTTCAGGCCGCGATACGTCAGTTCGGTCGGCGTGAAGCTGGCCGAGATCGCGCGCGCGCTGGCCAGCAGGCTCGACGGCGCCACCCAGTCCGCGCTGGCGTCCGGCGCGGCCTTGCCCCTGGCCCGCTCCGGCGCGCCGGCCGGCTTGCCGATCGCATGGATGGTGGCGTCCTGGGTCTCGTAGACCCAGTCGTGCAGGCAAAAACCGGCCGTGGTCAGGGCGATCGCCAGGTGGAACGGCAGGCTGGTGATGCCGATCAGGTTATGGGCGTCGAGCCAGAAGCGCTTGACGTTGGCGCCGATGCGCAGCACCAGCAAATCCTTGACCAGCGAGGGCAGCAGGATCACCACGCCCGAGATGAGCGCCAGCGCATACAGCAGCGCCACCATGCCGATGATCGGCTCGGCCACGGCGCCGTCCAGCGGCAAGCCGCCGTTGCGGTGCACTTCGTCGACAAAATGGCCGGCCGGGCCGGTCTGGGCGGCCACCGTCCGCAGGCGGCCCCCGGCGTCCAGCGTCACCTGCCAGCTCGCGCCCTGCCTGTCGGTGTAGCGCATGCGGCCGTGGTCCGGCCGTTGGCGCTCGAGCACCAGCACGGCGCTGCCGATAGCCTTGTCGCGCGTGGCGAAAAAGGCCTTGGCCAGCGGATCGACGGGCGAGCTGGCGCCCTGCAGCGCGCTGGGCGCGGCCTCGGCCCAACGGCCGATTTCGGGCTTGAACATGGTAAAGGCGCCAGCGTAGAAGGCGATGAACAGCATCACGCCGGACAGGATGCCGACCCAGGTATGGACGACTTTATAGGTGCGCACGATCTCGGCCTTCATGCGGCGCTCCCTGCCCGCAGGATGCACCAGCAGGCGCCGGCGGCCAGCGCGTTGGCCAGCGCCAGCCAGCGCCAGCAGGCGCGCTTGCTCGGCAGCAGGAACACCAGCGCGATCGTGCAGGCCCAGAGCGGGTACACCACCCACATCGTCAATTGCCCGGCCACCGGGCCGGCGCCGGCAAGGCGCATCAGCGCGTTCAGCACGCCGCTCAGGGCAATCGACAGCGGATAGCCGAGCACCAGGGCCAGCAGGCCGTTGTGCAGCAGGACCAGGTCGCGCCGCGCGCTGTCCTTAGCCATGCGCCCTCCGCGCACGCGCACGGCGCACGGCGCGCAGCACGCCGATGGCCGGCAAGGCGATCATCCACACGGCCAGCACGGTCAGGATGGCCGTGAACGTGCTCATGCTTGCGCCCAGTGCCAGCACCGCCAGCAACAACGGCGCCGCGCCGAGCACCCATCCCAGCGCCGCCGCCAGGCGTGGCTCGGCCCTTGGCGTGCTGGCATTGCAGGCCGCTGCGGAGAGCAGCGTGAATATCAGGGCAAGGGCAAACGACATACCGGCTTTCAACTCGCCCGTGGGACTGGGGAGACGGCCGCATCTTACTCCAAATGTAAATGATTCTCAATACGACGGTTGAGCAAAATATATCTTTTTGAAGATAATGGATTCCGTACGGAAATTTTGGTATAGTCGTTTCCAGCCCTTGTTGCGGCTGGTGACGGCCCCGAACGCGCCGCTCGCCGACATCGATACCCACATCGACACCGAATTTTCCCGGCCATGCTCCCGCCGATCCTTTGCACTGTTGCAAAATACTGACGCCTGGCGTCAGGACGGGACGCCTCATGGACATGGCACTTTCTCTCTTCGACGACCTCAAGCGTGTGCGCGCCCTGTGCGCCCTGAGCGTGCTCGACACGCCGCAGGAAGAACGCTTCGACCGCCTCACCCGCCTGGCCGCCGCCGTGCTGTCGGTGCCGATCGCGCTGGTCTCGCTGGTCGACGCGCAGCGCCAGTGGTTCAAGTCGCGGGTCGGCCTGGACGCGACCGAGACGCCGCGCTCGATCTCGTTCTGCACGCACGCGGTGGCGCAGCGCGAGATGCTGGTGGTCGAAGACGCGCTGCGCGATGCCCGCTTTGCGGGCAATCCGCTGGTTACCGGCGCGCCCGACATCCGCTTCTATGCCGGGCAGCCGGTGTTCTCGCACGACGGCGAGGCGGTCGGCACCCTGTGCGTGATCGATACCGTGCCGCGCCGCTTCGACGAGGCGGCGCGCCAGAGCCTGCGCGACTTCGCCGCCCTGGTCGAGGATGAACTGAACAAGGGCGCGCTGATCGCCGCCCGCGTGCGCGCCGAACAGGCCCTGCATGCGCTCAACGAGGAACTCGAACAGCGCATCGAGGAGCGCACCAGCTGCCTGCGCGAGGCCAACGAAACCCTCAAGCGCGAGATCGGCCAGCGCCTGACGGTCGAAGAGAGCCTGCGCGCCAACGAGGACCGCATCCGCACCTTCATCGACTCTTCCTTCAGCGCCTTCGTCAGCACCGACGCCGCCGGCATGGTGGTGGAATGGAACCCCTCGGCCGAACGCACCTTCGGCTGGACCCGCGAGCAGGCCCTGGGCCGCGAACTGGCCACCCTGATCATCCCCGAGAGCTACCACGCCGCCCACCGCGCCGGCATGCAGCGCTTCGCCCGCCAGGGCACCGGCAACGTGATCAATACGCGCATCGAAATGCCGGCCTGCACCAGGGACCAGGGCGACATCACGGTCGAGATGACGATCAACGCCTTCCACGTTGGCGGCGAACTGTTTTTCGGCGCCTTCCTGCACGACGTGTCCGAGCGCAACCGCGCCAGGCTGGCCCTGCAGCAGAAGCAGCAACTGCTCGACACCGTGCTCGAGACGCTCGACGTCGGCGTGGTGGCCTGCTCGGCCGATGGCGAGCTGACCCTGTTCAACCGCGCCGCGCGCGAATTCCACGGCCTGCCGCCGCAAGCGCTGCCGAGCGGCGACTGGGCCGCGCATTACAGCCTGTATTCGGCCGACGGCGCGCACCTGATGGACCAGAGCGAGGTGCCGCTGCTGCGCGCCCTGCACGGCGAGACGATCCGCGATTGCGCCATGCAGATCGCGCCCATCGACCGCGCGCGCCGCTATGTGCTGGCCAGCGGGCGCCGCATGATCGGCCCGAACGGCGAAGCCATGGGCGCGGTGGTGGCGATGAAGGACATCACGGAACTGAACGAATCGCAGCGCAGGCTCAGGGTCAACGAACAGCGCCTGCGCGCGATCACCGAAAACCTGCCGGCCCTGATCGGCCAGGTCGACAAGGCGGGCAACTTCAGCTACCTCAATTCGCTGGCGCTGCGCTTTTACGGGCGCGACAAGGCCCAGCTGATCGGCCAGCCGGTGCGCCAGGCCTACAGCGCGCAGGAATTCGACAAAGTCGGCCAGTTCATGAAACTGGCGCTGGAGGGCAAGCGCGTCTCGTTCGAAGACGAAATCACGGTCGAAGGACGCAGCTCGCATTACCACGCCTCCTACATTCCCGACATCGACGCGGCCGGCTCGGTCAACGGCTTCTACGCGATGGCCTTCGACATCACCGCGCGCAAGCGCAGCGAAATCCGCCAGCGCGACAGCGAAGAGCGCCTGCGCACCGTCACCGACAACCTGCCGGCGCTGATTTCCTACCTCGACACCGACCTGCGCTACCGCTTCGCCAACGCCATGTACAAGCAGTGGTACGGGGTCGATCCGGCCGCCATGGTGGGCAAGACCGTGGCCGAGATCTTCCCCGCGCACTTCCGCGGCAAGCGCGAACAGCAGCTGCGCCGCTGCCTGGAAGGCCACACGGTGCAGCTGGAACTGGAAGTGACGCATGCGGGCGAGACGCGCATCCTGCAGTCGGTCTACATTCCGCACCTGCGCGACGGCGCGGTGCTGGGCGCCTACCTGCTCTCGACCGACGTGACGGCGGCGCGCCGCCACGAAGCGAACCTGAAAACCCTGGCCCACACCGATACCCTGACCGGCCTGCCGAACCGGCGCAGCTACGAAGCCGAACTGGAAGCGGCGCTGGGCCGCAGCGCGCGCAACCGGGCCGGGATGGCGCTGGCATTCCTCGACCTGGACCGCTTCAAGCAGATCAACGATACCCTCGGCCACGCCGGCGGCGACGAGGTCCTGCGCGAGTTCGCCCGCCGTTTGCTGCGCACGGTGCGCAAGACCGACACCGTCTCGCGCCTGGCCGGCGACGAATTCACGATCATCCTCGAAGCGGTGCGCTCGCCCGAGGAATGCGCCCGGATCGGCGCCAAGATCGTCGAGGCGATGCGGCCGCTGGTGTCGGTCGGCGAGATGGCGCGCCAGGTCTCGGCCAGCATCGGCATCGCCTGGACCGACAGCGCCGGCATGGACGCGCGCGCCTTGTCGCAACAGGCCGATGCGGCCCTGTACCAGGCCAAGGAGGCCGGACGCAACCAGTTCTGGGTGGCGGCGGCGGGGCAATGAGCGCCGTTGCTTGATTCATCCGGAAAGCCGTCTTTTATGCAGGAAATGGCGCTGTTTCGCTTAAAAGCATTTGTCGCCGTTTTATACATATGAAGACACAAATTTCCCTTAGGAAACCATTGCCGGAGCTGCCAGTTATTCGGCGTGCATATTCGTTCCGGCCGCGCCGCTGAATAATCGGGAGTATTCGGCAGCGTCATCCGGGCGTGGCGAGATATTGCAACGTCGGCCAGTTGGTGGCGATCTGTCATCAATATCGCTTATATGATATATGAATAATCATTATTTGTTGTATTTACCCAACCGGAATACGTGCTTATCGCCAGCTGCCCTATGCTGTAGAAAGAATATTTCCTAGCGCAAAACTGTCTGATAAGTGTATTAAATATGTCCAAAAGTAATTGACACAAATCATACCAAGTCTTATTCTGCTTCCCGGTAACAAGGCTATTGCAGTTGAGAAACTAAGAATCTTAGAATGCGCGTCCCCCGGACGTTCTCTTCTAAACGAGAAAGCGGAAGATGGGATCGGATGTTGCATTGGCGCTCATGGCGCAAATACTGTGGGGCGCGGTGATCATCAGCGCCCCGATCCTGCTCTGCACCCTGGTCATCGGGCTGGTCGTGAGCGTGCTGCAGGTGGTCACCCAGATCCAGGACATGTCGCTCACCTTCATTCCCAAACTCATCGGCACCGTGCTGGCACTGGTGTTTTTCGGCCCATGGATGCTGCGCAAGCTGCTTCTGCTGGCCAGCGGCCTGATCTCGAATATCCCCAACTATTTCTGACATTCCTGACCGCCTTCCATGACGTTCGACTTCAATCCGGCCTGGCTGATCGCCGTGCTGCTCTGCTCCCTGCGCCTGTCGGCTTTGCTGCTGCTGACACCGCTGCTGCAGGCGCTCGGCTTGCCGACCCGGGTGCGCGTCGTGCTGATCCTGGCGCTGTCGGCCATGCTGGTGTCGGGCATGCGCCTGCTGCCGCCCCATCCGCCGGCCGACCTGCCGGCCATGATCGGCGCCGGCATCAACGAACTGATGGTGGGCGCCCTGATGGCATTCGGCATCTTTGCCGCCTTTGCCGCCTTTTCCTTCGCCGGCAACGCGCTCGACCTGCAGATCGGCTTTAACATCGCCAACGTATTCGATCCCGTCACGCGCGCCCAGGCGCCGCTGCTGGCCTCCCTGCTGGCGATGCTGGCCGTGGCCCTGTTCTTCGGCATGGATGCGCACCACGCGCTGCTGCGCGGCTTCGCCTATTCGCTGGAGCGGATCCCGCTCGGCGCCGGCCTGTCCCAGCCCGACCCGGCGCTGCTTATCCGCCAGTTCGGCATCGTGTTCACGCTCGGGCTGACCCTGGCCGCGCCGGTGCTGTTCTGCCTGTTCCTGGTGGAGCTGGCGCTGGCGGTGTTGTCGCGCAACCTGCAGCAGATGAATATTTTCGTGCTGGCCGCGCCGATCAAGATCGTGGTCGGCCTGCTCATGCTGGCCCTGATGTCGAAGCACATCGGGGTCGTGGCCGAGCGCATTTTCAACACCGTGTTTGCGTTCTGGGATGCGGTGCTCTGATGTCGGACGAAGGACAGGACAAAAGCCAGGACGCCACCCCGCACAAGCTGCGCGAGGCGCAAAAGCGCGGCCAGGTGTCGAAGAGCGTGGAAGCGAACTACGCCGCCGTGCTGGCGCTGCTGGTCGGGGTCTGCTTCGCCTCGGGGCCGGCGATCGCCCAGCGCGTGCTGCAGCTGGCGCGCCAGAGCTTCGGCCAGGCCGGGCGCACCGACTGGGCCAGCGACAATATCGCCATGTGGCTGGTGCAGCTGGTCGCCAGCGGCATCGCCGCCCTCCTGCCGCTGCTGCTCGGACTGGTGGTGGTGGCGGTGGTGGTCAACGTCAGCCAGACCGGCGGCGTGTTCAGCGCCGATCCGATCACGCCCGACTTCAAGCGCCTCAATCCGGCCACCGGCCTGGAGCGCCTGTTTTCCCTGAAGATGCTGTACGAAGCGGCGCGCAGCGTGGCCAAGCTGGCCCTGCTGGGCCTGGTGGCCTGGAGCGCGATGCGGCACCTGATGCCGGACTTGATGAAGCTGAGCTACATCGATGCGCGCGGCCACGCCGCCCTGGTGCTCGGCAACGTCGGCCCGCTGCTGTTCAAGCTGATGCTGGCGGTGCTGCTGCTGGCCCTGATCGACGTGCTCTACACGCGCTGGGATTTCGCCAAGAAGATGCGGATGAGCCATCGCGACATCACCGACGAACACAAACAGAAGGAAGGCGACCCGCGCATCCGCAGCCGCCTGCGCCAGCTGCGCAATGAAATGCTGAAACAGTCGCGTTCCGCGCGCAAATTACCCGAGGCAGACGTGCTCATTACCAATCCGACCCATATCGCCATCGCCCTGTCCTACCGCCACGGCGAGATGCCGGCGCCCAAGCTGCTGGCCAAGGGCAGCGGCAAGCTGGCCGCGCGCATGCGCCAGGCGGCGCGCGAGCTGAACATTCCCATCGTCGAGAACCGTCCGCTCGCGCGCGAGCTGTACAAGCGCATCGGCGCCGACCAGTACGTGCCGGAAGACCTCTACCCGCGCGTGGCCAAGATCCTGATCTGGGTCTACGCCATGCGCCAGGGCCGCGCCGGGAGCGCCGCATGAACGCCATGCGCCGCGTGCTAGGCGCCAATACCGACATCGCCATGGTGCTGCTGGTGGTCGGCGTGCTGTTCATGCTGTTCGCGCCGGTGCCGCCGGGCCTGCTCGACTTCCTGATCCTGGCCAACTTCAGCTTCGCCCTGCTGATCCTGCTGCTGACCTTCTACATGTCCAAGCCGGTCGAGTTTTCGACCTTCCCCTCGATGCTGCTGATCGCCACCCTGTTCCGGCTGGCGCTGAACATCTCGGCCACCCGCCTGATCCTGCGCGACGCCGACGCCGGCCATGTGATCGGCGCCATCGGTTCCTACGTGGTGGGCGGCAACTTCGTGATCGGCCTGATCGTGTTCCTGATCCTGGTCGTGGTCCAGTACGTGGTCGTCACCAGCGGCGCCCAGCGCGTCTCGGAAGTGGCGGCCCGCTTCACGCTCGACAGCATGCCGGGCCAGCAGATGAGTATCGACGCCGACCTCAACATGGGTTTCATCGACCAGGAAGAAGCCCAGCGCCGGCGCGCCAACATCAGCCGCGAAGCGGCCTTCTACGGCGCCATGGACGGCGCCAGCAAGTTCGTCAAGGGCGACGCCATCGCCGGTATCATCATCATGCTGATCAACAGCGTGGGCGGCCTGGTGATCGGCGTCATGCAGCTCGGCATGCCATGGGACCAGGCCATGCAGACCTTCACCCTGCTCACCATTGGCGACGGCATCGTGACCCAGGTCCCGGCGCTGGTGATTTCGGTGGCGACCGGCCTGATCGTGACGCGTTCGGCCTCGGACGACAACCTCGGCAACGCCGCCTTCCGCCAGATCACCTCCTTCACCAAGCCGCTGGCGATGGTGACGGTGACCATGGTGGCGCTGATGTTCATGCCCGGCATTCCGGTCTGGCCGCCGCTCAGCCTGGCAATCCTGTTCGGCGCCGTGATGCTGCTGCGCCGCAAGGACGGCGCTCTGGCGGCCGATGCCCTGGCCGAGGGCGCCGACCCGGCCAAGCCCGGCGCGCCCGCGCCGGACGGCGCCAGGGACGACGACGCCTACGGCCTGCTGCCGATCGAAGCGGTCGAAGTCCAGCTGGGCGTGGACCTGGTGCCGATGATGGACACCGACCAGGCCCTGTTCATGGAACGCATCGCCACCTTCCGCAAGCAGTACGCGCTCGAATCGGGCCTGGTGCTGCCGAGCGCGCGTTTCCGCGCCGGCCCGCGCCTGGGCGCCAACGCCTACGAGATCCTGGTCTTCGGCGTGGCCGTGGCCAGGGGCGAGATCCGGCGCGACCGCATCCTGGCGATCCATCCGGGCGGCGAGATCCCCAAGCTGGCCGGGATCGACACCAAGGAACCGAGCTTCGGCCTGCCGGCGGTGTGGATCGAGGAAGCCGGGCGCGCCGAAGCGATGGCCGCCAGGTACACCCTGGTCGATCCGCCGACCGTGTTCATGACCCACCTGTGCGAAGTGCTGCGCCAGCACGCCGCCACCCTGCTCACGCGCCCGGAAACCGAACGCCTGCTGCGGCGCGTGCGCGACGCCCAGCCCGGCCTGGTCGAGGAAATCGTCCCGACCGTGCTCGGCGTGGGCGAGGTGCAGCGCGTGCTGCAAAACCTGCTCAAGGAAAAAGTCTCGATCCGCAACCTCGATGCCGTCATCGAAACCCTGGTCGACCATGCCAAGAACAGCAAGGACCCGGCCTACCTGACCGAGCTGGTGCGTCAACGCCTGGGCTCGCTGATCTGCCAGTCGCTGACCAACGGCAGCAACACCTTGCAAGTGATCACGCTCGACCCGACCATCGAACACACCCTGCTGCAGAACATCCGCGCGGTGGAAAGCGGCGGCGCCATGGTGGTCGAGCCGAAATTCGCCGAGCAGGTCATCACGCGCCTGGCCCAGCACGCCGAAAAAATGATGAAAGCGAACCTGATGCCGGTGCTGCTGTGCGCGCCGGAACTGCGGCGCCATATCCGCACCCTGTCCGAGCGCATGGTGCCGCAGCTGCGCGTGCTCTCGCTGGCCGAAGTGCCCAATTCGCTGGAACTGCGGGCCTTCGTCACGGTATCGCTGTAAGCCACACCCGACCTGAACAAGATACTCCAAGGAAAAACATGAGCAACGCCCTTATCGCCTCGGTGCAGAGCATGCAGAACGACCAGCGCCGGCTGGACACCATCAGCCAGAACATGGTCAACATCGCCACGCCCGGCTACAAGCGCGCCATTCCCGTGGCCGGCGCCTTCGACGCCATGCTGGCCGCGCCGAGCCGGGGCGCGGCGGCCCTGGCGGCCCAGGCGCCGACCGTCAACAGCGTGCTCGACCTGTCGGCCGGCGCCTTCAAGCAGACCAACAAACCGTTCGACCTGGCCATCGCCGGCGACGGCTACTTCGAACTGGCCACCCCGCAGGGCCCGGCCTACACCCGGGCCGGCGACTTCCACCTCGACGCGCGCGGCCGCCTGGTGTCGCAGGCCGGCTTCGCCCTGCAGGGCCTGCAGGGCGACCTGGTGCTGAACGGCGCGACGGCCGCCATCGACCACGGCGGGCGCATCACCCAGGACGGCGCCACGCTCGGCCAGATCAAGCTGGTGCGCTTTGCCGATGCGCGCGCGCTGGTCAAGAACGGCGCCGGCCTGCTGCAGGCGGTCCCCGGCATGGAAGGCGCCACCGAAGCGAAGCCCGAACTGCAGGTCGGCTACCTGGAAAACTCGAACGTGACGCCGATGCGCGAGATGGTCAGCATGATGGAAACCACGCGCCACTTCGAGGCGGCCCAGAAGCTGTTCCAGGGGTACGACGAAAAGATCTCCAGCGCCATCCAGAAACTCGGCCAGTTCTGAGCCGCACCACTTCATCGACCAGGATTACCATGAACGATTCACTCTACATCGCCGCCACCGGCATGCAAGCCCAGCAGCAGAACATCGACGCCATCGCCAACAACCTGGCCAACGTCAGCACGGCCGGCTTCAAAAAAGGCCGCGTCAATTTCCAGGAAATGATGCACGTCGACCCGAACCAGCCGGGCGCCGCGCGCGCCGGCCTGAACGGCCCGCTGGGCCTGGGCATCAGCGTCGGCAGCGTGGCCAAGGATTTCGCGCCGGGCGCCCTGGCCCAGACCAACGCCCCGATGGACCTGGCCATCAACGGCGCCGGCTTCATCGAAGTCACCCTGGCCGACGGCAGCCGCGGCTACACGCGCGGCGGCACCCTGCAGATCAGCAAGGACAACTACCTGGCCACCGCCGACGGCCACGTGCTCAAGGCCGCCATCCACGTGCCGCCCAACGCGGCGGGCATCAAGATCGGGGCCGACGGCAAGGTCTCGGCCCAGATGCAGGCGAACGGTCCGCTGACCGAGATCGGCCAGATCGAACTGGCCAGCTTCGCCAACCCGTCCGCCCTCAACGCGGTGGCCGGCGGCATCTACGCGCCGACCGACGCGTCGGGCGACGCCAACCTCGGCAAGCCGGGCCAGCAAGGCATGGGCGTGCTGGCGCAAGGTGCGCTGGAAAACTCGAACGTGACCCTGGTCGACGAGATGGTGACCCTGATGATCGCCCAGCGCGCCTACGAAATGAGCTCGAAGGTGATCCAGGCCTCCGACGAGATCATGGGCCTGACCAACAACCTGCGCCGCTAAGACCCCGATGCGCGCCCTGCCCCTCGTATCCGTGCTGATTCCCCTGCTGCTGGCCGCCAGCGGCGCGCTGGCGGCCGCCCGGGTCACGCTGAAAGGCAGCGCCCTGGTGGCGGGCGCACGCATCACGCTGGCCGACGTCGCCAGCGTGCAGGGCGAGGATGGCGCCGCGCTGGGCGCGCTCGACCTCGGCCCCGCACCCCTGCCCGGCTACAGCGCGCGCATCTCGCGCGCCGAGCTGGAGCGCACTCTGCGCTCGCGCGGACTGGCGGCGCAGCTGGCCGGCGAGAACGCGGTCAGCATCGAGCGCCGCGCCCAGGCGTTCGACGCGCGCCAGCTGACGGCCGTCGCCGAAGAACATCTGCGCACGCACCTGGCCGCCGGCCACAGCCGCGTCGAACTGGAACTGGCGGCGCCGCTGGCCGAGCTGCAACTGCCGGCCGGCAAAGCGACACTCACGCCGCGCGCGCTGGCGCCCGGGCTGGTGGCGCGCCGCCGCATGCAGGTCTGGGTCGACATCGCGGTCGACGGCGTTTTCGCGCGCGCGGTCGCGCTGCCGTTCCAGGTGCGCGCTTACCGCCCGCTGCTGGCCGCCGCGCGCGAGCTGCCGGCCGGCGCCCTGCCCGACTGCGGCACCCTGGTCGCGCGCGAGGACGACGTGACGGCGCTCGACGGCGCCGCCGCCGCGCCCGACTGCGGCGCGGTACGCGGACGCCTCAAGCGCGCCATGGCGGCCGGCGCGCCGCTGCTGGCCGCCAACCTGCAGCCCGAAGTCGCGGTGGCCCAGGGCGAGAGCATCCGCCTGCAGATGCGGGACGGCGCGATCCTGCTGGAGTCGCGCGCCACCGCCCTGTCCGACGGCAACGTCGGACAGCGCATCGAGGTGCGCCCCGCCGGCGCCAACAGCACCGTGCGCGCCGAAGTGGTCGGCCCGGCCCTGGTCAAAATTTACTGAAAGCGAATCGATGAACTCCCGGATACTCTCCCTGCCGCTGCTGCTGGCCCTGTGCTGCGGCGCCGCCCACGCGGACAATCTGTACAACGAAAAGACCTACCGCCCGCTGGCCTCGGACAAGCGCGCCCACCTGCCGGGCGACGTGCTGACGGTCATGATCTATGAAAGTTCGAGCGCCCTGACCAGCGCCGACACCCAGCTCCAGCGCAACAACACGGTGGGCGTGCAAGCGGCCGCCGACCGCCATGCGCACAGCCTGGCCGTGGGCGCCAACAACAACTTCGACGGCGGCGGCACGGTGCAGCGCGCCGGCAAGCTGCTGGCCCAGATGAGCGTGACCATCACCGGCACCGCCCCCAACGGCGACCTGCTGGTGGCTGGCGAGCAAATGCTTGAAATCAACTCCGACAAGCAGGTGATCAAGGTCGAGGGCCGCGTGCGCACGCTCGACATTTCCGACGCCAACACCGTGATGTCCTTCCGCATCGCCGATGCGAAGATCAGCTACCTGGGCGACGGCGACCTGGCCGCGCGCCAGCGTCCGGGCCTGTGGTCGCGCCTGTTCACGTGGGCGGGCTTCTGATGCGCCGCCTCGCCGCTTGCCTCATTGCCTCCCTGCTGCTGGCCGTGGCCGCCGCCGCCCCCGCGCACGCCGACACGGTGCGCCTGAAAGACATCGGCAAGTTCGCCGGCTGGCGCGACAACGCCCTGGTCGGCTACGGCCTGGTGACGGGCCTGGCCGGCACCGGCGACTCGGCCGGCAACAAGGCCACGCGCCAGTCGATCGCCAACGTGCTGGCCCAGTTCGACGTGGCCGTGCTGCCGGACGATATCCAGAGCCGCAACGCCGCCGCCGTGATGATCACCGCCAAGCTGCCGGCCGTGGCGCGCGAAGGCGACACCATCGACGTCACCGTCACCTCGATCGGCGACGCCCGCAGCCTGGCCGGCGGCAACCTGCTGATCTCCCCGCTCAAGGGCCCCAACGGCAAGGTCTACGCGCTGGCCCAGGGCGCCCTGTTCGTGGGCGGCTACAAATTCGACCAGAACGGCAGCGTGGCCCAGAAAAACCACCCGACCACGGGCGCCATTCCGGGCGGCGCCACGGTCGAAGTGGCGGTGCGCGCCAATATCCTCAGCGCCGACAACAGCATGACCTTCACCCTGGCCGACGCCGACTACACCACCGCCTCGCGCATCGCCGGCGCCATCAACGGCGCGTTCGGGCAATCGCTGGCCAAGGCGGTCGACGCCGCCGGCATCGAGATCGCCGTGC
Organism: Massilia atriviolacea; assembly: GCF_003953935.1. GTDB lineage: Bacteria > Pseudomonadota > Gammaproteobacteria > Burkholderiales > Burkholderiaceae_D > Telluria_A > Telluria_A atriviolacea. The sequence goes on from NZ_RXLQ01000017.1 coordinate 144,712, forward strand.
CCGAGCACGCGCGCGCCAACCTGGTCGAGTTCATCACCCGCATCGAGCGCCTCGGCGTCGAGCCGGACAACCGCGCGCGCGTGGTGGTCGACGAGCGCACCGGCACCGTGGTCTCTGGCGGCGACGTGCGCATCGCGCGCGTGGTGATCTCGCACGGCGACCTGAAACTGTCGATCGTGACCGACAACAGCGTCTCGCAACCGCTACTGGTGCGCCAGACCGGCCCCGACGTGCGCACCGAAACGGTGGCCAATTCGCGCATCCGGGTCAGCGAACGCGACGAAACCGGCTATGTCAGCGCCTCCAACAATTCGGTGGCGGACCTGATCCAGGCCCTGACCCGCATCAAGACCAGCACGCGCGACATCATCTCGATCCTGCGCGCGGTCAAGGCGGCCGGCGCGCTGCACGCCGACCTGGTCATCCAATAAGCCATGCACCCCATTCTTATGCCCGATTCTTACAGGAGTTTCACCCATGTTCGGTTCCACTGAAGCCGTCACCGTCGACATGGTGCGGCTGGCGCTCGACGCGTCCAGCCTGCGCCAGCAGACCATCGCCCACAATATCGCCAACGTCAACACGCCCGGCTTCGCGCCGGCGCGGGTCGATTTCGAGCAGCAGATGGGCGCCGCGCGCGCCGCGCTGAACCAGGGCGAGCCGGTCACCGCCGCCATGCTGGGCGGCGTGCGCCCGGTGCTCATGCGCCTGGCGCCCTCGGTCGATGCCGACCGCAGCGCCATGCTCGACCTGGAAGTGGCCGACATGGCCCAGAACACGGTCCACTACCAGGCCCTGGTCAAGGCCCTCGGCAAGCATATGTCGATCATGAGTTCGGCCGTCGCGGAAGGGAAACGCTGATGGACTACCGTAACGCATTCGCCATCAGCGCCAGCGGCATGACGGTCGAAAAGACCCGCCTCGACACCACCGCCGTCAACCTGGCCAATGTGCACAGCACGCGCGGCCCGGACGGCAAGCTGTTTCGCCCGCTGACGGTCAAGGTCGGCGAAGCCGGCGCCAGTTTCGCCGCCGGCTTCACCCAGCTGCAGGGCGCTACCCTGCGCGGCGCTACCCTGCGCGGCGCCGAAGTGGTGCGCATCGAAGAAGCCAACGTGGCCCCGCGCATGGTATACGAGCCGGGCAACCCGGACGCCGACGCCAAGGGCTATGTCTCCATGCCGGGCGTGAACCAGGTGACCGAAATGGTCAACCTGGCCAGCGCCCTGCGCGCCTACGAAGCCAATGTGGTGGCGATGAACGCCGCCAAGACCATGGCCCTGAAAGCACTCGACCTGGGAGGTCCGCAATGAGTATCGACGCCATCACCTTCCTGCCGCCGCTGGCCATGCCGGCCGCGCCCGACGCCGCCGGCGCGGCCAAGGCCCCGGGCGGGGAATTCGCCAGCTGGTTCGGCGCCCAGTTGGCCGACGTCAACAGCCAGCTGGTCACGGCCGACCAGGGCATCCAGCAGCTGGCCGCCGGCGACGCCAGCAACCTGCACCAGATCATGATCAACCTGGAACAGGCCAAGCTCTCCATGCAACTCGTGATGCAAGTCAGGAACCACCTGCTTGACGGTTATCGCGAACTCATGCAAATGCAAATGTAAAGGTAGCAACCCGTGACCGCTTTTAACGATTTCTGGCAGCGCGCCGACCAGCGCGCCCGCACCGGGCTGATCATCGGCGTGCTGCTCATCGCCCTTGTGACCGTGGCGCTCGGCGCCATGCTGCTGCGCACCGACTACCAGGTGCTGTTTTCCGACCTGGCGCCGCAGGACGCGGCCACCATGACGGCCGAGCTGGACAAGCTGAAAACCCCGTACCGCCTCAGCGGCGACGGCAACACCATCCTGGTCCCGGCCGAGCTGGTGCACCGCACGCGCCTGAAGCTGGTCGCCAAGGAATTGCCGCTGCGCGGCGCGGTCGGCCTGGAACTGTTCAACTCGAGCGAAGTCGGGATGACCGAGTTCACCCAGAAGGTCAACTACCAGCGCGCCCTGCAGGGCGAACTGACCCGCACCATCCTCTCGCTCGACGAAGTGGCGAGCGTGCGCGTGCACCTGGTGATGGCAGAGCAGGCGCTGTTCAAGAAGAACGTGAAGCAGGCCAAGGCCTCGATCAGCATCGCCATGAAACCGGGCCGCGCGCTCGACGCGACCCAGGTGCAGGGCATCCAGCGCCTGGTCGCGGCCGCCGTGCCCGACATCAAGGCCGGCGACGTGACCATCGTCGACCACAACGGCGTGGCGCTGACCCGGCGCAGCGGCGCCGAGGGCGAGGACGGCGCCGCCGGCGGCGACAGCCTGGACGACAAGCGCGCCCTCGAAACCTATCTGAACAAGAAGATTTCGGCCATGCTCGACCGCACCTTCGGCCCCGGCCAGGGCATCGCCAGCGTCGACGTCGTGCTCAACCACAAGCACGTCAAGACCACCACCGAAAACGTGCTGGGCAAGGACGCCACGGGCGAAGGCGCGGGCGCCGGCGTGATGGTGCGCGAACGCATGACCTCGCGCGACGGCCCGGCCGACGCCGCGGCCCCGGCCGGCGCGGGTGCGGCCAACGGCACCGTCACCAGCGAAACCGACTACCAGGTCGGACGCCGGGTGGAACAGGTGGTGGCCTCGGCGGGCGCCATCAGCCGCGTCAACGTGGCGGTCGTGGTCAGCGGCGCGCTCGACCAGGCGCGCCTGGACCGCGTGCGCGATGTGGTCGCGCTGGCGGCCGGCATCGACAGGGCGCGCGGCGACGCCGTCTCGGTGTATTCGATGGACCAGGTGGCGAGCGTGCCGGCCGCCGGCGCGGTGCCGGCGCAGGCCGCGCCGCTCCAGGCTGCGCCGCTCCAGTCCGCCGCGGCCTTGACCGCCGCGCCCGCCCCGGCCGCCAACACCCTGCTGCTGGCCCTGGGCGCGCTGATCGCGCTGGCCGTGCTGGCCCTGGCCTGGCGCCTGTTCGCGCGCCCGGCCCAGCCGCAACTGAGCCTGGAACAGCGGCGCCTGCTGCTGAACCAGGTCAACGACTGGCTGGACGCCCCAGGCGCCGCCCGCAAGGACCCGTTCTGATGGCCGCGCACCGCCAGTCCGCCCTGCTGCTGCACGGCCTCGGCCAGGCCGACCAGCGCTGGATCCTGTCCCAGCTGGGCGAAGAAGACCGCCGCATCCTGGCCGGCCACCTGGCCGAGCTGAAAGAACTCGGCATCCCGGCCGATCCCGCGATCGCGCGCCAGGCCGGCGGCGCGCGCGCGGTGGCCGACCAGGGCCCGCTGCACAAAGCCTCGGCCGCCACCATGCTGCAGGTGCTGGCCGATGAACCGCTGTGGCTGGTGCGCCAGGTGCTGGCCCTGGCCGACTGGCCGTGGCGCCAGGCCTACCTGGAAGCCCATCCCGAACAGCAGCGCGAGCGCCTCGGCGGCGAGGTCCATCCGCCCCTGCATCCGCAGGCGGCGCAGCGCCTGCTGGCGCGCCTGGCCGAACGCGCCGCCCGGCACGGCGCCGCCCCCGCCACAGCGGCGCTCGCGCCCGGCCCGCTGGCGCGCCTGCGCCAGGCCATGCGCCGGAGCGCCTGATGCAGCGCTACGTCGACGCCATCCGTTCGGCCGACCTGGTGCGCAAGGTCGGCCACGTGCGCCAGCTGGCGGGCCTGAGCATCGAGTCCTCCGGTCCGGACGCGCTGGTCGGCGAAATCTGCGACATCCGCCCGCGCCGTGGCGGCGCCAGCGTGCGCGCCGAAGTGGTCGGCCTGCGCGACGGCCGCGTCATGCTCATGCCCTACGGCGAAATCCAGGGCATCGGCGTGGGCAGCGAAGTCGTGGCCACCGGGCGCATGCCGCGCATCGCGGTCGGCCCGGGCCTGCTGGGCCGCGTGATCGACGCCTTCGGCGACCCGCTCGACGGCGGCGAGCCGATCCACACCAGCGAGTTCCGCCCGCTCAAGGCCACGCCACTGAACCCGCTCTCGCGCCCGCGCGTGACGACCGTGATGGAAACCGGCGTGCGCGTGATCGACAGCATGCTGACCATGGGCCACGGCCAGCGGGTCGGCATCTTTGCCGGCAGCGGGGTCGGCAAGAGCACCCTGCTCGGCATGATCGCCCGTAACACCCTGGCCGAAGTCAATGTGATCGCCCTGATCGGCGAGCGCGGACGCGAGGTGCGCGAATTCATCGACAAGCACCTCGGCCCGGAGGGGCTGGCGCGCTCGGTGGTGGTGGTCGCCACCTCGGACCAGCCGGCGCTGGCGCGCGCACGCGCCGCCTACGCCGCCACGGCGATCGCCGAATACTTCCGCGACAACGGCAAGCAGGTCATGCTGACCATGGATTCGGTGACCCGCTTCGCCATGGCGCGCCGCGAAATCGGCCTGTCGATCGGCGAGCCGCCTACCGCGCGCGGCTACACCCCGTCGGTGTTCGCCGAACTGCCGGAGCTGTGCGAGCGCTGCGGCACGGCCGACTCGGGCGGCGCCATCACCGCCTTGTACACGGTGCTGGTCGAAGGCGACGACTTCAACGAACCGATTTCGGACATGCTGCGCGCCACCCTGGACGGCCACATCGTGCTGGCGCGCCGCCTGGCGCAGCAGGGCCACTACCCGGCCATCGACGTGCTGCACAGCGTCAGCCGCCTGTTCGGCGACCTGGCCGGCGAGGACGACCAGGCCCTGGTGCACGACACGCTCGAATGCCTGGCCGTGTACGACCGCAACCGCCAGCTGATCGACATGGGCGCCTACCGCGCCGGTAGCAGCGCCGAGATCGACAACGCGATCGCCCTGTGGCCGGCCCTGACCCGCTTCCTGCGCCAGCGCGAAGCGAGCGGCATCGCCCGCGCCGACGCCATGGCCGCGCTGCGCGAGGTGATGGCGCAGCGCGCCGTGGACGCGGAGGCGGTGCCATGAGCGGCGACCGCCGCGGCTTCGCCTACGCGCTCGAACCGGTGCGCAGCATGACGGCCTGGGAAATCGACGAGATCGCCAGCGACCTGGCCGTGCTGAACCAGGCCGCGCGCGTGCTGCAGCAGGCCTGCGACACGCTGGCCGGGCAGTTCGCGGCGGTGCGCGCCGACATCATCGCCCAGCGCCAGGCGCAGGCCGCGCTCGACATCGGCGGCCAGCGCCGCGCGCACGACTACATGCTGCAGGTGCAGTTGCAGTTGCAGGCCAAGCTGGTCGAACTGCGCGCCGCCGAGGAAGAGCGCGACGCCATGTACCTGCGCCTGATCGACGCACGCAAGTTCGCCGAAAGCCTGGACCGCGACAGGGAAGCCCAGGCCGGCGAGCATGACCAGAAAGTCGCCAAGCAAGGCTACCAGCTGTCCGACGACAACTGGCTGCAACGAATTCATTGGAGGAAAAACACGTGACAAAAATCAGCGCCTACATCGCCGCCCCGGACGACAAGACCGCCGCCACGCGCCAGGCCGACGCCGCCAACCAGCGCGACAGCTGGCTGCGCCAGATGGAACTGGCCCAGCTGGCCGAGATGGGCAAGGCCGGCGCCGCCCAGGGCCGCGCCGACGCCCGCGCGCCGGCGCCGCCGCCGGCCACCCTGCGCCCGATGCCGCAGGCCGAACGCGCTCCCCGGCGCGAAGAAGAGCGCGCGCGCGCCGCCGCCCCCGAGGAAGAACACGCGCCCGACGCGGCCCGCCAGGGCGGCGCCAGCGCGC
>NZ_RXLQ01000018.1 GCF_003953935.1 Massilia atriviolacea
CGCGCTGGGAGAGAAAGCCAGGGAAGAAGCCAGGGTGCAAGGCAGGCAGGAGGGGATGATCGAAGGCCAGGCGATTGGCCTGCGAAAAGTGCTTGGCAGCCTGTTAGCCAGGCGCTTCGGCGACGTGCCGGCTTGGGTTGTGCAGCGCATCGACCAGGGGACGATTGACGAGCTTGAACAGTGGTTCGAGCGCAGCCTCGACGCGACCGGCCTGGCGGCGGTATTCGGCGACGCGACGGCGACCGGCCGGAGTTCATCCGACTGAGTCAATGATCTGTCGTTTGCCAGCGCATCTGGACATCAGCCGATCCGGCCTCACTGAACAGCACGACGGCAACTGGCCCCACCTCCGCCGGCCAAATCACATCATGCCGATGTCGCGCATCGGCACGCGATCGATGACGATCCGGCGCCGGTGAGTTCAGCCGGCCGCACGCTACGCCAGGTCGGCTTCGCTGGTGAAGGCGTCGGCGTAGAACTCGTCGGCCGGCAGGCCGCATTGTTCCACATACTCGCGCCGCGCGGACTCGATCACCACCGGTGCGCCGCAGGCGTAGACCTGGTAGCCCGACAGGTCGGGGATATCGTGCATCACGGCGGTGTGGACGTAGCCGGTGCGCCCGGTCCAGTGGTCTTCCGGGAAGGCGTGCGAAATCACCGGCACATAAGTCAAGTTCGGCAGGGTGGCGGCCCATTCTTCGCACAGCGCGTTCATGTACAGGTCGATCGGACGGCGTCCGCCCCAGTACAGGCTGACGGGGCGGGTGGAGCCGAGGTGGATCAGGTGCTCGACCAGGGCCTTGACCGGCGCGAAACCGGTACCCGAGGCCAGCAGCACGATCGGCTTGTCGGAATCCTCGCGCAGGTAAAAGGTGCCGAACGGGCCTTCGAAGCGCAGGATGTCGCGCTCCTTCATGGTGTTGAACACCTGCTCGGTGAACAGGCCGCCCGCCATGTAGCGGATGTGCAGGGTCAGCGGGCCGTCCTGGCTGGGTGCGCTGGCCATGCTGTAGCTGCGCCGCTTGCCGTCGCGCAGCATGAATTCGATGTATTGCCCGGGACGGTAGGCCAGCGCTTCATTGGCCGGCAGCTGCAGGGTGACGATGGCCACGTCCGGAGCGGGCTTCTCGATGCTGGCCACGCGCGATGGCATCTTGCGCACCGGATAATCGGTGCTGCCGCCCACTTCACGCGCTTCGATGACCAGGTCGCCCGCCGTGGTGGCGCAGCAGAACAGCGAGTAGCCCTGGGCTTTTTCTTCCTCGCCCAGTGCGCGCTGCTGGTGCGCCTTGTGCGCGACAGTGCCGGATACGACCTTGCCCTTGCAGGAGCCGCAAGCGCCGTTCTTGCAGCCGTAGGGCAGGCCGATGCCGGCGCGGATCGCCGCCGCCAGCACGGTTTCGTCCGCTTCGCAGCTAAACTGGTGGCCGCTGGGCTGGACAGTAATCTGAAACGTCATGGTGTCATCATCAGGTTGAACTACATGGTCGGGGCCGATCGCACGCTGCCTGGACGATCGGCGGTTGCCGGTATTTTACATGCACTGCCGAAGGCGCTGCATCCCGCCCGGCGGCTGGCGCGGCACCGGCAGCGCGCTTATCTTGTATATTGTCCGGCCAGCCCATCGATAATTCATCATTGACATGACCATCTCTTCCTCCTTCCAACGGCCGCGCCTCCTGATCCTCGGCTGCGGCGATGTCGGCATGCGCCTGCTGCCGCTGGTGCGCGCGCGCTTTCGCGTATTCGCCGTGACCAGCAATGCCGAGCGCTGCGCCGAGTTGCGCGCGGCCGGCGCGGTTCCCGTCATTGCCGACCTCGACCGGCCGGCCAGCCTGAAGCGCCTGGCCGGCCTGGCCGACTGGGTGGTGCACATGGCGCCGCCGCCGTCCGAAGGCGGCATCGATACGCGTACGCGCAATCTGTGCGCGGTACTGCCGGCCGGCGCGCGCATGGTGTATATCAGCACCACCGGCGTGTACGGCGACTGCGGCGGCGCGCTGATCGACGAAACCCGCACTGTGGCGCCGCGCAATGCGCGCGCCCAACGCCGGGTCGATGCGGAACGGGTGCTGCGCGCCTGGGCCACGCGCAGCGGCGCGCGCCTGGCGATCCTGCGCGTGCCCGGCATCTACGCGCGCGACCGGCTGCCGCTGCGCCGCCTGGAGCAGGGCACGCCGGCGCTGCTGGCAGCGGAGGACGTGTTCACCAACCACATCCATGCCGACGACCTGGCGCGCATCGTGGCGCTGGCCTTGTACAGGACATTGCCCGGCCGTATTTATCACGCGGTCGACGATACCCACATGAAAATGGCCGATTATTTCGATACGGTGGCCGATGCCTTCGGCATGGCGCGCCCGCCTCGCGTTGCGCGATCGCAACTAGTTGCTTCGGTATCTCCCATGTTGCTGTCGTTCATGTCGGAATCGCGCCGCATGAGCAACCGCCGCATCAAGGAAGAACTGGGGGTGCGCCTGCGCCATCCGCAAGTGGGCCCGGCGGTGGCGGCAATGGCGCTGGTAAAATGACGGTTCTCACTAAGGAAGCGCGATGACCTACGAAGAATATCTTGATGAAGTAACCACCCTGATCACCGAAAAATACAAGCTGAGCGATGCGGCAGCGATCAAGCTGGTCGTGAAGGCGCAGGACGCCGAATTTTTCGTCGAGCATGACGAGAAGGAAGCCATGCGCACCATCGACCGCGCGCATCAGGATGCCAAGACCCTGTACCTGGCAAGCCAGAAGAAATAAGGCGCAAAACAGGCTGTCAATGGGCACATTCCAGCGCCCGTTTGACCGCCGTCAAGTTCTCGGCGCGTGGCGGATCGTATCGTGTGCGGTGTCGCCCTCCATCGCTCACTTGCGAGCCCTGCCATGCCGCATCGAATCATCCAGCCTACCAAAGAGCAAGTACGCGCCTACATGGTCAGGCGCGAAGGCGCGCGCCGCCCGCCGCCGCCTCCCGACGAGATCCGCCGCCAGCTCGGCTGGCGACTGGTGCGCAGCGAGAGTGAGTGCTTGCTCATCGAATTCTATCTGATTCCCACCAACTACAGCCGTTTGGCCGCCCAGATCGCGCTGGACTGGTTGTTCGCGCCCGCGCGGCGCGCCGCGCACCGCTCAAAATCTCACCAAATATTGCCTTAATTACAAACTGTATTGAATTTAAGTTCTACTGGTTGAGCGAATGTCAACACTTAGGTGTATGATGCACGCCTATGCCCAAGCCGCCGCATATTCGGGCTGTTTTTGCCATTACCGCTTACTAATCGACTGTAAAGACAGTGCCCTGGCGAATATGCCACGGGTGCGAATTTCGAGAGACTTAACTTCATGACCAATCGCAGATTTCCAGAAGAACCGACCTACGATCCGAACGCAGTGCTCGACGCCATCATCGAGCGCCTGCAGCTCAAGAACGATGCGGCCCTCTCGCGCGCGCTCGAAGTGGCGCCGCCCGTGATCAGTAAAATCCGCCACCGCACCTTGCCGATCGGCGCCACGATCCTGCTGCGCATGCACGAGATCAGCGACTTCAGCATCCGCGAACTGCGCGCGATGATGGGCGTGCCGGCGGAAAGCATCAACGTCAATATCAACGCCTGAGGCGATCCAAAAGAAAAGGGGCACCATCGGTGCCCCAGGGGATTGCGGGTCAGGGCCGCGGCGTGGTCAGGCCGGCTGCGCGGCGTCCGCGCCATCCTTCATCAACAGCGCCGGTGTGGCCGCGGTGACGATGACAGGCGCGCTCGCGGTGCGCGTGCACCAGGCCGATTGGACAGCGGCCGGCATGGCCCTCGTGCACCATGCCGCCTTGACCGCCTCTTCGCTGGTGCGCGTGCACCACGCGGCGTTGACGTCGGGCGTGACGGTGCGTGTGCACCAGGCGGACTGGCTGCCCGCGGCCGTCGTGCGCGTGCACCAGGCGGCTTTGATTTCCGGCGTGACGGTGCGCGTGCACCAGGCGGACTTGGCGTTCTCGTTGGTGGCGCGCGTGCACCAGGCGGCCTTGATTTCCGGCGTGACAGTGCGCGTGCACCAGGCGGACTTGGCATTATCGGTGGTGGCGCGCGTGCACCAGGCGGCTTTGATTTCCGGCGTGACGGTGCGCGTGCACCAGGCGGACTTGGCGTTCTCGTTGGTGGCGCGCGTGCACCAGGCGGCCTTGATTTCCGGCGTGACAGTGCGCGTGCACCAGGCGGACTTGGCATTATCGGTGGTGGCGCGCGTGCACCAGGCGGCCTTGATTTCCGGCGTGACAGTGCGCGTGCACCAGGCCGACTTGGCCGCTTCGGCGGCGGTCCGGGTACACCAGGCGGCCTTGGCGCCCGTCGCTGGCGCCGCTTCTTGTTCCGTTGGCGTGCGGGTGCACCAGGCCGATGGCGCCGCGCCCGTTTTCACCGGCACCACAGGGTCCACGGTGCGCGTGCACCAGGCGGCGGCGCGGGCGCCATATACTTCGCCGAAGGTGCTTTCATACAGGTCGCGCATGCGGTTGCCGCAGTCCTGCAGGTGCTGCGTGTCTTCCGCTTCGCCGCTCATGCCCACATACGGATAGTGGTGCAGGAAATAGCCGAACGCGTGCTCGCAATCCTTGGCGTACTTCATCGTGTCCAGGATGTGGTAATGCCAGAAGATGTCCACTTCCATCATCGGCGCGGTTTCATCTTCCGGGAATGCCTTCATCAGATACAGGAAACGGCGGTACTCCACTTCCACCGCGTCGGCTTTTTCCTTCGACCAGCCTTCGCCGGATTCGGCATGCGTGAGCTTGAATTTGATCGGTTCCAGATCGAGTTCGGAGATTGCTTTGATTGCGTCGTTGGTCATCATGATAAGGCCTCTTTTTTAGAGTTGTGATTGGTTTAGTGACTACATTCCCTGTTTGAACTTGCGGATATTGCGGTGCTGCGGGCTGCCTGTCTCCTTTCTTTCTACGATTCAATCAATTGCCCGATTACATTGATTTTCGTTACTGTTTGAGGATGTTGCGCCGGTCCGCTGCCAGCTTGTTGACTTTGCTCAAGCATTAATCGGGGATATTCCTAGTGCATTGCGGATGCACTGACGCTGCCGCAGGCCAAACAGGAGGGTTCTGTTTAGGACAGTGCCGGTCCTCATCAGACAAACGCGGCATGGGATGCTGTTTTGCTGCTCGTCGGGATGCTTTGCCCGCGCGCGGGCTCATTGTGCAAAGGGACGCTCACGCAGACCGTCGTCCCTTCTCCGGCATTGCTGGTGATCGAAAACGAGCCGCCCAGGATGCTGATGCGTTCCTCGATGCCGACCAGCCCGAACGAGCCCACCTTGGCCCGTTCGCCGGCCTGCAAGCCGATGCCGTTGTCGATCACCGTCATCGACAGGCGGTTGCCGTTGAGCTTGAGTTCGACGCGGACCCTGGTGGCCTGCGCATGGCGCACGATATTGCTCAGCGATTCCTGCAGGATGCGGAAGAAGGCGGTGGCGGCATGGTCGCCCAGCGCGACTTCCTTCGGCTCGTCGATCAGCTCGCAGGCGATGCCGGTGCGGCGCTTGAATTCGGCGATCTGCCACTCGACCGCGGCCGAGAGTCCCAGGTCGAGCACGTTCGGCCGCAGGTCGTTGATGATCTGGCGCACGCTCTTGATGGTGGCGTCGATCTGCTGCAGGGTGGAGCGGGCGCGTGCGTGCAGGCGCGGATGGCGTTCGCGCGTGCGCGAACTGAGCATGTCCGCTTCGATGCGCAGCGCCAGCAGGTTTTGTCCGAGGTCGTCGTGGATTTCGCGCGCGATGCGCTTGCGCTCGCCTTCCTTGATCTGGTCGGCGTGGGCCGCCAGGCGGCGCAGGTTCTGGTGCGACAATTGCAGCTTGGCCTGGCTGTCGCGCAGTTCGCGCGTCATGCCCTTGGCCATCTTGATGGCGCGCCGGCGCGACGAGGTCAGCGCATGGAACAGCGCGTACAGCAGCATCGAGCTGACCGAGCCGGCCAGCATCGCCAGCCATGGCGCAAATTCTTCGAAGCCCGTGTACAGCTCGGTGGCGGCGACGGTGAAGGTGGCGTCCCACTGGCGCCCGTTGAAGTCGATCGGCAGGGTCGCGCTGAAGCGGCGCGGCGAGAGCATCGCCGGCAGGGACGACGCGGGCGCGCCGCTGTCGAACAGCACGCGCCCGCGCAGCTTGTCCGGCCCCATGGCGTTATCGACCAGCGTCATGCGCACGTTCTTGATCGGCACTTCGTCGATCACGCCCTGCACCAGCTTGTGCACGCTGAACGCGATGCCGACCGTGCCCAGGTAGGCGGCGCGGCGCTGCGCCACGGTCTCGGTCGGCGCATGCGGCCGGTACACCGGCAGGCGCATCCCGAGGCCGGTGCGGTTCGGCCCGGAAATGAAGGAGATCGGCAAGCCCGAGGTGAACAGCTTGCCCGTGTCGCGCAGCTCGTTCAGGGTGCCGATGATCAGCGGATTGGCGAACATATCGTAGCCGAGCGTGGCGGCCCAGCGCTGTTCCGGCTCGACGAAGGTGACCACCGTGTAGGCCGGACGCCGGCCCGGCGGCGTGATGTTGAACTCCGCCGTTTGGGCGCCATCGGCGGCGCGTTCCTTGCGCACGCGCTGCAGGAAGGCGTCGCGCTCTTCGTCCAGCAGCAACTGGGCGAAGTTGATGTTTTCGATGGCCGGGAAATTGTGCGCCAGCCCCAGCCCGTTGACATAGCCGTGGAACTGGCGCCGGGTGAGCGGTTCGCTGATCTGGAACACGCTGACCGTGCCGCGCAGCACGTCGGTATAGGACTTGATGCGGGCATTGATGGTGTTGCGCGCATTCTGCGCCAGGCCGGCGAAACGGGCGCGCGAATCGGCTTCGATAGAATTGGCGGTGGCAAAGTAAAGCACCGTGCCCACCGCCAGCGAGAAGGGCAAACCGATCCACAAAGCTGGACGTGCCGTAGAGAATGTTTTTAGAGTTGTCTTCAAAGTAAGCATTGCGCGTCGCCTTCCTTTCGGTTAGCCGCAATTGGCGATGCATTGTTTGATCTACATTAACTGGAAGTTAGTTGTCAGAATACCTAGCCACCCTGCTAGGTATGCAGTTAGGAAAAGTCTGAATATTGAACAAACCCCGCTGCGGCAGTGCCGGGGCGGGGTTCGGAGGGGACAAAAACGTCGCGCTATGGCAACATTTATTTAGCGAAGCTATCTTTCAGAGTGGTAACTCTGTTAAATACCGGCTTGCCCGGCGCGGAGTCGACACGGTCGGCGACAAAGTAGCCGTGGCGCTCGAACTGGAAGCGCTGGTCCGGTTCGGCCGCGCTCATGCCCGGTTCCAGGTAGGCGGTCACCACTTCCAGTGCGTTCGGATTGAGGAAGGGTTTCCAGTCGCGGCCGCCGGCATCCGGCTGCGCTTCGGTAAACAGGCGGTCGTACAGGCGCACTTCGGCCTCCAGCGCGGTGGCGGCGCTGACCCAGTGAATGTTACCTTTGACCTTGTAGGCGTTCGATCCTTCGGTGCCCGACTTGCTGTCCTCAAAATACTTTACGTGAACGGCAGTAACATTACCGTCGGCATCTTTGTCGAAACCGGTGCATTCGGTCACGTAGCCGTGGCGCAAGCGAACGCGGCTGCCGGGGGCGTCGCCGATCGGCGGGAAATACCGAAAGTAACCTTTTGTCGGCACTTCCATGAAGTCGTCCCGCTCGATCCAGAGCTCGCGCGTGATAGGGAAAACGCGCATCCCGCGCTCCGGAAAGTGCGGATGCACGGGCGAGCTGCATTCGACCGATTCGCCTTCAGGAAAGTTATCAATAATCAACTTCAGCGGACGCAGCACGGCGGTGGCGCGCGGGGCCTTGGGGTCGAGGTCGTCGCGCAGGCAGCCTTCCAGGGTGCTCATGTCGATCCAGCCGTCGGCCTTGGACACGCCGATGCGCTCGCAGAACAGCTGGATCGATTCCGGCGTGTAGCCGCGCCGGCGCAGGCCGACGATGGTCGGCATGCGCGGGTCGTCCCAGCCGGTGACGATGCCTTCGTCGACCATCTCGCGCAGCTTGCGCTTGCTGGTGACGACGTAGGTCAGGTTCAGGCGCGCGAATTCGTACTGGTGCGGCAGCGGCTGTTGAAAGAAGCCGCCCTCGGCCAGGGTAGCCAGCAGCCAGTCGTAGAACGGGCGGTGATCCTGGAATTCGAGCGTGCAGACCGAATGGGTGATGTTTTCCAGCGCGTCCGAGATCGGGTGCGTGAAGTCGTACATCGGATAGATGCACCAGGCGTCGCCGGTACGGTGATGGTGGGCGTGGCGGATCCGGTAGATGGCCGGATCGCGGTTGGTCATGTTGGGCGAGGCCATCGAATCGGCGGCCATCTTGATGCGCAGGATGTGCTCGCCGTCCTTGTATTTACCGGCCTTCATGTCGCGGAACATCGCCAGCGATGCTTCCGGGCTGCGGTCGCGGAAGGGCGAATTGGTGCCCGGCGTACCGAAGTTGCCGCGGTTTTTCTTGATGTCGTCGGCGCTCTGGCTGTCGACGTAGGCGTAGCCGGCCGTGATCAGGTACTCGGCCATGGCATACAGGCGCTCGAAATAGTCGCTCGCGTAGTACAGGTGGCTCTGGCCTTCCTGTTCCCAGCTGAAGCCGAGCCATTTGACGCTGTCGATGATGGTGTCGACGTATTCCTGTTCTTCCTTGGCCGGATTGGTATCGTCGAAGCGCAGGTTGCAGCGGCCCCGGTAGTCGCGCGCCAGGCCGAAGTTGACGCAGATCGATTTGGCGTGGCCGATGTGCAGGTAGCCGTTCGGCTCCGGCGGGAAGCGGGTGATTACCGGCGGCAAGCCCTCACGGACGTGGGTGCCGGCGGCCAGGTCGTTCTCGACGATGGCGCGCAGGAAGTTCGGCGACGGGGCATTCGCAGCCGGCGCCGCAGTGTTTTTTTCGTTGCTCATGGAGAGATGCTTTGCGGATGATAGGGTTGTGTCATTTTAACGCAAATAGGGGGCATCCCAGTGACTTGGCGTGGGCTTGCCCACTGCCGCGAGCCGCGTTCCGCCCCGTCAGGCCGGTTCTATAGGATAATCTCGCTTTACAGTTTCGGCAGCAGGAGTTTCCCGTGGACAATTTATACACCACCCTCGGCGTGGCGCCGAATGCGACCGACGACGAGATCAAGAAGGTGTACCGCTCGCTGGCCATGCGTTTCCACCCGGACCGCAACGACGCCCCCGGTGCGGAAGTGCGTTTCAAGAGCATCACCAAGGCTTACGAAATCCTGTCCGATCCGGCCAAGCGCGAGGAATACAACCAGAGCGTCAACCACCGCATCATCATCGACGCGGAGGAAGAGGCGTTCGCCCTGTGGCGTTCGCTGTTCAGCCTGAACGGGGTGAGCTTGCCGGCGTAAGCGCCGCCTTCCACTTTCGGACCGTGCACGCGCCGCTTTCCGGCGCCGGGCGTCCGTGCTTGAAACGTCCGTGCTTTAAACGTCCGTGTTTTATACGTATTACCAACAGGATCATAAAATGAGAAAAGTACATCCCGAATTTGCCTACCAGTCGCGTGAACTCGGCGGCCAGATCGACGGCATTTTGGGCGACCCGCCGAACCGCAAGAACTACGACATGATGGTCGGCGCCCTGGTCGGCGAATACGCTTCCGGCGGCGGCATCGAAGACGTCAACATGATGAGTTTCGCGCTGGTCGATCACATCACCTTCAGCAATCCCAAGGGCTTGCTGGTGGAAGCGGGCGACTACGAAGGCGGCAGCCCCGAAAAAGTATTCGCCATGGCCGCCTGCGAAGGCGAGGCCGAAGCCATGTACAGCGCCATGACCGACAACCATCCGGAACTGGCGCGCCAGGCCATCATCACCGCCTTCCTGTTCAAGCACCCGCGCCTGTGGGACGAGGACGACGAGTCGCTCGAACAGCTCTCGCGCGACGATGACGGCGACGACGGCTACGACGACGAAGAAGACGGCGTCAGCGACGACTTCGCCCAGATGTTCGATAAGGAAGGAGATTGAGCATGAGCGACAACAGCAATCTGCCCGCGCTGTCGAAACAGATCAGCGAACTGGTACTGGCCGGTTCGCTGTCGCATGCCGAGCAGGCGTTTTCCGAAGCGGTCGAGCAGCACGGCGACCTGGCCGTGGTCGAGGTGCTGTCCACCCTCGCGCCGCAGGTCACGGCGCTGCACTTGTCCGGTTTCGACGGCGGCAAGACCTCGCTCGCGACCCTGCTGGTGCCGCCCAAGGCCTGGGCCGACAGCCTGGCGTTTTTCGCCGCCACCTGGTCGGACGACATGATCGAAGACGACCCTGAGCGCGTCGCCGAGACCCTGTTCGCGCATGTGCACGGGATCGTCTTTTCGACCGACGACGCCGAACGCCGCGCCGAACTGCTGGTGGAGGCCTCGGCCACCGATCACGGCGCGACCGTGTTCGCCATCCTGTTCTCGATGGCGCCGAAAGAGATGCTGGAACTGGCCGGCGAAGTGCTGGCCAAGGGCCCCTACATCACCAGCCAGACCTCGTCCGACAGCGACGTCGCGCCGCTGGCGATCGAACTGGCCAAGGCCAGCGAAGATGGCTGGGACCGCGCCCTGTTCGAACTGTTTCCGGACTTTCGCCACAGCGGCGACCTGGCCGACGCCGAGTACAACGACGACCCGGACGAAGAACAGCAATTCCTCACGCGCAGCACCAAGGAACTGCTGTACCGCTTGCGCAAGCAGGTGCCGTCCTCGCGCAGCAATGTGCCCAAGCGCGGCGCGCGCAAAAGCATCGGCACGGGAATCTTCTCGTGACGGAGGCGGCGCAGGACATGTTGCCCGCCATCGTCGTCGAACGCCTGCCGCGGCTGGTGCGGGCGATCCGCTGCCTGTCCGCGCGCGCGATCGGCGACGAATCGGTGATCCTGGCCGACGAACTGGCCGGCATCACCGCCATGGTGGCCGAAAAATTCACCAACGAGCGCACCGCCGAAGGCATCCAGAAAGCCATGCTGCTGACGGTGGGCTGCGTGTCGCTGGGGCTCGACCATGAGCTCAGGCACGAGAGCGACGACGAGGCGCTCGACTTGCTGATCGGGGAAGGCGCGGAGCATGCGTTCCAGACCGGCTTCCGGCTGGTGCGCGACCTGTCGGCCCTGCCCGAGGATGCGCTGGTGGGCGAGTACGACCAGGATCCGGTGTATGCGCAGCGGCGCCTGCGCGATCTGTTCGTCGACCTGTGCAGCGCCGATCCGCACCAGAACTGGGCCGGCTACGACAAGTTCGAGATCCAGTACAGGCAGCGCAAGGCGGTGCAGGCGATCGTGCGCGCGGCCGGCTGGCTGCGCCGCCATCACTACGCGGGGCCGATCAACGATGCCGACCTCAATGCCGAAGGCGTGATCGCGGTGGCGATCATTTTCGCCATCGAGGGAGGCGGGCGGATCGTGGCGCGCACCGGGCAGGCCGATTTCGAGCGCCTGGTCAAGTCGGTGCGCAAGAACAAGCCCGATTACGAAGAGGGCTGGGCGGCGCTGATGAAGCAGGTGCCGGCGCAGCACCAGCCGGTGATCGCGGAGCGGATCGCGTCCTACCGCGACAGCTGCACCGTGATCCAGAAAATCCGCACGCGCACGGCGATGAAGACCTTGTTCGCCGAGTTCGAAAATTATGCGGGCTCGGAATTGGACGCGGATTACGGTTGATGGCGCCGGGCGGGCGGCTCACAGAGCCGCCTCACTCGCCAGCGCCAGAAACGCCTGCACCAGCGGCGCATGCTCGCCCTTCCTCTGCGCCAGCAGCAAGGTGGTGGTCGCCGCCGCGTCGAGCAGCGGGCGATAGCACACCCCGTCCATCCTGATCCGCTCGAACGACCCTGGCAGCACCGACACCCCGCAGCCCGCCGCCACCAGTCCGATGATGGTCGACGCTTCGCCCGCCGTCTGCTCCACCCTCGGCACGAAGCCCGCATCCCGGCACAACCTGAAGATCTGCGGATAAATCCCCGTCCCCGCGCTGTGCGGATACATCACGAAGGGCAGATCGGCCATCTCGGCGATGCCGATCGCCTTCTTGCGCGCCAGCGCCAGGCCGGTCGGCAGCACCGCCACCAGCGGGTCTTCGCGCAGCGCCGTCAGGCCGATATTGTCGGGCAGCGCATCCTCGGGCGGACGCACGAAGCCCAGGTCGAGTTCGCGCCGCGCCAGCTTCTCGAGCTGCGGCACGGTGGCCATTTCGTGCAGGGTCAGGGTCACCGCCGGATACTGCTGGCGATAGCGGTTGATCACGTTCGCAAACAGGGGCGTGAGCGGAGTCGAAAACGTGAAGCCGATGCGCAGTTCGCCCGCCTCGCCGCGCTCGGCCCGGCGCGCGGTGGCGGTGGCCTGCTCCGACAGCGCCACGATGCGGCGCGCATCCTCCAGGAACAATCTGCCGGCTTCGGTCAGCCTCACCCAGCGCTTGCTGCGCTCGAACAGCCGCGCGCCGACGTCCGCTTCGAGCATCTGGATCGCATGGCTCAGCGGCGGCTGGCCGATGTGCAGCCGCTCGGCGGCGCGCGTGAAATGCAGTTCCTCGGCGACGGCGATGAAGTAGCGGAGCTGGCGAAATTCCATGTCTGTAATCGATTCTAAGTATGAGAAACGACTTAAATATATATTGGACAGTATAAAAGCGCAAACCTAAGATGGCATCAAGTTATTCACTTCGGGTTGCCCATCATGTCTTCCAGCGCCGTTACCGCCGGCTTTTCTTCCTCCTCTGCCGCTTTCAAGCGCATCAACCGCGCCATGCTGTGCGGCGGCTTTTCCGCTTTCGCGCTGCTGTACTGCGTGCAGCCGCTCATGCCGCTGCTGGCGCACCAGTTTGCGCTCACGCCGGCCCAAAGCAGCTGGTCGCTGTCGATCGCCACCCTGGCGCTGGCGGTGTCGCTGGTGATCAGCGGCGCCGTGTCGGACCGCATCGGCCGCAAGAAACTCATGACGGTCGCCCTGGTCGGCGCCGCCGTGTTCACGCTGCTCACCGCCGTCGCCCAGAACTATGCCCAGCTGCTGGTGCTGCGCGCCTTGCTCGGGTTTTCGATGGGCGGCATGCCGGCGGTGGCCATGGCCTACCTGAGCGAAGAAATCGAAGGGCCCTCGCTCGGGCTGTCGATGGGCCTCTACATCAGCGGCACGGCGCTGGGCGGCATGGCGGGGCGGGTGATCGCCTCGGTCGTCAGCGACCATTATTCGTGGCGCCTGGCGCTGGGCGCGATGGGCGCCGCCGGCCTGTACGCGGCCTGGGAGTTCGCGCGCAGCCTGCCGGAGTCGCACAACTTCAGGGGCGGCAAGCCGGGCCTGCGCGGCTTGCTCGACGGCGCCCGCATCCACCTGCGCGACGACGGCATGCCATGGCTGTTCGCGCTCGGCTTCCTGGTGATGGGCGTGTTCGTCAGCCTGTATAACTACATCGGCTACCGCATGCTGGCCGCGCCATTTCACATGAGCCAGAGCGCGGTGGGGGCGATGTCGGTGCTGTACCTGATCGGGATGTTCAGTTCCGTGTGGGCGGGCCGGCTGGCCGACCGCATCGGGCGGCGCAATGTGCTGTGGATGGTGACCGTCATCATGCTGGCCGGCCTGCTGCTGACCTTGTCGAGCCATCTGCTGCTGATTTTGGCGGGAATGAGCCTGTTCACCTTTGGATTCTTCGGCACCCATTCGGTCACCAGCAGCTGGGTGGGCCGGCGGGCGAGGGCGCCCCAGGCGCTGGCGTCGGCGATGTACCTGTTCTTCTACTATATCGGATCGAGCGTGATCGGCGCGGGGTCGGGGATGGTGTGGAGCGCGGCCGGCTGGAATGGCGTGGTGGGGATGCTGGCGCTGGCGCTCGGCCTGGCCCTGGCGATCGCCCTGCGCCTGCGCGGACTGGCGCCGATCGAGCCGGCCGGTTTGAAGGCCGCAGTGTAAGTACCCAACAGGCTCTCTCTTTCCCGATACCCGTCGTTCCCGCGAAGGCGGGAACCCAAGTTCGTGCCGCAGCTACGCGTTACCGAGCATCCTGGGTTCCCGTCTTCGCGAAAAGTCGGTTCCGGCAGTGCCGAAGACGACGAGGGTATCGAAACTAAATGGCGCCTTTTGCCCTGAGCGCCGCAATCTCTTCCTCGCTGCGCCCCAATACCTCGCGCAGCACTTCCTCGGTATGCTGTCCCAGCATCGGCGGCGGCAGGTCGGCCTGCGCCGGCGTGAGCGACAATTTCATCGGACTGCGCACCAGCTTGACCTTGCCCGCCGCCGGATGATCCATCTCGATCGCCACGCCGCGCGCCTTGACCTGCTCGTTCTCGAACACTTCGCCGACATCGTTGATCGGCCCGCACGGCACGCCGACCGCTTCCAGCTTTGCGATCCAGTCGTCGCGCGTGCGCGTTTTGACCATCTGCGCCAGCAGCGGCACCAGCACATCGCGGTGCTGCACGCGCAGCGGATTGGTGGCAAAGCGCGGGTCGGTCAGCAAATCCTCGCGCTCGCCCGCTTCCACGAACTTGCGGTACTGCCCATCGTTGCCGGTGGCGACGATGATATGCCCGTCCGCGCACGCGAACGTCTGGTACGGCACGATATTCGCATGCGCATTACCCCAGCGCCTGGGCGGCTTGCCGCTGTTAAGGTAGTTGCTGCCCACGTTGGCCAGCATCGCCACCTGCGTGTCGAGCAGCGCCATGTCGATGTACTGGCCCTGGCCCGTGCGGTCGCGGTGCGTGAGCGCGGCCAGCACCGCCACGGTGGCGTACATGCCGGTCATCAGGTCGGTCAGCGCCACGCCGGCCTTTTGCGGTCCGCCGCCGGGCAGGTCGTCGCGTTCGCCGGTCACCGACATCAGCCCGCCCATGCCCTGGATCAGGAAGTCGTAGCCGGCGCGGTGCGCATACGGTCCGTCCTGTCCGAAGCCGGTCACCGAGCAGTACACCAGGTCCGGCTTGATTTCCCTGAGGCTGTCGTAATCGAGGCCGTAGCGTTTCAGCTGGCCGACCTTGTAGTTTTCCAGCACCACGTCGGCCTCGCGCGCCAGGTCGCGGATCAGCGCCTGGCCCTCGGGCGTGGCAATATCGACAGTGACCGAGCGCTTGCCCCGGTTGGCGGTCAGGAAGTAGGCCGCCTCGCTGGTGTTGTTGCCGTCGGCGTCGCGCGCGTACGGCGGTCCCCACGCGCGCGTGTCGTCGCCCACGCCGGGTCGTTCGATCTTGATCACATCGGCGCCCAGATCGGCCAGGTTCTGGGAGCACCAGGGACCGGCCAGCACGCGCGACAGGTCGAGTACGCGGATGTGGCCGAGCGCTTTGGGCATGCCCGAAAATGCTTGTGTCATTGTGTCTGCCTTGTTGCAAATCAGGCAGCAATTATATCGGCTCGCGCCGCTCTGCGGCCAAGCGCGGAACGCGGCCGGACCGCCCTGACCATTTTGTGCAGAAAAGTTAAATTGGTCTGACCAATAACGCCAATTGGACTAGCCGATTTGAAAGTTTGCTGGCATACTTATCAAAACCGACCGCAATGGCGCCCGCAATTCCCGGGCTCATGCGGGTACGGGCAGACAAGGCACCCAACATGACGACACCGGAAAAAATCCCGCTCCACATCCGCATGCACGCGGACGACAACGTGGCCATCGTGGTCAACGATGGCGGCTTGCCGGCCGGGACGGTGTTTCCCGATGGGCTGGTGCTGGTCGACGCCGTGCCGCAGGGGCACAAGGTGGCCCTGGCCGATTTCGCCGAGGGCGACCCGGTGACCCGCTACAACGTGACGATCGGCTTCGCCGCCCGCGCGCTGTCGAAGGGCAGCTGGATTTCGGAAGCGGTGCTGCGCATGCCGGCCGCGCGCGAACTCGAAGGCTTGCCGATCGCCACCCGCGCCGCACCCGTCCTGGCGCCGCTCGAAGGCTACACCTTCCAGGGCTTTCGCAATGCCGACGGGTCGGTCGGCACGCGCAACATCCTGGCCATTACCACCACCGTGCAATGCGTTTCCGGCGTGGTCGAACACGCGGTCAGGCGCATCAAGAGCGAACTGCTGCCGCGCTACCCGAACGTGGACGATGTGGTGGGGCTGGAGCACACCTACGGCTGCGGCGTGGCGATCGACGCGCCGGGCGCCGAGATCCCGATCCGCACGCTGCGCAATATCAGCCAGAACCCGAATTTCGGCGGCCAGGCGATGGTGGTCAGCCTGGGCTGCGAAAAACTGCAGCCGGCGCGCCTGTTCCCGAAAGGCTCGATCCCGATCCTCTCCGGCGCCGACCCGGCGCACGTGTGCCTGCAGGACGACGGCCACGTGGGCTTCCAGTCGATGATCGATTCGATCATGCGCACCGCCGAAGTCCAGCTCCAGGCGCTCAATGCGCGCCGGCGCGAAACCTGCCCGGCGTCCGACCTGGTGGTGGGCGTGCAGTGCGGCGGCAGCGATGCGTTTTCGGGCGTGACCGCCAATCCGGCAGTGGGCTACGCGACCGACCTGCTGGTGCGCGCCGGCGCCACCGTGATGTTCTCGGAAGTGACGGAAGTGCGCGACGGGATCGACCAGCTGACCTCGCGCGCCGCCAACGCGGACGTGGCCGAGGCCATGATCCGCGAAATGGCATGGTACGATGCCTATCTGACGCGCGGCGGCGTCGACCGCAGCGCCAACACCACGCCGGGCAACAAGAAGGGCGGGCTGTCGAACATCGTCGAAAAGGCGATGGGATCGATCGTCAAGTCGGGATCGTCCGCGATCACGGGCGTCCTCTCGCCCGGCGAAAAACTCAAACAGAAAGGGCTGATCTACGCAGCCACCCCCGCCAGCGATTTCATTTGCGGCACCTTGCAGCTGGCGGCGGGAATGAACATCCACGTGTTTACCACGGGGCGCGGCACGCCGTACGGCCTGGCCGAATGCCCGGTCATCAAGGTCGCCACGCGCAACGACCTGGCGCGCCGCTGGCACGACCTGATGGACGTGAACGCGGGCCGCATCGCCAGCGGCGAAGCGAGCATCGAAGACGTCGGCTGGGAGTTGTTCAAGCTGATGCTCGATGTGGCCAGCGGCAGCAAGACCTGGGCCGAACACTGGAAGCTGCATAATGCCCTGACCCTTTTCAATCCTGCACCGGTGACCTGATTATGAGCAAACCCTTCAAACGCATCTTGCTGACCGGCGCCGCCGGCGGCCTCGGACGCCAGCTGCGCGACCGCATCAAACCCTGGGCCGACATCGTGCGCCTGTCCGACCTGGCCGACGTCGGCCCGGCCGGCGAAGGCGAAGAAGTCGTGCAGTGCGACCTGGCCGACAAGGCCGCCGTGCTCGCGCTGATGGAAGGCGTGGACGCGGTACTGCACTTCGGCGGCATTTCGACCGAAGCGCCGTTCGACGCGATCATGCAGGCCAATATCCTCGGCGTGGCCAACCTGTACGAAGCGATCCACAAGTGCGGCGTCAAGCGCGTGGTCTTCGCCAGCTCGAACCACACGATGGGCTTCTACAAGACCACCGACCTGGTCGACGCCGAGATGCCGCCGCGTCCCGACGGCATGTACGGCATCAGCAAGGTGTTCGGCGAGTCGATGTCGCGCTACTACTACGACCGCTTCGGCATCGAGACCGTGTGCCTGCGCATCGGTTCCTGCTTCCCCAAGCCGGGCAATGCGCGCATGATGACCACCTACCTGAGCCTGGACGACCTGGTCGAAGCACTGCGCTGCTCGCTGTTCGCGGCGCGCACGGGCCACACCATCGCCTTCGGCGTGTCCGACAACAAGGCGAAATGGTGGGACGACCGCCACTCGCGCCACCTCGGTTTCGTGGCCAGGGACAGTTCGACCCAGTTCGGCGACATGTTCCCCTTCACCGGTGAATACGCGCCGGACGACGACATCACCATCACCTACCAGGGTGGCGGCTTCTTGCTGACCGGGCCGCAATATAACTAAGCTGGCATCGCTGGTCCTGCGCAACGCGCAGCTGTCCGCCGAGATCCTTCCGGGATTCGGCGGCGCCTTGTCGCGCCTGGACTGGATCGGCGGCGCTGCGCCGGTGCCGGTGCTGCGCCCGTACGCCGGGGGCGAGGCCGCGCCGCGCCCGAACCAGCTGGCCTGCTTTCCGCTGCTGCCGTGGTCGAACCGCATGGCCGGCGGCTTTTCGCATGGCGGCCAGCGCTACGACATCGCACCGAACCGCGAAGGCGATCCCTTCCCGATCCACGGCGAGGGCTGGCAGCGGCCGTGGACCGTGGCGTTCCAGTCGGCCAGCCAGGCGCTGCTGATGCTCGAGCGCCGCGACGGCGTGCCGTTTTCCTACCGCGCCTCGCTGGAGTATGCCTTGCGCGGCAATACGCTGGTGGTGACGCTGGAAGCGACCAACACCGGCGCGCTGGCGCTGCCGTTCGGCCTGGGCCTGCATCCGTGGATGCCGCGCGCTCCCGGCACGACCTTGCAGGCGGCCGCGCGCGAGGTGTGGATGGCCGGCGCGGACAAGCTGCCCGCGCATGCACAGGCGATTCCGGAAGCGTGGTCGTTCGAACGCGCAAGGGCGCTGCCCGATGGCCCGATCGATAATATCTTCGAAGGCTGGGATGGCAAGGCGCGCATCCGCTGGCCTGAGAATGGCCTGAACCTGGAGATCGCGGCCGATGGCGCTTACTACATCGTGTATGCGCCGGCCGGCGGGGATTTTTTCTGTTTCGAGCCGGTCGATCACCTGATCAATGCGCACAATATGGCCGGCGGACCGGCAAGGCATGGCTTGACCGTGCTGGCGCCGGGCCAGCGGCTGCGCCGCACGTTCAGTTTTGCGGTGACTTAGCCCGCCACGACGTGCGCGGCGCCGCGTTCGATGGTCTGCACCACGCGCGACGCAGGCTTCAATGCCATTTCGATTACCTGCAAGGCCAGCTGCGGCTGCGCGTCCCCGCACATGAAAATATCGGCCGCCGCGAACCCGTATTCCGGCCACGTATGAATCGAAATGTGCGACTCGGCCAGCAGCAGCACGCCGGTCACGCCCATCATGTCGCCGAAGCTGTGGAAGTGGCTGTGCAGGATGCGCGCCCCGGCCGCCTCGGCGCCCGCGCGCAGCAGGGCGTCGATTTCCGCGCTGACCGTCAGCAGGACAGGATCGACCCCATGGAAATCGGCCAGCAGATGAATGCCGGCCGGGCGATGCGCGCCGATACTCATTTATGGCCCCCGCCAGAGCTGCCGCTATAGCCGCCGCCGGAACTCCAGCTGCTGCCCCCGCTGCTGCGGCCGCCCCAGTTGGAGGAGGAATCGAACATCGAGACCCAGCTGAAGATAGTCGCGAGCACAGTCACGCCGATGGCGTACACGAAGTTTTTCGTTCTCATTGCTAGTCCTTGTCAAGCCAGTCGCCCGGTTGCGCCAACGCGAAAATGAATATGATGGCGACCAGCAGGATCAGCGCGGTCTCTCCGAAGTTAAACATCAGCGGAATGAAATTCAATCCGAGTAACCACCAGAAGAATTTTTGCACGGAGCCCGAGCCCTCCGGCGGCGCCTCGGCCCCGTAGGTTGCGTCGGCCATCTTCGGCCCGACGCCGAACCAGGTCTTGATCTGGTCGTACGCCAAGCGCGTCGAGCGCGACCACGTCATCTCTTCGCGCGTGGTTTCGGCCGACAAGGTGCCGGACGTGTTCTCGTATTCGGTGACGAACACCTGGTCGCCCACGCTCACCCGCCAGTTGAAGGCGCCCGCCGCCGCGACCACCGTCGCCAGGTAGCTGTCGCTCTTTTCATAGTTCTGGTTCTCGGCCTTGGCTACCTCGCCGGCAGCGGGATTCCAGCTTGGCCAGCGGTGCATCACCTTGGCCTGGAACCAGCCGGCATTGGTTTCCACCAGCCAGAAAAAGCCGCCGCGCGCGGAAAACAACAGGTACTCGGTCCATTTGCTGGCGCCCGTGCCGCTGGTGGAGCGTACCATGGCGCCGATTACCGTGTGCTGGCTGCCCCGGATGTTGGCCGTGGCCCCGAGTTCGATGGTAGTGCGCATGGCCGCCACCTTGTCGCCGGCCGCCAGCACGCTCGCCTGCGGGCCGGAGGCGTCGAGCTGCGCCTTGCACGCGGGGCAGATCAGGGTCGTGGTGATGCCGGGCAGGTACTTGATGGCGCTGCCGCACGACGGGCAGTCGAGCGCGTCGACCTTGCCGCGAAAGCGGCCGGCGCCGGCCTTGACCTGGTCGTCGTCGCGCAGCAGCTGGCAGCGCATCTCATCTAACGTGACGGCCACCCCCGAATACACCAGCGGCACTTCGCCGTCGGTGTAGTCGAGCGTCACAAAAGCGGCGCCGTTGCGCAAATCCGCGACCCGGATGCGCCAGCCTTCGCCCACGCGGAACGGCAGCTCGCCCTGGCCGGCGATGCACTCGGCGCTGCGGATCTCGGCCGGCAGAAAGGTTTCGCCGTTGATGACGACCGGCTGCGCGATCCGCAGCGCGTCGAAAGCGGGCAGCGCCTCCTGGACCTTGCGCGCGCCGGTCATGGTGAACTGGCCGGACGAATCGCCCAGCCAACCGCTGCCGCCGTCGCCGAACAGCACGTACCACTCGTTCCACATGCCCTGGGCGTAGCGCAGCTGGATGCGCCCGAGCACCGTGAAATTGCGCCCGCCGTGAATGCCGCAGGTACCGATCTGGATCGGCGAATAATCCTCCAGCACCGACGACATGGTGCCCAGGTTCTTGACCGACTCGGCGTCCTTGAGCAGGGTGGCGCGGCAAAACCCGCACACCGCCATCACGGCGGCGTGCGATCGGAACGTGACTTCGGCGCCGCAGCTTGGGCAGGAAACGATGTGCATGGACAGCGGCTTAGCCGATCAGTTTTCTGAGCAGCTCCGTCTTGGTGCTGTTGTAGTCGTCTTGCGAGATCAGGCCCTTGTCGAGCAGTCCCTTGAGCTTGAGCAGGCGCTCTTCGATCGGATCGACTTCCGGCGCGGGCGCCTGCAAGGGCGCGGTCGGCGCCGGCGGCACCTGCGGGATCATCGAGCCGCTCATGCCCTGCGCCATGGCGTGGCCGAGCATCGCGCCTGCTCCCAGGCCGGCGCCGATGCCGGCCAGGCCGCCTTCATTCTGCGCCGCCAGCGGAATGCTGGTGGCGACCTGGAACTGGGTGAAGCCGCCCATCTTCTCGCTCGAGAGCCCGCCCTTCATGCCGGCCGAAATGCGTTCGTCGAGCGCAGCCTGCAGTTCTTCCGGCAGGCTGACGCTGGCGACGTTGAATTCGTCCAGTCCCACGCCGTAGCGCGCAAAGGCGGCGTACAGGTCGCCCTTGACCTGCTGCGCCATTAGCGCCTGGTTGGCCGCCATGTCGAGGAAGGCGACCTTGGCGCTGCCCAGCGAGGAGGCCATGGTGGCCATCAGGATGCCGCGCAGCTGGTCTTCGACCTCGTCGCGCGTGTAGACTTCGCGCGTGCCGCTGATTTCGGTGAAGAACAGGCGCGGGTCGGCCACGCGGTAGGAGTACATGCCGAAGGCGCGCACGCGGATCATGTCGAAGTCGGCGTCGCGGATCGTGATCGGCTGCGGCGTGCCCCATTTGCGCCCGGTCTGCACGCGCGTGCTGAAGAAGTAGACGTCGGACTTGAACGGCGAATCGAAGAACTTGTCCCAGTTTTTCAGGTTGGTCAGCAGCGGCAGGGTATTGGTGGTGAGCTTGTGGGTGCCGGGGCCGAAGACGTCGGCGATCTTGCCTTCGTTGACGAACAGCGCCATCTGCGACTCGCGCACGTTGAGGATGGCGCCGTTCTGGATTTCGAAGTCCTGCATGGGGAAGCGCCATGCCAGCACGCCGTCGTTCTCTTCGTTCCATTGCAGGACGTCGATGAACTGTTTTCTGATGAATGAGCCAAGGGACATGTCGGTCTCCGGTAGGAATGCGTTGAATGAGGGCGCGTCAGGACAGGGCGCCGGCGTTGACCAGGCCGATCGACACGGAGATGGCGCCGAGCAGCCCGCCGAAGGCCGAATTGTCGGCCTCGATCTGGTCTTTCGACATTTTCAGCAGGCGCGTGGCGACGTTATACGCCAGCACCTGGACCAGCATCGCACCGGCCGCCCATTCGAGGAACTGGTAGTAGTCGCGCGTATGCAGCAGGGCCGAGGCGATCGTCAGCGAAAAGCCGATCAGGGCGCCGCCCAGCGACAGGGCCGCCGCGTGGTTGCCGCCGCGGATCAGCGCCACTTCGTTGAACGGCGTCAGACGCGTATAAATGACAAAAAACGCCATGACCATCGCAACCGCGGTTGCAAGGTGGAGCAGATAGTTTAGGATGGCGGGCACGAAGTTTCCCCATGAAAGATGGTCATAATGGCAGCGCACGACGATCTTAGAGCAAAAAACACGACATGACCAAAAGAATTTTGATACTTTCCGTGTTCGTGGTGGCCTCCTGCGGGCTGGCCTACGAACTGATTGCTGGCGCCTTGTCCAGCTATCTGCTGGGCGATTCGATCCTCCAGTTCTCCACCATCATCGGCTGCTACCTGTTCGCGATGGGCGTCGGCGCCCATTTTTCCAAGTACGTGGCCGAAGAAGACGTCCTGTCGCGTTTTATCGACATCGAGCTGGCCGTGGGCCTGATCGGCGGCCTGTCGGCGGCGCTCTTGTTCATGACGTTTTCGTGGATGACCGCGCCGTTCCGCACCCTGTTGTATGTGCTGGTCTTCATGATCGGAGCCATGGTCGGCATGGAAGTGCCGCTGGTGATGCGCGCCCTGAACGCGCGCGACACCGCCTTCAACGACCTGGTCAGCCGGGTGCTGACCTTCGATTACCTGGGCGCGCTGGCGGTGTCGCTGCTGTTCCCGCTGGTGCTGGCGCCCTATGTGGGCCTGGTGCGCACCGGCTTCCTGTTCGGGATGCTCAATGTCGGCGTGGCCTTCTGGACCCTGTACGTGTTCCGCGCCGAATTGAGCAACATCGGCGCCCGCGTGCTGCGCGCGTCGTGTGTGATGGCGGTGCTGGTCGCCGGCTTCGCGCTGTCGAACCGCATGGTGCAGTGGGGCGAGCATGGCCTGTTCGGCGACGAGATCGTGTACTCCACCAGCACCCCCTACCAGCGCCTGGTGATCACGCAATGGAAGGACGACACGCGCCTGTACATCAACGGCAACCTGCAATTTTCCTCGCGCGACGAGTACCGCTACCACGAAGCGCTGGTGCATCCGGCGCTGCAAACCTTGCCGTGGGCGCGCAGCGTGCTGGTACTGGGCGGCGGCGATGGCCTGGCGCTGCGCGAAATCCTGCGCTACCCGAACATCGAGCACGTCACCGTGGTCGACCTGGACCCGGCCATGACCCAGGCCTTCACCACCCGCGCGGAACTGGTCAGGCTCAATGGCGGCGCCTTCGCCGATGCGCGCGTCAAGGTGGTCAACGCCGACGCCGCGGTCTGGCTGCAGAATACGCGCCAGATGTTCGACGCGGTCATCATCGACTTTCCCGATCCGTCCAGCTTCGCGCTCGGCAAACTGTATTCGGTGCCGTTCTACGGCATGGTGAAAAAGCATGTGGCGGCCAAGGGGCTGGTGGTGGTGCAATCGACGTCGCCGTTCTTCGCGCCGCACGCCTACTGGACCATCGACGCCACCCTGCGCGACGTCGGCATGCGCACCTATCCCTTCCACGCCTACGTGCCCTCGTTCGGCGAATGGGGCTTCATCATGGCCTCGCCCGAACAGGCATACGTGCCGCCCACCAGTTACCGGCTGCCGATGCGCTACCTGAACGAAGCGACCACGCGCGAGATGTTCGTCTTCCCGCCCGACATGCAGCGCCTGGAGATGGCGCCCAACCGGCTCAACACGCAGTCGCTGGTGCACGAGTTCGAGCAGGACTGGCGCAGGGTGATCCGCTGATGGACCGGCGCTCGTTCCTGGCCGTGGCCGGCGGCCTGGGTGCGGCGGCGGTGAGCGCGGCCGGCTTTCGCCAATGGCTGGAGATCACCCCCACCGTGCACTATCCGGGCCGCGCCGAGGGCCACTTCCTGCGCGAGCGCGGCCAGCTGCCGGCGCCGAGCCAGGTGATCGAGACCGACATCGTCATCCTCGGCTCCGGCATCGCCGCCCTGACGGCCGCCTGGAAGCTGGAGCGGGAAGGGCAGCGCAAGGTCCTGATGATCGACGGTCCGCAGCCGTTCGGGAATGCCGCCGGCGGACACTTCGGCGAGCTGGCCTATCCGACCGGCGGCCACTACCTGCCGCTGCCGTCGCCCGAGTCGGTGCATGTGCGCGAGATCCTGTTCGACCTCGGCATCATCGAACGCGATCCCTACGGCGAAAAGCCGTATTACGACGAGCGCTGCATCCTGCACGGCCCGGAAGAGCGCTTGCTGTTCAACGGCCGCTGGCAGGAAGGCTTCATTCCGACCGAGGGCGTGGGCGCGGACGAACTGGCCGAGCACAAACGCTTTTTCGCCGAGGTCGAACGCCTGCGCAAGCTGCGCGGGAGCGACGGCAGGCGCGTGTTCGTGTTCCCGACCGTGAATTCCTCGCGCGACCCGGCCTTCGATGCGCTCGACGACATGACCCTCAAGGACTGGCTGGACCAGCAGGGCTACCGCTCGCCGACCCTGCACTGGTACCTGAACTACTGCTGCCGCGACGACTACGGCACCCGCTACGACAAGGTCTCGGCCTGGGCCGGCCTGCATTACTACTGCAGCCGCTGGGGGCAGGCGGCCAATGCCGGCAACGGCGCCTGGCTGACCTGGCCGGGCGGGATGCAGGTGGTGGCCGACAAGCTGGCCGCCGCCTCGGGCGTGCGGCGGCGCGCCGGCACCGCGGTCTCGCTCAAGCGCAGCGGCGAGGGCGTGGAGGCCCTGTGCTTCACGCTCGACGGCGGCGTGGCGCGCAGCTATCTGGTACGGGCGCGCAAGGCGATCTGCGCGATGCCGCTGTACGTGGCATCGCGCGTGGTCGAGGATATCGGCGCCTACGGCTTCGATGCCAAGCGCCACACGCCGTCGTACGCGCCGTGGATGGTGGCCAACTTCCTCATGAAGGACTTCCCGCGCGAGCTGCCGGAGGCGCCGCTGGCCTGGGACAACGTGGTGTATCAGGAGCCGGGACTGGGCTATGTGGTCTCGACCCACCAGGATATCCGCGTCGCGCCGCCCGAAAAAACCGTGTTTTCGTCCTACGTCGCGCTGTCCGACCGCACGCCCGAGGCGGCGCGCAAATGGATGATGGGCGCCGGCGGCGAGGAACTGGTGGCGCTGGCCGGGGCCGACCTGACCAGCGCCTACGGCTGGAAGTTCGCGGCCTGCGTGGAGCGGGTCGACATCACCCTGCGCGGGCATGCCATGGCCGCGCCGCTGCCGGGTTTTCGCAGCAACGCGGGGCTTCAGGCGCTGCGCCAGGCGGACGGGCCGATCGTGTTCGCGCACGCCGACCTGTCCGGCTTCTCGGTGTTCGAGGAAGCCGCATGGTGGGGCGTGCAGGCCGCGCTGAAGGTGCTGAAATAGGCGCCTAGCGGTAGCTGGCGGCGATGCGCTGCCAGGCCGGATCGTCCTTGAGCTTCCTGAGGATGGGCGCGATCTGGTCGAAGGTGGCGGCCTGGCTGCGCGGCGCCAGCATGCGCCGTTCGGTGGGCGGACTGGCCAGGGGGGCCAGGTGCAGCCTGGACGACATGCCGTGCGTGCGCACGAAGTAATGCGCCATCGATTCGGCGACGATCACGCAATCGACCCGGCCGAGCAGCAGCTTCTCCAGGTTTTTCTCGTCGCTCGGTCCTTCGCTGCGCACCATGCGCGAGGCCGACAGCCAGGCGTCGATGCGGGGATAGGCGTAGCCGTGGGTGACGCCGACCGAAGCGCCCACCAGGCTGGCCGGAGCGTCCGGGCTGACCGGCTTTGCCGCCAGCGACGCCAGCACGTAGCCGTCGGTGGCGAAGGGCGCCGACCACAGGTACTTTTTCTGTTCCACGTCGTCGAACCACTCGGGCATCATGCCGATCACGATGCCGTCGATACTGCCGTCTTCCAGCTTGACCTGGAGGCGCTTGCGCGGCATGTAGCGCAGGCGGAAGGTGAGCTTGCCGGGCTTGCGCTGGTTCAGGTAGGCGATCAGGTCGGGGTACATGCCGCGCCCGTCGTCGAGCATCAGCGGCGCGAAACTGGCGCTGGTGTAGACAGTGACCACCTGGGCCGGCGCGCCCGTCGACAGCAGCAGGGCGCACAGGACGGCCAGGGACAGGACCAGTTTTTTCATCGGGCGATTATCTCACTTTGCCGGGTTGCGGGCATGGACTTCGGCGTCGAGCGTGGCCAGGAACAGGTTGCGCTCGGCGTCGACGATGCGGTCGACCCGGTCCTCGTCCATGCCGATCGCCTCGAGCACGAAGGCGGACAGCTGCAGGCTGGCCTCCAGCGTTTCGGGCACGACGATGGTGGCGCCGGCGCGTTTGAGCGCGCGCGCATGCTGTTCGTCGCGCGAGCGCACCAGCAGCGGCACGTCGGGAAATTCGCGCCGGATGCCGCGCACTGCGTGCAGGGCCGATGCCGGATGGTCCATCGTCAGCACGATGGCGGGCGACTCGCCGGCGTTCACGCGGCGCAGCAGCTCGGCGCGCGCGGCATTGCCGAAGTAGACCGGCAAGCCCTGGCCGTGCATGCTGGTGGCCAGGCGCGCATCGTTTTCGAACGCGATGTAGCCGATGCCTTCGGCCGTGAGCAGCTTGGCCAGCTGCTGGCCGACGCGCCCGAAGCCGGCGATGATGATGCGGCCGCGCGCGGCGCGCAGCGCCGCCTGGTCGGGCGTGGCCGCCTGTTCGTCGCCGCGCGGCTCCCAGCGCGTGCCGATCTCGCGTCCCAGGCGCGCCAGCATCGGCGTGACGAACAGCGACAGGCCGACCGCCAGCATGACGCGCGCGCCCAGGTCGGCGTCGACCAGTTTGCTGGCGGTGGCGTAGCCGATCACGATGAAGGCGAATTCGCCGCCCTGGCCGAGCAGCAGGCCGCCTTCGACCGCGCGGCCCCAGCTCAAGCCGCCGAGGCGGAACAGCACGGCGATGACCAGCGCCTTGAGGGCGATCAGGCCGAACACGGCGCCCGCCAGCCAGAACGGCGCCTCGACGACCTGGCGCGCGTCCATGCCCATGCCGACCGTCATGAAGAACAGGCCCATCAGCAAGCCCTTGAAGGGCTCGACCATCAGTTCGACCTCGTGCTTGAACTCGGTTTCGGCCAGGAGCAGGCCGGCGATCAGGGCGCCGAGCGCCATCGACAGGCCGGCCGCCGCGCTCAGGCCGGCGATGCCGAGGGTCGAGAGCAGCACCAGCGCCATGAACACGTCGGGCTGGCGGTGCCGCGTGAAGATGCGGAACAGCGGGTGGATCAGGCGCCCGCCGACCAGGTAGATCAGGGCGATGGCCAGGCCCGCCTTGACCATGGTGATCGCCACCAGCGACACGATGCCGTCGCTCTCGCCCTTGGCCATGACGCCGATCAGGATCAGGAGCGGCACCACCGCCAGGTCTTGCAGCATCAGGATAGAAAAGCCGGCCTGGCCGAGCGGGGTGTTGGTGCTGTGCTGTTCGTTCATCAGCTGCATCACCACGGCGGTCGACGAGAGCGACAGCACGATGCCGAGGATGACGGCGCTCTCCATGCGGTGGCCGAGCAGGTAGATGGCCGTGCCCAGCAGGACGGCGCTGATGCAGACCTGGGCCGTGCCGGCGCCGAACACCCAGCGCCGCAGCGCCCACAGGCGGGCGGCCGACAGTTCCAGGCCGATCATGAACATCAGGAACAGGACGCCCAGTTCGGCCAGCGCCACCACGCCTTCGGCGCGCGGGAAGGTGAGGTAGGCCAGCCACGGGTGGGTGTCGGCGAACAGGCCCAGGCCGAACGGGCCGAGCAGGGCGCCCACGGCCAGGAAGCCGAGCACCTGGTTGATGCGCAGGCGCTGCAGGGTGGGGATCAGGATGCCCGCGAGCGAGAGGAACAGGAGGATTTCCCGAAGGAATGGGAAGGCGTGTTGCTCTTGCACGGGGTGGGGCCTGTCGAATGGTTGGTCGCGCTTGCCATTTTATAACAGGGGGACGGCGCGGCGGACTTTCCGGTGGCGCCGCGTTGCGGGCGTTTTCTTTGCGGGAGTGTTAAGTGAATGCGCATACATTCTTGCCATTTTCCAGCTTCCATCAGCGGTGCATTGCGGTGTTGTCCACCGCTACGCAGCGCCCGCACTGCCTAGCGGCGTGCGCCTTGCAAGGCATCCGCTTCTGTTGATTGCAAATCACAATAATTTCTGCACACTCCTCTACAGCCGTCCGCGTGCTTGGCGGTGCTGTTGCCTTGCGACCGCGCAAACGTCGGACTATATCCGTGAGGCAATATGACTGACCTGCCGCCTCATCGGAGTTCCTGTATGAAGCCATCGTTTTCCGCCATCCGCAGCCATTATCCGACCCGCGCCGCCACCGATACCGCCGCGCTGTACAAGGCGATCGGCTGGGATGCCCTGATCGGCGTCACGGCCTACCAGAACACCTGCGCCACCCGGGTCAGCCTGGCACTGGTCCGCTCCGGCATGCGCCTGCCCGGGCGGCTGGCGATCCTCAAGGGCGAATACAAGGGCAGCATGATCGAACCCGGCCATGCGCGCCTGTCGATCCTGCTGCAACGGCGTAACCTGCTGGGCCTGCCGGAGATCCATCGCAGCGGCCAGGCGCGCCAGGCCATCGGCAGGCGCAGCGGGATCGTGTCGTTCTGGCGCATCCAGAGCGGCGATGGGCCGGACGAAGGCCATATCGACATCGTCTGCCCCGATCCGGACGGCAGCCCCATCTGCGGCACCCAGTGCTACTGGCAGGCGCGCGAAGTGTGGTTCTGGCCGCTCGACTGAGGGCGGCCCGCCTGGTTGCCTGCGCCCGCCTGCCGGCGCCTCCCTGTTCGCGCCTGCTGGCGCGTGT
Source organism: Massilia atriviolacea (assembly GCF_003953935.1). Taxonomy (GTDB): domain Bacteria; phylum Pseudomonadota; class Gammaproteobacteria; order Burkholderiales; family Burkholderiaceae_D; genus Telluria_A; species Telluria_A atriviolacea. Next base: position 28,907 of record NZ_RXLQ01000018.1, read on the forward strand.
CCGTGCAATGGATCGGCTGTGCCGGTTCCACGTCGTCGCCCCGCAGCCGCTCGGCGCGCGCCTGCAGAAAGCGTGCGAGCGCGTCGTCCAGGCGCGGCAGCAGGATGCCGCGTTCGGTGTGCAGCGCGCTGTACGACGGGCGCGGCGCCAGATAGCGGCAGTCGGCGCCCGGCTGCGCTTGCAGGCCGCTGGCGTCGACCCCGGCGTGGCGCGCCGCCTTGCCGGCCAGCTCGGCCCAGGTGAGCGGATCGCCGTTGCTCAGGTGCCAGACCCCGCTTTCCTTGTCGATGGCCAGGTCGAGACAGGCGTTGACCAGGTCCGGCACGTAGGTCGGGGTGACGGTGATGTCGCTGGCGGCCGCGAACGGCGCGCCGCGCTCCAGGCTGGCCAGCGCCTGGGTCACGAAGTTGTGGCTGTCCCAGGGGCCGAAAAACGCGCTGGTGCGCACCACCAGCGCGCCCGGGTCGTGCTCCAGCACGGCGCGCTCGGCGGCGGCCTTGCTTTTGCCGTAGATATTGATCGGCGTGACGTCGTCGCTTTCGACATACGGGCACTGGCGGCGGCCGTCGAAGACCAGGTCGCTGGAAAAGGTGGTCAGGTGCGCGCCGTGGCGGGCGCAGGCGGCGGCCAGCAGCGCCGGGCCGGCGACGTTGTCGCGGAAGCAGCGCGCGACGTCGTTCTCGGCCTCGTCCACCCGCACGTAGCCGCTGGCGTTGATGACGGCCCAGGGCTGGTAGCGCCGCATGGCATCCTCCACCGAGGCGGGGTCGGCGATGTCCATCTGCTGACGGTTGAGCAGGCGGTAGGCCAGGTTGCGGTGCGCGCAGATGCGGGCGAAGGCGCGTCCCAGGGTGCCGCTGGCGCCGGTGATCAGGATCGGCGCCGGGGCGGTGCCGACCAGGCTGTGGCCGTCCGCCGCGATCGAGGTCGGCGCTTCGGGCGTGGCCACGGGCGGGCACAGGCAGCGTCCGGCGCGGCGCCACCAGCCCTGGCCGCGCAGCACCGGGTGCGAGGGCGCTCGTCCAGCGGCCAGTTCGCGCATCATGCCCGCCAGCGCGGTGGGGCGCGGCAGCGGCGCGCGCACGTCGAACGGTCCCGGTTCGTAGTAGCCGCGGCAGGCCGTCACCAGGCAATTCCAGTCGAACGAGCCGAGCAGCGCCCAGACGGTGACGGCGCGCAGGTCGACCCCGTTGCGGCGCGCTTGCTGGCCGGCGTCCCACACTTCCAGCAGCCAGCGCAGCTGGTCTTCGCGGTTGGCGTCGATGTGCGCCTCGGTGACGGCCAGCGGAAGGCGGTAGCGGTCCCAGATTTCTTGCAGCAGGGGGCCGAGGCCGGGCGTGGGCGTGGCGAGGGCGCGCGCGGTTTCGATGTCGGCGCAGGGTAGGCCGTTGGCATGGCCGCGAAAGTGCGCGGGGTAGCGTTCGGCCCGGTGGTCGAGCCAGCGCTCGCTGGTCACGTAGTAGTTGACGCCGATCAGGTCGGGCGGACAGGGATTGTCGCGGAACCAGAGCAGCGCGGCCGGCTCGGCGCCGTGGCGGGTCAGGTAGTCCCACAGCGCGTGATCGCGGTCGACTTTGCCGCACAGCAGATCCCAGCCCAGCCAGCGCCGCTCGTTGTAGAAGCCGGCGCAGTGGGCCATGGCGGGCGTGCTGTAGGTCTTGCCGAGGTCGTCGGTCTGGAGCAGGCGCGCGCGCGGATTGACGCGCCGGATCGCGCGCATCGCCAGCACCGTGGCGCGGCACTGGATCAACAGCGCCTGCAGGAAACTGCGGTCGTCGCGCCCGTGCGGATACCACAGGCCGTACAGGCCGGAAAAACGCGCCGTGGTCAGCGGTTCGTTGACGGGGGTGTAATCCTCGATCCACGGGTAGCGCGCGGCCACCGCGCCCGCGTAGTCGGCCAGCCCGGTGGCGAATCCCGGATCGGTCAGGCAGGTGTGGCGCGGGCCGCTGCCGTGGTGCACCAGCCCGGCGATGGGGCCGATGCCGGCCGCGCGCAGGGCATGCAGGCGCTGGTCGGCCCAGCTCCAGTCGGCGCCGGCCAAGCCGTCGGGCGCCACGCGTTCCCACAGCAGGGGGTAGCGGATCCTGCTGATGCCTAATGAGGCAAAGCGCGCCACATCGTCGGCGCGGGCGTGATGTCCATTCCTTTCTATCTGGCTGAAGTAGTTTTCTCCCACACGGTTGACCGTGCATTCGAGCCCGCCCCAGAGGGCGAGCGGCTGGCGTGCCGCAGCGCTGTCGATTGTTTGCATAGATTTACTCATGACATTTAAGCAAGTTTGAATTTAGATATCGGGCAGCGCGGAAAAGTTCAGACGCGCGATGGGCGCGCTCGCCGAGATGACAAAAAACAACGAGAAAGTGCTGGCATCCAGGAAATTTTTGTTAATCGTGTACAAAGATGATATGAATCAATGATATGATCCGCTATCAATTACGTAACAATAATTTCCTTCTAGATAATAAGTTAGGGTATCAATGAAATTCACAGCACTCCTGGGCGGCTTGTTTGCCGCCGCCATGCTCGTCAGCGGCGCAGCGCGCGCTGAACTCGTTACCAATGGCAGCTTCGAAGTCAACAAGACCTCCGGTTCGTGGCAGCAGTTCAGCGCCATCAACGGCTGGACTTCCAGCAGCAATGTGTTCGAAATCCAGAAGGGCGCCAAGCAAGGCGGCGTCGCCGGTTTCAACCCGTACGCAGCCAACGGCCGCCAGTACCTGGAACTGAACAGCACCGGCCTGAGCTCGGTATGGCAGATGATCGACACCTCGGCAGCCGGCCTGTACTCGGTCTCGTTCGCCTTCTCGGGCCGTCCGGACACCGCCGGCGGCGCCAACAGCGCGATGAATGTGTACTGGGGCGACACCAAGCTCAACGATTCGCTGCTGATGGGCGGCACCAACGGCCAGTGGAGCTTCTTCAGCATCACCGACCTGGTCGCCACCAGCGCGCTGACGCAGCTGCGTTTCGAATCGGTCGGTCCGACCTCGGCGCCGACCTACGGTTCCTACCTCGACGCCGTCTCGGTCGAAGTAACCCCGGTACCCGAGCCGGAAACCTACGCCCTGTTCCTGCTGGGCCTGGCTGTCGTCGGTTTCACCACCCGCCGCAACAAACAAGCCTGATCTCGCGCGCCATTGACGCGCCTCAAACCGGGGTCAGAGCTTTAATTAGAAATCTTTCTAATTAAAGCTCTGACCCCGGTTGGTGTTTTTGCTGTCGCATGGTGCGCAGGCAATGAAAAACGCCGCCGGCTTGATTGCCCGGCGGCGTTTTTTTCGTCTGGATCTTGCGGGACCGCGGTCCCGCGCGCCACGCTTAGTCCTTCAGGTCGGCCGGCACCTTGCCGCCATTGGCCGCCAGCTTGTTCATGACCTGGCGATGCAGCCAGATATTCATCGAGGCCGAATCGCCGGTGTCGCCCTTGTAGTCGAGCTCGCTCGCGAGTTCCTTGCGCGATTGCAGGCTGCTGTCCAGGTTCAAGAGCTTGAGCAGGTCGACGATCGAGGTGCGCCAGTTCAGGTTCTGGCTTTGCGGCATGCCGCTCAGGATCGCTTCGACGTCAACCTGCTCCATCGGCGCGGCCGGTGGCGGAACGGCGGCCTTGGCCGGTGCGGCGGCGGGCGCCGCGCCAGCCGATTGCATCGATGCCGGCGGCGCCGCCTGGGTCGATGCCGGTTGCACCGCCGGATGGGTCGAAGGGAAGATTTTGTGGAAGATATTGCTGAGAATGCCCATGTGTGACCTCGTTTTGTGTGGGTGAGTGAATCAGTGGAAGCCGATTAACGGCGCATGCCTTCGGCCACGCGGCCGAGCACGATCGCCAGCGCGGCGCCGCCGATGGTCTTGACCAGGGTCGGATGCTCGGCGTAAAAGTCGCCCATGCGGTCGACAATGCTCGGGTTGTTGCGTTCGGCGTCTTCGGCGATGTGCTGGACTTGCTCCGGCGTCAGCTGGGCCGCTTGCTCAGGCGTAATCGCAGCCGGCGTCTCGCCGCCACGGAACAGGTTGCCGAGGGCGCCGCCCGCAATCGAGCCGAGCAGCCCAGGGCCGACGTTGCCGATCAGCTGGTTGAGCATGCCGGCGCGCTGCTTGGCGTCGCTGTGGCCGAACAGCTGGCCTATCATTTGCGGAAACGGCGGCGTCTGGTCGGAACGCAATGCCTCCGAGACACCCTGGGCCACCGTGCTACGCGGCGCGTTCTGCGCGACCTGGTCGAAATCGTCGTCGACAGCCCGCCCGCCATTGTTGCCGGCGGCGCCGCCCAGGTATTGCTGTAACAGATTGCCTAAATCGAAAGCCATACATCCTCCAATCGGATTGAGAAGACCGGCCCGGCCGAAAGGCGCGAGCCGATGCGGGAGCTTAGGCCGCAATGGGGCTGGCATCTGTACGCCAGCGCACCGTGACGGGTTGAAGCTGTTAATCAGGCAAGTTTCCGATGCTAAGTAAATGGTTGCGTGGCAAGCTGCTGAGCCATAAGCTGTCGGTTTTGCTCGATGCCATGCCGATGCCTTACCTGTCGATCCTCTTGTTTGCCGCCGTGTTCGCGGGCGCCGTGCTGGCCTGGGAGGCGCCGCTGTGGGTGGGGACGCTGTACGCGCTGGCCAGCCTGGTCTGCTTTGCCGTGTACGCGCGCGACAAGGCGGCGGCGCGCGCCGGACGGCGCCGTACGCCGGAACGCACCTTGTTGCTGCTCGGTCTGCTGTGCGGCTGGCCCGGAGCGCTGCTGGCGCAGCAGTGGCTGCGCCACAAGTCGTCCAAGATGCCGTTCCTGGTGGCATCCTGGGGCACGGTGGTCGGCAATATCGGCTTCTTTCTGTACTTGGCATCGCCGGTGTCGTTCTTGCGCATGGCGGAAGGCATTCGCTGACGCCCGCCACGGAACATGGTAAGGTCCTGCCTATGTGGAATTACCCTGACATCCTGGCCCATCGGGGCGGCGGCAAGCTGGCGCCCGAAAACACCATCGCTGGCCTGCGCTGCGGCCTCGAGCACGGCTTTCGCGCGGTCGAGTTCGATGTCATGCTGGCGCGCGACGGCGTGCCTGTCGTCATGCACGACCCCTACCTCGGGCGCACCGTCGCCGGTGCCGGCAATGTCTTCGATTACGACGCCGCCGAACTGGTCACGATGGACGCCGGCAACTGGTTCGGCGCCCGCTTCAAGGGCGAAACGGTGCCCCTGTTCACCGCATTCGTCCAGTTCTGCAAGGACCACGGCATCTGGATGAATATCGAGATCAAGCCCGCCCCCGGCTTCGAGGAAGAAACGGGCAGGGTGGTGGCCAGCCTCGCGCGCGCCCTGTTCGGACTGGAAATCGCCCGGGACGATGCGCGCCGGATCCCCCTGCTGTCGTCCTTCAGCCCGGTCGCGCTGGCCGCGGCCATGCAGGCGGCGCCCGACCTGCCGCGCGCCTTGCTGCTCGAGCGCCTGGAGGAGGGATGGCAAGACCAGGCCCGCGCCTTGCAGGCGGTGGCCATCCATACCAGCCACAAGCACCTCGACGAAGCGCAGGCGCGCGCGGTCAAGGACGCCGGTTACGGCCTGTTTTGCTACACCGTCAACGATCCGGCCCGCGCACGCACGCTCCTGGGCTGGGGCGTGGACGCCTTCTGCACCGACCGCATCGACCTGATCGGGCCGGATTTCGCCTGAGACCCCGGCGCCGGCCGTCCCAGACGGTGTTGACTGCAGTCGCATACGCTATAATCGTTTTTTTATAGCATGCTGCCCTCTCACGCCCATACGACATGAAATCATCCGAAATCCGCGACAAATTCCTGAAGTTCTTCGAATCCAAAGGCCATACGATTGTCCGTTCGAGCTCACTCGTACCGGGCAACGATCCGACCCTGATGCTCACCAACAGCGGCATGGTGCAGTTCAAGGATGTGTTCACCGGCACCGACAGCCGCCCGTACACCCGCGCCACCTCGGTGCAGCGCTGCGTGCGCGCCGGCGGCAAGCATAACGACCTGGAAAACGTCGGCTACACCGCGCGCCACCACACCTTCTTCGAAATGCTGGGTAACTTCAGCTTCGGCGACTACTTCAAGCGCGACGCCATCAACTACGCGTGGGAGCTGCTCACCAAGGTGTACGGCCTGCCGGCCGAGAAGCTGACCGTCACCGTCTACATGGAAGACGACGAAGCCTACGACATCTGGGCCAACGAAGTGGGCGTGCCGAAAGAGCGCATCATCCGCATCGGCGACAACAAGGGCGCGCGCTACGCGTCGGACAATTTCTGGCAGATGGCCGACACCGGCCCATGCGGCCCGTGCACCGAGATTTTCTACGACCACGGCGCCGACATTCCGGGCGGCCCGCCAGGCTCGCCCGACGAAGACGGCGACCGCTTCATCGAAATCTGGAACCTGGTGTTCATGCAGTTCAACCGCGACGAAGCGGGCGTGATGCACAAGCTGCCGAAGCCCTGCGTCGATACCGGCATGGGCATGGAGCGCCTGGCCGCCGTGCTGCAGCACGTGCATTCGAACTACGAGATCGACCTGTTCCAGGCATTGATCAAGGCCGCCGCGCGCGAAACCGGCACCACCGACCTGGAAAACAAGTCGCTGCGCGTGATCGCCGACCACATTCGCGCATCGGCCTTCATGATCGTCGACGGCGTCATTCCGGGCAGCGAAGCGCGTGCCTACGTCCTGCGCCGCATCATCCGCCGCGCGCTGCGCCACGGCCACAAGCTGGGCCAGACCAAGCCGTTCTTCTTCAAGCTGGTGGAAGACCTGAACATCGAGATGGGCGCAGCCTATCCCGAGCTGGCCGCGGTCAAGAAGCGCGTCGCCGACATGATCGAAGCCGAGGAAATCAATTTCGGCCGCACGCTCGAAAACGGCATGAAAGTGCTGGAAGCGCAGCTGGCCAAGAACCCGGGCAAGCTCGATGGCGCCACCGCCTTCCTGCTGTACGACACCTACGGCTTCCCGCTCGACCTGACCGCCGATATCTGCCGCGAGCGCAATATCGATTTCGACGAAGCGGGCTTCCATGAAGCGATGAAGCGCCAGAAGGAGCAGGCCGGCGCCGGCGCCGGTGGCGCCAAGCAGAAAAACGTCGAATACACGGGCGAGAAGAACAAGTTCGTCGGCTACGACAGCCTGGCGCACGCCAGCCGCGTGGTGGCCCTGTACGCCGACGGCAGCGCGGTGCAGGAACTGGCGGCCGGGCAGAGCGGCATCGTGGTGCTCGACACCACCCCGTTCTACGCCGAATCGGGCGGCCAGGTGGGCGACCAGGGCGTGCTCGCCTCAAGCAGCGCCACCTTCAGCGTCGACGACACCCTCAAGGTGCAGGCCGACGTCTTCGGTCACCATGGCGTGCTGACGGCCGGCGTGCTCAAAGTGGGCGACACGGTCGACGCCAAGGTCGACCAGGCCAAGCGCGCGCGCACCATCCGCAATCACTCCGCAACGCACCTGATGCACAAGGCGCTGCGCGAAGTGCTGGGCGACCATGTGGCGCAAAAAGGCTCGGTGGTCGATCCCGACCGCACCCGTTTCGACTTCTCGCACAATGCGCCGCTGACGGCCGACCAGATCGCCCAGGTCGAAGTCATCGTCAACCGCGAGATCCTGGAAAACCATGCCACCCAGGCGCAGCACATGAGTTTCGATGACGCCGTCAAGCATGGCGCCATGGCGCTGTTCGGCGAAAAATACGGCGACCAAGTGCGCGTGCTCGATATCGGTTCGTCCAAAGAGCTGTGCGGTGGCGTCCACGTGGGCCGCACCGGCGACATTGGCCTGTTCAAGATCATCGGCGAAGGCGGCGTCGCCGCCGGCATCCGCCGCGTCGAAGCGGTGACCGGCGAAGGCGCGCTGGCGCTGGTGCAGTCGCTCAACCGCCGCGTGCAGGAAGCGGCAGGCGCGCTGAAAACCACGCCGGACGAACTGGGCAACCGCATCGCGCAGGTGCAGGACCACGTCAAGTCGCTGGAAAAGGAACTGGCGGCGCTGAAGTCGAAACTGGCGGCAGGGCAGGGCGATGAACTGGCCGGCAAGGCGGTCGACGTGAACGGCGTCAAGGTGGTCGCGGCGGTGCTGGAAGGCGCCGATTCGGCACGCCTGCTGGAAACCCTGGACAAGCTGAAGGACAAGCTGAAGACGGCCGCCATCGTGCTGGCCAGCGTGGCCGACGGCAAGGTCAGCCTGATCGCCGGCGTGACGGCCGATGCGACGTCCAGGGTCAAGGCGGGCGAGCTGGTCAACTTCGTGGCGCAGCAAGTCGGCGGCAAGGGTGGCGGACGTCCCGACATGGCGCGCGCCGGCGGCACCGATCCGAGCGGCCTGGATGCGGCGCTGGCGGGCGTGACGGCCTGGGTGGCCGAGCGCGCGTAACATACGTCGCCCCGCGCAGGCGGTGGCCCAGGTTCGCCGGCGTCGCCAGTGACTGCGGCAGCTCGGACCCCGCCTTCGCGGGGGGGCGGCGCTGGCTGCGCGAGCACGACGTGGTTAACCATGCGTCACAGTACGGCGCCGACCGATTCGCCACATCACTTCAGACGTTTCTTACACGCAGCTTACAATTTCAGTTGCAGCCCCGTTATTGTCGTTGTGACCATGCAACAAGCAATTTTAATATTGGTGCGGTGCGTCAAATTTGCGGATTTGGAGTATATTTGTTGGGTGAGTAGTCCAATCCACCCAAAGAGCATGCGATGAGCGATACAACTTTCGACAGCGAGATCATGGAATACCAGAAGGAACTCGACGCGCGGGGACTCAATTGCCCACTGCCGATCCTGAAGGCCAAGAAGGCGCTCGCGGAAATGGAAACCGGCGAAGTGCTGCGCATCGTCGCCACCGATACCGGTTCCGTGCGCGACTTCCAGGCCTTTGCCAAGCAGACCGGCAATGCCCTCGTTTCCCACACCCAGAACGGCCGCGAATTCATCTTTTTGATGCGCCGCAAATAAAATCACGGACGGGGCAAGGCAGCAGCACGCCCCGCGATTTTTCCCGAACAATTTCCCGACTTCATGACCAAGCCCGATGATTAGGTGGTTTCCTCTAGCTAAAAATCGCACGATCGTGCTTTAATTTAGCGGGAAAACCATTTTTCTCATATAATCTAGGCCACTTTAGTCAAGTCACCTTATTTATTCTTCCAAAGGCACCCCTATGAAAGTCCTGGTTCCCGTCAAACGCGTGGTCGACTACAACGTCAAAGTGCGTGTGAAATCCGACGGCAGCGGCGTCGATATCGCCAATGTCAAAATGTCGATGAATCCTTTCGACGAGATCGCGCTGGAAGAAGCGATGCGCCTGAAAGAAGCCGGCAAGGTCACCGAAGTGGTGGCTGTCTCCTGCGGCGTGACCCAGTGCCAGGAAACCCTGCGCACCGGCATGGCCATCGGCGCCGACCGCGGCATCCTGGTCGAAACGAGCGCCGAACTCGAACCGCTGGCCGTGGCCAAGCTGCTCAAGGCGCTGGCCGACAAGGAACAGCCGCAGCTGATCATCCTGGGCAAGCAAGCCATCGATGACGATTCGAACCAGACCGGCCAGATGCTGGCCGCCCTGCTGGGTTGGCCGCAAGCCACGTTCGCCTCGAAAGTCGTGCTGGACGACGGCAAAGTCACCGTCACACGCGAAGTCGACGGCGGCCTGGAAACCCTGGCCCTGACCCTGCCGGCCATCGTCACCACCGATCTGCGCCTGAACGAGCCGCGCTACGTCACCCTGCCGAACATCATGAAGGCCAAGAAAAAGCCGCTCGACGTGGTCAAGCCGGAAGAGCTGGGCGTCGATGTGGCCGCGCGCCTGAAGACCCTGAAAGTCGTCGAGCCAGCCAAGCGTTCGGCCGGCATCAAGGTGCCGGATGCGGCCACCCTGGTCGCCAAGCTGCGCACCGAAGCCAAAGTTATCTGATCGCGGCCTGGCCGTCTCACCTAAAAATACAGGAAAAATCATGGTCGCATTAGTCATTGCTGAACACGACAACGCCTCCCTCAAGGGAAGCACCCACCACACCGTTACCGCCGCTGTCGAATGCGGCGGCGAAGTGCACATCCTCGTTGCTGGCAGCAACTGCGGCGGCGCCGCTGCGCAAGCGGCCGCCATCGCCGGCGTGACCAAGGTACTGGTCGCCGACGCGCCGCACCACGCCGACGGCCTGGCCGAGAACGTGGCCGAGCAGGTCCTGGGCCTGGCGGCGTCGTACTCGCACATCCTCGCTCCCGCTACCGCCTACGGCAAGAACATCCTGCCGCGCGTGGCCGCCAAGCTGGACGTGGCGCAGATCTCCGAGATCACCAAGGTCGATTCGCCGGACACCTTCGAGCGTCCGATCTACGCCGGCAACGCCATCGCCACCGTGCAGTCGTCGGACAAGATCAAGGTCATCACCGTGCGCACCACCGGTTTCGACGCCGCCGCCGAAGGCGGTTCGGCTGCCACCGAAGCCATCGGCGCGGTGGCCGATTCGGGCAAGTCGCGCTTTGTCGGCCGCGAACTGGCCAAGTCGGATCGTCCTGAACTGACCGCCGCGAAAATCATCGTTTCCGGTGGCCGCGGCATGGGCTCGGGCGACAACTTCAAGCTGCTCGAGCCGCTGGCCGACAAGCTGGGCGCCGCCATGGGCGCCTCGCGCGCCGCGGTCGACGCCGGCTTCGTGCCGAACGACTGGCAGGTCGGCCAGACCGGCAAGATCGTCGCGCCGTCGCTGTACATCGCGGTCGGTATCTCCGGCGCGATCCAGCATCTGGCCGGCATGAAGGATTCGAAGACCATCGTGGCGATCAACAAGGATCCGGAAGCGCCGATCTTCTCGGTGGCCGACTACGGCATCGTCGGCGACCTGTTCGAGGTAGTGCCTGACCTGGTCAAGCAACTCGGCTAAGCCGTACAGCATCTGCAGCACACACCTGTAGGGTGGGCACGGGAACCCTGTGCCCACCCTACACGTCCATTGGAAGCGCAATTTTAGGAGATCAAGGTGACTTACAAAGCCCCGCTGAAAGACATGCTGTTCGTGATGAACGAACTGGCCGGACTGTCCACCGTCAACACGCTGCCCGGTTGCGAAGACGCCACCGCCGACACGGTCGAAGCCGTCCTCGAAGAAAACGCCAAATTCTGCGCCAACGTGGTCGCGCCCCTGAACCACGCCAGCGACAAGGAGCCGAGCTTCTGGCACGACGGCCAGGTGACCACCTCCAGGGGCTTCAAGGAAGCCTTCAAGGGCTTTGCCGAAGCCGGCTGGCAGGGCGTGCAGCATCCGGTCGAATTCGGCGGCCAGGGCTTGCCCAAGCTGGTGGCCACGCCGTGCATCGAGATGCTCAACGCCTCGAGCATCTCGTTCGCGCTGGTGGCCCTGCTGTCGGACGGTGCGATCGAAGCGCTGCTGACGGCCGGATCGAGCGCGCAGAAGGCGACCTACCTGGAGAACCTGGTGTCGGGCAAATGGACCGGCACCATGAACCTGACCGAGCCGCAGGCCGGTTCCGACCTGGCCGCCGTGCGCACCCGCGCCGAGCCGCAGGGCGACGGTACCTACAAGGTATTCGGCACCAAGATCTTCATCACCTACGGTGAGCACGACCTGACCGAAAACATCGTCCACCTGGTGCTGGCGCGCACGCCGGACGCGCCGGCGGGCGTGAAGGGCATTTCGCTGTTCATCGTGCCGAAGTTCCTGGTCAACGCCGACGGTTCGCTGGGCGCGCGCAACGACGCGCACTGCGTCTCGATCGAGCACAAACTCGGCATCAAGGCCAGCCCCACCGCCGTGCTGCAGTTCGGCGACAACGGCGGCGCGATCGGCACCCTGGTCGGCGAAGAGAACCGCGGCCTCGAATACATGTTCATCATGATGAACGCGGCGCGCTTCGGCGTCGGCATGCAGGGCATCGGCCTGGCCGAGCGTTCGTACCAGCAGGCGGTAGCCTTCGCCAAGGACCGCGTGCAGTCGCGCGACCTGGCCGGTTCGGCCGGCCCGGTATCGATCATCCACCACCCCGACGTGCGCCGCATGCTGATGTCGATGCGTTCGCAGGTCGAGGCGGCGCGCGCGCTGGCCTACGTCGGTGCGGGCATCAGCGACGTCGCCCACCACCACGAAGACGCGGCCGTGCGCGCGTCCAACCTGGCGCTGTACGAATACCTGGTGCCGATCATCAAAGGCTGGTCGACCGAGATGTCGCAGGACGTCACGCGCGACGGCGTGCAGGTACACGGCGGCATGGGCTTCATCGAAGAAACCGGCAGCGCGCAGCACTACCGCGACGCCAAGATCCTGACCATCTACGAAGGCACGACCGCGATCCAGGCCAACGACCTGGTGGGCCGCAAGACGGTGCGCGACGGCGGCGCGGTGGCCAGATCGATCATCGGCCAGGTGCGCGAGACCGAGGCGCTGCTGGCCGGCCAGGATGGCGCCGACTTCAAGGCGATCCATCGCGCGCTCGCCGAAGGCAGCGTGGCGCTGGAAGCGGTGGTGGATTACGTGGCCGGGAACATGAAGACCGATATCAAGGGCGTGTTTTCGGGCAGCGTGCCGTACCTGAAACTGGCCGGCATCGTGCTTGGCGGCTGGGTGATGGCACGCGCGGCGCTGGTGGCGCAGGCCAAGCTTGACGGCGGCGCCGGCGACGCGGCCTTCTACAAGGCCAAGATCGCCACGGCGCGCTTCTTCGCGGACCACATCCTGACGCAGGCGTCGGGCTTGCGTACGGCGATCGTGGAAGGTAGTGCAGGGGTGCTGGCGCTGACGGAAGACCAGTTCTAAGGCAGCACCGTTAGCCCGTCGTTCCCGCGCCTTGGCGCGGGATCGGCAGCGATTTTATGAGCGCCGAATCGAATTGCCCGCATTGCGCACGCGGTCCCCGCGCTGCAATCCCGGCTGGCTGTTGAACTTGAACGAACGGCGCTGGCCGTTGTCGTACTCGACATCCACCGTCCACACCGTGCGCGCATTGGCGCGTTCCTGGATCGCCTTGCCCGCATACGCACCGCCGATGGCGCCCGCCACGGTGGCGACCGCGCGCCCCGATCCGCTGCCGACCTGATTGCCCAGCAGGCCGCCCACGGCGCCGCCGCCGACCACCCCCAGTGCATTCGCTTCGCCCTTCTGGCGCGCGCTGTGCACCGCCGTCACCTTGCCGCAGTCGCGGCACTGCGCGCCCCGGTCGTTGCGGTCATCGTCGCGCTCGCCCCCGCGCGCCGCCGCCAGCGCGCGCGTGTTCTCGGCCTTGGCCGCGCGCAGGCATTTCATGCGCTGCCCGTCATTGCGCTCGTCGTTGCAAATTTCGCGGTCCTGCGCGTACTGCGCGTCGGCGGCGCGCACCTGCGCGGACGAGGCCTGCGCCGTTCCCATCGCGCCGCCCAGCGCCAGTGCCAGCGCCAGCGTCAAATTAAGTTTCATCATGGTCTTCTCCTGATCGATTTATCGTGCTCGCCAACGAGCTGCATACCGTATTGTAGAGCACTTGTGAAATAGCAATTATTCGGGGCAAGGATGTGCTTCGTTTGCGCCCATCTGTTTATAATCGACAGATGGTCTTTACCTTCCCCGCTTGCCTTAGCCGACAGGACAAATCTTGAACATTCATCAATATGCCGTGCGCCTTCCCGCCGCGCTGGCCATCGCCACCCTGTTCGCCGCCTGCGGCGGCGGCGGCGGCAATCCGACCAGCGTGCCGGGCGACCCGTCGGGCACGCCGACCCCGACGCCCACCCCGACGCCAACGCCAACGCCGACACCCACCCCCACGCCGGGCGACGTCAAGCCCGACGGCTGCAAGGCGTACATCGTGGCCGACAAGACCGTCGCCGCCGGCAAGGCGGGCGGCGCCAGCGTGCTGTCGTGCGGCGCGCCGCTGGCCGATGTGAGCTGGACCCAGGTCAGCGGCCCCGCCGTCACCCTGCAGGCGGCGCGCACGCCGACCGTGTCCTTCGAAACGCGCGAGAAGGGCGTGATCGTCCTGCGCGCCGACGTCACCCTGGCCGACGGCGCGCGCCTGTCGCTCTCGACCGAGGTGACCGTGGGCGACGCGCCGGCGGGCAGCTTCATCAGCCTGCGCGCCGACCATTCCGTGCGTCCCGAGGTGCAAACCTCGGTGCGCGCCTGGCCCACCCTGAGCGGCAACGACAGCGTCGCCAGCATCGTCTGGACCCAGGTCGGCGGCCCCGCCGTGAAGATGGATACCGCGAACCGCCAGCTGCTGATGTTCAAGGCGCCGGCGTCCGCCACCGACGTGGCGCTGCGCTTCCGCGCCACCATGACCACCAGCGCCGGCGTCACCGACAGCGACGAGGTCCTGATCGGCCTCGATCCGCAGGCGCCCGGCAACGCCGACACCCTGTTCGACACTCCCACCGCGCGCGTGCATGCCTACCGCCAGGCCGGCGCCTATGCGGGCGTGCTGGCGCGCTGCACGTACGACGTCAAGGTGTACTACGCCAGCGCGGCGAACAACTCGCTGTGCAGCGCCCAGGTGCTGCCGCCGCTGCAGACCGAAGCGGGCGTGGGCGTGGTGCCGAGCGTGGCGCAGATCATGGGGCGGGTGCTGGTGTCGCACGACTTCCTGGGCGCCAATTTCGAGCAGTTCCTGCTGACCCAGGACCCGAACAGCGACTTCCGCCGCCTGCTGGCGAGCGTGTCGGCCATCGTCATCGGCTCGCATGTGCGCCCGAGTTTCTACAGCGCCGGCACCGGCGCGATCTACCTCGACGCCAACAACCTGTGGCTGAGCGCCGAGCAGCGCGACGTGGTGACCGAGGTGCCCGACTACCGGTCGAGCTTCGACGACGACCTCAATTTCATTCCGCTGGGCCGTTCGGTGAAAAACAACGACTACGCGCGCCGCAGCTATCCGTCGACGTCGCGCGTGACGCGCACCACCGACGAGCTGCTGTTCGACCTGGGCCGCCTGCTGTACCACGAGCTGGCCCACGCCAACGACTTCCTGCCCTCGGTCAACCGCGCCATGAACCTGCAGCGCACGATCTGGGACAATATCGCCGAGCGCGTCGGCAGCCGCACGCTGCCGTCCGATGCGCTGGCCAGCCAGTATCCGCTGCAGTCGGCCGAAATGCTGGGCATGGGCCAGGTGCTGTACCAGGGCGCGACCGCCACGGCGCTGCAGAAGGGCTACACGGCGGCCGAGATCGGCGGCTTCTTCGGCGCCGACCGCGCCTCGGACGATTACGCGTACTCGATCTACCAGAGCGACAGCTCGCGCGAAGACCTGGCGATGCTGTTCGAGGAATTCATGATGAGCTACCGCCATAACGTGCGCTACGACGTGGCCTATGCCAACCAGAGCGCCGGCAACGACCTGGTGCTCGGCTGGGGCCAGCGCGGGCGCATCGCCGAGCCGGCCATCAAGCCGCGCATCAAGCTGGTGCTGCAGCGCATCGCGCCGTGGATCGATCCGGCGGCGGTGGACAGCTTGCCGGCGCCGGTCATGATGCAGCCGGGCGCGCGCTGGGATGCGACCCTGGCGCTCAATCCATCGGGCCTGGCCAGGCGCTCGGCGCTGCGCATCGAATCGTCCGACGAGCGCGCGGCGCGCCTGAAAAACGATATCCGGCAGCGCGAGCGGCACGGCAGGATGACGCCGGACGGGCGTCAGCCGTAGGAGCCGCCCGTGTAGAGCAGGTCGAACAGGCGGGCGAGGGTGGCGATGCCCATCGTCGCCGCCACCAGCATTGTGCAAACCAACAACACTGCCAGCACCCAGCTCGAATTCGACTGGCGGCCCGAGCCGGCGTTGAAGGCGGCGTCGAATTTTTCGTCGGAGGACAGGCCGATCACCAGCGCTTCGATGAAGCCGACGATGCCCGACAGCACCAGCGGCAGCACCTTGAAGAACCAGTCGGCTTGCGGCGCCAGTCCGTACACCAGGCCGGCGACGGGCAGGCTGGCCAGGTGCAGCAGGCCGATTTTGTCGACGCTGCCGCGCAAGTAGAAGCGGTGCGCGCCGAGCGCGCCGAGGATCAGGGCGAGGAAGGTGGCGAAGGTTTTGTTTTTGTGCGATGTGGACATGGCAGTGGAAGTGAGCGTGGACATTCTGCGGGCGAGGTAGCGGGAAAGCTGGCAGTATCGGTCAATTCCGCGCGGAACGCACGGCGTTTGCGCCATCGGCCCCGCGACAGCCATCCACGATGCGGGTAGCGGTGCGGGCCAAAATAAGCGATAATCTTCAATTCGCCCCGAAGTGCGCGCCCTGTTGTCATTAACGCTTGCTGCTGCGCGGCATTGCGCGCTATAATTGTCGGCTTTTTCCGCCCAGCACAACTTTTTGGAATTATTATGGTCGTTATTCGTTTAGCTCGTGGAGGCGCCAAGAAGCGCCCGTTCTTCAACATCGTTGCAACGGACTCGCGCAATCGCCGCGACGGCCGCTTCATCGAGCGCATCGGTTTCTACAACCCGATGGCATCCGGTGGCGAAGTCGGCCTGCGTATCACCGCAGACCGTCTGGCTTACTGGCAAGGCGTTGGCGCACAACTGTCGCCAACCGTTGCACGTCTGGTGAACAGCCAGCCAGCAGCTCCAGCAGCAGCCTAAGCAGGTCCGGGTTTGAGCGGTTCGGCAGCATCCGGGGTGCAAATCCCTGACGACCTGACGCAAGTCGGGTACGTGTCCGGCGCCTTCGGCGTCACCGGTTCGATTCGGGTTACCCCGTTTTCCACCGACGCGGATGGGTTGCTGAGCGTGAAAACCTGGTGGCTGGATAAACCCAGCCTGCAATCCGTCTCCGTACGGACTGCGAAAATGCACGGCGGCGACGTCGTGGCCCAGTTGGCAGGAATGCTCGGGCGGGATGCCGCGGAGGCGCTGAAAGGCGCCGCTGTTTCCATCCCGCGCAGCCAGTTTCCGCAACTGCCGGCCGATGAATTTTATTGGGCCGATCTGATCGGCCTGAATGTAGTTAACCTGCAAGGCGAGGCCTTGGGGCTGGTGTCCGACATGATGCATAACGGCGCGCAATCGATTTTGCGCATCGCGCCGGTGCCGGATCCCGCAAGCGATGCCAGGGCGCCCGAGCGCCTGATTCCGTTTGTGGACCAGTTCGTCAAAACAGTTGACCAGGCAAGCAAGACCATCACGGTGGACTGGGGCCTGGATTATTAAGGCTTCCCACGAGCGAGTGCGCCATGCAATTTGATGTCGTGACCTTGTTTCCCGAGATGTTTGCCGCGCTGACGCAGTCGGGTGTGACCCGCCGCGCCTTCGAGCAGAAACGCTGGGGCCTGTCGACCTGGAATCCGCGCGATTTCACGAGCGACAATCACCGTACCGTCGACGACCGCCCGTATGGCGGCGGACCGGGCATGGTGATGCTGGCCAAGCCGCTCGAAGCGGCCATCGGCGCCGCCAGGCAGCGCCAGGTCATGCTCGACCTGCCCATACCGCGCGTGGTCTTCATGTCGCCGCAGGGCAGGGCGCTGACCCACGAGCGGGTGATGGACCTGAAGGATGAAGCCGGTTTGATCGTGCTGTGCGGACGCTACGAAGCGGTCGACCAGCGCTTGCTCGACCGCTGCGTCGACGAGGAAATCAGCCTCGGCGACTTCGTGCTGTCGGGCGGCGAACTGCCGGCGATGGCGCTGATGGATGCGGTGGTGCGGCAATTGCCGGGCGTACTGAACGACGACGCCTCGGCGGTCGAAGACAGTTTCGTCAACGGCTTGCTCGATTCGCCCCATTACACCCGTCCCGATACGTACGAAGGCGTGGCGGTGCCGCCGGTCCTGATGGGCGGCAACCATGCGGAGATTGTCAAGTGGCGGCGCGAGCGCATGCTCGAAGCCACCGCCCGGAAACGGCCCGACCTGCTGGTCCGCGCGCGCAGCGCCGGACTGCTGAGCAAGGCCGACGAAAAGTTTCTTGCAGGTTTGTAAACCTGCTATTGCAGTACCACTGTGCAGGCAATCTCGCCCGTATCAGTAACCCCATCCTCTACTGGGCGAATGCAGCGCCAGCAAGATGGTTATCGGAGTCCTAAAAATGAATTTGATTCAGCAACTTGAGCAAGAAGAAATTGCCCGTCTGGGCAAGACGATTCCTGATTTCGCACCTGGCGACACCGTGATCGTCAACGTCAACGTGGTCGAAGGCACCCGCAAGCGCGCCCAGGCATACGAAGGCGTCGTGATCTCCCGTCGCAACCGCGGCCTGAACTCGAACTTCATCGTTCGCAAGATCTCGTCCGGCGAAGGCGTCGAGCGTACGTTCCAGCTGTATTCCCCGCTGATCGCATCGATCGAAGTCAAGCGTCGTGGCGATGTTCGCCGCGCCAAGCTGTACTACCTGCGCGAGCGTTCGGGTAAATCGGCGCGTATCAAAGAAAAACTGCCAAACCGTCGCGCTGCTGCACCAGCGGCTGCCAAGTAATCGGCACCGGCGTTTTAAGAAAGGCATCCCTACCCGGATGCCTTTTTTTGTTTTAAGGACAATACCCTTGCCCAAGATTATTTTCGATCCAGAAAAATTGCCTGTCGAAGGCCTCGGCGGCGAAGCGGCGCTCGAGCCGGAGCGCCTCACGCCCGCGTGGCTGCGCCGGCGTTTCGCCAGTCCGCCCGACTGGCAGCCCGAGCCGCCGGGCGAATCCTGGGGAGGACGCACCGACATGATGCCGGCCTCGGTGCTGCTGCCGCTGGTGCAGCGCGAGGCGGGCCTGACCATGCTGCTGACCGTGCGCACCGCGCACCTGTCGGCGCATGCGGGGCAGATCAGCTTTCCGGGCGGGCGGGCCGAGAGCTACGACGCCTCGGCGATCGCCACCGCGCTGCGCGAGAGCGAGGAAGAAATCGGCCTGCAGCGCCGCCACGTCGACGTGATCGGCACCTTGCCCGACTATATTACCGGCACCGGCTACCGGGTCACCCCGGTGGTGGGCCTGATCGCGCCGCCGTTCGAGCTGGCCGCCGACGCCAACGAAGTGGCCGAAATCTTCGAAGTGCCGCTGCAATTCCTGATGGACGGCATGAACCACCAGCGCCTCTCGCTGGAACTGCCCGAAGGGGCCGGACAGCGCAGCTTCTACGCCATGCCGTACGATCGCTTCTTCATCTGGGGCGCCACCGCCGGCATGCTGCGCAACCTGTTTCACTTCCTGCGTGCCTGAGCCGGACGCGCATTGGTCTGACCAATCCTCAATAAGTTTGATTCCGCCGGTGCTCTGCGCTATCGTAGCGGGCATTGACGAATTGCTCTGCTGCTTCATTCTAAAAGTATAAAAGGACCTTCGATGACATTTTTCTCCATTCTCTGCGCGCTGCTGATCGAACAGCTCAAGCCGCTGCGGGCAGACAATCTGATTTATGCGGAGATCAAGAGTTTCGCGATGCGCATGGAAGGCTGGTTCAACGCGGGCGACGCCAGCAACGGCCGCATGGGCTGGGTGCTGGTCATCCTGCTGCTGATGGGGCCGACCGCCCTGATTTCCTGGCTGCTGTACGACTACCAGCTGGTGTTCGTCGCCTTCGCCTGGAATGTGCTGATCGTCTACCTGACCCTGGGTTTTCGTCATTACAGCCATTATTTCAGCTCGATCCAGGGGGCGCTCAGCGCCGGCGACGAAGCCGGCGCGCGCGCGCTGCTGGCCGAGTGGGCGCGCATCGACACGGTCGGCATGGAAGGATCGGAAGTGGCGCGCATCGCCGTCGAAAAGTCGCTCCTGACCACGCACCGCAATGTGTTCGGGGTGTTCTTCTGGTTCCTGCTCGTCGGCCCGGCCGGTGCGGTGATGTACCGCGTCTCGGAATACCTGGCGCGCGCGTGGAACGAGCCGGACCACATGCGCAACGAAGCCTTCGGCCAGTTCGCCGCGCGCGCGTTTTACTGGATCGACTGGGTGCCGGTGCGCCTGACGGCGGTGGCGTTCGCCGTGGTCGGCAATTTTGAAGATGCCATCTATGCATGGCGCAACTTCGCCCATCGCTGGACCGACGAGGCGCGCGGGATCATCCTGTCGGCCGGCGGCGGGGCCATGGGCGTGCGCCTGGGCACGCCGAACGAGAATGCCTCCAAGGTCTTGCCGCCGGATGCGGCCACCGTCGACAGCACCTACAGCGAAGTCGACGTGATGCCGGGCGAAGAGCCGAACGCGCGGGCCCTGCAAAGCACGGTCGGATTGGTGTGGCGGGCGTTGCTTTTATGGATGCTGCTGCTGTTGCTGTTGTCGGGGGCGGTGGGTTTGGCTAATATTGGACAGGCGGCGGCCTGAGGCCGGTTGCGCGGCCGCGGCAGTAACAGGCGTCGTTCGCGCGCCAGGGCGGCCCTGGGCGGGAACGACGCGGTGCATCATTCCTGCAAACTCAACTCTTCTATAAGATATAATACTGACGTTGCATAGCAGAACCTGATTCACTGGCCCGGCGCTTGCGCCTTCGTCTCCACGCATCTTCCTGTTCCCACGACCCGCCCTATGGCCGAGTTATCCGAAAGCAAGAAAAAACTCGCCGACGAGTTTTTCATTCTTGGCCTCACCAGCAATGGCAGGCAGTTCCGCCCCAGCGACTGGGCCGAGCGGCTGTGCGGCGTCATGTCCTGCTTTCGCCCCGAAGGCTCGGGCGGACGCAATGCCCACCTGCAGTTCTCGCCCTTCGTGCGCCCGACCATGCTCGACGGCGTGAAGGCCGTGGTGGTCGATAACGAACTCCAGAAAGTCGAACCGCTGGCCTACCACTTCGTCCTGAATTTCGCCAAGGACAATGATCTCCAGATCATCGACGCCTGCATCCTGCCCGAACCGGGCGAGCCTAAAATCTGAAAATCCTCACCGCTGTTTTGAGCAAGATCAAACTGGCAACAGAAAGAGCGCGTTAGTTTAAGCCTTTTGCGCGCCCATTTGCGCGCGCGCACATCACAAGCGCACCGCCGCTAGGGAGAACACAATGCGCATAGGCGAAATCTGCACTGTCCACACCAGTTACTGCAAGGGCGACGAAACCGTCCAGGCCGCAGCCCTGCTGATGCGTCAGCATCATGTCGGCGACCTGGTGGTGGTCGAACAAAGGCAGGAGGAACGCATTCCGGTCGGCATCCTCACCGACCGCGACATCGTGGTCTCGGTCATCGCGCTCGGGCTCGATCCGGCCAGCCTGCTGGTCGGCGACATCATGAGCGCCGACCTGCTGACCGCGTCGGAAGACGACGACGTCTACGAAACCATCGAACGCATGCGCCTGCGCGGCATCCGCCGCGTCCCGGTGGTCAACAACGCCGGCGGGCTGGCCGGCATCGTCAGCGTCGACGACCTGCTGGAGTTCCTGGCGGAGGAAATGGGCGAACTGTCCCGCATCAGCGCGCACCAGCAAAGCCACGAAAAACGCGCGCGCCAGTAGCTTGCCTGACGGATTGCCGCCCTCTGGTATGATGAGCCGCGCCGGGGTCCGCGTGGCTCCGGCAAACCGTGTCCACTACCAGAAGAGCCCATGAATCGAATTCGCTGGATCTGCGCCGCCGCCTGCTTCCTTACGGGCGCCGCGCTCGCCCTGCCTTTGCCCAAAGGCGTCGTGCAGGGCCCCTCCGTCGAAGGCATTACCGAGTACCGCCTGCCGAACGGCCTGAAGGTGCTGCTGTTTCCCGACTCGTCCAAGCCCACCGTCACCGTCAACGTGACTTACCTGGTCGGCTCGCGCCACGAGAACTACGGCGAAACCGGCATGGCCCACCTGCTCGAACACCTGATGTTCAAGGGCGCGCCGAACAACCGCAATATCGCGCAGCAGTTTTCCCAGCGCGGCATGCAGTTCAACGGCACCACGGCGCTCGACCGCACCAATTACTACGAAGTGTTCCAGGCCGGCGACGACAACCTGAAATGGGCGCTGCAGATGGAAGCGGACCGCATGGTCCATTCCTATATCGCCAAAAAAGACCTCGACTCCGAAATGACGGTGGTGCGCAACGAGTACGAAAGCGGCGAGAACTCGCCCGCCGACGTCCTGATGAAGCGCATGCAGAGCCTCGGCTACGACTGGCACAGCTACGGCCGTTCGACCATCGGCAACCGCAGCGACATCGAGAACGTCAAGATCGAGAACCTGCAGGCTTTCTATCGCACCTGGTACCAGCCCGATAACGCGGTGCTGCTGGTGGCCGGCAAATTCGATCCGGCCCGCGCGCTGGGCTGGATCGCGCACAGTTTCGGTGCGATCCCCAAACCGAAGCGCGCCTTGCCGCAGTTCTGGACGGTGGAGCCGACCCAGGACGGCGAGCGCAGTTTTACCGTGCGGCGCCAGGGCGACGTGCAGATGATCGCGCTCGGCTACAAGGTGCCGGCCGCGCTGCATGACGACAGCGACGCCCTGAGCTTCGCCTCCGAGGTGCTGGGCGCGGCCACTACCGGGCGCCTGCACAAGCTGCTGGTCGAAAGCGGCAAGGCCAGCGACGTCTTCGCCTACGCCGAAACCGGCTACGCGCCCGGCATGCTGTACTTCGGCGCGGTGGTGCGCAAGGGCGACCCGATCGAGCCGGTGCGCGAGGCGCTGACGGGGGCCGTCGAGGACTTCGCCAAGACCCCGCCGACCGAAGCCGAAATCGAGCGCGTACGGCGCAACTACAGCAACAGCATCGACAAGAGCCTGAACGACCCGCAGCAGGTCGGCGTGGCCTTGTCCGAAGTGATCGCGCTGGGCGACTGGCGCCTGTTTTTCGTGGGCCGCGAGCGCATCGCCAGCATGACCGCGGCCGAAGTGGCCGACGCGGCGGGGCGCTACCTGCGCCGCGACAACCGCGTGACCGGCCACTTCCTGCCGGACGACGCGCCGCGCCGCGCCGAGATCCCGCCGGCGCCGAGCGTGGCCAGCGTGATGAAGGACTTCAAACCGAAACAGGCGAGCCAGAAGTCGGAAGACTTCGATCCCAGCCAGGCCAACATCATGAAGCGCACCACCCTGGCCACCGTGGGGGGCATGAAGCTGGCGCTGCTGCCCAAGAAAAACCGGGGCGAAGCGGTGTCGGTCGACCTGAACCTGCATTGGGGCGACCAGAAAAACCTGTTCGGCAAGGGCATGCTGCCGGCGATGACGGGCGCCATGCTCACGCGCGGCACCACCCGCTACACGCGCGAGCAGCTGTCGGACGCCTTCGACAAGCTGAAGATCAGCGGCGGCCTGATGGAGTTCGAAACCACGCGTCCCAACCTGAACGAGGCGCTGCGCCTGATGGCGCACGTGCTCAAGGAGCCGAGCTTTCCCGAAGCCGAATTCGAACAACTGCGCCAGCAATGGCTGGTCAGCCTGGAGTCGGGCCGCAGCGAGCCGCAATCGGTGGCGGCGCGCACGCTGGCCGAACACTTCGACCGTTATCCCAAAGGCGACGTGCGCGCCACCCGCACGCTCGACGAGCAGATCGCCGAGGTCAAGGCGGTGCGCCTGGAAGACGTGAAAGCCTACTACCGCGACTTCTACGGCGCCTCGCACGGCGAACTGGCGATCGTCGGCGACTTCGACGCCGCGCCCATCGCGCCGCTGATCGACGAGCTGTTCGGCAAGTGGCAGAGCCGCGCCAGCTACGCGCCGGTGCTGCGCACCAATGCGGCGGTCGCGCCCCTGAAGAAGACCATCCACCTCGCGGACAAGGAAAACGGCGTGGTCATGGCGCGCCTGAACCTCGACCTGCACGTGGACGATGCGGACTATCCGGCGCTGATGCTGGCCAATTACATCTTCGGCGACGGCGGCCTGGAATCGCGCCTGATGAACCGCATCCGCCAAAAGGACGGCCTGTCCTATGGCGGCGGCTCGCAGCTCGGCGCCGGTGACCTCGACCGCGCGGGCGGCCTGTCGATGAGCGCCATCGCCGCGCCGCAAAACCTGGCCAGGCTCGATGCGGCGATGCGCGAGGAACTGGCGCGCGCCGCGAGCAAGGGCTTCACCGCCGGCGAACTGGCGGCGGCCAAGTCGGGCCTGCTGCAGCAGCGCGCGCAAAACCGCGCCGAAGACAGCATTCTGGCGAGCGGCTGGACCTCGCTGCTGTACCTGGGCAAAACCTTCGCATGGAGCGCGCGCTTCGAACAGAAACTGGCCGCTGTATCTTTGGAGCAACTAAACGCCGCCTTCCGCAAGGCGGTCGACCCGGCGGCGCTGAGCGTCGTCATAGCGGGCGACCAGGAGAAAGCCCAGCCCAGGAAATAAGGCCGGCAATACTTGCTGGCGGGATAGCAACGTTTACGGTATTCTGTTGCTTCGAGGAAGTATTTGCTTCCTCTGTAGAACATACGGAGATGTTGGATCATGGCCAGGGAGAAGCAGAAGGATACCTCGTTCGAGGGCAAGGTCGTCCTCGTGACGGGGGCGGCGGGCGGCATCGGACGCGCTGCGGCAGTGGCGTTCGGGCGCGCGGGAGCGTGCGTGGTGGTGGCCGATACGTCGGTCGACGGCGGCCACGCGACGGCGGCGATGATCGTCGAAAACGGCGGCAAGGCGCTGTTCGTGCAGTGTAACGTGACGCGCGCGGCGGAAGTCGAAGCGTTGATCGACAAGACGGTGGCGTACTACGGCAAGCTCGATTGCGCGTTCAACAATGCGGGCATCGAAGAAGAGCACCTGCCGCTGGCGCAGGCCGACGAGGCGCTGTTCGACCGCATCATGAACGTCAACGTCAAGGGCACCTGGCTGTGCATGAAGTACGAACTGCGCCAGATGCTCAAGCAGGGCAGCGGGAGCATCGTCAACACGGCCTCGGTGGCGGGCCTGGTGGGCGCGCCGACGCAGCCGATCTACGCGGCCAGCAAGCACGCGGTGGTGGGCATGACCAAGACCGCGGCGGCCGAATATGCGCGCGAAGGGATCCGCATCAACAGCGTGTGCCCGGGCGTGGTGAATACCCCGATGATGGGCCGCGCGCTGGAACGCGAGCCGCTGCGCGAGAAAAAGCTGCGCAATGTGCATCCGATGGGCAGGTTCGCCGAGCCGGCCGAGATTGCGCAGGCGGCCATGTGGCTGTGCTCCGAACAGAGTTCCTTCGTGACCGGGCATCAGCTGGCCGTCGATGGCGGCCTGACCGCGATCTAGAGCCCTCAGCAGATCGGGGGAAGCTGAGGGCGATGCATGATAAGCGAGGGCAAGGCGCGAGGAGGCCGCATGGCTAGCCATGCAACGGCCAGCAACGCGGCGCTCGCTTGTCAGGCGCGCCGGCAGCGACTCCGATCCACTGAGACAGGCTCGCAGGCGATTGCGCCGGCTCCGCCATCGGTGGCGCCGGCGATCACACCGTCGTCAGCTCCGCCACAAAGTCGTACATATCCCCCCTGAAGTACGAGCGGCAAAACTCCACCGCCCGTCCGTCGCGCAGGAACGCCAGCCGTTCCACGCATAATCCCGCATCGCCTTCCTTCGACTGCAGCAGCTTGGCCTGTTCCGCGTTGAGCAGCAGCGCCGACAGGCGTTGCAGCGCGCGCGTGGGCCGGTTGCCGGCCGCTTCCAGCGCCTCGTACATCGACACCCCCACCACGTCGAGCGAGGGCAGGCAGGAGGCCACGATGGTCGCGTACTCCAGGCACATCGGCAGTTCGTCCGCGTAGCGGATGCGGTTGAAGCGGTATACCGGCGCGCCCGGCGACAGGCGCAGGCGCAGCGCTTCTTCCGGCGTCACCGTGCCCTCCGAACGCTTCAGCCACACGCTGCGCGGTGTGCGTCCGCGCGCCCGCATATCCTCAGAAAACGAGGTCAGCTTGGCGAAATTCTTTTCGATCCGCGTGTTGATGAAGTTCCCCGAGCCGGGCCGCTTGACCAGCAAGCCCTCGCTGACCAGGCCGTCGATGGCCTTGCGCACGGTGATGCGCGAGATCGACAGGTCCAGCGCCAGCTGGCGTTCGGCCGGCAAGGCTTCGTCGGGGCCGAACAGGCGCTGGTCGATCGCTTCGCGCAGGGCGCGCTGCAATTGCTGGTACAGGGGCTGGGAGCTGGTCTGCGCCAGCGTGTGCATGATCTGGGCGAGGGATGTCATACCAATCTGCTTTCTTTTTGTAAGGATGGGACCACTTTTCCCGGTCGATGGCGCAAATCCGCCACATCATGCA
The DNA here is from genome assembly GCF_003953935.1 of Massilia atriviolacea. Taxonomy (GTDB): domain Bacteria; phylum Pseudomonadota; class Gammaproteobacteria; order Burkholderiales; family Burkholderiaceae_D; genus Telluria_A; species Telluria_A atriviolacea. The sequence continues at coordinate 54,915 of NZ_RXLQ01000018.1, forward strand.
GTTGTCGTATTTGCATATACCGATAATACCAAAAAAAGACCGCCGGAAACCCCCTCCCTCTCACCACCAGGCCAATTTCACGGGGAATGACAAGACCACTTACCCAGGATGCCAGTCCACCCGTGTCTTAACGAAACAACATATGAAAAAAATCACATAACTGGTAGTGTTCTGGTATTAAAGAGGAGTATATTGGCGTTAGATTGGTTTTAGACGTGGTTGTACCCGTAGCACATAAAAAGTCGTTGTTAAAAATGAACTGGCTTACTCACGGAGCCAACATCAAGGGGGAAGTAATGAAGCGCAATCAGTCAGTAGTGAATAAGAACGCAGAGCGTCCTGTATCGACCAGCCTGACGCCGGTAGCGTCGGCGGCAGCCATTCTGGTGTTGAGCATTGCGATGTCGACCCAGGCGCAAGCCCAGGCCCAGGCCGCCGCAACCGTGCCTCCGGTGGATCCGGAAGCGAAAACGGAAGTGGTGGTCGTCACTGGTATTCGCGCGGCGATGCAACAGTCGCTGAACCAGAAGCGCAATTCGGACACCATGGTCGAAGTCATTACTGCTGAAGACGTGGGCAAGATGCCGGACAAGAACGTCGCCGACTCCCTGCAACGCCTGCCGGGCGTGAGCGTGGCAGCGGCCGGCGGCTCGGAAGGCAGCTTCGGCGAAAACGACCGCGTGGCCCTGCGCGGCACCCCGTTCGGCCTGACCCTGACCACCCTCAACAGCCACACCGTGTCGAGCGGCGACTGGTTTGCCGATAACATCATCGGCGGCGGGCGCAGCGTCAGCTTCTCCCTGTTCCCGTCCGAACTGATCGGCCGCGTGACGGTCCACAAAGGTTCGCAGGCCAACCTGCTCGAAGGCGGCGCCGTCGGCGTGGTCGACATCGAAACGCGCAAGCCGCTGGACTTCAAGAAAGGCATCAGCGCGCAGGTCAGCCTGGGCGCCGTGAATTCGCAAAACTCGGGCAAGAACGATGGCCAGTTCAACGGCCTGGTGAACTGGAAGAACCAGGCCGGCAACCTGGCCGTGATGGTCCAGGGCTTCCATGAAAAACGCACCCTGAGCCGGGTCGGCCAGGAAAACGGCATCTGGTACGATCCGGTCGACGCCAATTCGCCGGTCGACAAGGGCGTGCCCGGCGCCTCCACCGCCATTAAGACCGATCCGGTCAAGGGCGCCAAGGCCAACTACCTGGGCGGCACCGCCTGGTTCGAACAGGAGCGCACCCGCAAGGGCGGCCTGATCGACGTGCAGTTCAAGCCGACCAGCGACATCATGCTCGACCTGTCGGTGTTCCGCTCGCACCTGGACGCGCCGAACATCAACCACAACTTCATGCAATCGCTGGGCCGCTTCCTGGCGCCGAACTGGGCGGTCAAGGACTTCCCGGCGGGTAACGTCAGCGGCACGGTCAGCAATGGCGTGCTGACCCAGCTGACCGGCAAGGTGCCGGCCAACTGCGGCGCGGTCTGCAACAGCATGTCGAGCGCGGTGCAGGAAGAATTCAGCCGTCCGATCGCCGAGAGCCAGTCCAAGTTCGTCAACCTGGACGGCAAATGGCGCGTCAACGACAAGCTGACCCTGTCCGGCAAGGTCGGTTCCACCAAGGGCCTGGGCAACACCCAGAGCGGCGCGCTGGGCGTCTGGATGCCGTACACCGGCGGCAGCTACACCATGAATGGCGTGGACAAGGCGGTCACCTATGTGATCCCGGGCGCCGACAAGTTCTCGATCGGCGGCGGTCCTGACGGCAGCGGCAACGTGCCTTACACCTACGGTTCGCACGTCACCGCGATCGACAAGGAAGTCTACGGCCAGGTCGACGGCACCTACAAACTGGACCTGGCCAGCGTGCAGTCGATCCAGTTCGGCCTGCGCGGCGCCGAGCACAAGCGCGACCTGACCGCGATCGGCATCAACGGCCTGCCAAGCCTGTCCCTGGTCAGCAACCTGCCGATGGGCGGCCTGACCTCGTTCCCGACCGAGTTCAACGACCTCGACGCCAACGGCGCCGGCTGGTGGACGTTCTCGCGCGAAGCGGTCAACGGCTGGCTGCGCACCCATGCCAAGTACGAAGGCCACCTCAAGCAAAACGAATTCAAGATCAAGGAGCCGACCCGTTCGGCCTACGTGATGGCGAACTTCGGCGCCGACGGCATTTCGGGCAATATCGGCGTGCGCGTGGTGCACACCAAGGAAGAAGTCGAGCGTAACGAGATCGCGCCGTCCGGCACCTTCGAGCCGCGCCTGTACACCAATACCTACCTGGACTTCCTGCCAAGCGCGAACTTCCGCATGGACCTGTCGAAGAACCTGGTGGCGCGCTTCTCGACCAGCCGCACCATGGCGCGCCCTGAGCTGGGCCAGATGGCCGGCACCGACCTGCGCGACGTGCAGGGCACCGGCAGCGCCGGCAATCCGAACCTGCGTCCTATCCGTTCGAACAACTTCGACCTGGGCGTGGAATGGTATTTCGCCGAGAAGTCGCTGCTGGCGGCCGGCGCGTTCTACTCGGCGCTGGACGGCTACGTGACCTACGGTTCGGGCACGGCGACCTTCTACAACCAGCTGCAGAAGAAGAACACCGTGTACCAGATCGACACCCCGCTCAACACCACGGCGGAAGTGAAGGGCATGGAGTTCTCCTACCAGCAGGCGCTGCCTGCGGGCTTCGGCGTGAACGCCAACTACACCTACACGCTGGGCAAAGAGACCGGCAAGGCGCCCGGCTCGATCTGCGGCGCGCTCACGTATGCCGATTGCACCCTGATCGGCACCTCGAAGAACGCCTACAACGTCGGCGCCTTCTATGAGCAGAACAAGCTCTCGGCACGTTTGACCTACAGCTGGCGTTCGGGCTTCCTGAACGGCACGAGCCGCAATTCGGCCTCGTACCAGGCCTCGGTCGGTTCGCTGTCGGCCTCGCTGGCGTACCAGATCAACGAGAACTTCAGCGTCACCCTGGACGGCAAGGACCTGAACAATCCGCTGGTGCGTTCGGTGATCCACACCCCGGGTGCGATGGATGTGCCAGGCTCGCTGTACAAGAACGGCCGCCAGATCTACCTGGCGCTGCACGGCAAATACTAAGGCTGGGATAAAGGGACTTCGGTCCCTTCGATCAATGACGGGACGCTTGTGCGTCCCGTTGTTTTTGCGAGGTCGTTGTGCACGATCGACGCCGGATCGACTTGGAAAATCGCGATCGGGTGTGAGAAATGCGGCTCGGATCGCCGTTATGGCAGAGTTTGCCGGTACCAACAAGTCGTTTGTCGGGAAATCGCTCGACAATTCCCAGAAGCGCACGGACCTGAGGTGCACCGCAGTCTTGCGCGCCAAGCATGCTCACCGTAACGTCCAATAGCGTCAACTGGGTTTCGTCATCTGGTGCGCTGAATCGTTCGAGCGCGGTAACGATGGGTTGCGGCATGTCGACTGGTTCCGGAACAGGATTTGGTTGCGGCGCCAATAAAAACGGGCGGGCCCGGCTTGCGCCGGAACCCGCCCGCTCATACGGCCACGCCGTAAATTACTTCGCTACCGGCGCTGCCGCAGGTGCCGCCGCCGCTGCCGTATCGGCAGGACGCTTGAGCCACATCACCCAGTAACGCGCCAGGTCGCCGATGCCGTCGGTGCCCTTGATGCTCTCGAACGTCTTGATCGCATCGTCCTTGCGGCCGGCCTTGGCGTAGGCCATGCCCAGTTTCAGCTTGGCTTCTTCCGGACGCTTCAGGCCGCCCTTGGCGATGCCTTTTTCGATGCGGTCGATGCCCTTCTCGAAATCGTCCATGGTGACGTAGGCGTAACCGAGGTTGACCAGGCCGGTGCCGTCCTTCAGCTTGGCCGCGCTGGCCTCGCCGCTGGCGATGTTCTTCTCGTCGTCGGCCGCGTTCTTGTTGGCGCGGTCGCGCAGCGACTTGTGCTTGGAGGCGTTCGGGCCGGTGCCCAGCACGTTGGCGGCGAAGCCGGCGTCAACCGCCTTTTTCGCTTCGATCGGGAAACCGGCCAGCAGCGCCAGTTCCGCCATCTCGACGTACTGTTCCGCTTCCATTTGCTTGAGCACGGTCGTCTCGAGGCGGTACGCGTCCAGTTGCAGTTTGCTGTTGAAGCTGGTCTTGCCGTACATGCGGTGCAGCAGGTCGGCCCACAGTTCTTCGGTCGGGTACGAGGCGACCAGCTTCTCGACGGTGGCGGTGTAGGTCGCCATGTCCTTCTGCTTGCCGGCGATGGTGGCCAGCAGGCGCAGGTCGTCCGCTGGCGGCACCTTGCCGGCTTTTTCGGATTCGGCCAGCATGGCCAGCACTTCGGTCTTGGCCGAGGCGAAATCGTTGTTCAGGTAGTAGGCGCGCACGATCGAGCCGCGCACGCGGGCCGGGGCGCCGCCGTCGGCCATGTAGCGCTTCATCCATTCGATCGCCTTCGGATAGTTCTTGGCGTTAAATTGCATATTGCCCATCGCCAGGATGAATTCCGGCTTGTCGGCCGCCGGCGTGCTTGGCGAGTTGATGATCGCTTCGAGCGAGCTCATCGCCATTGCATCGTTGGCGCTGGCCGAGGCCAGGGCGAACTTCATGCGTTCGATGACGTAGTTCTCGTACGGGGTGCGGTTGGCGAAGGCTTCGGCGGCGTTGACCTTTTCCTGGACTTCGGCGAATTTTTTGCCGTCGATCAAGCCCTTGATCATGCCCGGTTCGAGCAGTTTGTACAGATCCGGACGAACGGTGTCGGGTTTGGTCGGCGCGGCGCTGGTCGCAGGCGTTGCCGGGGCGGTTTGCGCGCTGGCGCCGGTCATCAGGGCGGGAGCGGCGTTGAGGCCAATGGCGGCCAAGATCAGGCTGATACGAGCGAGACGAAACTGGGACATGGAAAATCCTTCAATCAAAGACATAAAGACAGCCTGACGCTATAACGCATCAGCCCGCCGAACCGTGGACACGCGACCTGGATAGGCGACATCCGACTCGGGGAAACTCGGGTGCGAATTTCGGACGAAGCGCATATTGTTACATAAACTTCATTTTGGTACGCTGATTTCCGTGCGGACCGGTTCAGGCACGGGCAAACGCGCGTCCGTCGGCGTCGAAAAGATGGCAGTGCGCGGGCGGCAGATGCACCGCGATGCGCTCGCCCGCGCGCAGCGCTGCGCCGCCCTGCGGCTGGCGCAGCGCGATCAGGGCCGGGTCGCCCTGCATGCTGGCGTAGACGACGGTCTGGTCGCCCAGGTACTCCACATGGCCGACCACGGCGCCCACCATATTGGCCTGCGCGCTGCCTGCCGCCAGCAGCGCCATGTGCTCGGCGCGGATGCCGAGCGTGACCTTGTCGCCGATCGCGGCGGCGCCGCCGTCGCAATCGGCGTCGATCAGGGTGCCGTCGGCCAGGCGCACGCGCACGCCGATGGCGCCGATGTGCGCCACGTCGGCGCCGATGAAGTTCATCTTCGGCGCCCCGAGGAATCCGGCCACGAACAGGTTGCCCGGATTGGTATAGAGCTCGTACGGCGTGCCGACCTGCTCGATGCGCCCGCCGTTGATGACGACGATGCGCTCGCCCAGGGTCATCGCCTCGACCTGGTCGTGCGTCACGTAGATCATGGTGGTCTTGAGTTCCTTGTGCAGGCGGCTCAGTTCCACCCGCATCTGCACGCGCAGGCTGGCGTCGAGGTTCGACAGCGGTTCGTCGAACAAAAAGACCTCGGGCTTGCGCACGATGGCGCGTCCGATCGCCACGCGCTGGCGCTGGCCGCCCGACAGTTCCTTGGGCCGGCGCTGCAGCAGGTGAGCGATCTGCAGGATCTCGGCGGCGCGTCCGACCTGCGCCTTGAGTTCCTCGCCCTTGTGGCCGGCCAGCTTGAGCGCGAACGCCATGTTCTCGAACACCGTCATGTGCGGATACAGCGCGTACGACTGGAACACCATGGCCAGGCCGCGCTTGGCCGGCGCCACGTCGTTGGCCAGCAGGCCGCCGATATGCAGCTCCCCGCCGCTGATCTCTTCCAGCCCGGCGATCATGCGCAGCAGGGTCGATTTGCCGCAGCCGGACGGGCCGACGAAGACCACGAATTCGCCGTCGGCGATCGCCAGGTCGATGCCGTGGATGATGGTCTGCTTGTCGTCGTAGCGCTTGACGACGCCCTTGAGGGTGACGGCGGCCATGCGTCAGTTCGCCGTCGACGGTTGGGCGGCCGCGAGTTCGGCCTGCTGGCGCTCGCTCGCGCTCATCGGAATGATCTGCGACAGGATCGCCACCGGCACCGCCGCCGCCAGCACCCACAGGAAGAAGTTGTGGTAGCCGAGCGCGATCTGGATATCGCCGCTGACCCACTTGAACAGCGAGAAGCCGAGCTGCATGAAGCCGGTCGCGAACGCATAGTGCGCGGTCTGGTAGCGGCCCGGCGCCACCACCTGCATCATGTACAGGATCAGGCCCACGAAGCCGAAGCCGTAGCCGAACATCTCCACCGCCAGCGCGGCGCCGATCAGGGTCAGGTCGGTCGGCAGGGTGGTCGAGAGGAAGTAGAACACCAGGTTGGGCAGGTTGACCGCCAGGATCAGCGCCAGGATGGCGCGCTTGAGGCCCAGCCACGAGGTGAAGTAACCGCCCGCGATGCTGCCGACCACGAACGCCACGGTGCCCGCCGTGCCGTACACGGCGCCCACTTCGATGGTGCTCAGTCCCAGCCCGCCCAGGCTGCGCGCCTCGCGCAGGAACAGCGGGCCGATGGTCTGCACCTGCGCTTCCCCGGCGCGGAACAGGATGATGAACAGGATCGAAATCCAGATGCCGGGCTTTTTGAAGAAGTCGATGATGACTTCCTTGAGCGTGCGCGCGATCGCCCTGGCGGTGATGTCGGAACTGGCCGGGTTCTTTGCCAGCGGCAGCGCCCAGCCGTTGTACAGGCCGAGCGTGATCATCGCCGCCGCCAGGATGCAGAATACGATGGTCCAGGCCGAGGTCACGCCCATGGTCTTTTCAAAATACCCGGCCAGCAGCAGCAGGCCGCCCGACGAGATGAAGCGTCCGGCGTTGAAAAAGGTGCCGGTCCAGCCGGCGTAGGCTGCCTGCTCCTTTTGCGTCAGGCTGGCGATGTACAGGCCGTCGCAGGCCACGTCGTGGGTGGCCGACGAAATGGCGACAAGCGTGAGCATGACCACGCAGGCGGCGAACCAGAACGGCATGTGCAGGGCCAGCGCCACCAGGCCGAGGCAGGCGCCGCCCGCCAGCTGGAAGCTGACCACGATGATCTTCTTGCTGCTCGCCAGTTCCAGGAAGGGGCTCCAGAGCGGCTTGAAGATCCAGGCCGACATGATGGCGGCGGTCCAGTGGGCGATGTCGTCGTTGGCCACCCCCATGCTCTTGAACATCTGGCCGGCCACCATCGCCACGGCGAAGAAGGGCAGGCCCTGCGCCAGGTACAGGCTGGGGACCCAGGCCAGTGGGCTGCGTTCTTTTCTCGTTGTTTTAGTGAGTTCCATCGACATCCTTGGTGAGGTGCTTGACTGCGGTATTTGATTGACTACTTGACCGCGCCGTCCATGCCGCGCATGAAGAAGCGCTGCGTGAACAGGAAGGCGGCCAGCGTGGGCAGGATCGTCAGCACGGTGCCGGCGGCGATCACACGGGTGCTGCTGCCGAAGGTGCCGCGCAAGTACAGCACGCCCACCGACAGCGGAAATTCATCCGGTTTGCTCATGACGATCGAGGGCCAGATGTATTCGTTCCAGGCTTCGACGGCGGTCAGGATGCCGACCGTGGCCAGCCACGGCGCGATCAGCGGCAGCATGATCTTGCTGAAGATGATCCACTCCGAGGCGCCGTCCACGCGCGCCGCGTCGATCAGGTCTTGCGGCACTTCCTCGAAGGCCTGCTTGAGCAGCAGGATGGCCACCGCCGTGACCACGTTCGGCAGGATCACGCCGGTGTAGGTATCCACCAGCGACAGCTTGGTGACGGTGATGAAGTTGACCAGGAAGTTTACTTCCGACGGCAGCACCAGGGTCGCGAGGATGATCCCGAACACCAGCTTGCGGCCGCGGAAATGCATGCGCGCCAGCGGATACGCCGCCAGCGAGCACAGTGCCAGCTTCCAGAACACGGTGAGCGCGGCGATCAGCACCGAGTTCCTGAAGAACGCCAGGATCGGAATCGCGCGGAACACTTCGGCGAAGTTTTCCAGCGACGGCGAACGCGGCCAGAAGGTGGGCGGAAAGGCGAACACATTGCCTTCGGTCGAGATGGCGGTGACCAGGGTCCACCAGAACGGGAATACGCACACCACGGCGAGCACGCACAGGATCAGGTAATGGCCGAAGGTGGCCAGCGGACGGGCGCGCATCAGCGGTGCTTTGGTTTGAGGTAGCGCAGGCACACCAGCGCGATGCCGATGCAGATGCTCGACACCACCAGGCTGGCGGCGAGTGCGCGCGGCAGCTTGAGGTGCTTGAGCCCCTGGTCGTAGGCGTAGTACAGCGCCGTGAAGGTCGAATTCATCGGTCCGCCCTGGGTCAGCACGTCGACTTCCTGGTACGCCTTGAGCGCGGCCAGCACCGACAGGATGGTGCATACCGCAATCGTCGGGCGCAGCATCGGCACGGTGATCTTCCAGAACTGCTGCCAGCGGTTGGCGCCATCGAGCATGGCGGCTTCCTGCATGTCGGCCGGGATCGATTGCAGCGCCGCCAGGTACATCACCATGTACCAGCCAAGCCCGCGCCAGAGCGTGACGAACATCACCGCGAACAGGGCCAGGGTGTCGTCGGTCAGCCAGCCGATCGGCGCGTTCGCCAGGCGCAGTTGCATGAAGACGTAATTGAGCGTGCCCTGTTCGTGGAACATGAAGCCCCACATGATGCCCACCACCGACACCGTGGTCACCACCGGCACGTAGAAGGCGGCGCGGAACCAGCGGATGCCGGGCAGCTGGTTGTTCACCAGGACCGCCAGCGCCACCGCGCCGATCTGCACGAACGGCACCATGACCAGGAACAGCAGCGAATTTTTCAGGCCCGTGACGAACATCTCGTTGTCGAAGATGTAGCGGAAGTTATCCAGGCCGACGAAGGAGGTCGGCCGGATCAGGGAGTAGTCGGTGAACGCGAGGAAGGAGCCGTACGCCACCGGCCAGAACGAAAACACGGCCAGCAGCAGCAGGGCCGGTGCCAGGAACATCCACGCTTGCAGGGTGTGCCGCCTCGTCGTCATGTCAGTGCAGCCTTTGCTTGGACAGCTTCTTGTTCCAGATGGCGACCGCCTGGTCGAGCGCCTGCCGCACGTCCTGCTTGCCGGTGACGCCCGCTTCGACCGCCTTGACCAATGAGCGGCGCAATTCGTCGTAATCGTCGATGCCGGCCACGTACAGGGTGTGCGAGTGCGCCATCGAGCGCGCGCCCGCTTCCACGGCCTTTTCGGCCGCGCCGGCGTTGCTTGGGTGCGCGAGAAAATACGGGTCGGCCGCCGCCTTGACGGCGGTGGGGAACACGCTGGCCTGCTTGGCGAAGGCCAGCTGGTTGGCGTCGCTGGTCAGGTACAGCGCGAATTTGCCGACTGCGGGCAGGATGTCGGCTTTTACGCCCTTGGGGATCGCAAAGTGAATCAGCCAGCCGCCGTCGGCGATGCCGGTGGGGCCGAGCGGCGCGGGCGCCACGCCGGTGATGGCGTAGATGTCCTTTGCATCGCCCTGGATGCGCTTCAAGGCCGTCGGCGGCGCCAGCAGCATGCCTAGGCGCCCGCCCTTGTAGGCGTCGATCACGGCGGGGAAGTTATCTTCGGCGAACAGGCTTTCCTTCAGCAGGCCGCCGGCCTTGTAGGTGGCCGCGAGTTTTTGCACCAGCGCCACGTGCTGCGGCGAATTGAAGACCGCCTTGCCGTCCTGGATGACGGCCAGGCCCTGCCACATGAACAGGCCATCGATCTTCGACAGCGCCGGGGCGATGCCGGCCTTGCCGGTGCGCGCCGCGATCTGGCGCGCGAACGCCAGCTGCTCGTCGAAGCTGTGCGGCCCGCGCGTCAATCCCGCGTCCCTGAAAATATGCTGGTTGTAGGCGATCACGGCGACGTTGCTGTACATCGGGAAGCCGTAGGTCCTGCCCTTGAAGCGCAGGTCTTCCAGGGTGCTGGGAATGTAGCTCGATTTCGACGCGCCGAGCAGGGCGTCGATCGGCGTGAGCAGTTCGTCGCGCGCGTATTCGTCGGCCCAGGGCACGTTCAGGTTGACCAGCGCCGGCGGCGTGCCGGCCACGATGCGGGTGACCAGCTTGGTCTGGATCACGTCCCACGGAAAATCGATCCACTCGATCTTCACGCCCGGATTGGCGGCCTCGTAGTTGCGCGCCACCGATTCGAAAAACGGCGTGAACTTGGGCTTCATGCTGAAGGTCCAGAACTCGATTTTCGTTTCGGCGGCGGCCGCCGAAGCCGCCAGCCCCAGTGCCATCAATGCCGTCAGCAGCGCAGTGAGCTTCAACTTGATCATCATCGATGGCAGAGGAGGGTCAGTTGGTCTTGGTGACTTTGCTCAGGTGGCGCGGACGGTCCGGGTCCATGCCGCGCGCTTTCGACAGGTGCGCCGCCATCACATAGAACGCCTGCACGGCGACGATCGGGTCCAGGTCCGGGGTGGCGGCGGTCGGCAGGGTCAGGTCGCGCTCGGCCACGTCGGCGGGCGCTGCCAGCAGCACGCGCGCGCCACGGGTGCGCATCTCGGCCGCCAGTGCGATCAGGCCGGCCTGGGTCGGTCCGCGCGTGGCGAAAATCAGCAGCGGGTAGCCGTCTTCGATCAGCGCCATCGGGCCGTGCTTGATCTCGGCGCCGCTGAACGCTTCCGCCTGCAGGGCCGAGGTTTCCTTGAACTTGAGCGCCGATTCGAGCGCGATCGGAAAACTGATGCCGCGTCCGACCACCATGATGTTGCGGGCCGGCGTGAGCACTTCCAGCGCCGGCGACCAGTCCACTTCGGTTGCACTGCGCAACGCTTGCGGCAGGGCGGCCAGGCCGTCCGTCAGTTCCGGGTCGTTCTGCCACTGCGCCACCAGGCGCGCACCGGCCACGAGACTCGTGATGAAGCTCTTGGTGGCGGCCACGCTCTGCTCCTTGCCTGCGCGCAGGGGCATGGCCCATTCGGCGGCGTTGGCCAGGGGCGAATCGATATCGTTGACCAGCGCGATGGTGGTGGCGCCGCCGTCGCGGAAGTAGCGGATCGGTTCGACCACGTCCGGGCTCTGGCCCGATTGCGAAATGGCGATGGTGAGGGTGTCGCGCGTGACCAGCGGCGACTTGTACAGGGTCACCAGCGACATCGGCAGGGAGGCGACGATGCGCCCCATGCGCGCCATGATCAGGTAGGCGCAGTAGTTGGCGGCGTGGTCGGAACTGCCGCGCGCCACGGTCAGCGCCGTGTTGAAGGTGGTGGTCCTCAGCTTGCGGCCCAGTTCCGCGTAGCGTTCGACGTCGTTCTCCAGCTGCAGGGCGACGCAGTCGGCGGCGGACAGGGCTTCTTTAAGCATCAGTGAGGTCACACTTTTCTCCTTCGATATAGACAGCTTTGATTTTCAAATCGCGGTCCAGCACCACCATGTCGGCAAAGGCGCCGATCGCCAGGCGTCCGCGTTCGGTTTCGCCGAGGTAGTCGGCGGCATAGGTCGAGACGCGGTGCGATGCGTCTTCCAGGGTCAGGCCCAGGCTGACCAGGTTGCGCAGCGCCTGGTCCATGGTCAATGTGCTGCCGGCCAGCGTGCCGTCGGGCAGGCGCACGCCGCCCATGCACTTCTGCACGCTATGGCGGCCAAGCTTGTAGTCGCCGTCCGGCATGCCGGTGGCGGCGGTGGAGTCGGTGACGCAGTACAGGTGCGGGATCGAGCGCAGCGCCACCTTGATGGCGCCCGGGTGCACGTGCAGCAGGTCGGGAATCAGTTCGGCATACTGCGCATGCGCCAGCGCCGCGCCGACCATGCCCGGCTCGCGATGGTGCAGGGGGCTCATGGCGTTGAACAGGTGCGTGAAGCCGGCCGCGCCGTGCTCCAGCGCGGCCACGCCGTCTTCGTACGATCCGAGCGTGTGGCCGATCTGCACGCGGATGCCGGCGTTGCTCAGTTCGCGCACCAGGTTCAGGTGGCCGGCGATTTCGGGCGCCACGGTAATCAGGCGCATCGGGGCCAGGGTGCCCAGCTGCTGCACTTCGGCCAGGGTGGCGGCGCGCGCGTAGTTCGGCTGCGCTCCCAGCTTGCCGGAGTTGATGTACGGGCCTTCCAGGTGCACGCCGAGGATGCGCGCCGCGCCCGGCCGGCGGTCGGCGCAGGCCGCACCGATCGAGCGCAAGGCCGCCGTGATCTCGTGCGGCGGCGCGGTCATGGTGGTGGCCAGCAGGCTGGTGGTGCCGTGCCTGGCATGCATGGCGGCGATGATGTGCGGCGCGTCGCCCGCTTCCATGATGTCCTTGCCGCCGCCGCCGTGCACGTGCAGGTCGATGAAGCCGGGGATGATGTAATCGTCGCCGTTGACCGTGGGGTCGACCGCAGCGCCGTCGATGTCCGTTATGCGCTCGCCGAAGCCGACCGCGCCTTTGACCCAGCCGCTGCTGGTCAGGATATTGCCCTTGATTGCATCGCTCATCGGCGCGACTCCGCTACAAATTCATAATAGTCACTGCGGCAGAACGAGTGGGTCAGTTCCACCGCCGCGCCGCTGTCCAGGTAACTCACACGGGTAATGTGCAGCATCGCCGCTCCCGGGGCCAGGCCGGCCAGGCGCGCCTGCTCCGCGTTGGCGTTGACGGCGCGGATATGCTGCAGCGCGCGCATCGGAATGGCGCCGCGCGCTTCCAGGTAGCCGTACAGCGAATCGGTCACGCTGTGCGGGTCGGGCATGTGGATCGCCGGGATGGTGGTCGTTTCGATCGCCATCACCACGTCGTCGGCGGTGCGCAGGCGGCGCAGGCGCGCCACCGGCATGTTGGGCGACAGGCCCAGCGACAGCAGTTCCAGGGGAGCCGCCACGCCGATCTCGCGTTCCAGCCAGCGCGAGCCGGCGGTGAAGCCGCGCTGGCTCAGTTCTTCCGAAAAGCTGGTCAGGCGCGAGAGCGGCTGTTCGAGCTTGGGCGTGATGTAGGTGCCGGAACCGCGCCGGCGCGTCAGCATGCCGCGCTCGCACAGCATGTCGATGGCCTTGCGCGCGGTGACGCGCGAGATGTCGAGCATGTCCGAGAGCATGCGCTCGGACGGCAGCGCTTCGTTGGCGCGCCAGTCGCCGCTGGTGATGCCGGCCGATAGCTTGTTCGCCAGCTGCATGTAGAGTGGGGTGACGCTGTCGGCGTCGGGCTTGAAATCGCTGAGCTGCGCAAGCATGGTTAGTGTCCTCTCACGTGGAGTTCGATCATGCGCAGCGCGCCGCTGGCGGAGTCGCCCAGCGGAGCGACGCTGCGTGCCAGCAGGTCCGGCGGCAGGTAGGCGCGCAGCGGCGCGCCAAGGCCGCCGCACAGCGCCAGCGGCAGCTGGCCGGACGGGTCGAGCGCGTGCGCCATCAAGGCCACTTCGCGCCCGGCATCGGCCAGGATGGCGCGCGCGGTGTCGTCGGTGCCGGCATGCGCCACCACCAGCGGCGCCAGCGAGGCGAACACGGTCTGGCTGGCGCCGCCGATCCAGACCTGGATCGCATTGCGTTCGCCGCCGCAGTTCTCGATCACCGCCTGCGCAAAGGCGCTGTGCGGCGCGCGGCCGTCGATGACTTTTTCGATATGGGCGATGGCGCGCAGGCCCATCCAGCCGCCGCCGGCTTCGTCCCCGGTCGGGAAGCCCCAGCCGCCCACTTCGCGCAGGCTGCCGTCGGCCAGCAAGGCCTGGCCCACGCTGCCGGTGCCGATGGCCACGATGGTGCCCGCCTTGCCGCCGTGCGCGCCGAGCAGGGTGGTGTAGCCGTCGTTGTCGAGGCGCAGGGCGCCGAAGCCCGGATTGGCGGCCACGCATTGCTCGGCCCACAGCGGATTGTGCACGCCGGCCAGGCCCATTCCGATGCCGATGCTGGCGTTGGCCGGCTGCGCCACGCCGGCCGCGCCGAAGGCCGAGGCGATCGCGTCGGCGATCGAATGCCACGCCTGCGCGATGCCGAGCGAGAGGCCGGACGGGCCGCCCTGGCCTTGTGCCAACGCGGTGCCGTCGGCGCGCGCCAGGCGCACTCTGGTACCGGTTCCACCGCCATCGACGCCGATGAGATATTCGATCATGTGTGTTGTTGTCCGGGTTCTGGATTGGGGAAGGTGTGGGCACTATATGATCGACAAACCACCTTGTCAACAGGTATTTAAGTGGTATTATAAAATACCGAATTGGCATGGTGCCACATGGCGCTGATGACAAGGTAAGTCATTGTTTGATAAGGATTTATAAAACGAGGCCAATGGTATTGCCCTGGCTTTGGTTTAATGCCAATTTGGTATGGGGAGGAAGGTGCGGAGGGGGATTTGGCGCAGCCGCCGCGATGCGGGGATGTCGTGCTGGCGCGGGCGCTGCCGCCCTGGCCTGGCGCCAGGGCAGCGCTCGATGCGCCGCCCTGGGGCCAGGACGCGGGCAAACCCGCGCTGGAAGAAATCAGTTGGCGCTGGCGCTGGCGCCCTTGCGGTCGTAGCGCATCAGTTGCGGGGCGCCGGTGCCGGCCTGCTTGACCCGCACTTCGGCATTGCCCGAACCGCGCACGCTCACCGCCGCCTGTTGCGCGACCAGGTTTTCGCCGTCGACGCTGCCGGAGCCGCTCAGGTCCGCCGTGAGCGCGCCGACCGTGCCTTCGATGTCGATCTCGCCGGAACCTGCCACCACCAGGCGCGCCTTGTCGGCGCGCAGCTGCTTGACGGTCAGTTCGCCCGAGCCGTGCACCTCACCGACGAACGGCTGGCTGCCGCCGGGCACGCAGGCTTCGCCCGAGCCGCGCAGCACGGCGCTGCTGCGCTCGACGACCAGGCCGCAGGCTTCGATGTCGCCCGAGCCGTGCGCGTTGACCTGCAAGGTGCGCGCCTCGCCGGCCAGGTTGACGTCGCCCGAGCCTTTCATGGTCAGATTGAGCTTGCCGGTCTTGAGCTGGAACAGCTCGACGTCGCCCGAGCCGCTCAGGTTCAGCGCGAACTCGTCGCCGCCCACCTGGCTGAGCGTCACGTCGGCGCTGCCGCTATTGGCCAGGCTGCGCAGGCCCGGCGCGGCGATGTTGATGGTGGCGCGCTCGTCGTTGAAGCTGATGTCGATGCCGCTGCGCGAACGCGGACGCACGATCAGGGTGTCGCCCTTGACGACGGTGTCGATGCGGTCGAGTTCCTTGCGCGGGCCCGACAGTTCGAGCGCTTGCGTGCCCTGGCCGACGATCACCACTTTATAGGGGCCGGACAGGTCGATCGCATGGAAGGGGGCGACCTTGCGCGCCTCGGTGGTGGTCTGGGCATGGGCGGCGGCCGCGGCGGCGCAGAGCAGGGTGGCAATGGTGGCTTGCTTGAAGTAGTGTGTCATGGCAGGTGGCCGCTGGGCGGCGTTGAGTTCGGAGCATCAAGAATACGGCCACGGACGCGCACACGCGCGCACAAACCGATGGATCGACGAATCGGCGGTTTGAACGGTGAGGATGAGGGGATAAGGCGGGGAAAAACAGGTCGGAAAACCCGAGGGGGCGTCGGGTTTTCCGGTTTGAACTGTACTGCCGAGGATGCTGCGTGCGGGCGGCCGGGGGCTGGCCGCCGCAGTGCTTGCTGCTTTAGTTCTTGTACTGTTCCAGCTGGATCGCGAAGGCGGTCTTGTAGTTCTTGACGAATTCGACGGCTTCGGCGTTCACGTCGCTACGGCTGCGGCTGGTCGACTGGGTGATGGTGACGGCTGGCACGCTCAGGCTCGATGCGGCTGCTGCGGACGCGGCGGTGCTGGCGGCAGGGGCGTCGGCGGCAAAGGCGGAACCGCTCAGGACCAGGGCTGCTACTGCGGTAAACAATGTCGATGCTTTCATAATATTTCTCCAGTATTAAGTCAACGTCGCGGTATTGTCTGCGGCGGTCAGAGCGGTTGCTCTTTGATTAAGGTCAGTGTATGCCGTCTGATTGATTCGAAAAAGATCGAATGACGCAATGCACAATTGCTAAATTCGGAATAATCGACGCTTACTTCGCGATCAGGTCGAGTTGCATGCTCAGGGTCGGACGGGCGTTCCTGGCCGCTTCCAGCGCCTCGGCACGCACGTCGGCGCGGCTGCGGCTCGACGACACGGCCAGTTCCGGCACGTTCAGGCGGGTGGCGGTGATGCTGCCGGCGGCCGCGCTCACACCGGCGCTCGCCACCGGCGCATCGGCAGCAACAGCGGAACCAGCGACGGTACTAATAACAACGGCAACAGCGGCAATGAAGGAAAATGATTTCATGGTGTTTCTCCGGTAATTAAGTGGACGTCGCGGGGTGCTTGGCGGCGTTGACGAGTTGCTTGTTTGCGTTTGCTCGTCCATGTGAAGCAGTCTATACGTTGCGGTATCCGCAAAAAAGGCGAATAATCGCAATGCAACGTTGCGCATTCAGGGATAATCCAACAAGGGGGCGGGGATGGACAGGCTGCAATCGATGCGGGTGTTTGCCAAGGTGGTCGAGCAGGGCAGCTTTGCCCGCGCGGCCCAGGCGCTGGATATGTCGAATACCGTGGTGACGCGCAATATCGCCGATCTGGAAGCGCATCTCGGGACGCGCTTGCTCAACCGCACCACGCGCAAGCTCTCGCTGACCGAGACCGGGCGCCAATACCTGGAGCGCGTGCGCCAGATCCTGGCCGATATCGACGATGCCGACGCCATCGCCTCCTCGTCGGCGCGCAAGGCCAGCGGCACCCTGCGCATTTATTGCCATCCCGGCTTCGGCCAGTACCAGCTGGCCAAGCTGCTGCCGCTGTACGCCGCCACCGTGCCCGACGTGGTGCTCGACGTCACCCTGGCCGACCACGCGGTCGATCTGGTCGAGGAAGGTTTCGACGTCGGCATTTTCATGGGCTTGCAAAAGTTCGACGCCAGCCTGATCGCGCGCCGCCTGGCCACCTCCAACGTGGTGCTGTGCGCCTCGCCGGAATACGTGGCGCGGCGCGGCGAACCGCTCACGCCGGTCGATGTGTCCGCTCACGACTGCCTCAACTTCGCCTTCGAACAATTGCGCCACAGCTGGCCGGTGACCTGGGAAAACAAGCGGGTCGACGTGCCGATCAGCGCGCGCCTGGTCTCGAATAATATTTCCGTCCTGCGCCAGGCGGCCTTTGCCGGCATGGGGATCATGGTGCGTTCTTCCCTGACCCTGGAAGACGACCTGACCAGCGGGCGCCTGGTGCAATTGCTTAAGGGCCATCACCTGGGGCGCCTGGAACTGTCGCTCGTGTATCCGAGCCGGCGCTTGCTGTCCTATAAGGTGCGCAGCTTCGTCGACTTCATGACGGCCCGGTTTCCCCATCCGGAAAGCGATCCGTGGCTGGCCCAGGTCTGACGCGTTTCTTTCTTGCCACACTCGCTGACATTTTGTTCATGTCACGCGATTGTCATGTGCTATATTTCTATTCGGAATTTAGTGATTCCAGAGTGGCATGAGCGATATCCATTCTGGCAAATTTTACAAAAGCAAGAAGTTTGACGGGCCCGCGCGGTCCACCTCGAAAGCCCGCCTTCGCGCGGGCTTTTTTTCGTCCGCGATTGGGTAGCGAAATTGCGCCGGGCAGTGTCATAATGTGGCGATGTGAGACAACAGAGGTTTATTCGCTCCGCTCACGGAATAATGGAGGAATAATGATCCGCTATATGGGCACGCGGCAAAATGACGAAGGTGCCGTCGTCTACGTGTTTATTATCAACGGTTTGCAGAAAGAAATCCGCGAAGGCGCGCTCAAGCAATATCCCGGCTGTTACGAGAAATTGCCCGCGTCCGCCAAGGAAAAGATCGCTGCCAACCGCAACTGGCTGTCCAAGCTATAAAATCGTTTTCAGGAGCCCGCAATGAGTAAAGCGCAAGACAGTAAGAAAGAGACCAAAAAAGAGCCGGCCAAGACCGTGAAAGAAAAGAAGGAAGCCAAGAAGGTCAAGAAGGAAGAGCGCGCGCGCCAGTAAGCACGCGCGCCACGGGAGGTCGGATGCGCCTGGCGATCGGTTCGAAGCGGATGTCCCCCGATGCAGCGCGGTTTCGCGCCCTGCTCGGGCGCAGCTGCGTCCCGGCATTGCTGGCGCTGGCCGCCGCCATGCCTGTCGCCGCGCACGCCGCGCCGTCCACCTTCGGCCCCGTGATCGGCAGCGCCATCCTGTGCCGCAGCCAGCTCGACAATGCCTACTTCCACGATTACCTGGTCAACGCCTTCGGCCCGTCCTACAAGCACGAGGGCGGTGCCTACTGGTTCAAGGCCGAGGGGACCTTGTGGGGCGCGCCGGTGACCGACATCATGATCAGCGACGATACCAGCGAACTGGTGTTCGTGGCCGCCGTGGCCGACACCACGCCCGACAAGCTCGAAGAATCGATCCACAAGGCGGTCGGCGTGCGCCACCTGTCGGTGGACGGCTCGCGCTATCCTGTGCGCGCGTCCAATCCCGGCAGCAAGATCGTCTACTTCAAGACCAAGTCCAAGATCTACTGCGCCAAATACAAGCCGCTGCCCGTCGGCCGCTAGGCGTCGGTGATGCATTTCCAGGGAATCCATGTACAAGCAATTCTTTAACCTGAAGCAATCACCGTTTTCGATCGCACCCGACCCCCGTTACCTGTTCATGAGCGAGCGCCACCGCGAAGCGCTGGCGCACCTGCTGTACGGCGTCGGCAGCGGCGGCGGCTTCGTGCTGCTGACCGGCGAAATCGGCGCCGGCAAGACCACCGTCTGCCGCTGCTTCATCGAGCAGATTCCGGCCGACTGCCGCCTGGCCTACATCTTCAATCCCAAGCTGTCGGTCGAGGAATTGCTGCTGTCGATCTGCGATGAATTCCGCATCGACTTGCCGCCGCTGCCGGCCGGCGCGGTCAGCGTCAAGAGTTATGTGGACGCCATCAACCGCTACCTGCTTGCCAGCCACGCGCAGGGCAAGAACAATGTGCTGATCATCGACGAGGCCCAGAACCTGTCGGCCGACGTGCTCGAACAGCTGCGCCTGCTGACCAACCTGGAAACCAACGAACGCAAGCTGCTGCAGATTATCCTGATCGGCCAGCCCGAGCTGCGCGCCATGCTGGCCCGGCCCGAGCTCGAACAGCTGGCCCAGCGCGTGATTGCGCGCTATCACCTGGGCTCGCTGACCGAAGCCGAAACCGCCAGCTATGTCGCGCACCGGCTGGCCGTGGCCGGGGGCGGGGCGTCGCGCCCGTTTCCGCGCTCGGTGCTGGGGCAGGTGTTCCAGCTGTCGCATGGCGTGCCGCGCCGCATCAACCTCTTGTGCGACCGCGCGCTGCTGGGGGCGTATGTGGAAAACAGCCGCGAAGTGACGCGCCAGATCCTGCGCCGTGCCGGCAGCGAAGTGTTTTCCGCCGGCGCCGCGCCTGCCGCGCCCGGGATGCGCTGGCAGTATGTTGCGGCCGGCGTGCTGGCGACGGCCGCGATCGGCGCGGCGGCGGCCTGGCAGCTGCGCCCGTCAACACCGGCCGCGCCCGCGCCCGCAACGGTGCCGCTGGCTGCGGCGCCTGTCAAGGCGGCGCCTCCGCCAGCACTGCCCGCAGCCCCCGCGCCGGCCGCGCCGGCGCCACGGCCGGCCGTCGCGCCGCTCACCCACGCCAGCGAAGAAGCGGCGCTGCAAGCCTTGTCGGCGCTGTGGGGCGTCGCCTTGCCCGCCGGGGGCACGTGCGAGGACGCGCAGAAACTGAGCCTGCGCTGCCATCAGGGCAAGGGCGGGCTGTACGAACTGCGCCTGCTCGACCGTCCGGCCGTGCTGACCCTGCGCGACGGCCCGCTGGTCAGCTACGCATTACTGACCGGCATGGACGAGACCAGCGTGCGCCTGAACGTCGGCGGCAAGGAGCAGACGCTCGACCTCGGCGCGCTCGCCACCCGCTCCGACGGCAGCTTCGTGACCTTCTGGGCGATGCCGCGCTACTTCCGCGACCAGGTCAGCGCGGGCGAGCAGGGCGCCGATGTCGACTGGATCGCGTCGCGGCTGGCCAAGATCAACGGCATGGTCCCGCCGCCGGCCGACCGTCCGCTGGGCGCGCCGACCCTGGACCTGCTGCGTGCCTTCCAGACGCGTCAACACCTCAAGGCGGACGGCGTGGCCGGTCCGCGCACCTACATGCGCCTGAACCAGCTGACCGGCGTGGCCGAGCCGCGCCTGCTGGCCGCAACGGGGAAACCATAAGATGTCCTATATTCTCGAAGCACTGAAAAAGGCGCAGGCCGAACGCCAGCTGGGCAACGCCCCGACGATCCATGCCACGCCGGTGCATGCCGTCGAGCCGGAACGTGCAAGTGCCGGTGCCAGGCCGCTCGTGATCGGGCTGGCGCTGCTGGCATTGGGCGCCACGGGCGCTGCCGTGTATGCCTGGAAGCAATCGGCAAGGCCGCCCGCACCGGTGGTACAGGCTGCCGTGGCGGTCCCGGCGCCGGCTGCGGTCGCGGTCGCCGTGCCCGCCCCGGCGCCCGCACCGGCGGTGGAGGCGCCGCTGCCGCCACCGCCCAAGGCCGAGCCGGTCAACATGCCCGAGGTCAAGCCGGTCAAGAAGGAAGAGCCTGTCAAAAAGGAAGAGCCTGTCAAAAAGGAAGTCCCGGCCAAGAAAGAAGAGCCCGTCAAGAAAGAAGAGCCCGTCAAGAAAGCCGAGCCGGCCAGGACGGAGACGGTCAAGGCCGACGCGCCTGTGGCGGCGCCGGAAGAAAACCTGCGCACCCTGCGCGAGCTCCCCGATGCGCTGCAGCACGAGATTCCGGCGATCGCGGTCGGCGGCTACATCTATTCCAGGAATCCGGCCGACCGTCTGTTGCTGATCGATAAGGTCCTGCGCCGCGAGGGCGAGGAAGTGGCGCCCGGCCTGGTCCTGGAAAAGCTGCTGCCCAAGTCCGCCGTGATGAGCTACAAAGGCCAGCGCTACCGCCATCCGTATTGACGGGTCCGGCCTTTTGTATAATGGCGCTCTCACTTCTCGGCGGAAAGGCCGCACATGCACAATCTACTCGGTGTCATCGGCTGGTCCGGTAGCGGCAAGACCACCCTGCTCGAAACGCTGGTGCGCCAGCTGGCCGCCGACGGCCTGCGCATCAATGTCGTCAAGCACAGCCACCACGATGTGATGCTCGAACCGCCGCACAAGGATAGCGCCCGCCTGCGCACGGCCGGGGCGGCGCAGGTCATGATCGCCTCGCCGTTCCGGGTGGCCGTCATCCGCGAGCTGCGCGGCGAGCCGGAACCGACCCTGGCCGAGCAGTTGGCGCTGCTGGAACCGGCCGACCTGACCCTGGTCGAAGGCTACAAGTGGGAGTCCATTCCCAAGCTGGAAGTGCAGCGTCCGTCCTTGGGACATCCGCCGCTGTACCCGAACGACCCGTATATTGTCGCTGTGGCATCGGATGCGCCGCCGCCCGATGATTTGCCCGGCAACGTCGCCTGGCTCGACCTGAATGCGCCGGCGCAGGTGCTGGCCTGGCTCAAGGCCAGAATGAATTCGTCGCAAGCCTAAAGTTCGGGCCGACGGCGCCGTTACCATCGGTGATAGCCACTCAACCGGGAGAACTCTCATGGACGTTTCATCCATTGCATCACTGGCCACCAGCATGGCCGAAACTGGCGTCAAGCAGGAAGTCGGCTACGCCATGTTGAAAAAAGCGCAACAGATGGAAGGCCAGGTCGCTGCCCAGCTGATCAACGCGCTGCCGCAGCCCCAGCGCCTGCCGGCCAATCTCGGCAATACCATCAATACGACCGCCTGAATCCCGCGTCCCCGCCGCGGCCGTGCCGCCCGGTTGCCTCCCATCGACGGAGGAGCCGGGCTTTTTTACGTTAAAATCGGCCCTGGTACGGGATAAGTTGTAAGGAACTGAAAGGCACGCCGGATATGCGCGCGGCCGGCTTTACAATCGCCTCCGACCTGGCAGTTCCAGTTCCAGTTCCAGTTCCAGTTCCAGTTCCAATTGATACCATTCCAAGGAGATCCACCATGAACAAACGTCAAGCCCTGATCGCCGCCGCCCTCGCCGGCGTGTGCGCAGTTTCCTCCGGCGTGGCCGCCGCGCACGACGCGCCCATGTCCAAGGGCGACAAATCGGACAAGGAGAAGTGCTACGGCATCGCCAAGGCCGGCCAGAACGATTGCGCCAGCGCCAACGGTTCGCACGGCTGCGCCGGCGCGTCCACCGTCGACAAGGCGCCGGAAGAGTGGAAATGGGTCGCCAAGGGCACCTGCGAAAAAGCCGGCGGCAAGCTGTCGGGCAAGTAAGCGCGCACGGCGTCGTGAAGGGCGGGGCCGTGCCGGACGATCCTGTTGCCGGTCCGGCCTTGCACGGCGCCGGTGTCGGCTTGCGCGCGCCGCACTACCGCCAGTTCCTCGACGAGCGGCCGGCCATCGGCTGGCTTGAAGTCCACACCGAAAACTTTCTCGACCGCGCGGGCTGGGACTGGCATGTGCTGCGGGAACTGCGCCGCGACTATCCCATCAGCCTGCACGGCGTCGGCCTCGGCCTCGGTTCGGCGCGCGGGTTTTCGACGTCCCACCTGGAACGCGTCAGCGCGCTGGTCGAGCGGGTCGAGCCCATGCTGGTCTCCGAACACCTGTGCTGGGGTGCCGTTGCCGACCGCCAGCTCAACGACCTGCTCCCCATCCCGCTCAGCCAGGCCGCGCTCGACCTGCTGTGCGAGCGCGTCGAGCTGGTGCAAGACCGGTTGAAGCGCCGTATTTTGCTCGAAAATGTCTCCACTTACGTGCGTTATCGCGACGATACGATGAGCGAGGCCGAGTTCATGGCCGAGCTGTCCAGCCGCACCGGCTGCGCGCTGCTGCTCGATGTGAACAATCTCTACGTCAACCAATGCAACCACGGCGAAGATGCGCTGGCCGCCATCGCCGCCATCGCGCCCGGCAGCGTGGGCGAGATTCATCTGGCCGGCCATCTGGTGACGCCGCAGGCGGTAGTCGACCACCATGGCGACGTGGTGGCGGCCCCGGTGTGGGCCTTGTACGAAGCGGCATTGGCGCGCTTCGGGCGCCTGCCGACCCTGATCGAATGGGATACCGACGTGCCCGCGCTCGAGGTGCTGCTGGGCGAGGCGCGCCAGGCCGACCGCATCGCCAGCGCCTGGCCGGTGCGCGGCGCCGCCACCCCAGGGCGCGCACGCCAGCCCCGGCCGCCGGCATCGGCCGCGCTGGCCGAGACCCAGCAGCGCTTCGCGCAAGCCCTGTTCGATTACGGCAGCGAAGCCGGTGCGCTGGCGCAGTTCAAGGGCGGCGCCAGTGCCGACCGCTTCGGCTTGTATCGGGGCAACCTTGGCGTCACCTGGAACAAGGCCCTGGCGGCGGCCTGCCCGGTGCTGCGCCAGCTGGTCGGTGACGACTTTTTCGGCGCCCTGGCGCGCGCCTACGGCAAGGCCCATCCCTCGGTCGACGCCGACCTGAACCGTTTCGGCGCCGGTTTTGCCGGCTTCCTCGACGATTTTCCCCCTGTCGCCGATTATCCTTACCTGCCGGACATGGCGCGCCTGGAATGGGCGCTGCACCGCGCCCATTACGCCGCCGATGCGCCAGCCCTGGGCGCCGAGGCGCTGGCCAGCCTGACGCCCGATGCATTCGAGCAGGCGCGCTACGCCCTGCATCCAGCCTGCAGCCTGATCGGATCGCGCTGGGCCGTGGTGTCCCTGTGGCAGGCGCACCAGCCAGGCAGCGGCGTCGACTTTCCGGCGGACATGGATCGCCCCGGCGCGGCCCTGGTCGCCCGCCCGCTGTGGAAGACCGAGGTACTCGCCCTGAGCCCCGCACACGCCGCCGCGCTGGGCGCGCTGGCCGGGGGATATACTATGGGCGAGGCGCTCGATGCCGCATTCGCCCTCGACGAGCAATTCGATATCGGCGCCCATCTGGCGCAGTGGATCGCGCTGGGCATCCTGCTGGCGCCGGCAGACTAGGCCTTCTGTTCTGTACGGTCGTCCTCGCTGTGCGGAAGCGCGCATTTTTTCCGGCGCCTGGCCTTCGTGCAAAAGGCTTGCGTTTTACTCAAGCTATAATCATCCTTTATATCGATTTCATTCATGTCAATGAGCGCTGATCAAGTTATCGCCGAGTACCAGAACAATGGCAATGCCGTGTCCCCCTCCGTCGCGAATGCACTGCTCGCGCCGGACGTGCGGCGCGCGATCTACAAGCAGCTGGCCGCGGCGACCCTGGCGCCGTACCGCGCATTGCTGATCCAGCTGCTCGACGAGGAAATCAACCTGCGCACGGCCCTCTGGGACCACATCGTGCAGGACGATATGGATTACTACGAAGGCATCTACCAGTGCGCCTTCCTGCTGTACCGCGCCGGCGACGTGGCCGACACCCTGCTGCTGTGGAAAGCCAAGCACATCAACATGGACGTCGGCACCTCGCTGGGGGCCGAGTATTTCATCGGCGCCGGGCTGGACGCCACCATGGCCTACCTGGCCAGTTCGCCCATGCCCGAAGCGGCCGACATCGCCGATTACATCCAGCAATGGTTCGAACAGCCGGGCGCGATTACCTGGCAGGAAGCCTGGGAGCAGGAACGCAGTTCCGCCATCGCCAACGCCTGAGCCGGCCATGCTCGCACTCCCCGCGCGTCCCGCTTTTCTCGACTTCGACAAGCGGGCGTTCAGTGCGGCGGAGATTGCCTTCCTCCTGAGCAAACCCTCGATCCGCGGCCTCACCTTCAGCGGCTGCGACCTCGGCGACGCGGCCGTGCGCGCCCTGTGCGCCTTGCCCAAGCTGGAACGCCTGTGGCTCGACGGCAGCGCCGTGACCGACGCCGTCCTGCCCGACATCGCCCGCATTCCCGCCCTCAACTGGCTGGTTCTCAACAACACCGCCATCACCGGCGCCGGCCTCGCAGCCCTGGCCGGGCATGCCCGCTTGCGCCACTTGTCGCTGCGCCATACCCGGGCCGACGATGCCTGCGTCCAGCACCTGATTCGCATCGCGCCGCTGTCCTACCTGGACCTGCAGGGCAGCGCGATCACGCGTGCCGGCCTGCTGGCGCTGGCAGCCCATCCGACCCTGACACTGTGCACGGACGACACCCGCCCCGCAGAGCTGGACGATGCATTCGTGCGCGAACAGCGCCGCCTTGCCAGCCGCACGCCGCCCGGCTTCGTCCCTGGCGCGGGCGACGAGGCGGCTGCGCTGTCCGTCCTGCACGGCTTCTGGGATGGCATCAATGCCTGGGAAACCCGGCTCGCGCTCGACCAGGCGGCGGACCCGTTCCTGGCCGACTGGCGCCAGCCGGTGCGCGCCGCCGTTTTCGCGCGCTATTGCACGCCCAGGCACAGCACGTCGGGGCAGGCCGACGCCAGCAGTGTCGCAAGCCCGCCCACCTACGCGCAGCACCGCATCATCGATGTGGAATGGCTGTCGGCGCGCAAGCTGTGCGTGTACACGAACAACGGCCGCCATGGGCAATGCCGCTTTATCCTCATGAAGAAAGGCGGCACCTGGCTGCTCGATCACATGCAGAACTTGTTCGACGGGTGGAAGACGGGGTATCTGTAGCAGCCCCGGGACGGGGCAGGGCGGGAACAGCGGCGCGCGCGGACGCCGCTGGATGGATTAATGAAAAGCCCGCATGATGCGCGCTTCGCCGGACAGGTCGGCATTTTCCGCGTTGGCGGCCCTGGTCGCTTCGATCATGCGCCCGAGCTGCTCATCTTCGAAACGGGCAAGTTCTTCGGTCGCCGCATTCAGGGCCAGGGCCAGCTTGGCGCGGGCACTGCGGTATAACACGCTGGTGTACTGGTCCGTGTTCTTCAGCAATTCTTCCGCATTTTCGATCACGAGCCGCAGGTCGCCGATCAATCGTTCCTGGGTTTGCTGGTTTTCTTCAGGGTTATCCATGGTGGCCACCTTGAATCGGTTAATCACGTCTTAGAATATAGTCAAAACACGCAACTTCGTGTTTGTCGCCGCGCAAGAACGCCAGCGCGGCCGCCGTTCTTACTCAGCATATTTCTAATATTGCCCGATTACAAGGTGAATATGTCTGCGCTGGCGCAATCAGGCGCCGTCGGTTCCGCTGCTGCGCACCGAGATGCGCACGTCGCCGATGCCGACCACCTGGCCATCGCGGATCTTGGCGGTCTTGCGCAATTCCTTCTTGCCATCGACCGAGACCACGCCCGTGGCCACCAGGTTCTTGCCAGCGCCGCCGCTGTCGCACAGGCCCGACAGTTTCAATAACTGGTTCAGTTCGACGAACTCGCCCGCCAGGTCAAAAGTGACTTTCTGCATTTACCGCTCGTCCTAAAAGTGAGATAAGAACCGCAGTGTGGCGGGATCGGCGCGGAGAGTCAACGTTGCACGCGCCGCGCTCCCCGCTATTTACAAGCCCGGCCGGGTCATGTCGAGCGGCACGATCCACTCGTCGAACTGCTGTTCCGTCACAAATCCCAGCGCCAGCGCCGCCTGCTTGAGGGTGCTGCCCTCGTGCTGTGCCTTCTTGGCGATCTGGGCCGCGCGGTCGTAGCCGATGTGCGGCGCCAATGCCGTCACCAGCATCAGCGAGCGTTCCATCAGTTCGGCGATGCGTTCGCGGTTCGGCGCGATCCCGTGGGCGCAATGCTCGTTGAAGGAACGCATGCCGTCGGCCAGCAGGCGCGCGCTTTGCAGGAAGTTGTGGACAATCATCGGCTTGAACACATTCAGCTCGAAGTTGCCCGACGCGCCGCCCATGGTAATGGCGACATCGTTGCCGAACACCTGGCAGCACAGCATGGTCAAGGCTTCGCACTGGGTCGGATTGACCTTGCCCGGCATGATCGAGCTGCCCGGCTCGTTTTCGGGAATGCTGATCTCGCCCAGGCCGGAGCGCGGGCCGGAGGCCATCCAGCGCACGTCGTTGGCGATTTTCATCAAGGCCGTGGCCAGGGTTTTCAGGGCGCCGTGGGCGCCCACCAGCGCATCGTGCCCGGCCAGGGCCGCGAATTTATTCGGCGCGGTCTTGAAGCTGATGGCCGTGCGCGAGCCGATTTCGGCCGCGATGCGGGCCGCAAAGTCGGGGTGCGCATTGAGCCCGGTGCCGACCGCCGTGCCGCCGGCGGCCAGGTGCAAGAGGCCGGGCAGGGTGGACTTGATCGCATGCTCCGAGTATTCCAGCTGCGCCACATAGCCCGAGAATTCCTGGCCCAGGGTCAGCGGCGTGGCATCCTGCAGATGGGTGCGGCCGATCTTGACGATGTCGGCGAACTCGCGCGCCTTGATTTCCAGCGTGCCGCGCAGGCGCGCCAGGGCCGGCAGCAGCGCCTGCACCACGGCCTGGGCGGCCGCCACATGCATCGCGGTCGGGAAAATATCGTTGGACGACTGCCCCAGGTTTACATGGTCGTTCGGATGCAGCAGGCGGCCTTCGCCGCGCGTACCGCCGATCAGTTCGGAAGCGCGGTTGGCCAGCACCTCGTTCATGTTCATATTGCTCTGCGTGCCCGAGCCGGTCTGCCACACGGCCAGCGGGAATTCGTCCGGATGGCGGCCGTCCAGCACTTCGTCGGCGGCCTTGACGATGGCGTCGGCCTTGTCGGCCGGCAGCAGGCCGAGCGAACGGTTGACGGCGGCGGCGGCGCGCTTGACCTGGGCCAGGGCCGCCACCAGCTCGGGCGCCATGCGCTCGCTCGAAATGGCGAAATGCTCCAGCGAGCGTTGCGTCTGCGCGCCCCACAAGCGTTCCGCCGGGACCGCGATCGGGCCAAAACTGTCCTTTTCGATTCTTGTTTCCATTTAGCTACCTGTATATGTGGGAATGCGGTTAAAGACTTTATGTCAGCGTACGTTAATTACGGCAGGGCTACAGATTTCACTGGTCCTCCGTCATTAGCTGGTCAACATTACCATATATGCACTCTTCCCGAATCGTCCGGCTGGTCCGGTCCGGCACTACCCTGATTCCCGCCCTGGCGCTGGGCCTGATCCTGTCCGGCGCACTGGCTGGCGCCCGCGCGGCCGAGCTCGGCGAAGCCCTGGTGCGCTCCTACATCGGGCAGCCGCTGGTGGCCGACGTGGAGCTGACCGCGCTGGCCGATCCGGCCGCCAGCGTGCAGGTGCGGCTGGCCGATCCCGATGTGTGGCGCGGCGCCAATGTGCGCATGCATCCGGTGCTGTCGAACCTGACCATGTCGGTGATGCGGCGCGACGGCCGCCAGTTCCTCCACATCACCTCGGTCAAGCCGGTCGAGGGCGATTATGTGCATTTGTTTCTTGTGCTCGGCGAAGGCGGCAAGCGCGAAGTGCGCGCGCTCACCTTGTGGCTGAGCCCCGATCCGCAACCTGCGCCGCCACCGCCACCGCCGCCACCGCCGCCGGTTGCGGCCCCGGCGCCCGCGCCCGCCGTGCCCGTGCGCGCCGAGCCGGCCAAACCTGTAGCCCCGGCGCCGCGTCCGGTGCGCGTCCTGCAACTGCCGTCGGCCGCGCCGCCAGCCTGTCCGCAGATCAGCGAAGATCAACTCAAGACCTGTGCCGACCTCGACCGGAAGAACGGCATCCTGTCCGCCCGCATCGTCGAACTCGAAGAAAAGGTCAGACTGCTGCAAACCGCCATCGAAGGCAAGAGCGCGGCGGCCGGTCACGAGGCCGCCTCGGCCAGCCATGAAGCCGCCTCCGCCAGCCACGATGCCGCTTCCGCCGGCGCTGCGGCCGCTTCCGCCAGCCAGGCCTCGGCGCCTGCCGTCCCGCCGCCGATCCTCTCGCGCGCCGCCCTCGCCAAAAAGAACGCCGCCGCCAAGAAGGGGGACGAATTCCCCTGGATGCTGGCCGGTGGCGCCGCCGCCGGCGCGCTGCTCGTGCTCGGCCTGGCCGTCTGGTTCCTGCTGCGCCGCCGCAAGCGCAAGGCCGCGCTCGCTGCCGAGGCCGCCGAAACGCCAGTGCCGGAGGCGCCGAAAGCGAGCCTGTTCGCCAGGCTCGCGGCACGCTTCAAACGCAGGCCGAAGGAGCCCGCGCCGGCGGTCCACGTCGAGCCTGATGCCGGCTGATTCCCTTGCAATTAAAAAAATGTTGAAAAAAAGACTCTCCGCGCACAAAGTGGTCTACACAACTTCAAAAATTGCGCTATACTTGTTTCCGTAGTCCTGCGGGACTGCACAAACGGGCCCAGGATCTGGCGCAGCCACCAACGATAGTGTGGCGCGGCAAGCAGATGAACGTTGAAGAAACGCCTGTCCCCGGAAGCGGTCCGCCAGCCAACGATGCGCTTGCGGACGCCGGATGCAACCGGCAAGAGGCGACACCAGGAGATACCTGGTGATCGCTCTCCAGAATTCCTTCCTCCCCCCCATTCAATTTGCCTTCAAGCTATACTCTTCGGTGACCTTAATCACCGAAAGCGAGCACATGACGACGGCAGCAAACCCAGCACAAGCGCAATACGACCTGTTCCTGCAACGCGGACTCAAGCTCGACATGTCGCGCGGCAAACCATCTCCCGAACAACTCGACCTGTCCAACGGCCTGCTCGACGCCTTGCCGGGCTTTAACGCGGCCGACGGCACCGACGCCCGCAATTACGGCCTCGGCATCGGCCTGCCCGAAGCGCGCGCCTTCTTCGGCGGCCTGCTCGACGTTCCGGCGGCCCAGGTTGTGGTCGACAGCAGCGCCAGCCTGTCGCTGATGCATGATGCGATCGTGTATGCGCTGCTCAACGGCGTGCCGGGCGGCCAGCCCTGGGTCGGGCAGGAAGCGGTGTTCCTGTGCCCCGTGCCCGGTTACGACCGGCATTTTTCGATTTGCGAGGCGCGCGGCATCAAGATGATCAACGTGCCGCTGAACGACGACGGCCCGGACATGGATGTCGTCGAGCGCCTGGTTGCCGGCAACGCCAGCATCAAGGGCATGTGGTGCGTGCCCAAGTACAGCAATCCCTCGGGCACGGTGTACTCGGACCAGGTGGTGCGCCGCCTCGCCGCCATGAAGAGCGCCGCCCCGGACTTCCGCCTGATGTGGGACGACGCCTATCGCTTCCATCACCTCACCAGTGAAAACGTGCGCATCGCCGAGGTGATCGCCGAATGCGCCAGGGCGGGCAATCCGGACCGGGCGATCGTGTTCGCCTCGACCTCGAAGGTCACCTGGGCCGGCTCGGGTATCGCCGCGCTGGCGTCGTCGCCGGCCAATATCGCCTGGTGGACCAGGCATGCGGGCATCCGCAGCATCGGCCCGGACAAGATCAACCAGCTGCGCCACGTGCGCCTGCTCAAGGATGCGGCCACCGTGGAGGCGCTGATGACGCGCCACGCGGCGCTGCTCAAGCCCAAGTTCGACGCCGTGCTGGCGCAGTTCGGCGCGCACCTGGGCGATGTGCCGGGTGTGTCGTGGACGGTGCCGAAGGGCGGGTATTTCATCGACCTGGTGACGCCGCCGGGCGCGGCGAAGAAGACCATTGCGCTGGCCAAGGCGGCCGGGATCACGCTCACGCCGGCTGGCGCTGCCTATCCGTACGGGGTCGATCCGGAAGATAGCCACATCCGCATCGCCCCGAGTTTTCCGTCGCTGCCGGAGATTACCCAGGCGGCCGAGGGGATTGCGCTGGCCTTGAAGGTGGCGATGGCGGGCTGACCGGCCCTTGGACATGAAAAAAGCGCCCTCGGGCGCTTTTTTTCATCGGTCAAGCCGTTCAGTGCGTCGCGCACATCACATCGGACAACTGCCACGGTTCGGTAATCTCGCGCACCGCGCGGTCGTTGGCCATGATCTGCTTGAGCAAATCGATCTTGCGCATCCGGGGCGCGCCATCGAGGGCGGGCACGCCGGTCTTGACCGCCGCCGCCTGCTGCGCGCACTGGGTTTCCAGGGTCGCCAGGCCGTTCCAGTCGCCCGCTTTTGCCGCCACCGCCATCTTGCCAGTCAGGCCAGCAATATTTTCGTACATCGAGAGAACGTCGTTGGAGGTCATGCGCTCACCTGGCCAAAAAATTTAAAAGATTACCGCGTGTCCTGATAACGTCGGGTTCGCGCGGAACTTTAGGCCTTTTTCAAAAAAATCCGAAAATATTTTTAGCTTGCTTAATTGATAAGCTCTTCCAGTCCGTTACTCAATTCGCCCAGCGGCGCAATTCCGGCGAACAGCTCACCGGGGTCCACGCCCAGCCCGGTCGCCAGCGCCGGCGTGAAGCACGCCGCCAGTTCCTCGTCGTTCGGCTGGCGCTCCTCGTAGCGCGCGCGCAGCACGGCCAGGTGGATCACCGCCGCCATCCGGTACGAGGGCGACTCCGGGGTCGGATCGGAAAAATGGCGCAAGGTCTGGTGAAACAGGTCCGGAAACTTCCAGCGCAGCGCCAGCTCCGCCCCGACAATGCCAAAGTGGTAACCGAACAGCGCTTGCTCGGCCGCGATCCGGCCGTTCTCGTATGGCCCCACCGTCTGGTCCAGCTCGCGCGCCTGCTGCGCCACGCCCGCATGCATCACCAGTTGCCCGATCCCGTGCATCATCCCGATCGTGAACGCCAGGTCGGTATTGGCGCCGATCTGCTTGGCGATCCACTTGGCCGCCACCGCCGTGTGCAGGCTGTAGCGCCAGAAGCGTTTCAGGTCCAGCCCCGGCACCGTCTTGAAGCTGCCCACCAGGCCCGAACTGATGACCAGGGTGCGCACCGTGACGAAACCGAGCATGCGCACCGCGTCGCCCACATTGCCGATCCGGCGCGAGACGTGATAGTAGGCCGAATTGGCCAGGCGCAGCAGCTTGGCGCTCAGGACCGGGTCGAGCGAGAGCTTGCGCGCGATTTCCTCGACCGCCACGTCGGGGTCGTCGAAACTGCTGATCAGTTCCGCCACCACTTTGGGCGCGGAGGGCAGGGCGTTGGGGTTGTGCAGCAGGGCTTCAAGGGTCATCGTGTCTCCTGTTCGGGCAGGGTGACTATATAGAAAACCTCCGGCGCGCGCCACTGGCGCGCCGCAGTGCGCGTTTTTTGCACTCTGGCGCGGTATTCTGCAGTTTGTCGCATCGGGCGCCCATGGCGCCCGGGCCTCGATTACAGTGCTGGCTGGGAAAATCGCGCGCCCCCGGCGCCGCCACGAAGAGAGAACGCACATGACATTATTGAAAGCCCGGCGCCTGGCCGCCACCATCGCGCTGGCCTGTACCGCCTTCGCCGCCAACGCCGAAGCCCCGTACGCCTTCGCCACCACGCCGGGCAAGCTGCCCAAGGATATCGTGCCGGTGCAATACGCCGCCCACCTGATCCCCGACCTGGCCGCCAACACCTTCCTCGGCTCCCAGACCGTCGAAATCGAAGTACTCAAGTCCACCTCGCGCATCATGCTCAACGCCGTCGATATCGAGATCGACGCGGCCAGCCTGTCGGGCAAGAACATCGGCGCCATGAAACTGACGCCTGTCCTCGACAAGGAACAGGAGACCCTCAGCTTCGCGCTCGAGCAGCCGCTCGCGCCGGGACGCTACAACCTCGCGCTCAAGTTCCATGGCCTGATCAACCGCGAAGCGCGCGGCATGTTCCACATGAAGTACAAGGCCGGAACCGCCGCCCGCACCATGATCGCCACCAATATGGAGCCGACCGATACGCGGCGCCTGCTGCCGACCTGGGACGAACCGGCCTTCCGCGCCGCCTTCAAGCTCACCGTCGACCTGCCGGCCAGCTTCAAGGCCTACTCCAACACCCCCCTGGAACGCCAGGAAAAGCTCGACGGCGGCCTGCAGCGCTTCCACTTCGGCGTCACGCCCAAGATGCCGAGCTACCTGCTGGTGCTGGTCGCCGGCGAACTGGAACGGGTCAGCGCCAAACACGATGGCGTGGACATCGGCATCGTCACCACCGAAGGCAAGCTGCCCTCGGCCGCCTACGCGCTGGGCGCCACCAAGGACCTGCTGCGCTACTACAACAACTACTTCGGCCAGCCCTACCCGCTGCCGAAACTCGACCAGATCGCCATCCCCGGCGGCTTTAACGGCGCCATGGAAAACTGGGGCGGCATCGTCTACAACGAATCGACCCTGCTGGTCGACCCCAGGAAGAGCCCCGACAACGTGCGCCAGAATTCCTTCGGCATCAACGCCCATGAAGTCGCGCACCAGTGGTTCGGCAACCTGGTCACCATGGGCTGGTGGGACAACCTGTGGCTCAACGAAGGCTTTGCTTCCTGGATGGCGACCAAGGCCACCGAGCATTTCCATCCCGAGTGGCGTGTCCAGCTGGGCGCGATGGCCGACCGCGAAAGCGTCATGAACCTGGACGCGCGCAAGACCACGCACCCGATCCAGACCCCGGTGCTGACCGAGGCGCAGGCCGCCGACGCCTTCGATGCGATCACCTACGGCAAAGGACAGGCCTTCCTGCGCATGCTGGAGGCCTACCTCGGCGAAGAGCCCTTCCGCAAGGGCATCCGCGCCTACATGGCCAAGCACCAGTACGGCAACACCACCACCGCCGACCTCTGGGCCGCGCTCGAAAAGGCCTCCGGCAAGCCGGTCGAAAAACTGGCGTCCGACTGGACCACCCAGCCCGGCTTTCCGCTGCTGAAGGTCGAACAACGCTGCATCGACGGCAAGCGCCAGGTCACGCTCTCGCAGGAACAGTTCCGCCTGGACGAACCGGCCGCCGAAAAACGCCTGTGGAACGTGCCGGTGCAGGTCGGCACCGTGGGCGGCAAGGCCAGCTACACCCTGTTCTCGAGCGCCAGCACGTCCGTCACCCAACCGTCCTGCGACGGTGCGCTGGTGATCGACCCGGCCAGCGTCGGCTACTTCCGCGTGCAGTACGACCGGGCCGGCTTCGACGCCCTGGCCGGCCAGGCCGCCAGGCTGCCCGACACCACCCGCCTCAGGCTGCTGGGCGACACCTGGAGCCTGGTGCAGGCCGACCGCGTGCAGCTGGACAGCTATGTGAAGCTGCTCTCGTCCTACGCCGACGAACCGCGGCTGGCCGTATGGAGCGCCATGCTCGATCACCTGAACACGCTCGACACCCTGGCCGAAGGCGAACCGGAGCGCGCGCAGGTGCGGCGCTTCATGACCGGCCTGGCCGCGCCCAAATTCGCGCGCCTCGGATGGGACGACAAAGCCGGCGAATCGACCGAAGAGCGCCAGCTGCGCGCCCTGCTGGCTAACGCGCTGGCCAAGATCGGCGACCCCGCCGTGCTCGCCGAAGGGCGCGCCCGCTTCGAGCGCTTCCTGAAGGACCCGGCCAGCGTGTCGCCGTCGATGATCGAGTTCGTCATGCGCGTGGCCGGCCGCTACGGCGACGCCGCCACCTACGACGCCCTGGCCAGCCGCGTGGCGCAGGCCCAGACCGACGAAGAACGCAACCGCTACGCGCGCGCCATGGCGCTCGCACGCGACCCGGCGCTGGCCCAGCGCACCCTGAAGATGGCGCTCTCGCCCGACCTGTCGGCCCAGCTGACCTCCACCCTGGTGCCGGCCGTGGCGCGCAACGAACACGTCGAGCTGGCGTGGAACTTCGCTACCGCCAACCGCGCCGCCTTGATGAAGGACCAGGAATCGGTTGGCCAGAACCGCTTTTTCCCGAGCGTGGTATCGTCTTCCTCCAAACCGGCCCATGCGGACATGATGGAAGCCTATGTGAAGCAGAACTTCGGACCCGACGCCCAGGTCGAAGCGCAACGCGTGGCCAATGCCATCCGCACCCGCGCCGCCCAGAAAACCCGTCTGCTGCCGCAAGTGCGCGCGGCACTCAACTAGAACGCAGCAACAGAGAACACGCAAGGAAGCCCACATGAAAACACGCTGGACCCCGATCAAGACCGCACTGACCGTCGCCCTGTGCGGCGCCACGCTCGCCCTCGCGCCGGCGCACGCCGCAGGCCAGGATGGCGCCCCGGGCGCCAAAGCCGCCAGCGCCGCCAGCGCCGCCAGCGCCCCGGCACTGCCGGGCGACGACTTCTTCGCCTACGCCAACGGCGACTGGCTCGCCAACACCGAGATCCCGTCCGACCGCAGCAGCTGGGGCGCTTTTGCCGCCATGGCCGAAACCAGCAACGCGCGCATCGTCAAACTGATCGACGAAGTCGTGGCCGACAAGAAGGCCAAGGGCGACGCGCGCAAGGTCGCCGACTTCTACCAGGCCTTCATGGACGAAGCGGGCATCGAAGCGAAAGGCACGGCGCCCCTCAAGCCGCTGCTGGCCAAGATCGACGCCATCAAGGACAAGGCATCGCTGACGCGCGCGCTCGGTCAAGCCTTGCGGGCCGACGTCGACCCGCTCAACGCCACCGACTTCTTCACCGAAAACCTGTTCGGCCTGTGGATCGCCCAGGGCCTGAACGAGCCGGCCCGCAACACGCCCTACCTGCTGCAGGGCGGCCTGGGCATGCCCGACCGCGCCTACTACCTGACCGACAGCCCGCGCATGGCCGAGCTGCGCAGCAAATACAGGCAGCACATCGGCGCCATGCTCAAGCTGGCCGGCTACGCCGATGCCGAAGCGCGCGCCGCCCGGGTGTTCGACCTCGAAATGAAGATCGCCCAGTCGCACGCCAGCCGCGAAGACTCGGCCGACGTCCTCAAGGCCAACAACAACTGGACCGTCAAGGACTTTGCCGCCAACGCGCCCGGCAT
Organism: Massilia atriviolacea; assembly: GCF_003953935.1. GTDB lineage: Bacteria > Pseudomonadota > Gammaproteobacteria > Burkholderiales > Burkholderiaceae_D > Telluria_A > Telluria_A atriviolacea. The sequence goes on from NZ_RXLQ01000018.1 coordinate 90,590, forward strand.
GGACTGGAGCGCCTTCTTCAGGAGCGCCGGCCTGTCCGGCGCGCAGAAGTTCATCGTCTGGCACCCGAGCGCCGTGAAAGGCGCCGCCGCGCTGGTCGACAGCACCGACGTGGCGACCTGGAAGGACTTCCTCGCCTTCCACCAGGTGAACCACCTCGCCCCGACGCTGCCGAAAGCCTTCGCCGACCAGCACTTCGAATTTGCCGGCAAGGCGTTGAGCGGCACGCCGCAGCAATCGCCGCGCTGGAAGCGCGCGCTGGCCGCCACCAACGAGGTGCTCGACGAACCGGTCGGCCGCCTGTACGTCGAACGCCACTTCCCGGCCGAGAACAAGGCGCGCGTGCAGAAAATGGTCGGCAATATCATCGCCGCTTTCAGCAAGCGCATCGACCAGCTGGACTGGATGGCCCCGGCCACCCGCGCCCAGGCGCAGGAAAAGCTCAAGACCATGCACGTCGGCGTGGCCTACCCGGACCGCTGGCGCTCCTACGCCGGGCTGAAGATCGTGCCGGGCGATGCCTTGGGCAACGCCGTGCGCGCCGAACAGTTCCACTACGCGCAGGAAGTCGCGCGCCTCGGGCAAAAGGTCGACCGCACCGCCTGGGCCATGCCGCCGCAGCTGGTCAACGCGGTCAACCTGCCGCTGCAAAACGCCATGAACTTCCCGGCCGCGATCTTGCAGCCGCCGTTCTTCGACCCCAAGGCGTCCGACGCCGCCAATTATGGCGCCATCGGCTCCATCATCGGCCACGAGATCAGCCACAGCTTCGACGACCAGGGCGCGCAGTTCGACGCCCAGGGCCGCCTGCGCGACTGGTGGACCAAGGAAGACATGGCCCACTTCAAGGGCGCCGCCGACAAGCTGGTGGCGCAGTTCAACGCCTACAAACCGTTCCCCGACCTGGCGGTGAACGGCCAGCTGACCCTGAGCGAAAACCTGGCCGACCTGGCCGGCGTGGCGGCCGCCTACGACGCCTACAAAGCCTCGCTGGGCCGGAATGCGCCGGCCGACGCCGACAAGCAGTTCTTCCTCGGCTACGCGCATGCGTGGCAGACCAAGGTGCGCGAAGCGGCCGCGCGCCAGCGCGTGCTGACCGACGGCCACGCGCCGGCCGAATACCGCACCGCCATCGTGCGCAACCTGGAGCCGTGGTACAAGGCTTTCGACGTCAGGCCCGGCCAGGCCCTGTACCTGGCGCCGGCCGACCGCGTGAAAGTCTGGTAGGGAAGGGCGCGCCATGAGCGAGGACATCGACGCCATCACGCGCCGCACGCTGGCGCATTACGACAGCACCGCGCAGCAGTTCTTCCGCGGTACGGTGGACCACGACGTCAGCCAGAACATCGCGGCGCTGCTGGACGCCATCGAGGGCGAGGCGCCGTACACCCTGCTCGACCTGGGCTGCGGCCCGGGGCGCGACCTGAAGACCTTCAGCGCCCTTGGCCACCGCGCCATCGGCCTCGATGGCGCGGGCGAATTCGCGGCCATGGCGCGCGCCTACAGCGGCTGCGAAGTGTGGCTGCAGGACTTCGTGCACCTCGACCTGCCGGCAGGGATGTTCGACGGCGTGTATGCCAACGCGGTGCTGTTCCACGTGCCCAGCCGCGCGCTGCCGAAGGTGCTGGAGGATCTGTACGCGGCGCTGAAACCGGGCGGCGTGCTGTTCAGCTCCAATCCGCGCGGCAACAACCAGGAAGGCTGGAACGGGCCGCGCTACGGCAGCTACTACGACCTGGAGACCTGGCAGGAGTACATGACCGCAGCCAAGTTTTCTCCCCTGCATCATTACTACCGTCCGGACGGCTTGCCGCGCGAACAGCAGCCATGGCTGGCGAGTGTGTGGCGCAAGCCTTTAGGTTAAGTAGCGAACGGAACAGCCGAACGGAAAGGCGTAATCTGGGTCCGTCGCACAGTCCAGTGCGCTCCGCAGTTTAACTCACCAGATGAGGTACTTAAGATGAACAAGGACCAAGTTAAAGGTAAAGCGAAAGACATCGGCGGCAAGATCCAGGAAGAAGTCGGCAAGGTCGTTGGCAGCAGCGAACAGCAGGCCAAAGGGCTGTCGAAGCAAGTCGAAGGCAAAGCCCAGGAAAAATTCGGCGACGCCAAGGAAATCATCAAGGACCAGGGCAACCGCTGATCCAGCGCTGATTCCCCCTACAACCGGGGTCAGAGCTTTAATTAGAAATCTTTCTAATTAAAGCTCTGACCCCGGTGTCGTTTACCCGTCCAGTTTGCTTGAGCCCTTGCTTCGATCGGACAAAACGCGGTTAGCCGTCTACTGATGCCGCAATCTTCATTTTTGGAAATAGATATCCGCTGTGTTGCTAAGGGGGAGGCGGCGCTTTGACGGGAAATCTTTCTAATTAAAGCTCTGACCCCGGTTGAGGGAAGGTGGTTGAAGGTTAATTTTTTCTTATGTGCGGGAGCGAACTGAGCAGTTTCGAGCTCGGCAGTATGATGGCTTCACTACATCGCCACCCCGGCCATGTGCACTTAAGGAGCCTTACCATGAACAAAGATCAAGTCAACGGCAAACTGCAAGACATCGGCGGCAAAATCCAGGAAGAAGCTGGCAAACTGGTCGGTAGCACCGAGCAGCAGGCAAAGGGCCTGCAAAACCAGGTCGAAGGCAAGACCCAGGAAAAAATCGGCGACCTCAAGGAAGCCGTCAAGGATGCGACCAACTGATTGGTCCGCACTCATGAAAAAAGCCGCGACGCTCGCGGCTTTTTTTACGTCCGGCCTGGGCGCCCTTACTTCGGCGCGTCTGCCAGGTTCTTCTTGAAGAACGCTTCGATGGTGCCGTACACGTGGCGCTGTCCCGGCCGCGATGAAATCCCGTGCTTGGCGCCCGGGTAGGTCATCAGGTCGAAACGCACGTTGCGGTTGACCAGGACATCGATCAGGCGCGTCGTATTCGTAAACAGCACGTTATCGTCGGCCATGCCGTGCACCAGCAGCAGCGGCGAGGTCAAGCCGTCCAGGTGCGCGAACACGCCGCTGCTCTTGTACGCGTCCGGCTGCCCTTTCGGCGTGCCGCCCACATAGCGCTCGGTGTAGTGGGTGTCGTACAGCGCCCAGTCGGTGACCGGCGCGACCGAAACGCCCATGGCGATCTTGTCGGACGCCGCCGCCAGCAAACGCAGGGTCATGAAGCCGCCATAGCTCCAGCCGAATACGCCGATCCGCCTGGAGTCCACGAACCCCTGCTTGCCCAGCCAGTCGATGCCGGCCAGCTGGTCTTCGACTTCGTGCTTGCCCAGGCCATTGTAGATCGCGTCGGTGAAGGCGCGCTCGCGCCGCCAGGAGCCGCGGTTATCGAGGCGGAACACCACGAAGCCTTGCTGCGCCATGTACTGGTCGAAGTAGTTGCCCCATTTGCGCGAGACGTGCTGCGCGTGCGGCCCGCCATAGGTCGACAGGTACACCGGATACTTCTTGGCGGCGCTGAAGTCCGACGGCTTGATCATCGAGTAGTACAGGGTCTGGCCGTCGTTGGCCTTGATGGTGCCGTATTCGGTGGCCAGGTGATCCGACTTGTATTTGGCGTACGGGTGATCGGCATTGAGCTCGTTCTTCTCCAGCCAGCCGACCATCGAGCCGTCCGGACGGCGGATCGAAATCTGCGGCGGCGTGGCCGGGTCGGAGAAGGTGTCGACAAAGACTTCGCCGTTGCGCGAGAACGCCGCTTCGTGCCAGCCGTCGCCCTTGGTGATGCGCACCGGCTTGTTGGCGCCGCTGCCGTCCAGCGCCAGCGCGTAGGTCTGCTTGTCGATCACCGCGTCGCGGTTCGAGGCCACGTACACGCGGCCGGTTTTTTCGTCCACGGCCAGCACATTGTCGATGCCCCATTCGCCGCTCGACACAGGGTGCAGCAGCTTGCCATCGAGGTCGTACAGGTACAGGTGATTGCGCCCGCTGCGCTCGGACGACCACAGGAAGGCATTGCGCTTGCTAAGGAAGCGCAGGTCGTCGTGGATGCTGACCCAGGTCTTCGAGGTTTCGGTGAGCAGGGTGCGCTGCGCCAGCGTGGCGGCATCGACCGAGATCAGGTCGAGGCGCTTCTGGTCGCGCGACTGCAGCTGGTACAGCAGCTGCTTGCTGTTGGCGCTCCAGTCGGCGCGCACCAGGTAGATATCCCGGTTCGGGCCCAGGTCGACCTTGCGCTGCGCGCCGGTAGTGGGCGAGACGATCATCAGGTCGACCAGCACGTTGGCGTCGCCGGCGGCCGGATAGCGCTGTTCGACGACGTCGGTGCGGTCGGCAAAGATCTCGAAGCGGCGCACCACCGGCACCGGCGCTTCGTCGTAGCGCTTGTAGGCGATGGCCGAATCGTCCGGCGCCCAGTAGTAACCGGTGCGCTGGCCCATTTCTTCCTGCGCCACGAATTCGGCTTCGCCGTTGAAGATGGTGCCTGCGCCGTCGCTGGTGAGCTGCTTCTCGGCGCCCGAGACCAGGTCGATCACGTACAGGTTCTGCTTGCGCACGAAGGAGACGTAGCGGCCCTTCGGCGAAATCTTCGGATCGGCCACATTGCCGGTGGCGACCTTGCGCGCGGCCTGCGGCTTGGCCGCGTCGACCAGGTACAGGTCACCGGCGATCGGCACCAGCAGCTGCTTGCCGTCCGGCGACCAGCTGTAATTGAGGATGCCGGTCAGGCTGGCGGTGCGCGCGCGTTCGCGCCGTGCCTGCTCTTCGGGCGACAGGCTCTCGTTCGGGACCAGCAGTTTGGAGTCGACCAGGCGCTTCGAGGTCTTGTCCTTCATGTTGAATTCCCAGAGGTCGAGCTGGAACTGGTTGTCCTGGCGACCGCGCAGGTAGGTGACGCGCGCGCCGTCCGGGGATACGCGCAGGTTGCGCACGCCCGGTCCCGCCAGCGCCGGGTCGGCGTGGATGCGGTCCAGTGTCAGGCGCTCGGCGGATGCGGGAACGCTGGACAATGCGGCTAGAAAGCAGAGAAGAAATCGCATGGATGTCTCGGTGAGGTGGATGTGGAGAACTCAGGACGATACCAGAGTTCCGCACCGGTGGGCACCCCCGGGCCCGCGTCCTTCCCGCCGGTTCAGGCCTGCGCGCGGGTGCGCGACAGGTGATGTAAAGACCACGTGAGCAGCACCGCGGCCACGGTCAGGCCCAGCACAAGGCCGATCCAGAAGCCGGCAGCGGCCATCGGCACGGCCGGCGTCCAGGGGAACCACGATGGCGCCAGACCCAGTACGTACCCGACCGGCATGGCGAAGCCCCAGAAGGCCAGCAGCTGGATCTGCATCGGCTGGCGCGTGACCTTGTAGCCTCGGATCGCGCTCGAGGTGGCGACCTGGGTGGCGTCCGACAGCTGGAACAGCGCCGCGAACAGCAGCAGGTGCGCGCACAGTTCCTGCACCGCCGGGTCGGACGTGTAGGCGCGCGCGATCTCCCAGCGGAACACGGCGATCAGCGCCGCCGAAATCAGCGCAAACGCGAGCGACATCGCCACCCCGACCCAGGCCACGAAGCGCGCCCGCACCGCGTCGCCTTCGCCCAGCGCGTGGCCCACGCGGGTAATCAGGCCGATGCCGAAACTGAGCGGCACCATGAACACCAGCGACGAAAAATTCAGGGCGATCTGGCTGGCCGACACCTGCACCACGCCGAAACGCGCGATCATCAGGCTGACCGCGCCGAAGGCGCTCACCTCGGCCAGGTAGGTCACGCCGATCGGCAGGCCAAGGCGCAGCATGCTGCCGATTTCCGGCCAGTGCGGGCCTTCCCACTGGCCGAACGGGTAGGTCTGGCGGTAGGCCGGGGAGATGCGGATCCAGGCCAGCATGGCGCCCAGCATGAGCCACATGCACAAGCCGGTGGCGACCGCGCAGCCGACCCCGCCCAGCTTGGGCATGCCCCAGTTCCCGAACACCAGCAGCCAGTTGACGAACACGTTGAACAGCAGCCCGAGGACGGCGATCACCATCACGGGCTTGGTCTGGTTGATGCTGGTGGTGTAGCCGTACAGGGCGCGGTAGCAGGCGAAGGCCGGCATGCCGATGCTGATCGCATGCACGAACATGGCGGCGTTGGCGGCAACGTCGGGTGTCAGTCCGATATGGTCGAACACCAGCGTCGACAGATTCGCCACCAGGCAGGCCACCAGGCCCACGCCCACGCCTTTCCAGAGCGACTGGCGCACCATGTGCGGAATGCGGCCGTACTGCGCGGCGCCGATGTCGTGCGCGACCACGCTGTTAATCGCCATCATGGTGCCCATCACGGTCACCAGGATGATCGACCAGACCGAGGCCCCGAGCGAGACGGCCGCCAGTTCGCTGGCGCTGACGTGGCCCGTCATCGCCACGTCGGCCACGCCCATGCCCACGGTGGCCAGCTGCCCGACCAGCATGGGCCAGGACAGGCGCCACAGGGCGGCAACTTCGGTACGGACGGGGGTGGGCTTGGAGAGAATGGCGGACATGGCGGAGACAATCGAGGCAAACAGCGATTCTACCGGCTATTGGCAGACAAGGTGGAGCGGCGCCGCGTAAAGACTTGTTACACATCTCACCATATGGCTACTGGCGCCGCGGCCGCGAGATGGTCACAATCGAGGCATCGCACACCAAGGACCATCCCATGCTCAAATCCCCCTTCCTGTTCGCGCTGCTGCTCGGCGCCGCCGCCTTTCCGAACCTTGCCAATGCCGGCGAACTGACCCTGTTCTCGCGCGACGGTTTCGACGGCCGCGAGATGACCGTGCGCGCTCCCACGCCCAGCCTGGTCGACAGCGGTTTCAACGACCGCGCGTCGAGCATGATCGTGCGCTCCGGACGCTGGGAGCTGTGCGAAGACGTCGGCTTCGAAGGCCGCTGCGCGGTCTACGAGCAGGGCGAGTATCCGACCCTGGAGCGCTTCGACGACCGCATCTCGTCGGCGCGCGAAATCATGCCCGAACGCGGGCACGGCGGCGGACGTCCGCACGGCGGCAGGCGCGGGATGATCGCGCTGTTCCCGGAGCGTGGCCTGGACGGCGACGCCAAACGCCTGCGGCGCGATGCCGACGACTTCGACCAGATCGATTTCAACGACAGCGCATCGAGCGCCCAGGTCCTCGACGGTACTTGGCAGTTGTGCAGCGATGCCGGCTACCGTGGCACCTGCCGCATCTTTGCGCCGGGCCGTTACGACGATCTGGGACGCGGCCTGCGCGGACGGGTGTCCTCGGCGCGCCTGCTCGACGAGGATGACGGCGGCCGCCGCGATGGCGATGTGGAGCTGTTTTCTTCGGCCGGCTTTTCCGGCCAGCGCCTCGTGCTGCGCGACGATACGCGCGACCTGACCGAGTTCGGTTTCAACGACCGCGCCGATGCCCTGATCGTGCATCGCGGCCAGTGGGAGTTCTGCAAGCATGCCGATTTCGGCGGGCGCTGCATGACCTACGGCCCCGGCCGTTACGAGCGCCTCGGCCCGATGGGCAATCTGATTTCCTCGGTGCGCCGGGTGCGCTGACGGCCTTGGCCGATACGCAAGGCAAGCGTGCGCTGCCTGCCTTGCGCGCGTTGTAGGATATTCGAAACCGATCCTGGAGCGCCGCCCGTGGAATACAAGGACTATTACAAGACCCTCGGTATCGACAAAGGCGCGTCCGCCGAGGACATCAAAAAAGCCTACCGCAAGCTGGTGCGCAAGTACCATCCCGATGTGAGCCGCGCGCCCGACGCCGACCACATGACCAAGGAAGTCAACGAAGCCTACGGCGTGCTGGGCGACGCCGACAAGCGCGCCGCCTACGACGCGCTTGGCCGCGAGCGGCGCGCGGGGCAGGAGTTCCGCCCGCCGCCCGACTGGGGATCGCGCTTCGATACCGGCGGCGCGGCCGATTCGGGCGACTTCTTTTCCGACCTGTTCGCCCACGTCGGCCGCCGCGCGCGCAGCGCCGGACAAGCCTTCCAGATGCGCGGAGAAGACATCCACGCGGCCATCACCATCGACCTGACCGACGCCTATCACGGCTCCACCCGCGCGGTGACCCTGCGCGTGCCCGAGCACGATGCGCAGGGCAGGGTGGTAACGCGCGAGCGTACCGTCAACGTCAACATTCCCAAAGGCGTGCTGCCCGGCCAGCAGCTGCGCCTGGCCGGCCAGGGCCATCCCGGCAGCGGCGGCGCCGGCGCGGGCGACCTGTTCCTGGAAATCGCCTTCCATCCCGATCCGCGCTACCGGCTCGAGGGCCGCCACGTGTACACCGGCGTGCCGGTGGCGCCGTGGGAGGCCGCGCTGGGCGCCGCCATCTCGGTGCCGACGCCGTCCGGCCAGGTCGAGGTGGTGGTGCCGGCCGGCTCGCAGACCGGGCGCAAGCTGCGCCTGAAGGGACGCGGCATACCGGGCAATCCGGCCGGCGACCTGTACCTGATGCTCGAAGTGGTGCTGCCGCCGGCCACCAGCGACAAGGCACGCGAGCTGTATCGCACCATGGCGCGCGAGATGGCCTTCAATCCGCGCGCGCAGACGGGGGGCTAAGCCATGGAAACGACCACCATCGCCGGTGTCCTGCTCGACGACGCGGCGCTCGACCTGCACGAACTGGCACGTGCCTGCGGCGTCGAGCCGGACTGGGTGGTGAGCCATGTGTGCGGCGGCCTGCTGGGCGCCGACCATATCGCCGCTCTCGGCAGCGACGAAGCGGCGCGCGCGCAGTGGCGCTTTCGCAGCGGCGATTTGCGGCGCGCGCGGCGCCTGGTGATCCTGGAGCGCGATCTCGACGCCAACGAGGAAATCGCCGCCCTCGTGCTCGACCTGGCCGACGAAGTGCGCCGCCTGCGCACGCGCCTGCTGGTGCTCGGCGCGCAGTAGCGGCCAGGCGGGCGACACGTTCGCGCGCGGCCTTCTACAATCCTCCTTCAGTCTTGACGAATACTCAATAGTGCAAAGGAGTTCATATGGAACACAACAATGGTCAGGCCCTCAAGGGCAAACGCGTCGCTGTGCTGATGACCGATGGCGTCGAGCAGATCGAATACACTTCGCCGCGTAGTTTCCTTGAGGAACACGGCGCGACAGTGACGCTGGTCTCGCCGAAAGCCAAGGGCGACAAAGTGCAGGGTTTCAACCATGCGGACAAGGCGGACAGCTTCGAGGTCGAGCTGCACGTCGGCCAGGCCTCGCCGCGCGCCTTCGATGCGCTGCTGTTGCCGGGTGGCGTATCCAATCCGGACGCCTTGCGCCTGGACAAAGCCTCGATCGACTTCATCCGCGCATTCGGCGCCGAGGAAAAGCCGATCGCCGCCATCTGCCACGGTCCCTGGACCCTGATCGATGCCGGCATCGCCAGGGCCAGGCACATGACCAGCTGGCCAAGCCTGCAGAACGATCTGCGCAACGCCGGCGCCGAGTGGACCGATGAAGAAGTGGTCATCGACGGCCGCCTGATCACCAGCCGCAAGCCGGATGATCTGCCGGCCTTTAACCAAGCCTTGCTGGCGTCGCTGGCAATCGACCCTGCGGTGGCCGATCGCGGCCTGTCGTCCTGACCGCCTGACCCGCGCGGGGCTCTGTTACGATGCGGTTCGATCGTCAACAGCGCCCCTACACATGACAACCCCGACTACCTTTCCGGGCAGCCTGCTCCGCGACTCGTCCATGGATGCGCTGGACAGCGCCAGCCGGGAGTGCTGGTGATGAACGGGGGCACTTCGTTTCCGGACGCCGTCCGGGCTTTTTGCCTGTGGGCCGAAGGCGATCTGCAGCCCGGGGCGGGGCACATGTCCATCGCGCGCCGCCATCTGGCGCGTTTGTACGCCCAAGCGCTCGATCTGCCGCAGCGCGACTGCGACTGGGGCAATGAGGCGGCCAAGGTGTCGCATGCCGAATGGCAGGCGACATTTGAGCGGATGGGCGCGCTTCCCGTCACCTATTATCCGGAGAGCGCCGATGCGCTCGATGTCGGCTGCACCGAGACGACCATGGGGGATCTCGCCGATGACCTGGCCGACATATGGCGCGATCTGAAGCACGGACTCAATCTGTTCGATGGCGGCCAGGCCGATGCCGCCGCGTACCAGTGGCGCGAGAGCTTCATCAGCCACTGGGGAAGCCATGCCGCCAGCGCCTTGTATGTCTTGCAGTGCTGGCAGGCAAGCCAACCGCGCGATGATGCGGAGGCGCCAGCCTCGCCGCCGGCGATCAAGGCGCCAGCCGTTCCAGAATCGCGTGGGCCGCTTTGATGCGCGCCGGAACCGGATAGTTTTTGTTCGCCAGCAGCACCACGCCGATCTTCTTCGCCGGCACGAATGCCACGTAGTTGCCGAATCCGCCAGTGGAACCGGTCTTGTTGAACAGGGTCGGCGCGCTTGGCGCCTTGGGCGCGCCGATGCGCGTGGCGGGATTGGCTTCCATCACCATCGTGCGCGCGTTGCCTGCCTGTAGCTGCTGCAGGCTCACGGGCCAGGGATATTGCTCCCAGCCGAGCCCCTGCACCATCGGTCCCACCTGGAAGTAGCCCACATGGGTGCCTTGCACCGCGCGCCGCGCCGGCTCGTCCAGCTGGCTTGGCGCGATGTTGACCTGCATGAAGCGGATCATGTCGGCGCTGGTCGAGCGCACGCCGTAGGCTTGCGTCGCCATGACGCCCGGGTCCATCCGGCGCGCCTGGTTTTTCTCGTCATACCCCCATGCCTGCTTGGCCATGGCGCCGGACGGCACGCGCAGGTAGCTGCTGCTCAGGCCCAGTTGCGGGAACAGCTGCTGTTCCATGGCATCGGCAAAATCGCGCTTGAGCGCCAGCGCCGTCACATGCCCGAACAGGCCCAGGCTGGGGTTGGAATAGCGCCGTTGCGTGCCGGGCGCGGCTTGCGGTGTCCATTGCCGGAAGTAGTCCGCCATCTGCTCGTCCTTTAATTCCTCCGGAAACTGCAGCGGCAAGCCGCCGGCGGTGTAGGTGCCCAGCTCGAGCACGCTCGCCTTGTCGATCGGGCTGCCTTTCAGCTGCGTCATGTAGGCGCCCGGGTGCGCGTCCAGCGCCAGTTTGCCGCTGGCCTGCGCGTACGAGGCCAGGGTCGCCGTCAGCGTCTTGCTGACCGAGCCCAGTTCGAACAGCGTCGCTTCGCTGACCGGGGTCTTGTCCTCGATCGAGGCCAGCCCGTAGTTGAAGAAATGGGCCTTGCCGTCGACCGTCACGGCCACCGCCATGCCGGGCACGCGGTGCTCGGCCATGACGGGGCGGATGGCGTCATCGACAATGGCGCGCAGGCGTGCGCTGTCGTCGTCGGCCCCGCTGGCGAACGGCGTGCAGCAGGCCGCGATGAGGGCGAGGGCGAGCCGGCGGGTGGGTTTTTTCGGCGAAGTGGACAAGGTGGTGCTTCCTTTTCTGTTTGCGGGTGATCGATGCGAAGGGCTTGCGGCTGCGCGGCCGCGGTTTATTTTTCGGCGGCCTCGGCGGCCAGCTTGCGTGCCAGCCTCGCGCGCGCACCGTCGGCGTAAGCGCGGCAGGCGTTGTTGTCGATAAAGGCGGCATTGCCCATCGTGGCCTGCTTTGCCAGGCGCTCCCACAGGCCGCTTCCTTCCGGGTGGGCCGATACCAGTACGTCACATTCGAAGGCGGCAACGGTGGCGATCGACTTGTCGAGGTCGGCGCGCGCGTGCGGGTAACTCGTGTTTGCGCTGTAGCGGAAGGGGCCGGCGCTGATTGCGTTCAGGCTGTCGGCGTACACCATGGCGGCCGTCCTGCCGCCTTCGGTCGAACGCCAGGTCCAGCTGACGCCGCCCTGCGCATGGCCCGGCGTGTAATGCGCGCTGACCGACAGCGGGCCGAGCCTGACGATGTCGCCATCCTTGATCGCGCGCGTGTTGGCGACCGTCGCCATGGCCGGCGGCAGCTCGGTGTACTGCGGGTCGCCCTTGCTCGGCTTGCCGGTACGCAGGACGCGCTCGCCTTCCACGCTAGTCAGCACGGTCGCGCCCGACAGGCGCTGCAGTTCGGCGATGCCGCCGGCGTGGTCGAAGTGCTCGTGAGAATTGAGGATGTACTTGATGTCCCCGATCTTGAATCCCAGCTGGCCGATGTGCTGCACGATCTGCACGGGCGACTTGGGACTGCCGCCATCGATCAGGATGTGCCCGGCGGGGGAGGTGATCAGCACCGAGCTCAGGCCGCGTGTGCCGACGTAGTAGGTGTTGCCGAAAATGGCGAACGGCTCTTGCGGGTCGTTCCAGTCGGCGCCCAGCGCGGGCGCGAGCGGCACGGCGGCCAGCAGGGCGGCCAGGGTGAGTTGTGTCCTTGTCTTCAAGTTGTCTCCTCGTTTCAGTGGGTGGATGGCGTGCGATTACAGTGCGATAACAGTGCGACTACAGTGCGATTACAGTGCGTCCAGGCGCGCCGGCAGGTCGCGCAGGAAAGCGCGTTTGGCGCGGCCGCCGGCTGGCTTGCCGTCCTGGCGCGGATCGAGCACCAGGCGTGCAAACACGACCGTGCGCCCGCCCTTGCTGGCCCAGCCGACGAACCAGCCGTATTCGTGTTGCTCGTCACCGCGCCCGGCCGCCAAGACCTGCGCCGAGGTGCCGGTCTTGGCGTGGATCTCCCAGCCGTTTTCCAGCGTGTCGAGTTTGATGATGCGCGAGGTCATCTCGTAGGCCTTCGGCGCCAGGCCCAGTTCGCGGTTCACCACCTTGCGCAGGAAGACGACCTGTTCGCCCGGCGAAATAGCCAGGCTGGAACTGATCCAGGACAGCGCGAGGCCGTTGTCTTTGCCGGCGTCGCCCGACACGTCCTCGTTGCCGTAGCCGAAGGCGCCGATGTAGCGCCGGAACGTCGCTTCGCCAAGCTGCGCGGTGACCTGCTGGGCGTACCACACCGTCGAATTGCGGATCCAGCTGCTCGGGTCGGTGGTGGTGCGCCAGGAGTCGACCCAGTCGGCATAGCCTTCCTTGAACGGCAAGGCCGGGGCGTGCTCGTCGCGCAGGATGCCGCTGTCGTAGCCCATCAGGCTGACGGCGATATTGAAGGTCGAGGCGGGCGTGACCCGCTGGTCGCACTGGCCTTCGTGCACCAGGCGCTGGCCGCTGGCGGCGTCGACGATCTCGGTGCAGCTGAGCACGACGGACGGCGCGCTGCCGGATCCCGCTTCCGCCACTGCGGCCGGGGCCATGCGCCATGCCAGCGCCGGCTGGAAGGCCAGGCTGCCCAGCACGATGCCCGCCAGGCTGGCGAGCGCGGCGCAACGGGCCCACGGCTTGCGCGGAGCGCCGGCCGGTTCGCGGATCAGCGCGATCCGCGCCGCCACGCTGCGCTCGCTCACCCCACCGAAGGCCAGCGCGGTGGCAAGCGTGCGGTGCTGCAGGCGCAGTTGCGCCACCAGCGCCGCCGCGTACGCCTTGCGCTGGACTTGCGGCCGTCCGCGCAGCACCTCGCGGTCGCAGCCGAGTTCCTGTGCCCAGGACAGGTTGACCCGCAGCAGGCGCATGAAGGGATTGAACCAGAGCACTGTCTGGAGCAGGACGCCGGCGCTCATCCATTGCAGGTCGCGCCGCCGCAGGTGCGTCAGTTCGTGGTCGACGATCAATTGCTGCTGCACCGGCGCCAGGCTGCGCAGGTGGCGCGGCAGCAGCAGGCGCGGCTTGATGAGGCCGAACAGCATGGGCGAGATGGGCGCGTCGACTTCGATCACGTCGGCGGCGCTTGTCCCTTGCGCCCAGCCGCCGAAGCCGTCGTGGGCGTGCAGGGTATCCATGCGGCAGCCGGTGGCGGCCAGGCCGTTGAGCATGCGCCGCGCGTGCATCAGCTTGCCAACCGAATAGCCCAGGCCGAGCAGGTAGATCAGCAGCCAGGCTTGCGCGCCTGTCGCCAGCCAGTTGTTCTCGTTCGCTGCCATGTGCCCGATGCGCCCGGCACGCGGGGCCGGTGCCGCTGCCGTTGGCGTGGCGGCGGCCGGCACGCTGGCTTGTGTCACGCGGTCGAGGTCGATCTGCGGGATGACGCGCAGTCGTTCGCTGTGCGGCAGCAAGATCACCAGGAAGGTCGCCACGATCGTGATCTGGCTCAGCAGCCACAAGGAACGTTGCGCGGCGAAGTCGGGCAGGGTGCGCCGGCACAGTGCGGTGACCGCCCAGACGGCGACGCCGGCAGCCAGGCAGCCGCCGCTGGCCAGCAGGAAGCGCAACAGCATCAGGTCGGCAGCGCTCATTGCTCGTCCCCCTTGTCGTCGGGCCAGTCGTGGAGCAGCTGTTCGAGCCGGCTGAGTTCGTCGTCGTCGACCAGCTTGCTGCCGGTGAACATGGTGACCGGCAAGGGCGCGTCCATTTCCATCACGCGCTTGCCGAAGTCGTGCGCGAAGGAGGCGAGGGTGCCGACTTTCTCCAGCACCGCTTCGTAGACTTGCACGCCGTGAAAAGTGGCTTGGCGGATGGACCCTTTTTCCAGCATCCGTTCCAGGGTTTTGCGGGTCGACGAGTAGGACCAGCCGAGCTCGGCCTCCACCTGCTGGTGGATTTCGCGCGCGCTCAGCGGCTGTTGCCGCCACAGGGACTTGAGGACGATCAGTTCGGAAATGGAAGGGGTGGCCATGGATTCTTTGAATGTGCGACGAGTGCCACCATTATGTGACAACTGTCGCATGCGCGTCAAGCGCGATGGTGCGGGCGCGCTGTTTCGCTGTCAAGATGGTCCGTCCGGCACTGCTCGATTGGGTAAAATAGAGGCCGCAGCGAAACCGTCGGAGCAATATTGTGGAGTTGGATCGTTAATGGAAGACCCTGTGCTATTGCCGTCCGACGCGACAGTCGCTGTGGCGCCGGCGCCCGATTTCGGCCTGCTGTTCCAGGCGATCCCGACGCCCTGCCTGGTCATCTCGCCCGCGCTGACCATCCTCGCGGCCAATGCGGCCTACCTGCGCCTGGTCGGGCGGGCGGCGTCGGACCTGCTTGGCTTGCACATTGTCGATGCGCTCCCGGCCAACCCGGCCGATCCGCTGGCGGACGGCAGCGCCAGGCTGCGCGCCTCGCTGGAGCGGGTGCTGGCCGGCGCCTGCGCCGACACGATGGATGTCCAGCGCTACGACGTGGCACTCGAGGCCGGCGGCAGCGTCTTTCTGCCGCGCTACTGGAAGCCGGTCAATACGCCGCTCTTGCACGCCGATGGCACGGTCCGCTACATCATTCACTCGGTCGAGGAAGCCAGCGGCGCCAATCTGACGGGTAAGAGCTCGCTGCGCGATGTGCTGGCCTTGCTGAACGAAACCTTGCGCGACCTCAAGGCGGTCGACGAGATCGCGTACGCGGCGGCCGCCATCCTCGGCGAGGCCCTCGGCGCCAGCCGGGTCGGCTACGGCACCATCGACCATGCCAGCGATTCCCTGCAGGTCGAGCGCGACTGGTGCGCACCGGGTGCCGGCACGCTGGCCGGGGTGAGCGACTTGCGCAGCGATGGTTCCTTCATCGACGATCTCAAGCGCGGCATCTTTGTCGCCATCGAGAATGTCGACCTGGACCCGCGCACGGCGGCGGCAGCGGTGGCCTTGCGCGCCCGCAGTGCCACGGCATTCGTCAACGTGCCGCTGATCGAGGATGGCGTGCTGGTGGCGGTGCTGTACATCAACGACGCGCACCCGCGCCAGTGGACGACGCAGGAGCTGGTGCTGGTCAAGGAGGTCGCCGCGCGCATCCGTACCGCCAGCGAGCGCCTGCGCGGCGTGGCCGCCCTGCGCGAAAGCGAAGCGCGCTTTCGCACCATCGCCGACGCCATGCCGCAAATGGTCTGGTCGACCCTGCCCGACGGTTACCACGACTATTTCAACGAGCAGTGGTACAGCTACACGGGCGTGCCGCGCCAGTCGACGGACGGGGAGGGCTGGAACGATATTTTCCATCCGGACGATCAGGCCCGTTCGCGCGCGGTCTGGCAAGCGTGCCTGGAAACCGGCGACACCTACGAAATCGAGTACCGGCTGCGCCACCACAGCGGCGCCTACCGCTGGGTGCTGGGGCGGGCGCTGCCGATTCGCGCCAGGGATGGCAGCATCGTGCGCTGGATGGGCACCTGCACCGACATCGACGCGCAGAAGCGCGCGGAAGACGAATTGCGCCAGGCCAGCCAGCGCAAGGATGAGTTCCTGGCCATGCTGGCGCACGAGCTGCGCAACCCGCTGGCGCCGATCAGCAGTGCGGCGCACCTGCTCATCCTGGGCAAGGCCGATCCGCAGCGCGTGCAGAAGTCGGGCGAGATCATCCTGCGCCAGGTCGGCCATCTGACCCATCTGGTCGACGACTTGCTGGACGTCTCGCGCGTCACCAGCGGCCTGGTGCAGATCGAGCGTGTCGTGATCGATCTGCAGGCGGTGCTGCACAGCGCGGTGGAGCAGGCGCGCCCGGGGATCGAGGCGCGCAGGCATCATTTGACGGTGGCGCTGCCGCCGGCGCCGATGTGCGTGCAGGGCGACAAGACGCGCCTGGTCCAGACGATCGTGAATCTGCTGAACAATGCCGCCAAGTACACGGCGCCGGGCGGCGCGATTGCCCTGTCCCTGGAGATGGCGGACGGGATGGCGTGCATCACCGTGGCCGACAATGGGATCGGCATCGGCGCCGAGCTGCTGCCGCACGTGTTCGACCTGTTTATCCAGGCCGAGCGCACGCCCGACCGCATCCAGGGCGGCCTGGGAGTCGGGCTGGCGCTGGTCCAGCGGATTGTCGAGCTGCATCAGGGTAGCGTGCAGGCCATCAGTGAGGGGCTCGGTAAAGGTTCCCGCTTCACGGTGCGCCTGCCGCTGGTGGAGGCGGCGGGGAGCGCGGATCGGGGCCGTGCCGGTGGGCCTGGCGATGCCCTTGCTGGTGCCGGCGAGGCCGCGACTGTGCCGCGAACGCGCTTGCCGACGGTGATGATCGTCGATGACAATCCCGACGGCGCGCAGTCGCTGGCGGCGCTGATCGGCGCCCGGGGGTATCGGGTGCGCGTGGTCGGCGATGGCGCCGCCGCCTTGCAGATCGCGGATGGGGAGCCGGTCGATGTGTATATCCTCGATATCGGTTTGCCCGGGATGGATGGCTACGCACTGGCGCGCCGCTTGCGCGCCACCCCGGGCGGGCGGGCCGCCACCCTGGTGGCGCTGACCGGGTACGGCAAGAAAGAGGATCGCTTGCTGGCATTGGCGTCGGGCTTCGATCATCATCTGGTGAAGCCGGTCGATATCGCAGCGCTTGAAAAAATACTGCTCAGGCGGTGATGTCGCCGCTCATGCTGTGCCGCCCGAGGCCGTCATCAACAGCACATTATTGTTTGCAGCGGCAACCAGCGTCAGATTGCGCAAGGCGCAGGTGGCGAAGCAATTGATCACATTGACGCGATGCATCGCCGCAGGCGGCAAGTCATGCATGCCGTCGATTTCATGAAAGATCGCTTCGATCAGAATCCTGGCGTCGACGATCTGCCCTTCGATATCGTGAGACTGCTGACGTACACCGTCCGCCAACGATGGTGCTCCCGGCATGTTGCCTGCTTGCGAATCCGAAACGCCGGAGCGAACATGTGTGTTGTGCATTTGCTTCCTTCTAAAAAATGCGCACCTGCTTCAAAAGGGGCGGACGCATCGCCTCCCCGTTTGCAGGACCAGGAGCCGCAGACTGCTGGTTGACGGAGAACAAGTATACGTGAACGAGTAATGGTTATCAATACTTAAATGAATTTTTCATTTGTCCGTGAATAGGTGCGGCATCAAAAAACCCGCTCATGGCGGGAATGGGTGTTGCATTTTTGCTACGCGCGAGGCCTAGATGTGCTGGCTGTCTTTCCTCACCACCCGGCCCACAATCAGGCATCCCTCACCCTGGCACAGCTTGCGGTGGTACTTGCGTTTGTCGGGATTATCCGATTCCAGCCACCACATGCCGGCGTCGCGCGACAGCCTTTTGACAACGGCCTCGCCTTCATAGTTGACCGCAAAGACGTGCCCGTCGACCGGCTTGGTATCGGCCGTGTTGACGATCAGGATATCGTCTTCGTACAGCGACGGTTCCATGCTCTGTCCGCGTACTTGAATCGCCACCAGGTGCTTCGGCGAATAACGGCACGCCTCTACCCAGCTCGCCGACACCAGCATGCTTCCGCCATCGCGCGTGTCGGGCTCCGTTTGAAATCCGGTGACGCCGGCGGACAGGCGCAGCGTCACCATGGGAATGGCAACGAAGCGCGGGTCCTCATCGCCATGCTGGAAGGCGGCAACCTCGCTCAATTCGGCAGGCTGCGCATCGGCGCGGGAGGGCCGCTTTGGGCCGTATCCCTGATGCAGCCATTGAAAATTCACCTGGCATGCCTGCGCCAGCAGGAGCAGGGTGTGCGCCTCCGGACCCTTGCTGCCGGCGCCGCGCGCAATCCGGTTGATGGTGGGCTGGGGCACGCCGGAGGCGCGCGCCAGCGCGCTCTGGGACGCGAATCCGGCATCGCGCATGGCTTCTTCTAGTCGGCTTGAGATGTTCATGCGCTGATGATACATACGCGTATAGGCGGGCGCAAGAAAATTATTTGCGAATGTATTGCCGATCTATTCGTTTATGAATAGAATGGACGCATGGAAAAAAATATTTCAACGCTCTTGATGGAAATCAAGGCCCAACAAGGCTGGACGCAAACCCGCCTCGCTGTCGAGCTGGGGACGACCCAGCCGACAGTCAACCGCATTTTGAACGGACAGGACGATTGCAAAGTCACGACGTTCAAGGCGATCTGCGCACTGCATGGCGCCTGCTTCGCGCAGGTCGCTGAACCCACCTCAATCTAAGGAATCGCATGCACATCATCGAGAACGCCGCCGGGCTCCCGGCAGGCGCAGGGGCAACTGTTGCCCAAAATTCGGCAGACGCCACCAGCGCCAGCGTTGCAGCGCTGCGCGAACAGCTAGCCGAACTCCAGGCGAGCCTGGCCGAGTCCGTGGCCGACAACGCCATGATGGGCCGGGTCTTCGACGCCGACGACCGGCTCGAGGCAGCCATGGCCGACGCCTGCCGCCAGCGCGCGCTGGCGGAAAACGCCGAGCGCACCCTGGCGGCCAGGAGCGGCGAGTTCATCGAGCGCGCGCGTGCCGTCGTCTACTGGAAAAACCGTGCCGCGAAGGCCGAAAAAGAACTTGCTAAAAGGAAGGCGGCCGTATGAATCACCTCAACGATGGGCGCGCCCGGTTTCCCGCGCCGCGCCCGTTCCAGGCGTCCGCGCGCGAACGCCTGCGCGCCGGGTTCGCGGCCGGGCATCGCTGCCAGATGGTGATGAGTCCCACCGGTTCCGGCAAAACGATCCTGGCCATGTTCCTGATCCGTGAATCGCTCATGCGCGGCAAACGGGTCATCTTCGTCGCCGACCGGCGTACGCTGATCAACCAGACCTCGGCCGTGGCCGATTCGCTGGGGCTGCTCTCGCACTCGGTCCTGATGGCGGGGCACTGGCGCTTCAATCCGTCGCTGCCATTCCAGATCGCCAGCGCGCAAACGCTGGCGCGCCGCTCCTGGCCGGACGCCGACCTGATCATCATCGACGAATCGCACACCCAGCTCAAGGCGTGGACCGATCACATCGTGCACTGCCGCGCCGCCGTGATCGGACTGTCGGCCACGCCGTTCAGCAGCGGCCTGGGCAAGCTGTTTTCGAACCTGGTCAATGCCACCACGATGCGCGAACTGACCGCTGCCGGCGTGCTGGTGCCGATGCGCATCCTGTCCTGCACCAGGGTCGACATGCGCGGCGCGGCCACCGCCGGCGGCGAATGGACCGAGGGCGCCGCGCAGGAACGCGGCATGCAGATCGTCGGCAACGTGGTGCAGGAGTGGCTCAGGCATGCCGAGGACCGCAAGACCATCGTCTTCGGCGCCACCATCGCCCACTGCGAGGCGATGGCGCGCGAGTTCAACGCGGCCGGCGTGATGGCGATGGTGTTTACCGCCGATACCACCGAGGCCGAACGCAAGGAGATCCTGGACGACTTTCGCGGCGCCGGCGCGATGCTGCGCGTGCTGGTGTCGGTCGAGGCGCTGGCCAAGGGCTTCGACCAGCGCGATGTGAGCTGCGTGTGCGACGTGCGCCCGCTGCGCAAGTCGCTCTCGACCGCGATCCAGATGTGGGGCCGCGGCCTGCGCGCCTCGCCCGACACCGGCAAGACCGACCTGCTGCTGCTCGACTTCAGCGGCAATATCGTGCGCTTCGCGGCGGACTACGAAACGATTTACCACGATGGCCTGGACGCGCTCGATCAGGGCGAACGCCTGGACAGGATCGTGCGCGAGGATGGCGCGACCGGGCACGATCATGCGGCCGGATGTCCGCAGTGCGGCTACGCGGCATTCCGGCGGCGCTGCATGGCCTGCGGCTTCCAGATGGCCAGGCCGAACCTGATCGAGCACGAAGCGGGGGTGATGGCCGAATTCAAGGTGGGCAAGGCGAGCGCGGGCGACGCGCTGGCGGTGTGGGAGCAGGCTGTCACGCTGTGCCGCAGGCAGGGCCGGCCGGAAACGGCAAGCCGCCGCGCCTGTCACCTTTTCAGGAGCATCACCGGGGCCGAACCGACCGGGCTGGCGCCGTTCGACGCTATTGCCGACGTCCCCGTTTCAAGGGCCGTCATGAACAAGGCCAAGGCGAACGCGATCGCGTATCGGGCAGGTGCGCGATGAGCATCCAAAAAGCCATCGCGGCACTGGCCTTCGTCCCCGCGCACGAGCGCGACACCTGGGTGCGCATGGGCATGGCCATGAAGGCCGGCTTCCTCGAGGACGGCTTCGTCCCGTGGGATGCCTGGAGCCAGGGCGCGGACTCGTACAACGCGCTGGCGGCCAGGGCGGTGTGGCGCAGCATCGGCGCAGCCGGCAAGGTCGGCATCGGCACCCTGTACTACGAGGCCGCCGCCAACGGCTGGCGCGACCACGGCCCGCCGCGCGGCCCGCTCGGCGCGCACGCGCTGGCGCAGCGGCAGCGCGAACGCGAGGCCAGGGCGGCGGCCGTGGCGGCCGAGCAGGCGCGCAAGGAGCGCGGCTACCGCCAGGCGGCCGTCCACGCGCAGCGCCTGATCGACCGCTGCTCCATGAAAACGCATTACTACCTGAACGCCAAGGGCTTGCCCGCCGTGCTGGCGCTGGTGTCCGACACCACGCTGATCGTGCCGATGCGCGATCTCGACACCAACGCGTTGCGGGGAATCCAGAGCATCGCGTGGATCCCCGAGGAGCGGCGCTGGGAAAAGAAGATGGCCCCGGGCATGCGCGCGCGCGGCGCCGTGCTCAGGCTGGGCAAGCAGCGGGCCCCGGAGACCTTCCTGTGCGAGGGCTATGCCACCGGGCTGAGCATCGACATGGCGCTGCGCAGGCTGCGTTTGAACGCTTCTGTGCTGGTGTGTTTCAGCGCCGCGAACATGGCGCATGTGGCCGCGCTGCTGCGCGGACCGCGGTTTGCGATTGCCGACAACGATGCGTCCGGCGCCGGCGAGGCAGCGGCCAAAAAGACCGGCCTGCCGTATGCCATGAGCGAGGTCGTGGGCGAGGACGCCAACGACCTGCATCAGCGCGCCGGCATCGTGGCCCTGTGCAAGCTGCTGATCGATGTGCGAAGGAGGACAGGCTGATGGCCAATCCCTGGTTTCGCATGTATGCCGAGTTTGCCCACGATCCGAAAGTGCAGATGCTGCCGGAGGCCATGCAGCGCCGCTACCTGATGCTGATGTGCATGCGTTGCAGTAACGGACTCGTCACGTTACATGAAACGGAAATCGCGTTTCACCTGCGTATCAGCGAGCAGGAACTGAGCGCGACGAAGGAGCTGTTCATGGCGCGCGGCTTCATCGACGAGCGCTGGAACCTGCTCAATTGGGACAAGCGCCAGTTCCTCTCCGACAGCAGCGCGGCAAGGGTCGCCAAGCACCGGGCAGCGAAGAAAAAAGTGGCGGGCCTGGCGCTGTAACGGCGACGTAACCTTACTTCAACGGAAATGTAACGCCCCAGATACAGATACAGAGACAGAGACAGAGACAGAAACAGATACAGAAGCAGAAGCAGAAGCAGAGATGACGGCGCTCCACGCGTCATCAGACCCAACCCCGTTCCAAGAACCAGGTTCAAGAACAAGATCCACGGCCACTGCCAGGTCAACAGCGCTGCGCCTGGTTCACTTACTGAGATTGAAGGAAAGCCCCATGCAACATCGACACGCGCACCATGCGACGCAGCCGGCCCACCGGCCTGGCGTGCGCAATCCTGCCTTCCTCGGCGCGTCCATGCAAGGCGCCATGCGCTTGCCGGACAGCGTACAGGAAATTGCCGACGTGATCGGACGCGCGCAGGCGCTGATGCTGATCGGCGCTTTACCGCGCTGCTATGTCGGCCAGCCTGGAAAGAAGTCCTACCAGGTCGTCATGTACGTGCCGACCGTAAAGAACCTGCGCCCGGATCACCAGCTGGTCCGCATCCTGGGCAGCGCCGATGCGGAAAAGCTGTGCAAGGCTTTCGGCGGCGAAATCATGAAGCCGGCCAACTGCGCGTTCATCCAGCGCGCCTTCGTGCACGAAGCCATCCTGGGAATGATGCGCGGCGGGACCATGAAGGCGACGCAGGTCGCGGCCATCGTCGGCGTGCACGAACGCACCGTGCGCAACCTGGTGCGGGAAAACCCACCGGAGGATCGGGAGCGCGCGGACGGGGACAATACAAGAGATGTCAATCGAAAGGCCCGACCCATGATCCGTATTTCCCCGCAGTGTGTTGCATGACGACGCCCGGCACGCAACAGCAGGACCCGAGCCAGCAGGCGTCGATCGGCAACGGCATCAAGCTCGATGTCATGGCGGTCGACTTCCACGCATTCAACGAACGCCTGGTCAAGGTGGAAGCGAACCTTGAGCGCAACAACGAAATGACGGCGCTCCTGCTCGAATTGTTCAGTGCCGCGAAGACCGGTTTCAAGGTGCTGGGCTGGGTCGGTGAAGTCGTCAAATGGGCCGGCATGATCGCCGGCGGCGCCGTCGCCATGTACGCGGCCTGGAAATCCTTCGGAGGGAAATAAGAATGAGCAACGGAAAAATGCGCATGGCGATCGGCGCGCTGTCGATGAGCGCCGCCGCCTTTGTCGGCATCGCGGTGCGCGAAGGGTACACGGACCGGGCCGTCATCCCGACCAGGGGCGATGTGCCGACCCATGGATTCGGCACGACCCAGGGCGTCAGGATGGGCGACCGGACCAACCCGGTCGAGGCGCTGCAGCGCGCCTTGTCCGATGTGCGCCAGTACGAAGGCGCGCTGAAACAGTGCGTCGGCGTGCCGCTGCACCAGGCCGAATACGATGTCTACACCGACCTGGCGTACAACATCGGCGGCGCGGCCTTCTGTTCCAGCACCATCGTCAAGCGCCTCAACAGCGGCGACTACACGGGCGCCTGCGAGGCCATCCTGAAGTTCAGATATGCGGCAGGCTACGACTGCTCGACACCCGGCAACAAGCGCTGCGCCGGGGTCTGGACCGATCGCCTGCGCGCCCATGCGCAGTGCGTGGCCGCGCAGTGATCGCCGCGCTGGCGCTCAGGGCCGCCGCGCCCTACGCGATCGCGCTGGCGCTTGCCGGCGCCAGCCTGTACGCGGCGTACGCGCATGGCGTCGGCACCACGACACGACTGTACGAACTGCGCATCGGCGCCGACGCCCTGAAGCACGCCCGCGACCTCATGTCATGGAACGCCAGGGTCGAGGCCGCCGAGCGCCGCAGCGTCGACGACATGGCGGCGCTGGCCGCCACTTACGAGAAAGTACGCGCAGATGAAAAAGCACAACACGAACGCCATGCTGCTGAGCTGCTCAATGGCACTCTGCGCTTGCGCAAGCGACTTGCCTATGCCGGGTGCGGCGGCGCCGGCATCGCCCAGGCTGGCGCCAGCGCCGGCAGCGGTGATGCAGCCCAGGGCGTCGGACTTCAGCTCGCGGATGCGCAATTTCTGCTGCGAATCGCCAGCGAAGCCGACCAGGTAGCGGACCAGCTGCGCGCCTGCCAGGCCGTGGTGCGGGCCGATCGCCTGGCGCCCTGAGCGGCCGGCGCAGGACCGGTGAGGGAATTTGGGGCTTCCGGAGCAACTGTTCCGGAAGCGTTTCGAACGCGGCCTGCGGGCACGCGTGAACGACAACTGGGAACACATGAATACTGATACTCACATCGACCTGCCGGCGCTGCACGACACGATCGTCGCCGCGATCCGGGCGCGCTTTCCGGCGCTGCGCACCGTCGCGTTCTACCGCGACGTCGGCACCGACCTGCCGGTCCCGGCCTGCCTGCTCGACATGAGCGGCTTCGACGCCGCGCCGGAAGTCGATCCGGGCACCGGCCAGTTGCCGGTCATGCTGCAGTTCAAGGCGGCGTTGACGATCGCCTCGAGCACGGCGGCGCCGCAGCTGTCCGTGCGCGTGCTGGCCGCCGCCTTCGCGGCGTTCCTGCACGAAAAGCGCTGGCCCGGCGGCATGACCGGTCCCGCGCAGGCCATCCGCGCCTACAAGGACGAGGCCAGGCCGCTGCCGGACCAGTACCAGGCCTGGTGCGTCGAATGGCGCCAGGTCGCCCACCTGGGGCACAGCGTCTGGAACGACGACGGCGTCGCGCCGACGACCGTGTATCTCGGCTTCACGCCGGAGATCGGCATCGGCAAGGAAGACCGTTACATCGAGGTGACCGGGTTGAACCTGAATAATTTGCCAGGCAACAGCGGCGCGGCCGCCATGAAAGCGGCCCTGCCATGAGCGCGGAAATCGAACGGCTCATGTCGAACATGATCCGCGTCGGCGTCGTGGCGCAGCTCGACGAAGCCAACGCCCGCGTGAAAATGCGGGTGAATGGCCTGGTCACGGACTGGATGCCGTTTCACACCGGCAGGGCGGGTGCGACCCGCACCTGGTCGGCGCCGCGCATCGGCGAACAGCTGGTGGTGTTCGCGCCGTACGGCGACACCGGCCAGGCGTTCGCGGGGCAGGCGGTGTACCAGGACGCGCATCCGGCGCCGGCGGCGAGCATGCACCAGGAACACGTCGTGTTCCCCGACGGCAGTACCGGCGATTACAACAGCGCCAGCAACACGCTCACCATCACCGTCAACGGCGGCGGCAACGTCATCGTCAATTGCAAGCACACCACGATCAACACGGACGACGACATCACGGTCAACACCAAGGTCGCCACGGTGAACGCCTCGATCGGCACCACGCTCAACACCCCGGTCACCACGCTCACGGGCGACCTGCGGGTCGTCGGCAGCATCGATTTCGGCAGGGGGCTGACCGGCAGGGACGGCGCCCGCATCTCGGGCGACATCGTCTCGATCGACGCCGACGTGATCGCCATGAGCTCGATCAGCCTGGCGCTGCACAAGCACCGCGAGCAAGGCGACCTGCAACTGACCACCAAGCCGGTGTGACGTGGAAAACCCCCCGGAGGAAGTTCGCGTCCATTCCGCCCAGAATGGGGGTATGGACGGAATCAACGCAAACACAGGAAAACGGCTCGGCGGCCTGGCGCATTTGCGCCAGTCGATCCGGGACATTCTCACCACACCGACCGGCACGCGGGTGATGCGGCGCGACTACGGCAGCCGCCTGCCGCGCCTGGTCGACGCACCGATCAACAGCGACACCATTCTGGAGATGTATGCCGCCACGGCGGAAGCGCTGCGCATCAACGAACCGCGGTTCAGGCTGCACAAGGCGCTGATTGTCAACGCCGTGCCTGGCCGCATCGAGATTGACCTGACCGGCGACTACCTGCCGGAAGGCCGACTAATCAAGCTTGACGGAATCGAGATTACATAATGGCAGGAGCATTTACCGCTGTCGATCTTTCGCAGCTTCCCTTTCCGGACGCCGTCGACGCGCTGGACTTTGAAACCATCCTGACGGCGATGCTGGCCGACCTCCGCGCCCGCGATCCGCTGTTCAGCGCGCTGGTCGAGTCCGACCCGGCGTTCAAGATCATGGAAGTGTGCGCCTACCGCGAACTGTTGCTGCGCCAGCGCGTCAACGAGGCGGTCAAGGCCGTCACCCTGGCCTACGCCGAGCAGGCCGACCTGGAACAGATCGCCGCGCGCTACGACGTGCAGCGCCTGCAGCTCGTCGCCGAGAATCCGGCCACGACGCCGGCCACCCCGGCCGTGTACGAAGACGACGACAGCCTGCGCCGCCGCGTGCAGCTCTCGTTCGAGGGCTTCAGTACCGCCGGTCCTGAAGGCGCGTACGTGTTCCACGCGCTGGGCGCCGACGCCGACGTGCTCGACGTGGCCGTGGCCAGCCCGGCTCCCGGCGTGGTGTCGGTGGCGGTGCTCTCGCGCCAGGGCAACGGCACGCCGTCGCCGGCGCTGCTGGCCGCCGTCGACGCCACGCTGAGCGCGCAGGACGTGCGCCCGCTCACCGACAATGTGGACGTCGTTCCCGGCAATATCATCGACTACAGCGTGACGGCGTCGCTGGTCCTGTTCGACGGTCCGGACGCCACCGTCGTCATCGACGCCGCGCGCGCCGCGATGCAGGCCTACGCCAGCGCATCGCACCGCCTGGGCCGCGACATCACCCTGTCGGGCGTGTACGCGGCCCTGCACCAGCCAGGCGTGCAGCGCGTGGTGCTGGCGGCGCCGGCGGCCAATATCGTCACCGCCTGGAACCAGGCAGCTTATTGCAACGGCATCACCCTGAGCGCGGGCGGCACCGATGCCTGACCATTTGCTGCCCTCCAACGCCTCGCCAGCCGAGCAGTCGATGTCGCTCGCCATCGCGCGCGTGAGCGATGTGCCGCTGGCCGTGCGCGAGTCGTGGAACCCGGACACCTGCCCCGCGCACCTGCTGCCGTGGCTGGCCTGGCAGTTCAGCGTCGACAAATGGGATACCGGCTGGTCGGCCGCGCAAAAGCGCGGGGCCATCAAGGCCAGCATCGAGGTGCATCGCACCAAGGGCACGCCGTACGCCGTGCGCACCGCCCTCGAAGCGCTCGGCTATCCGGTCGTGCTGACCGAATGGTTCAAGCTGGTGCCGCTGGGCGACCCGTACACCTTCGGTGTGAGGCTCGACGCCAGCGGGGCCGGGGTCCCGGGCAAGGCGGCGTACCAGACCATCCTGGACGTGATCCAGAGCACCAAGAACGTGCGCAGCCATCTGGCGCGGCTGCAGGTCGACGGCCGCGTCGACGGCACGATCTTTGCCGGCGGCATCCCCATGTGCGGCGAGCTCGTGAAAGTGGCGGCCAACGAAGGCGAACTCGCGGGGAGCGACCTGATCGCCGAAGCCATCGCGCACGGTTTTCCCGACACCGAAGCGGCAGTCGACCTGCTGCATTCGTTTATCCATACCGCGCTTCCTGCGGCCAACTACTGGTAGGAAATTCAATGACACTTGCAAACAAAGTTGCCCAATTTTATGTCGACGCCGACGTGGTGCACGACATCGCCCACGGCGATGCGAACACCACCGTCGACACGCTCGGCGGCCCGGTACCGTCGCTGGCCAAGCTGACCAAGGACCTGGCCGCGTCGTTTCCTCTCGCCGGCCCGCGCTACCTGCAGGTGCGCGAAGTCCAGCCCTCCGGCATGGGTGCGACCACCGGCACGGCCAGCGAGCCGAATACGCCGATCCAGCGCATTCTCAATACCGTGGTGACCAACGAGATTGCCGGCGCAAGCCTGGCGAACAATGCGATCACCCTGCCGCCCGGTAAGTACTATTTCCGCGCGCGCTCGCCGGGCAATGCGTTCGGTCGCATCGCCAGTATGTCCGGCACGCCGTTCGTGTTGTACGGGAAATCCGCCATGACTGGCGGGCTCAATGCCTGCGACCACGAAACGGTCGGCATGGCGACGCTGTCGGCGCAGACCCAGGTTGCCATCTACACGGTGATCGGGGAGGGAAGCGTGCCTCTGGGCGGCGGCAAAGTCGCCGAGGTGCAGGTGATTTCCGAATTAGAAATCTGGAAGCTCTGACATGGAATACGGCGTAAAACTGACAGCCGTCGGGCTGGCAAAAATCGCGGCGGCGGTGGCCAACAAGGGCATCGTCAAGCTTACCCACATGGCGGTCGGCGACGGCAACGGCAATCCGACGCTGCCCGACCCGGCCCAGACCGCGCTGGTGCGCGAAGTCTATCGCGGCATGATCAATTCGCTGCTGGTGGACGCCAACGATCCGGCCGTCATGCACGCGGAGTTGCTGATTCCGTCGAACAGCGGCGACTTCGCCATCCACGAAGTCGGGGTGTACGACCAGGACGGCCAGCTGTTCGCGGTAGGTAACTTCCCGGCGACCTGGAAGCCGCTGGCGGCCCACGGCAGCACGCGCGACATGATCGTCGACCTTGCCATCAAGGTCAGCAACACCGCCAACGTGCAGCTGGTGGTCGACACGCAATTCGTGGGCGCCACGCGCAGCTGGGTCATTTCCACCATCACCCGGGCTTACATCATTCCCGGCGGCACCACCAACCAGCTGCTGGCCAAGGTCGACAACCTCGACGGCAATACCAAGTGGGTCGACCCCACCGACGCCAACGTGCTGGTCGACGTGATCAAGGAGCGCCAGCTGGCGGCGGCGGGGCAGGACACCTTCACGCTGTCGGTGTGCACCACCGACGGGGTGGCGGTCTACGTCGAAGGGTCGCGCCAGCACGAGTTCCAGGTGCTCACCGGGGTGAGCCTGAAGCTGGCGCTGCCGCTGCCTGCGGGCACGGAGGTGCTGTTCGTTCAGAACGAGCCGAACGAACCGCTGAAGATCCCGCAAAGAATCAAATTTATCGGCTACTACATAGGACAAATCTAATGGCATCCATGATTTTTGGTAAGGCAAACCTGGTCGCAGGGGTTGAGCAGCAGATCGGCGCTGCGATTCCGGCCAATCAAACGGCTGTTGCAAATATTTCTTTCGTCAACCGCGGCAGTGTGCCGGTGCGCATACGCCTGGCGTTCGGCAGCGCCATCGTGGCGGCGGAGGCCGACTGGATCGCCTTCGACCGCGTTCTGCTGCCCAATTGCGAGTATGAAAAGACAGGCTGCCTTCTGACCGAAGGCGAAAAAATCTTTGTGCGCAGCGACCTGGCCACCGTGTCGGTGCGCGCGCATGCATTGCTGGAAGGAGCGTAAGGAATGGGTATTTCGGCTGATAACAACGACATCAATTACACGGCGGACAACGCGTCGAACCTGGTGCGCCCGCATGGTTTCATGGGCGTGTTCGGGCGCGGCGCGTACAGGATATTCGAGCAGAACGGAACCTTTGTCGTCCCTGCCGGGATTTCGAAAATCCGGGTGCGCGTGGTGGGCGGCGGCGGCGGCGCGGGCAACAACCTGGGCGTTGGGGGGGCCATCACTGGCGGCCCAAGCGGCGGCGGCGGCGGCGGGTATGCGCACGGCGTATTCACCGTTGCGCCAGGGGGCAGTTTCCCCGTCGTGGTCGGTGCCGGCGGCCTCAGCACGGCTGTTCCCGTCGGCGGTATGCTCAGCCCGGCGACTGCGTCCGCCGGGGGCGCGTCGTCGTTCGGCGCGTTGATTTCCGCCACTGGCGGTCTGGGCGGGAAGACTAGCGGCATGGACGGGCAACTCAATAACGGCGGCCTGGGTGGCGTCGGGACGGGCGGGGACTTCCAGGCCACCGGGGGCCAGGGTGGCGCCGGCCGAGGCCCGTTTGGCGGCGGAGGTGGCGGCAGTGGGTCGCAGCTGGGCGACGGCGGCAGCGTCTCGCAGCTGGGCGGTAATGTCACGGGCGGCGGCGGCGTCGTCGGCGGCGTTTTTGGCACGAGCGTCACACAAAACGCGAGCGGCCAAGCTTACGGCGTAGGCGGCGGAAGTGCTTTCGGTAATTCCAAGGTGCTGCCGGGACCAAACGCTTACGGACTGAGGGGCGAAGTTCAAGCAGCGGGATACTCCCTTTCTAGCGCGGTCATCCGGTTCCCGTTCGACGGCTTTATGGGGGCTGGCGGCTTGCCAATGGGCGGCAACGGTGGCAGCGGCGGCGGCGGCGGCGGGATCGGTTCCACGGGCGGGTACCCGGGCGGGCAGGCGGGCAGCGGCGGCGATGGCGGTGGCGGCGGTGGCACTACCGGCATTGGCGGTGGCGGATCTCTCGGCGGCATTGGCGGCGGCGGCGGCGGCATTGGCGTTGGGAGTGGACCGCACCCATCCGGCGGCCCCGGCATTGTCATCGTGGAGTACTGATCCATGAAGCAAGATCAAAGCACATTGCTGTCGCTGGCGCTGAGCGCGACAGCGGCGGGCGCGGTGACCGCGAAAGCCACGCCCGCGCCGGACGACAGTTCCAAACGGCTGGCCACCACCGAGTACGTCAAGGTGGCCGGCCGGCTGAACCGGATCCTGGTGTACCGGATGAACGCCGGCGTGCAGCAGGTATCGATCAACGGCTCCGCATTCACGCCAACCGGTGCCGGCCTGTACACGCCAGCGACCGGCATGATGTTCATCAAGGCGCAGGTCCAGGGCGGCGGCGGCGCAGCCGGCGGCACCGGGGCCGCAGCGGCGGGCAACGTCAGCGTGGGCGCCCCCGGCGCGTCCGGCGCCTGCGGTGTCAGCCTGTTCAGCAGCGTCGATATCGGCGCATCGAAAGCCGTCACCGTGGGCGCCGGCGGCGTGGCGGCGCCGAACGCGGCCGGAACCGGCGGCGGCGCATCGTCCATCGGCACCTTGTTGAGCGCGCCAGGCGGCGCGGGCGGCACGCTGCTCAACAATGTGGCGCCGCCCGCAGTGATCGGCAACAGCGCGGGCTCGGCCGCTCCGACCGGGGCCAACCTGCTGGCGCTCGTCGGCGCGGCGGGATCGGCGACCTTCGCCAGTTCCTCACTGGCGAACGGCATGCTGGGCGGCTGCGGCGGCTCGTCGCCGCTGGGCGCCGGTCCCGCCGGCGCGGCCGGCAATGCCGCCGCCATCAGCGCCAGCAATTACGGCACGGGCGGCAGCGGCGTCGCAGTCAACCAGACCGGCGGCGCGCTGGCGGGCGGCCACGGCGCCGCCGGTGTGGTCGTCATCGAAGAATACATCTGAGCACCATCAAGCCCCCCACCGGCGGCCGCCATCCGGGCGGTCGGCTGTGGAAAATCCACCGGAGGAATCCGGCCTGCTTGCGCGGCAAACTAGATGCTGCCAACCCCAACACTTTTATAGGATATAAATATGGCCGTTGAACAATTCCTGCACGGCGTCGAAGTCATCGATATCGACGGCGGCGCACGTCCCATCTCCACCGTGAAGTCGAGCGTGATCGGTATCGTCGGCACCGCGCCGGACGCCGATCCGCTTGCCTACCCCCTGAACACCCCCGTCCTGGTGGCCGGCTCGCGCATCGAGGCTGCCAAACTGGACATGACCGGCCTGGGCCTGGGCACCCTGCCGTCGGCGCTGGATTCGATTTTCGACCAGTGCGGCGCCGTCGTCATCGTGGTGCGCGTGGCCAAGGAAGCCACCGACAGCGCCACCCTGGCCAACATGCTGGGCGGCGTCGACCCCGTCACCGGCCAGTACAAGGGCGTGCACGCCCTGCGCGCCGCCCAGTCCACCCTAGGCTACCAGCCGCGCCTGCTGTGCGCTCCCGGCTTCACGCATCAGCGCGTCACCGGTGGCGTGGTCACCCTGACCGGCGCCGCCGGCTCCGGTTACACCGACGGCACCTATGCGCTGGCGGCCAGCGGCGGCACCGGCGGCAGCGGCGCTGCGGCGACAATCACCATCGCCGGCGGCGTCGTCACCAAACGCACGATCACCAACAGCGGCAGCGGCTACAGCGTGGCCCCGACCTTCACCCTGTCCGGCGCGGGCGCGGGCACCGGCGCGACCTTCGTTCCCGGCCTGGGCAACGCAGGCAATGCCGTGGTCGCCGAACTGGTGGGCATTGCCGACCGCCTGAAGGCCACCATTTTCGCGGACGGCCCGAGCACCAACGACGCCGCCGCCATCGCCTACGCGGGCGACTTCGGCAGCAAGCGCGTGTTCGTGATCGACCCGAAAGTGCTCAAGACCGAAAACGGCGTGCTTGTGACCCAGTTCGCCAGCGCCGGCGCGGCAGGCATCCAGGCCCGTATCGACAATGACCTGGGCTTCTGGTGGTCGCCGTCGAACCAGCTGTTCAACGGCATCCAGGGCACCGAGCGTCCGATCGATTTCACCCTGGGCGACGCCAACAGCCGCGCCAACATGCTCAACGAAAAGAAGGTCGCCACCATCATCCGCGAAGACGGCTACCGCCTGTGGGGCAACCGCACCTTGTCGAGCGATCCGAAGTGGGCCTTCCTGTGCGTGGTGCGCACCGCCGACATCATCAACGACAGCCTGCTGCGCGCCCACCTGTGGGCGGTCGACCGCGGCATCACGAAAAACTACATGACCGAAGTGGTCGAAGGCGTGAACGCGTACCTGCGCCACCTGACCGCCATCGGCGCCATCCTGGGCGGCAAGTGCTACGCCGACCCGGACCTGAATACGCCGCTGCAGATTGCCCAGGGCAAGGTGTATTTCGACTTCGACTTTACCCCGGTGTATCCGGCCGAGCACATTACCTTCCGCAGCCATCTGGTGAACGATTACATCAAGGAGATTTTCTAATATGACCGCGCGCGACGTTCGCAAAAATTTTAACCTGTTCATCGACGGCAAAGGCTTTGCCGGCCAGGTCGAGGAAGTCACCCCGCCGAAGCTGACGCTCAAGACGGAAGAATTCCGTGGCGGCGGCATGAACGCCCCCGTCAAGCTGAGCATGGGCCAGGCGGCGATGGACGCCGGCTTCACCATGATCCAGTTCAGCCGCGATGCGCTCTCGTACTGGGGCGTGGCCGAGGGCCAGTTCGTGCCGTTCACGCTGCGCGAATCGCTCGAATCGTATGACGGCACCACCACCCCGGTGACCCATGTCATGCGCGGCAAGGTGCTGGAAGTCGACATGGGCAGCGTCAAGGCGGGCGAAAAGCCGGCGCTGAAGCTGTCGATGAACCTGAACTACTACAAGCTGATGCATGGCGACGTGGTGGTGCATGAAATCGACATCATCAACATGATTCACATCGTCAACGGTGTCGACATGCTGGCCGCCCAGCGCGCCGCACTGGGCATGTAACAACCCGCTGGCCGCCCGGCGCGGCCAGTTTTCAAGATCAATTCATCAGGTGACCAACATGGCAAAAACTTCGAATGTAAAAATGAGTGCGGACGGCAGCGCCGCCGATATCACGCTGACCAAGCCGCTCAATATCGACGGCACCAACGTGGGCGCGCTGCGCATGCGCGAGCCGACCGTCGACGACCAGCTGGTGCACGACCTGACCAACGGCAGCGATGCCGCGCGCGAGGTGGAATTCATGGCCAAGCTGTGCGGGCTGGCGCCGTCCAACCTGCGCGCCATGGGCTTGCGCGACTACCGCCGCGTACAGGAAGCCTTCCAGCTTTTTATCGACTAAGCGCAGATTACTGCCTTGACGGGATGCTGGCGCTGGCATCCCACACCGGATGGGCCGAGGCGGAAATGCTGAGCATGCGCACGTCGCGGTTCACCGCTTACCTGGAACGACTGGCAAAACAGCATGGCAAATAAACCTCTCACTACAATGATTACCATCGGCGGCACCGTGAGCGCAGGGCTGAAGTCGGCCCTGGGTTCGACGGCGTCGATGGTGACGGGAATCGGCAAGGCGCTCGACGACCTCAATCGCAGGCACGCCAACCTGAAACTGTTCATCGATACGTTCGAGTCGATGGGCAAGAGCGCCAAGCACTTGCGCTCAATTTACGAGAACAACACCAAGGCGATCGGTGACATGGTCGCCGCTCAAGACAAGCTCGAGCTCAGCCAGAAACGGAAAGCGGGCATCAAGGCCCACGCCGCGAACATCGGCGCCGCCGGCGCCGGTGCGAGCACGATGGGCAAGTCCATCCTGGGATCCTTGATTCCCGGCGTGAAGGAAGCGACGGAGTACGACAGCGAGCAGTCCCGCGTGCGCGCGGTCGGCTTGAGCGGCGAGAGCGGCGATAGCGCGTTTAAATTCGCCAAGGAAATGAAGCAGTTTGGTCTGAGCCAGGTAGAGAAGCTCGAATTGATGCGCGACGCCTTGGTGATTGCCGGCGATCAGTCCAAGGCGGAAATGATCATGCCCATGCTGGGCAAAATAAAATTCGGCAATGTGGCCATGTTTGGCACAGAGAAGGGGGAGGAAAATACCGCGGCCTTCATGGACATGGTGAAGGTGATCCGCCTGCGCGGCGGCCTCGACTCGCCGGAAGCGTTCAAGGAGCCGGCAAACATCATCCAGCGCTTGATCACCGCCAGTGGCGGCCGGGTGGTGGCTGCCGACTGGCGCGACCTCCTGACCAACGCGGGCGTGATGGGCGAGGGCATGGACAGCAAAGTGCTGTTCCACAGCATGGCGCCCCTGGTGCAGACGATGGGCGGCAAGGAAACCGGCGCTGGCCTGGGGGCGCTCTACAATTCGATGTATCAGGGGACGATATTATCCCGGCAGTTCAAGAACATGGACAAGCTTGGCCTGATCGGCGACAGGTCGAAGCTGGACATGGCCGGCAAGTCAGGCCGGACGGTCGGGTTGAACCCTGGCGCGCTGCTGGGATCGGATCTGTTCAAGAGCGATCCTTTCCAATGGATGAACACCGTGCTTGTTCCGCAACTGAACAAGAAGGGGATCACCGACGAGAACAAAATCCTCGATGCGATCGGCATGATCTCGGCAGATCCGGTCAGTAGGAATTTCCTGACCCGCATGTACACCGAGCGCAAGAGTATTGCTGCCAGTCGGGAGAACAGCGAAAAGGCCCAGGGCGTCGACCAGGTGGTGGAAGAAGGGAGGACGGGCGTCTCGGGCAAGCTCATGGAGGCCAAGGCCAAGCTGGCCGATGCCAAGTTGGGCCTGGGTATACAGATGCTGCCGCTGTACACCAAAGCGCTCACCCTGGCGTCGAACGCGCTGGAGAAATTCAACGCGTTCAGCGAGCGCAACCCGGCACTGACCAGCACCTTGGTAGTTGGTGTCGCCGCCCTCGGCGTCGGCCTGGCCGCGATCGGCCCGCTGCTGGTGACCGCCGCTGGCGCCATGGGCATCTACGGCGCAGCGCAGACGATGCTCACGCGCGTCGCCGTCGGCGGCGGCGCGACCGAGGGAGCGGGCATGCTGGGGCGTGCGCTGGCAAGCCTGCGCACCATTGTGCCTGGCGTGCTGGCGGTCCTTCGCCCGCTGGCGCTGGCCTTCATGCTCGTCGCTCCCCCGATGGGTTTGCTTGTCGCCGGCGCCGTCGCCATCGCCGCCGTTGGCGTGCTGATCTGGAAGTACTGGGAACCGCTGAAGGCCTTTTTCAGTTCCTTCGGCAGCGCGCTGATGAGCGGACTGGCGCCGGTGGGCAAAGGCATCCTCGCGGCCTTCGCGCCGATCTGGGACGTGCTCAAGCCCATCGTCATGCCGGTGCTGGAAGGGATCGGCACGTTTGTGAGCCGGCTTGCCGCGTGGTTTGGCGAGTTGCTCACGCCAGTGAGCGCGACAGCGCAATTGACGACCGACTTCGGCAACGCGGGCAAGGTCTGCGGCGAAGTGGTGGCGACCGCTTTCAATCTCATGCTGCTGCCGATCGACCTGGTGCGTGCGTCGGTCAAGTGGATCAGCGAGAACATCGGCGGGGTGATCGACAAGACCATGCAACTCGGATCGGGCGGCCTCCTGGGAGCGGGCTGGACTGCGGCGGCATCGCTGTTCGGCGGCAGTGCGCCCGCGATGGCCGGCAGCGCGCCCGCACTGCCGCCGGTGCGCGGCGCCGGCCCGGCCGCAGGCGCGGCCAGCAGTCAGGCGAACACCTTCAACATCACCCAGCAGCCCTGGCAGGATCCCCGGGCGCTGGCCGAGGAAATCATACGGCTGCAGCTGCGCCAGCAAGGAATTAACGAGCGCAGCGGATTGAGGGACTACACGCAATGAGCGAAATCATGATGAAGTTGGGGCCGTATTCATTCGGCCTGCAGACGGCGGCCTACCAGGAGTTCCAGCGCATCACGGCCTATACCTGGGCCGCGCAGGCGCGCTTCGGCAAGCTCAACATGCTGCAAGCGACCGGACCCGGCGACGATGGCCTCACGCTCAGCGGCGTGGTCTTCCCGGAACACTTCGGCGGCACCGGCCAGCTCGACAGCCTGCGGGCGCTGGCCGGCCTGCAGCAGCCGCAGGCGCTGATCGACGGCCGCGGCAATATGCTGGGGCAGTGGGTCATCGAGAGCATCGACGAAACCGGGTCGATCTTTGCCGCGCGCGGCGTGGCGCGCAAGCAGGATTTCAGCATCAAGCTCAAGCGCGCTGCGGACGACAGCGCCCAGGGCCTGATTGCGCCGCCGGCGCCGATGGCCACGCAGAGTTTCCCGATCTCGCCGGACCTGCTTTCCAGCGCAAAGAACCTGGCGAGCACGGCGCGCAATGGCGGCGCCACCATGCTCGGCACCTTGAGCGAGTCGCTGGCGAACGTGACAGGCGTTGCCGCCGACCTGGGCGAACAGGCTTCCGTGGCGCTGAAGGCGGTGCGCAGCGGCATGAACCTGGCGAAGACGCTGCAGAACGCGGGCAGCGACGCCGGCGCCCTGCTGGCGGGCGTGAAATCGGTGGCCGGCATCGCCAGCGCAATGAACGGCCTGGTCAATGTGGGCGGGAACATCTCGCGCGCCGCCGGGTCGGCCTCGGGCGCCCTGCAGCGCGCCGGTGTCGAGCTGGGCGCGATCGAGGCCAACCCGGCCGCCGTCGCGGCGCTGCGCGGCAGCATGGTGGCGGTGAATCAGCTCAATGTTTTTGCGGTATCCGTGCGCAGCACGGCTCAATCGATTATCGGGCGACTCTAATGGCGACATACATCACGAAAGACGGCGATACCGCCGATTACCTCACCTGGAAGTATTACGGACGCCAGGACCATCAGATCGTCGAGCAGCTGCTGCAGGCGAACCCCGGACTGGCCGACCGCGGGCCGGTCCTGCCGCCCGACGTGCGCGTCGTGCTGCCGGACGTGGTGCGGCCGGTGGCGTTGAAAGGGCCCAGCCTGTGGAGCTGAAACCGACCTATCAGCTGCTGGCCAATGCGACCGATATCACGGCGGTCATCGAGAGCCGCTTTCTGTCCTTGTCGCTGACCGATGAAACCGGCGTCACGTCGGACAAGCTCGAAATCAGGCTGTCCGACAGCGACCCGGCCGCGCCGATCCGCAAGCCGCCTAAGGGCGCGGAGCTGGAACTGTTCCTCGGCTACGATGGGGTGAACGCGCGCATGGGGCTGTACTGTGTCGATGAGATCGAGTACAGCGGCTGGCCGGGCGAAATGACGATCCGCGCGCGCGGGGCGATCTTCGACAAGACGCCGAAGGGCAAGGCCACCTTGCAGAGCCAGAAGACGCGCAGCTGGGCTGCCGGCACGACGCTCGGGGCGATGGCGGCGACCATCGCCAGGGAGCATGGCATGGAAGCGGCCGTGGCGGCGTCGGTGACGGGAATTGCGTTGCCGTATGTGGCGCAGCAGGACGAGTCGGATCTGAATCTGCTGATTCGCCTGGGGAAGAAGTACGACGTGCTCGTGAAGCCTGCGAACGGCAGGCTGGTGCTGGCCAGGCGCGGCGAGTCGAAGTCGGTCGGCGGGCAGCCGCTGGCGCTGATCAGCGTGACGCCGGACAGTCACATTACCTCGTTTCATGTCACCGAGACGGCGCGCGACAGCGGGGGGACGGTCGTCGCTTATTATCATGCGGTGAAGGAGGGCACGCGGCATGAGGTCAAGGTCGGCAGCGGCGAGTCGGTTACGCGGCTCAAGCAGCATCAGCCGACCAGGGAGATGGCCATGGCGCTGGCAACGGCCGAGCTGGCCAAGCGCGAGCGGCAGAAGGCGACCCTGTCGCTGACCTTGCCCGGGCGGCCGGAGTTCGGGGCGGAAGGGAAGTTGCGGACCTCGGGCTTTCGGGAGGGCGTCGATCATGATTGGGTCATTACGCGGGTGACGCACAATTTGACCAAGGACGGAGGGTATTCTTGTTCGGTCGATGCGGAGTTGCCGACCGGGGGGAAGGGGGAGGTGAAGGATGTGGCGGATGGGGGGATGGGGTGAGGGGCGCTGGTTGGACCCGACACTCAGCCTTGTCATTTCTGGCTGCGGTGTTGCTGCGATCTCGGAGTAGCGGTAAATGCAAGAAATCGCGCAGCGATTTTCCTCTAGTCAGGGAATCGGAGAGCCTCGCGCTTGCAAGCGCGAGTCGCGTCGTGGGCGCCGGGCATGTCCGGCGAATTCCCGGATAATAGCCTCGCGGTTGCAAGCGCGAGTCGCTTCGTGGGCGCCGGGCATGCCCGGCGAATTCCCGGATAATAGCCTCGCGCTTGCAAGCGCGAGTCGCTCCATCGGCGTCGGGCATGCCCGACGAATTCCCGATTCCGCCCCCGGCGACGCGGCTTCGATTCCCACCGCCCATTGGCGCAAGCGAAAAAAAACCGCCCAAGGGCGGTTTTTTGCATACGGTGGTGGAGGCGGCGGGAATCGAACCCGCGTCCGCAAGCACTCTACAGACAGTTCTACATACTTAGCACTGCCATTTAATTTAACCGGTACAACGCGGACGTGCACGCTGTGTACAAGCGAGTTACCTATTATTTAGTCCGGAACTAAGTAACCCAGTTCAAGACGAGTCCCTGTAAATGACTCTAGAGCTTTTGACGGCCCACCCCAGGGACGAGGTGTTCTAGAGCTAGCAGCAATTAAGCTGCGAGTGCGTACGAGTTATCGTTTGCAGTTAAGTTTTTCAGGTTGTATTTACGAGGTGGCCCGCCCTCGGTATGCCCTGCGCTGCTTTGCAACCCACGTCGAAACCAGGTCGCCCCCACAGAACATCCATTGTACCTCAAATCCTCAACACTGTGCCACTCCCGTGTCAAGCAGAAAATCACAAGCCAACTGTCAAAAAATGACCACAAAAGAAAATATAATTTCTCAAATGCATCAAATAAATTGCCACATGGAATTTTTCAGGCTATTCTCTTGCCTGTGACTTCGCAGTCAAGTCAAACCCTCTAACCCTCTCCAGGAGAACCAGCATCATGATGACCAAGACGACCTTCCGCCTTTGCGCAGCCCTGATCGTAGCAGCCAGCGCCAACGTGGCCTTCGCAGCTGACGTGCCAGCGGTGTTCGATGCAAAAAGCTGCAAGGCCGACTATCCTAAAGCGTCGTTGATGAACGAAGAGCAGGGCGTGGTCAGCATGGCTTTCCTGGTGTCGGCCGAAGGCAAGGTGCTGGAAGCGAAACTGGACAAGACCAGCGGCTTCAAGAGCCTGGACAAGGCGGCGATGAGCGCCATCAGCGCCTGCAAATTCAAGCCGGGCAGCAAGGACGGCCGTCCTGACAGCACCTGGACCAAAGTCGAATACAACTGGACCCTGAGCTGATCGATAACCGCCGGACCATGCGCCCCTGACAGGCGCATCGTCTCCCGCAGAATCGACAACGCCTGGCCGATGCTTGAAAAAGCAGACGCCAGGCGTTTTGTTTTGAGGCCGCCGGTGCCCGGCAGCCAATCGGAAGCGGCCGCTTATGCCACCAGCACCGCCGGCGTCGCCGCCGCGACTGTTGCGCGCAGCAGGTCCAGCAAGTCCTGCGGCGTCTCGAGCAGGTAGTCGGCGCCCCATTGGGCCGGTTCGACCGCGCCGCAATAGCCCCAGGCGCAGGCCACGGTGACCATGCCGGCCGCGCGCCCGGCTTCGATGTCGCGCAGGTCGTCCCCCACGTACCAGCACTGTTCCGGTGCGATGCCGAGCCGGCGCGCGCCTTCGAACAGCGGCGCCGGATGCGGCTTGGCGTGCGCGGTGGTGTCGCCTGAAACGATGCAGCCGGCGTGGTCGAGGCCGATCAGCGGCATCAACGGGTCGGTGAAGCGCGCCGGCTTGTTGGTGACGACGCCCCATGCCATGCCGGCCTCGCTGATGCCGGCCAGCAGTTCGGGCACGCCGCCGAACAGGGTGCTGTGCGAGGCCATGTCGGCCTGGTAATAGTCGAACCATTTCACGCGCAGGGCTTCGTAGCCGGCGTCGCCGGGCGCCAGGCCGAAGGCGGCGCCGATCATGCCGCGTGCACCGGCCGAGGCCGTCGGGCGCAGCAGGGCGTACGGGGTCGGTTCCAGGCCACGGTCGGCGCGCAGGCGGTTGACCGCCGCCGCCAGGTCGGGCGCGGTGTCGGCCAGGGTGCCGTCGAGGTCGAACAGGACGGCGCGCGGCGCCGCGGGAGAAAGAGGAAAGGTCATGGCGGCGGCTCGGGTTCGGCTGGGCTTACAAGGGACGGCTGCAGGCAACCATGTAGTTGACGCTGGTGTCCTGGTTCAGGGAGTAGATCTTGGTCAGCGGATTGTAGGTCATGCCCTTGAGGCCGTCCACCTGCAGGCCGGCGGCACGCACGAATTGCGCCAGTTCGGACGGCGTGATGAATTTGCCGTAGTCGTGGGTGCCTTTGGGCAGCATGCGCAGCAGGTATTCGGCGCCGACCACGGCATATAAATAGGCCTTGGGATTGCGGTTGATGGTCGAGAAGAAGACATGCCCGCCCGGCTTGACCAGGGTCGCGGCCGCTTTCACGATGGCGCCCGGGTCGGGCACGTGTTCCAGCATTTCCATGCAGGTCACCACGTCGTATTGCCCGGCTTCGCGCGCGGCCATGTCTTCGGCGGCGATCAGCTCGTAGCGCACCTGCACCCCGGACTCCAGGCTGTGCAGGTCGGCCACCTTGAGCGCCTTGTCGGACAGGTCGATCCCGGTCGCGTCGGCGCCTTTGCGCGCCATCGATTCGGTCAGGATGCCGCCGCCGCAGCCGATGTCGATCACTTTCTTGCCGGCCAGGGCGGCACGGGCGTTGATCCATTCGAGGCGCAGCGGGTTGATTTCGTGCAGGGGCTTGAACTCGGACGTCGGGTCCCACCAGCGGTGGGCAAGTTCGCTAAATTTCTGGATTTCGAGAGGGTCGGCATTCATACGCGGAATAATAGCGGGAAATCGGTGAATGCGACGGACGCAAGCATAAAAAAACCGGCCCTCAGTCCGCGCCGATGACGATCTTGCCCGTCTCCTGCTGTAACTTGAGCCGCTCTCCGATGCGGGCGATTTCGTCGATTGCCGGGAGCAGCTCCCGGCCCAGCGCCGACAGGCTGTATTCGGCCGAGGGCGGCGAGGTGGCCATCAGGGTGCGCACGATGACGCCTTTTTCTTCCAGGTCTTTCAGGCGGCCGGACAGCACCTTGGCCGAAATGCCGGGAACATCGGCGCGCAGCTCGCCGAAGCGGCGCGGTCCGGCGCCGAGGTTCCACAGCAGGGTCGGCGTCCAGGCGCCGCCCAGCAGCCACATGCAGGTGCCGACCGCGCAGCGCGGAATCGGCGTGGCGACTTTACTCTTGCGCATTTTCAGACCCATCGCACCGATTCCCCTTCGCTCGATGACCGCGCGGTGACGTAGTTACCGCACGGAAACCGGATTATTCTTCTTACCTTGGGTAACTTCGTATCCTTTGGTAACCATGGCCGCTATTATACGGTCCTTCTTGTTCCACCGAAAGGATCGTCATGATGAAGCTGTATTACTCCCCGGGCGCCTGCTCGCTGGCGCCGCATATCGTGCTGCGCGAGGCCGGCTTGCCGCACCAATTGTTGAAGGTCGACCTGCGCCGCCACCAGCTCGACGATGGCGCCGATTACTATGCCGTCAACCCCAAGGGCGGGGTGCCGGCCATCGCATTCGACGATGGGGTCGTGTTGACCGAGGGCGTGGCGCTGCTGCAGTACCTGGGCGACCGTTACGCGCCCGCGCTGCTGCCTG
Source organism: Massilia atriviolacea (assembly GCF_003953935.1). Taxonomy (GTDB): domain Bacteria; phylum Pseudomonadota; class Gammaproteobacteria; order Burkholderiales; family Burkholderiaceae_D; genus Telluria_A; species Telluria_A atriviolacea. The sequence goes on from NZ_RXLQ01000018.1 coordinate 132,382, forward strand.
CCGGCGCTACCCTGGAGCGGGCCCGCCTGCACGAGATCCTCAATTACCTGTCGTCCGATTATGCCAAGGCGTACACGCCGCTGTTTTACCTGGCCGAGGGCGCCGACAGGGCCGCGGCCGGGCGCCCGGCGATGGCGAAAATGGCTTACCTCGACAGCTTGCTGGCCGATGGCCGCCCCTTTATCCTGGGAGCGCAATGGTCGGTCGCCGACGCCTACCTGTTCGCGCTGACCCGCTGGGCGGTCGACTTCGGGATCGGTTTCGACGCCGTGCCGGCGCTGAAGGCCTACATGGCGCGCAGCGAGGCGCGCGCGGCGGTGAGGGCGGCGCTGCTGGCCGAAGGACTGGGCTTGCAATTCGGGCAGGGCTGAAGCTTGCCGCTGCCGGTCCGCATGAAAACGCGGACAAAAAAACACCCCTGCGAAAGGGGTGTTTAACTGACGATGCGATCGCCGTCGCAGCCGCCCGCCGCAGGGCGGCTGGCGCGCGGATTAGGATTACTTGGCGCGGGTGCCGACGACTTCGACTTCCACGCGGCGGTTCTTGGCGCGGCCTTCGGCGGACTTGTTGTCTGCCACTGGCTGCGATTCGCCCTTGCCTTCGGTGTAGATGCGGTTCGCTTCGATGCCTTTGGCTTGCAGGTAAGCCTTGACAGCTTCGGCGCGGCGGATCGACAGCTTCTGGTTGTACGCATCGGTACCGACCGAGTCGGTGTGGCCGACGGCGATGATGACTTCCAGGTTGATGCCTTGCAGTTTCGAGCTCAGGTCGTCCAGCTTGCTCTTGCCTTCGGCTTTCAGGACCGACTTGTCGAAGTCGAACAGGGCGTCAGCGGCGAAGCTCACTTTTTCCGAGCTGGCGACCGGTGCGACAACCGCTGGCGGCTGGGTGACCGGTGCGTTCGGTGTCGGTGGCGCTACAGGCGCTGCCGGCGTGACGCATTTGCCGTTTTCCAGTTTCGCTGGCTCGACGCACAGGGGCAGGTCGCAACCTGGCACGGCATCGGCCGGGGTCCAGTAGCCGGTGCGCCAGCACAGGCCGAAAGGATCGCGTGCGATCACGCCGCGGGCATCCTGGACATAGGCGCTGTTTGGTTTCGGTGCCATGATGTCGGTGGTCACAGGAGCGAACGGTGGCGACTGTTGTGCCAGTGCGCTGCCTGCGATCGCGGAGGCGGCGAGCATGAGCGAGACGAGTTTTTTCATAGTTTTTCTTCCTTTCGGGGGTGATATCCGCAGCTTTATAGCTGCGCAACTTTTCGAGCGTGGACAAGATAGTAGCAGCTTGTCCCAGCCATTACCCGTGACAGTTTCGTGACAGCTTGTGAAACAGGCAATTAACTTCTGGGCCATTTTGCCACACGCGCTTAAATAGCACGAAGGCTGTTAAACCAATCGTGCTGCAATGTGGTGCATCACGTTGTTTTCGTGCAACATTGAGGTGTACTGTCAATAGTGGACACGTCCGTTTCAAGCAGCCAGCGCCTCTTTCCTAAAGTTTTCGGCGAATGAAGCTGGCGATACGTAGCCAAGACGCGAGTGGCGTCGCTGGCGGTTGTAGAAGATCTCGATATACTCCTTGATCGCTGACTCCGCGTTAGCCCGCGTGGCATACCTCTGATGATGAATCATTTCGTTTTTCAAGCTGCCCCAGAAACTCTCCATCGGCGCGTTGTCATAGCAGTTCCCCTTGCGCGACATGGATGCCTGCATGCCGAACTGCTCGACCAGCTTGCGGTAATCGTTGGCGCAATACTGAGTGCCGCGATCGGAGTGATGGATCAAGCCAGGCGCCGGTCGCTTGCTGCGTACCGCCCGCCACAAGGCCTGCGCCGTCAGGTCCTGCGTCATGCGTGAGCCCATCGCATAGCCCACCAACTCGCAGGTAAAAACGTCTTTGACTCCAGCCAGGTACAGCCAGCCTTCATCAGTCATGACATACGTTATATCGGTCACCCAGGCTTCGTTGGGCCGGGTTGGCGCGAACGTTTGGTTCAACAGGTT
>NZ_RXLQ01000019.1 GCF_003953935.1 Massilia atriviolacea
CAGTCTTTGCGCTGCCTCAGTCGTGCGCGGCGCCGCCGGGCAGGTCCTGGTCCGGGCCGGAGCCTTCCAGGCGCTGCGCGCGCGGGGCACCGGTGGGTACATAGCGCAGCAGGTAAATCGTCACGCCGGCGCCGATACACAGCAGCATCAGGGTCAGGCCGGTGCGCTGCAGGCGCAGCATGGAATACCCCATCGACACCCACATCAGTACCAGGATGGTGATCTTGGCGCGGCGCGGGATGCCGCGCCCCTGTTCGAAATCGCTCAGGTATTTGCCGAATACCTTGTTTGCCAGCAGCCAGGCATGCAGGCGCGGCGAACCGCGCACGAAGCAGGCCGACGCGAGCAGCAGGAAGGGGGTGGTCGGCAACAGCGGCAGGAAAATCCCGAGGATGCCCAGCAGCACGGCAAGACAACCGATGATGTTCAGCAGCAGTTTCATGTCGTGTCCTTTGGTGGCCGTGGAGGAGGGCGCCGCCGGTCTCGATCCTGGCGCGAGCGCGCATCCTACCACCTGGCCGCGGACGCTAGGAATACGGTCGTGTGGCGGTCATGCGTTCCCAGACGCGTTCGAGCAGTCCTTGCATGAAGTGTACGGCCCTGTTGACCATCGATGTGTACGCCAGCGCAAAGGCCGGCGCCGGCGCCATGCGCGGGGCCGGGGCGCGTGGCGCCGGAGACGTCGCTGCCACCTTGGCCGCCGCTTTCTGCGCCGAGCGCGAGGGTTCTTTTTCGACGCTGCAGTTGCAGCCGAGCAGATGCATGGTGCCGACCAGGCGCTGCGCCGTCACATGGTCGAGCCGGCTGCGGATGACGGCATTCGGGGTGGCCAGCATCGTCACCGCCTGTTCGCGCGTGCACTTGAGCAGCGGCACCAGCTTGTCCAGCATGGCGCCCGTGTTGACGTTTTTCTGGATGCTGGTGAGCACTACCCGGAAGCGCGCCGGACGGTACACCAGGCCGGCCTGGGTGTCGATCACCGTCAGCGACAGCGCACCGGCGCGGCGCAGCACGAAGGACAGCACCTCGACATTCTTGTACGTGAGAGTGATCACGCCGATGTCGCCGGTCAGGCAATCGCGCAGCGGGGTGTCGCCCCAGGGGCAGGCGGCCGCGCTGGCGCGGCTGTAGGCGCCGCTCGAGGCGCACGGATAGCGCGCCGTGATGGCCTCGTAAAACTGCAGCAAGCGTGCCGACGGCGGCAAGTCCATCGAGTTCAGCGCGAGCGTGTTGGCAAACCCCCGGACAGAGAGATTGTCGGAAGGCACTGGCGGGACCACCACTTTCAAGATGTAGCTCATCCGGAAATCTTGATGCTTATGGGAAACGCGTAGTGTATGCCATTTAGTGCCTTGGCGAAAGAAGCATGCGGCAGCGTGGCGCGATTGAGACAATCGGCCGCGCTGCGCCCTTGCCGTCCAGCCGATCGCGGCGTGTTTACACGACCTTGTTCGGCGTTGCCGACGCCACGCCGCGCGCCAGCGCCGCCGCCACGCCGGCGCCATAGGCCGGGTCCGCCTTGCTGCAATTGGCGATATGCCGCTCCTGCACCGCGCGCGAGGCGCCGCCCAGCGAACGCGCGGTGTTTTCCATCAGTACCTCGCGCTGGGCTTGCGTCATCAGGCGGAACAGGGCGCCCGGCTGGCTGTAATAGTCTTCGTCGACCCGGTGATCCCAGTGCGCGGCGGCGCCCTCGATGGCCAGCGGCGGTTCCGAAAAATCGGGCTGCTGCTGCCACTGTCCCTTCGAATTGGGCTCGTAGCCGATGGTTGCGCCATGATTGCCGTCGACCCGCATGGCGCCGTCGCGGTGGTAGCTGTGCACCGGGCAGCGCGGGGCGTTGACGGGAATCTGGTGATGGTTCACGCCGAGCCGGTAGCGCTGCGCGTCGCCATAGGAAAACAGGCGAGACTGCAGCATCTTGTCCGGCGAAAAGCTCACGCCCGGCACCACGTTGGCGGGCGCAAACGCCGCCTGTTCCACGTCGGCGAAATAATTCTCGGCATTGCGGTTCAGTTCCAGCACGCCGACATCGATCAGCGGGTAATCCTTGTGCGGCCAGACCTTGGTCAGGTCGAAGGGATTGATGTGGTAGGTTGCCGCATCGCGTTCCGGCATCACCTGCACCTGGAAGCGCCAGCGCGGGAACTCGCCGTTCTCGATGCTGTCGAACAGGTCGCGCTGGTGGGTTTCGCGGTCGCGCCCGACCAGCTCGCTCGCTTCGGCATCGCTGAGGTTCTTGATGCCCTGCTGGCAAAGGAAGTGGAACTTCACCCAAAAGCGTTCGTTCGCGGCGTTGATGAAGCTGTACGTGTGCGAGCCGAAGCCGTGCATGTGGCGGTACGAGGCTGGAATGCCGCGTTCGCTCATCACGATGGTGACCTGGTGCAGCGCTTCCGGCAGCAGGGTCCAGAAGTCCCAGTTGTTCTCGGCGCTGCGCAGATTGGTTTTGGGGTCGCGTTTGACCGCGTGGTTCAGGTCGGGGAACTTGAGCGGGTCGCGCATGAAAAACACGGGGGTGTTGTTGCCGACAATATCCCAGTTGCCTTGTTCGGTGTAGAGCTTGACGGCAAAACCGCGAATGTCGCGTTCGGCGTCGGCTGCGCCGCGCTCGCCGGCCACGGTGGAAAAGCGCATGAACAGGGGCGTCGTCTTGCCCACTTCGGCAAACAGGACGGCCTTGCTGTAGCGCGTGATGTCGTTGGTGACAATAAAGGTGCCGAAGGCGCCCGAGCCCTTGGCGTGCATGCGCCGCTCCGGGATCACTTCGCGGTCGAAGTGGGCCAGTTTTTCCAGGTGCCACACGTCCTGCAGCAGCAGCGGGCCGCGCGGGCCGGCGCTTTGCGTGTTCTGGTTGTCGGGCACCGGCGCGCCGGCGGCCGTGGTCAGTTTGGTCATGGAGGGTCTTTCAAGCGAATGGAGGGGAAGGCGGCGCCGCCAGGGGCGCCGGCCGGTGTGGGTGATGCGTGCTGCCTCAGTAGGCAATGTCAGGACTCGATGTCAGACTCGATGTCAGGACTGGATAAATGCCAGCAAGTCCGCGTTGACCCGGTCCTTGTGGGTGTCGGTCAGGCCATGCGGCGCGCCCGGATACACCAGCAGGGTCGCATGCGCGATCAATGTGGCAGCAGCCTTGCCGGCCGCCTCGATCGGCACCACCTGGTCGTCGTCGCCATGGATGATCAGGGTCGGCATGCTGAATTTTTTCAGGTCCTCGGTGAAGTCGGTTTCCGAAAAGGCCTTGATCGAATCGTAGGTGTTCTTGTGCCCGCCCATCATGCCCTGCATCCACCACGCCTGCACCAGGCCCTCGGAGCGGACCGCGCCGGGGCGGTTGAAGTTGTAGAACGGGCCGCCCGCGATATCGCGGTACAGCTCGGCGCGGTTGGCCAGGGCGCCGGCGCGGATGCCGTCGAACACGCTGAGCGGCAGGCCGCCCGGGTTGGCTTCGGTCTTGAGCATCAGGGGCGGCACCGCCGAGATCAGCCCGGCCTTGGCCACCCGCTGGCTGCCGTGGCGGCCGATGTAGCGCGCCACTTCGCCGCCGCCGGTCGAAAAGCCGAACAGCACGGCATCCTTGACGTCGAGCTTGTCGAGCAGCTGGGCCAGGTCGTCGGCGTAGTGGTCCATGTCGTTGCCATCCCAGGGCTGGCTGGAACGGCCGTGGCCGCGCCGGTCGTGGGCGATGCAGCGGTAGCCCTGGCCGGCCAGGAACAGCATCTGCGACTCCCAGCTGTCCGAATTGAGCGGCCAGCCGTGGCAGAACACGATCGGCTGGCCGCGTCCCCAGTCCTTGTAATAGATCTCGACGCCGTCGCTGGTCGTAAATGTGCTCATGGGATTCTCCGTGGGATGGTTGGGATGTGCGGACGCTGCCCGCGCGAGCAGGATAGGGCGGCGCGCGCGCCGGCGCATCACCGGAAAGAGGGATGGCGGCGATGCCGCTGCCGTGGCAGGGGATGATTGCCGGCATCATGCGGCATGGGTTAAAATGAGAACAATTCTCATTTGCGTTTGATGCCCATGTCCGCCGCCGAGCTCGCACAACAAGACGCCATGCACGCGCTGTATCGCGGCCATCACAGCTGGCTGACCGGCTGGCTGCGCCGCAGGCTCGGCTGCTCGGCCCAGGCCGCCGACCTGGCGCAGGACACTTTCGTGCGGGTGCTGGCGGCGCGCAACGCGACCCGCATCGCCGAGCCGCGCGCCTACCTGGCCACGGTCGCGCGCGGCATCCTGGTCAACTGGTACCGGCGCCAGGACCTGGAGCGGGCCTGGCTGGACGCCGTCGCCCTGCTGCCCGAGGCCAGCGTGCCTTCGCCGCAAGAGCGCTACCTGCTGCTCGAGACCCTGCAGCGGGTCGACGCCATGCTCGATGCGCTGCCGGCGCCGGTGCGGCGCGCCTTCCTCCTGTCCCAGCTCGACGGCATGGGCTACGACGCCATCGCCATCGAACTGGGCGTGTCGACCGTCACCATCAAGCGCTACATGAAACAAGCCTTCCTGCATTGCCTGCTGCTGGCTGGCCAGGACGGCGCATGAGCGCGCCGATTGCGCCGATTGCGCCGATTTCCCCGCGCATCCTGGAACAGGCGGCGGCCTGGCTGGTGCAACTGCACAGCGGCGCCGCCGGCGATGCCGAGCGCGCCGCCTGCGCCCGCTGGGTCGGGCAGGATCCCGAACATGCGCGCGCCTGGGAACGCGCCGAAGCGCTGATGAACCAGCTGGGCGGACTGCCGCCGGCGCTGGCGCGGCCCGTGCTCGGCCGGCCCGCCAGCGGCGCGCGGCGCAAGGCGCTGGCCGGCGCCGCCGGCTTGCTGGTGCTGCTGCCGGCCGGCTGGCTCGGCTGGCGCATGAGCGCGCCCGCGCACCGCACCGGCAGCGGCGAACGGCGCGAACTGCTGCTGGCCGACGGCAGCCGCGTCACCCTCAACAGCGGCAGCGCCATCGATGTGCATTTCGACTCCGCCGAGCGCCTGGTGCTGCTGCGCGAAGGCGAGATACTGGTCAGTACCGCGCCCGACCAGGCTGGCGCCCGGCGTCCGTTCCGGGTCGCCAGCGCGCACGGCCGCATGCAGGCGCTCGGCACGCGTTTCACCGTGCGCGCGCACGCCAGCCGCACCGAGGTCGCGGTACTCGACGGGGCGGTGCGCATCGAGCCGGCCCATGGCGCCGCGCTGACCCTGCGCGCCGGCCAGCAAACCTCCTTCAGCGCCGGCGCCGCGGCCGCGGCCGCCGACACGGTCGACGCCGCCGCCTGGACGCGCGGCATGCTGCTGGCCGACAAAATGCCGCTGGCCGAACTGCTGGCCGAACTGGCGCGCTACCGTGGCGGCGTGCTGCGCTGCGACCCGGCGCTGGCGGCGCTGCCCGTGTCCGGCGCCTTCCCGGTCGGCAACCCGCGCGAGACCGAACGCGCGCTGGCCATGCTGGCCGCCACCTATCGGCTGCAAGTGCACACGCGCCTGGGCGGCTGGTGGACCACGCTGGTGCCGGCCAAAAAAGAAATGTGAAAAAAGCTGATACTTTTTTTCGGCTCGGTTGGCCTGCCTCGTGAACCCCTCATTTTCACGCAAAGGAAACCCGCCATGCCGCAGCCCCGCCCGACCCGACTTCATCACGCCATCCGCAGCGCCTGCCTCGGGCTGGCCCTGGCCGCGCCGCTGGCCGGCGCCGCCCCGGTCACGCTCGACACCGCCCCGTTGCAAAGCTACAAGCTGCCGGCCGGCCCGCTGGGACGCGCGCTGTCGGGCTTCGCCGTCGACGCCGGCATCGCGCTCTCGTTCGATCCGGCCCTGACCGAGGGCCTGATGGCCGCCCCGCTGGCCGGCAGCTACCCGGCGCGCGAAGCGGCGGCGCGCCTGCTGGCCGGCAGCGGCCTGGAACTGGCCGCGCGCGCCGACGGCAGCTACACGCTAAAAAAGTCGCCCGCCCCGGCCCCGGCCCCAGGGCCGGCGCCGACGGCCATCCTGCCCGGCGTGACCGTGACCGCCAGCGCTGAGACGTCCCCCGGCGAGCTGCCCGACGCCTACGCCGGCGGCCAGGTGGCGCGCGGCGGCCGCCTCGGCATGCTCGGCAACATCGACGCCATGGACACCCCGTTCAACCTGACCAGCTACACCGCCCAGGCCATCGAGAACCAGCAGGCGGCGACCATCGCCGACGTGGTCGCGCGCGACCCCTCGGTGCGCAGCACCGCCCCCAGCGGCGACGTGGCCGATTCCTTTTTCATCCGCGGCTTCGCCATCGGCGACAACAACATCGGCGAAATCGCCTTCGACGGCCTGTACGGCGTGGCCCCCAACTACCGCCTGCTGGCCGACTACGCCGAACGGGTCGATGTCCTCAAGGGCCCGGCGGCCATGGTCTACGGCATGTCGCCCAACAGCGGCGTGGGCGGCAGCATCAACGTGGTGCCCAAGCGCGCCGGCGCCGACCTGACCCGGGTGCAGGCCGACTACGCCGGCAGCTCGCAGGCCGGCGCCAGGGTCGACCTGGCGCGCCGCTTCGGCCCCGAGCGCGCATTCGGCGCGCGCTTCAACGGCGGCCGGCGCAGCGGCGACACCGCCATCGACATGCAGTCGCGCACATCGAGCCTGGGCGCGCTGGCGCTCGATTACCAGGGCCAACGCCTGCGCGCCACGCTCGACCTGATCGACCAGCGCGAGGATGTCGACGCCCCGTCGCGCCGGCCGTGGCTGAGCGCCGGCCTGGCCGTGCCGCGCGCGCCCGACGGCCGCACCAACCTGACCCAGCGCTGGGAATGGTACGACAGCCGCGAGCGCTCGGCCCTGCTGCGCGCCGACGTCCAGGCGCATGAGCGGCTGACCCTGTTCGCCAGCGCCGGCACGGCCCGCAGCGATGTCGACCGCCTGTTCAACACGCCGTCGATCGTCAACGCCGCCGGCGACACCACCGTCCTGCCGACCCGCGCCGTGTTCGACGTCGAGCGCAGTGCGCTCGGCGCCGGCCTGCGCGCGCGCCTCTCCAGCGGCGCCGTCAGGCATCAGCTCACGCTGGAGTGGAGCCAGTACCAGGACCGGCTGGCGATGGGCACCCGGGCCGGGCGCGCCTACACCTCGAACATGTACGCGCCGGTGGCGCAGCCGGCCCAGGACGTGGCGGCGCCGGCGGCGGTCGCCCCGCGCTCGACCACCCGCCTGGGCGGGGTGGCGCTGGCCGACATGCTGTCCATGTTCGACGAGCGCCTGCAAGTGATGCTCGGCCTGCGCCGCCAGACCATCCGCGCCGACACGGTCGGCGCGGCCGGCATCGGCGCCGCCCGCTACCAGCAGAGCGCGGTCACGCCGATGGCCGGGGTGGTGCTCAAGCCGTGGCGCCAGGTGTCGCTGTATGCCAACCATATCGGCGGCTTGAGCAAGGGCGACAGCGCGCCCGATAGCGCCGTCAACGCCGGCGAAGCCTTCGCCCCGTACAAGGCGAAGCAGAACGAGATCGGCGCCAAGCTCGACCATGGCAGCCTGGTGACCACCGTGAGCCTGTTCCAGATCACCCGTCCGAGCGGCCAGCTGACCGCCAACCGCTACGCCGCCGACGCCGAACAGCGCAATCGCGGGATCGAAGTGAACGCCTACGGCAAGCTGGGCGAGGCGGTGCGCTTGTACGGCGGCGCCAGCTGGACCGATGCCGAGCTGGTCAAGACCAACAGCGCCGCCACGCTCGGCAACACGGCGGTCGGCGTGCCGACACTGCACGCGACCATGAGCGCCGAATGGGACCTGGCGCAACTGCCCGGCCTGACCCTGACCGGCGCGCTGCAGCACAGCGGCGCGCAGTACGCCAACCAGGCCAACACCCAGCGCCTCGACAGCTGGACCAGCGTCGACCTGGGCGCGCGCTACCGCGGCACGGCCCTGGGCAAACCGCTGGTGCTGCGCGCCGGCCTGCGCAACGCGGCCGGCAAGCATTACTGGGCCGGCGCCTCGACCTGGGGCACCCTGATCGCGGGTGCGCCGCGCAGCGTGGTGCTGTCGGCGGCGCTCGACTTCTGAGGCAAAGGGGAGGATCGGCCTGCGCCCGGAGAGGCGCGCGTGGGGTATGATCTGCGCTCCAACCGTTTCCCTCTCTCCATGCACAGCCTGCGCCCCCTTGCCATCCTGCTGGCGATCTTCACCATCCCGGCAGTGCTGGGATGGGGCTTCGCCACGCTGATGGGCGCGCTGCTGCTCGTTCCTCACCACGGCACGCGCTGGCTCGCGCATTTACCGCTCGCCGCGACCGCGTGCGGCATCATCCTGTTGGGCTGGACCGGCCTGGCGTCCCTGTTCTGGACCGCGCGCCACTTCGACGCCTACATCAGCCCCACGCCGCGCTGGGTGCTGGCCGGCTACCTGCTCTGCGCCCTGGTGTTTGGCCTGTTGCTCAAGGATCTGGCGCCGGGGCTGGCGAGCCTGCGCGATGCGCAATCCTTGCTTACCTATGCCGGCGGTCCGGCCGGCCTGCTCTTGCTGGCGCTGTGGCGCTTGTGGCGTATCCGCCGCTTTTACGCGACAGATATTGCCGAATTGCATCAAAATAGTGCATGCGCCGGCGCTGCCGATGGTACATTGGGTGCACCCACCGACCATCTTGCCGCCCCATGTTCAAGCGACCCGCCTGCCTCCTCGCGCTGACCGTCCCGCTGTGCCTGCCGTTCGCGGCCGCCGCCGCCCCGGACCTGGTCATGATCGCGCCGCTGAACCAGGTCATGCCGCTGGCGCAGTTCCGCGACGACAAGCTCAGTGGCGGCATCCTCAAGGACCTCGGCGACCTGCTGGCGCGCCGGCTGGGGCGCGGCATTGCCTACCTCAGCGTGGCGGGAGAGCAGGTCGGCGCCACGCTCGATGCCGGCACGGCCGACGGCATCTGTTATGTGCGTCCGTTCTGGATCGACGGGCATTTCGACTGGAGCCGTCCGCTGCTGCCGGACGCCGAGGTGATCGCTTCGCAGCAGGGCGCGCCGCGGGTGCGCTCGCTGGCCGACCTGCGCGACCGTCCGGTCGGCACCGTGGCCGGCTACCGCTATCCGCGCGTCGAGCAGGTGCTGGGCCTGCGCTTCCAGCGCAGCGAATCGCGCACCATGGAAGAGAATCTGCGCAAGCTGATGGCCGGCGCGGTGCGCCATACCGTGATCGGGCAGGCCACGCTGGCCTACCAGATGCGCGTCCACAAGGACCTGAAGCTGCGCCAGGACCTGGTGTTCGCCTCGTTCAAGGCGCAATGCGCGTTCTCGAAAAAGGCCGGGGTGCCGTTCGAGGAAATCGACCAGGCCATCAACGGCCTGATCGAGGATGGCAGCGTGGAGGCCATCCTGGCGCGCTACCGCTGAGGGCAGCGCACGCGCATCAGAAGTAGCTCAGGCCCATCGCGCGCTTGACTTCATCGGCCGTCCGCGCCGCCACTTCGCGCGCGCGCGCCGTGCCGTCCTTGAGGATCTGCATCACGTGGCCGCGATCCTTTTCCAGCTCGGCGCGGCGGGCGCGGATCGGGCCCAGGAACTCTTGCAGGCAGGTTTCCAGGCGCGCCTTGACGATGCTGTCGGCCAGGCCGCCGCGCTGGTAGTGCGCTTTCATCTCGGCCAGCGCGTCCTTTTCAGGATCGAAGGCGTCCAGGTAGGCGAAGGCGATATTGCCTTCGATATGGCCGGGATCGGCCACGCGCAGGTGCAGCGGGTCGGTGTAGACCTTCTTGACGGCGGCGCGCACTTCGTCGGCGGTGGCGGACAGGTTGATCGTGTTGCCGAGCGACTTGCTCATCTTGGCCTTGCCGTCGATGCCGGGCAGGCGGCCGATTTCCGGCACCAGGGCCTTGGCTTCGACCAGCACGTCCTGGTTGGCGATGCGGTTGAAGCGGCGCACGATTTCATTGGTCTGCTCGATCATCGGCACCTGGTCTTCGCCGACCGGCACCAGCACCGCCTTGAAGGCGGTGATGTCGGCCGCCTGGCTGGCCGGATAGGTCAGGAAGCCGGCCGGGATGTCGCGCTCGAAGCCGCGCAGGCGGATTTCTTCCTTCACGGTCGGGTTGCGCTCGAGGCGCGCCACGGTCACCAGGTTCAGGTAGTAAAAGGTCAGTTCGGCCAGTTCCGGGATCTGCGACTGGATCAGGATGGTCGACTGGGCCGGGTCGATCCCGGTCGCCAGGTAGTCGAGCGCGACTTCGATGACGTTGCGCTGGACCTTGCCCGGGTCGTCCATATTGTCGGTCAGCGCCTGGGCGTCGGCCAGCATGATGAACTGGCGGTAGTCGCGCTGGTAGCTGACGCGGTTGCGCAGGCTGCCGACGTAGTGGCCGAGGTGGAGCGGGCCGGTCGGACGGTCGCCGGTCAGGATGATGGGTGCCGCGTTGGAAGCTGGTGTTGGCATTTCGATAGTCCTTGGTGGTTGCCCCTATCGGAAAACGCTCATAAAAAACGCCGCCCAATCGAGGCGGCGTTCATGGAAAACACATGATGGTGCAAGCGCCGCGCAATGTCAGCGCAGCCACCAATTCAAACTTTGGGCATGTGAATTAAACGTTGTCATGCTCGTATCCTCGCAGTTTTGCGCGGCCGTGTCAATCCGGTAAGGCCGCTTTCCTTCCCGCTTCAGCGTTGCCCGATTGCGTGGCGCAGCGCGGCGCGCGCCAGCAGTCGGGTCGAGTCGAGCGTGGGCAGGGGCGAATTGCTGTTGTTCATGATCAGCGGAATCTCGGTGCAGCCCAGCAGGACCGCATCGCAGCCGCCATCCTTCATGCGCGCGATAGTTTTTTGGAAATACGCGACCGCCGCCGGCTTGCACTCGCCGTTGACCAGTTCGTCCATGATGATGCGGTTGATTTCCATGCGCGCGGCCAGGCCCGGGCGCACTGTGGCCAGGCCGCGCGCGCCGAAGCGCTCCGGATAGACCTCGCTCTCGACCAGCCAGCGGGTGCCGGTCAGGCCGACGCGGCGGTAGCCGCGCGCCAGCGCTTCCCCTGCCACCACGTCGGCGATATGCAGCCAGGGCAGGGGCGAGCGCGCCAGTATGCCGGGCAGCGCCTGGTGAATGGTGTTGTCGGGACAGATCAGGAAATCGGCGCCGGCGGCGGCCAGCTTGTGCGCCGACGAGAGCATCAGTTCGCCCACGCCGTCCCAGTCGTCGGCGTCGATGCAGCGCAGGTAGGCGGCCAGCGCGTGCGAATGCATGCTCAGTTGCGGATGCTCGTAGGGCCCGAGCTGGCGCGCGCCCTCGTGGCAGATGGTGCGGTAGCACAGTGCCGCCCCTTCGGCCGAGCAGGCGACGATGCCGATATGCAGTTGAGCGGTGGGTGATTCCATGCAAGCCATCCTAGCACTGTCTTGCGCACCCTGTGGCGCACTCACGTTTTGTTACCTCGAACTTCTTGTCGCCACGGTGGCGCGCCACTTACAATTCTTTCTCACCCTCACTTTTCCTGGATTCACGATGAACGCCCGCCTTGTCTGCCGTCTCGCCACCATCCTCCTGCTGCCGGCCGTGCTGAGCGGTTGCGGCGTGCTGGCGGCGCCTTGCCGCGTCGGTTCGGCCGTGATCAAGATGGTCCCCGTGGTCGGGCATGCGGCGGCCTTGCCGACCGACGCCTGCGCCGCGGTGATCGATCCTTGACGTGCCCGAGATCCTGCCTGCGCCTGGCCCCGGCGGCGGGCCGCTGAGCATGGAACAGCTGCTGCGCCGCCACTGGCTCGCTTCGCTCCTGCTCGGGTCCGTCCTGCTGCCGCTGCTCTGGGCCGCGATGGCGCCGATTCCCCCGGGCAGTCGCGATTTTCTGCTCGACATTCCCGAACATGCGGCCGAGCGCCGCCGCGCCGGCGACAAGGCCGAGGTCTTGCCGGCCGTGGTGCGCCTGACCGTGGGCTTGCGCGACGTGCTCTTGCTGAGGAATAGCGACAGCGTGCCGCACCAGGTCGGGGGCCTGCGCCTGATGCCGGGCCAGGAATTCCGCCTGCCCTTCGAGCGCGCCACCGAATTGCAGCTGCCGTGCAGCGCGCGCGTCAGCGGCAGCTTGACGGTGCTGGTCGGCATCCATCCGAATCCCGGGCCGGACCGCTTGCGCTGGCGCCTGTACGCGCTCGAACAGGCGGTGCGCGGCTACGCTATCGAGGGACCGCCGCCGCGTAGTTGAGGCGCCGCGCTTCGCGCAGGCGGCCGTTTTTCAGCTTGCCTTCCACCAGCTCATCGCCCAGCAGGGCGAACATGCGTCCCTGGACGAACAGCGGGCGGGCGTTGCCGTACCAGGCGGCGGCGTCCTCGGGCGCGCCGTGCTGGGCCTTGAGCGCGCCCAGTTCGCGCAGCCGCAGCGCGGTGTTGCGCAGGTACAGTAGCGAGGCCGCGTCCTCGCCCTCGTCGGCGCGCCCGGCTTCCACGATCGCCAGCGCCAGCATGCCCTGGCCGGGGCGCTGGGCGTCGTAGGCTGGCGGCCGCACCGGCGCCGGGGTTTCGCGCGCATTCGGATGGACATGCACGCTGGCCACGCTGGCTTGCTGGTCCGGCCCCGCTCCCTGTCCCAGCCGGACACTGCTCAGGTGCAGCGCGCTGCGCGCCTGGCCGGCCACCACCGCGTCGCCCCCCATGGCCGCGATGCGCTCGACCGGGTGCGCCAGCTGCAGGCGCTGCAGGCCGCCGGTGCCGTCCCAGCGCAGCGCGAACAGCGGCGCGCGGCCGTCGGCGCCGGCGCGGGCGCCGCCGTACACCAGCCAGGGACCGATGAAGCGGTTGCGCAGCGCTTGCATGGGCAGGTCGGGCAAGTCCTTGTAGCTGGACAGGGGGGCGCGCTGGTCGCCGTCGGAAAACGCTTGCAGCGGCAGGCGCAGCAGGGCCAGGGAGTCGGTCCCGGCCTCGCCGCGCCAGGACGGGCCGGCGCCGTCCGCGCCGACCAGCACGTTCAGGTGGGCGTCCGCGCTTTCATGGAAGGAAAACTGGTCGCGCGGCGCGCCCGACACCCGCAGCGCGCCCGGCGCGCCGCCGTTGAAGGGAATGCGCAGCAGGCCGGCGCCGGCCTCGCCGGCGTAGGGGAAGGTCCAGACATACACCGCTTGCGGCGCCATGTGGAAGGCGCGCGCCGGCGGCGCCAGCACCGCGCTGGCGTCGCAGCGCAGCGCGCGCCCGGCCAGGTCGCACACGGTGACGCTGTGCAGGGTAGGGCCACCCGGGGTAGGGCCGCCCGGGGTAGGGCCACCCGGGGTAGGGCCGCCCGGGGTAGGGCCACCCAGGGTAGGGCCGCCCGGGGTAGCGCCGCCCGGGGCAGGGCCACCCGGGGCAGGGCCGCCCGGGGCAGGGCCGCTGCCGATGGCGGCGTCGAGACGGTACACGCGGCTGGCGGGGACGATGCGCTCGAACCCGGCCGTCCCCGTGCGCAGCGCCGGCAGCCGGGCCAGCGGCTCGGCGCCGGCCTCGGTCGCGAGCGCGGCGTACAGGACCAGCTTGCTGTCGATCTGCTCGACGGCCGGGGCCTCCGGCGCCGCGCCGCGCAGCAGGTGGCTGGCGCGAAAAGCCAGGCGGCCGGCGGCGTCGATGTCGAACAGGACGATGCCGGTGCTGCGCTCCGGTTCGCTGTAGCCGATCACGGCCACCGTGTCGCCCGCCACGATCACGCGGTCGTAGCGGCTCATGGCGGCGCCGCCGGGGGCGAAGGCGTCCAGCGCCGCCACCGGCTTGAGCTGGTCCTTGCCGGTGTCGACGGTAAACAAGCGTCCCTGGCGCAGCAGCACCAGGTGCCTGCCGTGTTCGGCGGCCATGGCGGCCTCTTGCGCGTCGATGGGGCCCGCCGGCGCCGGCGCGGTCGTTGCGGGCGTTGCGCCATGGTCCTTGAAAAACGCCGCCAGCTGCGCATCGTCCTCGAACGCGCGCAGGGTTTTCTGTGGCGCCGGCTCGCTGGCGCGCTGCTGGCAGCCCGCGAGCAGCAGCAACGCCAGGCCGGCCGCAAAGAGATGCGACATGGGTTGGCTCTCCTGTTTGATGTCTTCCGGCGTCTTGCCTGAATCACGCCTTTTATATGTATGTCCGTTCCTGGCCCGCAGCGACGATTGCGCATTGGCGGGACATGGAATGTAACGGAAGCGGGCCGAAAAAGGGGTTGCTTGATGTAAAAAAAGTAAATTGGCGACACACCCGCGCCGCTGGGCGGCGCCACAATCGTGCTTCGCTGCCAGCCCGGATTCTGGCATCATGGGGTGATGGCGACCCTCACTTTCCCACTCTTTCCACTTGGTACGGTCCTGTTCCCGGACGGCGTGCTGCCCCTGCAGGTTTTCGAGGTGCGCTACCTCGACATGGTGGGCAAGTGCATCGCCGGCGGCAGCCCGTTCGGGGTGGTGCTGCTGACCGAGGGGCGCGAGGTGCGCACGCCCGAGGGCCAGGAGCGCTTCCACCCGGGCGGCACCCTGGCTTCGGTGCACGACAGCGCCATGAGCGCGCCCGGCCTGATGCAGCTCAGCTGCCGTGGCGGCGCGCGCTTTCGCATCCTGGCCAGCGAGCGCCGTCCGAACGGCCTGTGGATGGCCGAGACCGAGCTGGTCGACGACGACCACGCGGTGCCGGTGCCGTCCGAGCTGCAGGGCGCGGCCGACGCGCTCGACCGCGTGCTGGCCTCGCTCGACGAGGTGCCCGAGCAGCGCTGGCCGGTGCTGCCGCCGTTCCGCCTCGACGATTGCGGCTGGGTCGCGAACCGCTGGTGCGACCTGCTGCCGCTGCCGAACGAGCAGAAATACCGTTTGCTGATGCTGGACAACCCGGTGATCCGGCTCGAATTATTGCACGACATGCTGGACGAACATGGCCTGATCACGTCCTGACGCGGGTTCCGGGGCGCTCGCTTGCGCAGCCATGGCGCAATGATAAGATAGCGGCAAGGGCGCGTGCCCCTGCCGCACGGGAACCCGTTCAGACGAGGATGGCAGCATGAGCTTTTCCGATGAAATCCTGAAGGCCTACGCCGACGGCGCGCTCGGCGACGCCACCCGCCAGGCGGTCGAGGCGGCCGTGCGCCAGGATCCGCTGCTGGCGGCCCGGGTACGCCAGTTGCAGGCCCAGCGCAGCAACGCCTTTGCCGGTTTCGGACAGGGCGGGGCCGAGGGGGCGGCCCAGCGCCAGGCGGCGCCGCCGCGTTCGGCCAAGGTGGTGCACCTGCATGCCGTGCGCAGCCCGCGCGTGGCCGCCGCCGCGCCGGCCGACGACACCCCGCACACCTGGACCTGGCCGGCCTGGGCCAGGCTGGGCGGCATGCTGTCGGTCGCCGTGCTGGCCGGCGCCGGCCTCGGCTACGCGGTGCAGCCGGTCCCGCTGGCGCTGGCCGACGGCGACGGCGCGGCCATGATGGCGCGCGGCGCGCTGGCGCTGGCGCTGACCCGGCAATTGTCGGGCGCGGGCGGCGACGCGGCGCACGCCGATCCGGTACACGCCGACCGGGGATACGCCGACATGCCGGTGCGCATCGATCAGAGTTTCCTGTCCAAAGACGGCGCCTATTGCCGCAGCTTCCGGCTTGCCAACGGCGGCGGCCTGGCTTGCCGCGCCGAAGGCGGGGCCTGGCAGATCGCGCTGTTCGCCGCCATGGACGGCCCGGCCGCCGAATACCGCAGCCCCGGCAAGGGCATGCCGTCGGCGGTGCTGGCCGCCGTCAACCGGCGCGCCGACGAGCAGCTCGACCCGATCGCCGAACGGGCCGCGCGCGACCGCGGCTGGACCCGCTGAGCGCGGCTTCGCCACGGCGCCGTCCCAACGGCAGGCTCAGGCGCACATCGCGCGGTTGCGGCCGTCGGTCTTGGCGCGGTACATGGCGCGGTCGGCCTGTTCGATCAATTGTTCCGGCCCGCCGCTCTCGTCCGGCATCAGCGAGGCCACCCCGATACTGATGGTCACCACCCCGTACGGCGACTTGGCGTGCGGCAGCGCCAGCTGTTCCAGCGCCAGGCACAGCGCGCTGGCCAGTTCGTGCGCTTCGGCCACGCTGGTGGCCGGCGCCAGCAGCGCGAATTCCTCCCCGCCGTAGCGCGCCACCAGGTCGGACGGCCGGCGCGCGTGCGCCGCGATCACCCCCGCCACCGCGCGCAGGCACTGGTCGCCGGCCTGGTGCCCGTAATGGTCGTTGTAGCTCTTGAAATGGTCGACGTCGAGCATCGCCAGCGCCACCGGATAGCCGTTGCGCGCGCCGCGCCGCCATTCGGCTTCGAGCGCGTTGTCGAAGCCGCGCCGGTTGTTGATGCCGGTCAGCCCGTCCGTGCTCGACAGTGCGGCCAGCTTGGCGTTGCTCGCTTCCAGCTCGGCGGTGCGCTCGGCCACCATGTGCTGCAGCTGCTTCTGGCGCCGGGTCAGGTCGCGCACGCGCGCGCGGTAGGCCGCGCTCAGCAGCGCCAGCGCCAGCAGGGCCAGGATGGTGCGGAACCACCAGGTCTTCCACCAGGGCGGCAGGATCGTCACCGTCATGCTGGCCGCGTTCTCGCTGCGCATGCCTTGGTGGTTGGCGGCGCGCACCGAAAAGGTGTAGGTGCCGGGATCGAGGTTGGTGTAGGTGGCGCTGCGGTGGGCGGCGTCGGTGAGCACCCAGGCGCGGTCGAAGCCGGCCAGCCGGTATTCGTAGGTGTTGCGCACCGGGTCGGTGAAGTGCAGGGCGGCGAATTCGATCGAGAACACCGAGCCGTCGCCGGCCAGGGTCAGGTTGACCGGGGCCGTCACCGGCCCCTCGAGTTTCAGTCCCGGCACCGCGCGCCCGTCGCGCAGCGAGCGGTTGAACACGCTGATATCGGTGATCGCCACCTGCGGCGGCGAGGACACGCTGCGCACCGCCGCCGGGGTCACCCCGGTGATGCCCTTGACCCCGCCGAAGTACAGGCGGCCGTCCGGCGCGGCGTGCGCGGCGCCCGAGGAAAAGCCTTCCGACAGGCCGTCGGCGGGGGAAAAGCGCGCCACCGTGCCGCTCTCCGGATCGAGCCGCAGCAAGCCGTTGGCGGTGCTCAGCCATAACTGGCCGGCGCGGTCGCTGCGCATCGCCAGGATCTTCAGCGGGCCAACGCTGCCGGGGCCGTCGTAGCGGCGGAAGCTGATCGCCCCCCTGGCGTCGGTCATGATCTGGTTGACGCCGCGCGCGGTGCCGGCCCACAGGCGCCCCTGCGGGTCCTGGTACAGCGAGACCACATTGTTGTCCGACAGCGAATGCGGGTCGCCGGCGCGCTGGCGCAGGTGGCGGAAGGTGCCGCTGGCCTGGTCCAGCACGTCGAGCCCGCCGCCGCCCCATTCCGAGCCCATCCACACGCGCCCGAGCCTGTCTTCGACGATGCTGGTGGTGCCGCTCACGCTCCTGCTGCTCGGCTGCGCCGGGTCGGACGGGTAGGGCGTGCTGCTGCCGCTGGCCGGGTCGTAGCGCAGCACGTGCTGGCCGGTGCCGATCCACAGGGCGCCGCCGGAGGCCGGGGCGATGGTATTGATGAAGTCGCTGCCGACCGAACCGAAGCTGACCACCTGGACCGGCGCGTCGAGCGCGTCCAGCCGGTTCAGGCCGGCCGAGGTGCCGATCCACAAGGGACCGTCCGGCTGCTGGTACAGGCTGTAGACGATATTGCTGCTCAGCGCGCTTGGAGAGGCGGCGCCCGGCCGGGTGTCGGCGCGGTAGCTGCGCAGCACGGCGCCGCTGGCGCTGTCGAACAGCGACAGGCCGGCGTTATTGGCCAGCCACAGGCGCCCGTCGGGCGCTCCTTCCATGGCGCGCATGGCATTGTTGGGGCGCAGGTTGTTCGCTTCCACGTCGAAGGGAATGAAGCGCTGGAAGCCTTCGCTGTTCAGGTTGACGAGGCTGATGCCGTCGGTGATCGAGCCGATCCACAGCATGCCGCTGCGGTCGTGCATCACGGCGCGGATATCGTCCGAGGGCAGGCTGTAGGAATCGTTGGCGCGGTGCACGTAATGCACGGCCTTGGCGGCCGCCCCGTGCGGGTCCCCCTCGGGCTCGCGCTTCTTGTCCCAGCGCAGCAGGCCGGCGCCCAGGGTGCCGGCCCAGACCGTGCCGTTGCGGTCGCCGTACAGGGTGTTGATGCGGGTCGCGGGCGAATCGACCTGGCGCCGCGTGTGCCAGCCCTGGCCGGCGCGCCAGGTGACCACCCCGGTCTCGGTGCCGATCCACAGGGTGCGGTCGGGCGCGAAGTGCAGCGCGCGCACGATGTTGCGCTTGGGGTCGGGCGACTCGGGGCGGTCGACCCGGAAGTGGACGAAGCTGCTCGCGCCCGGCGCCAGGTAATCGAGTCCGCCGGGCCAGGTGGCGGCCCACAGGCCGCCGTCGGCGTCCAGCGCGATGGCGTTCAGGTCGTTCGAAGCCAGGCTGCCGGCGCGCGCCGCGTCGTGCAGGTGCAGGGTGAAAGTGGCGCTGGCCGGATCGAAATGCTGCAGCCCGCCCCAGGTGGCCAGCCACATGCCGCCCTTGCCGTCGCCGATGATTTTCTTGACGATGCGCTGCGAGGCCGGCCCCGGCGGCGGCACGAAGCGGGTGAAATTATTGGTTTCGGGATTGAAGCGCGCCAGGCCGTTCTGGGTCGCCACCCAGATCGTGCCGGCCGCGTCCTCGTACAGGTCGGAGACGCGGTCGTGCGGCAGGTTGCCGCCGCTGTTGGCGTTGCTGGCGTACTTGACCGCGTGGTAGCCGTTGTAGCGGTACAGTCCGCCGCTATGGGTGCCGATCCAGACAAAACCCTGGCGGTCCTGCAGCAGCGCCAGGATCGACAGCTCGTCCGAGCCGAACGAGGGCAGGCGCTTGAAGCGCAGCGGCGAGGTGGGGGTGGTGCCGGCATGGGCCGGCTGCTGCAGGCAGGGAAGGACTCCCAGCATGGCGCACAGGCACGCCCACAGCAGCAGGCGCGGCAGGGCGGAGGGATGACGGGCGAAGGCGGTAAATACGCTGAACATGGCAAATAGTTGTCTACAGTACCGGCCACCCCGGGAATGCCGGGGAACTCGGGCAGTGTAAACCAAGTTGGCTGTGCGGCAATACCTCTTTCAAGATGTATTATCGATGTACAGTTGCCGTGATTTAGGGTATCGTTTACGGCACTATTATTGCATCTACGTCCGTACGCCCGGTTCTGCCGACGCTGTCGTGGCACTATTCGAGCTGGCCCCGGTCTTGCCATTACGCCCGGCTCGTTCCCGTCCATCCTGGAAGTTCCCCGCGTCGGCCTGCGCGGGCGTAGAGCATATCGAACCAACGCCCGGAAAACTTATGCCTGAAACACCGATTACCATCGAAGCCGACAGTGCACCCACCGTCAAGTTCGCCGATTTCGGCCTTGCGCCGGAGATCCTGCGCGCACTGACGGACCAGGGCTACATCCATCCGACGCCGATCCAGGCCGCGGCCATTCCCATCGTGCTGCAGGGCCGCGACGTCATGGGCGCGGCCCAGACCGGCACCGGCAAGACCGCCAGTTTTTCGCTGCCGATCATCCAGCTGCTGCTGGCGCACGCCAATCCGAGCATGTCGCCGGCGCGCCACCCGGTGCGCGCGCTGGTGCTCACGCCGACCCGCGAGCTGGCGGTGCAGGTGGCCGAGAACGTCAAGGCCTACGCCCAGCACACCCCGCTGCGCTCGACCGTGGTGTTCGGCGGCATGGACATGAAGGGCCAGACCGTGATCCTCAAGGGCGGGGTCGAGATCGTGATTGCCACCCCGGGCCGCCTGCTCGACCATATCGAACAGAAGAACGTCAGCCTGGGCCAGGTCCAGATGCTGGTCATGGACGAAGCCGACCGCATGCTGGACATGGGCTTCCTGCCGGACTTGCAGCGCATCATCAACCTGCTGCCGAAGAAGCGCCAGAACCTGATGTTCTCGGCCACCTTCTCGCCAGAAATCAAGAAGCTGGCCAACAGTTTCCTGACCGATCCGGCGACCATCGAAGTGGCGCGCAGCAACGCCACCGCCGACAAGGTCACCCAGATCGTCTACAAGGTCGCCGACGAAGCCAAGCGCGACGTGGTCGAATTCCTGATCCGCGGGCGCGACCTGAAGCAGGTGCTGGTCTTTTCGAACACCAAGATCGGCGCCTCGCGCCTGTCGCGCCACCTGGAGCAGGGCGGCATCAAGGCCACCGCGATCCACGGCGACAAGACCCAGCAGGAGCGCATGGCCGCCCTGGACGCCTTCAAGAAGGGCGAGATCGACGTGCTGGTCGCCACCGACGTGGCCGCGCGCGGGCTCGACATTTCCGACCTGCCGTGCGTGATCAACTTCGACCTGCCCTACAACGCCGAAGACTATGTGCACCGGATCGGCCGCACCGGCCGCGCCGGCGCCTCGGGCGACGCGCTGTCGGTGTTTTCGGACAAGGACGAGCGCCTGCTGGTCGACATCGAAAAACTGATCAAGCAAACCATCACGCGCGGCGAACTGGCCGGCTTCGTGGCCAGCAGCGGCAGTAGTGGCAGCGGCGCGCGCGGCGAAGCGGGCGGCGAACGCCGTCCGCGCCGCGACGAGGGCGCCGGCGGCGCGCGTTCCTCCGGCCGTGCGCCCGAACGCGAACGCGGCGGCGAGCGCAGTTTCGGCGCCGAACGCGGCGCCGCGTCCGGCCGTTCCGGCCCGTATCCGCGCCGCGAAAAAGTCGATCCCTGGTTCCTGACCCCCTACGAACCGGCCAAGAAGAGTGCGCCGGTGGCGGTCGAGCAGGTCGGCGCCAGCGCCAAGCCCAAGCAGAAGATCGCCGTGCTGCTCGGCGGCTCGCCCAAGCAGTAAGACGCCGGCCGGCACACCCTCGGGGCGCGGCGGCGCGCTGCGCGGCGGTCCCTCGAGTGTTGCCTGGATGTATAATTTGCCCAAATGTAATGCCGCAACGCGCCCGGCCGTCCGGCCACCCGCTGCGGCGTTGTTCTTTTTATTCACTGTATAGCCATGAACAAACTCATTAATCAAAGCATCGCCATCCTCGTGCCTTGTTACAACGAGGAGCTGACGGTTGCCGCGATTGTTCGCGACTTCAACGCTTGCCTGCCGCAGGCGGTAGTGTATGTTTTCGACAACAATTCCAAGGATGCCACCGTGCGCCTGGCGCGCGAAGCCGGCGCCGTGGTGCGCAGCGTGCCGCTGCAGGGCAAGGGCAATGTGATCCGGCGCATGTTCGCCGACGTCGACGCCGATATCTACATCATGGTCGACGGCGACAATACCTACGACGCCAGCGTGGCCCCCCGGCTGGCCGAAAAACTGGTCGACGAAGGCCTCGACATGGTGGTCGGCACGCGCGTGTCGACCGAGCAGGAAGCCTACCGCTTCGGCCACCGCTTCGGCAACCGCATGCTGACCGGCTCGGTCGCGGCGGTGTTCGGCAATACCTTCACCGACATGCTGTCGGGCTACCGCGTGTTTTCGCGGCGCTACGCCAAGTCCTTCGCGGCGCACTCGGCCGGCTTCGAAACCGAAACCGAGCTGACCGTGCACGCGCTGGAACTGCGCATGCCGGTGGCCGAGGTCGAAACCATCTACCGCTCGCGTCCCGAGGGCTCGGTCAGCAAGCTCAACACCTACCGCGACGGCATCCGCATCCTGTGGACCATCATCAAGCTGTTCAAGACCGAAAAGCCGCTGGCCTTCTTTTCGCTGGCCTTCTTCGCCTTCATGCTGGCCGCGCTCGGCTTCGCCCTGCCGCTGCTGCAGACCTACCTCGACACCGGCCTGGTGCCGCGCCTGCCGACCGCGATCCTGTCGGTGGCGCTGAGCCTGTTCGGCGTGATCTCGCTCAACTGCGGCCTGATCCTCGACACCGTCACCAAGGGCCGCATCGAACAGAAGCGCTTCGCCTACCTGGCGATCTCCGGACCGCGCGTGAAAAATGCCTGAGTTCGGCAGTAAGGGCGGGGCCCGCGTGCGCCCCATCGACGCCGCGCCGGCGCCATGAAGCTCGGCGTGCAGCTGCTGCGCTTCGGCGTGGTCGGCGTGGCCGGGCTGCTGGTCGACCTGGGCGTGCTGGCGCTGGCGCGCAGCGCCGGCCTCGACCCGTATGCCGGGCGCGCGCTCTCCTTCCTGTGCGCCGTGTTCGCCACCTGGCAAATCAACCGCCGCTATACCTTCCACCCGGCCGGCATCTCGCTGTGGACCGAATGGTGGCGCTACCTGCTGGCCATGAGCGGCGGCGGGGCGGTCAATCTGGCCACCTACAGCGCCATCGTCTGGTGCTTTCCCGGCGTGCCGCAGATTGCTTACTGGGGCGTGTGCGCCGGTTCGCTGGCCGGGATGACGGTCAATTTCGTGGGCGCGCGCTGCTTCGTGTTTCAACGTAAATCGTAAGGGCTGACGCGCCCCCTTTCTCTTCTTTCTCTTAACTATTGATCGCAGGATTCGCATGAATGTCGTGACTCGGGCAATTTCGCGTGTGGACGCCGGCGTGCTGCGCCTGTGGGAGGGACTCGACCGCGCCGCCGCGCTGCGCCTGTCCCTGTGGCTGGGCCCGCTGCTGGCCGGCCTGGTCTCGATGCAGCTGGGGCAGGATGCCAACTGGGACTTGCGCAACTATCACTGGTATAACCCCTACGCTTTCCTGAACGGCAAAATCGGCGTCGACCTCAATCCGGGCCAGTTCCAGAGCTATTTCAATCCCACCATCGACCTGCTGTATTACGGCCTGGCCACGCATTTTCCGACCCGCGTGACCGGTTTCGTGATGGGCTTCCTGCACGGGCTCAATTTCGTGCTGCTGATCGCGATCGTGCGCCAGGTATTGCACAGCGCCGAGCCGGCCGCGCTGGGCGGCGCGCGCTGGCGCCTGCCGCTGCTGCTGGGCGTGGCCGGTTGCCTGGGATTTTCCTTCCTGACCCAGCTCGGCAACACCATGGGCGACAACCTGACCTCGCTCACCGTGCTGGGCGCCATCGCGCTGCTGCTGCGCCAATGGCCGCAACTGCTGGCCGGCGGCGCGCGCGCGATGATGGTGGCCGCCCTGGCCGGCCTGATCATCGGCGCCGGCACCGGACTCAAGCTCACCAACGCCAATTACGCGCTGGCCCTGTGCCTGGCGCTGCTGACCTTGCGCGCCAGCCTGTGGCAGCGCTTTTGCACGGCCTTCGTGTTCGGCCTGGGCACCCTGGCCGGCATCGCCGCCAGCGCCGGCCACTGGTACTGGCTGATGTGGAAGCAGTTCGGCAATCCCCTGTACCCGCAATTTAACAATATCTTCAAGGCGCCGCTGGCCTCGCAGATCGCCGTGGCCGACATGGGCTGGGTGCCCAAGAACGCGCTCGAAGCGCTGCTGTGGCCCTTCATCTTCACCTTCAATTCGAAGCGCGTGATCGAGCTGCCGATGACCCAGATCATCTGGCCGCTGGTCTACATCGCCTTTATCGCGCTGGCCGCGCAGCGCCTGCGCCGCCTGTGGCTGGCCGCGCCCGCGCCCGCCGCCATCCCCGCGTCCGACACCCCCGGCGCGCGCCTGCTGCTGGTGTTCTTTGCGATTTCCTACCTGATCTGGCTCAAGCTGTTCGGCATCTACCGCTACATGGTGCCGCTCGAACTGCTCGCGCCGCTGGTGCTGTGGCTGCTGCTGCACCGCCTGTGCAGCGCGCCGGTGGCGCGCGCCATGGGCGCCTGGTGCATCGTGCTGGCGGCCATCGCCGGCCTGCCGCGCGTGAACTGGGGCCACCATTACAATGGCGACAAGAGTTTCACGGTGCAGGTGCCGGCCTTTGCCGCGCCGGAGCAGAGCATGGTGTTTACCGTGCATGGCGACCCGCCGATGTCGTGGCTGGTGCCGCATTTTCCGCAGCGCCTGGCGTTCGCCGCGCTCGGCTCGGGCTTTCCCGAGTCGCCCGCGTTCGCCGAGCGCGTGGCCCGGATGGTGGCCGCGCGCAAGGGGCCCCTGTACGTGATGCTGGCCGCCGGCGGTTTGCCGCCGGGACCGCGCAGCGGCGCGCCCGCGCTCGATGCCGAGGCCGCCCAGCGCCAGCGCCGCCTGTACGACGCCGGCCAGGAAATCCTGCAGCGCTACCGCCTCACCTTCGACGAAGCGAGCTGCGTCGTGTACGACGCCCGCTTCGGCGGCGGCGGCAGCGATCCGTATCAACTCTGTGAAGTAGGGCACCTGCCATGACCACCATTCTCGCGCACCTGCGCCGGCATTCGGCCAAGATCTCGATCGTCGCCCTGCTGGCCCTGCCGGCGCTGCTGTCGCTGCAGCGCGCCATCGGCAACGCGCCCGATCCCAACCTGGCCCCGCTGCCGCCCAGGCCCCAAAGCCTCGCGGACTGGACCGCCGCGCCGTCCAAGCTCAGCGCCTGGGTCGACGACCATTTTGGCGGACGCAGGAATTTCATCCGCGTCGGTACCTTCGTGCGTTTTCACCTGTTTAAGGAATTTCCGACGATCCAGATGGCGGCCGGCCAGCACGGCCGCTATTTCCTCGCCGCCCACGGCACCAACGTGGCGCGCTACCAGGCCATCACCACCGTGTGCGGCAAGGGCGTGGCCAACGCCACCACCATCCCCTACCTGAACAGGATGTTCGGCGCCTTCCACGCCGCCGGGCTGCAGCCGAAACTGCTGGTGGTGCCGTCCGCGCCGGCGGTGCACCCGGAAGACGTGCCGCCCGCCCTGGTGGCCGAATGCAGCAGCGAGCGCACCGCCGTCACCACGGTCCTGGCGGCGCCGGAACTGGCGCGCGAGGCGTCCGCGAACATGTTTTATCCGCTCAAGGAAATGCGCGAAATCAAGAAAAGCGCGACCCTGTTCCCCGACACCTGGTTCCACTGGACCGGCGCCGGACTGGACCAGGTGGCGCGCCTGTCCCTGACCCGCTTCTGGCAGCGCCCGCTCGACCAGGGGCCGGCCCTGGCCACCCGCCGCCATGTGGCGGGCTCGGACGTGTCGCACCTGTTCGACGGCATCACCCTGAGCAGCGAGATCGTCGAGCCCGACCTGGAGGCGTCCGGCATCAAGGGCTGTTTCGGAGGCGAGTGCTTCCCGGAAGTGGCGGCCGCGCGCATCCTGCAGGACGTCAGCCGCTTCGACAATCCCAGGGCCCCGGCGCGCCGCCTCCTGATCGTGTCCGACTCCTTCGGCGTGAAGATCGCGCCCTGGTACGCGCGCTACTACCGCCAGGTCGAGCACATGGCCACCAACCGGGTCGACCAGCTGTCGGCGCCGCAGATGGCGGAACTGAAGACCTTCCTGTACCGCGATCCGGCCCAGACCGACATCCTGATCCTGTACCACGACGGCGGCGCCATGTACGACACCTTGCGCCTGGGAACCGAAAACATGCTCCCCGCCGCCGTGCCGAAGCAGGGCTGACGCGCTGCTTACGATAATTTCTTATTTGCAAGTTTTCGATTATTGCAATAGGGCGATGCTATAATTCCGCGCTTTAGCAGCGCCGCCATCGCCGCCGTGTTCATCTGACGAGACATCTTATGGTTTTCAGTTCGGCCGTTTTCCTGTTCTATTTTTTCCCCCTCTTCCTGCTGCTGTATTACGTTTTGCCGTGGAAAAACGGCGTCCTGCTGATCGGCAGCCTGGCGTTTTACGCCTGGGGCGAACCGCGCTTCGTGCCGCTGCTGATGCTGTCGGCCTTCCTGAACTACAGCGTCGGCTACCTGATCGCGCGCGCCCACGGCCAGCGCAAGGCGCTGCTGGTCCTGGGGATCGGCCTGAACCTGGCGATGCTCGGCTATTACAAATACCTGGGTTTCTTCGCCGGCATCCTGAACGCCGTCGGCCTGCGCGAAGGCGCGCTGCCGGCCATCGTGCTGCCGCTGGGGATTTCGTTCTTCGTGTTCCAGGGCATTTCCTACCTGATCGACGTGTACCGGCGCGACATCACCGCGCAAAGCAGCTTCCTGCGCTTCGCCATGTACAAGGCCATGTTCCCGCAGCTGATCGCCGGCCCGATCGTGCGCTACAGCCAGATCGCCGATGAAGTCGATCACCGCTCGCTGAGCAATGAACGGATCTGGATGGGTTTCCGCCTGTTCGTGCTGGGCCTGGCGCAAAAAACCCTGATCGCCAACTACGTGGCCTTGCCGGCCGACCGCATCTTCGCGGTCGATCCGGCCCAGCTCGACGCCCCCGGCGCCTGGCTCGGCATCGCCTGCTACACGATCCAGATCCTGTTCGACTTCGCCGGCTACTCGAACATGGCGATCGGCATCGGCCACATGCTCGGCTTTACCTATCCGCCCAACTTCAACCGCCCGTATGCGGCCACCTCGATCACCGATTTCTGGCGCCGCTGGCACATCAGCCTGTCGAGCTGGTTCCGCGATTACCTGTACATCCCGCTGGGCGGCAACCGCGCCTCACCAGTGCGCACTTACTTCAACCTGGCGCTGGTGTTCTTCCTGTGCGGCCTGTGGCACGGCGCCGCCTGGACCTTCGTGATCTGGGGCCTGTGGCACGGCGCCCTGCTGGTGCTCGAACGCCTGGGCGGCGCGGCCCTGCTGGCGCGCCTGCCGGGCGTGGTGGCGCAAGCCTGGACCATGCTGTGCGTGATGATCGGCTGGGTCTTCTTCCGCGCCAACGACGTGCCGTATGCGCTCAAGTACCTGGGCAGCATGTTCGGCGCCTATGACGGGGTAGCCGTGCTGCATCCGTGGCGCCATGACATCGACAACACCGCGGCCTGGGCGCTGGCGATCGGCATCGTGCTGGCATGCTGGCGCCTGCGTCCGGCCGCCGGCCGCAAGCCCGAAGCGAAGGCGGTGCCGGCCATCGTGGCGCCGCGCGCCGGCGTGCTGGCCAACAGCGCCAGCGTGCTGGCCACCTCCGCGCTGGGCCTGCTGTGCATCGCCAGCCTGGCCGCCGGCACTTACAACCCCTTCATCTATTTCAGGTTCTGACATGGCGCCAGCCTTACTTGCGCGCGTGGGCGGGCACTCGGCCAAGGCCATCATCACCTGCATGCTGGCCATGCCGGCCTACCTGTCGCTGGGCGCATTGCGCCTGCCGGACGACCCCAACCTGACGCCGCTGCCGCCGCGTCCGCACAGCGTCAAGGAGGCGGTCGAGCTGCCGCCCAAGCTGACGGCATGGGTGAGCGATCACTTCGGTTTTCGCACCAGCTTCATCGAAGCCGGCAATATCCTGCGTTTCAGGCTGTTCCACGAGTTTTCGACGGTCCAGCTGGCCTATGGCCAGAACGGGCGCTACTTCATGGCGGCGCACGCCAAGACGGTCGGCCCCTACCAGGCCATGACCACAGTGTGCGGCAAGGGCAAGGCCAACGACAGCACGATTCCCTACCTGAACAAGCTGTTTACCGCCTTCCACGCCGCCGGCATGCAGCCGAAGTTGCTGGTGGTGCCCTCGTCGCCGGCGGTGTATCCCGAAGACGTGCCGTCGAGCCTGGTGGAAGAATGCACCAGCACCGACACGGCGGCCGCGCGCGTGCTGGCCGCGCCCGAGCTGCTGCCGGAAGCGCGCAGCGCGATCCTGTATCCGCTCAAGGAAATGCGCGAGATCAAGAAAACAGCGACCCTGTTTCCCAAGACCTGGTTCCACTGGGGCGGCGCAGGCCTGGACCAGGTCGCGCGCCTGACCGTGAGCACCTTCTGGCAAATGCCGCTGGACCAGCCGCCGCTGAAGCTGCGCACCTATATGGACCGGTCGGACCTGGCGCACATGATGATCGGCATCGATCTGAAGAGTGAAATGACCGATCCCGACCATGGCGCCTCCGGCATCCAGGCCTGCTTCGGCGGCGATTGTTTCCCCGAAATCGCCAGCGTGTCGCGCATCCTGGGCGACGTCAGCCGCTTCCGCAATCCGCATGCGCCCAAGCGCCGCCTGCTGATCGTGTCCGATTCCTTCGGCGCCAAGATGGCGCAGTGGCTGAGCCGCTATTACGGCGAGGTCGAGCATTTCTGCAGCAGCCATACCTTCGAGCTCTCGCCGCAACAGGTCGATGAAATGAAGGCGTATATCTACCGCCAGCCGGCCGACACCGACATCCTGTTCCTGTACCATGACGGCGGCGCCATGTATGACGTGCTGAGAAACGGCACCCAGATGATCCTGCCGGCCCCGCTGGCGCCCACCCCCACGCCCTGAGATCCCGGCCGCGCCGTTCACATTCTTTCTACTCATGTCGAGCGCGCGCCCACGGGGCGCCGCTGTATTCCTCTGACGAGACATCCATGGTTTTCAGTTCAGCCGTTTTCCTGTTCTACTTCTTTCCCTGCTTCCTGCTGCTGTATTACGTTTTGCCATGGAAAAACGCCGTCCTGCTGATCGGCAGCCTGCTGTTCTACGCCTGGGGCGAACCGCGCTTCGTGCCGCTGCTGATGCTGTCGGCCTTCCTGAACTACAGCGTCGGCTACCTGATCGCGCGCGCGCGCGCCCAGCGCAAGGCGCTGCTGGTCCTGGGCATCGGCCTGAACCTGGCGATGCTCGGCTACTACAAATACCTGGGTTTTTTCGCCGGCATCCTGAACGCCGTCGGCCTGCGCGACGGCGCGCTGCCGGCCATCGTGCTGCCGCTGGGGATTTCGTTTTTCGTGTTCCAGGGCATTTCCTACCTGATCGACGTCTATCGGCGCGACATCGCGGCGCAAAGCAGCTTCCTGCGCTTCGCCATGTACAAGGCCATGTTCCCGCAGCTGATCGCCGGCCCGATCGTGCGCTACAGCCAGATCGCCCACGAAGTCGAGCGGCGCACGATCGGCAATGCGCGCCTGTGGCTGGGGTTTCGCCTGTTCGTGCTGGGCCTGGCGCAAAAAGTGCTGATCGCCAATACCGTGGCCCTGGGGGCCGACCGCATCTTCGCCATCGATCCCGCCCAGCTCGATGCCGCCGGGGCCTGGCTCGGCATCGCCTGCTACACGATCCAGATCCTGTTCGACTTCGGCGGCTACTCGCTGATGGCGATCGGCATCGGCCACATGCTCGGCTTTAGCTATCCACCCAATTTCAACCGTCCGTATTCGGCCGCCTCGATCACCGATTTCTGGCGCCGCTGGCACATCAGCCTGTCGAGCTGGTTCCGCGATTACCTGTACATTCCGCTGGGCGGCAACCGCGCCGGGCCGGCGCGCACCTACTTCAACCTGGCGCTGGTGTTCTTCCTGTGCGGCCTGTGGCACGGCGCCGCCTGGACCTTCGTGATCTGGGGCCTGTGGCACGGCGCCCTGCTGGTGCTCGAACGCCTGGGCGGCGCGGCCCTGCTGGCGCGCCTGCCGGGTATCGCCGGCCAGGCCTGGACCATGCTGTGCGTGATGATCGGCTGGGTCTTCTTCCGCGCCGACGACGTGCCGCACGCGCTCAAGTACCTGGGCGCCATGTTCGGCGGCCATGACGGCCAGGCCTACCTGCATCCGTGGCGCATGGACGTCGGCACCAGCGCGCTGCTGGCGCTGGCCGTCGGCAGCCTGCTGGCCTGCTGGCGCCGCCCCGGCGCGGACCTGCCGAAGGACGGCGCGGCGCACGCCCGCGCGCCTGGCGCGCGCCTGCCCGCCGCGCTGCTGCAGGGCGGCCAGGCCGCGCTGACGGCGTCGCTGGCGCTGCTGTGCGTCGCCAGCCTGGCGGCCGGCACCTACAATCCCTTCATCTATTTCCGCTTCTGATATGAGCAACCCTGTTTTCGCCATGCTGGCCCGGAATGCCGGCAAGTTCCTGGTGGTGGCGCTGCTGGCGGCGCCGGCCCTGATCTCGCTGCACGATGCGCGCACCAAACCGGCCGATCCCAACCTGGCGCAGCTGCCGCCGCGCCCGGCCAGCGGCGCCGAACTGCTGGAAACGCCGTCCCGGTTCAATGCCTGGGTCAACGACCATTTCGGCTACCGGGTCGACCTGGTCAAGTTCAACAACCGCCTGCGCTTCAAGCTGTTCCACGAATTCCCCTCGGTGCAGATGGCGGCCGGACGCAACGGCCGCTATTTCCTGTCGGCCCACGGCACCACCATGGCGCCGTTCCAGGCGGTGACGACCGTGTGCAGCCGGGGCGTGGCGCGCGACTCGACAGTGCCGCACCTGAACCGCCTGTTCGGCGCCTTCCACGCCGCCGGCCTGGACCCGAAACTGCTGGTGGTGCCGTCGGCGCCGGTGGTCTATCCCGAAGACCTGCCGCCGTTCCTGGAGAGCGAGTGCGCCAGCGAGCGCAATCCGGTCGACGCCGTGATCGCCTCGCCGCGGCTGGACCCGGCCGCGGCGGGCGCCATCTATTACCCCTTGAAGGAAATGCGCGAGATCAAGAAGAGCGCGGTGCTGTACCCGAAGAGCTGGTTCCACTGGACCGGCGACGGGCTGGACCAGGTGGCGCGCCTGTCGCTGGCGCATTTCTGGCAGCGTCCGCTCGACCAGGGGCCCGCGCTGCCGCACAAAAAGCGGATGCAGATTTCCGATGTCTCGCACCTGTTCGACGGCATCCTGCTGGAAAGCGAAACGGTCGAACCGGACCTCGAGCGTGCCGGCGTGAAGGGATGCTGGGGCGGCGAGTGCTTCCCCGAGATCGCCGACATCGCCAAAACCCTGCGCGATGTCAGCCGCTTCGACAATCCCAAGGCGCCGCGGCGGCGTCTGCTGATCATCTCGGATTCGTTCGGCTCGAAAGTGTCGGCCTGGTATGCGCGCTACTACGGCCAGGTGGAGCAGTTCGCCACCAACGGCGTCGACCAGCTCACGCCCGCGCAGCTGGACGCGTTCAAGGCCTATATCTACCGCGAACGCGGCGCCACCGACATCCTGATCCTGTACCACGACGGCGGCGCCATGTACGACGTGCTGCGCTTCGGCACCGAACGCCTGTTGCCGGCGCCGCTGCCGAAGGCCTAGCCTACTTGCCCGGCGCGGTCGGCTGCCACGCCAGGTCGCCGCCGCGCCCGTCGAGCACGGCCAGCAACTGGCCGGCGTTGTCGCGCCAGGTGATCCACGGCATGCCGGCCGAGTCGGGCACGGTGCCGGCGCTGCGCCGCTCCAGCCAGGCGCGCAGGGCCTGCGCCAGTTCGGTCCCCTGCATCCCGCTGAAGTAGGCCGCATGCGTGCCCGCCACTTCGCGGAACACCGGCAGATCGCGCGCCAGCACCGGCAGGCCGTAGCGCGCCGCCTCGATCAGCGGCAGGCCGAATCCTTCGCCCTCGCTCGGTACCAGCAGGCAGGAACTGGACTGGTACAGGGCCAGCAGTTCGGCGTCGCCGATCCCCTGCCGCCATTCCAGGCGCTTGCCCAGTTCCGCATGCCCGCGCAGGCGTTCGACGATGCGCGGAATGGTGCGCCGCGCCGCCGCCGGCAGCGGGGTCCAGCCCTCGGCGCCGACGATCGTCAGGCGCACGTCCAGCCCTTCGCGCCACAGCACTTCGAAGGCGTCGAGCGCCTGCAGGTGGCCCTTGCGCGGCTCGATCGTGCCGACCATCAGGAAGGTGGCTGGACCGTCGCGCCGGGCGGCGGCGGGCGCCGGCGCGGGCGCGGCGCCGATGTCGGCGCCGTGGTGCAGCACCGCCAGCTTGAGCGGGGCGCGCAGTTCCAGCCGCGCCGCCGACCTGCCCAGCCAGTCCTGCAACTCGCTGCGCACGGCCTGCGAGATGCACAGCAGGCGGTCGGCATTGGCGGCGATGCAGCCCAAGAAGGCGTCATGGCCGGCGTCCGCGCCTTGCGGGAAGAACTCGGGACGCAGCACCGGCAGCAGGTCGTGGATCAGGAAGCTCACTTCCACCCCGCGCGCGCGCCAGGCCGCGAACAGGCCGTCGCGCGCCGCCGCCAGCACCGCGCCGGGCGCGTAGTCGGCGCAGTAGAAGCGGTCGCCCGCCTGTACTTGCACCGCCTGGTCGGGCGGCAGCGGCGCGTCGATGCCGTACAGGCTGCGCGCATAGGCGCGCGCATAGCGGTATTCGCTGCGCCCGTCGTGCTCGGCCAGGTACACCGGTTCGATGCGCAGGCCCGGCTCCACGCGCGCCAGCAGTTCGCTCAACTGCATGCGCACCACCCGCTCGATGCCGGTATTGAGCCCATGGCGCGCGGTCGAGGTGACGTCGACCAGCAACTGGCGCGGCGCCAGCGCTTCGGGCGCGGTGGCGATGCATTGGGCGCTGCGGCGCACCAGCGCGTCGTCGTCCTGCAGGGCCGGCTGGGCCGCCAGCGCGCCGATCAGCGCGGCGCGCGAGCCGGGCGCGCCGGCGTAGGTTTCTTCGATGGCGGCGGCGTACAGGGCGGCGCAATGGGCCGGGCTGTGCAGCGTGTGCAGCAGGGCGCGCGCGCGTTCGCCCAGCGCCGCGCGGCGCGCCGGATCGGCGTGCAGGCCTTCCAGCGCCTCGCGCAGCTGGTCCTGGGTGAACAGGTCGGGCAAGCCCCACACCGCGTCGGCCGGCAGTTCGGCCATCGAGCCGTTGGCGTTGACGATGGTCGGCAAGCCGTAATTGAGGCAGTCCAGCACCGCGGCCGAGGTTTCGCCGCGCGACTGGCAGCGCAGCTGCACGCCGACATCGGCCGCGTGCAGGTATTGCTGGTAGACCGTTTCGTCGGTCCAGCCGGCCACGCGCATGCGCTTGCCGCCGGCAGCCACGGTGGCGGCCACGCGCACGCCGTACTCGCCGCCGTCGTTGGCGCCGACCAGCACCAGGTGGCAGCGCGGGTCGCGCTGCAGGCTCGACGCCATCCAGGCGTCCAGCAATTCCTGGCTATGCTTGGTGTTGGCGACAAAGCCGAAACTGCACACCAAAAACGCATCGTCGGCGATGCCCAGCGCGCGCCGCGCGCTGGCGCGCTCGCCCGGCGCGGGCAGGGCGCGCGGCAGCGGCACCACGCTCCAGTCGCCCGCCGCCAGCGGTCCGTACCAGTGGCGCGCCAGGCTGCGCGCGTGTTCGGAATGGACCACCACCCGGCGCGCCTGCTGCAGCACGGCCAGGTTGCAGGGATACAGGCTGCGCGTTTCCAGCGCGCGCTCGGCCTTCAGGCCGGCCAGCAGGGCGGCCATGCCGTGCGAGTGGAACAGGGCATCGGTCCAGGCATTGGGAATGCCGCCGGTCAGCTGCTCGTAGGCGAGCACGCTGCTGATGAAGAAGTCGTGCAGCACTACCACGCCCGGATGGCGCGCCAGCATGCCGAACATATGGCTGTGGAAGGGGCTGTTGCCGAACTGGTAGACGATGCGTTCGAACTGGCCGGCGTTCTGCTCGAACCAGGCCGCGCTGCGCTGGGGCAGGGCGGCCAGCGCCGGCGGCAGCACCACCTTGTCCTGGTGCACGATCAGCTCGATCTCGTAGTGCGCCAGCATGGCCGGCAGCACCTGCGCGGCGTAGTCGGCGATGCCGGTGCGCTCGGGCGGCAGGGGCGAGACGAAGGCCAGCTTGGGACGCCTGGCCGGCGCGCCTGGCGGCACTTGCGGCGCGCGCGCGCCGAAGCGCCGCTCGAGCGCGCGCAGGGCCTTGCGCGCGCTCTCGTCCCACGAAAAGCGTTTGGCCTGGGCCCGCCCGTGCGCGCGCAGGCGCGCCTGCATGGCGGGGTCCTGCAGCACCTGGCCGATCTTTTCGGCGATCGATTGCGGGCGGTCGGCGTCGAACAGCGCTTCGGCGCAGCCCACCACTTCGGGAATGCTGGTGTTGTTGGCGCCGATGACGATCGCGCCGCAAGCCATCGCTTCCAGCGCCGGCAGGCCGAAGCCTTCGTGGCGCGACGGGAAGATGAACAGGTCGGTGATCCGGTACAGGCGAATCAGGTCGGCGTCGCTGACGTAGCCGGTCAGGATCAGGTGCTCCTTTTCCATGCCGCGCTTGGCCGCGTGGGCCAGCAGGTCGGCCCGGTCGCGCTCGCCGAGCTTGCTGGCGATCAGCAGCTGGTGGCTCTCGCGCAGGGCCGGCGGCAGCAGGCAGTAGGCGGTGATCAGGCCATCGATGTTCTTGCGCGCGTCGAAGCCGCCCGGCGCGTACATCAGCAGGCCGCGCGTGATGCCGAAGCGGGCCCGCAGCTCGGCCACCTGCTCCGGGCTCTGGGCGGCGTCCGGGCAGAAGCTCTCGTCCACCGCGGTCGAGATGGCGTGCACCGAGTCGGGATCGAGCGCCAGCGCGTCGATCGCTTCCTGGCGCGAGTAGTCGGAAATGGCCAGCAGCAGGCCGGCCGCGCGCAGGGAGGCGATCTTGCGCTCGTAATAGGCGCGCTGGATCGGGCTGCCGAGGTAAGCCTCGGGATTGAGGAAGGGAATCAGGTCGTACAGCACCACCGCCGTGCGCTCGGCGCCGGCGAAGGCGCCGACCGAGACCACGGCATCGTCGACGAAGCCTTCGAACAGGCTGGTGACCAGCAGCGCGTCCGGGCGCAGCTGGGCGATGGCGTGTTCGCGCGTCAGTTCGGCGGCGCGGCAACGGCCGCTGTTGCCCGGTTCGATCTCGGCCACCGGGCCGGCGATGTCGAACACGCGGATCCGTTCGGGCGGCACCAGGCCGGCAAAGGCGCGCCGCAGGTCGACGATCGAGGCGCCCAGGGCGCCGTTAAGTACCAGCCAGATCTCGTGCTCGCCGGCGTTGCGCGCCATGCCCAGCGCCAGGGCCAGCGAGTAGCGGCCGATGCCGCGAAAGCGGCTTTCCGACTGGGCGCCCTGGAGGTCGATCACAATGCGCATCAGTTCTTCCTTGAGTCGATAGCTTGTTTGAGTTCTTGGTAAATGTGCTGCGCGCGCGGGCTCAGGTCGCCGGCGCTGTCCGGAAAGGGCGAGGCCGGCGGCGGCGCCGGCGGCGCGGCGCTGCCGCGCCGCAGCACGCCGTACAGGCGCGCGTGCAGGCCGGGGAAGCGGCGCAGCACGGACAGCGCGGCGCGCTTGGCGCGCGGGCGGCGCAGCAGGGCGCGCATCAGCGCCAGCAGCGGCGGCGTGACGCGGCGCTTGAGGCCGGGCACGATGCGGCCGTCGCGCGCGGCGTCGCGCAGGCGGTAGGCGTAGCCGGTGACCATGCGCAGCGGCGCGGTGACGCGCCACGAGGTGCTGTCGAGCAGTTCTTCCACGCGGCGCTGGTGCTGGGCCGCGCGCTCTTCGGCCGTGCCGACGCGCTGGGCCAGCGCAGCGAGGTGTTCCTGGAAGGCGGCCTGGGTTTGCTGCGCCAGTTGCGCCTGCTGTTCCTGGCGCTGCAGCAGCTGGTCGTCGCGCGCGCGCAAGTCGTGCAGTTGCGCTTCGGCCGCATCGTGGCGCAGGCGGTTGCTCTCGACGCCTTCAGCGATGCGCGCCAGGCCCTTGTGCAGGATGTCGAAGGTGGCGCTGTCGGCCTGCTCGCGGCGGCCGACCCGGTCGCCCAGCTGCCCCAGGGCCTGGTGCAGTTCGGCGCGGCGGCTGTGGTCCTGCTCTTCGAAGCGCAGCGCCAGGTCGGACAGGGAGATGCCGTAGCTGGCCGCGAACGGCGCGCCGAACGGGGCCAGGATCGCCTCCGGCGCCTGCTTCTGGCCGAGCACCGCGTAATCGGGGCTGACGCCGTCGAGCACGTCGATCAGGCCGATCGGCTTGCCCTCGTGGAGTTGCGCCGCTTCCTGCAGGCGCAGCACCTTCTGGCGCGCAAAGCCGGCGAAGCCGACCACGAAGTCGAGCAGCGGCGGCGGAATCGGGCGCAGGTGCGAGGGGTCCATGTAGAAGCTGGAGGCGCCCACCACCAGGTTTTCGGGGTTCGGCGTTTCCATCACCAGCAAGCCGCCCGGCAGCAGCACGCGGCGCGCTTCGCGGATCAGTTCCTGCACCATCTCGAAGGGAATGTGTTCGACCAGGTGGAAGGCCGAGACCATGGCCACGCTGGCGTCGGCGCGCGCGCGCAGCGCGGA
Source organism: Massilia atriviolacea (assembly GCF_003953935.1). Taxonomy (GTDB): domain Bacteria; phylum Pseudomonadota; class Gammaproteobacteria; order Burkholderiales; family Burkholderiaceae_D; genus Telluria_A; species Telluria_A atriviolacea. Next base: position 35,674 of record NZ_RXLQ01000019.1, read on the forward strand.
CAGGGCGTCGGTCAGTTCGACGCGCAGGCCGCGTTCGCGGCAGGCCGCCAGCATGCCGTCGTCGAGGTCGACGCCGAAGGTGTCGAAGCCCTGTTCGCCGAGCAGTTCCAGCCATTCGCCGCGCCCGCAGCCCAGGTCGAGCACCGTGGCGCCCGGATACAGCGCGGCCAGCGGCGCGTAGAACGGCTGGTAGGCCGCCAGGCGCGCCTTGATCAGTTCGCGCGAACCGCGGTAGCGGTCTTCGAAAGCGCGGTAAAAATTGTCGCTCATCGCAGGATCTCCACGCGCGGTTCAAGCCAGTTGGTGCCGACGAAATACTTGCGGTTCATGTTCATCACGATGAACAGGAAGGCCAGGTCGCGCCACTCGTAGTTGTCGCCCAGATGGGTTTCGGTGCTGGTCAGGGCGGTGGTCAGCGAATAGCTGCCTTCGCCCAGGTTGAGCGGGAAGGCGAAGCGGAACGTGAGTTCTTCGCCAGGGGCGACATCGTGCAGCACCATGTCCATGTGGTGGGTGTTGGTGCCGTACATCTGCTGGCCGAGGCGGTCCTTGATCATGTAGCCGAGCACCAGGCGCGCGATCGGGGCGTGCGCCCTGACCTTGATGCACAGGGTCACGGCGGCGCCCACGTTGACCGTCTCCAGCGCGCGCCCTTCCTCGTCTTCCAGCGTGATGCGGGTCACGCTCGCCTCGCCGGTGCCGGAACTGGTCTGGGTGCGCCCCGCTTCGGTGACGACCTGCTCGACCCCGGCGCCGTCGCGCGCGGCGATCAGGGCGTTGTAGTAATCCATCACCTGTTCCGGGCTGCCCTGCGAGGCCAGGCGGCCGCCGTCGAGCAGCAGGGCGCGTTCGCAGATCGACTGGATCGCGGCGCGGTCGTGGCTGACGATCAGGAGGGTGGTGCCGAGCTGCTGGAACTGGCGGATGCGTTCGAAGCTCTTGTGCTGGAAGTAGGCGTCGCCGACCGACAGCGCTTCGTCGACGATCAGCACGTCGGGGCGCTTGACGGTGGCCACGCTGAAGGCCAGGCGCATCTGCATGCCCGAGGAATACACCCGCACCGGCTGGTCGATGTACTCGCCGATGTCGGCGAAGGCTTCGATCTCGGGCATCAGGGCGGCGATTTCATCGACCGTCAGGCCGATCAGCTGGCCCGCCATGAAGCAGTTCTGGCGCCCGCTGAAGTCGGGATGGAAGCCCATCCCCAGTTCCAGCAGGGCCGCCACGCGGCCGCTGATCTGCACGCTGCCGGTGGTCGGGGTGGTGGTGCCGGTGATCAGTTTCAGCAGGGTGCTCTTGCCGGCCCCGTTGATGCCGATGATGCCCACCGCTTCGCCCGGCGCGAGCTGGAAGCTGACATCCTGGATCACCCATTTGAGGCGGTGGCGCGGGCCGAGGAAGGGCAGGACCCATTCCAGCAGGCGAGCCCAGCGGTTGCCGTATTGTTTGTAGGCCTTGCCCAGTTGATTGACGCGTATGGTACCCATCAGAGTTCATCCACCATTTCGCCGGAGCGCTTGCGGAACAGTAAGAGGCCCATCAGGCAGCACAGCACGGTGAGCACAAGGATCGGCAGCATGGCGGCCCAGTCGGGCGCGCGGCCGTGCACCAGGATGGTCTGGTAGGCGGCGATCACCGAGGCCATGGGATTGAAGACCAGCAGTTCGCGGATCGGCTTGGGCAGCGCCGTGGCCGGGTACACGATGGGGGTAAACCAGAACCAGAATTGCAGCAGGATCGAAAAGAACTGGCCGACGTCGCGGAAGAACACGTTCAGCACGCCGAGCACCATGCCCAGGCCGATCGAAAACAGGATCTGCAGCGCCAGCACCGGGAACAGCAGCAGGTAGACCGGGCCGGGAAAGGTGCCGGACCAGGCCAGGAACAGGGTGAACAGGCCGAAGATGATGGCGAAGTTGACGCAGGCGTTGAGCACCACGATGATCGGCAGGCAGATGCGCGGGAATTGCAGCTTCTTGATCAGGTTGGCGTTTTCGATGAACACCGTCTGCGCGCGCGTGGTGATTTCGGCGAACAAGCCCCAGGTCAGCGCCCCGGCGCACAGGTAGATGCTATAGGCGAAGGTCGAATCGACGCCCTGCAGGCGGCTGCCCATGACTTCGGAAAAGATCACGGTGTAGACGGTGATCATGGCCAGCGGATTGAGCACGGTCCAGACCGCCCCGAACAGGGAATTGCGGTACTTGGACTGGAATTCGCGCTTGACGCTGCCGAGCACGAAGCCGCGGTAGCGCCAGACGCCGCGGAACATCGACAGCGAAATCATGCGCGCGGGGCGCGGCGCGCGGGCAATCGGGGAGGAAGCGCAGGCGCACAGGCGGCGAACGGCAAGGTCATGGTGTGGGTCGTTTTATCAGGCATATGGGAAGTCACGGGTCGCGCCGCACCGCGCATGGTCTGGCCGGGGCTGCGGGGCGGAAGATTATAGCATGCAGCTTTTCAGCCACGCCGGCCCGAAAAGGGGGCGGCGGCCGGCAATGGCGGCCTTGCCGCGCTGTATAATCTTGCATCGATTCCAGATGTTTTTCCACGATGCACGCTCACGACACCGCCCCTCCGCCCGCCGCCATGAACCTGGCCGGGATCGACCTGCTGCGCTTCGCCAGCGCGCTGGCGGTGCTGTTCTGGCATTACCAGCATTTTTCTTTCGTGGGCGCGGTGCCGTTCGAGTTCGATAACCGGGAAGAGCCGTTCTACGGCGCCCTGTCGATGTTTTATCATTACGGCAAGTTCGGTGTACAAGTGTTCTGGAGCATTTCCGGCTTCATCTTTTTCTGGAAATATGGCGAGGCGATCGCCGCCGGGCGCATCCAGGCCGGGCGCTTCGCGCTGCTGCGCTTTTCGCGCCTGTATCCGCTGCATCTGTTGACCCTGCTGCTGGTGGCGCTCGGACAGCTGCTGTTCCGCGCCAGCCATCCGGCGTATTTTGTCTACCAGGACAACAGCCTGGCGAGTTTCTTCCTGCAATTGGGCGTGATCGGCCACTGGTTCTATCCGCTGTTGAGCAGTGTCTCGTTCAACGGCCCGATCTGGAGCGTGGCGCTGGAACTGCTGGCTTACCTGCTGTTCTTTTTGCTCAGCCGGCGCATCGGCGTGGGCGCGCGCGCGACTCTGGCCACGGTGGCGCTGCTGGCCCTGGGCCATTATGGAACCGGCCTGCCGGCCTTCGAATGCCTGCTGTTCTTTTACCTGGGCGGGGTCGTGTGGCTGGCGGCGCGCCGTGCGGCGCTGTGGAGCCGGCGCCGCCGGCAGATCGTCAACGGGGCGGTCGCGCTGCTGTTCCTGGCCACCTGCGCCGCCGTGCGCCTGCGCCTGGTGTGGGCCGACCATGTGGTGGTGCCGATGGTGCCGCTGCTGGTGTATGTGTTCCTGCAAGGGGTGCAGCCGGTCAGCGCGCGCCTGCGCCGGGTTTTCGGCGAACTGGGCAACCTGACCTACGCCAGCTACCTGCTGCATTTTCCGCTGCAACTGTATATCGCGCTGGCCTGCGGCTGGCTGGGACGCGAGGTGCCGTGGCGCTCGCCCTGGCTGTTCATCGGCTTCGTGACGGCCACCATGCTGCTGTCGTATTGGTGCTACCGCCATGTCGAGCGGCCGCTGCAGGACTGGATCCGGGGCAGGTGGGGTGCGCCGGCGGGCCTGACGAAGCCGCTGGGCGGCAGCGCGGCGCCGGTGTGATGGACCCCATTGGCGAATCGCTGCCGGGTGGCGCGCCGCCCCAGCCGGCACCCGTGCACCACGCGCAACGCTGTGTGCATGCCTTTGATGGCGGGAAGCCAGTTTGTCACCATTTGTCGTAAACAGGCATCATTTAAAAACTGGCACTCAAATTTCTTTCTGAGAAATTTTAATCTACTCATGCAATTTTGCTGAATTATTAATCTGCGAGGTGGCATACATTATCCACCTCGTCGCCATTCGTCGCTGCTCCATCCATGAATCCGAGGACCACAGCATACGCTGTTGCCGCGCCAAGCTTTGCGTGAACTCAGGCAAAACGACGATCGATCACGCGCTTGAGCTTTCCCGAGCGGGGATTGATTTCCAGCGCCGTCGCATCCACCCATTCTATGTCGATGGGCAGGATCTTGCCTTGCGCCAGCAATTGAGCATACATGGGGCGATGCTCGTAGATCGCGGCGATGATCTGCGCGCTGAGCGCCGGATCGGCATTGCGATTGCCGATCCGCAGTATCAACCCATCCTTTCCGTCACGATGGATGGTCAGCAATTGAAAATCGCAGGCGCCCTGGCAAGCCGGAAACGACGCCAGTACCGACCTTACATCTTCCGGATACAGCGTGACCGGTCCGATCCTGGCCGATTCATCGGAACGCCCCCGTAACAGAAACTTGCGATGCGCCGTACCATGGGCATCGACCCACCTGGCCCTGTCACCGACCGGATAGCGCAGGATCGGCATCAAATGGCGGCGCAGGGCCGTGACCACGGCCAGCCCTTCGATGCCCGGCGCGACGATGGGCGAGCCCGTTTCTTCATCGATAATTTCGAACAGCGCATCATCATCGTAGCAGCGAAATTCATTGGGGCCGCATGAAAGATCGGCGAATCCCAGCAATCCGGCATCCGTGCTCGCATAACCGATGGAGCGGATCTCGACGCCTGGAAAGCATGCTTCCAACCTGGCGCGCTGATCGGGATACATGGCTTCGCCGGCAAACAGGATCAATCTGACCGTCGACGCGGCTGGATCGCCTCCCACCTTGTCAATGTGATCTACCAGACTCATCATTGTGGTCGGCACGCCAGCCAGGACCGTGGCCTTGAATTCCTTGATAAAGCGATAGACATCGTCGGGTGTCGTGGCGCCCGCAATCGGGAGTTGCATGACCCGCTTGGGGCACTCTTCGAGCGCCTTGTGGGTAAACAAGAACGATCCATACAACTCGCCGACATAAAACAGATTGGCGACCCGGTCGCCATCCTGCAGACCTCCCAGCGCCAGTCCGCGGGAAAAGGCTGTGACAAACACATTCCACTCAGTCCGGCTGAACACCGAGAACTTGGGGTTGCCGGTGGTTCCGCCACTTTTCAAGACGATGCCATCGTGCATTTCCCCCGTCAGCAATTGCCCACCCTCCAGACGGTTGGCTTCCCAAAACGCTTGCTGGCTCAACACGGGCAACTGTTCGATCGCGTGTACCGTTTCCGGCAATGCGCGGTAAAGATCGCCATAAAATGGCGAATTTTCTCGGGCAAACGCGATCAGTGAGGGAAGTATTTCCCGGCTAATTTCCATGCTCATCAACGCGCTCTCCGATCCAGCACACGAATCAATTTTCCGCTTCCCGCAGTCCTGTGGAATTCATCGATTCCCACCGCTTGTACTTCAAACAGCAGCGTTTCATCGGTCAGCACGGCTTCCTGCAAATCCAGGTAGTTTTCCAGGAAAATCTCTCGGCAACGCAGCGCCGGCAAGCGCTCCGAATCGGAAATCAACAAGATGACCTTGTCCTTGATCCCGGCTTGCGCCAGGATCAGCTGCGCTTCGCCCGCATAGGCGAAGTGCGTCGCCAGGATGCGGATGAATTCCTGATAATTGAGGAAAGTGGAACCGATCCGACAAATATCCCCCGTCCGTCCCAGCAATCGAAAGCGCGGCGCGGCCCTGCCGCAGGCGCAAATGCCATCCGGATCGGCGATCCAGTGGCCGACATCGCCGATTTCGTAGCGCAATGGCTTATTGACCGACAACATGCGCGGCGTGAAAACCAACCGGCCGACTTCCTCGCCTTGCACCGCTCGATCTTCATCCATTTTCAAAATTTCGAGGTATTGAAGCTGTTGCTGAAGATGGTGGACGCCGCCATCGCTATGTTCGCACTGGAACCCGATCGGACCGATATCGACGCTGCCATAGGCGGCCGAGCGTATCGCATCGACCTGGAAGGACTCGCGCAGATAATTTCGCTGGGCGGGACTGAAATGTTCTCCGCCATAATAGATCTTCTTGACTCCCCGATAGGCGGAGAGAATGTCAGCTTCCTTTTCAAACAGTTGCAGAATATACGATGGCATGCCGAGCAAGACATTCACCTTGTTCTTGACGATTTCCTGGGCGACCATGCGGGTATCGCCATGGGCCGCCATGGGGAACTGGATGGCGCCCAGCTGTTCGAGCGCCGAAAAAAAGCTGATGAAGCCACCGTAGAGTCCCCCGCCAAAGAACAGATTCATCGCCCGGTCGCCGAGCGGATCGAAGCCCGCCGCGTACAAACCCTCGGCACCGAGCCGGATATGTTCATGGTATTGCTGGTAGCTGAACGTCGACAGTTTTGGTTCGCCCGTGCTACCGCCCGACTTGAAGAAAAGATGGGCTTGGGCAGGATCGGCCGGCACCGACTGGAACTGCTCCTTGGCGGTAACGGCCGGAACGGGGTCCCACTGCAGCGGAGGGAATTTTCTCAACTCATCGAAATTGGAAATCCCCTGCGCTTCATGGGCCAACTGCAAGCTCACTCTGCGGCAATAGCGTTGCAACGCATAGACACCGTCATGCGGCTCGCCGGGGTATCCTCCCGTCATTTCGCCAATACGCCGGATACGGATCGCACCCGCACGCAAGAAAGAGCGCGACAGCGGATGAATTTCCGAGAGTTTGCAACAGATCGCCACTGTTTGCAGATAGTTGCGCATGGGCCGCAAGACCCGGATGATGTCGGTGCGCGGCAAGGGCTTGACCCAGATGCTGCGGTACAGCGGCGATGCCGCCAGCGCCGCATGCTCGTCGATGTAAATGCGCCACCCGCCATCTGGTGCTTCGATGAGGCGAGCATTGCCGAGACACGATTCGAGCCTGTGACACTCGCTGACCAAAGCAATTTCGCCGGCACTGGCGGTATCGGGCAACTGGCGCGGCAGTTCGTGCGCCACCAGCGTCAAGGCATCGGCAAGCCGCTCGCCAAACCGCTGCAATTCATTCCAGTCCGACGTGTCGAGATAGACACATTGCGGACTAGAACACGCTTGCTGTTCCATCAGGCAGCATTCCATGGCGAGTTGTTTCAGCGTATGGGGATCCTGGGCAGCTTCCATGGAAAGAAATGCCAACGATATCTTGTGTCCCCACTCGACCATGCGCACGCTGGCAGGGGCCATGGCGCGTATCGATTGAATCGACTCTTCACCGCCCCAGGCGGCAATGCCGTCGGCCCCGGCAAATACCGGCTCCAGCAGATCTTTTCGCTTCGACGAGATTGTCGCCACGATAATGAATTTCTCAAGCTGGGCGCTCGGATCGCACTTGCCCAAGGCATGTAACAAGATCTGGGGGAAGGAGCTCTCTTGCGGACTCGTCTTGAGAAAGTTAAAATTTCCAGAAAGCAATCCTTCGAGCACGCTCATCGGCCCGACCGTGAAGGCATTTTGCGGTGAAATGTGGACCAGGAAACCCAACGGCGCCCAGGCTTCGAAGATCGCATCGTCGAATTGGGTGCGGCAAGCGAGCAAGGGATTGCTGGAACCGAGTTCACGGATGAGCTTCTTTTCCAGATTCGCACGGCGCAAGACATCCGCTATTTCAAGCAAGGCCAGATCGATTTCGTCCGACGTAAATTGACCGGTGCCAGACAAGCAGTTCTTCAATTCGGTAAAAATAGCCGATTTTTCCCTGATATTTTTCCCGAGTAAATCCCCGGCCGCCAGCACCGTCTCGATATCGAGTTCGCACGCCATTTGCCGGGCCACCAAGGATTGTATATCGCCGATCCTGCTGGCCAGTTCTTGATCGCCGATCCACTCGCCTTGCCAGAGGTGTTGCTTGTTCATATCTTCCATGATTACCGCCTCAACAGTTCAGCCGCCGCAATGGCGCAGCTTTTGTTTTTACTTGTTCCAGCCCGTCCGTGAATGACGAAATACGGCCGCTCATTTCCGCAAGCACAGGATTCGCCGGGATACAGTGTCGCCATGTCGCCCATCAAGACACTCTGGGCAGGCACTGAGGTGATGTAGGGCGTGAGAAATTGCAGAAAGCCCGCTTCACCGAATTTCCTTGGTTTCAGGGTACGCACATCGCGGATGATCACCTGCGACCAGACGGGAACATGAAATTGGTGGTGTGCGCACTCCGCGTACGGGACGGCATGCTCGACCGAGCCGAAGCTGTCGCGGATACGCAGGTCGGGAATGCCAAGCTGCTCGTGAATGCGGGCGTACAGATCGTGTTTGGCGATCGCCTGGTCGGCATTGCCTTTCCATCCACCGCCGAGGAATACCAGCGAATCGGCGGAGAGTTTGAGCGGCGGCAAGCCCAGCTCGCGCATCCGCTTCAGTGTAAAAAACAGAAATGCCGGGAAACCGAAAATGCGTACCGGAAGACCTTCTGCGGCGTAGTGCTGCAGCTTTTCGATGCAACCAAAGACATCGAACTCGTGCGACGCGCCGCCCGCCGCCGTTGTTGGCGCGCCGGTCCTGCGCAAAGCATAAAATGCCGATGCAACGGGTGCATACTTGCACAGGAAATTGTCGGTGTGGGCCGTTCCCAGTTGCGAATCCGGTGCGGTTTCATACGAATACAGCAGATAGTTGGTCTTGACATCCGGCGTGTTCCAGCCAAAGTGCTCGAAGACCGCGTCGATCATCTTTTGCCCGGCGCTCAATGACCAGGCATCGAACGAGACTTGCGACTTTTGACCGGTGGTTCCGGAAGAAGTCAGGTGCAGCTTGATGTCATCGCGCGCAACCGAAAGAAGTTCGTGCGACTTGAAAAACGTCGCAGGAACGAAGGGGATGCTCGCCAGGTCATCGATCGAGGTCAGCGTGGCGGCATCGAATTGTTTCATTTCCAGCAATTTACGATAAAATGGCGATTGCTCTCGGTGCCAGTTGATATTTTCCTTCATGGCATCGACAAACAGCGATTCCTGCGCGGCGGAGGAAGCGAAGGGATGGCGTTGTTCGCAAACGCCCTGGACCGCGTGCATAGTCTTGATATTCATATTTCCCTAAATTCCCGATAAAATGCGGTGGCCAGTGATATCGTCAACAACCCGAGCGCGAGACATATCGTCATTTTTGTCAAATCGATTTTTTCAATCAAGCTTCCCACAATCAGCATCGATATCGGCAAGGCGCCAATACTGATCGTATTGACCCAGCTCATGACCACGGGGACATCGGCCGGCGCCGGCCGCGATTGAAACAGCGTCAATAGCGACACATTGACGACGGCCAGTGCCAGCCCCAGGCCAGCCAGTGCCAGGCAAGCCAATACGGGATTGTGGTTCAAGCCGAAGAAAAGGTAGAGCAGGGACACGGCGCTCAAGCCGGCGATCGCCCGCTTGCCCCTATTGAGCGGAAATTCCGCGACCGAAAGCAACAAACTTCCCGCCACCATTCCCATGCCGATCGACACCTCGAAGGCGGCCAGCATGGCAAGATTGCCGGCGAACCGGGTCTGGACGAACAAGGGGAGCAAGGCCATCAAGGGTGTCAGCGCAAGATTCATCAGGAAAAATGCCGACAACATGAAGCGTATCAAGGGATCGGCAAACATCGACCGCCCGGGTATCGCTGGCGCCATGTCGGCATTCGCCGGCGCCGATTCGACCGTTTCCGGATTAGCAGGATCGAGGCGGATTCCCCCTTCCAGCCCTGCCGCCAGCAAATAGCTAAGCCCATTCAATACAAGCAGACCCGACAAACCAAGCCAAGGATAGAGCAGGGCGGAAATCGCTGGCCCAACTACCGTCCCCAGGGAAAAGCAGGAATCGACCATGGCGGTCAACTGTGGGACCAATTCCTTTTTAGGCATGAGCCCGGGCAGCGTAAAGACAGCGATATTGAACAGCGCGCCAAGCAAATTTGAAACAAACGTCAGGATAAATAGCGTGGTCAGCGAATGGTGCTTGAAATAGGCGAGCCACAACAGTCCGACCAGCAAGAAGATGATGCCCCTTAATACGTCGGTGTGTATCAGCGTCCTCAGGACGCCGATTCTTTGCACCAGCTTGCCCCCACTGCTGGCCAGCAACAGATGGGGAAGCGCGCCTACCGCCAGGAACCACGGTATCATTTGTATGGATTGCTCCTGAGAAATAACCCAGACCAGGCCGAGGGTCATCATCTTGTCGCAGATTTGTGAAATGAATTGCCCGACGAAAAGCCGGGATGAATTCTGGTCCTTGAATACTGCTATTGAAAATTTCATGATCATCCTGTCACGCTGCGCACGCCGGTTCCGGCTCCAGCGAATTTTTTTTCCAGAATTGCAGATACTGGTTCAAATATTCGCGATTAATGCCTTCCAGGCGGATATTTCTGAAATTCAGTATTTCATAAGATCGGCTGAATATGACGAAATCATAGCGCTGCGCGCCAATCAAATGCATGGCGGGGAAATAGGCGCAGGGAATGAAACCGGCTTGCATGGCGATTTCTATTTTCGCCGACTCATCGGCGCGAATAATGAATTCGATATAGCGCACACCCAGGTCCTGCAAGATTACCGATGCCTTTTCCACGATATCGGCGAATCCTGCATTGCACAGATCGTGAATGCCGATCAACACGCAATGTTTGTCCGTCTCTGAAAAATAACAGAAAACCTCCACGTCCTGATCGGCCGAGCTGATCAGCAGATTGGGTTCTTGAAACGGGAAAAAAGTATGGTGGTCCTGCGCCACCAGCGCGTTCTTGCCCTCGTCAAAACGGCGCTTGGTCAGGCGCGGTGCATGGATCAATTCGAGTTCCAGCGCGGAGCGTGCGCGCGAAAAATTTTCGGCGCTGGTATGGGGAATCCAATCGTCGGGAATCGCGGGCAAGCCGCATTCGCGCCGGACTATGTCAAAAAGGGGACGCAGGCGTGGATGCAGGGCAAAATCGGTAAAGCGCGAATCGAACGCGCTTTTCGTAAATAATGCAGTAAGGCAATGCGTTTCATACCCACTCGTCTTGTGAACATTTGGGAAAATTCCCAGTTTTCGGTAGCCCAGATTCGCCGTTAATTTTTGCGGTGCCGAAGAAACCGTTCTGGTTGTGGCGTAGACGACTTCGACATGTGCGATGGCGCGCAATTGCGCATAGCCGAATTCCATCATGCGTTCCGTCAAATTCTGTCCGCGACAGTCATTTTCAATGACTGCGCCAAAGACTTTGGCAAACCCGGTCAGCGTGTGCTGATAGACAACGGACCCGACAATTCGGTCATCGATGGACGCCACAATCCAGTAATAGTCATCCCGCCCGAGCGCAGCGCGCAGTCGCGCCGTCTCCGACATCATTGGATCACTGTAATCACCTTGGTAGACGCTCTGGTAGAGGTCGACGATCTGAGCGGCATCTCGTGGAATGGCTTTTCTTAAGGTAATATTTTTTTCCATAATATTTTTTTTGACCGTGTATTATCTTATTGGAATAGCGCCGCTTTATTGGTGTGCAAGTTAATCATGGCGCCGAATTCTATATAAGGCAACATTGAAAGTCAAGCAGGGAAATATGACGGCTTGGTGACGACGAAGAAAATATCAGGCCGGGGCCGAATAATTACTCAAGGTGGACAATAAATTAAGCGGAAAATTGTCATCAATTTGTAACGCAAAAAATGCAATAAGCATTTTATTTGCCACGGATCCGGTTTTTCTTAAAACAGCCAGAGCGACGCGTCTCGTCGCTCTGGCAAACCATGTGATACCTTGCCAGTCGATAAACTCGGCGCTCCCGACATAATGTGACGCTTTTATGACCGACATGCAGCGCCTTGGGCGGCATGCTTTGGAGGCAAAGCGTTCACCTGACAAGGCTCCTGCTGGCGTCGTCGCCGTCGTGGCAATGGAGGCTCTTGCAAAACTTGCTTAGCAGGGGAGTAGCTTGGGATGGCAAGCAAAAGGGAGGGGGGGCACCAAAACGCCCCACGCCATGGATGCTCCCGGCGCGATCTGATCATGCAACGCCGGAACGCGATTCAAGATGATGTTACGCCCGCGTTGCGTAGCGAAATTGGCATCGTGACGCCGACATTGGCGCGCGTGGTGCATATTCTGGATCGGGCATATCAGCCGGGACGGTACTGCGATCGCGGCACGCGAGCGGCCTGTCGCGCCAGGAGCGGCCGAAGCCGCTGTTGCGCCCGGCGAGAAAAGCGCGTGCAAGCGTCAAGGCAAGCGCGCAGTGCCGGCGTCAGCCTCCCCGATCCGGCGCCAGCGCAGCCAGTCGCTGCCGGCATGCTGGCGGAATTGCCCACTGCCTGTGCCTGCGGCACAAAGTGCAACGCGCAAGGCTACAAAATGAGCTGGAACGGCTACAAGCTGCATATCGGCAGCGCCGACTGCGGCGTACCGGTCGCCGCTTTGCTGTGCTCGGCCTCTGTGCATCGATATGCCGGTAGATCTTCCCACCGGCCCCTGACTGAAGTAATTCGCCCGGCCGCGCAGCATCGGAATCAAGTCTTTGACCCGCGTCTCCGGCGTTGCCGCGAACCATAAGCTCGTCGTGTCGGCATGTATGTGCTTCCGTTATCGCATTCTTCCAACGGCAGACAGCGGTGTATTTAATTCTGCGCCAGCTTGTGCAGCTCCGCCGGATTGAGGATGATGAGCCGGTGCGTGCCCTTTTCGATGATGCCTTGCTGTACCAGCGCGAGCAGGGTGCGGGTCACCGTTTCGCGGCTGGTGTTGATCATGTTGGCGATATCCTGGTGGGTCGGCAGGTTTTCCACCACTTCCACATCGCCTTCCTTCTTTTCCTTCATCAGTTCGAGGAAGGTGTAGATGCGCTTGGCGGTGTTGTGAATGCTCAGCAGCGCGCGGAACTGCGAATCGCGCTGCACTTTTTCGGCCAGGAAGCGCAGCATGTGCTTGGCCACCGACGGCGAGTGCGAAAACAGGTGCAGCGCGGTGTTGCGCGGCAGCAGCGCCACCATCACCGGACTGAGGGCCACCACCGAGGCCGAGCGGGTCGAGCCGTTGATCACCGCAATCTCGCCGAAGAAGTCGCCGGGCGCGAGCATGCGCAGGCCGATCGCGCGTCCGTCTTCGGTGACGTCGATCACTTGCAGCTGGCCCGACAGCAGGAACAGCAGGCTGTCGCCGCTGGCGCCCTTTTGCAGCACCACGTCGCGCTTGGCGTAGGTGCGGATGCGCAGGTCGGTCATGACCTGGCGCATTTCATCCTCGCTCAGCTGGGCCAGCAGGGGAATCTTGCGCAGGTGGATCTGGACGCTGACCTTGTTCTGCGAATCCTTGGGCACCGGCATCACCGAGGCATCCTCGGGACCGAGCGGAACCCCGTTCTTGGTGGCGGTGACGATGAAGTTATCTGTACTCATGCACGGTTTCCGTCATAGATAGGCATGCGCCAGCGGCGCGCACAGCGCCACCGTGGCGATGCCGGCGGCATTGGCCGCCATGTCGCGCCAGCAAAACTTCCTGCCTGGCACTAAATTCTGCAGGATTTCGATGAGGAGGGCGGCGCCCAGCAAGCCCAGCAGGCATAGCTGCAGGATCCAGCCCCCCGGGACCATACGTGCCAGCAACAGGGCGAGCAGGCCGAACGCCAGGAAATGCAGCAGCTTGTCGTTCGGCAATGGGGGCAGCCATTCGTTGGGCACCAGGCAGCCCGCCACGATGCCCACCGTGGCCAGTAAAAACACAATCAATTCCCAAGTCATCTTATCCACATCAACAGTCGATCCGCCGGCGCCGGGACCTCCCGCGGGGTGTCCCGTGCCAGCGCCAGCAGGCGTGCCGGAGCGGTATCTTACCAGTTGTCGGTGCGCCAGCTGAACTGGAGCCAGCGGCTGTCGTACTGGAACAGGGGAATGTTCTCGCGATTGAAGGTGCGCCGCACTTCCAGCTGCAGGGCGCTGTGGGTGCCGACCGGGAACAGCAGGCTGGCGCGCAGCTGGGTGGTGTCCTGGTCGCGCCGGGTCTCGATGAAGTCTTGCGAGTAGATGCGCGAACCGCGCCAGGACTGGCGCGACAGGCCGGCTTCGGCGATGGCTTTCTCGCCCAGCAGCGCGACCAGGTTGGCGCCGCCGTACCAGCCGTGGCGGTCGCCGCCGGGACGGGCCGTCTTGCCGGCGTCGGCCAGCAGGCCGGCCGAGAGCACCACGGTGCGCTGCTTGCCGCGCATGGCCAGGCTGGTGCCCAGGTCGAGCGTGCGCGCATCGTAATAGCGCCGGGTCGGATAGATGGCGCTGCTAAAGCCGGCGCTGAGCGACCAGCCGAGCGATTCGCCCAGGTCGAGCGGCGGCACGGCGCGCAGCAGCACCTGGGCCTGGCGCTGGTACAGCTCGCCGCCGAGGCGGACCAGGCCGTAGGCGGCGGTGGCGCGCCCGGTCCAGCCGGCGCCGCTCCACGGCCGTTCCAGGGCGAGCAGGGCCGAATCGCTGTCCTGGCTGGTCACGTCGGTATGGCGCAGGGCGCGCAACTGGGCGATCAGGAGCATGCCGCGGCTGCCGATCGGCTGGTTGAAGTCGCCCGACAGGACCTTGAAATGGTCGGCGCGCGGGCGCGAGTCGGTTCCCAGTTCCACCTGCTGCAGGTTGTTGGTGCTGCCGAGCATGACGAAGCGGCTGCTCGAACCCTGGTTGACGTTGGTGTCGTAACCGGCGCCGAGCTTGAAGGACATCGAGCGCGGATGGCTGCGCTGCCCCTTGCAGCCCGAATTGCGGTAGTGGGCGATCAGTTGCAGGATCGACTCGGACGGATGGAAACGCTGTTCGATCTGGTCGAACAGGCGCTCGGCCTCGGCCTTGTTGCCCAGTTCGCAATGGCTGATCGCCAGGTCGAGCCAGGCGCCGGCGTGCAGGGCGTTCTTTTCCAGCAGCCGGCTGAGCTTGGTGGTGGCTTCGTCGGGACGTCCTTCGGACAGCGAACGCAGGGCGTCGAGGTACAGTTTTTCTTCCTGGGCCGCCTGCTCGTCGCTGAGCGGGGCCGGGGCCTCGGGTGCGGGCGATTCGGCCGCAGCTGTTACCGGCGCCGGCGTGTCGGGCGCCGCCGTGTCGGCCGCTGGCGGCGCCGCGTTTTCCGGCGCCTCGCCCAGCTGGGCGCGCGCCGGGGCGAGCGCGCCCAGCGCCAGCAGCATGGCCAGCAGCGGCGTCAGGAACGGGCGCCTCATGCCAGCTCCTCCAGCGTGTACAGCTCGATCGGCACTTCCTTGCCGCGCAGCGCGTGGCGGCCCAGGCTGAGGAAGCGGTGGCGCGTGGCGTAGCCGACCGTGCCCTGGCCGATGATCACATCGTGCGGGAAGTCGCGCGCCGCCTGTTCCAGGCGCGAGGCGGTGTTGACGCTGTCGCCGACCGCCGTATAAATGCTGCGGAAGGCGGTGCCGTAGTCGCCCACCATGGCCAACCCGCTTTCGATGCCGATGCGTACGCGCAGCGGCTGGCCGCCGGCGCGCACCCGGGCCGCGCTCAGGATGGCGACTTCGCGCAGGATGCGGGCCGCCGCGTCCAGCGCCAGGTCGGCGTGCTGTTCGTTGGGAATCGGCGCGCCCCAGAAGGCGACCAGGCCGTCGCCGGTGTATTTGTCGAGCGTGCCCTTGTTTTCCAGCACCGGACGGGTCAGGCAATCGAGGAAGTCGGTGGTCAGCCTGGCCGCTTCCTCGACCGGCAGCGCTTCGACCTGCGAGGTGTAGCCCTGCATGTCGGCGATCAGGGTGGTGACCTGCAGCTGGCGCGGCGCGAGCGGGTCTTTCAGGCCGCTGCGCAGCAGTTCGTCGACCACTTCGCCGGCCACGTAGCGGCGCATGGTGTCGAGCAGGCGCCGCGAACCGGACTGGGCCAGCTGCCAGTGGAAGGGCACGCCCACCGCCAGCAGGAAGGCGATCGACAGCAGCGGGCCGCTCACCGAAAAATCGGGATCGTGCGCGGACAGGCCGTAGGCCAGCAGGGCCCAGGTCAGCGAAGCGAGCGCCAGCATCAGCACATTGACGGCGGCCGACAGGCGCGCGAAGGTGTAGCCGGCCAGGGCCGCGACGGCGCTGGCGAACAGCACCGCCATCAGGCGTCCGGGCCAGGGCGCCGGGGCCAGCCCGGCCTGGCGGTCGAGCAGGGTGGTGAGCATCGAGGCGTGTACCAGCAGTCCCGGGCTGGAACGCCCGAGCGGGGTGGCGACGCGGTCGCCGATGCTCAGCGACGAGGAGCCGATCAGCACCAGGCGCCCTGCCACCATGGCCGGGTCGACCCGGCCGTCGAGGATCTCGCCGGCCTTGGCCACGGTGTAGGCGTCGAGCGAACGGCTGAAGGGGACGCGCTGGTAGCCGTCCTGCGGGCCGGGCGCCGGTGCTGCGGCGGGCGTGCCGCAGCAGTCGAGCAGCGCGCGCGACAGGGTCGGAAAGCGGCGCTGTTCGAACCAGGTATACATGGGGACGCGGCGCAGCACGCCGTCGGGATCGGGGCGCACCCCGATATTGCCCACGTGCGGGGCCAGCGCCAGCCCGGCGTGGTTGGCAATGAAGCCGTAGGCCGGCACGGCCCCGCCCGCCGCTGCGGACGGGATGCCGCCGGCCGGGCGCCCGAAACGCAGCGCCTGCGGGCGCTGTTCGTAATCGAACAGCTGGGCCAGCACCAGCGGGCCCTGCCCGGCCAGCACGGCCAGCCGCAGGTCGCCGGCCGGGTCGCCCGGCTCGCCTTGCAGGATGTCGAGCGCGACCGCGCGCGCACCGTCGCCGATCAGGGTTTCCACCAGTTCGGCCAGGCGCTCGCGCGACCATGGCCAGGGATGCGCCGCCAGGCTGGTTTCGTCGATATCGACCACCAGGATGCGCGGCTCGGGCGTGTCGACCGCCTGCGCCACCACGAAGCGGTCGCGCAGCCATTCGTCGGCCGCGTCCAGCACAGACGGCCCGCGCGGCCATTGCGCCCAGACGGCCAGCATCAGCGCCGCCAGGGGAATCGACAGGTGCAGCAGGGAAGAGGGGGAAAAGGAGCGCAAGTGGGCCAATGGGTTTGTCGTGCCGGCCGACGGGCGATGGTGCTCCCGGCGCGGCCGCGCGACCTGAAATAACGCAAGTATAACGCCAGACAGACAGCAATACTACCAAAGCAACTGTTTTTGCAACATTACTTCCCGCACAAGGTTTTCGTGCGCTCAGAGGGCGCACGGTAATCATACTGGCAAGGACCGGGCAAGAGATGTTGCGCAAGCGTCTCAGATTTGTATCAGAATGCAATAATGTGACGTGCAACACATTTTGAGGGGTTTTGCGGGCGCATAATCCGTACTAAGGGAGAATTTATGTTTAATCAATCCATTGCCACATTCCGCTATCTGTCTGTTGCGTCCGTTGCGCTGGCGCTGTCCTGCGCCGCGGCCGGGCAGGCCGGCGCCGCCGAAGCGGGGCGCATCGTGTTCGTCACCGGCGAGGTCCAGGTGGCCAGCAAGGCGGGCGTGCTCGACGCGCCGGTCCAGGAAGGCGACGAGCTGAGCACGGGCGCGCAGGGCTATGTGTATATGAAGACCGTCGACGGCGGCTTCCTCATCCTGCGTCCCAACAGCAAGGCGCGCGTGATCGCCTACAAGGTCGACGCGGCCAATCCGGGCAATACGCGGGTCAAGCTCGAACTGCTCAGCGGTGTTGCGCGCAGCATTTCGGGCCAGGGCGTCAAGCTGTCGCGCCAGAACTTCCGTTTCAATACGCCGGTGGCGGCGATCGGCGTGCGCGGCACCGACTTCATCGTCTCGACCGACCAGCAGACCACGCGCATCGCGGTGGTCTCCGGCGGCGTGGTGGTGAGCGGCTTTGCCGGCGCCTGCGGTCCGGAAGGCTCCGGTCCGTGCGAGGGGCGCAGCAGCCGCGAGCTGTTCGCCGGCCAGCCGGGCATGCTGCTGCAGGTCGACAAGGGCCAGCACGAGCCCAAATTGCTGAACAATCCTGGCGCCAGCCCGAACCAGGTGGTGCCGCCGCGCAGCGACGAGCCGAGCGGGCGTGCGCCTGCGGCGACCACGACCGTACCTGCCTTGCCCGGCACGGCCGTCAATCTGGACGCCAAGAAAGACAGCGTCAACCAGCTTAACAAGCCGCCGGTCGCGCCGGTGCTGCCGCCGGTGCCGCCGGTGGTGGTGACGCCGCCGGTTGTGCCGAAAGGCCCGGAGGTGATCTGGGGCCGCTGGCTGCGCATTGCCAATACGCCGCCCGACCCGGCAGTGATCGCCAGGCTGGCCAATCCCGACTACGACGACGGCACGGTGATCGGCTCGTATGCGATCAAGCGCCGCCTCGACAGCAATATGGTCTTGCCGACGGAAGGCAAAGCCTCGTTTGCGCTGGCCGAAGGCGAGGCCAGTCTGCAGCGCAAGGGCGGCGACGCGCTGGCGGCCAAGATCAACGACGCCAGCCTGAATGTCAATTTCGGCGCTCGCAGCTTTGAAACCAGCATGCTTGTATACAGTCCGGAAGGCGAAATGCGGGTGCGCGCCACGGGCGATGTGCATTCCAAGGGCGATCTGGTTAACGGCTCGGCCTCGAACACCATCGTGCAGGGTTACCTCACGGGCGAAAAAGCCGACGGCGCGCAGTTTATTTTCAAGACCAAGGACACCGGACAAGACTGGAATGCCGAAGGTTATACGCGCTGGACACGCCAGCCGCGTTAATGGCGGGCGGCGCCGGCTAATGCTGACGGCGCCGCGATATATATCGGCCTGATTATCTGGCCGGCGACATGCGAGAAAAGGCTGCCTTGATGGCGGCCTTTTTTTATGGCGTTGCGATAAGCGGCGCGACGCCTGCCGCGACCCGCCGCGCGCCCTGCCGGGCAGGGGTGCGGCCCCTGTTATGCAAGTGCAATGCCAGTGCGATGCGCCTGCGGGCGAGTGTATTGATGGGATGTCCGGATTATCAGCGCCGACGCGATTTTTGATAAAGCCGGGTATTTAATCCGGTGTCCGGCAGGCGGCGCGGCATGGCGCCCGCCACCGTGCGGGCAGGGGGGAGCGATTGTACAAAGATTGCCCGATTCGGCGGCAAGTGCTAAAGAAATAGGCAGAAAGATGTTCAATATCAAATTAAATTCACGAAATTTCAGTAAAAAAAGCGGATTAATCTGGATTTTGTGATGGTGGTCACAACCCGTGCCCCACGATGTGGCAATATACTCCCTGTTCTGCAAAAAAGGGACCGCAAGAGGTGGATTTCACCCCTGGCGGACCGCAGAAATCTGGTTATATCTAAGCTCAACTAAAGGATCCATCATGGCCGTAGCAACCGAGTACACAAAAGTAGCACAAGAACTTTACCTTTCCTATTTTGGCCGTCCAGCCGATGCAAAAGGTCTGGCAAGCATGACCGAAGCCCTCGCGGCTGCTAAGGCTCCTACGGACACCGCAGGCCTGAGCGTTGCTTACAAAACCAACACCGCTGTGAAAGCGCTGATGGACAGCTTCGGCACCAGCGCCGAATCGGCTGCCCTGTACCCAGGCTCGACCGCTGACTTCGTCAAAGCCGTCTACGCCAACCTGTTCGGCCGCGCTCCAGATGCTGAAGGCGCAGCTTACTGGATCGGTCAGATCGACACCGGCGTCGTCAGCAAAGGTGCAGCTGCTTACAACATCCTGACCGGCGCTATCGACGCTAAAGGCGCGGATGCAGCAACCGTGAACAAAAAAGTCACGATCGCGACCAACTTCACCAAAGCCATCGACACCGAAGCTGAAATCAATGCTTACAACGGCGCTGGCGCCGCTGCCGAAGCACGCAAGCTGCTGACCGCTGTCAACGCTAACACCGATGCAACCGCTTACCAGGGCACCGTCAACTCGGTCCTGGCTAACATGGTTCTCGGCACCACCCCAGGCTCGACCTTCAGCCTGACCGCACAGCGCGACGCGCTGGTCGGCACCGATGCCAACGATACCTTCGTCGGCACCATCTTCGACAACCAGAACACCCTGCAAGGCGGCGACAACATCGCTGGCGGCGGCGGCAACGACACCCTGCGCGCCGACATCGGCAATTCGCAGAAATTTGCTTTCCGCGCAGAAACCACCAGCGTTGAAAACATCGTTCTGAGCGCACAAACCGTTTCGACCGACGCAACCGACAACAACACCACCAGCACCAGCGAAGTCCAGGTTGACGCTGAGCGCATGAACGGTGTTAACCGTTGGGAAGACAACAACAGCCGCGCCGACCTGCTGATCGAAGATGTCCGCATCCTCGACCAACAGATCACCCGCGACATCACCATCGCCATGGTCAGCACCGACCCAGGCAACGTTGATTTCGGCGTGTACTTCGACCAGCACTCCCTGCGCGCAGCTCCTGTTGCCGCCAGCGGCGCAACCCTGCGTCTGCAACTGATGGACACCCGTTCGAACGATGCAGGTACCGCACCGCTGCTGAACAACCCGTACAACGGCTTCCAGTTCACCTTCAACGGCACCGCAGTGCGCGTTGCTTCGGAAGCGATCGACCAGGCCAAGACCTACGCCGACCTGCTGACCGCCATCAAGGCAGCTGTTGCCAACACCCCAGCCATCTCGAACTTCGAAGTGACCCTGGGCACCGCCTTTACCGCAGCTGACACCCTGTCGGGCCGCGTACAGACCGGTACCGAAATCGTCATCAAGAACCCAGGTGCAGGCACCATCGTTCTGGACGAAACGTCGGGCTGGCTGGCTAACGCACCAGTGCCACCAAGCTCCGGTCTGCACACCGCGATCCTGACCGCGCCAGCATCGACCACCGCATTCAAAATCACCAGCACCGTCATCCTGGACGACGTGGGCCGTGGTTCGAACGGCGGCGACCTGGTCATCGGTGGCCTGTCGACCGGCGACACCTCGACCTCGATCGGCGTTGAGCGTTTCGAAGTCACCGTTGAGCGCAACAGCAAGCTGCAAACGATGAACTCGACCGACAACAAGCTGGAAGAAGTTGTCTTCATCAACGGCGCTGTCAACAAAGGCAACGTATCGATCATCGGTAACCAGAACCGCGGCGCGAACCTGGGTATCGACGCATACAACCCAGCTGCACTGCCTAACAACGGCCTGCCAAAAATCGTTCAGAACCCAGCTGGCACCCCAGTGGGCACCCTGCGCGACGAAGCACTGCCAGGCACCGACACCATCAACGGCGGCAAACAGCATGGCGACATGTACGGTTTCCACGACATTCGTCTGATCGATGCACAGACCATGGTCGGCAGCCTGAACATGACCGCAGTCATCACCGACCGCGCAGTGACCAAGTACATCACCAAAGTCGACACCCAAGCCAACTCGGCAGCTGACAACATCGCTTTCAGCTACACCGGCGGCGGCAACAACGACGTCATGACCGTGGACCTGGACGCTGGCGTTGCCGGCAGCCGTAGCCACATCCTGAGCGGCCTGGAAGACTTCACGTTCGCCCTGAACGGCGGCGCCGGTAACGATCAGCTGACCCTGCGCGTTGTTCCTGCAGCAGCTGGCAGCACCGCACCGACCACCAACTGGCAGAACAACCAGGACCTGAACAACAACATCACCATCAGCGGCGGCGACGGCAACGACACCATCCGCAAACCAGGCGATGGCGATACCCGTATCGAAGGCGGCGCTGGCGATGACACGATCTACGCCGAAAACACCGGCGTACTGCCAGGCTTCATGAACGCGTACGGCAGCGCCGACAAGGTAGCGACCAACACCACCGCAACCTGGGCGTTCAACACGACCAACCAGACCGCGCTGAATGCTTACCTGGAAGATCGTAACATCGGTAACGTCCGTGCCGACACGAACGAAACCTACAATCTGTATGGCACCAAAGTCACCGTGACCTACCGCGGCATCAGCAGCGTTGTCACCCTGACCGACAACGTCACGTACCGCACCAGCGACCTGCAGATCAACCAGGCCATCAAGAACGCGATCAACAACAACCCAGTGCTGAACAAGCTGTTGCTGGCTTCGGATTCCGCATCGGGCGCCCTGATCGTCGGTTCGCTGACCGACGGCGTGCACGTCGCTGGCGACCTGACCGTGGGCCTGACCGCTCCAACCGCAGCTGTTGGCGCCCTGTCGGCTTCCGACCTGACCGCTATTGCGACGGCTTACGGCCTGACCGCTGACGCGACCGGCGCCAATGTGTACGCTGCAATGGTAACCGCGCTGGCTACGTACACCGCCAACGGCGACTACGCTTCGGCATTCGCTACCGCCTATGACTCGAACCAGCCAGCAGCAGTGCTGCGCGAAATGGTCGGCAAAGACGGCGACGCTATCAGCGACAACATCATCACCGGCGGCACGGGTAATGACGTGATCGTTCTGGGCACCCGCGAAGCGCTGAACGGTGGCGCGCAGATCCTGGCTCCAACCGTTGCCGATTTCGCTGCTTCGGATAACGATACCCTGGTCTACGCTCCTGCATTCGGCAACGACACGGTCCTGAACTTCAACGCCGTCGGCGCTGGCGTCGACCACCTGGACTTCACCGCACTGGGCGGCACCACCCTGACCAATGCGTTCACGGCTGACAAGTCGATCACCATCGGTGCTCCGACCGCAACCGCAGCCGCACTGACCACGACCGCGATCGCTGCTCTGTACAACGCGAACAACGCTGCTGCACAGACCCACGTGTACGTTGCTGTCGATCTGGACAACATCGGTACCGTGTACACGATCGCTGACGCTGTTGGCGCAACCAACGCAGTGGTGACCGTTGCCGGCACGATCGATATGGCTGACACCGCCTGGGGCACCCTGACCCAGACTAACTTCGTCAATTCGTCTGCCGCTAACTACTACCTGCTGGAAGGTGCTTCGGCCTTCGTTGCTCCAGTTGTTGTCGTGCCGCCTACGACCGCTGCTGTTACCCTGAACAACACGGTTCCAGGTTACAACGCTGGTAACAACACCAACGTGACCTTCACCGCAGCTGCACAAAACTTCTCTTCGACGCTGAGCAACTTTGCTGCTGGCGACAAGATCGTTCTGCCAGCAGGTTCGGTTATCACCGTGACCGATACTGTTGTCGGTAACAATGAAGTTGTGGTCTCGGCAACTGCCGGTGGTTTCACCCAGAACATCACCGTTCAGACCCAGGCGCCAGCAGTGATCGGTACCGCGGTTAACACCGTTGCGCTGTTCAACACCTTCTTCGGTGCTAACTCGCTGACGATCGCTTCGTCGACGGTGGCTGTTGCTGTCAGCAGCGGCAACACCAACTTCGATGCAGCGACGCTGGACTACGCGTTCAACATCGCAACCGGTACCTACACCGCGAACGTCACCAACTTCGCAGCTGGTGATGTGTTGAATTTCGTCAACGGCAGCGTTGTTACCACCAACAATGCAGTCCTGAACGACAACATCATCGACATCGTTTCGGTCAACGGTGGCACCACCACCACCATCCACCTGGTTGGTGCTGGCGTTGATGCCGGTCTGGCTGTCGGTAACGCAGGTACCGTTGCTGCATACAACGCTGTGATCCCTGGCGCAATCGTCATCGCCTAAGTGTTGTTATAAGTAGCAAGGAATCGCAGGCTTCGGCCTGCGTTTCCAGGCACTCGAAAGGCCAGGCTTTACCGCCTGGCCTTTTTTCATCACCCCTGCCGTTCGCGCCGGGTAGAAACCCATAAAGGCAGCGCTGTCATGCTGCGTTCAGTTAATCTTCTCTGGCGTAAAAACCTGCCCTGTGCTAAGCTTTCGAACTTGTGATCCACATCACATTTCCAAGCGGATTTTTTTGACATCCTGTCGTCCTGCTCACGTCGCCCAGCTCCGACAGGCAATGGCGAACACCTATGCCAGAAGCGGGAAGTCGCCGCTTTCCGCGCCGCCCTCGTGAATTACTAAACAATTGTGTTGGCCTCAAATGAAAAAACTTTTCGATAAAAAGAACGAAATTGGGCAGGCGCTGCTCATGTTCAAGGGCACCTTCTACACAGTCGGTATCTTCAGCGCGATCACCAATCTGTTGATGCTGGTGCCCTCGCTGTACATGCTGCAGGTGTACGACCGCGTGCTGGCCAGCCAGAACGAGATCACCCTGCTCATGCTGACCTTGCTGATGCTGGGCGCCTATGTCCTCATGAGCGCGCTGGAATTGATGCGCAGCATGATCCTGGTGCGCGTCGGCGCCCGTTTCGACATGAAGATGAACAAGCGCGTGTACACCGCCGCGTTCGAGCGCAACCTCAGAAAGGCGGGCGGCAACGCCGGCCAGGCCCTGAGCGACCTGACCAACATCCGCCAGTTCCTCACCGGCAGCGCGCTGTTCGCCTTCTTCGATGCGCCCTGGTTCCCGATCTACCTGCTGGTGATCTTCTTCTTCCAGCCGATCCTCGGCTGGTTCGCCCTGGGCGGCACCCTGATCCTGGTGATCCTGGCGGTCATCAACGAACGCGTCTCGCACAAGCCCCTGGCTGAAGCGAACACCACCGCCATCCTGGCCGGCAATATGGCCACCAACAACCTGCGCAACGCCGAAGTCATCGAAGCGATGGGCATGCTGCCGAACATGCAGTCGCGCTGGTACAAGCTGCACGCGAAATTCCTGCAGTTGCAGGCCGAAGCGAGCGCCAAGGCCGGTACCGTCGGCGCCGTCACCAAGTTCTTCCAGGTCGCGCTGCAATCGCTGATCCTGGGCCTGGGCGCGCTGCTGGTGATCGAAGGCAAACTGACCCCGGGCATGATGATCGCCGCCTCCATCCTGGTCGGCCGCGCCATGGCGCCGGTACAGCAGGTCATCGGCGTGTGGAAGTCGGTAGCCGGCGTGCGCAGCTCCTACGAACGCCTCAGCGCCTTGCTGGAAGAAAACGAAGAACGCAAGGAAGGCATGAGCCTGCCGAAGCCGACCGGCCACCTGACCATCGACAACATCACCGCCGGCCCACCGGGCGCGACCGTGCCGGTCCTGAAGGGCGTCAGCTTCGCCATCCAGGCCGGCGACGTGCTCGGCGTGATCGGCCCCAGCGGCTCCGGCAAGTCGACCCTGGCGCGCCTGCTGGTCGGCGTCTGGCCTGCGCTGATCGGCAAGGTGCGCCTGGACGGCGCCGATATCTACCAGTGGAACAAGGATGAGCTCGGCCCTTACGTGGGTTACCTGCCGCAGGATATCGAATTGTTCGGTGGCACTGTCAGCGAAAACATCGCCCGTTTCGGCGTGGTCGAGCCGGAAAAAGTGGTGGAAGCGGCCAAGCGCACCGGCGTGCACGACATGATCCTGAAAATGCCGCAAGGCTACGACACCGTGCTCGGCGACGGCGGCGCCGGCCTCTCCGGCGGCCAGAAGCAGCGCCTCGGCCTGGCGCGCGCCATGTACGACGATCCGTCGCTGCTGGTGCTGGACGAACCGAATTCGAACCTGGACGAGGTCGGCGAACAAGCCCTGATGATGGCGGTGCACGACCTGCGCCAGCGCGGTAAGACCATCGTGCTCATTACCCACCGTCCGTCCGCGATCAGCGTCTCGACCAAGCTGCTGGTGCTGCGCGACGGCGCCGTGCAGATGTTCGGCCCGACCAACCAGGTCTTGCAGGCGATCCAGGAAGCCAACCAGAAAATGGTCGAAGCACAGCAGCAGGCGGCGCGCCAGCAGCAGGCGCAGCAGGGAGGACAGCCGCCCCAGGCGGGCCAGCCCCAGCTGAACCCGGGCGCCGCAGTCACAACGGAAAAGGAATAAGCAATGAACGACCTGAAAAAGAAGACCGACGTGACCGATGTGGTGGTGCGCGACGTCCAACCGCTGAACGGCGCCAGCGTCGATTCGGGCAAGTACGCCCGCATGGGCTGGATCATCGTGCTGGTCGGCTTTGTCGGCTTTATCCTGTGGGCCTCGCTGGCGCCGCTCGACCGCGGCGTGCCGCTGTCGGGTACGGTGGCCACCGAAACCAGCCGCAAGGCGGTCCAGCACTTGAGCGGCGGCATCGTCCAGGACATCCTGGTCAAGGACGGGGACGTGGTCAAGGCCGGCCAGGTGCTGGTGCGCATCGATCCGACCATCGCCCGCTCCGCTGCCGAAATGAGCCGCGCCCAGTATTTCGGTTCGCTGGCGGCGGAAGCGCGCCTGCTGGCCGAGCGCAGCGGCAAGTCGGAACCGGCGTTTCCCAAGGAATTGATGGATCGCAAGGACGACCCGCGCGCCGTCGAAGCCATGGAAGCCCAGAAGCAGCTGCTGGCCTCGCGCCAGTCCAGCCTGAAGAGCGAACTGGCCGCGCTGGAAGAAAACGCCGCCGGCCTCAAGGCCCAGACCAAGGGCTTGCAGGAGTCGCTGGCATCGAAGAAAAGCCAGGCCGCGATCATCAAGGAACAGCTCGACGGCATGCGCGAACTGGCCAAGGATGGCTATGTGCCGCGCTCGCGCCTGCTGGAAATGGAACGTAACTTCATTTCGCTGCAAGGCACGATTTCGGAAGATATCGGCAATATCAGCCGCGCCCAGAACCAGCTCATGGAACTGAGCCTGCGCCGCATCGTGCGGACCCAGGACTATCAGAAGGAAATCAATGCCCAGCTGGCCGAGGTGCAGAAGGAAAGCGGCGCCATGGCCAGCCGCATCCAGGCCCAGGAGTTCGAACTGGCCAATGCCGAAGTCAAGGCGCCGGTCGACGGCGTGGTGGTCGGCATGCAGATTTTCACCAAGGGCGGCGTGGTCGCTCCCGGCGCGCGCATGATGGATATCGTCCCGAGTTCGGATGCGATGGTGGTTGAAGGGCAACTGGCCGTCAACCTGATCGACAAGGTGCAGGTCGGCCTGCCGGTCGAATTCATCTTCTCGGCCTTTAACACCAACAAGACCCCGCACATTCCGGGCATCGTGACCCAGGTCTCGGCCGACCGGACGGTCGATGAGCGTACCGGCATGCCATACTACAAGATCAAAGCCCGCGTGACGCCGCAAGGCGCCAAGCTGATCGCTTCGCACAAGCTCGATATCCAGTCCGGCATGCCGGCCGAACTGTTCATCAAGACCGGCGAACGCACCATGATGAATTACCTGTTCAAGCCGATTTTCGATCG
The DNA here is from genome assembly GCF_003953935.1 of Massilia atriviolacea. Lineage (GTDB taxonomy): Bacteria > Pseudomonadota > Gammaproteobacteria > Burkholderiales > Burkholderiaceae_D > Telluria_A > Telluria_A atriviolacea. The sequence continues at coordinate 62,613 of NZ_RXLQ01000019.1, forward strand.
CGCCAAGACATCATTGTCGGAGGATTAAGATGACGTTTCGACTCACTGCGTTCCGCATCACCGCCCTGGGCCGCATGAAGGCCGCCGCCGGCGCCGCACTGCTGCTGGCCAGCGCCGGCGCGTCCGCCATCAATCTGCAGCAGGCTTACGAACAGGCGCTGCGGAACGATCCGACCTACCGTTCGGCGTTCTATGAAAACCAGAGCGGCAAGGAAAACGCGATCCTGGGGCGCGCCGGCCTGTTGCCCAATGTGCAGGCGAACTACAACGCGAGCAAGAACCACTCGGACATCGAAACGCCGACCTCGATCACCCAGCCGGAATACATCAGCCGGGTCTCCAGCATCCAGCTGCGCCAGACCTTGTTCAATGTGGACGCGTATGCGCGCTTCAAGCAGGGCAAGGCCCAGGCCCTGCTGAGCGACCAGGTCTTCAGCGTGCGCGGCCAGGAAGTGCTGATCCGCGTCATCAGCGCCTATTTCGACGCCCTGTTCGCCGACGAGCAGGTGGCCCTGAACACGGCCCAGCGCGACGCCTACCTCGAACAGAGCGCGGTCAACACGCGCCTGCTCAAGCACGGCGAGGGGACCCGCACCGATGTGCTCGAAGTACAGGCGCGCCTGGAACTGTCGGAAGCGACCCTGATCGAAGCGAAAGACAACCAGGCCACGGCGCGCAATACCCTGGCCGGCATCATCGGCGGCGACCCCGGCACCCTGGTCGGCCTGAACGATACCTTCCGCATGCTGCCGCTCTCGCCGAGCGGGCTGGAAGAGTGGAAGGCGATGGCGCTGCGGCAGAATCCGGAATTGCTGGCCCAGACCACCGCGCTCGAAGTGGCCAAGCAGGAAATCCTCAAAGCGCGCGCCGGCCATTCTCCGCGCCTCGATTTCGTGGCCAGCTACAGCAAGAACGCCTCCGAAACCATCAATACCTACAACCAGGATTCGACCGTGCGCGCGATCGGCATCCAGCTCAACGTGCCGCTGTACTCGGGCGGCTCGGTCAACGCCACCTCGCGCCAGGCCGTGGCCGGCCTGGAGCGTTCGCGCGCCGACCTGCAAGCGAAGACCGACAAGGCCCTGATCGAAGTGAGCAAGCAGTACTCCGCCGTCCAGAGCGGCATCGCCAAGGTGAATGCGCTCAACCGCGCGGTGGAATCGAGCAACCTGTTGATCAAGGCGACCGAACAGAGCATCAAAGGCGGGGTGCGCATCAATCTCGACTTGCTCAATGCCCAGCAACAGCTGTTTACGACCAAGCGCGACCTCGCGCAAGCGCGCTATGGCTACCTGATGGCCTCGCTGCGCCTGCGCGCCGCCGCCGGCGCCCTGGATGCGAGCGACGTGAGCCGCACCGCATCCTACTTCCGCTGACCAACCCCCCTGCCGGCGGCCACGTGGCGCCGGCTTTTTTATCATAAGAGGAAACATGAGCAACGAACTTGAAATCACCACCGGCGGCATCAGCTACAAAGTGTCGGACCTGTCCCCGGAAGCGCAACAGCAAGTGACCAACCTGCGCTACGTCGAATCGGAAATCGCCCGCCTGAACGCCCAGCTGGCCATCTACGAAACCGCACGCGGCACCTACAAGAGTGTCTTGAAAGATCTGTTGCCGAAAACCGCGCAATAAGACTAACCGGACCCTGCCCGCCGCCTCGATGCGGCGGGCAGGGCGCTGCGATTCCTCCGGTGCATCCCATGATGTAGAATGCGCAACGTTATTTGCGTTGTCACATCAATCGCCGGACGATCCGGCATGCATGCACTAAAGGAAGCGCAGTTGAAACTCATCCCTACCATTCTTTGCGGCGGCGCCGGCTCGCGCCTGTGGCCCGTCTCCCGCGAACTTCATCCGAAACCCTTCATCCGCCTGGCCGATGGCCATAGCCTGCTGCAAAAAGCCTGGCTGCGCGGCGCCGCCCTGCCCGAGGTGGCGCAAATGCTGACCGTGACCAACCGCGAACTGTTCTTCAAGACCGAAGACGATTACCGCGCCGTCTCCGCCGGCCACCAGGGCCTGGCCAACAGCTACATCCTGGAACCGTTCGGCCGCAACACCGCGCCCGCGATCGCCGCCGCCGCCCTGCATGTGGCCGCCGTCCATGGCCCCGACGCCGTGCTGCTGGTGCTGGCCGCCGACCATCTGATTTCCGACCAGGCCGCCTTCGGCGCCGCCGTGGCCAAGGCCATTCCGCTGGCCCAGGCCGGCCGCCTGGTGACCTTCGGCATCGAGCCGGACGCGCCCGAAACCGGCTTCGGCTACATCGAGGCGGACGGCAACACGGTGCTGCGCTTCGTCGAAAAGCCGAGCCTGGAAAAAGCCCGCGAGTACCTGGCCAGCGGCCGCTACCTGTGGAATTCGGGCATGTTCTGCTTTGCCGCCGGCAGCATGATCGCCGAGATGGAATTGCACTGCCCGCAGATCCTGGCCGCCACCCGCGCCTGCCTGGCCGAATCGCGCAGCGCCACCGGCAAGAACTTCACCCAGTGCGAACTGGACGCGGCCGCCTTCGAGCAGGTCGCCGACGATTCGATCGATTACGCGGTCATGGAAAAATCGGCCAGGGTGTCTGTGGTGCCGTGCAATATCGGCTGGAGCGACATCGGTTCCTGGAATGCGCTGGGCGAACTGATCGCGCCCGACGCCGACGGCAACCGCATCGACGGCGACGTGCGCCTGCACGATGTGAGCGATTGCTTCATCCAGAGCAACGAGCGCCTGGTGGGCGCGGTCGGTGTCAACAACCTGATCATCGTCGACACGCCCGACGCCCTGCTGGTGGCCGACCGCAGCCGCGTGCAGGACGTCAAGCACCTGTACGTCAGCCTCAAATCCGAAGGGCACGACGTGCACAAGCTGCACCGCACCGTGCACCGTCCGTGGGGCACCTACACCGTGCTGGAAGACAGCACCCGCTTCAAGATCAAGCGCATCGAAGTCAAGCCGGGCGCCAGCCTGAGCCTGCAGATGCACCATCACCGCAGCGAACACTGGATCGTGGTCAGCGGCATGGCCAAGGTGGTCAACGGCGAGCGCGAATTGTTCGTCTCCACCAACGAGTCGACCTATATTCCGGCCGGCCACAAGCACCGCCTGGAAAATCCGGGCGTGCTCGACCTGGTGATGATTGAAGTGCAGAGCGGCGACTACCTGGGCGAGGACGACATCGTCCGCTTCCAGGATAACTACGGCCGCGTTTGATTGCTTACCGTCATTCCCACCCTGGGCGGCCCCCTTGACGGGAATGACGGTTTTAACGTTAACGGTACAGGCGAAGGCGGCAGGACACCCCGGTCTTACGCCGCTGCCTGGTCCCGCTCGGGATGGCATTGCGGGCACGATTTTTCGTACACGTACAGCGGCGAGAGCTGGTCGCGCGGCGTCACCACCGCGCGGCAGGCGAAGCACTGCACGGTCGTCACGGTCGCCTCGAGCTGCGGATTGAGCGCGGTGCGGTAGTCGAACACGAAGCAATCGCCCTGGTAGTGGGCGCCGCCGACTTCCTCGAAATACTTCAGGATCCCGCCGTCGAGCTGGTACACATGCTCGTAGCCGATATTTTTCATGTGGATCGCCGCCTTTTCGCAGCGGATGCCGCCGGTGCAGAAGGTGACCACGGTCTTGCCTTCGAGTTCGTCGCGGTGCCGCGCCACCACGTCAGGAAACTCGCTGAACTTCTCGATGCGGTAGTCGAGCGTGTTCTCGAAGGTGCCGACGTCGACTTCGAAGGCGTTCCGGGTTTCCATCATCACCACTTCACGGCCCTCGTCGTCCACGCCGTTGTCGAGCCAGCGCTTGAGCGTGGTGGCCCCGACCGCCGGCGCGCGCCCTTTTTCGGGCTGGATCAGGGGCATGCGCATGGTGATGATTTCTTTCTTGATCTTCACCAGCATGCGCTTGTGCGACTGTTCCTCGGAATAGCTTTCCTTCACTTCCAGGTCGGCGAAGCGCGCATCGGCACGCACCCAGGCCAGGTACTCGTCGATGTGCGAGCGCGGGCCGGACAGGAACATATTGATGCCTTCCGGCGTCAGCAGGATCGTGCCCTTGAGCCCCAGGCGCTTGCAGATGTCCTGGTACAGGGGACGCATTTCCTCAATATTGTCGAAAGTGACAAATTTATAGGCGGCGATATTGACGTGAGCGGCAGCTGCGGCGATGGCGGCATGCGCTTCAGCTTGTAAAGCGGTATTAGCTTGCATGGGAGCGAAGGAAAGGTAAACGGGAAAGCCGACATTATAGAACAATGTCCACGCCGGTAGCAGGGGTATGCGCGGGAACGGCCGGCGCCACGCCGTCCTGTCGCCCGGCCCGCCAGCGCGGTAAAATAGCGCTCTTTGCACAGCAGGCGAAACACACATGAGTACCGATGTCATCGAAGCCGGGAGCGCCACGCTCGCCGCGCCAGCCAAGCCGGCCGCACCGGCCTTCGTCCACCTGCGCGTGCACTCCGAGTACTCGATCGTCGACGGCCTGGTGCGCATCGACGACGTGGTCGCCGCCGCCGCGAAGGACAGGCAGCCGGCGCTGGCGATCACCGACCTGGCCAACCTGTTCGGCATGGTCAAGTTCTACAAATCGGCGCGCGGCAAGGGCATCAAGCCGGTCATCGGCGTGGACGCCTGGATCAGCAACGACGACAACCGCGACAAGCCGTCGCGCCTGCTGCTGCTGGCCAAGAACCGCATGGGTTACCTGCAGCTGTGCGAACTGCTGTCCAAGGCCTGGCTGACCAACCAGCACAAGGGCCGCGCCGAAATCCGCCCCGAGTGGCTCGACGCGCTGGCCACCAGCCAGTCCACCCTGTCGCCCGACGAAAACCAGGCCAACGGCCTGATCGTGCTCTCGGGCGCGCACTTCGGCGACGTCGGCACCGCCATCGAAAACGGCAACCTGGCCCTGGCCGAACGCTGCGCCCAGCGCTGGGCCTCGGTCTTCCCCGGTCACTTCTACATCGAGGTGCAGCGCGCCGGCCAGCCCAACCAGGAAGCCCAGGTGCGCCACGCGGTGGCGCTGGCCGCCAAACTGGGGCTGCCGGTGGTCGCCACCCACCCGATCCAGTTCCTCTCGCCCGACGAATTCATCGCCCACGAAGCGCGCACCTGCATCGCCGAAGGCGAAATGCTGGCCAACGCCAAGCGCGTCAAGCGCTTCAACGAAGAGATGCGCTTCAAGTCGCAGGCCGAGATGGCCGAGCTGTTCGCCGACATGCCGGCCGCGCTGGCCAACTCGGTCGAGATCGCCAAGCGCTGCAACGTCGTGCTCACCCTGGGCAAGCCGCAGCTGCCGAACTTCCCGACCCCGCCCGGCATGAGCATCGACGAATTCCTGGTCGCCGAATCGAAGGCCGGCCTGGAACAGCGCCTGGTCCACCTGTACCCGGACCCGGAAAAGCGCGCCGCGGCGCGCCCGCGCTACGACGAGCGCCTCAAGTTCGAGACCGATACGATCTGTAACATGAAGTTCCCCGGCTACTTCCTGATCGTGGCCGAGTTCATCAAGTGGGCCAAGGAAAACGGCGTGCCGGTCGGCCCGGGCCGCGGTTCGGGCGCCGGTTCGCTGGTGGCGTACTCGCTCCTGATCACCGACCTCGATCCCTTGCAGTACAACCTGCTGTTCGAACGCTTTTTGAATCCCGAACGCGTCTCGATGCCCGACTTCGATATCGACTTCTGCCAGGAAGGGCGCGACCGCGTCATCCAGCACGTCAAGGATTTGTACGGCAAGGAAGCGGTCTCCCAGATCGCCACCTTCGGTACCATGGCGGCCAAGGGCGCGATCCGCGACGTCGGCCGCGTGCTCGATTTCGGCTACAACTTCTGCGACGGCATCTCCAAGCTGATTCCCTTCAAGCCGGGCAAGCCGGTGACGATCGCCGACGCCATCGAAGAAGAACCGATGCTCAAGGAGCGCCTCGACAACGAGGACGAGGTCAAGCAGCTGCTGGCGCTGGCGCAGCAGGTCGAAGGCATCGCCCGCAACATCGGCATGCACGCCGGTGGCGTGCTGATCGCCCCCGGTAAGCTCACCGACTTCTGCCCGCTGTACACCCAGGGCGGCGACTCGGGCGTGGTCTCGCAGTACGACAAGGACGACGTCGAGGCCGTGGGCCTGGTCAAGTTCGACTTCCTGGGCCTGACCACGCTCACCATCCTCGACCGCGCGGTGCGCTACATCAAGCAGCTCGACCCGGCCAACGCCGACTTCGCGTTGGAAAAGCTGCCGCTCAACGACAAGGCCTCCTACGATCTGCTGACCAAGGCCAAGACGGTCGCGGTATTCCAGCTCGAGTCGCGCGGCATGCAGGGCATGCTGAAAGACGCGCGCCCCGACCGCTTCGAGGACATCATCGCCCTGGTGGCGCTGTACCGTCCGGGCCCGATGGACCTGATTCCCGACTTCTGCAAGCGCAAGCACGGCGAACGCTTCGACTATCCCGACCCGCGCACCGAGTCCATCCTGTCCGAAACCTACGGCATCATGGTGTACCAGGAGCAGGTCATGCAGATGGCCCAGATCGTCGGCGGCTACTCGCTCGGCGGCGCCGACATGCTGCGCCGCGCGATGGGCAAGAAGAAGGCCGAGGAGATGGCCGAGCACCGCGAGATCTTCCGCGCCGGCGCCGCCAAGGACGGCCTGTCGGCCGAAAAGGCCGACGAGATCTTCGACCTGATGGAAAAGTTCGCCGGCTACGGCTTCAACAAGTCGCACGCCGCCGCCTACGCGCTGCTGTCCTACCACACGGCCTACCTGAAGGCGCACCACACCGCCGCCTTCATGGCCGCCAACTTGTCGCTGGCGATGGACGACACCGACAAGATCAAGATCCTGGTCGAAGATTCGCTGGACGTGTGCGGCCTGACCTTGCTGCCGCCCGATATCAACCATTCCGACTACCGCTTCATGCCGGAAGGCCCGCCGCCGTCGGTCACGGGCAAGCGCGTCACCAATATCCGCTACGGCCTGGGCGCGGTCAAGGGTTCGGGCCAGTCGGCGATCGAAGCGATCATCGCCGCGCGCACGGCCGGCGGGCCGTTTACCGACCTGTTCGATTTCTGCAAGCGGGTCGACCGCAAGCAGATCAACCGCCGCACCATCGAGTCGCTGATCCGCAGCGGCGCCTTCGACTGCTTCAAGGTCGACCGCGCGATCCTGCTGGCTTCCGTGGCGTTCGCGGTGGAAGTGGCCGACCAGGCCTCGGCCTCGGTCAACCAGGTCAGCCTGTTCGGCGGCGACGACAGCGACCTGGTGGCGCCGCCCGAGTACGTGAAAGCGACGCCGTGGACCGACCGCCAGAAGCTGGCCGAAGAAAAGATCGCGCTCGGCTTCTACCTGTCCGGCCACATGTTCGATTCCTTCGCCACCGAGGCGCGCCGTTTTGCGCGCACCAAGCTGACCGACCTGGAACCGTCGCGCGAGCCGCGCATGATGTGCGGCGTGATCACCGGCGTGCGCACCCAGATGACCCAGCGCGGCAAGATCCTGATCGTCTCGCTGGACGACAAGAGCGGCACCGTGGAAGTGACGGTGTACAGCGAAGTGGTCGAGTCGAACAAGAACATCTTCAAGGAAGACGAATTTTTGGCGGTGGTGGGCAAGGTGTCGGAAGACCGCTTCAACGGCGGCCTGCGCATCACGGCCGAGAAGGTGTTCGACCTGACCTCGGCGCGCGTGCACTACGGGCGCCAGCTCGGGCTGTACCTGCCGGCCAAGGTGGCTTCTTCGAAAATCGTGGAAGTGCTGCAGCCGCACCGCGCCCAGAGTGGCGGCGGACTGCCGGTCGCGATGCGGGTCAAGCCGCAGGGCGTCGACTGCACCCTGCAGTTCGGCGACGACTGGCGCGTGGCGCCGTCCGACGCCCTGACCCTGGCGCTGGAACAGGTGCTGGGGGCGCGCGAAGTGGCGGTGGAGTACTAGGGCAGTGCGCGCGGCGCCGGGGCTCAGGAACCTGCCGCCGCCTTGCGCTTCCTGCGCAGCCGTTGCCACACCTTGATCTTGCGGCTGGCGGTCTGCCTGACCCGGAACACCAGGCTGCCCTCCAGCGCGCGTTGCACCTGGCGGATCATGCGCGCATCGTGTTCCCGGTCGATCGACACCGTCTGCCCGGCCTGCACCGCCGCCAGCATGCTGGCGCAGTCGCCGAACAGGCTCTCCACGAACACCGATTTGATGGCGGCACGCACGCGGCGCCCGCTTGCGCGCGGCAGTTCGTACGAATCCTTGACCACGTTGATATAAAAATACCCGGCCGCGATATCGAAGTGGTTTTTCACCGACGGCGCCACCCCAAGCCGTTCCAGGTGCCCGCGCGCGGCCAGCAGCGCCCCCGCCAGGTCCATGCACCACTGCTCCGAAATGAGCTTGGTGATGCTGGCCGGGTGCTGGCGGTAGTCGACGATCGCGTGCGGCAGGTACACCAGGCTGGCGCACTGGCTCAATAGCCGGGGCAGGGTGGCCATGTCCTCGAATACGCGCCCGGGTGGGAACACCGGCGCCTCCAGCTGCTCGTACACGGCGCGCTTGAAGACTTTGGCCCACACATACATCTGGCGGTCGGCAAAGAAGATATTGAGGATGGCGGCCTGGTCGCGCAGCAGGCCTTGCGGATAACGCAGGCCGACCCGGTGCGATTTGTCGTCCTGGTCGGGCAGCCACACGCGGAAGTCGCAGGCGATGACGTCCGGATGATACTCGCCGATGGCTTGCTCGAGCGCCGCCAGCGAGCCTGCCAGCAGGCGGTCGTCGCTGTCGACGAACACGATGTACTCGCCTCGGGCGCACGCCAGGCCCTTGTTGCGCGCCACCGAGATGCCCTGGTTGTCCTGCGCCAGCACCGTGCACGCCAGCTGCGGGTATGCCTCGAGCAGGGTGCGTATGCGCGCCAGGGTGGCGTCGCGCGAGCCGTCGTCGATGACGATCAGCTCATGGCGCGGCCCCATCTGGTCCAGCACCGATGCCAGGCACGCCACAATGTAGTGCTGCACATTCCAGGCGGGGACGATGATGCTTAATAACGGCTGCGGCGCCGCGGCGTGCATGGCCATGTACGCAGTCAGCGCGCCAGTCCGACCGGCGCGCGGATGGTCTTGTCGACCTGGCTCTGGTACACCAGCTTATCGTGATGGGCCGCCTGGTCGCGATTGCGCTCCTTGTGCCACAGGTGGAATACCTCGGTGGCGAAGGCGCCGTCCTTGCGCCGCACGCCGGCGTTAAACAGGCGTACCACGAAATCGGCATCTTCATGCCCCCAGCCGCTGAACGATTCGTCGAAGCCGTTCACGCGCTCGATGTCGCTGCGCCAGGCACTCATGTTGCAGGCCTTGATGCGGCGCATGGTGAAGCCGCGCCGCACCCGCCCCAGGTCGGGCAGGCGGACCGCCAGCTGCAGGATCTTCTGGATATTCCCGGCGCGCCAGGCGCGCCACCACACGCCCAGCCCCGCCTCGTGCAGGTCGCGCTGTTCGGCCAGGGCGGCGCGGGTAAAGTCGGGACAGAGCAGCACCCGGCTACCGGTGATCATGCAGCCTGGCTGCGCCAGGCGCCGGTGGCTGGCCACGAAATCCTTGCGCGGCACGCAGTCGCCGTCGAGGAAGATCACGTAATCGCCGCGCGCCGCCAGCACGCCCTGGTTGCGCGCGCGCGCCACGCGGAATCCGTCGTCGGGCTGCCATACATGCACCAGGCGGCGCTGCGTCCCCGCCGCGATGCGTTCGACGCAGTGGCGGGTCGCCTCGGTCGATCCGTCGTCGGTGACGATGATCTCGAAATCGTCGTCGTCCTGCGCCAGGCAGGCGCGCAGCACCGCTTCCAGGGCATCCGGCCGGTTGTAGGTGGTGACGATCAGAGAAATGGTGTGCGGACGTGACAAGATGGACTCCCGGTGAAGCGACATTCACTGCCAGCGGCAGCGCCCATCGCGTACATACCTATTATACGTCTCCGCCGCGTCAGGTCTAGCGCTTGCGGCATCAAAGCGGGACATCCGCGCGTGGCCTGTCACGCCAGCCCGCGCAGTGCGCGCACGGTGCGCTCGGCGGCGCGCTGGCGCACCAGCGCGCGGTTGCTCGAGGCGTCGTCGCGCGCGTTTTCGCGGTGCCACAAATGAAACACTTCGGTGGCAAAAGCGCCATCCTTGCGCACCACGCCGGCGTTAAAGAGGCGCACCACGAAGTCGGCGTCTTCGTGCCCCCAGCCCTCGAAGCTCTGGTCGAAACCGTTGACGGTGTCGATGTCGCTGCGCCAGGCCGCCATATTGCAGCCTTTGATGCGGCGCCAGCTGAAGCGCTTCTGTACCCGTCCCAGGTCGGGCAGCTTGACCAGCAATTGCAGTACCTTGTTGAGGTGGCCGCGCGCGCGCAGCACCAGCTTTTCGCCGACAGCGAGAGCGTGCAGGTCGCGCCTGTCGGCCAGCACGCGCTGGGTGAAGGTTTCGCCCAGCAGGATACGGCTGCCGGTGACCATGCAGCCCGGCTGCGCCAGCGCGCGGTGGCGCGCGACGAAATCGCGCTGCGGGATGCAGTCGCCGTCGAGCAGTACGATGTACTCGCCGCGCGAGGCCAGGATGCCCTGGTTGCGCGCCATCGCCAGCCGGAAGCCCTGGTCCGGCTGCCACACATGCCGCAGCGGCACCGTGGCGCGCTGTTGCAGTCGCGCGACACAGGCGCGGGTCGCCTCGCCCGAACCGTCGTCGGCGATGATGATTTCGAACCGCCTGTCGCTCTGCGCAAAGCAGGCGTCGACGACGGCTTCGAGCGCGTCGGGCCGGTTGTAGGTGGCGATGATGATGGAAATGAGGGCGTCGGCGCGCATCTAGCTATCCTGCAAGGTGAACTTGCCCGATGGGGGCTGGTAGCGTGCGCTCACATACAGGGAGCCTGCCAGCAGCAGGAACCAGTAGGCTTCCGTCACATCCCACAGCAGGCTGTTGAACGAGGAGCTGGCCACGTAGATCACCCATAGCAGCACCAGCGCATCGGCGTGGAAGGAGCGCGTGCGCAGGGCCGGGCGCAGCAGGCTGCCCAGCATGGCGAAATACAGCAGCAGTCCCGGTATCCCGATCTGCACCGCCATCAGCAGGAACTCGCTGTGCGGCTGGTGGCGCGTTTTTCCGAGTTCGTCCTCGGGCCAGTCGCGCAGCGCGGTCGGCGCATACACCTCGGCAAAGGAGCCGGTGCCCAGTCCGGCCAGCGGATGGGCGGCGATGATGCCCGAGCCGACCCGCAGATAACTCATGCGCAGGCCGTTGGGCGAGCGTTTCTGGTCGGTGCGCACCTCGGTGATCAGGTCATCGGTGCGCAGCTTGAAGTTGTCGGAGCTGGCGTAGAAGCCCACGAACAGCAGCACGATGGCGGCCATCCCGAAGCTGGTGCGCAGCAGCGTGAAGCGCACCCGCAGCAGGAACAGCACCACCATCCCGACGAACAGGGTGACATAACCGGTGCGGCCCTGGTTCAGGAAAATGATCGGTACGCTGAACAGGACCCCGGCCGCCACGCAGGCCACGCGCGCGCGCGCGCCCTGGACATAGGTGGAGCCGAGCAGGCAGGTCACCGACGCAAAACTGAGCAGGATGCCGATCGTGATGTGATTCTTGAACGAGAACGAATCCTTGGCATCGCCGATGCGCCACCAGCCGTGCGGAGAGGCGGGCATCAAGTCGTGCCAGACCAGGTAGTTCGAGGTGGCCAGCACCGCCGCGCCGCCGAAAAAGGCGGCCAGCGCGCGCGCCGGCATGCCCGGGTCGCGCATGCTGGTGGCCACCGCGATCGGCAGCACCAGCAGGCGCGAATATTTTTTCAGGGCCGAGACGATATCGGCCGGCGGCCCGATCGACCAGCTCGCGCCCAGCACCAGCAGCGCCAGCAAGGCGACCGCCAGCAGCGCCGGCGGCGTGCGCGCGACCGCGCGCAGCGGCGCGCTGGTGGCCAGGGCCGCGCCAAAACACACTACGCACAAGCCGGCGAAGACATTCGTCAGCCAGGTGGAGAACGGTACGCAAAACAGCGCCAGCAGGAGCAGGTACTGGACCGCGCGCTCAAGCCGTGTAATCGGAAAACCGGGAGAATCTTGCATTCTAGCAATAGCCTTGTTAAGCGACCTGGGTCGTGCAAGCCGCGCCTGCGGCGTGGCGATAGCGGGCGGCGGCCCTCGCGGCACCTGCCCCCCTAAAATTTGTTCGCCATTTTACAGTACGGTCCGCGGGCGGCCCGGGGCGGAGATATGCACGTGCGGGGGAAGCGCTGCCGGAGCCCGATTCGGCCCCCCTGCGATGTTGTAGTGGCCGCACCCGGACCGCGTGTGCGAGAATGGCGGGCCTCTGGTACAGGCCGCGTCTTTACGATGGCGGCATGCCGCAACCGGAACAAGCTGGAAGCTTGAACGCGAAAGAAAACGATGGAAAATAGTGTCATAGTCCGGCGCCTGCTGGCTATCGTCAAACCGTACCGTGCGCGCGCGCTGATGTCGCTGCTGGCCATGGCCGGCACCGCCGTCACCGAGCCGGCGCTCGGCTACGCGCTGCAACTGCTGATCGACAAGGGCTTCGGCCCGAACCGGGTCGAGTTTTCCCTGTGGCTGGTGCCGCTGGTGCTGCTGTCGATCTTCATCGGGCGCGGCATCTTCACCTTCTCCACCGCCTACCTGAACAACTGGGTCATCAGCCGCGTGCTCAACGACCTGCGGCGCATGGTGTTCGACCGCTTGCTGCGCCTGCCCGTGGCGCGCTTTCACGAAGAATCGACCGGCAAGATCATCAACGTCGTCATCGGCGACGTGCGCCAGGTGGTCGACATGATCAACTCCGTGTTCGTGGCCTACGTGCGCGATTCGCTGGTCATTATCGGCCTGCTGCTGATGCTGATGTGGACCAACTGGAAACTGACCCTGATCGCGCTGGTGGTGATGCCGGTCACCGCCGCCATCGTGCGCACCACCGCCAAGCGCATGCGCCGCCTGAGCCGCGACAACCAGCGCGTCACCGCCGAAATGACCCAGGTGGTCGAAGAAGCGGCGCGCGGGCACCAGGTGATCCGCGTGTTCGCCGGCGAGCGCTACGAGCGCGAACGCTTCGAACAGCGCAGCGGCGCGCTGCTCGGCTTCTCGCAGCGCATCACGGTGGCCAGCGCCGCCACCGTGCCGATCACCCAGAGCGCCACCGCGCTGGCGGTGTCGGTGGTGATCGTGATTGCCATGACGTCCGGGATGACCCAGGGAGAATTCATCAGTTTCATCACCATGATGCTGATGCTGCTGGCGCCACTGAAGTCGCTGGTCGGCGTCAACGGCCCGCTGCAGCGCGGCATGGCCGCCGCCGAAACCGTCTTCGCCATGATCGACACCCCGGTCGAAGCCGACCCCGGCAAGGTCGTGCTGGAGCGCGCGCGCGGCCACCTGCAGTTCGAGAAGGTCCGTTTCCGCTATACCGACAACAACCCGCTGGCGCTCGACGACGTCACGCTCGAGGTGCTGCCGGGGCAGACCGTGGCGCTGGTCGGCATGTCGGGCGGCGGCAAGTCGACCTTCGTGAACCTGGTCACGCGCTTCTATTCGCCGCAAGGCGGGCGGATCCTGCTCGACGGTGTGCCGTACGAAGACATCACCCTGCAAAGCCTGCGCGCGCAGCTGGCCATGGTCAGCCAGAACGTGGTGCTGTTCGACGACACCCTGGGCGCCAACATCGCCTACGGCGCCGAGCGGGTCGACCCTGCGCGCCTGGCGGCGGCGATCGGGGCAGCCCACCTGGACGAGGTGGTCGCGGCCCTGCCGCAAGGCGTCGATACGCCGATCGGCGAAAACGGCATGCGCCTGTCGGGCGGCCAGCGCCAGCGCGTGGCGATCGCGCGCGCCATCTACAAGGACGCCCCGATCCTGATCCTGGACGAAGCCACCTCCGCCCTCGACAACGAATCCGAACGCGCGGTGCAGGGCGCGCTCGACACCCTGATGGCCGGGCGCACCACGCTCGTCATCGCGCACCGCCTCTCGACCATCGAACGGGCCGACCGCATCGTGGTGCTCGACCAGGGGCGGATCGTGGAAGCGGGCCGCCACGACGACCTGCTGGCGCTGGACGGCATGTACGCCAACCTGTACCGCCTGCAGTTCGCCAACAAGCCCGAAGACAAGCCCGAAACCAAGGCCGAAGCATGAGCGAAGGGCGCACCCTGGTCATCTCGCCGAACTGGATCGGCGACGCAGTCATGGCCCAGCCGCTGCTGCAGCTGTTAAAGCGCCAGCATCCGGCACGGCCGATCGACGTGCTGGCCCCGCCCTCGGTGGCGCCGGCCTGGCGCGCCATGATCGAGGTCGACAGCGTGCTCGAAACCCCGTTCCGGCATGGCGCGCTGCAGCTGCGCGAACGCTGGCGCTACGCCAAAGTCCTGCGCGCGCGCGGCTACGTCGACGCCTACGTGCTGCCGAATACGATCAAATACGCGCTGATTCCCTGGCTGGCGGGGATTGCGCGCCGGGTCGGCTACAAGGGCGAGATGCGCTATGGCCTGCTCAACGTGGTCCATCACGACGACACCCCCAAGCGCGCGATGGTGCCGTTCTACGCCGCCCTGGCCGGCGCGCCGGGCGCCGCCTTGCATGCAGGCGTGCCGTGTCCGGCGCTGCGGGTCGCGCCGGAACAGATTCATCAGGTGCGCGAACGCCACGGCATGGGTGGGGCGGGGCGGTTGGTGGTGTTTGCGCCGGGTGCCGAATTCGGCGCCGCCAAGCGCTGGCCGGCGCGCCACTTCGCCGCGCTGGCGCAATCGGTGCGCGAGCAGGATTCCTCGGCGCGGATCGCCCTGCTCGGCTCCCCGAAGGACCGTGAAGCCTGCGCCGAGATCACGGCGCTGACCGGCACCGACGGCATCCACAACGTGGCCGGCGCCACCTCGCTGGCCGAGGCGATCGCCCTGATTGCCGGCGCGGCCGCGGTGGTCGCCAACGATTCCGGCCTGCTGCACATTGCCTCGGCGCTGAACCGGCCGGTGATTGCGCTGTACGGCCCGACCGACCCGGACCACGCGCCGCCGTTCTCCGACGTTGCCCGTTCGATCTCGCTGCGGCTGGCCTGCGCGCCGTGCCGCCAGCGCGAATGCCCGCTCGGCCACCACGACTGCATGGAAAAGCTCGAACCAGGCATCGTCTGGCAAGAGCTGCGCCAGATGTAAGGCCTCACACTGCCCAGCCTGTGTCCACCCCGGTGCCAGGTCTGACATTTGTCCACCCCGGTGCCAGGTCTGACATTCGTCCACCCCGGTGCCAGGTCTGACATTCGGACACGGACTCTACTTTAAATAGGGAAACGTGCTGCGTTAATGTCGAGCTCGTGTCCACTCCGGTGCCAGGTCTGACATTCGCCACTCCGGTGCCAGGTCTGACATTCGGACACAGACTCTACTTTAGATGGGAAAACGTTCGGCCTTAATGTTTAGCTCGTGTCCGAATGTCAGACCTGGCACCGAAGTGGACAGGCACCGAAGTGGACAGACATTCGGACACGGACTCTACTTTAAATAGGAAAACGTTTGGCCTTAATGTCGAGCTCGTGTCCACCCCGGTGTCAGGTCTGACATTCGGACACAGACTCTACTTTAGATGGGAAAACGTTCGGCCTTAATGTCGAGCTCGTGTCCGAATGTCAGACCTGGCACCGAAGTGGACACCGGGGTGGACGCCAGCTTGGGAGGTGAAATCTTGCGTCGGCAAGGGTATGATGTGAAGTCCTTATCGCCAGCANCGGGGTGGACGCCAGCTTGGGAGGTGAAATCTTGCGTCGGCAAGGGTATGATGTGAAGTCCTTATCGCCAGCATGCCGCGCGGCTACTTTCAGGATCATCCATGAACCATCCCGTCATTCCGATCGTGGCCCAGGGCAGCAGCCGCCAGCGCAAGCGCCAGGCGCCCAAGGGCCGGCGCGTCGATCCGCAGGCCTTGCTGGAAATCCAGGCCCTGCTCGGCACGCAATCGCGCCAGCGCGACCTGCTCATCGAGCATCTGCACAAGATCCAGGACGCCTTCGGCTGCCTGGCGCACGCCCACCTCGCCGCGCTGGCGCAGGAGATGAAGCTGGCCCAGGCCGAGGTCTACGAAGTCGCCACCTTCTATCACCATTTCGATGTCGTGCGCGAGGGCGACAGCGCGCCGCCGGCATTGACGGTGCGCGTGTGCGACGGCCTCTCCTGCGAGATGGCCGGCGCGCGCGACCTGCTCGACCGCTTGCCGGCCATCCTGGGCGCCGCCGTACGCGTCCTCGCGGCTCCCTGCATCGGCCGCTGCGAACAGGCGCCGGCCGCCGTGGTCGGCCAGCATCCGCTCGCCCACGCCAGTTGCGAGTCGGTGGCCGACGCGGTAAGCCAGGGCCGCACCACCCACGCGCCGACAGGCTACATCGACTACGACAGCTACCGCGCCGGCGGCGGCTACGTTCTCGCGCGCGAATGCCACGCCGGCTTGCGCGATGCCGATGCGCTGATCGCCACGATGGAGGAGTCCAGCCTGCGCGGCCTTGGCGGCGCGGGCTTCCCGACCGGGCGCAAATGGCGCATCGTGCGCGGCGAACCCGGTCCGCGCCTGATGGCGATCAACATCGACGAGGGCGAACCGGGCACCTTCAAGGACCGCCACTACCTCGAACGCGACCCGCACCGCTTCCTCGAAGGCGCGCTGGTGGCGGCCTGGGTGGCCGGCGTCGACACCATCTATATCTACCTGCGCGACGAATACCACGGCTGCCGCGCGATGCTCGAAGCCGAACTGGCGCGCCTGCGCGCCGATCCGCCGTTCGCGTCAATGCCGCAACTGATCCTGCGCCGTGGCGCCGGCGCCTATATCTGCGGCGAAGAATCGGCGATGATCGAATCGATCGAGGGCAAGCGAGGCATGCCGCGCCTGCGGCCCCCGTACGTGGCGCAGGTCGGCCTGTTCGGTTTGCCGACCTTGCAGCACAACTTCGAAACCCTGCACTGGGTGCGCGCCATCGTCGAGCGCGGGGCCGACTGGTTCAGCGGCCAGGGACGCCACGGCCGCAAGGGCCTGCGCTCGTTTTCGGTCTCGGGCAGGGTGCGCGAGCCGGGCGTCAAGCTCGCGCCGGCCGGTATCACCGTGCAGGAGCTGATCGACGAATACTGCGGCGGCATGGCGCCCGGCCACCGGCTCTACGGCTACCTGCCGGGCGGCGCATCGGGCGGCATTTTGCCGGCCGCGCTGAACGCGATCCCGCTCGACTTCGACACCTTGCAGCCCTATGGCTGCTTTATCGGTTCGGCCGCCGTGGTGGTCTTGTCGGACCAGGATTCGGCGCTGGCGGCGGCGCGCAACACGCTGCGCTTCTTCAAGGACGAATCGTGCGGCCAGTGCACGCCGTGCCGGGTCGGTACCGCCAAGGCGCTGGCGCTGATCGAGCAGCCGCAGTGGGACACGCCGCTGCTGGCCGAGCTGTCGCAGGTGATGCGCGACGCATCCATCTGCGGCCTCGGACAGGCCGCGCCAAACCCGGTCGACTGCGTGGTCAAGTACTTTTCTCATGAATTGGTGGCGCCATGAATGCGATCGGCAGAATTAATCAGGTGGCTCCCGGTCAGCCCGTCGAGCTGGAAATCGACGGCCGCCCGGTACGCGCCTTTGCCCACGAAACCCTGATCGAGGTGGCCGCGCGCGAGGGCATCGAGATTCCGCGCCTGTGCTACAAGCCGGGCATGGACACGGCCGGCAACTGCCGCGCGTGCATGGTGGAGATCGAAGGCGAGCGTGTACTGGCGCCGTCCTGCTGCCGCCATCCGGCCGCCGGCATGAAGGTCGCGACCAGCAGCGCGCGCGCCGTGGCCGCGCAAAAAATGGTGCTCGAACTGCTGCAGTCGGACATGCCGGAACGCGCCTACACGCGCCACAATGAAGTCGACTTCTGGGCGCGCAAGCTGGCCCTCGGCCAGCCGCGCTTCGCCGCGCGCAGCCAGCCGGCGCGCGACGCTTCGCACGCGGCCATCACCGTCAACCTCGATGCCTGCATCGCCTGCACGCGCTGCGTGCGCGCCTGCCGCGACGAACAGGTCAACGATGTGATCGGCCTGGCCCTGCGCGGCGACCATGCCAAGATCGTGTTCGACATGGACGACCCGATGGGCGACTCCACCTGCGTCGGCTGCGGCGAATGCGTGCAGGCTTGCCCGACCGGGGCCCTGATGCCGGCGCGCGACGCGGCCCTGGCCGTGCCGGACAAGCGGGTCGATTCGGTCTGCCCGTACTGCGGCGTGGGCTGCCAGCTGACCTACAACGTCAGGGACAACAAGATCCTGTTCGTCGAGGGACGCGACGGCCCGGCCAACCGCGAACGCCTGTGCGTCAAGGGCCGCTACGGTTTCGATTACGCGCACCATCCGCAGCGCCTGACGGTGCCGCTGATCCGCCGCCTTGACGCGCCCAAGAGCGGCGATTTCACGATGGACCCTGCGCGCGTGCTGGATGTGTTCCGCGAGGCGACCTGGGAGGAAGCGCTGGACGCCGCCGGCGGCGCGCTGGCGCGCATCCGCGACACCCACGGCAAGCGCGCGCTGGCCGGCTTCGGCTCGGCCAAGGGCAGCAACGAAGAAGCCTACCTGTTCCAGAAGTTGGTGCGCACGGGATTCGGCAGCAATAACGTCGACCATTGCACGCGCCTGTGCCACGCGTCCTCGGTGGCGGCGCTGCTGGAGGGGATCGGTTCGGGTGCGGTCTCGAACCCGGTGATGGACGTGACCCTGGCCGAGGTGGTGATCGTCATCGGCGCCAACCCGACCGTCAACCACCCGGTGGCGGCCACCTGGATCAAGAACGCGATCAGGAACGGCACCAGGCTGGTGGTGTGCGACCCGCGCCGCTCGGACCTGGCGCGCAGCGCGCACCGCTACCTCCAGTTCAAGCCCGATACCGACGTGGCCCTGCTCAACGCGATGATGCACGTGATCGTGGCAGAAGGCCTGGTCGACCAGGACTTCATCGCCAGCCGCACCATCGGCTACGCCGAGCTGGAACAGAACGTGGCGGGCTACAGCCCGGAGCTGATGGCGCCGATCTGCGGCGTCGATGCCGACACCATCCGCTACGTGGCGCGCCTGTATGCCACGTCCAAGGCGTCGATGATACTGTGGGGCATGGGCATTTCGCAGCACATCCACGGCACCGACAACGCGCGCTGCCTGATCGCGCTGGCGCTGATGACGGGCCAGATCGGCCGTCCCGGCACCGGCCTGCATCCGCTGCGCGGCCAGAACAATGTGCAGGGCGCGTCCGACGCGGGCCTGATCCCGATGATGTTCCCCGATTACCAGCGAGTCGACAATCCGGCGGCCTTGTCCAAGTTCGAACAGGCCTGGGGCATGCCGCTCGACGCGCAACCCGGCCTGACAGTGGTGGAGATCATGCACGCCATCCCGCGCGGCGAGATCCGCGGCATGTACATCATGGGCGAAAACCCGGCCATGTCCGACCCGGACGCCAACCACGCGCGCGCCTCGCTGGCCGCGCTCGACCATCTGGTGGTGCAGGATATTTTCCTGACCGAGACCGCCTACCTGGCCGACGTGATCCTGCCGGCCAGCGCCTTTCCCGAAAAGACGGGCAGCTTCACCAATACCGACCGCCTGGTGCAGATCGGCCGCCAGGCCATCGATCCGCCGGGCCAGGCCAGGCAGGACCTGTGGATTATCCAGCAGATGGCGCAGCGCCTCGGGCTCGACTGGCGTTACGCCCACGTATCGGAGGTGTTCGACGAGATGCGCCGCATCATGCCGAGCATCGGCGGCATCACCTGGGACAGGCTGGAACGCGAGCACGCCGTCACCTACCCATGCACGAAGGAGGGCGATCCGGGCCAGCCGGTGGTCTTCACCGAGCAGTTCCCGCGCGAGTCCGGACGCGCGCGTTTTGTGCCGGCCGATATCATCCCGGCCGACGAGCGCCCGGACGCCGAGTACCCGATGGTGCTCATCACCGGCCGCCAGCTCGAACACTGGCACACCGGCAGCATGACGCGCCGCACGGCGGTGCTGGACGCGATCGAACCCGACCCGGTGGCGCTGGTCCACCCGCTCGACCTGGCGGCGCTGGGCGGCAAGCCGGGCGACGTGGTCACCATCGCGTCGCGCCGGGGCGACGTGGCGCTGTACGCGCGCGCCGACGACAGCTCGCCGCGCGGCGCCATCTTCGTGCCGTTCTGTTATTACGAAGCGGCCATCAACCGCCTCACCAACGCCGCGCTCGACCCCTTCGGCAAGATCCCCGAGTTCAAATACTGCGCGATCCGCGTGACCCTGGGCGGCGTGGTGGAGCAGCAGGGCAGCTTCGGCGGCGGCCAGGTGCTGGCGCGACTGGCAAGTCCATGACCTTGCCCGAACTGAGCGAGGCGCGCGCGCCCCTGACCCACGACGTAGAGGTGCTGGACGAACGCGGGCGCCGCTCGACGATCGCGATTCCCGCCGAGCGCCCGCTGACGGTGTACGTGGACAAGCGCGAGCTGGTCACCCTGATGACCCTCGGCGGCGCGCCGGAAGCGCTCACGCTGGGCTACCTGCGCAACCAGCGCCTGGTGGACTCGGTGGCCGACATCGTCTCGGTGCAGGTCGACTGGTCGGTCGACGCGGTGGCCGTGCTCACGCGGGCCGGCATCGCCGACGTGGAAGCGCGCACCTCCAGCAAGGTGGTGACCACCGGCTGCGGCCAGGGTTCGGTGTTCGGCGGGCTGATGGACGACATCGACAACATCGCGCTGCCGCCGGACGCGCGCCTTGCCCAGTCGACCGTGTACCGCATCGTCGACACCATCCGCACGCAGCAATCGATCTACAAGCAGGCCGGCTCGGTGCATGGCTGCGCGCTGTTCTCCAACGCCGGCGAGCTGCTGTATTTCGTCGAGGACGTGGGCCGCCACAACGCGGTCGACGCCATCGCCGGGCGCATGTGGCTTGACGGCGTGGCCGGCGGCGACAAGGTGTTCTACACGACCGGCCGCCTGACCTCGGAAATGGTGATCAAGGGCGCGCAGATGGGCATCCCCTTCCTGCTGTCGCGTTCCGGCACCACCCAGATGGGTCACATGGTGGCCGGCAGGATCGGCATGGCGCTGCTGGCGCGCTGCAGCGGCAAGCATTTTTTGCTGCTGACCGGCCATGGGCGCCTGGACTTCGAACCGCTCGCGGATTGATGTCGCTGCCGGAAGCCACCCGCGCCGCCTTTTCGCTGCTGTTCTCGGGCGACGCCGCGCTGTGGGGCATCGTGTGGGTCTCGCTGAAAACCAGCGTGCTTGGCCTGCTGCTGGCGGCGCCGCCGGCGGTGCTGCTCGGGTATGCGATCGCCAGCTACCGCTTCGGCGGGCGCCGCATCGCGATCTGGCTGGTGCAGGCCAGCCTGTCGCTGCCGACGGTGCTCATCGGCCTGCTGCTGTATCTGCTGCTGTCGCGCCATGGTCCATGGGGTTCGCTGCACTGGCTCTTTTCGCAGCCGGGCGTGGTGCTCGGACAGGCCGTCATCGCCACGCCGGTGCTGGTGGCGTTTACCCTGGCGGCGGTACAGGCGCTCGATCCGCGCTACGCCGACACCGCGCGCGCGCTGGGCGCGTCGCGCTGGCGCACCATGCTCACGGTGCTGCATGAAGTGCGCTTCGGCGTGATGGCGGCGGTGATCAGCGGCTTCGGGCGGGTGATTTCGGAAGTCGGCTGCGCGCTCATGGTGGGCGGGAATATCGCCGGCCAGACGCGCACCATCACCACCGCCATCGCGCTGGAGACGAGCAAGGGCGAATTCGCGCAGGGGATCGCGCTCGGGATCGTGCTGGTGGTGCTGGCGCTGGCCATGAACGGCGCGCTGATGCTGCTGCAGGGCGACACGCGCAGCGCGGGAGCTGGCCGATGATGCTGCGCATCGACAGGCTGCGCAAGGTGCTTGGCGCGCGCGTGCTGTTCGACCTCGAGGCCTTTGCGCTCGACGCCGGCCGCGCTTATGTGCTGACCGGGATCAACGGCGCCGGCAAGAGTACCCTGCTGCGCGTGCTGGCCGGACTGGAGCCGGGCGAGGCGTCCGGGGTGACGTGGCAAGGGCAGCCGCTGGCATTCTCGCCATACCCGCAAGCGCTGCGCGCGGCGATCGTCTACGTGCACCAGCACCCGGTGCTGTTCTCGACCAGCGTGGCGGATAATATCGGCTACGGCCTGCGCGCGCGCGGCGTCGCCAGGGCGCAGGCCGCGCCGGCCGTGGCGCAGGCCATGGCATGGGCCGGCGTCGAGCATCTGCGGGGGAGCGATCCGGCCCGCCTGTCGGGCGGCGAAGTGCAGCGCGTGGCGCTGGCGCGCGCGTGGGTGCTGCGTCCCGCGCTGCTGCTGCTCGACGAACCGACCGCCAACCTCGACGGCCCGGCGCGCGAACAGCTGATCGCGCTCATTCCGGCCTTGCTCGCCGCCGGCAGCACGGTGGTCATGGCGTGCCACGACCGCGACCTGATCGGCATGCCCGGCGTGCAGCGCCTCAAACTACGTGATGGAAAGCTCGAAACCAAATGATCAAAGCAAGCACACTCGCCTTCATGCTCTGCCTGGCCTGCCCGCCGCTGCTGGCGGGCGAACCGGTCCTGCGCCTGTCCACCACCACCAGCACCGACAATTCCGGCCTGCTGGCCTGGCTGCTGCCGCCGTTCGAGGCGAAGACCGGCCACAAGGTGCATGTGATCGCCGTCGGCAGCGGCAAGGCGCTGGAACTGGCGAAGAATGGCGATGTCGACCTGACCCTGGTGCACGCGCGCGCGGCCGAGGACCGCTTCGTGGCCGAGGGCCATGGCGTCGGACGGCGCGACGTGATGTACAACGATTTCGTGCTGGCCTGCCCGCCATCGGACAAGGCGGACATCAAGGGCGGTTCCGACATCGTCGCCGCGCTGCGCAAGCTGGCCTCGAGCGAAGTGCGCTTCGTCTCGCGCGGCGACAATTCGGGCACCGACCAGATGGAAAAGAGCTACTGGAAAATCGCCGGCGTGCGCCCGCCATCGGCGCGCTACCTGTCGGCCGGCCTGGGCATGGGCGAAGTGTTGAGCATGGCGGCCGAGCTGCAAGCCTGCACCCTGAGCGACCGCGCCACCTACGCCACCTACAAGGACAGGACCGGCCTGGCGATCCTGGTGCAGGGCGATCCGAGGATGTTCAACCCCTACGGCATCATCGCGGTCAATCCGGCGCGCCATCCGGGCATCAACGCGCAAGGCGCGCGCCAGCTGATCGAGTGGATCACCTCCGCCGAAGGCCAGGCCAGGATCGCCGCCTTCCGCCCGAACGGGCAGCAGCTGTTCTTCCCGTCGGTCCAAAAATAGCGGAACGACGTATGATAGCGGCCGTGCGCCAGGCACTGGCAAGGCCGCAAGGAGAGTACATCGTGAACGTATTGATATTTGGCGCGACCGGCATGGTGGGGCAGGGCGTACTGCGCGAATGCCTGCAGGCCGCTGACGTGGAGCAGGTGGTGGCGCTCGGCCGCACTCCGACCGGGCAGCGCCATCCCAAGCTGCGCGACGTCGTGCATGCCGACCTGTTCGAGTACGCCTCGCTTGGCACGCGGCTGGACGACATCGACGCCTGCTTCTTTTGCGTCGGCGTGACGTCCTCGCGCATGGCCGAGGCGGACTACACGCGCCTGACCTGCGATATGACCCTGGCGGCGGCCAATGCGCTGGTCGCGCTCAATCCGCGCATGGTGTTCGTGTACGTGTCCGGGGCCGGCGCCGACAGCAGCGAAACCAGCGCCACCATGTGGGAGCGGGTACGCGGCAAGACCGAAAATGCGCTGCTGGCGCTGCCGTTTCGCGGCGTGTATATTTTCCGGCCCGGGATGATCGAGCCGCTCGACGGCATCCGCTCCAAGACCCCGGCCTACCGCATTTTCTATGCGCTGATGAAGCCCGTGCTGCCGCTGCTGCGCGCGGCCATGCCGAAGCACGTGCTGACCACGCGCCAGATGGGGCAGGCGATGCTGGCGGTGGTGCGCAGCGGCGCCCGCAAGCGCGTGCTGGAAAGCGCCGACATCGGCGCGCTGGGCCGCCACGCCACGGCGCCGTAAGCACCGATGGGCCGGCGCTACCACCACAGTGTGTACGTGATCGAGCTGTCGAAGGATGTGCTGTACGAGCCGCGCTTCCGCAAGGCCAATCCCGCTTACGTGAGCGGCAAACCTTGCGTCTACGTGGGCATGACGGGACTGAGTATCGACCTGCGCTTCGACAAGCACAAGGCGGGCATCCAGGCCAATAAGTTCGTGCAGAAGTACGGCCTGCGCCTGCTGCCGCAGCTGTACGCGGTGTACAACCCGATGCCCTACGCGGGTGCGGCCGACATGGAAGTCGAATTGGGCATCGGCTTGCGCGAGGCCGGCTACGGCGTGTGGCAGGCCTGAGCGCTCAGCGCACGCTCTGGATCAGGAAGCTGTCCTGGCCGCAGCTGCTTTGCGAGCGCTTCACCTGGCCCGGGCTGCAGCTGCGCGAGCTGCCGTTCTTGTCGTAGCAGGCATGCACCTCGCGCAGGAAGCGCCCGCCGCTGGCGCAGAACGGCAGCACGCCATCCCTGGCCAGATTCGGATTGGCGCCCTTGAAGGCGCTGTACAGCTCCGCGTTGGTGGTGCGCAGCGGCGCCACCGGCTTTTGATACGGCGCGGGGATCGCCAATTGATCCTTGAGTTTGGCCGACAGCTCGAAGTAGGCCGCCGGTTCCAGTCCCGAGCAGGTGCCGTGCTTGCTCCATTCGTGGCCGATCAGTTTCGGCGAGGGGAACAGCGGCGTGTACTTTTCGCGCACGTCGTCGGGCAGCTTCTGCTTGCTGCAGTTCGACGGATAGCCGCTTTCGTACTGCGGCCACAGCCCGTGCAGCACGAAGCCGAGCTGGCGCCCGACTGCGCACTGGTCCGGGTCGCTGCGGCTGGCGCAGTAGGACGGCGACCAGCTCAGCGCCACCGCGTAGTAATCGAACTGTCCGGTGACCGCGCGCGGCGCCTTGGCCTGGGCCGCCCCGGCCAGGGCCATCAATGCCACCAGTGCGTATTGCCGTAATTTGAGCATGCTATCTCCGCGTCGAAGGTTGAACGAATGGCTATTTTATCTGCAAAATGTGTATGAAAAGCATTGATTTAGCTGCTTGCTGACGGCGGCCAAGCTTGCGCCGGCCAGGCGCGTCGCGTCGCTTTCCGATCCGGATCCACCCGGCTGATAAAATAGCAATATCTGTTCAACCGAGAATCACCATGGAAAAAATCATCCCCCACTTCGGCGCCATCAACCTGGCATTGCCCGAGGAATACAACGAAGCGACCTACCTTGTTGATGGACGGGAAATCGACCTCTCGCTCGCTTTCTTCAATGCATTCGAGGGAGAGGATGGGATCACCGAGTTTTCGGCAGTCAAGGACCTGGATCCGGCCGTGCTCGACCGCGTTGCGCACTTCATGCAGGATCTCGACAGCAAGATCGCGCGCGCGCATGCGGCCTGCGTGGCCGATTTCCATGCCGGCGGCGTGGTCAGGGACACCTATGTCGACCATCACCTGGAAGAGTTTTCGCCCGAGGAACTGGCGGCAACGATCGAAGGCACCGACGCCGCCCTGCCGGTCGAGGAACGCTTGCTGGCGACCCTGCACCTGAGCCATGTCGGCCTGCATCCGATGCCGGACGAGTCGGATGCTTCGTTTGCGATGTTCGATTTCACCTTCGGCGAGGACCTGACCAACTATGTGGTCGCGGTCAAGTTTGCCGAAGACGGGACGATCCAGGGCATCGACGTCGAAAGCTGAGTCGGCCGCAGCCGCGCCCTAGCGGGGACCGGCGCGGCGGCGCCGGCGGGCCATGCCCAGGCCGGCTGCGCCGATCGCCAGCAAGGCCAGGGAGAGCGGCTCCGGCACCGCGTTGACCGCCTCGATCGCAAACCGGGTCTGGTCGGTCCAGAGCCAGCCGCGCGTGTCGACGCCGTTGGCGCTGCGGTAGTTGTAGACGTATTCCTCGCCGGTAATGGTCGAGCTGTTGACCTGGTAGGCGACGTCCGTGATCGACCAGGTGGTGGCGAACTTGAGCGGACTGCCGATCCGGTAGCCGAAGCGGTCGATCGTGCACTTCCAGTAATACTGCTCGCCGACGCCGCAGCCGATGTAATCGTTCGAGCCATTGTGCTTGAAGGAAATGAGTTCTTCCTTCGCGAACAGGCCGTCACCGTTCAGGTCGTCGGCGATAAAACTGCCCGCGATCAGTGCCGCCGGATCGAAGCGGTCGGCGACCTTGTCGTAAAACCCCGTATAGCTGAACTGAAACTCGATGGGAACTGCCTGCGCTGCCGCGGCGCACCCTGCAAGCGCCGCCGCGCCGATCAATCTGGAGAACATGGCTACCTCCGCTGAGGAATCAAGAAACTTCCGGGGCGAACAAACGGCGCCCGGCCTGCCACGTGAACCACGTGTCTGCGGATCGTAGCAGGCGGACTGGTGCGCTCCGTAGCATATGCGCAACACATAAGATTTACTGTGGAAAAGTTCTTGCGAGATTTTCCAAACCGTGGGGCGATCCTGGCCGGACCGGCCTGGGCGCGCTATATCAGAATGACGTCGTAGTATTTTTTGATGTGCAGCTAGCTGCAAACAGGAAAGCGATGACTAGGAAAAAAGCGCATCGGAAGGACGTCAAACTCCATAAAGTGTAAAGGAGGCCGCGTTTCATGGTATCGGCTCGCGGGACGGCATAGCCTCGCGCCAACCGGAAACAGGACCCGTGTTCTAGGGCAGCATTGATTGCTGGGCGAAGATCCCCGCCATCGCGCCCTGCGACGACGCTAGTGTGACAGAGGGGATCTGGAGCGTGGCGAGGTCGCCGGCGGCGTAGATGCCGGGTATGCTGGTTTGGCGGCGCTCGTCGACTTTCAGGGCGATGCCGCTGGGCGTATCGACCGTGGCGAGGCCCAGCGATTCATGCAGGCTCGCAGACGGCTTGTTGCGTGGATGCGCGAAGAGCACGTCAACCGCAATACTGCGACGCTCATCCAGATTGACGGTGCCGATCTGACCCTTGTCATGGGCGATCTCGATGATCCGGCCATCAACGACAGGTATCGTGCGCCGTGCCAGATCGGCCCGGATCTCTGGCGGGATCTCGTATCCATCGGCGAAGACGGTCAGGTTGCTGGTCCAATCGTGGAACAGCCTGGCAGATTGGTACGAATGCTGGCCGGACCAGACCAGGCCCCAGTGCTGGTCGGCAACTTCAAAACCGTCGCAATAGGGGCAGGGCACAATGGTCTTGCCCCAGCATTCGGCAAAGCCGGGAACGTCAGGCATGTGGTCTGCGACGCCATAGCTCAAGATGAGGCGGCGCGCCTTGAGGCTACCGCCATCGACCGTACGAACGGAAAAATCGTCGATCGCGCCCGAAACACTGTCGGCCCGTGCACGGACCAGCTTGATCGTGGGATACCGCGCCAGCTGCTGACGCGCCTCGGCCAGGATGTCCAGCGGCGGTTTATGGTCGTGGCCGAGCAGGCCATGTGAGTGGCCAGCGAAGCGATTGCGCGGCAGCCCGGTATCGAGAACGGTGACAGTGCGGCGGGCACGGCCGAGCTGAAGGGCGGCGGCGAGGCCAGCAAAGCTGCCGCCGATGATGATAACGTCATTCATGATGATGCGCTCCATGCTGTAGAGGAAAGGATAAATTGGGTATGATGTGCCACGTCATCAGCGATTCACACTCGACACGGGCAGCGGGTGGCACTCCGGCCTCGGGGGGACGTCGCATTCACCGCAGGCCGGACTTCGCAATGGGGAGTACAGGTAGAAAGCTACGCATGACGCTTGCGCCATTAAGATACTTTAGAGTATCCTAATTCATTATTTAGAACACTGTCAAGTACTGAACTGCATGACCGAAAACAGCTCGGGACGGCGCGGCCGCCCCATCAACGATGCGCTTGGCCAGACGATCGTCGACGCCGCCTGTGAACTTTTTGTGGAATTGGGTTTTCAAGCGACCACAATGGACAAGGTCGCCCAGCGGGCGAGGATCTCCAAGCTGAGTATTTATCGACACTTCGGGAGCAAAGAGGCGCTCTTCAGCGCAGCTATCGCGGCGCGTTGCCACCAGTTTTCCCCACAGGCGCTGTTCGACGGAATCGATGGCTCGGCCGAAGATCAGCTCATGGCGGTAGGAACGTCCCTGCTCCGGACGTTCCTGCACCCGGAGGTGCGCGGTGTCGACGCCATGATCATGGCCGACAAGACCAATCAACAGTCCTTAAGCAAGCTCCAATACGACGCCGGCCCAGCCCACGTCATTGCCCAGATCGAGGCCTTGTTGCGTCAGCTGCATGCGAAAGCGGCTCTTAGCGTCCCGGATCCCCTGCGGTCTGCACGGTTGTTTGCCGCGCTCTTCAAAGGATCCGATCTCTTGCATATCGCACGCTTCGATCGGGCGAGAGCAGAGGACGACAACGAAATCGAATCCTATTGCAAGTCGGCAGTTGCAATGTTCATCGCCGGCCACGGTGGTGCTGACTCCACTTAGCTGCGTGGCAAGCACTTACTTTGAATTTAATTCTTGCGTAACTGCTTGAAAATAATAAGCTTTTTTGTTACATCAGAATGACGTCGTACTGTTCCTGGTGATACGCGGTTTCCACCTGCAGCGAGATCTGCTTGCCGATGAAGTCGCCCAGCATCGCCAGGTGCTGCGATTCTTCTTCTAGGAACAGGTCCACCACTTCCTGCGAGGCCAGGATGCGGAATTCGCGCGGGTTGAACTGCTTCGCCTCGCGCATCAGCTCGCGCAGGATTTCGTAGCAGATGGTGCGGCTGGTTTTCACCTGGCCCTTGCCGGCGCAGGCCGGGCAGGGTTCGCACAGGATGTGCGCGAGCGATTCGCGCGTGCGCTTCCTCGTCATTTCCACCAGTCCCAGCGCCGAAAAGCCCGACACCGACACCTTGGTGCGGTCGCGCGACAGGGTCTTCTTCAACTCCGCCAGCACCGCCTGGCGGTGCTCGTTGTTGTCCATGTCGATGAAGTCGAGGATGATGATGCCGCCCAGGTTACGCAGCCGCAGCTGGCGCGCGATCGCATGCGCCGCTTCCAGGTTGGTCTTGAAAATGGTGTCGGCAAAATTGCGCCCGCCGACAAAACCGCCGGTGTTGACGTCGATGGTGGTCATGGCCTCGGTCTGGTCGACGATCAGGTAGCCGCCCGACTTGAGGTCCACGCGCCGTCCCAGCGCGCGCAGGATTTCTTCTTCCACGCCGTACAGGTCGAACAGCGGACGCTCGCCGGTGTAGTGCTGCAGGCGCGTGAGCACGGTCGGCGTGTAGGCCTTGGCGAATTCGACCAGCATCGCGTGGTTCTCGCGCGAGTCGACCTGGATGGTGGCCGTCTCGTCGTGCACGAAGTCGCGCAGCACGCGCTGGGCCAGGCTCAGGTCCTGGTACAGCAGGCTGGTGGCGGGACGCGTCTTGGCGCCGTGCAGGATCGCGCTCCAGGTCTTGCGCAGGTAGTCGACGTCGGCCGCCAGGTCGCTGTCGGACGCTTCCTCGGCCATGGTGCGCACGATGTAGCCGCCTTTTTCCTCGGGCGGCAGCAGGCTGTGAAGGCGCGTGCGCAGCAGTTCGCGCTCGGATTCCTTTTCGATCTTTTGCGAGATCCCGATATGGCTGTCCTGCGGCAGGTACACCAGCATGCGCCCGGCAATCGAAATCTGGGTCGACAGGCGCGCGCCCTTGGTGCCGATCGGGTCCTTGATCACCTGCACCGTCAGCACCTGGCCGTCGAACAGGATCTTTTCGATCGGGGTCGGCGCCACGCTCGGGCCTTCATGGGTGCGCGCTTCCCAGATGTCGGCCACGTGCAGGAAGGCGGCGCGTTCCAGGCCGATGTCGATAAAGGCCGACTGCATCCCCGGCAGCACGCGCACCACCTTGCCCGAGTAGACGTTACCGGCCAGCCCGCGCGTGAGGGTGCGCTCGATGTGCAGTTCCTGCACGGCGCCTTGCAGGATCAGCGCCACGCGCGTCTCCTGCGGAGTGATGTTGATCAGGATGTCTTCGTTCATGGTTCAGGGCCGCCGTGCAGATTGTTGTTGTAGGGCCGGGGGGCGCGTCCGGCGCGCGCGCAGGAGCGCATCAGGCCAGCGGAATGCCCGCTTCGCGCAGCAGTTGCGCGGTCTCGAAAAGGGGCAGTCCGACGATGCCAGAATGGCTGCCTTCGATGTGTTCGACGAACAGCGCGGCCAGGCCTTGCAGGCCGTAGCCGCCGGCCTTGTCGTACGGTTCGGGGGTGGAGCAGTAAGCCTTGATCGAGGCCGCCGACAGCTTGGCGAAGCGCACCTGCGACACCTGCGTGACCTGGCGCTGCATGTCGGTGTGATAGACGGCGATCGCGGTCATGACCTGGTGGGTGCGGCCGGACAGCCGTTCGAGCATCTCCATCGCCTCGTTGGGCGAACCGGGTTTGCCGAGGATGGCGCCGTCGATGGTGACGGTGGTGTCGGCCGCCAGCACCGGACGCAGGGTCAGGCGGCGGTGCTGCACCATGTTCCAGCCGAAGGCCGCTTTTTCCCTGGCCACGCGCGCCACGTAGTCGATGGCCGCTTCGCCCGGGTTCACCAGTTCGGTCACGTCCGGGCCGCGCGGGGTATCGTTGCGCAGCGTGAGCAGCTCGAATTCGACGCCGATCTGGCGCAGCAATTCGCGCCGGCGCGGGCTTTTGGAGGCAAGGTAGATTTTTTTGTCGATCGGTTTCATCGGATTCCCGTTTTTTCAGACGCGATGATAAGGGTGATTCTGCGTGATCGACCACGCCCTATACAACTGCTCGGCAAGCATAACACGCACGATGCCGTGCGGGAGCGTCATACTGGAAATACGAATCAGCCCCTCGGCGCGCGCCTTGAGCTCGGGATCGAGGCCGTCGGCCCCGCCGATCAGGAAGACGGTGTCGCGTCCGTCCTGCTGCCACTGCATCAGCTGCTGGGACAGGCCCACGCTGGTCAGGTCCTTGCCGCGTTCGTCGAGCGCGATGATGCGGGCGCTCTTGGGCAGGACCGCTTCGATGCGCTCGCGTTCGAGCGCCATGGCGGTGGCCGCCGTCTTGCTGCCGGAGCGTTCGACCGGCTTGATTTCCTTGAGCACGATGCGCAGTTCGGGTGGCATGCGCTTCGTGTACTCGGAAAAGCCGGTCTCGATCCAGGCGGGCATCTTGTGGCCGACCGCAGCGATCATGAGCTGCATCGATGCTTACTCGGCGTCTTTTTTGGCGACGCGCTTGATGACTTTCTTGACCGGTGCGGCGTCGGCCGGGGCTTTCGGCGTCTTGGCGGCGGCGCGTTTCGGCGGCAGTGCCTTGAGTGCCTTGACGGCGGCTTCTTCCGACTTGGTGGCGGCGACCTTCACCACTTTGCCGACGGCCTTGGTCGCGGCTTTTTTGGCCGGCGCCTTTTTGGCGGCGGGAGCTGCCTTGGCGGCGGCTGCTTTTTTGGCGGCGGGCTTGCGCTCGTTGACCGGCTTGACTTCCGGCGCGTCCTGGGTCGAGGCGAGGTGCTTCGACTTCGGCTTGACTTCGGCCGCTTCGGCCGCTTCGGCGGTGCTCTTGCGCTTGGCCGCGCCCAGCTTGACCGGCTTGTCGCCCCAGATTTCTTCGAGACGGTAGTACTGGCGGATCGCCGGCTGCATGATGTGGACGATCATGTCGCCCAGATCGACCAGGACCCATTCGCCGGTGTCTTCGCCTTCGATGCCGACCACGTCGCCGCCGGCCGCTTTTACCTTGTCGCGCACCGATGCGGCGAGCGCCTTGGTCTGACGGTTGGAGGTGCCGGAAACGACGGCGATGCGGTCAAAGAGGCTGGTCAGGTGAACGGTATCGAACACGGTAATGTCCTGGCCCTTCACGTCTTCGAGGGCGTCGACGACGAGGGTCTGCAGTTTTTTAATATCCATTAGATTTCGTATAAATTATGTTGTTGAATATAGTCTAGCACTACCGGGGAGATAAGCGAGTTTGCCTTCTCGCCCCGTTGTAATGCCGCACGAATCTGGGTGGCGGAGATGTCCACGTCCAGCGTCTCGGCCAGGTAAGCCCTGCCGGACGGGGTGTTACGCAATTGCGCCAGGCTGCCCCGGCGCATGGTGAGTTCGCTGGCGACGGCCGCCGGCAATGCCGCATCGGCCATCGAAAATCCCGGGCGCGCAGCCACGCCGATATGGGCCAGTTCGAACAGCTGCCGCCATTCGCGCCAGCTGTCGAGCTGCTGCAGCTGGTCGGACCCCATCAGGAAGACGATCGACGCATCAGGCCCGAGTTCGGCGCGTACGCTGCGCAAGGTGTCGATGGTGTAGGTCGGCGTGCCGCGTTCGATTTCCTGCAGGTCCAGCGTGACCGGGTGCGTGGCAGCGGCGCCGGCAAAGGCCAGGCGCAGCATGGCGATGCGGTCGGCGTCGCGCGCCTGCAAGCCGCTTTTCTGCCATGGGCTGCCGGCCGGCAGGATGCGCAACTGGTCCGGTTCGAGCAGGGTGGCAAACAAGGTGGCCAATGCCACATGACCGTTATGGACCGGGTCGAAACTGCCTCCCAGCAGTGCGACGCACAAGGTCACGTAAGGAGCCAGTCGCGATGCACCAGGAAGTCGCTGTACAGCTTCGCTTCGGCGCTGCCGGCCTCGGGATGCCAGTCGTAGCGCCATTTGACGATGGGCGGCATCGACATCAGGATCGCTTCGGTGCGTCCGCCCGACTGCAGGCCGAACAGGGTGCCGCGGTCCCACACCAGGTTGAATTCCACGTAGCGGCCGCGCCGGTAAGCCTGGAAGTCGCGTTCGCGCTCGCCGTACGGCGTGTCCTTGCGGGCCATCAGGATCGGCAGGTAGGCCTTGACGAAGGAGTCGCCCACGCTTTGCGTCATCGCGTACGAGAGGTCGAAACCGGCTTCGTTGAAGTCGTCGAAGAAGATCCCGCCCACGCCGCGCGGCTCCTTGCGGTGTTTCAGGTAAAAGTAATCGTCGCACCAGCGCTTGAAGCGCGCGTGCAGCGTGCTGCCGAACGGCGCCAGCGCGTCGTGGCAGGTCTGGTGGAAGTGGCGCGTGTCGCCCTCGTCGCCGTAGTAGGGCGTCAGGTCCATGCCGCCGCCGAACCACCATACAGGCTCTTCGCCGGGCGCGGTGGCGGTGAAGAAGCGCACGTTCATGTGGACCGTGGGCGCGTACGGATTGCGCGGGTGGATCACCAGCGATACGCCCATCGCTTCCCAGGCGCGGCCTGCCAGTTCGGGACGCGCGGCCGCGGCCGATGGCGGCAGGTTGGCGCCCATCACGTGCGAGAAGTTGACGCCGCCGCGTTCCAGTACATTGCCTTCCTCGATCAGGCGCGAGATGCCGCCGCCGCCCTCGGGACGCTGCCATTCTTCGCGCAGGAAGGGCTTGCCGTCGGCTTCTTCGAGCGCTTGCACGATGCGCGCTTGCAGGTCGAGTAGCCAGGCCTTGACGGCCGCAGGGGAAGGGGATGACATCGGGGAGCGGGACCGGGGAATAAAAATTGAGGACGAATTGTACACCGTGCCGGTGTTTTATGATATAGCCCTTAAAACGCCGTCCCCGCGCCAAGGCGGCACTCGGCGGGGACGACGGTTATGGGGCTACTGGTCTATTCCTGGTGCTTCAGCTTAGTGCTTCAGTCCCCGCCAGCCGATATCGCGGCGGAACTGCGCGCCGTTGAAGTGGATCTTGTCGACCGTTTCGTAAGCCTGCTTCTGCGCCATCTTGACGCTGTCGCCCAGGCCCACCACGCACAGCACGCGGCCACCGCTGGTCATCAGCTTGCCGTCGGCCTGGCGGGTACCGGCATGGAAGGTCACGCATTCCGGCGTCTCGGCGGGAATCCCGTCGATCACGTCGCCCTTGCGCGGATCGTCCGGATAGCCGCTGGCGGCCATCACCACGCCCACCGCCGTGCGGCGGTCCCATTCCAGTTCGACCGTGTCGAGCGTGCCGCCCACCGCGTGCTCCATCACCGTCAGCAGGTCGCTCTTGAGGCGCGCCATGATCGGCTGCGTTTCCGGGTCGCCCATGCGGCAGTTGAATTCCAGCGTCTTCGGATTGCCTTTGTCGTCGATCATCAGGCCCGCGTACAAAAAGCCGGTGAACTGGATGCCGTCCTTGGCCATGCCGTTGATGGTCGGGTTGATAATCTCGCGCATCACGCGCGCATGCATGGCCGGCGTGACGATCGGGGCCGGCGAATAGGCGCCCATGCCGCCCGTGTTCGGGCCTTCGTCGGCATCCTTGAGGCGCTTGTGATCCTGGCTGGTCGCCAGCGGCAGGACGTTTTTGCCGTCGCACATGACGATGAAGCTCGCTTCCTCGCCCGCCAGGAATTCTTCGATCACGATGCGCGCGCCGGCGTCGCCGAAGCGGTTATCCGCCAGCATATGGTCGACCGCCTGGTGCGCTTCTTCCAGCGTCATCGCCACCACCACGCCCTTGCCGGCCGCCAGGCCGTCGGCCTTGATGACGATCGGCGCGCCGTTGGCGTCGATGTAGGCGTGCGCCTCTGCCACGTCCGAGAATGTCTGGTAGGCCGCCGTCGGAATGCCGTGGCGCTGCATGAAGGCCTTGGCGAAGTCCTTTGAGCTTTCCAGCTGCGCCGCTTCTTTGGTGGGCCCGAAAATCTTCAGGCCGCGGCCGCGGAACAGGTTGACGATGCCGGCCGCCAGCGGCGTTTCGGGACCGACCACGGTCAGGGCGATGCCTTCGCGCTGGACGAATTCGGCCAACTGCTCCGGGTCGGACAGTTCGACGTTGACGAGGCGGATGTCGCGCGCCGTGCCGCCGTTGCCGGGGGCGACGTAGACCATCTGGATACGTTCGGATTGGGCCAGTTTCCAGGCCAGTGCATGTTCACGGCCGCCAGAGCCGACTACCAGGATTTTCATAGGAGCTTAATCTTCGATCAGGACGTTGGTATAGACTTCCTGCACATCGTCGAGGTTCTCGAGCGCGTCGAGAATTTTTTGCATCTTGATGCCGTCTTCGCCGCCGATCACGGTTTCGGTGGACGGCTTCATGATGATCTCGGCCACTTCGGCCTTGAAGCCGGCCGCTTCCAGCGCTTCTTTCACGGCCGCGAAACCGAACGGGTCGCACAGCACTTCGAAGCCGCCTTCTTCGTCGGCCACCACGTCTTCGGCGCCGGCTTCCAGGGCCGCTTCCATCAATTTGTCTTCATCCACGCCGGGGGCGAACAGGAACTGGCCGCAGTGCTTGAACATGAACGCGACCGAGCCTTCGGTGCCCATGTTGCCGCCGTGTTTATTGAAGGCGTGGCGCACTTCGGCCACCGTGCGCACACGGTTGTCGGTCATGCAGTCGACGATGATGGCGGCGCCGCCGATGCCGTAGCCTTCGTAGCGCACCTCTTCGTAGTTCACGCCTTCGAGTCCGCCCGAGCCGCGCTGGATGGCGCGCGTGACGTTCTCTTTCGGCATATTGGCGTCAGCCGCCTTGTCCACCGCCAGCCGCAGGCGCGGGTTGGTGGCGATGTCGGGGCCGCCCATGCGCGCGCCAACCGTGATTTCCTTGATCAATCGGGTCCAGATCTTGCCGCGCTTGGCGTCGGTGGCGGCCTTCTTGTGCTTGATATTGGCCCATTTGCTGTGTCCAGCCATGTCGAGATTTCCTTAGACGGTATGCATCAGTGGCCGACATTTTACCATAGCGGCCTTGCCGAAATCCGCCGGCCTCCAGCCAGTTTGCGCGATTCGTTCTACAATCGCTGCATGAACAAAAGCGCAACGGCTGCCGCCGCCCATCCGACCCCGCGCCCGGCCCTGCTGGCGGGCCTGGCGCTTGCCATCGCGGGCGCCGTGCTGTTCTCGACCAAGGCGGTGCTGGCCAAGCTGATGTACCGCTACCAGGTCGATGCCGTCACCGTGCTGGCGTTCCGCATGCTGTTTTCGCTGCCGGTGTTCGCCGCCGTCGCCATCTGGAAGATGCGCAGCGAAGCGCCGCTGCCCGTGGCCGACCGCTGGCGCCTAGTGTTCCTGGGCGTGGTCGGCTACTACCTCTCCAGTTTTCTCGACTTTCTCGGCCTGCAGTTCATTTCGGTCGGGCTGGAACGCCTGATCCTTTTCCTCACGCCGACCTTCGTGCTGCTGATTACCTCGGTCTTCCTGAAGCGCCATATCAGCCGCATCGAGTGGCTGGCGCTGCTCGTCTCGTATTGCGGCATCGTGCTGGTGTTCGTGCACGACCTCCATGGCGGCGCCGGCAGCACCACGATCGGCGCGCTGCTGGTGCTGGGGTCGGCGGTGTCGTACGCGGTCTACCTGCTGATGTCCGGCGAGATGGTGCGCCGCATCGGTTCCCTGCGCCTGGTGGCGTATGCGATGTGCGTCTCGAGCGCGGTGTGCATCGGCCAGTTCTTCGTACTGCGGCCGGCCTCGATGCTGGTGCAGCCGGCGGCGGTGTACTGGTACTCGCTGGCCAACGGCATCTTTTGCACCGTGCTGCCGGTCTTCATGACCATGATCGCGGTGCAGCGCATCGGCGCCTCCACCGCCTCGCAGGCCGGCATGATCGGCCCCGTCTCGACCCTGTTCCTCGGCGCGCTGGTACTGGGCGAGCCGATCACCGCCGTGCAGCTGGGCGGCACCGGCATGGTCCTGGCGGGGATCTACATGCTGTCGAAGAAAAAATAGTCACCACTAACACGACCCACGAAAGCGACCGAATGAGCCAAGCAAACAAGCCCCGCATCGCCCTGATCGCACACGACAAGAAGAAGGACGACATGATCGTGCTGGCCGGCGAGTATGTCGATTTCCTGCGCGGTTGCCAGCTGATGGCAACCGGCACCACCGGCGCGCGCCTGATCATGGAGCTGGGGCTGACGGTGGAGCGCAAGGAGTCCGGCCCGTTCGGGGGCGACCTGCAGATCGGCGCGGCCCTGGTGGAAGGCGAGATCGACGCGGTGGTGTTCCTGCGCGACCCGATGACGCCGCAACCGCACGAGCCGGACATCAACGCGCTGGTGCGCGCCTGCGACGTCCACAACGTCGCCTGCGCCACCAATATGTCGACCGCCCATATGCTGCTGTCGCATCTCAGGCTCGCGGCGGCACAACCCATTTCAGACGCAGACAGGAGTCCAGCATGATGGCAAAAGCAATCCGTATCAACCGCACCGGCGGCCCCGAGGTCATGGAATACGTCGACGTGGAAGTGGGCGAGCCGGGACCGGGCGAAGCGCGCGTGCGCCACGCCGCCTGCGGCATCAATTATATCGACGTGTACTTCCGCACCGGCTTGTATCCGCAGCCGCTGCCGGCCGGCCTGGGCATGGAAGGCGCGGGCGTGGTCGAAGCGGTGGGCGAGGGCGTGACCGAGGTGGCCGTGGGCGACCGCGTGGCCTATGCCGGCCGTCCCAACGGGGCTTACTGCGACGTGCGCAACATGCCGTCCGCGCTGCTGGTGCGCCTGCCGGACGCGATCTCGTTCGAGACCGGCGCCGCCATGATGCTGCAGGGACTGACCGTGCAGTACCTGCTGCGCCGCACCGTGCCGCTCAAGCGCGGCGACACCATCCTGTTCCACGCGGCCGCCGGCGGCGTGGGCCTGATCGCCTCGCAGTGGGCGCGCGCGCTGGGCGTGAACATGATCGGCACCGCCGGTTCCGACGAAAAAGCGGCGCTGGCCAAGGCCGCCGGCTGCAGCCACGTGATCAACTACAACACCGAGGATTTCGTGGCGCGCGTGATGGAGATCACCGGCGGCGAAAAGGTCTCGGTGGTGTACGACTCGATCGGCAAGGACACCTTCTTCAAGTCGCTCGACTGCCTGCGTCCCCTGGGGACCATGGTCAGCTTCGGCAGCGCGTCCGGCCCGGTGCCCGATTTTTCGCTGGCCGAACTGTCCTCGCGCGGCTCGCTGTTCATTACCCGCCCGACCCTGTTCAGCTACGCCGCCAGGCGCGCCGACCTGGAAGCGATGGCGGCCGAGCTGTTCGCGGTGGTCGCCAGCGGCGACGTGAAGATCGATATCAACCAGACCTACAAGCTGGCCGATGTCGCGCAGGCGCATATCGACCTGGAAGGCCGCAAGACGACCGGCTCGTCGATCCTGGTGCCATGAGCGCGCCGAACGACGACAAGGACGACGGCTCGCCCAAGTTCGGGCGCCTGTTGATCGGACTGATTCTGGCGGTGCTGCTGATCGTGGGGATCACCTTCGGTTCGGAGGCCTGGCTCGGTCACCCATGAAAAAACGCGCTCCGTGGAGCGCGTTTTGTTTGCCGGAGGCTGGCGAGTCAGCCTTCGCGCTTGAGTTCGACCCGCCGCGCGACCCCGCTCACGCCGGGGAATTCGGCAAAGGCGCTGTGCACCAGCGCCGGCATCAGCGCCGGCGTGGACAGTTCGCGGCTCATGTTATGCACTGTGACGTCGAACAGGCGCTTGCCGTCGGGGATGGACTTGATTCCCACCTGCAGCTCGCGCCGGTACTGGTGGTCGATGCGCTCGCGGTACATCGGCGCGCCGGTCCAGAACGGATCGTAGAAGGGGCTGTGCCAGCCGCCCCAGTAGCGCCGCGCGCCCCAGTAGCGGCCGCGGTAGCCGTAGCCGCCGAAGGCGAAGCGCGGGCTGGCGTAGAAGAAGGGATCGACCATTTCGACGATCCGTACCGGGATGTCGGTGGTGGTGAAGCGCATCGAGATCTTGAGGGTCGGCTTGCCGCTCTCGCCGGCGTCGCGGAAGCCGAGGCGCGCCAGCTCGCCGCGCACCAGGTTCTGGTAGCTGCGCAGTTCGAGCGTGTCGTCCTGCACCGGCGGCGCTTCGAACACATAGGTCTTGTCCTGCAACTCGGCCGGCCACTGGTGGAAGGTGGTCACATCGCTGCGGATCGTGCTCGCGCAGCCTCCCAGCAACAGCATCGCCGCCGTACCGGCGGCCATCAATAATCGTCTCATCGCATTACTCCCATGACTCAAAACGGATTTCACCGAAGCTAACTTTATGGCTCACAGTCTATTTTCGCAGAATTTTTACAAGTTGTTACCCCCGTTCACACTGCGATACAGGCAAACCGGGGCAATGAGGCGCGGCGCAAGCTTGCGGTATTGGTAAAATAGGCGCCCGACTCACCGTCCCCTCCGAGATCCCATGCGCACAGACACTCCGCAAACCATCTATCGCAAAGATTACACCCCGCCCGGCTTTATGGTGGAAACGGTCGAACTTGGCTTTGATCTCGACCCGCAGCGCACCATCGTCGCCAGCCGCCTGACCATGACGCGCAATCCGGAGAGCAGGGCGCGCGCGATTGAGTTGCACGGAGAGAATATCGTCCTGGTGGCGCTGAGGATGAACGGCAAGACCCTGTCCAAGCGCGATTACCGCCTCGACGACAAGATGCTGCTCATCCCCGATGCGCCGGATGAAGTTACGCTGGAAATCGAAACCCTGACGGCGCCGGTCAAGAACACCACCTTGAATGGCTTGTACGTGTCCAACGGCAACTTTTTTACGCAATGCGAGGCGGAAGGTTTCCGCAACATCACGTATTTCCCCGACCGTCCCGACGTGATGGCGAAATACACGGTGATGTTGCGTGCCGATAAGGCGACCTATCCCGTGTTGCTGTCGAACGGCAACCTGATCGAAGAAGGCGAGCTGGGCGATGGCCGCCACTATGCCAAGTGGGAAGACCCGTTCAAGAAACCGTCTTACCTGTTCGCGCTGGTGGCGGCGCGCCTGGTGTGCCAGGAGGAAACCTTCAAGCTGGCCGACGGCCGCTCGGCGCTGCTGCAGGTGTGGGTGGAGGAGGGCAACCTCGACAAGACCGATTACGCCATGCAGTCGCTCAAGAACTCGATCCGCTGGGACGAGGAGCGCTTCGGGCTCGAACTCGACCTGGACCGCTTCATGATCGTGGCGGTGGGCGACTTCAACATGGGCGCGATGGAAAACAAGGGCCTGAACATCTTCAACACCAAGTTCGTGCTGGCCAATCCGCGCGTGGCGACCGATTTCGACTACGCCGGCATCGAGGCGGTGGTCGGCCACGAGTATTTTCACAACTGGACCGGCAACCGCATTACGTGCCGCGACTGGTTCCAGCTGTCGCTGAAGGAAGGCTTGACGGTGTTCCGCGACCAGGAATTTTCGGCCGATATGATCGGCACCGACAGCGGGCGCGCGGTCACCCGCATCGACCAGGTGCGCACTTTGCGCCAGGCGCAGTTTCCGGAAGACGCGGGACCGATGGCGCATCCGGTGCGGCCCGACAGTTTTGTGGAGATCAATAACTTCTACACCGTCACGGTGTACGAAAAAGGCGCGGAAGTGGTGCGCATGTACCAGACCCTGCTCGGGCGCGAACGCTTCCGCAAGGGCATGGACCTGTATTTCGAGCGGCATGACGGCCAGGCCGTCACCTGCGACGACTTCCGCGCGGCCATGGCCGATGCGGGCGGGCGCGACCTGTCCCAGTTCGAACGCTGGTACAGCCAGGCCGGCACGCCGGTGGTGCGCGCCGAGGGCCGCTACGACGCCGACGCGCTCACCTACGAACTGACCTTGACCCAGAGCTGCCCGGCCACGCCCGGCCAGGAAAACAAGCTGCCCTTCCATATTCCGGTGGCGGTGGGCCTGCTGGGCGCCGACGGGCGCGACCTGCACCTGAACGTCGACGGCCACGACGCCGTGACGGCGGTGCTGGAACTGACCGACGCCTCGCGCACCTTCCGCTTCACCGGCGTGAAGGAGGCGCCGACGCCATCGATCCTGCGCG
This sequence comes from Massilia atriviolacea, assembly GCF_003953935.1. Lineage (GTDB taxonomy): Bacteria > Pseudomonadota > Gammaproteobacteria > Burkholderiales > Burkholderiaceae_D > Telluria_A > Telluria_A atriviolacea. The sequence goes on from NZ_RXLQ01000019.1 coordinate 103,397, forward strand.
ATTTTTCCGCGCCCGTGGTGCTGGAATACGATTACACCGATACCGAACTGCTGCACCTGTTCAGCCACGACAGCGACCCGGTGAACCGCTGGGAAGCCGGCCAGCGCCTCGCCATGGCGCGCCTGCTCAAGCTCACAAGCGCCGTGGCCGCGGGCGATACGCTCGGACTGGACACCACCTTCATCGAGGCGCTGCGCAAGATCCTGGCCGACGATGCGCTCGACGCGGCCTTCCGCGAACAGGCCTTGCTGCTGCCGTCCGAGAGCATGATCGCCGACCAGATGGCGGTGGTCGATCCGCAGGCCATTCACCAGGCGCGCCAGTTCGTGCGGCGCACTGTCGGCGAGGCGCTCAAGGCCGACCTGCGCGCGCAGTACGACGCCAACCAGACGCCCGGCCCTTACAGCCCCGATGCGCTGTCGGCGGGGCGGCGCGGCCTGAAAAACCTGGCCTTGTCGTATCTGGCGTCCACCTCCAGCGAAGAGAGCATCGCACTGGCGCAGGCGCAGTTCGACAACGCCGGCAACATGACCGACCGAGTGGCCGCGCTGGCGGCCCTGATCCACGCGGGCGCCGCGTCCGCGCAGGCGGCGCTGCAAGCCTTCTACGCCGACTTCGACAAGGAGGCGCTGGTGATCGACAAGTGGTTCGCGATGCAGGCCTCGGCCCCGGCAACCGACGTGGCGGCCGTGCGCGCATTGATGCGCCATGCAGCCTTCAACATCAAGAATCCGAACCGCGCGCGCAGCCTGGTATTTACTTTCTGCGTCGGCAATGCGTCGCAGTTCCATGCGCCGGACGGCAGCGGCTACGCCTTCTGGGCCGAACAGGTGATCGCGCTCGACGCCCTCAACCCGCAGGTGGCGAGCCGCCTGGCGCGCTCGATGGACCGCTGGCGCAGGTATGCGCCGGCCCTGCAGGCGCACATGAAGAAGGCCTTGCAGAAGGTCGCGGGCGTGAAAAAATTATCCAACGACGTGCGCGAAGTGGTGAGCAAGGCGCTCGCCAATTAGTCGGCAGGGCCACGGCAACGCATCGTCCGCAAAGAATATTAAACAAAGCAAAGGGAAGTGAATGAAACGCGTCAGTCTCACGCAACACCTGGTCGAAGAACAACGGCTGCATAACTCCATTCCGGCCGAACTGCGCCTGCTGATCGAAGTGGTCGCGCGCGCCTGCAAGACCATCAGCCATTCGGTCGGCAAGGGAGCGCTCGGCGATATCCTCGGCAGCGCCGACACCGAGAACATCCAGGGCGAAGTGCAGAAAAAGCTGGACGTGATCTCGAACGAGATCCTGCTCGAAGCGAACGAATGGGGCGGCCACCTGGCGGCGATGGCGTCGGAAGAGATGGAATCGATCCATCCGATCCCGAACCGTTATCCGATGGGCGAATACATGCTGCTGTTCGACCCGCTCGACGGCTCGTCGAACATCGACGTCAACGTCTCGATCGGCACCATCTTCTCGGTGCTCAAGGCGCCCGAAGGCATGGGCACCCCGACCGAAGCGGACTTCATGCAGGCTGGCAGCCAGCAGGTCGCCGCCGGCTACGCCGTGTACGGTCCGCAGACCATGCTGGTGCTCACCACCGGCAATGGCGTGAACTGCTTCACCCTGGACCGCGAAATGGGTTCCTGGGTGCTGACCCAGCGCGACATGAAGATTCCGGAAGCGACCAGGGAATTCGCGATCAATATGTCGAACCAGCGCCACTGGCACGCGCCGGTGCAACGCTATGTCGACGAGCTGCTGGCCGGGTCGACCGGCGTGCGCGGCAAGGACTTCAATATGCGCTGGATCGCGTCGATGGTGGCCGACGTGCACCGCATCCTGAACCGCGGCGGCATCTTCATGTACCCGGCCGATACGCGCGACACCTCGATGCCGGGCAAGCTGCGCCTGATGTACGAAGCCAATCCGATGGCGATGATCGTCGAGCAGGCCGGCGGCGCCGCGACCGACGGCCGCACCCGCATCCTCGATATCGCCCCGGAAAAGCTGCACCAGCGGGTACCGGTGTTCCTCGGTTCGAAGAGCGAAGTCGAGCGCGTGAGCAGCTATCACGCCGGATAAAACTGGTTTTTTTAACAAAAAGCCGACAGAACGCGCATTCGCACTAGCAATTTTGCGGAATTCTTTGCTAGAATACGCGTCTTCGCCGATTTAGCTCAGTTGGTAGAGCAGCACATTCGTAATGTGAAGGTCGCCAGTTCGATTCCGGCAATCGGCACCAGGTACATGCATCAGGTCAGAACCCGCACGCTTTACGGCGTAGCGGGTTTTTTCTTGCCGGCGCCCTCAGCGCGGCGCCGTTAGCAGCAGGGAGGGCAGGCGGAAGCGCATTTTTCCGCTCTCGGCGCGGCCGTTGTTCTTGCCCGATTCAAAACTGCTGACCATGCCGGACAACAGGGTCGCGTTAAAGGCGGCGACCCCGAGCACAATGGCCAGCGATGCCGTGATCGCGGTGATGATGACCGTTTTCTTGAGGTCTTTCATGTCGGCTTTGATCTCGTAGTAGAGGCGCTCCATATTGTCGAAGCGTGCGTCGATGCGTTTGACGTACTCCGTGTGCCGTTCGGCGGCCAGGCGCTGGATCTCGATATCCTGTTGCCGCCATTGTGCCGCTTGCTCCGCCTCGGCACGCTGCCGTTCCTTGCGCTCATCGGCTTGGGCTTGCCGCCATTCGGCCTGGGTTTTCTGCCATGCGGCATCGGCCTCCCGCCGTTCCGCCTCAAGGCGTTCGCGCTCCTTCTGGCGTTCTGCCTCCAGGCGTTCGCGTTCCTTCTGGCGTTCTGCCTCCAGGCGCTCCCGTTCTTTTTTACTCTCCGCTTCGGATAGCCGACGTTCAGCCTCGAGCTGTTCGCGTTCTTTTTTACTCTCTGCTTCGGCTTGCCGACGTTCCGCCTCAAGGCGTTCGCGTTCTTTTTTGCTCTCCGCTTCGGCCAGCCGACGTTCTGCCTCCAGGTGTTCGCGTTCCTTCTGGCGTTCGGCCTCGAGGCGGTCGCGCTCTTTCTGGCGTTCGGCCTCCAGCCGTTCGCGCTCTTTCTGCCGTTCCGCCCGTTGCTCGGCTTCCAGTCGGTAGCGCTCGGCACGCTCCGCATCCTGGCGCGCATGCGCTTCGCGCCGTTCCTCTCGCCACTCGGCGTCCAGCCGGACTCGCTCGGCCCGCCGCTCGGCATCCATGCGGTCGCGCTCGTCCATCCGCATGATGAGCGTTTCGACGTTCGCCTCGACCGATGACATGCGTGTTTCCGCCCAGCTGCGTTGGGCTGCCAGGCGTGATTCGATCTCCTCGCGTGATGGTCCGTTCATGAGTCGATGATAGTCCTGCCATGATGAGCGTCAAGCGGGCGCGTTTGAGGCAGCGCAAGGCGCGTACCCCGCCTGCGCGTATTCGCCTTACTAATTATTCGAACAAGTAGCCCGACTGATAATCTTCGGTGCGCCGGCCCTGCCAGGGACATAAAAAGGCCCGCACAAGGCGGGCTGGGCGGCATCGATAGCGGTTGAATCAGGTCACGGCGCGCCCGCTGGCGACCTCAGACGCGATTCATCAGCGAACGCGCTTCCTGCCGCACCACGCGCCCGACGATGATGCATTCGCCGCCGCGGCAAGCGCGCCGGTGGTAGGCCGGGTCCGGATTCATGGACGACAGATACCATTCGCGGCCTTCGCGCACCAGTTGCTTGACTACCGCTTCGCCATCGAAATTTACCGCGTACAACTCGTTATTGACGGGCTTGGTGTCGGCGATATTGATGACCACCACATCGCCTTCGATCATCAGCGGCCACATGCTGTCGCCCTTGACGCTGATGGCCAGCAGGCACTGCGGCACCAGGTCGTTCTTTTCGATGAAGCGGCGCGGCAGGTTGATCGTGGTGTCGTTGCGGTCTTCCTGCGAGGCCTCGAAGCCCATGACGCCGGCGCGCAGGGTCAGGCTGACCTTCTTGATGGGGATGTATTCGTCCTGCTCGGCATCGACCGTGATGCGTCGGCCGACCAGGCGGAAATCGTTCCCGCGCGACTGCGCCATCGTCATCGCATCCTTGGCGGCGGCGTAGTCGTCCGCTTGCGATGCGAGCGCGGCGCTGAAGGACGAGATCGGTACACCCAGCAACTTCGAAAATTTGATGGCCACATCGATGTTCAATGGAATTTTTCCGTTGAGATATTGGTTCAACGCGCTTTGGCCGAATTCCATCTGGTTGGCGGCGGCTTCCTGGGACGCCGGCAGCCCTTGGCTGCGACGCGCGTGTTGCCACTCGATGAAGAGTTGCTTGAGCTGCGCTGCGTCCGCAAGCTCGTGTTGGTTTAGGGGGAGGGCTGGCATAGACCGAACAATATAAGGAAAACTAATAAAAAGCAATCAGTCTGACTGTTGACAACAACGATTAGTAGGACTAATATACTACTTATGAACACAAGACCAGCCGTCCGGCTCCACCCCGGCTCAGCCAGTGCCTTGCCGCGCGAAGGGATCGCCGTCCCCAGCCGAATGCAGTCCGTCCCCGCGCACGGGGACGCCCGCCGGACCTGACCCGGCAGTTCGACCAGTTTGACCAGAAGCCCGGCGCCATTGCCAGCAGCAATGGCCGCTGCCCCGCCACGCCCGCGCCAGCGGCAGGCATTCCACCAAGGAGAACAGATGACCGTCCAACCAGAACTCAATCACGAAGCGCGCCAGTTGCTCGCTGTCGCATGCGCCTGGCGAGAGAGCCGCAAGGCCACCGTCGCCACCGGTGGCGTGATCGGGGAATTAAGCGCGCTGCGCCATCGCCTCGACGGCGATGCGCTGGCTCAAGCAATCGACACGTATTGGAGGGCAGCATGAGACGTCAGCTGGTCGAACAACTTCGTTGCAACATTGTGGCCGCCCTTGCACATGGCCCGACACAGGTCGCCCCGCTGGCCCAACGGCTGGGCGCCGACGCCGAAAAAGTGCGCCAGCAATGCCTGGAGCTGTTCCGCGAGGGCGCCATCGGGCGCGATCCGCGCACCCGCCGTGCGCACATGGTGTACCGGGCGGCCGGCATGCCCGACCCGGCCGAACCCGATCCGCACCCGATCCAGCGCGTGCTGGCGCAGGAATGGAAAGGCCACCCCTACCGCGATCCGCTGGTTGCCGCGCTGTTCGGCCCGACGGGGAGGGCGCATGGCGGCGGCTTCGGCATGGCCCAGCATGGCGGCCATCGCGCCGACCGCGCCTGACGGCCTGTGCCTGCGGATAGTTGCTACGACAGCTGCCCTGAGCCTGGGCCGCGCTTGCCGGCATGCACACCGGCAAGCCCGCGTGCGACAGCTGGCGGATCGCTGGCCTCTGGCGCACGCTGCCGGCATATTGCGTGCGATCGCAATCTGGCAGAGAGCGTTGCCATTGTGCATGCGCACGCACCATTGGCGCAGCCGCGGGCGCCATTCATCCAATCCCCAGCCATTCCGCCCCGCATGCCCCGCATGCCCCGCATGCCGCGCGCGGCGACGACGACGTTACGCCGCGTGCCGGGCTAACGATCCCCTTCCTATCCCGCCACACAACAATGCCTCCCGGCATGCATGGCAACTCTGTTAGTCACCGCACAGTGAGCGAATGGCAATCGTTATATTTTTTGTATTCGGCACCAAGAAAAGGTGTCACCACCGCGCTGGTATAAAACTTTTAGAGGAATGGATCATGGACAATCAGAAATCGAATGGCGGCAACGCAAGCAATCTGGGTAACGAAGGTTCGGGCAGCAGCATGGGCAAGGACCTTGGCGCTGGCCGCAGCGACAATAACAAGCCTAACGACAACAACAAGGGCAGCGATCTGAGCAAAAGCGCGACCGATTTGCACAAAACCATCGACAAAGCGGCTGAAGCTGCCCAGCCAGTGGTTGAACGCCTGGCCTCCAGCGCGCACGCCGGCGTCGATAAAGTCAGCGGCGCCCTGTCCGGTGTCACCGGCCGCGTCGACGAAAAAACCCGCCAGCTGACCGACGCCTACAAAAACTTTGCAGAAACCGGCCGCGACTACGTTCGCACCAGCCCGGCGACCTCGGTGCTGGTCGCCCTGGGGATCGGCTTTACCCTGTCGAAACTGCTGGGTCGTCGTCACTGATCAGCGCTGTCATGCGCTGGCACGGTCCCGGTCGGCAAATGCCGTCCGGGCCAGCCCCGTACGTCCATCAACTCCCCGTTTCGATCGTTTCGCTACCTTGCCCTGGCAGGTAGTGCCGCATTCCCGCGCCGGTCTCTCGTCCCACATATTTTAGTTGAGGTAATTCATGGTCACACGTAAGAAAACTGGCGCTTCGGAAGATGGCGCCGGCTCCATTCTGAGCACGGTCTCCGGACCGTCGAACGCGCAGCCGCCCGCCAGTCTCGGCAGCAGCGATCCCATTGCCGCACAGTTGCTCGTCAAGACTGTCGCCGGCCAAGAGCTGGCCGCCGCCATGCCGTTCAACCCGAACAAGCCAGGCGAATACGGCGACGCCGCCCGCACGCCGCAGGCCGGCGCGACGGCAGAACCGTCGACCCCGCTCGCCACCGGCAGCACGCCGACCGAAACCATCGCCTCCGACAAGCTCGGCAGCGGCGTGCCGGCGGTGGGCGCGAATCCGACCGTCGGTCCGCTCGACCGCGTGCGCGTCGACAGCGGCGGACAACGCCTGACCACCAACCAGGGCGTGCCGGTTGCCGATAACCAGCATTCGCTCAAGATCGGCCTGCGTGGGCCGACCGCGATGGAAGACTTCATCCTGCGCGAAAAGCTGACCCATTTCGACCACGAGCGCATTCCCGAGCGCGTGGTGCACGCCCGCGGCTCCGCTGCCCATGGATATTTCGAGAGCTACCAGGACCTGAGCGCAGTGACCCGCGCCTCGCTGTTCGCCCAGCCCGGCAAGCGCACTCCCGTGTTCACCCGGTTTTCGACCGTCGCCGGCGAAAGAGGTTCCTCCGATACCGTGCGCGATGTGCGCGGTTTTGCCGTCAAGTTCTATACGGACGAAGGCAACTGGGATCTGGTCGGCAACAACATGCCGGTCTTCTTCATCCAGGACGCCATGAAGTTCCCCGACCTGGTGCATTCGGTCAAGCCCGAACCGCATCACGCCATGCCGCAGGCATCGAGCGCCCACGACACCTTCTGGGATTTCGTCTCGCTGATGCCCGAATCGACCCACATGCTGCTGTGGCAAATGTCGGACCGCGCGATTCCGCGCAGCTACCGCACGATGCAGGGTTTCGGCGTGCACACTTTCCGCCTGGTCAACGCGGCAGGCGAATCGGTGTTCTGCAAATTCCACTGGACCCCGCTGCAGGGCACGCACTCGCTGGTGTGGGATGAAGCGGCCAAGCTGGTCGGCGCCGATCCCGACTACCATCGGCGCGACCTGTGGGAAGCCATCGACAGCGGCAACTTTCCCGAGTGGGAGCTGGCCCTGCAAATCTTCACCGAAGAGCAGGCCGAGTCGTTCGCCTTCGACGTGCTCGATCCGACCAAGATCGTGCCCGAAGAATTGGTGCCGCTCACCCCGGTCGGTAAGATGGTGCTCAACCGTAACCCGGACAACTTCTTCGCCGAAACGGAACAAGTGGCCTTCTGTACCGCCCACATCGTCCCCGGCATCGATTTCAGTAACGATCCGCTGCTGCAAGGCCGTATCCATTCCTACCTCGATACCCAGATCAGCCGTCTGGGCGGTGTGAATTTCCACGAAATCCCCGTCAACGCGCCGATCGCGCCCGTGCACAACAACCAGCGCGACGGCATGCACCGCCAGGCCGTGCATCGCGGCCGCGTCAGTTACGAGCCGAACTCGCTGGGCGGCGGTTGCCCGTTCCAGGCCGGCATGAAAAACGGCTTCACCAGCTTCCCGCAGACGATTTCGGAAGACAAGGTGCGTGGCAATCCGGAACTGTTCGCCGATCACTATTCGCAGGCGCGCCTGTTCTTCAACAGCCAGAGCCCGGTCGAACAGGCGCACATTGCCGCCGCCTTCCGCTTCGAACTGACGCGCGTGCAGACCCCGGCCGTGCGCGAGCGCGTGCTGGCCACCCTGGCCAATGTCAATCCGGTCCTGGCCGGCTCGGTTGCCGCCGGCCTGGGCATGGACGTGCCGGCGCCGCTGCCGCTGGCGACCGACCGTCCGATGCATGAGTACGAGCCGTCGCCGGCCCTGTCCTTGCTCAGCCGTCCGGGCGAAACCGGAATCCGCACGCGCAAGGTGGCGCTGCTGGTCGCCAATGGGGTCGACGGCGCCATGGTGCGCGCGATCTACAGTTCGCTGCTGGAAGAGGGCGCCGTGCCGCGCCTGGTCGGCGGTCAGCTGGGCAAGGTCAAGACCAGCGATGGCGGCACCCTCGACGTGGAAATCACGCTCGAAGCCGGCCCGTCGGTCCTGTACGACGCCGTGGTCGTGCCCGATGGCGAAGCAGCCATCGGCACGCTCAGCCGCGACGCCCATGCCCAGGATTTCGTGCGCGAGCAGTATCGTCACTGCAAGCCGATCCTGGTGGTCGGCGCCGCCGCCGCGCTGCTCAAGCAGGCGGGCGTGCCGCCGGCCTTGCCGGACGGTTCGGCCGACCCGGCCCTGATCGGTACCGAAGGCGGGGCCCTGGCGCCGGCGCTGGCGGCCTTCAAGGCGGCGCTGGCCGGTCACCGTTCGTTCGCGCGCGAAACCGATCCGCCGAAGGTCTGAACGACGGCGTGGTAAACGAGAAAAACGCCAGCAATGCTGGCGTTTTTTTCGGCTGAAGGAAGTGCGTGCGGATCAGCGGAAGGTGTCGTACTCGCCCTTGCGGCGACGCGACATGAAGCCGATCAGGCCCAGGCCGGCCAGCAGCATGGCATAGGTTTCCGGTTCCGGCACCGGGGTGGTCGGTACCTGGAAGGCGGTCTTGCTGAGGTCGCGCGCGAAGATGGTCAGGTTCGAGTAGTCGGACAGCTTGCCGCCCGGGTTGAGCGCGTTCAGGGACCAGCTGCCGCTGGTCTTGGCGCCGGCGCCGAGGACTTCGTCGTTGAACAGCCAGGCCGAGCTGCCGCCGCCGGTATGCATCGCAAACACCAGGTCCAGCTTGATGTTGTTGTTCGGGTCGTTGTTCGCCATGGTCCACGAGCCGGTGCGGCCGCTGCTCTTGTCGAAAGTGAAGGTGAGGCTGGTGCCCAGCTTGCCGGTCGTGATGGCCACGCCGTTGTCGGCGTCGCTGCCGAAGGCGGCGATCGAGGTCCAGCCCTGTTTCGAGCCGTACAGCGCGAAGTCGCTGGCGAAACCGCTGCTGTTGCCGTTCTTGCCTTGCTGGGGATTGACGCCGCCGGCATAGTCGACCGCATCGGCGCCCGCGCCGTTGAGGGTGACGTCGCCCTTGGCGGTCTTGCCGGCGCTGCCGCTGCCTGCCTGCGCGTCGGTGGCGAACAGGACGCTCGTGAACAGTGCCGCGCCCATGGTAATCGTTTTAGCAATGTTTTTCATGTCGTTTCCGATGAGTAGAAATGGAGTGAGAAGCATTGCGGGGGTTAGGCAGCGCTTGAAGCAAATGCGTTAGTACAGGGCAAATAGTACCGCAGGTATTGATGAGATTCAAGTGAGAAAGTTATATTAATACAATTCAACTGATAAAAATATAACTTTCGCTTGCAATAATGTTGCTTCAGAAAAATTTTCACTGTCTGGCACAACTGGAAACTTCGGCTCTGTGGCGGGGCATCGGCGTCTGGCGCGCCGTTCAGGCCCCTGCCGTCGCGTGCGCAAAGCCGCTTGAGGCGACCGTTGTTCCCACCCAACAAAAACGCCAGCGCGAGGCTGGCGTTGTCGTCTTGCGAAGCGGCGGGATCAGCGGAACAGCGGCTGTGCCTGCTTGCGGCGGCGCGACATGAAGCCGACCAGGCCCAGGCCGGCCAGCAGCATGGCGTAGGTTTCCGGTTCCGGTACCGGGGTGGTCGGTACTTCGAAGGCGGTCTTGCTGACGTCGCGCGCGAAAATCGTCAGGTTGTCGTAGCCGGCCTTGTTGCCGAACAGGGTCAGCGCATTGAAGGTCCAGCTGCCGTTGCTGGTCGCGCCGGCGCCGATGGTTTCGTTGTCGAACAGGAAGGCCGAGCTGCCCACGCCGCCGTACATGGCGAATACCAGGTCCAGCTTGACGTTGTTCTTCGTGTCGTTGTTGGACACGGTCCACGCACCGTGGCGGCTGTCCGACTTGTCGAAGGTGAAGGTCAGGTTGGTGCCCAGCTTGCTGGTGGTGATGGCCACGCCATTGTCGGCACGGCTGCCGAAGGCGGCGATCGAGGTCCAGCCCTGCTTCGAGCCGTACAGCGCGAAGTCGCTGGCGAAGCCGCCGCTGCCGCCCTTGGTGGCGAACAAGCCCTGGGGATTGACCAGGAAGGCGTAGTCGACCGCGTCGGCGCCGGCGCCGTTCAGGGTGACGTCGCCCTTGGCGGTATTGCCGCCCCAGGTCGCGTGGGCGCTCGATGCGAACAGCAGCGACGTGCACAGGGCCGCGCCGATGGTGAAATTCTTAGCAATGTTTTTCATGTCGTTCCGATGACGGGAGAGTGGAGGAAGAAGCATTGCAGGGATGAGGCAGTGCTTAGTGCAAATGCAACAACGGCCCATATCATAACGTAACGACTGCTGTTTTTCAAGCAAGAAAGTTATATCGATGCAATCTAACTGTTAAACACACAACAGTAGAGGCGATTTATATTTGCAAAAAGAAAACGCCAGCGCGAGGCTGGCGTGTCGGCTGCCGATGATGGGGCAAGCTTATTTCGACAGGTCGACCGCCGGCGTGTGGCCGCCAGCCCCCTTGTCCCTGCGCAGGCGCCGCATGCCGCGCTTGAGCAGGTGTTCGAGGTCGTCGATGTATGTGAACACGGCCGGCACCACGAGCAAGCTGAGCAGGGTGGAAGTGATCAGCCCGCCGATCACGGCAATCGCCATCGGCGAGCGGAAGCTCGGGTCGGCGCCCCAGCCCAGCGCCAGCGGCATCATGCCGGCGCCCATGGCGATGGTGGTCATGACGATCGGACGGCTGCGCTTGTGGCAGGCGTCGACCAGGGCATCGAAGCGGTTCATGCCCGCTTCGCGCGCCAGGATCGCGTAATCGACCAGCAGGATCGAGTTCTTGGTGACGATCCCCATCAGCATGATCAGGCCGATCATGGACGGCATCGACAGCGCCTTCCCGGTCAGCAGCAGCGCCACGAAGGCGCCGCCGATCGACAGCGGCAGCGCCGCCAGGATCGTCACCGGCTGCATGAAGTCCTTGAACAGCAGCACCAGCACGCCGTAGATGCACAGCACCCCGATCAGCATCGCCAGGCCGAAGCTGGCGAACAGCGCCTGCATCTCCTGGGCGTCGCCCAGTTCCGCGATCTTCACCGAGGCCGGCAGGTTCTGCATCGACGGCAGGGCGCGCGCTTCGTCGTTGACTTCACCGAGCGAGCGGCCGGACAGCTCCACTTCCAGGGTCACGTTGCGGCTGCGGTTGAGGCGGTCGATCTGCGCCGGTCCGCTTTCCATCGTGATGCTCGCCACGTTCTCCAGCATGACCGGGCCGTTCTTGCCCGGCACCGTCAGGCGGCCCAGCGCCGCCAGGTCGGCGCGCACCGCGTCCGGCAGCTTGACCCGGATCGGCACCTGGCGCTCGCTCAGGTTCATCTTGGTCAACGCCGTGTCGTAGTCGCCGGCGGTGGCCACGCGCACCGTCTCGCCGATCGAGGCGGCGGTCACGCCCATGTCGGCCGCCCTGGCAAAGTCGGGACGCACGATGATCTCGGGACGCACCAGCGAGGCGCTCGAACTGACATTGCCGATGCCCTTGAGCGTGCGCAGTTCGCGCTCCACCGCCTGCGCCGCGCCGGTCAGCGCCAGGGGATCTTCGCTGCGCAGCACCAGCTGCATCTTGACGCCGGTATCGGCCGGACCGACGTTGAAGCGGGCGCCGGGGATCTGGTCGAGCCTGGTGCGGATCTGGCGTTCCAGCTGGTCCATCGATTCCTTGCGGTCGTTGCGGTGCACCGTGGTCAGGGTCAGCACCGCGCGCCGCGCCTCGGCCGAGGCGCCCGGGGCGAAGGCGTCGCCGCTGGAGCCGCCGCCGATGGAGCTGAAGATGCCGGTGATGCCCGCCACTTCCATCGCCGCCACGCGCGCCCGTTCGGCCACCGCATGCGTTTCGGCCAGGGTGGAGCCGGGCGGCAGTTCGATGTTGATCATGGTCTGGGCGCGGTCGGCCGGCGGCACGAAGCCGGTCGGCAGCAGCGGCACCAGCATGATCGAACCGACAAAGAACAGGGCCGAGGCGATCGCGGTCACCAGGCGGTGGTTCAGGCACCACTTCATGGCCGCCATGTAGCGCGTCATGAGCCAGCCGTCCTTTTCCTCTTCATGCGGCAGGTCCTTGAGGATGTAGGCCGCCATCATCGGCGTGAGCAGGCGCGCCACCACCAGCGAGGCCAGGATCGCCAGCACCGCGGTCCAGCCGAACTGCTTGAAGAACAGGCCCGGCACCCCGCCCATGAAGGCGGTCGGCAGGAACACCGCGACCAGCGCGAAGGTGGTGGCGATGACGGCCATGCCGATTTCGTCGGCCGCTTCCATGGCCGCCTGCATCGGGGTTTTACCCATGCGCAGGTGGCGCGAAATGTTCTCGATCTCGACGATCGCGTCGTCCACCAGCACCCCGACCACCAGCGCCAGCGACAGCAGGGTCACGGTGTTGAGCGTGTAGCCGAACAGGTACTGCCCCAGGAAAGCGGGAATCACCGACAGCGGCAGCGCGGCCGCGGCCACCAGGGTGGCGCGCCAGTCGCGCAGGAACCACCACACCACCAGTACCGCCAGGATCGCGCCTTCGTACAGCAGCTCCATCGAGCCGTCGAAGTTTTCTTCCACCGGCTGGGCGTTGTCGATTACTTCCTTGAGCGCCACGTTGGCGTGCGCCGCCTGCAGTTCGGCGACTGCGGCGCGGGTGCCCTCGGCCACCTTGGTTTCGCTGGCGCCCTTGGTGCGGAAGATTTCGAAGCCGACCACGCGCTTGCCATCCTGCTCGGCCAGCGCACGCGGCTCGGCCACGGTGTCGGTCACTGTCGCGATCTGGTCCAGGCGCACGCGCCGTCCGTCAGGCAGCGGAATATCCATGGCCGCCAGTTCGCCCGCCGTCTGCACGGTGGCGATGGTGCGCACCGACTGCTCGGCGCCGGAGACGTCGCCGCGTCCGCCCGGCGCTTCGCGCTGCACGTTGCGCAACTGGCGCGACACGTCCACCGCCGCCACCTGCAAGGCCGCCATGCGCGCATCGTCGAGTTCCACGCGAATCTCGCGCGTCACGCCGCCCACGCGCTTGACCGAACCGACGCCCGGCACATTGAGCAGCCGCTTGGCGACCGTGTTGTCGACGAACCAGCTCAGTTCCTGGTCGTCCAGCGGCACACCGCCCTTGCCCGGCGCCGCGTTGGCGGTGTAGGTCAGGATCACGCGTCCGGCGGTGGACACCTTGGTCACGGTCGGGTCGCGCATTTCGGCGGGCAGGTCGGCCTTGACCCGCGCCACCGCGTCGCGCACATCGTTCACGCCTTCCGAGATGTTTTTTTCGAGGATGAATTCGACCGTCACCGTGGCCACGCCATCGAGTACGCGCGTGGAGATGTTCTTCACGCCTTGCAGGGTGGCGACCGAATCCTCGATCTTGCGCGCCACTTCGGTTTCCAGCTGCGCCGGCGCGGCGCCGTCGAGCGTGGCGGTGACGGTCACGATCGGCAGTTCGATGTCCGGGAAGTCCTGCACCGCGTTGGCCCGGTAGGCCAGCAGGCCGGCCAGGGTCAGCAACACGAACAGCATGATCGCCGGTATCGGGTTCTTGATCGACAGGGATGAAAAATTCATGGTGGTTCCTTATTTGGCCGCAGTGGCCGGCTTGCTGGCCGGTGCGGTCGCTGCGACATTGCGTACCAGGTCGCCCTCGTTCAAAAAGCCGGCGCCGCTGACCACGACCACCGCGTCGGCGCTCAAGCCCTTGGTCACTTCGATGCGGTCGCCCAGGCGCCGTCCCGGCTGCACCTTGAGCTGGCTGACGCGGCTATCCTGGTTCAGGCGGAACACGTAGCTGAAGCCGTCGCGCACCACCACCGCCTGCTGCGGCACGGTCATGGCGTCCGAGGTGCCCAGTTCGAACTGGCCGCTGGCGAACATGCCGGCCTTGAACGGCGCATTCGCGCCGACGCTCTGGGGCAGGTCCACGTACACCAGCGCGGAGCGGGTCTGCGGGTCGATGGTCGGCGCGATCATGCGCACCTTGCCGGTCAGTTCGCTGCCGTTGGCCGCCTTGACCACGGCGCTGGTGCCGGGCTTGAGGCGCGCCAGTTCGGCCGCCGTGACTTCGGCGCGCCATTCCAGGCGGCCCTGGCGGATCATGCGGAACAGCTCCGTGCCCACGCCCACCACCGAGCCGACGGTGGCGCTGCGCGCCGAAATCACTCCATCGTCGGGCGCCACCACCTGCGTGTATTTCAGGCGCAGCTGCTGCGACGACAGGGCCGCCTTGGCCGAGGCGATGCGCGCCCTGGCGGTCTGCTCGGCCGTCTTGTACTGGCTGATCTGCTGGGCCGAGAGCGCACCCGAATTTTCCAGCGTGCGCGCACGCGCCGCGTTGGCCACCGCCTCGGCGGCATTCGCCTCGGCTTCCAGCAGGGCCGCGCGCGCCTGCGCCACGTCGGCGTTGACGGTGTCCGCCGAGAACACGGCCAGCACCTGGCCCTTCTTGACGATGTCGCCGACGTTGACTTTCACATCGGTCAGGCGCAGGCCGCCCGACTCGCTGCCGATCACCGCCTCCTGCCAGGCGGCCACGTTGCCGTTGGCGCCCAGCTTGATCGCCAGGGTGGCCGGCGACGGTTTGGTGGTGGTGACGGTGAGCGCCGGCTTCGGCGCCGCGTCCTTCTTGTCGTCGGCCGCCATCGAGTCGGGCGCGATGGCCAGCATGCCGCCCGTTGCCAGCAGCAGGGCGCCGGCCACCAGCGCGGCGGCCGGCTTCAGTTTGAGCTTGTTCACAGTGTCGTTGATCTTGTTGTTCATGGTCGTTTATCCGTAGTCGTGTCGGGGCGGTCAGTTCGGGGTGGCGGTCCAGCCGCCGCCGGCGGCGCGGTACAGGGCCACCGAGGCGGCGCTGCGTTCGCGCTGCAAGGTCACCACCGCATTCTCCGCGGCCAGGCGCGTGCGGCGCGCGTCTTCCAGTTCGAGCAGGCTGCCCAGTCCATTCTTGTAGCGGTCTTCGGCGGCGCGAAACGCCACCCGGTAGCCGTCCAGCGACACCTGCGCGTCGGCGCTGCGCTCGGCCGCGCTGTTCAGGTTCACCAGCGCCTGTTCGACTTCGCTCACGGCGCGCCGCGCGCTGGCGCGGTACGAGACCACCGCCGCGTCGTAGCGCGCCTTGGCCGCGTCCACATTGGCGCTGCGCCGGCCGCCGTCGAAAATCGGCAAGGTCAGCGCCAGCGGGCCGATGCTCCAGGTATCGAACTGGCTGTTCTCGCCGCCGCTGCTGCGCAGATTCGCCCTGCCGATGGAACCTTGCAGCGACAGGCGCGGATAGCGCTGCGCCTGCGCGCTGCCCACCTCGAAACTGGCGGCCGCCACTTCGCGTTCGGCGCTAAACACGTCGGGACGCTGGGCCAGCACCTGCGCCGGCAGGGCCGCGATGGCGGGCGCCGGCGGCGCCGCCGGCGTGCCGGCCAGCAGGCGCGCGCGCAGCTCGGGTTCGTCGATCGCGGTCAGTGCCACCAGGGTCTTGATGTCGATGTCGCACAGGGCGCGCTGCAAGGTGGCGCGGCTCTTGCTTTCGGCGGCGCTGGCGCGCGCCAGCGCCGCCGTGGCGGGCGCCTGGAAGCCGGCATCGGCCGACAGTCCGGTCAGGCGCGCCGTGTCCTCGCGCGAGGCGGCGTCCAGGCGCGCCACCGCCAGCAGCTGCTCGCACGAGCGCAGGCTGTAATACTGGTTCGCCACTTCGGCCGCCACCGCCACGCGCGCGTCGTGCCAGTTGGCGCGCGCGCCGGCCAGGCGTTCCTCGGCCGCGTTGCGGGTGGCGCGGCCGCCGCCGAACAGGTCGATCTCCCAGGCGCTTTGCAGGCCGCCCTGGCTGGTGGTGCCGATCGGCTGGGCGGCTTGCTGGTTGGCGCGGCTCACGCTCGCCGCCGCGTCCAGGGTCGGCGCCAGCGCGGCGCCGGCGGCGACGCGGTCGGCGCGCGACTGCACGATGCGCGAACGCGCCGTGGCCACGTTGGGGCTGGCCGTCTGCGCCGCCTCGACCAGCTGCGCCAGCAGCGGGTCGCCCTGCTCGCGCCACCAGTTGGCGAGGTCGGTCAGGCTGCCGTTGTGCGGCAGCGGCGTCTGCCACTGCGGCGGCACCGGCGCCTCGGTCCTGGTCGGCGGCGCCGTCGTGCACGCTCCCAGCGTCAGCGGCAGCAGGGCCGCACTCAGTACATGGACGATCTTCATGCTTTCTTCTTTCGTGGCTTTGTAATCGGTTGGGCGGTGGCCGTACGGCGCACCAGTTCGGCGTTGACCATCGCTTCGCCGTAGTCGACCAGGCGCGCCATCCAGGCATCGATGGCGGCGTCGTTTTCCAGCAGGTGCGGGTTGATGCGGTCGATCACGTCGCGCGTGACCATCAGCTGCACCGCCAGGCCGACCACCGAGAAGGCCAGGCGCTGCAGGTCGTCGTCCGGCGCGGCCAGGCCCAGGTGGCGGCCCAGCACCATCACCAGCGCCGCGTGGGCCGGCTTGATGCCGTTGTCGATTTCCTCGTCCCACACCCCGGTGGGCTCGAGCATCTCGCGAAACCACAGCCGCATCGACAGGCGCGCCAGGTCGCCGCGTTTCAGGTCGGCCATCATGATCCCGTAGAAGCCTTCGAGCGTTTCGCGCAGGGTGGCGTCGCTGGCGGTGAAGGCGTCCAGGTCGTGGTCGCAGCCGGGCGAGGGCTCGGTAAAGGCGGCCCGGTACAGGCCCGCCTTGTCGCCGAAGTAATAACTGATCGAGGCGATGTTGGTGCCGGCGGCCAGCGCGATCTCGCGCGTGGAGGTCTTGGCGAAGCCCTGCTCGGCGAACAGGCGGATCGCCGCCAGCAGCAGCCGCTCGCGCGACTGCGCGCCGTCCGAGCGCGTGCGGCGCGCTTCGTCGGCCAATACAGTGGGTGTTTTTTCCATGCCGCGATTTAATCACGAAAATCAAACGATTGATATAACTAAAGCGTTCGTTTTAACTAAACGGCGCCAACTTTACAATCGGCTTACATTGGAGGCCTTCTTGCATGCAAATCAACGGGAACTTTTTGCCCGTGTCGGCGCAATACCTGCAAGGCGCGGATCTGCCCCGCCACTTTTCGATCGGCTTGCCCATGAAACGCTACCTGTTGCTCCTGATCGCCGCCGCCCTGGCCGGGGCGCACGCCGAGCCGGCGCCGCCGACACCCGCCCGGCAAGCCGCGCACGTGCTGAACCGCCTGGCCTTCGGTCCCGCGCCGGGCGACCTGGAACGCGTGAGCCGTATCGGCGTGCGCGCCTGGATCGACAGCCAGCTCGCGCCCGAATCCATGGCCTTGCCGGGGGCGCTGAGCGAGCGCCTGGCCGGCCTGGAAACGCCCAACCGCAGCGCCGGCGCCACCCTGGCCGAATTCGAGGATGCGCGCCGCAACGCGCTACCCGACGCGCGCGATAAGGCTCCGGACGCCCTGGCCGAGCGCCGCGCACGGGTGGCCCGCATCGCCCGCGAAACGGCCGAAGCGCGCCTGCTGCGCGCCATCCAGAGCCCGCGCCAGCTGGAAGAAGTGATGGTCGACTTCTGGTTCAACCACTTCAACGTGGCCGCCTCCAAGGGCAATGTGCAGGCACTGGTCGCCAGCTACGAGCGCGATGCGATCCGGCCCTATGTGTTCGGCTCCTTCCGCCAGCTGCTCGGCGCGACCGCCAAACATCCGGCCATGCTGTACTACCTCGACAATTACCTGTCCGCCGCGCCCGCGCCGGCCAGGGCCAAGGGCCGCGCGCGCGGCCTGAGCGAAAACTACGCGCGCGAACTGATGGAACTGCACACCCTCGGCGTGGATGGCGGCTACAGCCAGCGCGACGTGACCGAACTGGCGCGCATGCTCACCGGCTGGACCTACGACCAGCGCGCCCTCATCGGCGAAGACCAGCTGTTTCGCTTCGACCCGAAGCGCCACGACCAGGGCGCCAAGACCTGGCTGGGGCGCGCGGTGGCGCCGGACGGCCAGCAGGAAGGCGAGATGGCGCTCGACGTGCTGGCCGTGCATCCGGCCACGGCGCGCCACCTGAGCTACAAGCTGGCCCAGTATTTCGTGCGCGACGATCCGCCGCCGGCCCTGGTCGAGCGCCTGGCGCGTACCTGGCAAGGCAACGGCGGCGACATCCGCGGGGTGCTGCGCGTGCTGTTCGCCAGCGAGGAATTCATGGCGCCGGCCAATGTCGGCGCCAAGTTCAAGACGCCGTATCAATATGTGGTGTCGGCGGTGCGCGCCAGCGCCACGCCGCCGGGCGAGATCGGCCCGCTGCTCGGCGCCATGACCCAGCTGGGCATGCCGCTGTACGGCTGCCAGACCCCGGACGGCTACAAGAATACCGAGGCGGCCTGGATGAACCCCCACGCGCTGACCCGGCGCATCGTGTTCGCCAGCGCGCTTGGCGCGGGGCGGCTGGCGCTGGCCAAGGGCGCGCCGGTGGTGGCGCTGGAAGACGCCAGTTCCGTGACCCCGGCGCCGCTCGACCCGCTGCTCCTGGCGTCGACCCTGGGCGCGTCCGTGTCCCCGCGCACGCAGGAGCTGGTGGCGGCCAGCCCGGTCGCCCTGCGCGCGGCGATGCTGCTCGGCGGCCCCGATTTCATGCAGCGCTAACTGGAGAAACGCATGCAACGCAGAGACTTTTTATCCTCGATGGCGCTGGGCGCCAGCCTGCTGGTGCCGGTCGGACGCAGCGCCTGGGCCGCCAGCGCAGGCGGTGGCGCGGGCGGCACGAACCTCACGCGCCAGAAACTGATCGTCGTCATGCTGCGCGGCGCCGTCGACGGGATGAACGTGGTGGCGCCCGTGGGCGACGCCAACTACCGGCGCCTGCGCCCGACCATCGGCCTGGAAGCGCCCGGCGCGGACGGCGCGGCGCTCGACCTGGACGGCTACTTCGGCCTGCATCCGGCGCTCGCGCCCCTGATGCCGCTGTGGCGGCAAAAGCGGCTCGCCTTCGTGCACGCCAGCGGCTCGCCCGACCCGAGCCGCTCGCACTTCGACGCCCAGATCTATATGGAGACCGCCACGCCGGGCCGCAAAAGCACGCCGGACGGCTGGATGAACCGGCTGGTGGCGGCGCTGCCGGGCGAAGCGGCCGCCAGCCGCGCGCTCAGTATCGGTCCGCTGATGCCGCGCATCCTGAGCGGCGCGGCGCCGGCCATCAACCTGCCCAACGGCGCCGCCGGGACCAGGGTCGACGTCCTCGACCGCCCGGCGGTGGGCGCCGCATTCGACCAGCTGTATGCCGCGCACGCGCGCTTCGGACGCGCCTACAGCGAGGGCAGGGTGGCGCACAGGGAGGTGGTGCAGGCGGCGATGAGCCGGGAGATGCGGCTGGCCGACAATGGCGCGCCGCTGCCGAACGGCTTTCCCGACGACGCCGCGCGGCTGGCGGGCCTGATGCGCAGCGATGCGCGCATGCAGCTGGCGTTCATCGCGCTGGGCGGCTGGGACACGCATGCCAACCAGGGCGCGGCCACCGGACAGCTGGCCAACCGGCTGGCGCCCGTGGGCCTGGGGCTGGCTACCCTGGCGCAGCGCCTCGGTCCCCTGTTCGAGCACACGACCATCGTGGTGATGTCGGAATTCGGCCGCACCGCGCGCCAGAACGGCAACGGCGGCACCGATCACGGTCACGGCAACGCCATGTGGCTGCTGGGCGGGCGGGTGGCCGGCGGCAAGGTGTATGGCGACTGGCAGGGCGTGGGCGACGACGCGCTCAACGAAGGACGCGACCTGCCGGTGACCACCGACTTCCGCTCGGTGCTGGCGCAGGTGGCCGAAAAGCACCTGCGTCTGCCGGATCGCCAGCTGGCGACACTGTTCCCGGACATGCCGGGCCAGGCGCTGCCGTTTCAATTATTATAAGTTCATGACGACATATTTGTATCCATGGCGCAACACCGTAAAACTACCGTATTGCACTGCACCATAAATGAGAATATAGTGGACTTGTCTCCTCCAGTTTTCTCAGAAGATTGGATTGCCGCCCGCACCGTCAAGGTCGCGGGCGTTTTTTTTAGCGTTTTTCGCGCAGGGCGAGGGTGAAGGTGCTGCCGGAGCCGTAGTCGCTCGTGAAGTACAGGTTCCCGCCCAGCAGGTTGGCCAGGTTCTGGCACAGGTACAGTCCCAGTCCGGCGCCTTCGGCATGCCGGGTCGAGGTCGAATCGAGCTGCGAAAACGCCTGGAACAGCTTGGACTGGTCTTCCGGCTTGATGCCGGCCCCGCTGTCGGTCACGCTGAATTCCGTCAGCAGCGCGCTGGCGTCCATCCGCTGCGACAACGCCACTTTGACCGTTCCCTGGTCCGTGAACTTGATCGCGTTGTTGACCAGATTGATAATAATCTGGGTCAGCGCGCGCCGGTCCGAATCGATCACGATGGCCTCGGACGGCAATTCCACCGACAGCGCCAGCCCTTTTTGCGCGGCCAGCGGACGCAGGGTGTCGGCCGTATGGGTGATCAGGTCCTGGCACTGCACGCGCTCGAGCGCCAGGGTCACCTTGCCCGCTTCGATCTTGGCCACATCGAGGATGTCGTTGATCAGCGAGAGCAGATGGCGCGCACTCGAACGGATGGTGTTGAGCTGCTTGTCCTGGTCCGGCGTGAGCGGGCCGGGAAGCTTCATCAGCAGCGCCCCGGTAAAGCCGATGATGGCGTTGAGCGGCGTGCGCAGCTCGTGCGACATGTTGGCGATGAAGGCCGACTTCATGCGGCTCGCCTCGGCCAGTTCCAGGTTCTTGTGCGCGATCTCGCGGTTGATGGTTTCCAGCTCGGCGGCGTGGTGCGCGAGGCGCATATTCAGTTCGATCACCTGGCGCTCGCGCGCCTGCAGCTCGCCGTTGACCTGCACCGCCTGTTCGTACGTCGAAATGAGCAGGTCGAGGATCTGCTGGCGCCCGGCGTTGATGAAGTGCTTCTGGTTGCCCAGATACAGCGCGATGCCCGCCTCCACTTCCGGCGGCGGCCCTTCGCGCAGGCGCAGGTTGAGCAGCATGTGGCTGATCCGGCTGAGCAGGTAGTCCTCGGCGTAGGGCTTGCGCACGAAATTATCGGCGCCGCACTCGATGCCGCGAATGATGTCTTTGGGGGCGTTCAGCGCGGTGACCAGGATGACGGGGATATCGCGCAGGGCCGGGTCGGACTTGATGATATGGCAAAGTTCGTAGCCGTCCATCTCGGGCATGATGATGTCCGACAGGACCAGGTCGGGCTTTTGCTCGCGGATCAGGTTCAGGGCCAGCTGGCCGTTCAGGGCCACGCGCACCCGGTACGACTTGGACTGGATCAGGCGCCGCAGGCGTTCGGCCTGGGTCGGGCTGTCTTCGACGATCAGGATCTCGAATTCTTCTGGCTGGATTTGGTACGTCGAGTCCACGACATGGCTCCTTGCACGGCGGCTGCGGTCATACGACTATATCGGATTTGTCGCGCCAGATGGTAAATTTACAGATACCATCATGTCACTGTTTTTTACTCCGTGTCGCCCTGGAAGCCTCCCGTGCGCCAGGTCAGCACCAGCGTGTCGCGGTGGCCGTTCTCGCCATCGGGCTGGATCGGGGTCGATTCGTGGATGACGGTGGCGTCGTCGAGCAGGATCAGGGTCCACGGTTCGAGCATGGTGAAGCGCTTGCCGTCCGGGCCCGCCGCCTCGAAAATGCGGGTCTCGCCCCCCTTGATATGGCTGCGCCCGACCAGCAGCACGGCCACGAAGTCGACGCCGTCGCGGTGCGCGCCTTCCGGCGTGGGGCGGCCGATGCCTTCGAGCGTATCGATGCGGAACTGGTGCGCTTCCACATACCAGGGCTGGGCCGCACGCACGCGCGAGCAGGCGTCGCCCAGGGCGCGCAGCAGATTGCCCCACGCCGGCAGCGCCACCGTGCCTGGCTCCACCGGTTCGAACAGGCGGTGCATGCCGCCGTGCAGGGCGTTGTATTCGACCGGCTGCCAGTGCGCGCGGTGCGCGGTCTGGCTCAGCGCACCGCCATCCTGGATAAAGCAGGAATGGCGCCGGCGCCGGTAATTGCCGCCATCCTTGAGGTAGTTGTCCGGCGCCAGATGGTCCCAGCTGGGGACCAGCGTGTCGAGGTCGGCGAGGCTGCAGCCGGCCAGCGTGGCCACGTCGGCAGGGCGCAGCAGGGCGTAGCCGCTTGTGCGCAGCGCGTCGGTGAGCTGGGCGATATCGGTAAAGGGCGGTGCGTGTGTTGTCATCACGATAGCGTAGCACTATTTACAGCGCACCGTCGGTAGTGGGCACTTACCACTTCTTCACAAGCGTCAGCCGCAGCGAGCGCGATTCGATCGGGTGGAAGTGCACGTCGTCGCGCGCGGCGCTTTCACCGTCCAGGCGCGACGCGTAATAATAGGCGATCGCCGAATCGCGCCGCCTGGTCAGGTTGAAGCCCTCGATTTCCAGCAGCAGGCCGTTGGCCAGGCGGTAGCCGATGCGGCCGTTCATGGTGGTGCTGCCCGCCGCGCGCACGCTGTTGTCCTCGACCAGCGGGCGCGCGCCCACATAGCGCAGGCGCAGCGCGCCGGACCACGGGCCGCGGTCGACGCTCAGCGCGAACTGGCCCACCCCTTCCACCGCGCCGGCGATACGCTCTTCGCCAGCGGCCACGCCGGCGCCGCGTGCGCGGGCCTTGGCGAACGCCAGGTCCAGGTCCAGCGAGAGCCACTTGAAGGGCTTGTAGTAATTCGACAGCTCGATCCCGGTGCGGCGGCTGGCGGGACCGGCTTCGGTGTTCCCGGCGTCGCCGACGTAGACCAGTTCCGAGGCCATGTCGAGCCGGTACAGCGACAGGGCGCTTTGTACCTTGGGCAGCAGTTCGCTGCGCATGCCCACTTCCAGTCCGCGCGTGCGCGCCAGGCCGGGCGCCGGCGCCGCACGGTCCACGGCGCCGCGCGCATCGTTGCTGTGAAAGCCGTTGCCGGCGTTGAGATACCACTCGGTCTGCGCCCATGGTCCGAAAATCAGGTTCAGCGAGGGGCTGAGCTGATGGTCGCGCGAACGCGCCGCGCCGCCGGTCATGTCGCTGCTGCGCACGTCGAAGCGGTAGCTGTCGGCGCGCAGGCCGGCCACGCTGCGCAGCTTCTCGCTCCAGCGCACCTGGTATTCGGCGAACAGGCCGAGGCTGGACTCGACCACATGGTCCTCGCGCGTGGTGGAGAGGCGTTCGCGCCGGCGCGTGTTGTACAAGCCGTTGAAGATATTGTCGTTCTGGAGCTGCAGGCCGACCGTCACATCGGCC
The DNA here is from genome assembly GCF_003953935.1 of Massilia atriviolacea. Taxonomy (GTDB): domain Bacteria; phylum Pseudomonadota; class Gammaproteobacteria; order Burkholderiales; family Burkholderiaceae_D; genus Telluria_A; species Telluria_A atriviolacea. Next base: position 126,923 of record NZ_RXLQ01000019.1, read on the forward strand.
TTGATGCCGGTGCCGTGGCCATGCCAGGTATGGGTCGCGTCGACGCCGCTGGTCACGCGCCGGTCCGGCTGGCTGAACTGGTCGCCGTTGACCGGATCGTTCAGAAAATAGGTGAAGTTCGAATACAGGTCCAGCTGGTTGCGGATCACGTAGGCGTTGACCTTGGAGGCCTGCTCCGCGCCGGTGCGGCGCCACACGCCGGAGACGCTGTAGCGGCGCGCCTGGCCGCCGTCGCTGTCGTCGATGGCGTCGAAGCGTCCCAGGCTGCCGTCATCGACGGCGCGCTGGGGGATCTGGTCGGTCGCGTTCCAGCTGGCGCGGTAAGCCATGGCGCTGACCGTGAAACCGTTGTTGGCGTAGCCCTGGCTGTAGCGCAGCACGGCGTTGACCTTGCGGTAGTCGTCGGGCCGGGTGAAGGGGCCGTCGTTGTGCATCGCCTCGAGCGCGTACAGCAGGTTGCCGGCCCCCGCTTCGGGCGAGCCGGCCAGCAGCGCGCGCGCAAAGCCGTTCTGGCCGATGCTGGCGCTGCCGGTCGTCTGCGTCAGGCGGTTGGCGTAGGTGATCGATGCCGCGCCGGCCGAGGCAAAGTCGCCATCGCGCGCCGAGTATGGACCCTTGCGGTAATCCATGCGCGCTGCCAGTTCGGGAATCAGGAAATTGAGGTCGGTCCAGCCCTGGCCGTGCGCGTGGCTGCGCTGGTTGACCGGCATGTCGTCGACGCTGGTGCGCAGGTCGGTGCCGTGATCGAGGTTGAAGCCGCGCAGGAAAAACTGGTTGGCCTTGCCCTCGCCGCTGTGCTGGGTGGCGATCAGGCCGGGCGCCGCTTCGAGCAGTTCGCCGGGGCGGTAGACGGTGCGCATCTCCAGCTGTTTCTGGGTCAGGCTGCCGGCATTGGCCGAATCGGCGATGCCCAGCTGGCTGGCGCGCGAACCGTCGATCAGCACGCGCTGCAGGACCAGGTCGTCGGCACGGGCGGCGCCGTGGCACAGCAGGAGCGACAGGGCGATCGGGGTAAGGCGTAAGGCGGAATGGATGGTCACGGTAGCTGTTGTTCTTTTTTGTTGCGGTCGAAGGAGAGGGTGGCGACGGCGCCGGCGCGGTTGACGTTGACCGTGTTGACCTGGTCGGGCAGGAAGTCGATCAAGACGTCGTCGCGCAGGCGCACGGCGGCCGCCAGCGGTGTCTTTTCCACTTCCTGGTAGATCACCACGTTGTCGACATTGGTCGTCACGCCGACCCAGCGCAGCGGCAGGCGCGCATTGTCCGCGCCCAGCAGGTAGAACTGCCTGTCGATGTACTTGCGCAGCACCGCTTCGTCCTGCGGGTCGGACAGGTCGAACTGGCGCTGGTACAGGTTCGCCAGCAGCGCCTCGATATCGTGCGCCATGTAGGTGTGCACCACTTCGATGCTGCCGGTGTTCGGGTTGAACGCGATGTCGGTGATCCCCGCGTGGAAGCGGTGCGCCTGCGCGCCCAGGCAGGCGCAGGCCAGCAGCGCGCCGAGCGCGAGGCGGCGTTTCATTTGGCGTCCTTGGCTTTCAGGGGCGTCTTGAAGTCCTTCATCAGGTCATCCTTGCTGCGGTCGGTCTTGAACAGCTCCAGGCG
>NZ_RXLQ01000002.1 GCF_003953935.1 Massilia atriviolacea
GCTCGCGGCGCGTCAACTTCTTCTTGCTGGCAAACGAATGTATTTACGATGTTTCTATGGAAAAGAAATTGATAATGCATTTTCTGGGGTATAACGAAGACATAATGCAAAGTGGTTGGTTTGTGAGCAGGCTGAAACAAGTGTATAAGTAGACTAAAAATGAAAAAAATATTGTTCCCGTTATTTTTCTTGTTTTCTTGAGTGGCTGCAAGGAAAGAGATTCTAGAATGGAGCAAGAAGAACTTGCGAAAACTTTTACCACAACGTCGTATAACTATACCCCCTACGAGCTTGATCTTATTTCTTTTAAGGAATTTTCTCTTCCGTTTAATATCGATGACGCGCCATCGGGCGGATCGGTGCGAGTTGACACTGCCAGTGAGATGAAGCTGGATAATGGCGAAAAGATTCGCTACAGCTCAAGCAATTGCTGTTTCATGTGGAGTAGTCCGATCGACAAGCCACTACGCATACGCGTAGTCTGGAAAGTAATTCACAATGCGAGTTACCACGATGGGGAGGCTGGCGCGGAATATGACATGCGATCTTCCCGGAAGAGCGCCCCCGGAAGCCGGTGGTGCCAAGCCGTCGTTGATGTTGCCCCTTATACAGGCCCTGATCGGCCAAAAATGCTATTTCTTCACTTTCTACCCGATGGTTCTGTTCAAGCACAATTAGGTACATTCCTTTCTGCGAAGCCGTTTAGCGCTGAGCAGGTGAAGTTGCATTCAACCCCCCTCGCCGTGGGGCAGATCTGCAGGCAAGAAATTGAAAATCCGTTTTACGGCCTACCCCGTACACCTCATAGGGAATGAAAATGAGTAAGCCGACGATACGAAGGCTTAGCGACATCACTCCCCATGAGAAGGCTGCTCGCGCATTTATCGTGATGAATTGGGGCGAGCTCCGCGCCCACCATCCTGAGCGCATGCGACAATCCTCGTCGGCGCCGTGTTTTTCCTTCACAATAACGATTTTCCTCTCTGCTGGAGCATGACATGCTGAACAAGATCGTTTCCCGCCGCACGCTGCTGGCCGGCGCCGCCCTGTGGCTGCTGGGAACATCCGCGACGATGGCCCAGAGCGACAAGGTGCTCGATGTCTACATCTTCAACTATTCCGACCGTACCTTGCTTGACGTCTCCGTCAACGGCGTGCGCATGGGTAGTCCCGGGCCGTTTCCCTACAGTGGACGCCGCAACAAGGTCGGCATGCGCTTCAACGATGGTCCGCAGACCGTGACCTGGCGCGTGGCCGTGCCCGACGGCCAGGAACCGGGTCCGGTCGTGCGTTCGTCGAATACGCCCAGCATGGGCGAAATCCCGTCCGATGCGCGCAATCTGTCGATCCACATCTATCCCGATTCGGCCGTCGAATTCAATTTCTCGCGCCGGGTGCCGGTGTTGAGCAAGCGCGGCGAAAGCATCGACGCCGAATACCGCCGCCGCAAGGCGGCACAGCAACAGCAGTCCGAATCGTGAGCGATCCCCTCACGCTCGCCGTCGTCAGCGGCCACAGCCACGGCCTGGGCGAGGCCTTGGCCGCAGGACTGATGGAGCGCGGCATTCCCGTGCTGGGCCTGGCGCGCGGCACCGCGCCTTCGTTGGCGCAGCGCTTCGGGGTGCTGCTGCGCGAGCACCAGCTCGACCTGTCAGACAGTGCGGCGCTGTCTGCCTGGCTGGCCACGCCGGCCTTGCGCGACTTTCTGGGGGCCGGCGCGCAGGTGCTGCTGTTGAACAACGCCGGCACGGTCGAACCGGTCGGCGCGCTGCACCACCAGGATCCACTGAGTGTGGCGCGGGCGGTCGCGCTCAACGTCGCGGCGCCGTTGATGCTGGCCGCCGCCGTGGTGGCCGCGGCGCCGCAGGCCGAGCGGCGCATCGTGCACGTCTCGAGCGGCGCTGCCCGCAATGCCTACACGGGCTGGAGCGTGTACGGGGCCACCAAGGCCGCGCTCGACCATCATGCGCGCTCGGTGGCGCTCGATTATCCGCTGCCGCCGCCGGGGCGCGATGGCGCCGCCGGCGTACGCATCTGCAGCCTGGCGCCCGGTGTCATCGATACCGCCATGCAGGCGCAGATCCGCGCCACGCCGGAAAGCCGCTTTCCGCAGCGCGCACGCTTCGTCGACTTGCAGCGCAGCGGGGCGCTCGCCTCGCCGCAGCAGTGCGCTGCCGGCGTGATCGACTATGTGCTGGGCCAACACTTCGGCCGCGAGCCGGTCGACGATGTGCGCACCACGTCGCGTTAGCCAGCGCATGCATCGCGCCACCGGTCAGTTGCGCTAACTGCTGTCGCCATCCACATACGCCCGTTCGCGCTGCAGCAGGCTGTCCGGCAACTGCAGGCCATCGCGGCGCGCCACGGCGAACAGGGCGCGTTCGGTGTAGCCGCCGTGCAGGCCGCCGGCCCTGTCGCGCACCTGCCAGTCGACCAGTTCGTCGAAGCGGCAGCGGTAGAGCCGGGCCAGACGCCCGCTGTGCGTCACCGGCGGCGTGACCAGCCGGATCCCCAGTTCGTCGGGACCGAGCACGTCCAGCACTTCCGCCCATACATATTCCACGCGCCCGGCACTGCTGACGAAGCGCAGCTTGACCAGCGCGTTCTCGTACTGTTCGCCCAGCAGCGCCCGAAAGCAATCCAGGCCGGCCCTGGCCCGCGCCTTCGCCTCCTGCATCAGCGGGTCGTCCGCGTGGGTCGCCATGGGCGGATAGTCGGGCACCGGATAGCGCCAGCGCATGTACAAACACATGCAGAGGAGGAGGGCGAGCAGGAAAACGAGCGCGAGCTCGATATCGATGTGGGGCATGGTTCACCTGTTGGCAAAGGGTCGATAGCGCTTGGAGTCGCGCCGTTCCAAATCGTTCCGCCTTGGGTGAAAATCGCAGCTCGCACGGACAAGATATTGCCAAGTGGAATGCGCCACAACGCTCAAGCTGTGGCGGCGTTACCGGCCGGCATGCATCCCCTTCCGCCTGCTGTTGTTGCATTTCTAACTCCCTACAAAGTCTCGTTGACATTGAAAAACATTGAGTGATATATTTTGCTCATCGATTGGGAGCGTTTCCAACTTGTCGGAAGTGCCGCAACAGCCGATGCGGACTGTGTTGTCCGGGTCTGCGCAGCAGGGAGCAGTGGAGTCAAGACGCGGTGCCGTCACGGGGCGCGTACTAAAAACGATAATCAGAAAAATCAAGGAGACGCAATGTTGTATCCGAAGACAAGAAGGACCCTGGTCAGCCTGGCCGTCGCCAGCGCGTGCGGGCTGATCGGCATGTCCGCCCATGCCCAGGCCCCCGCAGCGGCGCCAGGCAGCGAAAACGACAAGGAAGTCATTCCCGAGGTCAAGGTCACCGCGACCCGCTATTCGACCTCCCTGCTCAAGACCCCGCTGGCGGTCACCGCCTACAGCCAGGACAACCTGAACCGCATGGGCATCACCAGCGCCAAGGACCTGGCCAGCGAAATTCCCAACGTCACTTTCCAGGCCACCGGCGACTCGGCGGTGCAGATCACCATCCGCGGCATCACTTCCTCGAACACCACCGAAATCGGCGATCCGGCGGTCGGCTTCCACGTCGACGGCCTGTACTCGCCGCGCCCGCAGGGCGCCCAGGCGCTCATGTTCGACGTCGAGCAGGTCGAAGTTTTGCGCGGTCCGCAAGGGACCTTGTTCGGGCGCAATTCCACCGGCGGCAGCGTCAACGTCATTTCGTCCAAGCCCGATTTCAGCGGCAACTACGGCAAGGCCGAAGTCGACCTCGGCAATTACCGCAAGAAGCAGGTCAACCTGATCCAGAACATCGCCGTCAACGACAAGCTGGCGCTGCGCGCCGCCTTCACCAAGGTCACCCGCAACGGCTGGGCCAACCAGATGTCGGACACGCGCGAAGCGAACGTGCCGTCCAAGGGCTGGATTCCGGATGGCATTCCGGACATCGACCAGCGCTACAACCACCCGGTCAGCCGCAAGGATTTCTATACCAACCAGGACGAGTACGCGGCGCGCCTGGCCGCCAAGTTCAAGATCACGCCCGACCTGACCCTGAACGCCGCCTACGAGCTGTTCCAGGACAATGGCGCCGGCAACACCAGCTTCCGCGACTGCGAGCAGGGCGCCGGCACGCGCTACGCCTGTACCGGCGGCCAGTGGGACTTGCTGATCAACGTGCCCGGCAAGACCGACATGACGATCAAGTCGCTGCGCGCCGGCCTGAACTGGAACGTCAACAAGAACACCAGCCTCGACTACAGCTTCATGCTGGCCGACCAGCGCCGTTCCCAGCTGTACGACGCCGACAAGGGCCTGACCTCGGCGCTGCCGTTCCAGGTCACCGCCGACTACCCCAACCGTCCGGACGCGGCCAACTGGAGCACCTGGCCGCTGGACGACCGCTACCAGGCCACCTGGGATTCGAAATACAAGTCCTCGGTGCAGGAACTCCAGCTCAAGCAGCAGTTCGACACCCTGCAGTACGTGGCAGGCCTGTTCTGGATGCACGAAAAGAACGCGATCAACTACGAAGTCGTCGACTTCTTCCGCAAGCCGCACGGCATCGCGTCCGGCGCCTTCTACTCGCAGCCGGACCGCCAGGTCGACGCCAAGGCCGTGTTCGCGCAGGCCGACTGGAAGTTCGTCCCGAGCTGGACCGCCACCGCCGGTGCCCGCTACAGCGTCGACAGCAAGGAAGACAAGAACGGCCTGAACCTCGGCGGCTGGGCCGGCAATACCGCCTTCTACCGCGGCCAGTACGACGGCGGCATTCCCAACACGCCCGGCTACCGCTTCCCCCAGGCCAACGACCTGAAACCGGGCATGGGCGGCAGCGTCGACGCCTATTCCGGCTACCCGCGTCCGACCGCCAACGACCACAAGGAAGAATGGAAAAAAGTCACCTGGCGCCTCGGCCTGCAAAAGCAGGTCAGCGAGAACCAGATGGCCTACACGGCCCTGTCGACCGGCTACAAGGCCGGCGGCTTCGGCGACAAGGTGGACAGCTGCAACAACAAGCTCTGCGCCGACGGCAAGAAGGGCGTGGAAACCTTCCTTCCTTACAAGCCCGAGCTGGTGACCAACCTGGAACTGGGCTACAAGGGCAAGTTCCTGGAAAACCGCCTGAGCGTGTCGGCCGTCGCCTTCATGATGCGCTACAAGGACCAGCAGCTGACCAACACCTATTTCGTCTCCAAGGTCATGCCGGACGACGGCAAGCCCTGCGCCAGCGACCAGCCCAAGTGCGACGTGTACGAAACCTGGCGTACCATCAACGTCGGCAACACCCGCATCTCGGGCGTCGAGGTCGAGTGGGACTACAAGCCGTGGAAGGGCGCCAAGGTGGGCGGCGCCTTCTCCAACCTGAACACCTCGATCCGCGATTACGGCGCCTACAGCGACGACTACCTGTGCGACGAGCGTATCGAGTTCAACCAGGAGCGCTGCCCGGCCCAGTTCACCGGCCCCGGCACCGACAACGGCAAGCGCCTCTACGACGTCACCAACAACCGCCTGCCGAACGCGCCGAAGTACACCTTCATGCTGCACGCTTCGCAAGCCTTCGTGCTCGACAGCGGCTACAAGCTGACCCCTTACTTCAAGGTCAACTGGCGCGACAAGGTGTATTTCGACGTGCGTAACGACGAATTCGCGCATATCGGCCGCTTCCAGAAAGCCCACGCCGTCGGCGATGCTTCGTTCCGGGTCGACGCGCCGAACGGCAACTGGCACGCGGAACTGTATGTGCGCAACGTGTCGGACAAGCGCGTGAAAACATCGGGCAACAGCGGCCTCGGCGGGCAGATGATCGCCAGCTACATCGAACCGCGCATGTTCGGCATCCGCGCCGGCATCAATTACTAGGCGAGCAGGCAAGGAAAGATACAACCGTTTGGCGAGCCCCGCGTGCCGCAAGGCGCGCGGTGGACCGGTGTGGCTCTGTTCCCCCAGGCCACGCCGGTTTTTTTGCTTCCCGCTATGCATATGGAGTAAGACCGGAGAACACCAGATGACAGACCAACGCATCAAGCAGATCGTGATCGTCGGCGGCGGCACCGCCGGCTGGATGAGCGCCGCCGCGCTGTCGCAGCTGCTGCCCGTGGGCCACCAGTACCGCCTGATCGAGTCGGACCAGATCTCCACCATCGGGGTGGGCGAGGCCACCATCCCCAGCATCCGCAATTTCAACCTGCACCTGGGCATCGACGAGAACGATTTCATCCGCGCCACCCAGGGAACCTTCAAGCTCGGCATCGAATTCGTCGACTGGGGCCGGCAGGGCAGCAATTACATCCACGGCTTCGGTTCGGTCGGGCGCGACCAGCCGACCGCCAATTTCTTCCACTACTGGCTGAAAATGCACCAGGCCGGACAGGCGGACAGCCTGGAACCTTACGCGATCAACACCATGGCTGCGCGCTTGGGCAAGTTCAGCCGCGGGCGCCCGGACCTGCCCAACTCGCCGCTGTCGGACCTGTCGTACGCCTTCCATTTCGATGCCGGCCTGTACGCGCGCTACCTGCGCGGCTACAGCGAGGCGCGCGGCGTGCGCCGCACCGAAGGGCGCATCGTCGAGACAATGCTGCACCCGGACGGGTCGATCGCCGCGCTGCTGATGGAAAACGGCGAACGCATCGAGGGCGACTTCTTTCTCGATTGCTCAGGCATGGCCGGTTTGCTGATCGAGCAGGCCCTGCACACCGGTTATGAAGACTGGAGCGGCTGGCTGCCGTGCGACCGCGCCATTGCCGTGCCCTGCGAATCGCACGGGCCGCTGGCGCCGCTGACCCGCTCGACCGCGCGCAGCGCCGGCTGGCAGTGGCGCATTCCGCTGCAGCACCGCACCGGCAATGGCCACGTGTTTTCCAGCAAGTTCATGAGCGCCGACGAAGCCCAGGCCATCCTCATGAGCAATCTGGACGGCCAGCCGCTGGCCGAACCGCGCCTGCTCAAGTTCACCACGGGCAAGCGCAAGCGCGCCTGGAACAAGAACTGCGTGGCGATCGGCCTGTCGGGCGGCTTCATGGAGCCGCTGGAGTCGACCAGCATCCACATGGTCAAGACGGCGCTGATGCGCCTGATCAGCTTTTTCCCCGACCGCGGCTTCGACCAGGTCGACATCGACACCTTCAACCGCCTGTGCGACAAGGAATACGAGCAGATCCGCGACTTCCTGATCCTGCACTACAAGGTGAGCACGCGCGACGATTCGGCCTTCTGGCGCTATTGCCGCGACATGGACGTGCCGCTCACCCTCCAGCGCAAGCTCGACCTGTTTGCCAGCCACGGGCGCATCCTGCGCGAGAACGAGGAGCTGTTTCCCGAGGATAGCTGGCTGCAGGTGATGCACGGGCAGGGCCTGCGCGCGCGCGGCTACAATCCGGTGGTGGACCAGCGCGCGCCGGACGAGATCGCCGACTTCCTGCAGGGAACGCAGGCCGTGATCCGCAAGTGCGTCGATGCCATGCCCAGCCACGAGGACTTCATCAAGGCCAATTGCCAGGCGGCGCCGATGCGGCGCGCGGCCTGAGGACGGACATAAAAAAACCGGCAGGCCGCCGGTTTTTTTGGGGATGCTGGAACCGTTTAGAACGAGAAACGCATGCCGGTCGACAGCACGCGCACCTTGAGCGAAGCGCCGCCGGAAGGTTGGCCCATATTGCCGTAGTTTTCGAACTCGACGAACGCGCCGATGGTCTTGGTGATCGCATAGGTCGCGCCAACGCTGATCAGGGCATCCGTCTTCTTGTGCTTGACATCGCCGTCTGGCATGTTGAACTTGGAGCGGTTCTTGGCGATGCCCAGCTTGCCGGTCAGGGCAAACTTCTCGCCCAGCGGCAGGGTGGCGGTGCCGGCCACGTAGAACGAGCGGCCCTTGGCGCTCAGGCCGGCATTGACGGATTCGATTTCGCCCAGATCGGCGTAGCCGGCTTCGATACCGAAATTCTTGTCGAAATTGTGGCCGGTGAAGACCTTGACGGCAAGGTCATTGTCCTTGTAGGTGCCGAATTTGTTGATAGCTATTTTGTGCTCCGCGTAGCCGAGGCCCGCGCCGACGTAAGAACCCTCGGCATGCGCTGCCATTGGAACGGTAGCGGCTGCCAGCATGGCGATAGCGAGTGTGTTTTTCACGTGAAATCCTGTCAATGGTTTGTAAAAATATGTCGCCAAATGTCGCGATTTGGCAAGAGCAGCCGAAATTATATATCGGTCAACCTTGCGGGGTCGCTGGAAGTTGCATTTTGACAATCAAAATCCATTGAGATTTGCTACAAAACAACACGCCGGGCGGTACTCAGGCGCTCCGTTTGCGGAAGCGGAAAAACCCGTTCATGGTCAGGCGGCCCCGTGCCGGGTCGGGGTGGAGCAGGGCGGGCGCCGCGATCTGCGCCGCGTGAAAGATTTCACCATCGTAAAAGATGGCCCGGTTGAACCGCGCCGGAATGGCGCACAGCAGCTCGAAATCGGCGTTCGAGGCGCTCAGGTAGCCGTCCGCGTGGCCCGGCGAGACCCTCCCTGCGTGGGCGTCGCGCAGCACGCGCGCCGTGTGTTCCGGACCCTGCGTGGGGCGGTAAAAGCCGGTGCCGCCCAGGCGCGCGTCGTCGAACAGGTAGACCACGGCGGCCGCCGCTCCCACGCCGGGGGCCAGCTCGGCGCAGTCGCGGTGGCACAGGCGCTGCAGCGGATGCAGTTCGGCCGGCTGCAGCGTGGCCAGCGCCAGGCGCGCCGCCACGCTGACGGTGCGCTGCGCGCCCAGTGCGCGCCGCACATGCTGGATGAAAAATTCGTCGAGGCGCAGGGAAGTGTCGCGCCCCAGGTCCAGCTCCGGCCCCGGATAGTAGTTGGCCGGATCGACCGCAAACTGCGCCTGCGCCGCCACCGCCTGCGCCACCAGCGCGTGCGGGTCGCGCAAGAAGTCGTCCACCACTACGCAGGGGGCATGGCCGGGAATGGCGACGTAACGCATCTGCGGGCGAGGATTGAACACGGTAACTCCATGCAAAATGGGAATGAAAACGATATCACCGCGCCGCCATCTTGCGGCGCGTTGACATTGAAATTCTTTGAATGATATAGTCGGCCGAGCAAATTGGAAAGCCTTCCAATCCGAAGCGGGCGCAGATCCGCTCAACCAGGAGACCAAGTTGAAACAACGCATTCTGGCCGCCGCGCTGGCGCTGGCAAGTGCCGGCGCCGCCTTCGGCGCCACACCCAAACCCGAAGTCATTCACTGGTGGACCTCCAGCAGCGAGGCGGCCGCGGTGCGCACCATCGCCGACGCCTACCGCGCCGCCGGCGGCGTCTGGACCGACACCGCCATCGCCGGCGCCGACCAGGCGCGCGCGGTGGCGATCAACCGCATCGTCGGCGGCAATCCGCCGATGGCGGCCCAGTTCAACACCACCAAGCAGTTCACCGACCTGGTCGAGCAGGGCATGCTCAATAATGTCGACGATGTCGCCCTCAAGGAAGGCTGGGACAAATTCCTGCCCGAGCCGGTCCTGAACGTGATCCGGGTCAAGGGCCACTATTACGCGGTGCCGGTCAACATCCACATGCAGGCCTGGACCTGGTACTCGAAAGCGGCCTTCCAGAAGGCCGGCATCGCCAGGGAGCCGGCCAGCGTCGACGAACTGTTCGCCGCACTCGACAAGCTCAAGGCCGCCGGCATCATTGCGCTGGCCCACGGCGGCCAGCCGTGGCAGGAAAACATCCTGTTCCTGTCGATGCTGGCCCACATGGGCGGCACCGACCTGTACCTCAAGGTGCTGCGCGACCGCGACCCGGCGGCCATCAATTCCGAGGCCTTCCGGCGCGTGCTGGTCAATTTCAAGCGCCTGCAATCGTATGTGGACCCCGGCGCCCCGGGCCGCAACTGGAACGACGCCACCGCCCTGGTCATTGCCGGCAAGGCCGGGATGCAGGTCATGGGCGACTGGGCCAAGGGCGAATTTGCCGCCGCGCGCCAGAGCGCCGGCAAGGAGTACGGCTGCATCGCCGGCTTCGGCCCGCGCTCGCCCTACCTGATCCAGGGCGACGCCTTCGTCTTCCCCAAGACCGCCAACGCGCAGCAGGTCAAGTACCAGAAGCTGCTGGCCAGCGTGGTGGTGGCGCCGGGCACCCAGGTGTCCTTCAACAAGCTCAAAGGCTCGATCCCGATCCGGGGCGACGTCGACACCTCCAGCATGGACCCGTGCGCGCGCGCCGGCATGGCCATCATGAAGGACCGCACGCGCCACGTCGGCATCGGCGAGGTGTACCTGACGCCCGACCAGAACGGCGCCATGCAGGACGTGCTGACCTCCTTCTGGAACACCAAAATGGCGCCCGAGAAGGCGCAAAAGCTGATCGCCGCCGCGCTCAGGAACGAGCAGTGAGGCGGCCCGCGCTTGTGAGAGGGCGCCCGGATGCAGTATGCTGCTTTTTTTTGGTCCCCACTTTTTAAACGGAAGAAGCGCGCGTGGCAACTCTCAAAGACGTAGCAATGCGGGCCGGCGTCGGCCTCGGAACCGCCTCGCGTGTCGTCAGCGGCAAGGGCGCGGTCTCGCCCAAGACGCTGGCCCGGGTCCAGAAGGCGATCGAGGAGCTCGAATTCCATCCCTCCTACGCGGCGCGCTCGCTGATGCTGGGCAGCTCGCAGATGATCGGCGTGTACATACCTTACCTGAGCGGCACCTTCTACACGCCGATCCTCAAGCTGATTTATTCGGAACTGCGGGCGGCGGGGCTGAACATGGTGGTCGGCTTCGGCATCGGCAGCGACGACGAGCGCACCCAGGCCGTGCAGGGCATCGATTTCCTCAAGGAGCGCGGCTGCGACGGCGTGCTGGTGATGAGTAACGTGCTGCGCGACGAAGACATCGCCGCGCTCGGGCCGCGCAAGTCGCGCCTGGTGCTGCTCAACCACAGCGTGCCCGCGATCGCCAGCCAGAGTTTTACCATCGACCACCGCCTGGGCGGACGCCTGGCGGCCCAGGCCCTGCTGCGCGAAGGGCACCGCGACATCGCCGTCATCGCCGGTCCGCGCGGCGCGCCCGACAACGTCGAGCGCATCGACGGCTTCCTGGGCGAACTGGCGCAGGCCGGCATCGACACCGACGGCCTGTGGGTGGCCGAGAGCGACTTCGCACCCAGGGGCGGCTGGGAGACGGCGCGCGAGCTGGCCGAATCGGGCTATCCGTTCACGGCCGTGTTTTGCGCCAACGACGACATGGCGGTGGGCGCGCTGTCCTACTTCCAGCAAGCCGGCGTGGCGGTGCCGGAGCAGGTCTCGGTGCTGGGCTACGACGACACCAACAGCGCCGAGTACACGGCGCCGCGCCTGACCACGGTGCACATGCCGTGGACCGAGATGACCTTGAGCGGCCTGAACTGCCTGCTTAACCGCTGCTACGGCATGGAGCGGCCGGTGACCCACGATTATCCGGTCTCGATCGCGCTGCGCGCCTCGCTGGGCAAGGCCAGGCAGGAATGAACGGGCGGCCTGGCGCGTCTGTCGGCGCGCCAGGCCGCTGTGCTGCATGCGCAGCAACATTAACTCAAACGCATCAAATATTCTTCCTCCGCCCTTGCCGGCGCTTTTTTTTGTGTTAAAGTGGAAGCGATTCCAATTTTTCATCGAGCAACTTTAAACTGACCGATCCCTCCCTATGACCATCCAGAAAAACGCCCCGCACCAGCCCCTTGCACGCGCCAGTTTCGGCGACGACTTCCTGTGGGGCTGCTCGACCTCGGCCTTCCAGATCGAAGGCGCCGGCAGCACCGACGGGCGCGTGGCGTCGATCTGGGATACCTTCTGCGCCACCCCCGGCAAGATCCGCGACGGCAGCGACGGCCAGGTCGCCTGCGACCATTACCACCGCTGGCCGGAAGACCTCGACATCGGCCAGTCGCTCGGCCTGAACGCCTACCGCTTCTCGATCGCCTGGCCGCGCATCTTCAACGGCAGCGGCGGCGCGCCCAAGCAGGCGGGGCTCGACTTCTACGAACGCCTGGTGGACGGCATGCTCGAACGCGGCCTGCAGCCTTGGGCAACGCTGTATCACTGGGACTTGCCGCAAGCGCTGCAGGACCAGGGCGGCTGGGCCAGGCGCGCCACGGTGGACGCCTTTGTCGACTATGCCGACGTGGTCACGCGCCGCCTGGGCGACCGCGTGCGTCACTGGATCACCCACAACGAGCCGTGGTGCACCGCCATGCACGGCAACCTGGACGGCATGCACGCCCCCGGCCTGCGCGACACGCCGACCGCGCTGCAGGTGTGCCACCATGTGCTGCTCTCGCACGGCCTGGCCACGCCCGTGATCCGCGCCAACGTGCCGCACGCGCAGGTCGGCATCGCCCTCAGCCTGCACCCGATCCGCGCGGCGTCGGGCAGCGAGGAAGACCGCCAGGCGGTGGAGCGCCACGACGGCTTTCGCAACCGCTGGTTCCTCGATCCGCTGTATGGGCGCGGCTATCCGCAAGACACGCTGGCGCTGCTGGGAGCGGCCGCGCCGGCGGTGCTGGAAGGCGACATGCAGGCGATCGCCGCGCCGACCGATTTCGTCGGCCTGAACTACTACTTCCCGGAGGTGGTGCGCGACGTTCCCGCAAGCAGCCCGGCGGCCGGCTTCCTGCGTACCGAGGTGGCCTTGCCGCAGGACCGCGAGCGCACCGATTTCGGCTGGGAAGTCGCGCCCGACGGCCTGACCGAGCTGCTGCTGCGCATCGCCCGCGACTACCGCCCCGGCCCCGTCTACGTGACCGAGAACGGCTCCTCCTACGACGACCTGGTGCAGGCCGACGGCAGCATCGACGACGAGGCGCGCCGCCATTACCTGGTGCGCCACCTGGCCGCCGTGCGCGCCGCGCAGGAGCAGGGCGTGGACGTGAAAGGCTACTTCGCCTGGAGCCTGCTGGACAATTTCGAATGGTCGGAAGGCTATCTGCGCCGCTTCGGCATCGTCCATGTCGACTTCCAGACCCAGTTGCGCACCATCAAGAGCAGCGGGCGCTGGTACCGCGAGTTCCTGCACGGCCGCAACGAGCGCTAATGCATGCGAACTTGCCCGGGTTGTGCTGGCCGACATGCGAACGAGGCACGCTCCTACGCGCAGGGGCGCGCGATGTCTTTATCATGAAGGCATGACTTTTCAGGAGGAAGAATCATGTTTTCTTTGAATAAACTCAGTCCTTCGGTGACCGACATGATCCGCTTCGATCATTCGCACGTGCTGGTGACTTTCCACCAGTACACCACCGCCGCGCGCCCGAGCGTCAAGAAAGCCCTCGCCGAAACCCTATGCGATGCGCTGGAAATCCATGCGACACTGGAAGAGGAAGTATTTTATCCGGTCATGCGGCGCCTCGACGGGTCCGAACCGGCGATCCAGAAAAGCCAGCCGGAACACGACGAGATGCGGCGCCTGATCGGCGAGCTGCGCGCCACCGCTGCCACCGACCGCCGCCACGACCAGCTGCTGCACGAACTGATGCGCGACGTGATGCACCACGTGGCCGATGAAGAGACGGTGCTCCTGCCCCAGGCCGAGCGCATGCTCGACAAGGACCGCCTGAACGAACTGGGCGCGCAGATGAGCAAGCGCCGGCTCGAATTGCTCAAGCCGAAGGTCGGCAAGATCGCCGCGAATACGGCGGTGGGCTTTTCGGGCAGCACCGCCGCCATCGTGGTGGGGCTGGCCAGCGCGCTGATGGCGGCGCGCTTCGTATCGAAGAAAGTCGCGCCATAAGCGCGAAGCATTCTGCGGCGCCGCGCTGCTGCAAGGAAAGCATGACGCCACGCTGTACGCCACGCTGTACGCCATTTGCCGACGCTGCCGTGCAGCGCACCTTCGAGGCCTGGCCCGCGCCCGCGCGGGACAGGCTGCTGGCCATGCGCGAGCTGATGTTTGCCACTGCGGCGACGACGCCGGGCGTCGGGGCGCTGGAAGAAACCCGCAAATGGGGCGAGCCGGCTTAGCTGACCCGCCAGAGCAAGAGCGGCAGCACCATCCGCCTCGCCTGGAAAGCGGCGGCGCCCACGCGCTATGCCATCTATTTCAATTGCAAGACCACGCTGGTCGACACCTTCCGCAGCATGTTTCCGCACGACTTTGTGTGAAGGCAATCGGGCGCTGGTGCTGGAGCAATCGGCCGAGCCGCCGGCCGACGCGCTGGCCTTCTGCATTGCCAGCGCACTGACCTGTCACAGGCGCGGGCGCTGACGCCGGCAGCCTGTGTCAGCCGGCAAACCTGGCCGGAACGCGGCCGGTCAGAACTCTTCCCAGCCATCGTCGCCGGTGCTGGCGGGGGCGGGCTGCCTGGCCGGTGCCGGGCGGGCGGCGGGCAGGGCTTTGCGCGGCGCGGCCGGGGCCGGGGCCGCGCTCACAGCCGCGCGCGGCGCCGCCTTGCGTGCCGCCGCGGGCCGCGCCATGGCGGCGGCGCCATCGAGCTTGAACACGCTGACCACCTCGGCCAGTCGGACCGCCTGTTCCTCCATCGCCGCCGACGCCGCCGCAGCCTGCTCGACCAGCGCCGCGTTCTGCTGGGTTGTCTCGTCCATCTGGGTGATGGCCTGGTTCACCTGCTCGATGCCGGCGCGCTGCTCGTCGCTGGCGTTGGCGATCTCGCCGATGATGTCGTTGACGCGGCGCACGCTGCCGACCACCTCGCCCATGGTCACGCCGGCCTGGTCGACCAGGCGCGTGCCGAGGTCGACTTTTTCGACCGAATGATCGATCAGGGCCTTGATCTCCTTGGCCGCGCCGGCCGAACGCTGGGCCAGGTTGCGCACTTCGGACGCCACGACCGCGAAGCCGCGTCCCTGTTCGCCGGCACGGGCCGCTTCCACCGCCGCGTTCAGCGCCAGGATATTGGTCTGGAAAGCGATGCCGTCGATCACGCCGATGATGTCGACGATCTTCCTGGCCGACTCGTTGATCGCGCCCATGGTTTCCACCACCTGCGACACGGCCGCGCCGCCGCGCACCGCCACGTCGGACGCCTCGGTGGCCAGCTGGTTGGCCTGGCGCGCATTGTCGGCGTTCTGCTTGACGGTCGCGGTCAGCTCTTCCATGGACGAGGCGGTTTCTTCCAGCGAACCGGCTTGCTGTTCGGTGCGCGACGACAGGTCGAAGTTGCCGGAGGAAATTTCGGCCGAGGCGGTCGCGATGGTATCGGTGCCGGTGCGCACTTCGCCGACGATGCGCGCCAGCGAGGCGTTCATGGTCTTGAGCGCGGCCAGCAATTCGCCGATTTCATCGGTCGAGTCCGACTCGACCCGGGCGCTCAGGTCGCCCTCGGCCACCTGTTTGGCGAACTGCACGGCACGGCCCAGCGGCACGGTAATGTTGCGCGCGAGCCAGAGCGCGATGATGCCGGCCAGCACTGCCGCCAGCACGCCCCCGCCGATCAGCACGCTTGCCGTCTGGATGTCGAGGGCCTTGGCGTCGCGCGCGCGCTGGGCCAGCAGCGTTTCTTCCGCATGATCGATCTCGGCGATCAGGGCGCGCATGGCATCCATGCCCTTCTTGCCCTTGCCTTCCTTTTCGGCCGCGACCACGGCCGCCATGTCGCCGTCGGCCGCCGCCTTGCGCTGCGCGATGGTGGGATCGATCGCGGCGGCCAGCCAGGCTTCCTGCTCGCGCTGCAGGCGCTGCAGGCGTTCCTGCTGGACCGGATTGTCCGAGGTCAGCGAGCTTGCCTTCGCCACATGCTGGAGGAAGGATGCCTTGCCGGCATGGTAGGGTTCGAGCGAGGCCGGGTTGCCGGTCAGCAGGTAGCCGCGCTGCCCCGTTTCGATGTTGATCAACTGCTCCAGCGCGGCGTTGACTTCGGCCGTCACCTGGTAGGTGTGCACATTGATATCGTTGGCCGCGCCGAGCTTCTTGAAGTTCGCGTATGCCACCGCGACCAGCACCACCAGCACCGCCACCACGGCGCCAAAACCCAGGTACAGGCGCGTTCCGATCTTCATATTGGACAGGGTCATCAGGGTTTCCTTGTGAGAGTGAAACATGGTGTTCGGCGCGGCATCGTGTCACGTTTCCGCGAGCCATCGTCGGAACCATTATGCGTTTGGCGCTGCCGCTATGTGACGAAAATTCGTCGCTTGGTCGCATATTCGCCACAGGCGGACGACAGGGGGAAATTGAACGGCAATACACTACCGGTGCGCATTTGCGATGGACTACGGGTCGTCGTATATAATCGGATATAGCGCCACCGACGGCGCCCACCGATTGACATGGACCGGAGTAGCAGCATGATTCGCTTTGCCAGCTTGTGGCTTGCCCTTTTGGCGGCCGGGATTGCCCGCGCCGACGAGGTGCACGTGGCCGTGGCCGCCAATTTCAGCGCGCCGATGAAAGAGATCGCGGCCCGTTTCGAACGCGAGAGCGGCCACAAGGTGCTCGCCACCGTCGGCGCCACCGGCAGGTTCTACGCCCAGATCAGGAACGGCGCGCCGTTCGAGGTGCTGCTCGCGGCCGATGACGAGACCCCGGCCCGGCTGGAAAAGGAGGGCAGCGCCGCGCCCGGCACGCGCTTCACCTACGCCATCGGCAAGCTGGTCTTGTGGAGCCCGCAGGCCGGCCTGGTGGACGAGCGCGGCGACGTGCTGAGCCAGGGCAAGTTCGCGCACCTGGCCATCGCCAATCCCAAGCTGGCTCCCTACGGCGCGGCGGCGCTCGAAACCCTGGACAAGCTCGGCCTGCGCGAACGGCTGGCATCCAGGCTGGTGCAGGGCGACAGCATCGGCCAGGCCCATCAATTCGTCGTCTCGGGAGCTGCGCCGCTCGGCTTCGTGGCCCTGTCGCAAGTGACCAGCGGCGGCCAGCTGCAATCGGGTTCGGCCTGGGTGGTACCGGCCACCCTGTACGCGCCGCTGCGGCAGGACGCCGTGCTGCTGGCGGCGGGCAAGGACAAGCCGGCTGCGCTCGCCTTCCTGCGCTATCTCCAGGGCGAGCCGGCGCGCCTGCTGATCCGCGCCTACGGCTACGCGCTGTAGCGCCGCATGCTGGGCGCGGACGACTGGGGCGCCATCTGGCTGACCCTGAAACTGGCCAGCATCGTCACCGTGCTGCTGCTCCTGCTCGGCACGCCGGTGGCGTGGTGGCTGTCGCAGACCCGCTCGCGCGCCAAAAGCGTGGTCGGCGCCGTGGTGGCGCTGCCGCTGGTGCTGCCGCCGTCCGTGCTCGGCTTTTACCTGCTGGTTGCGATGGGGCCGAACGGCCCGCTCGGGCAGCTGACCGAGGCGCTCGGCGTGGGGCTGCTGCCGTTCACCTTCAGCGGGCTGGTGATCGGCTCGCTGCTGTATTCGATGCCCTTCGTCATCCAGCCGCTGCAGAATGCCTTCGAGGCGATCGGCCCGCGGCCGCTTGAAGTGGCCGCGACCCTGCGCGCCGGTCCGCTCGACACCTTCTTCTCGGTGGTACTGCCGCTGGCGCGGCCCGGCTTCATCACCGCCGCCACGCTCGGCTTCGCCCATACGGTTGGCGAATTCGGCGTCGTGATGATGATTGGCGGGAATATCCCGGAGCAGACGCGGGTGGTGTCGGTGCAGATTTACGGGCATGTCGAAGCGCTCGAATATGCCCAGGCGCACTGGCTGTCCGGCGGCATGCTGGCGATCAGCTTTGTCGCCTTGCTGCTGCTGTACCGCTTCAATCCGGCGCGGAGGGCGCTGTGAAGGACGCCGGCGTCATCCGCCTGCGTTTCGACATCCGGCGCAGCGGCTTCGCCATGCAGGTGCGGCTCGACCTGCCGGGGCGCGGCGTGAGTGCGCTGTTCGGGCATTCCGGCTCCGGCAAGACCACCTTGCTGCGCGCCATTGCCGGGCTGGAACGTCATGCCGGCGGCTATCTCGAAGTCAACGGCGAGCTGTGGCAGGATGACGCGGCCGGCGTGTTCCTGCCCACGCACCGGCGCGCGCTCGGCTATGTGTTCCAGGAAGCGAGCCTGTTCGCGCACCTGACGGTCCAGGGCAACCTCGACTTTGCGCGCAAGCGCGCGCGCGCCGCCGATGGCGCCGCCGTGATGGCGCACGCGGTGGCGCTGCTCGGCATCGGCCATCTGCTCGAGCGGCGTCCCGGCGGCCTGTCCGGCGGCGAGCGGCAGCGGGTGGCGATCGCGCGCGCCATGCTGGGTGCGCCGCGCCTGCTGCTGCTGGACGAACCGCTGGCCTCGCTCGACGGGCGGCGCAAGGACGACGTGCTGCCCTACCTGGAGCGGGTGCAGGCCGAGCTGGCCATCCCCATGCTGTACGTCAGTCATTCCACGCAAGAAGTCGCGCGCCTGGCCGATCACATCGTGCTGCTCGACGGCGGGCGCGTCGTCGCCAGCGGGCCGGCCGCCGACACCCTGGTCTTGCCGGAAGTCACGCGCGCCATGCTCGACGAGGCCGGGGCGCTGGTCGACGGCGTGGTCGACAGTGTCGACGCCGCGTACGGACTGTTGTGCCTGAGCGCGGCGGGCGGCACCATGTACATCGCGCATGCGGCGCTGGCGCCGGGCACGCGGCTGCGGCTGCGCGTGCTGGCGCGCGACGTCAGCGTGGCGCTGGTCGCGCAGGAGGGCAGCTCGATCCTGAACCAGCTGCGCGCGACGGTGGTGGCGATCGAGGCGGGCAGCGAAGCGGCGCACCTCATGCTGCGGCTCGACGCCGGCGGCACGGCGCTGCTGGCGCGCATCACGCGGCGCTCCTGCGACCAGCTGGGGCTGGCGGTCGGGATGCCGGTGTGGGCCCAGGTCAAGGCGGCGGCCTTGCTGTCGGGAGGCTCTGGCGGATGAAGAAAGCGAAGCGGGCAGGGCGGGTCGACCTCAAGCTGCGCCTGTTACACGGCGACGACATCGCCATGGGACCGGGCAAGGCCGATTTGCTGGATGCGATCGAAGGTGCGGGATCGATCAGTGCGGCGGCGCGTGCGATGGGGATGTCGTACCGGCGCGCGTGGCTGCTGGTGGAAGTGATGAACAACAGCTTCGCCGAGCCCTTGGTGCGCAGCGCGGCCGGCGGCAGCCAGGGCGGCGGCGCCAGCGTGACCGCGATGGGCAAGGAGGTGCTGACGCGCTACCGCGCCATGCAAGCGGCCGCGACCGCCGCCACCGCCAGCCACGCCGCCGCCCTCCAAAAACTCCTACGCCCCGCCGACGACTCCCACAACCGGGGTCAGAGCTTTAATTAGCAATGTTCCGCGTTACAGCGCCGATCGCGAATGAATCCGTGCAAAATCGTGGGAATCGCGCGCGTTTGCACGCAAAAATGAGGCGATATTGCTATGCCCCGCCGACGACTCCCACAACCGGGGTCAGAGCTTTAATTAGCAATGTTCCGCGTTATAGCGCCGGTCGCGAATGAATCTGTGCAAGATCGTCGGAATCGCGCGCGTTTGCACGCAAAAATGAGGCGATATTGCGCTTGGTCCCGGTTGCACAAGGAAAAAGTTTCAATTAAAAGCTCTGACCCCGGTTGGGGGGGGGCTGGAGGTCTGGCCCTGGTTAGGAAATGTTTTGGGCCACGCAGGCGGCACAGACGCGATATAGTTGACGCTTCACCGCATAGATAATTGAATCGCATTAATGACAGCATCGATCACTCAGCTTTCCCCCGCCTCCAGTCGCGATGACCTCGACGACGACGCCCTCGTCGCCGAACTCGGTGTCGATCCCCAGGCCGTGCGCCTCGTTAAGCTGGAGGGCCGGGTCTTCCTGCAATTTTCCGGCGAGGTCGACGAAGGCGGCCTGAATGTGCCGTATCACCTGGTCCCTGCCCAGGGCGTGCTGGCGCGCGCCAGCAAATGGCGCAAGATGGACCAGGATGCCAAACGCACCCTGCTGCGCGAACGCGTGACGGAACGCAGCATCGACGAGCTGCACCAGAGCGTGCGCGTGTTCGTGCGCGATATCTCCGGCGAGTGCGAGGACCACAACCTCGATGCCGCCACCTTCCTCGGCCCGCTGTTCGAGATGGAAACCTCGGAGCCGGCCAGTTATCTGTTCGAACGCATCGAACAGCGCGTGGCCCACGCGGTCGAGCGCGCCCAGGAGGAGCGCCACGCCGAGCGCACCCGCGCCAGCATCAACCTGGCCGAGTATCCGGATTCGTTCGAGGTGGCGCGCCGCATGCCGCGCAAGTTCATCGCCTTGCTCGGCCCGACCAATTCGGGCAAGACCCACCGCGCGATGGAGGCCCTGGCCAAGGCCGGGAGCGGGGTCTACCTGGCGCCGCTGCGCCTGCTGGCGCTGGAAAACTTCGAGCGCCTGCAAGCGGCGCGGCCGCACGGCAAGCCCCTGGCGGTGAGCCTGGTCACCGGCGAGGAACGCCGCATGGCCGAGGACGGCACCCACGTGGCCAGCACGGTCGAGATGCTCGACTCCCGCACGCCGGTCGAGGTGGCCGTCATCGACGAGATCCAGATGCTGGCCGACCGCGACCGCGGCGCCGCCTGGACCGCGGCCGTGTGCGGTGCGCCAGCCTCGGTGGTGTACCTGGTCGGGGCGCCCGAAGCGCGGCGCGCGGTCGAGGCCCTGGCGGCGCGCCTCGGATGCCCGCTCGAAGTGCACGTGCTCAAGCGCATGGCGCCGCTGTCGATGGACCCCGGCCCGGTGCGCAAGTTGCGCAACCTCAAGCGCGGCGACGCGGTGATCTGCTTTTCGCGGCGCGAGGTGCTGATGTGGCGTGACATGATCACCGAGATCGGTTTGTCGGTGGCGACCGTGTACGGCAACCTGGCGCCCGAGGTGCGGCGCGCGCAGGCCGAGCGCTTCCGCGATGGCTCGGCCGACATCGTGGTCGGCACCGATGCGCTGGCGATGGGCCTGAACATGCCGATCGAGCGCATCGTGATGACCACCACGGTCAAGTACAACGGGGTCGAGGAGGAAGAAATTTCGGCCTCGCTGGCGCGCCAGATCGCCGGGCGCGCCGGGCGTTACGGGGTGCACGAGGAAGGCAAGGTGGCCGGCTACGACGACCAGACGCACGAGGTGATGCGCGCCTTGCTCAAGGAAAAGCTGGCGCCGCTCAACGCCACCGGCTTTCCGGTCGCGCCCTCGCTCGAGCATGTGCACCGGATCGCCTCCGTGACCGGCGAAACCTCGCTGGTGCGCCTGCTCAAGCGCTTCGTCCACAATATCGATGTGCCGGACGGCTTTTTTTACCCGCGCATTACCGATGAGCAGTCCGAGCGCGCGGAGTGGCTCGATACCTTGCCCTTGTCGGTGGCCGATAAATTCATGCTGTCGCTGGTGCCGGTCTCGACCAAGGTGCCGTCCCTGCACCGGGCCTGGGAAATGTGGGCGCAGTCGCTGGCCAAAAAGAAGGTCTGCCAGTTGCATGAGGAAAGCGGCAAGCTGGCCTGGCAAAACCTGCAGGAGGTGGAAGACAGTTGCCGCCTGTATTCGGCCTACGCCTGGCTGGCCTACCGCGCGCCCGCCTTCTTTCCGAGCGTGGCGCTGGCCCAGGAACTGGCGCGCAGCGCCTCGGAGCGGGTCGATTCGATCCTGCAGTCGCAAAACGCGGCGGCGCGCCAGCGCCACCCGAAAAAGTTCCGATAACAACAGTTGTCATTTTTTCTTGCACTTTTCTTATTGAAATAGGGTATTGTTGCGCTCTTGGCACTTTTTCTGATCGGAAACCTTTCCTAAAGGTTAGGTTTTGGATGCGCAACGACACCATGCTGTTTTTCTTTCAACGTTTGATCGGCAAACGCGATCTGCTGTTGCCGTATTTCGATCTCGATACCATCGTGCCGGGCGCGGACAGGGCCGCGCTGCTGACCCGGATCGGGCGCCTGCGTTACGAGGTGTATTGCGTGGAACGGGCGTTCCTCGACGCCTCCGCCTATCCGGACGGCATCGAAGCGGACGCCTACGACGCCGGCGCGGCCCATGTGGCGGCGTGCGCGCTCGATGGCGACCTGGTCGGCACCGTACGCCTGGTGCGCCCGGGGGAAGGCCAGCCGTTTCCCTTCGAACTGCAGTGCCCGGTGTTCGACAGCGTGGTGCTGCCGCCGCGCGCCGAAGCGGCCGAGGTGTCGCGCCTGATCGTCAAGAAAACCTTCCGCCGCCGGCGCGGCGATTCGATGGAGGGCGTCTCGTCCGATTTCGTCAGGAACCGCGAGGGCACGGGCCGGCGCCGCGTGGCGCGCGCGCATGAGCATCGCGGAAACAGTCCCTTGCTGCTGTTGGGCATGTATCGCGCGCTGTACCGCTACAGCGTGGCCAATGGCGTGCGCTACTGGTACGCGGCGATGGAGCGCTCGCTGGCGCGTTCGCTCGACCGCATGGGGTTTCCGCTGGTGGCGATCGGCCCGCCGGGCGAGTACTACGGGCCGGTGACCTTGCACATGGTCGACCTGCGCGACCTGGAACGCCGCGTCGAAGCCGGCAATCCTTTCCTGGCGGCCTGGTTCAAGGGCGAGCCGATCCCGTTCTGGCTGGTCGTCAAGACGCTGGCGGCCAGCCTGCGGCGCGGCGGCGCGCCGCGCCTCTGATGGCTCAGCGGCTGATGTCGATCAGCTTGGTGACGTGGTTGCGGAAGCTGTGCACCACCATCTGCGGCGAGGCCGGCACGTCCATGCCGGCCAGCATGTCGTGCATCATGGACACGGCCAGCGCCGCCACGGTGAAGCTGCCGACCGCGATCTGCGACGCCGGGCAGGGCCGGCCATCTTCCATCACGGTCAAGGCCTTGCCGACCTGTTCCACCACTTGCGGGTCGAGGTGGGCGCCGATCCGTCCCATGATCTTGCCGAACACGGCCGCGTAGCTGGCATCGCCTTCGCCCTGCGCGCTCTGGACGTCGTGCGCGATGATGGCGGCCAGCGAGGCCGGCGAGGTGGGCGGGAAATACAGGACGCCGGCGCCGAAGCCGATCGACAGCGCGGTAAACACCGGCCTGGCGCGCGCCTGCGCGGTGGTGTGCAGGGCGAGGATGGCTTCGAGGTCGAGAAAGTCGATGGTGTCGAACACGATGTCGGCCTGCTCGACCAGGTCCAGCACATTGCCCTGGCCCAGATTGGCGTGCACGGCCTCGACCCGCGCCTGCGGGTTGATCCGCAAGATCTGTTTTTTCAGCGCATCCACCTTGGGTGCGCCGATGTCGTCGACGTCGTAGAACTGGCGGTTCAGGTTGTGCGCGTCGACCGTGTCGCCGTCGACCAGCACGAAGGAGCAAAAGCCCATGCGCGCGGCGGCGATGGCGGTCGAGGCGCCCAGGCCGCAGCCGGCAATCAGCAGGCGGCTGGTGCGGATTTTTTCCTGGGTATCGGTGGCGACATAGCCCGTGTTGCGGGTGACAAAGGTATCGTAGTCGAAGCTGGCAGTCATGTGTTCTCGCTGGAAAATGGTATCCCAGGCATGGTAGTGCATTTAGACATGATTGTCTTGCTTGCAATGATCTGCGAGCGGCCGTCGCAAGCACAATAGCCTGCGCGCGGCAGGCTATTGGCTTGTTCAAATCCCCGCCGTGGCGGGGAGGGCATGGGCCGGCTTAGTTCGAGTTCTTGCTGCCCGAACCGGAACCCGATTTCGAACCGCCCGAACTGGCGTTGTTCGAAGCGCCCGATTTGCCGCCCGACGAGGAGTCGTCGTCCGAGGAAGCGCTTTGTTTGTTGCCGCCGCGCGAGGAGCCGCTATCGGAGTCGCTCTTGTTGCTGGCCGATGAGCCGCGCGAGGAACCGCTGTCGGCATCGCTCTTGTTGCTGGCGGACGCGCCGCGCGAACCGCTGTCCGAATCGCTCTGCTTGCTGTTGCCCGAGCCGCTTTGCTGGTTGCCGCCGCCGCTGTGGCTCAGCTTGCCTGCTTCGCGCGCCTCTTCGGAGGTGAATTCATGGGCATTGCCGGAAGCGTGGGCTGCACGGCCGCCCTCGGCTGCAATCTCGCGCTGCTGCGCAGGGTCCATCGATGCGAAGCCGCGGCCGCCGGTGTCGCTCTGCTTGTTGCCCTGGCTGCCTTTGCTGCCGCTCTGCGAACCGGATTTTGCGCCGCTCTGCGACGCATTGTTCGATGCATTGTTGTCTTTGTTGCCGCCTTGATTGTTGTTCGATGCCATGATGATTTCTCCTAATGTTTTAATTGAAATGAACTGCAGGAACTACCTGCTGTTCGCTTCCCAACGTCGTCGTTGGGAAGCGAGTAGGGACATCTTAGGACAGCGGGCCGAGCCTTTAAGTAGGATCACTTGCAACTGTCGTGTAGGACTAATGCAGGACGAGTCCGCTGAAAATCACCGACGAAATGTGCAGTTGGAAAGGGGCCTGTCCGCGTGCAAATATCCTGTCGGCAGCACGGCTTGTTTGTGCGTCAAGGCTAGTTTCCCAATGGCTTTTTATATTTACGTTGACCTTGGCAGGTGAAATCAATACCATCGACCGCATGGAATTGGTAACGTTTCCATCCGCGTGCGCGCATCCTTGTTTTCCCGGCGCGTCGGCCAGCGGCCGTGCGCCTCCATCACGACAGGAGACTTTTCATGACACTGACCCTTCACAGGGAATCGCGGCATCGCATGCCGCAGCTGCTGTGCGTATTGGCAGGCAGCCTGCTGAGCGCCGCCTGCGCCGCGCAGACCGCCTTGCCGGGCAAGCTCGAAGCGGAGTCCTATGCATCGATGCTGGGCGTCGCCACCGAGGCGACGGCGGATGCGGGCGGCGGCGCCAACGTCGGCTGGATCGAGGCCAACGACTGGATGAGCTATGCGGTCAATCCCGCAGCCGCCGGCTGGTACACGGTGCAGTACCGGGTGGCGTCGGCGGGCGGCGGCGGGCAGCTGGTGCTGAGCCAGAATGCGAAGGACATCAGCGATACCGTGAGCGTGCCGAACACCGGCGGCTGGCAAAGCTGGCAGACGGTGAGCTCGCGCGTGTTCCTCAACGCCGGTCCGCAGAACCTGGCCGTGTTCGCCAAGGGGGGAGGCTTCAACCTGAACTGGATCAACTTTAGTGCGGAAACCACTTCCGCGCGCTTGCCGGCCATCCGCCAGAACGGGCGTTTCTGGGTCGACAGCAGCGGCAAGCGCGTCAACCTGCGCGGGGTCAACCTGGGCAACTGGTTGCAGCTCGAGTTCTGGATGATGAACAACAGCATGTCCACCAGCAAGGGGGTGGTCAACGACCAGTGCACGCTGGAAGCCACGCTGGCGCAGCGCTTCGGCCACGCCGAGAAAGAGCGCCTGATGGGCGTCTACCGCGACAGCTGGATCACCACCCGCGATTTCGACCTGATCAAGGGCATGGGCATGAACGTGGTGCGCGTGCCTTTCTATTTCAACCTGGTGGAAAACGAGACCAGTCCGTACAACTTGCGCGCGGATGCCTGGAAGTACCTCGACTTCGCCATCGACGAAGCGGAAAAGCGCGGCATGTACGTGATCCTCGACCTGCACGGCACCGTCGGCGGGCAGGCGGCGGCCACCGAGCAGCACGACGGGTGCGTGGGCCCGGCGCAGCTGTGGTCGAACGCGAGCTACCGCGACCGCACCAAGTGGCTATGGGACAAGATCGCCGAGCGCTATCGGGGCCGCAGCGCGGTGGCCGCCTACGATCTGCTCAACGAGCCATGGGGGACCGATGCCACCACCCTGGCCAATTACGCCTATGAGCTGTTCAACGTGGTGCGCGCCAAGGATCCGGAGCACGTGATCCTGCTGCCGGGCCACAACAGCGGCATCGATGCCTATGGCAATCCGAACACGCGCGGCCTGAGCAACGTGGCGTTCTGGATGCACTTTTATCCGGGGCTGTGGGGCTGGAACGAAGTGCAGGGCGCGGCCAACCAGGCCAATATGCACGCCACCTGGCTGCATTGCAACACCAGCGGCACGGGCGAAAGCTGCGACTGGAACGCCAAATTGACCGGACTGAACACGCCTTTCCTGATCGGCGAATTCCAGCCCTGGACTTTGCTGGGGAGCTATGGCGGCCAGATCACCCGCAAGACCTATGACGCCTACAATATGTACGGCTGGGCGGCGACCAATTGGGCCTATAAGACCGTCAGCTACGGCGGCTCGAATGGCGACACCAGTTCCTGGGGCTGGGGCATGGTGAGCAACAGCAACAATGGCGGCGCCATGGGCAGCCTGAATGTGAGCACGGCGTCGGGCGCGCAGATCGAAAGCTATTTCCGCAGCTTTGCCACCCAGCCGCTGGTGCGCAACGAAAGCATCGCCTACTGGATGAACTGGAAGCCCGAAGTCGGCGCCAGGATCGAGGCGGAAATGTTTACCACGCATGGCGGCATGCGCATGGAAACCACCAGCGATGCGGGAGCGGGTTTTAACGTGAGCAATGTCGACAATAACGACTGGATGAGTTATCCCGTCAATGTGCCGAAGGCGGGCTGGTACAAGCTGCAATTTCGCGTGGCCACGATCTACAACGGCGGGCAGTTCGCCTTCAGCAAGAACGGCAGCGACCTGGCCACCGTGAGCGTGCCGAACACGGGCGGATGGCAAACCTGGCAGACGGTGACGGCGCGTGCCTATCTGGAAGCCGGGCAGCAGGACCTGACGATCCATGCGCGCGTGGGCGGGTGGAATATGAACTGGTGGCAGATGAACGCCGAGTAAGGACGCGGCGCCCATGCCTGCGCCGCTTCCGTCGGTAAGGGTAGCGGCGCAGGCAATCCTCGGCGGGAGGGCGGTCGCTTACACGGTGATCTGTGCCTTGCGCTCGGCGATTTGCTGCCCCAGCGCTTCCAGGTCGAGGCCGGCCTTGCGCGCCTTCGGAAACATCTCGTTTTCTTCTTCCTCGACGTGGTGTTCGATCATCTCGGACAGCACTTTGACCTTGGCATCGAACAGATCTTCGGTCGATTCCATCTCCATGATCTGGGCGATCAGCTCCTTGGCCGACGCGTGCTCGACAGTGGCTTCGTCGACCAGGTCTTCATTTTCCTTGGTCGCGGCGCGCACTGCGGGATAGAAAATTTCTTCCTCGGCGGTGGCGTGCTTGGTCAGTTCGGTGCAGATCTGCATGGCCAGTTTTTTCTTGGTGGCATGCGCACGGTCGCCCAGGCCCTCGAACTGTTCGAACATCTGTTTGACGTTTTCGTGGTCTTCGATCAGCAGCGCGATCGCATCCTGCGCTTCGTGGCCGCCTGGGATCGGTTTCGGCGTGTTACGGGTGGTCGACGATGAGGTTCTCATGGTGTGCTCCTGATATTTTGTATGGTAACTAATGCGCTACCGGGTGGCTGGGATCGTTCCTGGCTGCCTGTCTTGTAGCAGAGAACCCATGATAGGCGGCCTCATTCGTGGAGGGAGTAGGCGCACTGGCAATACCCGCGTAGGACAAAACCACCTCGCGCTATCAGGAAGCACGCTGGCCTGTGCTTGCGACGCGGCGGCAGGCGTGCGCGCCGCAGCGCTCGGATATACTGTCAGGCAAGTTAATGACTTTTAAGCAAGGAATCAAACGTGGGCAATCTGATGGGACGGCTGGAACAGGGTGTGCGTGCCGCAAGCAGCGCGGCGGCGGAACGCATCGGCCGCCTGCGCGCCTACTTGATGGCGCAGCCGCCGTACAAGCGCATCGGGCTGCCGCTGCTGTGGTGCCTCGGCGCGCCGCTGGCGCTGCTGCTGGTCTGGGTGCTGATCCTGCTGCCGTTCACGCCGGGCGTGTCCGACCTGAAGCAGACGCGCGCGGCCAAGGCCTCGGTCCTGATGTCGGCCGACGGCAAGGAACTGGCCAGCTTCGAAGAAGGCGTGCAGGAGCGCGTGACCCTGGCGCAGATTTCCCCGCACATGATCGCGGCGCTGATCGCGACCGAAGACCATCGCTTCCGCGACCACCACGGCATCGATTTCAGGCGCACCTTTGCCTCGGTGCTGCACACGGCGCTGGGCGATCCGCAGGGCGGCTCCACCATCAGCCAGCAGCTGGCGCGCAATCTGTATCCGGAGCAAGTGGGCCGTGCGCGCAACATCAACCGCAAGCTCAAGGAAATGATCACGGCGGTGAAGATCGAATCGGCCTACAGCAAGGACGAGATCCTGGAATCCTACCTGAATACGGTGCCTTTCCTGTACAACACCTTCGGCATCGAAATGGCGGCGCGCACCTATTTCGATACCACCGCCGCCAAGCTCGACGTGTTGCAGAGCGCGACCCTGGTGGGCATGCTCAAGGGCACTAACTACTACAATCCGGTCACCAATCCCGAGCGTTCGGTGCAGCGCCGCAATGTGGTGCTGTCGCAAATGCGCAAGCACGGCATGCTCGACGAGAAGCGCTACGACAGCCTGCGCAAGAAGCCGCTGCGCGTGTCCTTCTCGCGCCAGGCCGAGCGCAAGCCCAGCGATACCCATTTCACGGCCTATGTGCGCAAGTGGCTGATCGAATGGGCCGACGAAAACGATTACAACGTCGAGCGCGACGGCCTGGTGGTGCACACCACGCTCGACTCGGCCATGCAGGAGGCGGCCGAGAAGGCGGTCGAGCGCCAGGGCAATACCTTGCAGATCATCGCCGACGTCGAATGGGCCCAGAGCGACAGCGGCTACGGCTCGGCCGGCGGCTATGCCGGCATGCACGGCTCGATCACGCCCTTCGAGTATTTCTGGCGCGCCAAGGGGACGCTGGTCAACGCCTTCATCCGCGAAACGCCCGAGTACAGGAAGGCCGTCGAGAGCGGCGACAGCGGCGCGCAGGCGCTCAAGCGCCTCAAGGCCGACCGCGCCTTCATCGCCCGTTTGCGCGCGGCCAAGACGCGCCTGGAAACGGGCTTCGTCGCGATGGATCCGGAGAACGGCCATATCAAGGCCTGGGTCGGCAGCCGCGACTTTCATAAAGAACAGTACGACCACGTGGTGCAGGCCGCGCGCCAGCCCGGCTCGACCTTCAAGCCGATCGTCTACGGCGCCGCGCTGGAAAAAGGCTTCGCCCCGAACCGTCCCTACCGCGACGCCGTGATGAACATCAAGGCCGGCGACGGCACCGTCTGGCGTCCGACCGACATGAGCGGATCGAGCGGCAACCAGATGAGCATGCGCGATGGGTTGGTGTTTTCCAAGAACACGATTACCGCCCAGGTCATGCAGGATGTCGGCCTGCCCGGCATCATCGACCTGGCGCGCGGCCTCGGCATCCGCAACAGCAAGCTCGAATCGGTGCCCTCGCTGGCGTTGGGCACCAGCCCGGTGACCCTGCTCGAGATGGTCAATGCCTACAGCAGCATCGCCGCCCAGGGCGAATACCGCAAGCCGGTGTTCGTCACGCGCATCACCGACCGCGCGGGCAATGTGCTGGCCGAGTTCGGCAACCCGGCGCCCGAGCGCGCCATGTCGTCGCAGAACGCGGCCGACCTGATCGACATGATGCGCGGCGTGATCAACCGCGGCACGGGCACGGCGATCCGCTACCGCTTCGGCATCAATGCCGATGTGGCCGGCAAGACCGGCACCACCCAGAACAATGCCGACGGCTGGTTCATCATGATGCATCCCAAGCTCGTGGCCGGGGCCTGGGTCGGTTTCAACGACAACCGCGTCACCATGCGCAGCAATTACTGGGGGCAGGGCGGGCATAACGCGATCCTGGTGGTGGGCGACTTCTTCAAGGCGGCCATCGCCGGGGGCAAGGTCGATACCGCCGCGCTGTTCCCCGGCGGACGGCGTCCGGAACCGGTGCGCCAGGAAGAAGACCCGGGCGAGGAAATCAGCGAGGAAGCGGGCGACATGCAGCAGGAAGGCGTGGCGCCGCCGGCCCCGCCCGAACCCGATCCCGAAGACCTGGACAGCGAGGACATGGCGCCCCTGGAGGGCGAGCGCGCCGAAGCGCCGGCGCCGCCCGAGCCCGAGCAGAATGCGGCGCCGGCGCCGCTCGACCAGTAAAGGCATGATGCCGGCTGTATCCAGCCCGCCACCAAGTAGAAGCAATATTTCCGGCGGGCTATGATCTGGGCTGATATTTACGCTATGATCGACGTTTCCCACCGGAGACGCTGCAAATGAAACGAACGCTGTACACCATTCTGGGTGTCGATCCCCTCGCCACTCCTGAAGAGATTGCCGCAGCGTATACGCGCCTGGAAGCGGCGTTCCAGAGTGGTTCGATCGACCGCAACGACTTCGTGCTGGTGCGGGAAGCGTTTGCCGTGCTGTCGAACAAGGACAAGCGCGGCCATTACGACCGCAGCCAGGTCGCGCCGCCGCTCACGCGCAGCGTCGATGCCGTCCCCGCGTCCGGGTCGGGTTTCAACCTCGACTGGCGCTATGGCCTGGCCGCCGGCCTGCTGGTGGCCGGGATCGTGTACTGGTCCAAGGGCCGCGCTCCGGCCGCGCCGCCTGTCGTCGCGGGGCAGGGCGCGATCCAGACGGCGATGCAGGACAACGGCGCGAGCGCCGATGGCTTTCCGTCCCAGTCCCAGAGTCAGACCGTCTCGGCCGCCGGCGCCGGCAACCCGTCCGGCGCGCTCGGCATGGAAGACCTGTTCGCCAAGCTGTCGCCGTTCGTGGCGCGGATTAATATGTACAACGGCGGCAACATGGTAGGCACCGGCAGCGGCGTGGCGCTGGGCGGCGACGAAATCATTACCAATTGCCACGTGGCGCTGGCCGGCTCGCGCCTGCAGGTCAAGCTCGGACAGGACAGCTACGACGCGACCGTGTCCGTGGCCGACGAGGAACGCGACCTGTGCCGGCTCTCGGTCAAAGGCCTCAACGCCCCGGCCGTGGTGATCGGCGCCTCGGGCGATTTGCGCACCGGCCAGCGGGTGATCGCGATCGGCGCTCCGCACGGACTCGACCTGACCATCAGCGACGGCATCGTGTCCTCGCTGCGTCCGCTCGACGGCGGCACCCTGATCCAGACCACGGCGCCGGTCTCGCCCGGCTCGAGCGGCGGCGGACTGTTCGACAGTTCCGGCCGGCTGGTGGGGATCGTGACCTTCCAGATGCGCACCGGGCAGAATCTGAATTTTGCCGCGCCGGCGGAATGGATCGGCAGCATGCGCACGCGCCGTGGCAGCGGCCTGGTGGGCAAGATGAGCGCCGAACGCGCCCAGGAAAACCCGGCGCAGAGCGCGCAGAACGGCGACATGGTGGTCGGCGAATGGCATTGCAACGATCCGATCGGCGGGACCTCGGTGCTGATTTCGTTTAACGACGACCGGACCTTGCAGATGCGCTATGAGAACCGGGTCTCGCCGGGACGCTGGATGTACCGCGACAGCCAGCTGGCGATCCAGTTTTCGAACGTGAACGACACCTTGCGGGTGGAAGAATTGTCGCGCGACAAGATGATCCTGAAGTTCAATGTCGGGCAGCGGCTGGTCTGCGCGCGCCGCTAGCCCGGCCGTGCAAGCACGCGCCTGGGCCGCGTTACGCGCTTCAGGCTGGGCACCCGCCAGCGTCCCTGTTGCCCTCGGCGGCAGCGGCGCGCGCCGGCCCGATGCGCCGGCAGGCGTTTTCAGCGCAGCAAAAAATTCCCCTTCCCCGCCGCCGGCAAGCCGCCGTCGGCCACCGTATCGTCCTTGAGCAGCACTCCCGACAGCCCCCTTTGCCTTGCCTGCGTCAGCAGGTAATGCAGGCGGTAGGCCGCCTGGTCGTAGCTGAGCCCGGCCGGCCGCACGTTCGAAATGCAGTTACGGTCGGCATCGCTCAAGCCTACGCGCGGCGCCCAGCTCAGGTAGACGCCCATGCTGTCCGGCGAGCTCAGCCCCGGACGCTCGCCGATCAGCACCGCCACCGCGCGCGCGTTCAGCAGGGCGCCGATCTCGTCCCCGAGCGCCACGCGCGCCTGGCGGGCGATCGCGATCGGCCCCAGGCGCCACTGTTCCTGTTGCGCCACCTCGCCCAGGCGCGCCAGCAGCGCCGCCACGAAGGGCCGCGCGTTGTGCGCGATGGCCAGCGCCGACAGGCCGTCGCCGATCACGATCGCCAGGTCGCACGAGGCCGGCGCCGCCGCCTGCAGGCTGGCGCGCGAGGGCGCGTCCAGCACCCGGCCCAGGTCCGGCCGCTGCAGGTAGCTGGCGCGGTCCGGGCAGGCGCTGTGCACGCGCAGGCAGGCGTGCCCGTCTTCGGCCAGGGCCGCCGCCAGCGCCTCGTCATCGAGCGCCATGTGCACCGCGTCGCGCGCCTGCGCATGCGCCAGCTGGAAGTCGAGCTGGGCCGACGTGGGCACGCTCACCCCGCTGCGCCCGAGCGCGATGCGGGCCTGGGTCAGCGCGCGCAAGGCGTGCCATGGATTGGACAGGACATGCTTCGATTGCTTCATAAGCGCAGCAAGGCGGGTTGAAATACCGGCGCCAGCGCGTCCGGCAGTTGCGCGGCGCCATCGCCGCAAAAAATCTGCATGCGATGCAGCCAGGCTTCGAATTCGGGCGCGGCGCGCAGGCCCAGCACGCGGCGCGCGTACAGGGCGTCGTGGAAGGAAGTGCTCTGGTAGTTGAGCATGATGTCGTCCGAACCCGGCACCCCCATCACGAAGTTGCAGCCGGCCGCGCCGAGCATGGTCAGCAGCACGTCCATATCGTCCTGGTCGGCTTGCGCATGGTTGGTGTAGCAGACGTCGCATCCCATCGGCAAGCCGAGCAGCTTGGCGCAGAAGTGGTCTTCCAGCCCCGCGCGGATGATCTGCTTGCCGTCGTACAAATATTCCGGCCCGATGAAGCCGACCACCGAATTGACCAGCAGCGGCTTGAAGGCGCGCGCGACCGCATAGGCGCGCGCTTCGCAGGTTTGCTGGTCGAGCCCGTGATGGGCGTTGGCCGACAGCGCGCTGCCCTGGCCGGTTTCGAAATACATGACGTTCTCGCCCACCGTGCCGCGCCCCAGCGACAGGGCGGCGCTGCGCGCTTCGCCCAGCAGCGCCAGGTCGATGCCGAAACCGCGGTTGGCGGCCTCGGTCCCGGCCACCGATTGAAACACCAGGTCGACCGGCGCGCCGCGCTCGATCGCTTCGATGGTGTTGGTAACGTGGGTCAGCACGCAGGATTGGGTGGGAATCTGGTAGCGGGCGATGACGGCGTCGAGCATGCCGACCAGGTTGACGACCTGGGCCACGTTGTCGGTGGCGGGGTTGATGCCGATCACGGCGTCGCCGCTGCCGTACAGGAGACCGTCGAGCACGCTGGCCGCGATGCCGCTGGCGTCGTCGGTCGGGTGGTTCGGCTGCAGGCGGGTGGCCATGCGGCCTTCCAGCCCGAGCGTATTGCGAAAGGCCGTGAGCACGCGGCATTTGCGCGCCACCAGCACCAGGTCCTGGATGCGCATGATTTTCGAGACGGCGGCCGCCATCTCGGGCGTGATGCCGGGCGCCACGGCGGCCAGCTGTGCGCTGTCGGCGCCGTCGCCGAGCAGCCAGTTGCGCAGGTCGCCGACGGTCAGGTGGGCGATCGGGGCGAAGGCGGCGCCATCGTGGCTGTCGACGATCAGGCGCGTGACTTCATCGTCTTCGTAGGGAATCGGGGGATTGTCGAGAATCGTGCGCAGCGGCAGGTCGGCCAGGGCCATCTGGGCCGCGACCCGTTCTTCGGCGCTGGCCGCCGCCACGCCCGCCAGCAGGTCGCCCGAGCGGGGCGGCGAGGCGCGCGCCAGCAAGTCCTTGAGGTCGCGAAATGCATACGTGCGCGGCCCGACCCGATGCGAAAACCGCGGTGTTGTCACGAAGGCTCCAGTGGCGGTGGTTGGCGTAAAGCGAGCATAGCACGGCGCCGCTTACAACAGGTCCGCGCGCGGATAGCCCCAGCCCGGTACGCCGGCGGGGCAGGGCTGCCCGTTCTTCCGGTCCAGCGGCAGGGTGGTGAAGTTACCCCTCGGCGTGGTGCTGAAGCGCAGGTCGGAGGCATCGTCCGTACCCAGGGCGGGCATGCGCGCGAAGCGCATCCAGGCATCGAAGCGGCAATTGTTGGCCTGGAGCGCGCGCAGGCGCGCCAGCGAGGTTTCCTGGCTCCAGTTGACGACAAGCTGGGGGTGGCGCGGGCTGGCGCCTTCCGACAGGGCGGCCGGGCAGGCATCGAGCGCAAGCACGCTTGGTGCGATGCTGACCATGCCGCGCCGCAAGCGGTAGGTGCCGGCGCGCTCGTTGCGTTCGGCCGACACGAAAATCCAGCACAGCGGGTTGGCGGGAAACGCCGTCATCGACGTGTCGAGCAGGGTGCTGGCCGGGTCGCGCAGGCGCAGGTGGTCGGCCACGATGGCCTGGCCCTGGCGCGTGGCGGCGCCCTGGACCGCCACGAAGCCGAGCGCGCCCAGCAGCGCGGCGCACAAGGCTTGCCTGCCGGCCTGGCCGGCGCGCTGTTGCAGCAGGGCCAATCCGGCGCCGAAGGCGAGCAGGGCGGCCAGCGAGGCCCAGTGCAGGTAGCCGCGCACGGTGAAATAGGCCAGCGCGCCGGCCAGCCCGGCCAGCGGCAGTGCGCGCCAGAAGCGGCTTCCCGGCATCATCGCCAGCGGCACGGCGCCGGCCACCCAGAACACCGGTTCCAGGATGAACACCATGTCGCCGTAGAACCAGCGCGCGTCGAAGGGATAGAAGGGATGGACGCCGTAGGAGTTCAGCGCGTCCATGCCGATGTGCAGCAGGAAGCCGGCGCCGACGGCCGCCAGCAGTCCGGCGCGGGCCGGCTTGCTGGCGCGCAGCAGGGCGCGCGCGCCGGGCCACAGGATCCACAACAGCGCGATCAGGAGCAGCGCCTGGGGAATGCCGAACAGCAGGGTGTGGGTGTGGCCGCGGTGGTGCAGCAGGTAGCCGAGCGGACTGGGCAGATTGCCGCTGAGCACCAGGTCGAGGTCGGGAAAGTTGCTGGCTGCCCAGCAGGAAACCAGCATCAGGCGGCGCCGCGTGCGTTGCCGGTCCGGATCGGCCTCGGCCGGCAAACTGCGCTGCACCAGTTCGCCGACGGCCAGTCCGACCAGGGAGTGACTTAAATTATCCATGGCGGCGATCTTACCGTGCCCGCTTCATTCTTGCTGAGCTGAAGCACGCGCCGGCCTCGCGCCGCCCGAAAGAATCTTCGTCCGTCCGCAAAATGCATTGAACCTCTTCGCCGGTGGCCAGTCCAACCATCGCGTACATCCTACCGATCGCCATGTTCAAAGGAAGCCGGCAATGAAAGTCCTTATCGCGTTCCTGGTGGCAGCAGTGTCCTGTGTGTTTGGTATGGCTGGCAGCCGGGCATGGGCGCAGTCGGCCGTGACCGTGTACGGCGTCGCCGACGCCGGCCTCGTGCGCGAGCACGGCGGCGCCGGCGGCAATCTCACCCGCCTCGGCAGCGGGGTCGGGTCGGCCTCGCGCATCGGTTTTCGCGGCGCGGAAGACCTTGGATACGGCTGGAGCGCCAGCTTCCTGCTGGAAGCGGGCGTGCGCATCGATAGCGGCGAGCAGGAATCCCCAGGCGCCCTGTTCCACCGCCAGGCTTACGTGGGGGCGCGCCACCGCGAGTACGGCGCCCTCACCCTGGGACGCCAGTACACGCCTTACTATCATGCGCTCACCATGGTGGGCGACCCGTTCGGCGGCGCTTATGCGGGCACGGCCAACAACCTGTTCCCGGCCGGCGGCCGGAATACGCGCACCAGCAATGCCATCGTGTATGCGATGCGCGGGAAGATGGGCGTGACGGCCGAGCTGTCGTACGCGCTCGGCGAGCAGCCGGGCAGCAGCACGGCGGGACGCCAGTTCGGCCTGTCGCTCGGGTACAGCCAGGGCCCGCTCAATGCGCGCCTGGCCTACAACCACCGCAACAACGACATCACGGCCGCCGCCGGCGCGGCCGCTGTGCCGCCGGTGCCCGCCGCCGACCGCGATATCGGGCGCAACACGCTGCTGGCGGCCAACTACGACGCCGGCATCGTCCGCGCCTACCTCGCGTATGGCGTGGACAAGGGCAGCAACAGCGCCTCGCTGCCGAATAGCGGCAATCCCTACGGTGGCGTGCGTCCCACCGCGTCCACCGACAGCCGCGACATGCTGCTCGGCGCCTCGGTTCCGTTCGGCATGACGACGCTGATGGCCTCGTATATCCGCAAGAACGACCGCACGGCCTACGACCAGGATGCGCAGCAATGGGGCGTCGGGCTGAGCCATGCACTATCGCGGCGCACCAGTCTGTACACGGCCTATGCGCGCATCAGGAACAAGCATGGCGCCGGCTATACGGTGGGCAACAACACCGAGGCGGGCAGCGGAGACAGCGCCTTCAACCTGGGCGTGCGCCACCTGTTCTGAGGAGGGCATCATGGAATACAAGACGATCCTGGTCCATGTCGACGAATCGCCCCAGGCTGCTTCACGCATCGATACGGCGGCACGGCTCGCCATCGAGCATGAGGCGCATCTGATCGGCACGGCGCTGACCAACCTGCCGCCGCGCCTGCTGGCGCTGAGCGGCCTCGATCCCAGCCTGCCGCCGATGCAGGCGCCGCTGATCGAACTGCGTCGCCTGGCCGACAGTGCGCTGGACGTCTTCGAACAGCGGGCCACCGCGCTGGGCGTGCTGTCCCTGGAGCGGCGCCGGCTGGAAGAAGAGCTCGGGATGGGGATGAGCCTGCAGGCACGTTACTGCGACCTGGTCGTGATCGGCCAGCACAATGCCGCCCATCCCCTGCAAGGCGTACGGGCCGATTTCCCCGACTATGTGCTGCTCAATTCGGCCAAGCCGGTGCTGGTCGTGCCCGCCACGGCCCCGCACGGGCCGCCTTTGGGACAGCGCATCGTGGTAGGCTGGAACGGCAGCGCCCCGGCCAGCCGCGCGATCGCCAGCGCCATTCCGTTGATGCAGCGTGCGCGCCAGGTCGACGTCGTCGTGGTCGATGCGCGCGCGCAGGGCGACCTGCACGGCGCCATGCCGGGGGCGGACCTGGCCTTGTATCTGGCGCGGCACGCTATTCGCGTCAATGTGCGCGATATCGACAGCCGCGCCGATGCTGGCCGGGCCGATCCGGGCCGGGCCGATGCTGGCCGCGCCGATCCGGGCCGGGCCGATGCTGGCCGCGCCGATCCGGGCCGGGCCGATGCTGGCCGCGCCCTGCTGGCGGCGGCGGGCGAGGCTGGCGCCGACCTGATTGTGATGGGCGCGTACGGCCGCTCGCGCTTTCGCGAAGTCTTGCTCGGCGGCGCCACCAGGACCGTGCTCAGGTCGTCCACGCTGGCGCTCTGGATGATGCACTAGACGGGCGGCGGCAAAGCGCTTTGTGCATGCGGCAGGGGGGCTTGCGGGCGGCGCCGGCGGTATCGCAAGAGAATCAGGCAAGCCTGCGCGAGGATTCGGCCTTGGCGTGGTGCCTGTTCGCGGCTTACACTGGCGGTTGATTAACCCGCCACCGGAGGAGCCGATGCCAACGCCGCCAGGCAGACAAGACAGGATGATCGCCCTGCTGGGCAGGCTGGCGCCGGCCGAGGGCTATACCGCGTCCGCGCTCGATGAGGTGCGTTTCATGCGCGCCAACCGCGCCGTGCCGCGCACGCCCGTGTTGTACGAGCCCTGCATCGTGATCGTCTGCCAGGGGCGCAAGCGCGGGTATCTGGGCGAACGCAGCTTTATCTACGATGCTCAGCAATACCTGGTGTTGTCGGTGCCCCTGCCGTTCGAAAGCGAGACCGAGGCCAGCGATGCCGAGCCGCTGCTTGCCCTGAAGATCGACATCGACCTTGCGGTCGCGGCCGAACTGGCGCTGGCCCTCGGTCCGGCGGCGCCGGCGCACAATGCGCCTGTGAGCATGTGTTCGACGGCCATGGACGATGTCCTGGGCGACGCGGTGCTGCGCCTGCTCGAAGCGCTGTTGTGTCCGGTGGAGGCGCAAGTACTGGGGCGCGGCATCCTGCGCGAAATCCTGTACCGGGTGCTGACCGGGGAGCAGGGTGGCGCGGTGCGCGCGGCGCTGGCCCAGCACAGCCAGTTCGGCAAGATCGGCAAGGCGCTGCGCCGCATCCATGCGGGTTTCAGCGGCGAGCTCGACGTACCGACCCTGGCGCATGAGGCGGGCATGAGCGTGGCGGCCTTTCACGCCAACTTCAAGGCCGTCACCCAGACTTCGCCGATCCAGTATCTGAAGAGCACGCGGCTGCACAAGGCGCGGCTGTTGATGGTGCAGGAAGGCCTGAGCGCCTCGAGCGCGTCGAACCGGGTCGGCTACGAAAGCAGTTCGCAGTTCAGCCGGGAATTCAAGCGCTTTTTCGGCCGCAGTCCGGTGCAGGAGGCGGCCGTGATGAAAACCATCCTGAGCCAGGCGCCGAGCGAGCCGCCCGCGCATGTGAGGGCGCATTCCTTATCAGGCCGGCACGAATTTATCATGTTGCACGCATCGTGAGCAGTCGTTCCCTGCCATCAATTCGCCACCGAATGCAGCAGCACCGTCGTCACGCCCCCATCCTTGTCGACGATCAGCTGATACAGCCGGTCGAATTCGTCGTCGCCGATATCGGCGCCCGCTTTCCCTCCGAACAAGCGCACCAGATCGGGCACCGTATTCGAATGGCCGACCACCAGCGCCGTGCCGCCGGCCGCCTTGACCTGTCCGACCAGCTTCGCCGCCTGCGCCGGGTCGTACACCTGCACCGCCAGGCCCAAGCTGCTGGCCAGCGGCTGCGCCGTCTGCCGCGTGCGCTGCGTCGTGCTGCTGTAGATATGCGTGATGCCAGTCGAGCGGAGAATTGCCGCGATATTGCCGGCCCGCGCCTTGCCCTGCGCCGTCAATGCCGGATCTTTGCCGTCGGCCGCTTTTTCGCCATGCCGGACCAGGTAAACGATGGACGGATCGGCCGCCGCGACGGCCGGCGCCAGCAGGGCCGCGGCGAGCAGCATGCCGCCAGGAAGAGAAAAACGCATGCGCATGGTCCGCTTTCAGGATGTTGAGAAGGTAAGAACAGCAATGTAGCGCAGGCGGCTTGAAAGAAGCAACTATTCCGGCGCCGCCATCCTGCCCGCAAGCAACGATGCACCCGAGCGGGATTGGCCCGTATCTTGCTTGTATGGTAAGTACATGGCCACACATCCACCCAACAACATGCCCAGAACTCCCGCGCAACCCCCACGCAAGCTGCGCATTGTCGTCGTCAACACGATCGTCCCGGACGGCGGCGAGCACGATGCCGCGCTGGCTGTCCAGGTCATGCGCGGCAATGCGCTGCGCATCGGCCTGCTCGAATCCGGCTACGACATCGTCGCTTCGCTGCCCGCCGACATCTACCTGCCCGACCGCATTGCCCAGCTCCAGCCCGACATGATCATCATCGATGCCGAATCGGACGCGCGCGACGTGCTCGAACACATCGTCATCGCCAGCCGCGACGAGCGCCGCCCGATCGTGCTGTTTACCGAGGACGACACCACCAGCAGCATGGATGCGGCCATGGCGGCCGGCGTCTCGGCCTATATCGTGGCCGGCTTGCAGGCCGAGCGCATCAAGCCGGTGCTGAACGTGGCGCTGGCGCGTTTCCGCCAGGAGCAGAAGCTGCTGGCCGAGCTGAGCGAAACGCGCCACAAGCTGGCCGAGCGCAAGATCATCGACCGCGCCAAGGGCATCTTGATGACCCATCACCGGCTGACCGAGGACCAGGCCTACCAGAAGCTGCGCAGCATGGCGATGAACAAGAATCTGAAGCTGGCGGAGATTGCCCAGCGCATCCTCGATGTCGAGGATCTGCTCGCTTGAATCGGCGCCGGCAGGAACACAAGGAGTGGTATGGCAGCAATCATCGGTAATCCCTTGCGCACGGTCCGGATCGGCTTCATGCCGCTGACCGATTGCGCCTCCCTGGTCATGGCGGCCGAGTGCGGCTTCGACCGCCAGTACGGCATCCGGATCGTGCCCAGCCGCGAGACGTCCTGGGCCAATGTGCGCGACAAGCTGGGCTCCGGCGCGCTGGACGCCGCCCATGTGCTGTACGGCCTGATGGTCGGCGTGCAGCTCGGCATCGGGTGCCAGCGGCAAGACATGGCGGTCCTGATGAACCTGAGCCGCAACGGCCAGGCGGTCACCGTCTCGCGCGCGCTGGCGCAGCAGGGCGCGCTCGACGGCCCGGGCCTGGCGCGGCAGATGCGCGAGGCGCCGCGCAGCTACACCTTCGCCCACACTTTCCCGACCGGCAATCACGCCATGCTGCTGTACTACTGGCTGGCGGCGCAGGGCATCGACCCGCTGCGCCAGGCGCGCGCGCTGACGGTGCCGCCGGCCCAGATGGTGGGCAGCCTGAAAGCCGGCATGATCGACGGCTTCTGCGCCGGCGAGCCCTGGGGCCAGCGCGCCATCGACGAGGGCGTGGGCGTGACGGCGGCGACCAGCCAGCAGATCTGGCCCGATCATCCGGGCAAGGTGCTGGGAACCACGGCGGCCTTCGCGGCGAGCGAAGCGGATACGTGCCGGGCGATGATCGCGGCCGTGCTCGACGCCAGCCGCTGGATCGAAGCGTCCACGGCCAACAGGGAGCAGAGCGCCACCGTACTGGCCGGTTCCGCCTATCTGAATACCGGCAGGCAGGCCATCGCCGCGCGCCTGCTGGGGCGCTACGACAACGGCGCGGGCAGGCAATGGACCGATGCCCAGGCGCTCTGTTTCCATGCCGATGGCGAGGTCAACTTTCCCTACCTGTCGGACAGCATGTGGTTCATGACCCAGCAGCGCAGATGGGGGCTGCTGCGCGACGACCCGGATTACCTGGGCCAGGCACAGGCCGTCAACCGGATCGACCTGTACAAAGGCGCGGCCGGGATGACCGGCACCCAGCTGCCGGCCTCTGTCATGCGCAGCTCGACCCTGATCGACGGCATGCGCTGGGATGGCAGCGATCCGCGTGGTTACGCGGCATCGTTCCCGATTCACCAGCGCTAAGGGGAGGGGAGCCGGCGCACGCGCCGACGCATCATTTTCGGGCATTGTTGCACCGCAATGTAGCGTCCGCCCGGATTCCCCGCCATTCCCCGGCCATCCCGCCCCTTGCCGACGCTGGCACGGCGTTTGCTAAATAGATCGTATCGGATCAATGGCGATCCCCTGAACAACTTGCGCTGATCTAAAGACGGATCGGCAGGACAACGGCGTCCGTCCAACCTGGTTTCGACAACCGGGTCTGGTCGGACGCCTTTTTGTTTTTAACGGGATAAAACATGGCCACCAAAGCAAACACCATCGCACTCTTCAGTATCGATACTCCGCAGATGCGCGCCTTCCACCTGACCTGGATGGCCTTCTTCGTCTGTTTCTTCGCCTGGTTCGCCTGCGCGCCGCTGATGCCCATCATCAAGGGCGAATTCGGCCTGACCCTGGCCCAGGTCGCCAACATCAACATCGCCGCCGTCGCCATCACCATCCTGGTCCGCCTGATCGTCGGCCCCATGTGCGACCGCTTCGGCCCGCGCAAGGCCTACACCGGCCTGCTGCTGCTCGGCGCCATCCCGGTCCTCGGCGTGGCCGCCTCGCAAAGCTACGAGAGCTTCCTGTTCTTCCGCCTCGGCATCGGCGCCGTCGGCGCCAGCTTCGTCATCACCCAGTACCACACCTCGGTCATGTTCGGGCCCAAGGTGGTCGGCACCGCCAACGCGGCTGCCGCCGGCTGGGGCAACGCCGGCGGCGGCGCGGCCCAGGCGCTGATGCCCTTGCTGGTCGGCGCGCTGCTGATGCTGGGCGTGAGCGACACGCTGGGCTGGCGCGTGGCCCTGCTGGTTCCGGGCGTGCTGATGATCGTCATGGCCGGCCTGTACTGGAAATTCACCCAGGACTGCCCGCAAGGCAACTACGACCAGATGCGCGCCGCCGGCATGGCGATTGAGGGCGGCAAGGCGGGGCATGCCCGCGCCGGCGGCTGGGAGAGCTTCAAGGCCGCCAGCGCCAATCACCGCGTGTGGCTGCTGTTCGTCACCTACGGCGCCTGCTTCGGCATCGAGATCTTCATCCACAATATCGCCGCCGTCTACTACGTCGACCACTTCAAACTGAGCCTGAAAGAAGCCGGCATGGCCGCCGGCAGCTTCGGCCTGCTGGCGCTGTTCGCCCGCGCCCTGGGCGGCTGGGTGTCGGACAGGATGGCGATGCGCGGCACCATCAACAGCCGCGTGACGTTGCTGTTCGTGCTGATGATCGGCGAAGGCGCGGGCCTGTTGTGGTTCGCCAAGGCCGACGGCGTCGCCTTTGCCGTCATCGCCATGCTGGTCTTCGGCCTGTTCACCCACATGGCTTGCGGCGCCACCTACGCGCTGGTGCCCTTCATCGACAGCCGCGCCCTGGGCGGCGTGGCCGGCATCATCGGCGCCGGCGGCAATGTGGGCGCGGTGGCCGCCGGCTTTCTCATGAAAGGCACGGGCGACATCGCCCAGACCCTCACCATCCTCAGCGGCCTGGTGCTGCTGTCGGCGCTGTGCGCCATCGCGGTCCGGCTCAGCGCCGCCGCGGACGACCGTCCGGTCGCCGTCAACAACGCTGTGGCCCAAGGAGAACCGGCATGAAGATCATCGTCATCGGCCACGGCATGGTGGGCCACAAATTCCTGGAGTCGCTGGGCGCCGCCGCCGCGCCGGGGCTGGAAGTGACGGTCCTGTGCGAAGAGCCGCGCGCCGCCTACGACCGCGTGCACCTGTCCGAATTCTTTGCCGGTAAATCGGCGGACGAGCTGTCGCTGGTGCCGGCCGGCTTTTTCGAGGGCGGCAATATGCTGCTCAAGCTGAACGCGAAGGCGGTCGCGGTCGACCGCGAAGCGAAGACCGTCACCGTCGGCAGCGGCGACGTGCTGGCCTACGACAAACTGGTGTTCGCCACCGGCTCCTACCCCTTCGTGCCGCCGCTGGCCGGCAAGGACCGCAAGGACTGCTTCGTCTACCGCACCATCGAAGACCTGGAAGCGATGCTCGAATGCGGCAAGCGCTCCAGAACCGGCGTGGTGATCGGCGGCGGCCTGCTGGGGCTCGAATGCGCCAAGGCCCTGCGCGACATGCAGCTGCAGACGCACGTGGTGGAATTCGCCCCGCGCCTGATGGCGGTGCAGGTGGACGACGGCGGCGCGCGCGTGCTGCGCGCCAAGATCGAAGACCTGGGCGTGACCGTCCACACCCAGAAGAACACGCTCGAGATCATCGACGGCGAAGACGGCACGCACCGCATGCGCTTTGCCGACGGCAGCCACCTGGATACCGACATGATCGTCTTCTCGGCCGGGATCCGCCCGCGCGACGACCTGGCGCGCCTGTGC
Source organism: Massilia atriviolacea (assembly GCF_003953935.1). Taxonomy (GTDB): domain Bacteria; phylum Pseudomonadota; class Gammaproteobacteria; order Burkholderiales; family Burkholderiaceae_D; genus Telluria_A; species Telluria_A atriviolacea. Next base: position 43,093 of record NZ_RXLQ01000002.1, read on the forward strand.
GGCCTGGCGATCGGCCCGCGCGGCGGCATCGCCATCGACGACAGCTGCCTGACCTCCGATCCGGACGTCTACGCCATCGGCGAATGCGCGCTGTGGAACGGCCAGTTGTTCGGCCTCGTGGCGCCGGGCTACGACATGGCCCGGGTGGCGGCGCGCCACCTGCTCGGCGAACAGGCGGCCGCCTTTACCGGCGCCGACATGAGCACCAAGCTCAAACTGATGGGCGTGGACGTGGCCAGCATGGGCGACCCGCACGCGCTCAGTCCGGGCAGCCGCTCTTACCAGTTCACCGACGAACGCAAGCAGGTCTACAAGAAGATCGTCGTGTCCGACTGCGGCAAATTCCTGCTCGGCGGCGTGATGGTGGGCGACGCCAGCGAGTACGGCACCCTGCTGCAGATGATGCTGAATAAAATCGAGCTGCCCGAGTCGCCCGAATTCCTGATCCTGCCGCAAAGCGACGGCAAGGCGCGCCCTGGCCTCGGCGTGGATGCGCTGCCAGATACGGCCCAGATCTGCTCCTGCAACGATGTGTCGAAGGGCGACCTGTGCGCCGCCGTCTGCGGCGGGGCGACCACCATCGGCGCGCTGAAAAGCTGCACCAAGGCCGGTTCCACCTGCGGCGGCTGCGTGGCCCTGGTCACCCAGGTGATGAAGGCCGAGATGAAGAAGCAGGGCATGGCCGTCAACAACCACGTGTGCGAACACTTCCCCTACACGCGCCAGGAGATCTACCACCTGGTCAAGGTCGGCAAGATCACTTCCTTCGACGACCTGCTGGCGCAGCACGGCACGGGACGCGGCTGCGACATCTGCAAGCCGGTGGCCGCCAATGTGCTGGCCTCGACCTGGAACGACTTCGTGCTCAAGCCGGAACACGCCAGCCTGCAGGATTCGAACGACTACTTCCTCGGCAATATCCAGAAGGATGGCACTTATTCTGTGGTGCCGCGCATGCCGGGCGGCGAAGTCACGGCCGATGGCCTGATCGCGGTCGGCATGGTCGCCAAAAAATACGGCCTGTACACCAAGATCACCGGCGGCCAGCGGGTCGACCTGTTCGGCGCGCGCGTCGAGCAGCTGCCGTCGATCTGGGAAGAACTGATCGAGGCCGGCTTCGAATCGGGCCACGCCTACGGCAAGTCGCTGCGCACGGTCAAATCGTGCGTCGGTTCCACCTGGTGCCGCTATGGCGTGGCCGACAGCGTCGGTTTCGCCATCGAGCTGGAAAACCGCTACAAGGGCCTGCGCACGCCGCACAAGATCAAGTTCGGCGTCTCCGGCTGCACCCGCGAATGCGCCGAGGCGCAGGGCAAGGACGTGGGCCTGATCGCCACCGAAAAAGGCTGGAACCTGTACGTGTGCGGCAACGGCGGCATGAAGCCGCGCCACGCCGAATTGATCGCATCAAGCCTGGACCAGGACACCGTGGTGCGCTACATCGACCGCTTCCTGATGTTCTACGTGCGCACGGCCGACCGCCTGCAGCGCACCAGCGTCTGGCGCGACAATCTCGAAGGCGGCCTCGATTACCTCAAATCGGTGGTCATCGACGACAAGCTGCACCTGGCCGCCGAACTGGAAGCGGACATGCAGCACGTGGTCGACACCTACGCCTGCGAATGGAAGAACGCCGTCACCGATCCGGCCACGCGCCAGCGCTTCCGCCATTTTGTCAACAGCGACCAGGCCGACCAGAACGTGGTCTTCATGCCCGAACGCGGCCAGATTCGCCCGGCCACGATCGAAGAACGCAAGCGCGTCATCCCTCTCATCGTCAAAACCGCCTAAGGAGAAGCCCATGCACCGCGATATCGAACTGACCAACTGGACCGCTGTCTGCTCGCTCGACGAAATCGTCCCCAACACCGGCGTGTGCGCGCTGCTCAATGGCGAACAGGTGGCCGTGTTCCATGTGCGTGATTCCGTAGAGCGCGTGTTCGCGATCGGGAACGTCGATCCGAACAGCGGCGTATCGGTACTCTCGCGCGGACTGGTGGGAAGCCTGGGCGAACGCATCGTGGTGGCCTCGCCCATCTACAAGCAGCACTTCGACCTGTTCACCGGCGAATGCCTGGAAGCGCCGGAACACTCGGTGCCCAGCTACCGCGCGCGCGTCCAGGACGGCAAGGTATGGGTCTGCGCATGACACAGCTCACGACGGCGCCCGTCGCCAGGCAATCGCTGGTCGTCATCGGCAACGGCATGGCCGGCATGCGCACGGTCGAGGAAATGCTCAAGCTGGCGCCGCAGCTGTACGACATCACGGTGTTCGGCGCCGAGCCGCACGGTAACTACAACCGCATCCTGCTCTCGCCGCTGCTGGCCGGCGAAAAGAACATCGACGACATCATGCTGCACACGCGCGAATGGTACGCCGCCAACGGCATCACCCTGCACGCGGGCGATCCGGTGGTGCATATCGACCGCCGCAAGCGCATGGTGCGCTCCGCATCGGGGCGCGAAGTCTGGTACGACCGCCTGCTGCTGGCCACCGGTTCGAAACCGTTCATCGTGCCCGTTCCCGGCCACACGCTGGCGGGCGTGATCGGCTTTCGCGATATCCAGGACGTCGACACCATGCTGGCGGCGGCCCGCAGCGGCGGCCATGCGGTCGTGATCGGCGGCGGCCTGCTCGGGCTGGAGGCGGCCAACGGCCTGCTGCGGCGCGGGATGCAGGTCACCGTGGTGCACGTGATGGACAGCCTGATGAACCAGCAGCTCGACAAGCCGGCCGCGCTGCTGTTGAAGAACGCGCTGGAACTGAAGGGCTTGCGCTTCCTGCTCGAAGCGCATACCAGCGAGATTGCGGGCGACGCGCGCGTGACAGCGGTGCGCTTCAAGGATGGCAGCGAGATTCCGGCCGACCTGGTGGTCATGGCCGCCGGCGTGCGTCCGAATATCGAACTGGCCAGGGCCGCCGGCCTGCACTGCGAGCGCGCCATCGTCGTCGACGACACCTTGCAGACCTACGATCCGCGCATCTACGCGGTGGGCGAATGCGTGCAGCACCGCAGCGCCACCTTCGGCCTGGTCGCGCCGATCTGGGACCAGGCCAGGGTGTGCGGCGCGCACCTGGCGCGCAACGGCCACCGCCGCTACGTGCAGCAAGCCACGCCGACCAAGCTGAAGGTCACCGGCGTCGACCTGTATTCGGTCGGCGACTTTATCGGCGGCGAGGGCAGCGAAGACCTGGTGCTGCGCGATCCGCGCCGCGGCATCTACAAACGCCTGGTGTTGGCCGGTAACCGGATCGCGGGGGCGGTGCTGTACGGCGACGTGCAGGACGGTCCGTGGTACTTCGGCCTGATCCAGAACCGCACCGATATATCGTCCATGCGCAGTCGCCTGCTGTTCGGCGAAGCCTTGTGCGCCCAAGCTGCCTGACACGGAGCATCAATTGAACCTCTCCCCGATCCCGGCGCGCCGTATCGCCCTCGCGGTGCGCAGCACCTGTCCTTACTGCGGCGTGGGCTGCGGCATCACCGCCACGCCCTTGCCCGACGGCGCCATCGCCATCGCGGGCGACCCCGGCCACGCCGCCAATCGCGGCCGCCTGTGCGTCAAGGGAGCGGCGCTGGGAGAAACCATCGGCCTCGAAGGCCGCCTCCTGCATCCGGCCGTGCGCGAAGCCGGCGCGCTGCGCCGGGCATCCTGGGACCAGGCGCTCGAGCGCGTCGCCGGCGGCCTGCGCGCCATCATCGACGAACACGGGCCGGACGCGGTGGCGCTGTACGTCTCGGGCCAGCTCCTGACCGAGGACTACTACGTCGCCAACAAGCTGATGAAAGGCTACATCGGCAGCGCCAACATCGACACCAATTCGCGCCTGTGCATGTCGTCCGCCGTGGCGGGGCACAAGCGCGCCTTCGGCGCCGACCTGGTGCCGGGCTGCTACGAAGACTTCGACCTGGCCGACATGGTGGTGCTGGTGGGGTCGAACACGGCGTGGTGCCATCCGATCCTGTTCCAGCGCATCGCGCGCCTGAAGGAGGCGCGTCCCGAGGTGCGCATCGTCGTCATCGATCCGCGCCGCACCGCCACCTGCGAACTGGCCGACCTGCACCTGCCGGTCAAACCCGGCACCGACGTGTGGCTGTTCAACGGTTTGCTCAGCTACCTCGCGCGCAGCGGCGTGCAGGACACGGCTTTCATCGAAGCCCACACCAACGGCCTGGAACAGGCGCTGGACGCCGCGCAGGTCGATTGCGCCGATCCGCTGGCGGTGGCGCGCCACTGCCGCCTCGATCCTGACGACCTGCTGGCCTTCTACGCCGGCTTTGCGGCGACCGCCAACGTGGTCACGGCCTTTTCGCAAGGGGTGAACCAGTCGTCGGCCGGGACCGATAAGGTCAACAGCATCATCAACTGCCACCTGCTCACGGGCCGCATCGGCCAGCCGGGCATGGGACCGTTTTCGATCACCGGCCAGCCGAATGCCATGGGCGGACGCGAAGTGGGCGGCCTGGCCAACATGCTGGCGGCCCACATGGACCTGGACAACCCGCAGCACCGCGACACGGTGCAGACCTTCTGGTCCTCGCCGCGCATCGCCGGCAAGGGCGGACTGAAGGCGGTCGACCTGTTCAAGGCGATCGAAGCGGGCACGGTCAAGGCGGTGTGGGTGATCGCCACCAACCCGATGGTGAGCATGCCGGACGCAAACCAGGTCCAGCGCGCGCTGGAAAAGTGCGAACTGGTGGTGGTCTCCGACATCATCGCCAACACCGACACGAATGCCTTTGCCGACGTGCTGCTGCCGGCGCTGGGCTGGGGCGAGAAGGATGGCACGGTCACCAATTCCGAGCGCCTGATCTCGCGCCAGCGCGCCTTTTTGCCGGCGCCCGGAGAGGCGCGCGCCGACTGGCGCATTCTGGCCGACGTGGCGCGGCGCATGGGCTTCGACGGCTTCGACTTCGATAGTTCGCACGCCGTGTTCGACGAACATGCGCGTCTGAGCGTGTTCCGCAACGAGGGCACGCGTGTGTTCAACCTGGCGGGCCTGTGCGGCTTGACGGCCGACGACTACGACAGGCTCGAACCGGTGCAGTGGCCGGTGCGGCGCGGCGCGGACGGCGCGTTGCAGGGCAGCGCGCGCCTGTTCGGAGAGCGCCGCTTCGCCCATGCCGACGGCAAGGCGCGCTTCATCGCCACGGCGCCGCGCGCGCCGGCCAACCGGGTCGATCCCGCATATCCGCTGGTGCTGAACACGGGGCGCGTGCGCGACCAGTGGCACACCATGAGCCGCACCGGCCGCGCCCCGCGCCTGGCCGATCACACGGCCGAAGCCTTCATCGACATGCATCCGCAGGACGCGCTGCTGTACGGCGTGCGCGAAGGGGAGCTGGCGCGCGTGTCGAGCCAGTGGGGGGCGATGGTGGCGCGCGTGCAGCACGGCGGCGGCATTGCGCGCGGATCGGTGTTCGTGCCGATTCACTGGAACGGCCAGACCGCCTCCGACGCGCGCGTGGGTACGCTGGTCAATCCGGTTGTCGACCCGGTGTCGGGCGAGCCGGAATTCAAGCATACGCCGGTGCAGGTGGAGCGCTTCGGGGTGGCGTGGCATGCCTTTGTGTTGAGCCGCAGCGAACTGGCGCTGGACCAGGTGGCGCATTGGACGCGGGTGCAGGGACGCGGCTTTGCGCGTTACGAGATGGCCGGCCGCGGCCAGGTGCGCGACCGCGCCGCCTGGGCGCGCGCGCTGCTCGGTGCCGGCGATGACGCCGACTGGCTCGATTACGAAGACGCCAGCGATGGCGTGTACCGGGCGGTGCACGTGGTGGGCGAGCACATCGAACAGTGCATCTTCCTGTCGCCGCGCACCGACCTGCCGGCGCGCGCCTGGCTGGCCAGCCTGTTCGCCAGCGAGTCGCTCACCCGGCTCGACCGCGCCGGCCTGCTGGCCGGGCAGGCGCTCGGCCAGCGCCTCGACACCGGACCGACCGTGTGTTCCTGCTTCGGGGTGGGGCGCAACACGATCTGCGCGGCGATCGTCGCCCAGGACTTGAAGACGGTGCCGGAAGTGACGGCTTGCCTGAAGGCGGGGGGCAATTGCGGTTCTTGCGTGCCCGAGATCAAGGTATTGTTGATCCAGACCAGGGCGCGCGAGGCGGCCTGAGAAGGTTCATGGCCATTGTCGACTAGTAAGCATTGTCGACTAGCAGGATAGGCGCCTGACGATCGTGCCGCTGACAGTCGGCCGCCGCCTTGCGGATGCGGGGACAGCCCCCGGGTCTGCAAGGCGCAGCCGCAGGCTTACACTTTCTTGACGAATTCCGACTTCAGGCTCATGGCGCCGAAGCCGTCGATCTTGCAGTCGATATCGTGGTCGCTGTCGACCAGGCGAATGTTCTTGACCTTGGTTCCCATCTTGACCGTCCCGCCCGATCCCTTGAGCTTCAAATCCTTGATCACGGTGACCGTGTCGCCATCCTGCAACACATTCCCAGCAGCATCGCGATAAACCTTCGGCCCTTCCTCGGCCGCCGCGCCTTCCTGCGCGCTCCATTCGTGGGCGCACTCCGGGCACACCAGGTTGCTGCCGTCTTCGTAAGTAAATTCTGAATTGCATTTAGGGCAGGGGGGAAGTGCGCTCATGGGAATCGTCCTGAAGTTGCTTGAAAGGCGATGAGTATACAACCTGCCCCGCTTGTACAGCCAGTTGCATGTTGAGTAGAAACAATGCTTTTGGTAAACAGTGATGCAAACATGGTTCTTCTTGGCCCTTCGATTTGTCTGATACCTCTGATAATTGCCTCAGAGAATCAACAAATTCACAACAGAACGAGGAGCATGACCATGGCATCGAGCACTTCCCTGAGCAGCCTGCAACTGAGCAACATCCTCCGGCCGGCACCGCTGCGGGCCGACCGTGCCGGCGTCGGCGCGCCGGTCGCGATTGAACTACTGCCCTTTACCGTGCGCCCGGTGCGCAGCGCGGCCGACCTGCGCAAGGCGGTCGACGTGCGCCAGGCCGCCTACGCGCGCCACCTGCCCGAATTCGCCCGCACCCTGGCGCAAGCCGAAGCGGCCGACCACGACAGCGACACCGTGATCCTGCTGGCCGAGTCGAAGGAAGACGGCAGCGCGCTCGGCAGCGTGCGCATCCAGACCAATTTTCGCCAGCCGCTGCACGTGGAAGTATCGGTCGACCTGCCGCTGTGGCTGGCATCGCAGCGGCTGGCCGAGGTGACCCGGCTCGGCATCGTCGAAGGGCGCATCGGACGCCAGGTGAAGCTGGCGCTGATCAAGGCCTGCTTCGCGCATTGCGAGCAGCACGGTGTCGACGCGGCCGTGGTCAGCGGCCGCGCGCCGATCGACCGCCAGTACGAGCAACTGCTGTTCACCGATGTGTTCGCCAGCCGCGAGCCCGTCATCCTGCGCCACGTCGGCAACATGCCGCACCGAATCATGTACTTCGACATCGCCAGCGGCCAGGAACGCTGGGAAGCGGCACGCCATCCCTTGCTCGATTTCTTTTGCCGCACACGCCATCCGGACATCGATCTGGGCAAGCATGTCCCTGCCACTTGGAAACATGGTTTGCCGCGCAGCCAGCAGGCGGCGGGCGCCGTTGTTGTTGGGCTCGCAGCGTAAGCAATCAAACTGTGACGGCGCGACAGTAACGATGTATGCTTTGACATGATTGCCGCCTGAGAGCAATGCACGGCGGCGCGAGGTCCCCACCAGTTGTGTAGATGGATGCCGCTCATGTCAATGCCGACCTCCTCGTCCCACGCCTCACGCGACCGCGTCCAGCACGCTCTCGAAGCCTCGCTGCGCCTGCTCTCCTTCTACCTGGTTCCGCTCGCCATCGCGCTGCTGTCGCTGCTGGCGCTGGCATCCTGGCAAAGCCAGTACCGCAGCGTCGAGGGCCGGCCGCTGGCCTTGCGGGTCATGACGCACGCCGACCCGGCGCTGGCGCCGCAACAGGCGCTGGCGCAAGTGGCCGGCATGCCGCGCGTCCTGGCCCGCGAAACGCGCATGTCGCCCGACCCGCACTGGTTCAGCCTGGCCGTCGATACGCGCGCCGGCACGATGATCGAATTCCCGTCGCGCCACATGGTCGAGATCGCTTGTTGGGAGGGCGCGCGCCTGCGTGCCCTGGGAAGTTCCACCCGATCCGTCTCGACCGGCGCCATCGCCCCGCTGCGGGCGGGCTTCGCACTGACCCTGACGGCGGCGCAGGCGCAGCCCTTGCTGTGCCGCGCCGTGCTCATCGGTCCGGCGCGGCTGTCCGCAAGCCAATGGCAAGCGGACCAGCTGGCGCTGGCGGTACAGCAATTCCACCGCAAATCGGGCCTGCTCGACGGCGGCATGATCGTGCTGACCCTGTTTGTCCTCACGACCGCTTTGATCAACCGCCAGGCCCTGTACGTCTTGCTGGCCGGCTGGCTGATCCTGAACCTGCGCGTCGGCGCGCTCTCGGCCGGCTGGGATATCCAGTGGCTGGGCCAGGTCGTGCCCGACCGCTGGCTGTTGCCGGGCCGCGCCCTGACCATCGCCCTGTATGCGATCTCGACGCTGACCCTGTACCAGACCCTGTTCCGCGAGCGCCTGGCCAGGACGCGCTACCGCACGCCGCTGCGCGTTGCCGAATGGTGCTGCCTGCCGCTGCTGGCGCTGTCCGTGCTCTTGCCGTACCACCTTTTCTTGCCGGCCATGTGGGTCTTCGTGGCGTATGGCCTGATGCTGATGACGCTCGGGCTGGTCAGCCTGATGGCGCAGTCGCATACCCGGGTGGCGTTCTGGTTCGCCGCCTCGTTCGCGGTGACCATGCTGTCCGGGCTGGCGGAAGTCATCGCCGCCGCCCTTGGCGTGCGCGACCTGACCGGCATGGTCAACAGCGTTACGGCAGCGCTCGCCTCAAGCCTGCTGGCCGCGCTTGCCGTGGCCGAACAGATGCGCCAGGAAACCGAACAGCGCATCGCGGCCCAGGCCGAGCTGCAGCACACCTACGACGCCATGCCGGTCGGCCTGTTCACGCTCGACCTGGAGGGAAATTTCCTCAGCGCCAACCCGACCATGCAGAAAATGCTTGGGGCCGATGCCGACGCGATCACCGGAAAGCGCTTCCAGCAATTCTTTGCCGACGGCGTCTGGGGCACCTTGTCGTCCCTCGTGCTGGACCTGCCCGACGCCGAACTGCGCATCGAGGACCGCAGCGGCGCGCATTGCTTCCTGGTGCGCGCGACCCTGGCGCGCGGCAAGATCGAAGGCGTGTTGCAGGATACGACCGAGCAGCATAAAGCCACCGAACAATTGCGTTTCATGGCCAATAACGATGCGCTGACCAAGGTTTACAACCGGCGCGGAATCGAGCGCGTGTTCGAGCAAGCCTGTTTCAAGCCGATGACCCTGGCTTACCTCGACCTCGATCGCTTCAAGCTGATCAACGACCTGTTCGGTCACCTGGCGGGCGACGAAGTGCTCAAGCAAGTGTGCGAACGCATCAGTGCCGTGCTCAGCGGCGAACAGCGCATCGGCCGCGTGGGCGGCGACGAATTCGTCATCATCATGCCGGAAACCTCGATCCGCGTGGCGGCGCTGATTTGCCGCTGCCTGGTCGGGCGCATCGGCAACACGCCCTACCGCGTGGGCGACAAGGCGTTTCACGTGCGCGGCTCGATCGGCCTGATCGAGGTGCAGCCGGGCATGCAGATGAAAGATGCGATCTCGACCGCCGACCGCGCCTGCCGCGAAGCCAAGAGCGGCCACCGCGACGGCCTGGTCGTGTACGAGCGCGATTCCACGGCCTTCATCGAGCGCGAGGCCGAGCTGAACCTGGTCGAGCGCCTCTCGGCGAACGACGCGACCGCCTGCATGGTGCTCGAAATGCAGCCGATCATGTCGCTCAAGATGCCCTACGATTCGATGAATTTCGAGGTCTTGCTGCGCATGCGCGAAGCGGACGGCAGCTTGCTGGCGGCCGGGCCCATCATCGCCGCCGCCGAAAAGAGCGGGCGCATGGGCGTGATCGACCGCTGGGTATTGTCGACCACCTTGAGCTGGATCGAGCGCCACGCCGACATGCTGGCCAATACCCAGTTCGTGTGCATGAACCTGTCCGGCGCCTCGCTCAACGACGAACGCTTCATCCAGGACACCATCGACATCCTGCGCCGCAACCGCGACGCCGCCAGCCGGCTATGCATGGAGATCACCGAAAGCGTCGCTCTGCACGACCTGAACAACACGCGGCGTTTCATCGACCAGGTGCGTCATTTTGGGGTCAAGGTGGCGCTCGACGATTTCGGGGCGGGCTACACCTCGTTTTCCTATCTCAAGGAATTGCCGGCGGACATACTCAAGATCGATGGCAACTTTATCGTCAACATGAATGCGCATCCGGCCGACGTCGCCATCGTCGAGGCCATCGTCAAGCTGGCGGTGAACCTGGGCATGAAGACGATTGCCGAATGGGCCGAAGACGGCGCCACGGTGCAGACCCTGGCCGATATCGGAGTGGACTATGTGCAAGGTTTTGTGATCGCATCGTCGATGGCGCCGGACATCTTGCTCACCGTCAGTTCGGCCGCCGGTTTTATCGTCGACGAGGAATTGACTCTGCTGGTCGGCGCGCTGGGCGGGCCGTCCGGGGCGCCTGCCCGGGGGCCGGCGCTCGACGAGGTCCAGGTGACGCAATAGCGTGGAACTTTTTTGTCGCACGCATGTCCAATCTCGATCCACATCTGTGACAAGGGGAAGTGCCATGAACAACCATGCTGTACTGGGCGTGTTCGACGATGTCGACGAGGCCGAACTGGCACGCGCCGCCTTGCTGTCCGACGGCTTCGATGCCGCTGCGCTGGAACTCAAGGTGCATAACGATGAAGCGGGGCCGGTGCAAGGCAACTTTTACGTCGGCAACACCCCCAGCGAAAGCGAGCAGCACGTATACGACCCCAATTACGCCAAGCCGGTCCAGCGCGCGCAATGCATGCTGGTGGTCGATGCCGGCGACGCCGCCACGGCGGCGCGCGCGTCCGCCATCCTGGCCGGCTTCGGCGCGCGCGATCCCGATCGACTGTCGGCTGCCGGACCCGCCACGCCACATCGGCCCGGCGCTGCCGCGCAATAAGCGGCGTCCCGATTAAAGGCGGCGACACGCACATGGACCTGTGTGCCACAGCGCTCGACGTCCCAGACGTACAAGCCGCCAGCGCGCGCCATGCGCTGGTCGATGCAGTTGCGCCCCATCAGATCCTGCGGCGTCTGCGGGACGGGGTGGACGGCGAAATACGCCGGCGAGGCCGCCACCCCCATGCGACGCCGGCGATCGTGGTCGGCCATCCCATGGGGCGGTCAACGAGCAAAGCGCGATCCTGTTGCGGCCAAACTGGCCGAGCAGGGATTTGTCACGCCGATTCCCTTCGATGCATTGACGGCTTTCTTCCGCAACCGCCTGAACGGGCGGGCAGCCCGATGCCGGCCTCGCCGGCCCGGCGCCGTATACGATCTGCCGGACGGCAGCGCTAGGCGAGCGGCGGCCTGTCACCCGACTGCGCGGCCGCGCGCGGCGTCGATGTTCCTTCCAGCAGGTTTTTCATGCGCCCGAGGTCCTCTTCCAGCGCGCGTTCGGGGTCGCCGCCGAACAGCGTGGCGACCGCCTTGCCCAGCGCTCCCGCCGGCGGCCGGTACGACAGCCGGACCGTGGCCAGCGTGCCGCCGCCCGACGCTTCGAACTGCACCGATGCGGCTTGTTCGACTTCCGCGCCGGGCAGGCTGTGCCAGGCCAGGCGGCGCGGCCGCAGCTGTTCGGTCAACACCGTATCGAAGCCGACCTCGCTGCCAGCAGGCCCCTTGACCAGCCAGTGCGAGCGCCGGTTGCCGAGCTCGCGCACCTCGAGCACGTTGGCCATGAAACGCGGAAAATTGTCGTAGCTGGCCCACAGCTCGTACACCTGCTCGGGCGGGACGTCGATCCGGACGCATCGCTCGATCGTCACCAGGCCGCTGCGGGTTTGCCCACGCGCCAGGCCGGGCGGGGCGCCGCTACGCATCGCCCGCATCAGCAGCGCCGCGCCCGCCAGGCCCATGACCATGGCAAGCGGCATGCGCCGACCCGGCATGGCGCCATTGCGCATCGCCGACGGCCACCAGGATCGGCCGACGAGGGAGCGGCGGCGCTCGTCCGGGCCCGTCATTGCGGTTCCCGCTTGCGCCTGCCGGCGCCCGCCATCGGGACTTCCCGCGCCAGCGGCGCTTGCCATGTCGCCGGCGCGCTCCGCAAGCTTGGCGTGCGCGCGCGCGCCGACCTTGCGCACGACTTTGTCGAGCACATCGCCGCCCTGGCGCCCGAGCTGGCGCAGCCTGGTGCCGGACAGGGCCCGTCGCGGCGCGCCCCGGTCCGGGTCCATCATGTACATGGCGAGCGCGCCGAGCGCGGCCCCGCCCAGCCAGATGCCGAGATGAAGATCGTGTTGCGACCTCTGTTTCATGGTTGCCTCCGTTCGCTTGCGTTGGTGGATGCCAGCTGCGCGCGCGCCTGGTCGCGCCAGGCGATGGCCAGCAGGTCTTGAACTTCCTCGTCGCCGGTCTGGCCGAATTCGCGGTACCAGCGGCCGACCGCGCCGAAGTCGCGCGGCCGCTGCGGGCAGACCAGTTCGTCGACCTCGGGCGCCAGTGCGGCGCAGCTGTCGGGCGCGCCGACCGGCACCGCGACCACGATGCGCGCCGCCCTGCGCGCCCGCGCCGCCCGTGCCGCCGCGCACATGGTGGCACCCGTGGCCAGGCCGTCGTCGACCAGGATGACGGTCCGGCCCGCCAGTTCCGGTTCCGGACGTGCGCCACGGTACTGGCGCGCCCGCCGCGCGATGTCGCGCAGTTCGCGTTCGCAGGCGGCGTCGATGTGCGCCGGGTCGATGCGGTGCGCGCGGATCGCGGCGGTATTGAGCACGCGGATGCCGCCGCTGGCGACCGCGCCCATCGCATATTCTTCATGCCCGGGCAAGCCGAGCTTGCGAACCAGCAGCACATCGAGCGCGAGACCGAGGGCGCGGGCGATGGCGAAGCCGACCGGGACCCCGCCGCGCGGCAGGGCCAGGACCAGTGCGTCCTCGCGCGCGGCGTAGTGGGCCAGTTCCAGCGATAGGAGCTTGCCGGCCTGCATGCGGTTTTTGAAGGGGCGAAAGCGAGCCATCCTCCTTCGACAGCGAAACGCCGTGTCGGTTGCACGAATCCGTAGCAAAGATGACGATGCTGGTCGACGGGCACGGCGCTCGTCGGCCTGACGACCCTTGCCGGCACTTTTTATGGCGCACGTTTGATCTGGCGCAGGGTGGACGTTTTTGAGGGATCGAAAGCGCGCCTGCGCTGTCTGATTCAGCAGGAGGGAAGATGCCATGAACGACACCTTGCTAAGGAACTGGTGGCTGCTCGTTGCGCGCGGCGCCATCGCGATTGTGTTCGGCGTGCTCGCCATCGCGTGGCCGGCCGTCACGCTGCTGACGCTGACGGCCCTGTTCGCCGCGTTCACGCTGCTGGGCGGTGCGGTCTGGATCGTCGGCGCCATCAAATACCGTGGCATGGACCGGCACTGGTGGATGCCGATGCTGCTTGGCATCGTCAGCGTGGCGGTCGGCGTGCTGGCCACCTTCAATCCGGCCATTACCTTGCTGACGCTGATCCTCCTGATGGGCGCCAATGCCGTGGTCAGCGGCGTGCTGGACATCGTCATTGCCGTCCGCGTGCGCAAGCTCATCCGTGGCGAATGGCTGTTGCTGCTCAGTGGGCTGGTGTCGATCGTGTTCGGCCTGATCGTCCTGCTGTTTCCGCTCGGCGCAGGCGCTGTCATGCTGGCCACCCTGATCGGGGTGTATGCGATCTTGACCGGTGTTCTGCTGCTGTGCCTGGCCGTCCGCGTTCGCAGCTGGTCGCGCAGCGCCGGTGCGGGGCGCGCTAGCCCCGCGGCGGGGACAGGCTAGCGCCCCCGTTGCCGTGCTCAGCCCAATTGCGCCCGATGGAAGCGCAGGTGGTCTTCCATGAAGGTGGAAATGAAGTAGTAGCCGTGGTCGTAGCCTTCATGCCGACGCAGTTCGAGCGGCTGGCGGGCCTTGGCGCAGGCCGCTTCAAAGGCTTCCGGATGGAGCTGCTGTTCCAGGAACTTGTCGGCCAGGCCCTGGTCGATCAGGATGCCGCCGGGGAAGGGCGCTTCCATCTCCAGCATCAGTTCGCTGGCGTCGTATTGTTTCCAGCTGTCGCGGTCGGCGCCGAGATAGCCGCCGAAGGCTTTTTCCCCCCACGGGCAGCGGGTGGGGGCGGCAATCGGTGCAAAGGCCGATACCGAGCGGAACAGGTCCGGGCGTTTCAGGGCGGTGACCAGCGCGCCGTGGCCGCCCATCGAGTGCCCGAAAATACCGACCTTGGCCGGGTTGACGGGCAGCTCGGCCACTACCAGCGCATGCAGTTCGAGCAGGTAGCTGAACATGCGGTAATGCTTGCTCCACGGGGCTTCGGTGGCGTCCAGGTAGAAGCCGGCGCCGGCGCCGAAGTCCCATGCATCGGTTTCGCCGGCAATGCTGGCGCCGCGCGGGCTGGTGTCCGGGCCGATCAGGATCAGTCCTTCGCGGGCCGCCGCGCGCTGGGCCCCGGCCTTGGTCGCAAAGGTCTCTTCGGTGCAGGTCAGGCCGGCCAGGTAGAACAGGGCGGGCAGCTTCTGGCCGTCGGGCACGGTCGGGATGAAGGCGGAAAAACGCATCGGCAGGCCGATCGCGGTCGAGGCATGGCGGTAAAAGCGCTGTACGCCGCCGAAACAGGCGTGTTCTGATAAAAGTTCGAGCATCGGTCCGTCCAAGTGGTGAATGATGGCGCAAGTATGCCTTGTCGCAGCCAAGTTTGCCGCTCCGGCGGCTACCTCAGTGTGCAGACATGATTGTGATTTTCAGCGAACGGAAGCGGATGCCTTGCAAGGCGCCGCTGCTGGAAGCTGGAAATTGCAAGAATTTATGCGCACTGACCTGGCATCCTGAGTCGGAAATGCGTTGATGATGCGCTGTGGCGACATCGTACCGGGACAGGGAGCACAGCGCAGACCGGCCGAGGCCTGGCGAGCATGTGTGAGGCAGTCTCGGTGCGATTGTCGTCATATTTATTCAAGGAATTTCCGGCTCGGGACCTAGACCAGTTGCAGCCAGCCGAGCAGCGCGCCGCCGGCCAGTATCCACAGCAAGTGCAGCCTGGTGCGCCAGATCAGCAGCCCGCTCGCGATGGCCAGCAGCCACAGCGGCCAGTCGGTGGCGAAGCGCTGGCTGGCGCTGCCGAGGATCCAGCTGGTCGACAGCAACAGGGCGATGACCACCGGCGCCATGCCTTGCTTGAAGGCGCGCACGGCCCGCAACTCGCGGTTGCGGTGGCCCCATTGCGCCGCGAAGTAAGTCAGCACGGTCGAGGGCAGCAAAATCCCGAACATGGTCACCGCCACCCCCAGCAGGGCCGCGCCGGTGCTGCCGGCATTCATGCCGACCTGCCAGCCCATCAGGGCGACGAACAGCACGTTCGGTCCCGGCGCGGCCTGGGCCAGCGCGATGGCGTTGTTGAACTGCGCCTGGCTCAACCAGTGGTGCTGTTCGACCAGGTAGCGCTGCATTTCCGAGGTGGTCGAGATGGCCCCGCCGACCGACATCAGGGAAAGCATCAGGTAATGTCCGAACAGGCTGAGCCAGTCACTCCAGCTGAGTACGATTTGCGGCGGGATGTCGGCAGGGTTCATGAACGGATCCGGCGGTAGGTGAGGAAGCAGGCCAATCCCCCGACGCCGAACAGGACATATACCAGCGGCACGCGCACCAGCGCCACCAGCACGAAGCCTGTCGCGCACAGGGCCCAGCACCACAGTTGCGGCATGGGATTTTTGGACAGCGCCAGCGACAGCTTCAGGCCGGTGGCGCCGATCATGCCGGCCGACACTGCCGCCATGCCGCGCAAGGCGCCGGCCACGCCCGGATGGTCAATGAAGCGCGCATGTGCCAGCGCCAGCAGCAGTACCAGCAGCAGCGGCAGGGCCAGCATGCCGGCCAGCGCCGACAGCGCGCCAGCCAGGCCGAAATAGCGCCCGCCGATCATCATCGACAGGTTGACGACGTTCGGCCCCGGCAGGATCTGGGCCACGGCCCAGTCTTCCAGGAATTCTTCATGGGTCAGCCATTGCTTGCGCTCAACAATTTCACGCTGGACGACCGCGAGCACGCCGCCGAAACCTTGCAGCGCCAGCAGGGTGAAGGAAACGAACAGGTCGGTCAGCGATTGCGGGCGCGGGCGCTCCGGGTGGGAGGGGGCGGTCATGCAATATTATCGCGCCGCCCTGGGCTCCTGTCCACGCGAGCTCAGCCGCCCCCGATGCCGCGCATCACGCGGCCGCTGCCGCCGCACTCGGGGCAGGCGCTGCCGTCGCCCAGCTTGCCCTTGCCGCTGCAGGCCGCGCAGATGTCTTCGCCAGCGCCGGGCGTGCCGGGTCTGGCGTCGTCGCCGGGGTTGAGCGGAGTGTCGGTGGCGATGGTGTCGGTCGGAATAGTCATGATGGCCTCGGCAAGGGTGGTGGGCGCGCGGCGGCGCACACCGTCATTCTGGCGTCGGCGGCGCCACGCCGGCGCCGCGTTGCCGCTCACTAAAATGGCGCGATCCAAGCTATGCCCGACGCATATTTTTTGCCGATTCGATGGAAGCTTGACATTGACTTTGATGTTTATTGATGGATACTCGTTAGGCAATCTGGGTTCCCGTTCCGACATTCTTGCAATCCCTTGTAAGGAAATCACAACATGAATCGACAGCAACACCATGACAGCGGCGGTCTCGCCCTGGCCGATCCCGCTTATCAACGCCAGGACCTGCGCCAGCGCGACATCGTCAACCATGCCATCTCGGTCCAGGAAAGCAGCAATACCATGGCGGCCATCGAGTACCTGAAATCGCGCGATATTCCTCCCGACGTGATCGCACGGGTGTTGCTGGAACCACAGCGCCGGCGCGGTGCACTCCCCCATTGAGCGCGGCGGGACGGTTGCGCGTCCCTCGCAGGCGCGCGTGCGATGCGGTATGCATATCAGAATGTCATCGAATCGACCGGCCCGCACTGCATGCGCAACAGGCGGTTATGCACAAAAAAATCTTGTAGGAAATTTCCTATTATTTTTTTAGCGCCTTCCCCATTGACTTTGTAAGTGCTTGATTTATATAGACATAATTTCTGCCTCACGAATGAGCATTTTGTTGAAACCCGCATCGTTACACGCTTGCGGACTGTCAAGGGGGGATTATCCACAAAGTTATCCACAGCGTTTGTGGATATCCCAAAAAGACCTTTAGAAACGGCTACTTAGCGCGCATAAGCCGATATGGACCAGCGCTTCGAGCGCGCGCGCAGGCACGGGACCGCCGACCCGCCGGCCGAGGCGCGGGGTTTTCACTTGCGTAATCATACTGTATAAATGTACAGTCATGTCAACTCCAGT
This sequence comes from Massilia atriviolacea, assembly GCF_003953935.1. Lineage (GTDB taxonomy): Bacteria > Pseudomonadota > Gammaproteobacteria > Burkholderiales > Burkholderiaceae_D > Telluria_A > Telluria_A atriviolacea. The sequence goes on from NZ_RXLQ01000002.1 coordinate 60,543, forward strand.
TCGAATGTCCGATATGACCGCAGCTTTTCACGCCGACGCCCCCGCCGACGCCGTCGACGATCCCTTCGCCAGCCTCAACCCCGCGCAGCGCGCCGCCGTCGAGCACGACATCGGCGCGGCCCCGGCCGACGTCCGGCCCCTGCTGGTGATCGCCGGCGCCGGTTCCGGCAAGACCAATACCCTGGCGCACCGCGTGGCGCGCCTGATCATGAGCGGCGCCGACCCGCAGCGCATCCTGCTGCTCACCTTTTCGCGCCGCGCCGCCAACGAGATGACGCAGCGCGCCGGCAATGTGCTGCAGCGGATCATGGGCCTGCGCGGCGGCCAGGCCCCGGCCCTGCCCTGGGCCGGCACCTTTCACAGCATCGGCGCGCGCCTGCTGCGCGAGTACGCCGGCCGCATCGGCCTGGACGAGTCCTTCACCATCCACGACCGGGGCGATTCGGAAGACCTGATGGGCATGGTGCGCCACGAGATCGGCCTGACCCAGACCCAGAAACGCTTCCCCCTGAAGGGCACCTGCCTGGCCATCTATTCGCGCGCGGTCAACAGCCGCGATCCGCTGGCGCTGGTGCTCCAGAGTACCTTTCCGTGGTGCAGCGAGTGGGAAGCCGAGCTGAAGACCCTGTTCGGGGCCTACGTGGACGCCAAGCAAGAACAGAACGTCCTCGATTACGACGATCTTCTGCTGTTCTGGGCCGAGATGGCGGCCGATCCGGAACTCGGCGCACACATCGGCAGCCTGTTCGACCATGTGCTGGTGGACGAGTACCAGGACACCAACCGCCTGCAGGCCGCCATCCTGATGGGCATGAAGCCGGGCGGGGAGGGCGTGATGGTGGTCGGCGACGACGCCCAGTCGATTTATTCCTTCCGTGGCGCGACGGTGCGCAATATTCTCGATTTCCCCAAGCAATTCGCGCGCGAAGCGCACATCGTCACGCTCGAGCGCAACTACCGCTCGACCCAGCCGATCCTGGACGCGTCCAACGCCGTGATCGGCGCCGCGCTGGAACGCCACGCCAAGACCTTATGGACCGACAAGGTCTCGACCGTGCTGCCGCAACTGGTGCTCATTCCCGACGAGGCCGAGCAGGCGCGCTGGGTCTGCAATCGCATCCTGGAGCACCGCGAAACCGGCATGGCGCTGAAGGCCCAGGCCGTGCTGTTCCGGGCCGCCAGCCACAGCGCCGCGCTGGAGCTCGAACTCATGCGCCGCAACATTCCTTTCGTCAAATTCGGCGGACTCAAGTTCCTCGAAGCGTCGCATATCAAGGATGTGCTGGCGGTGCTGCGCTTCGCCCAGAATCCCAGCGGCAGGGTGGCCGGTTTCCGCGTCTTGCAGCTGGTGCCCGGCATCGGCGCCGCCACCGCCACCCGCTTGCTCGATGCGGTCGCCGAGGCTGCCGAGCCGCTGCGCGCGGTCGAGCAGTTTGCCGCGCCCGCCAGGAGCGGCGGCGACTGGCAGCAGTTCGTCGACCTGTTTCGCGCCCTGCGTTCGCCAGGGTTGCGCTGGCCGGCCGATATCGCGCTGGCCACGAACTGGTACCTGCCGCACCTTGAACGCCTGCATGACGACGCCCAGGTGCGCGCGGCCGACGTGGAACAGTTGGCGCGCCTCGCATCCGGCCATGGCTCGCGCGAAACGTTCCTGGCCGAGATCACCCTCGATCCGCCCGAAGCGACCAGCGACCGCGCCGGGCCGCCCCTGCTGGACGAGGATTACCTGATTCTCTCGACCATCCATTCCTCCAAGGGGCAGGAGTGGAAGTCGGTGCACGTGCTCAATGTGGTGGACGGTTGCATCCCGTCGGATATGAGCACCGGCAATTCGGACGATATCGAGGAGGAACGCCGCCTGCTGTACGTGGCCATGACGCGCGCCAGGGAGCATTTGCACCTGGTGGTGCCGAACCGCTTCTTCATCAAGCAGCAGGCGCAGATGGGCGACCGGCATGTGTACGCGGCGCGCTCGCGCTTCATTAGCCCGGCCATGCTCAAGCATTTCGAGGAATCGGTGTGGATGACGGCCGACACCGCGCAAAGCAGGAAGCCGATGCCCGACAGCGTGCGCATGCTGGTGCGCGAACGCGCCCGCAATGCCTGGAAGTAAGCGCCTTTACGCCGGGCAAGCCTCCAGCACGGTCGCCACCGCCACGTATTCGTAGGGGGCGCCGCCGGCTTCGCTCAGGGCCTGCACGGCGCAACGCAAGTGCAGGGGGCTGCCGTCGCCGGCCTGGGTGTGGATGTCGCCCGACCACTCGCCATCGCATGCCAGCGCCTGCACGATCTGGCTCGCCAGCGGCGCGGGCAGGGGAGCGGCCTGTAACGCCTGGAGCGCGCGTCCGACGAGCTGCTCGCGCGTCTTGCCGCTCAGCGCGCACAGGCGCGCGCTCACATCGCGGATGCGCCCTTGCGGATCGAGCTTGAGCACCAGGGCTTGCTGTCCGACCAGTTCCTGCACCCGGCGCGCCTCGGCCAGTTCGGCCGCCAGGGCGGCCCGGTCGGCTGCGGCCGCCTGCAGGCCCGCATACGCGCGCAGAGACGCGATGACGGTCGTGAACAGCTTGCGCGTGGTCAGGTCGGCCTTGGACCAGAAGTCGTTGATGTCGTAGTCGCAGATGATGCTGTGTTCCAGCGCCTGGCCCGGCTGGCCGGTGCGCAGCACGATGCGCACCAGCTCGTTGTGCAGTTCGGAGCGGACCCGATGCGCCACCTGCAAGCCGGCATCCGGCGTTTCCATGATGACGTCGAGCAGCACCAGGGCGATATCGGGCGTGGCGCGCAGCGTGTCGAGCGCTTCCTTGCCGCTGTAGGCGTGCAGGAAGCTCAGGCGGCGGCCCTGGAATTGGGTGTTACTGAGTGCGAACTTGGTGACCACGTGGACGTCCACATCATCATCCACGATCAGGATGCGCCAGGGCGGCTGTTCCTGCGCCGGCGACCCCATCGGCTCGGACGGGTCGTCGTCCTCGATGAACAGGTCGCCGTTCTTGGGATCGTCGGAAGCGGAAGCGGACATGACCCCACACTATGCCAGCGGGCGCGCTTTGTCAAAGACCGCACGACTTATCCCCTGTTTTGCCGGTTTGTAGGAATTTGCCGAACGGACAGTTTGTGACAAGCGCATGCCAAGTTTCAAGTGACTGATTTCATTGGCTATTTTTTCTGCCTTCAGAACGGGCATTTTGTAGAAACCCGCATGAATCCGGGCTTTACGGGGTGCCGGAGAGCGCTTATCCACAATGTTATCCACACTTCTTGTGGATATCTGCAAAAAGCCTGATAAATCCGTGGCTTAGGCCTGGGCTGGCGGGGTGCTGCCGGCGCCGCGCCCGGCTTTCCTGCGCGGCGGCGACTGCGCCAGGTGTTTCAATTCCTCGAAGCGGTCGAGGAACAGCGTGTAGGCGCGCTCCGGCCCGATCGGAACGATCTTGCCAGCATGGGGCGCAGGCAGGTGGCCCCAGTCGATCCAGGCGGCTGGCAGCAGGTCGCGCAGTTCGGTGGCCATGCAGACCAGATCGGCTTCCTTGACGGCCGCCACGTCGTCGTTGAAGCCGAAGCGCTGCCTTAAGGCATGTTTGATCGGATGGACCCGCTCCTTCACGTACTCGCGGCCCAGCATGACCTTGACGGGCGACGGCCAGTCGCCGAGGAACTCTTCGCAGTCGTGCATCAGCGCGGCATACGCCAGCTCGGGCGCCACCAGATAGGAACTCATGACGCAGTGTTCCGCCACCGAATACCAGGGCCTGGCGGCGCCGCCCCAGCGCGGTTGCGAGGCCAGGCACAAGGCGATGTCGGTGATCGGCAGCCCGCTCGCGTCGGGCGCGATCAGGTCCAGCACGAAGCCTGAGGGCAGCAGGATTGCCGTGCGTCCATCCGGCTTGTTGAGTAAGTCGAATTGCATGATTGCGCTGTTCGCGACGAGAGTGGGTACGCCTGCAGTGTACTGTTTTTGCCCGAAGCGCGGCGTTTCGTCAGGGTGCCGCAGCGAAGCGATGGCGCGCCATCGCCAGCGCCAGCATGATCGCCAGCACGGCAATCCCGGCGCCGAGGTAGCTCAGCGACGACAGGCCGAACTGGGCAATCGCGGCGCCGCCGGCAATCGCGCCGAGTCCGGTGCCGGCGTTCGCGGCCGAAATATTCATGCTGGCCGCCAGCGCTTGCGCCGACGCGCCGGCTTTCATCACGCGCACCTGGCAGATCGGAAACAGCGCGGTGTAGGCCAGTCCCCACACGGCCAGCGCCAGGGCCAGCCAGCCATGGCGATTCACCGCCAGCAGGGTCGCGAGCATGGCGCCGACCAGGAGCAGCAGGCATACCACTGTCGCACCGAGCGGATGGCGATCGACCACGCGCCCGCCGATCCCGTTGCCGACCATGCCGACCGCGCCGAAACCCATCAGCCACCAGCCGACCTGGGCTGCGGGAATGCCGGCCAGCCGTTCGAGCATGTCGGCCAGGTAAGTGTAGGCCGTGAACATGGCGGTAAACACCAGCACCGACAGGGCGACGTGCGCCAGGAAGCGGCGGTCGCCGACGATGGCGCCCTGTTTCTCGCCGGCCCTGGTGACTGGCGCCGGCAAGGCGGGCATGAAGGCCTGGATCATGCACGCCATGAGCACCGATAGCCCTGCCAGGATCCAGAATGTGTTGCGCCAGCCAAAGGACTCGGCCGCCAGCGTGCCCAGCGGAATGCCGAACACCAGCGCGGCGGAGATGCCCAGGTAGACCTTGGCCACGGCGCGGCCCGCATGCCTGGGGCCGGCCAACTGGCCCGCCGTTTCGCTGGCGGTGCCCCAGAACACCGGCAGCATCAGGGCCGGGATGAAGCGCGCCAGCGCCAGCACCCAGATGTCGGCCGACACGGCGGCCAGCGCGTTCGAGGCGCCGAACACCAGCAGGATCGCCACGAACAAGCCCTTGCGGCCGACGTGCGCCAGGCGCGCCGTGAGGAAAGGGCCGAACAGCATCACCGTGAAGGCGAACAGGGTCACCAGTTGGCCGGCAGCCGAAATGGAAATCCGCAAGTCCTGCGCCAGCGCCGGCAGCAGGCCGAGGATCAGGTACTCGGTGGTGACGATGACGAAGGCTGCCACCGCCATGATGGCAATCTGCAGGCCGGAACGCGGATTGTCCAGCACGGCTGCGCCCGCCGTGAGTGTCGATGTGTGCATGTCTTGTCTGCAAAGGAAGTAGGCCGACAGTGTATTGGCGAATCGCTTTCGCATTGATGGTAAGATTTACCATCATTCATGAATCAAATTCACCAGGCATGTTTTCGTCCGAGCGCCTCAAGGGGATCGACGTGTTTGTCAGCGTCGTCGAGCGCGGCAGTTTCGCCTCGGCGGCCCTCCGCCTCAACCTGAGCAGCTCTGCTGTCAGCAAAAGCATTGCGCGGCTGGAAAGCCGGCTGGGCACGCGCCTGTTCACCCGCACCACGCGGCGCCTGGCCCTGACCGACGCCGGCACTGTCTTTTACCAGACCTGCCTGCGCGTCCTGGCCGACCTGGAAGAGGCCGAAACCCTGATCGGCGCCGAGCTTGCGCAACCGACCGGCCGCGTGCGCATCGACCTGCCGGCCTCGTACGGACGGCTGCACGCCTTGCCGCTTCTCCTGCAATCGCTGGCCGGACACGACTTGCTGCTGCCGCATATTTCCTTTTCCGACCATTTCATCGACCTGGTCGAGGAACGGGTCGACATCGTGGTGCGCATCGGTGGTCCGAACGTATGGCCGGCGGCCCTGGGCCGGCGCTATCTGGGATCGGAGCGCCTGGTGTTCTGCGCCGCGCCAGCCTATCTGGCGCGCAAGGGCGTACCGCTGACCGACGCCGAGCTCGACCAGCACGATCGGGTGGTCTACGGCCGCGCGGACGGGCTGGTCAATTCCTGGCTGTTCGCGGTCAGCGAGCAGGGCGCGATGGAACAGCGCTTCATGCAAGGGCGCATTGCCGTGGGCGATGGGGAAGGGCAGACCGCCGCCGTCCTGGCCGGCCTGGGCATCGCCCAGCTGCCCACCTGGCTGGTCAGGCAGCATATCGAACGCGGCTTGCTGGTCGAGGTCTTGCCGCAGCTGGCGACCGACGGCTTGCCGATGAACGTGGTGTGGCGCAAGGCGCGCCAGCATCTTCCCAAAGTAAAACTGTTACTCGATGTATTGGGCAGCGCGCTGACGCCTGCCGGCGCGGTGTTGGCGTAGCGCCGCTGTTGATGGCCGTCACTGAAAACAGCCGTTGCGCTGGCACTTCTGTTGTCATTCCATTACTGTGACTGCGGCAACTAATTCGCCGTCCCCCTCACTCCGGAGAATCAGCATGGAAACAAACGATATGGCCTTAACGATGTTCCTCATGTCCATGTTCGGGATGTACATGATGTACCTGAAGCAGGATGAACAGAACCGCAAGCTCACCCGCCTGGAAAACATGCTCAGCACGGTACCGGGCGCCGGCGATGGCTACAAGGACATCCATCCCCGCGTCAGGGCCAAAATCCATGCCGGGGAAATCAGCGGCGCCATCATCCTGCACCGCACCATCGAAGCCATTTCCTTTGCGGAAGCCGATGCGGCGATCCGAAGCTATATGGCGCGCCAGGATTGATCCGGACGCGCCTCATCCGCACCGAGCAGGGCGGCAAACTCCTCCGCCGCCACCGGCCGGCTGAAGAAATAGCCCTGCACCTCATCGCAACCCGCGCCATCGAGATAATCGAGCTGTTCGCGGGTTTCGACCCCTTCCGCCACCACCGTGATACCAAGGCCATGCGCCAGCGCAATCGTGGCCTTGGCAATCGCCGCGCTTTTCGCATCGTCGGTAATATTGCGCACGAAACTCTGGTCGATTTTTAACTTATCCAGCGCAAACCGGCTCAGGTAGCTGAGCGAGGAATAGCCGGTGCCGAAGTCGTCCAGCGCCACCGCCACGCCCATCCCGCGCAGCTCGGCGATCTGGGCCATTGCCAGTTCCGCTTCCTGCATCAGCACGCTCTCGGTCAGTTCGATGGCCAGGTAGCGCGCCTGCATCCCGCTTGCCCGCAAGGCACTCTGGACGATGGACGGCAGGGTGCCGGCCGTGATCTGGTGCGCCGAGACATTCACCGCCACCGGCAGCGCGCGCAGCCCCGCGTCCTGCCACGCCTTGTTCTGCGCGCAGGCGGTGCGGATCACCCATTCGCCGATCTCGACGATCAAGCCCGAATCTTCCGCCAGCGGAATGAATTCGGCCGGCGATACCATGCCCAGCTCGGCGCTGTGCCAGCGGATCAGCGCTTCCGCGCCGCACACCCGCTTGTCGGCCAGCCGCAGCTGGGGCTGGTAGAACAGCGAAAATTCGGACCGGCCGAGCGCGCTGCGCAAACGGTGCTCGAGCGCCATCCAGTGCAGTGCGCGCGTGTTCATTTCAGCCGTGAAATAGCGGAAACTGTTGCGGCCGCTGTTCTTGACGTGCGACAGCGCCGTGTCCGCGTTCCGGATCAGGTCGCCCGGGTTGACCCCATCGAGCGGATACAGCGCAATCCCCACGCTGGCCGTGACCACCACCTCGTGCCCCAGCAACTGGCAGGGCGCGGCCACGGCGTCGAGCATTTGCTGGGCGGCGGCATTAATGTCGTCGTTGTCGTCCACGTGCGACAGCACCATGACGAACTCGTCGCTGCCGATGCGGGCCAGGGTGTCGCCCGGATGCAGGCGTGCCAGCAGGCGCTGGGCCATTTCGCGCAGCAACAGGTCGCCGGCATCATGGCCGATGCTGTCGTTGACGCGCTGTAAGCGGTCGATATTGAGCAGCAGCACGGCGATCGCGCGCTGGCCCTGGTGCGCCGCCTCGATCGCCTGTTCCATGCGGTCGTTCAGCAGCGAGCGGTTCGGCAGGCGCGTCAGCGGATCGTGGTTGACCATGAATTGCAGCTGCTCGTTGGCTTCCGTGATATCGCTCAGGTCGGTGAACACGCCCACGTAACCGGCCGTGCCGTGCTCCGCGCTGGACACCGCGCTGATTGTCAGCCACTCGGGAAAGACGTCGCCATTCTTGCGCCGGTTCCAGATTTCCCCGCGCCAATGACCATCGCGGGCCACCGTTTCCCAGAGTTGCCGATAGAAATCCATATCGTGCAGGTTCGAGCGCAGCATGCGGATATTGCGTCCCAGCACATCCACCTCGCTGTACTGGGTGATGCGTTCGAACGCCGCGTTCACCGCCACGATATTGCTGGCCGCGTCGGTAACGACGATGCCGTCGCGCGTGCAGGCGAACACGCGCGCGGCCAGTTCCAGTTTGTCGTCGGCCTGGCGGCGCTCTGTGACATCCTGCAAGGTGCCCATCAGGGCGGTGACGTTGCCGGCCGCATCGTGCACCCCCGTGCTGCGCGAATGAAAGTAGCGCAAGGGTCCGAGCGCGGGATTGCTGCGCAGCTCGCCCGACCAGTTCATGCCATGCTGCACCGCCGATGCCACCAGGTGGCGGTCGTCCGGATGGATTTTTTGCAGGAAGACATCGAGCGCGGGCGGTTGTTCCGCCAGCGGCAGTCCCAGCAGCCGGTACATCTGCTGCGACCACTGCCCGCTGCGGCTCACCAGGTCCAGGCGCCAGCTGCCGATCAGCGCCAGTTGCTGGGCCGCCCGCAGCGCCTCGTCGCTGTTGAGCAGCGCCTGGTTCAGGCCATATCGCTTGTGCAACTCGCGCATCGCCCAGGTGCTCATGCCCGCGAGCACCACCAGGAAAGCCAGCGACACGCCGATGTAGGCGCCGGCCATGCCGTACCAGTCGGCCAGCAGTTCGTCTTCGCCCAGGCCGACCACCACCACCAGCGGGCGTCCGCTGATGCGCTGGTAAAAATACAGGCGGCGGATCCGGTCGATGCTGCTGTCGGCGATGTAGCTGCCGGCCTCGGCAGTCGCGCCGCCCTCGTGGAAATTCGGGAAGAAGGTCAGGCGCTTGCCTTCGGCCGTGGTGGCGGCCGGCATGCGCAGCATGAGCACGCCGTCGGTGCGCACCAGGGCCACCACCCCATCCTTGCCGACCTTGACCGAATCGTAGAAGCGGCGCAGGTATTTCGGTTCCAGGGCGGCCACGATCACCCCGCCAAAACTGCCGTCGGGACGGGTGATGCGGCGGCTGAAACTGATGAACGGCACGCCCAGCTTGCTGATGATCGGGCCCTCGATGTGCATGCCGTAGGTGGGCTGGTCGCTGTGGATGCGGAAATACGCGCGGTCCGACAGGTTGTAGCTACCTGGCAATTTCTGACTGTCGTGAATCATATTGCCGTCGGCATCGAGCAGCCAGATGGCGCGGATGAAGGGCAGGTTGGTGATGCTACTGTCGAGCAATTCCTCAACCAGGCGCTTGCGCTCCGCCGGCCCGTGCGGCGCCATCTGCACCGCCTTGATGGTCGTCTGCATGGCCAGGTCGACCGCGAAGATGCTGTCGACCGCCTGTTCCTCCAGTACCTTGACAAGGATGCGCGCGCTGTTGCTTTTTTGTGTGATGACGTTGTCGCGTGCATGGACCAGCTCGAACACGAGATTGGCGACGATGCCGACGAAGATCAGCCCGGCAAAACCGAGCACCAGCAGGGTGACCCCGCGCTCGCCGCGACTGGCGGTACGAAGGGCAAGAAAGGGGTTCATGGAAGTGCACCTTGATCGATTGTGCAGGCCTTCACCGCGCCCGCCATGGCATTCTGGACCCTGTTTTCATGTCTGTTATATCAGAACGCGCATGAGTAATAAAGCAGGAATTGTTGTACTCGATGAAACTGTTGGCGCATGGTTCCGGCGCATGGCGGACGCGACCATTTAAAATAGCGGGTTTGCGTTTTGAAAAGTCCGCCCGTGAATGCCCGATCGCCCCTTTGCCAGCCGCTGTCCGCCGTCCCTGCCGGGCCGGCCCGCGCGCGCGCGCTGGTCGCGCCGGCCGAGCTGGAGGAGCTGGTGCGCGATCCGGCCGTGCGCCTGCTGGAGGTGGGCTGCGCGGGCCTGCCCGCCTTCGAACAGGGCCACATCGCCGGCGCCGGCTACCTCGACACGCGCGAACTGGAAGCGCCGCCGCTGTTCAACAAGGTCGGCGATGCGGCCCTGCTGCGGGTGCTGCTCGCGCACGGCATCCGGCACGACACCACCGTCGTCGTCTACAGCCGCAACCCGCTGGCGGCCGCGCGCGCGGCGCACCTGATGCTGTATGCCGGCGTGGGCGATGTGCGCATGCTCGATGGCGCCCTGGCGGCATGGAGCGCGGCCGGCCTGGCGCTGGTCGCGGGCGCGCCCGCCGTGGCGGCGCCGGCGCGCGCGTTCGGCGCGCCGTTCCCCGGCCGGCCCGATTACCTGACCGATATGGCGCAGGCGCGCGCCCTGCTGGCGCGCTCCGACGCCGCCCTGGTCAGCATCCGCACCTGGAGCGAGTATTCCGGCGCCACCTCGGGCTACAGCTACATCGACGCGCGCGGCGAGATTCCCGGCGCGCTGTGGGGCCACGCCGGGCACGAGGGCGACGTGAACAGCATGAGCCACTTTCAGCACGCCGACGGACGCATGCTCGATGGCGCCGCGATCGAGGCGCTGTGGCGCGCCGGCGGCATTCGCCGCAGCGCCCATAACGCCTTTTACTGCGGCACCGGCTGGCGCGCCTCGCTGGCCTTCTTTTATGCCTGGCTGATGGGCTGGGAGCGCATCAGCGTGTACGACGGCGGCTGGTACGAATGGAGCGCCGACCCGGCCAACCCGGTCGCCATTAACGCTGCGGAAAAGGCGCCGCCACGATGCGGAACGCCAGTTCCATCGGGTCCTGTACCGTCAGCGCGCCGCCCATGACCGACATCGGCGTGATGCCGAAATCGCTCTGGTTCAGGGTAAACGCGCCGCTGGCGGTCAGGCCGGCGGCGCTGCGCTCGATGGTGGCCGGCACGTCGAGCGTGCGCGACACGCCGTGCAGCTTGACCGTCAGGCGCAAGATATCGGCCCTGTCGCCGGCGCGTTCGGCGTGCAGTTCCACCAGCGGATAGCGCTCCGCCTCCAGCACCCTTGTAAGCATATTGGTGCGGGTGCCGGCGATGGCATCGGCGTCGGGCTGCGTGGTCAGCCCGGCCTTGGTGCGCAGGTCGGTCTCGTCGACCGTCATCTGGTCGAGCCGGAAGCGGAAGTCGGCGCGGCCGGCGTCTGGCGCGACGAAGCCTTCGACACTGCGGCTGGCGACCACGTGGTCGTGTCCCATGCGCGCAAACGTGCCGCCGCGCCGCACCGTCACGGTAATGAGCGAGTGCGCCGGATCGATGCGCAGCACCGGCTGGGTGCGCGCGGCGTCCTGGTACCAGCTGAAGGCGGGCGTGGTGGGCGTCGGCGCCGGCGGCGGTGTGGGCGTGCTGGCGCAGCCGGCGACGAGCAGCAGCAGCGGGAGGTAGGTTCGGATCGGTTTCATGGGCTCGATTGTGGCACGATTGTCGGACCTGGGGCGTTCACAGTGGCGCGGCCGGGTGCGGCGGACTAGCGAGTATGCTCGACGCCATCCACACGGCCACCAGCGCGTAGAACACGCGCGGCAGCCAGGCCATCATCTCCAGCTGGAAGCGGTTGATGCTGTCGCTCTCGCTGGCGGCATGGCGGCGCAGCATCTCGGGCAGCGTGCCGCTTTCTTCCCCTGTCAGCACCAGCGCGCGCAGCTGGCGGGTATCGGCCAGGCGCAGCGCGCCGACCGCCTGCGCCAGCGTGGCGCCGGCTTCGAGCTTGGGCAGCATCGCTTCCAGGTCGGCGCGCACGATGCGGTTGCCGACCGTGTCCAGCGCCACCGGCATGGCGTCGAACAGCGGCAGGCCGGCATCGAGCAGCAGCGCCAGGCTGTCGACAAAGTCGCGCATATTGCGCCGCAGGTGCATCGGGCCGAAGACGGGGAGCGCCAGCAGGGCGCGTTCAATGCCGGCGCGCCCGGGCGACTCGCTGCCGGAGCCGAACCATTCGCTCGCGCGCAGCGCCAGCAGGGCGGCGCCCGCGAGCACCAGCAAGGGCGCCAGCACGCGCCACAGGTAGCCGCCGGCCGACAGGGTACCGGCGACCATTTGCGGCAGTGGCTGCACCAGCAAGGCGATGATCAGGATCGCGACCGGCAGCATCATGCGCGAGCGCAGCAAGGACAGTTGCCGCTCGCGCGTGGCATGGAAATCGGCCAGCAGCTGGTAGGCCGCCAGCGCTCTGCCGGCAGTGAAGGCGGCGCGCAGAAGGCGCGCTTCGAACACGGTGAACAAGCCGCTCGCCAGCCCCGCGCCGGCCGGCTCGTTGCGGCGCGCCGCCAGCTTGCGGAATGCCGCTACCCGTTCGCGCCCGCTGCGCCCCAGGTCGAGCAGCGCGTAGGCCTTGTCCGGCGGCAGGCCGGCCTTTTCCATGGCCGCCAGGTGCTGGAACAGCTGCGCGCGCAGCGGGGCGGGAAGAGGGCGGTGGCGGGTCATGCCGGGATTGTGGCACAGCGTGAGCGAAGCCGCCAAATTGGCGCTATGATGCGGCTTGCTGTTTCGTCATCAACCCGAAAGGAATGCCATGATCGATCTGTATTCGGCCGCCACGCCGAACGGCCACAAAGTCTCCATCGCACTGGAAGAACTGGGCTTGCCGTACACCTTGCACGCGCTTGAGCTGAACCAGAACCAGCAGAAGGAAGACTGGTTCCTCGCCATCAATCCGAACGGCCGCATTCCGGCGATTGTCGACCGCGCCGAAGACAACTTTGCGGTGTTCGAGTCGGGCGCCATCCTGGTCTACCTGGCCGAAAAGACCGGGCGGCTGATGCCGGCGGACGTCAAGGGCCGTTCGCAAGTCATGCAGTGGCTGATGTTCCAGATGGGCGGCATCGGTCCGATGATGGGGCAGGCGAATGTGTTTTACCGCTACTTCCCCGAAAAGATCCAGCCCGCGATCGACCGTTACCAGGGCGAGAGCCGGCGCCTGTTCAAGGTGCTCGACGGCCGCCTGCGCGATCATGAATTCCTGGCCGGCGATTATTCGATCGCCGATATCGCCAACTGGGCCTGGGTGCGCACGCACAAGTGGTCGGGCGTATCGGTCGAGGACCTGCCGCACCTGCAGCGCTGGATCGACGCCATTCGCGCGCGGCCCGCGGTGGAAAAGGGCTTGCAGATGCCGCCGTCGCCGCGCGAGCTCAATTCGTCGAGCGAAGAGGAAGCGGCCAAATTCTCGGCCGCCGCCCGCACCATGCTCGAAACCGGCCAGTCGCGCAACACCTAACCACTCGCAAGGATGCCCATGAAACTGTACGTCAGCACGTTCGCGCCCAACCCGCGCCGGGTTACCATGTTCATCGCCGAAAAAGGCATTACCGGGATCGAGCAGGTGATGATCGACCTGGCCGCGAATGAACACAAGAGCGAGGCTTATGTGGCCAAGAATCCGCTGGCGCGCGTGCCGGCGCTGGAACTGGACGACGGCCGCGTGCTGTGCGAAACGCGCGCCATCTGCACCTATCTGGAAGGGCTGTATCCGGAGCCGAACCTGATGGGCGAAGGGTTCGAGGAGCGCGCCTTTATCGAGATGGCCGACCGCCGCGTGGAGATGCATCTGTTCCTGGGCATCGCCAACAGCGTGCGCCACACGCATCCGGGACTGGCGGTGCTGGAGCAGCCGCAGTTTCCCGACTTCGGCGCCTCGCAGGGCGAGAAGATGCGCGAGCACGCGCGCTGGCTCGATGGCGAACTGGCCAAGCGGCCGTTCGTGGCAGGGGAGCGGTTTACGGTGGCCGATATCACGGCGTGGTGCGCGCTCGAATTTGCGCGTGGCTTGATGAAGTTCAGGCCGGGCGCGGAAGGCATGGCGCATTTGCAGGCGTGGCGCGACCGCATGGCGGAACGGCCGTCGGCGGCGCGCTAGAGCAGGAATGCCGCGATGGTCCGGCAAATTCGGGGGTATTCATCGGCGTAACAGCGGAAATGGCCGATGTAATCGGTTTCTTGGCGGCGGCGCGCTTGCGGCGCGCTACGCGACGCGCTACGCGACGCGCTACGCGACGCGCTACGCGACGCGCTTGTACCACGCCTGATGCGCAAACACCGGCTGGTAGCTGGCCGCCAGCGTGTCGCCCGGCGCCAGCGCGCGGTCGATGCCCAGCACCCCGAAGCGCGCCAGGCTGTCGTGAAACAGGCGCAGCACGCGCTGGCGCAGCAGCGGTCCGAAATCGGCCAGCGCGCGCCGGCATAGGATCAGCTGGAACTCGTTGAACGAGGCATCCGTCACCAGATTGTACTGTGCCCACGTGACGCGGCTGCGCAGCGCCGGCAGCAGCACCGCGCGCTTGCCGCGCACCTCGAAATAATCGGCCAGCTTGGCCGTGCCGCCGCTTTTCAGGTAGTTCTCCTGGTACTGCGCCATGCGCTCCATGGGAATGCTGGCGTCGACCGCTTCGGCCAGCAGTTCCTCGTTGGCGACGGTGGCAAAAATCTCGGTCCGCCGATGCATCTTCTGCTCGGCCAGCAGAATCGCCAGCGACCACGCTTCCTCCGCATGCGCGCATTCGGCCAGCCACACCTTCGGCAGCGCCGACGCGCCCAGGCAGGTACACAGCACCTCGCGCAGCTGGCGCACCTGCTCCGGGTCGTCGAACAGGAAGGCCGGCCGCACGCTCAGCGCGCGCAGCAGCGCCGATGCCGACGCCGCGTCGTGCAGCACGCGGTCCTGCAGCAGCGATACCGTCGCCAGATCGCGCTCGGCCATCAAGCCAAGCACCCGCCGTTTCAGGCCGCAGCGCTCGTAGGCGCGGAAGTCGAAGCCGTAGCGCTGGAAAACCCCTTCCAGCAAAAGGTCGATTTCCAGCTCGTCGCCGGCAGCACCGGGGCCTTGCCTCGCCGTCCCGTTCAATGCAGCCACACCCGCATCAGCGACAGCAGCTGCGCCACGTCGACCGGCTTGGTGATGTAGTCCGAAGCACCGGCCGCAATGCACTTGTCGCGGTCGCCCTTCATCGCCTTGGCGGTAAGGGTGATGATCGGCAGCGACTTGAACTTCGGTATGCGCCGGATCGCGCGCATGGTGTCGTAGCCGTCCATCTCGGGCATCATGATGTCCATCAAAACGATCTCGATGGTCGGGTCCTTTTCCAGCACCTCGATGCCGTCCCGGCCATTTTCGGCGAAGGAGACTTGCATCTGCTGGCGTTCCAGCAGCGACGACAGGGCGAAGATGTTGCGCAGGTCGTCGTCGACGATCAGTACCTTGCGCCCGGCCAGGCCGCCATCGGCCGCGTGGATTTCTTCCAGCATGCGGCGCTGCAGTTCGGGCAACGAGGCGTGCGAACGGTGCAGGAACAGGGCGGTTTCGTCGAGCAGGCGTTCGGGCGAACGCGCATCCTTGATGACGATGGTCTTGGCGTAGCGTTTCAGCTTGGTCACTTCCTTGCGGTTCAACTCCTTGGCGGTGTAGATCACGATCGGCAGGTCGCGCAGGGCCGGGTCCTTGCCGATCACGTCGAGCAGGTCGAAGCCGCTGATGTCGGGCAGGGTCAGGTCCAGCACCATGCAGTCGAAGTGCGAGCCGCGCAGCGCCTCCAGCGCGGCGGCGCCGGTTTCCACGGCCACGATGCGCAGGTCGGCGTCGCCGATCAGGGCGATGATCGAGTCGCGCTGCATTTTCTCGTCGTCGACCACCAGCAGGCTGCGTTTGCCGCCCAACAAAAACTTCTGGATGCGCGTGAATTCCTCTTGCAGCGCGTCGCGTTCGACCGGTTTGTCGATGTACGAAATGGCGCCCTGGCGCAGCGCCCGTTCGCGCTCGTGCAGGGTGGACATCACATGCACCGGAATGTGGCGCGTGCTCGGGTCGCGTTTCAGGCGGTCGAGCACCGTAAAGCCGTCGATGTGCGGCAGGTCGAGGTCGAGCAGGATGGCCGACGGCAGGTAGTCGCGCGCCAGCGACAGCGCCGAATCGCCCTGGTGCGTCACGATCGCCTTGAAGTTCTTCTCGCGCGCGAACTCCATCACTTCCTTGGCGAAGACTTCGTCGTCTTCGATGATCAGCACCGACGGGTCGCCCGGGGCGATCAGGCCGCGGTCGTCCAGCACCGAGGCATAATCGACCAGCTGCGCCTGCGCCGCCGCTTCCGGGGCGGCGCTGCTGTCGTACGGGGTCACGCTGCTGGCAACCACCACGGTCGACGGCGGCGGCGCCAGGCGCGCAGGCTGCGGCTGGCGCGCCTGGTCGTAGTTGATGAAGCCGGCCCGGTTGTAAGGCAGGAACAGGGTAAACGTGGAGCCGGCGTTGACCACCGATTCGACCCGGATCTCGCCGCCCAGCAGGCGCGCCAGCTCGCGCGAAATCGACAGGCCAAGGCCGGTGCCGCCGTACTTGCGCGCGGTCGAGCCGTCGGCCTGCTGGAACGCTTCGAAAATCAGTTGCAGCTTGTCGGCCGCGATACCCACGCCGGTGTCGCGCACCGAGAACGCCAGCACCGCGTCGGCATGCAGCAGGTTCGGATGGTCGCTGGTCCAGCCGCTGGTCACCAGCGAAATTTCAAGCGCGACTTCGCCGTGGCTGGTGAACTTGAAGGCGTTCGAGAGCAGGTTTTTCAGCACCTGCTGCAGGCGCGTGGTGTCGGTCATCACGGCCGTCGGCAGGGCGTCCGCCAGCAGCACGGTGAAGCCCAGGTGCTTGGCTTCGGCCATGTGGCGGAAGGTGCGGTCGACGTAGTTACGCAAGTTCGAGAAGCGGTATTCCGACACGTCGAGTGTCACGGTTCCGGATTCGATCTTGGACAGGTCGAGGATGTCGTTAATCAGAGTCAGCAGGTCCGATCCGGAACCGTGGATCGTCTTTGCGAACTCTACTTGCTTTCCCGAGAGGTTGCCCTCCGGGTTATCCGACAACTGCTGCGCCAGGATCAGCAGGGAGTTGAGCGGCGTGCGCAGTTCGTGCGACATATTCGCCAGGAACTCGGACTTGTACTTGGACGACAGCGCCAGCTGGGTCGCTTTTTCTTCCAGGGCCAGCTTGGCTTGCTCCACCTCGCGGTTCTTGCGTTCCACCTCGATGTTCTGTTCGGACAGCAGGCGCGCTTTCTCGGCCAGTTCCTGGTTGGTCTGCTGCAGTTCCTGCGCCAGCGACTGCGACTGCGTCAGCAGCGACTCGGTACGGCTGTTCGCCTCGATCGTGTTGAGCACCACGCCGATCGATTCCATCAGCTGGTCGAGGAAGGAGAGGTGGGTTTCGGTAAAGCGGTCGAGCGAGGCGATTTCGATCACGGCCTTGACCTGCTGTTCGAACAGGATCGGCAGCACCACGATATTGGTCGGCGGCGCCGCGCCCAGGCCGGACGACACCACGATGTAGTCGCGCGGCACGTCGGTCAGCCAGATGCGGGTTTTCTCCACCGCGCACTGGCCGACCAGGCCTTCGCCGGGCAGGAAGGAGGTGGCCAGCTTGCGGCTGGAACGGTAGCCGTAGCTGGCGATCATGCGCAGGCGCGCGTCGAGTTCCTGCGAGTCCATCATGTAGAACACGCCGTGGTGGGCCGACACCAGCGGCGCCAGCTCGGACAGGATCAGTTTCGTCACCGCCTGCAGGTCGCGCTGGCCTTGCAGCAGGCGGGTAAAGCGCGCCAGGTTGGTCTTGAGCCAATCCTGCTGCGCATTCTTTTGCGTGGTTTCCTTGAGGTTGCGGATCATCTCGTTGATGTTGTCCTTCAGGTAGGACACCTCGCCGCGCGCTTCCACCTGGATGGAGCGCGACAGGTCGCCGCGCGTCACCGCCGTCGCCACCTCCGCGATTGCGCGCACCTGGTTGGTCAGGTTGGCGGCCAGCTGGTTGACGTTCTCGGTCAAGTCCTTCCAGGTGCCGGCCACGCCGGACACATTGGCCTGCCCGCCCAGCTTGCCCTCGGTACCCACCTCGCGCGCCACCCGCGTCACTTCCGACGCGAACGAGGACAATTGGTCCACCATCACATTGATGGTGTCTTTCAGTTCCAGGATCTCGCCCTTGACGTCCACCGTGATCTTCTTGGACAGGTCGCCGCGCGCCACGGCGGTGGTCACCGCCGCGATGTTCCTCACCTGGCCGGTCAGGTTGGAGGCCATGAAGTTCACGTTGTCGGTCAAGTCCTTCCAGGTGCCGCCCACCCCCGGCACGTAGGCCTGGCCGCCGAGTTTTCCTTCGGTACCCACCTCGCGCGCCACCCGCGTCACTTCCGACGCGAACGAGGATAATTGGTCCACCATCACGTTGATGGTGTTTTTCAGCTCCAGGATCTCGCCCTTGACGTCCACCGTGATCTTCTTGGACAGGTCGCCGTTCGCCACCGCCGTCGTCACGTCGGCGATGTTCCGTACCTGGCCGGTGAGGTTGCCCGCCATCGAGTTGACCGAGTCGGTCAAGTCCTTCCAGGTGCCTGCCACGCCTTTCACCTGCGCCTGGCCGCCGAGTTTTCCTTCGGTACCCACCTCGCGCGCCACCCGCGTCACTTCCGACGCGAACGAGGATAATTGGTCCACCATCACGTTGATGGTGTTTTTCAGCTCCAGGATCTCGCCCTTGACGTCCACCGTGATCTTCTTGGACAGGTCGCCGTTCGCCACCGCCGTCGTCACGTCGGCGATGTTGCGCACCTGGCCGGTCAGGTTGCCCGCCATCGAGTTCACGCCGTCGGTCAGGTCTTTCCAGGTGCCGGCCACGCCGGGCACATTGGCCTGGCCGCCCAGCTTACCCTCGGTACCCACCTCGCGCGCCACGCGCGTCACTTCCGAGGCGAAGGAGTTCAACTGGTCGACCATCACGTTGATGGTGTTTTTCAGTTCCAGGATCTCGCCCTTGACGTCCACCGTGATCTTTTTAGACAGGTCGCCGTTCGCCACCGCCGTCGTCACGTCGGCGATGTTCCGTACCTGGCCGGTGAGGTTGCCCGCCATCGAGTTGACCGAGTCGGTCAAGTCCTTCCAGGTGCCTGCCACGCCTTTCACCTGCGCCTGGCCGCCGAGTTTTCCTTCGGTACCTACCTCGCGCGCCACCCGCGTCACTTCCGACGCGAACGACGACAACTGGTCGACCATCACGTTGATGGTGTTTTTCAGCTCCAGGATTTCGCCCTTGACGTCCACCGTGATCTTCTTGGACAGGTCGCCGTTGGCCACGGCGGTGGTCACCGCCGCGATGTTCCTCACCTGGCCGGTCAGGTTGGACGCCATGAAGTTCACGTTATCGGTCAAGTCCTTCCAGGTGCCGCCCACCCCCGGCACATAGGCCTGGCCGCCGAGCTTTCCTTCGGTGCCCACCTCGCGCGCCACCCGCGTGACTTCCGACGCAAAGGAGCGCAGCTGGTCCACCATGACGTTGATGGTGTCTTTCAGCTGCAGGATTTCGCCGCGCACGTCCACCGTGATTTTCTTGGACAAGTCGCCGTTCGCCACCGCCGTGGTCACCTCGGCGATGTTACGCACCTGCGACGTCAGGTTACCCGCCATCGAGTTGACCGAGTCGGTCAGGTCCTTCCAGGTGCCGGCAACGTCTTTCACCTGCGCCTGGCCGCCGAGTTTTCCTTCGGTGCCGACTTCGCGCGCCACGCGCGTAACTTCCGACGAGAACGAGGACAGCTGCGCCACCATCGTGTTGGCGGTGGTGGCGGCGTGCAGGTACTGGCCCTTGAGCGGGTGGCCGTCCACTTCCAATGCCATGGTCTGCGACAGGTCGCCCTTGGCCACGGCGCCGATCACGCGCGCCATTTCCGTGGTCGGGCGCACCAGGTCGTCGATCAGGGTGTTGACGGAGCTGATGATGGTGGCCCAGCCGCCCACCACGTTCGGCACCGAGGCGCGCTGCGCCAGCTTGCCTTCGGCGCCGACCACGCGCGAGACGTCGGTCACCGCCTGCACCATCTTTTCCTTGGTTTCGATGATGTCGTTCAGGGTATCGGCGATCTTGCCCGAAATGCCGCTCCAGTCGGATGGCATGCGCGCCGTGAAGTCGCCTTTTTTCAGCGCCATCAGGGTCGACAGCAGGAGCTTGATGTCCAGCTCCTCGGCCATGTCGGTCATTTTGTTCATCGGCTTTGTCCTCGTTTTTTGGGAGTTGAAAGAGCGGCCTGATTCGGGTTCGGGCTCGTTGTTTGGTGTTGGGTTCCTGCCTGCAGCAGCGCCAGCATGTCGGGCGCGGGCAGGGGAGGGCTGAGTAGTTCGCCCTGGAATTCGTCGCAGCCGAGCGATTTTAGAACGGCCAGCTGTCCGGCGCTATGCACGCCCTGCGCCAGCACGCGCAGGCCGAGCGCGCGCCCGAGGTGGACGATGGCCGCGGCCATGTCGGTACCGCGTTCGACGCCGATGGCGCGCACGAAGGCGCGGTCGATCTTCATGGCGTCCAGCGGCAGGTCGCGCAGCATGGCCAGGGCCGCGCCGGCGCTGCCGAAATCGTCGACCGTCAGGCGCACGCCGGCCGCTTTCAGCTGGCGCAGCACGGCCGCGCTGTCGCGCGTGTCGAGCAGCAGGTGTTCGGGAATCTCGAGCTCCAGCCAGCCGGCCCCCAGCTTGCAGCGGCGCAGGTGGGCCAGTACGCGCGCGGCCAGTTCGGGCCGGATCTGCAGCAGCGCCAGGTCGACCGCCATGACGACCTGCGCCACCGGCGCCGCGCGCGCGGCGCGCCAGGCGGCGGCCTGGGCGCATGCCGCGCCCAGCATCCATTCGCATACCTGTTCGAGCAGCAGGCTGTCGGCCACGTCGGGCAGGAAGCGCGGTGCCGCGATCAGGCCGTGGCGCGGGTGGCGCCAGTACAACAGCGCTTCGACCGCGCAGATGGCGCCATCGGGCAGGGCGGCGCGCGGCTGGTACAGCAGGTCGAACTGCCCGCCTGCCAGCGCCGCCTGCAGTTCGGTCACCCACTGGGCGCGCTCGCGTTCGCGCGTGTTGAGCTCTTCGCGAAAGAACTCGATGCTGCCGCGCCGGTGCTGCTTGGCGTGGTACATGGCGGTGTCGGCGTTTTTCATCAGCTGCGCGGCGCTGCCGCCGTCCTGCGGATACAGGCCGATGCCGATGCTGGTGGAGGTCGCGATGCGCTGGCCGTTGATCTCGAAAGGGCGCGAATGCGCCTGCTCGATCTTGCGCGCCACCCGCGCCGCGTTGGCGCCGGCCCCGCGCCCTTCCAGCAGCACCACGAATTCGTCGCCGCCCAGGCGCGCCACCACGTCCGACACGCGCACCGCCGCCAGCAGGCGCGCGGCGACCTGGCGCAGCAGTTCGTCGCCCACTTCGTGGCCGAGCGAGTCGTTGATCTGCTTGAAGCGGTCCAGGTCGAGGAACAGCAGCGCGAATTCGCCGCCGTGGCGGTCGGCGCTGGCGACCGCGTGTTCGAGCTGGGCGATCAGCGAGCGCCGGTTGACCAGGTTGGTCAGCGGATCGCGGATCGAGAGCGCCTGCGCGCGCTGTTCGGCGACCTTGCGTTCGGCCACTTCCTGCTCCAGCGCGCGGTTGATCCGTTCCAGGTCCTGCACGCGCTGCACGCGCAGGTCCTGGTTGAGCAGCGACAGTTCGCGCGTCTTGGCCTGCAGTTCCAGGTTCTTGCGGGTCAGGTCGACGAACACCGCCACCTTGGTTTGCAGGACCTGCGGGATCACCGGTGTAAACAGATAGTCGGCCGCGCCCTTGCTGTACGCTTCCAGCCGGTGCCGTTCGTCGCCGTAATGGGCGGTGATGAAGATGATCGGCACCGCGCTCGAACGCGGGTGCGAGTGGATCGCTTCGGCCGTTTCGAAGCCGTCCATGCCGGGCATGTTCGCGTCCAGCAGGATCACGGCGAAGTCGTGGTTCAGCACCATGCGCAGCGCTTCATGGCCGGAGCGGGCCTTGAGCAGCGCGTAGTGCTGCGCGCGCGTGGCCTCGGACAGGAGGCTTTCGAGCGCCATCAGGCTGGCGCCGTCGTCGTTGACAAGTAAGACTTTCGGAATGATCTGCACGGTGCGGTAGTCTGTTTGAAATGGCTGCCGATCATATTCTTTACCACGGGAACAGCCACTGTATACCAGTGCGCCAAGCAGTCAAGCACCCGGCGGCGGCGGCGCCGGCAGCGCCGGAATGTCACAGCTTACCCTTTCTTGATGACAAGGCGACGAAAAGTGGGGAGAGCCTACCGGAGAATAAATTTCCCCGCCGCACAGTTCATTGCGTAGGATAGCGATGTTGCGATACCGCTACGGGTTTGGCTTCATGGCGCAAGTCAAGCCGACGCAACTGTTAGTTTACTTTCTGCGGGGAATCAGAGGTCAAATTTGTCCAACACAGGGTGTTTTAAACGCCTAAAATACTGACAAATAGTTACATGAATGGGAGAGTTAGTTAACTGAACAATACCCGCTAGTGTCATTACGCGATATTTGTGTAAAATAGGCAACACAAGGGAGTGACGGCAATGGTGAAAATGGGACAACTGATGACGCTTTTGAAAAGCGACCAGGAGAATGGCTGGAGCTCGGCCCTGTTTTCGCTGGCCCACGACCAGGGATTCGACCAGGTGTTATACGGCACGGTGGGCTCGAAGCACGTCAAGCTGGAGACGGCCTTCGTGTACAGCAACTATGCGCCCGCATGGCGCACCCGCTACGACGCCGACAAGCTGCACTATGTCGACCCGACCGTCTCCCACTGCCTGACCAGCTCGTTGCCGATCGTGTGGGAACCGGATACCTTCCACTCCCCCGGCCAGCGCGAGCTGTACGAGGAAGCCTGCGGCTACGGCATCCGTTCAGGCATTACGTTTCCGATCCACGGGCCGAGCGGAGAATTCGGCGTGGTCAGTTTTGCCTCGGACGCCCAGCCCAACAGCGATTTCGACAGCCGGATCAGCCAGCTGATGCCTTCGCTCTCGCTGATCCGCGATTATGCCTTCGAGTCCTCGCTCAAGTTCGTCGCGCCCAAGGCCGGCGCGGAGCCGCTGCCGCGCCTGACCAAGCGCGAGCTGGAAGTGCTCAACTGGGTCATGGTCGGCAAATCTTCGTGGGAAATCTCGAAGATCGTCCTCTGCTCCGAGGCCACGGTGAATTTTCACATCGGTAACATCCGGGTGAAGTTCAACGTCAACACTCGGCAGCAGGCGCTGGTCAAGGCGATCAGCATGGGCATCATCAGCCCGGAAGATCCCCATCGCTGAGCTTGCCCTTGACGTACAGCTTGACCAGGATCGCCACCGGCGCCGGAATGCCGAGGCCGGTCTCGAAGCGGCTGCCGCTCGACTGGGTGACGCCGAAGCGGCCCCAGAATTTTTCCTGGCTTTCGCGCTTGCTGATCCTGAAGCGTTTCAGTTCGCTGTGAGGCGTGCTTGCCATCGTGCCGGCAATCGCAGCGCCGCTATCGTGATCGACCTCGGCGCGATGCTCTGCCACGGAAGCCGACTGGTAATTGAAATCCTGTGCCATAACGTTTCCTCGCAAACAAAAACTCAGTATTTCATCCGGCATGCGAAATGGGTACCTAGCAACTCTACTAGTTATGTTAATGACTTTTTTGCATGATTCTTCATGCAAGTTGCATAACTTTTACATAAAGCGAGGTACTCAAGATGGCTTTGCATATTCGAATCGCCGCACGGCGCGACTTCAAATCACGTGACCTGTGGGAGATGCACAAACTGCGTGCCAAGGTTTTCAAAGACCGGCTGGGCTGGGAGGTGCCGATCATGAGCGGCATGGAAATCGACGGCTACGATGCCCTGGAACCGCTCTACATGATGATCCGCGAGCCGGGCGGCGGCGCCCTGCGCGGTTGCTGGCGCATCCTGCCGACCGAAGGCCCCTACATGCTCAAGGATTCCTTCGCCCAGCTCCTGCACGGCCAGGACGCCCCCCAGAACGACCGCATCTGGGAACTGTCGCGCTTCGCCATCGAAACCGACGGCAATCCGCGCTTCGGTTTTTCGGAGATTACCATGGAATCGATCGGCGAGATCATCAGCTACGGCCATCACGCCGGGCTGGACCAGTACGTGACGGTCACCACGGTCGCCATCGAACGCCTGCTGCGCCGCGCCGGGGTGTTGACCAGGCGCTTCGGCGACCCGGTCCAGATCGGCGTGGAGCGCGCGGTGGCCCTGTACGTGGACATCGCCGGCACCTACGAGGCCATGTTCGAGTCGCGCCTGGCGTCCTGAGCCAGGCTGCTAGCCGGCCTGGGCTGGCGCGAAGGCGGCGATGCGCGCCGTCAGCAGGCGCCAGGCCGGCAGCGCCGTTTCCAGTTGGGCATGGGCGGTGGCGCTCGCCGCCGGCCCTGCCAGCAGCACATTTTTCAGCTCGTCGAGCTCGGCGCGCAGGGCACGCGTGCCGGCCGCCGCAATGCGGATGCCGGCGCCGATCCGGTCCATGCCGCTCAGATAGGCCGACAGGGTCGGCAGCAAGCCCTGCAAATACACCGCTTCGGCCGCCATGGCGGCCTGGCCCGCGCGGATATGGTCGAGCTGGCGCATCACGCTGTCGAGCGCGCCGCTTTGCTTGTCGATCTCCTCGTGCGCCTCATCGTCCGGGCCCTGCAGCCAGCGGCTGTCGCGCCGCGCGCGCGCCTCGGCCAGCCGGCCCTGCAAGCTGTCGACCTGTTGCGCCAGGATGAAGGCGTGCACATGGTCGGCCTGCAGGCGCTCGGTGGCCAGCACGGTGTCGGCTTCCAGCTCGCCCGAAGCGCGCCCCATTTGCGCCAGGTAGCTGCCGACATCCTGGTCGAGGGCCGACAGCGCCTCCGCCGGGGCCGCCAGACGCCGCACCAGTCCGTCGATCAGGCGCACCGCGCCCGGGCCGCAGGAGGGCCGGCCGTGGAACATGTTCAGCAGCGCCGGCGCCAGCAGCGGGGCATCCTGCGCCAGCAGGCTGTCGCCCAGGTGGCGCAGGCCGTCCAGGGCGGCGTGCAGGCCGGGGCGGCTGCGCGTGGCCCAGGCCGCCGCCAGGGTTTTCACCATGAACAGATACTGGGTGACCATCGGCCGGCCGCGTGCTGCGCGCTCGGGCAACTGCGCGATGCGCTGCGACAGGCCGTCGATATCGGCCGCCAGTTCCAGCACGATGCCCGCCCCCAGACCGATGCCGGGACTCCAGAACAGGCCGCCGCCGGTGCTGCGCGCGGCGGACTCGCGCAGGGCCGCCGGCTGGGCGGGGGCGAGCTGGGGAGAAAAAGTGGCCAGGTGTGCCATGGCGATGGCTCCAGTGAAAGGTGGTTGATCGGCGGTTGGACAAGTTCGCGTGACGAACCATTACAAACCTGGCGAGCCGGAGCGAAAAGCTGGCAGGATTGTGAGGGCCGATGAGGCAGGAATGGGACGGCAGGGGCGTCGCGGCGTCCGGGCCGCGTCGGTTGGAACTGAGCAATGAGGCGCAAGTTTGCGCCAATCGATATTCGGCGCGGAAATTTTTGCGTGAACGCGACAGGGCATCGGCGGCGCACATTCCGCTTGATCGATCCATAACCATGTGGTTATAATTAATCCATAGCCAACCAGTGATGAATGAAGCATGCAAAACGACCCGAACGAACTGCTGTTCCGCACGCTGGCCGATCCGACCCGGCGCGCCCTCTTCGAACGGCTGTG
Source organism: Massilia atriviolacea (assembly GCF_003953935.1). GTDB lineage: Bacteria > Pseudomonadota > Gammaproteobacteria > Burkholderiales > Burkholderiaceae_D > Telluria_A > Telluria_A atriviolacea. The sequence goes on from NZ_RXLQ01000002.1 coordinate 86,071, forward strand.
CCGGGACGGCGAGCTGACCGTGGGCGCGCTGACCGCGCAGGCCGGGGTCTCGCAGCCGGCCGTGTCCAAGCACCTGAAAAGCCTCAAGCAAGCGGGCCTGGTGCACGACCGTCACGCCGGGCGGCAAACGCACTTCAGCGCCCGGCCGCAGGCACTGGCGCCCTTGCTGGACTGGACTACCCGCATGACGGCTTTCTGGGAAGGCCGCTTCGATTCCCTCGACGATCTCTTGAAAAGGATGGACCAATGAACAATCCCGCCACCGCCACCCGCAGCGTTGTCGTCGAACGCGAGTTCGCCCATCCGCCCGCGAAGATCTGGCGCGCGCTGACCCAGCCGCACCTGATCGAAGCCTGGCTGATGAAAAGCGACTTCGCCGCGCTGCCCGGGCACCGTTTCAGCTTCAGCGCCGAGTGGGGTTCGGTGGCGTGCGAAGTGACCGTGATCGACGCCCAGCGCTCGCTCGCCTACACCTGGTGCGCCATGGGGCTGGAAAGCGTGGTGACCTGGACCTTGACCCCCAGCGCCGGCGGAACGCGCCTGCGGATGGAACAGGCGGGCTTCGGTCCGGAGCAGGAGCAGGCTTACCAGGGCGCGCAGTACGGCTGGCCGGCCTTCCTGACCGCGCTGGAGCGGGTGCTGGCGAGGGAGGAGGGATGAGCGGCGCCAATCCCAGGGTCGACGCGCTGCTGGCGCAGGCGAGCCGCTGGCGCGAGGAGTGCGCGCTGTTGCGGGCCATTGCGCTCGCCAGCGGCCTGACGGAAGACATCAAGTGGGGCCAGCCCTGCTACGTGCACGAGGGCCGCAACATCGTCCTGATCCACGGCTTCAAGGACTATTGCGCGATGCTGTTCTTCAAGGGCGCGCTGCTGACCGATCCCGAGGGGATGTTGGTCATGCAGACCGGCAACGTGCAGTCAGCGCGCCAGGCCAGGTTCACCGGCGCGGCGCAGATCGCGCGCCGGCGCGCGGCCCTGACAGCCTGCATCGCCGAGGCGATCGAGGTGGAGCGCAAGGGCCTGACAGTCGCCAGGCGCGAAACCGGCGACTTTGCGGTGCCGGAAGAATTCCAGGCCGCGCTGGCGCGGCTGCCGGCGCTGCGCAGCGCCTTCGACGCGCTCACCCCGGGCCGCCAGCGCGCCTACCTGCTGCATTTTGCCGGCGCCAAGCAGTCCGCCACCCGCGCCGCGCGCGTGGAAAACTGCATCCCGCCGATCCTCGACGGCCTGGGACTCAAGGACCGCTGATCAGCGCAACTGCGCCAGCAGGAAGCTGTAGGTCAGCGCCCACATCTGCGCCTGCTGGTCGTTGTTGGCCGCGCCCGCGTGCCCGCCCTCCAGGTTCTCCCAATACAGCACGTCGTGCCCCTGCGCCTCCATCAGGGCCACCATCTTGCGCGCATGCCCCGGGTGCACGCGGTCGTCGCGGGTCGAGGTGGTGAGCAGCATGCGCGGATAGCGCTTGTCCCTGAACACATTGTGATACGGCGAGTAGCGCGCGATGTACTCCCACTCGGATGCCACGTCCGGATCGCCATATTCGCCCATCCACGAGGCCCCGGCCAGCAGCTTGTGGTAGCGCCGCATGTCCAGCAGCGGCACCTGGCACACCACCGCGTTGAACAGGTCCGGGCGCTGCGTCATCGCCGCGCCGACCAGCAAGCCGCCATTGCTGCCGCCCATGATGCCCAGGTGGCGCGGACTGCTCACCTTGCGCTCGATCAGGTCCTGCGCCACCGCCAGAAAGTCGTCGAAGGCGCGCTGGCGCTGGTCTTTCAGCGCCGCCTGGTGCCAGCGCGGCCCGAACTCGCCGCCGCCGCGGATATTCGCCAGCACATACACGCCGCCCCTGGCCAGCCAGGCTTCGCCGGTCACGCCGCTGTAGAACGGCTTCATGGAAATTTCGAAGCCGCCATACCCGTACAGCACGGTCGGATTCAGGCCGTCCATCCGCGTCGCGCGGTCCATGACGACAAAATACGGCACCGGCGTGCCATCTTTCGAGATGGCCTCGAACTGCTTGACGATATACGGCCTGGCCTCGAAGAACACCGGCATCGCCTTGAGCGCCCGGCGCCGGTCGCTGCCGACCTGGCCCAGGTACAGGCTGGTCGGCGTGAGGAAGTCGGTCACCGTCAGGAAGTACTTGTCCGAGCCGATCGGGTCGAGCGAACTGACGCCCAGGGCGCCGAAGGCCGGCGCGTTCACCTCGCGCCGCTGCCACTGGCCATTGACGTGGCGCAGTTCGACGATGCGGTTCTTCACATTGTCGAGCTCGGTTAGCAGGAGGGCGCCGGCGGTCATGGCCACCCCGTCCAGCGAACTGGTCGCGCTCGGCGTGAACAGGACGGCAAACTCGCGCTCGCCGGCCATGAAGCGCTCGAAACCGGTGGCCAGCAGCGCCCCTTGCGGATAGGTGCGCCCGCCCGCCTGCCAGTCCGAGCGCAGTTCGATGATCAGCTGGTCGCGCACAGTGTAGGCATTGGCGTCGTCGGGCTTGTCGACGCGCGCGAGCCGCTCGCCGCTGCGCAGGAACAGCTCGCTGCTATAGAAGCCGATCTGGCGCTCGACGAACTCGTGTTCGTAGCCGGGCGTGAAGTCGCGGTAGGCCGACACGCTCAGGTCGTCGGCTTGCGCTTCGAACAGCGTGACGGCCTCGGCCAGGGCTGTGCCGCGCCGCCATTCCTTGACGATGCGCGGGTAGCCCGACGCCGTCATGCTGCCCGGCCCGAAGTCGGTGGCCACCGCCAGCCGGTCGCTATCGAGCCAGCGCGCGCTGCACTTGGACTCGGGCAGGACAAAGCCGTCGGCCACGAAGGCCTTGCCGGCCAGGTCGAATTCGCGCACCACATGGGCGTCGCCCCCGCCGCGCGAGAGCATCACCAGGCAACGGGTCCCGGCCGGGGGCAGCGAGGACGCGCCGGCCCAGACCCAGTTTTCGTGTTCGGCGGCGGCCAGCTGGTCGAGGTCGAGCACGGTTTCCCAGTCCGGCGCCTCGCTCTGGTAACTGTCCAGCGTGGTGCGGCGCCACAGCCCGCGCACGTGGATGGCGTCGCGCCAGAAGTTGTACATCAGTCCGGCGTGTTCGCTGATGTAGGGAATCCTGGCCTTGTCGTTGAGGATGGTGCCGAGGCGCTCGCGCAGCGCCGCAAAGCCGGGCTGGCCTTCCAGCTCGGCCTCGCACACGGCGTTGCGCGCGCGCACCCAGTCGAGCGCCGGCCCGGCGCTGACGTCTTCCAGCCACAGATGAGGGTCGCCGTCGCCATCGCCGCGCGCCGTTTCCCTTGTTTCCGATATGATTTCACCAATTAAATGCCGCATTCATGCTCCTGTTTCTTGTCTGGATTGACGATCTGCCATGGCGCGGACGCGACAGTAAAATTTATCAATTGCATGTTCTCTTTCTGCAAAGTACCCTTAAGGCAGTGGGGCATGCGTGCGGCGGGGCCGCGCGCGCCTTCGATTTGATGACTAGTATGCCGCCTCGCGGGCGGTTTCCAAGTACCAGCGAGCGAAAATAACGGGGTTGGACGATGACGGAAGCGATCGAGCGCAGCATGGCAGGCCCCGTCGGCGGCCGTCCTGTCTCGCGCCTGGTGTGGTGGGGCGCGGGCCTGACGCTGTCGATGCTGGTGGCGTCGCTGCTGCACGCGGGCGCCACCCGGACCGTCGACGCCGACGCGCGCCAGCGTTTCGACGCCTTTGCGCGCGGGGCGCAATCGAGCCTGTCGACCCGCGTCAAGTCGTATTCCGACCTCACGCGCGGCATGTCGGCCCTGTTCCAGAGTGCCGATGCGCCCAGCCGCCTGCATTTTCACCGCTACGTGCAGGCGCTCGGCATGCGCACGCATTATCCGGCGATCGACAGCGTCACCTTCGCGCGCCACGTCACGGCGGCCGAACGCGATGAACTGGTCGCCTCGGTGCGCGCCGACCGCAGCGTGGATGCGGGCGGCTACCCCGACTTCGCGATTCGCCCTGAGGGCAAACGGGCCGCCTACACGGTGCTGACCTATATCGAACCGGAGCTGGCGCGCGCCAACAGCCGCCTGGGCCTGGACATCGGCGCCAATCCGGTCGCCGCCGCCCATCTGGACCACGCGCGCGACACCGGCACGATCAGCGCTTCCGGTATGCCGATCCTGGTCCAGGAACCGCGTCCGCACGTGGCGCTGGGCATGCGCATGCCGGTCTACCGCAGCGGCGCGCTGCTGTACAGCGTGGAAGCGCGCCGCGCCGCCTATATCGGCAGCGTGGGGGTGGGCTTTTCGGTGCCGGCGCTGGTCGGCAGCGCGCTCGAAGAAATGCCGCAGCGGCGCCTGCGCCTGGCGCTGTACGCCGACGGCGCGCCCGACCCCGAGCGCCGCACCCTGGCCCTGGGCCCCCAGGACCGGCTGCTGTACAACGACCACGACCCGGTCGCAGGCCAGGACGAGGACCACTGGTTCGACACCGTGCTCCCGGTCGACTACAACGGGCGCCTGTGGAAGGCGCATTTCCGCGCCGCCCGCGCGGACCTGTACAGCGAATTCGATACGATCCTGCCGCCGCTCACCTTCGGGGCCGGCTTCCTGGTGACCCTGCTGGCGTATGCCTATTTCTTTACCCTGTACCGCTCGCGCCGCACCGCCATCGAACAGCGCGTGCTGCTCGACTCGGTCCTGAACAGCATCGACGCGCACGTGTACATGAAGGACCGCGAGCGCCGTTACATCTATATCAACGCGCGCACCGCCGAAGCGATGGGGCAGCCGGCCGAAGCCATCATCGGCAAGCTCGATCGCGAGGTCATGTCGCCCGAGCAGGCCGATGTCTACTGGGCCCAGGACAGCCAGATCTTTGTCGACGGCGCGCGCCACGCCAGCCAGGTCGAATTCACCCAGCCCGACGGCGAGGTGCGCCAGCTGTGGACGGTCAAGGTGCCGGTGCTGCTCGACGGCGAGGTGAGCGCCGTGATCGGCCTGTCGACCGACGTCACCGAACTGCACAAGCTCAAGGCGCAGGCCGACGCCGCCAACCAGGCCAAGAGCAACTTCCTGTCGAACATGAGCCACGAGATCCGCACGCCGATGAACAGCATCATCGGCATGTCGCACCTGGCGCTCAAGACGGTGGCCAATCCGAAGCAGCGCGACTACCTCGAAAAAATCCATCATTCGAGCCAGCACCTGCTCGGCATCATCAACGACATCCTCGATTTTTCCAAGATCGAGGCCGGCAAGCTGGAACTCGAGGTGCTCGATTTCGGCCTGTACGCGCTGATGCAGAACATCGCCAACCAGCTCGGCGACGCGGCCGCCAACAAGCACCTGGCGCTCGACTTCGAGATCGACCCGGCGCTGGGGCAGCAATTGCGCGGCGACCCGCTGCGGCTGGAACAGGTGCTGCTCAATTTCACCTCGAACGCGATCAAGTTCTCGGAAAACGGCAGGATCCGCGTGCGCGCGCTGGCCGGGCGCGTCGACGAGAACGACATCATGGTGCGCTTCGAAGTCGAAGACGCCGGCATCGGCATGAGCGAGGCCGAAATCGCCGACCTGTTCAAATCCTTCCACCAGGCCGACCCCTCGACCACGCGCAAATACGGCGGCACCGGCCTGGGTCTGGTGATCAGCAAGCAGCTCGCGGAGCTGATGGGCGGCACCGTCGGCGTCGACTCCATTCCCGGCCACGGCAGCTGCTTCTGGTTCACGGCGCGCCTGGGCAAGGCGCTCAACTTCCTGCCGGGCGGGCGCGACACGGTCGACGCGGCGGTGCTCGAACAGCTGCGCGGCGCCTACATCCTGCTGGTCGAAGACAATGTCTTCAGCCAGCAGGTGGGCCAGGAACTGCTGGAAGAAGCCGGCTCCACGGTGGTGGTGGCCAACAACGGCAAGGAAGCGATCGACCTGATGCTCAAGGAGCGCTTCGACTGCGTGCTGATGGACGTGCAGATGCCGGTGATGGACGGTTTCGAAGCGACCCGCATGATCCGCTCCGACCCGCGCCTGCGCGACGCGCTGGTGATCGCCATGACCGCCAACGCCGGCCGCGACGACCAGGCGCGCTGCCTGGAGGCGGGCATGAACGAATTCGTGACCAAGCCGATTTCGCCCAAGCTGCTGTTCGAGGTGATCGCCCGCTGGCTGGCCACGCGCCCGGCGCGCAACGGACGGCGGCGCGTGGCCGAAGCGGCCGACCAGGCGCCGACGCGCATGTCGGCCGCGCCGGTGGTATCAATCGACGCCGGCATGCTCGACATGGGCGCGCTGTCGCTCACTTTCGGCGCCAATCCGCTCAAGATGCGCAAATACGCCTTCATGTTCCTCGACTCGGCGCGCGACGGCCTGGCCGACGTCAGCGAAGCGCTCGACCGCGGCGATGTCGAGCGCATGGCGGACCTGGGGCACCGCATCAAGGCCTCGGCCAAGGCGGTGGGCGCGATGCGGTTTGCGGCCCTGTGCCAGGACCTCGAAGCCCTGCGCCACGGCGGCACGCCGGACCAGGCGCGCACCCTGGTGGCCAGCATGTACACGCTGCTCGACCGGTTGAACGAGCACATCGCGCACGAGCTCACCGAATCGGCAAGCTGAGCCCGCTTTGGGGCGTTGACGGAGCGTATCGCACTACCGCGCTCAGCCCAAAGCTAGTATGCTGTGCGCCATGTCTTCTCCCGTCACGCCCGGCCTCCTTATCCTTCACGGAAACCAGATGGAGCAATTGCGTGCCGCGCTCTTCGCCTGGCTGCGCAGGCAGGCGCTCGACCCGCTCGAAACCGAAACCATCCTGGTGCAATCGAACGGCGTGGCCGAGTGGCTGAAGATCGCCCTGGCCGAAGAAATGGGCGTCTGCGCGGCCACCCGCGTGGCGCTGCCGGCGCGCTTTTTGTGGGAAGCCTATCGCGGCATGCTCGGGCGCGAACGCGTGCCGACCCGCTCCCCCTACGACAAGGGCCCGCTCACCTGGCGCCTGATGCGCCTCCTGCCGCAGCTGCTGGCCGACGAGGCCTTTTCCCCCTTGCGCCATTTTCTGGGCGACGGCGATCCGGAACGGCGCCTGCAACTGGCCGAGCGCCTGGCCGACCTGTACGACCAGTACCAGGTGTACCGCGCCGACTGGCTGGACGACTGGACGCTGGGGCGCGACCGCCTGCGCAGCGCGCGCGGCGAGCTGGTGCCGCTCGCGCCGGACCAGCGCTGGCAAGCCTGCCTGTGGCGCGCCGTCAACGACAGCCTGCCGGCGCCGCTGCGCGACTCGGGCCGCGCCACCATTCACCAGCAATTCGTGCACGCCTGCGAGAGCGGCGCAGCGCCGGCCGGACGCCTGCCGCGCCGCGTGGTGCTGTTCGGGATGTCGGCGCTGCCGTACCAGACCTTGCAGGCCATCGCCTCGCTCTCGCACCATACCCAGGTGCTGCTGGCGGTGCCCAATCCCTGCCAGTTCTATTGGGGCGACATCATCGAAGGGCGCGAACTGCTCAAAGCCGCCCACAAGCGCCAGCGCCAGCGCGGCGGCATCGACCTGTCCGGCGTGCCGCTCGAAGAACTGCACGCGCACAGCCATCCGCTGCTGGCCAGCTGGGGCAGGCAAGGGCGCGACTTCATCCGCATGCTCGACGAATTCGACACCGAGTCCGCCGAACGCGCCGACAAGCTGCGCATCGACCTGTTCAGCGAGGGCGAGGGCGAGACCTTGCTGGCGCAGGTGCAGGCGGCCGTGCGCGACATGCTGCCGCTGCGCGAGCACCCGTGCGCCAGGGGACAGGCGGAGCCAGCCTGCGCACCGATCGACGATTCCATCGAATTTCACATCGCGCACAGCGTGCAGCGCGAAGTCGAGGTCCTGCACGACCAGTTGCTGTCCTGGTTCGGCAGGCCCGGCGCAAGACTGCGTCCGCGCGACGTGGTGGTCATGGTGCCCGACATCGACACCTTTTCGGCCGCCATCCACGCCGTCTTCGACCAGCACAAGCGCAGCGACCCGCGTTTCATCCCCTTCGAAATCGGCGACGTCAAGGACCGCAGCGTCAACCCGCTGCTGGTGTCGCTCGAATGGCTGCTGCGCCTGCCCCAGCAACGCTGCCGCCAGAGCGAAGTGCGCGACCTGCTCGACGTGCCGGCGCTGGCCGCGCGTTTCGGCCTCACCGACGACGAACTGCCGATCCTCGGCAACTGGATCGAGGGCGCCAGCGTGCGCTGGGGCCTGGACCAGCAGCACCGCGACGGCCTCGGACTCGGCTCGGCGGGCGAACAGAATGCCTGGATCTTCGGCGTGCGCCGCATGCTGCTCGGTTACGCCAGCGGCGCCGGCGGCAGCTTCCGCCAGATCGAACCGTATGCCGAAGTGGGCGGCCTGGACGCCGCGCTGGCCGGCTCGCTGGCGCAACTGATCGAAACCCTGCTGGCATGGCGCGCCACCCTGGCCGAATCGCGCACCCCGGCGCAGTGGGGCGAGCAGGCGCGCGCGCTGCTGGCGGCGTTTTTCGCCACCTCCGAAGAAGGCGACCGCCTCACGCTGGTGCAGTTGCACGACGCCCTGCAAAGCTGGCTGGAAACCTGCGACAGCGCCGGCTTCGACGAGGCGGTGCCGCTGGCGGTGCTGCGCGAAGCCTGGCTGGGCGCCCTCGACGAGCCGACCCTGAACCACCAGTTCGTGTCCGGCGGCGTGACCTTCTGCACCTTGATGCCGATGCGCGCCGTGCCGTTCCGGGTGGTCTGCCTGCTCGGCATGAACGACGGCGACTTTCCGCGCCGCGCGCGCCAGGCCGATTTCGACCTGCTGGCGCTGCCCGGCATGGCGCGCCCGGGCGACCGCTCGCGCCGCGACGACGACCGTTACCTGATGCTGGAGGCGGTGCTGGCCGCGCGCGACAAGCTGTACGTCAGCTGGGTCGGGCGCAATGTGCGCGACAACAGCGAGCAGCCGGCGTCGGTGCTGGTCTCGCAGCTGCGCGACTACCTGGCCGAGGGCTGGGACCTGGACCTGGCCGCGATGACCACCGAACATGCGCTGCAGCCGTTCAGCCGGCGCTATTTCGAGCAGGGCGGCATGCTGACCTACGCGGCCGAATGGCGCGCCGCGCACGGCGCCGCGTCTGGATCGGACGGCGCCCTGGACGACGCGGTGCTGCCGCCGTTCGAACTGGAAGCCGAATACCGTCTCAAGCTGGGCGAACTGGCGAATTTCCTGCGCCAGCCGGCGCGCTATTTTTTCCGGCGCCGGCTCGGCGTCGCCTTCGGGGACGCCCAGGCCGTGGGCGAGGACGAAGAACCGTTCTCGCTCGACGCGCTGGAACGCTATTTTTTGGAAGACAGCCTGCTCGACGACGCCGCCACGCCGGAAGAACTGCACGAAGTGCGCCAGAGTCTGAGCGCGCGCGCCGAACGCCTCAAGCGCGAAGGCGTGCTGCCGATCGGCCTGGTCGGCAAACAATGGCAGGAACAGCTGGTCGAGGGCCTGGTGCCGGTGCGCACCGCCTGGCTGACCCTGGGCGCGCGCTTCGGCCAGGTCGCGCCCAAGCTGGCGGTGAGCCTGGAGCTGGGCGGCGTGCACCTGGAAGACTGGGTCGACAAATTGCGCAGCAACGCCAGCGAAACGGCGTGGCTGCTGCAAATCTCGTCCAAGGTGCTCGATAAAAAAGGCGCGCCGCGCGGCGACAAGCTGATCGCCCCCTGGCTGCGCCAACTGGCCGCGGCGGCGGTGGGGCAAGCGGTGACCGGCTACCTGGTGGCGCGCGACGCCATCGTCATGCTGGCGCCGTTGGAGCGTGAGGAATCGCTGGCGCAGCTGACCGATCTGGTGGCGCTGTGGCGCCGCAATATGGATCAACCGCTGCCGGTGGCCTGCAAGACGGCGCTGGCCTTGTTGCAGCAGGGAGAACCGCGCAGCACCTACGACGGCGGCTTCGAACTGTCCGGCGAAGTGCTGGACCAGTGCCTGGCGCGCCTGTGGCCCGACTTCTCGGCCCTGAGCGCCAGCGGCGAATTCCCGCTGGTGGCCGAAGCGCTGTACGGACCGTTGGCGCGCTGGCTCGGCGCGCATATCGAGATCGCCGCCATGGACGGGGACGCGCCATGAGCCAGCTGCTCGACGCCCTGCATTTTCCGCTGTTCGGCACGCGCCTGATCGAGGCCAGCGCCGGCACCGGCAAGACCTGGACCATCGCCGCGCTGTACCTGCGCCTGGTGCTCGGCCACGGCGGCAAGAACGGTTTCGCGCGCGCGCTGCTGCCTTCCGAAATCCTGGTGATGACCTTCACCCGCGCCGCCACGCGCGAGCTGTCGAACCGGGTGCGCGAGCGCCTGGTCGAAGCGGCCGGGTTTTTCCGGGGCGAGCTGGAACTGGACGACCCGTATCTGCACGACCTGGCCGACGCCTGCGGCAGCGAAGGCGAACGGATGGTTGCCGCGCACCGCCTGATGCTGGCCGCCGACACCATGGACGAAGCGGCGATCTTCACCATCGACGCCTGGTGCCAGCGCATGCTGCGCGAGCACGCCTTCGACAGCGGCAGCCTGTTCGACGAAGAACTGGTCAGCGACGAACACGCGCTGTTCGAAGACGCGGCGCACGACTACTGGCGCCAGAACGTCTACCCGCTCGACAGCGGGGCGCTCGGCGCGCTGCTGGCGTGCTGGCCGGACGTGCGCGCACTGAAGAACACCGTGCGCGAACTGGTGCGCCGGGTCGCGGTGCTGGGCGAGCCGCCCGACGAATCGCTGGAAGAAGCCATCGACCGGGTCGAACGCACCCAGGCGGCCGAACTGGCAAAGCTCAAAGCCGGCTGGGCCGAACGCGCGGACGCCATGGAACAGTGGATTGCCGGCCAGCGCGAGATCGCTCCCAAGTGCTTCAACGGGAACAAGCTGCGCGCCGATTCGCTGGTCAAGTGGTTCGATGCGCTGCGCAGCTGGGCGCGCGCGCCGGCCATGCTGATGCCGGCGTTGACCGACACGGCCTGGCACCGCCTCACGCCGGACGGCATCACGGATGCCTTCAGCAAGGGCTTTTCGGCCGAGATTGCGCCGTGTTTCGACGCCACCACCGGCCTGTGGGAAGCGCTCAAGGCGATCGACCCGCTGGCGCACGCGCTGTACCGCCACGCCGCCTTCCACATTGCGCGCCGCATGATGGAACTGAAGCGGCGCAAGCGCCAGTTCGGCTTTGCCGACATGCTCGAGCGCCTGAAAAGCGCATTGGAGGGCGCCAACGGCGAGGCCCTGCGCCAGCGCATCGTCGAGCAGTTTCCGGTGGCGATGGTCGACGAATTCCAGGATACCTCGCCCGACCAGTACGCGATCTTCAACCTGCTGTACCGCGTGGCCGACAACGACCCGGAGCGCGGCCTGTTCCTGATCGGCGACCCGAAGCAGTCGATCTACGGCTTTCGCGGCGCCGACATCCACAGTTACCTGGACGCGCGCCAGGCCACCGAAGGGCGCCACTACCAGCTCGGCACCAACTACCGCTCGACGGCGGCGCTGGTGGAGGCGGTCAACCAGCTGTTCCTGCACGCCGAAGGGCGCGACGGCCATCCCGGCTATGCCGCAGGCGCCTTCCGCTTCCGCAAGGGCGGCGTCAATCCGCTGCCGTTCGACGCGGTGGCGGCCAGGGGGCGCGAGCAGCAACTGGTGGGCGTGGACGGCCCGTACCAGGCGCTGGCGATCTGCAGCACCGACCGCGACGACCTCAAGGCCGACGATTACCGCGAGTTCTTTGCCCACCACAGCGCCGAGCATATCGTCGGCCTGCTGAACGATCCGCACGCCGGTTTCAGCGAGAACGGCGTATTCACGCGGCTGGTGCCGGCCGATATCGCCATCCTGGTGCGCGACCGGCGCGAGGCGACCGCGATCCGGCGCGCACTGGCGCAGCGCAAGATCCCGAGCGTCTACCTGTCCGACAAGGATTCGGTGATCGAAAGCGAGGAGGCGGCCGATGTGCTGCGCTGGCTGCAGGCGGTCGCCAATCCGCTCGATGGCGCCCTGGCGCGCGCGGCATTCGCGACCCGCACCTCGGGCCTGTCCCTGGGCGAACTGGCGCGCCTGTCGTCGGACGAACTGGCGTGGGAAGTGCGGGTCGAGCAGTTGAAGGGCTTGCACATCGTGTGGCAGCGCCAGGGCGTGCTGGCCATGCTGCGCCGCTTCATCCACGACATGCGCCTGCCCGCCGCGCTGCTGCGCCAGGCCGGCGGCGAGCGGCGCCTGACCAACCTGCTGCACCTGGCCGAACTGCTGCAAAGCGCCAGCAGCCAGCTCGAAGGCGAGCAGGCCCTGATCCGCTGGTTCGCCGAACAGCTGGCCGGCGTGGGCGAGGGCGGCGACGAACGCGTGCTGCGCCTGGAGAGCGACGCGGAGCTGGTCAAGGTGGTCACGGTGCACAAGTCCAAGGGGCTGGAGTATCCGCTGGTGTACCTGCCGTTCGCGGTGACGGCGCGCACCACCGACCGGCGCAACCGCAGCTTTTTCGAGTTCGTCGGGCGCGACGGCGTGCGCCGCATCGACCTGGCGCTGTCGGACGAAGCGATGAATGCGGTCGACCGCGCGCGCATCGAAGAAGACCTGCGCCTGCTGTACGTGGCGCTGACGCGCGCGCGCCACTTCCTGTGGCTGGGCGTGGCGGCGGTCGCGGCGCGCAAGGCGGGCGAGAACAAGCTGCACGAATCGGCGCTCGGTTACCTGCTCACGGGCGGGCAGCCGATCGGCGCGGCCGATATCCAGCCATACTGGGAAAAGCTGCGCGGCGGCTCGCAGGCGATCGACCTGCAGACGCTCGGCCCGCCGCAAGGCATCACCATGCTGGCGCGCGACGAAATCCGTCCGGTCCTGGTGGACGCCGCCGCCTTCGGCGCCAGCTTCGAGCGCAATTGGGCGGTCGGTTCGTTCACCTCGCTGACGCGCCAGACCAACGCGGCGCCCATGCGCGCGCAGGAAGAAACGCTGTTCGACGAAGAACAGCAGCAGCAAGCCCCACGCACGGACGACGCGCCATGGCACCGTTTTCCGCGCGGCTCCGTGCCCGGTAATTTTTTGCACGAACAGCTGGAGTGGATGGGGCAGGAAGGCTTTGCGATTGCCGACGACGAGCAGTTCGCCGCGCGCCTCGGGCAGCGTTGCGAGCGCGCCGGCTGGGGCCATCGCCAGGAAGACGCGGTCGCGTGGCTGCGCGCCGTCGCCAGCACGCCGCTGCCGCAGCTTGGCGCGCCGCTGACGGCGATCGACCGCGTGATCCCCGAGATGGAATTCTGGTTCCCCAGCGAGCACCTGAACAGCGCCGCCCTGGACCGCCTGTGCAGCGCCAGGCTGCTCGGCAACACCCCGCGCCCCTCGCTGCCGGAACGCTACCTGCACGGCATGCTCAAGGGCTTCGCCGACCTGGTGTTCGAGCACGAGGGCCGCTACTGGATCATCGACTACAAGTCGAACGCGCTCGGCACCGGCGACGCCGCCTACGGCAAGGCCGCGATGGCGGTGGGGATGGCGGCGCACCGCTACGATATCCAGGGCGCGATCTACATGCTGGCCCTGCATCGCCTGCTCAAGAGCCGCCTGGGCGAGGCCTACGACCCCGCGCTCCAGCTGGGCGGGGCGATCTTCCTGTTCCTGCGCGGGATCGCCAACACCGCCACGCGCGGCTGCTACCTGCTCGAACCGGATGTCCAGCTGCTCGACAAGCTCGATGCGCTGCTCGGCGCGTCGGCGCGGGGCGACGCATGAAACCGGCCGTCACGCTCGACGCCCTGTGGGCCCAGGTCGCCACCCTGACCGAAGACGGCCAGTTGCGCCGCCTGTCCGGCACCTTTGCGCGCTTCGTCGGCTCGCTCGGCACCGCCACCCCGGCGCTGATGCTGGCCTGCGTGCTGCTGTCGGAGCTGGAAGGGCGCGGCCACAGCTGCCTGATGCTCGACCAGCTGGCGCTCGACCCGGCCACCCTGATGGCCTGGGACAAGGAGCAGTGGGATGCGCTGGCCAGGTCGGCCGGGGCGTTGCCGAAGAACCGCAAGGGCTGGATCGACCAGCTGACCGCATCAAGCCAGGTGTGGCGGGTGGGCGATTTCGACTTCGACCAGCCGCTGGTGCTCGATGGCGAGCGCCTGTACCTGCGCCGCTACTGGCGCGACGAAACGCTGGTCGCGCACACCATCCGCGCGCGCGCCGGACAGGTGCGCGCGGTCGATGCGGCGGCGGTGCGCATCTGGCTCGACGTGCTGTTCGCGTCCGAGCGCCGCGTCAAGGGGCCGGACTGGCAAAAGCTGGCCTGCGCGATCGCGCTGCGCGGCTCGATCGCGATCATCACGGGCGGCCCGGGCACCGGCAAGACCTACACGGTGGCGCGCCTTCTGGCGCTGCTGTTCGCAACCGCGCCGGACGCGGGCCGCCAGCGCATCGCCCTGGCCGCGCCGACCGGCAAGGCGGCGGCGCGCCTGAAGCAGTCGATCGACAAGGCCCTGACCGAGCTGGCCGACAAGGTCGGCACCACCTTGCCGCTGCGCGACCTGACCGCGCGCATGGGGGCGGCGCGCACCTTGCACAGTCTGCTGGGGGCGCGTCCCGACACCCGCAGCTTTGCCCACAACAAGGGCAATCCGCTCGATATCGACGTGCTCATTGTCGACGAAGCGTCGATGGTGCACCTGGAGATGATGGCCTCCCTGCTCGATGCGCTGCCGGCCGGCGCGACGTTGATCCTGCTCGGCGACAAGGACCAGCTGGCGTCGGTGGAGGCGGGCGCGGTGCTGGGCGACTTGTGCCGCGACGCCCAGGCCGGCGCCTATTCGGCGGTCACGATGGCGTATGCGCTGGCGGCCAGCGGCGAGGCCATTCCGGCCGCATACGGCGGCGCCGGCGGGGCGCTGGCGCAGCAGACCGTGATGTTGCGCAGCAGCCGCCGCTTCAGTGGGCCGATCGGGCAACTGGCGCTGGCGGTCAATGCCGGCGACGTGGCGCGCGCCGAGGAAGTGCTGCGCGCCGGCGACGGCACGGTGCGCTGGATCGAGCACGGGCACCAGCAGCATGTGGTGCAGCTGGCCTTCGACGGTTATGCGCCTTACCTGTTGCTGATGGGCGAGGGCGATGGCGGCCAGGCGCACGAAACCTGGGTGCGCGCGGTGCTGCACCGCTTCGAAGCGTTCCGCGTGCTGTGCGCGGTGCGCGAGGGCGAGTGGGGCGTGGGCGGCCTGAACGACGCCATCGAACAGCGGCTCGATGGCGCGGGCCTGATCCGGCGCCGTGGCGAGTGGTACGTGGGGCGGCCTGTGATGATTACCCGGAACGACTACGGCACCGGCGTGTTCAATGGCGATATCGGGCTGACCCTGGGCGATCCGGCGCGTCCGGGATCGCTGCGCGTGTACTTCCTGGAGGGCGACAAGGTGCGCAGCGTGCTGGCGACCCGCCTGCGCCACGTGGAGACCGCATTCGCGATGACGGTGCACAAATCGCAGGGATCGGAGTTTGCGCACACGGTGCTGGTGCTGCCGCGCGAACGCGGGGCGATGATCGCGCGCGAGCTCATTTACACGGGGATTACGCGCGCCAGCGCGCAGTTTACGCTGGTGTCGCCAGTGGCGGCGATACTGGGAGAATCGATTGCGCAGCGGACGCAGAGGGCGAGCGGATTGCGGGAGATGATTGCGGGGTGATGAATAGCTGCCATTGTTGTTCCTGCCACTAGCCCGTCGTTCCCGCGCAGACGGAAATGACGGGCTAGTGGCAGGAATGACGTTATGCGCGGCGGTGAACGTGGATCACGGGCTTGTTCTGCTTCAGCTTGACGCGGCTGTTCAGGCGCGCCTTGATTACGCGCGCCAGCGCGCAGTTTACGCTGATGTCGCCTGGCGCGGCGATATTGGGAGAATCGATTGCGCAGCGGATGCAGAGGGCGAGCGGATTGCGGGGTGATGAATAGCTGCCATTGTTGTTCCTGCCACCAGCCCGTCGTTCCCGCGCAGGCGGGAACCCAAGTTCATAGCGCAGTTAAAGGCTACATACTCAACTTGGATTCCCGCCTGCGCGGGAACGACGCACGAGTGGCAGGAATGACGTTATGCGCGGCGGTGAACGTGGATCACCGGCTTGTTCTGCTTTAATTTCACGCGGCTGTTCAGGCGCGCCTTGACCACCGGGGCCTTGGCCGAGGCCACCACCCGCTGTTGATGCCGTCCCTGGCCGCGCAGGCTGGCCTTGATCACCGGCGCACGCGATGCCGACGCCAGCACGATGACCGGTTGCGTGGTGCGCTGGCGCGTCCTGGCGCGGGCGATCACCGGCGCGGGCGCTTCGTCGCCGGCGATAAAGCGGCGGATACTCAGGGCATCGACGATGCGCGCCGAACTGGCTTTGGCGTTGAGCAGCACCAGGGTCGCGTTCTTGCCGGCCGATTTGATCTTCATGATCAGGCAGCGGCCCGCTTCTTCGGTGTAGCCGGTCTTCGACAGGCCGATTTCCCAGCCCTTGGCGCCGACCAGGCGGTTGGTGTTGCGGTACTCGACCTCGCGCCCGCTGATATTGATGGTGTCGCTCGACTCGGTCGTGATGCGCGCAATTTCCGGATACGCCGACGCCGCCCTGGCCATTTTGACCAGGTCCTGCGCCGTCGACTTGTTGTTCGGCGACAGGCCGGTCGGCTCTTCGATCACCGTCTGGGTCATGCCCAGCGCGGCCACCTTGGCGCGCACGGCCGACTTGAACGCCACCACGCCGCCGGGAAAGGTGCGGCCCAGCGCGGACGCGGCGCGGTTGTCGGAACTCATCAGTGCCAGCGCCAGCATGTCCTGGCGGCTGATCACGCCGCCCACCGGCACGCGCGAGGTGCTGTGCTTGACGATGTCGACGTCGCGCTGGTCGATGGCGATCAGTTCGTTCATATTCTGTCTGGCGTCGAGCACGACCATGGCGGTCATCAGCTTGGTCAGCGAGGCAATCGAGACGACCTGGTTGGCATTCTTTTCGAGGAGGACCTTGCCGGTCTCGTCCTCGATCACCAGTACCGATTGCGAGCCGAAGGGCACGGCCATGGCGGTCGCGGCCGACATCGACATCAGTAGGGTGACAAGCAATTTCTTGATCATGTGGCGGGTCTTTGCAGTAGGGCTGGGTATCGGGCGGCGCTCGTTGCGCGGCAGCTGCTGGATGGATTAATTCTATGCGGCAACTACTATAAGGGGCACGATAGCATCAAAGACGCGGCCATGTCTAGCGTGCGCGCGCTGAAACGAGCTCAAGCGCAAGAAACGCCTTAATAAAGTCGCGTAAGTGCCTGAATTATTTCAGGAAAGCAAAGTTTCTCGCATGCTATTTGGATGGAGAAAATGCTATCGGGAGGGCGGGGGAATGGGCTAAAAACCGCTTCCGCGCCGATGGCGGAAGCGGGAGCGGCGCTTACTTGGCCTGGTAGATCTTGTCGAATTCGCCGCCGTCGTCGAAGTGGGTTTTCTGCGCCTTTTTCCAGCCGCCGAAGACGTCGTCGACCGTGAACAGCGAGATCGGTTTGTAATTGGCGGCGAACTTCTTGGCTACCGCTTCCGAGCGCGGCCGCAGGTAATGCCTGGCGCCGATGGTCTGGCCCGCTTCCGAGTAGAGGAAGTTCAGGTAGGCGGTGGCCTGCTTGCGCAAGCCGCGCTTGTCGACCACCTTGTCCACCACCGCCACCGGCGACTCGGCCAGGATCGAGACCGGCGGATAGACGACCTCGAAGTTGTCGCCGAATTCGGTGCGCACCATCTGCACTTCGCTCTCGAAGGTCACCAGGGCGTCGCCGATGTCGCGCTGGGTGAAGGTGGTGGTGGCGGCGCGGCCGCCGCCGTCGAGCACCGGCACGTTCTTGAAGATGCGCGTGACCAGCTCGCGCGCCTGGGCCTCGGTGCCGCCCTTCTTGATCGTGGCGCCCCAGGCGGCCAGGTAGGTGTAGCGGCCGTTGCCCGCCGTTTTCGGGTTCGGAATGACCACTTTCACGCCCGGCTTGCCCAGGTCATCCCAGTTCTTGATCTGTTTAGGGTTGCCTTTACGCACCAAAAAAATCATCGTCGAATAATATGGCGCCGCATTATGGGGAAATTTCTTGGCCCAGTCGGCCGCCACCACGCCGCGGTCGGCCAGCATGTCGATATCGTTGGCCTGGTTCATGGTCACCACCGACGCTTCGAGCCCGTCCGCGACGGAGCGCGCCTGCTTGCTGGAACCGCCGTGCGACATGTTGACGCTGACCGTTTCGCCGGTCGTCTTCTTGTATTCGGCAATGAAAGCCGGGTTGATTTCCTTGTACAGCTCGCGGGCCACGTCGTAGGACACGTTGAGCAACTGGGCGTCGGCGGCGCTGGCGCCGAGCGGCAGGATGGCCAGGCCGGCGGCCAGCGACAGGATCGCGCGGCGGGTACGCAAATTGCATGTTGTTTTCATGGTGTTCTCTTGGGCTTTCTATTGTAGGAACCGAGACGCATGGTCTAAAATCCGCAGCCAAAACGGAAGGATTGTTTCGTCATATGCTTAGATAGAACGGTCCGGGTAGTGTCGCATAAGCTTCCTTGATTTCCTTCCTTGGGTTTGGCCGCGAGTCGGGGTAGGCTGATCGGATTGGGCGAATTCGCAACAGGCGACATGGGCGGTTCTTGCTATAGTGGCTGGCTTGCGTTTAGGTTTTGATAATGACATTTTCTGTCCGTTACTATTTATTGTGATTGCACATGGGTATTGAGATTCGCAAAGCTGTGCCTGACGATGCGTTCGCCGCGTGCGACGTGCTGCGCCGCTCGATTGCCGAGTGCTGCGTGGCGGATCACCGCAACGATCCGGACTTGCTCAAGGCATGGCTGGGCAACAAGACGCCGCAGAACGTGGCGAGCTGGTTCGTGTCGCCGGCCAATTACGTCCTCATCGCCGAGCGCGACGGGGTGGTGGTCGGCGTGGCCCTGCTGACCCAGGCCGGCAAGCTGTCCCTGTGCTACGTCTTGCCCGAAGCGCTCTACAGCGGCGTCGGCAAGGCCCTGTTGCAGGGGGTGGAAGCGCAGGCGCGCGCCTGGGGCGTGAGCGTCCTGCGCCTGAACAGCACCCTCACCGCCAGCAACTTCTACGAACGCAATGGCTACATCCTCGCCGGCAAGGAAATGAGCTGTTACGGGCTGGAATGCGACTTCTTCTGGAAGAAACTGAACGCGAGCGACGCCTGCGATCCCGCTCCGCGTAAACGTTTTTGCAATTGTAGCGCTCAATAATGCACGTGCGCCCTGTGCGCGCGGCAAGCTTGCGCTATAGTGTGCGCCTTGTTTACTGAGTATTCGTCATGGCCACGCGCAGAGATTTTCTTCATCAAGGTGTATGCCTGTCCACCATGGGCTTGCTTTCGGTTCCGCTGATCGGTTGCGGCAGCGCCAGCGCGGCGCCGTCGGACAAGCCCCAGCGGCCGGTCCAGGCCGGCAAATCCGGCAAGGCGGCAGCCAAGCCGGCAATGGCGTCCCGCGCGGCGCCGGTCGCCCCGGCGCCGCAGACCGAACTGGCGCCCCCTCCCGATATTTTCGACGCGCAAGCGCTCGACCTCGATTTCTGGCTCAAGCCGCGCGTGCTGACCATGACGCGTCCGCAAAGCGGCGAAAAGACCAGGGTGCTGTACTGGAAAGATGGCCAGATCATCGATTCGGCCTACCAGGAGCTGTGCCACCTGATGCGCGACGTCAACGGCAAGGAAACCGCGCCCATCGATCCGAAACTGTTCGAAACGCTGTGGGGCACCCAGGCTTTCCTGGCGCGTTACGGGATCGAGCAACCGCTGGAGATCCTGTCGGGCTTCCGCACCGCCAAATCGAACGACAAGCTGCGCGAAGCGGGCGTGCCGGCGGCGCGCCAGTCGCTGCACATCGAAGGCAAGGCGGCCGATATCCGCATCGCCAACCTCAATGCCGAGGTGCTCGGCGGCCTGGTGCGCAGCTTCCGCCAGGGCGGGGTGGGGTATTACTACCGTTCGGGACCGCGCGGCGGGTGGATTCACGCCGATACCGGGCTGAAACGTAGCTGGAAGGGGTGAGCGGGCCAGCTTGCGCAGGCGCGCGAACTTCATTGATGCGTTCGCCATGCGCCTTCGCCTGCCTCGCTATGATCGTTGAACAGCCATGCCGGCTGGCGCTGTGTTGACAGACCAACGATAGGAGAACAAGATGGACCCGACTACCTGGCCCTGGAATCTACCGCAGAGCGTGCCGCTCTCCCTGCGCGACTTGATCGGACGACCGGTGCGCACGGTGCGCCCCGGCGACGTCATCACGCTGGAATATATCGCCGGCCGCGTCACCTTCTTCCTCGACGACGCCGGCCTGGTGGCCGACATCGGCTTCGAGCCGGAAGAACCCGCCACGCGATCGGCGTAAGCGCGAGCAAAAGGCCGCCTCAGCGGCCTTTTTTGCGGGGCCGGCCGGAAGGCGCCTTATCGATGTTGGCCAGAATGGACTTCAGCACCAGGATATCGGATGCGCGCGCGTCGTCCGGCTCGCTCTTTTTTACGCAAGCGATGTTCAGCGCAAGGATCTCCCGCATTTTTTTCCTGGCCGGCGCGTAGACCCGGCTCAACAAGCCCCACGCCTGGAAGCCGCAGGCACGCCGGAACACTTCCGAAATGGGTTCCTCCGGCACGGGATTGTCATGCAGCCAGACGAAGGCTTCCAGCGCATCGGGGTAGTTGCCTTGCACCACCAGTTGACAGGCCCTGATATAGGTTTCCTTCAGCTTTTCCATTTGCCATCTCCGGTAGGGGGAAATGGATTGGACCGTTGGCAGGCATGGCCGGTTCGGCCCCGGAGCGGGCTTCAGTAGGGGCCGCGATAGTCGTCCAGCCAGCGCCAGTCGCCGCTGTGGCAGCTGCCGGTGCAAAGGCGCAGGAAATCGTTGATCACCATGCGGCAGTTGTAGCGGCCCTCGCTGGCGCGCGCGGTGGTGAGCTCGCAGACCACGTCCAGGTTGATCGAGGCGGGGATGCAGATCGACAGCTTGCAGCGCTGCGTATCCTTGTGCGCGTCGCGCAGCTTCCACAGTGGATCGCCGCCGGCAACGTTGCGGATCGGGCCGGGCCTTGCGCACACCGGCGCGGCGGCCGCCGCTGCGGCGCCGTGCGCCATCAACACCGACATGAGTCCGAGCGCGAGTTTCTTTTTCATGGCATCCCCGTCAAAGTTGTTGAGCTCGACACGCAAGCCGGATGGGCGCACTGTTGCGGCCAGGTCATGCGCGTGGGAGCTGGATGTGACCGGGAGTCACTATACTGTATGGATGTACAGTAGTAAACTGGAACGAACAAGGGCGCCGTGGATCCAACGCAGGCCATGTCAACGGCTGGAATGGGGCGGGAACGAGGAATGCCGCTTGCCGGCGCAAGGTCGAACGCTGCGCGCCTGCATCGACATCGGTATCGGACGTTGTCAGCCTGGGATCGACTTCTTCCCGGCCGGGGCCTGTCATCGCACGATCATGTTCGCGCCGTTGCGGATGAATGCCGTCGAATCTGGTGCGTGGTCCAGGATTCGAACCTGGTTATCAGTCATTCGGTCTGCGACGCTTCTGACTGGGCTTTACCGGATAAGCGAACCACGCACCTTCATGATAGCCAGAAAATTCTAAAACGCAATAAGAATTTACTGTGACCAATGAATCCGCTCAATCGTACGCATACGGCCGGGCCGGCAGGGCGTCTTCGCGCTGTTTGTCGAGCTCATCGAGATCGACGCGGCGATCCCACCAGATGTCCCAGCCGCGCCGGCGGTCTTGCTCCACTTCCGGATGCCGCGCCAGATAGTCCTGCATGAACTGGTCGAATTCGGACACATACGCCTTGCGCGCAGGGCGATATTTCTCGGTGTGCGCCATCGTCCATCCTCCCGTTAACGCTACTATGACCAGCCGTGCGTGCATTGGTTCCATGTACGCGCGGCTGAAAATGCCGTACGATACGCGCCGTTATCGCTTAACTGTCAGGACGCAATGAACTCAGAAACACCCGCGCCAGCGCCGGCCCCGCGCTTTCGCCCCCGTCCCTGGACCGCCCTGGAAACCGTGCAGGACGTCGAGCTGTGGATCGACGAGCACAACCAGAGCCTGAGCGAGCACATCGCCCCGCACGAAACCGGCTACGGCGTCTGCTTCACCCTGGCCGTGGGCGGCAATCTCTACATGCAGACCAGCGCCGACGCCGTCATCCTCGATGTCGACGACGATGCCGCCTGGATCGCGCCCCTGATCATGGCCGCCACCGGCGTGGCCGAGCCGCAGGGCCAGCTGTGGGTGCTGCCGGACGACAAACTGGTCCAGCTCATCATCGGGCTGTCGAGCCTGGTCGCCAGCACGACCCTGGTGGTCGGCCACAATTTTGGCGGCCGCCACCGTAAGGCCAGCTATTCGCGCTAAACTGTTTTCTTTTCCACCACATTGCCGCTTCCATGCCCATCCTCTCCCGTCGCCGCCTGGCCCTGACCCTGACCCTCGGACTGATCGGCGCCGCCCTGGCCATGCCGGCCGCGGCCGCCGACCTGCTGACCACCGTCAAGGCGCGCGGCACCCTGAAAATCGCCATGGAAGGCACTTATCCGCCTTTTAATTTCAAGGACTTGAAGACCAACCAGCTGGCCGGCTACGATGTCGAGGTCGCCACTTTGCTGGCGGCGCGCCTGGGCCTCAAGCCCGAGTTCGTCACCACCGAGTGGAGCGCCATCCTGGCCGGGCTTGCCGCCGGCAAGTTCGATGTGGCGATCAGCCAGGTGGGCATCAATCCCAAGCGCGAGCAAAGCTTCGATTTTTCCGAGCCGTACACCTATTCCAACCCGCAACTGATCGTGCGCAAGAACGAAAAGGCGAGCTATGCCGGCCTGGAGGCGCTCAAGGGCAAGAAGCTGGGCGTGGGGCAGGGCAGCGTGTACGAGCAGCAAGCCAAGGCCGTGCCCGGCATCGAGGTGAAGAGCTATCCGGCCGCGCCGGAAGCCCTGCAGGACCTGGCCTTCGGCCGCATCGACGCCGCCCTCAACGACAGCCTGATGGTGGCCTACCTCCTGAATCACTCCAAGCTGCCGATCCAGGCCGGCGCGCGCGTTGGCAATGTCGAGCGCATGGGCATTCCCATCCGCAAGGGCAACCCGCAGCTCAAGGCGGCCCTGAACAAGGCGCTGGCCGAGGCCCAGGCCGATGGCAGCCTCAAGAAGATATCCCTCAAGTGGTTCGGTAGCGACGTCAGCCGCCCAGCCGCGCAGCCCTGAGCGCCGGCGGTGCCGATGGATTGGGCCGCGCTGGCCGAACTCTTGCGCGATGCCGCGCCGTCGATGCTCAAGGGCACCGGCTACACGGTCCTGTTCGCGCTGGCCTCGATGGTCGGCGGCTTGCTGCTGGGTTTCCCCACGGCCCTGATGCGCCTGTCGCGCTGGAAACTGGTGCGCGCGCCCGCCGAACTCTACGTCAGCGCCATGCGCGGCACCCCGCTGCTGGTGCAACTGTATGTGATCTATTACTGGCTGCCCAGCATCGGCATCGATTTTCCGCCGGTGGTGGCGGGGGTGCTGGCGCTGTCGCTCAATGCCGGCGCCTTCCTGTCGGAGAGCATTCGCGGCGCCGTGCTCGGCGTCAGCCAGGGCCAGTGGCGCGCCAGCTTCAGCCTCGGCCTCGGTTACTGGACTACCCTGTATCACGTGGTGCTGCCGCAAGCGCTGCGCGTGGCCGTGCCGTCGATGAGCAATACCCTGATCAGCCTGATCAAGGATACCTCGCTGGTCTCGGTCGTCACCATTAGCGAGCTCATGCTTGCGACCAAGGAAGCGGTGGCCGGCAGCGCCAATCCCTTGCCGCTGTATATGACCGCAGCCCTGATCTACTGGTGCCTGAGCCTGCTGTTCGAAGCGCTGCAGCGCTATCTGGAGCGGCGCCTGAACCGCGCGCACCGCTGACGTCGCCGCCGCGCCGCGAATCTGTGGCGCGCCGGCGGGCGGCGCTCGACATGGCGCCCGCGCCCATGCTAGTCTTGTCGCAGTGCTTCCACCTTCCGTTGCGCGCCGTGCGCGTGCCGCTGCGTGGCGGCTGTCCGCTGGCGTAGGCAATCTGTGCGAGGTGAGATGGACAACGATCACGATCCGGCGGCACAGGGCAACCCGGCGCATGCGCACGCCCGCCGCGCCGACCACGCCTTGCCCGGCGGCGCCTTCGCCTTCGACGCCGGCCAGCACGACGCCGTCGCCGGCCTGCCCATGCAGGCGCCCGTGCCCGCCCTCGACAGCAGCGGCGTGAGCATCGAGCGCCTGCGCCACGAACAGGACCTGGCGCGCGCCGGCGAGCTCTTCCTGCTGGCCCCGGTCGGCTATTTCCTGCTCGCCTTCGACACCACCTTGCTGCAAGTGAACCTGGTCGGCGCCAGCATGCTGGGGGTGGCGCGCGCCCATCCCGGCCTGCACCATTTCCGGGCCTTCGTGGTGCCCGCCTTCCTCGCCGATTTCGACGGCTTTTTCGCGCGCGCCCTCAACAGCGCCAGCGGCGAAACCTGCCGCGTGCGGCTGCGCACGCCGCAGGCCGAGGGGCTCGACGTCACCCTGCACGGCAGCGCCGACGGCAGCGGCCAGGCGTGCCGCCTGATCGTCGAGCGCGCCGAAGGCCGCCAGGCCGCGCTCGAACGCAGCGAAGAACGCTTCCGCCGCATCGTCCACAGCGCCGGCGAAGGCATCTGGGAGATCGACGCCAATGCCAACACCACCTTCGTCAACCCGCGCATGGCCCAGATCCTCGGCTACAGCATCGAAGAGATGCTGGCGCGTCCCTTGCTCGCCTTCATGGACGACGAGGGCATGGCCATGCTCGACCGGTGCATCGGCGGGCACGTGCCGGCGGCGCAGGAGTACCGCTTCATCGGCAAGGAGGGCAGGGTGGTCTGGACCACCGTCTCGACCAGCCCCATCCTCGACGCCGACGGCGCCTGCCTGGGCGTGCTGGCGCTGGTCACCGACATCAGCGAGCGCAAGCAGTCAACCGAGCTGATCTGGCATCAAGCCAACTACGACAGCCTGACCGGACTGCCCAACCGCCACATGTTCATGGACCGGCTGGTGCACGAAACGCGCAAGGCCGATCGCGGCGCCGCCTTCCTGGCGCTGCTGTTCATCGACCTCGACCAGTTCCAGCAACTCAACGACCGGCTCGGCCAGGCGCGCGGCGACCTGGTGCTGATCGACGCGAGCCGGCGCATCGCCAACTGCGTTCGCTCGAGCGACACCTTGGCGCGCATGGAAGGCGACCGCTTCACGGTGATCCTGGCGGGAATCGACCATGTCGGCAGCGTCGAGCGCATCGCCCACGCCATGGTGGAGGCGCTGGCCGTGCCGTTCGCGCCGGACGGCGACAAGGCTTACCTGTCGGCCAGCGTCGGCATCGCCCTGTATCCGCCTGACGCGCGCGACCCGGCGCAACTGGTCGAGCGCGCCGAACGCGCCATGCTGGCCGCCAAGCAGGCCGGCGGCCACCAGTTCGGCTATGTCACGCCGGGCCTGCAGCAGGCGGCGCAGGCGCGCCAGAGCATTGCCGACGACTTGCGCGCGGCCATCGCGCTACGCCAGTTCGAGATCGTCTACCAGCCGATCGTCTCGCTCCAGAGCGGCCAGGTGCACAAGGCCGAAGCGCTGCTGCGCTGGCGCCACCCGACCCGCGGCTTGCTGGGGCCGGCCGAGTTCATTCCCTTCGCCGAATCGAACGGGCTGATCGTCGAGATCGGCGATTGGGTGTTCCGCGAGGTGGCCCAGCAGGTGCAGCAGTGGCAGCGCAGCATCGACCCCGCGTTCCAGATCAGCGTCAACAAGTCGCCCGTGCAATTCCGGCGCGACGCCGACCTGTACCTGAACTGGCTCGATTACCTCAACGAGCTCGGATTGCCCGCGCACAGCATCGTCATCGAAATCACCGAGGGCGTGCTGTTCGAAGGCGCGGCCCAGGTCATCGAGCGCCTGCGCCAGTTCCGGGCGATGGGGCTGCAGGTGGCGCTGGACGACTTCGGCACCGGCTATTCCTCGCTGTCGCACCTGAAGCGCTTCGATATCGATTACGTCAAGATCGACCAGTCCTTCGTCGCCACGCTCGAAAACGACGTGGGCGACATGGCGCTGTGCGAAGCGATCATCGTCATGGCCCACAAGCTGGGACTGAAAGTGGTGGCGGAAGGGGTGGAGACCAAGGTGCAGCGGGCGCTGCTGGTCGATGCCGGCTGCGACTACGCGCAGGGCTATGTGTTCGCCAGGCCGATGCCGGCGCAGGCCTTCGAAGCAATGGCGAGCGCGGGGGTGCCGCGCCTGCCGCATTGAGCGCCCACGCCGGCCCCGCCCCTGGCGGAACCGGCGCGCCCAGTCCTACATGCCCGGGTAGTTCGGCCCGCCGCCGCCTTCCGGCGTGACCCACACGATATTCTGGGTCGGATCCTTGATATCGCAGGTCTTGCAATGGACGCAGTTCTGCGCATTGATCTGCAGGCGGTCCTTGCCGTCGTCGGTCTTGACGAACTCGTACACGCCCGCCGGGCAATAACGCGCTTCCGGCCCCGCATACTGGGCCAGGTTGACCGACACCGGAATGCTGTCGTTCTTGAGCGTCAGGTGAATCGGCTGGTCTTCCGCATGGTTGGTGTTTGAAATAAACACCGACGACAGGCGGTCGAAGGTCAGCTTGCCGTCCGGCTTGGGATAGGCGATCGGTGCGTAGCTGGCCGCCGGTTTCAGGCACTCGTGGTCGGCGTAATCGCGGTGCAGGGTCCACGGCGCCTTGCCGCGCAGGATCAGCTGGTCGATGCCGGTCATGATCGAGCCCAGGTACAGGCCTTTCGACAGCCATGGCTTCACATTGCGCGCCACATGCAATTCCTCGTGCAGCCAGGATTGCTCGAAGGCGGTCGGGAAGGTCGACAATTCATCGTGCTGGCGCTGCTCGCCCAGCGCCGCGAAGGCCGATTCGGCCGCCAGCATGCCGGTCTTGATCGCCGCGTGGCTGCCCTTGATGCGGCTCATGTTCAGGAAGCCCGCATCGCAACCGATCAGGGCGCCGCCCGGGAAGACCAGCTTCGGCAAGGCTTGCAGGCCGCCGGCCGTGATCGCGCGCGCGCCGTAGGAAATGCGCTTGCCGCCTTCGAAGAAGGTGCGGATGTCCGGGTGCGTCTTGTAGCGCTGGAATTCTTCGTAGGGCGACAGGTAAGGATTCTCGTACGACAGCCCGATCACATAGCCGACCATGACCTGGTTGTTTTCCATGTGGTACAGGAAGGAACCGCCATAGGTATCCGACTTGAGCGGCCAGCCGGTGGTGTGGATGACCAGGCCAGGCTTGTGCTTGGCCGGGTCGATTTCCCACAGCTCCTTGATGCCGATGCTGTACGACTGAGGATCCTTGCCCTTGTTCAAGTCGTACTTGGCCATGAGCTGCTTGCCGAGGTGACCGCGCGAACCTTCGGCAAACAAGGTGTACTTGGCATGGAGTTCCATGCCGAGTTGAAAGGCTGCGGTCGGCTTGCCGTGGCGGTCGACGCCCATATTGCCGGTGGCCACGCCCTTGACCGAGCCGTTCTCGTTGTACAGGATCTCGGCGGCGGGGAAGCCCGGGAAAATTTCCACGCCCAGCGCTTCGGCCTGCTGGCCCATCCAGCGCACCACATTACCGAGCGAAATCACATAATTGCCATGGTTTTCGAAGCAGGCAGGCACCATGAAGCCCGGCGTCTGGTAAGCCTTGCTCTCGGTCAGGAACAGGATGCGGTCTTCGGTCACGGCGGTATTCAGCGGCGCGCCGAGTTCTTTCCAGTTAGGAATAAGTTCCGTCAAGGCGCGCGGGTCCATCACGGCGCCGGACAGGATATGGGCGCCGATTTCGCCGCCTTTTTCCAGGACGCACACGGATACTTCCTGGCCTTTGTCGGCCGCCATCTGTTTCAGGCGGATGGCGGCGGCCAGGCCGGCGGGACCGCCGCCGACGACGACAACGTCGTACTCCATCGCTTCGCGCGGACCGTATTGTTCGAGGATGTTGATAGGCTCTGTCATGGTCTCTTCATGGGATAGAAAAATTTAAGCACGAGTGTGCGGCTTTTTGTCGACGATTGCAACGTTGGCGCCATTTTACGGACATTATTAGACGCTGCCATCTAATACTGGCAATTTGTGACATCATTATGCTTTCGCAAGACCACCGCACAGGAGCCGATCGTGGGTATTGAAGTAAATTTTGAAGGAAAAATCGCACTCATTACCGGCGCATCGAGCGGCCTGGGCGCGCGTTTCGCCAAGGCCCTGGCCGGCGCCGGCGCCCAGGTCGTGCTGGCCTCGCGCCGCACCGACCGCCTGAAGGAGCTGCGCGCCGAAATCGAGGCCGACGGCGGGGCCGCGCACGTGGTCACGCTCGACGTGACCGACCTGGCCAGCATCAAGTCGGCCATCGCGCACGCCGAGACCGAAGCCGGCCCGATCGACATCCTGGTCAACAACTCGGGTGTGTCGACCACCCAGCGCCTGGTCGACGTCACGCCTGAAGATTACTCCTACGTCATGGACACCAATCTGCGCGGCGCGTTTTTTGTCGCCCAACAAGCTGCCAAGCGCATGATCCAGCGCGCCAAGGGCGATCCGAAAAAGCAGCACCGCATTATTAATATCGCTTCCGTGGCCGGCCTGCGCGTGCTGCCGCAGATCGGCGTGTATTGCATGAGCAAGGCCGGGGTGGTGCAGATGACCAAGGCGATGGCGGTCGAGTGGGGCAAATACGGCATCAACACCAACGCCATCTGCCCCGGCTATATCTCCACCGAAATCAACGAAGACTACTTCGCGACCGAACAGGGCCAGAAACTGATCGACATGCTGCCGCGCAAGCGCCCGGGCAAGCCGGAAGACCTGGACGGCCTGCTGCTGCTGCTCGCCGCCGAAGAAAGCCACTTCATCAACGGCGCCATCATCACTGCCGATGATGGTATGACCGCACAATAATGTAAAAGTTCGTCGCCGCCCGGCGCATGACGCCAAGGTATACTCCGTCATCCCCGCGCGGGAATGACGGAGCCGAGGCCGGGGGCAAACGCGCTGATCCTGGCGGCATCAGGCCCAACCCCCGCTCAGGACACAATCAGCCGTTTTCGCCACACCTCTATCCTGCTAGTATTCCCCGCTTGCGCGCACGCCCAGAATCGTGTTTGTTGCTCCCCAGCCCTGGCGCGCCTTCTTCACTGTTGTTTATCAGATATTTATTTGCATAAATTCAGCTAATAATGGGACAATTCGCACTTCTGTTGCTTGCCGCTACTTTAGTTTCTCGAATGGAAGTATTCCTCTAGGAGCCTGTATTACCGGCAGTTTATAATTTGGGCTGTACGTACCTTAGAGAAATAAGTAACAAATGCGAGTAGACGGGCTGAAGTTTTCCATTGCTGCGCATTCGGCGTGGGCGCCCGGGCTGGCAACGGCCGAGGCGTGGACCGGATGGGCGCAGGCGCCGGCCAGGATCGGCGAGGGCGCCGATCCCGCCGTGTCGGCCATGCCGCCCATGCTGCGCCGGCGCGCCGGTTTCCTGGGGAAGATGGCGCTCGAGGTGGCCTACCGCTGCCTGGACGGGCGCACCGATATTCCGGCGGTATTCTGCTCGCGCCATGGCGAAGTCGCGCGCGCCGTGGATCTGCTGGGCGAGCTGTCGCGCGGCGACCCGATGTCGCCGACCGGCTTCGGCCTGGCGGTGCATAACGCGAGCGCCGGCCTGTTCTCGATCGCGCGCACCGACCGCGCCAACCACATGGCGCTGTCGGCCGGTGCGGCGACGGTCGAACATGGCGTGGTCGAAGCCTGCGGCCTGCTGGCCGACGGCGCGCCGATGGTGCTGCTGGTGGTGTACGACTGCGCCTTGCCGGCGGCGCTGGCGCATTTTGAAGATTGCGACGAGCAGCCGTTCGCGTGGGCATGGCTGATGACCGCACCGGGCGCGCACGCCATCGGCCTGGCCTGCGCCGGCGCCGATCCCGATGGCGCTGGCGATGGCGAGGTGGCGCCATCCACCCAGCCCGGCGGCCTGGACGTGCTGCGTTTTCAGTTGAGCGGTGCGCCGCGCCTGGTGCGGCGCGCCGGCCCGCAGCGCTGGACCTGGACGCGCGATGTTTAAGCGGATCGGCCGGTATTGGCGCGTGCTCGCCACCGGCCTGAGTTTCCTGGCCTTCGGCATTGGCGGCCTGCTGCTGCGCATCGTGGTGTTTCCGCTGCTGCAGCTGGTGGTGTGGGAGCGTGCGGCAAGGGTGACGGCGGCGCGCGCCATCCTGCGCCTGACCTTCCGCGGTTTCGTGGGCCTGATGCGCGGCCTCGGGGTACTGCGCTACGAATTCATCGGCCTCGAAAAACTCGAACGCGGCGGCCTGCTGATCCTGGCGAACCATCCTTCGCTGATCGACACCGTGTTCCTGATGGCCTTCGTCAAGCGTGCCGACTGCATCGTCAAGAGTCATTTGTGGAACAACCCGTTTACCCGCGGCCCGGTACGCGCCGCCGGTTACATCAGCAACGACAGCGGCGAGCAGCTGGTCGAGGCGTGCATCGCCTCCCTGCGCGCCGGGAATAACCTGATCATTTTCCCGGAGGGGACGCGCACCCCGGCCGGCGGCGCCATCAGCCTCAAACGCGGCGCCGCCAACATCGCCGTGCGCGGCGCGCGCGCCGTGACGCCAGTCGTCATCGACTGCCAGCCGCCCACGCTCGGCAAGGGCGACAAATGGTGGCGCGTGCCGGACCGCTTCGTGCAGTTCCGGCTCGAGGTGAAAGACGATATCGAGATCGGCGCCTTCGTGGGCGCCGGCGTGAGCGAAGTCATGGCGGTGCGTCATCTGACGGACCACCTGCAACGATTTTTTACTGGAGAGTACCAAGGCCATGCTTGAAACAGAAGTGAAACAACTGATCATCGACGTCCTGCAACTGGAAGACATTACGGTGGATGACATCGACAGCGCCGCGCCGCTGTTCGTCGAGGGCCTTGGCCTGGACTCGATCGACGCGCTGGAACTCGGCGTCGCGCTGCAAAAGCGTTACGGCATTTCGCTGTCGGCCGATTCGGAAGACACCCGCAGCCATTTCGCGTCGGTGCGCGCGTTGGCGGCGCTGATTGAAACCCACCGCAAAAAGTAATGGAGGTTGTATGGTAGACGTAAACAATATGAGCCGCGACGAGCTGTATGTGTGGGTCGTCGATCTGCTGGCCGAGATGTTCGAGCTCGATAAATCGGCGCTCACGCCCGAGTCGAACCTGTACGCCGACCTCGATATCGACAGCATCGACGCGGTCGACCTGGCGGTCAAGCTGAAACAAATGACCGGCAAGCGCCTGCAACCGGAAGTCTTCAAGACCATCCGCACCATCGGCGACGTGGTCAACGCGCTCGACGACCTGGTCGAGGAGCAGGCGTTATAAACATGCGCCTGCTGGCCGCGCTGTCGGTTGTGTTGACGCTGTGTTATCCGCTGGCCGTCTGGTACGGACAGGGGAGGGTGGAACCGCGCTGGCTCGCCGTGTTGCTGGTGCTTGCCGCGCTGGCGCGCCTGCCGGCCATGAAGGCCAGCATGAGCGCGCGCTGGGCGGGCGCCGGCGCGCTGCTGCTGGCGGCAGTGACGGTGATGGGCAACGCCATGCTGCCCCTGAAGCTGTATCCGGTGCTGGTCAACGCCGGCCTGCTGGCGGCGTTTGCGTACACGCTCGGCACGCCGGTATCGATGGTCGAACGCTTCGCGCGCATGCGCGAGCCGGACCTGCCGCCGGCGGCGGTGGCCTACACGCGCACCGTCACCAAGGTGTGGTGCGGGTTTTTCGTGGTGAACGGCGCCATTGCGCTGGGCACCGCGCTGTGGGCCTCGCAAGAGCTCTGGTCGCTGTACAACGGCGTGATTGCGTACGGCCTGATGGGCGTGCTGTTCGCCGCCGAATTTTTGGTACGACTGCGCTTTAAGCGATTGCATCATGGTTGATTTGTTTTCTGTTCTGGGCGCGCGCGATGGCGCCGCCATCGCCGGCTGGCGCGACGGCGCCGCCGTGACGGTCGCCGGCCTGCGCGCGCGCGTGGGCGCCTGGCGCGCGCTGGGCCTGCGCACGCCCGGCGCCAGCGCGGCACTGTACATCGAGGATAGCCTGGAATTCGCCGCCGCGCTGCTGGGCGCCTGGCAGGCCGGTAAAACCGTCTGGCTCAGCGCCGATACGCTCGACGCCAGCTGCGGCGCGCTGGCGCGCTCGGTCGACTGCTTTTTCGGCGAGTTCCCGCAGCGCCGCTCGCCGCTGCGGCCGGCGCCGGACGACGCCTGCGATCTGCCGTGGTCCGGTCTTGACGCGGGCTTCCCCGCGCTGGTGGTGCACACCTCCGGCAGTACCGGCGAGCCGCAGGCGATCCCGAAAAAGCTCTCGCAGCTGACGTGCGAAGTGGCCACCCTGGAGCGCCTGTTCGGCCCCGCCATGGGCGACGCCGAGATCATCGCCACCGTCTCGCACCAGCATATCTACGGCCTGCTGTTCAAGGTCCTGTGGCCGCTCGCGGCCGGCCGCGCGATCCACGCCGCCAGCCTGTCCTATCCCGAACAACTGGCGCAGATGCTCGGCCGGCGCGCCTGCGTGCTGGTCGCCAGCCCGGCCCACCTGAAACGCCTGCCGTCGCACCTGGACTGGAGCGCCGCCGCGAGCGGCCTGCGCGCCGTGTTCTCGTCCGGCGGCCCGCTTGCGCCCGAGGCTTCGGTGGCGGCCGCCCACCTGCTGGGTCATGTGCCGACCGAAATCTACGGCAGCTCCGAAACCGGCGGCGTGGCCTGGCGCCGCCACCATCCCGGCTCGCCCGGCGCATGGGAAGCGTTGCCTGGCGTCGACTGGCGCATCGCGCCAGCCAGCGCGCGCCTCGAAGTACGCTCCAGCCACCTCGCCGATGACGGCTGGCTGGAACTCGAAGACCGCGTCAACCCCGCCCCGGACGGGCGCTTCCTGCTGCTCGGGCGCGGCGACCGGCTGGTCAAGATCGAAGAAAAACGCATCTCGCTCGACGCCATCGAGGCCGCCTTGCTGGCGTCGGGCCTGGCCAGCGAAGCGCGCGTGATCGTCTGTCCCGAGCGCGCCGGCGAGCGCCAGGTGCTGGCCGCCTTTGTGATCCCGTCCGAGAGCGGCCGCGCCCTGCTCGACGGCGAGGGCAAGCAGGCGCTCAACGCGCTGCTGCGCGCCCACCTGGCGCGCGTGGTGGAAGCGGTCGCGCTGCCGCGCCGCTGGCGCTATCTGGACCAATTGCCGCTCAACGCCCAGGGCAAGACCACCCACGCGCAGCTGCTTGCCTTGCTCGGCGTGGGCGATGCCCGCCCGCGCGTGCCGCAGGTGCGTCTGATCGAGCGTGACGGGCAGCGTGCCTTGCTCGAACTGATCGTGCCGTCGACCCTGTTCTACTTCGACGGCCATTTCACGCAGGCGCCGGTGCTGCCGGGCGTGGTGCAGGTCGACTGGGCGATCCGCTACGGGCGCGAGCACTTCGCCGTGGCGCCGGGGTTCCGCGGAATCCACGCGCTCAAGTTCCAGCAGGTGGTGCGGCCCGACGTGCCGTTCCAGCTGGAGCTCAAGTACGACAGCGCAAGCTGCACTCTGCATTTCCGTTACTTCTCCGACGCCGGGCAGCATGCCGGCGGTCGCATCCTGTTTGGTCCTTAACCTGAAGCGTCGCATGCTAGATAAAAAATTCTCCCCTGATCGCCAGACTGCCTTCGAAGCTCGTTTCGAAGCGCAAAAAATCGCCTTCGGCCCGGTCGTGTTCCAGTGCGTGCGCTATGCCTGGAAACGCGGCATGCTGCAAACGCTGGCCGATGCCGGCGAGGCGGGACTGAGCATCGCCGAGATGGCGGCCACCGGCCGCTGGACCGAATACGCGCTCAAGGTGGTGCTCGAGACCTGCCTGTCGGCCGGCGTGGTATTCGTGCACGACGGACGCTATGCGCTCGACAAGGCCGGCTTCTGCGTCCTGACCGACAGCATCACCCAGATCAATATCGACTTCAACCACGACGTCTGCTACCAGGGCCTGTTCAAACTGGACGAATCGCTCGACGCCGAAAAGCCGATCGGCCTCAAGGCCCTGGGCGAGTGGCCCACGCTGTACCAGGGACTGTCGGAACTGTCGGAACCGGCCAAGACCAGCTGGTTCGCCTTCGACCACTATTATTCGGACACCTCGTTCCCGACGATCATGCCGGACGTATTCGCGACCGCGCCGCGCAAGGTGATGGACGTGGGCGCGAACACCGGTAAATTCAGCTGCGTCGCGCTGGACTACAACCGCGAGGTCGAACTGCACCTGGTCGACCTGCCGCGCCAGCTGGCGGTCGCCGCCACTTCGCTCGAGACGGCCGGCGTGCGCGAGCGCGCGCACCTGCACCCGACCGACCTGCTCGACGCGGCACTGGCGCTGCCGTCCGGGATGGACGTGATCTGGATGAGCCAGTTCCTGAGCTGCTTCTCGGAGCCGGCGATCGCCACCATCCTGCAACGCGCGGCCGCCGCGCTGGCGCCGCAAGGCCAGCTGCTGGTGATGGACACCTTCTGGGACCGCCAGCGCTACGACATCGCTTCCTACTGCCTGATCAACACCTCGCCGTACTTCACGGCCATGGCCAGCGGGAACAGCAAGATCTACGAGAGCGGCGACTACGTGCGCCTGGCCGAAGCGGCCGGCCTCAAGCTGCTGACCGCGCGCGACGGCATCGGCTACTGCCATTCGCTGCTGCGTTTCGGCCGGGCGGACTAAATCATGTTCAAGCCCTGCGTGATGATCCCCGTGTACGACCACGAACACGCCATCGGCGCCGTGGTCGAGGCGGTGCTCGCTCACGGCCTGCCGTGCATGCTGGTCGACGACGGCAGCAAGCCCTCGTGCGCGCGCGTGCTCGACCAGCTGGCGGCGGCGCATCCGGGTTCGGTCATGCTGGTGCGCCACGCCGTCAACCAGGGCAAGGGCGGGGCGGTGCTGACCGGCTTTCACAGCGCCGCGCAAGCCGGCTACACGCACCTGCTGCAGGTCGACGCCGACGGCCAGCACGCCACCTCCGACATCCCGCGCTTCATCGCGCTGGCGCGCCTGCATCCGCACGCGGTGATTGCCGGCTGCCCGGTGTACGACGAATCGGTGCCTAAGCTGCGCCTGTACGCGCGCTACCTGACCCACGTCTGGATCTGGATTAACACGCTCTCGTTCGCGATCCGCGATTCGATGTGCGGCTTTCGTATTTATCCGGTCGCGCCGGTGGTGGCGCTGGCGTCGCGCTGCGCGCTCGGCAAGCGCATGAACTTCGACCCCGAAATCCTGGTGCGCCTGTTCTGGGACGGCGTGCAGGTGGTGAACCTGCCGACCCGCGTCACCTACCCGAGCGACGGCGTATCGCATTTCAATGCCCTGCGCGACAATGTGCTCATCTCGCGCATGCACACGGTGCTGTTCTTCGGCATGCTGATCCGCCTGCCCAAGCTGTTGGCGCGCAAATGGCGGAGCGCATGACCAGGCTGCACGCCAGCCACTGGGCATCGATCTCGGAATCGAGCTTCGTGGGCGGCATGCGCCTGCTGTTCTGGGTGTGCCGCGTGTTCGGCCGCTGGCCGTTCCGCGTGGTGCTGTATCCGGTGCTGGCGTGGTACGTGCTGACCAAGCCGGCCGCGCGGCGCGCCTCCACCGCCTATCTGGACCGCGTGCGTCCGTATGCGCCGGTGCCTGGCGGCTGGTACGGCGTGCTGCGCCACTTCGGCAGCTTTGCCGAAGCCATTCTCGACAAGATGCTGCTGTGGGGCGGCCTGTTCGACACCGCCTCGGTCGGCCATGTCGGCATGGCGCCGATGCGGCGCCTGCTCGACGAAGGACGCGGCGCGGTGCTGGTCTGCTCGCACCTGGGCAATGCGGACCTGTGCCGCGTGCTCTCGAACGACGTGCCGGGCCTGAAACTGACGGTACTGGTGCACACGCGCCACGCGCAAGCCTTCAACAATATGCTCGCTTCGCTCGACCCGCGCAGCCAGACCAACCTGCTGCAGGTGACCGAGATGACCCCGGCCACGGCGATGATGCTGTCGGAGCGGGTAGGGCGCGGCGAGTTCGTCGTCATCGCCGGCGACCGCGTGCCGGTCTCGCCCGACCCGCGCGTGGCGCTGGCGCCCTTCATGGGCGAGCAAGCCGCGTTCCCGGTCGGGCCTTACGTGCTGGCCTCGATCCTGCAATGCCCGCTCTACATGATGTTTTCGACCCGCGTCGGGCGCGGCTACGAAGTGCACTTCGAACTGCTGCGCGAATCGGTGCGCCTGCCGCGCAAGGGCCGCGACGAGGCGGTGGCGGCCGTCGCCGCCGATTTCGCGGCGCGCCTGCAGCACCACTGCACCCGTTCCCCGCTCGAGTGGTTCAACTTTTACGATTTCTGGCACTTACCCCATCTGGACAAGAACGATGCATCCTGAACCGACCACCTCCCGCCGCGCCGTCACCTTCGACCGCGAGCGCCTCACCATCGAGGATATCGTCGATATCGCGCGCGGCAACGCCAGCGCCGTGCTATCGGCCGATCCGGTCTTCCGCGCTGCGATCGCGCGCGGCGCCGACTTCCTCGACCGCCTGCTGCGCGAGGACGGCACCATCTACGGCGTGACCACCGGTTACGGCGACTCGTGCACCGTGGTGATTCCGCCCGAGCTGGTGGCCGAACTGCCGCATCACCTGTATACCTATCACGGCTGCGGCCTGGGCGAATACCTGACGCCGGCGCAGACGCGCGCGGTGATGGCCACCCGCCTGGCGTCGCTGTCGAAAGGCTTTTCGGGCGTCAGCGTCGAACTGCTGGAACAGATCGCGCGCCTGCTCGATGCCGGCCTCCTGCCGCTGATTCCGAGCGAAGGCTCGGTCGGCGCCAGCGGCGACCTGACCCCGCTGTCCTACCTGGCGGCGGTGCTGTGCGGCGAGCGCGAAGTCTGGCGCGACGGCGTGCAGGTGCCGGCCGCGCAAGCGCTCGAGGAAGCCGGCATCGCGCCGCTGCGCCTGCGCCCGAAAGAAGGACTGGCGATCATGAACGGCACCGCCGTCATGACCGCGCTGGCCTGCCTGGCCTGGGACCGCGCCGCGTACCTGACGCGCGTGTGCACCCGCATCACCGCCATGGCCTCGTTCGCGCTGGACGGCAACGCCCACCACTTCGACGAAACCCTGTTCTCGGTCAAGCCGCACGCCGGCATGCAGGGCGTGGCCGCCTGGCTGCGCGAGGACATGCATGTGGGCCGCCAGGCCGAACGCAACGGCAAGCGCCTGCAGGACCGCTACTCGATCCGCTGCGCGCCGCACGTGATCGGCGTGCTGGCCGACGCGCTGCCGTTCTTCCGCCAGTCGATCGAAAATGAACTCAATAGCGCCAATGACAATCCGATCATCGACGCCGAAGGCGAACGCGTGCTGCACGGCGGCCATTTCTACGGCGGCCATATCGCCTTTGCCATGGACGGCATGAAGAATGCGGTGGCCAACCTGGCCGACCTGCTGGACCGCCAGATGGCGCTGCTGGTCGACAGCCGCTACAACCATGGCCTGCCGGCCAACCTGTCCGGGGCGGAAGGCGCGCGCGCGGCCATCAACCATGGCCTGAAAGCCTTGCAGATCAGTTCTTCGGCGTGGACCGCCGAAGCGCTCAAGCTGACCATGCCGGCCTCGGTGTTTTCGCGTTCGACCGAATGCCACAACCAGGACAAGGTCAGCATGGGCACCATCGCCGCGCGCGACTGCCTGCGCGTGCTGGACCTGACCGAGCAGGTCGTCGCCGCGCTCCTGATCACGGTGCGCCAGGGCGTGTGGCTGCGCCTGCGCGCCAATCCCGACAACCCGGCGCCGCAGGCGCTGATGGAGATGATGGAACTGATCGGGCGCGACGTGGCGCCGGTGGCGGAAGACCGCCGCCTGGAGCCCGAGCTGCGCGTGCTGATTGCGCGCCTGCGCGAGCAGGCATGGAGCCTGTATGCGTAGGGGCGCGCCGCCGAGCCGCTGGTTCGCCGAGACGGAAATGCAGGTCCAGTTCTTCGACCTGGACCCGATGCAGATCGTCTGGCACGGTAACTATGTCAAGTACCTCGAAGTGGCGCGCTGCGCGCTGCTCGACAAGATCGATTACAACTACGAGCAGATGAAGGCCTCCGGCTACGCCTGGCCGGTGATCGACATGAACCTGCGCTACATCGGGCCGGCCGTGTTCGGCCAGCGGCTGACCCTGCGCGCCGAAATCGTCGAATACGAAAACCGCCTCAAGATCGATTACCTGATCGCCGACGCGGCCAGCGGCAAGCGCCTGAACCGCGCCAGCACCACCCAGGTCGCGGTCGATATCGCCAGCGGCGAGATGTGCTTCATGTCGCCGCCCGTGCTGTTTGAAAAATTAGGAGTGACACCCGCATGAAACGTCTGATGTTCGCCATCGCCATTGCCGCCTCCTGCGCCAGCGCCAGCGCTGGCGCGCCGATCGCCAGGATCCAGTCGATGCTGGCCAAGCCGACCATGCTGTGCGGCCGCTTCGACCAGACCAAGCACCTGGCCGGCATGAAAAAGCCGCTCGCCTCGCACGGGCGCTTTTGCGTCGTCGCCGGCAAGGGCGTCCTGTGGCGCACCCTCAAACCCTTCCCCAACACCTTGCGCCTGACGCGCGACGAAATCGTCAGTTTCCAGGGCGAGCGCGTCGCGATGCGCCTGGAAGCGAAGCAGGAACCGACCGTGCGCATGATTAACAGCGTGCTGTTCTCGCTGCTGTCGGGCGACCTGGGCCAGCTCGACACCCTGTTCGAAGTCGACGGCAGTGTCGACGGCGGCGCCTGGAACGTCGCCCTCAAGGCGCGCCAGCCGGCGCTGGCCAAGGCCATCGGCGCCATCTCGCTCGACGGCGGCGCCTACGTGAAGAACATCCAGATCGCGGAAGCATCGGGCGACAAGACCTTCATCGTTTTCTCGGAAATCAAGACAGGCGAGGGCGCCATGGGACCTGACGAGGCGACGCTGCTGTGAACATGGAAGTCAAGCGCCACAAGTGGCTGGCCTGGACCTGGGCCCTGGTGGTGTGCGCCCTGCTGGGGCATAACGCCTACCTGTGGATGGTCCAGCGCATCGTGCCGGACACCGATATCCTGGCCCTGCTGCCGGTGCAGGAGCGCGACCGCGTGCTGCAGGAGTCGTTCACGCACATGGTGGACGCGGCGCAGCAGCGCGTGATCGTGCTGGTCGGCGCCGCCGACTGGCAGGACGCCAAGCGTGCGGCCGACGCCTACAATGCGGTGCTGGCCACCAGGCCGGGCGTGCTCGACGCGGTCAAGCTGTCCGACGAAACCCAGGGCGGCTGGCTGGCGCCGTTCCAGAAGCACAGCGTGGCCTTGCTGACCGCGCAGCAGGAAGCGCAGCTGCGCAGCGAAACGCCGCAATTCTGGACCGAGGCTTCGCTCGCCAAACTCTACACCGCATTCTCGGGCCCGAAACTGGGAGCGTTCCGCGACGATCCGTTCGGCCTGTTCACCGGCTGGGTCCAGGAACGCGCGCAGGAAACCCCGGTGCGTCCGCGCGACGACAGGCTGTTCGTGGCCGACGGCGAGCGCCAGTATGTACTGATGCCGATGACGATGCGCGCGCCTGCATTCTCGATGACGGCCCAGCAAACCGTGGTGCCGCTGCTGGAACAGGCAAAGCAGGCGGCGCTCAATGCCGCGCCGCAGGCCAGGGTCATCACCGCCGGCGTGGTGCTGCATGCCTCCGCCGCCAGCAGCCAGGCCGAGGGCGAAATGTCGACCATCGGCGTCGGCTCGCTGGCCGGCATCGTGCTGCTGACCTGGTTCACCTTCCGCTCGCTGCGCCCGATCGCGCTGGTGCTGCTGTCGATCGGGATCGGTTTCCTCGGTTCGCTGTCGGTGTGCTGGCTGCTGTTCGGCCGCATCCACCTGCTCACCCTCGTATTCGGCGCAAGCCTGATCGGCGTGGCCCAGGACTACGGCATCTACTACCTGTGCAACCGCCTGAGCGCCGCTCCAGGCGAAGGCTCGGTGCCCCTGCTCAAGCGCCTGCTGCCTGGCCTTTGCCTGACCTTGCTGGCGGCGGTGATCGGCTACATGGGCCTGGGCTTCACGCCGTTCCCCGGCCTGCGCCACATGGCCGTGTTTTCCGCCACGGGACTGGTGTTCGCGTGGCTGACGGTGGTGTTCTGGTTCCCGCTGCTGGTCTCCGGCGGCACCCTGAAGACCGGCGCGCTGGGGCGGCGCTACGGCGCCACCCTGGCGCACTGGCCGCGCGCGCGCATGAATGCGCCGACCTTCGTCGTCGGGGCGCTGTTCGTGCTGCTGGCCGGTGCCGGCTGGTCGCGCCTGGGCGTCAACGACGACATCCGCTCCCTGCAAACGCCGCCCAGGCACCTGATCGACGACCAGATCAAACTCGGCAAGCTGCTCGACGCGCCGACGCCGGTGCAGTACTACCTGGTGCGCGGCGCCAGCGCCGAAGTCGTGCTCCAGCGCGAAGAGGCACTCAAGCGCCGCCTCGATCCGCTGATCGCGGCAAAGCGCATCGGCGGCTACCAGGCCATGTCGAACTGGGTGCCCTCGGCGCGCACCCAGACCGAACGGCGCGCTCTGGTCGAGAGCAAATTGCTGGCGCCTGGCGGCCCGCTCGACGCGGTGGCCAAGGCCATCGACGAAGACAGCGCCTGGGTGGCCGCCACGCGTGCGCACCTGATGGCGCCGCGCGCGCCGCTCACGCCTGAAGAATTCCTCAAGACGCCGCCGAGCGAACCATGGCGCCACCTGTGGCTGGGCGAGATCGAGGGCGTGCACGCCAGCATCGTCGCGCTGCGCGGCATGAGCATGGCCGCGCTGCCCGACCTGCGCAAGGCCGGGGAGGGCATGGAAGGCGTGCAGTGGGTCGACAAGGTGGCCGAGATTTCGTCGGTGCTGGGCCGCTACCGCGCCTACATGGGCTGGGCGGTACTGGCCGCGTACGCGGTGGTGTTTGCGCTGCTGTATCCGCGCTACCGGGGCAACGCCTGGCGCGTCCTGGCGCCGACCGCGGTGGCCAGCATCGCCACCCTCGGCGTGCTGGGCCTGGCCGGCCAGCCGCTGCAGCTGTTCCATGTGCTCGCGCTGATGCTGCTGCTCGGGGTGGTGGTCGACTACGGCATCTTCATGCAGGAGCATCCCGGCCTGCGCGATACGGCGCCATGGCTGGCCGTCGGCCTGTCGGCCGCGAATACGATTCTCGCTTTCGGCCTGCTTGGCCTGAGCCGCACCCCGGCCCTGCAGGCCTTCGGGCTGACCATGCTGATCGGGACCACGCTCGCGTGGCTGCTGGTCCCCTGTTTTGCCAATACCAAGGAAAAAGCCCATGCATGACCGTCTTCGTTTAACAGCGCCACTGCTGGCGGTGCTCCTGGCGGCGCTGCTGGCCGCCTGCGGCACGCCGCCGGCGCCGCTCGCGCGACTCGGCATCAAGCTCGCGCCGCAAGCGCTGGAGTCGACCATCAGCGTGCAGCAGCACCTGAAGGTCGAGCGCAAGGGCCGCATCGACGAACTCGATGCGGCGGTCGAAGTCGATCCGCAGCAGGTGCAGATGGTCGGTCTGGCCTTCGGCCAGCGCGTCCTGAGCCTGAACTACGACGGCAAGGAACTGAGCTCCTGGCGCCACATGATGCTGCCCAAGCAGGTGCGCGCCGAAGACGTGCTGGAGGACATGCAGCTGACCCTGTGGCCGGCCGAGGCGATTGCGCGCAGCCTGCCGCAGGGCTGGCGCATCGAAGACGAAGGCCTGCGCCGCACCCTGACCCTCGACGGCGCGGTGGTGGCCAAGATTAGCTACTCGCAGATGCCGCGCTGGAGCGGCACTGTCATCCTCGACAACCTGCGTTACGATTACCGCCTGACCATCGAGTCGGCGCCTTAAGACTATGAAGCTGTTTCTAAACGAATGCGGGATCGTCTGCGCGCTGGGCGATTCGCACGCTGAGATCAAACGCCGCCTGTTCGCCGGCGAAAGCGGCATTGCGCCGACCGAGGCCTGGTCGCCGGGACGCACGCTGCCGCTCGGACGCGTGCTGACCGGCCTGCCCGACGGCGCCGCGCTGCCGCTCGGCCAGCGCAGCCGCAACAACCGGCTGGCCCTGGCCGCGCTGGCGCAGATCCGCGCCGCCGTCGACGCCGCCGTGGCGCGCTACGGCGCCAGCCGCATCGGCATCGTGATCGGCACCAGCACCTCGGGCATCGCCGAAACCGAAGCGGCGCTGCAGGCGCACTTTGCGGGTGCGTCGCTGCCGCCCGATTTCCATTACGCGCAGCAGGAAATGGGCTCGCCCGCCGCCATGCTGGCCCATGAGCTGAAGGTCTCCGGCCCGGCCTACGCCCATTCGAGCGCCTGCGCGTCCGGCGCCAAGGCCATGGCCAGCGCCGCGCGCCTGATCCGCATGGGGCTGTGCGACGCCGTCCTCAGCGGCGGCGTGGACACCCTGTGCGGCTTTACGGTGGCCGGCTTCTCGGCGCTCGAATCGGTCAGCGCGGCGCGCTGCAATCCCCTCAGCGCGAACCGTGGCGGTATCAATATCGGCGAAGGCGCCGCCCTGTTCCTGATGACGCGCGAGCCGGCGGCCGTGGCGCTGTGCGGCTGGGGCGAAGCCTCGGACGGCCATCACATGTCGGCGCCCGATCCGGCCGGCAGCGGCGCGCGCCTGGCGATCGCCGAAGCGCTGGGGCGCGCCGGCGTCGAACCGGCGCAGATCGATTACATCAACCTGCACGGCACCGCCACCATCCAGAACGACGCGATGGAGTCGCGCGTGGTGCACGAGCTGTTCGGCGCCGCGGTGCCGGTCAGTTCCACCAAAGGCTACACCGGCCACGCGCTCGGCGCGGCGGCCGCGCTGGAAGCGGCCCTGATCTGGATGGCCATGCAGATTGACAATCCGGAGGGCTTGCTGCCGCCGCAGTTGTGGGACGGCGTGCCCGATCCGGCGCTGCCGGCC
Organism: Massilia atriviolacea; assembly: GCF_003953935.1. Lineage (GTDB taxonomy): Bacteria > Pseudomonadota > Gammaproteobacteria > Burkholderiales > Burkholderiaceae_D > Telluria_A > Telluria_A atriviolacea. Next base: position 129,043 of record NZ_RXLQ01000002.1, read on the forward strand.
CTGAACGTGGTGGCGCCCGGCGCGCGCCTCGGGCGTCCGCTCGACTGGGCGCTGAGTAACTCGTTCGCCTTCGGCGGCTCGAACGCCACCCTGATCCTGGGACGGACCCGATGAACAGCGACAGCTTCCCCGACATCCGCGCGCTGGTCCCGCACGAAGGCGAGATGGTCTTCCTCGACCGCGTGGTCACCGCCGGCACCAGCACCCTGTGCGCCGAAGTGACCATCGGCCAGCACAGCGTATTTTTCGACGCTGCCGGCGCCGAGCCGGGCGTCGGTTCCTGGGTCGGCATCGAGTACATGGCGCAGGCCATCGCGGCCCATGCCGGCTTCCTGGCGCGCCTGCGCGGCGACGCCGTGCGCGTCGGCTTTCTGCTCGGCGCGCGCCGCTACACGGCCAATGTGCCCCTGTTCGCGCTGGGCAGCGTGCTGCACGTGCATGTCCAGCACGTGCTGCAGGGCGAGAACGGCCTGGGCGCGTTCGACTGCCGCATCGACGATGGCGCGACCGCCGCGACCCTGGCCAGCGCCACCATCACGGTCTTCCAGCCCGATAACGTTAACGAATTTTTGCAGCGGAGTTTTTAAATGAGTAGCCAGAGCAGTATCAACGAGACAGTATTGGTGACGGGTTCCTCGCGCGGCATCGGCAAGGCCATCGCGCTGCGCCTGGCGCGCGACGGCTACGATATCGTCGTTCATTGCCGCAGCCAGCGCGCCGAGGCCGACGCGGTCGCGCGCGAGATCGAGGCCATGGGCCGCAAGGCGCGCGTGCTGCAGTTCGACATCGGCGAGCGCGCGGCGGTAGCGGCCGCGCTGCTGGCCGACATCGAACAGCATGGCTGCTACTACGGCGTGGTGTGCAATGCCGGCGTGGCGCGCGACAATGCCTTTCCGGCCATGAGCGGCGAGGACTGGGACATCGTCCTCAAGACCAACCTCGATGGCTTCTACAACGTGCTCAATCCCCTGGTCATGCCGATGGTCCAGCGCAGGAAACCCGGCCGCATCGTCACCATGGCCTCGGTCTCCGGCCTGGCCGGCAATCGCGGGCAGGTCAACTACAGCGCCGCCAAGGCCGGCATCATCGGCGCCACCAAGGCGCTGGCGGTCGAACTGGCCAAGCGCGCGATCACCGTCAACTGCGTCGCGCCCGGCCTGATCGAGACCGACATGATCGGCGACGTGCCGCTGGAAGAAGCGCTCAAGATGATTCCCGCCAAACGCATCGGCAAGCCCGAGGAAGTGGCGGCGGCGGTCAGTTTCCTGGTCGGCGCCGACGCCTCGTACGTCACGCGCCAGGTTATCAGTGTCAACGGAGGCATGGTATGAAGCGGCGCGTGGTCGTCACCGGCATGGCCGGCATCAGCCCCCTGGGCAACGACTGGGCCGCGATCCGCACGCGCCTGGGCGAGTACCGCAACGCCATCGTGCCGATGGGCGAGTGGGCCGACTACGAAGGCCTCAATACCAAGCTGGGCGCGCCGGCCGCGCCGTTCGACCTGGGCGAGCGCTTTCACCGCAAGGCGATCCGCAGCATGGGGCGCGTGGCGCTGATGGCCACGCGCGCCAGCGAAATGGCGCTCGAGCACGCCGGCCTGCTGGAGCATCCGCTGCTCAAGAGCGGGCGCATGGGCGTGTCCTTCGGTTCGTCCGCCGGCACCCCGAGCGCGATCGGCGACTTCGGCCGCATGATGGAAGAGCGCAGCACGCGCGGCATCAACGCCACCACCTACATCAAGATGATGGCGCATACGGCGCCGGTCAATATCGGCGTGTTCTTCGGTTTGACCGGACGCGTGATCACCACCTCGTCGGCCTGCACCTCGGGCAGCCAGGGCATCGGCTACGCGTATGAGGCGATCCGCAACGGCCAGCAAACGGCCATGGTCGCCGGCGGCGCCGAGGAATTGTGCGCCACCGAAGCGGCGGTGTTCGACACCCTGTTCGCCACCAGCACCCGCAACGACATGCCGGCCACCACCCCGCGCCCTTTCGACGGTGCGCGCGACGGCCTGGTGATCGGCGAGGGCGCCGGCTGCCTGATCCTGGAAGAGATGGAGCATGCGCTCGCGCGCGGCGCCGCCATCCACGCGGAGCTGGTCGGTTTCGGCACCAACAGCGACGGCTGCCACGTCACCCAGCCGAATGCGGCGACCATGAAGGTGGCGATGCAGCTGGCCCTGGACGACGCCGGCCTGGCGCCCGCCGCCATCGGCTACGTGAATGCGCACGGCACCGCGACCGAGCAGGGCGACATCGCCGAATCGCAGGCCACGGCGGAGATGTTCGGCGCGCGCGTGCCGTTCAGTTCACTGAAAAGCTATATGGGCCACACCCTGGGCGCCTGCGGCGCGCTGGAAGCGTGGATCAGCATCGAGATGATGCGCGAAGGCTGGTTTGCGCCGACCATCAACCTGGAGCAGGTCGATGCGCGCTGCGCGCCGCTCGACTACATCCACGGCGAGGGGCGGCGCATCGACACCGACTACATCATGAGCAACAATTTTGCGTTCGGCGGCATTAACACGTCGCTGATTTTTAAGAAGTATGGCTAACCTGGAGATATAAACGAATGAAAAAAATCCTCTCGACGATGGCAGTTCTCGCAGCAATCGGCAGCGCATTGCCTGCGCACGCGGCCGACAAGAAGGTCATGATGCCGATCGCCGGCGCGATGGAAGACAATGGCGCCAAGGAGCGCCTGGGCGACTCCATCAAGTTCTATTTCGGCACGCAGAAGACGCCGAAGGTCCTGGAAAAGCGCGGTTCCGACCAGACCAGCCAGAAAACCAATGCCTTCGCCAAGAGCGACCAGGCGGTGTGCCACTGGGCCTTCCTGTCGGCCATGCTGGCCTTGCAGAAGCGCGCACAGGAAGTCGGCGCCGACGCGGTGATCAACATCACCAGCAACTACAAGAACATCCCGTATTCGAGCGAGACCGATTTTGAATGCCACGTCGGCAATGTGGTCGGCGGCGTCGCCCTGAAAGGCGACTTCGTGCGCCTGGCAGGCGGCAAGAAGTAATACCGCAGCATGCAGCGCGGCCTGGAGCCCAGGCCGCGCTCGCCATCAGGATCCCGCCATGCGCGGGAACAGCTGGTCGACCAGCTCCGTGATTTTCTTTTCGGCCCCGATGAACTTGCCCATGTTGCCGCCGCCGCGCGTCGCATCGTAGGTGGCTTTGCCGGACGGCTTGCCGTTCTTGTAGACGATGATGTCGGCATACGACATGTACATCGCCAGGTCCCAGCGCCAGCTCGCCGTGTAGGTCGAGGTGACCGGGCACGCGATGAGCGAGGCGTCGGTGGCCAGGCGCTTGACCTCGTATCCCTTGTTGCTCAAGGCATTCTCGTAGGCGTCGAGGAAGGTCGCGCGCACGTTGCCGTTCTGGACGATGCACACCGTCTTGCTGTCGAAGCGCTCGACCGGCTTGACGTTCTGGTGGATGGCGCAGCCGCTCAGGGCGAACAGGGCGAGGGAGATTCCGGCGATTTTGGCGATCATGTAGTTTCCAAATGGAAATTAAAGCCGCACTATATCATTCTGTTTCCGCGTAAACATATCTATTCCAGTAAAAACCAAGACTCGGTCAGCCAAACCTCAAAAAGCAACGCCTATTCGGGAATTATTCGACATGGATCACTACGGGGCATAGAATCCACAGTTGTCCATCGGAAACTAAAGAGGCCGCCATGTCCTGGTTCTACAATCTGAAGATTGCGCGCAAGCTGATGCTGGTGTTTGCCCTGGTCATTGCGATGGCCTGTTTCCTGGGCGTGTTCTCGATCGGCCAGCTGGTCAAGGTGCGCGACGCGTCGAACGAGATCGCCACCAACTGGCTGCCCTCGGTCCGCTACCTGGGCCAGGTGCAAGCCTCGCTGTCGCGCTACCGCATTTCGGAAGCGACCCACGTGCTGCTGCCGGACGAAGCCGACATGCAGGCCACCGACAAATCCATGGCCACGCGCCTGGACACCCTGCGCAAGCAGCAAGCCTCGTACGCGGCCCTGGTGACCGAGCCGGAAGAAACGCGGCTCTACAAGGAACTCGCGGTGGCGCTGGACGCCTACCTGGCCGAGAGCAAGAAGGTCACCGACCTGTCGCATGCCGGCAAGAAGGATGAAGCGCGCGCCGCCTTCCGCGGCCCGTCGAACAAGCTGTTCCGCCAGATTAACGAGGCGCTCGACGCCATCATCAAGATCAACGATGGCGGCAGCGCGGCATCGGCGGCATCGGCCATGCAGACCTACCAGATGGCGCGCAACATGATCATCGGCAGCCTGGCGGCGCTGGCGGTGGTGGGCATGCTGCTGGCCATGTGGCTGGCGCGCATCGTGGCCCGCCCCCTGCAGGAAGCGGTGACGATCGCCGGACGCGTTGCCGGCGGCGACCTGACCGCGGCGATCGTCCCGACCAGCGAGGATGAAACCGGCCAGCTGATGACGTCCCTGCGCAGCATGAACGACAGCCTGCTCGGCGTGGTCCAGCAAGTGCGCGCCGGCACCGACACGATCGCCCTGGCCTCGGCCGAAATCGCCAGCGGCAACCTGGACCTGTCGAGCCGCACCGAGGAACAGGCCAGCTCGCTCGAAGAAACCGCTTCCGCCATGGAAGAACTGACCTCCACCGTGCGCCAGAACGCCGACAATGCGCGCCAGGCCAATCAGCTGGCCATGACCGCGTCCACCATCGCCAGCGACGGCGGCGCCGTGGTCAACGAGGTGATCAGCACCATGGAATCGATCAGCGCTTCCTCGCGCAAGATCGTCGACATCATCAGCGTGATCGACGGCATTGCCTTCCAGACGAATATCCTGGCGCTCAACGCCGCCGTCGAAGCGGCGCGCGCGGGCGAGCAGGGCAGGGGCTTCGCGGTGGTCGCGTCCGAAGTGCGCAACCTGGCCCAGCGCAGCGCGGCGGCGGCCAAGGAAATCAAGCAGTTGATCGACAATTCGGTGTTCCAGGTCGATGCCGGCACCGCGCTGGTGCAGCGCGCCGGCAACACCATGACCGAGGTGGTGGTCAGCGTGCGCCGGGTGAGCGACGTGGTGGCCGAAATCTCGGCCGCCAGCCACGAGCAGAGCACCGGCATCGACGAAGTCAACAAGGCCATCGTGCAGATGGATGAAGTGACCCAGCAAAACGCGGCCCTGGTCGAAGAGGCGGCGGCCGCCGCCGGCGCCTTGCAGGAACAGGCCGACAAGCTGGCAAGCGTGGTCAGCGTGTTCCGGCTCGACAGCGCCAGCCCCGGCGCACGTCCGGCATCGCGCGCAGTGGCCTTGCGGCCGTAAGCGGCGCGCCATCCACGCCTGAGCGCCAGCCCCGTTCCATCCATCGGAGAGATCAATGAAAAGCCCGTCGTTTGCCCTTGCCATCCTTGCCCTCGGCGCCAGCGCCGCAGCCCAGGCCCAGTCCAGCGTCCAGATTTACGGCCTGCTCGACGCGGGTGTCGACTATGCGTCCGATGCCGGCGCGGGCGGCAAGTCGGCCACCCGGGTCAGTTCGGGCGGCATGAATACCTCGCGCTGGGGCTTGCGCGGCAGCGAAGACATGGGCGGCGGCCTGAAAGCGGTGTGGAACCTGGAAGGCGGGGTGCTGATGGATAGCGGCGGCGCCGACGGCGCGCTGTTCCGGCGCCAGGCCTATGTGGGCCTGGACGGCAGGTTCGGCCGCGTGGTGCTGGGGCGCTCGTTTACCAGCGTGTACGACACCGTCATCCAGTTCGACCCGATGGGCTTTGCGCCTTTCTATTCCTGGGCCACGGGCGGGCCGGCCACCGGCGCGTCGCGCTACGGCATGACGACCGGCTTCGACAATATGCTCAAGTATGCGGGCACCAGCGGCGCCTTCAAGTACGGCGCCAGCTACGGTTTCGGCGAGCAGGGCAACGGCGCGCGCGACAGCGCCAAGCTGGCCGCCGCGCTGAGCTACAGCGCCAAGGGCCTGGGGCTGATGGGGACCTGGGAGCGGATCGACGGCAATACCCTGCCGGCCAGCGGGCGGCGCGACGAGACGAGCGTCATCCACGCCGGCGCGACCTATGAAGCCGGCGCCTTCAAGTTGTACCTGAGCGGGCGCGATTACCGGGCCAGGCAGGGCAACCGGACCTTGCGCGACGTGGAAGGCCAGACCGTCTGGGCCGGCCTCGCCTGGAAGGGCTTGCCGAACACCACGCTGACCGGCGCGGTGTACAGGATCGACGTGCGCAACGTGGCGGGCGGCACCGATGCCGATCCGCTCATGTACGTGGCGCGCTACCGCTATGCGCTGTCGAAACGCACCGATGTCTACGTGGCGGCGGCCTACGCCAAGGCGAAAAACGCGCGCCTGACCGGCCTGTCGCGCGACGATGCCGGCTTTGCCGATACCCAGCGCGGGGTGATCGCGGGCGTGCAGCACCGTTTCTGAGGGGCCGCCGCCGGCGCGGCATCCGGCAAGCAGTTCAGCGGCTGACCCCGACCAGCTTGTGCACCAGCTCGGACGAGGTGGACGCCGAGAATTTGCGCATCAGCTTGGCGCGATGCATTTCCACCGTGCGCGGGCTGAGGTCGGTCTCGCGCGCGATCACCTTGCTGGTCTTGCCTTCCACCAGCAGCGCGGCGATTTCGCGTTCGCGCGGGGTCAGTTCGGCCGTGACCGGGCGCTTTTCGCTGACATCCTCGAACGTCCATACCCCGGCCCCGAGCGGATCGCGCGCATCGAGGGCGCGCCCGCTCACATGGCACCAGAACAGTTCGCCCCCGGCGCGGCGCATGATGCGCTCGTCCGAATACACGCCGCGCGCGTTCATCACCGGGATGATGCGGTCGCCCGTGCGCAGGAATTCATCCATGGTCGGATACAGCACCAGGAAGGACTGGCCGTCGAGCGCGCCATGGGCGTAGTCGAACATCGAGGTCAGCGCATCGTTGCAGGACTGGATCACGCGGTCGACCGAAATGCACATGCCCACCGGGGCGTGGCGAAAAATGGTTTCGTAGTCGATGGCGTATGATGCGGTCATTGGAAGGTGTTCAGTGATTCGGTGACAGGGGGCAAAAGCCGGTAGTTCTACGGTATTGTGCTTTCGGCCCGCGTATTTTATGCTGAGAATCCACTGTGCAGTGGAGATGGAAGATTTTAGCCTAACTATAAAAAGGGACAGGGAATGAACAAAGTTTATCCTGACGCGGCATCGGCGCTGGCCGGCATCGTGAGCGACGGCCAGACCATCGCAGTCGGCGGCTTCGGCCTGTGCGGCATACCGGAAGCGCTGATCCTGGCCTTGCGCAACAGCGCCGTCAAGCAGCTCACCGTGATCTCCAACAATGCCGGCGTGGACGACTTCGGCCTCGGCCAGCTGCTCACCACGCGCCAGATCAAGAAAATGATTTCGTCCTACGTGGGCGAGAACAAGGAATTCGCACGCCAGTACCTGGCCGGCGAACTCGAACTCGAATTCACGCCGCAGGGCACGCTGGCCGAAAAGCTGCGCGCCGGCGGCTCGGGCATTCCCGCGTTTTTCACCAGGACCGGCGTCGGCACCATCGTCGCCGAGGGCAAGGAAGTGCGCGAGTTTGACGGAGAACAATACGTGATGGAGCGCAGCCTGGTAGCGGACGTGTCTCTGGTCAAGGCCTACATGGCCGACCGCGCCGGCAACCTGGTGTACCGCAAGACCGCGCGCAACTTCAACCCGAACGTGGCGATGGCCGGCAAGATCACCATCGTCGAAGTCGAAAAGCTGGTGGAAGTGGGCGAGATCGATCCCGACCAGGTGCACACGCCGAGCATTTTCGTGCACCGCATCGTCGTCAACGCCACGCCGGAAAAGCGCATCGAACAGCGCACCGTGCGCACCAACTAAGACCACAGGAGAAGAAGATGGCATGGACTCGTGATGAAATGGCCGCGCGCGCGGCGAAAGAATTGCAGGATGGTTTTTATGTGAACCTGGGCATCGGTTTGCCGACCCTGGTGGCGAACTATGTGCCAGCGGACATCGAAGTGTTCTTGCAGTCCGAAAACGGCTTGCTCGGCATCGGGCCCTTCCCGCTTGATGCCGAAGTCGACGCCGACCTGATCAACGCCGGCAAGCAGACCGTGACGGCCTTGCCCGGCGCTGCCTATTTCAGCTCGGCCGATTCCTTCGGCATGATTCGCGGCGGCAAGATCAACCTGGCGATTCTTGGCGCGATGCAAGTGTCGGCCCAGGGCGACCTGGCCAACTGGATGATTCCGGGCAAAATGGTCAAGGGCATGGGCGGCGCCATGGACCTGGTGGCCGGCGTCAAGCGCGTGGTGGTGGTGATGGAACACGTCGCCACGGCCAAGGATGGCTCGACCTCGCATAAAATCCTGCCCAAGTGCGACCTGCCGCTGACCGGCGTGGGCGTGGTCGACCTGATCATTACCGACCTGGGCGTGATCGAGGTGTCCGCATCCGGCCTGAAGCTGGTGGAACTGGCGCCCGGCGTGACGAAAGAGCAGGTGGTGGCCGCCACCGGCGCCGAACTCGACGTCAGCGCGCTATAACATACCGCGCCCGCGTGGCGCAAATGCCGTGCAAACGAAACAGCACCGGGATACACACCGGTGCTTTTTTTTCGTCTGTATGGACGGAATGATCGTAGAATCGCCATAGTGGTTTTGATTGCATTTCCTTAATGCTTTGGCATTAAGGAAATGTAAGTACTGGTCACTGCGCATTGCGCTGGAGAAAACATTACTTACCCATTCATCACGCACGAGCGCGCTGCGCCACGCCGCCAGTCCGGCGCGTGGCCGCGCGCCTGCGGCCGCCGCGGCCGCGCATCGACGCTGGGGCGCCGCCCATGACCCGGCCTGTGCGCATCCTCCTGATCGACGACCATACGGTGGCGCGCTACGGCCTGCGCCTGATGCTGGCCGGCGCCGATGAGCTGCAGGTTGCCGGCGAGGCCGACAGCGCTGCCGCCGCCCAGCAACTGCTGCGCACCGAGCCCTTCGACGTGGCCCTGCTCGACATCGGCCTGCCCGACAAGAACGGCCTGGAATTGCTCAAGCAGGTGCGCGAACAGCATCCGGCCCTGGCGGTGCTGATCGTGAGCGTGTACAGCGAGGATATCTACGCGCTGCGCGCCCTCAAGCTGGGCGCGTCCGGCTACCTGACCAAGACCTGCAGCGCCGCGAGCCTGATCGACGCGGTGCGCAAGGCGGCCGCCGGCGGCAAGTACGTCACCCCGTCGCTGCTGCAAAAGCTGGCCGGCATGCTCGGCGGCGGCCCCGGCGGCGTGCTGCACGACGCGCTCACCGACCGCGAGCTGGAAATCTTCCGCATGATCGCCTCGGGCGAAAGCCTGGTCGGCATCGCCGCCGCCCTGCACCTGAGCCCGAGCACGGTGACCACCTACCGCGCCCGCATCCTCGACAAGATGGACATGAAAAGCAATGCCGAACTGACACGTTACGGCCTCGATCACGGCTTGCTGGGTTAGCAAGCAAGCGACAGCCTGTAGTGGATCCACTACAACGGCCCCGGACAAAGTCCCGACAAACGATCACACAAATCCACGATAGCGAGTTTTTTACCCAAGGGCAATACTTGAATCCAGGGCGTAGTTACACGCAGTATGGATCGGGGGCAGGATGTCCGCTTTGAGGAAAAACAATGTTCGTGTTGATGGAGCGGGGCAGCAAGCCATGCTGTTCGCCCATGGCTTCGGCTGCGACCAGGGCATGTGGCGTTTCGTCGAGCCGTCCTTCCGCGCCGACTACCGCACCGTGCTGTTCGACCATGTGGGCGCCGGCCAGGCCGACCTGGCTTGCTACGACCCGGTCCGTTACAGCAGCCTCGGCCAGTATGCCGACGATGTGCTCGACATCTGCCGCGAACTGGCGCTCGACCAGCCGGTCTTCGTCGGCCATTCGGTGTCGGCCATGATCGGCATGCTGGCCGCGATCAGGGCGCCGCAGCTGTTTGCGCGCCTGGTGCTGATCTGTCCATCGCCGTGCTACATCGACGACGGCGACTACGTGGGCGGCTTTTCGCGCGACGACATCGCCGGCCTGATCGACTTTTTGGACGATAACTTCGTCGCCTGGTCGGGCGCCATGGCCCCCGCCATCATGGGCAACGCCGAGCGTCCGGAACTGGGCCGGGAGCTGGAAAGCAGCTTTTGCCGCACCGACCCGACCGCCGCGCGCCAGTTCGCCCGCGTCACCTTTTTGTCCGACAACCGGCGCGAGCTGGACTTGCTGCGCACGCCGTCCCTGATCCTGCAGGCGTCGGACGACGCCATCGCCCCGCCGGCCGTGGGCCGCTATCTGCACCAGGCGCTGCGCGGCAGCACCCTGGTCCAGCTGGCCGCGCGCGGCCACTGCCCGAACCTGAGCGCGCCACAGGAAACCGTGGCGGCGATCCGTGATTACCTGCGCTGAGGACCTCGCCATGAACCCGTCCACCGCCAACATCGCTCCGGACCTGCTGGCCCTGATGGAGCAGGGCGCCGTCGACCAGTACCAGCAGGCGCCGGTCGGCTTCGTGTGCCTGTCGGTCGACGGCTGGATCGGCACCCTCAACCAGACCATGCTCGACTGGACCGGCTACGGCCGCGACGAGCTGGTGGGGCGGGTCCGCTTCCAGGACCTGATCGGCGCCGGCGCCCGCATCTTCTTCGACACCCACCACGCGCCGCTGCTGATGATGCAGGGCTTCGTCAACGAAATCGCGATCAACCTGCGCGCCAAGGATGGCGCCCTGATTCCGGTGCTGGTCAATTCGGTGCTCAAGCGCGACGCCGAAGGGCGTCCGCTGCTGATCCAGATGTCGGTCTTCAACGCCAGCGAACGCCGCCGCTACGAGCGCGAACTGCTGCAGGCCAAGCGCGCCGCCGAGCAGGCCGCCGTCACGCTCGAACAGCGCGTCCAGGAGCGTACCAGCCTGCTGGCCGACGCCCTGGCCCACGCCGAAGCGGCGGTGCATGCCAAGAACGACTTCCTGGCCAATATGAGCCACGAAATCCGCACCCCCCTGAACTGCATCCTCGGCATGGCGGCGCTGGCGCTGGAGGGCGCGCCCGACGCGCGCCAGCGCAATTACCTCGACAAGATCGGGCAGTCGGGCCAGCACGTGCTCTCGATCGTCAGCGAGATCCTCGACTTCTGCAAGATGGAGGCGGGCAAGCTGCAGATCGAGCAGCTGCCGCTGGACATGCGCAGCACCATCGCCGAAGTGGCGGCCGGCTTCGTGGTGATGGCGCGCGAAAAAGGGCTCGCGCTCAAGGTGCGCATCGACGACAGCGTGCCCGAACGCGCCGTCGGCGACCCGCTGCGCATTGCCCAGATCCTCGGCAACTACATCGGCAATGCGATCAAGTTCACCGAGCGCGGCGAAGTCAGTATCGACGCCTGCCTGGTCGGCACCGAACGCGAACGCATGCGCGTGCGGATCGAGGTGCGCGACAGCGGCATCGGCCTCTCGCCCGAGGAGCAGCAGAACCTGTTCCAGCCCTTCCACCAGGCCGACAGTTCGACCACCCGCAAATACGGCGGCACGGGCCTGGGCCTGGCCATCTGCCGCCAGCTGGCCGACATGATGGACGGTACCGTGGGCGTGACCAGCGCGCGCGGCGTGGGCAGCCTGTTCTGGTTCGAAGTGCTGGTGGCCGCGCCGGCGCCGACCATGCTGCCGGAACTGGCGCCCAGCCGCGCCCAGGCCGGCCGTTACGAAGCGGTCGAGCGCACCATGGCGCGCCTGGCCGGCCGGCGCCTGCTGCTGGCCGAAGACAATCCGCTGAACCAGGAACTGACGCGCATCCTGGTCGAACGCGCCGGCGCCACCATGGCGCTGGCCGGCAACGGCGCCGAAGCGCTGGTGGCGCTGGCCGGCGGCGACTTCGACTGCGTGCTGATGGACGTGCAGATGCCGGTGATGGACGGCCTGAACGCGGCGCGCCACATCCGCGCCGATGCGCGCCTGAACCACCTGCCGATCATCGCCATGACCGCGAATGCCTTCAAGAGCAACCGCGACGACTGCCTGGCCGCCGGCATGGACGACTTCCTGGTCAAGCCGATCGAGGCCGGCCTGTTCTACCGCACGGTGGCGCACTGGATCGACGGCGGCGACGCGCGCCTGGCGCCGCCGTCGGCCGAGGGCGCCGCCGCGGCCGCGCCGGGCGAATCTGGCGAGACCATGTCGCTGTCGGTGCTGGCCGCGCTGGTCGACAACGACCCCGACACCATGAGCCGCCTGCTGCGCATTTTCCTCGACAACGCCGCCAGCACCATCGGCGAACTCGAAGCGGCCCTGGGCGCCGGTTCGCTGGCCGCGCTCAAGACGCTCGGACACCGCCTCAAGTCGTCGGCGCGCGCGGTCGGCGCCATGCGCCTGGCCGACGCCTGCCAGGCGCTCGAAGAGCTGGGCGGCACCGAGCCGGCGGCGGCGCTGGTCGGGTCCTTGCCGGCCATGCTCGACGCGCTGCGCCAGGAGCTGGCCGCCAGCCACCTGGTCCCGGTCGAACCGAGTACAGCGGCGCACTGACGCCATACCATCCCACTAAAAAAAGCGAGCAACCACCATGACCGCCATTTCCACCCCGACCACGCTGGCATCGCTGCACGTGCTGCTGGTCGACGACGACCCCTTCATGCTCGAACTGCTGGGCAGCATGCTCAATAAAATGGGCGTCACGCGCGTGTCCCAGGCCACCGACGGCGAACGCGGGGTGGCCGCCATGGGCGCCGGGCGCAGCATGCCGGACGTGGTCATCTGCGACATCCACATGCCCGGCAAGGACGGCTTCCAGGTGATGGAGGCGATGGCCGCCAGCGGCTACAAGGGGGCGGTGGTGCTGCTGTCCGGGATGGATGCGCGCACCCTCAATTCGGCCACCTTGATGGCGCGCTTCCACCACCTGAACGTGCTGGGCGTGATGTCCAAGCCGGTCTCGAAGGCGGCGCTGTCGGACCTGCTGTCGCGGGCCAGGCCATTGTAGGAGCGACCATGCATACCTCGACCCTCGCTTATTCCGATTCCTCCGCGCGGCGCCTGCTGGCCTGGCGCCACCTGCCGGCGCTGGCCGCCTGCGCCAGTGCCGCCTTGCCGCTGCTGGGCCAGTCCGTGTGGCTGAAACTGGGCGCGCTGGCGGGCGTGGCCGCCGCCTGCGCCTGGAGCGCGCTGCGCGAGCCCGCTCCGGCGCTGCCGGCCGATGGCGCCGCCGCGCCGGTCCAGGACGGGACCGAGATGGCGGCGCTGCTCGGCGACGTGCTGCCGGTGTGGGAGCACCATGTGGCCTCGGTGCGCAGCCAGTCCGAAGAAGCGATCGGCCAGCTGATTACCTCGTTCTCGTCGATCCTGGCGCGCTTCGACGCCGCCGGCTTCCAGGGCGCGCACGGCGACTCCGTCGCCCCCGACTCGGCCATCAGCCTGCTGACCCTGTGCCAGCGCGAGCTCGGTCCGGTGATCGCGGTGCTGCAGAGCGTCATCGACAGCAAGGCCGGCCTGCTGGGCCACGTGCGCTCGCTGTCGGACACCATCGCCGAACTGAAGGAACTGTCGACCGAAGTGAGCCTGATCGCGGCCCAGACCAACCTGCTGGCGATTAACGCCTCGATCGAGGCCGCGCGCGCCGGCACCGCGGGACGCGGCTTTGCCGTGATCGCGGCCGAAGTGCGGCGCCTGTCGTCGTCCTCGTCCGACATCGGCAAGCGCATCACCGACCGCATGAACCTGGCCTCGGCCACCATGCGCACCACGCTCGACGTGGCCGGGCGCGCCGACGAAAGCGACCGCGAAGCGATGGTCTCGTCGGGCCACGTGATGGAAGACGTGCTCTCGCACGTGCGCGAACTGGCCGCGTCGACCGAATCGATGAAAACCAACGGCGGCGCCCTGCGCGGCGACGTCGCCGAACTGCTGGTGGCGCTGCAGTTCCAGGACCGCATCCGCCAGATCCTGGAGGTGGTCAGCGCCGACATGCTGCGCATGCAGCAGGCCCTGGGCGAGGGCGCGGCGCTGCCGCCGGCGCAGCAGTGGCTGGCCGACCTGGGCACGCGCTACACCATGGCCGAGGAACACCACGCGCACGCGGCGCCGGCCGCCGCCGCGGCCGGCGATGATGAAGTGACGTTTTTCTGATTTTTATACACACCAAGACAACGATAAAACAAGAGGGAACCATGGCAAAGACAATCATGATCGTCGACGATTCGAGCTCGGTGCGCCAGGTGATCGGGATCACCCTGCGCGGCGCAGGCTACGAAGTGATCGAAGGCTGCGACGGCAAGGATGCGCTGACCCGCCTCGACGGGCGCAAGGTGCACCTGATCATCAGCGACGTCAACATGCCGAATATGGACGGCATCAGCTTCGTCAAGCAGGTCAAGCTGCTGCCCAATTACCGCTTTACGCCGGTGATCATGCTCACCACCGAATCGGCCGAGGAAAAAAAGCGCGAAGGGCAGGCCGCCGGCGCCAAGGCCTGGGTGGTCAAGCCGTTCAAGCCGGACGTGCTGCTCAATGCCGTGCAAAAGCTGATCCTGCCATGAGCGCCACGCAAGAACGGGTGCTGCGCCTGGAGCCGGAGCTGACCATCTACAGCGCGGCCCAGGTCAAACAGGTCCTGGTCGACGCCCTGGTGGCGCGCGACCGGCTCACGCTCGACCTGACCGATGTGTGCGAAGTCGACAGCGCCGGCGTGCAGCTGCTGCTGGCGGCCATGCGCCACGCCGGCGCCCAGGGCGTGCCGCTGCTGCTGGCCAGCCACAGCGCGGCCGTGCAGGACGCGTTCGCGCTGCTCGGCTTCGACGCGCAGCTCGCGCCGCTCCACTCCACCGCCAACTGACGCGAGGCCCCGCATGAATCTCGACGACGCGCTGGTCACCTTCATCGCCGAATGCGGCGAACTGCTGCAGGACATGGAAGCGGCGCTGCTCTCCATCGGCGACGGCCAGGCCGATGGCGAAGCGGTCAACGCCATCTTCCGCGCCGCCCACACCATCAAGGGCTCGGCCGGCCTGTTCGGACTCGATCACATCGTCGCCTTCACCCACGTGGCCGAAAGCGTGCTCGATGTGGTGCGCACCGGCGCCTGCCCGCTCGATCCGGAACTGGTGGCCCTGCTGCTGGCCTGCCGCGACCACCTGGGCCACCTGATGGCCACGGTGCAGAGCGACGGCATGGCCGAGGACCTGTCCCTGACCGAGGCCGGCAAACCCTTGCTGGTGCGCCTGCAGCGCTACCTGGAGCCGTGCGCCGCCGCGCCGCAGGCGGCCAGCGACCTGTGGCGCATCTCCCTGCGTTTCGGCCCGCCGGTGCTGTGCAACGGCATGGACCCGATGTCCTTCCTGCGCTACCTGGGCACCATGGGCAGCATCGAATGCATCGAGACCTTGAGCGAAGCGCTGCCGCCGCTGGCCGAGATGGACCCGGAATGCTGCTACCTGGGCTTCGAGATCGGCCTGCGCAGCAGCGCCAGCAAGGCCGATATCGAAGGCGTGTTCGAATTCGTGCGCGACGACTGTCAAATCGCCATCGCGCCGCCGGCCAGCACCGTGTCGGACGCGATCCGCCAGATCGAAGCCAGTCCCGATACCCCCGAGCGCCTGGGCGACACCCTGGTGCGCACCGGCAGCGTCACGCGCAACGAGCTGGCCAGCGCGCTGCACCAGCAGGCCAGCGGCGACCCGGGCCGGCCGATCGGCGAGATCCTGATCGCCCAGGGCGCGGCCGCCGCGCCGGTGGTCGAAGCGGCGCTGGCGCGCCAGGGCAAGGCGCGCGACGCCCGTGGCCTGGACGGCAGCAGCATCCGGGTCGACGCCGAAAAGCTGGACCGCCTGATCAACCTGGTGGGCGAATTGATCATCACCACCGCCAGCGCCAACCTGATCGCGCGGCGCGCCCGCAACGTCCAGTTCCAGGAATGCAGTTCGACCCTGTCGGCGCTGGTGGAAGAAGTGCGCAACAGCGCGCTGCAACTGCGCATGGTGAAGATCGGCGCCACCTTCAACCGCTTCCAGCGCGTGGTGCACGACGTGGCGCGTGAACTGGGCAAGGACATCGCCCTGCACGTCAGCGGCGAAGACACTGAACTCGACAAGACCGTGGTCGAGAAGATCGGCGACCCGCTCACGCACCTGGTGCGCAACGCCATGGACCACGGCATCGAGGCGGCCGAGTTGCGCCTCGCGCGCGGCAAGCCGGCGGCCGGCGCCATCGCCCTGCATGCCTACCACGACTCGGGCACGATCGTGATCGAGGTGGCCGACGACGGCGGTGGCCTGAACCGCGAACGCATCCTGGCCAAGGCGATCGAGCGCGGACTGGTCGAACCGGGCCGGGTCCTGACCGATCCGGAAGTGTTCGCGCTGGTGTTCGAGCCGGGCTTTTCGACTGCCGAAAAAGTCACCAACCTGTCCGGGCGCGGGGTCGGCATGGATGTCGTCAAGCGCAACATCACGGCGCTGCGCGGCACCGTCGGCATCGACAGCATCGAAGGCCAGGGCACCACCGTGACGGTGCGCCTGCCGCTGACGCTGGCGATCATCAACGGCTTCCAGGTCGGGGTGGGGCGCTCGGTCTTCGTGATCCCGCTCGACATGGTCGACGAATGCGTGGAACTGCGCGCCGAAGCGGGCCACGATTTCGCCGACCTGCGCGGCCAGATCCTGCCGCTGCTGCGCCTGCGCCAGCTGTTCGCGGTGGACGGCGTGCCCGGTCCGCGCCAGAGCGTGGTGGTGGTCAAGTACGCCGGCCAGCGCGTGGGACTGGTGGTCGACACCCTGCTGGGCGAATCGCAGACGGTCATCAAACCGCTCGGCAAACTGTTTCAAAAGCTCGATTGCATCAGTGGTTCGAGCATCCTGGGCAGCGGCGAAGTGGCGCTGATCCTCGACGTGCCGGCGCTGCTGCGCGCGGCTCCCGCAGCGGCGGCGCCTCAGGCAGAGGCACTTATGCACTGAATCAGGCCAGCCGCGTCAACGTGCCATACGTGCACCACGTGCTCTGTCAGGAGCCACCGGAGTTACCTTTACAAGGAGTGAGATTATGAAATTTGGAAACCTGAACATCGGCGTGCGCCTGGCCGCCGGATTCGGCCTGATGCTGGCCCTGCTGATCGCCTGCGTGCTGCTGTCCATGAACCGCATGGCCGCCGTCCAGGGCAGCCTGGAACGGATCGTCGAAGTCAATAACGTCGAGATGGGCCTGGCCACCGCGATGCGGGTGACGGTCACCGACCGCATGCTGGCACTGCGCAACGTGGCGCTGCTCAACGACGCCAACGAGATGGCGCCCGAGATCGAGCGCATCAAGCGCCAGAAAGACAAGTACGACGAGACCGAGGCCAGGCTGGCCAAGATGTTCAGCGACCTGCCCGACACCTCGCCCGAGGAAAAAGCCTTCATGGGCCGCATCAAGGAAGCCGAATCGGTCATCCTGCCCGTGATGGCCAAGGCGCTGGCGCTGGGCCAGGCCGGCAAGAGCGACGAAGCGATCAAGGTCATGATCCACGATGTGCGCCCCTTGCAGAACAAGTGGCTGGGCGAGTTGAACGGCCTGATCGACCTGGAACAGAAACGCAGCGACCAGGCGTCGGTCGATGCGCGCAAAGCCTATGAGGCCGCGCGCACCGAATTGATAAGCCTGGGCGTGGGCGCCAGCGTCGTCGGCCTGCTGTTCGCCTTCCTGATCACCCGTTCGATCACCAAACCGATCAACGTGGCGGTGGCGCTGGCCGAAAAAGTGGCCAGCGGCGACCTGACCAGCGAGATCGAAGTCACCACCACCGACGAAACCGGCAAGCTGCTGCGCGCCATGAAGAACATGAACGAGAGCCTGGTGCGCATCGTCACGGAAGCGAACAGCTCGGCCGAAGCGGTGGCCAGCGCCTCCGAGGAAGTCAGCGCCACCGCGCAGGCATTGTCGCAATCGGCCAGCGAGCAGGCCGCCGGGGTGGAACAGACCAGCGCCTCGATCGAGCAGATGACCGCCTCGATCAGCCAGAACACCGAGAATGCCAAGGTCACCGACGGCATGGCGTCGCGTTCGGCCGAAGGCGCGGTCGAAGGCGGCGAAGCCGTGAAAGCCACCGCCGGCGCGATGAACCAGATCGCCCAGAAGATCGGCATCATCGACGATATCGCCTACCAGACCAACCTGCTGGCGCTGAACGCGGCGATCGAAGCGGCGCGCGCCGGTGAACACGGCAAGGGCTTTGCGGTGGTGGCGGCCGAAGTGCGCAAGCTGGCCGAACGCAGCCAGGTGGCGGCGCAGGAAATCAGCAGCGTGGCAGGCAGCAGCGTGGAACTGGCGCAGCGCGCCGGCAAGCTGCTCGACGAAATGGTCCCGAACATCAAGAAGACCTCCGACCTGGTGCAGGAAATCACGGCCGCCTCGGAAGAGCAGTCGACCGGCGTGAGCCAGATCAATTCGGCCATCGGCCAACTGAGCATGGCGACCCAGCAGAACGCATCGAGTTCGGAAGAACTGGCCGCCACCGCCGAAGAACTGAGCGGCCAGGCCGAGCAGCTGCAGCAGACCATGAGCTTCTTCCGCCTGGCGCGCGACGCCGGCGGCCACGCGCGCAGCAAGCCGGCCAAGCCGGCCGCGCCAGGCAGGCGCGCGCCAGCGGCCAAGCCGGCGCCGACCCGGTTCGGATCCGGCCTGACGCTGGCGCCGGCGGCGGCGGGTGCGCCCGACGAAGCCGATTTCACCAAGTTCTGAACGGGGGCATCATGAACCAACTGATCCAGAACCGGGCCGGGGCTGCGGCCGGCGCGCCGCCGGCAGCGGCGGCGCCGACCCAGTACCTGACCTTTACCCTGGGCGGGGAGACCTTCGCCATCGGCATCCTGGGCGTCAAGGAGATCATCGAGTACACCAGCCTGACCGACGTGCCGATGATGTCGGACTGCATTCGCGGCGTGATCAACCTGCGCGGCTCGGTGGTGACGGTGATGGACCTGTCGGTGCGCTTCGGCCGGCCGTCCACGCCGGTGACCAAGCGCACCTGCATCATCATCGTCGAAATCGACGACGGCGAAGAGCGCCAGGTGATCGGGGTGGTGGTCGATGCCGTCAACGCGGTGCTGGAGATCGCCCCCGGCGACATCGAACCGCCGCCGGCCTTCGGCGCGCATATCCGCAACGACTACATCGCCGGCATGGGCAAGATCAACGGCCGCTTCGTGATCCTGCTCGAAATCGGCCAGGTCTTCGCCGGCCTGCAGACGGACGACGCGGCGCTGGCCGCGCCGGACCAGTAAATGACGCGCCATTCCCACCAGGAGCTGCGGCCCGGGATCAGCCAGGCCGAATTCGTCCAGTTCCAGCGCTTTATCTACGACGCCGCCGGCATCACCCTGTCGGACGCCAAAAAGGCCTTGGTCAGCGGGCGCCTGGCCAAGCGCCTGGCGCACTGCGGGGTAGCCAGCTACGGCGAGTATTTCCGCCTGCTCGACAGCGGATCGCACAAGGACGAGGTGCAGGAAGCGATCGACCTGCTGACCACCAACGAGACCTATTTTTTTCGCGAAGCGAAGCACTTCGACCTGTTGCGCGAGCGCGCCCTCAGTCCCCAGCGCCCGCGCGGCGAGGCGTTCCGGGTGTGGAGCGCGGCCTGTTCCAGCGGCGAGGAATGCTACAGCATCGCCATGGTGCTGGCCGACTGCCTGGGCGAGCGGCCGTGGGAAATCATGGGTTCGGATATCTGCACCAAGGTGCTGCACAAGGCTCGCATCGGGCACTATCCGATGGAACGCGCGCGCCATATTCCCCAGCCCCTGCTGCGCAAGTACTGCCTGAAAGGCCAGGATGCGCAGGAAGGCACCATGCTGGTCGAGGCGAGCCTGCGCCGGCGCGTGCAGTTCGGCCAGGTCAACCTGAACACGGCGCTGCCGCAACTGGGCCAGTTCGACATGGTCTTCCTGCGCAACGTGATGATCTATTTTAACGGCGACACCAAGCGCCAGGTGGTCGACCGCATCGGCGCCCTGCTCAAACCCCACGGCTGCCTGGTGATCGGCCTGGCCGAGTCGCTCAGCGACACCGGCGCCATGGTCAAGTCGCTGGCGCCGTCGATCTACGTGAGGGCGTGAATGCATGCCGGATGCCAGCGTGATCGATATCTTCCTGCAGCCCGGTGATTTTTTCGTCGGCGACGCGGAGTTTCGCGTACGGACCCTGCTCGGGTCGTGCGTGTCGATCACCTTGTGGCAGCCGGACGCGCGCATCGGCGCCATGTCGCATTTTTTGCTGCCGGGGCGCAGCAAGGGCGCCCAGCCCGACGCCCGCTACGGCAACGATGCGCTGGACCTGATGCTGTCCGGCCTGCGCGCGCAGGGGGTGCAGGCAAGCGACTGCCAGGCCAAGCTTTTCGGCGGCGGGAACATGTTCCCCAGCCGCCGTTCCGAGCGTCCCGCCATCGGCATGCAGAACGGCGCGGAAGCGCGCGCGCTGCTGGCCGCGCATGCGATCCCGCTGCTGTCGGCCTGCCTGTACGGGGTCGGCCACCGCCAGATCATCTTCGACATCGCCAGCGGCGACGTCTGGTCGCGCCAATTCGAGAAAGTGGAGCAATGAACCGCATCAAGGTATTGATCGTCGACGATTCCGCAGTGGTGCGCCAGGTGGTGGCCGGGGTGCTCGCCGCCGACCCGCGCATCGAGGTCCTCGGCGCGGCGGCCGACCCGCTGCTGGCCATCGAATACATGCGGCGCCAGTGGCCGGACGTGATCGTGCTGGACCTGGAAATGCCGAAGATGGACGGACTGACCTTCCTGCGCAAGATCATGACCGAGCGCCCGACGCCGGTGATCATCTGCTCGACCCTGACCGAGGCCGGCGCGCGCGTGACCATCGACGCGCTGGCCGCCGGCGCGGCGGCCATCATCCAGAAGCCCAAGCTGGGCCTGAAGTCGTTTCTGAGCGCGGCGTCCGACGACCTGACCAGCGCGGTGCTGAGCGCGGCGCGCGTCAACGTGGCGGTGCTGGCCGGCCGCCGACCGCCGGCGCCGCCCCAGCCGGTGGCCAAGCTCAATGCCGACGCGGTGATCGCGCCGGGAACCGGCGGCACCCTGATCCAGACCACCGAGCGGGTGGTGGCGATCGGCACCTCGACCGGCGGCACCCAGGCGCTCGAAGTGGTGCTGGCGGCGCTGCCGCGCAACGCGCCGGGCATCGTGGTGGTCCAGCACATGCCCGAAAAATTCACGGCGGCGTTTGCCGAGCGCCTGAACAGCGTGTGCCGCATCACGGTGGTGGAGGCGGCGCACAATATGCGGGTGCTGCCGGGGCAGGCCCTGATCGCCCCCGGCGGCAAGCACATGCTGATGCGGCGCAGCGGCGCGCAGTACGTGGTCGATGTGGTGGACGGGCCGCTGGTGAACCGTCACCGGCCGTCGGTCGACGTGCTGTTTCGCTCGGTGGCAAAGTGCGCCGGGCCGAATGCGACAGGGATCATCATGACCGGCATGGGCGACGACGGCGCGGCCGGCCTGCTGGAGATGCGCAGCGCCGGCGCGCGCACCATCGCGCAGGACGAGGCCAGCTGCGTGGTGTACGGCATGCCCAAGGAGGCGGTCAAGCGCGGCGGCGTGCAGCACACGGTGGCGCTGGACGCGATCGCCCGCTCGATCACGGCGGTGTAGAGACAGGCTCTCAGTTCAGCATCCAGACATACTGCATGTCCATCCAGGAGGAGACGGGCTTGCCGTTTTCCATGCCGGGCTTGAACCGGCACTGCATGATTCCCTCGCGCGCAGCCTGGTCGAGCAGTACATGGCCGCTCGATTTCTTGACGCGCGAGTCGTTCACGCGCCCGTTCGGCCCGACCTTGAACGACAGCGTCACCGTGCCCGTGTGTTCCGCCTTGAGCGACGATGCCGGCCACACCGGCTTGGCGCAGCTGGAAAAATCGGCGACGGCTTTGACCTTCGCCAGTACCGGCTGGACCCTGGTCCGGCTCTCGGCGGCGTGCGCGTACAGGCTGAAACAGGCGGCGGCCAGTCCCAGCGCGGGCAGGGCGGCCTTCCAGTCGAGCGCCTGGCGCGCGGGCTTGACCAGGCGCCGCACGCGCGCCACCAGGTCGCCGCCGCTGGCCGCCAGCGCCAGGTGGTGGCTGGAGAATTGCAGGCGTTCCAGTTCGGACAGCGCGCGCGCCAGGCGGCGCGGCTCGCCCAGGTGGCGCGCCGCCAGGTCGTCGGCGATCTGTTCGCGCTCGACCCGGATGCGGCCTGAAATCCACCACACCGCAGGGTGGTAGAACAGCACGATCTCGGCTGCGTTCTGGGCCAGGTTGACCAGGTAGTCGAAGCGCCGGATGTGCGCCAGTTCGTGCGCCAGCAGCGCTTCGAGCAGGTCGGGCGGCATGCCGGTCATGAGCGAGGCGGGGATGAGCACCAGCGGGCGCAGGGTGCCGATGGTCAGCGGGCTGTCCAGGTTGTCGACCACGCGCAGGCGCACCGTGCGCCTGATGCCGAAGGCGGCGGCCATGCGGGCGGCGCGCGCCTGCCATGCGGCGCCGGCCGGCGGCGCGCCGGCGGCGCGGCCGATCCATGCCAGGCCGGCCGCCATGCGCAGCGCCAGCAGCGCGGCGCAGACCGACCAGAAACCGACGATCCACAGCAGCTGTTCCTGCAGCCAGGCGGCCAGGCTGGCGTCGTCGGCGGCCGCCGCACCGGTCATCCGGGCGCCGAAGCGCACCGCGGCGGCGCCGGCGCCGCCGTCCTGCAGGCGCGCCAGCAGGTCGGCGGCGGGCCACAGCACGCAGGCCAGCAGCGCCGCGCAGGCCACGTTGTAGCGGTATTCGGGACGCGTGTTGCGCATCAGGGCCAGCAGGACGGCGCTGGCGCAGCCGATCAGCACCCCCTGCCAGCTGAAGTGCAGCAGGGTCCAGCCGATGCTGTCGACCAGGGAGCGCGTCATTTGTCGTCTTCCTTGAGCATGTTCTCGATCTCCTCGCGCTCTTTTTTGCTGATGCCGCTGCGCAGGGCCGCCATCACCAGCGCCTTGGCCGAACCGGAAAACGCCTTCTGGATCAGGTCCTTGAGCAGATTGGTCTGCAGCGAATCCTGCGCCTGCGCCGGCGCATACACGTGCGAGCGTTCGCTTTCGTCGCGGATCAGCAAGCCCTTGGTGTGCATGATCTGCATCAGGCGCAGCACCGTCGCATACGTCACCTCGGGCCGGTCCTTGAGGATGGCCTGGTGGACTTGCTTGGCGGTGGCGGCGCCGAGCGGCCACAGGGTCTGCAGGAGATCGAGTTCGGCCGCTGTCGGCTTGGGCGGGGCGGGCAGTTTGGGCATGGCGTGTTTTTCATTGAAGGACAAGCAGCAGCTTAGCGTATCTAGACTTTCGTGTCTAACTAAAAATCTCGCTGGGTCATGCAATATCGATTGTCCATGGCGGCACTTCGACTTAACATAGACATCATTGTCTATATTGGGAGGGCGTATGGGATATCTGGATGGGCGGATTGGCTGGCGCTTGCTGGCCAGGGAGCCGGGCTATTCGCTGGCGGTGATCGGCGGGCTGGCGGTCGGCTTTGCGGCCTGTTTCCTGCTGCTCGGTTTCGTGATCCATAGCCTGGGCTACAACGCGCAGCTGCCGGCCAGCGAGCGCACTTACCTGGTCAAGGAACGGCGCAACCTGCTGCCGCGTCCCGAATGGCGGGCATCGGCTCCCGGCGCCTTGCGCGACGTGGTCGGCGCCAGCGGCATGGCCGCCGCCTTCACCCAGTCCCACAGCGTCGAGCTGACGGCGCGCGTCGGCCAACGCGTCCTGCCCCTGACCGTGAGCGCGGTCGAGCCGAACTACCTGGCGTTTTTCGGCGTGACGGCGCTGCAGGGCGACGCGTCGGCGGCGCTGGCGCGTCCGGATGCGCTGGTGCTGAGCGAATCCGAGGCGCTGCGCCTGTTCGGCCGGCGCGATGCGATCGGCCAGGTCGCGCGCATCGACGGCGTGCCGTTCCAGGTGCGTGCCATCGTTCCCGACATGCCCGGCAATACCACCGTGCGCGCCGATGCGCTGGTCGGCGCCGGCATCCATGGCTGGGATCGGGGGAAAGCGCCCGCGCAAGCCTGGAACAGCAATACCGAGTTGTACGTGCGGCTGGCGCCGGGCGCCGATCCGGGCGCGATCAACGCCGTGCTGCAAGAGGCCGTGGTGCGCCACCGCGACGCGCCGGCCATGACCGCCGCGCTGCGCCAGCGCTTCGCCGGCCGCCACATGACCGAGATCGGCATGACCGCCTTGTCGGCGCTGTATTTCGACGAAGGGCTGCTGGCCGGCCGCGACGGCGCCAGCTACGGCAACATCAAGTCGCTGGCCGCCCTCGGGGCGCTGGCCTTGCTGATCCTGGCGCTGGCCGGCGCCAACTACGTCAACCTGGTAGCGGTGCGCATGGTCGACCGGCGCCGTGAAATCGGCATGCGCAAGGCCATGGGCGTCAGTGCGCCGGCGCTCGCACGCCAGTTCGTCGCCGAGTCGATGGTGGTGGCGCTGCTGGCCAGCGCACTCGGGGTGGCGCTGGCATGGCTGGCGGCGCCGCAGTTCGCGATGCTGGTCGAGCGGCCGCTGGACGGCATGTTCGGGCCGTCGATGCTGGGCGCCGCGCTGCTGGCCGGCGGCGCGGTGGGGGCGCTGTCGGCCCTGTATCCGGCATCGGTGGCGCTGCGCCTGCCGGTGCGCGAGATGCTGCAGGGGCGCGCAGGCGGGCAGGATGCCGGTGGCCTGCGCTTGCGCCAGGCGCTGTCGGTGTTCCAGTTCGCCTGCGCGATCGGCCTGGTTGGCGCGACCGGCGCGGTGTACTGGCAGGCCGACTATGCCAGCCGCGTCGACCCCGGCTTCGATCCCGCGTCCTTGCTGGTGCTCGACCTGCCGACGGCGGACGCGCCGGCGCAGGCGTTCCGGGAAGCGCTGGCGCGCCTGCCCGGGGTGGGCGGCGTGGTGGCCGTGGCCGACGCGGTCGGACGCGATACGGTCGTCGCCACGGCCAGCGTCGGCCGCGCCGGCGGCGCCGAGGTGGCGCTGGAGGTGAAGGGCGTCGGCCCCGAATTCTTCCAGGTGCTCGGGGTGCGCGCGCAGCTCGGGCGCGTGTTCGACCCGGCCCGGGACCGGCCAGGCAGCGGCAGCGTGGTGCTCAACGCGCTGGCGGCGCAGGCGCTCGGCTTCGCCACGCCGCGGGAGGCGCTGGGGGCAATGCTGGGCAAGGAGCGCGTGGTGGGGATCGTGCCCGACCTGCGCTACCGCACCCTGCGCGAACATCCCGGCCCGATGATGTACCGGATCGATCCGCTGCAAACGGTGCTGATGGTGCGGACCACCTCCGGCAAGGCCGCGCTGCACGGGGCCATCGAGACGCTGTGGCAGCGCTATTATCCGGACCAGGTGCTGTACCTGGAACCGGCGGCCGCCATCTTCGCGCAGAATTATGGCGAGGACCGGCGCCTGGCGCTGATGCTGGCCGGCGCCAGCGTGGTGGCAACGGCGCTGGCCTCGTTCGGCATTTACGTGCTGGCGGCGTACAGCATCCGCCGGCGCGCGCGCGAAATCGTGCTGCGCAAGCTGCATGGTGCCGGCGGCGCCGCCATCGGCCGCCTGGTGGCGCGCGAATTCGCGGCGCTGGCCGGGATCGGCGCGGCGCTCGGACTGCCGCTGGCGTGGCTGGCCAACGAGCGCTATCTGTCAGGCTTCGTGGAGCGCGCGCCGATGGGGCAGTGGCCGCTGGTATGCGCCGCCGGCGGCGTGTTCGCGGTGGCGCTGGCGGCGACCGCGCGCCATACCATCGGCGCGATGCGCATGGCCCCCGCGGCGGCCTTGCGCGGCTGAGATTTGCTTTGCCGGCGGCGGGCATGGGCAGTACCATGCCCGTGCAGGCATGGCAAACGACACAAGGGGAATCCATTGAAGAGCGTTCCACTCGCGCTGGCGAGCATCGGCGTCGCCGCGCTGGCTTACGCGCTGGCGATGCTCGTTACGCGCGGGACGTTTTCGTCCTGGACCGGCGGCTGCGGCGACTTCGGCATGCGTTGCGTGGGCCAGGGCGTCATCGTGCTCGGGGTGGGATGCCTGGCCGGCGCGCTGCTGGCCCTGGTCTCGCTCGGGCATGCCGACGCGCGCACCCGGCTTGGCTGGGTGGCGCTGCTGATGAATGGCTTGCCGCTGGCCGCGATCGGCCTGACGGCACTGCTGATCGGGCTGCGTTAGGCGGCCCAAGGGGCGTTCGCCCCTCGTTTCCGCTCCTACAGCTGCCAGATGTAGTCGACGCGGGCCCAGCTTTCCACCGGCTTGCCCCTGGCGCTGGCGGGGCCGAACTTGCACAGCTTGAGCGCCTGGTGCGCTGCATCGTCGAGCGCCGGGTGGCCGCTCGACGTTTCCACCTTGCTGTCGGCCAGCTTGCCGTCGGCGCCGACCAGGAAGGCCAGCTTGACCGTGCCGGTGTGCTTTGCGGCGCGCGCTTCGGCCGGGTAGACCGGCTTGGCGCACGATGCCAGGTCGGCTTTGGGCTTGGTGCTGCCGGCCGGCGCCGCATGCGCGCCGGCGCTGGTGCAAGCGGCGATCGCGATCGCCGCCATCGTTGTCGTCAACAGCTTCATGGTTTCTCCTTTGGTGGCGTCATGCGCCATGGTTTGGGCGGGTGCCTGATGTATAGATTAATCTGTCTAGACAAAGTTGTCTATTGATTTATTTCTAGCATTCGCAGCTGACAAATATTAATAGACAAGGATGTCTACTATGGATATTCTGGCGGTCCATGTCACATCGTTTCCCGGAGAACCCATGCTGAAGACACTCGCCACCCTCGGCGCACTGACCTTGCTGCCGACGGCGGCACCCGCGGCCGGCTTGCCCGACTATCCTTTCATCCATGTCAGCGGCGTGGGCAGCACGGTCGTCATGCCGGACCTGGGGCAGATCGATTTTGAGATCGCCGCCTTCGATGCCGATCCGGCCGCCGCCGTCGGCGTGATCGCGGCGCGCGCCAGCGAGATCCGGGCCGCGATGGAGCAGGCCGGCGTGCCGCTGGAGGATGTGGAAATTCGCGATGTGCGCAAGGATTTCCGCAAGCAGGACCCGGCCGCGGCGCCCGGACCGGTGCTGTACGACATCCGCGCCGGCGTGCGCATCAATGTGCGCGACCTGAGCAGGTGGCGCGCGGCCGCCACGCCGCTGCTGGCGATGCCGAACCTCGATGGCTTCATGATCGTGTTCGACACCAGCGGGCGCGAAAAGATCGAGATGGCGCTGGCGGGCGACGCGCTCAGGATCGCGCGCCGCAAGGCGGAGGGGATTGCGGCGGGACTGGGAAGGAAGCTGGGAGCGGCGAGCGCCGTCAGTACGGGGGACTTGAAGAACCTGACGCGGGCGATGGGGCTGGCGCCGGGCGAGCCTGGTTCGCGCTCGCCGGCGCAGCGGATCGGCACCGAGCGCGCCGAGCTGCTGACGGTGATGTCGCTCAAATTCGCGCAGCCGGTCGACGTGATCTACCGTCTGAAGTAGCCGGGTTCCCGCAGGGTTCGTTGGTCCCTGCGGGAGAGGGCGATGGTCAGGCGGCTTTGCGAACAGGGTACATTTCGCGGTCGTCTTCAATGTGGGTCGGATTGGCCAGTTCGCTCTTCATGCGCTCGTGATCGAGCTCTTTTTCCCAGTGCGAGACCACCACCGTCGCCACGCCGTTGCCGACGAAATTGGTCAGTGCGCGGCACTCGCTCATGAAGCGGTCGATGCCGAGGATGAGGGCCATGCCGGCCACGGGAATGGTCGGCACCACGGCCAGGGTCGCGGCCAGGGTGATGAAGCCGGCGCCGGTGATGCCCGACGCGCCCTTGGAGGTCAGCATCGCCACGCCCAGGATGGTGAGCTGCTGGCTGAAGGTCAGGTCGGTGTTGGTGGCCTGCGCCACGAACAGGGCGGCCATGGTCATGTAGATATTGGTGCCGTCGAGGTTGAACGAATAACCGGTCGGCACCACCAGGCCGACGACCGACTTCGAGCAGCCGAGTTTTTCGAGCTTGCGCATCAGGGCCGGCAGGGCGCTTTCCGAGGAGCTGGTGCCGAGCACGATCAGCAGTTCTTCCTTGATGTAGGAGATGAAGCGGAAGATCGAGAAGCCGGTCATGCGGGCGATCAGGCCGAGCACGATGAACACGAACAGGGCGCAGGTCAGGTAGAAGGAGCCCATCAGCTTGGCCAGCGGCAGCAGCGAAGCCAGGCCGAATTTACCGATGGTGAAGGCCATGGCGCCGAACGCGCCGATCGGAGCGACTTTCATCACGATGCCGACGACGCCGAAAATCACGTGCGACAGGTCGTCGATCAGTTTCGTGACCGGGCGGCCACGTTCGCCCAGCATCGACAGCGCGAAGCCGAACAGGATCGCAAACAGCAGCACCTGCAGGATGTCGCCCTTGGCGAAGGCGTCGACCACCGTGTTCGGGATGATGTTCATCACGAAGTCGAGCGTGCTCTGGTTCTTGGCCTTGGCCGTGTATTCGGCGATGGCCTTGGTGTCGAGCGTGGCCGGGTCGGCGTTGAAGCCGTCGCCCGGACGCACCACGTTGGCGACGATCAGGCCGATGGCCAGGGCGAAGGTGGAGACCACCTCGAAGTACAGCAGGGCCTTGCCGCCGACGCGGCCGATTTTCTTCATGTCCTGCATGCCGGCGATGCCGGCGACGACGGTACAGAAAATCACGGGAGCGATGATCATCTTGATCAGTTTGATGAAGCCGTCGCCGAGCGGTTTCATGTCGACCCCGAGTTTCGGATAGAACACGCCGAGCAGGACGCCGCACACGATGGCGATCAGAACCTGCACATACAGGATCTTGTAGAAGGGTTGCTTTTTCATGACGGTGTCTCCGTTCGATATTTGAGTTCGTGTATCTTTATCGAAATCGACGGCCTCATCTATTGTGGATATCCGCAGTGCGTAGCCGGCCGCTGCCGCCACGCGCGCCTTGTGCGGTGCAGCAAAATTTAACTGAAGAGAGACGATGCACAGAGCTTTATTTATCTGCAGCCAGAACCGGCTGCGCAGTCCCACGGCCGAGCAGGTGTTTGCCAGCTGGCCCGGGGTCGAGACCGATTCGGCCGGCCTGGGCGGCGATGCTTCGGTGCCGCTCTCGCCCGAGCAGATCGCCTGGGCGACGATTGTCTTCGTGATGGAAAAGGCGCACCGGCGGCGCCTGGGCGAGCGTTTCCGCGCTCACCTGAACGGCAAGAAGCTCATCTGCCTGGATATCCCCGACAACTACGGCTACATGCAGCCGGAGCTGGTCGCCATCCTGGAGGCGAATGCCGGCAAGTTCCTGCGCTGAGCGGGGGCGGGCGCGGCGGGGGGACGGCGCAATTGTGCATGCGACAAGGCCGCACGCGGTATAGTCATGCTTTCGACCCTGCGTCGGCCAATCGGGAACCCGCCATGAGAATACTCCGTCACCTACTGCTCGCTGCCGCCATCGCCCCAGCCATCGCGCATGCAGCGCCGAAGATGAAGCCGGCCGCCAGACCGGTGACCTCGTTCTTTCCCCAGCTCGACCTGGGGCGCTTCCTGGCCGATAACTTCGACCTGGCCTCGGTCCGCAGTTCGCTGGCCCCGCGCCGCACGCCGGACCTGCGCACCTTCGCCGATTTCGGCATGCTGCCGACCAACAGCGGCGACGATGGGGTCACCTTCGACGGCGAACGCTGGCTGTACCAGCTGCGCGTGGTGCGCCGCGCCGACATCAACAACGACGGCATCGAAGACCTGGAAGTGTGCTTCACCGACCGCGCCAAGGGCGCCAGCTACGACGCCTCGCAAAGCCTGCTGGTGAGCCGCTATTCCGACGAAACCTACGCGGTCGCGCTGCGCTACGAATCGGAGGCCTGCGGCCCCGCCGCCAAAAGCAGCCCGGCGCGGACCCGCACCATCGAAGTCAAGTAGGCACGCCCGCCGCGCCTGGACAGGCGCTTACTGCGCGGCCCAGCCGCCGTCCATGTTCCACGCCACGCCGCGCACCTGGTTGCCGGCCGGGCTGCACAGGAATACCGCCAGCGCGCCCAGTTCCTCGGGCGTGACGAATTCGCCGGACGGCTGCTTTTCGCCCAGCAGGGCCTTCTTGGCTTCCTCGTTGCCGATGCCGTCCCGGGCGGCGCGGTCGTCCACCTGTTTTTGCACCAGCGGCGTCAATACCCAGCCCGGGCAGATGGCGTTGCAGGTCACGCCGGTGGCGGCCGTCTCCAGCGCGGTCACCTTGGTAAAGCCGACCAGCCCGTGCTTGGCCGCCACGTAGGCCGACTTTTGCGCCGAGCCGACCAGCCCGTGCACCGACGCCAGGTTGATGATGCGGCCCCAGTTCTTCCGCTTCATGGCCGGCAGCGCCAGGCGCGAGGTGTGGAAGGCGGAGCTGAGGTTGATGGCGATGATCGCGTCCCACTTCTCGGCCGGAAAATCCTCGATATCGGCCACGTGCTGGATGCCGGCGTTATTGACCAGCACATCGACGCCGCCGAACTTGTCGCTTGCGAACCGCATCATGGCCTCGATCTCGGCCGGTTTCGACATGTCGGCATTGTGGTAGGCCGTCTGCACGCCGAATTCGCGCGCCAGGTCGGTGTGCAGTTTCTCGATCTGCTGGGCGTCGCCGAAGCCGTTGAACACGATGTTGGCGCCTTCCCGGGCCAGCGAGCGTGCGATGCCGAGGCCGATGCCGGAGGTCGAGCCGGTGACCAGAGCGGTCTTGCCGCTCAGCATAGTTGATTTCATTGTGTCCTCTACGGAAGAAAGAATTAGGGGGGATGATGTAGAATTCTAAACGCAGTGAAGATTGAAGCACATATTTGAAAGTGGCGACGGATCGACACGCCCGACAACGCCTAACGAGGAGCCGGCATGATCGAAGCAAGAATCAAATCCGTCCAGTGCATCTCGCCCGCCGGCTTGCACCAGATGTCCTACAAGGAGTGGGGCGACGAGGCCAATCCGCGCGTGCTGGTATGCGTGCATGGCGTCACGCGCGTGGGCGACGACTTCGACAGGCTGGCGCGCGCGCTGGCCGGCCACTACCGCGTGGTGGCGCCGGACGTGGTCGGGCGCGGCCGCTCCGGACGCCTGGCCAATCCGCAGCTGTACCGCGTGCCGCAGTACGTGAGCGACATGGTGACGCTGATCGCGCGCGTCACCGGGGGCACCGGCTCCGATGGCGTCGACTGGTTCGGCACCTCGATGGGCGGCCTGATCGGCCTGGCCCTGGCTTCGCTGCCCGGCACCCCGGTGCGCAAACTGGTCCTCAACGACATCGGTCCGACCCTCGACCCGGCGGCGCTGCGGCGCATCGGCGACTACATCGGCCAGGAGCTGCGCTTCCCGGACTTCGACGCCGCCGCGCGCTTCGTGCGCGAGGTGTCGCAGTCGTTCGGCGAGCACACCGAGGAAGAATGGCACAAGCTGTGCAGCGACGTGCTGCGGCGCGATGCCGACGGCCAGTGGGTGCGCCATTACGACATGGGACTGGCGCTGCCGTTCCGCTCGGCCACGCCGGAGAGCACGCAGGCCGACGAAGCCATGCTGTGGGCCGCCTACGATGCGATCCGCTGCCCGACCATGCTGGTGCGCGGCGAGCACTCCGACCTGCTCTCGCGCGCCACCGCCGCCAGCATGGCCGCGCGCGGACCGCGCGCCACCTTGGTCGAGATGCCCGGCGTGGGCCACGCCCCGACTTTTATCCACGACGACCAGATCGCCGTTGCACGACAATTTTTGATTGGTACTTGAAAGACATTATGGAAATTACACGACTGCACGTAGGAAAACGCCTCTCCGAAGTGGCCATCCACAATGGCACGGTCTACCTGGCCGGCCAGATCGCCGACGACACAAGCGCCGACATCGGCGGCCAGATGCGCGAAGTGCTGGGCCACGTCGACCGCCTGCTGGCCGAAGCGGGCAGCGACAAGACCTGCATCCTGATGGCGCAGATATTCATCGCCGACATGGCGCACTTCGACGGCATGAACGCGGTCTGGGACGAATGGGTCGCCTCCGGCCACACGCCGCCGCGCGCCACCGTCGAATCGAAGCTGGCCAACCCCGCATGCCTGGTTGAGATCGTCGTCACCGCAGCCCTGCGCTAAGCCGCATGGTCTCGATTGCAGCACTCGGCAGCACAACCGCCGAACTGGTACAGGGGCTCAGTGCGGACGACTGCGCGCGCGTGCAGGCGGCGCTGGCCTATGCGGGCGACGCCTACAAGGACATGGCCTGC
Organism: Massilia atriviolacea; assembly: GCF_003953935.1. Classification (GTDB taxonomy): domain Bacteria; phylum Pseudomonadota; class Gammaproteobacteria; order Burkholderiales; family Burkholderiaceae_D; genus Telluria_A; species Telluria_A atriviolacea. The sequence goes on from NZ_RXLQ01000002.1 coordinate 161,251, forward strand.
AGCTCGGGCCAGAACGCGCTCGACTTTGCGGTCGGCGTGGCCAGCACCCTGGCGTATTTGAGAAGCGACGCCGAAACCCGCATCGCCGGCTTGATGTTCGAGCTGACGGTGCTCGATCCGAAAGCGGTGGAGGGCCTGGAAGCGCGGGTCGGGCGCGAGGCCACCGACCTGGTGACCGGCGTGCGCCAGCTGATCCGCCTGCGCGACATGACGGTCGGCCACAAGACCGTCGGCCGGGGCAAGAACGCGGCGCAGCAGGCGGTGGCCCAGGTCGAAACCCTGCGCAAGATGCTGCTGGCGATGGCCACCGACATGCGCGTGGTGCTGGTGCGCCTGGCCTCGTGCGTGACCAGCCTGCGCTACTTTGCCGACATCAAGCGCTTCGACGAACTGACCTGCGCCTACGGGCGCGAGACGCTCGACCTGTACGCGCCGCTGGCCAACCGGCTCGGCATCTGGCAGCTCAAGTGGGAGCTGGAAGACCTGTCGTTCCGCTTCATCGAGCCCGATACCTACAAGCGCATCGCCAAGATGCTCGAAGAAAAGCGCATGATGCGCGAAGGCTTCGTGCAGTCGGCCATCGTGCGCCTGCAGAACGAGCTGGCGGCGGCCGGGATCACGGCCGAAGTGTTCGGCCGGCCCAAGCATATCTACAGCATCTGGAACAAGATGCGCGGCAAGGAGCTCGATTTCACCGAGCTGTATGACGTGCGCGCCTTCCGCGTGATCGTCGCCGACGACAAGACCTGCTACACGGTGCTGGGCGTGGTCCACAATATCTGGACCCCGATTCCGAAAGAGTTCGACGACTACATCTCGCGGCCGAAGCCGAACGGCTACCAGTCGCTGCACACGGTGGTCACGGCCGACGACGGGCGTCCGCTGGAAGTGCAGATCCGCACCCAGGAAATGCACAACTTCGCCGAATACGGCATCGCCGCGCACTGGCGCTACAAGGAAGAGGGCGGGTCGAACTTCAAGGGCCAGGCCTACGACGAAAAGATCGCCTGGCTGCGCCAGCTGCTGGCCTGGAAGACCGACGTGGCCGACGCCGTCGTCGGGCAGGAAGAGATCCAGCGCGAATGGGTCGAAAAGCTCAAGTCGACCACCCTGGACGACCGCATCTTCGTGCTCACGCCGCAGGCGCGCGTGCTGGAACTGCCGGTGGGCGCCACGCCGATCGACTTTGCCTACCATTTGCACAGCGAAGTCGGGCACCGCTGCCGTGGTGCGCGGGTGGACGGGGTCATGGTGCCGTTGAATACCGCGCTGAAGAACGGCCAGACCTGCGAGATCATCACCGCCAGCCGCGCATCGGGCAGCGCCGGTCCGTCGCGCGACTGGCTCAACGCCGACTACACGGTCAGCACGCGCACGCGCGCCAAGGTGCGCGCCTGGTTCCACGCGATCGACCTGGAAGAGACGCTGGGGCACGGCCGCGCCATGGTCGAAAAATCGCTCCAGCGCGAAGGCAAGACCGCCGTCAACCTGGAGCAGCTGGCGCATAAACTCGGCTTCGCCAAGGTTGACGATCTGTTCATCTCGGTCGGCAAGGAAGAATTCAGCCTGCGCCACGTGGAGCAGGCCTTGCACGACACCGGCGAGGTGGTGGTGCCGGAAGACGCGGTGGTGCTCAACAAGAGCCGGGCCTCGAGCGTGGAGCAGGGCGCCAAGTCGGGGGTGCTGGTGGTCGGCACCGACGGCCTGATGACGGCGCTGGCCAAGTGCTGCAAGCCGGCGCCGCCGGACGGCATCGTCGGTTTCGTCACGCGCGGCAAGGGCGTCTCGATCCATCGCGCCACCTGCAAGAACTTCGCCGAGATGCGCGCCAAGGCGCCCGAGCGCGTGATCCATACCGACTGGGGCCGCGCCGGGCACGATACCGTGTATCCGGTCGACCTGTTCATCCTCGCCGGCGACCGCCAGGGCCTGCTGCGCGACATCTCCGAGGTGTTCTCGCGCGAGAAGATCAACGTCATCGGCGTCAATACCCAGAGCGCCAAGGGGCAGGCGCGCATGACCTTCACCGCCGAAATCGGCTCGACCGCGCAGCTGCAAAAAGCCCTGGGCGCGATCATGGAGGTCGGCGGCGTCAAAGAAGCGCGGCGGCAGTAAGTGGCGATGCTGCCCAAGTCGTTCCTGTACTCCAAGCCGCGCGACTGGGGCCGGCACGCCTGGCGCTTCGTGTTCAGCTGGTGGTACATGGTGTACCTGGGCGCGATCGCGCTGGTGATGGCGATGTCGCCCTCGACCTACAACCGCCACAACCGCCTGGCCACCTCGCGCCATATCTACACCAGCACCTGGCAGGTGCTGCCGTGGTTTACGCTGCTGGCGGCGCTGGTCAGCCTGGTGCTGATCCGGGTGGTGGTGGTGACGTCGCAGAGCTACGGCCTGTCGCGTTACGCGCTCGAGATGGTGGTGCGGGTGCTGGTGCTCGAACTGATTCCCCTGACCGCCGCCATGTTCGTGGCGCTGCGCGCGGGCCTGGCCTTCAACGCCGGCGACGCCCTGGCGGTGGCCGCCGCGTCGACCCCGGACCGCTCGCGCCAGGCCCAGAACCGGCTGCGCCAGGACCTGGTGCCGCAGGTGATCGCCAACGCCTTCGCGGTCCTGAGCCTGGCCATGGTCAGCAGCGTGATCGTGCTGGTGCTGGCCTACACCAGCGTGTACGGCCTGTCGCCGTGGGGACTGGGCGACTACACGCGCACGGTGGGGCGCATTTTCAATCCGGCGGTGACCATCGGCTTCGTGCTGAAAACCGTGTTCTTCGGGCTGTCGGTGGCGGTCATTCCGAGCGCCGCGATCCTCGAATCGCACCGTTACGGACGCTCCTCCTCGTCCACCGTGCAGCCGGGCGCGGTGCGCCTGCTGTTCGTGCTGCTGCTGATCGAGGCCGGCTCGCTGGCCGTCAAATACATATAGGTGGGACAGACAAGTGGAAACCAGGATAAACCAGGCGAATGCCAATCCCGACGACGCGCCGCCTGACGCGGTCGCGAATGTCGAAGTCAAGGCGGTGCTGCTGCTGGTGCTGATGAGCGCCTTGATCGTCACCTTTCTGCTGTACGTGATGTATGCGCGCGGCGTGTTCGAAAGCACCCAGCGCCTGGTGCTGCTGTCGGAAGATTCGGACGGCGTCATCCCGGGCATGGACGTGACGTTCTCGGGCTTTCCGGTGGGGCGCGTGCAGCGCGTGGAACTGGCCCCGGACGGCAAGGTGCGCATCCTGGTCGACGTGCCGCGCAAGGACGCCAAATGGCTCAAGACGTCGAGCGTGTTCACGGTCGAGCGCGGGCTGGTGGGCGACACCCGCATCAAGGCGTTTACCGGGATCCTGACCGATCCGGTGCTGCCGCCCGACTCGGTGCGCACGGTGCTGCGCGGCGACACCGCCGCCGAGATTCCGCGCCTGGTCGCCAGCGCGCGCGCCTTGCTGGAAAACCTGGACAACATGACGCGCAGCGATTCGGCCATCAACACCAGCCTGAGTAATATCCAGGCCGCGACCGGGCGCCTGTCGGGCAAGTACGGCTTGCTGGGGACGGCGCTGGGCAGCGAGGACGAGGCGAAAAAACTGCTGCAGACGCTGCAGCATGTCGACCAGCTGCTGCTCAAGGCCGACCAGCGCGTGTTCGGCAAGCAGGGCGTGATGGACGAGGCGCAGCTGGCCATCGTGCAGCTGCAGGTGGTGCTCAAGGATGCCAGCAACAGCCTGAAAAAGGTCGATGCGGTGCTGGTCGAAGCGCAGGCCGTGGGCGCCAACGCCAAGGTGGCGACCCAGGACCTGGGCGCACTGCGCGCCGAGGTCGATGCGAGCCTGCGCAAGGTGACGCGCCTGATCGATGAAATCAACCGCAAGTGGCCTTTTGCACGCGAGACGGAGCTGAAACTGCCATGAAGACCATGTACCTGACCGCGCTCGCCGCCATGCTTGCCGCCGGCTGTTCGAACAACCCGCCGCCGGCCTGGAAGGGCAACGCCGGCAGCGCGCTGGCCGCGTTCAGCGACGCCTACCTGCGCGGCGAGAGCAACATCGCCGGCGCCGAATTCGCGCGTGCGCGCGCCGAGATGGCCAGCACCGGGCGGCCGGACCTGGTCGCGCATGCGGAACTGGTGCGCTGCGCCACGCGCGTGGCGAGCATGGAATACGACGCCTGCCCCGCCTTCGAGGCGCTGGCGCAGGACGCCACGCCGGCCGAACGCGCCTACGCCGCCTATCTGGCGGGGCGCTGGGACGGACTCGATGCGGCCCTGCTGCCCGAACAGCACCGCGCGGTGCTGGCGGCGGCGCGCGCAAACGACGGCAGGAGCGTGCTGGCGCCGATCGGCGATCCGCTCGCGCGCCTGGTGGCGGCCGGTGCGCTGATGCGCCAGGCGCGCATTGCGCCGGCCGATATCGCAGTGGCCACCGATACCGCCTCGGAGCAGGGCTGGCGCCGCCCGCTGCTGATGTGGCTCGGCGTTGCGCTCAAGCGCGCCCAGGCCGCAGGCGACACGGCGCAAGCGGCGCGCCTTCAGCGCCGCATCGACCTGGCCGGCGCCACGCCGGGCGCGGCTCCCTGATCGCGGCGCCGCTCATTTTTCGCGCGCGTTGAGCGTGTTGATCAGCGAGGTACAGGTTTCCAGAACCGGCGTGGCCGCCATGTCCATCTCCACCGGCAGGCCGGCCACCACGATTTGGCGCGTGCGTGGCGCGACCAGCCTGTAGTCGCCGCGCTTGAGCAGGTCGGCGAAGGGCGCGCAGCTGGTCATGCCGGACAGCCTGGCGCTGACTGTCCATCTGCCCCTGGCACCTTCGGAAAACACGACCGGCTCGTCGTAGCTATTGCTTGCCATGAGCAGCAGTTCGTCCTTGCCGTCGTCGTCGAAGTCGATCGGGAAGACGTCGCAGTGCGCGTTCGGATCGGTCAGGCAGCGCGGCACGCCGGTATTGACCTTCCACGTCGACAGCGGAAAGCTGGCCGGCAGGCGCGCCGATGCCGGCCACACCGTCAACTGCTCGGCCGCCTTGACGGTGTGCTGCGGGAAGCCGTCGTCGCCGGGCTGATCGGCCAGCAGGCGCGTCGCGCGTTCCGCCGCCAGCGCGGCTTGCGGCCCGGTCTTGCCTTCCTTGATCCTGAGCAGGGCGGCGACGCCATAGCGCCGCGACTCCGCCTTGAGGAAGTGGTAATCGAACTTGTCGGCGCCGACCGCGCCGCTTTCCAGGCGCGCGACCTGGCTGTCGACGGCGATGCGGGCCGGGTCGGCGATCGGGGTCAGTAGCGCCAGCAGGACGGCGATGGCGGCATACGCGGCCACCAGGTTGACCGGGGCCACGCGGCGCAGCCAGCCGCCTTTGTCGATTGCCGCGAACAGGTAGCCGAGCGCGTAGATGGCGGACACCAGCAGCGCGGCGGCGGCGAAGATGCGGTCCGGGGTCCAGCCGTGGTCGCCCACGCGCAGGGCCAGCGCGTGGATGGCGATGGCGCTCAGCGGCAGCGGCAGCGCGCAGGCGACGCGCGCGGCAAGGCGCACCACGGGCGCGACCGCGTCGCCCATGGCGCCGTTCTGCCAGGCGGCGTTGATCAGGACCACCAGCAGCGCGTTGGCCGCCAGCAGGGCCACGGTGGCGTGGCGCGTGGCCCACAGCGCATCGAGGCCGGTGAACGGCAGGCACACCACAAACCCGCCGATCAGCAGGGTGGCGACCGGCAGCAGCCAGGACATCAGCACCAGCAGCAGGTTGCGGATGCCGTGCACGATGGCCGGGCGCACATCGGTCAGGTGCAGGGCGCAGGCAAAGGCGCAGCACAGCACCGGCGCGACGAACAGCGGGGACTCCATCAGGCTTTCGAGGAAGCGCAGCTTGACCAGGCCGAACAGCGAAGCGCCCAGCCACAGGGCCAGGAACAGCGCGCCGGTGAAGAAGCCGGAAAACACCAGCTGGATGAAGAGCTTCCAGGCGATGTCGAAATGGGTGGCGTAGCTGGCCAGGCGGCGCTTGTCGTGCGCGGCCGCCAGCACCAGCGCGTGGCCGATGAACAGGATCGCCAGGCTGAAAAAGCACACCAGCGGCAGCATGTCCGGCCATAGCGGCGCCAGTTGCGGCGACTGGAGCAGGCGCGTTTCGCGCCAGGCGGCGTGCACCCCGATCACGGCGAGCGCAACGGCGGCCAGCGCGCACCACAGGGCGAGCAGGGCGGCGCGCAGGTGGCCGAGGCTGGAAATGGCGAGCACCGGCACCAGCGCGACGATCAGGAAGGCCGCCGTGTGGATGAGGGGATCGGTGAAAGCGCGTTTTTCGAACAGCAGGTACAGGACAAACCCCTGCGCCAGGCCGATGGCGGCGCGCGCCAGGCCCACAGGGCGCGAGGTTTCCGGGGCGGTAGTGGCAGGGGCTGTCGTCATGATGGCGTGAATGTGGTCGCTGGTTGAAAAAAAGGCCGCGCCGCCCCTTGCTGGTGCGGCGCGGCCGGCGTGCTGGTTGACTGTTTACTTGTGCTTGAGCGCCCAGGCGCCCGCTGCGGCGGCGCCGGCCAGCTGGCCGCCCATGTCGAACAGGGCGGCCTGGCCGGACTGGGTTTCGGTGGCGCCGCCGGCGACGCTCATGCTCAATTTAACCACGCCCGCCTTGTCGACGCTGCCGGTGACCGCAGTCGTGCGCGCGGTCGCCTTGCACGAACCGGTGATGACGCCGGTGTAGCTGACGTTCACGTCGCAGGTGCCGTAGTAGGCGCCGAAATTGCCGCTCCACGGGCCGGCGAAACGGATCGGATCGAGGTATTCGCGGTTGGTCGAGGCCTGTCCGAAGCTGACCAGCTCGGTAGCGCTGGAGAAGCTGACGTCACCCGATCCCTTGGAGGTGGTCGAGGTGTTGCATGCCACGATCAGGCCGGTGACGATGTCGCGCCAGCAGGTTTTTTCGACCCAGTAGTTGACGTAGACGTTGGCGGTGCGCTTGTCGAGGTTGGTCTCGCTGGAGACGATCTTGAGCGTGGAGAAGGTGCCAGCCGGAACGGTCTTGCTTTCGATCCCGACCACCTTGCCCTTGCTGGTGAGGGCGCGCGAGGTTTCTTCCTTGGAGCACGGAATGCTCATGGTGCTGGCGAAGTCGAAGGTGTCGCCGACCGAGGCGGTCGCCGGCGCTTGCATGGCGGCCGGCGCATAGGTGGCGGTGCAGCCCGCATACGAATTGCTGGACAGAATGCCGCCCTTGCCGTCGAATACCTCGATGGTTTGCGCGCCTTTTTCCTGGCTGGCCGAATCGGCGTTTTCCCAGCCGCCGTCGGCGTTGACCTTCATGATGCGCTGGGTGACGGAGACTTTCCAGCCCATCGTCACGTCGGTGTAGGTGACAAAATCGCCGACCGTGCGGGCGGGCAGGGTGTACGGGCCGCCGGCTGGCGGCGCGACCGGGGTTGGCGGCGTCGGGGTCGGTGGCGTCGGGACCGGCGGCGTCGGGGTCGGCGGCGTCGGAACCGGCGGCGTCGGAACCGGCGGGGTGACGACCACCGGTGGGGTGATCGGCTCCGGGGTTGGCGTCGGCGTCGGCGTCGGGGCCACCGGCGGCGTCACGGGCGGCGTTGGCGTTGGTGCAGGCGTGACAGGGACGACCGGCGGCGGTGTGACAGGTACCGTGGGAAGTGCCGGCGCCGGGGTTGGCGCAGGCGGCGCATCGCTGCCGCCGCCGCAGGCGGTCAGGGCCGTCGCCGAAATCAATCCAAGTAGTCGCATCCGCATCAGAGTCATCCTTTTTTTGTCATTATGTATATCCCTTTATTCAACCATAAAAACTAATGTTGAATAAAGAGCATCGAAGTGCGCGATTATACACGTGGCATAGCATCGAAGTTGTCGGAAATGACATTGGGCGTCTTTTGCAGCAATATCGGCAGGAAGCGACTATTTTTCCTGCCAGCGTGTCGATATCGGGTCGGCTGCTTCGTCGTCAAGATAGGGCAGCGATCGCCATTTCGCTTTTCACCACGGAGACATCATGCACAAACAGATTATTTTCAACCTGCCGGTCAGGGACATGGACACATCGAAGGCTTTCTTTTCGGCGCTCGGCTTCAGCTTCGATCCGGCAATGAGCAGCGACAGCGCGGCCTACATGGCGATCGTCGACGGCAGCATCCACGCCATGCTGATGACCCACGATTTCTTCGGGTCCTTTACCAACAAGCCGGTGGTGCAGGCGCTGGAGGCCAACGAGGTCATCATCTGCCTGAGCTGCGAGAGCCCGCAGGAGGTCGATAGCCTGATCGCCAGGGCCGCCGCCGCCGGAGCCCGGATTCCGCATCCACCGGAAGACCACGGATTCATGTACGACCAGGGCTTCGAGGACCTCGACGGCCACCTGTGGAACCTGGTCTGGGCGGCGCCGCAAGGCTGACCGATCCTGCCTTGCCGGATTTACTCGCCCTGCCAGAAATCCCTGAAGGTGGCATTCCTGAACCGGATGTCGGAGAAGCGGGCACGGAACTCCTCGCCCATGGGCGATTGGGCGGAGAAGCCGACTTTCACGGTGCCCGCTCCCGGCAGGCTGAAGGTGCGCACCATGCTCCAGTTTGCCCCGTCGGGCGAGGTGTAGAACACGAACATGTCCTTGCGCCGCACGACCTTGAGGTAGACTTCGCTGCCTTCCCTGGCGCCGTGGTGCGCGTCGTCGCCCACGCCCTTCGCCACCGTTGTCGAGATGCCCGGCTTGCCCGTCCTGGCCAGTTCGAACAGCAGCTTTCCCCAGCTTGTCTTGTCGCCGTACACAATCAGCGCTGCGCCGTCGAAGGGCTTGCCGAAGCCGGCGCCGACCCGGGCCGAAAAGATGAAGTCGCCGGCCGGCTGGAACAGCACGCGCGGGGTTGTATCCGCCATCTCGGTGCCGTCGGTATTGACGTAAAGGTCGCTGCCTTTTTTTGCCACGAGCACCAGCGTCGCCGCATCCACCTGTGCCGCCCCCGGATCGGCGTGCATGTCGAGCGCGAACGGCAGCGCGGCGATCGCCGGCTTGGCCGCGCCCGGGGTGGCGGCGCCGGCAGGCGCCTGAAATGCGAGCAGGGCCGCTCCCAATGCGGCGCTCCCAAGCACACGTGCTGTCTGGCTGTTCATATCGCTACTCCCGTTGTGGTTTGCCGGCGGTGCGGTGGAATCGCTTCCAATCGCTGTCCCGAAGGTAGCATGGACATTACTTCTTTGTCAATATTGGAAGGGAATGGGGTTTGACGGCCTCCGGTAGTAAACTGCGGCAGGGCTTTTCCATTTCATCATCGACAGACCAGCATGTACATCAGCGAATTAGGGCGCCGCGCCAATGCCTCGCCCAAGGCGATCCGCCTTTATGAATCCCTCGGATTACTGGGCGAGGTCGGGCGCAAAGGCACTTACCGCATCTATTCCGAACAGAACGTGCAGCAGGTCCAGCTGATCCGGCAGGTGCAGGCGCTGGGATTTAAGCTGGCCGACATGGGACCGCTGCTGGTCGCCGCCCAGGGGGCGCCCGATTGGGCCGAGTTAAGGGCGTTCATCGAGCGGCGCCGGGTGCTGGTGCGCGCCGAGGTGGCGCGCCTGGAACAGCTGGAACGCAAGCTGGGCCAGGTCAGTGCCGAGATCGGCGCTTGCCTGGCCGCGCCGCAGCCGTCGACGATGGCCGATTGCATCGACGAAACGCTTGACTCTGCCCCATAGGGCAAGCTGCATACTTCCTGAAATTTATTTTTCAGGAGAGTACGATGGGCAATCGCGCAGGGGCGAAACGGGTGCTGGTGATCGCGGCCCATGCGTCGGACGGGACTTTCGGCAGTGCGCTGGCGCAGGATTATGCGCAAGCGGCACGGCAGGCGGGACACGAGGTCCAGCTGATCGCCCTGGACCGGCTGGCGTTCGATCCGATCCTGCATCACGGCTACAAGGTGGTCCAGGAACTGGAACCGGACTTGAAGAAGGCGCAGGAGCTCATCACCTGGGCGCAGCACCTGGTGTTTGCCTTTCCGGTCTGGTGGGGCGGGGTTCCGGCGCTGCTGAAGGGTTTTCTCGACCGGATCATGCTGCCCGGCTTTGCCTTCAAGTACCAGAAGGGCAAGGCGTTTCCGGCCAAGCTGCTGAGCGGGCGCAGCGCGCATCTGCTGGTGACGATGGATACGCCGCCGTGGTACTACCGGCTCGTGTACCGCGCACCGGCCATTCACCAGATGAAAAAGACCACGCTGGCGTTTTGCGGCATCACGCCGGTCGACACGCTGATGTGCGGTCCCATTCTCGATTCGACGCCGGAGAAAAGAAGCGCATGGCTGGCCCGGGCCCGCGCATTGGCGGCGCGGATTTAAGCGCGCTTGTTGGTCTTCTTGCCGGGTTTGCCCTGTTTTGCTTGTTTGGCTTGTTTTCTTTGTCTGCGCGTGGCGACATACAGGCCGAGGCCGGCCAGCGCGGCCGGCAGCCATACCCAGATCAGTTCCGATCTCAGCACGGTGACCCCGCGCGCACTGAAAAACCGCTGCACGGTCAGGGGACTGACCCGTATCACGCGGACCGGAAAGAACATCCGCGCCTCCGACACCGGCCAGGCCAGCGCCACGCCCAGTCCGCCGCTGGTCAGCATGTCGAGCAAGCCATGCGAGACGGCGCTGGCGGTGATGAAGAAAAACGCGGCCAGGCGCGAGGCATTCAACTGCCGTGCAAAGGCCGCCGCCAGCAATCCGAGCACGATGGCAAACGCCAGCGAATGCGATGCCCCCCGGTGCCCCAGTTCGTTCGCATAAGGAATGCCTATGTGCAAACCGGCGACATCGGCATCCGGCACGATCGAGGCCAGCACGCCGGCCGCCAGCAAGCGGCCCGGAATTACCCTGGAACCCAGGGCCAGGCCGATTGCGAGGGGAACGGCGGGGTGGGACAGGATGGTCGGCATGGCGGTAATGATCGTCGATCGATAGTCGGGGCCACGATCATAGCGCTTTCCTTGCGATGATCGGCAGCGCCTGTCGAATAATCTTTATGGTAATTGCTTGTCGCTTTTACTTATACTGGCGTCGCGTTTCCTTGGCGGGGAAGTAGTTGTTTAATTGCAGCGGTTTTGGCTCCTGAGTCCAGACTGGCGCGACGGCATTCCCGTTCGCGTACCGCATTTAGCGGCCTTTCTCAGGTTCGATTCCTGATGTACGCAAGCAGCAGTAAATTCCGGACTCACCATCCGGCTCGTGCGGGTTAATTCCCGCAACACTGATGCAGTCCCCTCAAGGCTATCATCGCATTAGCGCTTATTTTTTTAGCGGCTGATTTTCTTCATGTCCAGTTCGATCCACGTGGGCGCATGGTCGCTCGGCTTGTCGCGTCCGCGCACGTCGCGGTCGACGTTGGCGGCCGTGAGCGCGCCGGCCAGCATGGGACTGAGCAGCAGGTGGTCGATGCGCAGCCCGGCATCGCGTCCGTAGGCGTCCCGAAAATAATCCCAGAACGTAAAAATGCGCTCGTCCGGATGCATCGTGCGCAGGGCATCGGTCCAGCCCTGCGCCACCAGGCGCTGGAAGGCGTCGCGCGTTTCGGGACGGAACAGGGCGTCGGTCACCCAGCGCTCGGGCTTGTAGACGTCCAGCTCGGTCGGAATGGCGTTGAAGTCGCCGGCCAGCACCACCGGCGCGCCGCTGGCCAGCAGCCCTTGCGCGTGGGCGATCAGGCGTTCGAACCAGGCCAGCTTGTAATCGAACTTGGGTCCCGGGGAAGGATTGCCGTTGGGGAGGTAGAGGCAGGCCACCAGCACGCCGTCGATGGCCGCCTCCAGGTAGCGGCTTTGCTCGTCGGCGTCGTCGCCCGGCAAGCCGCGCCGCACTTCCACCGGCGTCGTGCCGCGCGCCAGGATCGCCACGCCGTTCCAGCTTTTCTGGCCGATCCACAGCGCCTGGTAGCCGGCCTCGTTGAGCGCGGCTTCGGGAAAACGCTCCTGGGGCGCTTTCAGTTCTTGCAGGCAGGCGACGTCCGGCTGGGTTTCTTCGAGCCATTCCAGCAGGGCGGGCAGGCGGCTGCCGATGCCGTTGATGTTATAGGTGGCGATGCGCATGGGATGTCCGCGTCAAATGAAAGTGATGCTATTTTGACCGCAGATGCGCATCCGATGCCGCACGTTAGCGGCGCGCGGGGGCGCGGCAAGCCGCCCTCTCGCGATTGCTTTTAGGAATGAATAGTTTCGGATAAAATTGCGTTTCCCGGCGTACTGACGCGCGCAATCCCGAGGCAGGCTGTTGCTGACTTTTCCATGACTTTACGCTGGCACAATACGCCCCTGGCGCGCACGGTACTCGTCTGCCTGGTTGTCGCCGGAACCTGTCTGCGGCTGGACTGGCTCGCCACGCAGTCCTTCCATGCGCGCGAGCGGGCCCGCGTGGCCGAACAGGTCGCTGCCCTGCGCTCGATGCTGGAACAGCGGCTGCACCTGCACCTGGCGCCGCTGGCGGCGGGCGAGGTGGTGCTGCAGCTGAAACCGGACCTGACGCAAGCGCAGTTCCAGCGCCTGGGCCAGAGCCTGCTCAAGGACGCGCCCGCCGTGCGCACCTTGGCCTTGTCGCCGAATGCGGTTCTGCGGCATGTCTTTCCGCCCGATCAGGCCGGGCATCTGCACATGATGCCCACCCGGGCCGACGTGGAGCAAAGCGCGCGCGACGGCACCATGCGCCTGGACGGTCCGATGACGCTCGGCGATGGCGGCCTGGGCATGGTGGCGCGGCGTCCGGTCTACCTCGATCCGGACAGCCGCCTGCAATTCTGGGGTTTCGTCAGCGCCGTGATCGATTACGAACGCTTCATCGCGCTGGCCAGGCCGCTGCTGGCCGCGCCCGACATCGCCTTCGCGCTGCGCCACGTCAGTCCGGGCGGGGCGCCGGGGGCCGTGTTCCATGGCGCGCCGGCCAGCTTCGATGCGCTCACGGAAACGGCGCTGATCGGCACGCCCGCCGGCTACTGGCAGGTCGGCGCGCGCCCGCGCGGCGGCTGGGAGCAGCCGCGCCCGTATTCCTTGCCGCTGCGCCTGCTGATGCTGAGCGTGGTCGTCCTCACCGGCGCCGCCACCTGGCTGCTGCGCGCGCGCGGTCTGCGCAACAAGATGCTCCTGCGCAAGCTGGAGTCGGGCGAAGCGGCGCGGGTGCAGTGGGTGGCCGATACCTCGCACGAGCTGCGCACGCCGATCACCATCCTGGCGACCCATCTCGATGCCATGCAGGACGGCATCATCGCGCCCACGCCGGCCAATCTGACGGTGCTGTCCGACACGGTGAAGGAAATGGAGCGGCTGGTATCGGACCTGCACGTGCTGGCGCGTGCCGACGCCGGCGCCCAGGCCCTGCAGTCCGAGCCGGTCGATCCGGCCGGGCTGTGCGAGGAAGTGGCGGCCGCCTTTGCGCCGCGCCTTGCCAGCCATCCCTTGCACTATCGGCTGATCGACGAGCTCGAGCCCGGCTGCCTGGTCCATGGCGACCGCCAGCGCCTGGGCCAGGTGCTGTCCAACCTGATCGGCAATTCGCTGCGCTACACCGATCCCGGCGGACAAGTGCAGGTGGTGCTGGCGCTTGCCGGCCCGCACATCGTGATCCGGGTCGAGGATTCCGCGCCCGGCGTGCCGGATGCGGCGCTGCCGCGCCTGTTCGAACGCTTTTACCGGGTCGACGAGTCGCGCAGCCGTGCCAGCGGCGGGTCCGGGCTGGGCCTGGCGATCTGCGAGGCCATCGTGGCCGGCCACGGCGGGCGCATGCAGGCCAGCCATTCGCCGCTGGGCGGCTTGCGCATCGATATCCTGCTGCCGGCCCAGGCGGCGCGCCCCCATCACGGAGATTGCCCATGACATCGCCCCTCGTTTTGCTGGTCGAGGATGAACCGCGCATTGCCGAGATTCAGCTTGCTTACTTGCAGCAGGCCGGCATGCGCACCCACCACCTGCTGCGCGGCGACGAGGTCGTCGCGTGGGTACGCGCCAAGCTGCCCGACCTGGTCTTGCTCGACCTGATGCTGCCCGGGCTGGATGGCACCGCCGTGTGCAGCCAGCTGCGCACCTTCACCGACGTGCCGGTAATCATGGTCACCGCGCGGGTGGAAGAAATCGACCGCCTGCTGGGCTTCGATGTCGGCGCCGACGATTACTTGTGCAAGCCGTTCAGCCCGCGCGAACTGGTGGCGCGCGCCCAGGTCTGCCTGCGCCGGCGCGGCAAGGCGGCGGCCGGGCCGCGCACGCCGACCAGCGCGCTGTCGATCGACGAGGAGCGCCAGTGCGCCACCTGGAACGGGGCGCGGCTCGAGTTGACGGCGCAGCAATATCGCCTGCTGAGCGTGATGGCGCGCCAGCCCGGACGCATCTTTTCGCGGGCGCAATTGCTGGAGCTTGCTTTCGAGGCCGGCAGCGAACGCTTCGACCGCGCCATCGACAGCCAGATCAAGAACCTGCGCAAAAAACTCTCCCAGCAGGTGGCCGACCAGGAATTGATTCACTCGGTGTACGGCGTCGGCTACCGTTTCGAATGCCAGCCGGCGTGATCGTTCCACCCTGAACGCCATAATTGCGCCACATTTGCTCGTCAATATGCACGCTCGGCAGATTGCCAGGCATGCATCGAGGAGAGAAAATGGGTTTCACGAAATGGGTCAAGAAGACGGTCAAGAAGGTCGGCAAGTCGTTTAACGATGTCGTCAACGACACGGTCAAGGATATCGGCGGCGGTATCGACGAGATCGGCAAGAGCTTCGACGACATGGGCAACGCGGCGCGCGACATCGCCGAAGACATCGCCGAACTGGGCTACACCAAGAAGAATTTCGGCAACGGCAACGACAACTTCACCTCCAGTTCGTTGGGCGGCAACTTTTTGAATGGGGGCGGCGGCAACGATACCCTGCGCGTGACGGCCGGCGCCTACAACGTGCTCAAGGGCGAAGACGGCGACGATACGCTCAGCGTGCAGGTCGGCGGCTACAACAAGCTCGACGGCGGCAACGGCAACGACAGGCTGTCGGTCAGCGCGGGCGCCGACAATATCCTGATCGGCGGCGAAGGCGACGATCATCTGTCCATCGGCGCCGGCGCGAGCGCCGAGATCGAGGGCGGCGGCGGCAACGACCGCATCGAGGTGGCGGCCGGCGGCGTGGTCAAGGTCAACGACTGGCACGGCCACAACACGATTCATTACAACGCCTTGTCCGGCTCGGTCAACAGCGGCGGCGGCAACGATACCGTGACCGGCAACGGCGCGAAGAACAGCATCAACACCAACGACGGCGACGACAAGGTCGACATGACCGGCGCCAGCAATAACGTCAATGTCGGCAACGGCAACAATACCGTCAACCTCACCGGCGGCAGCAATGTGGTCCATGCCGGCAATGGCAGCGACCGGATCTCGGTGGGTGGCGGGCGCAACGTGGTCAATGCCGGCGATGGCGCGAATGTGATCAAGGCCGACGGCATCGCCAACAAAATTACGGCCGGCAACGGCGCCGACAAGGTCAGCGTCAGCGCCGTGTCGAACGAGATCAGCACCGGCCAGGGCAACGACGAAGTCCTTGCCAGCAGCGCCAGCAATATCATCGATACCGGCGACGGCAACGACACGGTCAAGGTCGATGGCGCATCGAATATCGTTCGCACCGGTAACAACGACGACAGCGTCGACGCGGCCGGCGGTTCCAACGTGCTGGAACTGGGCAACGGCAACAACAGCGCCAACGCGGCCGGCGTATCGAACGTCATCAAGGCCGGCGACGGCAACGACACCGTGGTGGCCATGGGCGGCATCAATACCGTACTGGCCGGCCATGGCGACAACAGCGTGACCGTGGGCGGCGGCGCCAACATCGTTACGACTGGCAACGGCAGCGACAAGATCAAGGCCTATGGCGGCAGCAACACGCTCACCATCGGCAACGGCAGCGACAAGCTGGTGGCATTGGGCGGCGTCAACGTGGTGATCGCCAGCGACGGCGGCGACAGCATCGTCGCGGGCGGTGGCGGCAATGCCATCGGCAGTGCGGGCGGCAACAACAGCATCCTGGTCGGCGGCTTGCTGAACGTCGTCGTCAGCGGCGGCGGCAGCAACCAGATCGGCGCACTCGGCAATACCAACGCGCTGGTCGCCAACGGCGCATCGAACCTGGTGGCGGCCGTGGGCAACACCAACGTCGCGCTGGCCAACGGCGGCAAGAACACCGTGCTGGCGGCCGGCGCGGGCAACCTGGTGGCCACGACCGTCGGCGGCAACACGGTGGCGGCGGTCGGCGGCGCCAACGTGATCCTGACCGAAGTAGGCGGCATGCTGGACGCGGCCAGCGGCGGCCTCGGCAAGGTGCTGGCCGGCGCGGTGCCGGACAAGACCATCGCCACGGCGATCAACAACGCCACCGGCAAGCTGACCGGCGCCATCCAGAGCGGCAGCGGCAAGGATGTGGTGATCGCGGTCGGCGGCACCAATGTGATCTACACCGGCGCGCAGGACGACGTGGTGGCTGCCATCGGCGGCAATAACGTGCTGCTGGCCAACGGCGGCAATAATGTCAGCACGGCCATCGGTTCGAACAACCTGCTCATCAATAGCGCCGGCAACAACGTCGTCACGACCCTGGGCAGCGCCAACGTGGTGCTGACCGGCGCGGGCGAGGGCATCACCGACCTGGCGAAGAAACTGGACAAGGCGACCGCCGGCAGCGCCACCAGCGCCATCTCCAAATTCCTCGGCAACACCCTGGCCAAGGGGAGCGGCAACGATATCGTCACCGCCATCGGCGCGGCCAACGTGGTCTACACCGGCACCGGGAACGATGTCGTCACCACGCTGGGTTCGACCAATGTGGTGTGGGCCGGCGCGGGCAACGACGTGGTGACCGCGGCCGGTTCCAACAATATCGTCTGGGCCGATGGCGGGGTGGATGTGGTCACCGCTGCCGGCAACAACAACCTGGTCGTGACCGGCGACTACGCCGAAGTGGCGGCCACCGCCATCGGGCTGGTCGATTCCGTGGCGGCCGGGGTGGCGGCGGTCGACCTGGTCGGCAAGGCCGGCCTGGGCGGCGCGGCGACCAGCCAGGGCGGCACCGAAGCGGTGACCGTCATGGGCAAGAACAATGTGGTGGTCGGCGGCAGCAACGCCACCGTCATCACCGCGCTGGGCAGCAATAATCTGCTGGTGAGCGGCGCCGGGAACGATGTCATCAGCGCGGCAGGCAGCAAGACCGGGATTGTGGCCGGCGCCGGCAACGATGTGGTGACCGCGCTCGGCTCGTATAACGCGGTGGTGGCGGGCGAGGGCAACAACGTCGTCACCGCCGTGGGCAAGGGCAACCTGCTCAGCGGCGGCAGCGGCAACGACGTGCTGACCGCGATCGCGGTCGGCTCCGTCGGCACCAGCAAGTCGAACCTGAACGTGGTGCTGGGCGGCGACGGCAACAATGTCATGACCGTGATCGGCAAGGACAATATCGCGGTCAGCGGCGGCGGCAAGGATGTGCTGGTCATGGCGTCCTACGGCTCGCAGGAAAAAACCACCGAAAGCGGCAAGGAAGGCGAAGACACCACGACCACCAGCACCACCAAGTTCGATACCCAGGTCAATGTGGCGTGGACCGGCGGCGGCGACGATACGGCCTTGCTGTACGGCAGCCACAATGTGCTGGTGGCCGATGGCGGCAACGATACCGTGATCGTGGTCAATGCCGGCAGCAAGCTCGATTACAAGAGCGAAACCACCAACGGCGCCAATGAAGTGGTGTCGTCGACCAAGGTCAGCGCCGATACGGGCTTGAACTTCGTGCACACCGGCAGCGGCAACGATACCGTGATCCTGGCCGGCACCACCACGGTCGGCATGGGCGGCGAGGGCAACGACGTGATCGTCACGGCGGCGCAAAACAATATCGCCATCGGTGGCGCGGGCAACGACGTCATCATCGGCCTGTCCGAAATGACGGTGTTTAACGCGGTCGAAAGCCTGGTCGAGAACGACTACGAGTCGGCCGGCGACTGGATCGGCGCCGCCATGAACTACAACTTTGCCTCGTCGCAGGTCAAGGCCCTGACCAGCGGCAGTCTGAGCAAACTCAATCTGGTCGGTAATGTGTTGCTGGGAGGCGAGGGCAACGATACCGTGTTCGCCACCAACGCCGGTACCTATATCAGCGGCGGCAATGGCGACGATGTGATGATGGGCATGGGCTGGGGCGTCATTACCGAGTTGCTGGGCAAGAATTCGGCCAAGCTGGGCGGCGCGGCGATCGGCGGCTTTGCCGATGTCAGCAAGTATGTGGGCGACACCATGCTCAAGGAACTGTCGACTGGCTGGGACCAGATGGGCGCCAGCATCAAGGCCAAGCTGGCGGCGGCCACGGCCAGCGCCGGTGCGCTGGGCGCCAGCATCGACGGCGTCAGCGGCAAGGCGGTCGACGCGGTGGCGGGCGTGACGGGCGTGGAACTGGGCGACTTCAGCGTTGCCGGCGGCATCAAGGGCGCCATGAACGGGGTGTCGGGCGGCGTCAACACGGCCGTGGCCGGCATCGGCAAGGGCTTCAGCTACGCGGCCGACGCCGATGTGGCGGGCGCGCTGGCGGACAGCGCCAAGTTCCTCGGCAGCAAGGTCGCCGCAGGCAGCGACGCGACCTTCGACGGCCTGGAATGGCTGACCGACAAGCTGGGCCTGGATATGAACTTCGGCAACTTCAACGGCGCCGAAGGCCTGGTCGGCGGCTTCCTGGCTTACCTGATCGGCTACAAGTACGCCGGCGACAACGACCTGCACGGCGGCGCCGGCAACGATACCTTGTACAGCGGCATGGGCAACGATGACTTGCGCGGCGGCAGCGGTACGGACACCTATGTCGTTTCGATGGGCGACGGCAAGGACACGATCTATGAAAGCGCTGGCGGCAACGACATCCTCAAGTTCGCGGCCAACCGGATTTTCTCGGGCGTGACGATGGACGCCGCCGGCGTGAAGGCGAATATCAGCGGCAAGGACCTGGTGATCAACTATGTCAAGGACAAGGTCTTGTTCGCCAAGGTCACGATCGCCGACTACGCCAGCGTCAACATGAAAGAGCTGCAGTTGATCGACCAATCCGGCGCGCTGGTGTCTACTATCAGCATGAATAGCCTGATCGCGGGGGCCGCCGACAGCGACCCGTACGCGATGACCTCGGTGTGGACGGTGAACCATCTCGACGCCTTTGCCGAGCTCGTTCTGGTCGGTACGCAGCAGCAGGCGGCATAAGCTGGACTGAGCAAAACAGGGGGCGCAGTCTTCGACGGAGACTGCGCCTTTGTTGTTGGAGGGGCCAGGCAGCGGTCTAGGCAAGGCAGAAAGATTTCCATGTCGTGGTAAAATTTCAAGATTGCCAGGGCGATTCGCGCCAGCGGCCTTTTCACTTTTCCGGACGCATACCATGCCGATTTCAGAAGATACTGTCACCTTTTTCAACAGGACGGTTACCGAGTACGACGCCGACGAGCCGGTCGCGTTGTCCGACGATGTCGTCTATCGCTTGTCGCGCGAGTACGACGGCGAGCAAACGATGCCGGAAATGATGGAAGAGTTTTTCGGCCGCATCGACAAATCCAAGCTCGACGCGCTCATCATCGGAATGTGGAGCGATGAATGCGACGATAGTTCGGCCGAGGCTGTCGAGACCTTGCTCAAGCATGCAGGCGAGTTGCAGAACCTGCGCGCGCTGTTCATCGGCGACATGACGTATGAAGAATGCGAAATTTCGTGGATCGTCCAGAGCGACCTGACGCCGCTGCTGAAAGCCTTCCCGAACCTGGAAGAGTTCAAGGTGCGCGGCGCCAACGGCCTGGAATTCCAGCCGTTCACCCACGCCAAGCTGAAAAAATTCACCATCGAAAGCGGCGGCCTGCCATCCTCCGTGGCGCAGGCGGTGGCGGCCTCGAGCATGCCGGCGCTGACCCACCTGGAACTGTGGCTGGGCTCGGAAGACTATGGCTTCGACGGCGATCTGGCGCTGTACCAGGACCTGGTGGCCAAGCTGCGCACGCCGACCCTGGCCTACCTGGGCTTGCGCGATTCGGAGATTGCCGACGAGCTGGCGGTATGGCTGGCCGCTTACGACCTGGTCGGCTGCCTGAACACGCTGGACCTGTCGCTCGGCACCCTCGGCGATGTCGGCGCCGAAGCCCTGTTCAACAGCCAGTACGTGCCCAAGCTCAATACCCTGGACCTGGAGCACCACTACATTTCCGAAGAATGGCAGGACAAGCTCAAGACGCTGAAGATCACGGTCGACCTGTCCGATCCACAAGAGCTGGAAGATGAAGACGACGAGCGCTACGTCGCCGTCGGCGAGTAAGATGCCGCGATGGATGGCGCCGGGCTGCCGCGCATGCTAGACGGCAGCGCGCACCTGCCGCTGGTGTTGCTGGGCGTGCGTGGCGGCAAGCGGGAAACACTGCTGCAGGCGGCACGCGCCTCGCTCGGCCAGCCTGCGGCCGTGGTGGTCGACTGGGCCGAGTGGCTGGAGCAGCCTGCGCTGCTGACGGCCAGCCTGGCCCGTCCTTGCATGTTCAAGATCGACTCGCCGGGCGACGACGCGCGCGTGCACGCCGTGCTGATGCGTGAAGGCTGCGCGTCGCTGGGCCGCAGCCTGCCGCGTGCGCCCGATCATGGCGAAATCGCGGTCTCCGACGACTGGTTCGCCGGCTTGACGCTGGCGCTGCAAGGCGTTGCGGCGGAACTGTCGGCGCTGCCCCATGTCCTATCATTCAACGCACCTGACGAATTGCTGCTGATGACAGACAAGCTGGCTTGCCAGCGGCATCTGGCTGCGCACGGCATTCCGATTCCCCGCCTGCTCGGTCCCATCGGCGGCTACGCGCAGCTGCGCGCGGTGATGGACGAGCACGACCTGAAGCAGGTGTTTCTCAAAACCCGCTACGGATCGAGCGCGTCCGGCGTGGTGGCGTACCGCCGCAACGGCCGTGGGGCCGAGCAGGCCACCAGTTCCGCCAGCCTGGTGCCGGGGGCCGATGGCGCGCGCCTGTACAACGTCAAGCGCTTGCGCAGCTACGACACGCAGGCCGACATCGTGCAACTGATCGACCTGCTGGCGCGCCAGCAGATCTATGCCGAAGCGTGGATTCCCAAGCCGCGCCATGGCAATGGGCATTTCGACCTGCGCGTGCTCACCCTGGGCGGCCGGCCGGCGCACCGGGTGGCCCGGGTCGGCGCGCGCATGATGACCAATCTGCACCTCGACAACCAGCGCGCCGATGTGGCCAGCCTGCTTGGCGACAAAGACCATGCCGCGCTGGAACAGGCAGCCTGCGCGGCGGCTGCGGCTTTTCCGCAGAGTCACGTCATCGGCCTGGATATGGTGGTGCGCAAGGGACGCGCCCATGTGCTGGAAGCGAATGCCTTCGGCGACCTGCTGCCCAGGCTGCTGTGGCAGGGCCGCGATACCTATGCGGCGCAGTTGCAAAGTTTTGCTTCCCATGAAGCCTGATCCACGCTCGATTCCCGACATGAACAAGGTGGTCGGCAGTCATGACATCGTGTTCATCACGCTCGACACCCTGCGCCATGACGTCGCCCAGCGCCTGTACGAGGCGGGCGAACTGCCGGTGCTGGGGCCGTACCTGCCGCCGGGCGGCTGGGAGCGCCGGCACAGCCCGGCCAGCTTTACCTATGCGGCCCATCACGCGTTTTTTGCCGGCTTCCTGCCTACGCCCGAGCATCCGGGGCGGCATCCGCGCCTGTTCGCGACCGCGTTCCGGGGCAGCGAGACGACCTCGGCCCATACGCACGAGTTTGCCGAGGAAAGCGTGCCCGCCGGCCTGGCGCGCGCCGGTTACCGCACGATCTGCATCGGCGGGGTGGGCTTTTTCAACAAGGAAACGGCGCTCGGCTGCGTCCTGCCGGGTATGTTCCAGGAAAGCCACTGGACGCGTTCGATGGGCGTGGACGGCCGCCGCTCGACCGAACGCCAGGTGGCGCTGGCGATCGCGCGCCTGGCCGCGCTCGGCAGGCAGCGCGTATTCCTGTTCATCAATGTGGCGGCCATCCATTCGCCCAACCGCGGCTACCTGCCGGGCTGCCGCAGCGACACGATCGACAGCCATGCCGCCGCGCTGCGCTATGTGGACGGGGCGCTGGCGCCGCTGTTCGCCGCCTGCGCGGCGCGCGCGCCGACCTTTGCCATCGTCTGCTCCGATCACGGCAGCGCGTATGGCGAAGACGGCTTTCGCGGCCATCGCATCGCCCATGACACCGTGTGGAACGTTCCATACGCCCATTTCTTTATCGACTTTAACGGAACGACGCCATGAACCATCCCGCCACTCCCGGCACGCTCGCCCAGCGCATGCGTCACACGCCGTACCAGGCGTATTCCTATTCCTATCCGCACAAGGCGGCATACCGCGCGCTGGCCCAGCCGGCCTCGCTCGAACAGCTGTGGGCGGCGCAGGACCGCTCGGCCCTGTTCGCCTATATCCATATTCCGTTTTGCGAAATGCGCTGCGGCTTTTGCAATCTGTTCGCGATGGCGCGCCCGCATCCCGAGATGGTGGAACGTTATGTGGCGCAGGTGGTCCAACAGATGCGTGTCCTCGACAAGGTGCTCGGCGCGCGCAGGTTTGCCCGTTTCGCCCTGGGCGGCGGCACGCCCACGTTTTTGTCGGCGGCGCAGCTGCAAACGCTGCTCGAAGGCGCGCGCGATATCCTGGGCATCGATTTGCAGGCCACGCCGGCCGGCATCGAAGCCTCGCCCGAGACCGTCACGCCCGAGCGCATGGCGGTGTGCCGCAGCATGGGCATCGACCGCGTCAGCCTGGGCATCCAGAGCTTTGCGGCGGGCGAGATGCGCTCGCTGGCGCGGCCGCAGCAGAACGAGGTGGTGACCCGGGCGATCGGCCATATCCGCGCTGCGGGTTTTCCGACGCTCAATCTGGACTTGATTTACGGCATCGGCGGGCAGACGGTGGAGAGCTTGCTGGCGTCGATCGACAGCGCCCTCGCGTTCAGTCCGGAAGAGCTGTATCTGTATCCGCTGTACGTGCGCCAGCATACGGGGCTGGGCAAGATTGCCAACAGAAAGGGGGTTGCCTCGTTCGATCCGATCGTGCTGAACCAGGAAGGCGACAGCCGCATGCAGCTGTACGAGGCGGCGCGCGACCATTTGCGCGCGCGCGGCTACGTGCAGGTGTCGATGCGCATGTTCCGCGCACCGCACGCCCCGAGCGAGAGCGGTCCGTCCTACTGCTGCCAGAACGACGGCATGGTGGGCCTGGGCACCGGTGCGCGCTCGTATACGCGCGATCTGCATTATTCGACCGATTACGCGGTCGAGCGGGTCGACACGATCGGCATCATCGACAATTACCTGGCGCTCGACGCCGATAGCTTCACCCATGCGCAGCACGGCTTTGCGCTGGACTTTGACGAACAGCGGCGGCGCTATGTGATCCAGTCGCTGCTGACCGATCCCGGCCTCGATCCGGCGGCGTACACGCAGCGTTTCGGCGGCGATTGCATGCAGGACTTGCCGCAACTGCGGGAATTGGGCGAACTGGGCCTGCTGGAAGAGGGCGCTGCGATGCTGCGCCTGAACGATCGCGGCTACGCGTATGCCGACACCATCGGTCCCTGGCTGGCTTCGGAAAACGTGCGCCTGCTGATGGCGGACGGCGGGACAACATGCTGAGCATGCTGCCGGTTGCCGCACTGGCATCGGCACAGCCGGCGGACGGGGCGCGGGCGCAGCCGGTACTGTCGCTGCTGTACCGGGGCACGCTGTCGGGATGCAATTACGATTGTGTGTATTGCCCGTTCGCCAAGCGGCGCGACAGCCGGGCCACGCTGGCGCGCGACGCGGCCGAGGTGGCGCGCTTCGTCGCCTGGGTGGGCGCGCAGGAGCGCCCGCTCAGCGTGCTGTTCACGCCGTGGGGGGAAGGCATGATCCGGCGCCATTACCAGGAGGCGATCACGGCCCTGTCCGGCATGGCGCATGTGCGCCAGGTGGCGATCCAGACCAATCTGTCCGGACCGCTGGCGTGGCTGGAGCAGGCCGACAGGCGCAAGGTGGGGCTGTGGTGCACTTACCATCCGAGCCAGGTGCGGCTGGCGCGGTTTGTCGAGCGTTGCGTGCGCCTGGAGCGCATGGGCGTGCATTTTTCGGTGGGCATTGTGGCGCTGCGCGAACATTTCGACGCGATCCGCGCCTTGCGCGCCGCATTGCCGCAGCAGCATTATCTCTGGCTCAATGCCTACGGCCGGCGTCCGCCCGGGTATTATCGTCCCGACGACCTGGCCTGGCTCGACGCCATGGACCCATGGTTCAGCTACAGCCGCAATCCCGAGATGTCACGCGGGAAAGCCTGCCGCGCCGGCTCGGAAGCGCTGTCGGTCGATGGCGACGGCGACGTGCAGCGCTGCCATTTCCTGCCGCAGCGGCTTGGCAACCTGTATACGGATCGCCTGGAAGACATGCTGGCCGAGAAGCCGTGCACCCGCCTGCGCAAATGCGATTGCTATATCGGTTACGCGCACCGGCAGGAACTGCCGTTTTATGACGATTTCGGTGCCGGCGTACTGGCGCGCATTCCCTTGCGGCCGGTACCCGCGCAGGGATGACGATGATGCTGCCTCAAATCACGAATCCGCACCGCGTTCTGATCCAGGCCGGTATGTGGGTACACCGTAACTCGGACTGTATCTCGTTCGAGTTGTTGCTGACGCCGGACCAGGCCACGATCCGGTACTTCAGGGGGGAGGGGCCGTGGTGGGAAGACTTTCTGGTCGGCGAGCAGCGTGTGCCGGCCAAGGTCGCTACCGATTTCATCGCCGGCGTCAATGCGGTGATCGGACGCGAGGATCGTTTTGTTAACTGGGGTCGGAGCGGCACGCAATACCATGCCAGGATCAGCGAAGGCCCGGCGGGCACTGCACACCTGCTGGAGATCGACTCGGACGACCTCACTCGCGAGGTGCTCAGAGAAGTGGCGTCCGATCCGGCGCAGCGCCCCGAGGTTGCCGAGTATGCGCGCTCAGCCCTGGCGCGCGATCCGTTCAACCGTGCCTACGCGGTCTTCAGGCTGGCGCAGGCTTTCGCGCACGCGCTCGGTTACGACGTGCCTCCACCGGTGGCCCCGAGATACGGGGACTGACCAGGCCTACTCCAGCACGGGCATACTGCCCTGGCGCACCGGCTGCGACAGCGGGCCGGGCGCGGCACGCGCCGCGACCATCCGCGCACGCCGTTTGCGCACCCAGATCAGCACCCCGGTCACGCTCAGCATCGCCACCACCACGCCCAGGAAGGACAGCACGATCCGGCCCGGCAAGCCGGCGATGCGGCCCGAATGCAGGGGGAACTGGAGCTGCAGGAAAATATCGCCCGCACTGCCGGTGCCCGGTACGCGGTCGGCCGCGAATGTGCCGTTCCGGCCGTCGAAATACAGCCAGGAATTGCCCAGCCCGACGTCGCCGTGGTCGTTGCCCGGCTGGAAAAATCCGACCCCGTACAGGCCGTATGCGGACGCGTAGAACACGCCGCCGACCGGCTCCGTCCAGCCGCGCTTGCTTCCTTCGGCACGCGCCAGCGCAATCACCTGCTCGCGGCTGACCAGGGCCGGAATCGGTTTTTCCGGCGGATTCATGGTGCGGCTGGCAAACGCATCGGTGCTCAGGGTGGACACGGTCGAGAGCAGCGGACGCACCACGCGGTCGGTCAGGTTCATCGACACCGAGGTGATCGCCAGCACCAGCAGCAAGAGCCAGACCCAGACGCCGCCGGAGCGGTGCAGGTCGAAGTTGAGCTTGTGGCCGCCGGCCTTCCAGCGGAAGGCGAAGGATTTGCGCCAGCTGCGGAAGTTGGGAAACGACAAATACAGGGCGATGAAGCAATCGACCACCCAGACAATGGCGATGATGCCCATGAACCAGATGCCCAGCTCGACGCCGCCCACGTCCGGAATATGCATCGTGTAATGCAGCTTGTACAGGAAGGGCAGCAGGTTTTCGCGCGACAGCGAAATCTGGCCCCACTCGCGCCTGGCCTGGATGGTGCCGGTGACCGGATCGACGCCGATCTGATTAAAGCCCAGCGCGTACGGCTTGCCGGTGGCCGGATCGATCGTGCCTTCGACCGACATCATCGACGTATGGCCCGGCTCGACCTCGGTCATCACATAGGTGACGCGCACGCGCGGATCGGCCGCCTCGATGGCGCGCGCCAGCGCGGGGCCGGGGATCTGGCGCCGGGCCGTCTCGCCGCTGTGGGCGTGGAACAGGTCCGGATTGAGCGCCGCGTCGAGCTCGTGATCGAAGGAGATCAGGGCGCCCGTTGCACCGGAGATGAACAGAAAGATTGCAACGCCGAGTCCGAACCAGCGGTGGAGAACGACCAGTGCATGGCGCATATCAATACGTCCAGTTGAGGGTGGCGCTGGCGCTGCGTGGCGCCGCGTAGTAGGCCTGGCTCCAGTACAGCGAGGTCAGGTATTTTTTATCCGTGACGTTGTTCAGGTTCACGGCCAGGGTCATATTGCGGTTGATGTCGTAACGCGCCAACAGGCCCAGCGTGGCGTAGCTGTCCTGGCGCGTGACGATGCCCGGTTCCTGCTCGCGCTCGATGTCGCTCTGCCAATTCAGCTTGGCGCCGATCTTGAGTTGCGGCACCATCGGCAGGCGGTAGGTGGTGGACATGCGCAGCAGGCGGCGCGGCACGTAGGTCCGGGTCTTCCTGCCTTCGCCGTCTTCCACGTTGAGGTGGGTGTAGCCGACGCTGGCCAGCCAGCCTTTGGCCAGTTCGCCCGTCACTTCCAGTTCGGCGCCGGTCGATTCGGCATTGATGCCGCGATAGACGGCCTTGCCGCCATTCATTCCTTCCTGCTCGGCGGTATTGTCCTGGCGCGCCCGGAACAGGGCGCCGGAGTAGCTGGCTTTGCCGTCGAACAGGTCGCCCTTGAAACCGGCTTCGGCGCTGCTGCCCATGATCGGGTCGAGCGCGACGCCGTTGATGTCCTGCTCGCTTTGCGGACTGAAGATTTCGGTGTAACTGGTGTACAGGCTCAGCTGTGGCGCGACCTCGTACACCAGCCCCAGGTAGGGCGATGTCTGGCTGGCCGATTTCTGCTTGCTGCTGCCGTAGGACAGGCCGGTCGAGTCGGCCTTGGTCGTGTTGAAGCCGGCCAGCAGCTTAAGCTTGTCGGCCAGCGCGAAGCGGCCGGCCGCGTACACGGTCTTGCGCACGTCTTCATAGGTGCTGCCGTCGAAGCGCTCGTCGAATGCCGGAATCGGATAGGCGCCGGTAAAATCGGTCGCCGGCGTGAGCGGGGTGCCGATGCCGCGGCCGTAGCCGGACAGGTCGTCCAGGCGCGAGCGCGACCAGCTGGCGCCGAAGGACAGATCGTGCTGGCGCCCGCCCAGCGCGAACTGTCCGCTGGCGCCGATGTCGAACAGGGTCTGGCGATTGTCCGAGCGGTAGGCCGAGGGGTAGGAGAACAAGCCAGCGCCTGTGGCCTTGTCCGGCGTGCCGTACACGTAGAACAATTGCGAGCGCGAGGATTCGGTGTTGCGGCTCAAGGTGGACTTGAGCGCCCAGCCCTGGCCCAGCTGGTGGTTCAGCTCGACAAAGCTGCCCTTGGTCGTATTGTTCCAGAACGACCAGTCGGCTGAGGTGCTGGTGCCGGTCGGGTAGTCGGTCGGGCTGCCGTCGGTGTAGTACAGGGGCAGGGCGCCCCACATGCCGCCCTTGGACTTGTTGTCCTGCCAGGCGTGGCCGACGCTGAGCAGGGTGTCGCTGCCCAGTTTCGCTTCGACGATGCCGTAAGCGAGGTTTTTCCTGGTCTGGTAGCGGTCCAGGTAGGAATCGCCTCGCTCGCTGGCCACCACCACGCGGCCCTTGACGCTGCCGCTCTCGTTCAGCGGGCTCGACACGTCGGCGTCGATGCGGCGCGTGTTCCACGCGCTCAGGGTCAGGCCGGCGTTGGCGGCAAAGGCGGCGCCGGGGCGCTTGCGGATGAAGTTGACCGTGGCGGACGGATTGCCGGTCGAGGCGGCCAGGCCGTTGGCGCCGCGCACGATGTCGACACGGTCGAACAGGGCGGTATCGAGCTTGCCCATCATGTTGCCGAAGACCAGCGGGGTGCCGACCCCGTCGACCTGGAAGTTGATGATGTCGAAACCGCGCGCGACATAATAGGTGCGGTCGGTTTCGACTTGTTCGACGGTGACGCCGGTGCTGTTGGCGAGCACGTCGTTGACGGTGTCTAGACGGAAATCGTCCATGCGCGCCCGCGTGACGACGGAGACCGATTGCGGGGTGTCGCGCAGGGTCAGGGTGAGTTTGCTGGCACTGTCGCTCTCGCGTACCTTGTAGGCGCCGTGCTCGCTCGCGCCGGTGACGGTGATGACCGGCAGGACGGCGGCCTCGGGCGCGTCGGGTGCGTCGGGTGCCGCCTCGGCCGCGCTGGCGGCGCCGGCGTGGCCGAGCGCCATGGACAGGGCGAGGACCAGCGGACGCAGGCGTGGGTGGGAGAACGACGGGACGGACGTGTTGATACGGCGAGGCATGCAAAAACTCCTGGAGCGAGAAGAATCGTCACTGGCTTGGAGATGGCAACCTGGCTTGTCAACGATGTGCGGATGAGGTGCGTCTGTCGTCAATACAGATGCGAATGATTCTCATTTTACCAAAAAGGGCACCTGGGCGCAAACCGCCGGGCGTGCCGGCCCCGCGGGGCTGGCGGCCGGGGAGGCCGGGCTGGCGCCGGACGGAACGCGGACGGTCAGTAATCGCAGCGGTAGTAATGGCCCATGATCGGCACCACGCGGCCGGCGCATTCGGAGAAGGGGGAGAGGTCGCTGCTGGTCCACGCGGCGCTGCCTGCCGGCTCGGCGATGCGGCCGCTGGCGTCGTAGATGACATACGTCGTGTTGGTGCCGATCGTGCTCCAGTCGTAGGCCAGGACCGGACGCTTGCCGGCCGGGTGCGTGACCAGCTTGTTATCGAAGGCTTGCCGTTCCGACATCAGCTGCACCACGTTCGACGCGCGCCCGACGGTCGCTTGCAGCAGTTCGGGCACCGACAGCAGCGCCGCCAGTACGACCACATACGTCGCCATCGAGGCGGCGCGGCGCCAGCGCTGATGCAGCACGGCGCGCACCAGGCCGAACAGGGAACATAGCCCGCCGAACAGGGCGACAGGCAGGATCAGCATGCCCGCCAGGCCGGAGAACGGCACCACGAGGACAAAGGCGAGCAGGGAGGCGCCCAGCAGCCAGATGGGCCAGCTGAAGTAGGCGTCGCCGCTGTGGGATGGGCTTGCGTGTTTGCTGCCGTGCGCGATAGTTGACATGATCGTAATCTTTCGCAAGTGAACTGGCGACTTGTTTTTATCGTCCTGGGCCAGTAGCGTGGCCTAGTTTGTCACTACCTTGCCTTTAGCGCAATTTGTTTTTGCTGCCGTGCGGCGCCGCTTCTAGATGGGGCGTTCGCGGAAATGATAGGGCAGCACATGGTGAATGCGGGTCGCCGCGATCGCAGCTTGCCCGGCGGCTACACTTATCTGGTTCAAGCCCTGGGCCACGTCGCCGATGGCGTACAGGCCTTCCACGCTGGTCTGCTGGTGGGCATCCACCTGCAGTTCCATGCAGGCCGATGTTTCCGCCCCGAGCGAGGCGGCCAGGTCCGAGCGCGCCGTTTCGCCCAGCATCGGATACAGCACGTCGCTCTGGTAACACTCGCCGTCGTCGGTGTGCAGCAGCGGCGTCATGCGCTCGCTCATGGTCACCCCGCGCAAGGGCGACGCGATGTAGCGCACGCCCGCCTCCAGCAGGCGCTGGCGGTCGGCCTGGTCGACCAGGGCCTCCGCGCCGCGTTCGAACAGCATGACGTCGGCGGAAAAGGTGCGCATGAACAGGGCGTGGCCGACCGGGTTGGTGGCGGACGTGACCACGGCAATCTTCTGGTCCAGCACGTCGAAACCATCGCACACCGGGCACAGGCGCACCGCGCCGCAGGCCACGGCCTCGAGAAAGCGTTCGATCGGCATGCCGGTGTCGGCGATGCCGGTCGCCAGCAGGACCGTGCGGGCGCGGATTTCGCCGCCGTCGTGCGCGGCCACGAAGCAGCCGTCTTCGCGCACCAGGCGCGTGACTTCGCCCTGGATCGCCTCGCCGTCGTAGCGCTTGAGCTGGGCGCGCAGTTTGCCGAGCAATTCCTGGCCATGGATGCCGTCCGGGAAGCCGGGGTAGTTGTGGGTGACGGGAATCCAGCCCAGCCGGCTGTTGCCTTTGTCGACCAGGATGATGTTGCGGCGGAAGCGGCGCAGGTAGATCGCCGCCGTCAGCCCGCCGGGGCCGCCGCCGATGATCAGGGTGTCGTGGATGGTGGAGGCGGGCAGGTAGGGGATCATGGCCGCATTATCGGCACTGCGCGGACGGCGGGCCATCGGTACGCCGCCCGCCGCGCGGTAAGACATGGCTTACAGCATCTTGCGCGACGGCTAGTCGTGCGGCTCCGGCTGCAAGGTCACGTGGTCGATGCCGTGCCTGGCCAGCAGCATGTTCTTGACCGAGGCCAGCACCTCGGGCCACTCGCGCAGGTTCTGGATGCGCAGGTGGCCGATCAGGGCCGGCTGGCCTGGCGACATATCCCACACATGCAGGTCGTGCACCGACAGCACGCCCGGCACGGCGGCCAGGTCGGCGCCGACCTGCAGGTAATCGATCTGGTTCGGCACGCCTTCCATCAGCGCATGATAGGACTCGCGCAGCACGCCGATGGTCGACTGCAATATCAGCACGGACACGAACAGCGACAGCAGCGGATCGATCGGCATCCAGCCGGTGTAATAGATGACGGCGCCGGCGGCGATGGCTGCGATCGAGCCGAGGATGTCGCCCATCACATGCACCAGCGCGGCGCGGGTGTTGACGCTTTCCTGGTCGCGCGAGAGCAGCCAGGCCACCAGCAGGTTGATCGCCAGGCCGATGGCGGCAACCACGAAGACGGTGCCGCCCTGTACCTGCTGCGGCGAGCCGAAGCGGTGCAGGGCTTCGAACACGATCCAGCCGACCACGGCCAGCATGGCGAGGGCGTTGACGAAGGCGGCCAGCGCTTCGGCGCGGCCGAAGCCGAAGGAGTGGCGCGCCGAGGGCGGACGCTTGGCGATCAGTTGCGCCAGCAGCGCCAGGCCGAGCGCGGCGGCGTCCGTCACCATATGGCCGGCGTCGGAAATCAGTGCCAGCGAATTGGAGAGGAAGCCGGTCAGCACTTCGACCGCGGCGAACACCAGTGTCAGGCCGAGGGCGAAGGCGAGCGCGCCCTGGCTTCGGCCGACGGCGACGTGGGTATGTTTGGCGTCGCCCTTGTGGTGGGCGTGCAGGTGGGCGGAGGAGGGAGTCGGTTTGGCGTGCATGCGCAGCAGTGTAATGGAAAACCCCGGCGCATTCCCCTGCCGCCAGCCGGGGTAAAGTGGGGAGCTTGAACAGCGTGTTGAAAAAGCGCTTGTCATCCGGGGAATGGCTCTCTATAATGCTGGTCTTCGGGCGGTTAGTTCAGCTGGTTAGAATACTTGGTCGACATCCAAGGGGTCGGGGATTCGAATTCCTCACCGCCCACCAGTTTTCGCAGTATCGTAGCAGGCAGTAAAGCGCAGTAAGGCAGAGTTGTTCCAGCAACGCTCATGCTATATCAGGGCGGTTAGTTCAGCTGGTTAGAATACTTGGTCGACATCCAAGGGGTCGGGGATTCGAATTCCTCACCGCCCACCAGTTTTCGCAGTATCGTAGCAGGCAGTAAAGCGCAGTAAGGCAGAGTTGTTCCAGCAACGCTCATGCTATATCAGGGCGGTTAGTTCAGCTGGTTAGAATACTTGGTCGACATCCAAGGGGTCGGGGATTCGAATTCCTCACCGCCCACCAGTTTTCGCAGTATCGTAGCAGGCAGTAAAGCGCAGTAAGGCAGAGTTGTTCCAGCAACGCTCATGCTATATCAGGGCGGTTAGTTCAGCTGGTTAGAATACTTGGTCGACATCCAAGGGGTCGGGGATTCGAATTCCTCACCGCCCACCAGAACATGCAGTACTGAGTAAGAGAGAGAAAGGCACCATGGTTATGACACCGCGAACTACGACGGAGTTGTTCCAGCGACGCTAGTCGAGGTGTTTTCTTTTGCTTATTCAAAACGAAAAAACGCGGCTAGTCCGCGTTTTTTTTCGTCCACGTTTTTGTTTGTCCTTTTTGTTTGTCCTTTTTGTTTGTCCTTTTTGTTTGTCCTTTTTGTTTGTCCTTTTTGTTTGTCCTTTTTGTTTGTCCTTTTTGTTTGTACTTTTTGTTTGTACTTAAATAGCAGTTTCGTTCAGGAGAACAGCATGGTTTCAGTCCGCCTTCCCGATGGTTCCGAGCGCCAGTTCGATGGCCCAGTCACCGTAGCCCAGGTCGCAGCCAGCATCGGTACCGGCCTGGCCAAAGCGGCCCTGGCCGGCAAAGTCGACGGCAAGGTCGTCGATACCTCCTTCCTGATCGAGCACAATGCCGATCTGGCCATCATCACCGACAAGGATCCCGAAGGCCTGGATGTGATCCGTCACTCCACCGCCCACTTGCTGGCCTACGCCGTCAAGGAGCTGTATCCGGAAGTCCAGGTCACCATCGGCCCGGTGATCGAGAACGGTTTCTTCTACGATTTCTCGTACAAGCGCCCGTTCACGCCGGAAGACCTGGTGGCGATCGAAAAGAAAATGGCCGAACTGGTCAAGAAGGATGAAAAAGTCACGCGCACCGTCCTGCCGCGCGACGAGGCGGTGGCCTACTTCAAGTCCATCGGCGAAGACTACAAGGCGGAAATCATTTCTTCGATTCCCGCCGGGGAAGACGTGTCGCTGTACGCCGAAGGCGGTTTCACCGACCTGTGCCGCGGCCCGCACGTGCCGAACACGGGCAAGCTGAAAGTCTTCAAGCTGATGAAGGTGGCCGGCGCCTACTGGCGCGGCGACTCCAAGAACGAGATGCTGCAGCGTATCTACGGCACCGCCTGGGCCAAAAAGGAAGACCAGGAACTCTACCTGCACAACCTGGAAGAGGCGGAAAAGCGCGACCACCGCAAGCTGGGCAAGGCGCTCGACTTCTTCCACTTCCAGGACGAGGCGCCGGGCCTGATCTTCTGGCATCCGAAGGGCTGGACGATCTGGCAGCAGGTCGAGCAGTACATGCGCAATGTCTACCAGGTCAATGGCTATCAGGAAGTCAAGGCGCCCCAGATCCTCGATCGCGGCCTGTGGGAAAAGACCGGCCACTGGGATAACTATCGCGAAAACATGTTCGTGACCGAATCCGAGAACCGTTCGTACGCGCTCAAGCCGATGAACTGCCCTGGCCACATCCAGATTTTCAATTCCGGCATGAAGAGCTACCGCGACCTGCCGCTGCGCTACGGCGAGTTCGGCCAGTGCCACCGCAACGAGCCGTCCGGCGCGCTGCATGGCATGATGCGCGTGCGCGGTTTTACCCAGGATGACGGCCACATCTTCTGCGCCGACGAGCAGATTCCCGGCGAAGTTGCCGCTTTCCACCAGCAGGCGATGGAAGTCTACACCGCCTTCGGCTTCCAGAATATCGACGTCAAGCTGGCCCTGCGTCCGGACAGCCGCATCGGCTCCGAAGAAAGCTGGGACATCGCCGAAGAGTCGCTGCGCAGCGCGCTGCGCGCCTGCGGCGTGTCCTGGACCGAGTTGCCGGGCGAGGGTGCGTTCTACGGTCCGAAGATCGAGTACCACCTGAAAGACAGTCTCGGCCGCGCATGGCAGGTCGGCACGGTGCAGATCGACCCGTCGATGCCGGGCCGCCTGGGCGCCGAATACACGGCCGCCGACAACACCAAGAAGGTGCCGGTCATGCTGCACCGCGCGATCGTCGGTTCGCTCGAGCGTTTCATCGGCATCCTGATCGAAAACTACGCCGGCGCGATGCCGCTGTGGCTGTCGCCGCTGCAGGTATCGGTGCTCAATATTTCCGATTCGCAAGCCGAGTACACCCAGGATGTGGCGGCGAAGCTGCGCAAGCTGGGGTACCGCGTTCACGCTGATTTGCGCAACGAGAAAATTACGTTTAAAATACGTGAACATTCCGTCCAAAAAGTGCCGTACATCCTCGTGATCGGCGACAAAGAGCGGGATGCCAACACTGTGGCCGTGCGAGCTCGTGGCAATGTCGATTTGGGAGTCATGTCCCTCGATGCCCTGGTGGAGCGCCTCAAACACGAGGTCGATTCCAAAGCTTGACGAGTTAACGCTCGACGCGGCTAATTCATCAGATTTTAAAAGGAAACAACATAGCTACTGACAAGTCGCATCGCATCAATGGCGAAATCACTGCCCCCGAAATGCGTTTATCCGGGGTGGATAACGAGCCGCTTGGCATTGTGAGCCTGGCTGAGGCTTTTCGTCTGGCCGAAGAAGCGAACGTAGACCTGGTGGAAATTGCGCCGACCGCGCAACCGCCGGTATGCCGTCTGATGGACTACGGCAAGTTCAAATATTCGGAACAGAAGAAGGCGCACGAAGCCAAATTGAAGCAAAAGATCATTCTCGTGAAGGAAGTCAAATTCCGTCCGGGGACTGATGATGGCGATTACAATATCAAGCTGAAAAACCTGATGAAGTTCCTCGATGAGGGTGACAAAACCAAGATCACGCTGCGTTTCCGCGGCCGTGAAATGGCGCACCAGGACATCGGCTTCCGCATGCTGGAACGTCTGAAAGCCGATCTCGAGCCGTATGGCCAGGTCGAGCAGTTCCCGAAGATGGAAGGTCGTCAGATGATCATGATCCTCTCGCCGAAGAAGAAAAAGTAAGCAAAGAACGGGCGGCCCAGGCAGCTTGTGAAAAAAAGCGCCCCGCCACGCAAGTGCCAGGGGCGCTTTGTTTTGTCGTGCGCGCCATGCGCCAGCGCCGTCATCCCCGCCTGCGCGGCGACGGAGCGATGAGCGGGTTGTGTCAGGTGGAAACTTTAACCCGGCAGGCTTGCATTTTCCGGCGCTTTCTGTGTTATGATCTCCGGCTTCCTCCTTCACTGGCGGAAGACAATGTGAAAGCAGGCATCTAAGTGCAGCACAGCGTTGCCACCTGCAATCCTATAATGGAGCTGTCCGGAAGGACAGAACTGCTATGCCTAAAATGAAGACCAAAAGCTCCGCGAAGAAGCGTTTTCGCGTGCGTCCAGGTGGAACCGTTAAATCGGGTCACGCTTTCAAACGTCACATCCTGACCAAGAAAACCACCAAGAGCAAGCGCCAACTGCGCGGAATCACGAACGTCGACGCGTCGGATGTCAAGTCCGTCATGCGTATGATGCCGTCGGCTTAATCTCACCACTCAATTTAAGGAGTTACTATGCCTAGAGTAAAACGTGGGGTTACAGCTCGTGCCCGTCATAAGAAAATTCTTGTACAAGCCAAAGGCTACCGTGGTCGCCGCAGCCGTGTATACCGTGTTGCCAAGCAAGCAGTCATGCGCGCTGGCCAATACGCTTACCGCGATCGCCGCAACAAGAAACGCGTATTCCGCCGCCTGTGGATCGCCCGTATCAACGCCGCTTCCCGTGAGCATGGCGTAACGTACAGCGTATTCATGAACGGCCTGAAAAAAGCATCTATCGAACTGGACCGTAAAGTCCTGGCCGATATGGCTGTGATGGACAAGCCGGCCTTCGCCGCGATTGTCGCAGCAGTGAAAGCCAAGATCGCTGCGTAAGCAATGATCGATGCAAGCGCCGCCTGCGGGTGGCGCGAAAAGAGCGGGGCAGAGGTTCAAACCTGTGCCCCGTTTTTGATTGTGGCGCGTGCGCCAGTCCCGCTCAACAGGAAAAAAACATCGCATGAACTCCCTGGAAGAACTCGTCGTCTCGGCACAGGCTGACTTTATCGCCGCCGAAGACGCTGCCGCACTGGAAAACGCCAAAGCCAAGTACCTTGGCAAGACTGGCCAGATTACCGAGCAAATGAAGGGCCTGGGCAAGCTCGACCCCGAACAGAAAAAGACCCAGGGTGCGCTGATCAACGCCGCCAAGGTCCGGATCGAAGCGGCCCTCAGCGCGCGCCGCGATGCGCTCGCCAATGCCCAGCTCGAAGAACGCCTGAGCGCCGAAGCCATCGACGTCACCCTGCCGGGCCGCGGCCGCTCCAAGGGCGGCATCCACCCGGTGATGCGCACCTGGGAGCGGGTCGAGGAGATCTTCCGCTCGATCGGTTTCGATGTGGCCGACGGCCCCGAAATCGAGACCGACTGGACCAATTTCACGGCGCTCAACAGCCCGGAAAACCACCCGGCGCGCTCGATGCAGGATACCTTCTACGTCGAAGGCAAGGACAGCACCGGCAAGCCCCTGCTGCTGCGCACCCACACCAGCCCGATGCAGGTGCGCTACGCGCGCACCCACACGCCGCCGATCAAGGTGATCGCGCCGGGCCGCACCTACCGCGTCGACAGCGATGCGACCCATTCGCCGATGTTCCACCAGGTCGAAGGCCTGTGGATCGCCGAAGACATTTCGTTCGCCGACCTCAAGGGCGTGTACCTGAACTTCGTCAAGGCTTTCTTCGAGACCGACGACCTGCAGGTGCGTTTCCGCCCGTCCTACTTCCCGTTCACCGAACCGTCGGCCGAGATCGACATCGCCTTCGGCAGCGGCCCGCTCAAAGGGCGCTGGCTGGAAGTGTCGGGCGCCGGCCAGGTGCACCCGACGGTGGTGCGCAACTTCGGGCTCGACCCTGAAAAATTCATCGGCTTCGCGTTCGGCTCCGGCCTGGAGCGCCTGACGATGCTGCGTTACGGGATCAACGACCTGCGCCTGTTCTACGAAGGCGACCTGCGCTTCCTGAAGCAATTTAACTAATTCAAGGTTCACTGATTATGCAATTTTCCGAAAATTGGCTCCGTACCATGGTCGATCCGAAGATGACTTCGGATGAACTGGCGCACATGCTGACCATGTCCGGCCTGGAAGTGGAAGAAGTCGAGGCGGTCGCCCCGCCATTCTCGAACGTGGTCGTGGCCGAAGTGCTGGAAGTGAGCAGGCACCCGAACGCCGACCGCCTGAACGTGTGCAAGGTCAACGTCGGTACCGGCACCCTGCTCAACATCGTGTGCGGCGCGCCGAACGTGCGTGCCGGCATGAAGGCCATCTGCGCCATGGCCGGCGCGATCCTGCCGCCCGGCGCGGACGGCAAGCCCTTCGTCATCAAGGTCGGCGAGCTGCGCGGCGTCGAATCGCAGGGCATGATGTGCTCGGCCAAGGAACTCAAGCTGTCCGAGGAAAGCAGCGGCCTGATGGAGTTGCCGGAAGATGCACAGGTCGGCCAGAATATCCGCGATTACCTCGCGTTGAACGACCTCAAGTTCACCATCAAGCTGACCCCGAACAAGGCCGACTGCCTGTCGGTGCTGGGCGTGGCGCGCGAAGTGTCGGCCCTGACCGGCACCCCCCTGACCTTGCCGCAAACGCGCCAGGTGGCGGTGAACGGCAGCGAAATCCTGCCCGTCAAGATCAGTGCGCCGGACCTGTGCGGCCGCTTTACCGGCCGCGTCATCCGCGGCCTGAACGCCAGGGCATCGACCCCGGACTGGATCCGCCAGCGCCTGGAGCGCAGCGGCCAGCGTCCGCTGTCGGCCCTGGTCGATATTTCCAACTATGTCATGCTGGAACTGGGCCGTCCTTCGCACGTGTTCGACATGGACAAGATCCACGGCGCGCTCGACGTGCGCTGGGGCAAGCAGGGCGAGTCCCTCAAGCTCCTGAACGGCAACACCGTCGAGGTCGACGACTGGATCGGCGTGATCGCCGACGAGCAGGAAATCGAATCGCTGGCCGGCATCATGGGCGGCGACGCGACGGCGGTCTCGCTCGACACCACGAATATCTACCTGGAAGCGGCGTTCTGGTGGCCGAACGCGATCCAGGGCCGCGCCCGCCGCTTCAACTTTTCGACCGATGCGGCGCACCGCTTCGAGCGCGGCGTCGATTTTGCCACGACCGTCGAGCATATCGAACGCATCACCGCCCTGATCGTCGAAATCTGCGGCACGCCGGAGACCGTGGTCAGCCCGATCGACGACCAGATCGTCAACGTGCCGCTGCCGAAAGCCGTTACCCTGCGCACCGCGCGCGCGCAGAAAGTCATCGGCGTGCCGGTCACCGACGCCATGGTGGCCGACATCTTTACCCGCCTTGGCCTGCCGTTCACGCAGGAGCCCGGCGTGTTCTCGGTGACCGCGCCGACCTACCGTTTCGATATCGAGATCGAGGAAGACCTGATCGAGGAAGTCGCCCGCGTGTACGGCTTCGAGAACATCCCGGCCTTGCCGCCGGTGGCCGCCAGCCAGATGATCGTCGCCCCGGAAAACACCCGTTCGCTGTTCGCGGTGCGCCACCAGCTGGCCGACCTCGGCTACCAGGAAGTGGTGAACATGAGTTTCGTCGATTCCGCATGGGAAACCGACTTCTCCGCCAATACCGACCAGATCAAGCTGGTCAACCCGATCGCCAGCCAGATGAACGTGATGCGTTCCTCGCTGATCGGCTCGCTGGTCGCCAATGTCCGCTACAACCTGAACCGCAAGGCGGGCAGGGTGCGCGCCTTCGAAGTGGGCGCGATCTTCCGCCGCAATGCGCAGGCGCAAGATGGACCGCTCAGCGTGGCCGGTTTCGACCAGCCCAAGCGCGTGGCCGGCATCGCCTACGGTCCAGCGCTGGACGAGCAATGGTCGGTCAAGTCGGCCGCGGTCGACTATTTCGACGTCAAAGCCGACGTGGAAGCCCTGTTCGCGCCGCGCACCCTGCGCTTCGTGAAGACCGCGCACCCGGCCCTGCATCCGGGACGCTCGGCCGCGATCGAACTGGACGGCCAGGAAATCGGTTTCATCGGCGAATTGCACCCGCGCTGGCTGCAAAAGTACGATTTGCCGCAGGCACCCGTCCTTTTCGAGGTGGATGCCATTGCGTTGCAGCAACGATCCGTGCCAAAATATGAAGAGATTTCGAAATTCCCCGGCGCCACGCGCGACCTCGCTTTTGTCGTGAAAACCACGGTGGCGGCGCAGGCCCTGCTCGACGCTTTCACTGCGGAATTGCTAGTAAATCCGGCAGGAAAGATTGTGCAAGCCATTGTTTTGTTTGATGAATATCGCGGAAAAGGCCTGGAAGCCGACGAAAAAAGCCTTGCTTTCCGCTTTAGCTTGCAAGATACTCAAACCACCCTGCAGGACGATGTGGTCGAAGGCGTCATGAAGGCGCTGGCTGCGTCGGCAGAGCAGAAACATGACGCGAAGTTGCGTTCATAACCGATCCCACGAGCAGTTACGACACGAGGCAGGGCTGTAAAATTAATAACAACGACGTTGATTCCGCCGTACTCCAGTCGGCGCTGGCGGCCGACCTGCACCGTGCGATGCAGGTCGCCAGGGTGCGCCAGGACGCGGAGAAGAATCTGCCGACCCTGACCAAGGCCGAGCTGGCCGAACTGCTGTTCGAGCAGGTCGGCCTGAACAAGCGCGAAGCCAAGGACATGGTCGAGACCTTCTTCGACGAGATCAGGAACGCGCTCGAGCGTGGCGAAGCGGTCAAGCTGTCCGGCTTCGGCAACTTCCAGCTGCGCGACAAGCCGCAGCGCCCGGGCCGCAACCCGAAGACCGGCGAGGAAATCCCGATCACGGCGCGCCGTGTCGTGACCTTCCACGCCAGCCAGAAGCTCAAGGGCATGGTCGAAGAGACCAGCCCGATGGCGCGCGCCGCCTGAGCTGAACCATGAACGATCGTGCGAGCAAGGCCGACCTGATCGTGCTGCCGGCCATCCCGGCCAAGCGCTATTTCACGATCGGCGAGGTCAGCGATTTGTGCGGCGTCAAGCCGCACGTACTTCGCTACTGGGAGCAGGAATTTACCCAGCTTAAACCTGTCAAACGACGTGGAAACCGCCGTTATTACCAGCACCATGAAGTGTTGCTGATCCGTCGTATCCGCGAACTGTTGTACGAACAGGGCTTTACGATCAGTGGTGCGCGCAATAAACTCGATAGCCGCATCGGCGGGGCCATGGCGCCGCCGGACGATGCCATGGCGCAGCAGGACGCCGTGGCGGCCCCGCCGAAGATCGAGCGCGCCGCGATCCGCAGCGAATTGCTGGCCATCCTGGCCGTGCTCAAAGGCACGGCTCCGGAATAAGGCGGTGGCGGCGCTTCGGTGGAAACAGCAGGGGCCTCGTGCCCCTGTGCTGTTTTTCGGGGCCCATGCAGGCGAACTGGGCCGAGCGGGGCGTCATACGTGTTTGTACTGAACAGCCAGAGTGCTAGAATACTAACGCATGCGCAGTGCCGGGCGCGCGGTTTGCCTCGGCTCTTTCCTATGCAAGGATAATTTAAGGGAAGACAATGATACGCGTTGCCATATGTGACGATCACCAGATAGTACGTGCAGGTTTTAAACAGATTTTTTCTTCCTCGCCCGACTTCGATGTCGTGGCCGAAGGGGCCACCGGGCGCGAAGCGCTGGACATCGCGCGCCGCGAGATTTGCGACGTGCTGCTGCTCGACATCGCCATGCCGGACCAGAGCGGGATCGACATCCTGCGCACCATCCGCCAGGGCCAGCCGAACCTGCCGGTGCTGATCCTGTCCGGCTATCCGGCGCAGCAATACGCGCTGAACCTGTTCAAGATGGGCGCCAACGGTTACCTCAACAAGGAATGCGAAGCCGACGAGCTCAAGACCGCCGTGCGCACCGTGTTCCAGGGCCGCCGCTATGTCAGCTCGACGGTCGGCGAATTGCTGGCGCAGAGCTTCGACCGCGATCCCAACACGGCCCTGCATACCGAGCTGTCGGACCGCGAGTTCCAGGTCTTCCTGCGCCTGGCCAAGGGCGCCACCGTGTCCGACATCGGCGTGGCGCTGTCGCTCTCGATCAAGACCGTGTCGACCTACCGCACCCGTATCATGGAAAAAATGGGCTTGCAGTCGAATAGCGACCTGACCTATTACGCCATGAAGAACAACCTGCTCGACTGAGTCGCGCGGCCCGGCGGCCCGGCGGCCCGGCGGCACGGCACGCTTGCCTGGCGCACACGCTGTTTTACCCGCCGCGCGGCCCGCCCGCGCCGGCGCGTCCCTCCCTCCTACAGCCCAGTTCGGCTGTGTCTCGGCATTTCCCGGTCTATAATTTGCTTCAGCCCGGCTCTGCAGTGCGCAAAAGGATTTCCAGGATGTATTTTTCCACCGAACCAGCGGTGACCACCGGATTGCCGTTCTATAAGACGGTGGTATGCCTGACGTGCGTGCTGATCCTCATCATCAACGGCGTCAGCCTGTTCCATAATCTCGGCCAGCTCAAGGGCGCCAACGAGATCCAGGGCCAGACCGCCAAGGTGATCGACAAGGTCCAGTACGTCAACGTGCTGATCATGGATGCCGAAAGCAGCTTGCGCGGCTATTTCCTGTCCGGTTCCGAAGTCTACCTGGGACCGCTGCGCACGGCCTCGTCCGAGATCGACGCCCAGTTCGCCGAGCTCGACCGCCTGCTGGCGGACACGCCGTCCCAGCGCCGCAGCCTGGCCCAGTTGCACACCCTGGTCTACCGCAAGCTCGACAGCATGAACCAGGTGCTCGACGTCTACCGCCGTGGCGGGCTGGACGACATCGTCAAGATCGCCGGCTCGTCCGACAGCAAGTCCGACATGGATGAGATCCGCATGCAGGTGGTGATCCTGGTGCAGGAACAAAACGAATTGCTGGCCGCGCGCAGCGCCACCTTCACGCGCGAGTACCAGAACGCCGTCTTCCTCGGCATCAGCATCAACGCCATGGCGATCCTGGTGCTGGCCCTGTTCTACCGCCTGATCCGGCGCAGCTATTTTGCCCGCGTCAGCACCCAGCGCGCGCTGGAAAGCGCCAACAACAACCTCGAATCGATGGTCGTGCTGCGCACCGAGCAGCTGTCGGTGCTCTCGCGCCACCTGATCAGCGTGAGCGAAGAAGAAAAGGCGCGCCTGGCGCGCGAGCTGCACGATGAGCTGGGCGCCAACCTGACCTCGATCAATATCGACCTGAACGCGGTGGCCGACACCGTGCGCACGGCCCAGCCGGAACTGGCCGCGATGCTCGACCGCGCCCGCGCGACCCTGGTCGACACGGTCGAACTGAAGCGCCGCATCGTCGAGAACCTGCGTCCCAGCCTGCTCGATCACCTGGGCCTGGCGGCCGCCGTGCAGAGCTATTGCGACGAGTTCGGGCGCGTCGCCCGCCTCGATTGCGAGGCGCTGATCGATGGCGATGTCGACGTGGCAGGGCCGATGCATGCGATCGCGGTGTTCCGCATAGTCCAGGAGTCGCTCAACAATATTGCCAAGTACGCGCGCGCGCGCCATGTGATCGTGCACCTGGGGCGCGAGGCCGACGGCTTGTCGCTGGAAGTGAGCGACGACGGGGTCGGGATCGATGTCGATGCGGTGGCCAAGCCGAAGTCGCATGGCTTGCTGGGCATGCGCGAACGCGCCTTGCTGCTGGGGGGGAGTTTGCGGGTGAAGCGGGGCGTCAACAACGTGGGGACCTGCGTGGAAGCCTTCATCCCCCTGTCGCGCGTGGCCGACGCGGGGGAAGGGGGGGCCGAGCGGGCGCCGGACAGCTTGCCGGCGCCCCTGCCATTTAGCGGGCTACATCCATCAGCAGGCGATCGTACTCGGTCTTCGCGACCTTATAGCATTCGCCGGCGTACGCTTCGAGGCCCTGGCGGTCAATCACGGTGATATTGCCGCGGCGGTATTGAATCAGGCCGTCATCCTGCAGCTTGCCGGCCGCTGCCGTGATGCTTTCGCGGCGCACGCCCAGCATGATCGAAATCAGTTCCTGGGTCACCTTCAGCTCGTTCGATGCGGAACGGTCGAGGCGGTCGAGCAGCCAG
Organism: Massilia atriviolacea; assembly: GCF_003953935.1. Lineage (GTDB taxonomy): Bacteria > Pseudomonadota > Gammaproteobacteria > Burkholderiales > Burkholderiaceae_D > Telluria_A > Telluria_A atriviolacea. The sequence goes on from NZ_RXLQ01000002.1 coordinate 204,144, forward strand.
CGGCACAGTTTCTGTTCGATCGAGCTGTGCCGTCCACCGACGGCGTTCTGGGCCATCTGGGCGAACAGGGCATTGGTGTAGCGCATCAGCAGCTGGGGCAGGGCGCCGCCCTGGTTGAACGCGTCGCGCAGGTACTGGGTCTTGAGGCGGTAGCCGTAGCCGGCGCTCTGGACCACGGCGCTGCACATGGCGCGCTCGCCCATGAACAGCGACATGCCGACCACGCCTTCATGGCCGACCACGGCGATCTCGGTGGTGGCGCCGTCTTCCATGACGTACAGCAGGGAGACGATGGCGGTGGTGGGGAAATACACGTTTTCGAGCTTGCTGCCGTACTCGAACAGTTCTTTGCCGAAAGGCAGGGCGACCAGTTCCAGGTGATCGAACAGGGTCTCGAGATCCTTGCGGGGAAGGGCGGCCAGCAATTCGTTCTGCTGGGTGCCGCTAAAGCTGACAACGGGGCGGGCTGCAACTTTTAACTCTTGCGCATTGGCAGGAATCTGGCCGATTGGCGATGCGTTCTGGACGGTTGCACCAAGTTGAGTGTTGTTCATTTTTATTCCTCACTATCTGAGACGACTTTCAAGGGCGTTTCACCTGGAACAGCAGCGAATCGCGATGTACGAACAGTAAAGGTTTCGTCTGTTGGCGAACATAAGACTGGCAGTCGCCCCCCTGTAGGTTCAAAGCATAAATCCTTGTGGGCCTGGTCCTACTGGGGGAAATCGCGAAAAATGGTCATTTTGCCCACATTTTAAGGTGGGTGAACGCACGGAAGTTGCACAAAACCGGCCTGGCGGCCCGCGCCAGCCCTTGGAGGCCGGCCCTGCCATGCCCCATAATATGAATATCGCAACTTACTGAAAGCCACGGCATGCACGTATTACTGGTCGAAGACGATGCCGTGCTGGCCGATGGCCTGACCCGCCTGCTGCAGGGACACGCCATGATGGTCGACGTGGTCGGCAGCGGCACCCAGGCCGACCAGCTGCTGCAGCGCACCGAGGTGGCGGTGGTGGTGCTCGATATCGGCTTGCCCGGGATCGACGGCTTCGAGGTGGTGCGGCGCCTGCGCGCGCGCGGCAGCGCCGTGCCGGTCCTGCTGCTGACCGCGCGCGACGCCATCGAAGACCGCGTGCGCGGCCTGGAACTGGGGGCCGACGACTACCTGGTCAAGCCCTTCGCCACCGCCGAACTGGTGGCGCGCATCAAGGCCCTGGCGCGCCGCAACACGCCCAAGCCGGTCACCCTGTCGCTGGGGCGGCTCACGCTCGACACCTACACCAAGCGCGCCCGCATCGACGAGCGCGTGATCGACCTGTCGGTGCGCGAATGGGCCGTGCTCGAATACCTGCTGCAGCACGGCGCGCGGGTGGTGTCCAAGCAGCAGATCATCGACGCCATCCTGCCCTGGGGCGAGGAAGTGACGCTGAACGCGGTCGAAGTCTATATTTCGCGCCTGCGCCTGAAAATCGCCGACGCCGGCATCAGCATCCGCACCATCCGCGGCTTCGGCTACATGCTCGAACAGCATCCATGATCAGCATCCGCCTGCGCCTGCTCAAATGGCTGATCGTGCCGATCCTGATGATCAACCTGGCCGGCGCGGCGCTGACCTACATGCTGGCCTGGATTCCGGCCCAGCTGGCCTTCGACCAGAGCCTGGTGGACGCCGCCGGCGCCCTGGCGGCGCGCCTGCGCCCCGGTAACGGGCGCGCCGAGATCGACCTGCCGCGCCAGGCCGAACAGGTGCTGCGCGCCGACGACGACGACGTCCTGTATTTCATCGTGCGCGGCGGGGACGGCAAGGCGCTGGCCGGCGACAGCGATTTTCCGGTCCTGGCCACCCCCGGCGCCCAGGCGTACGACGACATCATCCGCGGCGAAGCGGTGCGCGTGACCAGCCGCATGGTGCTGGCCGGCGGCGAACCGATCCGCATCGGGGTAGCCAAGACCTTACGCAAGCGCAAGCAGATCCGCGCCGCCACCGTGCGCGCGCTGGTGCTGGTCGAATCGCTGTTCACCCTGGCGCTGGTGGGGCTGATCTGGTTTTCGGTGACCAACGGCCTGCAGCCGCTGGCGCGCATGCGCGCCAACCTGGCGGCGCGCGAGGCCAACGAGCTGGCCGCCATCGACGACGCCGCCATTCCCTACGAACTCGGTCCGGTGGTCAGCGCCTTCAACGAACTGCTCGACAAGGTGCAAAGCGGCGCGCGCGCCCAGCACGACTTCCTGGCCGATGTCGCGCACCAGCTGCGCACGCCGCTGGCCGGCCTCAAGCTGCAGCTCGAATGGCTGGGGGCGCGCCACCGGGGCGACCCCGACACCGTGCACTCGGTGCGCCTGATGCTGCTCTCGAACGAGCGCATGATCCGCCAGACCAACCAGTTGCTGGCCCTGGCGCGCGCCGAGCCGGCCCGCTTCGAGAAAAACCGCCTGGAACGGCTCGACCTGGCCGTGCTGGTCGAGCAGGTGGTCCAGTACTTTGTCGACGAAGCGGGCAAGAAGCGCATCGATATCGGCTTCGAGCTGGCGCCGACGCGCGTCAGCGGCGACAGCTTCCTGTTGCGCGACCTGATCGATAACCTGATCGACAATGCGGTGCGCTACACCCCTGACGGCGGCACCGTGACGGTACGTTGTTATCCGGACGGCAAGTTCGGCGTGCTGGTGGTGGAAGACTCCGGCCCCGGCATCCCGCCGCACCAGCGCGGCATGGTGTTCCAGCGCTTCGTGCGGCTCGACGACAAGATCCCGGGGAGCGGCCTGGGCCTGGCGATCGTGCGCGATATCGCCCAGGCCCACGGCGCCAGCGTCGAACTCGGCAACGGCCCCGGCGGCGCCGGCGTGCAGTTCACGATCCGCTTCCCCGCCTTCTGAAACACGGGCCGCCAGGCCTGTTGTTTTTATCTCTTGTGCAAGGGTTTACTTCACCTTGTCAGCCTTCTGTCAGCCTTTACTCAGGGTAATGCAAGCTTCGCTGTTTATAATTGGCAACAACAGGGGCATTCCGTCCCCCATTCATTTATTTCGAAGGTTCAGGATGATGTTATCTGAGAAACCCCATCAGGCCGGTTTCACGCTGATCGAGTTGCTGACCGCCTTGGCCATCGTCGGCATCGCGAGCGCGATCGGCATGCCGATGTTGAGCCAGTTCGTCGAGGGCGCGGCGGTCTCGACGCAGACCGACGTGATGCTCGATTCGCTCAACTTTACCCGCACCGAGGCGGTCAAGCGCAACACCCGGGTGACCATGTGCCGCACCACCACCGGCAGCGACTGCACCAGCACTGCGGCGGCCGGCGACTGGCGCGGCGGCTGGGTCATCTTCGTCGACGACAGCACGGCCGGTAACACCGGCGTCCTCGATGCCGGCGAAACCGTGCTGCGGGCCCAGTCGGCCTTCTCGGGAGGCAGCAAAATATTGTCTACGGGCAATGTGCAGGATTATGTGTCCTACACCAGCAATGGCCAGAGCCGTTTCGACAATACGACTGCGCACGCGGGCAGCTTTTTTTTCTGCAGTGGGTCGGGTAAGTCCAAGCGCAGGACGATCACGCTGACGGCCGGAACGGGATGGATCGGCACCAAGGTCCTCGATATCTCGCCCAATTGCACCTCAGCTTAAACAGGAGATTGAAAAGATGCGACGTCAACAAGGTTTTTCGATGCTGGAAGTGCTGGTCGCCATGCTGGTGATCGGCATCGGCATGCTCGGCATTGCCGGGCTCATCATAACCAACCTGAAAAACAACCAGAGCGCCTATGCGCGCGGCCAGGCCACCATCCTGGCCAACGACATCGTCGACCGCATGCGCGCCAACCGTACGGTCGCCCAGGCCGACAAGACCAAGTACGAGATCCTGGTGACGGCCGATTCGCCGACAGCCAAGGGCACGGTCCACGAGGCCGACGTCTCCGAGTGGCGCAAGGCATTGTCGGATTCGCTGAAGGACGGCAAAGGCGGCATCTCGTTCGCGAACAACGGCAACGTGGTCGTCACCATCCAGTGGGACGACAGCCGCGCCAGCAAGGACAGCGGCGCCACGGTCGGCAAGTCAACCCAACAATTCGTTCTGGAGACCCGCTTATGACACGCCGTCCAACGAGCGCGCCCGCCCTGGGCGCCCGCAAGCAGCACGGGCTGGGGCTGGTCGAGGTGATGGTCGCCATGACCATCGGCCTGATCCTGCTCGGCGGGGTGGGCTATATGTTCATCGGCTCCAAGCAGATGAACACGACCCAGACCGATATCGTGCGGATACAGGAAAGTACCCGCAATGTGCTCGACATCATGGGGACGGCCGTGCGCCAGGCCGGCTACCGGCTCAATACCAACCTGCCCGCGATCTCGGCAGACAAGATCAGCGGCCGCACCGTTGGCGGCTCGGACATCCTGATCGTGCGGCACGACCCGAACTGGGTGGTTGACGCAGTCGCCGCGCCGGCGGTGCCGAACCGCTTCCTGGGCAGGGAGAGCAATTGCGAGGGCGTGACGGTGACCTCGGACAATGCGCTCGATCCGGCCGAGGCCACGCCCCAGGTCAACAACAACCTGGTCGTCTACCAGTTCAGGGTCGTCGACGGCCAGCTGCGCTGCTACGCCGACGACGCCGATGCGCCGGCCGGCAATGGCGTGGTGGTGGCCGACCATGTCGAACGCATGAAGATCAGCTACGGCATCGGCAAGGGCGGTGAAGTGGTCGACAAATACGTCGAGGTGCCGACCGCCGAGGAGTTCGCCAAAGTCAGCGCGGTGCGGGTCAACCTGCTCATGCGCGGACCGTCCAAGGGCGTTGTCATCGGCACGCAAAAAGTGCAGTTCAACGGCGAGGAAGTGAGCAGCAATGACGGGCACCTGCGGCGCGTCGTCACATCCACCTTCACAGTGCGCAACGGGGTGAGGTTTTAATGTCTAAAGTTAAATTTTTCCGGCCGCGCGCCGCGCAAGCGGGCGCCGTCCTGGTCACCGGACTGGTGTTCCTGGTGGTCCTGACCATGTTCGTCCTGGCGCTGGTGCGCAGCGGGACGCTCGAAGAACGCATGGCCCGCAATGCGCGCGACCAGCAGGTGGCGCGCGAGGCGGCCGAAGCCATGTTGCGCGATGCCGAAGCGGTGTCGTTCAGCAAGCCGCCCTTCGATCCTTACGATTCCTCCCAGTTCTCGAAGACCTGCAAGAACGGCTTGTGCCTGAAGCCGGTCGTGGCGGCCGGTTGGGACAAACTCGACTGGAAGGATGCCAGCCTGACCAGGGGCTTTTCCAAAGCGGATCAGCACGTGGGCAAGGTCAGCGTGCAGCCCCGTTACATTATTGAAATGATCACCGCGCCGGTCAAGGTGAACACATGGTGCGAGCCCGGCATTGCGCGCATCACCGCACGCGGAGAGGGCAACGGCGGCGCCGTCGCCTTTTTACAGACCACGATCCGCTATCGTCCCACCGCTACTCATTGCGACTAGTACTGCCACCATCATTCTGCGGGAGAATTCTCATGCAACTAAAAACAAAAATCGCCACCGGGGCGGGCCTCGTCGGCCTTGCCACGGCGGCTGTGGTCGCCGTCATGGCGGCCGCGCCCTTCGAGCCGGCGAAGTCGCCCATCGGCTACGTCGGGCAACCGGTCGCGTCCAGCACCAATGTCAGCGATGGCAAGGCGCGGATGTTTTCCATCGATTACAACGCGGGCGGGCTCACCGGCAACGTGCATTCGTACAAGATCGGCACCAACGGCGTCATCATTCCCGGCGATCTCTGGGACGGCGGCGCTGCCGGCGTGCTGGCCCTCAAGATGTCGGATCCGCAGGCCAAGCGTAGCATCGTGACCATGAGCGATACGGCCACGCCGGCCGGCATTCCGTTCGCCTGGCCGTCGCTGTCGGCAGCCCAGCGTACCGCGATCGACCCGGCCGTCGCCGCCACCAGCGGCAGCACCAACTCGCCGATACTGAACTACCTGCGTGGCGACAAGACCGGCGAGGGCACCACCTACCGCACCCGTGCCGGCTGGTACGGCACCATCATCCATTCGACGCCGGTGTACTGGAAAGACGCGGCCGGAAACGAAACCGTATATGTCGGCGCCAACGACGGCATGATGCACGCCATCGATGCCGTCAGCGGCGACGAGCGCTTCGCCTATGTACCCAAGGTCTTGCTGCCAAGGCTGTCGGTCCTGGCGAGCAAGACCTACACGCCGCAGTATTTTGTCGATGGCCGTCTCGATGTGCGCAAGTTCGCCAGCAAGACGGTGCTGGTCGGTACCCTGGGCGGCGGCGGAAAAGGCATTTACGCCCTCGACGTGAGCAACGGCGCAACCGCGGACGAGAACGCGACGGCCGCCAAGGCCCTGTGGGAAATCACGGACAAGTCCACCGGTTTTGCCAACCTCGGCGATACCTACAGTGCGCCTGTGCTGACCCGTCTGCTGAAGAAGCGCGCGACCGCGCCGGGCGCCGAGGACGAGTACTACGACGCCCTGGTGATCGGTAACGGCTACAACAACAAGGGCAATGGCGGCGCCTCCCTGTATGTCATCAATGCCCTGACCGGCGCCTTGATCAAGGAGTTCACCACCAGCGGCGGCTCGGTGACCGAGCCGAACGGCCTGTCCTCGCCCTCGCTGTGGGATACCGATGAAGACGGCACGAAGGACACCGCCTACGCCGGCGATATCGACGGCAATATGTGGAAGTTCAATCTGAACGACCTCAGCTCGACGCCGGTGCAGCTGCATGCGCGGGAAGACAGCAATGCCGCGCGCGCCATTACCTCGGCCCCGGGCCTGACGGCGCACCCGAATGGCGGCGTGCTGGTGGCCTTCGTGACCGGCCGCCTGCTTAACACCGCCGACCTGACCGACACCGACACCGTGCACTACGCGTACGGCATCCGCGACACGGCGGACAAGAGCGGCGCACTGATTACCCAGACCCTGACCGAATACACCTTCGGTAGCGGCGAGAGCGCCATCCGCGTCCGCACGGCCACCGACGAACCGATGGACTGGACCAAGAAGCGCGGCTGGAAAGTGGCCTTGCCGAAAGGCGAACGCGTGGTCGGCGACGGCATCTTCATCAAGGGCGACGTGTTCCAGTTCTTCAGCACCAACCCGACCGTCAGCACCACGGCCAAACCACCCGGCGAGAACTGGTGGATGCAGCTGAACTGGCGCAATGGCGGCAGCACCGGCGCGGTCATTTTCGATCTGAACGGCGATTCCAAGTTCAACACCGTCGATACCGTCCAGGATCTGAACAAGAAGATGCTGCATCCTGTCGGACGCCACATGGGCGGCGGCGTGCGTTCCCAGCTGGTCGGCTTTTCTGCGCTCGACATCGATGTGTTCCAGTCCAACTTCGACCAGAACGACGCACCGAAGCCCGACCAGGTCGAGGTCAAGACAGAAACGGTCGGCGGCGGGCGCGGCGTTGCCGGCGGCCACTTCGATACCGATATTTTCTGCTATGACAAATGCGGCGGACCGGAGTCCAAATTTACCTCGGAAAACTATGCGACGGACAGCAGAGCCTACGGCGGGGTGTTCTCGCGCGGACGCGAGGCGACCACCGGCGATGTGGCTAACCTGAACTATATTCACGTCCACGAGTACGACGATATCTACGATGTGCTGGGCCTGAACCTGCTCCATCCTAGCCAGGATCAACAGCGCCTGTCGAAAGTGCTGGAGGGTAGCTCGACCGACAGCTACGAGCCGAACTTCCCGGCGCTGAGGGACAGCAACACCGGTGCCAGCACGGCAAAGGTGATCTCGACCTCGTCATGGGCAGAGGGCAGCGCGAACAGCAAACCGGTCAACTACAGCGACTACACGAACGGACCTGCAACCCCGGTCGGCCAAGCGACCTCGGCTCCCGACGCGGACGGCAATCTGGTCAGGACCAGTGTGGTGACGTATACGACCACCCGTACCTCGTACGAGTTCCAGAAGTTTACCGTCACCAGGCGCGGCAAGCACGAGTTCGAGTACCGTACCGTGGTCAGCACATGGACCACGACCCAGACGACGACCATGGTGACGCCGAATACGCGCTTCAAGGTCTTGCTGGCGAACCAGGCCAATTCGCCGGCGATGGAAATCAGTATCGATGGCGCAGAAGCCGCGGCAACCAACGCCACCTACAAGGGCAATGTCAGGGGCTTCCAGACAAGCGCGGGATTGACGGTCGCCTCGATGCCGACATACAAGTTGAATGCCATCAAGGATTTGACCCTGTCGATGCCGCTCGAAGCGTTCGTGATCCGGGACTGGGCGAATAACGGCGTCCTGCGCAATGGCGTGCATCCGATCAGGCCGCAGTGTGCCGGTGTCGCCGCACCAACCTTCCGGTACGGCAAAAACGGCGAGTGGCGCAACGGTGCGCTGACCGTCCAGGTGGTCAAGGCCGACATCGCCCAGGGCGACATCCGCCTCAATGTGGCGAACAAGCCCGAATTCGGCTATCGCCTGGCGACAGACAAGCTGAAAGACAAGCTGATCGCCGAGTACCTGATCTTCTGGCATAACCCGCCGAAGGATAGCAATACGCCGACGCCGTGCATGGACGACAGCAACTGGACCATGAAAGTACCGCCTGATAACAAGGCAGGTACGGCGATCCAGGGTATTCCGGCAGCGGGTGCGCGCGATCCGCAAGGTAAGTTCCAGCAAGGCGATGGCGATCCTCCGCCGCCGACCAAGCCGGCCACCAATCCGCCGCCGGTAGTGAAGCAGAACGAAGATGGCAGCACCACCACGACGACCATTGTCTACAAGGACCTGGCGGGCGGCGGCTATACGATCGAAACCACCGTCAAGATCAGCTGGCCGAATTCCGGCGGGCCGTTGACCGGGATTGTGACGGGCGGTGCCGTCAGTAGCGGCAAAACCGATCCGGGCTGCACGGTCGACTGTGTGCCGACCAAGCCTGGCGTGATCCAGCCACCGGTCGAGCAGCAAGCGGTCACCCTGGGCCGCATCAACTGGCGCGAGTTGCAGCGATGAAGCGCACCTCATCGCATCGGCCGGCACGCGGCTTCACGCTCATCGAGGTGATCATCACGGTGGCCATCGTTGGCATCCTGGCCGCGGTCGCCGTGCCGTCGTACACCAAAAGTGTCCAGAAGACGCAGCGCTCGGTCGCCAAGGGCATCGTGATGGAGCAGGCCCAGTTGCTCGAACGTTTCGCCACGGCGAGCGACAAGGGCACCTTCGCCGGGGGGCCGAAGGGCTCGCTGGTGTCGCCGAAAGGCGCCACCGGCGACGCCATACGGTACAACATCGCCACGGCCATTCCCGACGATGGGAGCACGTACAAGGTGACCGCAACGCCGACCACGCAGCAGGCGTCCGACGAATGCGGCGCCCTGGCCATGGACCACACCGGCAAACAGACGGCCGCCAAAGACGGCTGCTGGTAAATCGGCTGCAGGCCGCGGGCGCGGTTCTCCGCCGCGCCCGAATCAGTTCACACGAGCGGGGCAAGTATCGGTAAAATCGTGGGTTTTGTGCGAGGCCATGTTATGGCTGAGAATATGGCCAACGATACCGATACTTCCCTTCCCGATTCCGACCTTCCCGATCCGGATCTTTCCGCACCGGGCGCCAAGCCCGCCCCCGCCGCGATTGCGCGCGAAGTGGCGCGCCGCCGTACCTTCGGCATCATTTCCCACCCCGACGCCGGCAAGACCACGCTGACCGAAAAGCTGTTGCTGTTTTCGGGCGCGATCCAGATGGCCGGCACCGTCAAGGCCAGGAAGAGCGGGCGCCATGCGACCTCCGACTGGATGGAGATCGAAAAGCAGCGCGGCATTTCCGTGGCCAGCTCGGTGATGCAGTTCGAGTACCGCGAGCACGTCATCAACCTGCTCGACACCCCGGGCCACCAGGACTTTTCGGAAGACACCTACCGCGTGCTCACCGCCGTCGACTCGGCCCTGATGGTGATCGACGCGGCCAAGGGCGTGGAAGCGCAGACCATCAAGCTGCTGGCCGTGTGCCGCATGCGCAACACCCCGATCGTCACCTTCATGAACAAGATGGACCGCGAAACGCGCGATCCGCTCGACCTGCTCGACGAACTCGAATCGGTGCTCAAGATCCAGTGCGCGCCGGTGACCTGGCCGATCGGCATGGGCAAGAACTTCCGCGGCGTGTACCACCTGCTGCGCGACGAAATCATGCTGTTCAAGGCCGGCGAAGAAAAGGCCGACGGCGCCTTCGAGATCGTCAAGGGCATCGACAATCCGAAGCTGGCGGCCATGTTCCCGCTCGAGATCGAGCAGCTCAAGATGGAAGTGGAGCTGGTGCACGGCGCCTCGCACCCGTTCGACCTGGAACAGTTCCTGGCCGGCGTGCAGACCCCGGTGTTCTTCGGTTCGGCGATCAACAATTTCGGCGTGCGCGAGATTCTCTCGGCCCTGGTCGACTGGGCCCCGGCCCCGCGCGAGCGCGACGCCACCGTGCGCGTGGTGGCGCCCGCCGAACAGCCGTTTTCCGGCTTCGTCTTCAAGATCCAGGCCAATATGGACCCGGCCCACCGCGACCGCATCGCCTTCCTGCGCGTGTGCTCGGGACGCTTCGAGCGCGGCATGAAGGTCAAGCACCTGCGCCTGGGGCGCGAGATCAAGGTCTCGTCGGTGGTCACCTTCATGGCGTCCTCGCGCGAGCAGGTCGAGGAAGCCTACGCCGGCGACATCATCGGCTTGCCGAACCACGGCAACATGCAGATCGGCGACAGCTTCTCGGAAGGCGAGATGCTGCAATTTACCGGCATCCCGTACTTCGCGCCGGACTTCTTCCGCTCGGTGCGCATCCGTAATCCGCTCAAGATCAAGCAGCTGCACAAGGGCTTGCAGCAGCTGGGCGAGGAGGGCGCGGTGCAGGTCTTCAAGCCGGTCCAGGGCGGCGAGCTGGTACTGGGCGCGGTCGGGGTGCTGCAGTTCGAAGTGGTGGCCAGCCGCCTGCTCAACGAATATGGCGTCGACGCCGTGTTCGAAGGCACCAGCATCAGCAGCGCGCGCTGGGTCAGCGGCGACGACAAGCGCATCCTGGCCGACTTCGAAGCGGCCCTCGGCCACAACGTGGCCTACGATGCGGCCGGCAACATGGCTTACCTGGCGACCTCGAACGTCAACCTGCGCCTGACCGAAGAGCGCTGGCCCAAGCTGACCTTCCACGCCACCCGCGAGCACGCGGTCAAGCTGGCGTAAGGGACGGACCAGCCGCCGCCCCGCACGCTATTGTGCGGGCGTGGCGAGCGGCTTGTCTTTATCGACCACGAACACGCCGACCAGGCGCATCGTGCCGCCGCCCGGGTTGTGGGCATCGTGCACCACCCCGGCCGGCACCACGAAGGCGTCGCCCGCGCGCAGCAGGCGCGGCGGCGCGCCGTCGACCAGCAGCTGGCCTTCTCCTTCGAGCACGTAGCCGATTTCATCGCCCGCGTGGGTGTGGCGGCCGGCGCGCGCGCCGGCCGCCAGCTCGACCCGCATCACCACTGCGTCGGCACCGGCAAACGAGGACGGCGCCCGGTGCACGGGCGTGCGCACGATGCCGCCGCCGGCCGATGCCGGGGCCGGCGGGGGCGCGGCGCAGCCGGCCAGTGCCAGGGCCAGGCCCGGCAGGCAAACCGAAACAGGCAATCTCATCGCGCCTCCTTCGCCGTGCGCGCCATGCTGCGCCCCAGCAGCCAGGCGTCGAGCACGCTCCCCAGCCAGCACAGCAGCATCACGCCGGCGGCGATATTCATCAGCGGCGACGCCATCTCGCCCTGCTGGTGCAGGCGCTCGGCGATCAGCACCGGATCGGCCGGCAGCGCGCCGCGCAGCACCTCATCGACCATCAGCGAGGCGCTGTCCATCGCCTGCTTGAAAAAATACACGGCCGCGACCAGCGCCGGCACGATAAACAGGCAGGCGCGCGCGCGCCGGCCCAGGTAATACTGGCCGGCGCCCGGAAACACCAGGCCCGACAATAACAGGGCGACAACTGAACGGTCCATCTCTCTTCCTCGACTGTGTGGCGCGATCCGCACGCTTGATCCTGCGCAAACGGCAAGCCGCTCGAACGCGTAAATTGAGCTATGCGCTCAGGAAACATTGCGCCAACTCATTTTGCGCAGGCTGGCTGGCAGGCCATCATACCTGCGCCGGCGCCCGCATGCGCGTTCACCGACGTTGAAGGATATCACTGTGAAGATTCTGATCAAGGCCGGCCTCGCGCTGGCCTGTCTCTGGGGCGCGGCGCCAGGCGGCGCGGCGGCGGCCGAGCCGAGCGAAAAAGATGCGGTGGCGCTGGCCGAGAAGGGCGCGCGCTTCATGCGCCTCAAGGGCAAGGAAGAAATGATCCGTCTGATCAATGCGCGCGACCCCGAATACAATTACGGCGCGCTGTACCTGGCCATGCGCGACCTGGGCGGGATCACGGTGGCCCATCCGACCCTGGCCCTGATCGGCAAGGACTTGCGCGACGTGCCGGACGCCGACGGCAAGCTGTTCCGCCACGAAATGATCGCGATCGCCAACGGCCCTGGGCGCGGCTGGGTCGACTACAAGTTCAAGAACCCGGCCAACGGCAAGGTCGAGGCCAAGACCACCTACGTGCTGCGTATCGGCGACGTGGCCCTGGAAGCCGGCGTCTACAAGCGCTGACATGCTCGAACGCCTGCGCATCGGTCCCAAGCTGCTGCTCGCGCCGTGCATGGTGCTGCTGCTCCTGATCGTCTCTTCCGGCAGCGCGTGGTACGCGATGGTGCGCCAGAACCAGGCGGTCGACACGATCGTGGGCGAGCGCGCCGCGCGCATCCGCGAGGCCGGCGCGCTGGCGAGCGAGGCGCAGCAGGCGCACGCGCGCATGTACCAGCTGCTGACCTGGATCGGCGCCAGCATGTCGGCGCCGCGCCTCGAGGCGCTGGGACAGGATATCTACCGGCGCCACGCCGCCATCGAACGCAGGTTCGCGGCCCTGGCGCGGCGCGGCGGCGCCGCTGCCGGGCAGCGCCTGGTCGGCCAGTCCGCCGCCGCCCATGCCAGCTATGTGCGCGCCATCCTCGACGTGATCGAGCTGTCCCAGGTCGATCACTCGATGAGCGCGAACGCCATGTCCAAGGCGGAACAGCGCTTCGAGATCGTCGCGGCGCGGCTGGCCGAGCTGGCGCGCTTCGAGCAGGATCTGAGCGAGCAGGCGTCGCGCCGCGCGGCCGCCGATTTTGCCGCGCTCTCGGTCCTGATGCCGCTGCTGGTGGTGCTCTCGGCCGGCGCCACGCTCGGCATCACCGTGCTGGTGCGGCGCGCGCTGCTGCGCGGCGTGGCCGGCATCGGCGAGGCCGCCGGTGAACTGGCGAGCGGCAAGCTGACCCTGAAAAAGCGCAGTTACGGGCGCGACGAAATCGCCGACACCGCGCGCACGCTCGACGCGGCCATCGGCACCCTGAACGCGACCCTGAAAAGCGTGCTGGCCTCGGCGCGCTCGATCGACGCCGCCTCGCGCGAGATCGCGGTGGGCAGTGCCGGCCTGTCGAGCCGGACGGCCGCCCAGGCGGGCGTGCTGAAACAGGCGGCCGAGGGCGTCGGCGCGCTCGGCGCGGCGGCCGGGCCCGCCTGCGAGAGCGCGCGCAGCGCCAACCTGCTGGCCGACCACACCGCCATGCAGGCACTGTGCGGGGGCGGGGTGCTCGACCGCCTGGTGCTGACCATGGCGGCGCTGCGCGCCAGCGCCCAGCGCGCGGCGCAGCTGGTCGGCGTGATCGACCAGCTGGCCGGCCAGACCGATGCGCTGGCGCTCAATGCGGCGCTGGAAGCGGGCCGCGCCGGCGAACACGGCGCCGCCCTGGCCGCGGTGGCCGGCGACGTGCGCACCCTGGCGCAGCGTTCGGCCGGCGCCGCGCGCGACATCAGGGAGCTGATCGCGCAGGCGCTGGCCGACATCGACGGCGGCAGTGCCAGCGCCTCGGAAGCGGGGCTGCGCATGGCGGGCATCGCGCAGTCGGTGCAGCAGGTGGGGGACATGGTGGGCCGGCTCGGCCAGGCCAGCGCGGGCCAGGCCGGCGGCATCGGGGCGGTGAACGAGGCCATCGTGCAGATGGACTTGATGACGCGCCAGAATTCGGTGCTGGTGAAAGAGGCCGCATCGGCCGCGCAACGCTTGCAGGACCAGGCGCTGAGCCTGTCGCAGGCGGTCAGCGGCTTCCAGCTCGACGAGAGCGCGGCGGATGCGCCAGGGCCGCCGAAAAAAGCCGCGCCGCATCTGCGGCTGGCTTCACGGCGGCCCTGAGGCGACTGCCGGATTACTCGTAGTCGCTGATCGGCGCGCAGCCGCAGAACAGGTTGCGGTCGCCGTAGACATTGTCGGCGCGGCCGACCGGCGGCCAGTACTTCTGCTTGCGCAGCGACGCCACCGGGAAGGCGGCTTGCTCGCGGCTGTACTTGTGCTCCCAGACGTCGGCGGTGACCACTTCGGCCGTGTGCGGCGCACCCTTGAGCGGATTGTCCATGCGGTCGTACTCGCCGCGCTCGACCTTCACGATTTCGGCGTGGATGGCGATCATCGCATCGATGAAGCGGTCCATCTCGGCCTTCGATTCGCTTTCGGTCGGCTCGATCATCAGCGTGCCCGGGACCGGGAAGCTCATGGTCGGCGCGTGGAAGCCGAAGTCCATCAGGCGCTTGGCCACGTCTTCGTTGCTGATGCCGGTGGCATCGGTGATCGGACGCAGGTCCAGGATGCATTCGTGCGCCACCAGGCCGTCGTGGCCCGTGTACAGCACCGGATAGTGGGGCGCCAGGCGGCGCGCGATGTAGTTGGCCGCCAGGATCGCGGTTTCGGTGGCGGCGGTCAGGCCTTCGCCGCCCATCATCGCGATGTACATCCACGAAATCGGCAGGATGCTGGCCGAGCCGAACGGCGCCGCGCTGACCGCGCCGATGCCGGCCTGGTCGCGCGTGTAGCCGGTCGAACGCTGGTTCGGCAGGAACTTGGCCAGGTGCGCGCCGACGCCGATCGGGCCGACGCCCGGGCCGCCGCCGCCGTGCGGGATGCAGAAGGTCTTGTGCAGGTTCAGGTGGCTGACGTCGCCGCCGAAGCTGCCCGGCGCGGCCACGCCGACCAGCGCGTTCATGTTGGCGCCGTCGATGTAGACCTGGCCGCCGTGCGCATGGATGATCTCGCACAGTTCGGCGATGCCTTCTTCGAACACGCCGTGGGTGGACGGGTAGGTGACCATCACGCAGGCCAGGTTGGCGCTGTGCTGTTCGGCCTTGGCCTTGAGGTCGGCCAGGTCGACGTTGCCGCTGGCGTCGCAGGCGGTGACGACCACCTTCATGCCGACCATGTTGGCGGACGCCGGGTTGGTGCCGTGCGCCGAGGAGGGAATCAGGCAAATGTTGCGGTGGCCTTCGCCGCGCGACTCATGGTAAGCCTTGATCACCAGCAGGCCCGCGTACTCGCCCTGCGAGCCGGCGTTCGGCTGCAGCGACACGGCCGCGTAGCCGGTCAGCGCGCACAGCATGTCTTCCAGCTGGCCGATCATTTCGCGGTAGCCGACCGTCTGCGCGTCCGGCGCGAACGGGTGGATGTTCGAAAACTCGGGCCAGGTCACCGGAATCATTTCGCTGGTCGCGTTCAGCTTCATGGTGCACGAGCCGAGCGGAATCATGGTGCGGTCCAGCGCCAGGTCCTTGTCGGCCAGGCTGCGCAGGTAGCGCAGCATTTCGTGTTCGGCGTGATAGCGGTTGAAGGTCGGGTGGGTCAGGTAGTCGCTGGTGCGCGCCAGCGCCTCGGGGAAGGCGTTCTGCGCGCTCGCATCGAAGGCGTCGAAGTCGGGCGAGGCCGGGGCGTTCGGGACGCCCTGCGAGAAGATGGTCCACAGCAGCGCGATGTCCTCGCGGGTGGTGGTTTCGTCGAGCGAGATGCCGACGTGCCGCTCGTCGACCTTGCGCAGGTTGACGCCGTGCTCGATGGCGATGGCGTGCAGTTCGCCCGCGCGCGCGCTCTTGACCGTCAGCGTGTCGAAGTAGGTCTGGTTGGCGATCTCGTAGCCGAGCTGGCCGAGCTTGGCGGCCAGGATGGCGGTGAAGCGGTGCACGCGCCGGGCGATGCGCTGCAGGCCTTTGGGGCCGTGGTAGACCGCGTACATCGAGGCCATCACGGCCAGCAGGACCTGCGCGGTGCAGATGTTGGAGGTGGCTTTTTCGCGGCGGATGTGCTGCTCGCGCGTTTGCAGGGCCAGGCGGTAGGCCTTGTTCCCTTGCGCGTCGATGGTCACGCCCACCAGGCGGCCGGCCATGCTGCGCTTGAATTCGTCGCGCGTGGCCAGGTAGCCGGCGTGCGGGCCGCCGAAGCCGAGCGGCACGCCGAAGCGCTGGCTGTTACCGACGACGACGTCGCAGCCCCAGTCGCCGGGAGGCGTCAGCAGGGTCAGTGCCAGCAGGTCGGCGGCGGCCACCACCATGGCGCCGGCGGCGTGCAGTTTTTCGACGGCGGCGCGGTAGTCGCGCACATCGCCGTTCACGCCCGGGTACTGGATCAGGACACCGAAGCAGGGCTCGGACAGGCCGCCGATGTCGGCGGCGGCGATGGTGCGCACTTCCACGCCGATCGGCTGGGCGCGCGTCTGCACCACTTCCAGCGTCTGCGGCAGCACGTCGTCGGCGACGTAGAACACGTTCGAGGCCGATTTGCCGACGCGCTGGATCAGGGTCATGGCTTCGGCGGCGGCGGTGCCTTCGTCGAGCATCGAGGAGTTGGCGATGCCCATGCCGGTCAGGTCGGTGATCATCTGCTGGAAGTTCAGGATCGCTTCCAGGCGGCCTTGCGAAATCTCGGGTTGGTACGGGGTGTAGGCGGTGTACCAGGCCGGGTTTTCGAAAATATTACGCAGGATGACGCCCGGCGTGTGGTTGTTGAAGTAGCCCTGGCCGATCATCGACTTCATGACCTTGTTCTTGGCGGCCAGCGCCTTGAGCTTGCCCAGCGCAGCCTGTTCCGGCATCGGATCGAAGAACTGGCCCAGTTCCAGCTTGCTCTTCTTGCGGATGTTGGCGGGCACGATGGCGTCGATCAGCGCCGCGCGCGACGGATAGCCGAGCGTGGACAGCATGGCTGCCTGTTCGGCGGTGGACGGGCCGATATGGCGCGGGATGAACGAATCGCGTGCTTCGAGTTGGGTCAGGCTGGTGCGGGTCATGGTAGTGGGAGCCGGTAGTGGAGCCGAAAAAAAGGGACTGCTGCCGCTGGATGCGGCGGCGAACTGAAAAGAAAGGCCGCCCGGACAGGACGGCCGGTGCTGCTTATTCCGCGGTGGCCTTGCCGTATGCCGCGGCGTCGAGCAGGCCGCCGATGGCGCCGGCGTCGCTCGGCTTGAGCTTGAACAGCCAGGCCGCGTAGGCGTCGCTGTTGATCGAGTCCGGCGCGTCGGCGACGGCGTCGTTGACGGCGATGCACTCGCCCGATACCGGCGCGTAGATGTCGCTGGCCGCCTTGACCGACTCGACCACGGCGGCGTCGTCGCCGGCGGTGAAGACCTTGCCCACTTTCGGCAGTTCGACGAAGACGATGTCGCCCAGCGCGTCCTGCGCGTATTCGGTGATGCCGACGGTGAGGGTGCCGTCAGCTTCGGCGCGTACCCATTCGTGGGACTCGGTGTATTTCAGGTCGGCTGGGATGTTCATTGTGTTTGCTCCAAGAGGTCGCGATAGGTGTAATTACTAAATGGGTGTGCTGTTGCCCGCATCAGGCAGCGAGGATTTTACCGTTTCGCACGAACGGCAGCTTGATCACGCTGGCGGCCAGCTTCTTGTCGCGGATCTCGACGTGCACGGTGTCGCCCACGGCCACGCCCATCGGCACGCGCGCCAGCGCGATCGCTTCCTGCATGGTCGGGCTGAAGGTGCCGCTGGTGATTTCGCCGCTGCTGCCGTCGGCGGCGACGACTTTCTGGTGGGCGCGCAGGATGCCGCCTTTTTCGCGCAGGATCAGGCCCACGTACTGGGCATTCTGGCCCATGGCTTTCAGCGCGGTCTTGCCGATGAAGTCGCGCTCGGAAACCAGGTCGATGGTCCATGCCAGGCCGGCGTCGAGCGGGTTGACCGTGTCGTCCATGTCCTGGCCGTACAGATTCATGCCCGCTTCAAGGCGCAGCGTGTCGCGCGCGCCCAGGCCGGCCGGCTTGACGCCGGCGGCCAGCAGGGCGTTCCACAGGTTTTCCGCCTGGGATGCGGGGAAGGCCAGCTCGAAGCCGTCTTCGCCGGTGTAGCCGGTGCGCGCCACCATGACGTCGCCGAAGGCGGTGTCCTTGACGATGGCGGCGTTGAACGGCTTGAGCGGCTCGGACGCGGCTTGGGTGGCCGGCAGCACCTGCCAGACCTTGGCGCGCGCGTTCGGGCCCTGCACCGCGATCAGCGCCATCGGCGCGTTGCCGTCGCGGCGCTCGGTGATGGTGACGCCGCTGCCGGTGGCCTCGTTGCGGGCCTTGATCCAGGCCACGTCTTTTTCGGCGGTGCCGGCGTTGACGACCAGGCGGAACCAGGTCTCGCTGAAGAAGTAGACGATCAGGTCGTCGATCACGAAGCCCTGCGGATTGAGCATGCACGAATACAGGGCCTTGCCGGCCGCCTGCAGCTTGTCGACGTTATTGGCCAGCAGGCCGCGCAGGAAGGGGCGGGCGTTCTCGCCTTCGATGTCGACCACGCACATGTGCGACACGTCGAACATGCCGACATCGTTGCGCACAGCGTGGTGTTCTTCGATCTGCGAACCGTAATTGACGGGCATGTCCCAGCCGCCGAAATCGACCATCTTGGCGCCGGCGGCGCGGTGTGCGGAATTGAGCGGGGTCGCTTTAAGCGTCATGGAATCCTCAAGGCAGAGTGAATGGGGGTACGACGAGCAGACGTGGAGCGGCTGTCGCCGTCCCGGTGTGCTTCGCGCCCCTCTGTCCTTGGTACCTGAGAGATAGCGGAAAAAAATCCGCCTGCCCCTTCGGTGGGCCGCCGGCATGTGCCGCGGCCGCTCTCCAGAGTTGAACCGGCGGCGCTGTGCGCCGCCGACCCCTGACCGGTCCTTTTGCCTGAGAGTTTTTGGGTGATGCCCCTTCGGCGGCAGCCTGAGCTGCCCTCTCCCGATCAAGACTGAGGAGGATATGCCAGCAGGGCGGAACTGTCAACCTTGCGGGCGCCCGGCGAGGGGTGCGCACGAATCAGGTGCGCGGGGAAAACCATGCTTTTCCCGATTTGTTAAAATAATTCATCTACTTTGCGAGCAGACAGCCATGAGCGAAGAAAAAACCACCCAAGAGACGGATGCCTGGTTCACCTTGTCGGGCGATGTGAACAGCGATATGGTGCACCGCGTGTTCGAGGCGGTGTCCGGCATGAGCGAGAACGGCGTCGAAACGGCGCATGTCCTGATTCAGTCGAACGGCGGCTATGTCAGCGACGGCCTGTGCCTGTACAACTTCCTCTCCAACGCGCCGGTCAAGTTTGTGATGTACAACGCGGGGGCGGTGGCGTCGATCGCCGTGATCCTGTTCCTGTCCGGCACCCGGCGCTACGCCAGCGAGACGGCGCGCTTCATGGTGCACAAGTCGCATGCCACGGCCTCGCCGGGTGCGCGCCCGGATGCGCTCAACATCATCGTCGAAGGCTTGCGCGCCGACGACGCCCGCACCGAATCGATCCTGCGCAAGCACATCGAGCTGCTGCCGGAGCAGTGGGCCATCCACCAGTATTCGGACCTGCACCTGACCGCGCGCGACGCCAAGGTGGCGCGCATGATCAACGAGGTATCCGACTTTTCGCCGCCGAAGGGCGTGCGTATCAGAAACATCTAGAAACATCTGATCGCCTGCGGCCGCCGCAGCGTCGTGCAGGCGCCGCCCGCCCGATAAAAAAAGAGCCTGCCAGCGGCCATGGCCGATGCAGACTCCCGCACGCTTGCTCTTGCTTGCTCTTGCTTGCTCTTGCTTGCTCTTGCTTCCTCTTGCTTCCTCTGTAATCGAGCCATGGCGCCGCCCGCAAACCCGGCGACGCCCGCTCTCAATCGCGCCGCTCAGCGTTTGTCGCTGCCGCTTTTGCTGCCGCTGCCGCTGCCGGACGACGAACCGGACTGCTTGTTGCCCGAGCCGGAGCCCGACTGTTTCGAATTGCTGTCGTCATTCTTGTGGCTTTGACGGCCGGCTTCGACGTGCTGCTCATGCGTGCCGCCCTGGGTGCCGCCGCTTTTGCTGCCCGAGCCCTGGCCCGATTGCTTGTTGGAACTGGAGCTGTCGCTCTGCTTGTTGCCCTGACCGCTTTTCTGATTCGAGTTCATGGTGATTCCTTTCGAAGTTTGAAAATGTCGTGCTCGCCGGTGCTGCTGTAGAGGCGCTCTCGTCAGCGTTTCCGGTGAAGCAATCATGCGAGCCGCGCTGTTGAAGAGGTATCGGAATCCACCTTGAACTCGTGTAGGATTCATTCCTACAAAAATGAAATTAATGCTGAACGGAATTGGCTCATGCGCGCGGCGGCAGGCGGCTGCCGCGTTCCGCCTCGACGGCGGCGTTGACCGCCAGTAAGGTGGTCTGGAAGGCGACGCTGTCGATCAGGCGCGCGATGCGCGCCAGCCTTGCCGAGGCCTCGCCGGCGCCGCTCGCGGCCGGCGCCGGCAGGCGGGGCGGGCAGGTGGTGCGATCGGCGCGATCGGCGCGAGGCGCCTGGCGGCCCGGCGCGGCGTGGCCGCGCATGGCGCGTTCGATCAGGTTCGCGCGTGGCGGCGCCAGGCCGGGCAAGCGCGGCGCCGCGGCGGCCGGCGCGATCAGCGCCGCCCGCAGCCACAGCCCGAACAGGAGCGCGCCGGCGCCGTTGGCGCCGATGCAGAACCAGACCCACAGGCGCGCGCTGGCATACGCGGCCCCGGCCTGGGCGTATCCGGCCGCGCCTAAGCGCAGGGCGTCGTCGTCGGCTAAACTTTGTGCGGCCGCCGCCGTTACCGGTTCCATCAGCGAAAGCTGACTCAGCAGTACGGCGGCCAGCCAGGCGCCCAGGCCAAGTAGAATGGCGTAGCACAAATACAAGATCAGCTTGAGATTGGCACGGCGGCTGGCTATCATGGCGAAGTCCTTGCGAGGAAGATTGCTATGTGGAATTGTTGTTATGTTAGAGAAACTTCACGGCGTGAGTTTGTTTTTAATCAACAGTTGAAATGACGATTTAGCGCTTTTCCTTGAGGGAAAAGCAACAATGAGCACAGTTAATCTGCGATTGAACAAAAAATAACAGCTTGTTTCAAACTTTCCGGTTGCCGGTTGGCAATAATGTGAGAGAATGTTTGTTATGGCAAAAGATCTTTAACCCGGAACGAGCAGACAATGGCTCCACCTTCACCCTCCGCTGCAAGGAAGACAGGTCCGTCACGCCACGAGTTGCTGGAAGCGCTTGTCGGCAGTGTGACCAAGCACGTCAACGACCAGTTGATGGCGGTGGCGACGCGCCTCGTCGCGGCGTTGTTGGATGTGACCGATCCGGCGCTCGATGCGCGCACGGTGTTTCAACGGGTTAAGTCGGGTAATCTGCTAAAAAACAACACCTACGCTTTCTTCCACGTCGCCGCCTCGGGCATCGTGCGGTCCATGCGCGCCGAAGTCGAGCTGCTGGCGCCGTCGCCCAAGAAAAGCAGCACGGCCCTGCCGGCCACGCTGGAGCTGGTGCCCTACGAAGAAATGGATAACCGGGTCGCGTTCGACGCCATCAGCCGGCCGTTCGAAATGCAGTACGCGAGCCAGATCGCCACGCTCAACGTGCGCCTCGGCTTCCTGCTCGAGCGCGACGTGCTGCGCATCAGCCAGAATCCTTTCCGTCCCGAGATGTTCCTGTCGGCGCTGCACCAGGCCTGGCGCGAGTTCGAGCCGGACGAGGAAGCCCACGGCCTGATCCTGCCGATGCTGCGCCCGGCGCTGCTGTTCGATTTCGCGCCGATGTACGACGCCCTGTGCGACATGCTGATCAACAAGGACGCGCAGCCCGGTTCGGTGGACGCCTTCAAGATCAAGAAGACCGAAAACGCGGCAGCGGCGCGCAAGGCGCGCGCCAGCAGCCAGGCCGAGCTGGCCAAGCAATTGCGCCAGTTCCTCAGCGAAGACGAGGACGCGTCGCCCTCGGCCTTCGATATTCCGATGATTCCCGACCTGCCGGCCATGGCGCCGGCGGCCGGCGGCTGGCGCCCGAGCGGCGCGGCTGCCTTCCAGGGCGCGCCGGGCAGCGGCGGCGCCGACGCCGGCGCGCCGGCGCCCTGGCACGGCGGACCGTCCCAGGGCGGCGCCGCGGGGCAGGGCGCGCACGCGGCGGGCGGCTTTGCGGCGCCGCAATTCGCCGGCGGCGGCGGCATCGCGGCGGGCGGTTTCGCCCAGCCGATGGAGCCGGGCCAGGTGATGGTGCCGGCCTCGCTGCTGGACGTGCTCAAGGGCTTGCAAGGCTTGCAGGGCGGCCTGCCGGCGCAATTTAGCCACGTCGCGCCGACCCCGGTGGAAGCGCAGACGGGGAATGTATTCTATTTGCCGCGCTTGAAGGAAAGCATTCCAAAAGGAACACTGTCGCGCGGCGACGAAAGCACCATCGACCTGCTCTCGAAGATTTTCGAGACGGTGTTCCTCGATCCCAACATTCCCAAGGAATCGCGCGACCTGATCCAGTCGCTGCAGATCCCGGTGCTCAAGGCCGCGCTGGCCGACAAGAATTTCTTCTTCGAAGAAGCGCACCCCGCGCGCCGCATGATCGACCTGATGTCGACCATGGGCCTGGAGCAGCGTTCCGGTCCCGACGATCCGCTGTTCCAGGTGATGCAGCGCGGCGTCGAGCGGGTCGAGCGCGAGCAGGACGACGGCGGCGCGCCGGCCGATGTGTTTTCGGAAGTGGTGGCCGAGCTCGAAGAAACCATCAAGTCCGAAGAAGCGGCGGCGGCCACCGCCATCGCGGCCCCGATCGCCGAGGCCCTGCGCAAGGAAAAAGTCACCGCCGCGACCCGTTCCGCCAGAACGGCGGTGGCGGCGCGGGTCGGCAGCGGCCAGGTGGTCGCCATGCTCGAAACCTTCCTCGAGAAAAAGTGGACCTCCGTGATGACGGTCGCCTACAGCGTCGAGGAAGACAAGCCGGGCGCGGTCGGCAACGCCACCAAGACCATGGATGAGCTGATCTGGAGCGTCAAGCCGAAGATCACGCACGAACAGCGGCGCGACCTGATCGGCAAACTGCCGAGCCTGCTGGCAACCCTGAACAAATGGCTCGATGTCATCAAGTGGCAGGATGCCGACCGTATCCAGTTTTTCGCCGACCTGGCCGAGTGCCATGCCTCGATCGTGCGCGCCCCGCTCGACATCACGCCCGAACGCCAGCTCGAAATCGCGGTCGAAGTGGCCCAGCAGGACGCCATGCGCCGGCTGGAAAAGGAAAACGAAGCGCTGGCCGCCGCCGAACAGGCGGCCCATGCCGAGCTGGACGACGCGGAACTCGGCGTCGACGCCTTGGAGCGCAATATGTGGATCGAATTCACCGATCCGGACGGCAGCATCCGCAAGGTCAAGCTGGCCTGGATCAGCCCCTTGCGCACCCTTTACATTTTCTCCACCGGCGCGCGGCAGGAAGCGTTTTCGCTCTCGTCCGACAAGCTCATCGAAGCCTACCGCGCCCAGCGCGTGCGCGTGATGAAGGTCGAAGGCGTGGTCAGCCGCGCCCTGTCGCAGGCGATGGACGAGGCCCTCGGCGAATCGGAAAAATCGGCCCAGTCGGTAGCCGCCTGAGCTGGCGCGTCCCGTTAGTATTCGCACATTGTTGGCATTCGCGTATCATTCGGGCCGGGCCTGACCGCTGCCGCACGGCCGGCCATGCCCGGCTTTTTTCACTTCCGGCTTGTGTCTATGAATTGGTATCACCTTAGCGCGCTGGGCGGCATCGCCGTCACCGCACCCCTGGGCATCGCGATCGCCGTCTGGCTCGCCGCCGCCCACTGCCGCCGCCGCGCCATGTACTGGTGCCTGCTGTTCGGCGCCACGCTCCTGGTCGTCATCGCCAGCAAGATCGCGTTTCTCGGCTGGGGCATCGGCATCGAAGCGGTGCACTTCGCCGGTTTCAGCGGCCACGCCGCGCGCGCCGCCGCCGTCTTTCCGGTGGCCGCCTACCTGGCCCTGTGCGGCCGCGCCAGGATATGGCGCTACGTGGCGGTCGGCGCCGGCGTGCTGCTGGCGCTGGGCGTGGCGCTCTCGCGCGTCATGGTCCACACGCACAGCGTGTCGGAAGCGATCCTCGGCTGCCTGCTCGGACTGGCCTGCGCCGCCGGCTTCATCGCGCTGGTGCGCTCGAACCGGCAGTTCCAGCCGAGTCCCGTCCTGATCGCCCTGAGCCTGGCGCTGCTGTGCATTCCCTACAAGGGCGAGCCGCACAACTCGCAGCAGTGGATGAGCGGGCTGGCGCTCGGCCTGTCCGGCTCCGACCGCGTGTACACCACCGCCACCTGGGGGCCGACCCGCAATCCCTATTCGCCACCGTGCCCGCAGGCGGAGCGCTACTTCAATTACGTCTGTTTTTGACGCCGCGCGCCGGGCGCGCGCCGGCTTGCGCCATGCACCGCCGGTATCGGGGCCCGCACCGACGGCTGTTCTCCGAAAACATGACAACAAATGGTATGATGGCTACCTTTAGGATTCCCGAGCTAGCTAGTCAACGTGCGCCTGTCTTCCATTAAATTGTCGGGATTTAAGTCTTTCGTCGATCCCACCAATTTCCAGGTGCCGGGGCAGCTCGTCGGCGTGGTCGGACCGAATGGCTGCGGCAAGTCGAACATCATCGACGCGGTGCGCTGGGTGCTGGGCGAATCGAAGGCCTCCGAACTGCGCGGCGAGTCGATGCAGGACGTGATCTTCAACGGCTCCACCCACCGCAAGCCGGCCGGGCGCGCCTCGGTCGAACTGGTGTTCGACAATAACGACGGCAAGGCTTCCGGCCAGTGGGGCCAGTACGCCGAAATCGCGGTCAAGCGCACCCTCACGCGCGACGGCACCTCGACCTACTACATCAACAGCCAGCCGGTGCGCCGGCGCGACATCCAGGATATCTTCCTCGGCACGGGCCTGGGGCCGCGCGCCTACGCCATCATCGGCCAGGGCATGATCTCGCGGATCATCGAATCGCGCCCGGAAGAACTGCGCGTATTTCTCGAAGAAGCGGCCGGCGTATCGAAGTACAAGGAACGCCGGCGCGAGACCGAGAACCGCCTCAACGACACCCGCGAAAACCTGCTGCGCGTGGAAGACATCCTGCGCGAACTGAACGCCAACCTCGAAAAACTCGAAGCGCAGGCGGTCGTCGCCAACCGGTTCCATTCGCTGCAGGCGGACCAGGAAGAAAAGCAAAAGCTGCTCTGGCTGCTGCGCAAGAACGAGGCGCAGACCGAGCAGAATCGCTACTTCCGCGAGATGGAACAGGCCCAGACCGACCTCGAAGAGCAGACGGCCAGGCTGCGCCACGTCGAACTCGACCTCGAGCACCTGCGCCAGGCGCACTTTTCGGTGGGCGACCGCCTGCACACCGCGCAGGGCCACCTGTACCAGACCAATGCCGAAATCGGCAGCCTGGAAGCGCAGATCAAGTTCGTCATCGAATCGCGCAGCCGCCTGCACAACCAGCTGCTGGCGCTGAACGCCCAGCGCAGCCAGTGGCAGACGCAAAGCCAGGATTTCCAGCAGCAGATCGAGGAAGCCGAGTACCTGCTGGAAGAACTGGGCGGGCGCGTGGAACAGTCGCAGATGAACGCCGAAGCGCAGGGCGAGCGCCTGCCGGAACTGGACGCGGCCTGGCGCGCGGCCCAGCACAAGACCACCGAATCGCGCGCCCGCATCATGCAGGCGCAGCAGCAGATCGAACTGGAATCGGCGCACCAGCGCAATGCATCGAATATCCTGAACGGCCTGCAGACGCGGCGCGAGCGCCTGCAGCAGGAAAAGAACGGCCTCAACCTGCCCGACAGCAGCCACCTGGCCAACCTGCGCCTGCAGCTCGAAGAAAAGCAGCAGGCGCTGGAAGAGCAGGGCATGCTGCTCGACGAAGCGGCCGAACAGCAGCAGCGCGTGGAAGAAGAGCGCACTGCTGCGCAGGCCCAGGTGAACGCCGAAACGGCCGCCAACGCGCAGCTCGAAGCGCGCCTGTCGGCCCTGAAGCAACTGCAGGAACGCGTGCAAACCCAGGGCAAGGTCCAGCCCTGGCTGCAAAAGCACGAACTCGATGCGCTGCCGCGCCTGTGGCAAAAGCTGGGCATCGAACAGGGTTGGGAAACGGCGCTCGAATCTGTGCTGCGCGAGCGTACCGGCGCACTCGAAATGTCGAACATCGAATGGGCCAAGGCCTTCTTCAGCGATGCGCCGCCGGCCAAGCTGGCGCTGTATGCGCCCTCGCTGGCCAACTCCGCCGCGGCCGCCGACATCCCCGGCCTGAAGCCCTTCGCCAGCCTGCTCAAGCTCAACGAACCAGGCCTGCGCGGCTTGCTGGGCGACTGGCTGCACAATGTGTTCTGCGCCGAGGAGACGGCCAGCGCCTTTGCCGAACGGGCGCGCCTGCCGCTGGGCGGCGCCTTCATCACGCGCCAGGGCCACGTGGTGACCCAGTCGAGCGTGCGTTTCTACGCGGCCGACGCCGAGCAGGACGGCATGCTGGGGCGCCAGCAGGAGATCGACAACATTGGCAAGCAGCTGCGCGCGCAGACC
This sequence comes from Massilia atriviolacea, assembly GCF_003953935.1. Lineage (GTDB taxonomy): Bacteria > Pseudomonadota > Gammaproteobacteria > Burkholderiales > Burkholderiaceae_D > Telluria_A > Telluria_A atriviolacea. The sequence goes on from NZ_RXLQ01000002.1 coordinate 230,862, forward strand.
ATGCTGGCCGACGAAGCGCGCGCCCGCGCGGTGCGCGCCGACGCCGCCATGTCGGACCTGACGCGCCGCCTGCAGGATGCGCGCCAGCGCGTGGCCACGCTCACGCAAGGCGTGCACGCGCTGCAGATCGAGGTGGTCAGGCAGTCCGAGGTCGAGGCGCGCTTCAACCAGCGCAGCACGCAGATCCAGGCCGACCTGGCCGAGATCGCGGCGCAGGAAGAAGAGCAGCAGCAGATCCGCATGGAGTCCGAAGAAAAGTTCGAACAGCTCGACATGGAACTGGCCGAGCTGCAGGGCGCGCACGAAGACGGCCAGACCGACTTCCTGGCGCGCGAACAGGCGCTGGCCGACGCGCGCGACAAGCTGCGCGAGCTCGAACGGGCGGCCCAGGAAGCGCAGTTCGCCGAAAAATCCCAGCGCAGCAAGATCGAGGAACTGCGCCGCAGCATCGCCACCGCCACCCAGCAGGCCAGCCAGGTGGGCGAGTCGATCGCGCTCGGCCAGATGGAGCTCGAAGCGCTGGAAAGCGGCGCCGCCAGCGACGGCCTGCAAGACTTGCTGGAACGCCGCACCAGCCAGGAAAAAGCGCTCTCGGACGCGCGCCATGAACTCGACCAGATCACGCAGCAGCTGCGCGCGGCCGAAGACGCGCGCACCCAGTCCGAACGCAGCCTGCAGCCGCAGCGCGACAAGATCATGGAAATGCAGCTCAAGGAGCAGGCCGCGCGCCTGAACCAGGAGCAGTTCGCCGAAGCGCTCAAGACGGTCGACGCCGACGAAGCGGCGCTCAGCGAAAAGCTCCATCCCGACATGAAGCCGTCCTACCTGCAGGGCGAGGTGACGCGCCTGACGAACGCCATCGCGCTGCTGGGGGCGGTCAACCTGGCCGCGCTCGACGAGCTGGCGCAGGCCTCCGAGCGCAAGAACTTCCTCGACTCGCAGAACAAGGACCTGAACGAAGCGATCACCACGCTGGAAGACGCGATCGCGCGCATCGACAAGGAAACGCGCGACCTGCTGCAAGACACCTTCGACAAGGTCAACCACCATTTTTCGGAACTGTTCCCGATCCTCTTCGGCGGCGGCAACGCCAAGCTGGTGATGACGGGCGACGAGATCCTCGACTCCGGCGTGCAGGTCATGGCCCAGCCGCCGGGCAAAAAGAACGCCACCATCCACTTGCTGTCGGGCGGCGAAAAGGCCCTGACCGCGACCGCGCTGGTGTTCTCGATGTTCCGCCTCAATCCGGCGCCATTCTGCCTGCTCGACGAGGTCGATGCGCCGCTGGACGACGCCAACACCGAACGCTTCTGCCGCATGGTGAAGCGGATGTCGGACCATACTCAATTCCTTTTCATTTCGCACAATAAAATTGCGATGGAAATGGCCAATCAACTGATCGGTGTGACGATGCAGGAGCAGGGCGTATCGCGCATTGTGGCGGTGGACATGGAGTCCGCCGCGAATTTTGCTACCGAGGCACAAGCAGCATGACAGATTTACAAATGAGCCTGATCGGCGCCGCCGGCGTCTTCGTCGCCGGCGTCTTCGCATATAACAAGTGGCAGGAGCACAAGGCCAAGAAGAGCGTCGAACGCGCCTTCGCGTCCGAGCACGACGACGTGCTGCTGCGGCCCGGCGACATCGTGCGCAATGAACCGACGCTGGACATCAAGCCGGCCGCGCCGGCCGCCGATGCGCCGGCGCACGCACCCGCGCCCGTCTCCATACCCGTACCCGCAGCCGCCGCCAGCGCTCCTGTCGCAGCTCCTGCGGCCGCGCGTGCCGACGACATTCCCGTGGCCCCGCCCGCGCCGGTGGCGGCGCCGGTGGAACTGATCACGCCGGCCGCCGAACTGGCCACCAGCCTGGTCGACCCGCTGATCGACGTGCTGATCCCGCTGGCGCTGGAAGCGCCGGTGCGCGGCGACAAGATCCTGCCGATCCTGCACACCCTGCGCCACGTCGGCAACAAGCCGGTGCATTTCATCGGCCTGCACGTGAACGGCGACTGGGAGCCGATCGTCCACGGCGGCGTCTACACCAAGCTGCAGGCCGGCGTGCAGATGGCCAGCCGCACCACGGCGCTCAACGAACTCGAATACTCCGAGCTGGTGACGCGCCTGCGCGCGGTGGCCGACGACATCGGCGCCGAACCGGAAATCCCGGACATGATCGAAGTCATGGGCGAGTCGCGCACCCTGCACCGCTTCGTGGCCGGCCACGACGCCCAGCTGGGCGTGAACCTGATGTCCTACGGCGCCCCGTGGTCGATCGCGACCCTGATCGGCGCGCTGGAAAAGCAGGGTTTCGACGTCCGTCCGGACGGGCGCTACATCATGCCCGACGGCGACGGCGGCCAGCTGTTCACCCTGACCACCAACGTCACCCTGGGCGCCGACACCACCTCGCGCCTGACCTTGCTGCTGGACGTGCCCTGCGTGGCGCCCGCGCGCGACGGCTTCGGCGCCATGCTGGCCTGCGCCAAGGCGCTGGTGGGCCGCCTGGACGCGGTCATCGTCGACGACAGCGACCAGCCGCTGACCGACCAGGCGCTCAGCGAAATCAACAGCCAGGTGCTCGACTTCTACCAGGAGATGGAAGCGGCCGACATCGCGGCCGGTTCGACGCGCGCCATGCGCTTGTTCAGCTAACAGAAAAACACCATCGTGACGACAACAACAACGACGCAGGGCGACGACCTCGCCCGCATGGCCCAGCTCACGGCCGAACTGAATCGCCATATTTTTTCGTACCACGTGCAGGATGCGCCGACCATTCCGGACGCCGAGTACGACCGCCTGTTCCGCGAGCTGCAGGCGCTCGAAGCGGCCCACCCGGAAGCGGTGTCGGTCGATTCGCCCACCTACCGCGTGGGCGCCACGCCGCTGCCGGAGTTCAAGCAGGTCACGCACAGCATCCCCATGCTGTCGCTCAATAACGGCTTCGAAGACGAGGATATCGTCAACTTCGACCGCCGCGCGCGCGAAGGACTCGATGCGGGGGAAGTGGAGTATGCGGCCGAACTCAAGTTCGACGGCCTGGCGATCAGCCTGCGCTACGAGAATGGCGTGTTCGTGCAGGCCGCCACGCGCGGCGACGGCGCCACCGGCGAAGACGTCACCGCCAACATCCGCACGGTGCGCGCCATTCCGCTGCGCCTGCACGGCGACTCGGTGCCGGCGGTGCTGGAAGTGCGCGGCGAGGTGCTGATGTACAAGGCCGATTTCGCCAAGCTCAATGCGCGCCAGCGCGACGCCGGCCAGAAGGAATTCGCCAACCCGCGCAACGCCGCCGCCGGCAGCCTGCGCCAGCTCGACTCGCGCATCACGGCCACGCGCAGCCTGCGCTTCTTTTCCTACGGCGTCGGCGCGCTGGAAGGCGCCGCCATGCCGCCGTCGCATTCGGCGCTGCTGGACTGGTACCAGACGCTCGGCCTGCCGGTGTCGAGCGAGCGCGCCGTCGTCACCGGCGCGCAAGGCCTGATCGACTACTACCGCGACATCGGCAAACGCCGTCCGGGCCTGGCCTACGAGATCGACGGCGTGGTGTACAAGGTCAACCGCCTCGAACAGCAGCAGAAACTCGGGTTCGTCTCGCGCGCACCGCGCTTTGCCATCGCCCACAAATTCCCGGCCGAAGAAGCGCTGACGCAGGTGCTCGACATCGAAGTGCAGGTCGGGCGCACCGGCGCGATCACCCCGGTGGCGCGCCTGGCGCAGGTCAACGTGGGCGGCGTGAACGTGACCAACGCCACCTTGCACAACGAAGGCGAAGTGCGGCGCAAGGATATCCGCATCGGCGACACGGTCATCGTGCGCCGCGCCGGCGACGTGATTCCGGAAGTGGTGTCCTTCGTGGCCGAGCGCCGTCCCGCGGACGTGCGCGAATTCGTCATGCCGGCCAACTGCCCGGTATGCGGCTCGCCCATCGTGCGCGCGGAGGACGAAGCCGTGGCGCGCTGCTCTGGCGGCTGGACCCATTGCAGCGCCCAGAAGAAGGGCGGCCTGATGCACTTCGTGTCGCGCCGCGCGATCGACGTCGAAGGGCTGGGCGACCAGCTGATCGAACAGCTGGTCGACAAGGGCCTGATCCGCAACGCGGCCGACCTGTACACGCTCGACAAGGAAAAACTGGCGGGCCTGGACCGGATGGCCGCCAAGTCGGCCCAGAACGTGGTCGACGCCCTCGAAAAATCGCGCGACACCAGCATGGCGCGTTTCATCTATGCGCTCGGCATCCGCAACGTGGGCGAGTCGACCGCCAAGGCGCTGGCCCAGCACTTCGGCAACCTGGAAGCGCTGCTGCACGCGGCCAGCTTCGAAGGCGGCCTGCAACTGCTGGAAGTGCCCGACATCGGCCCGATCGTGGCGCGTTCGATCAGCGAATTCCTGACCGACGCCGACAACCTGGCGCTGGTGCGCACCCTGGCCGGCGTGCTGCGCTGGAAGGAAGGCGCGCACGTCATGAAAAACACCGGCGCCATGGCCGGCAAGACCTTTGTCATCACCGGCACCTTGCCGACCCTGTCGCGCGACGAAGCCGGCGCGCTGGTCGAAGCGGCCGGCGGCAAGGTGTCCGGATCGGTCTCGAAAAAGACCTCGTACGTCGTTGCCGGCGCGGATGCCGGCAGCAAACTGGCCAAGGCGCAGGAGCTCGGCATCACGCTCCTCGACGAAGCGGCCCTTCTTTCACTGCTGGCGACAGCATCTTCCACGGAACCGAATCAAGATGAATCCAGTTAGAAAAGCAGTCTTTCCCGTCGCAGGTCTGGGTAGCCGGTTTCTGCCGGCCACCAAGGCGCAGCCGAAGGAAATGCTGCCGATCGTCGACAAGCCGCTGATCCAGTATGCGGTCGAGGAGGCGGTCGCCGCCGGCATCACCGAAATGATCTTCATCACCGGCCGCAACAAGCGCGCCATCGAAGACCATTTCGACAAGGCCTACGAACTCGAATCGGAGCTCGAAGCGGCAGGCAAGGAAGCGCTTCTGGAGCTGGTGCGCAACGTCATCCCGAAGAACATCAACTGCATCTACATCCGCCAGTCGGCGCCGCTGGGCCTGGGCCACGCGGTGCTGTGCGCGCGCCCGGTGGTTGGCGACGAGCCGTTCGCGGTGCTGCTGGCCGACGACTTCATGGACACCGATCCGGGCCAGCGTCCGGTGCTGGCGCAGATGACCGACGTCTACGCCTATGAGCAGTGCAGCGTGCTGGCGGTGCAGGAAGTGCCGCGCGCGAACACGCGCCAGTACGGCATCGTGAAAGCGACCTCCTACCGCGAGAACCTGGAACTGGTGTCGCAGATCGTCGAAAAACCGATGCCGGAAGTGGCGCCATCGACCCTGGCGGTGGTGGGACGCTATATCTTGTCGCCCAAGATTTTCCGCTACCTGGAGCACATCGGCACCGGCGCTGGCGGCGAAATCCAGCTCACCGACGGCATCGCCGCGCTGATGGCGGCCGAACGCGTGCTCGCTTACCGCTATGCGGGCCAGCGCTACGATTGCGGCTCCAAGCTGGGCTACCTGACGGCGATGACGGCGATGGGCCTGAAGCACCCCGAAACCGGCGAGGGCTTCCGCTCCTTCCTCGAACAACTGCACCGCGAGCAGAATATCTCATGACAGTGCGCGAGATCCTCAAGATGGGCGACCCGCGCCTGCTGCGCGTGGCCGAACCGGTGCGCGAATTCGGCACGCCGGCCATGGACGCGCTGATCGCCGACATGTTCGACACCATGCACGACGCGAATGGCGCGGGGCTGGCGGCGCCGCAGATCGGCGTCAACCTGCAGCTGGTGATCTTCGGCTTCAAGGACAACGGCCGCTATCCCGACGCGCCGGCGGTACCGCAGACGGTGCTGATCAATCCCGTGCTCACGCCCCTGTCCGACGAAAAGGAAGAAGCCTTCGAAGGCTGCCTGTCGGTGCCGGGGCTGCGCGGCAGCGTGCCGCGTTTTACCCGCCTGCGCTACGAAGGCGTGGACCAGCATGGCCAGCGCATCGTGCGCGAGGTCGACGGCTTCCATGCGCGCGTGGTGCAGCACGAAGTCGACCACCTGCTCGGGATCCTGTATCCGATGCGGATCGTGGACTTCAGCAAATTCGGCTACACCCAGGTCATGTTCCCCGACCTCGATCCTGACGACGACGATTGATGACGATGATATTGAAAAACTTGACGGCCCTCGGCCTGGCGCTGCTGGCCTGCGCACCCGCGCTGGCGCAGGAAGCGGCGGCCCCCGAAGCGAAAGCCTTCGACGGCAGCGCAAAACGCAGCCAGCTGTGGCTGACCAGCGGCTTTGCCACCTACCACTTCCAGAGCGACAAGGACCTCAACGGGCGCAATCCCGGCGTCGGCCTCGAGTACCGCCTGTCGGAAGATTCGGCCCTGACGGCGGGACGCTTCTTCAACAGCGACCGCCGGCACTCGAAGTACGCGGGCATGTACTACCAGCCCCTGTCGTACGCGGGCGTGCGCTTCGGCGCGGTGTTCGGCGGCTTCGACGGCTATCCCAAGATGCGCGACGGCGGCTGGTTCCTGGCGGCGATTCCGACCGCCACGTTCGAGTACAAGCGCGTGGGCGTGAACGTGGCGGTGGTGCCGACCTATAAGGACCGGCTGCATGGCGGGGTTTCGGTCCAGCTCAAACTCAAGCTGTTCGAATAAACCCTATTTGAGGCGCTGCGCGAAGAAGGCCCGGGTTCGCTCGTTGGCCTGCGCGGCCGCCTGCGCGTCGAAGTGCACGCCGTTCCAGCGCGCGAAGGCGTGGTTCTGGCCGGGATAGGTAAAGATCTGCACCAGCGCTTTGCCTTCGGCCGCCCTGGCGATGGTGGCGCGGGCCTCGGCCGAAATGTATTCGTCGGCTTCGCCCAGGTGCATCATGAGCGGGCAGGCGAGCGTCTTGAAGGCGTCCGCGTGTTTGTCGGTGCCGCCGCCGTAGTAGGCCACTGCGGCATCGGGCCGGGCGCGCGTGGCGGCCAGAAACGTCAGCAGGCCGCCCATGCAGAAGCCCATCACGCCGGCCTTGCCGGTCGCGCCGGGGAGGGCGCGCGCCGCCGCCAGGGTGGCGCCGATATCCTCCACGCCCTTGTCGATGTCGAAGGCCTTGTACAGGCCCATGGCCTTTTTCCATTCGGCGTCGCTCTTGTCGGTCAATTCGACGTTCGGTTCCAGGCGCCAGAACAGGTCCGGGCAGACCGCGATGTAGCCTTGCGCGGCCAGGCGGTCGCAGGTTTCGCGCAGGTCGGCGTTGATGCCGAAGATCTCCTGCAGGACGACGATGGACGGCGCCGGCGTGGCGGCCGGACGGGCCACATAGGCGCCGAAGCTGCCGTCCGGCGTGTCGATGGTGATGCGTTCGTTCATGTGCTGCCTCCTCGCGGTAGTGAGGAAACGATTGTGGCATAAAGCCGGGAAATGGCTCGCTCCCGATATCCCGTCCATGACCGGCGCCCGTAACACTTTCTTTCCCGCGCAGGCGCGAAGCCAGGGGCCCGTCGCCGGGCGCAGGCGCCTGGATTTAGCGCTTGACCTTCCCCAGCGGATCGCCCTTGTTCCAGGTCGGCATGGTGGCCGCATTCGCCACCTCGTACCCGAGGTTGAGGGTGAACTGCGCCTGCTGCACCATGCCGCGCAAATCCCAGGCCGGGTTGTACTCGTCGCTGACCTGGTGATAGTGATCCTTGAAGCCGACCATCTTCGCGCTCGACGCGCCGTGCTCGTGCTCGAATTCGAAGCTGCCGTCGCCCGAGAATACGGCCGATCCCACGTTAAACGCCGGCACGCCCGCCTTGGCGAAGTTGAAGTGGTCGGCGCGGAAGTAGGCGCCGCCCAGGTCGGGCGTCGACGGCGCCAGGCGCAGGCCCATCGCCTTGGCCACCTTGGCGGCGCTGGCGTGCAGGCTGCTGCGCTCCGCGCCGGCCACGCCGATATCGCGCGTGAGGCCCACAAAATTCATGCTGTCCAGGTTCAGGTCCGCCGCCGTCCTGGCCAGCGGCCAGAGCGGCTCGCGCACGTAGCCAAGGCTGCCGATCAGGCCCTGTTCCTCGGCGCAGGGCCACAGGAAGATCTGGGTGCGTTTGGCCGGCTGGCGCACCGCCGCCTGCGCCATCGCCAGCAGCGCCGCCGAACCGGACGCATTGTCGACCGCGCCATTCCAGATGTGGTCAGGCTTGCCCTCGACCTTGTCGATGCCGAGGTGGTCCCAGTGCGCGGAGTAGATCACCGCCTGCTCCTTGAGTGCGGGATCGGTGCCTGGCACGATGCCGGCCACGTTGAACTGCTCGACCGCGCGGATCGCGCTGTCGACGGCGACGTTGGCGCGCGCGTTCAGGTCGACCGCCTTGAAGCCGCGCACTTCGGCCCTGGCGCGCAGCGCATCGAGGTCGTGGCCGGCGGCGGCGAACAGGGCGCGCGCGCTGTCTTCCTGCAGCCAGCCCTGCAGCGCGTTGCCGACGCCCGCCAGGTGGAACTGCTCCTTGCTCATGCCGTTGGCCGGCACGCTCCACGGATAGGAGCTTGATTCGGTCGTGTGAATCAGCAGCACGCCGGCCGCGCCACGGCGCAGCGCTTCTTCGTACTTGTACATCCAGCGCCCCGGGTAGGTGAGCGACTTGCCGCCGAAGCGGTTCGGTTCCGCCGCCGTCGGCCTGGGGTCGTTGACCATCATGATCAGGAGCTTGCCCTTGACGTCGACGCCCTTGTAGTCGTCCCAGTGCTCGTCGTCGGCGCTGATGCCGTAGCCGAGGAACAGCACCGGCGCATCGAAGCGCACCTTGGGCTTGCCGCTGGCGTTATTGAAGACGATCTCCGTGCCCAGCTTCGGCGCCAGCGTCTTGCCGCCCACCTCGAAGCTGACGGCGCTGGTCGGCAGCGTCCTGGTGCCGACCATTTTCACGGACTGGCGGTAGGATTTGCCGGCGCCGGGAAGCAGGCCGATGGCGGCGGCCTGGGTTTCGAGGTAGCGCACGGCCAGTTCGCCGCCGCGCTGGCCGGTGCCGCGCCCTTCGAGCATGTCGTCGGCGAGGAAGGACAGGTGGGCGCGCAGCGGCGCTTCGGCCACCGTCGGCGTGCTCGTCGCGTTGCGTTTCTGGGCGAGGGCCGGCTGGCTGGCAAGGACGAGGCCGATGGCGAGTGCGGAAACGCGGCGCATTGATGCTCCAATGAAAATGTGCGAGGGGGAGCATCGTGCCATGAATGGGGCAGCCGTGCAATGCGGGTGCGCCGCAGCGTGTCCCGGGCGGCTTGATTCCACGATGTATATCAATTACAATTTTGCAACTTTTAAATCCTTGCCGCAGCCGGCCCGATCGGGAAAACACCATGCTTCATCTTTCAGTCGCGCTCGTGACGACCTACGGCTTGCTGGCGCTGTCCGTCTGCGCATTATGGCTTGCGCCGCTCAAGCTGCGTTCCGGTACGGAAGTTGCGCCATGGCTGTGCCTGCTGGTGCTGGCCTGCGCCAGCGGCGTGGCGACCGGGCTGCTGTCGCTGCAGGCCCTGGCGGCCGTCGCCGCGCTCGGCGCGCTGGCGTATGCCGCCAGGCGCAGCAAGAGCGGTGCGCTGCACGTGCTCTTGATGGTGGCGATGGGATGCATGATGCTGGCGATGGCGCTGCACCGCTTTCCGGGCTTCGTCAATCCGCCGCTGGTGACCGACATGGTGATCAGCGCGGCGGCAAAGCCGGTCACGCACCGGCTCAATTTCGATACCGCCGCCGCCGGGGTGATCCTGTTCGCCCTGTTTTGCGTGCCGGCCCGCACGCGCGAGCAGTGGCGCGAGGTCGGGCGGCAGTACCGGATCATTCTCGGCACGCCGCTGGTCGTGCTGGCGGTCGGGATGCTGGTGGGGTATGTCGATGTCGATGTCAAGCTGTTCGCGTACACGCCGGTGTTCATCGCGCTGAACCTGCTGTTTACCTGTGTGACCGAAGAGGCGTTCTTTCGCGGCTTTATCCAGGAGCAACTGGCGCGCGCCATGCGGCGCTGGGAGGCGGGCCCGCTCCTTGCCATGGCGATCGCGGCGCTCCTGTTCGGCCTGGCGCACGCGCGCGGAGGCTGGCTGTTCGTGGGACTGGCAAGCCTGGCAGGCCTGGGCTACGGCTATGCCTACCTGCGTTCGCAGCGCATCGAAACGGCCATCCTGACCCACCTGGCCCTGAACAGCATGCACTTTATCGCCTTTACTTATCCGCGCCTGGACGCTGTCTGATCTGTCGTTTTGTATGAACAAATCCGCAACTTTATTCTTGCGATAATTCTTTTTCACTGGCAACATGCTTTCCAGACGGCTACATAGAGCGCGCAGCGCGCTGTGGTGGCCGTGTCGTTCTTTCGAAACCATGTCAGTGATAAGGATAATTTCATGAAACAGTACAGTGCGGAGTTTCTCGGTACTTTTTGGCTCGTGCTCGGCGGCTGCGGCAGTGCCGTGCTGGCGGCGGCGTTTCCGGGTGTCGGCATCGGCCTGCACGGGGTCTCGCTGGCCTTCGGCCTGACCGTGCTCACGATGGCGTATGCGATCGGCCCTATTTCGGGTTGCCACCTGAATCCGGCGGTCTCGATCGGCTTGTGGGCCGGCGGGCGCTTTCCGGCATCGAAACTGCTGCCTTACATCGGTGCGCAGGTGATCGGCGCCGTCGCGGCGGGCGGCGTACTGTATGTCATCGCCAGCGGCGCCGCCGGCTTCGATGTGAGCAAGGGCTTTGCGTCCAACGGCTACGGCGCCCATTCGCCGGGCGGCTATTCGATGCTGGCGGCGCTGGTGACGGAAGTGGTGATGACGATGTTCTTCCTGATCGTGATCCTGGGCGCGACCGGCAAGCGCGCGCCGGCCGGCTTTGCGCCGCTGCCGATCGGCCTGGCGCTGACCCTGATCCACCTGATCAGCATTCCGGTCACCAACACCTCGGTCAATCCGGCGCGCAGTACCGGCGTGGCGCTGTACGTGGGCGACTGGGCGGTGGAGCAGCTGTGGCTGTTCTGGGTGGCGCCGATTGCCGGCGCCCTGCTCGGTGCGGTGATCTACCGTTTTATTGCCAGCGACGAGAAATAAGCGGCTCGACAGGGCAGGCGGCGGCGTGCCCTGTCGACGTTTCACCCACGGCCTCCCGCTAGCCCGCTCCGGTATCATGCCTCAGCTGCTTTTCTGGGGAACTTTAGTCGGCACGCCGGGTCTATCCAGCCTGTCGTCCTGTTATCTCTACACCTTCATCTGTGTCGTCTGCCGGTCCGGGGTGAAACATCATTGATCGACATCCGCGTGCAGGGCGCCATGGCCGAAGCGCGCCGCTGGCCGGCTTGATTTGCCGCGACGATGAGCGCGGCACTGTGCAACGAGGCGATGCGGTGGATCGATCAGTGGTGCTCGCTTAGCGCGCGCCTTTGCCATGCCGGTCCGGTGGGCGCATCGCCGTTCGAACCGCTTCGGGCGCATGGCTGGCGTTGAACGCAGTGGGCCGCAGGCGCCGCTCTTCGCGCCAGCGGAAGTAGCTGGTCCGGCTTCTGCGGAAGGGGCGCAGGCGGGCATGGACCCGGCGTCGGCCGATGTCGATGGATTCGAGGATGTCGACGATCTAGCGCGCATAACCAACGAAGAAATGCTGGCACATCCTCGTTCGATGGAATTTAATATCGCACTGCATGACATGCAGGAGCGACTGTTCGCCGGCCAGCCGAAGGATGAGCATGCAGATGAACTGGCGCCCTCGCCCTGATACGCGCCGGTTCTTCACCCGGGCCGACAACCGGGACGAGCGAGCCCTGCGAACGCCGGGACAAGTGAGCGCATCAGTGGCGGGCGCGCCGGCGCTGGCGTTGGCGCGCTTCAGAACTGCTCGTCAGGCCGCAGATAGCGCCATTGCCCGACCGGCAGGTCGCCCAGCTTGACCTTGCCGATGCGCACGCGCTTGAGGCCGATGACTTTCAGGCCCACCATATCGCACATGCGGCGGATCTGGCGCTTCTTGCCTTCTTTTAAGGTGAAGCTGAGCTGGTCCTCGTTCTGCCAGCGCACCTTGGCCGCCAGCAAGGGCTTACCGTCCATCCACAGGCCGAAGCACAGCTTCTTCAAGTCCGCATCCGGCAGCGTGCCTTCCTTGGTGTACTGCACGCGCACCAGGTATTCCTTTTCGATCGACGTATCCTGCCCGATCAGGGTCTTGGCCACGCGCCCGTCCTGGGTCAGGACCAGCAGGCCGACCGAGTCGATGTCGAGCCGTCCGGCCGGCACCAGCGAGCGCAGCTGGGTGGGGTGGAAGGTCTCGGGCGAGGGGTCGTCGGCCCAGCGGTTCTCGGCCTTGATCAGCGCGACGGCCGGGGTGTAGCCGTCCTCGGCCTGGCCGCTGACGTAGCCCATCGGCTTGTTGATCAGCACGGTTACGCGCTTGGATTGCTCGGCCGCGGCCTGGCGCTCGACGGTGATTTTCTGGTGCGGCAGCACTTTGCTGCCCAGTTCGGAGATGACCTGGCCATCGACCCGCACCCAGCCGCGTGCGATCCATTCATCGGCTTCGCGGCGCGAAGAGAGCCCGAGTTCGGACATGCGTTTGGAGAGGCGTACTAATTCAGTCATGGCTTGCTTTGCTAAGGTTACTTGTAGGGTTTCTGGAAAGGGAATTGTGGACCGCTACACGCGCAGCGCGTCGAGCAGGTCGGTTTCGAGCTGGATCTGGTTGCGCGCGTTGTTGAGCACGGCGCCGTCGACCAGGAACACGTCTTCCACGCGCTCGCCCAGGGTCATGATCTTGGCCGTGTGCAGGTTGATGCGGTAGCGCGTGAGCACGTTGGCGATCGCGTACAGCAGGCCGGTGCGGTCGTTGGCGGCGATCGAGAGCAGGTAGTACTGGCCGCGCTCGTCCGGCCGCAAATCGACCGTCGGCGTGATCGGGAAGGTGCGCGACAGGCGCGACAGCCGGCCGCGCGTCGGCGCCGGCAAGGGCGCTTGCGAGGTCAACAGTTCGCAGATCTCGTGCTCGATCAGGTTGATGATGTCGCGGTAGCTCTTGGCAAAGCTCTGCTCGGTCACCAGGAAGGTATCGAGCGCGTAGCCATGCCGCGTGGTGTGGATCTTGGCGTCGAGAATACTGAAATTCTTGCGGTCGAAATAGCTGCAGATGCGCGCGAACAGGTCGGGCTGGTCCTTGACGTAGACGGCCACCTGCAAGCCTTCGCCGATCGGCGCCAGGCGGCATTTGACGACCGGCTTGTCGCTGTTCAGCTTATCCCACAGCGAACGGGTCTGCCAGGCGATGTCGGAGGCGTCGTGGCGTAGGAAGTAGGCGACGTCGAGCTGCTTCCACAGGTCGACGTGGGCGATGTCGGGCAGGCCGTACAGGCGCAGGGTGGCCATCGCTTCTTCCTGGCGGTTTTTCAGCTCGCGGTCGGCCGAATGCGGCTCGCCGCCCAGCACGCGCAAGGTCACCTTGTACAGGTCTTCGAGCAGCTTGGCTTTCCACGCGTTCCAGACCTTGGGGCTGGTGCCGCGGATGTCGGCCACCGTCAGCAGGTACAGCGCGGTCAGGTGGCGTTCGTCCCTGACCAGCTTGGCGAAGGCTTCGATCACGTCGGGGTCGGACAGGTCCTGCTTTTGCGCAACCTGCGACATGGTCAGGTGGTTTTCGACCAGGAACACGACCAGTTCGGTGTCTTCCGAGCCGATCGCGTGTTCTTCGCAGAACTGGGCGGCGTCGACCGTGCCGAGCTTGGAATGGTCGCCGCCGCGGCCCTTGGCGATGTCGTGGAACAGCGCGGCCACGTACAGCAGCCAGGACTTGCGGAAGTTGGCGATCAGCTGGCTGCAGAAAGGGTATTCGTGCGCGTGCTCGGTCATGGTGAAGCGGCGCATATTGCGCACCACCATCAGGATGTGCTGGTCGACCGTGTACACATGAAACAGGTCGTGCTGCATCTGGCCCACGATGCGGCGGAAGTTCGGCAGGTAGCGCCCCAGGATGCTGGTGTCGTTCATGCGCCGCAGCGCGTGCACCAGGCCCACCGGCGCCTGCAGGATGCGCAGGAACAGGGCGCGGTTGACGGGGTCTTCGCGGAACCTGGCGTCGATCTCGAAACGCGCATGCCACAGCGCGCGCATGGTGCGCGCCGTCATGCCCTTGAGGTGGGGGCGCTCGGTCATCAGCACGAACACTTCCAGCACCGTCGAGGGATGGCGGGTAAACGTATCGTCGGCGGCGATGTCGATCAGGCCGTTGACGTCGTTGAAGCGCTCGTTGATCGCCTCGGCCTCGTTGGCTTCGGGGAACAACTGCGCTTCGATATTCTGCAGCATGATGGTGTTGAGCTGGGTGACCGTCTTGGCCGCCCAGTAGTAGCGCTGCATCAGGTATTCGCTGGCGCGGCGCGCGTTGATGCCTTCGCCGGTGGTTTTCAGGCCGAAGCTTTGCGCGATCGGGGTCTGCACGTCGAACACCAGGCGGTCTTCGCGCCGGTTGGCGTGCAGGTGCAGGCGCACGCGGATATCCTTGAAGGCGCGTTCCTTTTCCATCAGCTGGCGCGCTTCGGTCTGGGTGATCAGGCCGCGCGTGGCCAGCTGGCCCCAGGAATTGGCCAGCTTGGCCGCCTTGGCCACCCACAGGATCACCTGCAGGTCGCGCAGCCCGCCCGGACTTTCCTTGACGTTCGGCTCGAGCGAGAAGGCCGTGTCTTCGTATTTGGCGTGGCGCAGGCGCATTTCGGCCGCCTTGGCGTGGAAGAACGCCTGCGGGTCGAGGGCGGCGGCGTAACGCTGCTGCAACTGTTCGAACAGGGCGGCGTCGCCGCACACCAGGCGCGCCTCAAGCAGGCTGGTCTGGACCGTGATGTCGGCCTTCGACTCGCTCAGGCATTCGTCGATGGTGCGGATGCTCGAGCCGATTTCCAGGCCCAGGTCCCACAGCATCTGCACCAGTTCTTCCAGCCTGGCCTGGGTGATGGCGTCGGCCGGTTCGGACAGCAGGATCAGCAGGTCGACATCGGAATACGGAAACAGTTCGCCGCGCCCGTAGCCGCCCACGCCCACCAGCGCGGTGGAGGAGGGCAGGCCGACCGTCTGCCACGCTTCGCTCAAGACCTCGTCGACGCTGTGGCGCAGGCCGCGCAGCAGCTTTTCGGGCTTGCCGTCGGCGCGGAAGGCGGCGATCAGCAGCGCCCGCTCCGCCTTCAGCCTTTGCTTGAGGAGGTCGCGGGACTGCTTCTTGAGCGCGGCGGCGGGCATGGCTGGTCCGGCCTTATGCCGCCGCGGCGGCGCTGGCTTCGGTGATGAAGGCCGGCGGCGGCGGCGAGCCGGCCGACAGGGTCAGCACTTCGTAGCCGGTCTCGGTGACCAGGACCGTGTGTTCCCACTGGGCCGACAGGCTGCGGTCCTTGGTCTTGATGGTCCAGCCGTCACCCATTTCCTTGATGTCGCGGCGGCCGGCATTGATCATCGGCTCGATGGTGAAGATCATGCCCGCTTCCAGGCGCTCCAGCGTGCCCGGACGGCCGTAGTGCAGCACCTGCGGCTCTTCGTGGAAGATCTTGCCGATGCCGTGGCCGCAGAATTCGCGCACCACGCTGTAGCCGTTCTTTTCGGCGTGCTGCTGGATCACGTGGCCGATGTCGCCCAGGTGCGCGCCCGGCTTGACCTGGGCAATGCCGAGCCACATGCACTCGTAGGTGACTTCGGAGAGGCGCTTGGCCAGGATCGACGGTTTGCCGACCAGGAACATGCGGCTGTTGTCGCCGTGGTAGCCATCCTTGATGACGGTGATGTCGAGGTTGACCACGTCGCCATCCTTGAGCGCCTTGTCGCCCGGAATGCCGTGGCAGATCACGTCGTTGACGGAGGTGCAGATGGCTTTCGGGTAGGGCGTGTAGCCGGGCGGGCAATAGTTCAGCGGGGCGGGGATGGAACCCTGCACGTTGACCATGTATTCATGGCAAAGACGGTCCAGTTCGCCCGTAGTGACGCCGACCTTGATGAAGGGGGTGATGTAATCGAGCACTTCGGAGCCGAGACGGCCGGCGACGCGCATGCCTTCGATGTCGGCGGGGGATTTGATCGAGATGTTGGACATAATTGGCAATCAGCAATTGGGCAGTAAGAAAGCAGTAAGCATCAGTAACAAGGGAAGAATGTTGCTGAAACCCGTGCAAAGATGGCGACCATTATAAGGGATAACGACCTGGCAGTTTCCGCGAGTCTGTCGGCCGCTGCGCTCGCCGTGATGAGTGTCGCAGCCACGCCCGTCGTTCCCGCCTTGGCCGGAACGGCGGGGACGTGGCCAGTCCCGGCAGGCAGTGCTTGAAATTATCGCCAAATCCGGTTAGAATCTCGGGTTGCTTGAATTCGCTTTCGGGCAATGTTGTCAAGTAGTGCCACAAATCTTGTTAAAATCGCGAATCCGGTCGCAAAGGGTGCCTGTATGGTGACTGACCGGATTCCAGACCCAACCCTGGAGAATTACATGTCCGTAACAATGCGTGAAATGCTGGAAGCCGGTGTCCACTTCGGTCACCAAACCCGTTTTTGGAACCCAAAAATGGCGCCGTTCATTTTCGGCCACCGCAACAAGATCCATATCATCAACTTGGAAAAGACGATGGGTATGTATCAGGAAGCCATGAAAACCATCAAGCAGGTCGCCTCCAACCGCGGCACGATCCTGATGGTCGGCACCAAGCGCCAGGCACGCGAAATCATCGCCGCCGAAGCTGCACGCGCCGGCGTTCCTTTCGTCGACCAGCGCTGGTTGGGCGGCATGCTGACCAACTTCAAGACCATCAAGACCTCGATCAAGCGCCTGAAGGACATGGAAGCCCAGGTTGAAGACGGTTCGGTCGAGAAGCTGTCGAAAAAAGAAGCCCTGATGTTCCAGCGCGAAATGGTCAAGCTGCAGAAGTCCATCGGCGGCATCAAGGACATGGGCGGCGTTCCTGACGCAATCTTCGTCGTCGACGTCGGCTACCACAAGGGCGCGATCACCGAAGCCGGCAAGCTGGGCATCCCTGTTATCGGCATCGTCGATACCAACCACTCGCCAGAAGGCGTGACCCACGTCATCCCAGGCAACGACGATTCGTCCAAAGCGATCATGCTGTACGCTCGCGGTGTTGCTGACGCGATCCTGGAAGGCCGTGCAAACGCCTCCAACGAAATCGTCGAGCTGGTGAAATCGGCTGGCGACGACTTCGTCGAAGTCTCCGAGCAGGCTTAATTGCCTCAGGCGCCCCTGAGGCGCCGCGGAAAACAAAAGGGGTAGCAGCAGCTCCCCCTTTTTTTTAAACAGAATATGTCACAAATTTAGGAGAAACACATGGCAGCGATTACAGCAGCGATGGTAGGCGAACTGCGCGCGAAAACCGACGCACCGATGATGGAATGCAAAAAAGCACTGACCGAAGCCGAAGGCGACATGGGCCGTGCCGAAGAAATCCTGCGCGTCAAGCTGGGCACCAAAGCCGGCAAGGCCG
Source organism: Massilia atriviolacea (assembly GCF_003953935.1). Lineage (GTDB taxonomy): Bacteria > Pseudomonadota > Gammaproteobacteria > Burkholderiales > Burkholderiaceae_D > Telluria_A > Telluria_A atriviolacea. Next base: position 248,310 of record NZ_RXLQ01000002.1, read on the forward strand.
CATCGCGCATCACCGCCGAAGGCGTGGTCACGACCTACATCAACGGTAACGTTGGCGCTCTGCTCGAAATCAACAGCGAAACCGACTTCGTTGCCAAGAACGACGAGTTCATGGCACTGGCGAACAACGCCGCCCGCCTGGTCGCCGAACACAACCCGGCCGACGTCGCCGCCCTGCTGGCCCTGCCGCTCGATGGCAAGACCCTGGACGACGTGCGTAGCGCCCTGATCGGTAAAATCGGCGAAAACATGTCGATCCGCCGCTTCCAGCGTTTCGAAACCACAGCCAAGCTGGCTTCCTACCTGCACTCCGGCCGTATCGGCGTGATGGTGGACTTCGACGGCGCCGACGAGCAAGTCGGTAAAGACCTGGCCATGCACATCGCCGCCATGAAGCCGGTGTCGCTGTCGTCGGACCAGGTGCCTGCCGAACTGATCGAAAAAGAGCGTTCGGTTGCAGCCCTGAAAGCACAGGAAGATGCGGACAAAGCCGTTGCCGAAGGCAAGCCGGTGCAGTCGCCGGAGATCCTGGCCAAGCGCCTGGAAGGTTCGATCCAGAAGTACCTGAAAGAAGTGTCGCTGCTGAACCAGGCGTTCGTGAAGAACGACAAGCAGTCGATCGAACAGATGCTGAAAGAAAAGAACACCACCGTGAAAGCGTTCACGATGTATGTTGTTGGTGAAGGCATCGAGAAAAAGCAGGACGATTTCGCTGCAGAGGTTGCGGCGCAAATGGCTGCGAACAAGCAGTAAGTGTGAAAGCGGGCCGGAAGGCCCGTTTTTTTAATCTGCGCACATGAAAATGTGCGTATGGCAAGACCGAATACAAACCGTCATTTTTTGGAGCCCACCCCCATGTCGAAACCAGCCTACAAACGCGTACTCCTGAAATTGTCTGGCGAAGCACTGATGGGCGATGATCCTTACGGCATCAACCGCGCCACCATCGAGCGCATGGTCGCCGATGTCGCGGAAGTAGCGAACCTGGGCGTGGAACTGGCAGTCGTCATCGGCGGTGGCAACATCTTCCGCGGTGTCGCTCCCGGCGCCCAGGGCATGGACCGCGCCACGGCCGATTACATGGGCATGCTGGCCACCGTGATGAACGCGCTGGCCCTGGCCGACGCCATGCGCCATGTCGGCATCGTCGCCCGCGTCATGTCGGCCATCGCGATCGAGCAGGTGGTCGAGCCTTACGTGCGTCCGAAAGCGCTGCAGTACCTGGAAGAAGGCAAGGTCGTCGTGTTCGCCGCCGGCACCGGCAATCCTTTCTTCACCACCGATACCGCCGCCGCCCTGCGCGGCTCGGAAATCAGCGCCGAAATCGTGCTCAAGGCCACCAAGGTCGACGGCGTCTACACCGCCGACCCGAAAAAGGACCCGAACGCCACCCGCTACGAGTCGATCACCTTCGACGAAGCCATTTCCAAGCACCTGCAGGTGATGGATGCGACCGCCTTCGCGCTGTGCCGCGACCAGAAACTGCCGATCAAGGTGTTCTCCATCGTCAAGCCGGGCGCGCTCAAACGCGTGATCATGGGCGAAGACGAAGGTACACTGGTACACGTTTAATATCATTCAGAGCTACAGGAGAGCAGCATGACTATCGCTGACGTCAAGAAAAACGCGCAAGAGCGCATGAACAAGTCGATCGACACCCTCAAGGCCGACCTGGCCAAGGTCCGCACCGGCCGCGCCCACACCGGCATCCTCGATCACATCATGGTCGAGTACTACGGTTCGCCCACCGCGCTGACCCAGGTCGCCAACGTGACCCTGGTCGACGCCCGCACCATCGGCGTGCAGCCGTTCGAAAAGAAGATGCTGAGCACGATCGAAAAAGCCATCCGCGATTCCGACCTGGGCCTCAATCCCTCGTCGCAGGGCGAGATGATCCGCGTGCCGACCCCGCCGCTGACCGAAGAACGCCGCAAGGAAATGGTCAAGCTGGTCAAGGGCGAGGCGGAAGACGCCAAGATCGCGATCCGCAACATCCGCCGCGATGCCAACGAATCGCTGAAAAAGCTGGTCAAGGACAAGGCCTGCTCGGAAGACGACGAGCGTCGCGCATCCGACGAAATCCAGAAACTGACCGACAAGTTCGTCATCGATGTCGATAAACTGGTTGCTGAAAAAGAAAAAGAAGTCCTGACAGTGTAGAGTGCAGAGGCCCGCTCAGGGGGAGCGTCAAGGCAGGGTCTGCCCACACGGAGGCGGACCCGGCGTCCGCTTCCCATGCATTTGTTCTAGATAGTCTGGATTTATGATCTATAAAAGTTCGACGACAGCAGTTCCCGAAGTGGCCCGCGTGCCGCGCCACGTTGCGATCATCATGGATGGCAACGGCCGCTGGGCCACCAAGCGTTTCCTTCCCCGCGTGGCCGGCCACGTCAAGGGCGTCGAAGCCGTGCGCGGCTGTGTCGAGGCCTGCATCCAGCGCGGCATCGAGTACCTGACCCTGTTCGCGTTTTCGTCCGAAAACTGGCGCCGCCCGGAAGAAGAAGTCTCGCTGCTGATGCGCCTGTTCGTCACCGCGCTCGAACGCGAAGTGGCGAAGATGCACGCAAACAATATCCGCCTGAAAGTGGTGGGCGATCTGTCGCGTTTCGATGCCAAGCTGCAAGAGATGATCGCCGCCGCCGAGCGCCGCACCGCCAACAACACGCGCCTGACGGTCACCATCTGCGCCAACTACGGCGGACGCTGGGATATCATGCAGGCCACCGGCAAGATGGTCGCGGCCAATCCCGGCATCAGCACTTTTTCCGAAGAGCAGCTTGCCGAACACCTGGCCATGGCCTATGCGCCCGAGCCCGACCTGTTCATCCGCACCGGCGGGGAAGAGCGCATTTCCAACTTCCTGCTGTGGCAGCTGGCCTATTCCGAGCTGTACTTCACCGATACCTACTGGCCCGATTTTTCGATCGAGTCCCTGGACGCGGCCATCGCATCCTATCAACACCGCGAGCGCCGTTTCGGGCGCACCGGCGACCAACTGGCTGAAAAGAAAAGCTGATGCTAATTACCCGGATCATCACCGCTGTCGTCCTGCTTGTCGTCCTGCTGGCGGTGCTGTTCGGCGGGTATTACCCGGCCTTCGCCGCGGTCGTGCTGGTCTTCCTCACGGCCGCCGTCACCGAAAGCTTCCAGCTGTTCAAGTCCTCGCGCAAGCAGGCCTTGCTGGTGGCCCTGTTCTGGAGCGCGGCCTTCGCCTATGCCTTCCTGTACAAGGACAACAGCGCCGTAAAATTCTGGTTCGGCCTGTCGACCCTGCTTTGGCTGTTCCGTTTCGTGCCGGCCCTGAAAACCGGCCTGCCGCCGCCCGAAGGCGGACGCAACACCATGCTGGCGACCATGTACGCGATTTCCATCGTGGCCTGCTTTGCCGCCATCGTCCTGTTCTTCAAGCATTCCGCCGTCTACCTGCTGTCGGTCATGGCCCTGGTCTGGATCGCCGACATCGGCGCCTACTTCTCCGGCAAGGCCTTCGGCAAGCGCAAGCTGGCGCCGTCGATTTCGCCGGGCAAGTCGTGGGAAGGCGCGATCGGCGGCGGCATTGCCGTGCTGGTCCTGGCCAGCCTGTCGATCCTGTTCGGCGGCCCGCTGCTGGCCGATACCTTCGCCGTCAAGCTGCAGGCCAGGCTGGGCTGGGGCGGGGCGCTGGCGGTGCTGGTGGTGCTGGTGGCCGCCAGCGTGGTGGGCGACCTGGTCGAATCGCAGCTCAAGCGCCGCGCCGGGGTGAAAGACAGCAGCAATCTGCTGCCGGGCCATGGCGGCGTGCTCGACCGCATCGATGCGCTGGTGCCGGTCCTGCCGCTGGCGGCCCTGATCCACACCGGGATGCTTTGAACGACGTTTGAAAGACCATTTTATGCAACGCATTACCATTCTAGGCGCGACCGGTTCGATCGGCGTGTCCACCCTGGACGTGCTTGCACGCCACCCTGAAAAATACCAGGTGTATGCGCTCAGCGCGCATGCCAGGGTGGACGAACTGGCCGCGCAGTGCGCGCAATTCCGTCCGGCCCGCGCCGTGGTCGGCACTGCGGAAGCCGCCGCCCGCCTCAGCGCCTTGCTGCGCGAACGCGGCCTGGCGACGCAGGTCGAACACGGCGAAGCGGCGCTGTGCTCGATCGCCGCCAGCGCCGATACCGATACCGTCATGGCCGCCATCGTCGGCGCCGCCGGCCTGGCGCCCACCCTGGCCGCAGCCCGTGCCGGCAAGAAAATTCTTCTCGCCAACAAGGAAGCGCTGGTCATGTCCGGCCAGCTGTTCATGGATGCGGTGCACGAGCACGGCGCCACCTTGTTGCCGATCGACAGCGAGCACAATGCGATTTTCCAGTCGCTGCCGCAGTCCTACGCGCGCTCGCCGGATGCGGCCGGCGTCGCCAGGATCCTGCTGACCGCTTCCGGCGGCCCGTTCCTGAAGCGCGCGGTCGAGACGCTCGAACACGTCACCCCCGAGGAAGCCTGCAAGCATCCGAACTGGTCCATGGGACGCAAGATTTCGGTCGACTCGGCCACCATGATGAACAAGGGCCTGGAAGTGATCGAGGCGCACTGGCTGTTCGGCGCGCCCGCCTCCCTGATCGAGGTGGTGATCCATCCGCAAAGCGTGATCCACTCGATGGTGTCCTACGTGGACGGCTCGGTGATCGCCGAACTGGGCAACCCCGACATGCGCACCCCGATCGCCAATGCGCTCGCTTTTCCCGAGCGCATAGAATCCGGCGTGGCCCAGCTCGACCTGACCAGCATCGGCACCCTGCAGTTCTACCAGCCGGATGTTGCGCGCTTCCCCTGCCTGGCGCTGGCCTTCGAGTCGCTCGAGGCCGGCGGCACCGCGCCGGCCCTGCTCAACGCCGCCAACGAAGTGGCGGTGCAGGCCTTCCTCGAGCGCCGCATCGGTTTCCGCGACATCGACCGCGTGATCGCGCGCGTCATGCACGAGAACGAACACCACGCCGCCACCAGCATCGGCGCCGTGATGGAGTGCGACGCCCGCGCGCGCGCCGCCGCCCAGGCCATCGTCGCAAGCCTCGCCAGATGACACTGCTTACCACCATCCTGGCGTTCCTGTGTTCGCTGGGACCGCTGATCATTTTCCACGAACTGGGCCACTACACGGTGGCGCGCCTGTGCGGCGTGAAGGTGCTGCGCTTTTCGCTCGGCTTCGGCAAGGTGATCTGGTCGCGCCGTTTCGGCGCCGACCAGACCGAGTGGGTTATTTCGATGCTGCCGCTGGGCGGCTATGTGCGCATGCTGGACGACCGCGATCCGGACACGCGCGCCAGCACCGACGCCGAGCGCGCGCGCGAATACACCCGCAAGAACGTCTGGCAGCGCATCGCCATCGTCGCCGCCGGTCCCATCGCCAACTTCCTGCTGGCGATTGCCGTCTTTGGCGGCCTGTACATGGTTGGCATGGATGAGGTCGGCACCCGCGTGCGCAGCATGGACGCCGCCACGCCCGCCTACCAGGCCGGCCTGCGCGGGGGCGACCGCGTCGTCGCCGTCAACGGCGAGCCGGTCGCCACCTACGCCGAGCTGCGCTGGGAAACCCTGAAAGCCGTGCTCGACAAGGGCGGCCTGCGTCTCGACGTGGTCCAGCCCGGCGGCGCGCGCTACAACGCCACCTTGCCGCCGGCCGCGCTGGCCGGCAAGAATGTCGAAGGCGACCTGCTCGGCGAACTCGGCATGCCGATGTACCTCACGCCCGTGTCGATCGGCAAGATTCCCGATCCTGCCGGCCCGGCCGGACGGGCCGGGATGCTGCCGGGCGACCGCGTCGTCAGCATCGACGGCAAGCCGGTGCCCGACGGTTCGGTGCTGATGAAGCTGGTCGGCCAGTCGTGCGGACGCACGCTCGCATTCGTGGTCGAACGCGCCGGCCGCAGCCTGACCCTGATGGTCACGCCGGAACTGAACAAAGCGACGAATGTCTCGCGCATCAATGCCCAGGTCATGTCGACCCCGGAAATGGTGAAGGTCACACTAGGCCTTGTCGACGCGGCCGTCGCCGGCGCCAGGACCACCTGGCAGCAAAGCGTGATGAGCCTGAAAATGATCGGCAAGATGCTGACGGGGCAGGTATCGCTGACCAATCTGACCGGCGTCGTGACGATTGCCGACTACGCCGGCAAGACCGCGCGCACCGGCCCGGTTGAATTCCTGACCTTTATCGCCGTCGTCAGCGTCAGTCTTGGGGTGATGAATCTGTTACCAATTCCGGTTCTGGACGGTGGGCTTTTGCTGTATTATTCGCTGGAAGTTTTGACCGGGCGCCCTCTGCCGGACCGGATCGTCGAGTTGGCGCAGCGCGCCGGCGTCGTGTTGTTGGTGATGCTGATGGCCCTGGCGCTCTTCAACGACGTGATGCGCCTGACACAAGCCGCGCCCACGCCTCCCGCGAATACCTATGTACGTTGTCCAAACGATTGACCATTGAATAACCCCAATGAAATTAAATTCTGAACGTTTTGCCTTGCCTTTCTTTCGTCGCAGCTTAATCGGCGCTGCCGTCCTGGCGATGTGCGCCGGACAAGCCCTCGCAGTGAATCCGTTCGTGGTCAAGGATATCCGGGTCGAGGGCATCCAGCGTACCGAAGCCGGCACCGTGTTCAGCTACCTGCCGGTGCGCGTCGGCGAAACGTTCAACGATGAGAAGAGCATCGCCGCCATCAAGGCGCTGTACGCGACCGGCTTCTTCAAGGACGTGCGCCTGGAAGAAGAAAAGGGCGTGCTGGTGGTGCTGGTCGAAGAACGGCCGGCGATCGCCACCGTCGACTTCACCGGCACCAAGGAATTCGAAAAGGATGTGCTGGTCAAGGCGCTCAAGGAAATCGGCGTCGGCGAAACCAAGATTTTCGACAAGGCCTCGGTCGACCGCGCCGAGCAGGAGCTCAAGCGCCAGTACTTGTCGCACGGCCTGTACGGCGTCAAGATCACCACCACCGTCACCCCGATCGAACGCAATCGCGTCACCGTCATGTTCAACGTGGACGAAGGCGAGGTCGCGCGCATCAAGCAGATCAGCATCGTCGGCAACAAGACCTTCTCGGACAAGGAATTGCGCGAAGTGCTGCAGCTGGGCACCTCCGGCTGGTTCACCTGGTACACCAAGGCCGACCAGTATTCCAAGACCAAGCTGACCGGCGACATCGAATCGATCAAGTCCTTCTACCTGAACCGCGGCTACCTCGAAGCGAACGTCGAATCGACCCAGGTCTCGATCACGCCCGACAAAAAAGACATCTACCTGACGATCAACATCACCGAAGGCGAGAAGTACACCGTCTCCGGCATCAAGCTCGAAGGCGAAATGTTCGGGCGCGAAGACGAGCTCAAGGAACTGGTGCGCCTGCGCGTCGGCCAGACCTATTCGGGCGACCTGCTCACCGCCAGTAACAAGCTCATTTCGGACCGCATGGGCACCTTCGGCTACGCGTTTGCCAACGTCAACGCCAATCCGGAAATCGACCGCGAAAAACGCCAGGTGGCGTTCACCTTCTTCGTCGACCCGGGCAAGCGCGCCTACGTGCGCCGCATGAACATCGCCGGCAACACCACCACGCGCGACGAAGTCATCCGCCGCGAATTCCGCCAGTTCGAAGGCTCCTGGTACGACGGCAACAAGATCAAGATGTCGCGCGACCGCGTCGACCGCCTCGGCTACTTCAAGGACGTGACCATCGACACGCCGGAAGCGCAGGGCACCTCGGACCAGGTCGACGTCAACCTGACCGTCACCGAAAAACCGACCGGCAACTTCCTGATCGGCGGCTCGTTCTCGCAGGCGGAAAAGTTCACCTTCACGGCGTCGATCCAGCAGGCCAACTTTGCCGGCAGCGGCAACACGGTCGGCATGGAGCTCAACACCAGCGACTACAGCCGCACCATCGCCTTCTCGCACACCAATCCGTACTTTACCGAAGACGGCGTGTCGCAGCAGTTCGAACTGTACCTGCGCACCCTGAACCCGCCGGCGCTGAACCAGGGCACCTACAAGGTCAAGCAGACGGGCGGGCGGGTCAGCTACGGCGTGCCGTTCTCCGAAACCGATACCGTCTACTTCGGGGTCGGCCTGGAACGCACCACCATCGAAACCGACATCACCAGCCCGACCCGCTACCAGGACTACGTGCGCCAGGTGACCGGCATCGAGAGCGGCATCGGCAGCGCCACCACCAACGCCCTGCCGTTCACCGCGGCCTGGCAGCGCGACAGCCGCGACAGCGCGATCACGCCGTCGGCCGGCCGCTACCAGCGCTTCAATCTCGAACTCGACCTGGTCGGCGACACCAAGTACTACCGCGCCATCTACAACCAGGAATGGTACCGTCCGCTGACCAACAAGATCACGCTGGCGCTGCGCGGCGAGTTCGACTACGGCCAGGGCATCAAGGGCAGCCCGTACCCGGTCTTCAAGAATTTCTACGGCGGCGGCATCGGTTCCGTGCGCGGCTACCTGAGCTCCTCGCTCGGCGTGGTCGACCGCAACGGCGATGCGGTCGGCGGCGCCAAGCGCATCATCGGCAATGCCGAGCTGCAGATGCCGTTCCCGGGCAGCGGCACCGACCGCAGCCTGCGCTGGTTCGGCTTTGCCGACGCCGGCCAGGTCTACAGCGAAGACCAGAAAATGCGCCTGAACGAACTGCGCTACTCGGCCGGCCTGGGCGTGAGCTGGATTTCGCCGGTCGGTCCGCTCAAGTTGAGTTATGCTAAGCCTTTGAACGCGAAACCTGGCGATCGCCTGGAACGCTTCCAGTTCCAGATGGGTACCGGTTTCTGATCGCATCACGCGACCGTTTCCATTTTAGATTGCGGAGAACTATGTTGAACACTGTGACTGCCTCCTGGCCCAAGCATCTTGCCCTGCTGGCTTTGTGCGCGTGCTCGCTGGCCCAGGCGCAAACCGCGCCGAGCAGGATTGGCTACGTTTTCACCGAACGCCTGATGACCGAGTCCAAGCTGGCCAAGGCCGCCGACGCCAAGATCGAAGCCGAGTTTTCCAAGCGCCAGAAGGCGATCCAGGACACGATGACGCGCTTCAAGTCGATGGAAGCGAAGTTCGATACCGACGCGCCAACCCTGGCCGAAACCGAACGCACCCGGCGTGCGCGCGAACTGCTCGACCTCGAAAAAGACTTGCAGCGCACCCAGCGCGAGTTCCGCGAAGACCTGATCCAGCGCAAGAGCGAAGAGCGCGCCAATATCGCGCAAAAGGCCTACAAGCTGATCGAGCAGATCGCCGAGCAGGAAAAGCTCGACATCGTGCTGCAGGAATCGGCCTGGACCAGCCCGCGCATCGACATCACGGACAAGATCCTGAAACAGCTCGATAAATAAATCCATAACAAATCACGAATAGGAATCAAAAGATGGGCACTCGACTAGGTGAATTGGTCGAACGCTTGGGAGGACAGCTGGTTGGCGACCCGAATACCGAGGTATCCGGGGTCGCGCCATTGGCTGACGCAGGCGTTTCGCACATCAGTTATCTGAGCAACAGCAAACTGCGGGCCCAGGCCGCGCAGAGCGGCGCGGCGGCCCTGATCGTCTCCAGCGCCGACGACGAATTCGTCGGCGCCAGCTACCCTGGCGCGCGCATCGTCGTCAAGAATCCGCACGTCTACTTCGCCTACGCCGCCCAGTACTTCGCCGCGCTCGATCCGGTCGTGGCGCCGGCCGGCATCGACCCCACCGCCAGCGTGCATCCGAGCGCCCAGGTCGACCCGAGCGCGCATATCGGCCCGCAGGTGACGATCGAAGCGGGCGCCGTCATCGGCGCCAACGCCGTCATCGACGCCGGCAGCTTCGTCGGGCGCGACGCCGTCATCGGCGAGGGCACGCACCTGTTCGCCAACGCCACCTTCCATGCGCGCTGCCAGATCGGCAAGCGCGGCATCATCCACTCGGGCGCCGTGATCGGCACCGACGGATTCGGCTTCGCCAACGAAGGCGGCGTGTACATCAAGATTCCGCAGACCGGGCGCGTGATGATCGGCGACGACGTCGACATCGGCGCCAACACCACGGTCGACCGCGGCGCCATGGCCGACACCATCATCGAAGACGGCGTCAAGCTCGACAACCTGATCCAGATCGGCCACAACTGCCACATCGGCGCGCACACCGCGATGGCCGGCTGCGTCGGCGTGGCCGGCAGCGCCACCATCGGCAAATACTGCACCTTCGGCGGCGCGGCCATGGTCTCGGGCCACATCACCATCGTCGACAAGGTGTACGTCACCGCCGGCAGCCTGGTGGCCAACTCGATCAAGGAAGCGGGCCAGTACACCGGCTTCTACCCGATCGCCAAGAACGGCGACTGGGAAAAGAACGCCGTCCTGCTGCGCAACCTGACGTCGATGCGCGAAAAGATCCGCGCGCTCGAAAAAGCCGTCAAGGCACTCACAGAACAAAAATAGAAGACATATGACCATTACCGACAACAAAGGCGTACCCGGCAAGACCCTCGACATTTGCCAGATCAAGGAATACCTGCCGCACCGCTATCCGATGCTGCTGGTGGACCGGGTGCTGGACTGGGAAGCGCACAAGTCGATCAGCGCGATCAAGAACGTCACCGCCAACGAAGAATTCTTCAACGGCCATTTCCCGCACAAGCCGGTCATGCCGGGCGTGCTGATGATCGAAGCGATGGCGCAGACCGCGGCGATCCTGTCGTTCATGTCGATCGGCGTCAAGCCGGACGAAAATTCGGTGGTCTACTTCGTCGGCATCGACAATGCGCGCTTCAAGCGCCCGGTCGGTCCCGGCGACCAGCTGCGCATGGACATCGAGATCATCCGCTGCTCGCGCGGCATCTGGAAGTACAAGGCGGTCGGCAGCGTCGACGGCGCGGTCGCCCTCGAAGCGGAACTGATGTGCACCATCCGCAGCGCGGTCGACGCGAGCCAGCCGATGGGGAACTGACATGGCCACGATCCATCCCAGCGCCATCGTCGACCCGGGCGCGCAGCTCGATTCCAGCGTCGACGTCGGCGCCTTTTCGATCATCGGCCCGCACGTGTCGATCGGCGCCGGCACGGTGGTCGGTCCGCACGTGGTCATCGAAGGCCATACCACGATCGGCAAGGACAACAGGTTCTTCCAGTTTTCCTCGATCGGCGCGCCGCCGCAAGACAAGAAGTGGAACGGCGAACCGACCCGCCTCGAGGTGGGCGACCGCAACACGGTGCGCGAATTCTGCACCTTCAACACCGGCACCGTGCAGGATGAGGGCGTGACGCGCCTGGGCAACGACAACTGGATATCGGCCTACTGCCACCTGGCGCACGACTGCCAGGTCGGCAGCAACACGATTTTCTCGAACAACGCCCAATTGGCCGGGCACGTGGAAGTGGGCGACTGGGCGATCCTGTCCGGCTTCGCCGGCGTGCACCAGTTCTGCAAGATCGGCGCGCATGCCTTCATCGGCATGTACACCAGCCTTACGCAAGACGTGCCGCCGTTCGTACTGGTCTCGGGCAATCCGGCCAGCGCCCACGGCGTCAACATCGAAGGCATGAAACGGCGCGGCTTCACCCGCCCGCAGATCGACGGCGTGCGCGCGGCCTACAAGCTGATCTACCGCTCCGGCATGACGCTCGAAGAAGCCAAGGCGGCCCTGGTCGACCAGCAGCACGCCTCGCCCGACGCCGCGCTGGACATCGGCGCCATGCTCGCTTTCCTGGGGACTGCGTCCCGTGGCATTGTCCGCTGATTCGACCAAGGGCGCGTCGATAGCCCTGGTGGCGGGCGAGGTATCGGGCGACATGCTCGCCGCGCGCCTGCTGGCCGGCCTGCGTCCGCATCTTCCCGACGCGCGCTTTCACGGCATCGGCGGCCCGCGCATGATGGAGCAGGGCTTGGTGTCCAACATCGAGATGGACCGCCTGACCGTGCGCGGCCTGTTCGAGATCATTCCCCGCTACCGCGAGATCAAGGGCATCCAGAACGCCCTGCGCGACCGCCTGCTGGCGGAGCGTCCGGACGTCTTCATCGGCGCCGACTACCCGGGCTTCAACCTCGGGCTCGAACTGCAGCTGAAACAAGCCGGGATTCCGACCGTGCACTTCGTCAGTCCGCAGATCTGGGCCTGGCGCGGCGGGCGCATCAAGAAAATCATCAAGGCCGTCTCGCACATGCTGGTGATCTTCCCGTTCGAGGAAGAGATCTACCGCAAGGCCGGCGTGCCGTGCACCTACATCGGCCATCCGCTGGCCGAAGTCATTCCGATGCAGCCCGACGTGGCGGCCGCGCGCACGGCGCTCGGCATCGCGCCCGATGCGCGCGTGATCGCGCTCATGCCCGGCAGCCGCATGGGCGAACTCAAATACCTGGCCGAGCCCTTTGTGGGCGCGGTCAAGCTGCTGGCCGCGCGCGACCCGGACCTGCGTTTCGTGGCGCCGATGGCGGGTGAGCGCCAGCGTCAGTATTTTACGGAACTGATCGCCAAAGCCGGCCTGCAGTCGGTGCGCATCGACCTGCTGGACGGGCGCTCGCACGAGGCGATTGCGGCCGCCGACGCGGTGCTGGTGGCGTCCGGCACGGCCACGCTGGAAGTGGCGCTGTTCAAGAAGCCGATGGTAATCGCCTACAAAGTCATGCGCGCTTCCTACGAGATCATGCGCCACATGGGTTACCAGCCGTGGATCGGCCTGCCGAACATCCTGTCGCGCGAATTCGTGGTGCCCGAAATCCTGCAGCACGACGTCACGCCGCACAAGCTGGCCGACGCCCTGTGGGAACAACTTAACAACGTGGCCAACCGCAAACTGCTGGTGCAGCGCTTTACCGACATGCACCACAGCCTGCTGCGCAACAGCGCGCAGGAAAGCGCGGCCGCCGTCCTGCGCGTCATCGCCGCATCCAGAACATGAGAACCAAAAAAGTCAACTTTTATCCGGGCTTGAAAAAGAACGCCTACCCGTTTACGGCGGACGATATCGTCTGCGGCGTCGACGAAGCGGGCCGCGGCCCGCTGGCCGGCCCGGTGTTCGCCGCCGCCGTGATCCTGCATCCGGACCGCCCCATCGAGGGCCTGCGCGACTCCAAGAAGCTGACCGCCGACAAGCGCGAAGCGCTGGCCCCGCAAATCAAGGAAAGCGCGCTGGCCTGGGCCATCGCCGAATGCTCGCACGAGGAAATCGACAGCATCAACATCCTGCAGGCGACCATGCTGGCCATGCGGCGCGCGGTGGAAGCATTGTCGACCATCCCGACGATTGCCCTGATCGACGGCAACCGCAGCCCGGTGATGCAGATCCGCTGCCATCCGATCATCGAAGGCGACGACAAGGTGCACGCCATTTCGGCCGCCTCGATCCTGGCCAAGACCGCGCGCGACGCCGCGCTGGTGGCGCTGCACGAACTGTATCCGCAGTACGGCTTCGACCAGCACAAGGGCTACGGCACCGCGCTGCACCTGGAGCGCCTGCGCGAGCACGGCGCCTGTCCGGTGCACCGGCGCTCGTTCGCGCCCGTGCGCGCGACCTTGCCGGTGGCGCTGGCCAACACCATCGTCGGCATGGACATGTCGTTCGACTTCGGCGAGGCCGCATGAAAACCATCACCTCGCGCGACAACCCGCTCTACAAAGACCTGAAACACCTCGCCGGCAGCTCGCAGGCGCGGCGCAAGGCCGGCCAGACGCTGCTCGACGGCGTGCACCTGTGCCAGTCGTATCTCGCGCTGCGCGGCGTGCCGCTGCACTGCATCGTCTCCGAAGGCGCGCTGGCCAATCCGGAAGTGGCCGACATCGTCATGCAGTGCGAGACGGCGCATGCCTACGTCACGGCCATGCCGGACGCGCTGTACAACGCCCTGAGCCAGGTCGAACACGGCGTCGGCCTGATGTTCCTGATCGCCACCCCGGTGCTGGCCGCGCCGGGCGTGCTCACCGCCTCGGCGGTCCTGCTCGACAACCTGCAAGACCCGGGCAATGTCGGCTCGATCCTGCGCAGCGCGGCGGCGGCCGGCATCACCCAGGTTTACTGCAGCGGCGGCACCGCCTTCTGCTGGTCGCCCAAGGTGCTGCGCGCGGCCATGGGCGCGCACTTCGTGGTCGACATCCACGAAAACGTCGACCTGGCCGCCCTGGTGAGAGCCTCCGCGATTCCGGTGCTGGCCACCAGCGGCTACGCCGAACAGCGCCTGTACGAGGTCGACCTGGCGCGCCCGGTGGCCTGGCTGCTCGGGCACGAAGGGCAGGGCGTGGCGCACGATCTGCTGGCGTTGGCAACTCATCAAGTCGTCATTCCGCACATGGGCCAGATCGAGTCGCTCAACGTGGCCGCGTGCGCAGCTGTCTGTTTTTTTGAACAGTTGAGGCAGATTCAATCAAAGTAAGGCGAAACAGTTTCTTGACAGCATAGACGACGCTGCATTCCGGGGGTAATGTCAATACTCGGACTTCAGCGGAGGTATGATGGACATCGCCCACTTGCACTTTCTGGTCGCCGACGGCGACGCAGCGCAGCGCCAGACCCTGATCGACATGCTCGGCCGCCTGGGCGCCACCCGCATCAGCGTGGCGGGCGACGGCGAGGCCGCGCTGCGCCAGATCGAAGCGCCGGCCGGACCGGCTATCGACATCGCCGTGATCGACCTGGCCCTGTCCGGGCGCGACGGACTCGAACTGATACGCGACATCACCGTGCTCAATGCCGGCACGCGCGCCATCGTCACCGGCGCCTGCCACGCCAGCCTGCTGTTTTCGGTCGAAAGCCTGGCGCTCGCGTACGGGCTGGACCTGCTGGGGACCATCCACACGCCGCTCACCGGCGCCCACCTCGAAGCGGTGCTGTCGCACTACACGCCGCCGGCAGCGTCCGTGCACGAGCGGCGCGCGCTGCCGCGTTTCAGCTTCGCGCAAGTGGGCGTGGGCCTGCAGGCGCGCCAGTTCGAGCCATTTTTCCAGCCCAAGATCGAACTGGCCAGCGGCGAAGTGAAAGGGCTGGAAGTGTTCGCGCGCTGGATGCATCCGGAGCACGGGGTGCTGGGACCGGCCACCTTCATCGACGCGCTGGAACAGAACCAGCGCATCGACTTTCTCGACTGGACCATGATCGAACGCGCGGCCGAGCATTGCCGCGCCTTCCAGGACAAGGCGCTGCCGGCGGCGATGTCGCTGAACCTGTCGGCCGACACCATCGGGCACCCGGATTTTCTGCGCCAGGTGAAAACCTGCACCGACCGGCATGGCGTGGCGCCGTCTCTGCTCACCTTCGAACTGCCCGAATCGGCGGTGCTGACCAACGATCCGAGCTTCCTGGAGCGCCTGCTGCGCCTGCGCATGATGGGTTACGGGCTGGCGGTGGACGACTACGGCACCGGGCGCTCGAACGTGCAGCAGCTGGCGCGCGTGCCGTTTTCGGAACTGAAGATCGACCGCAGCTTCGTCGACGGCGCCTCGCGCAAACGCTCGCTGGCGACGGTGCTCAGTTCCTGCCTGGGCCTGGCGCGCAGCCTTGACCGGACATCGTGCGCTGTGGGCGTGGAGACGCGCCAGGACTGGGACTTCTTGCAGGGGCTGGGCTGCACGTATGCGCAGGGCCACCATATCGCCAGGCCGATGGAGGCGGCGCGTTTTCCGGAGTGGCTGGCCGATTGGCGGCAGTTCTTCTGATGCGGTGGCTTGCCCGCGCTCTTATGCTGCCACCGACTTCATATCGATGACAAAGCGGTAGCGCACGTCGCTCTTGACGACGCGTTCGAACGCCTCGTTGATCGCCTTGATATCGATCAGCTCAATGTCCGCCGTGATATTGTGCTTGCCGCAGAAATCGAGCATTTCCTGGGTTTCCTTGATCGAGCCGATCATCGAGCCGGCCAGGGTGCGGCGCGCGCCGATCAGGTTAAAGGCGTTGACCGGCGGCGTGGCGGCGTCGGGCACGCCCACCAGGGTCATGGCACCGTCGATTTTCAGCAGGCGGATGTAGTCGTTCCAGTCGATGGCCGCGCCTACCGTATTGATGATCAGGTCGAACTGGCCGGCCAGCTTCTTGAAGGTCTCTTTTTCGCTGGTCGCGTAATAGCTGGCCGCGCCGAAGCGCAGGCCATCTTCCTGCTTCGACAGCGACTGGCTCAGCACCGTCACCTCGGCGCCCATCGCGTGCGCGATCTTGACGCCCATGTGGCCCAAGCCACCCAGGCCGATGATGGCGACTTTCTTGCCGGGACCGGCCTTCCAGTGATTCAGCGGCGAATACAGGGTGATGCCGGCGCACAGCAGCGGCGCGGCTTTGTCCAGCGGCAGGTTGTCCGGGATCGACAGCACGTAGCCTTCCTTGACCACGATGTGGTCGGAATAGCCGCCGAAGGTGGGCGTCACGCCGTCTGCCTCGACGCTGTTGTAGGTCTGGACCAGCCCCGGCATGTACTGCTCCAGGTCGACGTGGCGGGTGCCGCAGGTGGTGCAGGAATCGACGAAACAGCCGACGCCGACATGGTCGCCCACCTTGAATCTGGTGACGCCGGCGCCGACGGCGGTGACCACGCCGGCGATCTCATGGCCGGGCACCATGGGAAAGGTCGCGCCGCCCCATTCGTCGCGCGCCTGGTGGATATCCGAATGGCATACGCCGCAGAATTTGATGTCGATCGCCACATCGTCGGCGCGCGGGGCGCGGCGTTCGAAAGAGAAGGGGACCAGTTGTTCTTTGGCGGCCAATGCCGCGTAGCCTCGTGCGAGTGTCATGGTGATGATCCTGTGTGAGTGAGATGAGCGATGGCTGTCCTGCTGCACGAACAATATACGCGCTGTCGGGCGTTTCGACAGGACTGCACGCTGCGCTGGCGGCAGCGTCGTTACAATTGGTGACTTCCTGGGCTTGGCGATTCCATATACTCATCGATTTCAGGGAGATCCACACGATGAAATGCCTTCCGGCCGCCAGCGGCCTTGCCCTTGCCCTTGCCCATGCCCTTGCCCTTGCCATGTTCCTGTCCAGCGCACCGCCCGCGCACGCCGAGGCGCCCGCCGAGAGCCGGCGCCAGATCGAAAAGATCGTCGAGCAGTTCCGGGTGGCGATCGTCAACAAGGACAAGGACAGCTTCATGAAGCTGTTCCTGCGCGAGGACATCACCTGGGCGTCCGCCTACGACGACGCGAGCCTGGACCGTATCATGGCGAAGCGCACCGACAAGTCGCTGCCGCGTCCAAAAAAGAGCTTCAGCTCATCGCCGCGCAAATTCATCGAAGGCATCGCCAAGGCCGCCGAACCGCTCGAAGAAACCTTCGAAAACGTGCGCATCGACGCCGACGAGGACGTGGCGCAGGTCTGGGTCGACTACAGCTTCAAAGCGGGCAACTACCGCGAGAACTGGGGCAAGGAAGCCTGGCACATGGTGCGCACCGACGACGGCTGGAAGATCGCGTCGGTGAGCTGGTCGATGAAGCTCAATCCCGATCCACCGCCGAAGGCCGCTGCCAGATAAGCATGCATGCCTGGCTTGCGCCGGCAGGGCCTAGCGCCTGCGCCGGCGGGTATTGAGCGTATGCGCAAGCCACAGGAGCGCGGCCGGCCACAGCACGACAAGAATGCAGACGAGCAGACCACCGATCACCCCCAGCTTGTCGATCTCGATCTCCAGCATGGCGATGCCGGCCAATGCGACCGCATTGACCAGCACCAGCAGCACCGAGAAAAACAGGCGGTTGCCCTTTCCGGCGACGGCAAGGTAGATGCCTGGAATGATGGGCGCGCACCCCCACAGATAGAAACGGGGGCCGAACAGCACATGACCGAAGAAGACGGTGACCAGGGCGAACACCATCAGATTGACGTGGACGTACCACGGGAGATGGAAAGGCCGGGGGCTGGAAAGGGCCGGGCCGCTGCCCGGCTGTTCGCTTGTCATCCCGCTCACGGCCTACAGCGAGCGCGCATGGTCGGACAGCACCAGCACCGGCCCGTTTGCCACCAGCACCATCTCGCGCACCATCAGGTTCAGGCGCATCTGCACGGCGTCGCGCAGCGGTCCCTGGATCGGCTTGAAGCCGAACATCTTCAGCACGCCCTTGACGATTTCTTCCTGGCTGGCGCCGAAGTGGCGTTCCACCACCTGGACGATGGCCACCTCGATCTCTTTCGGCGGCAGCATGTCGGCGCGGCGCAGGCCCTCCGACTCGACGAAGGTGCGGTCGCGCGGCGTCACCGGGCTGCCCGGCTTCCACACAAAGCCGTTTAGGCGCGCTACCAGGCCCTGGGCCACGGCCGCGTCGACCGCACGCTCGGTGGCCGCCGCCATGCGCGGGCCGACCCGCTGCAAGCCCCAGGTCGTGCGCAGGCGGACCACGATTTCGTCCAGGTGCACCGGTCCTTCGATGTAGACGATCTGTTCGACCAGGTCGACCAGCACCTCCAGCGGCGCGTCGTGCAGTTCGTAGTCGCCCGCCGGCTTGACCAAGGTCGCTTCGACGTAGCGGTTGCGCCGCTGCGGCGCTTCCTCGACCGGGTTGATCGCCACGTCGGTGACGATCTCGCGTTCGATGCGCACGCCTTGCGGCGCTGGCAGCTGGTGTTGCTTCTTGCTTTCTTCGGCGCGCAGGTCGAGCGTCTTGCGCGCTTCGTTGATGGCGGCGATGGTGCGCGCCAGCTGCTCCTGCGGACGCTGGAACCAGTCGGTGCTCCAGATCCGGTGGATGATCCAGCCGTGATCTTCCAGCACCGCCTGGCGCAGGCGGTCGCGGTCGCGCGCGGAACTCGAGGAGTGATACGCCGCGCCGTCGCATTCGATCCCCAGCAGGTAGCGCCCCGGACGGTCCGGGTCGGGAATCGCCAGGTCGATGAAGAAGCCGGCGATGCCGACCTGCGGATGGACGTCGAAGCCGCGTTCGGCCAGCGCGTTCGCCACCTCGACTTCGAACAGGCTGTCGTAATCGCGCCGGCTGCGCAGCGCCATGCCGAGCTGCCCGGTGCGCGCGTAGCGCAGGAACAGCTTGAAGGCCTGCACGCCCTTGCCCTTGCCGCGTTCGAGGTCGATGTCGTCGTCGGTGATCGAGGCGAACACCTCGCAGCGGCGCTTGGCGCGGCTGATCAGCACATTCAGGCGCCGCTCGCCGCCGTCCGCGCTCAGCGGACCGAAACGCATGTTAACGGCGCCGTCGGCGTTGCGCCCGTAGCCGACCGAAATGAGGATCACATCGCGCTCGTCGCCCTGCACGTTTTCGAGGTTCTTGATGAAAAACGGCTCGCTCGGATGCGACTGGAAAAAGCCCTCGGCGCGCTGGTCGGCGCGGCGCAGGACCTCCAGCTGGTCTTCGATGGCCTTGCGCTGCGCTACCGAGAAGCAGGCCACGCCCAGCGAATGCTGGGGCGACAGCTGCGCGTGGCGCATGATGGCGTCGGCCACCGCTTTTGCTTCGGGCACGTTGGTGCCGGTGTTGCCGCTGTCGAAAACGCCGTCCGCCACGTGCGTGAACGACAGGCCCATGCCCGCTTCCTGCGTGTAGGGACTGGGCACGATGAACAGCTTGTTCTCGTAGAACTGGCTGTTCGACACCGCGATCAGCGACTGGTGGCGGCTGCGGTAGTGCCAGCGCAGCATGCGTTGCGGCAGGCCGCGCGCGGTGAACAGGCCGAGGATGCTCTCGATGTCGGAGACCTGCGCTTCGCCGCCGTCGGTTTCTTCTTCGGTGGCGTTGTCGTCGGTGAGCTTGGCGAAGAAGCGGGTCGGCGGCAACTGGCGTTCGTCGCCCACCACCACCACCTGGCGGCAGCGCGCGATGGCGCCGAGCGCGTCGACCGGCTGGATCTGGCTCGCCTCGTCCATCACCAGCAAGTCGAAGGTGAGCTGGCCGGGCGGCAGGAACTGCGCCACCGACAAGGGGCTCATCATCAGCACCGGCTTGATCGCCTGGATCGCCGGCGCCGCCTTGAGCATCAACTGGCGGATCGGCATGTGGCCGCGCCGGCGCGCCATTTCGCCACGCAGCACGCCGAGCGGGCCGATGGCGCCGCCGCCCTGCGGAATGCGCTGGAAGTGGGCGCGCGCCACTTCGATGCCGGCGGCGGCGATACGCTGGCGGTCCAGGTCCACGAACTGGCGCACCTCGCTGTCGTGCACTTGGCCGTCGAAACTGGCCAGGGCCGGTTCGGCGCGCACCTGCGAGGCGTACAGCGCCTCGAAATAACTCATGTTGAACGACGCCGGCGCCGCGGCGGCCGTCAGGCGCCCGCTTTCCATCTCGTCGACGAAGCGCGCCATGCCCATTAAACGGGCAACGCCGCTGCGCTCGCGCCAGGTGACCCAGCGCGACAACTGCTCGGCGTGCGCGATCCATTCGCCGAAGCGCACCAGCAGGTCGGCAATCGGCACCTGCGCCGCGCTGTCGGTGCCGAACAGCGACTGGGCGTCGGCGCACAGGGTTTCGAACAGGGCCACCAGTTCATTGTTCCAGGCGATGTAGCCTTGCTCCAGCGCGTACGCGCGCTGCAAGGGCAGGGCGCGGTCGTCGTGCCGGGCCACCATGGCCGGCAGCGCGGGATTGGCGTTGATCCATTGCGCCGCCCCGATCAGGAAGTGCCAGTCCGAGGCCGCGCCTTGCCAGTGCGCCCCAAAAGCCTGTTCGCCCAGCACGCGCGCGCCGTCGATGCTGGCGGCGATGCGCTGCGCCGTGATCAGCGCGTCCAGCACCGGCAGCAGGTCCGACAGGCGCGCCGGCCGGAACGCCAGCGCGCTGCGCACCGTGCCCAGGGCGCTGTCGATGGCGGCGACAAAGGTGCCCACCTCCGCCAGGTTGGCGTGTTCCACCGTCAGGATGTCGGGGAACATGTGGCGGATCGCCGCGCCGCAGTCGTTCCAGCAGTCGCGCAGCAGGGTCAGGGTGTTGTCGAGCGAGCGCTGGACGTGGTCCACGCGCACGCCCAGGGCAGGACGGTCGGCCACGCTGGCGGCGATCAGGCGCGGCTCCGGGCCCATGCCGCGCAGGGTGCGCATCCATGCCACCAGGGCGCGCAGCGGCACCGGCGAGGAGCGCTCGGCGCGCCAGTCGGCGCCGAAGGCGGTGCGTCCCAGCTGCTCGTTCTCGCGCAGGAAGCGCATGGTTTTCTGGGCCGCCGACAGACGGTCCAGGATGTCGATCTGGGCGGGCAGCTCGATGTCGGGATTGCGCAGCACCGACTTGATCAGGCCACTGGCGCGGCGCCAGTCGTCGCGCAGGAAGCGCAGCATGCTGTTGCCGTGGATCGCCAGCACCTGGCGCACCCCGGCCAGGTCGAGGTTCCAGGCTTCGTCGAGGACCTTGTCGTTTAGGTAGTTGCGGGCTTCGTGCAGCGAGGCCACCGCCTCGGCCAGGTCGGCGGCCTGCTCGATGCCGTGGTCCCACACGCTGGCCGACAGCACCTCGGCGCTGACGTCCGGCGCGCAGGCGATGCGCTGGCCCAGCACCAGGGCCTTGCCGATGTCGGACAGGGTGCCGGTGCGGGCGGCCGCGCCCAGGTGCTGGCGCAGGCGTTCGGTGTCCTGCAGGAGCGTCGGCAGCTGCGCCGCCAGCCGCGCCAGGCGGCCGAAGGCCTCGTCGCTCATCCCGGCCGGCAGGGGCCGCAGCGCGTGGCGCGCCGGCTTTAGGTCGAGGCGCCAGGCGTCGGGCGAGATTTTCCCTTCCAAAAAGCCGACCAGCTGCGCGTACTGCGCGCCCTGTTCCACCAGGTTGGTCATCTCTTCGCGCTGGCTAATCCATACCGGCGAGGCCAGGGCCTGGCGCGACAGGCGCGGCGCGTTGGCGACGCGGTGCGCCATGTCGGCGATGCGGGCAAAGTCGTCGCAGCTGTCGGGCGGCCCCATGTCCATCGCGGCGGCGAGGGCGGTCTGGCTGGCCGCCAGTTCCGACAGGCCGCTGCTGGCGCGCGCGATGCGCTGCGACAGGCGCTCCATCTCGGTGGGCGAAATATTCGTCATGCGCACTCCGCGCCACGGGTGCTGCGAGGGCAGGCCCATCTCGCCCAGGCGCAGCGCCAGTTCGCTCACCAGCTGGTAGCGCTGCGCGCGTTCGTCGGGCGTCCAGGTGTCCGGATGGTCGAAGGGGGCATCGAGCGGGGCGACGCGCTGGCGCTGCAGTTCGGCGATGTGGCCGATCACCTGGTACGGCGTCAGGCGCGCCACCGGGTGCTCGGCGTGCATGCGGTCCGCATGGCCGTTGAGGGTGTCGCGCGCCAGTTGCAGGCGGGCGTTGAGGGTGGGCGGCAGGTCGCCGCGCGGCGCGCCCAGGTCGGCGGTGCGGCGCAGTTCTTCCAGCAGCACGCGCTTGTTGGCCTTGTTGCTGTGCAGTTCGAGGCAGGCGTCGCCCACGCCGGCGTGGTCGAGGCGGCGCTTGACCACGTCCAGCGCGGCCATTTTTTCGGCCACGAACAGCACGCTCTTGCCGTCGGCGACGGCCGAGGCGATGATGTTGGCGATGGTCTGCGACTTGCCGGTGCCGGGCGGGCCCTGGATCACCAGGTTGCGCCCGCTGCGCACATCGTGCACGGCCAGCGCCTGCGAGCTGTCGCAGTCGACGATGTGCAGCAGGTCGGCGGGCGGGATGACGGCGTCGATCGGGGTGCCGTCGGGGATCATGGGCGCGCCGCCGGCAAAGCCGTCCGACAGCAGGCCGCGCATCAGCGGCTGGCCGAGCAGGCCTTGCTGCACCGGCCAGACCGAGGGGTCGAGGTCGCGGTACATCAGGAATTTGGCGAACGAGAAGAAGCCGAGCACCACGTCGTCGGCGATCACCTTCCAGTTTTCCTTGGACGCGATGGCGTGCGACACGGCGCTGATGTAGGCGGCCGGATTGAAGTCGTCGCCTCCTTCGAAGGCGGGCAGGGTGATGCCGTGCACGCGCGAGAGGAAGGCTTCGAGCGAGAGGTTGGCCGACAGTTCTTCCTGGCGCCAGCGCAGCTTGAACTGCTCGGCCGCGTTGCCGCGCTGGAGGCTGACCGGGATCAGGACCAGCGGCGCGTAGCGGATATTCCTGGCGTTGGCCGGGTCGATCCATTTCAGGGTGCCGAGCGTGAGGTACAGGATGTTCACGCCCTGTTCTTCTTCCAGGGTGCGGGCGTCGTTGCACAGGTCGAGCAGGCGCTTTTGCAGCCCCTTGGAAGTGAGCTTGGTCTGCAGCTTGGTGTCGTTATGGCGCAGCATGACGCCGTGTTCGTCGACGGCGTCGTCGGGCTGGGCCAGTTCGTCGAGCGTGCCGGCGTCTTCGGCCACCTGGGCCGCCGTGGCCTGGTAGGCCGCGCTGTGGCCGGGCAAGAAGGTGAGCGAGCGGTTTTCCGTGACCAGCATGCGGAAGATGTCGCCGGCGCGCTCGTCGATCACGTCGATGATGCGGGTCGACTTGGCCGAACGCGGAATGTTCAGCAGCCGGTTGCGCGCCGACAGGTCGAGCAGCTCCATGCGCGCGCGTTCGAGCTTGTCGTGCGCGCTCAGGTTGCCGTCGAGGAACTCGGAGATTTTTTCCGGCGCGGCCTCCGGCGCAGGTGCAGCCGCGCTCCCGGCGCTGTATTTGGCCAGGTCGATCTTCTTGCTTTCAGCTTCACTCATGAATTAATACTCGCGCCGATCCGGTTTGATTTCCTGCAAAATGGTGGTGGCGATTTCCTCGATGGACTTGGTGGTCGACGACAGCCAGCGGATGCCTTCGCGCTTCATCATCAGCTCGGCCTCGTTGACTTCGTAGCGGCAATTCTCGATCGAGGCGTACTTGCTGCCGGCGCGCCGCTCATGGCGGATTTCCGACAGGCGCTCGGGCGTGATCGACAGCCCGAAGATCTTGTCGCGGAACGGCGGCAGCGAGGAGGGCAGCTTGCCGCGCTCGAAGTCGTCCGGAATCAGCGGATAGTTGGCCGCCTTGATGCCGTACTGCATCGCGAGGTACAGGCTGGTCGGCGTCTTGCCCGAGCGCGATACGCCGACCAGGATCACGTCGGCCGCCGACAGGTTCTTGTGCGACTGGCCATCGTCGTGCGCCAGCGAAAAATTGATCGCCTCGATGCGGTTCTTGTACTCCTGGCTGTCGACAATATTGTGCGAGCGCCCGATGGTGTGGGTCGACTTGACGCCCAACTCTTGTTCCAGCGGTGCAACAAAAGTCTGGATCAAGTCCATGTGCATGCCGCGCGACTGGCGGATGACGTTCGACAGGTCGGGCTTGACCAGGGTGGAGAACACGATCGGACGCTGGCCGTCGGTGGTGAGCGCCTCGTTGATCTTGCGCGCCGCGTCGTAGGCCTTGTCGAGCGTATCGATGAAGGGCAAGCGCACCTGGCGAAAGCGCATTTCGAACTGGGTGAGGACGGCGTGGCCGAAGGTCTCTGCCGTAATGCCTGTGCCGTCGGAAACGAAAAACACCGTGCGGGCGGAGGTGGGCAGGGGTGGGCGTGGTTCTGTGGTCATATTTGTCGTGTCGGCTTCCTGTGCTGCCAATGTTTCAAGTTGTGCGCTGTAAATTCGCGGCGCAGGCTGTAAAATGCTCTGCAACGCATCAATTGTGCGGCACGGCCCCAAGAATAACAAGAAAACATAGTCAGTCCCGCCCTGCGAACAGATTTCTACTATCAGTAAGGGTGTTTGTTATGACCAACTTGTCTACCGCAGCATTGAAGGAACCGGATCGCACCGGAGTGTACGTCGCATCGTTCGACCAATTGCGCATGACGGATGTGGAATCCGTCGGCGGCAAGAACGCCTCGCTGGGCGAAATGATCAGCCAACTGGCCGGCGCCGGCGTGCGCGTGCCGGGCGGCTTTGCCACCACGGCCGACGCCTTCCGCGACTTCCTGGCGCATGGCATCGACGGCGGACCGTCGCTGGGCGAGCGCATCGCGACCCGCCTCGAAGGCCTGAACATCGACGACGTGCGCTCGCTCGCCGCCGCCGGCGCCGAGATCCGCAAATGGATCGTCGAAACGCCGTTCCAGGCCCGCCTGGAAGAAGAAATCCGCACTTTCTATGCACGCCTGGTGGCCGATTCGGAAGTCGAAATGTCGTTCGCCGTGCGTTCCTCGGCTACCGCCGAAGACTTGCCGGATGCGTCCTTCGCCGGCCAGCAGGAGAGCTTCCTGAACGTGGTCGGCATCGACAACGTGCTCGAAGCGATGAAGCACGTGTTCGCGTCGCTGTACAACGACCGCGCCATTTCCTACCGCGTGCACAAGGGCTTCACGCACGCCGAAGTGGCCCTGTCGGCCGGCGTGCAGCGCATGGTGCGTTCCGACCTGGGCGCGGCCGGCGTGATGTTTACCATCGATACCGAGTCCGGCTTCAAGGACGTGGTGTTCGTCACCTCCAGCTACGGCCTGGGCGAGACGGTGGTGCAGGGCGCGGTCAATCCCGACGAATTCTATGTGCATAAACCGATGCTGGAGCAGGGCAAGTCGCCCGTCATCCGCCGCAATATCGGCTCCAAGCTGCTGAAGATGGAATTTACCAGCGAGGCCAAGGCCGGCCGCTCGGTCAAGACCGTCGACGTGCCGATCGAAATGCGCAACCGCTATTCGCTTAACGATGCCGAAGTGGTGGAACTGGCCAAGTACGCCGTCATCATCGAAAACCACTACGGCCGTCCGATGGACATCGAGTGGGGCAAGGATGGCCGCGACGGCAAGCTGTACATCCTGCAGGCGCGTCCCGAGACCGTCAAATCGCAGCAGAAGTCGACCGACGCCCAGCAGCGATTCAAGCTCAAGGGCAGCGGCACGGTGCTGGCGCAAGGCCGCGCCATCGGCCAGAAGATCGGCGCGGGCCGCGTGCGTGTGATTCACGATCCGTCCGAAATGGAACGCGTGCAGCCGGGCGACGTGCTGGTGGCCGACATGACCGATCCTAACTGGGAACCGGTGATGAAGCGCGCTTCCGCCATCGTCACCAACCGCGGCGGGCGTACCTGCCACGCGGCGATCATCGCGCGCGAACTGGGCGTGCCGGCCGTCGTCGGCTGCGGCGACGCCACCGAAACGCTGAAAGACGGCATGCTGGTGACCGTGTCCTGCGCCGAAGGCGACGAGGGCATGATCTACGACGGCCTGCTGGAAACGGAAGTGTCCGAAGTGGCGCGCGGCGCACTGCCGCCGATCGCCACCAAGATCATGATGAACGTCGGGAACCCGCAGCTGGCCTTCGACTTCCAGTCGATCCCGAACGGCGGCGTCGGCCTGGCGCGCCTGGAATTCATCATCAATAACAATATCGGCGTGCACCCGAAGGCGATCCTCGAGTATCCGAACATCGACGCGGACCTGAAAAAAGCGGTGGAGTCGGTCGCGCGCGGCCACGCTTCGCCGAAGGCCTTCTACGTCGACAAGCTGGCCGAAGGGATTGCGACGATTGCCGCCGCGTTCTGGCCGAAGCCGGTCATCGTGCGCCTGTCCGACTTCAAGTCGAACGAGTACAAGAAGCTGATCGGCGGTTCGCGCTACGAGCCGGACGAAGAAAACCCGATGCTGGGCTTCCGGGGCGCCGCGCGCTACCTGTCGCCGGACTTCGCCGAGTCCTTCGAGATGGAATGCGCCGCCATGAAGCGCGTGCGCAACGACATGGGCCTGACCAACGTCGAGATCATGGTGCCGTTCGTGCGCACCCTCGGCCAGGCCGAGAAAGTCGTCAACCTGCTGGCCCGGAATGGCTTGAAGCGCGGCGAAAACGGCCTGCGCCTGATCATGATGTGCGAAGTGCCGTCGAATGCGATCCTGGCCAAGGAGTTCCTGGAGCACTTCGACGGCTTCTCGATCGGATCCAACGACCTGACCCAGCTGACCCTGGGCCTGGACCGCGATTCGGGCATGGCGCTGCTGGCGGCCGACTTCGACGAGCGCGATCCGGCGGTCAAGGCGCTGCTGTCGCTGGCGATCAAGGCCTGCCGCGACCAGGGCAAGTACATCGGCATCTGCGGCCAGGGGCCGTCGGACCATCCGGATTTCGCGGCATGGCTGATGGGCCAGGGCATCGAGTCGATGTCCCTCAATCCCGATTCGGTGATCGATACCTGGCAGAAGCTGGCCGCGCTGTAATCCATCGCCATCCGGCGCACGCGCCGGCTTGGCCATCGAACCCGTCGTTTCCCTTGGTTGCGGAAGCGGCGGGTTTGTCGTTTCAGCCCTGCGCCATTCGGTCCAGCCAGGCGCAGAACATGTCGGCCATGGCGTCGGCATAGGCGGCGATGTCGGCCGCCGTGCGCGGACTTTCCGAAAAGTCCTTGCCGACGCTGCTCAGGGTGGCGACGATCAGTTCGCAGGCCAGGGTGCGGCTCGCAGCCGCCGCATCGGGTAATACTTCCTGCATGAAGTCCTGGAAAATCCTTTTCCCTTCGGCGTGCGCCGCCCGCGCTTCCGGTGCGTCGCGGTAGAGCGGCGCGGCGTCGCCGAGCGCCACCCGCATGCCCGCTTCCTCGCACTCCGACGCGATGAAGGCATGCACCAGTGCGCGCAGGCGTGCCAAGGCCGGCGTTTGCCGTTCTTCCAGGATGGTGCGCAGCATGTCCGTGGTCTGGCGCCATTCGTCGCTTTGCAGGCGGAACAGGATGGCCGCCTTGTTCGGAAAATACTGATACACCGAGCCGATGCTCACCCCCGCCCGCTGCGCCACCCGCGCCGTGGTAAAGCGCTGGGCGCCTTCCTGCGCCAAAACCTGAATAGCCGCTTCCAGGATGGCGGAAACGAGTTCCGCCGAACGGGCCTGCTTGGGCGCCTTGCGCGAGGAGATCTGCGGAATCGGACGTTTGCTCATGGCAGCTTCGGAAAATGCGAATAGGGAATGTGACGAATTCCTCATATTATAACAACACGACGAATCAGTCGCATTTAACCCGACGCCGACCGCGTCCCCATTCGGATGAGCCTATTCATGACCAATACGCTGAGCAATACCTTGACCACCGCGCCGCTGCCGGCCCTGCTCGATCGCCTGTTCGCGCAGGCCGCAGCCACCACCAGTCCGGCCCTGGCGAGCATGCCGCGCGAAGAGCGCGAGCGCCTCATGCTGAGCAAGACCGGCTACCTGGAGTTCTACAGCCGCCTGAAGGACCTGTGGCTGCCGGTCTCGCGCGATACCGGCACGCTGCTCTACATGCTGGCGCGCAGCACGCGTGCCCGCGCCATCGTCGAATTCGGCACCTCCTTCGGCATCTCGACCCTGCACCTGGCCGCCGCCCTGCG
The DNA here is from genome assembly GCF_003953935.1 of Massilia atriviolacea. Classification (GTDB taxonomy): domain Bacteria; phylum Pseudomonadota; class Gammaproteobacteria; order Burkholderiales; family Burkholderiaceae_D; genus Telluria_A; species Telluria_A atriviolacea. Next base: position 276,451 of record NZ_RXLQ01000002.1, read on the forward strand.
CGACAACGGCGGCGGGCGCCTGGTCACCAGCGAGTTCGAACCATCGAAGGTCGCCAGGGCGCGCGAGCACCTGCGCGAAGCCGGCTTGCTCGACCTGGTGGAGGTGCGCGAGGGCGATGCGCTCCAGACCCTGGCCGCCGGCCTGCCGGAATCGGTCGACCTGCTGCTGCTCGACGGCGCCAAGGCCCTGTACCCCGAGGTGCTGGCGCTGCTGGAGGCGCGCCTGCGGCCCGGCGCGCTGGTGGTGGCCGACAATGCCGACCACAGCCCGGAATACATGGCCTACGTGCGCGCACCGGCCAACGGTTATTTGTCGATTCCGTTCGCGGGCGACGTGGAACTGTCGATGCGGCTGGGCGGCTGATGGCCACTGGCGATTCTATAGTTGACACTTCGCCAGAACGCGCTAGACTAGGCGCATTCAAAGTCAATCCAACAAAACCATTATAAAAACCGACTTTCCAAGCCATTCGCACCCTCGTCGTCCATCCCGGGCCACGGGGGTTTTTGCTTTTTACAAACTGGAGAAACCTCATGGCTGACTGGACGTGGTGGCTGGCGCTGGCTGGCGCGCTGGTAATTTTCGAGCTCTTTACGGGCACCTTCTATCTCCTGATGATCGCCATCGGGCTGGCCTGCGGCGCCCTCGTGGCGCTGGGCGGCTTCGGCATGCCGGCCCAGATCCTGGCCGCCGCCGTGGTCGGCGCCATCGCCACCGGCCTGCTGCACCGCAGCCGCTTCGGCGCGCCCGCGCGCCACGACACCGCGCGCGATCCGAACGTGAACATGGACATCGGCCAGAGCGTCAACGTCGCCACCTGGACCGACGGCAAGGCGCGCGTGATGTACCGTGGCGCGCCCTGGGACGTGGAACTCGGCCCAGGCGCACTGGCCGAAGCGGGCAGTTTCAGGATCGTGGAAGTGCAGGGCAGTCGCCTGATCGTCGCCAACAACTAATGAACAACAACTAACAACAACTAACAACAACTAACAACAACTGAAAAGGGGCAGGCTATGGAAGGTTTCGGAATAACCACGCTGATTATTCTGGCGGTGGTGGTGGTATTTGTCTTCAAGGCCGTCAACGTGGTGCCGCAGCAGCACGCCTGGGTGGTCGAACGCCTGGGCAAGTACCACAAGACGCTGGTGCCGGGCCTGAGCATCGTGGCGCCGTTCATCGACCGCATCGCCTACAAGCACATACTCAAGGAGATCCCGCTGGACGTGCCGCCGCAGGTCTGCATCACGCGTGACAACACGCAGCTGCAGGTGGACGGCATCCTGTATTTCCAGATCACCGATCCGATGCGCGCCTCGTACGGCTCGTCGAACTACCTGTCGGCCATCACCCAGCTGGCGCAGACCACCTTGCGTTCGGTGATCGGCAAGATGGAGCTCGACAAGACCTTCGAAGAGCGCGATCACATCAACGTCACCATCGTCAACGCGATCGACGAGTCGGCCGCCAACTGGGGCGTGAAAGTGCTGCGCTACGAAATCAAGGACTTGACGCCGCCGCAGGAAATCCTGCACGCGATGCAGGCGCAGATCACCGCCGAACGCGAAAAGCGCGCCCTGATCGCCGCCTCGGAAGGGCGCAAGCAGGAGCAGATCAACATCGCCACCGGCGAGCGCGAAGCGGCGATTGCCCGTTCCGAAGGCGAGAAGCAGGCCTCGATCAACCGCGCCGAAGGGCAGGCCAAGGCGATCGTGGCGCTGGCCGAGGCGAACGCCGACGCGCTGCGCCAGATCGGCGCCGCCATCCGCGAACCGGGCGGGCAGGATGCGGTCAACCTGAAGGTGGCCGAGCAGTACGTGGATGCCTTCTCGGAGCTGGCCAGGACCAACAACTCGATCATCGTGCCGGCCAACCTGGGCGAGATGAGCGGCTTGATCGCCAGCGCCATGCACATCGTGAAAACCCAGAAGTAAGGAGCGGCCATGCGCACGATCGTCATCACCGGCAGTTCGGACGGCATCGGCGCCGAGATGGCGCGCCAGCTGGCGGCGCGCGGCGGCGCCGAGGTGGCGCTGGTGCTGGCCGCCCGCAACGGCGCCATGCTCGATGCGGTGGCGGGGCAGTGCCAGTCGCTCGGCGCGCACACGCTGACAGTGCCGACCGACGTGTCGGTGCAGGCCGAGTGCATCGCCCTGGTCGACGCCGCCGTGGCGCGCTTCGGCCGCATCGACGCCCTGATCAACAACGCCGGGCGTTCGGCGCACGCGCTGTTCGAGGACGTGCGGGACCTGGGCTGGTACGAAGACCTGATGCGGGTCAACCTGTGGGGCAGCGTCTGGTGCACGCACGCGGCGCTGGCGCACCTGAAGGCCGCGCGCGGGAGCATCGTGGCGGTGTCGTCGCTGGCGGGACTGGTCGGCGTGCCGGGGCGCACCGCCTACGCGGCCACCAAGTTCGCCATGGCGGGTTTTTTCGAAGCCTTGCGCGCCGAATTAAAGGGCGCGGGGGTGAGCGTGACGACCGCCTATCCGGGCGTGGTGGCCACGCAGATCCGCCATCACGGCTACAACGCGGCCGGGCAGCAGCTGGGCAAGAGCCTGCTCAAGGAAGAGGGCGCGATGAGCGTGGAAGAATGCGCGCGCCTGATCATCGACGGCATGGAAGGGCGCAGGCGCGACGTCGTCATGACCGCCAAAGGCAAGGCCGGGCGCTTCCTCAAGCTGGTTGCGCCCGGACTGGTCGAAGACATGGCGCTGGCCGCCGTCAAGCAAGACGGCTAAGGGCACGCGCTTATCGGCAGGCGCTTATCGGCAAGAGATTAGCGGCAGGCGCGCGCGATGCGCCGCTCGGCGTCGGCCAGCTCGGCATCGCGTTGCTGGTCGGAGATGAAGTTGCGGTTGCCCTTGCTGTCGGTGGTGTACGCGGGGCGTCCCTCCTTCATGACGGCCTGTCGCTTGCGCTCGTTGTCGCATTCGATGGCCTTGTTCTTGGCGCGGATCTTGGCATTGTCGGCCTCCACTTTGTCGGAGGCCAGCTGTCGCTCCTTTTCTTTCTTCGAGGCGGCGTCCGTCGCGGCGCCGGGCGCGGACGCGGGCTTGGCCTGCGCCGGCACGCCCGGCTGGACCGGGGCCGGCAGCGGCGCCGGCGCGGGCGGCGGCATCGGTGCGCTTGCCTTGCGGCCCGGGTCCCAGTTGGCGCCCGGACGGCCGTCGGGGTAGCGTTCCCGCTCCTTTTCTTCCAGCTTTTGTTGCTTGACCAGCGCATTGCGTTCGGCCAGGGTCGGCATTTTTTTCGCGTAGGCGCTGGCCGGCGGCGGGCACGGCGCGTTCTGGTAGACCGGGTGGCCGTTGGCGCCCTTGCATTTGTTCAGGGTCGCGTGGGCGCCGGTGCACAGGCTGGCGAGGAGGAGCGCGAGATAAAGTGGACGTGTTTGCATGCTGGTGGACAGACTCTGATGAAGTGGGAAGGGCGGACGCGTGGCGCCGCAGGGATTCTGGCAGTTATATTTACATTATGCAAGCAAGCTTGCCGATTTGTTCAGGCCGCAGCCCTGCTTAAGCATCGCCAAAGACGCGGCGGGTATAAAGGATCACCACTGACAGAGGAGGCTGGGATGAAAAAACTGCTGCGCGAGAACAAGGGCTGGCTGGTGTTCCTGTTGTTATTCGGACTGTTCCGCACCGCGGTGGCCGACTGGAATCCGATTCCGTCGGGCTCGATGCGCCCGAACCTGCTCGAAGGCGACGTCGTCTTCGTCAACCGCCTCGCCTACAACGTCAAGATTCCCCTGACCGACGTGGTGCTGGCGCGCCTGGGCGAGCCGCAGCGCGGCGATGTGGTGACGTTTTCCTCGCCCACGGACGGCACGCGCCTGATCAAGCGCCTGGTCGCGCTGCCGGGCGACATCGTCGAAATGCGCGACGAGCAACTGATCATCAACGGCCGGGCGGCCAGCTACGCCGCCGCCGGCAGCGCGCTCGAAGCGCTCGGCGACGGCAGCCGCGTCGCCGCCCAGAACGTCGAGGAAACCTTTGCCGGCCACCGCCGCCGCATCCAGGTGATTCCGCAACTGGTGGCGCCGCGCAGCTTCGGGCCGGTGACGGTGCCCGAGGACCAGTTCATGATGCTCGGCGACAATCGCGACCGCAGCGCCGATTCGCGCATGGTCGGCATGGTGCCGCGCCACCTGCTGATCGGGCGTGCCGAGCGCATCCTGGCCTCGGCCGATATCGACGGCAACTGGATGCCGCGCACCGAACGCTTCGGGATGAAGATGCCGTAAGCTGCGGCCGTTCTGGCTCGCCGGTAACTTTTCACGAATGCCGGTAAAATTGCGCCCTCGGTTGGCCGCATGGTGCGCTGCCGTTTCATATAAGGCATTACCGCATGCAGCGTTTGTTAACAGTGATCCTGGCCTGTATCGGCATGGTCGGCGCCCTCGCCATCGATACCTACCTGCCGTCCATCCCGGCCATCGGGCGCGAATTCGGCGTCGGCCCGCTGGCGGTGCAGCAGACGCTGAGCGTGTTCCTGTTCACCTTCGCCTTCATGATGCTGTTCTACGGCACCCTGTCGGACTCGTTCGGGCGCCGTCCCGTGATCCTGATCGCGCTCGCGCTCTACACGCTGGCCTCGCTGGGCGCCGTGTTCGCGCCCAGCTTCGGGGTGCTGCTGGCCTGCCGCGCGCTGCAGGGCCTGGCGGCCGGCGCCGGCTCGGTGATCGGGCAGGCGATTGTGCAGGACCGCTTTTCCCACGACCAGGCTCATGCACAACGCATCATGTCGCACATCATGATGGTGTTCGGGCTGGCTCCGGCCATCGCGCCGGTGCTGGGCGGCTACCTGCACGTGCATTTCGGCTGGCGCTCGACCTTCCTGTTCCTGGCCATCTTCGGCGCCTTGATGATCCTGCTGGTGTACCGCGGCTTGCCGGAAAGCTTGCCCAGGGAGCAGCGCCATGCCTTCCACGGCGTGGCGATCGCGAAGAACTACCTGAAGGTGCTGCGCGATCCGCAATTCCTGCTGCTGTCGCTGTCGGTGGGGCTGGCGTTCAGCGGCTTGTCGCTGTACATCGGTTCGGCGGCCAATTTTGTCATGGATATCCTGCACCTGCCCGAAACCGCCTTTGCCTGGCTGTTCATTCCGATGATCGGCGGGATGGTGGTCGGTTCGGCCTGGGGCGGCAAGGCGGCCTCGCGCATTGCGCCGGGTACGATGATGTGGCTGGGCTTCGGCATCATGGCGGCCGGCAGCGCGATCAGCATCGGCTACAACCTGCTGTTCGTGGCGGCCGTGCCGTGGGCGGTGCTGCCGCTGGCGGTCTACACCTTCGGCCTGGCGGTGGCGATGCCGGCGATCCAGGTCGGGGCGCTGGCGCTGTTTCCGGACAATCGCGGACTGGCCTCGTCGATGATGGCCTTCATCCAGATGATGGTGTTCGCGCTGATGTCGGGCATGATGGCCCCGCTGCTGTTCGGCAGCGCGCTGAAGCTGGCCTGGGGCGTGGGCGGATCGCTGGCGGTGAGCTTCCTGTGCTGGCGCCTGAGCCGGATGCTGGCGCCGCCGGCGGAGAAGCTGGCCTGAGCCCGGCCTCGGGCCAGGCTGAACTTAGCGGCTGTGCGTCTTCATCGCCGCGGCAACCTCGCGCTTGCCGTCGCGTTCTTTCTCGGTGGCGCGCTTGTCGTGCTGCTTCTTGCCCTTGGCAAGGCCGATCTCGCACTTCACCCGTCCCCCCTTGTAGTGCAGGTTGAGCGGCACCAGGGTGTAGCCGGAGCGCTCAACCTTGCCGATCAGCTTGTCGACCTCGGCGCGGTGCAGCAGCAGCTTGCGCGTGCGCACCGCCTCCGGGTGGGTGAATGAGGAGGCGGTCGCCAGCGCGCTGATGTGCGCGCCGAACAGGAACAGCTCGTCCCCGCGCACGACCACGTACGCCTCCTTGATCTGGACGCGCGAATCGCGAATCGCCTTGACTTCCCATCCTTCGAGCACGATGCCGGCTTCGTACCGGTCCTCGATGAAGTAGTCGTGAAATGCTTTTTTATTGTCAACAATACTCATGAAATGGCTAAAATGCGCGGTTCGGTTAAACTACTGATGCAACATACCCAACATCATAGCAAACGGTTGATTAATGGCAGTAGTACACAAAACAGTATTTTTGGCTTACAGCGCCGAACAGATGTTCGACCTGGTGGCCAAAGTGGAAGATTATCCCAAATTCCTGCCCTGGTGCGGCGGCGTGAAGCTGATCGAGCGGACCGACGACACCCTGGTGGCCAGCCTGGCGATCCACTTCCACGGGGTGAAGCAGAGCTTCACGACCCGCAATATCAACACCCGGCCGACCCAGATGAAAATGAAACTGGTGGACGGCCCGTTCAAGTGCATGGACGGCACCTGGACCTTCAAGGCGCTGCGTGCCGATGCCTGCAAGGTCGAATTCGACCTGCACTATGAATTTTCCAGCATGATACTCGAACAATTGATCGGGCCCGTGTTCGGCGTGATTGCCAACAGCATGGTCGACTCGTTCTGCAAGCGCGCCGAGACGGTGTATGGCTGATCCGCTACCTCCCGCCGCGGGCGGGAAACTGACGGTCCAGGTCTGCTACGCGACCGCCGGGCGCGCGTACCTGCGCGAGCTGACGGTGGAGCAGGGCTGCACGATCGAACAGGCGATCCGCCTGAGCGGCGTGCTGGACGCCATCCCCGGCATCGACCTGGCGGTCCAGCCGGTGGGTTTGTACGGCAAAAAAAAACCGCTGGAGACAGTCTTGCGCGCGCGCGACCGGATTGAAATCTACCGGCCGCTGGTGGCCGACCCGAAAGAGTCGCGCCGCAAGCGGGCGGAGAAAAAGGCGCAGCCGCTGTGAGCGGGAGCGCCCGTGCGGCTTATTTGCAGGCCTCGGCGATGGTTTTGTTGGCGCGTGCAATCTCGGCGGCGCGCTGGGCGTCTTCCATGACCGAGCGTTCGCCGTTCTTGTCGGTGGTGGTGATGCGCGTGCCCTGTTCAAGACTGCGCTTGTAGGCGCGCGCACCTTCGCAGGCGGCCTTGCTGTTGGCCTTGGCGGCATTCGCGGCGCTGGCTTTCTTGTCCGCCTCTTCCTTGGCCTTGGCGCGCTTGCGGTAGTCGGCTTCGCGGTCGGCCAGGCTCGGCGGCGTTTTGTCGTCGGCCCCGGCCGCGACGGGCGCGCTTTCCGATGGCGCAGGCGCCGCGTCGCGCGCCGCCGTGCCGCCCGGCTGCTTGAGGATGTTCTTGGCAGGGATGCCCGGTGGCGGCGGACGGTCCGAGAATTGCTTGGTGCCATTGGCGTCGACCCACACATATTGCGCGTAGGACACGGATGCGAACAGCATCAGCGCGCCCCCGGCCAGCAGCTGCAGTGTTCGCTTTCCGATAAGGTTGACCATTTGAATCTTTCCATTAGTAATCAATCCCCGATTTCACCGTGATTTGCCCGTCGTGTCAACGAACTTGGCGGATTTGCGGGCATTTTGAGGGCTTGATGAGACGGCGCACAGGAACTTCTGTATAATTCACTTTTGCGCCAATAGGAAAATGCTATGCGTCTACTTCAAAAAGCACTCACGTTCGATGATGTGCTGCTCGTCCCGGCTTACTCGAATGTCTTGCCAGCCGACACCTCCCTCAAGACCCGCCTGACCCGTAATATCGCCCTGAACATTCCCTTGCTGTCCGCAGCGATGGATACGGTCACCGAAGCGCGTCTTGCTATCGCCATGGCGCAGGAAGGCGGCATCGGCATCATCCACAAGAATCTCTCGCCCAAGGACCAGGCCCGCGAAGTAGCCCGCGTAAAACGTTTCGAGGCCGGCGTGCTGCGCGACCCGATCACGATTCCACCGAGCATGAAGATCCGCGACGTGATCGCCCTGACCGAGCAGTACGGCATCAGCGGCTTCCCTGTGGTCGAGGGCAAGACCGTGGTCGGCATCATCACCAACCGCGACCTGCGCTTCGAAGAAGAGCTCGACGCCGAGGCGCGCGACAAGATGACCCCGCGCGACAAGCTGGTCGTGGTCAAGGAAGACGCCGATACCGCCGAAGCGAAGCGCCTGATGAACAAGCACCGCCTCGAACGCGTGCTGGTCGTCAACGACGACTTCGAACTGCGCGGCCTGATCACCGTCAAGGATATCCAGAAGTCGCACGAGCACCCGTTCGCGTCGAAAGACAAGTTCGGCAAGCTGCTGGTCGGCGCCGCCGTGGGCGTGAGCCAGCGCGACGAAGAGCGCATCGAGCTGCTGGTCGCGGCCGGCGTGGACGTGCTGGTGGTCGACACCGCGCACGGCCATTCGCAGGGCATCCTCGACCGCGTGAAATGGATCAAGGTCAAGTTCCCGCACGTGGATGTCATCGGCGGCAACATCGCCACGGCAGCCGCCGCGCTGGCGCTGGTCGAGCATGGCGCCGACGCGGTCAAGGTCGGCATCGGCCCTGGCTCGATCTGCACCACCCGCATCGTGGCCGGTGTCGGCGTGCCGCAGATCACCGCGATTTCCAATGTGGCCGAAGCGCTGGCCGGCACCGGCGTGCCATGCATCGCCGACGGCGGCATCCGCTTCTCGGGCGACATTTCCAAGGCACTGGCGGCGGGCGCATCGACCGTCATGATGGGCTCCATGTTCGCCGGCACCGAAGAAGCGCCGGGCGAAGTGATCCTGTACCAGGGCCGCAGCTACAAGTCGTACCGCGGCATGGGTTCGCTGGGCGCGATGGCCGACGGCTCGGCCGACCGTTATTTCCAGGATGCGGCGGCCAAGGCCGACAAATTCGTCCCCGAAGGCATCGAAGGCCGCGTCGCCTACAAGGGCAGCGTGCTGGCGATCATTTACCAGCTGGTCGGCGGCGTGCGCCAGTCGATGGGCTACTGCGGTTGCGCGTCGATCGACGAGCTGCGCGAAAAAGCCGAGTTTGTCGAGATCACCTCGGCCGGCATGCGCGAATCGCATGTGCACGACGTGCAGATCACCAAGGAAGCGCCGAACTACCGTTCGGAGTAATCATCACCCCTGGCCCGGCGCCGTTGGCGCTGGGCAGGGTGGGGCGGCCGTCCGGCGGCCGCTCCACGCCTCGTTAGCACGCACCCAGTCATCCATCTGAAACGCCTCCATGCACTCTAAAATCCTCATTCTCGATTTCGGTTCCCAAGTCACCCAGCTGATCGCGCGCCGCGTACGCGATGCCGGCGTGTTCTCCGAAGTATTCCCGTACGACGTCAGCGACGAATTCGTGCGCAACTACGGCGCCGCCGGCGTGATCCTGTCGGGCAGCCACAGTTCCACCCTGGAAGGCGACGCCCCGCGCGCGCCGCAGGCCGTGTTCGAACTGGGCGTGCCTGTGCTGGGCATCTGCTACGGCATGCAAACCATGGCGGCCCAGCTGGGCGGCAAGGTCGAAAACGGCCTGGTGCGCGAATTCGGCTACGCCGAAGTGCGCGCGCGCAGCCATACGGCGCTGCTGAACGGCATCAACGACTTCGTCACCGACGAAGGGCACGGCATGCTCAAGGTCTGGATGAGCCACGGCGACAAGGTGCTCGACATGCCGCCCGGCTTCAAGCTGATGGGCGACACCCCGAGCTGCCCGATCGCCGCCATGGCCGACGAGGAGCGCCGTTTTTATGGCGTGCAGTTCCATCCGGAAGTGACGCACACGGCGCAGGGCAAGGCCATGCTGGGCCGCTTCGTGCACGAGATCTGCGGCTGCAAGTCGGAGTGGAACATGCCCGACTACATCAGCGAAGCGGTCGCCAAGATCCGCGAGCAGGTCGGCAGCGACGATGTCATCCTCGGCCTGTCGGGCGGGGTCGATTCGAGCGTGGCGGCGGCCCTGATCCACCGCGCCATCGGCGACCAGCTCACCTGCGTATTCGTCGACCACGGCCTGCTGCGCCTGAACGAAGGCAAGATGGTGATGGACATGTTCGCCAAGAACCTGGGCGTGAAGGTGCTGCGCATCGATGCCGAAGGCCAGTTCCTCGGCCACCTGGCCGGCGTGACCGATCCGGAAGCCAAGCGCAAGATCATCGGCCGCGAATTCGTCGAAGTGTTCCAGGTCGAAGCCGGCAAGCTGAAGAACGCCAAGTGGCTGGCCCAGGGCACGATCTATCCGGACGTGATCGAAAGCGCCGGCAAGGGCAAGAAAGGGCAGACCATCAAGAGCCACCACAACGTGGGCGGCCTGCCGGAAACCCTGAACCTCAAGCTGCTCGAACCGCTGCGCGAACTGTTCAAGGATGAAGTCCGCAAGCTCGGCGTTGCATTGGGCTTGCCGCACGATATGGTGTACCGCCATCCATTCCCGGGTCCGGGCCTGGGCGTGCGTATCCTGGGCGAAGTGAAGAAGGAGTTCGCCGACCTGCTGCGCCAGGCCGACGCGATCTTCATCGAAGAACTGCGCAACACGCCATGCGACCTGCCGGCGCTGGAAAGCATCGACGCCGGCGCCGCGCCGACCAACTGGTACGAAGCGACCAGCCAGGCGTTTGCGGTGTTCCTGCCGGTCAAATCGGTCGGCGTGATGGGCGATGGCCGCACCTACGAATACGTGGTGGCGCTGCGCGCGGTGCAAACGCTGGACTTCATGACGGCGCAATGGGCGCACTTGCCGCACAGCCTGCTGGGCAAGGTGTCGAACCGCATCATCAACGAGGTGCGCGGGATTAACCGGGTGGTGTACGATATTTCCGGCAAGCCACCGGCGACGATCGAGTGGGAATGATACGAACGATGGCATGAGCTGGAAGGCGCATGCATTTGCAGTAAGCAAGCCCCTGAGTTCAGGGGCTTTTTTTCGTCCGTACTGCGTAGCGATAAGATAAATTTCCTGAGTTTAATCGATGCTGCACATTATAAAGAAAATGCTGCTTAATAATCGGCAAATAAAATTTTCTATCGAATATTAATTTCATTTAATCATTATTATGCATATAGAATAATTTAAAAAATAAAATGACAAATCTTAATAATTGATTTACTGTTCTGGCTGAGCGAACTGATAGCTATACCGCCTTGGCATAAAAATATTTACGCTTGTCAATGCATCTGCATAGGATATGAGTTTATGTCGTGCCTTATACAATATCGAACATCGGGACTTTTCCTTCGTTTCCGTACGCCTCCTTCCTTGGCCAGTCATGCGTGCAGGCGCTAGGTAATCGCCTCGCGCATGCAGCTTCCACAGCGTGCGCCTCGTGGGCAAAGACACGCCAGCACGCCACCGTAGCAGTGGCCGCGCTCATGACACCGCCATTTAATTAATAAAAATAAAAATCATACCATTGCGGGAAATGACTTCGGTAATACCACCGAGGTCGCCGTGGGATATTGCCCGGATAATCGCTTCGCACACCTGCCTTGATTATCGGCGACCACTTATCCGATATGAATGGTGCCGTACTCAGCCTTGCCCAAGTTAATAAGTTCATTGAAAGGCGGATAACTTTCTGCCCAGCATCAACTTCGGAGGAATGGAATGGAACGGATGAGTGGAGACAAGCAGACCGGCGATCGAGCAGCCATGTCGGCCGTACGGTTGTCGATCGCACAGGAAGCAGTCTGGTCCGACCTGGCGCATCTGGCCGATCGCGGTTCGCGCAGCGGCGGATGGGTTTGTCCGCTAACGCGGCCATGCGATCCGTCGGACGTGCGCGCCGTGCTCCAGCGCCTCGTCGACGCCCACGATGCCTTGCGCATGGTGCTGATCGGCAACAATCCCATTCCGCATATGCTGTCCACCGCCGAAGCGCCACTGCGCATTGTCGATCTGTCGGACCAGGCCGACAGCGCGCAACGCGCGGCGCACTATATAGAAGAGGCGAGGAATGCGCCGTTCGCCCTGGACGGCAGCCTGCTCTGGGAGTTGCTGCTGGTCAGGTCCAGCGCGCAGGACGGCACGTGGATGTTGCGCTGCCATCCGCTGGTCTGCGACAGCGCCGCCCAGCGCCTGCTGTATCGCGCCCTGTTCGACGGCGGCGCGCTCCCGGCAGCGGACGCGTTTCCCTTGCTCGAGCAGTTGCGCGCGGACGACGCCTATCTGGCCTCGGCCGCGTGCGCGCGCGACCAGGCCTTCTGGCAAGACCGCTTTCCCGGACCGCCTGCTCCGCTGTTCGCGCCCAATGCCCGCGCGCCCAATGCCCGCGCGCCCAATGCCCGCGCGCCCGACGCCAGCGCGGCAAGCACGGTGTCGTGGCATATCGCGCCGGCGCTGCGTGCCCGGCTCGAAGCGCGCGCAGGCGAGCATGCCTGCACCTTGACCGATGTCGTCTTGACGGCCCTCGCAACGTGCCTCGACCGCCTGCAGGCGGGCGACGGCGCGATCGTCGTTGGCCTGGAACGGCAGCAGCGGCGCGCGTTCGGCCGCTTCTCGACGGTCGTTCCGGTGCACGTCCGCCTGCGCTACGACGCTACCTTCGCCCACAACATGCGGCGTGTTGCCGACGACCTGGAGCAGTGCGCGGCGCATGCGCGCTACCCGCTGTCCCGTCTCGCCTGGCGCGCAGCGGCGGCGCAGCGCCTGGTCGACGTGCTCCTGCGCGTGGATGCCGACGCGTCCGCGCCTGCCCATGACGGCCCGGCGTCTTTCGGTCAGGGCCTGGAACATGCCGCGCTGGCCGTCATGGTCCAGGGCGGGGCGGAGGACACCCGGCTCGATTTTCACTGGAACAGGCAGCTACTGGACTTCCCGTATGTGACGGCGCTGCAAGGCGCGCTTGCCGCCGCGATCGAGGCGGTGGCCGCCGGCGCCCCGTCGCCATTGTCCGCACTGCCGCTGCAGGGCGCGGCGCAACGCCAGCGCGTGCTCGCCGGCTTTAACGCCACCGCGCGCGACTATCCGCAGGACGTCTGCGTCCACCAGCTGGTCGAACGCCAGGCGCATGGCGCGCCCGATGCCATCGCCATCGAGTCCGGCGCCGGCGCCTTGCGCTACGGGGAGCTCAACGCGCGCGCCAACCGGCTGGCGCATCACCTGCGCACCCTGGGAGTGGGGCCGGAAGCGACCGTCGCCCTGTACCTGGAGCGCGGCGCCGAGATGGTCGTCGCCATGCTCGCCGTGCTCAAGGCCGGCGGCGCCTATGTGCCGCTGGACCCGGCTTATCCGCCAGCGCGCATCGCCTGGATGCTTGCCGACAGCGGCGCGGCGGTATTGCTGACCCAGTCGCGCCTGATGGACGGCATCGCGCCGGCTGCCGCAATGGCCGTCCTGGCACTCGACGCGGAAGCGCCGCCGTGGCGGGAACAGCCCTGCGCCGACCCGGAACGCGCCGCGAACGGCCTGGCTGCATCGCACCTGGCTTACGTCATCTATACGTCCGGCTCCAGCGGGCAGCCGAAAGGCGTGATGGTCGAACACCGCAACCTGGCCAATCTGATCGGCTGGCACTGCGAGAGCTTTCCGCTTGCCCCGGGCGAACGCGCCTCCAGCACGGCCGGCATCGCCTTCGACGCCTGTACCTGGGAAGTCTGGCCGCCATTGTGCATGGGCGCCGTGCTGGCGCTGGCGCCGGCCGATGCGGCGGGCGACCCGCTTGCCTTGCTGGACTGGTGGCACCGGCAGGAGCTGCACACCAGCTTCCTGGTCACCGCGCTGGCCGATATCGCCGTCAAGCGCGATGCGCGCGCCGCCAGGACGCTGCGCACCTTGCTGGTGGGCGGCGACCGCCTGGCCAGGGCGCCCGCCGCCGATCTTGACTTCGAACTGGTCAACAACTACGGACCGACCGAGACCACCGTGGTCGCCACGTCGGGGCGCATTCGCTCCGGCGACCCGGTCGTCCACATCGGCCGTCCGATTGCCAACACCAGCATCTATCTGCTCGACCGCCACGGCCAGCCGGTTCCGGTGGGGATTGCCGGCGACATGTACATCGGCGGCGCCGGCGTGGCGCGCGGCTACCTGAACCAGCCGCACCTGACCCGGGAGCGCTTTTTGGCCGACCCGTTCGCGGGCGTGCCCGGTGCGCGGATGTACCGGAGCGGCGACCTGGCGCGCTGGCTGGACGACGGCAACATCGAATTTTTGGGACGTAACGACCACCAGGTCAAGATCCGGGGCGTGCGCATCGAACTTGGCGAAATCGAAGCGCAGCTGGCCTGCCAGCCCGGGGTGCGCGAAGCGGTGGTGCTGGCGCGCGACGATATCCCCGGCGCTGCGCGCCTGGTCGCGTATTTCACCGGCACGGCCGACGCGCGCGCGCTGCGCACTGCGCTGGCGCGCACCCTGCCGGCCAGCATGGTTCCCGCCGCATGCGTGCCGCTCGACGCGCTCCCGCTCACCCCCAACGGAAAAATCGACCGCGCGCAGCTGCCGGCTCCCGCCGCCAGCGCCTTTGCCCAGCGCCCGTACGCGGCGCCGCAAGGGCCGCTGGAACAGGCGCTGGCCGCCATCTGGTCCGACCTGCTGCAATGCGGCCCGGTGGGACGCGACGACCATTTCTTCGAGCTCGGCGGCCACTCGCTGCTGGCGGTCGAGCTGATGGAGCGCCTGCGCCGCGCCTCGCTCGCCGCCGATATCCGCACCTTGTTCGCCCAGCCGACCATCGCCGACCTGGCGCTGGCGGTACAAGATGCGCAAGGGCGATGCGCCGGCGCCGCGAATACCCCCGCCGTGCTCCCCTTGATCGGGCTCGACGCCGAACAGATCGCCAGGATCGCTGCGGCCGTTCCCGGCGGCGCGGCGAACATCCAGGATGTCTACCCGCTGGCGCCGCTGCAGGAAGGGATCCTGTTCCACCACCTGATGCAGGGCGAAGGCGATCCCTATCTGCTGCTTGCCGCATGGTCCTTCGACACGCGCGGGCGCATGGATGGTTTCGTGCAGGCGCTGCAGCAGGTCATCGCCCGCCACGACGCGCTGCGCACCGCCGTCCTGTGGGAAGGCTTGCCGGAACCGGTGCAGGTGGTCTGGCGCAGCGCGCCGCTCGCGCTGCGGGAACTCGCGTTTGCGCAGGGCGGCTCGGCAGCCGCGCTGGCCGCCCACACCGACCCGCGCCGCATGCGCCTCGACCTGCGCCAGGCGCCGCTGATGCGCGCGTTTGCCGCCTTCGACGCCGAGCGCCAGTGCTGGCTGCTGCATCTCCTGTTGCATCACATGGTGGTCGATCACGCAACGCTGGCCCTGCTGCTGCGCGAGGCGGCCGCCATCCTCGGCGGCGGCGCGCATGCCTTGCCGCCGCCTGAGCCGTTCCGCGCCTTCGTCGCGCGTGCGCGCCAGGCGGGCAGGGCGGACGCGCACGAAGCCTTTTACCGCGCCATGCTGGGCGATGTCGACGAGCCGACCACGCCGTTCGGACTGGCCGATGTGCGCGGCGACGGCAGCACCATTCGCGAGGCCGAACGCCTGCTCGGCGCGCGCCTGTCGCAACGCCTGCGCGAGCAGGCCAGGGCGCTGGGCGTCAGCCCGGCCAGCCTGTTTCATTGCGCCTGGGCGCAGGTGCTGGCGCGCGCCACGGGACGCGATGACATCGTCTTCGGTACGGTCCTGTACGGGCGCATGCAGGAAGGGGCCAGCGCCGAGCGCGCCATGGGCCTGTTCGTCAATACGCTGCCGCTGCGCATCCGCCTGGGCGAGATCAGCGTCGTGGAAAGCGTGCGCGAGACCCACGCGGCCCTGGCCCGCCTGGTCATGCACGAAGATGCCTCGCTCGCCCTGGCCCAGCGCTGCAGCGCGCTGCCGGCCGGCACGCCCTTGTTCTCGTCGCTGCTGAACTACCGCCACGGCGCCGGGCTCGATACTGTCCGCTGGGGCGAGGGCATTGCCATGGCGCCGGTGCAGGAGCTGAGCAACTACCCTTTCAGCTTGCGCGTCGACGACCTGGAACACGATTTCCGGCTCAGTACCCTGATCGCGCTGCCGGTGCCGGCGGACCGGATCTGCGACTACATGCATACGGCGCTCGAACGGATCGCCGACGCGCTGGAACACGCACCGCACACGCCGGCATCGCGCATCGACGTGATGAACGCCGCCCAGCGCCATGAAGTGCTGCGCAGCTGGAACGACACCCGGCGCGAGTTCGGCGCCGCCTTCGTCCACGAACTGGTCGAGCAGCGCGCGGCGCAATCGCCGGCGGCGATCGCCCTGGAGGCGGAGGGGGAAACGCTTAGCTACCGCGACCTGAACCAGCGCGCCAACCGCCTGGCCCACTACCTCGTTCGTCTCGGCGTGCGGCCCGACACGCGCGTGGCGCTGGCGCTGGAGCGCGGCGTGGCGCTGGTGGTCGGCATGCTCGCCACGCTCAAGGCCGGCGGCGCCTACGTGCCGCTCGACCCGCATTATCCCTCCGAGCGCCTCGCTTTCATGCTCGACGACTGCCGGCCGAAGGTGGTGCTCACCCAGGCATCGGTGCAGGAACGGCTGCCGGCCTGCCGCGCCCTGATGACGGCCACGGTGCTCGAACTCGATGCGGCGCCGGCGCCGTGGGCCGACGCCGGCGCGGCCGATCCCGGGCGCGCCGCGAGCGGCCTGGCGCCATCGCACCTGGCGTATGTGATCTACACCTCCGGCTCGACCGGCAAGCCGAAAGGGGTCATGGTCGAACAGCGCAACCTGGCGAACCTGGTCGGCTGGCATACCGACAGTTTTCCGCTGGCCGCCGGCGAGCGGGCCTCGAGCACTGCGGGGATTGCCTTCGACGCCTGCACCTGGGAAGTCTGGCCGCCCCTGTGCATGGGCGCCGTGCTGACCCTGGCGCCGCCCGGCGCCGCCGCCGATCCGGTCGCGCTGCTCGACTGGTGGGAGCGGCAGGACCTGCACAACAGCTTCCTGGTCACTGCGCTGGCCGACGTGGCCTTGCTGCGCGAGCGCAAGGGCAACGCGCGCCTGAGAACCCTGCTGATCGGCGGCGACCGACTGCGCAAGGCGCCCGCCGCCGCTCTGCCCTTCGAGGTCGTCAACAACTACGGCCCGACCGAAACGACCGTGGTGGCCACCTCGGGACGCCTGCTTGCCGGGGACCCGGTGGTCCACATCGGCCGTCCGATCGCCAACACCAGCATCTACCTGCTCGACCGGCATGGACGGCCGGTGCCGCCGGGGGTGGCCGGCGAGATGTACATCGGCGGCGCCAGCGTGGCGCGTGGCTACCTGAACCAGCCGACGCTGACCGAGGAACGCTTCCTGGCCGACCCGTTCGCGGACACGCCCGATGCGCGCATGTACCGGACCGGCGACATGGCGCGCTGGCTCGACGGCGGCGCCATCGAATTTTTGGGCCGTAACGATCACCAGGTCAAGATGCGCGGCCTGCGCATCGAACTGGGCGAGATCGAAACGCACCTCGGCCGCCACGACGGGGTGCGCGAAGCGGTGGTGCTGGCGCGTGAAGACAGCCCCGGCGAGCAGCGCCTGGTGGCCTACCTGGTCGGCGAGGTCGACACCCAGGCCGTGCGCGACGCGCTGGCGCGCCAGTTGCCCATGTATATGGTGCCGGCCGCCTATGTGCTGCTGGCAGCCATGCCGCTCACCCCCAACGGAAAACTGGACCGCAAGGCGCTGCCCGCGCCGGACGGCTCGGCGTACGCCCAGCGTGACTACGAGGCGCCGCAAGGGCCCACCGAAAGCGCGCTGGCCGCGATCTGGGCCGAACTGCTCCAGCGCGACCGCGTCGGGCGCCACGATCACTTCTTCGAACTGGGCGGCCACTCGCTGCTGGCCGTGCAGCTGATGGAACGGATGCGCCGCCAGCACCTGGCGGCCGACATCCGCACCCTGTTCGCGCAGCCGACGCTGGCCGCGCTGGCGCGTGCGGTCGACGCCGCCGGCCATGCGGGCGCCGCCGCCGCGGTACCTGCGAATGCCATCCCGGACGGCTGCGCCGCGATCACGCCCGCCATGCTGCCCCTGGTGAGGCTGGACGCCGGCCAGATCGAGCGCATCGCCCGCATGGTACCGGGTGGAATGGCGAATATCCAGGACATCTACCCGCTTGCGCCGCTGCAGGAAGGCATCCTGTTCCACCACCTGCTGCAGACCGAGGGCGACCCCTATCTGTCGTCGGCGACCATGGCGTTCGACTCGCGCGCGCGCATGGACGGTTTCGTGGCGGCGCTCGGCCAGGTCATCGAGCGTCACGATGTGCTGCGTACCGCCGTGCTATGGGAAGGGCTGGACGAACCGGTACAGGTGGTGTGGCGCCGCGCGCAGTTCACGGTCGACATGCCGGCCCTGGGGCCGGGCGACACCGCCGCGCAACTGCGCGCCGTGGCCGATCCGCTGCATTTCCGCCTCGACGTGCGCCAGGCGCCGCTGCTGCACGGCTTTGCCGCCTTCGACCAGGCATCGCAAAGCTGGCTGCTGCAACTGCTGATGCATCACATGATCCTCGATCACACCACCCTCGACATCATGTTCCAGGAAATGGGGCTGATCCAGGCCGGGCGCGCCGATGCGTTGCCCGAACCGGTCCCGTTCCGCGATTTCGTGGCCGAGGCGCGCCGCGAGGGCAGGGCGCGCGACCACGAAGCGTTCTTCCGCCAGATGCTGGGCGACGTCGACGAGCCGACCGCGCCGTTCGGCCTGACCGACATCAAGGGCGACGGCGGCAACATCGCGGAGGTGCGCGCGCGCGTGCCAGCGGCCCTGGCGCAGCGCCTGCGGCGCCAGGCCAGGGCGGCCGGCGTGAGCGCGGCCAGCCTGTTTCACTGGGCCTGGGCCCAGGTGCTGGCCAAGACCACGGGACGCGACGAGGCCGTGTTCGGCACGGTGCTGTTCGGCCGCATGCAGGGCGGCGCCGGCGCCGACCGCGCCATGGGCCTGTTCATCAATACGCTGCCCCTGCGCGTCATGCTGGGCGAGGTGAGCGTGCACGATGGCGTGCGCCGCACTCACGCACTGCTGGCCGGCTTGATGGAGCACGAGCACGCGCCCCTGGCCCTGGCCCAGCGCTGCAGCGCGCTGCCCAATAGCGTGCCGCTGTTTACCGCCTTGCTCAATTACCGCCATAGCGCCAACGAACGGATCGACCGCAACGACGATTCCGGCTGGCGCAGCGGCATCGACATGCTGTCGGCGCACGAGCGCACCAACTATCCGTTCGGCCTGTCGGTGGACGACCTGGGCCAGGACTTCGACCTGAGCGTGCAGATCGCGCACCCGGTCGACCCTGCCCGCATCTGCCGCTACCTCCAGCGCGCGCTCGAAGGCATGGTCGAGGCCCTCGAACAGGCGCCCCGGACGCCGGCGTGGCGCATCGCCATCGCCGATCCGGATGAGCGCCGCCAAACCCCCGGCCAAACCCCCGGCCAAGCGCCGCCGCCCGCCGAAGAGCATTGCATCGACCGCCTGTTCGAGCGCCAGGCCGCGCGCACGCCGCATGCCGTGGCGGTGACGTACGAGGACCGGGAACTGAGCTATGCAGCCCTGAACGAGCGGGCCAACCGCCTGGCGCATCATCTGCGCAGCCTGGGAGCGGGCCCGGAGCAGCGCATCGCCATCTGCATGCAGCGCGGCCTGGACATGGTGGTCGCCATTCTCGCCGTGCTCAAGGCCGGCGCCGCCTACGTGCCGATGGACCCGGCCTATCCGGCCGAGCGGCTGGCCTACATGCTCCACGACAGCGCGCCGCTGCTGATGCTGAGCGACGCCGGCGCCCCGGTTCCGGACGGGGTCAGCGTGCTCGCCATCGACGGCGAGGCGCAGCCGTGGCAGTCGCTTTCCCCGCACAACCCGGAGCACACGGGCGCCACGCCGCGCAGCCTGGCCTACGTCATCTACACCTCCGGCTCCACCGGCCAGCCCAAGGGCGTGATGGTCGAACATGGCAACGTCGCGCGCCTGTTCGGCGCCACCCGCCCGTGGTTCGGCTTCGGCCCGTCCGACGTGTGGACCCTGTTTCACTCCTTCGCTTTCGATTTTTCGGTGTGGGAGCTGTGGGGCGCGCTGCTGCACGGCGGCCGGCTGGTGGTCGTTCCCCATGCGACCACGCGCAATCCGCAAGCCTTCTACGCCTTGCTGTGCGAACGCGGCGTCACGGTTCTCAACCAGACCCCGAGCGCCTTCCTGCAGCTGATCGACCAGCAGGGAGCGCAGCCGCACCGCCTGCGCCACGTCATCTTCGGCGGCGAAGCGCTGGAGGTGGCAAGCCTGGCGCGCTGGTTCGCGCGCAGCGATGCCGGCGCCACGCAGCTGGTCAATATGTACGGCATCACCGAAACCACGGTCCACGTGACGTACCGGCCAATCGTGGCGGCCGACCTGGCCGGCCGGCGCGAGGCCAGCCCGATCGGACACGCCATCCCCGACCTGCAACTGTATCTGCTCGACGCCCACGGCGAGCCGGTGATCGACGGCGTGCCCGGCGAGATGTACGTCGGCGGCGCCGGGGTGGCCCGCGGCTACCTCAATCGCCCCGACCTGACCGAGCAGCGTTTCGTGGCCGATCCTTTCGGCGGCGCGCCCGGCGCGCGCCTGTACAAGACCGGCGACATGGGCCGCCGCCTGCCCGACGGCGCGATCGAATTCCTGGGCCGCAACGACCAGCAAGTGAAAATCCGGGGCTTTCGCATCGAGCTGGGCGAAATCGAAGCGCAGCTCGGGCGCCTGCCCGGCGTGCGCGAGGCGGTGGTGCTGGCAAGGGACGATGGGCGCGGCGACAAGCGCCTGGTCGCCTACATGGTCGCCACAGGCGCAGGGTTCGACGCGGGCGCGCTGCATCGCGCGCTGGCCGGGGTCCTGCCCGAGCACATGGTGCCGGCGGCGTACGTACCGCTCGCGTCCCTGCCGCTCACGCCCAACGGCAAGCTCGATCGCAAGGCCTTGCCGGCACCGCAGGGAGCGGCGTTCGCGCACAGCGAGTACGCCGCGCCGCAAGGGCCGGTCGAGGGCGCGCTCGCCGACCTGTGGTCCGAACTGCTGCAGGTCGAACGGGTGGGGCGCAACGACCACTTTTTCGAACTGGGCGGGCACTCGCTGCTGGCCGTGCAGATGACGTCGCGCCTGCGCCAGCGCCTCGGCCTGGAGGTTGCGCTGGCCGCGCTGTTCGCCAAACCGGTGCTGCGCTCCTTCGCCATGCTGGTGAGCGCATCGGCCGCCAGCACCTTGCCGGCCATCGTGCCCGGCCAGCACCCTGCCAGCGCGCCGCTGTCGTTTGCGCAGCAGCGCCTGTGGTTCATCGCGCAGATGAGCGAGCGCGCCGCTGCCGCCTACCACATGCTGCGCGGGCTGCGCCTGCGCGGCCCGCTCGACACGGCTGCCTTGCAGGCCGCGCTCGACGCCATCGTCAGGCGCCATGACGTGCTGCGCACGCGCGTCGGCATGGTCGACGGCCACCCGGTGCAGGACATTGCGCCCGCTGGCGCCTTCACGCTGGTCTGCCACGACCTGCGCGACGCCGGGCAAGCCGGTGACGAAGCGATCGGACGCTGGAGCCGGCACGAGGCGCAGGCGCCGTTCGACCTGGCCCATGGCGCCCCGATCCGGGGCCGCCTGCTGCGGCTGGGGGAACACGACCACTGCCTGCTGCTGACCATGCACCACATGGTCGCCGACGGCTGGTCGATGGGCGTGCTGGCCGCCGAATTGGGTGCGCTGTATCGCGGCGACGAGCTGCCGCCACTGTCGCTGCAGTATGCCGACTACGCGTTCTGGCAGCGCCAGTGGCTGGGCGGGGCGGTGCAACGCATCCAGCTGGCCTATTGGCAGCAGCAACTGGCCGGTGCGCCAGGCCTCGTCACCCTGCCGGCAGACCGCCCACGCCCCGCCGTACAGGACTATGCGGGCCGCAACGTGCCGGTACGGATCGAGCCCGATCTGGCCGGCGCCCTTAGAGCCTTGTCGCACAAGCACGGCACCACCATGTTCATGACCCTGCTGGCGGCATGGGGCGCCCTGTGCGCCCGCCTGGCGGGGCAGGACGAGGTGGTGATCGGCTCACCGGTTGCCAATCGCGGCCGCCTCGAACTGGAACCGCTGATCGGCTTTTTCGCCAACACCCTGGCACTGCGCCTGGACCTGAGCGGCGGCCCGAGCGTGGGCGCCTTGCTGGCCCAGGCGCGCGAGTGCGTCCTGCAGGGGCAGAGTCACCAGGACGTGCCGTTCGAACAGGTGGTCGACGCCGTCAAGCCGCAGCGCACCTTGTCGCACAGCCCGATCTTCCAGCTGATGTTCGCGTGGCAGAACACGCCGCAGGCGGCAGCGTCCTTCGATGGCGTGCGGACGAAGGAAATCGTCCTCGAGCACCCGAGCGCCACGGTCGACCTGTCGCTCGAGCTGGAAGAGTGCGACGGCGCCATCGTCGGTGCGATGACGTTTGCCAGCGCGCTGTTCGAGCGCGACACCATCGAGCGGCACCTGGGCTGTTTCAGGCTGCTGCTGGCCGGGATGGTCAAGGACGATACCTGCGCCATCGATCGCATCGACATCCTGTCGGACGCCGAGCGCGCGCAGGTACTGCGCGGCTGGAACCGCACCCGGCGCGACTATCGCCAGGACCTGTGCATCCACCAGTTCATCGAGGCGCAGGCGCAGGCAACGCCGCATGCCGTTGCCCTCGAATTCGGCGACAGCCGCCTGAGCTACCGTGAGCTGAACGAGCGCGCCAACCGGCTTGCGCATTACCTGCGCACGCGCGGCGCCGGCCCCGGGCAGCGCGTCGCCCTGTGCCTGGAACGCAGCCTGGAGATGGTCGTCGCCATCCTGGCGGTGCTCAAGGCCGGCGCCGCCTACGTGCCGCTCGACCCCTCGTATCCGCCCGAGCGCCTGGCCTTCATGGCGGCCGACAGCGCACCGGTGCTGCTGCTGACCCAGGACGGCATCGACCTGCCCGGCGCGCTGGCGGCAGTGCGGCTCGATGGCCCCGAACGGCCATGGCAATCGATGCCGGCGACCGACCTGGCCCCGGCACAACTGGGCCTGACGCCCGCGCACCTGGCCTACGTGATCTACACCTCCGGTTCCACCGGCCAGCCCAAGGGCGTCATGAACGAGCATGCCGGGGTGGTCAACCGGCTGCTGTGGATGCAGGAGGCCTACCGCATCGACGCGACGGACGCGGTGCTGCAAAAAACGCCGTTCAGCTTCGACGTGTCGGTGTGGGAGTTTTTCTGGCCGCTGATGCGCGGCGCGCGCCTGGTGCTGGCCCGTCCCGGCGGCCACAAGGACCCGGCCTACCTGGCCGGCATCATCGAACGCCACGCCATCACCACCGCGCACTTCGTGCCGTCGATGCTGCAGGCGTTTGTCGACAGCGGCGCCGCCGAAGGCTGCGCGCGGCTGCGGCGCGTCATGTGCAGCGGCGAAGCGCTGCCCGGCGCCCTGGCGCGGCGCTTCGTGCAATGCCTGCCGCAAACCGAGCTGCATAATCTGTACGGCCCGACCGAGGCGGCGGTCGACGTCACCGCTTGGCACTGCACGGGCAGCGACCTGCCCGACAACATTCCCCTGGGCCGGCCGATCGCCAACACCACGATCTACCTGCTCGACCGCCATGGCGCGCCGGTGCCGGCCGGGGTGGCGGGCGAAATCCATATCGGCGGCGTGCAGGTCGCGCGCGGCTACCTGCACCGCGACGAACTGAGCGCCCAGCGCTTCGTGCCCGACCCGTTCGCCGCCAGGCCCGGCGCGCGCATGTACAGGACCGGCGACCTGGGACGCTGGCTGGCCGACGGCACGGTGCAATTCCTGGGCCGTAACGACCATCAGGTCAAGATCCGCGGCCAGCGCATCGAACCGGGCGAAATCGAAGCGCATCTCGCGCGCCAGGACGGCGTGCGCGAAGCGGTGGTGCTGGCACGCGAAGACAGCCCCGGCGACAAGCGCCTGGTGGCCTACGTCGCCGGCGCAGCCGATCCGCAAGCGCTGCGCGCGGCGCTGGCGCGCGAACTGCCCGACTACATGGTGCCGGCGGCCTGCGTCGTGCTCGACGCCTTGCCCCTGAGCGCGAACGGCAAGCTCGATCGCAAGGCGCTGCCTGCGCCGCAAGGCGCGGCCTATGCGCAACGCGCCTACGCCGCGCCCAAGGGCGAAACCGAAGCGGCGCTGGCGCGGGTCTGGGCCGATCTGTTGCGGCTGGAACGGGTAGGGCGGCACGACCACTTCTTCGATGCCGGCGGCCACTCCCTGCTGGTGATGCAACTGATCGCCCGCGTCCGGCAAGAATGGGATATCGACCTGCCGCTGATGGATGTTTTTGCCAACCCGACCCTGTGCGCGCTCGCCAGCGTCATCCTCGATTACGAGTTGCGGGCGTTCGACGCCGAGGAACTCGCATGTGTGATCTCTCAACATAAGGCTTGAAAAATGACCAACCCATCATTGGAAAACCTGGATCCATCCGAGAGGGAAGCGCTGCTGGCCCGCGCGCGCGCCGCCAAACTCCAGCGCAAGGGTTCCACCCAGCGCGCCCCGATCGAGGTGCGCGCAACGCCCGGCGGCGCCTGGCCGCTGTCGTTCGCCCAGCAACGCCTGTGGTTCATCGCCCAGATGGGACAGGACGCGAGCGTGGCTTACCACATTCCGGGGGCCCTGGCGCTCGACGGGCAGCTCGACGACGACGCGCTCGACGCCGCGCTGGACCGCATCGTGCAGCGCCACGAAGCGCTGCGCACCGGCTTCGCGCTGGTCGACGGCCGCGCGCAGCAGTGCATCGCGCCGCACGGACGCTTCGCGCTGGAGCGGCACGACATCAGCGCGGACGACCCGCATGCGCGCCAGGCGGCCATTGCCCACTGGAGCGCGCACGAAGCGGCCGCCCCGTTCGACCTGGGACGCGCGCCCCTGATCCGCGCCCGCCTGCTGCGCCTCGGCCAGCGCGAGCACATTCTGCTGTTGACCTTGCACCACATCGTCTCCGACGGCTGGTCGATGGGCGTGCTGATGCGCGAACTGGGCGAGCTGTATCGCGCCTATGCCGACCAAGGCGTGGCGCATTGGGAGGACCCGCTGCCGCCGCTGCCGGTGCAGTATGCCGACTACACCCTGTGGCAGCGCCAGTGGCTCGATGGCGCCGTGCAGAAGCAGCAACTGGCCTACTGGCGCGCGCAACTGGCCGGCGCCCCCGAACTGCTGACGCTGCCGACCGACCGGCCGCGTCCCGCAGTGCAGGACTACAGCGGCCGCAGCATCGGCTTCGAGCTCGATGCGGATCTGAGCGCCGCGCTCAAGGCGCTAGCGCATAAACACGGTAGCACCCTGTATATGACCCTGCTGGCGGCATGGAGCGCCCTGTGCGCGCGCCTGGCCGGCCAGGACGAGGTGGTCATCGGCTCGCCGGTCGCCAACCGCACCCGGGTCGAGCTGGAACCGCTGATCGGCTTTTTTGTCAATACGCTGTCGCTGCGCATCGACGTGAGCGCCAATCCGAGCGTGAGCGAGTTGCTGGCCCAGGTGCGCGAAACCGTGCTGCAGGCGCAAAGCCACCAGGATGTGCCGTTCGAGCAGGTGGTCGAAGCGCTCAATCCGCAGCGCACCCTGGCGCACAGCCCGATCTTTCAATTGATGTTCGCCTGGCAGAACACCCCGCGCGAAGCGCTGGAGCTTGGCCAGATCGCCTTGCGCGAACTCGAATTCGACCACCACAGCGCCAAGTTCGACCTCGCGCTGGACATGCAGGAGGCGGACGGGCGCATCGTCGGCCGCCTGGGTTTCGCGACCGCCCTGTTCGAGCGCGCCACCATGGAACGCCATGCCGCCTACCTGAAGGCCCTGCTGGAGGGCATGGTGCGCGACGACAGCCAGCCGGTGGCGTCGATTCCCATCCTAGGCCAGGCCGAACGGCGCCAGGTGCTGGTCGACTGGAACGCTACCGGGCGCGATTATGGCGACGCCTTTGCCCATGAACTGTTCGAGCGGCGGGCCGCGCAGGCGCCGGATGCGATCGCCCTGGAAGCCGATGGCGCTTCGCTCACCTACCAGGCGCTCAACGAGCAGGCCAACCAGCTGGCGCACTATCTGGTCTCGCTCGGCGTGCGCCCGGATACGCGCGTGGCGATCGCGCTCGAACGCGGCATGCCGCTGGTGCTGGCCATGCTCGCCACCCTGAAGGCCGGCGGCGCCTACGTGCCGCTCGACCCGCACTACCCGTCCGACCGCCTTGCCTTCATGCTCGACGACAGCCGTCCCAAGGTGGTGCTCACGCAGGCGTCGCTGCAGGAGCGCCTGCCGGCCTGCCGCGCCCTGATGACGGCTGCCGTGCTGGAACTCGATGCCGCGCACGCGCCGTGGGCAATCCAGCCGGCCAGCAATCCGAAACGCACCGCCACCGCGCTGGCGCCATCGCATCTGGCGTATGTGATCTACACCTCGGGCTCGACCGGCAAGCCGAAAGGCGTGATGGTCGAACACCGCAACCTGGCCAACCTGGTCGGCTGGCACGCCGACGCCTTTCCGCTGATGGCGGGCGAACGCGCTTCGAGCACCGCGGGGATCGCCTTCGACGCCTGCACCTGGGAAGTCTGGCCGCCGCTGTGCATGGGCGCCGCGCTGGCCCTGGCGCCGGCCGGCGCCAGCGGCGATCCGCTGGCACTGCTGGACTGGTGGGAACGGCAGCAGCTGCACTGCAGCTTCCTGGTGACGGCGCTTGCCGACATCGCCGTCCAGCGCGAGGCCGGCGCGGCAAAGCCGCTCAGGACCCTGCTGGTCGGCGGCGACCGCCTGGGCAAGGTACCCGCGGCCGGCCTTGGGTTCGACCTGGTCAACAATTACGGACCG
Organism: Massilia atriviolacea; assembly: GCF_003953935.1. Taxonomy (GTDB): domain Bacteria; phylum Pseudomonadota; class Gammaproteobacteria; order Burkholderiales; family Burkholderiaceae_D; genus Telluria_A; species Telluria_A atriviolacea. Next base: position 303,075 of record NZ_RXLQ01000002.1, read on the forward strand.
ACCGAAGCGACGGTGGTGGCGACGTCGGGCCGCATCCGTGCCGGCGACGCCGTGGTCCACATCGGCCGTCCGATCGCCAACACCAGCATCTATCTGCTCGATCGGTACGGCCAGCCGGTCCCGGTGGGCGTGACGGGCGAAATCCACATCGGCGGCGCCAGCGTGGCGCGCGGCTACCTGAACCAGCCGCAGTTGACGCAGGAACGCTTTCTTCCCGACCCGTTTGCGCAGATCCCGCACGCCCGCATGTACAGGAGCGGCGACCTGGCGCGCTGGCTGGCCGACGGCACCATCGAATTCCTGGGCCGGAACGATCACCAGGTCAAGATCCGTGGCCTGCGCATCGAACTGGGCGAGATCGAAGCGCATCTGCGCCGCCAGAACGGCGTGCGCGAAGCGCTGGTGCTGGCGCGCGAGGACAGTCCCGGCGACCGGCGCCTGGTCGCCTACCTGGCCGGCGATGTCGACACCGGCGCCGTGCGCGAAGCGCTGGCGCGCGAACTGCCCGAGTACATGGTGCCCGCCGCCTGCGTCGTGCTCGACGCCATGCCGCTCACCGCCAACGGAAAGCTGGACCGCAAGGCGCTGCCCGCCCCGGAAGGCGCGGCCTACGCCCAGCGCTCGTACCAGGCGCCGCAAGGGGCCACCGAGACGGCGCTGGCCGCGATCTGGGCCGAGCTGCTGCAGCGCGACCGGGTCGGCCGGCACGACCACTTCTTCGAACTCGGCGGCCACTCGCTGCTGGCCGTGCAGCTGATGGAACGCATGCGCCGCATGCATCTTGGCGCCGACATCCGCACCCTGTTCGCGCAACCGACGCTGGCCGCGCTGGCGCAGGCGGTGGAGCAGGCCGCCGGCACCGGCGGCGGCGAAGTGGCCGTGCCGCCGAATGCCATTCCGGCCGGCTGCAACGAGATTACCCCCGCCATGCTGCCGCTGGTAACGCTGGACCAGCGCCAGATCGCGCGCATCGCCAGCGCCGTGCCGGGCGGGATGCCGGCCATCCAGGATATCTACCCGCTGGCGCCGCTTCAGGAAGGCATCCTGTTCCACCATCTGCTGCAGGCCGAGGGTGACCCCTACCTGTCGTCGGCCACCCTGGCCTTCGACTCGTGCGCGCGCATGGAGGGCTTTGTCGCCGCGCTGCAGCAGGTGATCGACCGCCATGACGTGCTGCGCAGCGCCATCCTGTGGGAAGGCTTGAGCGAACCGGTGCAAGTGGTCTGGCGCCAGGCGCGCTTCGTGGTCGACACCCCGGCACTGCCAGCGGGCGACACGGTCGCCCAACTGTGCGCCCTGGCCGATCCGCGCCACGTGCGCCTGGACGTGCGCACGGCGCCGCTGCTGCGCGGCTTCAGCGCCTTCGACGACAGGAGCGGGCGCTGGCTGCTGCAACTGCTGCTGCACCATATGATCCTCGACCACACGACCCTGGACGTCATGTTCCAGGAGATCGCGGCGATCCAGGGCGGCCGGGCAGGCGAGCTGCCCGAGCCGGTCCCGTTCCGCAATTTCGTGGCGCAGGCGCGCCTGGAGGGCAGGGCGCGCGAGCACGAAGCCTTTTTCCGCCAGATGCTGGGCGACGTCGACCAGGCCACCGTGCCCTACGGCCTGGCCGACGTCAAGGGCGATGGCAGCAAGGTCGAAGAAGTCCAGCGCCGCCTGACGCCGGTGCTGTCGCAGCGCATCCGCCGGCAGGCGCGGGCCGCCGGAGTCAGCGCGGCCAGCCTGTTTCACTGGGCCTGGGCCAGGGTCGTCGCCCAGGGGAGCGGGCGCGACGACGTCATCTTCGGCACCGTGCTGTTCGGCCGCATGCAGGGCGGCGCCGGCGCCGACCGCGCCATGGGCCTGTTCATCAATACCCTGCCGCTGCGGGTGCGCCTGGGCGCGGCCAGCGTGCAGGACGAACTGCGCGCCATTCACGAGACCCTGCTGCAACTGGTGCGCCACGAGCACGCGCCGCTGTCGCTGGCACAGCGCTGCAGCGCCCTGCCGGCCGGCCAGCCGCTGTTTTCGGCGCTGCTGAACTTCCGCCATAGCGCCGGCCGCGACGACCAGGCAGATGGCGGCTGGGACGAAGGCATCGAGGTGCTGTCGGCCCAGGAGCGCACCAATTATCCATTCGGCCTGTCGGTCGACGACCTGGGGCAGGACTTCCTGCTGACGCTCCAGGTGGCAGCGCCGGTCGAGGCGCGCCAGATCTGCGACGACGTACGGCGCGAACTGGAAGCGCTGGCCGACGCGCTCGACAAGAACGAGCGCACCCCTGTCGCCGCCGTCAACGGCGCGGCGCCATGGAGCGACGCCGTGCGCAGCTTCGCGCAGCCATTCTGCATTCACGAACAGTTCGAACAGCAGGTCGAGCGCACGCCGCACGCCATCGCCGTGCGCCATGGCGACGCCGAACTCAGTTACGGCCACCTGAACGCGCTGGCCAACCAGCTTGCGCATCACCTGCGCGCGCTCGGCGTGCGGCCGGACGACCGTGTCGCCATCTGCGTGCAGCGCGACCACAGCATGCTGGTCGCCATCCTGGCCGTGCTCAAGGCCGGCGGCGCGTATGTGCCGCTCGACCCGGCCTATCCGGCCGCGCGCCTGGCGCACATGCTGCACGACAGCGCGCCGAAGGTGCTCATCACCCACGAAGGCACCCTGCAGGCGGTGGAGCACGCCGTGCCGGTGCTCGACCTCTCGCAAAGCCAGCCTGCCTGGGCGCACAACGCCACGAGCAACCCGCGCGCGGACGAGGTCGGGCTGCGGCCGCACCACATGGCCTACATTATCTACACCTCGGGTTCGACCGGCCTGCCGAAGGGCGTGATGGTGGAACACGCCAACGTCGGGCGCCTGTTTGCCGCCACCGCCGACTGGTTCGGCTTCGGCCCGGACGATGTCTGGACCATGTTCCATTCCTACGCCTTCGACTTTTCGGTATGGGAGATGTGGGGCGCCCTGCTGCATGGCGGCCGCGTGGTGCTGGTGCCGCAGGCGATCGCGCGCTCGCCGGACGACTTTTACCGGCTGGTGTGCGAGCAAGGCGTGACGGTCCTGAACCAGACTCCCGGCGCCTTCCGCCGCTTCATCGCCAGCCAGGAGGCGAGCGAGGCAACCCACAGCCTGCGCTATGTCGTGTTCGGCGGCGAGGCGCTGCAACCGGCCATGCTCGCGCCGTGGTACGCCCGCAATGGCGAACGCACGCGCCTGGTCAATATGTACGGCATCACCGAAACGACCGTGCACGTGACCTACCGCGCGCTCACCCCGGCCGATGCGCAGGGCAGCGGCAGCCCGATCGGCATGCCGATTCCCGACCTGGCCGTGCACATCCTCGATACGCAGGGCCGCCCGGCGCCGCTCGGCGTGGTCGGCGAAATGCATGTCGGCGGCGCCGGCGTGGCGCGCGGCTACCTGAACCGGCCCGAGCTGACCGCCGAACGCTTCATCGACGACCCGTTCCAGCCCGGCGTCGGCAAGCGCCTGTACCGCAGCGGCGACCTTGGCCGGCGCCTGCGCGACGGATCGATCGAATTCATGGGCCGTAACGATGCCCAGGTCAAGGTGCGGGGCTTTCGCATCGAGCTGGGCGAAATCGAGGCGCGCCTGCTGCACCTGCCCGCCGTGCGCGAAGCGGTGGTGCTGGCCATCGACGACGCCCAGGGCGACAAGCGCCTGGCCGCTTACGTCGTCCCGCGCGACGGCGCGGCGCAGGGCGACCCGATGGCGCTGCGCGCGGCGCTGGCGCAGCTGCTGCCGGACTATATGGTACCGGCCTGCATCGTCTGCCTGGACAGCCTGCCGCTGACCGCGCACGGGAAACTCGACCGCGCCGCGCTGCCGGCGCCCGACGCAGCGCGCAGCCAGGCCGGCTATACGGCCCCGCGCAACGCCGCCGAAGAATGCATCGCGTCGATCTGGGCCGACGTGCTGGGGATCGACAAGGTCGGCGTGCACGATAACTTCTTTGCGCTGGGCGGCGACTCGATGCGCACCATTGCCATCGTGTCGAAAGCGCGCGAGCGGGGAATCGCACTCTCGATCGAGCACATTTTCAGCCACCTGAGCGTGGCCGGTGTCGCCGCCGCACTGGCGCGCGCCCAGCCCGACGCCGCCGCCCTCGCCACCACCCCCGCCGCCCCCGCCGCCATGGCGCTGTCGCCCGCCGATGCCGCGCTGCTGCCGGGCGACGTCGAAGACGCCTACGAGCTGACCTGCCTGCAACTGGGCATGGTCTTCCATAACCAGATGTCGGCCGACGGCAGCGTGTACCACGATGTCTTCAGCCATCACCTGCGCATCGCGGCTTGGCATGCCGGGACGTTTCAACAGGCGCTCGACGCGGTGGTGGCGCGCCACCCGGTCCTGCGCACCTCGTTCGACCTGCGTACCTACAGCGTCCCCCTGCAACTGGTGCACAGGGATGCGCGCATCGTGGCCGACATCAGCGACATCAGCGCCTTCGACGCGGCGCGGCAGGAAAGCCTGATCGGCGACTGGCTGCGCCGGGAGCGCGCTAACGGCTTTGCCCCGGGCCAGGCGCCGATGCTGCGCATCTTCCTCCATCGACGCGGCGACGACAGCGTCCAGCTCACGCTCAGCTTCCACCATGCGATCCTGGACGGCTGGAGCGTGGCATCCTTCGTCACCGAACTGTTCCAGGCATATCGAGCCTTGCAGGCGGGCGGGCGCATCGACGCCCCGGCGCTCGCCTGCAGCTTCCGGCAGGCCGTCGCCGCCGAACAGGCCATCCTCGGCTCGTCCTCCGCCGCTGCGTTCTGGAGCGACTACCTGGCCGGCCACACGGTCGCCAGCCTGCCGCCGCGCGACGCGGACCAGGATCCCGGCGCGTCGCGCACGGCCGCCGTCACGCTGCCGGAAGGCGTGACGGCGCGGCTGGACGCCCTGGCGCGCGAGCTGCACGTGCCCTTGCGTACGCTGCTGCTGGCCGCCCACGTGCGCGTCATGGCGCTGTTCTCTGGCGAGAGCGACGTGCTGACAGGGATGGTCTCGCATGCGCGTCCGGCCGAACAGGATGGCGACAAGGTGCTCGGCCTGTACCTGAACACGCTGCCCCTGCGCCAGGCGATCGCGCCGGGCAGCTGGAAGGACCTGATCGTGGCCACCTTCAAGTCGGAACTGGCGGTGATGCCGTACCGCGCCTATCCGTACGCCCGCATCATGCAGGAAAACGGGCGCCGCGCCCTGTTCGACACGGCCTTCAACTTCGTCAATTTTTACGTCTATGACGGCCTGCGCAATGTGCAGTCGCTCGAGTTCCTGGAAGGCCAGGCGTTCGAGGCCACCAACCACGCGCTGACCTTCAATGCGGCCCAGGAAGGCGACAGGCTGACCTTGTCGCTGCAACGCGACCCGGCGCGGCTGTCGGCGCGCCAGGGGGCACGCATCGCCGCGGCCTACCAGGCGGCCCTGGTGACGATGGCGCGCGAGCCGGACGCCGACCATGTGCTGGCCGGCCTGCTCGACGCGGCCGAGCGCGAGCAGGTGCTGCGCGGCTGGAACGACACCGCGCGCGACTATCGCCTGGACCTGTGCATCCACGAACTGATCGAAGCGCAGGTGCGCAGGTCTCCGCTGGCGGTGGCGCTGGAAGCCGGCGGCACGCGCCTGAGCTACGCCGCATTGAATCAAGAGGCCAACCGGCTTGCCGCCCATCTGCGCATGCTTGGCGTGGGTCCGGAGCGGCGCGTCGCGCTGTGCCTGGAACGCGGCGTCGCCATGGTGGTGGGGCTGCTGGCCGTGCTCAAGGCCGGCGGCGCCTATGTGCCGCTCGACCCGGCCTATCCGCCGGAGCGCCTCGCCTTCATGCTCGACGACTGCGCTCCGCTGGTGCTGCTGACCGACGCCGGCCTGGCGCGCCGCCTCAGCGTCGCGCCGGAGTTGCACGTGCTGCTGCTCGACGCCGTCAATCCGCCATGGCAGGCGCTCGCGGGCAGCGATGTCGCCGCAGCGGGCCTGAGTCCGGCCAGCCTGGCGTACGTGATCTACACCTCCGGTTCCACCGGCCAGCCCAAGGGCGTGATGAACGAGCACCTGGGCGTGGTCAACCGCCTGCTGTGGATGCAGGAAGCCTACCGCCTGGATGCGGCCGACGCGGTGCTGCAAAAGACGCCGTACAGCTTCGACGTGTCGGTATGGGAGTTCTTCTGGCCGCTGATGAGCGGTGCGCGCCTGGTGATGGCACGCCCGGACGGCCACAAAGACCCGGCCTACCTGGCCGATGCCATCGAACGGCATGGCATCACCACCGTGCACTTCGTGCCGTCGATGCTGCAGGCCTTCGTCGATAACGGCGCGGCCGCGCGCTGCACCGGCCTGACACGGGTCGTGTGCAGCGGCGAAGCCTTGCCCGGCGCACTGGCGCGGCGCATGCGGCAATGCCTGCCGGGCGCGCAGCTGTACAACCTGTACGGCCCGACCGAAGCCGCCGTCGACGTCACCGCCTGGCACTGCGCCGGCCCCGATCTGCCCGACAGCATCCCGCTCGGCCGGCCGATCGGCAACACCGCCATTTACCTGCTCGATCGCTACGGCCAGCCGGCGCCGATCGGCGTGCCCGGCGAAATCCACATCGGCGGCGTGCAGGTGGCGCGCGGTTACCAGAACCGCGAGGAACTCACGCGCGAGCGCTTCGTGCCCGATCCGTTCGCGGGCAAGCCGGGCGCGCGCATGTACAAGACCGGTGACCTGGGCCGCTGGCTGGCCGACGGCAGCGTCGAATTCCTCGGCCGCAACGATCACCAGGTCAAGATCCGCGGCCTGCGCATCGAACTTGGCGACATCGAAGCGCACCTCGCGCGCCAGGAAGGCGTGCGCGAAGCCGTGGTGCTGGCACGCGAGGACAGTCCGGGCGACAAGCGCCTGGTCGCCTACCTGGTCGGCCAGGTCGACACGCAGTCCGTGCGCGCCGCGCTGGCGCGCGAGCTGCCCGAGTACATGGTTCCCGCCGCCTGCGTCGTGCTCGACGCCTTGCCCCTGAGCGCCAACGGCAAGCTCGATCGCAAGGCGCTGCCGGCGCCGGAAGGCTCGGCGTATGCGCGGCGCACCTGGGAGGCGCCGCAAGGCCCGACCGAAACCGCGCTGGCCGGCATGTGGGCCGCCCTGCTGAAAGTGGAGCGGGTAGGGCGCAACGATCACTTCTTCGAACTGGGAGGCCACTCGCTGCTGGCCGTGCAGCTGATGGAACGCATGCGCCGCCAGGAGCTGTTTGCCGACATCCGCACCCTGTTTTCGCAACCGACCCTGGCCGCGCTGGCACAGGCGGTGGACCAGGCCGGGCAAGCGGGCCGGCGCGACGTGGTGGTGCCGCCCAACGGCATCCCGCCCGGCTGCACCGATATCACGCCGGCCATGCTGCCGCTGGTGGCATTGGACGCCGAACAGATCGCGCGCATCGTCGCCAGCGTCCCCGGTGGCGCCGCCAACGTGCAGGACATCTATCCGCTCGCGCCGCTGCAGGAAGGCATATTGTTCCATCACCTGCTGCAGAACAAGGGCGATGCCTATCTGCTGTCGGCCACCCTGTCGTTCGACGCGCGCGAACGGCTCGATGCCTTCACCGGCGCCTTGCAGCAGGTGCTCACGCGGCACGATGCGCTGCGCACCGCGCTGCTGTGGGAAGGCTTGCCCGAGCCGGTGCAGGTGGTCTGGCGCGAAGCGACGTTCACGGTCGACACACCGGTCCTGCCCGGCGTCGACACGCCGGCCGAGCTGCGCGCCCACGCCGATCCGCGCCACTTCCGCATCGACCTGCGGCGCGCCCCGCTGATGCACGGCTTTGCGGCCTTCGACGACAAGACCGGCTGCTGGCTGCTGCAGCTGCTGCTGCACCACGTGGTGACCGACCACACCACGCTCGACGTGCTGTTCGAGGAAATGGCGCTGATCCAGGCCGGACGCGCGCAGGACTTGCCGCTGCCGGTCCCGTTCCGCAATTTCGTGGCGCAGGCACGCCTGGGCGTGAGCGTGCAGGAACACGAACAATTCTTCCGCCGGATGCTGGGCGACGTCGACCAGCCGACCGCGCCCTTCGGCTTGCTGGACATGCAGGGCGACGGCTCCAACGTCGACGAGGCGCGCCTGCCGCTCGACCCGGCGCTGGCCCTGCGCCTGCGCGAGCATGCGCGCCGCCTTGGCGTGAGCGCCACCAGCCTGTTCCACCTCGCGTGGGCGCAGGTACTGGCGCGCACCAGCGGGCGCGATGACGTCGTCTTCGGCACCGCGCTGTTCGGCCGCATGCATGGCGGCAGCGGCGCCGACCGCGTCCTGGGCCTGTTCATGAACACGCTGCCGGTGCGCATCCGCCTTGACGACACCCCGCTCGAAGCGGCCGTGCGCGATACCCATGAACGCCTGGCGCAACTGCTGCATCACGAACATGCGCCGCTGTCGCTGGCCCAGCGCTGCAGCGGCATGGCGGCCTCGGTGCCGCTGTTCTCGGCCGGATTCAACTACCGTCACAGCCCGCCGGCCCAGCAGGTATGGGAAGGGATGGAGGTGCTGCACGGCGAGGAGTTGAGCAACTTCCCGCTGGTGTTGAAGGTGGACGACCATGGCGCGGCGTTTTCGCTCACGGCCAACGCGCAGCGTCCGATCGACCCGATGCGCGTGTGCCGCTACATGCACACGGCGCTCGACCATCTGGCCGATGCGCTCGACAATGCACCGGCCACCACCAGCTGCCAGCTGGACATCCTGCCCGCCGGGGAGCGCCGCCAGCTGCTCGACGGCTGGAACGGCGCCATTGTCGCACTCGACGCCGGCCGCTGCATCCATCAACTGTTCGAACAGCACGCGGCCAGTTCGCCCGACGCCGCCGCGCTGGTGGTGGACGGCAGCGCGCCGCTCAGCTACGCCGAGCTCAATGCCCGCGCCAACCGGCTCGCGCATCACCTGATCAAGTCGGGCCTGCGGCCGGACATGCGGGTCGCCATTGCGCTGCCGCGCGGGGCCGACATGATCGTCGCCTTGCTGGCCACGCTCAAGGCCGGCGCCGCCTACGTGCCGCTCGACCCGGGCTACCCGGCCGAGCGCCTGGCCTTCATGCTCGATGACAGCCGCCCGCGCGTCGTGCTGACCCACGCCGACCTGCAGGAGCGGCTGCCGGCCAGCCGCGCGCTGCTCACCGCCACCGTACTGGAACTGGACGACCCGGCCGCGCCATGGCAGGACAAACCGGCCACCAATCCCGATCCGGCCGCGCTGGGCCTGACCGATGCGCATCTGGCCTACGTGATCTACACCTCCGGTTCGACCGGCACGCCGAAGGGCGTGATGATGGAGCATGCCGCCCTGTGCAACCTGGCGCAGGCGCAGATCGACAGTTTCGGCGTGACCGCCCGCAGCCGCATCCTGCAATTTGCCTCGTTCAGTTTCGACGGCTGCATCTTCGAGGTCGTCATGGCGCTGTGCCACGGCGCCGCCCTGTACATGGTCGCCTCGGAGGTGCCGCTGGCCGGCGACGACCTGCTCGCCGTCGCCGACAGGCATGGCATCAGCCACGCCATCCTGCCGCCGGCCGTGCTGACGGCCTTGCCCGACGACGCGCGCATGGACTCGGTCACCACCCTGGTCATGGCCGGCGAAGCGCCCGGCCGGGCGCTGGTGCGGCGCTGGGCTGCCGGACGCACCCTGATCAACGGTTACGGTCCGACCGAAACCGCGGTGTGCGCCACGGTGTTCGTGTGCGATGCGCAGGATGCGGGCGAGCCGCCGATCGGCCAGCCGATCGGCAACAAGCGCATTTACCTGCTCGACGCCCATGGTGCGCCGGTGCCGCTGGGCGTGGCCGGCGAAATCCATATCGGCGGCGCCGGCATCGCGCGCGGCTACCTGAACCGCCGCGAATTGAGCGAGGAGCGCTTTGTCCCCGATCCGTTCGCCGGCACCGCGGGCGCGCGCATGTACCGCAGCGGCGACCTCGGACGGCGGCGCGCGGACGGCAACATCGAATTCGTCGGCCGGGTCGACCAGCAGGTCAAGGTGCGGGGCTTTCGCATCGAACTCGGTGAAATCGACACGGTGCTGCAGTCCGCGCCCGGTGTGCGCGATTGCGTGGTGCTGGCGCGCGAGGACCAGCCCGGCCAGCGGCGCCTGGTGGCGTATTTCAGCACGCCGGAACCGGAACTGTGCACGCCGGAGTCGCTGCGCCTGCACCTGGCCGGCCGCCTGCCGGAGTACATGGTGCCGGCGGCCTATGTCTGCCTGGACGCCTTGCCGCTCACGCCGAACGGCAAACTCGATCGGCGCGCCTTGCCGGCGCCGGAGGATGGTGCGTTCGGCACCCGTGCCTACGAGGCGCCGCAAGGCCCGGTGGAAGCGGCGCTGGCCGCGCTGTGGAGCGAACTGCTGCAAGTGGAACGGGTCGGCCGGCGCGACCACTTTTTCGAGCTCGGTGGCCATTCGCTGCTGGCGGTGCAGATGATCTCGCACCTGCGCCAGCGTCTCGGACTGGAGGCAGCGCTGTCGGACCTGTTTGCCCAGCCGCTGCTGCATGCGTTCGCGGCCCTGGCCCACAAGGCGCCGGCCCAGGGCTTGCCGCCATTGGCGGCTGGCCCGCGCCCACGCGACATTCCGGTCTCGTTCGCGCAGCAGCGCCTGTGGTTCATCGCCCAGATGGGCGAGGCCGCCAGCGCCGCCTACCACATCAGCGGCGGCATGCGCCTGCATGGCCGGCTCGACGAGCGCGCGCTGCGCTGCGCCCTGGACCGCATCGTGCAGCGCCACGAGGCGCTGCGCACCCATTTCGCGCTGGTCGACGGCGCGCCGGTGCAGCGCATCGCCGCCAGCACCGGCCTGCGCCTGGTGCGCCATGACCTCAGCGCCGAGGCGCAGCCGCAGGCGCTGGTCGACCATTGGAGCCGGGTGGAGGCGGGCAGCCCGCTCGACCTGGGCCATGGTCCGCTGATCCGCGCCCGCCTGCTGCGCCTGGGCGAGCAGGAACACGTTTTGCTGCTGACGCTGCACCATGTGGTGTCGGACGGCTGGTCGATGGGCGTGCTGGCGCGCGAACTGAGCGCCTTGTACAGCGCCTACGCGGTCGATGGGCTGGCCCCCGGTCTCGACCCGCTGCCGCCGCTGCCGGTGCAATATGCCGACTACGCGCTGTGGCAGCGCGGCTGGCTTAGCGCGGCGCCGGCCCGGGAGCAGCTCGACTACTGGAAGCGGCAACTGGCGGGCGCCCCGGCCCTGATCACCCTTCCCAGCGACCGCCCCCGGCCCGCGCTGCAGGACTACACGGGCCGCAGCCTGCCGTTCGCGATCGATGCCGCGCTGTGCACGGGCCTGAAGGCATTGTCGCGCAGGCACGGCACCACCTTGTATATGACCCTGCTGGCGGCATGGGCCGCGCTGGCCGCGCGCCTGGCCGGCCAGGACGACGTCGTCATCGGCTCGCCCGTGGCCAATCGCGGCCGGGTCGAACTCGAACCCATGATCGGCTTCTTCGTCAACACCGTGGCGCTGCGGCTCGATCTCAGCGACAGCCCGACGGTGGCCGGGCTGCTGGCCCAGGCCAGGCAGCGCGTGCTGGAAGCGCAAAGCAACCAGGACGTGCCGTTCGAGCAGGTGGTCGAGGTGCTCAATCCGGAGCGGGCGCTGAACTACAGCAGCATCTTCCAGTTGATGTTCGCGTGGCAGAACATGCCGCACGAGGCCGTGCAACTGGGCGAGCTGCGCCTGGAAGAACTGCCCGAGCGCACCGACCGCAGCACCGCGTTCGACCTGTCGCTGACCTTGCAGGAAAGCGGCGAGCGCATCGTGGGCACGATGGAATATGCGGCGGCGCTGTACGACCGCGCCACCATCGAACGGCACCTGGCGCGCCTGCGCACGGTCCTGCAAGGCATGGTGCGCGACGACAGCCAGGCGTTCGACCGCATCGACCTGCTGGACGCGGACGAGCGCCGGCAGCTGGAGGCGGCCTGGCGGCGCCTGCGCCAGCCGTATCCCGACAACGCCTGCATCCACCAGCTGTTCGAACAGCAGGTGGAACGCACCCCGCACGCGACCGCGGCCGAGCAGGAGGGCAGGGCAGTGAGCTACAGCGAACTCAATGCCCGCGCCAACCAGCTGGCGCACCACCTGCGCCAGCGCGGCGTGCAGCCGGACCAGCGCGTGGCCATCTGCGCGCCGCGCAGCTTGGAGATGCTGGCCGCCATTCTCGGCGTCCTGAAATCCGGCGCCGCGTATGTGCCGCTGGACCCGGCGTATCCGCAGGAGCGGATCGATTACATGCTGCGCGACAGCGCACCGGTGGCGCTGCTCACGCAGGACGATCTGGAAGCGCCATCCTGGCAGCACCAGCCGACCGCCAACCCGGAACCGGCGGCCATCGGCCTGGATCCATCGCACCTGGCGTACGTGATCTACACCTCCGGCTCGACCGGTGCGCCGAAAGGCGTGATGATCGAGCACCGTGGCCTGTGCAACCAGATCGCGGCGCTCGGGCGGCTGTACGGGCTCGGTCCCGCCGACCGCGTGCTGCAGTTTGCCGCGCCGAGCTTCGATATGTCGGTCGAGGAGATCTTCGGCGCCCTGCTCGGCGGCGCCACCCTGGTACTGGGTTCGCCGGCCTGGATTGCCGACGCCCGCCGCTGGTGCGAACTGGCTGAAGCGAATGCGCTGACCGTGGCCAACCTGCCGACCATGTTCTGGCAGCAGATTGCCCAGGCGCCGCACGTGGCGCTGCCGCCAACCCTGCGCCAGATCAGCATCGGCGGCGAAGGCGTGGCGGCCGCCGCGCTCGACGCATGGTGGGCCCGGCCCGGCCACCGTCCGCTGCTGGTCAATGCCTACGGCCCGACCGAGGCGACCATCAACGCCACCATCCTTGCCTGCCAGCCCGGCGCCAATCCGCGTTCGATCGGCAGCCCGGTGGCCAACACGCCTGTCTACCTGCTGGACCGCCATGGCCAGCCGGTGCCGCCTGGCGTCGCTGGCGAAATCCACATCGGCGGCGTGGGCGTGGCACGCGGTTACCTGAACCTGCCGCAGCTGACGCGGGAGCGCTTCGTCCCCGACCCGTTCGCGGGCGAGGCCGGCGCACGGATGTACCGCAGCGGTGACCTGGGGCGCTGGCTGGCCGACGGATCGCTGGAATACCTCGGCCGCAACGACCATCAGGTCAAGCTGCGCGGCTTTCGCATCGAGCTGGGAGAGATCGAGGCGCAACTGGCCCGCCAGGGCGGCGTTCGCCAGGCCGTGGTGCTGGCGCGCGAGGATGCGCCCGGCGACAAGCGCCTGGTGGCCTACGTGGCCGGCGAGGCCGACGCCTCGCTGCTGCGCACAGCCCTGGCGCAGGCGCTGCCGGACTACATGGTGCCGGCGGCTTTTGTCATGCTCGCTGCCATGCCGCTCACGCCGAACGGCAAGCTCGATCGGCGCGCGCTGCCGCCGCCGGACGGCAGCGCCTATGCGCAGCGTGCCTATGCGGCGCCGCAGGGCGAGACCGAAACCGCGCTGGCGCGGATCTGGGCCGAACTGCTGCACGTCGAGCGCGTCGGCCGCGACGACAACTTCTTCGAACTCGGTGGCCATTCGCTGCTGGCCGTGCAGCTGATGGAGCGCATGCGCCGGCGCCAGATGCCGGTCGATATCCGCACCCTGTTCCTGCGGCCGACGGTCGCCGCTCTGGCCGGCGCCACCGGCGCGGAGCCTGCGCGCGAGGTGGTGGTTCCGCCGAACCGCATTCCGTCCGGCTGCACCGCGATCACGCCCGACATGCTGCCGCTGGTCGCGCTCGACGCCGCGCAGATCGCGCGCATTACGGACACGGTCGCCGGCGGCGCCGCCAATGTGCAGGACATCTACCCGCTGGCACCGCTGCAGGAAGGTATCCTGTTCCACCACCTGCTGCAGGCCGAAGGCGACCTGTATCTGTCGTCGGCCACGCTGGCCTTCGATTCGCGCGAGCGGCTTGACGGTTTCGTGCGGGCGCTGGGGCAGGTGATTGCGCGCCATGACGCCCTGCGCACTTCCGTGCAATGGGAAGGCTTGCCGGAACCGGTGCAGGTGGTGTGGCGCGATGCGCCGTTCGTGCTGGAGACGCCCACGCTGGCGGCGGGCGACGTGGCCGCGATGCTGCGCGCCCACGCCGATCCGCGCAGCATGCGCATCGATCTGGGCCAGGCGCCGCTGTTGCGCGGCGTCGCCGCGCCCGATCCGGACCATGGACGCTGGCTGCTGCTCCTGCTCGAACATCACCTGGTCACCGATCACACCACGCTCGACCTGCTGTTCGAGGAAATGGCGATGATCGACGCCGGGCGCGCCGGCGAGCTGGCGGCGCCTGTCCCGTTCCGCAATTTCGTGGCCCAGGCGCGCCTGGGTGTGAGCCGCCAGGAGCACGAAGCCTTTTTCCGCACCATGCTGGGCGACGTCGACGCGCCGACGGCGCCGTTCGGCCTGTCCAACGTGCAGGGCGACGGCAGCACCGTGCACGAGGCGCGACAGGTGCTCGCGCCGGCGCTGTCGGATCGCATCAGGCGCCAGGCGCGCGCCCTCGGCGTCAGCGCCGCCAGCCTGTTCCACTGGGCCTGGGCCCAGGTGCTGGCGCACGCCACCGGCCGCGAGGACGTGGTCTTCGGCACCGTGCTGTTCGGCCGCATGCAGCCGGGCGCCGGTGCCGAACGCAGCATGGGCCTGTTCATCAACACACTGCCGCTACGCGTGCGCCTCGGCGAAGTGAGCGTGGAACAGGGGATCCGCCAGACCCACGCGCTGCTGGCGCAGCTGATGCGGCACGAGCACGCGCCGCTCGCGCTGGCGCAGCGCAGCAGCGCACTGACGGCCGGCACGCCCTTGTTTTCGGCACTGCTCAACTACCGCCACAGCGGCCAGCCAGCCAGCGACAGCGTCACCGGCCCCTGGGCGCAGGGCATCACGGTGCTGGCCGCGGAAGAACGCAGCAACTATCCGTTCTGCCTGTCCGTGGACGACCTGGGCGACGGCTTCGGCCTCAGTGCGCAGGTCGCCGAACCGGTCGATCCGCAGCGCGTGTGCGGCTACGTGGCGCAGGCGCTGGAAGGACTGGTCGTGGCGCTGGAGACGGCGCCGCAGCAGCC
Source organism: Massilia atriviolacea (assembly GCF_003953935.1). Taxonomy (GTDB): domain Bacteria; phylum Pseudomonadota; class Gammaproteobacteria; order Burkholderiales; family Burkholderiaceae_D; genus Telluria_A; species Telluria_A atriviolacea. The sequence continues at coordinate 318,152 of NZ_RXLQ01000002.1, forward strand.
GGCACGCGACATTGCCATCCTCGGCGCGGACGAGCGCGAACGGCTGCTGGTGCGCTGGAACGACACGGCGCAGGCGTTCCCGGACGAGCTGTGCATCCATCAACTGTTCGAGCGCCAGGCGGCGCGCGCGCCGCAGGCGCCGGCGCTGGTGCAGCACGACCAGCGCCTGGATTACGCGCAGCTCAACGAGCGCGCCAACCGGCTGGCGCATCACTTGCGCAGCCTCGGGGTGCAGCCTGACGCGCGCGTGGCCATTTGCGCGCCGCGCAGCGTGGAGATGGTCGTCGCGATCCTGGCCGTGCTCAAGGCCGGCGCGGCCTACGTTCCGCTGGACCCGGCCTATCCGCGCGAACGGCTGGGCTACATGCTGCGCGACAGCGCGCCGCTGGCCTTGCTGACCATGGCCGGCATGCCGCTGCCGGCCGACGTACAGGTGCCGGTGCTGGAACTCGACGGCCAGTCCCAGCCCTGGCTGGAACAGCCGGCCGCCAATCCCGATCCGGCCGCGCTCGGGCTGACTCCGGCCAGCCTGGCGTACGTGATCTACACGTCCGGCTCCACCGGGCAGCCGAAAGGCGTGATGGTCGAGCATCGCGGCTTGTGCAACGTGGCGCAGGCGCAGGCCCGCGCGCTTGGCGTCGACCCGGCCAGCCGCGTGCTGCAATGCGCGTCCCCGGGTTTCGACGCCTGCGTGTTCGAGCTGCTCATGGCGCTGTGCCACGGCGCGGCCCTGTACCTGCCGGCGCCGGGCGCGCTGCTGGCTGGCCCGGTACTGGGCGAGGCCTTGGCCGCGCACGGCATCACCCATGTCACCCTGACGCCGGCGGTGCTGAACGGACTCGATGCGGGCGCCGGGCTGGCGGCGCTGCGCACCCTGGTGGTGGCGGGGGAGGCGTGCAGCCAGGCCCTGGTCGAGCGCTGGGCGCCGGGAAGGGTGTTCGTCAATGCCTACGGCCCGACCGAAACGACGATCTGGGCCACCTTCCAGCAGTGCGTGGCGGGCGCCCAGGCGGGCGCGCCGCCGATCGGGCGCCCGATCGCCAACACCGCGATCTACCTGCTGGACCGCCACGGCCAGCCGGTGCCCACCGGCGTCGCGGGCGAAATCTGCATCGGCGGCGTGGGCGTGGCGCGCGGCTACCTGCACCTGCCGCAGCTGAGCGCCGAGCGTTTCGTGCCCGACCCCTTCGCGGGCCGCGCCGGAGCGCGCATGTACCGGAGCGGCGACCTGGGCCGCTGGTCTGCCGGCGGCACGCTCGACTACCTGGGCCGTAACGACCATCAGGTCAAGCTGCGCGGCCTGCGCATCGAACTCGGCGAGATCGAAGCGCAGCTGCGCCGCCAGGATGGCGTGCGTGATGCGATTGTGCTGGCGCGTGAAGACCGCCCCGGCGACAGGCGCCTGGTGGCCTACGTCGTCGCAGGCGCCGCCACGCTCGATGCGCAGCGGGTGCGCGCAGCCCTGGCGCAGGTGCTGCCCGAGTTCATGGTGCCGGCCGCGATCGTGGTGCTGGACGCATTGCCGCTCACGCCGAACGGCAAGCTCGATCGTCAGGCCTTGCCCGCGCCGGAGGGGGCGGCCTACGCCCGCACTGCCTTCGCCCCCCCGCAGGGCGACGTGGAAACCGCGCTGGCCCGGATCTGGTCCGAGCTGCTCGGCGTCGACGCGGTCGGCCGCGAGGATGACTTCTTCGCGCTGGGCGGCCACTCGCTGCTGACCATCCAGATGGTCGAGCGCCTGCGCCAGCAGGGACTCCAGGTCGAGATGCGCAGCATTTTCGACAGCCCTGCGCTCAAGGAGATCGCCGCGCGCATCCGGCGTTCGGCGGCGCTGTCGCACCATCTGGTGCCGCTGCGCCTGGGCGGCGCGCGCCGCCCGCTGTTCTTCCTGCACGAGCCCACGGGGGAGGTGCTGTCGTACGAAAGGCTGTCGCGCCATTTCGGCGACGACATGCCGATCTACGGCGTGCAGGCCGGTCACGTCGACGCCGGCCAGCCAGTGCGCATGGAAACCCTGGCGCGCCGTTACCTGGACGTGATCCGCACGGTGCAGCCGCACGGCCCTTACCGGCTGGCCGGCTGGTCCGGCGGTGGCCTGATCGCCTACGAAATGGCGCACCAGCTGCTGGGCGAAGACGAATCGGTCGAATTCCTCGGCCTGATCGACAGCGGCCGCCCCGGGTACAAGGCGGCCGAAGCGATGCCGGATGAAGCGGCGATGCGCTGGGTGTTCCTGGAGGTGTACGCCAGCTATCTCGACACCAGCCTGGATATGCTGCGCGTGCGCGACCTGCAGGCATCGGGCAGCATCGAGGCGGCCGTCGCCACCTGCCGCGAACGCGGCTGGCTGCCTGCCGCCTTCACGACCGAGGAGTTGAGCTGGCGCTCGGCGCGCTTCGCGCAGCTGATCCAGGCCTGCGCCAACTATGTTCCGCAGCCGCTGCCGATCTCGGTGCACCTGTTCGCGGGCGAGCCGGCCGACGGCGCCGATCCGTCGATCGGCTGGCACGCGCTGCTGCGGCGCCACCTGCACCTGAACGTCATCGGGGGCGACCACAAGACCATCATGGAGGAGCCGTACATCGAAACGCTGGCGGCGCGCATCAAGCGCGTGCTGGCCGACGCCGAAGCGCTGCCGGCGCTGGCGGCGGTGGCGCCCGACAAGGCGGCCATCACCCTGCAGTCGGGCCGCAAGGGACACTCCCCGGTGTTCTGCGTGCCAGGCGCGGGCGCCAACGTCACCGCCTTCCTGCCGCTGGTGCATGCCCTCGGCGACGCCGAACCGGTGATCGGCTTGCAGGCACGGGGCCACGACGGCAGCTGCGTGCCGCATGCCACCGTGGAGGCGGCCGCGCGCGCCTACCTGCCCGAAGTGCGGGCGCACGCCGGCAGCGGGCCATACCGCCTGCTGGGCCACTCGTTCGGCGGCTGGATCGCGCTGGAACTGGCGCGCCTGCTGGTGCAGGCTGGCGAGACGGTGGCGCAGGTGGTACTGGTCGATTGCGAGCCGCCCGGGCCGGTACGCCATTCGGACCGCCTGCAAACCCTGACCCTGTTCATCGACCTGCTGGAGCTGGACCGTGGACAGGCGCTCGGCGTGGACCGTGCCAGGCTGGCTGGCCTGGACGAGGCGGGGCAACTGGCGTACCTGATGGAACGCCTGAGCGCAGCCGGAGTCCTGCCACCGCGCACGCCGGTCGACAAGCTGCAAGGCTTGCTGCGCGTGTTCGGCAGCCACCTCAATACCAGCTACCAGCCGGCGGCGCCGTATGCGGGCTCGCTCCTGCTGGTCAATGCCGACGTGGCCGAGACGGCCGGCTCGGCGCGCAGGGCGGCCATGTCGGCGCCGGAGAAGCTGGCGCGCTGGCAGCACCTGGCCGAGCGGGTCGAGGTGCAGATGCTCGACGGCAGCAACCACATGAACATCCTGAAGCAGCCCTTCGTCGACCTGCTGGCCGGCGCCGCGGCCGACGCGTGGGCGGCCGACGCCGACGTCATGCCGCTCAACCCATTCATCCACTCTTCTTCCAAAGCGAAACGCCAATGAAAACCCTGAAATCCCTCGCACCGAACGTTCGCAGCGTCCCGCTGGTCAATTCATGGTTCGCGCATCCGTATCTGGTCTCGCCCCTCACATTCGGCCTGTACACCAGGCACGCGCACCTGGCCATGCTCGAGTCGTTCATCGAAGACCCGGCCCAGCACCTGGAATCGGCGCTGATTCCGGAGCTGCTCGGCGGCCCCTTCATCAACTACGCGGACGACCCGGCCGACATGGCGCGTTTTCGCGAGCGCACCCTGGAGCGCTGCGCGCCGCAACTGCGCTGCGCCGACGCCATCGGCGCGATGTACCAGATGCTGCAAAACCAGGCCAAGGGCGCGGGCGTGCCCGGCCTGTACGCCCAGATCGACCCGCAGATCCGCAACGGCGTCGAGCTGTCCTACGATCTGTGCAAGCAGCCCAATGCGCGCTTCATCGAATCGGTGTTTTACGACAGCCCGCTGTACGACACCTCGCTGCAAACCTGCGTGCTCGAAAAAGCCAGCTACGAGCCGCGCACCTTTGTCCTCAGTACACCGCAGATCCGGCGCCGCGACAGCTCGGTCGAACTGCGCCTGCCGTTCGGCGATCCGCTCTGGAACCACCTGCACGGCGGCGCCCACGATGCGGCCGAACTGATGGACATGCTGCGCCCGCGCGTGGATGACCCGGCGCGCGACATGCCGCTGCTGGAAACCATGTTCAGCGAGCGCCGCGTCCCTGAGGGCCAGCGCGGCGGGCCGGCCGACACGGTGCGCATCCGTTACCTGGGCCACGCCTGCGTGCTGATGGAGTGCGGCGGCGTGAGCATCCTGATCGATCCCCTGATCAGCTATCCGGACGAGTCGCGCATCGACCATTTCACCTTCGACGACCTGCCCGAGCGGCTCGATTATGTGCTCATCACGCACCCGCACCAGGATCACATCGTCTTCGAAACCCTGCTGCGCCTGCGCAGCAAGGTCGATTGCGTGGTGGTGGGCCGTGCCGGCGGCGGCAACCTGCAGGATATTTCGCTCAAGCTGATGCTGCTGCGCTGCGGGTTCGGGCGGGTGGTGGAACTGGGCGAATACGAGACGCTTGAGTTCAAGGAAGGACGCATCGTCGGCGCGCCGTTCTACGGCGAACACGCCGATCTCGATATCCGCACCAAGCTCGCTTTCGGCATCGAGATGAACGGCGCGGCGTGCCTGTTCTTCGCCGACTCGAATCCGCCGGCGCCGGAATTCTACGAGCCGCTCAAGAAGATGATGCCGAAGATCGACTGCCTGTTCCTTGGCATGGAGTGCGTCGGCGCGCCGGCGACCTGGCTGTACGGCCCCCTGCTGCAGAAAATGCTGACCCGAGGCGAGGACCAGTCGCGCCGGCTCGATGGCTGCGACGCCGCCAAGGCCCTCAGGATGCAGGAATATTTCGATCCGAAGCGCCTGTTCATCTACGCCATGGGGGCCGAACCCTGGCTCACGCACATCACCAGCATCCTGTACTCGGAAGAGTCGACCCAGTTCAAGGAAGCGCGCATCGTCGAGAAGACCGTGCGCGGGCAGGGCAAGCAGGCCGATGTCCTGTTCGGCAAGATGGAACTGATGTTGTGAGCGGGGCCGCAACGTCCTACGGCCTGTTATGGCGGCTGCTGCGCGTCGCCCGGCCGTCCGTTGGCCAGCTGGGCGCCGCCGCGACCATGGCGCTGGTGTCGGCCGCCGGCACCTTGTGCTTTCCGCTGCTGGCCCGGCGCGTTGTGGACCAACTCGCGGCGGGCAAGACCGATGCGCTCAGTATCGGCCTGCTGGCGGCGATCCTGGTCGGCGCCGCGCTGGCGTCGGCGCTGTCGGCCTATTTGCTGGCGTGCGTCGGTCATGGGCTGGTGGCGCGCCTGCGCGCCATGCTGGTCGACAAGCTGCTCAAGCTGCCGGTGGCGGCCTTCGACCAGGACAGCACCGGCGAGCGTGTCAGCCGCGTGCTGAGCGACTGCGATGCCATTTCCGAGCTGGCCACCAAGCAGGCGGTGAACCTGCTCACCGGCGTGCTGCTGCTGAGCGGGTCGGTGGGGGTGCTGCTGATGCTCGACGTGCGCCTGACCCTGACCCTGCTCGGCTGCGTGGCGGGCGCCTTCTGCGTGGTCATTCCCCTGGCCCTGCTGCTCGAAGGGCTGGCGCGCAGTACCCAGGATCGTACGGCCAAGCTGGGCGGCATCCTGACCCACGTGTTTTCCGAAATACGCCTGGTCAAGGCGTTCACCGCCGAAGGGCGCGAGCGTGCGCGCAGCGCGGAAGAAATCGAGGAACTGCGGCGCCTTGGCCTGAAAGCGTCGAAAATCAATGCCGCGCTCGAGCCGGTCATCGGCCTGGCGCTGACGGCGGCGATCATCGTCATCCTGGTCTACGGGACCGGGCGGGTGAGCAGCGGGGCGATCAGCATCGGCACCCTGACCGCCTTCATCCTGTACATCTTCAATGTGGCCGCGCCGCTGATCCAGCTGACCAATTTCGCCGCCGAGCTGCAAAAGGCCAGGGGCGCATCGAGCCGCATCGGCGCACTGCTCGACGAGCGCGAGGAAGAGCAAGGCGCGGCGCGCGCCGCCTGCGACGCCCAGGATGGCACGCTGGAGTTCAGGGGAGTGTCGTTTGCCTATCCCGGCCAGGAGCGCCGCGTCCTCGACGGGCTCGATCTGGCGTTCCGGCCCGGGACGACGACGGCGCTGGTCGGGGCCAGCGGCAACGGCAAGACCACGATCCTGTCCCTGATCGAGCGCTTTTACCAGCCGTCGGAAGGCGAGCTGCTGTACGGCGGCGTGCCGATCGGGCAGCTCGGGCTGGCCGACTGGCGCGGCAAGATCGGCTATGTGGCTCAAGGCGCGCCGGTCATGCCCGGCAGCGTGCGCGCGAACATCACCTACGGCCTGCCTGGCCTGTATACCGACGCGATGGTGCTCGCCGCTGCCGACAAAGCCGGCGCGCTCGCCTTCATCGAGCAGATGCCGCAGGGACTGGACACGCTGCTGATCGAGCAGGGCAACAACCTGTCTGGCGGCCAACGGCAACGGATCGCCATCGCCCGCATGTTCCTGCGTAACCCGGCCATCCTGATCCTGGATGAGGCGACCTCGAACCTGGACAGCGAAACCGAGCACCAGGTCAAGACCGCGCTCGAAGCGCTGATGCAGGGGCGCACCAACATCGTGGTTGCGCATCGCCTGGCCACGGTCGTGCATGCGGACTGCATTTACTTTCTGGAGGGAGGAAAGGTATCGGGCGCCGGAAACCATCACGAATTGATCAGTTCTCATCCGTACTATGCGAGGCTGGTGGCGCGCCAGTTCCAGAACGTGTCGGAGCGGCCCGCGATGCACGGTTGACGGCACGCCGCTCCCGACATGAAAAAGGCGGCATCCGTATATCGATGCCGCCTTGTCGCTTTCAGGCCTGGGCTTCAGCCCGGGCCTGTCAGCAAGTCAGATGAGGCCCGGTGGCGACGCCCAGGTTCTGGGTGAAGCTGGTGTAGTAATTCACCCGGGTCTGCATCTGTGCCGGCCCCTGGTACTCGGTGCCGCCTGCGCATTCGCGATTGCCGTTAATGGCATTGATGGTCTGGCCGAAACCGTAGCCGCCCACCATCGAGTCATGCGCCGACCTGCCGGCCCGGCCCGGCTGGGTCATCCAGTACCAGACCGCACTGCGCCAGGCGATGGTGGCGTTGGTGGCCAACAGTTCCGGATTGTTCACCAGTTGCTCGCCCAGGCCCATGGCGTTGCCCAGACTGCGGTAGTTCGAGGTCCAGCTGATCTGGATCGGGCCGCGGCCGAAGTACTGGTCGACCATATTGGTGCTCTTGCAGGTGACGCGTACCCAGTTCACATCGCAGTACAGAGGCCAGTTGGCGGTGTTGTACTCCCTGACTGCCTTCAGGTTGTCCGATTCGTGCTGCAGGTTGGCGAAGAAGGCGGCCACTTCCTGCTTGTCCAGGGTCGCGTTGCCCGACTTGGCAAAGCTTGGATAGTACGCTGCCGCAGCGACAAAGTCGGCGTATTGGTAGAACGAACTGCGGCTGGGGAACCATGCTTCGAACTGGGTTTTTGTCAGGCCGGCAAAACTACCTCCCGGGTCGGGCGTCGGCGTCGGCGTTGGCGTGCTGCCACAGGTTGTTGGCTGCCAATACCAGGTGCTAATGGTCGGATCGGTACCGTCGGAACCGTTGCTGCCGCTATTGACGACCTTGTAGAAATTGCCGTTAGCTGGATACTTCACCACCGTGCCCAGGCTGTAGTTCACTCCCGCGCTCCAGGTCTGGGATGAACAGGTCGGGGTCGGGGTCGGTGTCGGGGTAGGGGTAGGGGTAGGTGTCGGTGTCGGCGTTGGCGTCGGCGTCGGGGTAGGCGTAGGCGTCGGCGTGGTGCTGCACGAACCACTCACGGTCCATGGCTTGCCGCTGCCGGCGGCTCCGCTGTTGGTCGATGGATTGTCGCCCTGCGTCCAGTAGGCTGCCGTGTAGTTCGTCCCCCCGTAGCTGGCCGATTTGCCGCCGTCATAGACGGTGGCGCTGTTCCACGCTGCGTAGCAGACGCTTGCGGCCGCCAACATCTTGCTTTGGGATGACTGGGTGCCGGTGGAGGTATTGTCGCCGCCGCCGCCGCACGCGGCCAGCGACCCGCCCAGTACGCTGATGATCAGGCTGTTGATGATTGTTCTGTTCAATTGAGGCTCCCTATCGAATTGTCGGGGCACTTGCGTGCCGGAGATAAAGCTGGTCGATCCGTGTGCCGCGCGTCACTCCGTGCCCGCGCGGTGATGGCGGAATCGGCTTACCCGGCAATTCCGATGCTTTATGTGCAAGATCGGTATACCAATATAACACCAATAATCGGGAATATGCATACCAAGTTGAGGGAAATTAATACCAAAATGGGCCGTCGAGGCAAGGACTGAGACCGACATGCTTGCCACGTCGAAGGGGCCGTCGTGCTCAGGAGCGGGAAAAATCGATCAGGGCCCGCCCGCTCGAGCGGTCGACCCGCAAGGCGACCGTGCAGCCGGCTTGTATTGCCGGCAGATCGATCGCGGCGATGGGCTGGGCGATGTCGCGCTGCGTGGCGGGCGATTCCACATCCACCAGGCGCACCACGCACAGCGACCGGTCGTCGATCAGGGTGCCGCTCTGGCGCGCACTGACCACCTTGGCATAGCGGATATCGCCGTGCGCGAGCAGCCTGGCGTCGGCGGCCCTGGCGCGGAATAGCCCACGGATCTGCCAGGCGGTGTGCCCGGCGACAAGCAGGACCACGGCCGCTGCGATCGCCATATAGCCAACGTCGCTCATGCGTCAGCCGAGATGAATCTGTTTCGAATCCATCTTCAACAGCTTGTCGCTGGTCACCATGACGTGGTCGCCATGCAGCCGGACATAGTCCCTGGCCTGATAGTCGAGCTGGCCTGCGCGCAGGTGGTCGGTTTGCTCGACCTGGCGATAGCAGACCCGTGCGACCTGGCGGACTTTGTCCAACAGCATTTCCAGCGCCTGCCCGGTGTGCCGCAGCACCCCCAGTGCGCCCTGCCACTGGCGGCCATGGTAGCTCAGTTCCTGCGCGACGACGACGGCGCTGTCGGCGCGGATGTCCAACTGCCCCGATGCCAGGGACAGCGATGCGCTTTCCAGGCGGATGGCGTCGTCGCTGAGGACCTGCAGCGCGCCGCCGTAGCCGATCGTCATGGCGCCGTCGACGCCGACCCGGGCGGTGCGCGCGCTGTCGCGTTCCAGCACGGCGATCAGGTAACTTTGCTGGCGGCTCGGACCGGAGACCAGCACCTTGTCGCCCGTGTCCGGATGGAGCAGGCAACTGGCGGCGCGCTTGCAGGTCAGGGTGCCGCCATGCAGGTCCAGCAGAAAATTTCCATGGCCGAGATCGGCGACGACCGTGGCAATGGTGTGAATTGCCGCGTCGAGGGCGCTGGCGGGTGCGAGTACGGTATGCATCGTGAACATCCTTTCAAAAAATGGGGGAGGGCAGCTCATCGCGACCAGAGTTCGGCCTGCAGGAGCGCCTCGTCGTGTTCGACCAGGCCGCGCCGGCTGCTCCATGTCGCGCCGGCCTGCGCGCTGCGATGCAGCCGGGTGTGCTCGAAGCCGGCGTGGCTGAAGCGGGCATCGCGCAGGTCGGCATAGGAAAAATCGGCGAAGCGCAGGTCGGCGTCGCGCAGGTCGGCTCCTTCGCAGCACGCCGCCTGGAAATTGGCGTAAGCGAGACTGGCGCCGCGCAAGTTGGCTGCACGCAGGCTGGCACGCGGCCACAGCGTTTGTTCAAAAAACCCGCCGGACAGATCGGCGCCGTCCAGCGTGGCTTCGGCAAACAAGGCAAAGCGCGCCTGCACGCCCCGCAGCAGCGCGCCCTGCAGTTGCGCCCCCTTGAACATGCAGTGCTCGATGCTGGCCCCGCTGAAATCGGCCTGCGCCAGGTCGCTTTCGACAAACTGGCACAAGGGCATGGCCAGGCCGGCGAAGACATTCCCACGCAGCTTCGCCTTGGCAAAGACAAGGTTCTTCAGGCTGGCCGCGCGCCACCGGGCGCCGGCGAAATCGACCTCCATGAACACGGTTTTTTCCAGCTGCGCGTCGGAAAAATCGCAGCGATGCGCCGAACATTCGGTGACGCACAATACCTCTGCCCTCAGCGCGGCCAGGCTGGCATCGTCGAGCTTGCAGCGCAGCAGGGTGGCGTTGCTAAGACACGCGGATGACAGCTGCGCCGCGCGCAGATCGCAATTGAGCATGCTGGCGCCGTTGGCGTCCGCGCCGTCGAGCCGGGCCTGCGCCAGGTCGCAGTCGTGCCAGGTCGTTTTGGCGAGCCGGGCTGCGCGCAGGTCGGCCTGCCCGAACTGGCAGTGCATGAAGTCGCACTCGGTCAGGTCGGCGCCGCCGAGCTGGGCGCCGCGCAGGTCGACCCTGTCGAACTGCCCGCCTGAGAGATCGAGCCCGGTCAGTACGGCGCCGCGCAGGTCGCGTTTTTCCACGGCTTCGCCATTGGCGATTGCCGATTGCAGTTCTTGCGCCGACATGGTCCGGCCCGCAGTACTGGAGAACGTGGTGAAAGACATGGCGCAGCTCAAAAGATCAGGTTCATGAATCGGTTGTGCACAGCGACCCCGCCATTGACGTTCTCGACCGCGCTGCTTTGATTGAACATCACATTGCCTTCGACTTTTGCGCCGTTGACATCGCGCTTGAAGACGCAGAAGTCGGTCTTGAAAACGAAGAAGCTCAATGCTTTGATATTGAAAGAGGAATGCAGCATCCGGAAGTTCAGATTCACCGGAACGACCGATACCGCACTGGTGGCGTAGGAGAATTTGACAATGCCCACGATGTCGACCGCGTAGGTCGCCGTGAGACCGAACTTGTTGTCGTACGTTGCATTCCCGGACTTGGGTTTTTCCTCGGCGGCCGCCCCGCCGCCGCCGCCGCCCGCCTTGATGAACACGTCACCGGCAAAAATATTGTGCACGCCGGAGGTATGGTAATCGGCATTGCTCGCGGTCACCTTATGTCCGCCATGCACAACGTGAACGTGGCTGCCATCGACGATATGGTCCTGGTTGCCACTGACTGCGCGCAAATAGTCGCCGATCACGTTTTGTTGCTGGTTTCCGTTCAGCATATGGACCTGGTTGCCATTCAGGTCGTAATTGCGATGTCCATGCACCGTGTAATTATGGTCGCCGTGCAGGACGTAATTGTGATTGCCGTAGATGGTTTCGTTATAGTCGCCTGTGACGACATGCTCGTGGTGGCCGGTGACCTTGTGCGCATGGCCGCTGCGATGCTGCTCGGTGCTGGCGCCCGCGACCGTGCGCGTGCTGGTGCCGCCAACCGCATGGGCATGGTTGGCGCCGATGGTGGTCACCTTATTGGCGCCGACGCTTTCGGTCAGGTTGGCCGCCACCGACTGGGTCGCGTTGGCGCCGATCGACTCCGTATGGTTGGCGGCAATGGTCTCATCCTGATTGTTGCCGACGGTATTGGTCTTGTTGTTTTCCACTTCGATCAGCATGTCCTTTTCGGCATGCAGCGCCAACCTTTCCGCGCCGATGGCGTCCTCGAACTCCAGCGAGTTGGCATTGGCGGGCGAACCGCCCTTGGTCGAGCGGGTCACGATACCGCTTTTGCTGGCGGCGCCCGGCAGCCCGAACGGGGGCATCTGGTCGGCGTTGTAGGTGCTGCCGATCACGATCGGCCGGTCGGGCTCGCCACCGATGAAGTCGACCACCACTTCCTGGCCCACGCGCGGGATGTACAGGGTGCCGAAATTGGAACCGGCCCAGCTCGTTGCCACGCGGAGCCAGCACGAACTGTTTTCATCCATGCTGCCGTAGCGGTCCCAGCGAAACTGCACTTTGATGCGGCCGTATTCGTCGGTCCAGATTTCTTCGCCCGCCGGGCCGACCACGGTGGCCGTTTGCGGGCCGCTGGTGCGCGGCTTGGGCGTGACCTTGCGCGGGCGAAACGGCAGGGTGGCCGCTTGGGTGACGAAATCGCATTCGTAGCACGCCGGGGTCGGGTCGCTGGCGTAGCACGGTTCCTGCAAGCGATAGGTCACGCTCACCAGCAAGTACTCGCGGTTGGCATCGTCGCGCGGGCAATTGCTCAGGGTAAAGCGGTAGCCGGGCGCCAGGGCGCGCACCGTGGCGTGGCCATGGTCGCGTTCGCGCTCGGACTGGAGCGCTTCAAGGCGAATGCGGCTGTAGTGGTCGGCATCGCCCATGTCGGCGTAGCCGCCCATCCAGTCGTAGATTTCCATGTCGCCATGCTCGTGCGCACCGGCGTTGGCGCGCTGGTTCTGCAGCCTGGCGCGCGGCTTGGTGAAATTGTAGTCGTCCGTCACATAGCTGCCCGGCGCGATTTCCTGCGCCACCTGGTAGCGGTCGATGAATTCTTCCTGCGGCGTGGCCACGCGCTCGGCCTTGAAGAAGGGAATCGCGGCGTAGCCGGGCAGCACCTGGTGCGCGCCGATATCGTCGGCCAGTACCAGGGTGTGGCTGCCCAGCGCATGCTTGAAGTAATAATAGATGCCCTCGTGCTCCATCAGGCGGCTGACGAAATCGAAGTCGGTTTCCTGGTACTGGACGCAATAGGTCCAGGTGCGGTAATTGCCGGTCAGATTGAACTCCAGGGCAAAGCCGTATTCCCCGAGGACTTCCTGCAAGATATCGGCGACGCTCTTGTTCTGGAAGATCTTGCAGTCCTTGGTTTGCGTGAGCAGCCACAACCACGGGCGCACGATGGCGCGGTAGCGCCAGCTGCGCGCGGTTGCCCCTTCCCGGCCCACCAGCATGCCGCGCCCGACGATGCCGTTCAGGTAGCGCACTGCGCCGTCGCGCGTTTGTACTTCCACCGTCAATGGCTGGCCCAGCAGCCCCTTCAGGTCCAGCGCGTTGCTGTCGGCAATCATGTCCACTTCATATTCAAACAGTTGCGACAGCGCTTCGGTGCCGCGCAGGGCGCTAAACAGCAGCACCTCGTCACCGAGCGGCGTGTGGGCTTTTACAATGCGTTCCATATCAATTCCCTTGTAGGCGTAAATGCTTCGATCTCACGTAATAGTTCGGCTACCTTCGGCCACCAGAAGTCGACGCCATGCGGGTCCAGCACGTAGCGGTGGGCGCATTCCTTGAAGCGGCCGAGGTTGATAAATTCGGCGTTGGCGCCGCGCTCGCAGTAGGCGGCGTGCAGCGTCCTGGCGTAGTCGAGCGGCCAGAAGCTGTCGTTGTCGGCGTACAGCCACAGCGAGCGCACCCTGGCGCGCCGGCCGTAATAGCGGAACGCGTCGCATAGCGGCTGCTGCCAGCCGTGGTCCGACTCCCCGCGCAGGCCGCCGGCAAAGTTCACCAGCGCACGCACGCCGGCATGCGGCTTCATGCCGTAGGCCAGCGTTCCCAGCGCGCCATACGAATGCCCGCTGACGACGATGCGGCTGGCGTCGATATACGGCTTGCCGCACAGGGCCAGCACCACGGTCTCGATGTCGCGCGCACAGCACAGTCCGGCGGCAAGCGGGTTGGCCCAGTGGCTCAGATGGCGGCCGCCCGAATCGGCAAACCCCCTGCGGTTGGGGGCGGCCACGGCATAACCGTGGCGCAGCAGGACCTTGGCCAGGGCGTCCGGCCGGCTGCGTGCTTGATGCACGGTATTGCCGAAATTCTTGCCATGGTTAAATACCCAGAGCGGAAACGGCCCCGGCCCGCCCGGCAGGTACAGGGTGGTCACCATCATGACCGGCCTGGCCTCGCGCGAGGCAATCAGCAGGATGCGGCGAGCGCGTCTGTGCGAAGGGCGGTGGGCCGGACCGGCTGGGACGCTGCGGTACTTCAAGGAAACCCCTTTCTGATCGGCATCGTTAAAACGCCAGCACCTTGAATTGGCCCGGCACCAGATAGATACCCGGTGCGTTGGTGGAATTCTGGATCGACATGCTGGTCATGCGCGTCGCCGGCGTCGCCTTGATCAGCAGGTTGTATTTGCCGCTCACTTCACGCGACGGTCCCATGACCGTCCCGCTGGCCACGCCGACGCCGGGCAGGGTCATGGTCATCGGCGCAAAGGTGGCCAGGTTATGGGCCGGGGTGCCGCCCACCAGGATGTTGAAGGCGTTCGGGATATGCATCGGCGCCGGCGCGGCGTTGGGCGAGGTAATCGGAATCTTCGCATCGACCGGCGCCAGGCTCAGGCCAAGCTGGGTTTTCAAGAACATGGGGTGTCCTGCATAAAGTGGGAGAAAAACATCGGCCTCAATCGGCCAGGGCGGTGTCGGGCGCCAGCCGTGGCAAGAATTTGGTCTGCTCCAGGTAGGCCTGGTCGAACAGGGTGCCGCCGTCGCCCACGGTTTGCGCCAGATCGGCCCGAAACAGATTGGCGCCACGCAGGTCGCACGAGCGCAGATCGGCTTTCGCCAGGCTGGCGCCGATCAGCCGGGCGTCGCGCAGGTCGCTGGCAAGCAGGATGGCGCGCGTGAAAAAACTGCCGCCGGCATCCATGCGCTGCAAGGTGGCCCCGGTGAGATTCGCTTCCGAAAAATCCGTGATCGCCGCTGTCGCGCCGCTGAAATTCGCACGCTGCATGCTGATTTCACGGAAATTACACTGGGACAGTTGCGCATCCGTAAAGTCGGCTTCGTCGAAGGCGGTTTGATCGGTGACCGCGCAGGTGCGCAGGACGCTGCCGCGAAAACTCAGCCGTGCCGCAGCCGTCGTGACCCATGCGCTATCCTGCAAGGTGGCTTTGTCAAAACACAGATCGTCTTGCCGGCCTTCGATAAAGACGCATTTCTCGAGATGCGCATGAAGAAAGCTGCAATGGCGCATGTCCACCTTGTAGAAAGTGACCGAAAAAAAGCGCGCATGATCGAATCTGGCCGACGCGAACTGCATGTCGTTCAGCATGACTTCACCGATCCGCGCGTGCGAGAAGTCGCTGTGATCGAGCCTGGCTTCTTCCCATGCGCACTTGTTCAGCTCGGCGTGCGCGAAGCAGGCGTAGCGGGCATCGGCTTGCGCCAGGCTGGCGCCGTCGCACCTGGCGTGCGCAAAGCTGGCCCCGGCCAGCGCGGTGCGCGCCAGGACCGCATCCCTGAAGTCGCAAGCATCCAGTTTGGCATCGCGCAAGTCGGCGCTTTCCAGCATGGTGCGACTGAAATCGGCATTGCGCAAATCCATGCCTGACAGATCCGCTCCAGTCAGGTCCAGGCCGGCAAAGTCGCGTGTCGTGGCGTAGATCGCCGCCACCTGCTCGCGCATGCGCCGGGCGGCAGCGCCGACCAGCACGGCGGCTGGCGCGAAACTGCTCGCGCCATGCAAGTACATCCTGTGCATGGTCGACTTCAGCTCCGCAGCCGGGATGAGCTCGGGTACGGCCATGCCGGAAAACGATTCCGCTTCGCGGACCAGGCCGGCGTGGCTGGCGCTGAAATCGGCAAAGCTGTGGGCCGGCGCCAGCGGCGGCCGCGTCACGCCGGTATCGCTGTCGAGCAGGGGCGCCAACTGGTCCAGCATCGCCGTCTGGGCCTGATGTTCGGGCGGGAGATTGCGCGCCATCTCGCTACGCGTCTTCGCCAGCGCGGCCCGGGCTTCGGCCATGTCGGCGGCGTGCAGCCGGTCCACTTTTTCCATGAATTGCGGCAGATCTTCCAGGCGGCGCGGCAGCTCGGGGGCGGCGTCCATGGGCGGCAGTACCTGGTCCGGGTCGAGTCCTTCCGCGCGCGCCGTTTGCGCGCTCTGCTCGCGCTGGTTCCGCATGCGCTGGCGCTGATTGCGCTCCAGCGGGCCTGGCACCTTGTCGAACAGGGTGTCTTCGCCTGGGAACAGGGGGGCCAGCGCCACGCCTTCAGGCAGCAGGTCGCCATCGCGAAAGGCGTAGTTGCTGCCCGTTTTGGTGTCAAGCCGCTGGGCCAGCACCTTCAGGAAGTGGGCGTGATCGCGTTTTGCGTGGCGATGCTCCAGCGCGGGCATCAGTTGCACGACGTCGTGGGCATCGTCCTGGCCGATCTCGACCACGCCGTGATAGATCAGGACGCATTCCAGCCGGTGCGGGAAGAACCATGCTGTGGTCAGCCGCAGGTCGATGTCGGCGGTAAGCTGTTTGTCGTTCTTCCGTTTCACCACGAGGCAACGGCCGACCCAGTCGGGAATGGTCCCGCTCAGCACCGCGTGCTCCGGGTGCAGATTGCGCAGCGTGTACGGCGTCCCGGCAAGTTCGACGCTGGCTGGGAAGTGCTGGTCGTCGGGCGCGGCATTCCATGCGCGCCAGTCCAGCGTCGGCGCAAGGCCGGGGAAGTCGTTCTCGAACCAGCGTTGGTCATGCACGCCCATGCGCGCCTGGCGCTGCGGCCAGGACAGGTCGATCGGTCCCATGCCGGCCGGGGCCGACGGTGGCCTGCCTGGCGAGTGGTACAGCTCGCCGGCCAGCTCGACGTTCGGCAGCCGGATCACTTGCTGGCCGCCAATCTGGTCGGGGGCCATGCCGCGCCCAAGCGGATTGCTCGCGCAGGCCGCGCCGCCGTAGGCATGCGCCCAGTCCAGCGGCATGGCGTCGAACGGCGCCGGCGCGCTGGCGCCCCCGGCGATCCAATAGCGCTCGCCGAAGACGGTCAGGCTTTTTTCGATAGCGCCGACCCGGGCGGAGACGGCGCATCGGGTTTTGTCCTGCTGATGACGGGTATAGCCGAAACCGGATACCAGAAACTCCGGATATTGCTTCGGCATGCCCAGGTCGAGTACCTTGCTATCCCCCAGTTCGCTTGCCAGCATGGGCCACAAGCCCTGTTCATTCAAGAGCGTGGGATTGGCGCCCAGCGTGTGGTGCGCATACGCCGTCACGCATAAATAATGCTTTTTCTGCCAGGTAAAGGGCCGGGGTAATACGCCCAGGCGCATCGGTTTGATGATTTTCATTCGTGCTTGTTTATCCGGTGACGCTGGAAATCAAATAAATATGGCGCGCGCGTTATTTAATGAATTAAATATTGCAATTATTTTAATCGGCGAGCCATGCTAACGTTATTGAAGCGCTACGGTCAATTATGTTTCCCAATGTTTTGAATATATTAATCCGGTCATTAACAGGTAATATAAATATCGTATGTCCTGCAATCGACCGATTATCAGGCGCCCGGCGCGCGGGTGACCAGTTGCGGATCGCCGGCCCACACGCCCAGCGCCGAGTAGTTGTCTTGCGTGCCTTCGCCATCGCTGCGCTGGCGCACCTGTTCCGCCAGCAGGGCGATCCAGTCGGACACCGTGCCTGCCGCCTGCAGGCAGCGCTGCATCGCCGCTTCGTCGAGCCCATGCCAGAAGCCGTCGGTGCACAGCAGATAGGCATCGCCGTCGTCAAGCGTGCACGCCGCGCCGGGCTCGATGGTGTCGGTATCGGCCTGGCCCAGCGCGTGGCTGAGCAAATGCGCCTTGTCCGGGCTGCTGGACAAACCCGCCCTTTGCAGCTGGGCGGCCAGGCTGTGGTCCTCGGTGCGCTGCCACAGGCAGCCGCGCCGGAACAGGTACAGGCGGCTGTCGCCGACATGAATCCACTGCGCCATCCGTGCGCGGCGGTCGATAAACAGCGCCACCATGGTCGCCGCCATGCGTGCGCGTTCGGGATTGCGCCGTTGCTCGGCGACGATGGCGGCGTCGGCGGCATCGACGCTGCCGTGCGTCATCGCTTGCAGGCCGAACGATTGCTTGTCGTCGAGTTGCTGCAAGGCCCAGTGCACCGCCAGCCGGGATGCGATGGCGCCGCCGGCCTGTCCCCCCACGCCGTCGCTGATCACAAAGCAGGCGTCGTTCTCACGCACGCGCAAACCCAGGGCATCTTCATTGCTGGCGCGGCCGCCTTGATGCGAACATTGCGCCGTGGTCAAGGTCAGCATGCCTGTTGCATCCTTTGGGCGCGGTAGAGTTCGACCTCGGCGTCGTAGGCGGACAGAAATACCTGCCCGAACACGGTATGGAAGTCTTCCTCCACGGCCGTCACCGCCGCCTGGTGCAGCGCGCGGTAGCGCACCCACGCGCGGCCGTCGCGCCCCTTCGGCATCAGGCGGTCGTACCAGACGTCGGCGCCCATCTGCCTGTCCACCACGTCGGGACTGAAATTGAGCAAGAGTTGATTGAGCGCGGCGCGCATGCCCGCCAGCATGCCCATCTGGTGGGCCTGCAGGTCATGGAAGGTGTCGTCGACGGCGCGCTCGGACGTCATGAAGCCGGAAAACGGCGGCCCGAACATCTGCTTGAGCACGGTCTGGGCGTTCGGCAGCAGCTTGAGCGGGTTGTTTTCCTTGTCGAGCATCATGGTCAGCTCTGCCTTGACTTCACGCTTGATGATCGTGCGGCTGGTCAGCAGCTTCATGGAGCCTCCGACCAGTTTGCTCAACAGGCGGCCGGCCTGGTGAAAGTGCGCCTCGTTCAAGGTGCCTTCATTCGGCGTGAAGCCGGCGCCATCGAGAAACGCGGCGACCATGCTGGCGGCGTCGGACGTGGGCGGCGCGGCGTCGCAGGACGCGGGCCGCGCCGCCGCCTGGGCAGGCGGGGAGGCAATCCCGGCAGCGAAGCGGCCTGGCGCGCCGCTTTCGACGGCCCGGCCGAACAGGGAGCCGGTGTCGAAGGGGGCGGAACAAGCCTGTTCCTGCTGCGCCAGTTCCAGCAGCGCAGTGCTGGTCTCGGGCAGGGCGCTGGCGCTGTCGGCGAACAGCATGCTGTGCGCTTGCGCGCCAGGGCTGGCAAAGAAATCGAGCGGATCGAGCGACGGATTGCTGAGCGTCGCCAGGACGTCGTCCGGCAGGAGCGCTGCCGGCGCCGGCGCCTGCGCGACCGCCAGCGGCGCCGACAGCGGCGCCGCGGCGGCAAACCGATGCGCGCTCGGCGCCGGCGCAAAGTCCGACACAAGCTTGTCCCAGAACGCGTCGTCATGCGCCACGATCGCCGCCGGCGTTGCAGCGGGGGGCGCAACGGCGCCTGGCTCCTCGACGGCCGCCGCCTGGACATCGCCAACCTGCAGCAGATACACGCCAATGCGCACCTGGTCGCCATCCTGCAGGCGCCGGGGCTGGTCGCCGGTCAATGCCGCGTCGTTGACGGCAATCGGGCAGACCGTACTCAGGTTGGCCAGGTACGCGCCGCTGTCGTCGATGCGCACCGATGCCTGCAGGCGCGAAATCTGCCTGGTGTCGTCGACCAGCACCAGATGGTTGTCGGCGCCCCGGCCAATGGTGGCGCCAGGCCGGGAAAAGTCCGTGCCGAGCGGCGGGCGTAGCGGCTGTCCGGCGTGTTCGAGGATGGTCAATCGCATGCGTGGTTCCCGATCATGGCTTGGCTGGGAGGACGGCCTTTTTGCGGGCGGCTTCGAACGCCGGCCCCCACATCGGATGCGAGCGCTCGGCTTCGGGCAACTGAAAACCCGGATCGAGCTGCATCACGCGCTCCGCTTCCGCATTGCACAGCGCGGTTTTCCTGGTGATGCAGTAGCTGAACGCCAGCAGCTTGTGCGCCTGGACCTGCGTTGCCGTGCTTGAAAAATCGATGGCCTTGCTGCCGCCCAGGTTGGCGATGACGGCCTTGAAGTCGCCGGCAGCGAATTGCCTGTTCGCTTCCGCGATGGCAGCCTGGCCGCGCTGGTCCATGGAGTTCAGTATCACGACAGCGGGCCTGGCGGCCGGCTCGGGCGCGGCAGGCGGCGCGGTGGGTGCATCGGCGCAGGCGCCCAGCAGGAGCGGGGCGCCGACGGCCAGCACCGATGCGACAGTTCTGGCAACAGCGGCGCTGAACATGGATGCCGGGGGGCGAACGCTAACAGGTCGGTTCATCAAAAAACTCTTTCTTCATAGGTGGGGCAATCTCAGTGCGGAAGTGCCGACAGTGCGGCATCCAGGTCGCCGGCGCGCGCGTCCGGGATGGCTGGCGCGGCGTGCGCATGCTCGAAGCGATACGTAAACTCGCCTGCCTGCGCGCCGATCGTCACCCCCGTCAGTTTGTCGGGCGCCGACAGGCGCAGCAGGATTTCGCGGCTGATGTGCGGCAGCACCGTCTGCGTCAATACCGCGTCGACCATGCGCCCGCCCGATTCGAGCTGGGTGCAGCGCTGCCCGAGCAGGGCCACGGCGGCGTCGTCATAGGTGAAGGCAATGCCGTGGTTGGCCAGCAGGCGGCTGCGGATGCGATTCAATTGCAGCGCGACGATACGCGCGAGCATGCTGTCCGACAGCGGGAAGTACGGCACCACGGACAGGCGGCCGAGCAGGGCGGCCGGGAACACTTTCAGCAGCGGCTCGCGCAGCGCGCCGGCCAGCGCATCGACCTGCGGCATCAGGTCCGGGTCCTGGCACAGGCGCATCAGGAGCTCGCTGCCGACATTCGAGGTCAGGATGATGACGGTGTTCTTGAAGTCGATGTAGCGGCCTTCGCCGTCTTCCATCCAGCCCTTGTCGAACACCTGGAAGAAAATCTCGTGCACATCCGGATGGGCTTTTTCGATCTCATCGAGCAGGACCACGCTGTAGGGCCGCCGGCGCACCGCCTCGGTCAGCACGCCGCCTTCGCCGTAGCCGACATACCCCGGCGGCGCGCCTTTCAGGGTGCTGACGGTATGGGCTTCCTGGAATTCGCTCATATTGATGGCGATCAGATTCTGTTCGCCGCCGTACAGCGTCTCGGCCAGGGCCAGCGCGGTTTCGGTCTTGCCGACGCCGGACGGACCGGCCAGCAGGAACACGCCCACCGGCTTGTTCGGATCGTCCAGGCGCGCGCGCGCGGTCTGCACGCGGCGCGCGATCGCTTCGAGCGCATGCGGCTGGCCGATCACGCGCTGGCCCAGGGTGCCTGCCAGTTCCAGCACCGCTTCGACGGCGTCGCCGACCATCCGACCGACCGGAATCCCGGTCCAGTCCGCAACGACTGCCGCGACGGCATGGGCGTCCACCGCGGTAAGGATCAGCGGCCGTTGTTCCTGGTGCAGTTCGAGCTGCACCAGCACCGCCTGCAATTCGCTCAGGCGCGCCGCACGCTCGCCGGGAGCGGATGCCTGCACGGCCTCGCGCAAGGTGGCTATTTTTTCCGCCATCCGCTTTTCGGCCTGCCAGCGCGCGCCGATGGTGTCGAACTCGTGCCGCTCGGCGGCGATGCGCCGGGCCAGCGGGGCGAGGCGGCCGGCATCGCCGGCGCCGACCTGGCATTCCTTTGTCACGATGTCCTGTTCGACCAGCAGGGCGTCGATGCGGCGCTGGCAGTCTTCCAGCATGGGCGGCTGGCTGTGCTGGCTCACCGCCACGCGGGCGCAGGCGGTGTCGAGCAGGCTGACGGCCTTGTCCGGCAACTGGCGCGCCGGAATGTAGCGGTGCGACAGCGCCACCGACGCCACGATGGCATCGTCCAGCAGCAGCACGCGGTGGTGGGTGGTCAGCTTGGCGGCCAGGCCGCGCATCATGGTGACCGCGCGCGCCTCGTCCGGTTCGGCGATCTGCACGACCTGGAAGCGGCGCGTCAGGGCGGCGTCTTTCTCGATGTATTTCTTGTATTCGGCCCAGGTGGTGGCGCCGATGGTGCGCAGTTCGCCGCGCGCCAGCATCGGTTTCAGCAGATTGGCGGCGTCGCCGGTGCCTGCCGCGCCGCCGGCGCCGATCAGGGTGTGGATTTCATCGATGAACAGGATCACCGGACGGGCGCTGGCCTGCACTTCGGCGATCAGTTCGCGCAGGCGCTTTTCGAATTCGCCCTTGACGCTGGCGCCGGCCTGCAGCAGGCCGATATCGAGCAGCAGCAGGTCGACGTCGCGCAGCGGCGGCGGCACGTCGCCGTTGGCGATGCGCTGCGCCAGGCCTTCCACCACGGCGGTTTTGCCGACCCCGGCTTCACCGGCCAGCAGCGGATTGTTCTGGCGGCGCCGCAGCAGCACGTCGACCATCTGGCGGATTTCTTCATCGCGCCCGGTGACGGGGTCGATCTCGCCGGCCCGAGCGCGTGCGCTCAGGTCGACCGTGTAGAGCTGGAGCGCCCTGGCGCCGCCGGCCGGGGGCGGGGCAGCGCCGGCGCCAGCCGGGACGGCGGCGCCGGCTTGTTCCGGCGAGCCGGCCAGGATCTGGTCGAGGCCGGCGGAGAGAACGTCCGGCAAGACCTGTTCGAACTGGCGCGAGATCCCGGTCAGCACATGGCGCAGGCTGCTGGTCTTAAGCAAGCCGAGCAGCAAATGGGCGCCCCGGATCTTCTCGGCGTTAAAGGTCAGGCTGGCGTAGACCCAGGCGCGTTCGACGGCTTCGTCGATATGGCCGGACAGGTCGCTCACCGCGCCGGCGCCGCGCGGCAATCGGTCCAGCGCCGTCAGCAAGTCGCGCGTCAACTGTTCCCGCTCGACGTTGAAGTGGCTGGCGACGTGCTGCAGGTCGCCGTCGGGCGCCTGCCACAGCTGATGGATCCAGTGCACCAGCTCGACATACGGATTGCCGCGCAGGCGACAGAAGGCGGTGGCGCTCTCGATGGCCGCGTACAGGGTGGGATTGAGCTTGCCGAACAGGGCCAGGCGGCTGATTTCAGACATGAAGTGTTCCTCGTTGAAGGTGAGCGTTGGCGCGCGGCGCGGCGCGCTTGCCGCACGCGCGCGCCATGTAATCGATAATCAGGTGGGCGCTGGCGGCGCGCCGGGTGTCGGCAGGCCGTTTGCCCAGCCACGACGACAGGCCGAGCGGCTGCATGCGGCTCAGCGCCGCCATGGGCTTCTGGTCCTCGGCCAGCAGCAGCTGGACATCCCAGCTCAGGTCCATGCCGACAAATTCATGGACCCATTCGACCAGCGCGGCGACATGTTCGCCGCCCGGCAAAAAGCGCCGGTACTGGTCCAGGGTCAGCGGCCCCAGCACCAGCCGGAAGCGCGACTGGGCGTCGCGCACGGCCATGCCGAGCGTGCCGCCGCGACCCAGGCCCATGCCGGCGCGGCCGAGCGCCAGGCGGTCCGCCTCGTCCAGCCCGACCCAGTGCGTCACATGCTCGACCACCTCGACCGGGATCGCGAAATAGCTGTGCAGGATGGCCCGCAAGCCCTCGGGATTGCGGCTTTGCCGGCCCAGATGGCCGGCCTGGCAGTAGCGCGCATGCAGGCCGATGGCGCCGGGGCGCTGCTGGGCCGGCAGTCCCATGCCCAGCAGGCTGGCCAGATGCGCATCGAAACGCGCCTCGCCCGGACGATCCAGGCTGGCGCTGGCCTGGCAATCGGCCCAGGCGCGGTAAAACAGCGTCGCCAGGCGATGATGAAACAGGTCGGCAAACGCGGCCAGGGTCGGATCGGCCGCCATGCGCTCGCGTTCGCGCACGTACTCGGTCAGATGCAGCGGCAGCGGGCCGTTCGGTCCGAACAGGCCGAAGCCGTACATGCTCAGTTGCGGCGGGCGGCCGTCGCGCTCGCGCAGGCCGGCGACCGAGGCGGGCGCAAAGGCGAGCGAGGCCTTCTGCGCCAGGCGCACCGGTTCCCCGGACGGGTGCGTGCTCCGGCCCAGCGGCTGGGCGGCCCCCGCGCGCGCGTCGATCCAGCGCAGCAGCGCGAACAGATCGTGCTCGTAGGGCGCCTCGCGCAGCTGCCGCCACGGCGCCTGATCGGTCCAGGCCGCGTTCATAGCAGCGGCCTGTTGCCCAGGCGGGCCGGCCAGCTGGCGACCCGGCCCCGGTTGCCGCTATGGAGCTCGAGCTCGGCGAACAGGTTGATCGGCACGTAACGCGCGAAAAACTGTTCCAGCACCGCGCCGAACAGGTAGGGACTGTCGCCCGAGAATGCCTGCTCGTCGACGGTCACGGCGATGTTCACGCCACGGCCATGCATCGGCGGACCAGGCTGGGGCAGGCGGCGGAACAGCGGCCGGTGCACCACCGAGCGCACGCCGTCGACCTGGCGCTGCAATCCCGCCTGGCTGTCGTCCAGATACAGGCCCAGCAATTGACGCAGGATCGCCGCGCCTTGCTCGCCATCCTGCTCGAACAGGCCCTGGTGATTCAGGCCGAGGTGGCTGATCAGCTGCCAGGCCAGCTTGCCGTCGGCCAGCGGCGGCCGGGGACGCGACGGGGCGCGCACGGTCGTGATCGCACCCACCGGGGCGGACACGTTCAGCGTGAAGTCGCTGTCGCCGCCGGTGCAAAGCAGCAAGGCCAGGTCGCGGTTGGTGCACAGCGTATCGACCGACAGCTGGCGCAGCGTGTCGGCAAACGGTGCCGCGTGCCGGTCGACCAGCGAAATATGGACATCGTTGCCGCTGTACGAGGTGCGCGCCCCATGCTGGAGGGCGCGCTGCGACAGCAGGCGTGCTTCGCGCCGCAGGCAGTAGTAGGCGCCATGGTCGCGCGCGTCGCGTGCGAACGAGTCGTGAAACGGCCGGAACTGGCGATCCTCGCCGCTGCCGTGGCCAAGCATGGACGTCACGCTGTGGACCTCGAAGTCGAGCGCCTTGCTGCGGTCGACCACCAGATGGTATTCGTTGACCTTGGGCGACACCAACACCCGGTCCGCACGTTTCGCAAACAGGTTCACCACCGGCGTGCAATGCATGGCCAGGTCGGCCGTGCCGACCAGGCGCTCGAGCGTTGCATCATCCTGGTCGAGCAGGATGGTGATCTCGAAGCGGGTGCCGGTCACGCCGCGCAAGGCGCGCTGCAGGCCGGCGATACTGAAGAACAGCAGCCGGGCAGGGTAGGCGAAATACTCCTGCAGGATCCGGTAGCCCTGGAAGTGGCGCTGGTCGTTCGGCAGCAGGGCCTGCTCCATGTCGAAGCCTTCGTGGCGCACGGCGCTGGCGTCGAGCACCTCGCCCCATGGCCGGCTGGCGCCGTGGCCGCTGTCGGTTGGCCGGCACAGGACGGCGACCGTGTGGCCGGCCACCAGTTCCAGCAGGCGCAAGGCGCGCTGCTCGGGACCGGCCAGGTGGAACGTCAGCTTGTCGAGCGGCGTCGTTTCGCAGCGCTGGCCGCAGCCCAGTTGCAGTTCGATGCGCAGCGCGGCCTTGGCCCGGCTGCGCAGGCGCGCCGGCATATCGCCGGGCGCGGGGCCGAAACGCACCTGCTCCAGGGTCAGCGGCCACAGGGTGACGGCGTGGCCGGTGCGAAACTCGCAGGCCGTCTGCTGGCCGCGCGTCAGCGCGGCGCGCAGCGAGGTCCTGGCCGGCAAGGTGAAGCCCGACGCCAGGCTGCCGACGGTCAGATCGGGCTGCAGCTGCACCACCGCCATCGATGGGGTCGGCGCCAGGTAGCCGGGGTAGATCGACGTCAGCAGTTGTTCGGTATAGCGCGGAAACTGCGCATCCATTTTCAGCTGCACGCGCGCCGTCAGGAAGCTGAAACCTTCCAGCAAGCGCTCGACATAGGGGTCGGCCACGTCGATGCCGTGCATGCCCAGGCGCCCGGCGACCTTGGGAAATTGTTCCGCGAATTGCGCGCCCATCTCGCGCAGGTAGCCCAGTTCGCGGTTGTAGTAGTCCAGCAGCCGTGCATCCATCAGTCGGCCACCAGGTTGTGCAGTTTGGTGTGGCCGGTTTCAATGTCCACGTCGGAGCGCACCAGGAATTGCACCGGATACGGTTGCGACCATAACTGGGCGCGGATCTCGAACGCCAGTTCGTTGTGCAGGGACAGGCTGTCCGGGTCGGACACGCAGCGAACCTCCAGCGTGTCAGGCAGCAGGCGCGGCTCGAATGCGAGGATGGCGCGGCGCAGGTTGCCGGCCAGTTCCTGGCTGTCCAGCTCGGACAAATGCTTGCCCGACAGGGGAAGGATGCCGTAGTTGAGCACCGAGCGATGCACCTGCGGGTACGCCCCCAGGTCGACGTCGGCGGACATGGCCGTGCTATTGAGCAGCCAGACCAGGTCGCGCATGACGGCGCTGCGCAGGGCCGCGCTGGACGTGCCGGGCGGCTCCATTTCGGTGCCTTGCAGCGGATCGTGGTCGGTCAGGCGTTCCAGCAGGGCCGGGCGCAGACGGTCGCGCGCGCCCAGGCGCAGGCGCTCGGGGTCGTCATGGCGCCCGTGGAGGGCGCGCGCGGCCTGATTGCCGGCCTTAAACATTGCCCGCCTGCGCGTCGTCAAGGTCGAACACGATCTCGGCGATATCGAGCAGGGCGTATTCGCCCTGCTCGCTCACCAGCATGCGTTGGCCGATGCCCAGGTACTGCTCAGGCCCCGCCAGCGGCAGCCATTCGGTATACGCGGCGCTCAGGATCTGTTGCCCGCTCGCCGCGGCGGGCAAGGGGTAACGCACCGGCACGGCGCCGTCGATCGGTTCGCCGCCGACCAGATCGATGGCGCAGTGGGACCAGACCAGCGCACAGCGGCTGGCCGGCGGCACGAGGCGGATGCGCCGCACCTGGGAGAGCGGCAGCCAGAGATAGCGCTCGCCCGCGAACAGTTCGAGCACCGGGCCGAGGCGGCTGTCGCCGTCGGCCAGCCAGGCGAACGGGACAGTTGTGTCGCTGCCGTGCAGGCGCAGGTGACCGCTGCGCGCCGGCAGGTCGGCCAGGGCGGCGGCGCGCAGGGCGCCGGCGGTCGCATCGCTGCCGGCGGCGTCGAGCTGCAGGGCGTCGAGCAGGCGTTCCACTGCCTCGTCGGCGCCCGGGACCTCGGGCCGCCGGGCGCCGGCGAACACGTCCGCGCGCAGCAGTTCGCAGGCCAGCGGCCGCAGGTAGGTCCCGGCGAGCGAGTGGGCCTTGGGATTGAGTTCGAGCGTCATGCTCAGCGCCGCCCGCGCCCGCAGCCAGTCGCCGCGCAGGGCCAGCACCTGGAACAGGTGCGCGCGCAGGTCGGCGTCGTCCGGCTTGCGCCGGATGCGTTCCTTGAGCTGGGCATGTTCTTCATCCAGGCCGGCGACTTCGGCGATCGCGTGTTGTGTCATTTTCCACCTTCGAGAAGGGGTTCATCGCGCCTCGGCCCGATGAACCCCGGCCATTACATTTCGACGTTGTCGGTGATGTTCCAGCCCATTGGGCTGCTTGCGCCATTGCCTTGCTTGTCGGTGTAAGCCTGGCGCACCTTGGCGGCCTGGAAGCCGTAGTTCATGACCAGGCGCTCCAGCGTGTCTTGCGGATCGACGCCGATGATCTGCGCCGACGTGACCAGCACGTCTTCCAGGGTGACGACGCAAAACTCTTTTTTCGTGCCGGTCGACTTGCACACATGGACCACCACGCTGCCCAGACGCAGACCGCTGGCGCAGTGCTTGATCAGGGCCGGGGTGGCCTTGTCCATGTAGGCGACCACTTGCAGGTCGTTGAAGCTGGCGCGGCCCGCGCCGCCACCGACGACCATGCCGCCCGGCTGGCTGGCGCCCCACGAGAACGATTTGATGTCGCTCCAATCCTTGTGCTTGTCATCGGTTGCTTCGCCGGTGACGCCAGTTACTTTCATAAACATCATTGCTGCCATGTAAAACTCCTAAATTAAGAAAAGACTTGCGGGGTTGTTGCTGGCTTAGCCGTCCACTTTCTTCAGTGAGGGCAATTTCGATACCAGGCGCAGGGAGACGGTCAGGCCTTCCAGCTGGTAATGGGGACGCAGGAAGAACTTGGCGGCGTAGTAGCCCGGGTTGTCGGCCAGCTCTTCCACCTGCACTTCGGCGGCGGCCAGCGGCTTGCGCGCCTTGGTTTCCTGCGAGGAGTTGGCCGGATCGCCGTCGACGTAGTGCATGATCCAGCTGTTGAGCCAACTGGTCATTTCGTCGCGGTCCTTGAACGAGCCGATCTTGTCGCGCACGATGCACTTCAGGTAGTGCGCGAAACGGCAGCAGGCGAACAGGTACGGCAGGCGGGCCGACAGGCGCGCGTTGGCCGAGGCGTCGGCGTCGAAATACTCGGCCGGCTGCTGCAGCGACTGGGCGCCGATGAAGGCGGCAAAGTCCGAGTTCTTTCGGTGCACCAGCGGCATGAAGCCGTTCTTGGCCAGTTCCGCTTCGCGCCGGTCGCTGATGGCGATCTCGGTCGGGCACTTCATGTCCACGCCGCCGTCGTCGGTCGGGAAGGTGTGGCACGGCAGGTTGTCGACCGCGCCGCCCGATTCCACGCCGCGAATCGAGGTGCACCAGCCGAACTGCTTGAACGAGCGGTTGATGTTCACGCCCATGGCATAGGCCGAATTGGCCCAGGTGTAGCGCTCGTGCGATGCGCTGTCGGTGTCTTCTTCGAAGCTGAATTCGTCGACCGGATTGCTGCGGGCGCCGTAGGGCAGGCGGCCGAGGAAGCGCGGCATGGTCAGGCCGATGTAGCGCGCGTCTTCCGATTCGCGCAGGCTGCGCCAGGCGGCGTATTCGGTGTTCTGGAAGATCTTGGTCAGGTCGCGCGGGTTGGCCAGTTCCTGCCAGGATTCCATCTGCAGCACGGTGGGGGCGGCGGCGGAAATGAACGGGCAGTGCGCTGCCGCCGAGATGCGCGCCAGTTCGGCCAGCGTTTCGACGTCCTGCGGGCTGTGGTCGAAGTGGAAGTCGCCGATCATGCTGCCGAAAGGCTCGCCGCCGAACTGGCCGTATTCTTCTTCGTAGACCTTCTTGAAGAGCGGGCTCTGGTCCCAGGCCACGCCCTTGTAGCGTTTCAGGTTGCGCGCCAGTTCTTTTTTCGAGATCGGCAACACGCGGATCTTCAGCAATTCGTCGGTTTCGGTGTTGCTGACCAGGTGATGCAGGCCGAGCCAGGCGCCTTCCAGCTGCTGGAAGTCGGGGTGGTGCAGGATCGCATTGATCTGCTCCGACAGTTTCAGGTCGATCTCGGCGATGATGGCCTGGATCGCGCTGTAGGCGTCCGACGAGATCGTCACCGTGTGCGCCAGTGCCTGCTGGGCCAGCGTGCGCACCGCGTTCTGCACCGCGCTCTTCGCCTGCTCGCTCTTGGGCTTGAATTCCTTTTGCAGCAGCAGCGCAAAGTCGCTCTCGGCGCTGCTGCCGTGGGCGGGCAGGGCGCCCGGTTCCAGCAGGGCGGAAAAATCATTCATGGGCGTCTCCCTGCACGGCCGCGGGGCCAGTCGGGGTGTCGCTGGCCGGACGGGCGGCCAGGGTGCCCAGCAGTGCCGGGTTCTGCAGCACCTTGTTGATCAATTCCTCGGCGCCGCTCTTGCCGTCCATGTAGGAGAGCAGGTTGGACAGCTGGGTGCGGGCGTCGAGCAGCTGCGCCAGGGAGTCCACATTGCGCGCCACGCTGGCCGGCGAAAAGGCGTCCATGCTGTTGAAGGTCAGGTCGACTTGCAGCATGCCTTCGCCGGTCAGGGTGTTGGGCACCTGGAAAGCGGTGCGCGGTTGCAGCGACTTCATGCGTTCATCGAAATTGTCGATGTCGATTTCCATGAATTTGCGGTCGGCCAGGTCTGGAAGCGGGTTGAGCTGCTTGCCGGCGAGGTCGGCCATGACGCCCATGACGAACGGCAGTTGCACCTTGCGTTCGGCGCCGTACACTTCGACGTCGTACTCGATTTGCACGCGCGGCGCACGGTTGCGTGCGATGAATTTCTGGCCGCTGCTCGCGGGCCGTAGGTTAGCCATGGAAATAACTCCTTGTGAAAGCTGTCAAGTGGTCTGGAAGGGAGGGGGCGGTCTCAGGTTTGCGGGCCCATCAGCAGGTCGATCTGGCTGACGCTGTCCGGCGCGAGGTCGCGCATGATGTCGTAGAAATTCATCTGCATCAGCCGTTGCGCGCGCCGCAGCAACAGCGGCGCCGGGTGGCTCGGTTCGTGTTTTTCAAGGTAAAAGCAGATTTTTTCGAGCATCAGGCGCACGTCGTCGCGGCTGCCCGGTTCCTGGGTGCGCCAGTCGGTCGCAGGCGTGCCGGACGCCGGCGGGGCCTCGTCCTGGCCAGATTCGTGCTCAGGTGCCATGTCGACAGCAGCCTTGCCGCCACCGCTGGTCTCGGCAAGGCGTTGCAGCAGTTTGCCGACGGGCTGGTGTTCCGGCAGCCATTGCGCGCCCAGGTGCTCCTGCAGCAGCGCGACAATCGTGTCGAGCGCCCACTGCGCCTCGCCCACGGCCAGCAGGGCGGGATGATTGTCGTGGCGGGCGCGCGTCAGTTCCATGCGCAGGCGGTCCGGTCCGCCCGCGTAGTTCACGTGCTCCGACGCGCTGTTGCTCAATACCGATTCGATCTCGCGCAAGGCCAGGCTGCCGGTTCCGAGCAGCGGCACCGCGCGCAAGTCGCGCAGCACGCTTTGCGGCTCGAACAGCGGCGCCAGCGCGTTGGTGCGCGGGAACGGGTCGCTGTCCTCGTCGTCCTCGCCGTCTTCCTTCAGGCGCGGGTAAAGATCGGTCCAGTAGCGGCTCAGCAGCCCAGCGACCAGGCGCAGGCCCCGGGCGTAGCCCTGCATGCCTTGCAGGTTGGTCCAGGCCTGCGCCAGCAGGCAGGCGATGCGCAGGTCCTTGCATTGCAGGATCAGCTGTTCACCCTGGCGCGCGACCTCACGCCAGTCGGGCGGTTCGGCCGCGATGATGGTGTCGCCGTACTGCTGCTCGGCGCGCGGCTGGGCGGCCTGCATCAGCGCCAGGAAGGGGGCGGCATATTCCAGGTTGGGGCCGCACGGCTGGGCGTCGCCGGCTGGCGCGAGCAGGGCGCCGAGCAGGTCCGACTCGGGGCAGGGTGCGTCAGGCAGGTTCATGGCTGTCCCGACGTAAAAGCGTGGACGACATCGGGGACGGCGGCGTCGGCCGTCACCCGCAGCTGTACGCGGTGCGCGGTCAGCGATCCGTTGCGCACCTCGATCCTGTAGTCGCCGGGGATCAGCTGGAGCGACTTCATGGGCGGGCTGACGCCGCGTTTTTTGCCGTTCACATACACTTCGCCCCATGGGCTGATGCGCAGCGCGACCTGTACCGGCTTGAGCACCGGCTTGGGCGTGGGCGCCGGTTCGGCATCGACGGGCGCCGGCGCAGGGGCTTCGGCTTCGGCGTCGGCTGCGCTTTGCTGCGCTGGCGGCTGCGCTGGCGGCTGCGCGGGCGCCGGCAGCGCGCCGCTGTTTTCCACCGGGACGGGCGCTACCGGCGCTGGCCCGGTAGCGGCGAGCGGCGCGGCGAGCGGCGCCGCGGGCATTGCCGGCGGCTCCTCCGGCGGCGCCGCTGCGATCGATGGCGGCGGTGGCGCGCCGACCGGGGCAGGGGCCGGCCCGCCGTTCACCAGCCACAAGCTTGCCACGGCAGCCGCCGCCAGTGCGCTGCCGCCGAGCAGCCACCAGCGTGCCTTGCTTGCGGGCGCGACGCGCTCGCCGGAGGGCGCTTGCGGCGCCGGCGTCGGCGACGCCGACCTGACCAGTGCGTCGCGCGGCCAGCCTTGCGCGGGCACCGGGCTGGCGGGCAGCGCCGCTTCGTTTGCCGCTGGGGCCGAGTGATCTGCCGCGCTGTAGTGTCCGGGCGTTGCCGACGTCAGGCCCAGCAGGGCCGCGAACGCGCCGACCGATTGCGGCCGGTCCTCAATGCGCTGGCGCAGCGCCGCATCGGCGGCGCGCAGCAGGGTCGCGCTGTAGCGCTGGGTGCTGCCTTCGAGCGGCTGGTAGTTGTCTGAAATGCTGCGCACGACCGCCGCCGGCGGCAACTGGCCCGACACCAGGATGTGAATGACCGCGCCGAGCGCATAGATGTCGGTCCACGGTCCCTGGGGAAAGGCCGGGTCGTCGGTGTATTGCTCGATCGGCGAATAGCCGGGTTTGAGCATGATGCTGGAATCGTCGACCAGGTCGCCGATGAGCTTGCGGGCCGAGCCGAAATCGAGCAGGACCGGCGAGCCGTCCGGCTGTATCAGTATATTGTCGAGCGCGATGTCGCGGTGGAAGCACTGGGTGCGGTGCAGGGTTTCGAGCGCGCCCAGCAGGGCTGCCAGCATGCGCATGATGTCCGCTTCGCTCAGGGCGCGCCCGCCCGCCAGGCGCTGCTTGAGCGTCAGGCCTTCGTAATAGGGCGTGGCCATGTAGGCCGTGCCATGGGCTTCCCAGAACCGCAGCACCTTGATCAGGCCCGGATGGTCGAACTTGGCAAGCAGGCGCGCTTCATTGATAAAGCCCGCCTGGCCGCTCCTGAAGGTGGCGGCGAAGCGCTCGCCGCGCAGGGCGATACTCAGGTCGCCCCGGCGCATCGCCAGCATGGCCGGCATGTATTCCTTGATCGCCACCACGCGCGCCAGCGTATGGTCGAGCGCACGGTACACGATGCCGAAGCCGCCGACACCGAGCACGCCGGTAATTTCGAATTCTTCCATGCGGTGGCCGTTGGGCAGCGGGCGCGTGGAGGCGTCCGCCGCCGGTTCGATCAAGACGCTGTCGTTGGAAACATCGGTCATACGGATCCTTGTTGGGGACCGAACAGGCGTGCGAACAGGGCATTGTTCAGCTGTCCGGTGTGGGTGCAGGTCTTCAGGGGCGAGCCGTCGCCCTGGTTGGTCCACCAGAAACTGGTGGCGCTGGCAGGGTCGAAATACAGCGCCAGGTCGGGACTGGACTTGCTGTGCCGGCGGGTGCCGGCCTGCGCCTGGCGCCAGAACGCGTCCTGGTCCACGGCGGCGCGCGTGCTCATCGGCGCGGTGTCCACGCGCGCCAGCGCTGCGCCCAGGTGGTCGATGGCGTGGCCGTGGCGGATCGCCTCCAGCAGCGCCTGGCCGAGCGCGCCGTAGAAGGCGTCGCAGTCTTCCAGCATGCCGTTATGGAAGGCGCCGAGCGGCACCGGCCACAGCGCCGCGACCGGGTAATAGCGGCCGACCCGGTCGCAACTGGGCGCCAGGACGCCGAGCTGGACCGAGTCGTGGCCGAGTCCCGCCGGCAGCAGGAAATTCCACAGCGGCGCCACCGCATAGTGCGTGGCCAGCATGGCCGGGCCGGCTTGCTGCAAGGCCGCCAGGCCGTTGTGCAGCCAGTGTTCCCAGCCGCCCAGCAGGGCGTACGGCAGTTGTTGCCGGACAAAGTCGCCGGCCGACGGGATCTTGCCGAACCAGCCGACCGGTGCGCTGGCGCCGCCCTGGACCTGGGTAGCGAACGGGCCGTTCATCACACCCCTCCCGGGCAGGAAAAGCTGGCCAGCTGGGCCAGGCGGAACGGGTTGTGCGCACTGCTGGCGGTCACCTCGAACACGGCTTTGGCGCCGTTGACGTCGAAGGTCGCCAGCATTTTTTCGGCGTCGCGCTGCGGCGCCAGGCTGGCGCGGTCGAACATGCGGTGCAGCGCCCAGGCGCCTTCGGTCATCAGCGAAGCGCCGCTGCCGTTGCTGCCGGTAACCTGCACGCGCACCTGGTTGCGCCCTGCGGGGCCGGGCCATTGAACCGGCGTCGACACTTGCGGGCCGTGGGCATAGCGCACCGCCTGGCCGTCGATATCGATCACGAACTGGGCGATGGAAGCGTCCATCTGCACCGGCTTGATATCGAGCCGGATGGTGGCGCTACGGGCGCCGCCGGCGAAATACACATCGCGGATGACCACGGCCTGCTCGAAGGAATTGAGGTAGCCGGCGCGGGCCTTCTGCTCGCCCTTGAAGCGCCATGGCCGCGCCGCCGTGTCGACCTGGCTTGCCAGGTTCTTCTGGAAAAACTCGTCCATCAGGCCGCCGGGCGCAAAGATCTGGGCAAAGTCGCCCAGCGCCATGTCGCGCGAGGAGGTGCGCACGAAGGGGTAGCGCCCGCTCACGCTTTGCTGGCAGTAGTGGCCCACGTTGGCGGCAACATTCTTGCCAAGCTGCTGTTGCAGCACTTCGCTCACGTTGTTGCCGGACGCATTGGCCAGTTCGCCCAGCATGCCGCGAAACGGCGTCGGCAGGCGGCCCGCTTCGGCCAGGATCTTGCTGAGCACCTGGTTCGGCGGCGGCGCGACGCCGTCGCGCAGGGCGGTGTCGGTCGCGCTCAACTGGGCGTACAGCTCGCCGAGGGTCTCGACGATGCCGTCGATCGGCGCCTTGCCGCCTTTTTCGCGCGCCGTGGTAAAGTCGCGCAGCGCGGCGAAACGCGTATCGACCAGCATTTCCACGCGCTCCGCAGGGGCAGTCTCCGGCTTTCCGCTGGACAGGTCGCTGTGGCCGAAGATCTGGCTCAGGGACGAGCGCGTGCTGTCGAGCTTGTCGCGGGCCTTGTCGACGATGGTGTTGCCGTTGATCTCATCGAGGCGCACCAGCGTCGTCTCCCTGGCTGCGGCGTTCATGACGCGCACCAGCGGCGAGTCGCTGGACGACAGGATGCGGGCGACCTGGATATTCTGGGCCAGCGTGCCGCCGGTCTTCAGGCGCAGGTCGCCCAGGTAGTCTTCCCACACGCGAATGTAGTCGTTCAGGTACAGGCGCCGCACCTCGGCGCTCCAGGCGGCCAGGTTATCGGTACCCGCCGGCGCGTTTTTCGGCTGGGCCAGCACCCATTTTTCTTCGTCCGCCAGCTTGGCGATGCGCGCGTCCAGGCCGGGGGCGAACAGTTCCCAGTAACCGCGATAGCTGTACAGGCCGGGCACGCCCTGGTTCAGGCTGGCGCCGCTGGCGCGGCGAAACACCAGCGGTGCCTGGGGACCGACCACAGCGCCGACGTTGAACGATGGCAGTTGCTTGTTACCTTGCAGCATGCGCTTCATGCTGCCGTAGGCGCGCTGGGCCAGGGTATGCGTCAGCAGCCGTTCGCGCGTTTGCGCCACCAGCGGTTCGTCGACGGCGAACGGCGATGCGACGGTGCGTTGCGCCAACAAGCGCTTCAGATGGGCGCGCAGTTCCTCGCGCTCGATGTTCGAGAGGGCGTTGCCCATCTGGCGTTCCAGGTCCAGCGACAACCAGGCTTGCAGGAAATCGGCGTCGTAATGGGCCGGGTCGAACAGCATCAGATAGGCCTTGAGCGCGTTGTAGCTCAGTTCGACGTCGCCGCTCGGGGCCTGGCGCAGGCTGTCTTCCAGGCGGCGCGCCAGTTGCGGCAGAAACATGTCGTCCAGCGCCCGCTCGTAGGCGCGGGTGGACGCCGCTTGCAGCTTGCCGCCCTGATACAGGCCCAGCTGGTGAGCCAGCGCCGGATTGTCCACGTCGAGCACCGTGCTGACAGGCACGGCGTGCAGGGCGTCGAGCATCGGCATGACGGTGCCGATCCGTTCGCGGTCGCTCAGCCTTACTTCGGCGAGGCGTTTTTCCAGCGCAGGCAGGCGCGCCGCGACATCGTCGACGTAGGCGTGGTTGGCGCGGTAGCTGTTGATCCAGGCGAGCGAGATCGCGACCGCCAGCACGGCGGTGGCGGCATACGCGGCGCTGCGCAGCCAGGTTTGCTTCCTCTGCCAGCGTTCGTTGATGCCCGCCAGGCCCGCTTCCTTGAAAATGATGTCTTGCAATAAGCTGCGCAGGAAGAAGCTGCGGCCCGGTTCGCCGACCTGGGGCGAACGCTGGCCGGTATTGATCTGCAAGAAGTTCTTGATGCCGCCGAGGACGCGGTCGAACACGGTGCCTTCCTGGGTGCCGCTGGTAAAGTACACGCCGCGCAGCAAGGCGTTCGACTCGAATTTGGACGAGACGAAGACGTGCGCCAGGAACTGGCTCAGGATGCTTTCCAGGCCGGCGAATTCCTGCGGCAGCAGGTAGGCCAGTTCGCGCTGGCGCGGGTCGTGCTCGGCCAGCAACTGCTCGGGCAGGCTGGCGTACAGGCGCTCCAGCAACTGCTTGTACTGGGCCGCAAACGCGCCGGGCAGATCGAAGCTGCTGTCGCGCACGGCGTCCAGCCTGAAGGTCAGGCCCCAGACCTGGCTGCGCTGCTCCTTGTTCAGTTGGGCAAAATACTCGGTAAAACCGGCCAGCAGGTCGACCTTGGTGATCAGCACGTAGACCGGGAACTGGATGCCGAGCTGATCGCGCAGTTCGTGCAGGCGCTTGCGCAGGGTGAGCGCATGCAGCGCGCGTTCCTGCTCGCCGCTGCCGAGCAGGTCGGCGATGCTGACGGTGAGGATGGCGCCGTTGAGCGGCTGGCGCGGGCGGAATTTCTTGAGCAGGTCGACAAAACCCTGCCATTCGCCCTGGTCGTGCTCGCGATGGCTCTCCTGCATGGTGTAGCGGCCGGCCGTGTCGATCAGCACCGCTTCATTGGTGAACCACCAGTCGCAGTTGCGGGTGCCGCCGATGCCGCGAATGGCGGCCTTGCCGAATTGTTCCGCCAGCGGAAACTCCAGGCCGGCATTGACCAGCGCCGTGGTCTTGCCCGAGCCGGGCGCGCCGATGAAGACGTACCACGGCAGCTGATACAGATACTGGCCCGAGAAGCGCTGCAGGAACGCCAGCCTGCCTTGCCCCGCCTCGGTGGCGAACCTGGCCGTGCGCAGTTTGTCGGAGGCGTCCTGGAAACGCTGGCTCAGTTCATCGAGGTGGGGGTTGGCAGCGCCTGCTGCGGCATGGGGGCGTGCGGCGGGCGTGCGGATCTGGGTCAGCAGCTGCGAGTTCAGACGGGCCGCGCGCCAGTTGCGGTACAGCGCGCGCAGCAGCCAGACGGCAAACACCAGGCCGATCGCGCACCAGCGCGCCAGTTCGCTCTCCAGCGGGCGCACCTGGCCGATGGCGACGATCGGGCCGAGCAGCCAGATCATGCAGCACAGGGCAAGCAGCCCGGAAAGGATCCACAGCTGGCGGCCGAAGACGATACCGGCGACGCTGCCGAACAGGTTCATGACAACATTCATGGTGCGGACTCGGTGGATGATGCCGCCGGCGGCACCATCAAGGTGATTTCGACGCGGCGGTTGCGCGCCCGGTTGGCCGGGCTGTCGTTCGGCACGGCCGGTTCGGCTGCGCCGCGGCCCTCGGCGCGCAGGCGGTTCTTTTGATCGAGCAGCGCTTGCAGCACGTTCCTGACGCTCTCGGCGCGCGCCACCGACAGCTCCCAGTTGGACGCGAAGCGCAAGCCGCGGGTGGGCACATCGTCGGTGTAGCCGACCACCAGCACCGCGCCGGGGACGGCATTGAGCGCCTTGCCGATGCGCTCCAGCAAGGCTGCGTGCGCCGGGCTGCCGCTGACCGTCGCGGCGCCGGACTCGAACAGGCTGTCGCCACGGATGATGATCGTGCTGCGGTCGCTCAGGTCCAGCACGCTGACCAGCCTTTCGGCGATTTCCGTTTCCAGGAACTGCGCCAGGCGGCGCGCTTGCGGTGCCGGGGCGGGCCGGGCGGCGCTGGCCACCACGCGCGGGACGCGCAGCTTGTCGATGGCGGCATAGACTTCGTCGGAGCGCGACGACAGCGACCACTGCAGAGCGATGAACAGGCCGATACAGGCCAGCGCCGCCACGCTGGCGACTGCCCACGGCGGCACGCTGCGCTGAGCACGGGCAGCGAGGACCGGATCGTGCCGATGCGCGGACAGGGCGGCGGCATGCTCGCCGCGCTCGGTGCGGATCAGTTGCAGCAGGCGCTGCTTGAGCAGCTCAAGCTGCGAGCGGCCCTGGTCGAGCACGCGGTAGCGTCCTTCGAAACCCAGCATCAGGCAGAAGTACTGCAGTTCGAGCAGGTCGATGTGCTGGGCCGGATAGGACGCCAGGCGCGACAGCAACTGGAAAAACTTCTCGCCGCCCCAGGTTTCGTTATGGAAGGTCACCAGCAGGCTGCTGGCCGACCAGACGCCACCGCCGCCCCAGGGCGTCAGGGTGGCGGCTTCATCGAGCGTGGTGCAGAGGCAGTAGCGCGCGCCGATAATGGTCTCGTTCGCAATGCCGGCTTCCCGGGCGCGCGTTTCGAACTGGCGCAATTCGCCCAGCAGCTGCTCGCGCAGCATGGCCGGATCGGCGTGATGCACGGTCGTGCGGATCTGTGGAATGAGATTGAGCAGCGGGTTGGCCAGCGCCACCAGCGGATTGCTGCCGCTGTGGATGCGTTGGCCGGGCGCCGGCGCCTCCGCCATGCCCGGCGCCGCGCCGACTCCGGGCATGGCGGAGGCGCCGCCGGGATTGGGCGCGACAAAGTGCTCGCCGCGCCGGCCCAGCTGGCCGAGCGGATCGAAACCGAGGGTGTTGGTCGTGTTCATTGGCGAATGGCCCAGAATTCCATGGACAGGCCGGGAAAATCACCGGCCACGTGCAGCGCCAGGCCGCCCGACTTTTCCAGCTGTTTCCAGAACTCGCCGGTCTTGTCGAGCTCAAAATACGTGAAGCCGGCGTGGTAGGGCAGATGCCTCGGCGCCACCGGCAACAGGCGCATGCCGATGCCGGGAAGCTGGAGCAGCACCAGGTCGCGGATGCGCTCGACCGCGCCCATTTTCAGTTGCGCCGGGAAGCGCGTGCGCAGCAGCTCGGACGGCATGTCGGCATTGACCGCCAGGACGAAGCCGGCGTCCTGGATCAGCTCCAGCGACGGAATCTGGGCGACGCGGATGCCGTTGCCGCGTTCCTGCAGCGCGATGGCGATGGCGTGCTGCTCGAGGACGATGGACAGGGCCCGGCGCAGTTCGGCCATCAGTGGCGTGAAGGTGGCCTGCAGGTCGTCGTGCAGGTACGGCGGATAGACCGACGGGCGGCGCTTGTCGGCGGTGTAGGTGGCCAGGTCGCACGCCAGTTTCAGCATGTCCTTGTAGAGCATCTCCGGATGCAAGCGGCTGCTCTGACCGGCGTGCCAGGTGACGCCGGTGTAGCGGTTGATCACTTCGAGCAGCAGGAAATCGGCAAATTCCGCGACGCCGCCGCTGCCGGGCTGCGCCATGCGCTCGGCCAGGGCGTCGCCGCGCTGTTGCAGCAGTCCGTGCAGTTGCGTGACGAATCTTTCCAGCACCGGATGGGCGGTGGCGGCCAGCATCGGCGGGATGTAGCTGTCGTCGAGCAGCACCTGGCCATCGTTGCGCCGTTCGCTCACGCGCACCACGCCCACCGACTGCCAGTCCGCATTGAGCGCGGAGGCGGGCATCAGGCGCAGGTTCAGGCGGCCGAATTGCAGCACGGCCGGGCCGAATGCCTCGCTGTTGGCGTCGTCGATTTCAAACTCGCCGATGTCGTGGCGGGTCCAGCCGCTGTTGCCGGCGGCGTCCGGGGCCGGGGTGTCGTCGGACCAGGAAAAGTCGGGCCGGTTGGCGCGCCACAAGGGCAGGGCCAGCACGATGTCCTGGTCCTTGAGCTGTGCCGGCACGTCCAGCATGGGCGGTGCATGGTCCGCTTCAAAGGCGAATGGCGTTCCGTCGG
This sequence comes from Massilia atriviolacea, assembly GCF_003953935.1. Taxonomy (GTDB): domain Bacteria; phylum Pseudomonadota; class Gammaproteobacteria; order Burkholderiales; family Burkholderiaceae_D; genus Telluria_A; species Telluria_A atriviolacea. Next base: position 357,278 of record NZ_RXLQ01000002.1, read on the forward strand.
GCATCACCCCGGCGCCGCTGCCGATGGCCAGCTTGCCCACGGCAAGCGCATCCCGGTCCAGCTCCAGGCGCGACCATCCCCAGTGAAAACCCTGCATGGGCAGCACCCGCGATTGGACGAAGTTTTCGAGGTAGCGCTCCATCTGCTGGAAGTGGTGCGGGCGCAGGAACATGCCTTCGGTCCAGACGATGCGCTGATGCATGCTGCTGGCGATATTCGGGTTCGGTGAATAAGGTTTCATTTGGATTTTTGAATCAATTCGATACCGCCCTTGTTAATACCGACCTGTAATAAGAACTGATCGGGCAGGGTTTGCCAGAACTTAAAGGTATTCAATTGTTTCGGATCCGGCACGGTGATTATTTCGCGCCATTTATTCTTTTCCAGTAGCCGGTATTCGGCGACGATGCCGATCGCGGCGATATCAGGATTGCCCGGCTTTTTTATCGAGCGGCTTTCGCCGGGCGCCAGCACCATCTGTTCCATTTCTATCAGGTCCTTGCCTAATACCGTGTCGGCCTGGTTTTGCAATGCAAAGAAATCGCCCGACTGGAAACTGGCCGGGGAGCGCAGCGCATACACCTTGACCTGGACCGGGGACGGGCGCTGGCGGCTATCGGCATTTACGTCGCGGGCCGCCTGGAAGTCGATGCGGTAGGGCGAGGCCCTGGTCGTGGCGCTCGATGCACAGGCACTGAGAATAATTGCAGCGGCGACGGTAATAAGCGAGCCAATAAAGCTGGATATGGATTGCAATGGTGGCCTCTAAGGCAAACGGGCTATTTCACGAACGGGCGAACACGGTATGGCAATGGGTGCTCCGATACCGGCTGCGATCGCGCAGCCTGTATTGAACGGGGATGATTCTAATGTTCAAAAGTTACAGCGTCATGACGCAGGCGAGACTTGACAATTATCGAGAGAAGCGAATGAAGCGTACAAATCGGATAACGCTTATTGCTTTCCAAACTCGATGTTTCCGCAAGCAAACAATATGATGCTTGTGATATGAAAGGCGCAGGGGTCCGCATCGGGCGACGCACGATTGGCTATTGAGAAATTACCCGGAAGCAGGGGGATGCATGCGGGCCGAGCGGGACGGCCCGGCCGCCAGGCGGTTGGCGTCACGCTCGACAGGCGCTAAAAAGTAGCTTCTTGGCAAAATTTCACTTTTTCAGACGGGAATAATCATCTATCATTCATGTATTGAGAATAATTCTCATTCAATGGGTGCTACATGATCTGGATTTCCCTCGGCCCGGCCTGCCTGGCCGCGCTTGCTGTTTACCTGGCCTCACCGCATCAGTCGCTATGGGCCGCCGCGCCCAGGCGCCTGCTGCGCTGGCTCGCCCTGCCGCTGTGCGCCGTGTCGGTCGGGGCGGCCAGCCACGGCTACGGCTTCTGGTGCGGCGTGTTTATCGCCATGTCCGCCCTGATGCTCGCGCTGGTGGCGCTGCCTTATGTGAATGCCTGGAACAGGGGGCGCCATGTGGGGTAAATCGATGGCCGCCGTGTTCCTGGCGCCGCCGCTGGGCGTGGTGCTGGTCGGCTTGCTGGCACTGCTCAGCGGCAACCAGCAGCGCGACACCCTGCCGATCCTGCTGATGTTCTTCCCGGTATGGGTGGGAGCGATGGCGCTGGCCTATCATTTCAAGACCGCCCTGCGCGCCTGGCTGTGGATGGGGGGCGCCACGCTCGCCGGCTTCGCCCTGATGTACGGACTGAAGGCGGCCGGCCTGCTGAGGGTCGCGGCATGAAGGCGTCCACGCTCAAGACCTATATCGCGGTGCACACGTGGGTCGGCCTGGTGGCCGGATTCGCCCTGTTCATCGCTTTCTACGCCGGCGCGATCAGCGTCTTCAACAAGGAATTGCATACCTGGGAGACGCCCTCGTCGGCGCGCGCGCCGATGGCCTCCGAGGCCGGCGCGCAAGCCCTGGTCGACGCCGTGCTGCGCAGGCATCCGCAAGCGAAGGACGCGTTCACGCTGCACCTGCCCAGCCTGAACGAGCCGCATCTCACGCTCGACTGGCACGAGCATGGCAAGGATGGCGGCGAGACCGAGCACCAGTTCCGCCTGGCGCCCGATGGCGCGCTGCTGGACCTGAAGCCGCAATCGGAGCTGTCGCATTTCCTGTACCGCCTGCACTACACGGCCGGGCTGCCCGCAAGCTGGGGCATCTATGTGCTGGGCCTGGTCTGCATCCTGTACGGCCTGGCGCTGGCCTCGGGCGTGGTGGCGTACGCGCCGCTGTTCCTCAAGGATCTGTTCGCGCTGCGCGTGGGCAAGAACCTCAAGCGCATGTGGCAGGATGCGCATAATGTGATCGGCATCCTGTCGCTGCCGTTCCATATCGTGTTCGCCTGGAGCGGGGCGGTGCTGGCGCTGGGCGTGCTGCTGCTGGCGCCGTTCCAGTTCCTGGTCTTCGACGGCAAGCTGCTGCAACTGATCGAGCCCGACATTTCGGCGACCGCGCCGGTGAAGGCGTCCGGCACGGCGGGCCCGCTGCTGCCTGCGGACCAGTTGCTGGCGCGCGTACGGCAAGCGGCGCCGGGCATGGCGGTGCGGCAAGTGCACTATCAGCAGGCGGGCGACGCCAACGCCCATATCGTGGCCTACGGCGACATCGGACAGCGGACGCTGGCCAGCTCCGCCGCCGTGGTGCTCAAGGCCGGCAGCGGGGCCGTGGTGCGCGTGATTACACCGGAGCGTTACAGCCCGGGCACGACCTTCCTGCGCGGCCTGCAATCGCTGCACTATGGGAATTTCGGCCATGCGGCGGTGCAGTGGATCTATTTCCTCCTCGGCCTGGCGGGCGCCTTCCTGTTCTACAGCGGAAATTTGCTGTGGATCGAAGCGCGCCGCAAGCGCCTGGCCCAGCGCCAGCCGCTGAGCGGGCGCCTGATGGCCCAGGCCACCCTCGGCGTGTGCCTGGGCTGCGTGGCCGGCGTTTCGGCAGTATTCCTGGTGAACAAATTGTTCCAGGCCGCGCCGGGCGCGTTGCCGCTGTGGGAAGAGCGCGGCTACTATGCGCTCTTCCTGCTGTCCCTTGCCTGGGCCTTCGTCCGCCCGCCGGCGCGCGCCGCCCATGAACTGCTGGCCTTGTGCGCCGCGCTGACCCTGGCCATTCCGCTGGCGCAGTGGGCTGCGTCCGGCGTCCATCCGCTGCTGTCGCTGTGGCGCGCCGAGTGGGTAGTGGCGAGCGTGAACGGCGTGGCGCTCGCCGCCGGCTGCGCCTTCTGGAAGATGGGGCGGGCCGCCCTCAGGCGCGGCTTGCACGGCGACCCGCACAGCGTATGGTCGCTGCGCGCCGCCGATACACCGGTCGCGGCACAGGCCGGGCAGCGGCAAGCGGCCTGACAGCGTCGCTCGAATGGAAAATGCCCCGCAGCCAGGCTTGGCTCCGGGGCATTTTTTTTGCGGCTATGGCGATCAGAAGCCGCCCGGCCGGATCGAGCGTGCCGCCCCCATCGGCTGCCAATTGCTTGTGCGACAGGTTGCCGGCTTCCCCGTTCAGTTGACCATGCCCGCACGGGCGCGCTTGCTGACGGTGTCGCCGATGCCGCCCGGCGCGGCCGCGCCATACAGTAGCGAAGCGGCTCCTTGAGCACCTCCTGCTTGCGGTCGCAGGCGTTGACCATGTACCTGGCGCCGTCGCGGTACATCGAGCCGCCGCCGCTGCCGACGACAGTCGGGCGGGCGTGTTTGGCCGGGAAATCATTGACATTGCTAGCTGTCGTCATGAGCAAGGAAAGGCGGGCGGTGTGCCGCGCCGGACGCGCGCTTCCTTCAGTCGGTTGCCAGCGGGGCGACGGCAATCGCGATCTTCCCTTGCAGACCGTTGTTGGGACGTTCCAGGCGGGCATGGGCGAGCGCAATGTCGGCGAGCGCGTAGACGGCGCCGACGTGGGGCCGCAGCTGACCGCGCGCGATCAAGGCGCTCAACTCATCGAGCTTGCCGCGGTTCTGCCTGGTGAAAACGAAGTGATAACTCGCATTCTTGCCCCAGGCCTGCACCAGGTTTTGTGGCTGTGCCATGTCCACGATGGTGACGACACGGCCAAGCTGTGCGAGCGCGCCGGGGCTGCGCGACAAGGTGATGCCGCCGATGGTGTCGAACACCACATCGACGCCGCGCCCGCCCGTTTCCCGCATGACGGCGTCGACATAATCCTCCTTCTCGTAGTCGATGAGCACATCGGCGCCCATGCTGCGCGCGAACGCAAAGTTGTTCTCGCGCACGGTCGTGAACACCCTGGCGCCGATGGCTTTGGCAAGCTGGATCGCCACATGGCCCACGCCTCCCGCGCCGCCGTGCACCAGGACGCTTTCCCCGACCCGCAGCGCGGCCCGCACGGTCAGCGCTTCCCACGCCGTCCCGCCAGCCAGGCTCAGGCTTGCAGCCTCAAGATGGCTCAGCGAGGCCGGCTTCTTCCCGACAATGCCCTCGGCAGCGAGGTGGTACTCGGCATAACTTCCGGGCCCGTCGAAGATCTGCGGGGTGTACCAGACCTCGTCCCCAGGCGAGAAACTGGTCACGCCCGGTCCGACTGCGTCGATCACGCTAGAAACATCGTGTCCGGTAATGGCCGGCAGCTGCACCAGATCGGGATAATCGCCGCGCCGGACCTGGTAGTCCAGCGGATTGATGGACGTTGCATGGACCCGCACCAGGACTTGACCCGCGTGCGGCACAGGCGTGGGCAGCTCGCGCAGTTCGAAGCAGTCCGGCCCCCCGAATGAGGTCAGTACGATCGCTTTCATTGCATCTCCTAATTTCGTTAAAAAGAGATATCGGGAATTGTCGAGATCATGGCTTAAAAAATTACAGCTCTTTTCCGATGATCTCGGCAAGCGCGCTGATGGTTGCTTCGTTGCGTTTGTAGTAGGTCCACTGGCCGATGCGCCGCACTTCCACCAGGCCCGCTCGTTGCAGGGTGGCGAGGTAATCGGACACCGTCGACTGCGACAGCCCGACGCCTTCCTGAATGCTGCTGACGCAGACGCCCACCGTCAGGACGTCCCCTTCATCCTGCGCAGGGAAGTTGTTGGCAGGGTCCTTCAAGCCGCGCAGGATGTCCAGGCGTGTACGGTTCGAGAGGGCTTTGAATATGTCGAGCAATTCCATGGCTTGATTATATCGGCATTTCTCGATATGTCAATGCGGCCACGAACAGCCTGGGAGACGGCGGGCAGCTGCGCACAAATGCGAATGTTAACGCAAATGAGAATGATTCGCATTGCCATAGATTTGTAAACACCATACAATCAATTCATTGGCATCAAGCCAATTATGCATAAAAGATATTTTCTTGCGCCAGCTGGTTCGGCGCGCGCAGCGCATCTCAATGAGGAGTGTTCGTTTGGGTACGGGAAAAAGACAAGTCGGGGGCCTATCAGGCATGTTCATCACCCATCACGTGCAACTGCGCCGGGTGGCGATGAAGATCCTCGGCACGCGGGAACAGGCCGACGACGTGGTGCAGGACGCCTACATCAAGGTGATGGAAACGGCGTCTTGCCAGGTGGAGCAGCCGCTGGCGTATCTGTTCCAGGTGGTGCGCAACCTGGCGATCGACCGCTATCGCTCCGTGGCGCTGGAATCGCGCCTGTTCGCTGCCGAGGAAGAGGGATGGACCGTGCCGGCGGGCGCCGGATCGCCCGAAGCGCTGGCCGGCGACCTGCAGCAACTGAACCTGGTGGCCGATGCGCTCGCCAAACTGCCGGAACGCACGCAACGCGCCTTCGAAATGAACCGGCTCGGCGGCCAGACCCAGCGCGAGGTGGCCGATCAACTGGGCGTGTCCGCCACGCTGGTGAACTTCATGATGCGCGATGCCCTGGTGTCGTGCCGCGCAGCCGTCGGGGCGGCGTGATGCGCCGCGCGCCGCTGCCGCTTAAACAAAGCGGCGCCAGCTTCGTCTTTAAACGGAGATGAGCGCGCACCGGCCGCGGGCGCGGCGGTGCTCGCTCCCTTTCAACCCACCGAGGAACCCTATGACGACCAGCTGTTTTGACCGCGACGACGAGACCTTCATCGTCCTTATCAATCACGAAGAGCAGTACTCCATCTGGCCCCACTGGAAGGCAGTCCCCGGAGGATGGCGCGCGGTCGACGGCGTCAAGGGCGACAAGAAAACGGTGACCGAGTATGTCGAAAAGACCTGGACCGACATGCGCCCCGCCTCGCTGCGCTCCTGGATGGACCAGCAGGCCGCCGCCGGGGCTCCGGTCGCCGCCGTCGAGTGATTTTTTCCACGCCCGGCGCCGGCCATGGCCCGGGCCGCACTGCAATCCGATGCACGTTCCAGGCTTTTGCGCCTGCGAGATAAGCCAATGACCAAGCAATCGATCCTCCACAGCGACCCATTTCGTCATCCGAACAATTTCGTCGAACGTGCCAGGAGCCTGGCGGACAGCCAGCCCGAGGACGCGGCCGTGATCGTCGTGCAGGAGCGTGACGGCGAACTTGTCGAAACCCGGCTTGGCTACCGCGGCTTCGACCAGCGCGTGCGCGCCCTGGCCGCCGTGCTGCAGCGCCGTTTCGAGAAGGGCGAACGGGTCCTGATCATGCTCGACAACGACGAACATTACGCGGTCAGCATGTTCGCCTGCTTCTACGCCGGCGTGATTGCGGTGCCCGCGTTTCCGCCCGAATCGATCCGTCCCCAGCACCTGGCGCGGCTGGCCGGGATCGCCGCCGACGCCCAGGCGCGCGGCATCCTGACCGCCAGCGCGCTCCAGGCGCTGGTCGACGGCGCCGCCGCCGAGTTCGAGGTGGAGCAGGTGATCGCCGTCGACCTGGTCGATCCCGCCACGGCCGGCGACTGGCAGCCGTGCGAGCCGGCCGCCGGCGATGTCGCCTTTTTGCAGTACACCTCCGGCTCGACCTCGGCGCCCAAGGGCGTGATGGTCACGCACGGGAACCTGATGGCCAACGAACGCGCGATCCGCTCCAGCATGGGGATCGGCGGCGACGACCGCTTCGGCGTCTGGTCGCCCCTGTTCCACGACATGGGCCTGATCGGCGGCCTGCTGCAGCCTTTCTACAGCGGCATCGTGTGCGTGCTGTCGTCGCCGCGCTTCTTCCTGGAGCGCCCGCTGCGCTGGCTGGAGATGATCTCGCGCCACCGCGTCACCATCAGCGGCGGACCGGATTTTGCGTATCGCCTGTGCCTGGACCGGATCAAGCCCGCCCAGGCCGCCGGGCTGGACCTGTCCAGCTGGCGCGTGGCCTATACCGGCGCCGAACCGGTGCGGCAGGATACGATGGACGCCTTCACCGAGCGCTATGCGCTTGCCGGCTTCAGCGCGGGCGCCATATATCCGTGCTACGGCCTGGCCGAGAGTACGCTCTTTCTCACCGGCGGGCGGCGCGGCAGCGGCATGCTGGCGACGCGCTTCGATGGCGCCGCGCTGGCCCGGTCGCAGGTGATGCCGGACGCCGGCGGCAACGCGCTGGTCGGCTGCGGCCGGATCGCCGAGGCGCACGCCTTGCGGATCGTCGATGCGCGCAGCGGCGAGGTGGCCGCAGCGGGCACGATCGGCGAGATCTGGGCCGCCGGGGAGAGCATCGCCGCCGGCTACTGGAACAAGCCGCGCGAAAGCGCCGACACGTTCGTCGAACGCGACGGCCTGCGCTGGCTGCGCACGGGCGACCTCGGTTTCGTGGTCAACGACGAACTGTTCGTCGCCGGACGGCTCAAGGACATGATCATCGTGCGCGGCCATAACCTGTACCCGCAGGACATCGAACGCGCTGTGGAGGCCGAGGTGGAGGCGGTGCGCAAGGGCAGGGTGGCGGCCTTCTCGGTCGACCTTGGCGGGCACGAAGGGATCGGCGTCGCGGCCGAAGTGTCGCGCGGCTTGCAAAAGCTGGTCGCTCCGCACATCCTGGCCGATGCGCTGTCGGCCACGGTGAGCGTGCAGTGCGGCGAGGCGCCGCAAGTGATCGTTCTGCTCAACCCGGGCGGCCTGCCGAAGACATCGAGCGGCAAACTGCAGCGCAGCGCCTGCCGCCAGGGCTGGGCCGCGCGTTCGCTCGATGCCTATGCGGTTTTCGAAAACGGACGCCTGGCCGGCGCCGACCATGCCGAGGTGGAGGCGCAGGCCTCCCTCGACGACACCGCGCAAGCCCTTGCCGCCCTGTGGCGCGAGGTGCTCAGGCACGATGCGTCGCGCCGGTACGACGGCGCCGCGCACTTCTTCAGCGCGGGCGGGAACTCGCTCGCGGCGGTGCAGCTGGCGGCGCTGGTCGCGCAGCGCTGGGCCATCGATTTTCCGCCACGGCTGGTGTTCGAGCATGCGCGCCTGCAGGAGCAGGCCGATGCGATCCGGCGCGTCCTGCACGAGGGCGTACGGGCCGGGACTCCGGCCATTCCGGTCCTGCCGGCCGCGCGCCGCGCAGAGCCCTTGCCGCTCTCGCCGGCGCAACAGCGCCAGTGGGTGCTGTGGCGGCTCGACCCGGACGGCACCGCCTACCATATCCAGGGAGCGCTGCGCATCGGCGGCGCGCTCGATGCCGACGCCATGAGGCAGGCGCTGGCGGACCTGGTACGGCGCCATGAATCGCTGCGCACCGTCTTCCGCGTGCGCCCCGATGGGGAAGTCGAGCAGCTAATCCAGGCCGCCGCCACGCTGGACGTGCAACGCGCGTTTGCCGGAGATGGCCAGGCCGGCATCGTGCGCGCGCTGCATGCGCTGCGCTCGCAAGCGTTCGACCTCACCAGCGGACCGCTGGTGCGCGCGGCGCTGCTCCAGGTGTCCGGCCAGGAGCACGTGCTGGCGCTGGTGATGCATCACATCGTCTCCGATGGGGCGTCCATGCAGATCCTGGTGGACGAACTGGCGCAGGCCTACGCCATGCGCCGCGCAGGCGAGGGCGCGGCCTTGCCGCCGCCGTCGATCCAGTACGCGGACTATGCAAGCTGGCAGCACGGTCAGGCCGGTCCAGGCCAGCACGAGCGCCAGCTGGCATACTGGCGCGCGCATCTGGACGCGGGTGCGCATACCGCGCATCCGGTGCTCATGCTCCCGACCGACCGCCCGCGTCCGAGCGTGGCGCGCTACCGCGCCGCCAGCCAGCGCCTGGAACTGCCGGCCGAACGGCTGGCGCAGTTGCAGGCGCTGGCCGAGACCCATGGCGCAACGCTGTTCATGGTGCTGCTGGCAGCCTTCCAGGTCCTGTTGTTCCGCCATACCGGCCAGCGCGACATCCGCATCGGGGTGCCGGTGGCGAACCGCGCGCGCGCCGAACTGCAGGGCGTGGTCGGCTTGTTCGTCAACACGCTGGTGCTGCGCAATACGATCGACTCGCGCATGACGCTGGCCCAAGCGCTGGCCGGCGCCAGGCAGGCGGCGCTCGGCGCCCTGGCCAACCAGGACTTGCCGTTCGAGCAGCTGGTCGCCGCATTGCAGCCGGAGCGCAGCCTGACCCATAGCCCCTTGTTCCAGGTGATGTTCAACCACCTGCAAAACGACTACGCCACGTTTGCAGCGCGTACCGGGCTCGCGGTGGAGGAGCTGGCGCTGCCCGACCAGGAAGCCCAGTTCGAACTCACGCTGCAAACGCGCACCAGCGCCGCCGGCCGCATCGAGGTGAACCTGGTGTACGCGGCCGACCTGTTCGACCCGGCCACCATCGAGCGCATGGCGAACCATTACGCGGCGCTGCTCGCCGCGCTGGCCGGCAACCCCGACCGGGCACTGGGCGACATTGCGCTCCTGGGAGACGCCGAGCGCAGGCAGTTGCTGGAGTGGGGCGCCGGCGCCCGGGCCACTGGCGATACGACAGCCGTGCACCGCCTGATCGAGCGCCAGGCTGCGGCCCATCCGCACGCCACCGCACTGATCGCCGGCGCCACCACGCTGACCCATGCGCAGCTTCAATCGCAGGCCAATCGCCTGGCGCACCACCTGATCCGGCTGGGCGTACGGCCGGAGGTCAAGGTCGGCATCGCGGTCGAGCGTTCGGCCGACATGGTCGTCGGCATGCTGGCGATCCTCAAGGCGGGTGGGGCCTATCTGCCGCTGGACCCGGCTTATCCGGCCGGGCGCCTGCGCCATATGGTCGACGACAGCGGCATCGCGCTGCTGCTCACGCAGCGCCACCTGGCGGCGCAGCTGCCGGCGCACGCCGGCGTGCAGGTGCTGGAACTGGACGCGCTGGAGCTCGACGGCGAGCCCGATCGCGCGCCCGCCGTGGACATCCACGGCGAGCATCTCGCTTACGTCATCTACACCTCGGGATCGACCGGCAAACCCAAGGGCGTGGCGGTGGCGCACGGGCCGCTGTCGATGCACCTGCAAGCGATCGGCGCGCACTACGGGCTGGTGGCGCAGGACCGGCTGCTGCAATTTGCCTCGATCAGCTTCGACGCGGCGGGGGAGCAGTGGATGCTGCCGCTGCTCGCGGGGGCCGCCGTCGTGCTGCCGCGCGAGCGGCATGTGGGCCTCGATGCGCTGACCGGCATGCTACGGCGCGACGGCGTGACGGTGCTGTACATGCCGCCGGCCTATCTGCGCCAGCTGACGCAAACGCTGGCGCCGGCCTCGCTGCCGGTTCGGCTGTGCATCGCCGGCGGCGAAGCCTGGGCCACGCCGGAATTCGCAAGGGTGCGCGCGATCTGCGTGCCCGAGCGCGTGTTCAATGCCTACGGCCCTGCCGAAACGGTCATCACGCCCACCGTCTGGTCGGACGCCGGCGGCGCAGGCGACGCCGCCTACGTGCCGGTCGGCCGTCCGGTCGGAGAGCGCAGCGCCCTGGTGCTCGACGCCGACATGAACCTGGCGCCGATGGGCGCGCCGGGCGAGCTGTATCTGGGCGGGGCCGGGCTGGCGCGCGGCTACCTGGCGCGCGCCGGCCTGACGGCGGAGCGCTTCGTGGCCGATCCGTACCAAGCGGGTGGCCGCCTGTACCGCAGCGGTGACCTGGTGCGCTGGAACAGCGCCGGGCAGCTGGAATACCTGGGGCGCATCGATCACCAGGTCAAGCTGCGCGGCATGCGCATCGAGCCGGGCGAGATCGAAGCCGAGCTGCTGGCGCAGCCCGAGGTGGTCGACGCGGTCGTGGCCGCGCGCGAGGGCCCCGGCGGCGCGCGGCTGGTGGGTTATGTCTGCGCCGTCGCCGGCCAGTCCATCGATGTGCCGTCGCTGCGCGAGCGGCTGGGCCGAACGCTGCCCGATTACATGGTCCCGACCGCAATCGTGCAACTCGATGCGCTGCCGCTCAACGCCAACGGCAAGGTGGACCGCGCAGCGCTGCCCGCGCCGCAGATGGCGGTCGGCATCGCGTTCGCCGCGCCGCAGGGCGAGACGGAACAGGTATTGGCGGGGATCTGGCGCGAGGTGCTGGGCGTGGAGCGCATCGGCGTGGCCGATAACTTCTTCGACCTGGGCGGCCATTCGCTCCAGCTGATCCGCGTGCATCACCTGCTGGCCGAGCGCCTGGCATCGAACCTGTCGGTCGTCGACCTGTTCAAGTACCCCACCATCGGCGCGCTGGCAAGGCGCATCGGACAAGGTGCGGCTTGCGGCGGCGAGTCCCACACCGCCGATGCCGCACCAGCGGCGGCCGAGCGCCGCCGCGCAGCCCTGCTGCAACGCAAACGCTCCGGCGAAAGGATCAACTGATGCAGCACCAACATGATGACCACGAAGCCACCGGGCTCGAAATTGCGATCGTCGGCATGGCAGCGCGCGTGCCCGGCGCAGCCGACATCGGCGCCTTTTGGAACAACATCCGCGAGGGCGTGGAATCGGTCGTTCACTACACCGATGCCCAGCTGCGCGAACGCGGCGTGGCGCAGGCACTGATCGACGACCCGCACTACGTGAAGGCGGGCGTGCCGTTCGACGGCGCCGACCTGTTCGACGCGGGCCTGTTCGGCTATACGCCGCGCGACGCCGAACTGCTCGACCCCCAGCACCGGATCTTCCTCGAATGCGCCTTCGAAGCGCTGGAGCACGCCGGCTACGCAGGGCAGCGCGGCGCGGCGCCGGTGGGCGTGTATGCCGGCAGCGGCGCCAGCGTGTATCTGATGCGCCAGCTGCTGCCGCATGTGGATCTGGAGCAGGGCGGCGTCGCCGAGCTGCTTGGCCTGATGGGCGGAAACCTGCCCGACTCCCTGTGCACGCGCGTCGCCTACAAGCTCGATTTGCGCGGCCCGGCGGTGACGGTGCAGACAGCGTGTTCGACCTCGCTGATGGCCGTGCATGCCGCGTGCCAGGCCTTGTTGAACCACGAATGCGACATGGCGCTCGCTGGCGGCGTGTCGCTCAACCTGCTGCAAAACGGCGGCTACCGTCATCAGGCCGGCGCGATTCTCTCGCCCGATGGTCATTGCCGCGCCTTCGACGCCAGCGCCGCCGGCACCGTGCAGGGCAGCGGCGCCGGCATTGTGGTGCTCAAGCGCCTCGACGAGGCACTGCGCGACGGCGACACCATCCATGCCGTCATCAAGGGCAGCGCGGCCAATAACGACGGTGCGGACAAAGTCGGATTCAGCGCACCGAGCATCGGCGGGCAAGCCGCCGTGATCCGCGCGGCGCAGCTGATGGCCGGCGTCGGCCCCGAGAGCATCGGCTACGTGGAGGCGCACGGCACCGGCACCACGCTGGGCGACCCGATCGAGATCGCCGCGCTGACCCAGGCCTTCCAGGCCGGCGCGCAGGGCACGGGCTACTGCGCCATCGGGTCGGTGAAAACCAATGTCGGCCATCTGGACGCCGCCGCCGGCGTGACGGGACTGATCAAGGCGGTATTGGCGCTCAAGCACCGCACCCTGCCGCCAAGCCTGAACTTCGAGCGTCCCAATCCGCAGATCGATTTCGCCAACAGTCCGTTCTATGTCAACACGGTTGCGCGGCCATGGGACGCCGGTGCCGCCCGACGCCGCGCCGGCGTGAGCTCGTTCGGCATCGGCGGCACCAATGTCCACGTCGTGCTGGAGGAGGCGCCCCAGAATAGCGTCGCCGACGCCGGCGGCACTGGCGTGCATGCCTTGCCCTTGTCCGCGCGCAGCGCAACGGCGCTGCAGGCAATGGCGGAGCGTCTTGCCGCGCATCTTGAGGAACACCCGACACTCGCCTTGGGCGACGTGGCCCATACCCTGCGCGCCGGGCGCAAGCGCTTCGCGCATCGCGCCGTCGCCCTGGTACGCGACCGCGCCGAGGCGATCGGCGCGCTGCGGCATCAGCAAGCCCACACCCTGTATCGCGGCGAGGCCATGTCGGAGCGGCCGAGCGTCGCGTTCCTGTTCCCCGGCCAGGGCGCGCAGCACGTGGACATGGGGCGCGCGCTGTACGAGCGCGAAAGCGATTTTCGCGCCACGGTCGACCATTGCTGCGCGCTGCTGGCGCCGCATCTGGGCCTGGACCTGCGCACGCTGCTGTTTCCCGCGCCTGCCGGCCGCGCCGACGCCGCCGACCGCCTGGCGCAGACTGCGATCACCCAGCCAGCCTTGTTCGTGATCGAATACGCACTGGCGCAATGGTGGATGCGCCAGGGTGTCGAACCCGACGCTTTGCTCGGCCACAGCATCGGCGAATACGTGGCGGCCTGCCTGGCGGGCGTGTTTACGCTCGAAGATGCGCTGGCCGTCGTGGTCGCGCGTGGACGCCTGCTGCAAGCAATGGTCCCCGGCGCGATGCTGGCCGTCGGAATGAGCGAGCAGGCCGTGCGCGCACGCGCCGACGCCGGCTGCGACCTGGCCGCCGTGAACGGGGCCGAACTGTGCGTACTGGCCGGGCCGCCGGCCGCGATCGCGCAGGCCGAACGCGAACTGGCGGCGCTTGGCGTGGCGCTGCGCCGCCTGCGCGTCTCGCATGCCTTCCACTCGGCCGCCGTCGAACCGATGCTGAACGAATTTGCGGCCCTGCTCAAGCGCACGACCTTGTCGGCGCCGCGCCTGGCCTTCGTATCGAACCTGAGCGGCACCTGGATTAGCGCGCAGGAGGCCTGCGATCCCGGCTACTGGGTGCGCCACGTGCGCGGCACGGTGCGCTTTGCCGACGGCGTGCACGCCTTGTTCGCCAAGGCCGACCGCGTGCTGCTCGAAGTCGGCCCCGGCGACGCCCTGAGCACCCTGGCGCGCCGCCATCCGCAAGGCGCCGCGCGGCCCGTGCTGGCTACCCAGTGCCATCCGGATCGCGCGGTCGACAACGCGGTGCAGCCGCAGCGCTGCCTGGCCCAGCTCTGGGTGGCCGGCATCGAAGCCGGTGCGGCCCAGGCAGGCCGCCGGGTGCCGCTGCCTGCCTATCCGTTCGAACGGCGCTCGTACTGGATCGAGCGCCCGGCCGCGGGTGCGATGCCGCCGCCGTCCGCGAAGCGGCGCGGCGACCTGTCCGGCTGGTGCTACGTGCCGGCCTGGGAACGCAGCCAGGTCCCGGCGCCTGCCACCTCGGCGCGTGGCGTGCTGCTGCTCATGGGCGACGGCGGCAGGCTCGATGACCGCTTGCTGACCCAACTGCATGCGCACGAGCGGCGCGTGGTGCAGGTGGAACGGGGCGCCGCATTCGCGCGCCGCGCCGCGCATCATTATGTGGTTCGTCCCGCCGACCGGGAGGATATGGAACAACTCCTGCGCAGCGTCGGAACCGATCTCGGTCCGGTATCGCACGTCTGCCATGCATGGAGCATCGCTGCCGATCCGGGCGATGCGCTGGAAGCCGGCTTTTACAGCCTGCTCGCGCTGGTCCAGGCGCTGGAGGCCGCCGGCGAGGCCGCGCTGGCCATCACGGTCGTGGCCAGCGGACTGGAAGACGTCACCGGCACCGAGCCGCTATGCCCCGAAAAAGCCACCCTGCATGGGCTCTGCCAGGTCATCCCGCAAGAGTATCCGCAGATCGCCTGCCGCCTGCTCGACGTACTGGCCCCGGACGGCGACGAACACCGGCTGGCGCGCCAGATCGCTGCCGAAATCGAGGCCGGCGCGGGCGAACCGCTGGTGGCGTATCGCGGCACGCATCGCTGGATCCGCAAATTCGTCCACGCGCCCGATGTGGCGGCAGGTCCGGCGCGGCTGCGCCGCCAGGGCGTGTACCTGATTACCGGTGGCCTCGGCGGGGTCGGGCTGGCGCTGGCACGCCATCTGGCGGGTCAATGGCAGGCGCGCCTGGTGCTGCTCGGACGGCGCGCCGCACCCGCGCAGGCAGTCGCCGGGCTGGAAGCGCTGGGCGCCGAGGTACTGGTGCTGCAGGCGGACGTCGCCGATGCCGCGCAAATGCGTGATGCGGTGGCAGCCGCCCGCAAACGCTTCGGCGCCCTGAACGGCATCGTGCATGCCGCTGGCGTGGCGGGGGGCGGCATGATCGCCGCGCACAGCCGGGCCTCGGTGGAACAGGTCTTCGCGGCCAAGGTGCACGGTACCCAGGCACTGCTGGCGGCGAGCGCCGGCGTGCCGCTCGACTTCGTGGCCTTCTGCTCATCGCTGGCCAGCCTCGCCGGCGGCTTGGGCAAGTCCGCCTACGCCGCGGCGAATGCCTACCTGGACGCCGCTGCAGCCAGCGCCAACCGCGCCGGCGGCGGCATGGTGGTGTCGATCGGCTGGGATGGCTGGCGCGAGGTCGGCATGGCGGCCGGCATGCGCATGCCTGACGATGTCGGCATCGCGCCGGAGCAGGGCGCGCAGCTGTTCGAGCGCATCGTCCAGGGCAGCAACCAGGCGCACGTGCTGGTCTCCAGCATCGATCTGGAGAGGCGTCTTGGGAGCAGCGGAGACGAGCTGCTGGCACTGATCGAGGCTCCCGCACCCGTCGAACGCCGTACCGAAGCGCGTCCGCAGCTCCCGACGCCCTTCGTCGCGCCGGACGGCGATATCGAGGAAAGCCTGGCGCGCTTGTGGAGCGGGTTTCTCGGCATTGCGCCGGTCGGGCGCCAGGACAATCTGTTCGAACTCGGCGCCGATTCGCTGCTGGCGGTCCAGCTGCTGGCCAGGGTGCGCCAGGAGTATGGGGTGGAAATCCATCCCGCCGCCTTCTTCAAGACGCCGACCGTGGCGGCCCTGGCCCTGCTGGTCGAGGATCGCCTGATCGAACAGATCGAGCTGGCCGACGCCGATTCACATTCAACCGCGACACCTTGAGGTACCGATGGCCGACCTTCAACAACTAGCCGAACGCCGCGCAAAACTGAGTCCCGAACAACGCGAGCTGCTGGCGCAGCGACTGCGCGGGGGCAAGACCGGCGCGCGCCAGGACGGCATTGCCCGCCGCGCTCCGGGCGCGCCCGCGCCGCTGTCGTTTGCCCAGCAGCGCCAGTGGTTCATGTGGCAGCTCGATCCGCACAGCAGCGCCTACCACCTGTGCGGCGTCCTGCTGCTGGCCGGCCGCCTGGACGTGGATGCCTTGCGCGCCAGCTGGCAGGCGCTGGCCGTCCGCCATCCATCCTTGCGGACGCGCTTCGCGGCGCATGCGGACGGCACCCTCGAACAGGTCGCCGATGCCGCTCCGGGCCTCGACCTGCCTTGCCTCGACCTGAGCACCCTGGACGCCGCGACGCTGGCCGATCGTATTGAGCGCGAACAGGAGCGCCTGTGCACCAGCCCCTTCGACCTGGCCAAGGGCCCGCTGCTGCGCGCGGTCCTGCTCAAGAGCGCGCACGACCGGCATCGCCTGGTCGTGGCCATGCACCACATCGTTTCCGACGGCAGCTCCACCCACATCATCCTCGACGAGATGGCCGCGCTGTATCGGGCGCACCTGTCCGGCGCGGCGCCGGCGCTGGCGCAGCCTTCCATCGATTACGCCGACTACGCGGCCTGGCAGCGCTCCTGGCTCGACGGCGCCGAAGGGCAGCGGCAGCTGGCATGGTGGTGCGGGCGCCTCGGCGGCGAGCAGACCGCGCTGGCGCTGCAGACCGACAGGCCGCGCAAGGCCGACGGCCGCTATCGCGCTGCAACGCACAAGCTGGCGCTGGACGCGCAACTGGCCGAAGGGCTCAGGAAAGCAGCGCTGGCACAGGGCGGCACGCTGTTCATGGCGCTGATGTCGGCGTTTGCGGCGCTGCTGTTCCGCCACACCGGACAAGGCGAGGTGCGCATCGGCGTACCGGTCGCCAACCGCAACCGCACCGAAACCGAGAAGCTGGTCGGCTTTTTCGTCAATACCCAGGTACTCGGCGCCCGCATCGACAGCGGCACGACCCTGGCCGCGCTGCTCGATCAGGTCAGGGAGACCGCACTGGGCGCCCAGGCCAACCAGGATCTGCCTTTCGAACGGCTGGTCGAGGCGCTGCAACCGCAGCGCAGCCTGGGCAGCCATCCCCTGTTCCAGGTGATGTTCAACCACCTGCGCCAGGATCATCGCTCGCTGGACAACTGGCCGGGCCTGACGGTCCAGCGGCTCGATGTCGACGCGCCCGACGCCCAGTTCGAACTGACGCTGCAAACCTGCGAGTACGATGACGGCCGGCTCGACGCTAACTTTACCTACGCGGCCGAATTGTTCGATGCCGCGACGGTGGCGCGCCTGGCGCGGCACTATCTGGCGCTGCTGCGCGCGCTGGCCGAGCGGCCGGCGCAAACGGTCGGCGCGGTCGCGCTGCTGGGTGAGGACGAACGCCGCCAGCTGGAAAACTGGGGCGTCAACCGCCGGCACCATGCCGAGACCGCGCCCGTGCACCGCCTGTTCGAACAGCGCGCCGCCAGCCACCCGGATGCCCCGGCCCTGCTGTTCGGCGACACGCAACTGAGCTACGGCGAATTGAACCTGCGCGCCAACCGCCTGGCGCACCGTTTGCGGCGCGACGGCGTGGGACCGGACGTGCTGGTCGGTGTCGCGCTGGAACGCTCGCTCGCGATGGTGGTGGGACTGCTGGCCATCCTCAAGGCCGGCGCTGCATATGTGCCGCTGGACCCGGAGTATCCGGACGAGCGGCTGGCCTACATGATCGCCGACAGCGGCGTGCAGCTGGTGCTGACCGACAGCGCGATGCGCCCGCGCCTGCCCTCGCTGACGGCGTATGCGCTCGACACCCTCGACACGAGCGGGGAACCCGGCCACGATCCGCAGCCCGCGCTGCATGGCGAGCACCTGGCCTACGTGATCTACACGTCGGGTTCGACCGGCCGTCCGAAGGGCGCGGCCAACCACCATGGCGCGCTGACCAACCGGCTGGCGTGGATGCAGGATGCGTACCGCATCGGCCCGGCCGACACGATCCTGCAGAAAACCCCGTTCAGCTTCGACGTGTCGGTGTGGGAGTTCTTCTGGCCGTTGATGACCGGTGCGCGCCTGGCGCTGGCCGGGCCGGGCGACCATCGCGACCCCGGACGGCTGGTCGATCTGATCGGCCGCCACCAGGTCACCACGCTGCATTTCGTCCCTTCGATGCTGCAAGCCTTCCTGGCGCACCCCGGCGTCGACGGCTGCAATCGGTTGCGGCGCATCGTGTGCAGCGGCGAAGCCTTGTCCGCTCCGGTGCGCGACGAGGTCCTGGCGCGCCTGCCGCAGGCGGCGCTGTATAACCTGTACGGACCGACCGAAGCCGCCATCGACGTGACCCACTGGACCTGCGTGGCGGATGGCCGCAGCCAGGTGCCGATCGGGCAGCCGATCAGCGGCATCCGGACCTACGTGCTGGATCAGGACCTGAACCTCGCGCCGCAGGGAATGGCGGGCGAACTCTATTTGGGCGGGATCGGGCTGGCGCGCGGCTACCTTGGCCGCGCCGGACTGACGGCCGACCGCTTCGTGGCCGATCCGCTGAGCGGGTCAGGCGAACGCCTGTACCGCACCGGTGACCTGGTGCGCTGGAATGCGGATGGGCAGATCGACTACCTGGGTCGGATCGACCACCAGATCAAGATTCGCGGCCTGCGCGTGGAGCTGGGCGAAATCGAGGCCGCGCTGCTGGCGCAGGAAGAGGTACGCGAGGCGGTCGTGGTGGCCACCAGCGGAACGGGCGGCTTGCGGCTGGCGGCCTATGTGTCGGCCGCCGCCGCACAGCACATCGACGACGCGTCGCTGCGCGAACAACTGGGCCGGTCGCTGCCGGCCCACATGGTGCCTTCCGTGATCGTGGTGCTCGATAGCCTGCCGCTGAACGCCAACGGCAAGGTGGACCGCAAGGCGCTTCCCGCGCTCACGGCAGCCGCCGAGGGCGACACCGAGCCGCCGCAAGGCAGCGACGAAGTGGACCTGGCCGGTATCTGGTCCGAAGTGCTGGGCTTGGGCCGCATCGGCCGGCGCGACAATTTCTTCGCGCTGGGCGGGCACTCGCTGCTGGCCGCCATGATGATTTCGCGGGTGCGCGCCGCGATGGACGTGGATCTGCCGCTGCGCAGGGTATTCGAATCCCAGACCTTGCAGGAACTGGCGGCCTGCATTGGGCAACTGCGCGGCCAAGGGCGGGCGGCTCCGGCCCTGCCGCTGGTCGCGGCGCCGCGCGCCGACACCCTGCCGCTGGCGCCGATCCAGCAGCGCCTGTGGCTGGTGGAACGCATGGCCGGGCAGGGCGACGCCGCCTACAACATGGCGGCGGCCCTGCGCCTGTCGGGCGAGCTCGATGCGGCCGCACTGCGCGCCACGCTGGACGCGATCGTGGCCCGCCACGAAAGCCTGCGTACCGTGTACCCGGAGGATGACGACGGCCAGCCGGTGGCGCGGGTGGTGCCGGCCTTCGCCGTCGATCTGCCCGTGACCGACCTGTCGATCGATCCCGCCGGCGTGCCTGGCAAGCTGGCCGCATTGGCCGCCACGCCGTTCGACCTGGCGCGCGGGCCGCTGTTGCATGCCGGCCTGCTGCGCCTCGGACCGACCGAACACGTGCTGCTGCTCTGCGTGCACCACATCGCCTTCGACGGCTGGTCGCAAGCGGTGTTCGTCAGGGACTTCGTCGCCATCTACCAGGCCGCGAGAGGCGGACGCACGCCCGCCTTTGCGCCGCTCGGGATTCAATACGCCGACTACGCCGTCTGGCAGCGGCGCCGGCTCGATGCTTCGGCCGAACGCGACGGCGCTTTCTGGCGCGCCTGCCTGGCCGATGCGCCGGTGTTGTCCACGCTGCCGCCCGACCACGTGCGTGGAGCTCAGGCGTGCGCCGCAGGCAGCGTGCAGCTCCGGATTCCCGCCGATGTGGCGCAGGCGCTCAGGTGCCTGGCCGGCCGCCATGCCAGTTCGCTGTTCACGGTGCTGCTGGCCGCCTTTAACGCGCTGCTGCACCGGCTCGCCGCGACCGACGACCTGGTGATCGGCACCGACGTCGCGGGCCGTCCCCATCCCGCCCTGGAAGAGCTGATCGGCTTCTTCGTCAACGTGGTGCCGCTGCGCTCGCGCCGCTCCGGTGCGGTCACTTTCGGCGACTGGCTGGAACAGGTCAAGCAGGCCAGCCTGGCCGCCTTCGACCATCAGGAACTGCCGTTCGACCGGATCGTCGACCACGCCAGACTGCAACGCAGCCGTGGCGTCAACCCGCTGGTGCAGGTGCTGTTCGTCATGCAGAACACGCCGACGACCCACTTCGACATTCCCGGCCTCGCGGTCGAGGTGCTGCCCGTGCCCGCAGCGGCGGCCAAGTTCGACCTCGCCGTCTTCGTCAGCGAGAGCGACGGCGGCCTGCATGCCGACTGGGTGTTCGCCACCAGCCTGTATCGCCGCGCCACGGTCGAACGCTGCGCGCGCGTCTTCAACGCACTGCTGCGGCGCGTCGCCAATGCACCGGACGGCTCGCTCGACCAACACATTCAATCCAGCCTTGAGGAGTTCCCCATCATGAATCCAACGCCGCCCCTGGCGGGCAAGCTCGACAAACTCGGCAAGCTCGGCAAACTCGGTACGCTGAACAAGGCTGCGGCCCCCGCGCGGCCGCAGGTGACCAGCTCCTTGCTGGCGCCGGGCCAGGAATTCCCGCTGGTGCTCGAAGCTGCCGGCGCGGACATGGACGGCGTGGCCTGGGCCCGCGCAGAGCGCGACTTCATCGAGACGGCGCTGCGCAAGCATGGCGCCATCCTGTTCCGCAATTTCGGCGTGGCGACGGCGCAGGACTTCGAAGCCTTCGCCGAGGCCATGGAGCCGAAGCTGTACGGCAGCTACGGCGACCTGCCCAAGAAGGATGGCGGCCGCAATACCTACAAGTCGACGCCGTATCCCGAGCGCGAGATGATCCTCTACCATAACGAAAGCGCACACATGGCGCAGTGGCCGCGCAAGCAGTGGTTCTTCTGCGAGCTGCCGTCGCGCGTGGGCGGCGCCACGCCCATCGTCGACTGCCGCGACATGCTGCGCCGCCTGCCCGCCACCCTGGTCGAGGAGATGGAACGCAAGGAGCTGCTGTACGTGCGCACCTTCGTGCCGCGCCTGGACGTGAGCTGGCAGGACTTCTTCAAGACCGACAGCCGCGCCGAGGTCGAAACCCGGCTGGCCGCAGCGGGTATCGCCTGGCAGTGGCTCGACGAACACACCCTGCAGACACGCACGCGCTGCCCGGCGGTGGTCAGGCATCCGCTGACCCGGGAACGGATCTTCTTCAACCAGGTGCAGCTGCACCACGTCAGCTGCCTGGAACCGGCGGTGCGCGAAGACCTGCTGGCCATCGCCGGCGCCGAACGCATGCCACGGCAGGTGTTCTTCGGCGACGGCACGCCGATTCCCGACGCCGCGATGGCGGAGATCGGCCGCGCCTACGAGGCATGCGCGGTGCGCTTCGACTGGCGCCGTGGAGACGTCGTCATGCTGGACAATATGCTGGCGGCGCATGCCCGCGACCCGTATGAAGAACCGCGCAAGATTGTCGTCGCCATGGGCGATATGTACGACCGCGCCATGATGGCTGCGGCGCAGGAGGGTTGATCGATGGGTATCGCAGGCGAAGAAAATGCCGTTTCCCACCCGTTCAGCGCCGAGCAGCGCGCGCTGCTGGGCAAGCAGGAGCCCGGCCGGTTGATCCATGTGCTGCGCCTGAAGGCGGCTCCCGGCGTCACGCCGGATGGTTTGCGCGCGGCCGTGGAACGGGCCTTGCAGCCGCACCTGATCCTTGCCAGCGCGATCGCGCCGGTGGCCGGCTATCGCGGCTTGCGCATGCTGGCGCTGGACAGCGCCGCGCCCGTGGCATGGCAGACCGACGCCACGGATGCAGTCATGCTGGCGCCGCTGGCGCTCGAACGCGGGGAGCTTGTTCGCGCCGCCGTGGCCGATGGCCCGGTGCTGGTGCTGGCCGTGAGCGCGCTGGTGGCCGACCGGGGCAGCCTGGCGGCGCTGTGCGGGCAGATCGCCCGCGCCAGCGCGCCCGAGGACGTATTCCAGTACCCGCACTACATCGAGTGGCGCCAGTCCATCGAACAGGATGACGAGGAGCAGGGAGGGGCTGGCCGCGACTACTGGCGGCGCTACCTGCAAGGCAGCGACAACTGGCAGGCGCCGCGCCTGGCCGGGCGGCGTCCGGGCAGCCGCATGCCGGCCACGCCGCGCCACGTCGTTGCCGCTCGTGTGGACGCGGATACGGCAGGCGCGATCGGCATGGCAGCCGACATGGTGCTGCAAGGCGCGTGGTGGGCGCTGCTGGCCAGGCTCACCGGCGACCAGCACCTTGCCGGGGGCTGGCAGCACGACTGCCGGCGCGACTACGCACCCATGCAGGGCGCGCTCGGCGTATTCGACAAGATCCTGCCGTTTTTTATTGACGGCAGCGCCGACGAATCGTTCACGGCGTGGATGGCGCGCATGGCGGCGGTGAGCGCGAGCCATCTGGAAGCCCAGGAGCTGTGCCCGATCGAGGCCCTCTCCGGCGCGGCCCATACGCTGGTCGGCTTCACCGTCCACGACGCGCCGGACGATGCACTGCCATGGCAAGTGCTGGAGCTGCCCGGACCCATGCCCTGTTTCGAACTGGCCTTGCAGGCCGACCTCTCGTCCGCTGGCCTGACTCTGTCGCTGCACGCCGACACGGCGCTGTATTCGCGCCGCAGCGCCGAGCGCCTGCTGGCCCTGTACCTGAACTTCCTGCGCGAAGCGGTCCTCAATCCGGACATCCCGGTCGGGGACCTCGCCTGGCTGGACGAGGCGGAACGCAAGGCCCTGCTGGAAGACGCCGCCGGCCCGGCCTTCGATGTCGGCCCGCACAGCATCGCGCAGCGCGTCGCCCATTGGGCCGGCGTCACGCCCGATGCCCCTGCCGTCGCCGATGCGGGCCGCACCTGGAGCTACGCGCAGCTCGACGCACGCGCCAATCGCCTTGCGCACGGCTTGCGTGCGCGCGGCCTGGCGGCAGGCTCGCTGCTGGCGCTCGAACTGCCACGCTCGCCCGAGCTGATCGTGGCGATCCTGGCGGCCTGGCGCCTCGGCGCCGGCTACGTGCCGCTGGAACCGGCCTGGCCGGCGGCCCGGCGCCATGCCGTGCTGGCCGACGCCGCCCCGGCGCTGGTGCTGCGCGCGGAAGCGGCGGACGATGCCGGCCCTTGTCCGCAAGCGCTGCTGGGCGACTTCGATCTGGAGTCCGGCCCCGGCGCGGCTCCGGACCACGCGCCGCAGGCCGGCGAACTGGCCTACGTGCTCTATACCTCCGGTTCGACCGGACAGCCCAAGGGCGTGCCGATCGAACAGGCGCAGTTGCTCAACTACGTGGCCGCCGCCTCCGACGCCATGGAGCTGGCGCGCTGCCGCCGCTGGGCGCTGGCCAGTTCGGTCGCGGCCGACCTCGGAAACACGTCCCTGTTCGGGGCGCTGTTCAACGGCGCCTGCCTGGTGGTGGCCGACGCGCAGGCGGCTACCGACCCTGCCGCCTTTGCACGCTTCATCGCCGCCCAGGACATCGACGCGATCAAGATCGTCCCGTCACACCTCGAAGCGCTGCTCGAAGGCGAGGGCGCATGCGTGCCCGCCACCCTGGTGCTGGGCGGCGAAGCCGCGCCGCGCGCGCTGATCGAGCGGATCGCGCAACTCGACCCCGGCGCCGTCGTCTACAACCACTACGGCCCGACCGAAACGACGGTCGGCGTCATGCTGCACCGGGTCGATCCGGGCCAGACGCTTCCCGATGTACTTCCGCTCACGCGCGTCCTGGCGAACAACCGCGTGCACGTGCTCGATGCGCGCCTTGAGCCGGTGCCGGCTGGCGCCATGGGCGAACTGTATGTGGGCGGCGCCCAGCTTTGCCGGGGCTACCTGAACCGCGCGGCCGACGGCGTGTTCGTCGCAGCCCCCTGGGATGGCGAACGCCTGTACCGCACCGGCGACCTGGCCTGGGTGCTGCCCGATGGCGGCGTGCGCCTGGCCGGACGCCGTGACCATCAGGTCAAGATTCGCGGCTTCCGGGTCGAGCCGGCCGAAGTCGAGACGGCGCTTCTTGGCTTGCCGGGGGTGCGGCAGGCGGCGGTACTGGCCCGCGCCGGGAACGCGGGCGCCGAGCTGGCCGCCTTCGTGGCCGGCCACGGCGAACTGGCCCACTGGCGCGCGCAGCTTGCCCGCCAGCTGCCCGAGCACATGGTGCCGGCCGGGTGGACGCTGCTGGGCGAGTTTCCCCGTCTGGCCAACGGCAAGATCGATCGGCGCGCACTGGCGGAGATGCCCGATGCCGCACAGCCGCAAGGCGCCGGCGCGCAGCCGCAGGACGCGCTGGAAGCCCTGCTGGGCGGCGCCATGGCCGGCCTGCTCGGACGCGCCCACATCGCCGCCGACGCCGACTTCTTCGACGAAGGCGGCCATTCGCTGCTCGTGATCCGCCTGGTGGCGCGCCTGCGCAAGCTGCTCGATATCGAGGTCGTACCCGGACTCGTGTTCGACCATCCGACGCCGCAGGCATTGGCCGCGGCCCTGTGCGCCGGCGGCGAGCGCGAAGCGCTGCTGGCCAGGGCGCAGCACGCATCCAACACATTGCATACCCAAGGAATGCCACAATGAATACAGCAGTCATCGAGATCCCGGCAGAGGCCCTGAACGACGCCGTCCGGCTGTCGTTCGCGCAGGAGCAGCTCTGGTTCCTGCAGCGCCTCGAGCCGGCCCTGACCGCGTATAACCTGCCACGCGTATTCCGCCTGCGCGGCGCGCTCGATGCGGACGCTCTGGCGCGCGCTTTCGACGCCGTGATCGAACGCCACGGCGTGCTGCGCACCCGCTTCCACGAGCAGGACGGGGTGCCGATGCAGCGCGTGGCGCCCGCCATGCCTTTCGTACTGCCGGCTGAAGACCTGTCGGCGTTGCCGGCCGGGGCGCGCGACGCCGCGCTGGAGCAGGCCATCGCCGCCATCGCCGGCCACGTCTTCGATCTCGGCGAGTCGTCCGCGCTGGTGGCGCGCCTGCTCAAGCTGGGCGAGGACGAGCATGTGCTGGCGCTGTGCCTGCACCACATCGTCTCGGACGGCTGGTCCAATCCCATCCTGGCGCGCGACCTGGGCGTCGCCTACCGGCAGGCACGCCGGCAGGCCGGCCCGGTGCGGCTCGATCCCTTGCCGCTGCAGTACGCCGATCACGCGGCCTGGCAGCGTTCACACGCCGCTGCGGGCGCGCTGGAAAGCGGCCTCGCGTACTGGAACGATTACCTGGGCGAGGCGGTGCCGGCGCTCGAACTGCCGCTCGACGGCAAGCGGCCCGAAAGCCAGAGCTTCGACGGCGACGCCGTCGACTTCGACATCGAAGCGGAACTTGGCGCCGCCTTGCTCGGTTTCTGCCGCGCCGAGCGCTGCACGCCCTTCGTGGTGCTGATGGCGGCCTGGCAGATGCTGCTGGCGCGCTACAGCGGCCAGGATACGTTTGCCATCGGCGTGCCCTCGTCCGGACGTGAACGCGAGGAAGTGCAGGACCTGATGGGATTTTTCGTGACGACCCAGGTTTATCGGGCGCGCCTGGCGCCGGGCATGCGCCTGCGCGACGTGTGCCGCCAGGTGCGCGCCGATGCGATCGCCGCCATGAACCATGGTGACGTGCCGTTCGACCTGCTGCTGGCGAGCCGCAAGGACCGGCGCGAACCGGGCCGCAGCCCCCTGTTCCAGGTGATGTTCGGGGTGCAGATGAGCGACGCGGCCGAAGAACTCGATTTCGACGGACTGGCGGCGACGCCGCTCGCCTTTGCCCAGCGCGGCGCCAAGTACGAGCTGTCGCTGGACGTGACGGTCGGCCGCGCGCGCACGCGTGCGCGCCTGGAATACAATACGCGCCTGTTCGAACGCGCCAGTGCGCAGCGGCTGGCGGCCTGCTACCTGGAAGTGCTGCAAGCCCTGGTGAGCGATGCCGACCGTCCGCTGGCAACGCTCTGTCTGCCCGACCAGGCCGAACGCGCCCGCTTGCAGCAGTGGGGGGCCATCGCCCACACCTGGCCGGATGCCGCACCGGTGCATCGACTGATCGCATCGTGGGCGCGGCGGCAGCCCGACGCGTCCGCCCTGGTGTGCGGCGAAGAGAGACTCGCTTACGCTGAACTGAACCGCCGCGCCAACCGCCTGGCGCACCATCTGATCGCGCTCGGCGTGGGAGCGGAGGTACGGGTGGGTATCGCGCTCGAACGCTCGACCACGATGATCGTCGCCCTGCTGGCGGTGCTGAAGGCGGGCGGCGCGTATGTGCCGCTCGACCCGGATTATCCGGCCGAACGCCTCGCGCACATGGTCGCGGACAGCGGCATCAAGCTGCTGCTGACGGACAGCCGGCTGCATGCGCGCATTCCCGCCGGCGCCGGAGTGGCGCCGCTCATGCTCGATACCCTGTCGCTGGAGCACGAACCGGCGCACGATCCGGACGTTCCCGTGAATGCCGGCCAGCTGGCCTATGTGATCTACACCTCCGGTTCCACCGGCCGTCCCAAGGGCGCGCAGCTGTGCCACCGCAATCTCTCGCGCCTCTTGCAGGCGACCGAGCCGTGGTTCGATTTCGGTCCGGGCGACGTCTGGACCCTGTTCCATTCCTACGCCTTCGACTTTTCGGTGTGGGAGATCTTCGGCGCGCTCGCCACCGGCGGCAAGCTGGTGATCGTGCCGCACTGGGTCAGCCGCTCGCCGGAAGACTTCCTGCACCTGCTGCGCGCGCAGCGGGTCACGGTGCTGAACCAGACGCCGTCGGCGTTCGGACAACTGGTCGACCTGCCCGCCACCTACGAACAGGCGCTGGCGCTGCGGGTGGTGATCTTCGGCGGCGAGGCGCTCGAACCCGAGCGGCTGCGGCCATGGATCGATCGCTGGGGCGACCGGGAGCCGCGCCTGATCAATATGTACGGCATCACCGAAACCACGGTCCACGTGACGTACCGCCCGATCACCCGGCAGGATCTCGTCGATGGCCGGCGCAGCCCGGTGGGCGGCGCCATTCCGGACCTCGGGATGCGGGTGCTGGACGGCGCCCTCAACGAGCTGCCCATCGGCGTGCCGGGCGAGCTGTATGTGGCTGGCGCCGGCCTGGCACGCGGTTACCTGAACCGCGCCGGCTTGAGCGCCGAACGCTTCATCGCCGACCCGTTCGGGAGCGCCGGCGAACGGCTGTACCGCACGGGCGACCTGGTTCGCTGGAGCGCCGGGGGGCAGCTGGAATACCTGGGCCGCATCGATCACCAGGTGAAGATACGCGGCTTCCGCATCGAGCTGGGCGAGGTGGAAGCGCAACTGCTGGCGCAGCCCGCCGTGCGCGAGGCGGTGGTGCTGGCCAAGGACGGCCCGGCCGGCACCCGGCTGGTGGCCTGGCTGTCGGCCAGGGCGGGGCAGGCGATCGACGTGGCGCAGCTGCGCGAACGGCTTGCCCGCACGCTGCCCGACTACATGCTGCCGGCCGCGCTGGTGGTACTGGACGCGCTGCCCATCAACGCCAACGGCAAGGTCGACCGGCGCGCGCTGCCCGAGCCCGAACTGGCCGCCCAGGCGGCGTACGAGCCGCCGCAAGGCGAGCGTGAGGAGACCGTGGCACGCATCTGGTCCGCGCTGCTGGGCGTCGAACGGGTCGGCCGGCATGACAACTTCTTCGAACTGGGCGGGCATTCCCTGCTGGCCCTCACCCTGCTCGAACGCATGCGCGCGCAGGGGCTGACGGCCCAGGTCCGCAGCCTGTTCCAGCGTCCGCAACTGGCCGCCTTCGCCGCCGAAGCGAGCGCGCTCGCGGCATCCGGCGCACCGGCCGTGCCGCCCAACCTGATTCCGCCAGCATGCAAGGCGATCACGCCGGACATGCTGACCCTGGTCGAACTCGACGCCGTCGAAATCGCCCGCATCGAAGCAGCGGTGCCGGGCGGCGCCGCCAACATCCAGGATATCTACCCGCTGGCGCCCCTGCAGGAAGGGATGCTGTTCCATCACGTGCTGCACCGCGACGAAGACGCCTACGTCACCGCGCACACGCTCGCTTTCGACAGCAAGGAAGGCCTGGCGCGCTTCGCCGCGCACCTGGGCCGCGCCATCGGCCGCCACGACATCCTGCGCACGGCCGTCCTGTGGGAAGGCTTGCGCGAGCCGGTGCAGGTGGTGTACCGCCAGGCGGACTTCGGCCTCGACTGGCTGGCGCGGGAGGACGGTGGCGCCCTGGCGCAGCTGGACCGCGTTGCCAACCCGCGCCGCCAGCGCATCGACGTGCGGCGCGCGCCGATGTTCCACGGCTATGCGGCGCCCGACGGCGCGAGCGGCCGCTGGCTGCTGCGGCTCCTGGGCCACCATCTGGTGGACGACAACACGACCGTGAAACGCCTGGCCGAAGAAATCGCGCTCATGCAGCAAGGGCGCGATGGCGAGCTGGCCGAACCGATTCCGTTCCGGCGCTTCGTGGCCCAGGCCCGTGCGGGCGTGAGCCGCGCCGAGCATGGCGCCTTTTTCACGCGCATGCTGGGCGACGTGGTCGAGCCGACCGCGCCTTTCGGCCTGCTGGACGTGCAGGGCGGGGGCGGGGGCATCGAGCAGGCGCGCCTGGCGCTGGCGGACCAACTGGCCGCGCAGGTAAGGATCTTGGCGCAGCGCTGCGGCGTGAGCGCGGCCAGCCTGTTCCACCTGGCCTGGGCGCAGGTACTGGCGCGCACCAGCGGCAAGGACGACGTGGTGTTCGGCACCGTGCTGTTCGGCCGCATGCAGGGCGGGGAGGGCGCCGAGCGCGCGCTGGGCATGTTCATCAACACCTTGCCGATCCGGATCCGGCTCGGCGCGCGCGGCGTGGCAGATAGCCTGCGCCAGACGCATGACGCCTTGAGCGCGCTGCTGCATCACGAGCATGCCAGCCTGGCGCTGGCCCAGCGCTGCAGCGGCTTGCCGGGCAATACGCCCTTGTTTTCCGCCTTGCTCAACTACCGCTACAGCGCGCGCAGCACGCCGGCGCAGGCGGGCCTCGGCTGGGAGGGCGTGCAGTCGCTGGGTGGCGAGGAACGCACCAATTACCCGGTCGGCATGTCGGTGAACGACCTGGGCGATGGCTTCGAACTGGTCGGACAGGTCACGCGCGAAGTCGGCGCGCAGCGCCTGTGCGACTACATGCACCTGGCCGTGTGCGGCATCGTCGACGCGCTGGAACGCGATCCGGGCCGCGCGGCCGCCGATATCGCGCTCCTGCCAGAGGACGAACGGCGGCAACTGGCGGCATGGGGTCTGGACGGCCGGCGCTACGGAGAACTGGAGAGCGTGCACCGGCTGTTCGAACGGCGCGCCCAGCAGGCGCCGCACGCCACCGCATTGCTGTTCGGCGACGAGGTGCTCAGCTACCATGAGCTGAACGCGCGCGCCAACCGGCTGGCGCAGCGCCTGATCCGCAGCGGCGTGCGGCAGGAAAGCCTGGTCGGCATCGCACTCGAACGCTCGGTCGCGATGGTGGTCGGGATGCTGGCGATTCTCAAGGCGGGGGGCGCCTACGTGCCGCTGGACCCGGACTACCCGGACGAGCGGCTGGCCTACATGATCGAAGACAGCCGGATTTCGCTGCTGCTCACGCAGGGCGAGCTGCGCGCGCGCCTGGCCATCCCGGCCGGCGTGGCGGTGCTGGAACTCGACACCCTCGACCTGAGCGGGGAATCCGGCGACAACCCGCAGGTGGCCCTGCATGGCGAACATATCGCCTACGTGATCTATACATCCGGTTCGACCGGGCGGCCGAAAGGGGCGGCGGTGCGCCACCGCTCCCTGGCCAGCTGCATGACCTGGATGCAGGAAACCTACGGCCTGACGCCGGCCGACACCGTGCTGCACAAGGCGCCGTTCGGCTTCGACGTGTCGGCGTGGGAGATTTTCTGGCCGCTGACCACGGGCGTGCGCCTGGTGCTGGCCAAGCCGGGCGACCAGCGCGACCCGGCCCGCATCACCGAACTGATTCGGCGCCATCAGGTCACCACCCTCAACTTCGTGCCGGCCATGCTGCAGGCCTTCCTGGCGCACGAGGGCATCGAGACGCAGACCCGCTTGCGCTATGTGATCTGCGGCGGCGAGGCGATGCCGGCGGCCACCCAGCACGAAGCGCTGCGCCGCTTGACCGGCATGAGCCTGCAAAACCTGTATGGTCCGACCGAAACGACCATCCACGTGACCCAGTGGACCTGCCGCGACGATGGCCGCAGCATGGTGCCGATCGGGCGTCCCATCGCCGAAACCAAGGCCTATGTGCTGGACGCGTCGCTCAACCAGGTGCCGGCCGGCGTGCCGGGTGAACTGTACATCGGGGGCGCGCTGCTCGGTCGCGGGTATCTGAACCGCGCCGGCCTGAGCGCCGAGCGCTTTGTCGCCGATCCTTTCGACGCCGACGGCGGGCGCCTGTACCGCACCGGCGACCTGGTGCGCTGGAACGGCGAAGGACAGATCGACTACCTGGGACGGATCGACCATCAGGTGAAGATTCGCGGCCTGCGCGTCGAACTGGGCGAGATCGAAGCCCAGCTTCAGGCGCAGCCGGAGGTGCGCGAAGCCGTGGTGGTGGCCCTGCAGGGCGCGGGCGGCACGCGGCTGGTCGGCTACGTGGCGGCGGACGGGCCGGCGCTGGGCGCGGTCCTGCGCGAGCGCCTGGGCCGGGCGCTGCCCGACTACATGGTGCCGGGGATGATCGTGGTGTTGGATACCCTGCCGCTGAACGCCAACGGCAAGGTCGATCGCAAGGCGCTGCCGCAACCGGCCGTCGAGAGCGCGCGTACCTACGTCGCGCCGCAGGGGGAGAGGGAGCAGGCGCTGGCGCGCATCTGGGCCGAGGTGCTCGGTGTCGAGCGGATCGGCCGTGACGACAATTTCTTCGAACTGGGCGGGCACTCCCTGCTGGCGCTGACGCTCCTCGAACGCATGCGCGCCGAGGGCATGGGCGCGCAGGTGCGCACCCTGTTCCAGCGGCCGGTGCTGGCGGCCTTCGCCCTGGCGATGGACGAGCACCCGGCGCGCGCCGATGTGGTCGTGCCGCCGAACCTGATTCCGGCCGCTTGCCAGGGAATCGCGCCGGAGATGCTGACCATGGTCGAACTCGACCCCGGCGAGATCGCCCGCATCGAAGCGGCCATTCCCGGCGGGGCCGCGAACATCCAGGATATCTATCCGCTCGCGCCCCTGCAGGAGGGCATCCTGTTCCACCACATGCTGCAGCGCCAGGGCGACGCCTACGTGACGCCCCATCTGATCGGCTTCGACAGCCGGGAAAGGCTGGAGCGCTTCGTCGCCAGCTTCAACCGGGTGATCGCGCGCCACGACATCCTGCGCACGGCGGTGCTGTGGGAGCAATCGCGCGAGCCGGTGCAGGTCGTGTGCCGCCGGGCGCCGCTGCTGCTCGCATGGCTGGCCCCAGGCGCCAACGGCAGCGTGGAAGACCGGTTGCAGGCCGAGGTCGACCCGGCCGTGCACCGCATCGACGTGCGGCGCGCGCCGATGATGCGCGCCGTGGCGGCGCGCGATGCGGCCAACGGCCGCTGGCTGCTGCAACTGCCTAGCCACCATCTGGTGCTCGATCACACCACGCTGGCGCTGATGGTCGAGGAGATCGCACTGGTGCAGCAGGACAGGGAGAGCGAACTGCCCGAGCCGATCCCGTTCCGGCGCTTCGTGGCGCAAGCCAGGGCGGGCGTGAGCCAGGCCGAGCACACCGCCTTCTTCACACGCATGCTGGGCGACGTCGACCAGCCGACCGCGCCTTTCGGCCTGCTGGACGTGCAGGGCGGCGGCAGCGGCATCGAGCAGGCGCGCCTGGCGCTGGGCGGCGAGCTGGCGGCGCAGGTGCGCACCCAGGCGCAGCGCCATGGCGTGAGCGCGGCCAGCCTGTTCCACCTGGCCTGGGCGCAGGTACTGGCGCGCACCGGCGGCAGCGACGACGTGGTGTTCGGCACCGTGCTGTTCGGGCGCATGCAGGGCGGGGAGGGCGCCGGGCGCGCGCTGGGCATGTTCATCAATACCCTGCCGATGCGCGTCAAGCTGGGCGCGCGCGGCGTGGCCGACAGCCTGCGCCAGACCCACGAAGCCCTGAGCGCGCTGCTGCACCACGAGCATGCCAGCCTGGCGCTGGCCCAGCGCTGCAGCGGCTTGCCGGCCAATACGCCCTTGTTCTCGGCCCTGCTCAATTACCGCTACAGCCCGCGCAGCGAGGCCGGCGCCGTCATGCCCGGCCTGGAAGGCGTGGTCGCGCTGGGCGGCGAGGAACGCACCAACTACCCGGTCGGCATGTCGGTCAACGACCAGGGCGACGGCTTCGAGCTGGTTGGCCACGTCAGTGCCTCGGTCGGCGCGCGGCAGCTGTGCGAGTTGATGCGCATCGCGCTGGACGGCATCGCCGCCGCCCTGGCGCAGCGGCCGGATGCGGTCCTGGGTCAACTGAGCCTGATCGGCGCGCAGGATTGGGAACGCCAGCTGCGCTGGGGCGGCGGCGCCGTGGCTGCGCAAGGAATGACGAGCCTGGGCGCGTTGTTCGACGCCCAGGCGGCCCGCACCCCGGACGCGCCGGCCGTCCTGCACGGCGAGCGCGCGCTGTCGTATGCCGAGCTGGCCGGGCGCGCCAACCGCCTGGCGCATTACCTGGTCCGGGCCGGAGTCGGGCCGGACCAGCTGGTGGCGCTGTGCATGGAGCGTTCGGTGGAGCTGGTGGTGGCCCTGCTCGGCATTCTCAAGGCCGGCGCGGCCTACGTGCCGCTGGACCCGACTTACCCGGCCGAGCGGCTCAATTACATGCTCGACGACAGCCGCAGCCGCATGGTCCTGACGCAGGCGCATCTGCGCGAGCGGCTGGCCGGGCGCGCCATGCCGATCGTATGCGTGGACGCGCAATGGCAGTCGATTGCGGCCTGTCCGGCCGAGGCGCCCGCCGACACGCTCCATCCGGACAGCCTGGCATACTGCATCTATACCTCCGGCTCCACCGGCATGCCGAAGGGCGCGCTCAATACCCATCGGGGCCTGGCCAACCTGCTGCGCTGGTACGGCTCGCAGGCCCTCGGCGGGCAGGCGGGCGCGCGTACCGTGCTGGCGAGCGCGCTCGGTTTCGACCTGACGCAGAAGAATATCCTCGGCCCGCTGGTGAGCGGCGGCGCCGTGGTGCTGCCGGTGGGCGAGGTGCGCGACGTGGCGGCCCTGGCCGATGCCGTCGAACGCCACGCCGCCACCCGCATGAACTGCACCCCGTCCGCTTGCCGCGCCTTCCTGGGCAGCCTGCCGGACAGCGCCCTGGACACGGTGGTCCTCGGCGGCGAGCCGATCGACGCGGCGCTGGCGGCCGAACTGGCGGCGCGCGGCACCATGCTGGTCAACTCCTACGGGCCGACCGAATGCGCGGACGTCGCCATGTACTTCGCCAAGCCGGCCCACGTGGCCGGTGCGGACCTGCCGCTGGGCGAGCCGATTCCCAATGTGCGGGTGTACGTGCTCGATGCGCAGCTCAATCCCGTGCCGGCCGGCGTGGCGGGCGAACTGCATATTGCCGGCGTCGGCCTGGCGCGCGGCTACGCCGGGCGGGCCGGTGTCACGGCGGACAAGTACATCGCCAATCCCTTCGACGCACACGGCGCGCGCCTGTACCGCACGGGCGACCTGGTACGCTGGCGCGCAGACGGACAACTCGATTACCTGGGCCGGCTCGATCACCAGGTGAAGATCCGGGGCTTCCGGATCGAACTCGGCGAAATCGAGGCCAGCCTGCTGGCGCAGGGCGCCGTGCGCGAAGCGGTGGTGCTGGCCCTGGGCCAGGGCGCCGATGCGCGCCTGGTGGCGTACGTGGTGCCGCATGCGCAGCAGCGCATCGACGGCGCCGTCCTGCGCGAGCGGCTGGCGCGCGTACTGCCCGAGTATATGGTCCCGGGCGCCATCGTGACCCTGGACGCGCTGCCCCTCTCCGCGAACGGCAAGATCGACCGCAAGGCGCTGCCCGCGCCGCACGCGGGCGAGTTGCGACGCTACCAGGCGCCGCAAGGCGAGGCCGAACAGGCGCTGGCCGCAATCTGGGCGCAGGTGCTGGGCCTGCCGCAGGTCGGCCGCGACGACAACTTTTTCGAACTCGGCGGGCATTCGCTGACGGCGATCCGCTTGGTGGCGGCCATGCGCAAGAGCGGGTGCTTCGATCCCTCGCCGAGCATCCAGGACCTGTATGCGCGCCCGACCGTCGCCCGCATGGCCGCTGCCGGGAAGGGGGGCGAAGGCGCCGCCGTGGTGGTCCTGAACGGCGGGCGTCCCGGCGTGTCGCCGCTGATCGTCATCCACGACGGCTACGGCAACCTGCTCGACTACATCGAACTGGCCAAGGCGCTCGACGGGCGCTGCCCGGTGCTCGGGCTGCCGTTCCGCCATCGCCCGGAGGGCGCGCCATACGCCTCGCTCGCTGCGCTGGCCACCGAGCATGCGAGCACCATCATGGCGGCCGGATTGACGGCGCCGTACCGGCTGTGCGGCTGGTCGCTCGGCGGCGCCCTGGCGCCGCTGGTGGCGGCGGCGCTCGAACGCGAGGGCAGGGAGGTCGAATTCGTCGGCGCGATCGACCCGTATGTCCAGGCACCGACCCCGTCCGAACCGGACACCGGGGTGATGCTGCTGGAGTTCCTGTCTTCCCTGCTGCCTTCCGGCGCCGAGGTGGGGCAGGCGCAGCAAGCCGCGATCCGCGCGCGGGTGGCGGCGGCGGGACCGGAGCCGGAGAACATCGCCGCACTGTTCGACGAGGTGCTGGCAACGCTGGAGGCCGGGGCGCTGGGTAGCTTGGGCGGCGCCGGGCTGGCCGACCTGTTTGCGGCGCGGCGCGCGCTGGACGCGCTGGCGCGCACGCGCATCGATGCGCCAGGCCTTGGCCTGCCGGTATCGGTGTGGTGGTCGCACCAGCGCGCACCCGGGGTGCGGGCGCACTTTGCCGCGTGGCTGAAACTGGAAAGGGTGTACGAGCATGAAGTGCAGGGGGACCACAAGGAGGCGGTCCGCCTGCCGGCGACGCTGGAGTCGATTGCCAGGGCCTTGAGTTGAGGCAGGCCCGCCTCCGTGCCGCCTCATTGGCGCAACATGGGCAAGGAGGCGGGCAGGCTCGCGCTTACCAGTTGTACTTCAGGCTTGCCCGCGCCGAGCGGGACAGGCCGATGTAGCAGCTGTGGGTGGCGAAGCAGGAGGCGACATAGTCCTTGTCGGTCAGGTTGCTCACATTTAGCTCGGCCATCCAGTCGGCCATGCCCAGGCGGCGCAGGTCGTAGCGCAGCGCCAGGTCGAACAGGGTGCGGGCAGGCGCCGTGAAGCTGTTGATCGTGTCGCCCTGCGTCTTGCCGGTGTAGCGCGCGCCCAGGCCCATGCCCAGTCCCGCCAGCGCGCCGGTGCGCACGGCGTAGTTGGCCCACACGGCAGCGCTGTGGGTCGGGATCTGCGCGCGCCGCTTGCCAAGGTCGGTGCCGTTGCTGCGCGTGACTTCGTCGTCCAGGTAGGTGTAGGACGCGGTCAGGTCCAGGTCCTTGAGCAGCTGCGCCTTGCCTTCGAGCTCGATGCCGCGCGTGCTCACTTCGCCGGTCTGGATGCTGAAACCGGTGTGATCGGGGTCGCCCGTGGTCATGTTCTTCTGGGTCAGGTCGAATACCGCCAGGGTCGCCAGGTGGGCGCTGCCGGCCGGCTGGTATTTGACGCCGGCTTCAAGCTGCTTGCCCTTCATCGGCTCGAACACATTGCCGTTGAAGGCGCGGCCGCCGATCGGTTCGAACGAGGTGGCGTAGCTGGCGTACGGCGCGACGCCGCTGGCGAAGTTGTAGATCGCGCCCACGCGGCCGGTAAAGGCGTCATCGTCCTGCAAGGTGGTGCTGTTGTTCATGCGGTTGAGCGTATTGCTGCGCGCCTTGTCGTGGCGGCCGCCCACCAGCACGGAGAGCGCGCCGAACTTGAGCTGGTCCTGTACGTACACGCCGAGCTGGCGTCCGACCACGTCTTCGCTCTGGAACAGCGCCTGCGCGGGAATGACCTGGTTGTACTTGGGCGCGAACAGGTCGAGCGCCGGCACGCCGGCGAAACCGAAGTGGCGCACCGCATCGTTGGTGCGGCGCTGGTAGTCGATCCCGGCCAGCACGGTGTGCTGCACGGCGCCGCTGCTGAACTTCCATTCGAGCTGGTTATCGAGGCTGATGTGGTTCGCATCCTCGACGGCGGAGAAGGCGCTGCGGTTCAGGGTGCGGCGGTCGGCCGCCAGCGCGCGCCGGTACAGCCACTGCGAATCGAGTTCGTTGCGGGTGTAGCGCAGGTTCTGGCGGATGGACAGCGTGTCGTTGACGGCATGGCTGAACAGATAGCCGATCGCCGCGCTCTTGCGGTCCCAGTTTTCGTGGCCCGGATCGCCGACGCGGAAATCGCTCGGCACACGGCCGCCCGGATTGCCGAACAGGCCTGCGGCGGGAATCACATTGACCAGGGTGGCGTTGATGTCGTCGTGCTGGTAATGCGCCAGCGCGGTCAGCGATGTCTTGCCGTTCGACCAGGTGAACGACGGCGCGACCAGCTGGCGTTTGCGTTTGGCGGGATCCTGCTGCAGGTTTTCGTCGAGGGCCAGGCCGGTCACGCGCCAGTGCATATTGGCGCCGATGGCGCCGCCCAGGTCGACGCCGCCGTCGACGTGCGAAAGGGTGCCGGCGCCGAGGCGCACCTCGTTGACCATGTCCGCGCCGGCGCGCTTGCTGACCATGTTGACGATGCCGCCGGGCTGGGTCTGGCCGAACAGGACCGAGGCCGGTCCCTTGACGATGTCGACGCGCTCGAACAGGTACGGGTCGAGGTTGCCGCCGTCGTAGCCGGTGCCCTGCAGCTTCATGCCGTCCAGGTATTCGTTGAATGAAAAGCCGGCGGTGCCGCCGCCGCCGAAGCCGCGCACGCGCACGCTGTTACCGCCGAAGAGGGTGGTTTCACCGGTGCCGCCCGAGGTCACCCCGGCGCTGTACGCGACCGCCTCGCCCAGGTCGCGCACGTTGCGCGCATCCATCTCGGCGCGCGTGATCACGGAAATGGCCTGCGGCGTTTCCATCAGCGGCGTGTCGGTCTTGGTCGCGGCGGCGCTGCGGCTGGCGACGTAGCCCTGCACCGGGGTGCCGGTGGCGATCACGCTGATGGCCGGCAGCACGACTTCCTGCCTGGCCGTGCTGGCGGCTTGCTGGGCGTGGCTTGCGGTCGAGGACAGGGCCAGGCCGAGGCATGCGGCGTGGAGGGCGGCGCTCATGACGGTGCGTCGGAACGGCGTGCAATGGTGGGCTGGTTGGTGTGTTTTCATGTACGGATAAAAGACGGCCTACAAATGAAATCAACAGGCCTCGGCCTGTTGATGCGCTCCCGGATGGAGCCGAGCGCGCCGCTGGCGCGCTGGTGAAAACCTGCTGGATCGGCTCATTCTACTATGGCATGAAGGGCCCCTGCAGGAGTTGGTTTGGCCGAGCGGCGGTGGGCGTCGAGCGCGGCCAGGATTTCGCCGCTGCGGATCGCCGTCACCGAGAGCAGGGTGTCGGACAGGCCGTGCGAGGCTTCGGAGACGCCCTGCACGAAGATCGATGGCTGGAATCCGGCCACGCTGGCCAGCCGGTAGTGGCGGTCCGCCTGGAAGCCGGGCAGGTAGGACGCCAGCGGCGCCAGCACGGACTGGTACTGGTCGCGCGCGTAGCCGGTGGCCAGCACCACCGCATCGTACCGCGCGGTCAGTTCGCGCCCGCCGTTGACGTCGTGCAGGCGCAGGGCGATGCCGTCGGCGTCCGCCTGCACGCCCATCACCTCGTGGCGGCGCAGGAAGCGCTGGCGCTCCTCGCCCTTGACCTTCTGTTCGTACAGCAGCTTGAAGATCGCCTCGATCAGGGCCAGGTCCGGGCAGGCGTAGTTGGTATGCCTGAATTCGCGCAGCAGTTCGCCCCGTTCGGCTTCGCCCCGGCTGAACATGTGATCGACGAAGTCCGGGTTGAAGATCTCGTTGACGAAAGGGCTGGCGTCGGACGGCTTGATGGTCCGCGCGCGCATGATCAGGTCCACTTGCGGCGCGTTCGGGCGGCCCTGCAGGTCCATGAAGATTTCGGCCGCGCTCTGGCCGGCGCCGATCACGGCGATGCGCCCGGCCCCGGCGTTGGCCGCGATGCTCGCCAGGTAGCTGTGCGAATGGAAGATGCGCGGGTCGTCCCTGAAAGGCTTGAAGCAGGCCGGGATGCTGGGGCCGCCGCCGATGCTCACCACCAGGTTGCGCGCCAGCCGCTCGTGCACGGCGCCGGCCCTGTCGCGCGAGCGCACGCGCAGCGCCGTCACTTCGCCGCCGCGCTGTTCCGGCGCCACCTCGAACACCTCGTCGCCGTAGACGCACTGGTCCTCGAACTGCGCCGCCGCCCAGGCGAAGTAGTCGTTGAACTCGTGGCGGCTGGGGAAAAAGGTCTTGAGGTTGATGAAGTCGTGCAGGCGCCGCTTTTCGTGCAGGTAGTTGATGAAGGTGAAGCGGCTGGCGGGGTTGCGCATGGTGACCAGGTCCTTGAGGAAGGACACCTGCATGTGCGCGTGGTCGAGCAGCATGTTCTGGTGCCAGACGAATCCCGGCTGGCGCTCGATGAACAGGGCGTCGATGCGCTCGCCGGCCTGGCGTTTCTCGTCCAGCGCGATCGCCAGCGCAATGTTGGATGGCCCGAAGCCGATACCGATGAGATCGTGGATGAGCATGCTGCTTTCCTTTTTCTGGGATGCGTGGTTGCACCATCTCGGTGCATCTGCCGGCGCCGTGGGAACTGCCGGACTGCGTTCTACAAGACGAACCGGACGGCGCTTTGTTTAGTCGCTATTTTTTTAGTCGCTAAACATCGGCGCAGCTGATTCGTCTTCAGTGGCGAGCCTGCCGAAACGGCGCAAGCGGAGCGGGCGTTCTCGATTAATTCATGGTGATGGCACGAACATGGCAAAAACGAAGCTGGTGTATATCTGGTCCTTGAGGAATGCGGCTGCCGACAAGGCCGGGCAGTTCATCGCGTACAAGGGGGAGCAGCGCTACATGAAGTCGCCGCTCGAATACCTGGTCGAGGCGCTCAACGAGACCGAACTTGGCGACGCCTACGAACTGGTGACGGTGATCTACGACGACGACGAGGGCTCGGAGCGCGACCGCGACAAGGTGGGCGAGTACGGCTTCAGCTGCCGGCCTGACGGCCAGTGGATCTATCCCGCGCAACTGGAGGTGCAGGGCAAGCTTGTCAACTCGCTGCTGCGCGCGGTGCCATCGACCTACCGCCGGATGGCGCTGGACGCGCCCGAGCGGCGCGCCGCCAAGAGCGCCTGGGAGGCGCGCCTGATGGACAAGCTGCTGACGGTGGGCGCCGAACTGGTGGTGCTGGACGGGCTGCTGGTCATCCTCGATGAGCTGGTGCGCCCGGGCGCCGCCTTCGAGCGCAAGATCGTCAACATCCATCCCGGGATCACCCGGATCGCGTCGCCCTACGAGCGGCGCGGCGCCTGCGCGACCCTGGACGCGCTGTACGGCGCCAGGGGCTTGAAGGTGAGCGATTGGAACACCATGCAAACCAGGCCGGTGCCGGTGGTGGACATGACGGGCGCCTCGTTTCACTACGTCGACAACGGCATCGATTCGGGCGAGGTGATCGCCGACGTGCTGGGTACCAGGATCGATCCGCAGGACACCATCCTCGAACTGCGCTGGAATAACTTTAACCACAGCCTGTTCCCGGCCCTGTACCAGGGCCTGGCGCAGATGGCTGGCATTCGGGATAGACAACAATGACAGTGCGTCGACACATTCGGCGGCGCCTGCCCGCCCTGGCCATGGCGGCCACCCTGTCGCTCGGGCTGTGCGCGCCCGGCGCGCAGGCGGAGTCGAACGCCGCAGGCCGGGCCGCGAAGCAGGACGCCAGGCAGGACGCCAGGCAGGACCCCAGGCGGGCCGGCAGCGGCGTGGAAATCCGCCGCACCACCGACGGCATCCCGCATCTGCGCGCCGCCAGCTGGCGCGGCCTGGGCACCGGCGCGGGCTATGTGCAGGCCGAGGATGCGCTGTGCACCCTGGCCGACGGCTTCGTCACCTACGAGGGACGGCGCTCCTGGTATTTCGGCGCCGATGCGCGGGCCACGCGCAACTCCACCTACGGCAAGCCGAAGAACATCGACTCGGACTTCTTCTTCCGCGCCTTTGCCGACCAGAGCGTGACGGCGCGCTACCGCGCCGCCCATCCGGCCGAATTGAATCAGCTGATCGAAGGCTACGCGGCCGGCTACAACCGCTTCCTGGCGGACGCACGCGCCAAACGCGTGGGCGCTGCGGGACGGACCTGCCTGGACCAGCCCTGGGTGCGCCCGATCGGCGCCGACGATATCTTCCGGCGCATGTACGCAGCCCAGGTGGGCGCCGGCTATGCGCGCTTTGTCGCCGCCATCGCCAACGCCGGGCCGGCCGCGCCGGCAACCGCCGACGCTGTCGATGCGAATGCGGTGCGCGCCACCCTGGCGCAGCGGATCGGCGACCAGCCCGGCATCGGCAGCAATATGCTGGCGCTCGGGCGCGAGGCGACCGGCGAGGCGGGCGCCGTCCTGCTCGGCAATCCGCACTGGTTCTGGGGCGGGCCGGACCGCTTTTACCAGATGCACCTGACGATTCCGGGCCGCTTCAATGCGGCGGGGGTGGCCTTGCTCGGGATCCCGGTGATCATGATCGGCTTTAACGAGAACGTGGCCTGGAGCCACACGGTATCGGCCGCGCGCCGTTTCGGCCTGTTCGACCTGGCGCTGGAGGCGGACCAGCCGACCCGCTACGTGGTCGACGGCGCCAGCGAGGCGATGCGCGGGCGCGAGTTCAGCGTCGATGTGCGCGGGGAGGACGGTGCGGCGCGCCGCGTCACGCGCACCTTGTACGGCACGCGCTTCGGGCCGGTGCTGGACCTGGCCGCCAGCGACCCGGCCTTCGGCTGGGGCAAGCGGCACGCGCTGGCGATCCGCGACGTCAACGCCGATAACTTCCGCATCTTCCGCAACTTCTTCTACTGGAACCAGGCAAGCTCGCTCGACGACTTCATCGCCATCCAGCGGCGCGAAGCGGCGGCGCCCTGGATCAACACGATGGCGATCGCGCGCGGCGACGGGCGCATCTGGTACGGCGACATCGGCGCGGTGCCGAATGTGCCGGACAGCCTGCGCGAAGCCTGCGCCACGCCGCTGGCCAAGGGCTTTGCGCGGGTCGACCCGCTCACGCCCTTCCTCGATGCCAGCCGCTCCGAATGCGGCTGGCGCAGCGATGGCGCGGCCGTGCAGGCCGGGGCCATGCCGGCGTCGGCCCAGCCCTGGCTGCTGCGCGAGGATTATGTGGCCAACATGAACGACAGCTACTGGCTCAGTAACGCGCGCCAGCCGCTGGAAGGCTTCCCCTCGGTACTCGGCGGCGAGCGCACGGCGCTGGAACTGCGTGGACGGCTGGGGCACCGGATCGCGGCGGAGCTGCTGGCGCAGCCGGCATCGTCGGCGGCGACCGTGAGCCGGCAACTGCGCCAGGCCGCGCTGAGCCCGCGCATCCATTCGGCCGAGTTGTTCAGGGACGAGCTGCTGGCGCAGGCCTGTACCGGATCCCAGGTGGTACTCGACCCCGCCAGCCTCAAGGCGGCCGGGGCCAAGCCGGATGCGGCGCCGGAGGTCGACCTGGCCGACGCCTGCCGCACGCTGCGCGCATGGTCGGGCCAGGGCGATGCGGACGACCGCGGCGCCCTGCTGTGGGAAGCCTTCTGGGGGCGCCTGCGCACGATTCCCGCCGCGTCCTTGTACGGGACGGCGTTCTCCGGCGCCGCGCCGCTGGACACGCCGGCCAAGCCCACGCCGACGCCCGAACAGGCGGGGCAAGCCCTGGGGGCGGCGGTGCGGATACTCGAAGGGCAGGGCGTCGCGCTCGATGCCGCGCTCGGCAGCCGCCGCTACGTCGACAGCGGCGGGCGGCAGGTGCCGCTCTACGGCGGCTGTCATACGTCGGGCTATTTTGCGGTCGCCTGCAATTACGACGGCAGCTACCGCCTCGGACCGGATTCGATGGGCAACGCCTACCTGCAGGTCGTGCACTTCGGCC
Organism: Massilia atriviolacea; assembly: GCF_003953935.1. Classification (GTDB taxonomy): domain Bacteria; phylum Pseudomonadota; class Gammaproteobacteria; order Burkholderiales; family Burkholderiaceae_D; genus Telluria_A; species Telluria_A atriviolacea. The sequence goes on from NZ_RXLQ01000002.1 coordinate 399,612, forward strand.
CCGGCGGGGTGGAGGCCCATACGCTGATGGCGCACGGCCAGGACGAGCTGGCCGTCTCCAACGGCCAGGGCAGCGCGCCGGTGGAGCGCTATGCGCGCAAGGACTGGCTGCGCTTCCCCTTCCACGAGAAGGAGATCGCGCGCGATCCGGGGCTCAGGCGCAGCGTGCTGCGGCCCTGATAACGGCCCTTTTTCCAACTTTTTCCCAACCGCCCGGAGAATCGCCCTTGCTTGCCCATTTGATCCGACAGTCCCGCCATTTGCTGATGGGAGCCGCGCTGGCCAGCATCGCCAGCGGCGTCTGCAGCGTGCTGCTGCTCACCCAGATCAATGCCGTCCTGAGCGCTCCCGGCGGCACCGACACCAGCGCGCTGGCCTGGCGCTTCGGCGCCTTCGCCGTGGCGGCGATGCTGGCCCGGATGGCGTCCTCGGTCCTGTTCGAACGCCTGAGCCAGGGCGCCCACGCCGAGCTGCGGCGCTTTATCTCGGCGCGCGTGATGGCGGCCGAGTTCCGCAAGCTGGAAGAAATCGGCGGGCCCAAGGTGCATGCGGCCCTGTCCGAGCACAGCGCGCGGGTGGCCGACTTTTTCGTCAGTTTTCCGGCGATCCTGGTCAATGCGGTGATCGTGCTCGGCTGCCTGGTGTACATGGCCTGGCTGTCGTGGCAAGTGTTCCTGGCGGCGGTGCTGGTGATCGGCCTCGGTTCGCTCGGCTACCATCTGGCGCATCTGAAGGCGATCGGGCACCTGGGCGCGGCGTCGAAGGAGCAGGACCGGCTGTACGACCATTTCCGCTCGCTGGTCGATGGCGCCAAGGAATTGCGGCTGCATTCCGCCAAGCGCGGCCGTTTCGCGCGCGACGTGCTGGGCGATTCGATCGAGAAAGTGCGCCAGGCGCGCACCTTCGGCATGTCGCTGTTCTCGATCTCTGTGGCGTGGGGCAATTTTCTGATCTATGCCTTCATCGGCCTGGTGTTGTTCATGCTGGTGGGCGAGGTGCCCGACCGGGCCCGCATCATGACCGGCTTTGCGCTGGTGTTCGTGTACATGGTGGTGCCGCTGGAGGGCCTGCTGCTGGCCTTGCCGCGCGCGAACCTGGCCAAGGTGTCGGGCGCGCGCATCGACGAGATCACGCGCCAGCTCGGCCAGCAGGGGGGCGAGGCGGAGGAGGATGCCGCCCCCGCACTGGCCAGCCTGGCCTTGCAGGGGATCGCGCATCGTTATTATCATGAAGGGACCGACGACCTGTTTACCCTCGGCCCGGTCGAGCTGAGTTTCGCTCCCGGCCAGATCACCTACCTGGTGGGCGGCAATGGCAGCGGCAAGACCTCGCTGGCCAAGCTGCTGGTCGGCCTGTACCGGCCGGAGCAGGGCGCCATCGTGCTCAACGGCGTAGCGGTGGACGACGCCAGCCGCGACGGCTACCGCCAGCTGTTTTCGGCCATCTTCTCGGATTTTCACCTGTTCGATCAACTGCTCGACGGCACTTCGCCCGAACTGGACGCGCAGGGCAATGCCTTGATCGCCAAATTGAACCTGCAGCACAAGGTGCAGCTGCGCAACGGCGCCTTTACCACGCGGGCCTTGTCGCAGGGCCAGCGCAAGCGCCTGGCGCTGGTGGTGGTCTACCTGGAGGACCGGCCGTTCCTGGTGTTCGACGAGTGGGCGGCCGACCAGGATCCCTTGTTCAAGGATGTGTTCTACCGCGAACTGTTGCCGGAACTGAAGGCCAGGGGCAAGACGGTGCTCGTCATTTCCCACGACGACCGCTACTTCCATCTGGCCGACCGCCTGATCCGCATGGTCGACGGACAGATCGTGGCAATCGACACGCCGGCAGCGGCCGCCCCGGTCGTGCAGGAGTCGAGCCTGGAAACGGTTGCGTGAAGGGGGCCGCCAGCCACAATGAGAATGATAGTGATTTTCATTCCATTTTCGGCTAGTATGGCAGACCAGCGATGTCAGGCTGGGATCCTCTATCCACGATTGTCATGTCCAAATTCGGCTTTAGCGGGCGGGCGGCCCTGGCGCGCGCACTGATCGGCACGCTGGGCGGCTATGTCCTGGCGATCTCCTTCATGGCTGCCGGCTCCGGCGTCCTGCTTGCCAGCGGCCTGATGCGGCGGGCCGATGCGGTCGTCGGCACCGGCATGCTGGCCTTTGTCGTCTGGACCGTCGCGCTGCTGGTGGCCTTCGGCGCCGCCACGACCGGGCGCGCCGCGGCCTGGGTGCTGGGCGCCGCGCTCGGCTTTGCCTTGCTCGGCTGGGCCAGCCTGTCGCTGGCGGGCGTGGCATGACGGCGCCGGCCGCAACGTCCATGCCGCCGCGCCTGCGCCATGCCATGGATTACCTGCATACCTGGGCCGGGGTACTGTGCTCGACGCTGCTGTTCCTCGTGTTCTTCATGGGCACGCTCTCGGTGTTCGACCAGGAGCTCGACCGCTGGATGATGCCGGCGACCCGGGTGGCGCAGCCGGCGGCGGTATCGTTCGACAAGCTGGCTTTGCCCCATCTGGCGCGGCTGGCGCCTGGTGCGAAGCAATGGACCGTGCAGTATCCGACCAGCCGCGCACCCACGATGCGCCTGAGCTGGTTCGAGAACGGCGCGCTCCAGAGCCGCGAACTCGACGCCAATACCGGCCAACTGCTGCCGCCATCGGGCAGCAAGGGCGGCACCGGCTTCTTTTTCCCGTTTCATTACACCTTCCATATCAAGTGGATGGACCTCGGCTACTGGCTGCTGGCGCTGGTATCGATTGCGATGCTGGCGCTGCTGGTGTCGGGCGTGATCATCCACAAGAAAATCTTCACCGACTTTTTCGCTTTTCGCCCGGCCAAGTCGCGCCAGCGCGCCACGCTCGACCTGCACCACGTGTCGGCCGTGCTGCTGCTGCCTTTTCATTTCACCATCACGCTGACCGGCCTGATCATCATGGTGTTCGTCTATGCCAAACCGGGCATCGCGCTGGTGTACGGCAAGCAGGCCGACCAGGCGAGCCGGGAGGCGTTCGCCCTGGTGCAGCGCGCCCCCGCCGGGCAGCCCGGCGAACTGGCCTCGGTCGACGCGATGGCGGCGCAGGCGCGCCTGCTCTGGGGCGGCGGCCAGATCCGCCGGGTCAGCGTGCGCAATCCGCACGACGCCCATGCCAGCGTCGACTTCCAGCGCCGCCCCCACGACCGGATCAGTTACGACACCCAGATGCTGACCTTTGACGGCACGAGCGGCGCGCTGCTGGGCCGCTCGGAGCTGTCGTCGACGCTGGCGTTGCAGCGCTTTTTTACCGGCTTGCACATGCTTCCTTTCGACCATTGGTGGCTGCGCTGGATGTATTTTGCGATGGGGCTGGTGAGCTGCGCGATGATCGGCACCGGCATGCTGCTGTGGGTGGAAAAGCGCCGGCTGCGGCAGGCGAAGGAAGGCCGCAGCAGCTATCTGGTGGTCAACGCGGTGGCGGCGGCGGGCAGCGTGGGCGTGCTGGTGGCAACCCTGGCCATGCTGGTGTCCAACAAGCTTTTGCCAGAGGGAATCGTCGGCCGGGCAGTGCTGGAGCAGTGCATCTTCTTCCTGGCCTGGATCGGCACCCTGGCCCATGCGTTGGGGCGGGCGTGGCAGGCGCGCTCCACCGGCCAGCTCGCCACGGCGTGGCGCGAGCAGGCCTGGGCCAGCGCAGTGCTTGCGGTGCTGGCTGTGGTGCTCAATGGCGTGATGACGGGCGACCATCTGCTGCGCACCGTCAGCCAGGGGAATATGGCCGTGGCAGGAACCGACCTGGTCCTGCTGGCCAGCGCGGCGCTGGCGGTACTGACCGCGCGGCGTTTGCGTACGCGCGCCATGGCGGCGGCGCGCGCGCGGCCATTATTGAAGGAAGCGTCGGCATGAACGCGGCCCTGATGGCCGCAGGGTCGGCCTTTGCCGCCTGGGCCGGCATGGCCGTGCTGTGTTTTCAATCCTCGAGCCAACGCCAGCGCATGGGCCTGCGCGAGCAGAGCGGGCGCCAGCAGTGGGGTTTCATCCTCGCCGGAGCGGCCTTGCTCGCCGTCTCGCTGGCGGCCGCCGTCGTCGCGGACGGGAGCCAGTTCGGCCTGCTGCTCTGGCTGTGCCAGGCAGGGATGCTGGGCGTGGCGCTGATCTGCTGCCTGCCGTTTGCGCGCAGCGCGGTGAGCGCCAGCGCGCGCCTTGCAGCGCTGCTTGCGCCGCTGTCGCTCGGCGCCGCAAGCTGGGTCTGAGCCACCTGCAAAGAAAGGACAATATGCGCCGTCTGTTCGCCCTGATGCCCTTGCTGTTTGGCATGCCTCTGGCAATGGCCGCCATCCCTGTGGACATTCACCGGCCCGCCAGTGTTCACGCCTGTACGGCGGCGAAACCATGTCCGGTAGCAATCTTAAGCCCGGGGTATGGATTCTCGGGTTCGGACTATTCCTTCGTCACCAGCTATCTGAACGGCATGGCTTACCTGGTTGTCGCCCTGCAAGACAGTGCCGGCGGCGTGACACTGGACAGGGATGCGCCCGTGGCGGAGCAGGTGCAGGCAATAGCCAGGGTAACTTCGCAGTCCATCTCCACCATGATCGACGAAACCGCAGAACGGTATCCGCAGTTCGATTGGCGACAGCTGCTGCTGGTCGGGCACTCGCTAGGCGGGGATAGTTCGGCGCAGTTTGCCGCTGACAGGCCGAACCGCGTTTTCGCCCTGATCAGCCTGGACAGCCGGCGGGTTGCGTTGCCGCGCTCGGCCGAGATCCGCGTCCTGACCATTCGTGCCAGCGACACCGCTGCGGACCCCGGCGTCCTGCCGGACGAGGACGAGCGGAGTCGCTACCGTAGCTGCGTGGTTCGCATCGACGGCGCCCGTCACAACGATATGCGGGATGCTGGCAGTGAACAACTCAAGGCCAGAATTACCTCCGCTATCGATACCTTCCTCAGGCCAGGGCGCCATCCCGGTTTCGTTTGCGACCGCGACTCCAGGCTCGAATAAGAACCCGCATCGATCTCCCTATGCCGGCATGCCCGACGCCGGGATCCGGCGCGTCGCGGCCCACCCACTGGCGGGTAAACGCCACATAAAAATCTGCTCGGGATAAATTTTTTGTGGCCGCACCATCGCGAAATTGACGCAGTGCAATTAACGCCGTTTTATGCAATGTGGGTATGCAAATCGCATCGATCCGCTGATATCAAAGTGAAAACGATTGTCAAATTCGTTCCGGTCTTTTCTTTTGTTTTCGCCCGGATATTAGAAATGCTGGCGGTTATTAAACAGGCGAAAGTGGATATTCACAATGTCCGGATTTGAACAGATATTGACCTTACGCCGGCCTTACAGCGCGCGAAATGACCGCGAGTTTAGCGGTTTTGACTGTGTTTGGTGACTTTTGGGGAGATTATGCACGGAGGATAATGCAATATTTATAATTGACAAAAATCTTCCAACCGTGATCTGATGAGTTTTCGCATAGCCTTATGAGAAAACCGAATGAACGATGACCGAGTCGATCCATGGTTGGTGCTGCGTACAAAAAGCCGTCACGAAAGCGTTGTCGAAAGCTTTTTGCAGCAGAAACGCATCACCTCCTATCTGCCGAAATGCAAGGTGGTACGGTCCGCTAAAGGCCGCAGCAAGGTGGTCGAGTTGCCGCTGTTTCCAGGCTATGTGTTTGTGCGGCCGACCGAGGCGCAATACGACAGCATGCGCTATATCCGCGGTTCGTGCGGACTGGTACTGGCCGATAACAGGCCGGCCCGCATGCCGGAGAAGGACCTGGAATCGGTCAAGATCCTGGTCGACAGCGGCGTTTCGCTGATGGTCGACCCGGAATTGACCGCGGGCAAACGCGTGAGGATCGTCGCCGGCCCCCTGGCAGGCATGGAAGGCGAGCTGGTGTCGGTCAAATCGCAGGACCTGCTGGTCGTGAATATCGACATGCTCAATAGCAGCGTGCGTGTCGATATCGACCGCGATGCCATCGACGTGCTGTAAACGTCAGCGTATTACCCAGCCGCAGCGCAGTTCACCTCAGTCGCAGGTGAGGGGATCGAAAAATCCCAGGTAAGGAAGTTGTCACGATGTTTAATCAAGCTTGTTCCGCGCACAGTGCAACCTTGCACTCGACAGGGCGGAGCATGCCCGGATATACCCGCAGTCCCCGGTTCCCCCGCACAGGTCCTCGATGGCCTCGACAGGGCGGAGCCTGCCTGTATGGAAAACAGCCGCCCCCGTTGTAGCGGTTTCTTCCACAGACGTATGACCTCGACGAGGACAATACCAAGGCGTGGATGAACCGTTCCGGCGATCGATTCATGAAGTCGCGCAACCGCAGTAGATCGTCAGGTCCGAATGCTTCACCGTTGGAGTTCAGTGGGAACGTGATTTCCCGGCGCCAGGTCGCAGCTCCAACGATCTTCTTTCGAGTTTTCGTGTGTCCGCCTTTCCGCCGGAGATGAAATGCTTAGCCAAGAAATGCTGCTCGAATACACCGAGTCCTACCTTAAATCCCTGGTCGCCGAGACGTCGGTGTCGCTGGGCACCAATTTCGATAGCGCCGCGCCGTTCGGCGAGCTCGGGATCGATTCCTTCCGCGTACTGAAGATCATCAAGGCGCTCGAAGCGGATTTCGGCACGCTGCCGAAAACGCTGCTGTTCGAAAATTTCAACGTCGATGCGCTGGCGAACTACTTTGTCGACGAGCACACCGATACGCTGCGCGACAAGTTCTCCAAAGGCCAGGCCAAACGTGCGGCATCGCCTGCAAAGGCCGCCGGCATGCCTGAAAAAGCGCGCAGTGGAAGCGCTCCCGGTTTCCCTTCGGCAACGCCAAATCCAAAGCCCAAGAAGTTCCTGCAGGCGCCGGTTCCGGTCCAGGCGTGGGCCCGTCCGGCAGCGCAGGCAAGCGCACCCGCGCCGGCGGCGCTGCCGGTGCGCGTCCTCGAAACCGATCTGCCCGCCTATCCGGCCCTGGCGGCCGTGGTCGCGGACTTGTTCGAGCGTTACAAGAACGAAGGCTGCGTGTCGCGCGGCACCCGCAACATCGCTCCGAACCTGTTTATCGGCAGCGCGCGCAAGGGTTACTTCAATTACAGCCGCAGCAATCGCATCATCCTCGTGTACGCCTTTACCGGCCCGGAAGACTACTTTGCCGAGCTCGCGGCCGAGATGCAGCGCTACTGCGTCGAGAAAAAATTCCAGCTCAATATCTTCGGCGACGCACCCATTCCCGCGATCGACGGCGTGGCATTTTCGTCGACGCCGTTCGGCGCCCTGCAGCGCGTGCTCGACATCGGCAGTTTCAGCCTGGAAGGCGGGGCCATGCGGCGCCTGCGCTACCAGGTCGCCAAGTTCGACAAAGCCGGCGCCTGCCGCACCACGGAATACGCCTGCGGCACCGATCACGCGGTCGACCGCGAGATCGCCGCCGTCATCGACCGCTGGTGCGCCGCCAAGACCATGGTCAACCCGCTGATCCACATCGTGCGCGAAGAAATCCTGGCCGGCACCTTGCATGCGCAACACCGCATCTTCCTGACCTACCTGGATGACAAGCTGCAAAACGTGATCCTGATTTCGGCCATGTGCGCCTCGCTCAACGGCTACCTGATGGACCTCGAATTCTATGGCGACGACATGCCGCTCGGCGGCCTGGAATATGCCATCGCGCACATCATCGGCACGCTCAAGGCCGAGGGCTGCGCCATGTTCAGCCTGGGCGGCACCTACGGCTGCCGGCTGGAGACCTCGCCGCACGCCGACCCGGCGGTGGACGCCATCCTCGACGACCTGCACAGGCAGGGCATTTTCAGCGACGACGGCAACCTGCAGTTCAAGAACAAATTCCGCCCGGAGAACCGCACCATCTATCTGTGCCGGCCGGTCGGCAGCGGCAGCGGCGACAACGTCATCGACCTGATCATGATGATCGCCGACCCGGCCAAGGCCCAGACCCCGGAAACCGACAACCGGAATGCCGACGCCGCCCAGGCGGGCAATGTCGCTGACGTCGTCCCCGCCGCTCCCACGGCCGCACCGGCTGCCGCGACCGTCAATCCAGCGCCTGTACCAAGGCCCGCGACACCGGTCGAGTCGACCGACTTCGCCGCCTGCGGCTACAACCCGCTCAATATGCCAGCCGGGCAGGTCGACTACGACCTCAAGACCGACTCCTGGGCGCAACTCGACCACGCCGGCTTCATCGGCAAACAGATGGCGCACCTGCACACGCAGTTGCAGCAGCCGGCCAATATCGACGACAGCCTGCGTGCGGTCTTCCCCTTCAAGTACTTCGTGCTGACCGATTCGGGCCGCAGCGCGGACCACCTGTTCTGTAAAGCCTGGCCGAAGAAGGGCATCGTCGTCCAGAACCTGTTGTTTCCAACCTGCATCTATCACCAGATCGACAAAGGCTACACGCCGCACGAGTTGCCGCACCCATCGGTGTTCGTCACCGATTCCGGCGACCCGCGCCAGTCCGAACTGGACTTGGACGCGCTGCACGCCTACGTCGCCGCCCACGCCGGCCGGATCGCCTACGTCTGCATCGAAGTGAGCGACAACGCGGCCGGCGGCCACCCGGTATCGCTCGCGCACCTGCGGCAGCTCAAGGACCTGCTCGCGCCGCATGCGATCGCCCTCGTGATCGACGGCACGCGCGTGCTCGAAAACGCCCAGTTCCTGATCGAACGCGACCCATCCTGCAAGGGCAGGGCGCTGTTCGACGTGGCCGCCGAGATCCTGGCGTATGCCGATGCCGTCATCGGCAGCCTGGCCAAGGACTTCAGCGTGAACAAGGGCGGCCTGATCGCCACCAACGATGAAACCCTGCTGCGCACGCTCCAGGACCTGATGCGGCGCGAAGGCGGCGGCCTCAACGTCATCGAGAAGAAGCTGGTCGCCTTGTCCCTGCAAAACCGCAGGCAGATCGAAGCGTCGGTGGTGCGCCGCATGCGCGCCGTCGAAACGATCTGGCAAGCGTTGGACAGCGCGCAGCTTCCCTTGGTTCGGCCGGCAGGCGCCCATTGCATATTGATCGATGTCAAACGGCTGCCGCAATTCGCCGGCTTCGCCCATCCGGTGCCATCCTTCCTGGCCTGGCTGTTCGCCAACACCGGCATCCGCGGTGGGGCGCACAGCACGGGCATGCAAACCCATGGCCCGCTCAGCGGACAGGTAAGGCTGGCGATTCCGGTCGGCCTGAAGAAAGAGCAGGCCGAGGACATCGCCGCCCGCCTGGTGCAACTGTTCCGCGACAACAGGAATATCCCCGAGCTCGCGCTGCCGGCCTCCAGCGCAAGCGCGTTCGGCGATGTGCACGAGCGCTACGAGCTGGTGCGCTATCACGGCGCCGTGGACGATGCGCAGGAACAAGTTGCCGACTCCGGCCCGGTGTTGCCGGCGCTGTCACTGCTGTCGAGGCCGGTGCAATCGGGCGCGCCCAAGGCGGCGCCGGCGGAAAGCCGGGTCGGCGATATCGCCATCGTCGGCATGGCCGGGCGCTACCCCAAGGCGGCCAGCCTGGCCCAGTTCTGGGACAACCTCAAGGAGGGCGTCGACTGCGTCGGCGAACTGCCGCCCGAACGGCGCGCGCGGCGCCTGCAAAATCCCTTCTCCACGGACTACCGGGGCGGCTTTGTCGACGATGTCGACAAATTCGATTCCCTGTTCTTTCATATTTCGCCGCGCGAAGCCGAGTTTCTCGACCCACAGGAACGCCTGTTCCTCGAAGTGGCATGGGAAACCCTGGAAGACGCCGGTTACTACCCGGAAATCATGTCCAGCGAGGAAGGCGCGCGCCAGGTCGGCGTATTCGTCGGCGCCGTCTGGGCCATGTACCAGATGGCCGGGGTCGAGGAAAAAATTTGCGGCAACAACCTGAATCCGAATTCCTTCCTCTGGAGTATCGCCAACCGCGTGTCGTACTGGATGAACCTGACCGGCCCGAGCCTGACGGTCGACACCGCCTGTTCGTCGAGCATGAGCGCGATCTACCTGGCGTGCGAGGCGATCCGCAATGGCGATTGCAGCAGCGCGATTGTCGGCGGCGTCAACCTGGACCTGCATCAGCACAAGTTCGACATCAACAACGCCGGCGGCGCGCTCTCGCCCGACGGCGTCTGCCGCAGCTTCGGCGCCGGCGCCAACGGCTATGTGGCGGGCGAGGGCGTCGGCGCCATCCTCATCAAGCCGCTGGCCCAGGCCATTGCCGACCGTGACAATATTTACGGGGTAATCAAGAGCGCCGTCGTCAATCACGGCGGACGGACCAGCGGCTACACCGTGCCCAATCCCAAGGCCCAGGGCGAGCTGATCGCGGCAGCGCTGGCCAAGGCCAATGTCGATCCGCGCAGCATTGCCTACATCGAGGCGCACGGCACCGGGACGGAGCTGGGCGACCCGATCGAAATCGCCGGGCTGACGCGCGCCTTCGCCGGGCATGATGTAGGCCGGCAGAGTTGTCCGATCGGCTCGGTCAAGACCAATATCGGCCATCTGGAAGCGGCCGCCGGCGTCGTCAGCGTGAGCAAGGTGTTGCTGCAGATGAAACACCGCCTGCTGGTGCCGTCCCTGCATTCCGCCGAATTGAACGAACTGATCGACTTCAAGAATTCGCCGTTCTACGTCCAGCGCCGCCTGGAAGCGTGGAAGGAAAAGGACGTCGACGGCGTCAAGCAGGCGTTGCGCGCCGGACTGAGTTCCTTCGGCGCGGGCGGCGCCAACGCCCACATCGTGCTGGAAGCCTACACCGCGCCCGAGCGGGAAACCGCCGCCGTCGACGGCAGCCTGATCTTTCCTTTGTCGGCGCGCAACGACGCCCAGTTGCGCGAGATGGCGGCGCGCCTGCGCACCCATCTGCGGCGCGGGGACCGGCAGGCCAGCCTGGCCGATGTCGCCTTCACCCTGCAGAACGGGCGCAAGTCGTTCGAACATCGGGTGGCCGTGGTGGCCGCCAGCATGGACGAACTGATCGACAAGCTCGGCTTGTTCGTGGATGGGACCAAAGATGGCGACATCCTGTCCGGCCATGCAAAAAATGCGGATGGGGTCACCAAGCTGCTCAGCCGCGCCGAAAAAGAGCTGTTCGTCGCCTTGCTGTCGCAAGGCCGCGATCCGCACAAGCTGGCGCAGCTGTGGATCGATGGCTTGCTGGCCGATTGCAGCGGCTTGCCCGAGTCGGGCGGCAAGCGCACCTCCCTGCCGACCTACCCGTTCGCCGACAAGCGTCACTGGATCGGCACCGGCAAGGCGGCGTCCGCCGCACCGGCAGCGCAGGTGCTGCCGAGCTTGCACCCGATGATCGACAGCAACGAATCGACCTTCCAGCGCCAGTTGTTCAAAAAGACCTTCCATGCGCGCGAATTCTTCATCCGCGATCACGTCGTCTCGGGCGTGCCGACCTTGCCGGGCACCGCTTATCTGGACCTGGCGCGCATGGCCGGCGAGATCGCGGCGGGGCGCAAGGTGCGCAAGATCCGCAATGTCACCTGGGTCAGCCCGCTCGCGGTCGAGGGAGCGCTGCCGACCGAAGCCTTTGTCGAACTGAAACCGGGCGCCGATGCGGTGCAGTTCGAGGTCTTCGGCGAAGCGGCGGGCAAGAAGCGCCTGTATGCGCAAGGCAAGCTGGTGTACGCGAGCGACGATCACGGCACGTCCTTGCCGGAGCGTATTGACATCGATGCCATTCGCGCCCGCTGCGGCCGGCCGATTATGGCAAAAGAGGCTTATCCCCTGTTCGACGCCATGGGCATGCACTACGGGCCCAGTTTCCAGGTGCTGCAGGAAGTGGTGAAAAACGACGATGAAGTGCTGGGCCTGCTGACGATTCCCGAGGCGCGCAGCGGCGACTTCGACGATTTCGTGCTGCATCCCTGCGTGCTCGATGCGGCGATGCAAGCCGGGGTCATGGCCCAGTTCGGCGCGGCGGCGGGCGAGATGAAGGTGCCGTACTCGATCGGCGAGGTCGAGCTGCTGTTTCCGCTCACGCGCACCTGCTACAGCTACCTGACGAAGGTAAAGAGCGAGCGCGGCGCGGGAGCGAACGTCGCGCGCGAAAACGTCACCATCGTCGACGAGACCGGCAAGGTGCTGGCGCGCATCCGCGACTCGGTCGGCGTGTCCCTGAGCAGCGTGCACGACAAGCCGGCACCGCTTGCCCAGGGGTACGAGCAGCTGTACTACGCGCACCGCTGGCAGGCGGCGCCGCTGGCGCCTGTCGCCACCGACGTGCAGTCGCTGCTGCTGTTCGACACCGACGATTGCCTGCGCAATGCCTGCCTCGCCCGCAACATCGAGACCGTGCTGGTCTTGCCGCGCGAACGCTTCGAGGACCTGGGCAATGGCAGCTACGGCGTCAATCCGCGCGAGCGCAACGATGTCGCACGCTTGTTCGAGGCGCTGGAGCGCGCCAGCTTCTCCGCCGACAAGATCTGCTACGCCTGGCCGGAATCGGCCGAGCCGGACGCGGCGCAAGCGCTCGGTGCGGCGCTCGATCGCGGGGTCTACGGTTTCCTGGCGGCCTGCCAGGGCGTGATCGAACAGAAACCCAAGGGCAGGGTGCAGCTGCTGTACCTGCACGCCGGCGCCAGCGCCCACAACGAGGCAGTCAACGGTTTCGCCCGCAGCCTGCGTCTCGAAAATCCCAAGATCGATTGCAAGGTGCTGGACATCGGCGCCCAGGGCGCGGACGCGGAGCAAACGCTGCCGGTCATCCTTGCCGAGCTGCACGCGGGCGCCCAGGACGACATGACCGTGCGCTACGACGGCGGCCTGAGGTCGATCCGCGTTCTCGGCAAACTCGACGTGGCGGCGCCGTCCGGCGCGTCCGCCATCGCCCTCAAGCAGAACGGGGTGTACCTGATTACCGGCGGCGTGGGGGGGCTGGGCCTGATCTTCGCGCAGTTCCTGGCCGCCGAATGCAAGGCGAGGCTGGTGCTGACCGGCCGCTCGACCCTGTCCGACGAGCAGGAAGCGCGGCTCGACACCTTGCGCAGCCTCGGCGCGCAGGTCATGTACGTGGCGGCCGACGTGTCCGACGCCGCCCAGGCCGAGCATCTCATTGCCGACACCAGGGCCCGTTTCGGCGCGCTGAACGGCATCATCCACGGCGCCGGCGTGCTGCGCGACTCCTTGCTGCGCAAAAAGACCCGGGACGAGATGGCAGCCGTGTTCGCGCCGAAGGTGTTCGGCACCTTCCATCTGGACAACGCGACCCGCAACGACGATCTCGACTTTGTTGTGCTGTTTTCCTCGCTGGCGGCGGTGGGCGGCAACGCCGGCCAATGCGATTACGCCTTCGCCAACCACTATATGGACAGTGTCGCGGCCCGCCGCGAGCAACTGCGCGCCAGCGGCGAGCGGCGCGGCCGCACGGTCAGCATCAACTGGTCGCTGTGGGCCGACGGCGGCATGAAACTCGATGCCCAGACCGAAGAATTCTTCAAGAAAAACCTCGGCATCGTGCCGCTGAGGACGCAACTCGGCCTGGACGCCTTCATGAACGCGCTGTCCATGGCCCAGCCGCAACTTGCGGTGCTGGAAGGGGTGCGCGACAAGATCGAACTGGCATGGGGCATCACCAAGAAAGCCGCCCCTGCGCCGGTGGCGGCGAGCGTGCAGCCTGTGCAGGGCGACCTGGCCGCGCTGGTTACGGGCGAGCTGTCCGCCACGGTCATGGATTTGCTCAAGATCAGTGCCGACGACCTGTCGCTGGACGCCATCCTGCTCGACCTGGGTTTCGACTCGATCGGCCTGGCAAGCTTTGCCAATGCGATCAACGAGCGTTACCTGCTCGATATCAATCCGGTCATGTTCTTCGAATATCCGTCAATTCGCGCGATCGCCGAGGTACTTGCAGGCGATTACAAGGATGCGGTCGCCAAAGCGCATGGCAAGGCGACGCTCGCCAGCGTTGCCGCAGCGGCGCCGGCCGCAGCGGTGCCCCTCGGCGCCATCAACAAGGGCTGGGAAGCGCCGGCCGCGCCGCCGGCGGCGCCGGCTGGGCTGTCGCGCGCGCGCCGCTTTGCCGAGCAGCCGATTGCCATCGTCGGCATCGGCGGCGTGATGCCGCAGTCGGCCAACATGGAAGCGTTCTGGGACAACTTGAAGAACGGCCGCAACATGGTCACCGATATCCCGCGCGACCGCTGGATCTGGGAAGACGTCGACGGCAATCCCTTCAAGGAAACGAACAAATCGAACTCCAAATGGGGCGGCTTCATGAAGGAGGTCGATAAGTTCGACCCGCTGTTCTTCGGCATCACCCCGCGCGAGGCGGAGATGATGGACCCGCAGCAACGTATCTTCATCGAAACCGTGTGGAGCGCCATCGAGGATGCCGGGCACAAGGTGTCGGACCTGTCCGGTACCCGGACCGGGCTGTTCGTGGGCGCCTCGGCCAAGGACTATATCGACGTATTGGCCGAGAACAAGTCGCCGCTGGACGGCTACTCTGCTTCCGGCAATTCGCACTCGATCCTGGCCAACCGCGTGTCTTTCCTGTTCAACCTGCGCGGGCCGAGCGCGCCGCTCGATACCGCGTGCTCCAGCTCGCTGATTGCCTTGCACCGCGCCATCGAATCGATCCACACGGGCAGCAGCGACATGGCCATCGTGGGCGGCGTGCAAGTGATGCTGACCCCGATCGGGCATATTTCGCTCAGCTCGGCCGGCATGCTGAGCGTGGACGGCAAATGCAAGACCTTCAGCAAGGATGCCAACGGGTACGTGCGCGGCGAAGGGTCGGGCGCGATTTTCATCAAGCCGCTGGCGCAGGCCGAGCTGGACGGCAACCCGATCTACGCCGTCATCAAGTCCACTGCCGAGAACCACGGCGGCCGCGTCACCATGCTGACCGCCCCCAATCCGAAGGCGCAGGCGGAATTGCTGGTGGAAGCGTACGAGAAGGCGCAGATCGATCCGTCCACGGTCGGCTACATCGAGTGTCACGGCACCGGCACCAGCCTGGGCGATCCGATCGAGATCCAGGCCCTGAAAAAAGCCTTTGCGGACCTGTACAAGAAGCACGGCAAGGAGGCCCCGCGCGCGCCATCGTGCGGGCTCAGTTCGGTCAAGACCAACATCGGCCACCTCGAGCCTGCGGCCGGCATCGCCAGCCTGCTCAAAGTGCTGCTGTCGATCAGGCACCGCCAGATTCCGGCCTTGCTGCACTTCGAGCAGCTCAATCCCTACATCGACCTGTCCGGCAGCCCTTTCTATATCGTCGACAAGACGACCGCGTGGGAAGCGCCCGTCGGGCCGGACGGTGCGCCGCTGCCGCGCCGGGCGGGCGTGAGCTCGTTCGGCTGGGGCGGCGCCAATGCCCACGTCGTGCTGGAAGAATACATTGCGCCATCGCGCGCGCCGGGGCAGGCAGGCGCGCAACTGGTGCTGCTGTCGGCCAAGAGCGAAGAACGCCTGAAGGCCAGCGCCGCCTCCTTGCTGGCGCATATCGGCAAGCACGAGGCCGACCTGGGCGACCTGGCGTACACCCTGCAAGTCGGGCGCGACGCGATGGATCACCGGCTGGGCATGGTGGTCAATTCGCTGGCGGAACTGGTACAGCGGCTGCGCGCCTTCGGCGCCGGCGCAACTGCCGGCCTGCATCGCGGCCGCGTGCAGCGCAGCAAGCCGGAAGCGGCGCGCGGCGATCTCGACAGCGTGGCCGACGCGTGGGTGAGGGGCGCCGACGTGGACTGGCACGCACTCCACCCGCAAGGCCAGCGCCGCCGCATCAGCTTGCCGTCGTATCCCTTCGCCCGCGAGCGCTACTGGATTGCCGCCGCCGGCAAAACGGCGCCGAAACCGGCGCCGACCGTGTCCGTGCTGCATTCGCCGGACGTGGGCAGCCTGCTGGCGCGTCCGGTGTGGACCAGCACGGCCGGCGCGGTGGTCGGCAAGCAGGTCGGCGTGCAGCTGCACCGGGTGCTGGTGTGCGGCCTGCCGCAGCTCGATATCGGCCAGCTCGGCGCCGATGCGCGGCGCCTGCCGGCGCAGGAGGCTGGCGGCATCGCCGGGCACTTCGGCGCGACGGCCTCGGCCTGCTTCGAGCAACTGCAAGCGATCCTCAAGACCAAGCCCAAAGGCAAGGTGCTGTTCCAGGTTCTGGTCGGCAATCAGGGCCAGGACGCGCTGCTGGCGGGCCTGGCCGGCATGATGAAGAGCGCGCGCATGGAAAGCCCGAGCCTGGTCGGCCAGGTCATCCTGACCGACGCGGCGGACCCGCGCACCGCCGCCGGCCAGCTGCTGGTGTGCCGCGCGCAGCCGGACGAATCGCTGTTCAGGTTCGAAGGCAGCACCCAGAGCGTGTTGCGCTGGCAGGCGCAGGTCAACCGGGGCCTTGCACCGCAGGCGTTCCGCGAAGGCGGCGTGTACCTGATCGCGGGCGGTCTGGGCGGCCTGGGACTGCTGTTCGCCAGGGACATCCTGGCCCATGCCCCGAGCGCGACTGTCGTGCTGACCGGGCGCGCGGCGCTCACCGCCGAGCAGCGCGCCATGCTGGCCGACCTGCCCGGCGCGGTGGCGTACCGCCAGCTGGACCTCGATCGCCAGGAGAGCGTGACGGCGCTTGTCGCCGAGGTGGTGGCCACGTACGGCGCCCTGAATGGCGTCATCCACAGCGCGGGGACGACGCGCGACAGCCTGATCGTCAACAAGACGCCGGCGCAGTTCGCGCAGGTGCTGGCGCCCAAGGTCGGCGGCACCGTGCATCTGGACCAGGCAAGCGCCGCCATCGCGCTCGACTTCATGGTGCTGTTCTCGTCGGTCACGGCGGTGATGGGCAACGTCGGGCAGGCCGATTACGCGGCCGCGAACGGCTTCATGGACCAATTCGCCGCTTACCGCAACACCTTGGTCGATCAGCAACAGCGGCACGGCCGCACCCTGTCGATCAACTGGCCGCTGTGGGAGGAGGGCGGCATGCAGGTCGACGCGCGCAGCCGCGCCATGCTGCTCAAGATGTCGGGCATGCTCCCGATGCGCACCGATACCGGCATGCAAGCCTTCCAGCGCAGCCTGGCGCTGCCGGTCGGGCAAACGCTGGTCATGGAAGGCCATGTCGAGCGCCTGACAACGCTGCTGTTCCCGGATCAGGCGCTCGAGCCCGCAGCCAGGCGCCTGCCTGCGGGCGGCAGCGTGACCACAATCGAGACCGACAGGCTGCGCGAACTGGTCCTGGCCGATCTGCGCCGCTTTCAAACTTCAAACAAGGGGTAATCACGTGTCCAACGCTAATGTCTTGAATCGTTTGATCAGCATCATCGAGGCGACGTTGAAGTTGCCAGCGGAGAAGATCGATATCGATGTGCATCTGGAAACGATGGGCATCAATTCCCTGATCATGATGGAGTTGATCGAGAACATCGACGCCGAATTCGGCATCGCGCTCACGCCCGCCCTGTTCGTGGACGTGGAAACGCTGTCGGACCTGGCGGGCCTGGTGGACCGGCAGCTGCCGCGCGCCGATGCGGCGCCGGACATGCTCGGCTTCATCAACCAGACCTACGCGGTCGACCTGTCGCACATGGGGCTGGCCTCGGTCGACGCCATGGCCGACGCGCTGCTGGCCGATCACACCAGCGACCTGCTGCGCCACTACGGCATCGGCCTGGCGGACGCGCCCGCCGCGCCGGCCCGCTCGCAGGATGTGGCGATCGTCGGCATCAGTTGCCGCCTGCCGGACGCGCCCGACGCGCGCGCCTTCTGGGACAACCTGCTGGGCGAAAAGAACAGCGCCCGGGAAATTCCCGCGTCGCGCTGGAAGTGGGAGCAGCATCATTCGGACACCCCACAGCCCGGCAAGACGGTGTCGAAATGGGGTGCACTGGTCGACGACGTCGATTGCTTCGATCCGGCGTTTTTCAATATCCCCGTGCAGGAAGCGGCCATGATGGACCCGCAGCAGCGCCTGTTGTTGCAGGAAAGCTACCGCGCCGTGGAAGATGCGGGGATCGACATGGGCGCCCTGGCCGGATCGAAGACCGGCGTCTTCGTCGGCTATCAATACTCGGAATACGAGCAGCTGCTGCGCAACAGCGGCAATCGGGAGGCGCAAGCAGGCCCGCTGTTCAGCTCGTCCAGTCCCTCGTACTACCTGTCCAACCGTGTCTCGTTCGCCTTCGACCTGCGCGGGCCGAGCGAGTCGTTCAATGTCAACTGCGCCTCGTCGGCGGTGGCGATCAACCGCGCCTACTTTTCGCTGGTCAACGGCGAGTCGGACGCGGCGCTCGCCGGCGGCGTGTCGCTGAACCTGTTCGAGGGCGACTACATCGCATCGTCGCAGTACGGCCTGCTGTCGCCGGACGGCAGCAGCGGCGTGTTCGATAACGAGGCCAAGGGATTTACGCGCGGCGAAGGCGTGGCGGCGATCGTGCTCAAGCGCCTGGACGACGCCGAGCGCGACGGCAACCGCATCTACGCCGTCATCAAGGCCTGCCACCAGAATTTCCGGGGCGCGGCGCGCAGCCAGTCGGAGATGAAGCACGAATCGATCACCGACGTGCTCGGCGCCTGCTACCGGCAGGCCGCGATCGATCCCGCCACCGTGCGCTACGTCGAGGTCGACGGCTACGCCACCAGATGGGCCGATTCCTTCGAGTACGAAGGGGTGAAGAATGCCTTCAAAGGCGGCCGCCCCGGCGAAAAACGCTGCGCCCTCGGCAGCGTGAAAGGCAACATCGGCAATGTGGAGGCCGCCAGCGGGGTGAGCAATGTGATCAAGCTGGCGCTGTCGCTGCATCACAAGGTGTTCCCGGCCACGATTTCCTGCAAGACTGTCAGCAGCTTCATCGATATCGACAACCCCGCGCATCCTCTGTATATCGCCAGCAAAGCCATCCCATTTGCCGACATCCGCGAAGCTGGCGTACCGCTGCGGGCGGGTGTCAATTCCTTCGCCGACAGCGGCAGCAATGTGCATATTTTGCTGGAAGAATACGTTCCCGCCGCTGCGCCCGCGCTCTCGCATGCCGACGGTAAACAGCTGTTCGTGCTGTCCGCAAAGACACCCGGCCGTCTTGCCGCCTATGTGGACGAGCTCATCGCCTGCCTGACGCGTGCCCGGGACGTCGACTTCGGCAACATCGTCTATACCGCGCAGAGGGGGCGCGCGGCCATGGACGAGCGCCTGGCCATCGTCGCCGCCAACCGCGCCGAACTGCTGGAAAAGCTGGCCCTGGTGCGCCAGGCCGGCCAGCGCGCGCCGCTGGGACTGGACGCGAAGGAGATCTTCCGGGGCAGCGCCGCCCAGGGCGACAAGCAGCCGGTCGCCGCCCTGATCACGGCCGAGATGGCCCTGGCGCCCCTGACGCAAGGCATCCGGACCCGCCAATGGAAACCGGTCGCGCAGCTGTGGGTGAACGGCGTGACGATGCCGTGGGAGGCGGTGTGGCAGGGTGCATCCATGCGCCCGGTGTCCCTGCCCGGCTATCCCTTTGCCCGCGAGCGCTACTGGATCGACAGCGTGGCCGCCCCCGTGGTCGATCTGCCTGTGCCCGCCGCCGTGGCGCATCGCGACCATGCGGCCGACGCCGCTCCGATGGACCGCAGCCAGAAGATTGCGCTGTTCCTCAGGCAGGAAGTGGCGCGCCAGCTCGGCCAACGGGTCGAGCAGATCGCGACCGGCAAGCCGCTGGTCGAGCTGGGCATGAGTTCGGTCGGCATCGCCGAGCTGATTACCCGCACCGATGCCTTGCTGGCCTGCCACCTGTCGCCTGGCGAGGTGTTGCGGCACCCCGACATCGCGCAATTGTCGGCCTACCTGGCGCACAGCTACCCGGAGACCGCGCGCCCGACGCCCGCGCGCGCAGCGGCCGAGATCCTGGTTGCGGTCCAGGCCAAGGGCGAGCGCGAGCCGATCTTCGCCATGCCAGGCGCTGGCGGGAATGCGCTGTCCTTGCAGCAACTGAGCCACGCGCTGGGCAAGGAGCAACCGTTCTACTGCCTGGAACCGGTCGGCCTGGA
This sequence comes from Massilia atriviolacea, assembly GCF_003953935.1. Classification (GTDB taxonomy): domain Bacteria; phylum Pseudomonadota; class Gammaproteobacteria; order Burkholderiales; family Burkholderiaceae_D; genus Telluria_A; species Telluria_A atriviolacea. The sequence continues at coordinate 419,556 of NZ_RXLQ01000002.1, forward strand.
CGGGCGCCTGGCGCCCATGACCAGCGTGCAAGAGATTGCCGAACTCAATATCGAGCGCCTCAAGACGGTGCAGGCGCGCGGTCCCTACCGCCTGCTGGGTTACTCGAACGGCGGCGTGGTCGCTTTCGAGATGGCGCGGCAACTGCTGGCGCGCAAGGACAAGGTGGCTTCCCTGATCCTGCTCGACAGCCTGTGCCCGACCGCGCGCGGCGGGCAAGCCATCGACGACATGGTGGTGGCGGTGTTCAAGAACTTCGCCAGCTCGCTCGGCGGCCATGTCGAGCTCGACGTCCAGACCCTGAAACGCATCCCCGAAGGCGAGCGCAGCGACTACCTGTACGACAGCCTGGTCATGCTCGGCCACGCCTTGCCGCGCGAGCAATTCGTTGCCACGTTCAACGTCGCCACGGCGAGCGAGCACGCCTGCCGCGCCTACCAGCCGCTGCCGCTCACGCAAAAGGTGGATGTGGTGCTGCTCAAGGCCATGGACGGCTTCAAGGGCGTGCCGAACGACTACGGCTGGGGCGAATTCGCCTCGGTGCCGGTGCGCATCTTTCCCTTGAAGGGCGATCACTTCTCGCTGATCGAGAAAGCGTCCGTGCAGGAGCTCGCACGAAAAATCCATGCCCTCGGCGGCAAGCCGGGCAAGGCGGGCAAGTCCGCAGCCGTGGACGAGCTGGTCGTCAGCATCTGACTGTAAGCGCCTGATTCAACCCTTTTGGAGAAATCGATGAAGCGTTTGATGAACACCCTGATCGCTTACTTCGGGAACGTTCCCGACCAGCTCAGGAAGCGTAAATACCTCGCCTGGCTGTTTTTCGTGCTGGCGACGGCCTTCATGTTCGCCGGCCTGGGCCGGGCCAAGTTCGATGCCTCGATCGAGGGCTGGTTCGAAGCGGACGACCCGACCATCGTTGCCTTCGACTGGTTCCACCATGAGTTCGGCAGCGACGACCATCTGTACATCGTCTACAAGCCGAAAGACGGCAATGTGTTTTCCGAAGCCTCGCTCAAGACCCTGAAAGCGATGCAGGACGAGCTCGCCGCGAAGGTGGCGGCGGTGAAGGAGGGCGACAGTTCGCCGCTGAACCATGTGGTCAAGGTCACCTCGCTGATCAATGCCCCGGTGTTGCGGGCGGAACAGGACGCGCTGATCTCCAAAAAGCTGGTCGGCAACACCGTTCCTGGCACCCAGGCCGAACTCGACGAGATCCGCAGGGTGGCCCTGTCGCAGAAGAGCTTCCCGCTGCTGTACTTCTCGAAAGACAACAAGTACGGCGGCATCATGGTCGAGACCAACTTCGGCGCGATTCCGGTCGAGTCCGCAGTCGCCACGGCCGACCTGGCCTTCTCGGACCTGACCTTCGACGACCCGGGCGCGGCGGCAAAGGAGCGCCGCCCCAAGTTCAAGCCGACCGACATGCCCGACTACATCGCCCTGATGGACGCGGTCAAAAGCGTGCTCAACAAGCCGGCCTACGCCCGCCATTTCGAGTATTTCCCGGTGGGCAGCACCGCCATGGCCGAGTTCAACTGGGCGATGGTCACGGAAATGGGCATGCTCAACGTGGCGGCGCTGTGCATCATCACCTTGCTGCTGTGGTTCCTGTTCCGTTCGCTGAGCGCCGTCGTCTGGCCGGTCGTGATCGTTGTCCTCAGCGTGATCTGGATGACCGGCATCACCGCCTGGCTGGGCCTGCCGATCACCTCCTTCGTGATGATCGCCGTCATGCTGACCCTGGCGGTGGGGGTGGCCGACACCGTGCACGTGCTGGCAGGCTATCTGTCGGGACGCAGGGAGGGCCAGGACCACGCGGCAGCGCTGCGCACGGGCTTTCGCCACGTGGCGGTCGCCTGCCTGCTGACCAGCATCATCAACATCGTGGCGGTGCTGGCGCTGAGCATCACCCCGGTGGTGCCGATCAAGGTGTTCGCCCTGATGTGCGCACTGGGCGTGGCGCTGCCCTTCCTGTTCTCGGTGTACCTGCTGCCGCTGATGCTGGACATCTGGGCGCCGACACTTGCTGTGCAGGCGCCCAGGGCAGGGCTGGCCGCCGCCATCGGCCGCCTGGTCCCCGACCTTGCCAGCTTTGTCGCGCGCCAGCTCGACAAGGTGCTGCCGGCCGTCGAAAAGCGCCCGCTCAGCTTCATTGCCATGTTCGTGTCGCTGTTCGCGGTCTGCGTGTACGGCGCCATGCTGACCAAGGTAGACACCGATCCTGTCGGTTCCTTCCCGCTCGATTCGCCCATCCGCCGCAACGTGCAGGTGGTGGACCAGAACATGATGGGCGCGCAGAGCATGGAAATCTTCCTCGACCTGGGCAAGGACAACGCTTTCCACGATCCCTTTGTGCTGCGCACGGTGGAGCAGCTGCAGCGCACCATCGAGGGCAAGTACGGGCACCTGGTGGTCAAGACCACGTCCCTGGTCGATACGGTCAAGCACTCCTATAAAACCCTGAACGAGGGCCGGGAAGAGATGTACGTCATTCCGGAAAAGGAGGCGACGGTATCGCAGACGCTATTCCTGTTCAACCAGTCGAATCCGGACGACCGCCGCAAGCTGGTGTCGGATAACTTCGATAAATCGCATATCAGCGTGCGCCTGTATAACGCCGGTTCCTACGAGTACGCCAAGACCTGGGATGCGATGCGCAAGGATATCAACCAGTCGGTCGCGACCCTGCGCGGCAGCTATCCCGAGGCCGAGGTATCGATTACCGGCGTGCTGGCCTTGATGATGCAGGGCGCCGATTACCTGACCCGCTCCGAACTGCAAAGCTTCGGGCTGGCGCTGATTCTGATCAGCGTGATCCTGCTGATGCTGTTCGGCTCCGTCAAAGCCGGCGCGATCGCGCTCATTCCCAACCTGATTCCGGCCATCCTGGCGTATGGCGCCCTGGGCCTGCTCGGCAAACCGCTGGATATCACCACCATGATGATCGCACCGATCGTCATCGGCATCGCGGTGGACGACACGGTGCACTTCATCATGCGCTACCGCAACGAAGTGATTATCGACGGGAATATCCGGCGCGCGCTGCATACGACCATTACCGATACCGGGCAGTCGATTGTGTTCACCACCATGATTCTCGGCCTGGGATTCGGCGTGATGGCCTTCGCTTCCGGTACCGGCATGGCCAACCTGGGCCTGTTCGGGTCGATGGCGATCCTGATCGGCCTGTTGAACGACCTGTTTTTCCTGCCCGCGATGATCCTGGTGTTCAAGCTGAAATTCAATACCGTGGGCGCCGCTGCGCCGGCCGCCGTCGCCCCCGAACTGGCGCCCGCCAGTGCCGACTGACCCGGATCGACCGAACGACCAAGCGACTCAACGACCAACGAATCAAGAGGACTGTATGACATTCATCAAGACCAACCTGCCGATCATGTTGCTGGCCGCCATCGCTCCGCTGGCGCCCGTCATGGCGGCATCGACCGAATCGGCCGACGCCATCATGGCCAAGGTCGATCACGCGACCCGCACCGCCTATTCGACCCAGCTGGCCAGCGTGAAAATCACGACCTGCAAATACATGCTGGCCGGCGGCAATGTGAAGTGCTCGGAAAAGCCGCGCGTGGTGGTGGCGGAGAACATCAAGAAAGGCGCCGTCGTCGACGGCAAATACAACGATAAATCGCTGCTGATCGTGCGCGAGCCGGTCAGCGACAAAGGCACCAGCCTGCTGGTCTACGAATACGGCGAACGCAATCGCGACAACGACAACTGGCTGTATTTGCCGGCGCTGGGCAAGGTCAATCGCGTCATTGCCAGCGACGACGATGCCGGCAGCGTGTTCGGCTCCGAATTCTCGGTCGAAACCACCGAGAATCCCGAGGCCCGCAAGATCTACGAATACACCTACAGGATCCTGGAAGAGACCAGTTACCAGAACCGTCCGGCCTGGGTCATCGAAATGATGCCGACCGAGGAAAAGGGCCGCAAGACCAGCTACGGCAAGGTGATTTCGTGGATCGACAAGGAAACCCACCTGCCGCTGAAAGAAGACCTTTACCGCAACGGCAAGATCCACAAGCAGCGCACCCAGACCGACATCAAGAATATCGACGGCGTGAACGTGATGCTCAAGGTCGTGATCAACAACCGCTCCTCGTCGCGCGTGAGCCAGATGGATTACATGGCGATGCGCCACAACACCGAGGTGCCGGACGAGTTCCTGAGCCAGCGCGGCCTGACCGACTTCGCCTTCCGCGAGCGCAGCCTGGCCGAGTACCGCGCCCGCCTGGCTAAATAGGCTGTCACCGGATGAACGTTCATTGTCGAGCAGCATATCTTGCGTGCGGCCTTGCCTTCGGTTCCGTGGCGCTGGCGCAGGATGCAACGAGCGCCGCGCAGCTGGCGCCGTCCGAAAACATCGATCTGTCGGGAGACGACAAAGTCAATCCAGTCACCAGGGCCCTGCGCACCACCCTGGGCCACCAGGGCGCTTACCTGGTACGGGGCGACAAGGGCGTGGTGAATCAGCGCAGCTGGTTGCGCCTGGAGTACGCCAAGTTCTTCCTCGACAGTTTTTACGTGCAGCTCGATTCGAAACTGAACGGGTTCTGGAAAAAGGATCACCGCGCCCGTGCCGAGAACCGCAGCACCCTGTTCGACACCATGACGCCTGAAGCGTTTTTGCAGTACAGCGCGGCCGGCGGCCAGACCAGCGTCAAGGTGGGCATCCAGAAAATCATCTGGGGCGAATCGGAAGCGGGCGCGATCACCGATGAAGTCAGTCCGCGCAATTATTCGGAACTGTTCCTGGTGCCGCTGGAGGAATCGCGCCTCGGCCAGATGATGGTCAGCGTCGATCACTTCACCAGCTATGGGGACCTGAGCCTGTTTTATGTGCCCAAGCCGAAGTTCAATCGCTACGCGGCGCCGCGTTCCGCCTACGACACCTATCCGTTCAACGGCACGGTGTCGATCACCGAAGAGGAATCGGGCGCGAACGACCATGAATTCGGGATGCGCTGGAAAAAGACCTTCGGCAAGAGCGATATCAGCTTCATGGCCGCCAGCCTGATCGACAACAACTACGGCGTGCGCGTTTCCGGCGTCAACGCGGCGGGCGAGATGGAGCTGCTGCGTTCCCGGCAGCGCACGCGCCTGGCCGGAGTGACCTTCAATTACACGCGCGGGCATTTTCTGGTCAAGGGCGAGTCGGCCTACAAGACGCCCAAGGACTTTGCCGAATTGGGCGGCGGCCTGACCGACCGCGACGTGGTCGATTCCTCGCTCGGCGTGACGTACGCGCTGGGGCAGTCGAACACCATCGGCCTGGAAGCGGTGAACAGCCATGTGCGCGATTGGAGCGAGTCGATCATGGGGATTCCGAAAAACGCCAATTCGCTGGTCTTGAATGCGAATTTCCTGTTCATGAACGACAACCTGTCGGTGAACTGGCTGACGATCCGCTCAAGGCCGTATTCGAGCATCCAGTCGTCCCTGCGTACCTCGTACAAATGGAACGACAACACCACGTTCAGCATCGATGCCCACCTGATCGATGCGCAGCATCCGAAGAGCCAGCTGGTGACCTTCCGCCAGCGCGACCAGATCGTGTTCAGGGTCCAGTACCAATTTTAAACGGCGCCATTCTCTCCAGGGAAAGACATGAAAATCAAAAAAGACAATGAATTCGATGCCATCGTGATCGGCTCGGGAACCTGCGGAGCGACCATTGCCAGGGAGCTGACGCGGCAGAACAAGACAGTGCTGATCCTCGAACGGGGCGGCAATACGGTGCTGAAAGAGAGCTTCATGGGCCTGGCCACCATCGCCGACCAGGTATTCCTGGGCGACGATAAATTGTCCACGGTGCGGGCGCTGACGACGGGCGGCTCGACCAGCCTGTATTTCGGGGTCGTCAATTACCCGCAGGAGGAAACCTTCCGCAAGGTCGGCATCGACCTGTCGCAGGAACTCGATGCCGTACGCAAGGAATTGCCGATCGCTCCCGTGCCCGATTCCCTGCTCGGATCGCAGGCCATCAAGCTGCGCGAGAGCGCCAACGCGCTCGGCCACGCCTGGCTGAAGAACGACATGCTGGTCGACCTGTCCAAGTGCGGCGCCGGTTATTCGTACGACGCCAAATGGAAAGCCAGAAGCTATGTCGACGACGCCGTCGCCCAGGGCGCCACGCTGGTCAACCGCGCCACGGTCCTGTCCATCATCATCGAAGACAAGGTGGCCGTGGGGGTCGAATACCGGGTCAAAAAGAGCATGTTCGGCTCCGAGATCAAGCGGGCCTACGGCGCCAGGATCGTGGTGGCGGCGGGCGAACTGGCAAGCCCGAAGCTGCTGCGCGACAGCGGCGTGCAGGGCATCGGCCAGCGCGGCTTTTACTGCAATCCGGGCTATGCCATCTACGGACTGGTGCCGGGACTGAACGCCAGCAGCGGCTTCGTGGGCAGCATGGGCTGCGTGTACGAAGACGGCATCGAACTGGGCGACGCCAACATTCCCCAGTCCCTGCACCGGCCGATGATGATCGGCGGCATGAAATTGCGCCACCTGATGGGCTTTTCCGACTGCATCGGCATCGGCGTCAAGGTCAAGGACAAGCTGTCCGGCCGGCTGAAGGAAGACGGCCGCTTCTTCAAGGACTTCGACAAGGAAGACATCGCCAAGCTCGACAAGGGCAAGGACGCCGCCATCCGCATCCTGAAGCAGGCAGGCGCCGGGCACATCGTCGACTTCGGCCTGACCGCCGCCGGACGGGTAGGGGGCCTGCTCAGCATCGGCGAGCACGTCGATCACAAGCTGGAAACGCAATTTCGCAACCTGCACGTGTGCGACGGATCGGTGATTCCCGACGACATGCGCGGCACGCCCACGGTGACCCTGGTCAGCATGGGACGCTATCTCTCCAGGCACCTCCTGAAGGCGCTGTAAGCGCGCCAGGCACAGCCGATGGCTACACGACGAACTTGGGTTCCCGCCTTTGCGGGAACGACGATTCATTTCACTCACTCTACGGAGCCTCAATGGAAACCTTGACACCAACCCAAGACGTCACGCCGGCCGCCGCGGCGCCGCCGGCAACGCCGAAGCGCAAAAGCCGCTTCGCCCGCTTCGCCCGCTTTGCCCTCTACGGTTTGCTGGCGCTGGCCGTCATCCTGGCGCTGTCGCACGTGCTCTGGAACCGCTCCGGCTCGAACGCATGGGAGCTGGCGATGGACAAGGAGGGCGTGAAGGTGTGGACCATGAAGACGCCCGGCACCGACCTGGTCCGGATCAAGGCCGCCACCCGCATCAAGTCGAGCCTGGCGGGCATGGTGAAATTGCTGGAAGACCTGGAAAGCTGCGTCGACGCCAAGTGCTACGACGCCAGCGTAATCCAGCCGATTGCGACAATGCCGAACCAGTACGCCGCCTTCGTCCAGTTCAAGTTCGACATTCCGGGCCTCAAGACGCGCGAATACGTCCTGCTGCAGGAGCACATCCAGGACCCGGTCAGCAAAAAGCTCGACATCAACATCATCGCCGCGCCGAACCGGATTCCCCGCGACGCCTGCTGCGTGCGCATTACCCACCTGCACAACCACTGGACCCTGACGCCGCTGAAAAACGGCGAACTCGACATCGAATTCATGCAGGACACCGACATCGGCGGCCTGCCTTACTTCCTGGCGAACCCGGCGCTGACCTACGGCACCCACGAAATCCTGCTCGGCATGCAAGGCCTGATGAACATGGCCAAGTACCGCGATGCGCGCCTCGCCAACATCCAAGAACTGTCCGCCGACTAAACCAACACCGGGAGAAAACATGCAAGCGCAAATCACCACACCGATGGCCGAAGCGGTCGCTCCAGCGGCCCACGGCAAGGCTGGCCCGTCGCGGCTGCGGCGTTACCTGAAGAACACCCTGAAGTTCCTGCTGGGCCTGATCGTCCTGAGCTTTTTCGCCAACTGGCTGTGGATACTGTCCGGTTCGAATCAGTGGGAGCTCAAGATCGACGAGGGCGGCACCCAGGTCTACACCCTCAAGGCGCCGGGCGCGACGATGCTCAAGATCCGGGCAGTGATGCAGACCAAGGAATTCACCCTCAGCAACCACCTGGCGCCCTTGCTCGACACCAGCATCCAGGACGACTGCGCCAGGTGGGTGCCTGGCTGCCTGAGCTACAAGATCCTGACACCCTGGAACCCCAAGACCCAGAGCAATGTGACCATGTGGACCCTGGGCATGCCGGGTCCGTTCTCGCCGCGCGAAATCCTGCTGCAAGGCCAGCTGACCCAGGACCCGGCGAGCAAGGTGCTGACCCTGGAAAATATCGCTGTGCCGAACAGGATCGCCCCGAACGACTGCTGCGTGCGCCTTTCGCATGTGCACAACGTGTGGCGCTACACCCCGGTGGGGGACGGCAACATCAAGGTGGAATTCGTCAACGACATGGACATGGGCGGTGCGTTTCCCAAGTTCCTGCTGAACCTGGGCGCCCCCGGAGAAATCCACAAGATGCTGACCGTCGACAACCCCAAGCTGCTGCGCCAGGAAAAATACCGCAATGCGCGCCTGGATTTCATCGATGAAGGCCTGGCCAAATGATGGCGGCGGCAATCAACTGGACGGGCGAGCGGCTGGCGCAGTTCGGCCGGCGCCTGGTCGCCATCGACGAATCGGGCGCTGTCACGTATGCCGAGTTCCTCGACAAGGTGGTGCTGTGGCGCGCCACTGTGGCGCAGTGGGGCGTGACGGCGGGCGAGCGGGTGGGACTGGTCTCGCACTACCACATCGACGTGGTGGCGCTGCTGCAGGCGCTGGTGGAGGCCGGCTGCATCGTGATTCCCCTGTCCGAAGACGACCGCAGCCTGTTCGACGAACGCCTGCTTACCGTGTGCGCCACCAGGCTGGTGACGGTGCCGGCCTTTGGTGAGATCGGCCCGGCCAGCGTCGCCTGCCGGGCGCTCCCGCCAGGCCCGCTGCATGGCTTGCTGGAACCGATGGTGGCGGCGGGGCGGCCCGGTGTCGTCATCTTTACCTCGGGCAGCACCGGCAAGGGCAAGGCCGTGCTGCTGGACTACGAACGCATGACGCAAAAGTTTCGCGGCAAGGTGCGCGATGCCTTCCGTACGCTGCTGTTCCTGAAACTCGACCACATCGGCGGCCTGAACACGCTGTTTTCGGTGATCTTTAACGGCGGCACCATCGTCACCTGCGCCTCGCGCCAGGCCAGGGATATCTGCGCCTGCATCGAGCAGTACCGGGTGGAACTGCTGCCGACCACGCCGTCGTTCCTGACCATGCTGCTGATGTCGGGGGTGCAGCGCCAGTTCGACCTGTCTTCGCTCAAGGTCATTACCTACGGCACCGAAGCAATGCCGGCCTCGACGCTGGCGAGCCTGCACAGCGCGCTGCCGGGGGTGCTGCTCAAGCAGACCTACGGCCTGTCCGAGCTCGGCATCCTGGCCACCAGGTCGAAGGATTCCACATCCAGATGGATGAAGATCGGCGGCGAGGGCTTCGAGGTGCAGGTGCGCGACGGCGTGCTGTGGATCAGGAGCGCGCAAGCCATGCTGGGCTACCTGAACGCGCCCAGCCCCTTCGATGCGGACGGCTGGTACAACACCGGCGACCGGGTCGAGGTCGATGGCGAGTACCTCCACATCCTGGGCCGCGAGTCGGAAATCATCAACGTCGCCGGCGAGAAAGTCTTTCCGATTGAAGTGGAGAGTTTTCTTCTCACCATCGACAACGTCAGGGACGTGCTGGTGCGCGCCAAAAAGAGTCCGGTGGTGGGCCAGATGGTCTGGGCCGAGTTTCTGCTGGACCAGGCAGAAGACAGCGCCACCTTCAAGAAGCGCGTCATCGAGCAATGCCAGCGCCATCTGGCGCCGTTCAAGGTGCCCGGCTTCATCACCATCGGCGACGACGACAGCCTGGTCGGCGCCCGCTTCAAGAAGATTCGCCTGGATAAGCCATTACCCGCAACAACCACACACGGAGCATGACCATGTCGGAATTGGCAAAGAAAGTCGCTGTCGTCAGCGGCGGCAGCAAGGGTTTGGGGTTCGGCATCTGCAAGAGCCTGCTGGCGGACGGTTACCACGTGGCCACTTTCAGCCGCAAGAGCACGCCCGAACTGGACGAATTGCTGATGCGTAGCGAAGGCCGGCTGTACTGGGAGGCGCTGGACATCTGCGACGACGGCCAGCTGGGCGGCTATCTGCGCCGCGTGAAAGACAAGCTCGGCCGCGTCGGCTACCTCGTCAACAGCGCCGGCATGGCCCACGAGGGCTTGCTCACGATGATGAAGAGCAAGGAAGTGGCGCGCATGATCCAGGTCAACCTGGAAGGCGCCATCAACCTGGCGCAAGCCTGCGTCAAGCAGATGATGGTCGGCCAGTTCGGCGTGATTCTCAACGTCTCCTCGGTGGTCGGGGTGCGCGGCTTCAAGGGCGTGGCGGCGTACAGCGCCACCAAGGCCGCCCTCGACGGCCTGACCCGCAGCATGGCCAAGGAGCTGGGGCCGGTCGGCATCCGCGTCAACTCGGTCGCGCCCGGCTTCATGGAAACGGACATGACGTCCGAGCTGACCGAGGCGCAAAAAGCCCGCCTGGTGCGGCAGACCCCGCTGGCCCGCCTGGGCCGGGTGGACGACGTGTCGTCCGTGGTGCGGTTTTTACTTTCCGATGCATCCGGTTTCATCACCGGTCAAACGCTCGTCGTCGACGGCGGCCTAACAGTCTGAACAGGAGATTTGCATGATGAGCAGCGAAGTGAGGAGTGTGATCGACAAGGTCATCCGAAAAATTGCCGAGGAACGCAGCCTGAGCCTGCCGGCGTTGAAGGACGACACCGAAATCGTGGACGAACTCGGGTTCTCTTCGATGATGGTGGCCGGCCTGATCGCCAACCTGGAAGAAGAGCTCGGCGTCGATCCGTTCCAGGACGAGGACGTGATGATCACCGACATCCGCACCATCAAACACCTTTGCGATGTGTATGTGAGCTGCCTCGCCCGCAGCCGCTGAGCACGGCGCTTCCGTTTTTCGAGAGATAGGACCGCATGAATATCAAGGACCAACGTGTTGCCGTTATCGGGATGTCGGGGAAATTCCCCGGTGCCAATAGTGTTGCCGAGTTCTGGGAGAACATCTGCGCGAAGAAGGACAGCATTCGCGCGCTATCGGACGAAGAACTGCGAAGCGCCGGCGTGCCCGAGCGCGATATCGCCGACAGCGCCTACGTGAAAGCGTCGGCCCTGCTGGACGACGTGGCGATGTTCGACCCCGGCTTCTTCAGGATCTCGCCGCTGGAGGCGGAGCTGATGGATCCGCAGATCCGCCTGCTGCTGCAATGCGCGTGGGAAACGCTGGAAGATGCCGGCCACGCCCGCAAGGAAGCCCAGAACATCGGCGTGTTTGCCGGCGCGGGCGGGGTCACGACCAGCTATTTCGCCAATTTCGTCAATCTCGACCAGCGCTTCAAGAAGATCACGGCGGGTGCTACGCACCTGGGCAACGACAAGGATTTCCTTGCGACCTATATTTCGTACAAGCTGAACCTGACCGGTCCGAGCATGACCGTGCAGACCGCGTGCTCGACCTCGCTGGTGGCCCTGCATCAGGCGTGCCAGAGCGTCTTGCATGGCGAATGCGCCATGGCGCTTGCCGGCGGCGTCACCGTGCGCGTGCCGCACGTGCAGGGCTATCACTATCAGGAAGGCTACATTTTTTCGCGCTCCGGGCAGATCAGGGCCTTCGACGAGGCGGCCGACGGCGTGGTGTTCGGCAGCGGGCTGGGCTTGGTGCTGGTCAAGCGCCTGGCCGACGCGATTGCCGACGGCGACCATATTTACGCCGTCATCAAGGGCTCGGCCATCATGAACGACGGCAAGGGCAAGATGAGCTATGCCGCCAGCAGCGCCAAGGGGCAGATCGCCTGCGTGCGCGCGGCGCTGGCCAGGGCCGATGTGGAGGCGGGGTCGATCGGCTTCGTCGAGTCGCACGGCACCGGCACGCTCATGGGCGACCCGGAAGAGGTCAAGGCCCTGTCCGCCGCCTTCAAGGAGCAGACCGACAAGAAGGCGTTTTGCGCGCTGGGCGCGGTCAAGGCCAACATCGGCCACCTGGAGGCGGCGGCCGGCATTGCCGGCTTCATCAAGGCGGTGCTCGCGGTCAGGCACGGCCTGATTCCGCCGACCGCGCACTACGCCACACCGAATCCCCGTATCAAATTCGACAATACGCCGTTTTTCATCAATGGCGGCCTGCAGCAATGGGACGATGGCGGCAAGCCACGGCGCGCGGCGGTCAACAGCCTGGGCGTCGGCGGGACCAATGCGTTTGTGATTATCGAGAATTATGTCGCGCCAAAACGGTCCGGCAAGAAAGTTGCCAGCGGGCCGGTCGTGGTGCCGCTGTCGGCAAAATCGTCCGCCAGCCTGCATGGCCAGGTGCAGAAGCTGGCCGCTTTCCTCGCCAGCGAACCCGTGCTCGATCTTGCCGACCTGGCCTACACCCTGCAGACCGGACGCGAGGCCATGGGCATGCGCGCTGCCTTCGTGGCCGGGTCGCTGGCCGAACTGCGGACGCGGCTCGCCAATTTCCTCGACGGCAATCCGGACAGCCTGCCCGAAGGCGAAACGGCCGCAGCGTGGGTCGGCGGCGCCGACATCGACTGGCATGCGCTCAATGGGAGCGCCAGGCGCAAGCGCGTCAGCCTGCCGACCTACGCGTTCGCCAGACAGCGCTGTTGGATCGATCCTGTTGCTGCCGCTCCCGCCGCGGCGATGCTGCATCCACTGCTGCACGTCAACAAGTCCGATCTGAACGAGCAAAAGTACAGCTCGACCTTCAACGGCGAAGAATTCTTCCTGAAGGACCATCTGGTGCGCACCAAACCGGGCGCATCGGCGCTGCAGAAGGTGCTGCCGGCGGTCGCCTGCCTTGAAATGGCGCGCGCCGCCATCGAGCAGGCCGCGCCCGTCCACGCGGACGCCAGCGTGCTGGAACTGCGCGACATCGTCTGGCTGCGGCCCATCCCGGTCGACGCCGACACGCAGGTCAACATCGCCATCGTGGCGGACCAGCGCATCGGCTTCGAGATCTACGCATCGGACGACCAGATTCACTGCCAGGGCTGGTGCCAGTTCAGCACCGGTGTCACGGCCGAACGCTTCGATCCCGCGCAGTTGACCGAATCGATGGGGCAGGGCCACTGGTCCGGGCCCGCGCTGTACGCCGCGTTCGAGACAATGGGACTGGCCTACGGGCCGGCGCACCGGCCGATCGCCGGCATCGAGCGCGGCGACCGGGCCTTGCTCGCCCGTCTGAACCTGCCGGCCAGCGTGCAGGCCGGCGGCGCGGCCTATGTGCTGCATCCGAGCCTGATGGACGGCGCCTTGCAGGCGGCCACGGTGCTGATGTTCGATCCGGCCCGTCCGCCACGCGCGCCGATCGTGCCGTTCGCGATCGACAGCGTGCAGCTGCTGGCCCCATGCAGCGCCGAGATGCTGGTCTGGGCACGCCATGCGGACGGCGACAAGGCGGCCAGCTTCGATATCGACATGCTCGACGTTGACGGCAATCTGTGCGTGCGCATCCGTGGCTTTGCGCCGCGCCCGCTGGGCCGCGAAGTACCCGGCAGCCTGCTGGCCACCCGCGAATGGCAGCGCAACGACGCGGCGGCCGGCCAGGCGGCGCACGCCGAGCAGCATGTGATGCTGTGCGGGCTGCCGCAGGTCGACGCCGACAGGATCGCGCGCGACTGCCTGGTGCGGCCGCTCGATTCCGGCGAGGACGCCGCAACGCGCTACGCCGACATGGCGCTGGCCTGCTTCGACAAGCTCCAGTCGCTCGTCAACAGCAAGCCGCAAGGAAAAACCCTGTTGCAGCTGGTGCTGCCGAACACGGAAGAAAATACCCTGTACGCCGGCCTGTCCGGCATGTTCAAGACCGCCACCCTGGAAAACCCGCAGGTGGCCGGCCAGATCGTGCTGGTCGACGCCGGCGTGCAGACCGACGCCCTGGCGGCCCTGCTGCTGGCCGAACGCGCCCACGCGCACGATACGCTGATCAAATACGAGGGCGGCGCCCGCCACACGGCGGGATGGCGCTTCCTGAGCGAAGACGCGCCTGCCGAAAGCCCGTTCAAGGATCATGGCGTGTACCTGATCACGGGCGGGCTTGGCGGGCTGGGTGTGCTGTTCGCAAAAGAGATCCTGTCCCGCTGCGCGACGGCGACCATCGTCCTGACCGGGCGCGCCGCGATGGCGGACCTCGGCCAGAAGCAGGCGGTCCTGGCGTCGCTCCAGGCGGACGGCGCGCGCGTCGAGTACCGCCAGGTCGACCTGGAAGATGCAGGGCAGGTGGACGCCCTGATTGCAGCGATCCGCACCGAGCACCGTCAGCTCAACGGCATCATCCACAGCGCCGGCATGACCGCCGACGCCTTCATCCTCAAGAAGACGGCGCAGCAAATGCGCCAGGTGCTCGGACCCAAGGTGGCCGGCACCGTCCATCTGGACCAGGCCACGCGCGACCTGGACCTGGACTTTTTGGCGCTGTTCTCGTCGCTGACGGCGTCCGTGGGCAACCTGGGACAGGCCGATTACGCGGCGGCCAACGGCTTCCTGAACGAATTCGCTGTCAGCCGGGGCAACGGCAGGACCGTCGCCATCGGCTGGCCGCTGTGGGAAGACGGCGGCATGCAGGTCGACGCCGCGGCGCGCGACCAGCTGCACGAGGCGACCGGCATCCATCCGATGCGGTCAAGGACCGGCATGCGCATGTTCTACCGCAGCCTCGCGCTCGGCGTGGGGCACACGCTGGTCATGGAAGGGAACCTGAACGCCATGCAGCGGGCGCTCGGCGTCGGCGCCGCGCTGCACGTGGCCGCGCCGGCAGCGCCGGCCGTGCCGTCCGATGGCCTGGCGCAGCAATGCGAAGCCTTCCTGTGCACGCAACTGGCAGGTTTGCTCAAGCTGGCGGCCGACATGGTCGACCCGCGCGCGCCGCTGGGCGACTACGGCATCGATTCGATCCTCGCACTGGACCTGACGCGCGTGCTGGAGAACAGCTTCGGCGCGCTGCCGAAAACCCTGTTCTTCGAATACCTGAACATCCGCGAACTGGCCGGCTACTTCGCCGCATCGCACGGCGCGACCCTGGCCGCGCTGTTCTCGGGCGCGGCCAAGGCGCCGCTGAGCGCGCCGACCGGACAGGAGCCGACATCGAGCATCCGCAGCCGCCGCCGCGCCGAGGACAGGGCGCCGCAGCCGGCGCTGCCCGACACCGATGCCATCGCAATCGTGGGCCTGAGCGGCCGCTACCCGGAAGCGCGCGACCTGGACGCCTTCTGGGACAATCTGCGCGACGGCAAGGACTGCATCGTCGAAGTGCCGGGCAATCGCTGGGACTGGCGCGAATACTACACCGACGACCGCACCAAAAAGGGTCACCATTTCAGCAAATGGGGCGGCTTCATCGACGGCGTGGACGAATTCGACGCGCGCTTCTTCAATATCTCGCCGCTCGAAGCGGAAACCATCGATCCGCAGGAACGCCTGTTCCTGGAACACGCGTGGATGGCAATCGAAGACGCCGGCTACACCCGCGCTTCGCTGCAAAGCCCGAACGGCAGCGACTTGCCGGGGCAGGTCGGCGTGTACGCCGGCGTGATGTACGGCGAATACCAGCTGCTGGGGGCCGAGGCTAGCATGCAGGGCAAGCGCATGGGCATGGCCAGCAACGTGGCGAGCATCGCCAACCGCGTGTCGTACGCGCTGAACCTGCACGGCCCGAGCATGGCGGTCGATACGATGTGCTCTTCGTCGCTGACGGCGATCCACCTCGCGTGCCAGGACCTCAAGCTTGGCCGCACGCCGGTGGGCATTGCCGGTGGCGTGAACGTGACGATCCACCCGAACAAATACCTGATGCTCAGTTCCGGCCAGTTCATCTCCGGCGACGGCCATTGCCAGAGCTTCGGCGAGGGCGGCGACGGGTATATTCCGGGCGAAGGCGTTGGCGTGGTGGTCCTCAAGCGGCTGGCGGACGCTCAGCGCGACGGCAATCATATCCATGGCGTCATCCGCGCCAGTGCGTTGAGCCATGGCGGCCGCACCAACGGCTACACCGTGCCCAATCCGCAGGCGCAGGCCAGCGCGATCCGCCAGGCGCTGGCGCAGGCCGGGGTCGAGCCGCGCCACATCAGCTATATCGAGGCGCACGGCACCGGCACCAAACTGGGCGACCCGATCGAGATCGCCGCCCTCAGCCGCGTGTTCCAGGAGAGTACCGAGGACACGGGCTTCTGCCTGATCGGCTCCGCCAAATCGAACATCGGCCATTGCGAGGCTGCCGCCGGCATCGCCGGACTGACCAAGGTCCTGCTGCAGATGAAGCACCGGCAGATCGTGCCGTCGCTGCATTCGACGCGCCTTAATCCGCACATCGATTTTGCCAGCACGCCGTTCGTGGTCAATCAGACCCTGACGGCGTGGGAGCGGCCTGTCGTGGGCGGCAGGCAGGTGGCGCGCATCGCCGGCATTTCGTCGTTCGGCGCCGGCGGCTCGAATGCGCACGTGATCGTGGAGGAGTACGTGCCGGCCGCGGTGGCAGCGCAACCGGCTGCGATGATGATTTTCCCGCTGTCCGCGCGCAGCACCGACCAACTGCGCGAGAAGGCGCGCGACCTGCTGGCCTTCATGCGCACCGAAGGTGGCGCGCTGCCGCTGGCGTCCATCGCCTACACCCTTGGCGCGGGACGCGAAGCGATGGCGCAGCGCTTCGCCGTCGTCGCCGATTCGGCCGCCGCCTTGGTCGAGCGCTTGCAGGCGTACGTCGACGGGCGGACCGCTGGTGCGGACCTGTCGCCGCTGGCAGCGCTGGCGGAGAGCTGGGTCAAGGGGGCGGACGTCGATTGGAGCGGCTTGCATACTACCCGGCCGCCGCTGGTCAGCCTGCCGACGTACCCGTTCGCGCGCCAGCGCCATTGGCTGGAGATCGCGCCGCGCACGGCGACCTTGCAATCGGCGCCGCATCCGCTGCTGCACGCGAACACGTCGGATTTCACGCAGCAAAGCTATACGTCCACCTTTGCGCATCGGCTGACCCGCGCAACGTGCCTGGACATGGCGCGCGCCGCGGTCGGCCTGTCGATGCCGTCGCCTTCCGCATCGATGATGCTGGAACTGAGCGACCTTGCCTTTGCCCAGCCCGATGATGCGGGCGGCATTGCGGTCACCATCGCCTTGTTCGACAAACGCGGCGATCAGGTGGCGTTCGAAATCTATCGTGGTGAGGTCGTTTACTGCCAGGGCCGCGCGGCGTGGCGCGCAGCGGCGGGCGTCCCAGTGCAGGCGCCAGCCCGACTGGTTCAGTTCAGCGTCGACAATCCGCTGCCGGAAAAGCCGCAGCGCAGCATTGCCTTGCGCGCGCCGGACGCGGTACCGGCCGACGCCTATCGCCATGTCAGCAAACCGCGCATTTCGCTGTCCGGAACCGTATTCGATGCGCCGGCGCCGGCAACGTCCGCATCGCCGGTCGGCCTGTTCGACCTTGGCGACGGCATTTTCACGATCCGGATCGCCGATGCCAGCCTCTCGCCGGCGCTGATCGGCGAACTGCTGCGCGCCATGCGCGCGGTCGCCGATGCACCGGCGGCAAAAGCGCTGACCATCGAAGGCGGCGCCCGCGCTTTCCTCACCGGCGGCCTGGCGCAACACCGGCAGGCAGTCGAAGCGGGCTTGTACAAGGCCGTCGCCGAATTCCCGTACCCCGTCATTGCAGTCGCCCAGGGCGATGCCACGGGCGCCGGCTTCCTGCTGGCCGCCGTGTGCGACTTCGTGGTGTGCAGCGAATCGGCGCGGTACGCCTTTGCCCAGCCGGCCGATGGCCTGTATCCATCGGCTGCCGAGGACCTGCTGGCCGAACGCTACGGCCGGGTGCAGGCGAACGACTTCCTGTACCTGAGCGCTGGCGCCACCGGCGCGGAGCTCAAAGCCAAGGGCTGGACCTGCCCGATTGTCGCGGCCGATGCCGTTGACGGCGCGGCGCGGGCATTGGCAGCGGAACTGGCGACCAAGTCGCAAACCGCACTGCGCCTGCTGAAACAGCACCTTGCGCGCGCGATTACCGAGGCCGTCCACGCGCTTCCCGCTGTCGCCGATGCCTGGTTTGCGCCAGTCACCGCAAAAAATGCGCAACCCCAAGCGGCGTACGACGGCCTGCATCTTGCATTGCATGGCGACCGCGTTCTGATTGTGACAATCCGCAGCGCCGATGGCCTGACGGACAGCCTGGCCAAGGTTCTGCAAACGCGCGCTTGCCGCTGCGTGGTGCTGACCAGCGAACTGCCGCAATTCCTTCCGGCTGCGGACGAGGACAACATCAGGGCCATCATGCTGGACGCCGGCGTGCCGGTGGTCGCCGCCCTGACTGGCGACGCCAGCGGCGCCGGCTGGCTGCTTGCCCACTACAGCGACGCGTGCGTGTACAGCGAGCAGGGACGCTATGCGGGTCCGCTGCAAGATCCCCATTTGCCTGCGTTGGCCTCGCTGCGCTTCGGCGACGACGCCGCAAAACAGTTCCTGATGGCCGGCGCCATGGCGTCGGGCGCCGAATTGCGGACCCAGTTCGGTATGCCTTACGTCGTGCCGGCCGGCCGGGTACTTGCCACGGCCCTGAAGATCGCCGAGGCGGTATCGGCATTCCCGACGGCCGTTCTCGGCGCCTGGAAGAAGCGCAGCGCCGGCTTCCTCCAGGCGGCAAACCCGCTTGACCTCACCGAAAAGCATGCGACCAGGCCCGCGACGGCGCTCAGGCTCGCATCGGCAGTGATTTCGGCCACCGCCCATCCGGACGGCGTGCTGGAAGTGCGCATGGCGGACCGCGATGCGAAGAACATGTTCTCGGATGCCTTTTCGAACGGCTTGCGTGAAGTGTTTGCGCACGTCGAAGCCAGTGGCGCCTACAAGGTCCTGCTGTTGACCGGCTACGACAACTACTTCTCGTCAGGCGGCACGCAGGACACGCTGCTGGCGATCCACGAGGGCCGCGCCAGATTTACCGACAACCTGGTGTTCCAGCTTCCCTTGCTGTGCAGCGTGCCGGTGGTCGCCGCGATGCAGGGCCACGGCATCGGCGCCGGCTGGGCGATGGGCATGTACGCCGACTTCACCCTGTTCAGCGACGAAAGCCGTTACGTCAGTCCTTACATGGGCTATGGCTTTACGCCTGGCGCAGGATCGACGCAGATGTTCCCGGCCAAAATCGGCCACGACCTGGCCCGCGAAACCTTGCTGACCGCACGCGAATTTGCCGGTGGAGAGCTCAAGGAACGCGGCATGCGCCATTCGGCGCTCGCGCGCGAGCAGGTCCTGCCTGCCGCCCTGGCGATGGCGCGCCGCATCGCGCAAAGTCCGCGTGCGCTGCTGGTGGCGCTCAAACGCCACTGGTCCGCAGCGCAGCAAGTCAGCCTGGCCGATACCCTGGCGCGCGAACTGGCGATGCACGAACTGACGTTTGTGGGCCAGGCGGACACCTTGGCACGCATCCAGAGCCGCTTCGGCAGCGACACGCCGGTACAGCGTAGCGCCGTCGCCGCGCCCGCCGGTGCGGTGGACCTTGCCGCCGTCAGCGCCAGTCTCAAGGCCATGCTGGCGCACGAACTGCGCATGCAGGAACACGAGATAGCGCAGGACGAGCAGTTCGTCGACCTGGGCCTCGATTCGATCACCGGCGTCACATGGATCCGCAGGATCAACGACACCTACGGCACCGCGATCGAGGCGATCAAGGTGTACAGCTATCCGACGCTGGCCGCGCTGAGCGCCTTCGTGGCCGAGGAAGCCGGCCTTGCGGGCGCCGTCGTGGAGGCTCCGGAGCCGGTCGCCGTCACGCTGACATCATGGCGCCAGCCAGGACTTGCAAAGGCGGCCGAGCTGCCGCCGGTTCGGGCCACGCAGGCCATCGCCATCATCGGCATGGCCGGCCAGTTCGCCAAGTCGAACAACCTGGATGAGTACTGGCAGAATATCGCGCAGGGCAGGGACTGCATCGACGAGATTCCGAAGCACCGCTACGACATCGACCTGTACTTCCAGGCCGGCGACGCCGCACCCGGCAAGACCTATAGCCGCTGGATGGGCGCACTCGACGACGTCGACCTGTTCGACGCGGCCTTCTTCAACATCTCGCCGCGCGAAGCGAAAAGCATGGACCCGCAGCAGCGGCTGTTCCTGCAAACCTGCTGGCACAGCATCGAGCATGCGGGCTACAACCCGAAATCGCTCGCCGGCAGCAAGTGCGGCGTATTCGCCGGCTGCTACGCGGGCGACTACCATCAGCTGTCGACCCGCGAACGACTTAGCGGCCAGGGATTCACCGGGGCGTCGCCGTCGATCCTCCCCGCGCGGATCTCCTACCTGCTGGACCTGCACGGGCCGAGCATACCGATCGACAGCGCCTGCTCGTCGTCGCTGGTCGCCGTTGCCATGGCCTGCGACAGCCTGGTAGCGGGCGCCAGCGACATGGCGCTGGCCGGTGGCGTGAACGTCATGGCCGGGCCGTCCATGCAGATCATGACGTCCCAGGTCGGCATGCTCTCGCCGCAGGGGCGCTGCTTCACCTTCGACGAACGCGCCAACGGCATCGCCAACGGCGAAGGCGTCGGCGTGGTCATGCTCAAGCGCCTGGCCGATGCCCAGCGCGATGGCGACTGCGTCTACGGCGTCATCGAGGGCTGGGGCGTCAACCAGGATGGCAAGACCAACGGCATCACCGCGCCCAATGCCGATTCGCAAACGCGCCTGCAAAACGATGTCTACACCCGGTTCGGCATCGATCCGGCCGGCATTGGACTGATCGAAGCGCACGGCACCGGCACGCCGCTGGGCGATCCGATCGAAGTGGCGGGGCTCAAGGCGTCGTTCGCCAGATTCACCACCAACAAGGACTACTGCGCACTGGGCTCGGTGAAGAGCAACGTCGGCCACTGCCTGACTGCGGCCGGGGTGTCGGGACTGCTCAAGGTGCTGCTCGCGCTCAAGCACGAACAGCTGCCGCCGACGATCAATTTCAGCAGATTGAACAAGCATATCTCGCTCAAGGATTCGCCGTTCTTCGTCAACGACCAACTGCGAGAATGGAAGCGCAACGGCAGCGAACCACGGCGCGCCGCGATCAACTCGTTCGGCTTCAGCGGCACCAACGCGCACGTGGTCGTTGCGCAGTACGTGGCCGCACCCGCTGGCGCCGCGACCGGGGCCCCGGTCATCGTGCCGCTGTCGGCGCGCACGCCGGAGCAGTTGCAGCGCAAGGCGGCCGAGCTGCTGGCGTTCATCCGCGCCGAGGGCGGCGCCAGGATCGATCTCGCCAGCCTCGCATACACCCTGCAAACCGGGCGTGAAGAAGGTAACGAACGCGCCGCTGTCGTCGTGGCGACCGTCGCCGAGCTGGAAAAGGCGCTCGCCGCGTTCGATGGCGCGCAGGTCTATCGCGGCCAGGTTAGCGGCAGCAAGGACGCGCTGGCGGCGATGAGTGCGGACAGCGACTTCCAGGCCATGATCGGCAAGTGGATCGCCAGGAGAGAATTGCCACGCCTGGCGGAACTCTGGGTCAAGGGCATGGCGCTCGACTGGACCGGCTTTTACCAGAACCCGCCACGGCGCATGGGATTGCCGGGCTATCCCTTCGCCAAAGAGCGCTACTGGATCGATGCGGTGGATGAGGCGCCTGTCGCGGCCCCTGTCGTCGCGCTGCCGGTGCCCGTCGCTCCGGTGCGCGAGGCATCCGTGCCGGCCGAGCAGGTGCGCCAGCAGCTCAAGGCAAGTCTAGCGGAAGCCTTGTTCATGATTCCATCCGACGTGGATGTGGGCAAGTCGTTCACCGACCTGGGGCTCGATTCGATCATCGGCGTCGAATGGATGAAGGCGGTGAACAGGCAGTTCGGCACGGCGTTATCGGCGACCCGCGTCTACGATTATCCGAGCGTGAGCGAACTGGCCGATTTTATCCGGACGCAGATCGGCGTGGCCGAGCCGGCGCCAGCTGCGCCGGTCCCGCGCGACGGCCTTCGGCAGCAACTGAAAATCAGCCTCGCGGAAGCGTTGTTCATGCAGCCGTCCGATATCGACATCGACAAGTCGTTCACGGAACTCGGTCTCGATTCGATCATCGGCGTGGAGTGGGTCAAGAACATCAACAGACAGCACGGCACCAGCATCGGTGCCACCCGCGTCTACGATTACCCGACCGTCAGGGAGCTGGCGGCGTTCCTCGGCGGCGAAATGAGCGTCGCCGCCCCGGTGGCGCCGGTCCCCGCGGTCGTGGCGCCGCCGGCTCGCGTTAGTGAAGCGGCTACAATCCGCTTCGAACCGAAGTTCGCCAGGCGGTTCAAGGACCTGTACTTCCACTGCGGCGATGGCGAGGGCGATATCGACGCCGATGGCGAGTTCGCCGTGCGCCTGGCAATCGACCCGGCGACCAATGTCTCGCTCAAGGAGCACGTGGTGTTCGGCGCGCACCTGCTGCCGACGGACGCCTATCTTGAACTCGTCCTGGGCGCCTGCAAGACGTATTTCGCCTGCACCGGCGTCGCGCTGAAGAACCTCGTCATCGTCAATCCGATGGTCGGCGCGCAGGGCCGGAAGAACCACATCAAGGTCGTGTTCAGGCGCGCCGGTGCCGAGTTGCAGTTCTTCGTCAAGTCGAGCGCCTCGCCCGACTTCAGCAACGACAAGCTGCACATGCAGGGTTTTATCGCGACCACGGCCGCACCTGCGGCCGGCCGCCTCCACGATGGATTTGCGGTCCTGAAGACACTCGATCACGGGGACATCGCCACCAATGCCGGGACTTACTACGCGCCGCTGCAATCGCTGCGCTTCGGCGAGTCGGCCGCGCTGGGGATAATCAAGGTCGCCCGGCACGATTTTGTCTTTACCGCCAATCCCTTCGCCTTGTACGGCGCCCTGTGCACCGTCATCAACTACGGTGCGCACCTTGCCGCCCAACGCTTCGGCGCCAGCGACGACCAGTTCCTGCCATACAGGATCGGCCGGATGGCGGTGCACGGCGAGCTCGATGGCGTCGACTACCGCTGCTATGCGCAGGTGCGCAGCATCGAACACGATGCCATCGAGTTTGACGTGGAGATGGTCGACCGCGCCGGCAAGGTCGTCGTCGTCATCGACGCCATCAGCCTGCGCCGCGTTGCGCGCAAGGCGATCGAACAGCAGACAACCGTATCGCCATTACCGGCAGTCGTCGGCACCGCCGAGGAGGGCGTCGCCATCATCGGCATGTCGTGCCGCTATCCGATGAGCGAGAGCGTCGATGCGCTGTGGGAGAACCTCAAATCCGGTACGCATTGCGTGACCGAAGTGCCCGAGGACCGCTGGAGCGCCTGGCCGGACTGGTACGACCCGGATCCGCGCCATCCGCACACCTCGTACTCCAGGTGGGGCGGCTTCCTGGATAACATCGACAGCTTCGATTCGCTGTTCTTCGGCATCTCGCCGGCAGAGGCGGAACTGATCGATCCGCAGCAGCGCATTTTCCTGGAAGAGTGCTGGAAGACGATCGAAAGCGCGGGCTACGCGCCGGGTGCATTGTCGAACCAGGCGTGCGGCGTGTATGTGGGCTGCTCCAGCGGCGACTACGCAAGGGTGCTGGCCGACGACGGCCAGGATACGGCCGGCGCCGCGTTCATGGGCACCTCGAACGCGATTCTGGCCGCGCGCATTTCGTATCACCTCAACCTGAAGGGGCCGGCCCTGGCGCTCGACACGGCCTGTTCCTCGTCGCTGGTGGCGGTGCACCTGGCATGCGCCGCTATCCGCAGCGGCGAAACGCGGCTTGCACTGGCGGGCGGCATCAACGTGCTGGCCACGCCGCTCGGCCACATCCTCACTTCGCAAGTGGGCATGCCATCGCGCGACGGCCGCTGCGCCGCCTTCGACGCCTCGGCCAACGGCATCGTGTTCTCGGAAGGTTGCGGGGTCGTGCTGCTCAAGGCATTGTCGGAAGCGCAGCGCGACAACGACCAGATCCTCGGCGTGATCCGGGGTTCCGGCATCAACCAGGATGGCAAGACCAACGGCATCACCGCGCCGAGCTCGCGCGCCCAGGAACAACTGCTGCGCCAGATCTACAGCAGGTTTGCCATCGATCCGAAGCGCATCGGCTACGTCGAGGCGCACGGCACCGCCACGGCGCTGGGCGATCCGATCGAAGTCAATGCGCTGGCGTCGGTATTCGGCAAGCCGGCGGACGATGCGCGCCACTGCGCACTGGGCTCGGTGAAGAGCAATATCGGCCACGCCGGCTTTGCCGCTGGCGTGGCGGGTATCGTCAAGGTCCTGCTGTGCATCAAGCACCGCAAGCTGGTGCCCTCGCTTCACTACAGCCAGCCGAATCCGCACATCGAATTCGACAGGTCGCCGTTCTTTGTCAACACCGCGTATCGCGACTGGATCAGCGATGCCCCGCGCATGGCGACGGTCAGTTCCTTCGGCTTCAGCGGCACCAACGCGCACGTGGTGATCGAGGAGCATATGGCATCGTCGCCATCGGCCCATCGCGCGCACACGCCGGAAGGCAAGGTGCTGGTGCCGCTGTCGGCCAAGGCGGAAGAACAATTGCAGCAAAAAGTGCGCGACCTGCTGGCATTCATCAGCCGTCAGGAACACGCGCTCGACCTGGCCAGCCTGGCCTACACCCTGCAAGCCGGCCGCGACGACATGGATCACCGCCTGGTCCTGGCGGTCGACTCGGTTGTGCAACTGGCCGCGAAACTCCAGGCGGTCCTGGACGGCGAACGCGATCCCGACGTGGCTCGCGGCCAGGCATCGAAGGGCGACGACACCCTGTCCGCCTTCGCCGCCGATCCGGAAATGCGCGCCGTGATCGAGAGCTGGGTCGCGCGCAAGAACCTGCCCAAGGTCGCCGATCTGTGGGTCAAGGGCTTTGCGCTGGACTGGAACAAGCTGCATGCCGGCGCCACGCCACGCCGCATGACCCTGCCGACCTATCCCTTCGCCAGGGAGCGCTGCTGGGTCGACGGAACAGGTTCGCGCAAGAGCGCCGCACCACGCGGCGCGGTGGCGGTGCTGCATCCGCTCCTGCACCGCAATACCTCGGACCTGAACCAGCAAAGTTACACCAGCACGTTCGGCGGCGACGAATTCTTCCTCGCCGATCACCGGGTGGGCGGTGAGCCGGTGCTGCCGGCGGTGGCGTACCTGGAGATGGCGCGTGCCGCATTCATGGATGCGATGCCGGCGGAGAAGGCAATCGGCCAGCTCGAACTGCGCCACGTCGCATGGGCCCAGCCGATCGTCGTTGCCGAGGCACGAAGCGTCACGATTGCCGTGTTCTCCGACCACGGCGAGCAGGTCGCCTTTGAAGTCTACAGCGAGAGCGCTGACGAGGAAGTGCTGCATTGCCAGGGCAGCTACGCGATGGGCGTGCAAAGTCCGCCGCAGGCGCTCGACCTGGAGCGCTTGCGGGCACGGATGACAGGCGCCAGTGCGCCGGCGACATCGCTGTATCCGGCCTTTGCCGGCATGGGACTTGGCTACGGAGCTGCCTTGCGCGGCATCGTGGCGGTCCATCAGGGCGACCGGGAGCTGCTGGTCGACCTGCGCTTGCCGGAAAGCGCGCGCCGCCCGGGAGATTACGTCCTTCATCCGAGCATGATGGACAGCGCCCTGCAAGGATCGATCGCCCTGATCGACACCTGCCTCAAGGCATCCGGAAAGGTCGCGCTGCCGTTCGCCCTCGAATCGCTGCGCATCGTCGCACCTTGTGTGGAGACGATGGTGGCCTGGGTGCGCTATTCGGCGGGCGGGCAGGGGGCATCGGCGGACCTGATCAAGGTCGACATCGACCTGTGCGGCCCGGCCGGCGACATCTGCGTGCAGATGCGGGGCTTTTCCTCGCGCCCCATGGAAAGCGCCGCCGCCTTCGATGAAGCGCATTACCAAGCGATTTTGGCTGACATTGTCAGCAACAAGATCTCCGTTGACGAAGCTGTCGAGTTAGGGAACCTATGAAGCAAGAGATAACGAACATCTACCGCGCACTGGCAGCCGGCAAGCTTTCGCAACAGGAGGCCCTGGAGCGCATCAAGGCGCTCAACAAGCAGCCCGTGAAGGCCAGCCCGATCGCGACGCTGCTGGCGTCGCCCGTCTGGGAGCGCTGCGCCGCACCGGCGGCAGCGAAGGACGACGCGGCGGCATTCAGCGAACACCACATCATCCTGTGCGACCTGCCGCAGATCGCCGCCGCCGAACTGGAAGCGCTGCTGCCGGGATCACGCTGCACCAGCGTGAACATCGTCACCGGCGCGCTCTCGCAGGGCTATGCGGACATCGCGCTCCATTGTTTCGAGGCGATCCGGCGCATTCTGGAGTCCAGGCCCCAGGGTTCGCAGTTCGTGCAGATTGTCGTCGCGGACCGCGACGACGCGCAGATGTTTGCCGGCCTGTCCGGCATGATCGACACGGCGGCCCTGGAAAACCCGGGGATCGTCGGCCAGATCGTCCTGGTACGCCCGGCCATTCCGGGCGGCGACCTGGCACGCCGCCTGCGCACCGAAGTCGGCAATCCGCAAGACCGCGTCGTGCACTACACGGCCGACAGCCGGCTGGCGCGGCGCTGGCGTACTGTCGATATGCCCGCCGCGGCGCCATGCGCGTTCAGGGAGCATGGCGTCTACCTGATTACCGGTGGGCTGGGCGGCCTGGGCGCGCTGGTGGCGGCGGAGATCCTGCGTGCCACGACGGGCGCCAGCGTTGTCTTGACGGGGCGCTCGTCCGACGCCGGCATCCGGCTCGCGGCGCTGCAGAAAAGCGGCCGCGTGGAGTACCGCCAGATGGACGTGCGCGACGCCGCCGGCACGCAGAGGGTACTGGCGTCGATCGTCGACCAGTACGGCCGCCTTGACGGCATCATTCACAGCGCCGGCATCGTGCACGACGATTTCATCCTCAAGAAGGGTTGCGCGCAGTTCAGCGAGGTCCTGCAGCCGAAGGTGGCGGGTACCGAGCACCTGGACCTGGCCAGCCAGGACATCGACCTGGATTTCTTTGTGCTGTTCTCGTCGATTGCATCGTGGTCCGGTAACGTCGGGCAGGCCGACTACACTGCCGCAAACGGCTTCATGGACCAATTCGCGGGCTACCGCAACGCGCTGGTCGACGCCGGCAAGCGCAAGGGACGCACCGTGGCCATCGCCTGGCCGCACTGGGTGGACGGCGGCATGCACATCGACGCCGACAGCAGCGACGCCTTGCAGCAGAGGACCGGACTGCGCTCGCTGGCGACCGACCAGGGCATGGAGGCGTTCAAGCGCTGCCTCGCGCTGCCCCACAGCCTGCTGATGGTGATGCATGGCGATCGCGCCGGCATGCAGCGCGCGCTGGCTGCCGAGCGGACGATTCGCAAGAGCGCCGCCAAACCGGCCGCCGTCGCCGGATCGGCCGACCTGGCGGCGAAAACCCGCGCATTCCTGCGCGCGGAATTTGCCGCCATCCTCAAGATCCCGGTTCACCGGATCGACACCCGCGCCGCGCTGGAAAACTACGGCATCGATTCGATCCTTGCCATGAACCTGACCAAGCAGATCGAAGCGAGCTTCGGTCCCTTGCCCAAGACCCTGTTCTTCGAATACCAGAACATCGACCAGCTTGCGGACTATTTTGTCGAGTCGCACGCCGGCAGGCTGACGACGCTGTTTGCGATACCGTCGGCCCCTGAGGCAAGCCGCCCGATCGCGATCAAGGCCGCCGTGCAGGCCCCCGCCAGCGGGCGTCGCCAGCGCCAGCGCTTTCCGTTCGCGTCCACGCCTGCCCAGGCGGCGGCGCCGGTCAATGAAGCGGTCGCGATTGTGGGCCTGAGCGGCCGCTATCCGGAATCGCGCGACCTGGATGCCTTCTGGCGCAACCTGCGCGACGGGACCGACTGCATCGTCGAAGTGCCGAAGGAGCGCTGGGACTGGCGCGCGTATTACAGCGAAGACCGCACCAGGGAAGGCGCCCATTACAGCAAGTGGGGCGGCTTCATCGAGGGCGTGGACGAATTCGACCCGCGCTTCTTCAACATCGCCCCGCGCGAGGCGGCCAGCATCGATCCGCAGGAGCGCCTGTTCCTGCAGTACGCCTGGAACGCCATCGAGGACGCAGGCTATACCCGCGACAGCCTGCAAATCCCGAACGCCAGCGGCATGGACGGCCAGGTCGGCGTCTACGCGGGCGTGATGTACGGCGAATACAATCTGTCGGGCAGCCTGGCGAGCATCGCCAACCGCGTGTCGTACTTCCTGAACCTGCATGGCCCGAGCCTGACCCTGGACAGCATGTGCTCGTCCTCGCTGAGCGCCATCCATCTGGCGTGCCAGGACCTGGGCATGGGGCGCACCAGCCTGGCGATTGCGGGCGGCGTCAACGTCAGCATCCATCCGAATAAATACACGATGCTCAGCGGCGGCCAGTTCATCTCCAGCGACGGCCATTGCGAGAGCTTCGGCGAGGGCGGCGGCGGCTACATCCCCGGCGAGGGCGTGGGCGTGGCAGTGCTCAAGCGCCTGTCCGACGCCGAGCGCGATGGCAACCATATTTACGGCGTCATTCGGGGCAGCGCCCTCAATCACGGCGGCAAGACCAACGGCTACACGGTACCCAATCCGCAGGCCCAGGCCGACGTGATACGGCGCGCGCTGGCCGAGGCGGCGATCGATCCGCGCCACGTCAGCTATATAGAAGCGCACGGCACCGGCACCAAACTCGGCGATCCGATCGAGATCGCCGCGCTGACCCGCGCCTTCCACGAAGGCGTCGAGGCAGCCGGGCGCGAGGCGGGCTACTGCCTGATCGGATCGGCCAAATCGAATATCGGCCATTGCGAGTCGGCAGCCGGCATCGCAGGCGTCACCAAGGTGCTGCTGCAGATGAAGCATGGCGCCATCGTTCCGTCGCTCCATTCCAGCAAACTCAATCCGCACATCGATTTTGCCAGCACGCCGTTCGTGGTCAACCAGACGCTCAAGCCATGGCGGCAGCCGGAGGTGGATGGCCGGGTGCTGCCGCGCATCGCCGGCATTTCCTCGTTCGGCGCCGGGGGATCGAATGCGCACGTCATCATCGAGGAGTATCGCGCGCCGGCGCGGGCCGCCGTGGCGGTCGAAGGGCAGGTCGTGGTGCCGCTGTCGGCGCGCACCCAGGAGCAGTTGCAGCAGCGGGTGGCTGCGCTGCTGTCGGTGCTCGAAGGCGAGATCGACCTGCGTTCGATGGCGCATACCTTGCAGGTCGGTCGCGAGGCGATGGAAGAACGTGCAGCCTTCCTGGTCGCATCCAGCGCCGACCTGGCAGCCAAGTTAACAGCGTTCATGCGGAGCGCGGCGAGCGGGCCGGAGGTCTATCGCGGCCAGGTCAAACAGCATCGCGACGAGATCGCGCAGCTGGAAGAAGATCCGGCATTCCAGGATTCGCTCGCGCAGTGGATCGCCGACCGGGATATCGCCAGGCTGGCCGGCATGTGGGTCAAGGGCGCGCACGTCGACTGGAGCCGCCTTGCCGATCCGGCAGGCACGCCGCGCCTGATGAGCCTTCCGGCCTACCCGTTTGCAAAAGAACGCTACTGGAACCAGGCAAAGGCGCCGACTCCGGCCGCGCAGGCGGCCCCCATGCATCCGCTGGTGCACGCCAACACGTCCAGCCTCGCCGAACAGGGTTACACCTCGACCTTCACCGGGTCCGAGGACTATCTGGTGGAGGAAGCGGGGCGGAAGACGCTGCCACCGCATCTGGTGCTGGACATGATGTGCGCCGCAGTCGAACTGGCGTCACCGAAGCGGCTCGACGCCGGTGCATGGGAGGTGGGCGACGTGGTCTGGGGCGAACCTGTCGTGATCGCGGCTGGCCGACAGCTAGGCATCGCCCTGTTCGCGCGCGACGAGAATGCCGTCGACGCCGAGATCTACAATTGCGCCGACAACGTCGTCTATTGCCAGGGAAGGGTCATCTTCGGCGCCCAGGCAGCGCCGCTCCGCCTGCCGCCGGCGGCTGGTCCGCGCGAGATCCGCTTGGGGACCGCGCCTGCCATGGCGCTGCCGCCGCTGCGCAAAAAGCCGGCGCAGATCGCACTGCAAGCCAGCGTGGCCGTTCCAGCGCAGGCGGCGACGCCGAAAGCCACCTTTGCCCTGATGGAGCTGACTGCATCATCGAACGACGCCGGCAATGTGCGCCTGTTCGACCTGGGCGAGGGCGTCTTCTCGATCGATATCGACGCGGCGAGCGTGCGCGAGGCGATCGGTTCGCTGTCGCAAGCGTTCGAGCGCGCACGCGGCGAACCCGCGCTCAAGGTACTGCTGCTGAACCCCCGCCGCGCGCAGTTCTGGCGCGGCGACCGGGCGGCCTGCAACGAGGCCGTCGAACGCGGCCTGCCGGGCGCCGTTGCCGCATTCCCGTATCCGGTCGTGGCAGTCGTGCGCGATGGCGCCAGTGGCGCCGGCATGCTGCTGGCGGCGCTGTGCGACTTCATCGTGCGCGGCGAAGGTGGGGCATGCGGTTTCACGAACATCGGGCAGGGCATCGTTCCGAGCGCTGCGGAAGAGCGCCTGTTCCAGGAGCGGCTGGGCGCATCCGCGTCCGCTGCGTTTTTGTACCGGACCGGCCGCGAACCGGCCATCGGGATCGTGGTGCCGAAGGCGCAAGTCGATGCAAAAGCCAGGCAACTGGCTGCCGACCTGTCGCGCAAGTCGCGCCTCGCCCTCGGGCTGCTGAAGACGCACCTGGGGCGGCATATGCTGCCCCTGGCCGACGCACTCGGGATTGCGGATCCGGCCGTCGCCGGCCCGGCCGAGGGTATCGCCGTCGTCAAGCTGGGCAAGGCGTACGGCGTCGAGGAACTGATGGCGGACCTGAAGCGCGGCTTCCAGCCCGGTACGCGCGTGGCCATCGTCACCAGCGCATTGCAGGGCTATTTGCCGAAGACCGACGACAAGACCTTCGCCGCCTTGCGGCAGCTAGTGCGCGACTGCCCGATTCCGCTCATCGCCGCGTTCGAGGGCGATGCCGAGGGCATGGGATGGCTGTTCGGCATCAGCTGCGACATGGCGTTTTACAGACACGACGCCCGTTACATCACCGTGCCGGTAACGTGTACGCGGCGTTTCGGCCGTGTCGTGGGGCAGGAAATCGGCCTCGCGGGCGGCAGCTACTCCGGCGCCGACCTCGGTGCGCTTGCGGGCGACCCGCTGGCGCAGGCGCGCGAGCTCGCTGCGTTGTGGAGCAAGCGCTCATGGAAACCGGCGCGCAGCGTCGACGGCGCCGCGCTGCCCGATGCGGTGGCGGACGTCGCAGTCCCGCCGCCAGGCCCCGTCGCACTGCGCTCGCGCGTGGTGACGGTCACCGCGCACGCCGATGGCGTCGTGGTCGTCGGCATGCAGGACCGCGACGACAAGAACATGTTCTCCGAGGCGCTGGTTGGCGGCTTGAAGGAAGCCTTT
The DNA here is from genome assembly GCF_003953935.1 of Massilia atriviolacea. GTDB lineage: Bacteria > Pseudomonadota > Gammaproteobacteria > Burkholderiales > Burkholderiaceae_D > Telluria_A > Telluria_A atriviolacea. The sequence continues at coordinate 451,027 of NZ_RXLQ01000002.1, forward strand.
GCCCACATCGAGCAAACGCCGGGCTACAAGGCGGTGGTGCTGACCGGGTACGACAGCTATTTCGCCACCGGCGGCACCATGGAGACGCTGCTGGCAATCCAGGACGGCCAGGCGCAGTTCACCGACGAGAAGGTGTTCCAGCTGCCCATGGACTGTTCGCTCCCCGTCATTGCCGCCATCCAGGGCCACGGCATCGGCGGCGGCTGGTCGTTCGGGATGTTTGCCGATGTGGTCATGCTCAGTGAGGAAAGCCGCTACCTGAGTCCTTACATGGGCTACGGCTTTACGCCGGGCGCCGGCTCCACCCTGATGTTCCCTGCCAAGATCGGCTACGACCTGGCGCGCGAGACGCTGCTGAGCGCGAACGAAATGTCAGGCCGCGAGTTGAAGGAACGCGGGGTACCGCTCACCGTACTGCCACGGCGCGAGGTGGTTCCGGCGGCGATAGCGCTTGCCGCGCGCATGGCGCAGCAGCCGCGCGCCCGCCTGGTGCAGCTCAAGCGCCTGTCGACCGAGGCGCTGCGCGCTGCGCGCGACAACAGCTACCGGCGCGAAGTCGACATGCACGAGCAGACCTTCGTGAAGAATGCCGACACGCTCGGGCATATCCAGGCGAAGCTGGTCACCGCGAAATCGAAGCCGGTTGCAGCTTCCGTAAAAACAGCCGCCGCTTCGTCGTCCGTCATCGCCAAGCTCAAGACGATGCTCGCGCACGAACTGTTCCTGGCGCCGGAAGAAATCGACGAAGACACCCAGTTCATCGACCTTGGCCTCGATTCGATCACCGGCGTAACCTGGATCCGCAAGATCAACGCCCACTACGGAACCGACATCGAGGCGACCAAGGTATACAGCCACCCGACCTTGAAGCAACTGAGCCAGCTCGTGGCCGGTGTCGCAGTCGAAGAAATCCGTACCACACCGCCTTCGACAGGCCCGGTCGTCGGAAAGATCAAGCAGATGCTGGCCAGGGAACTGCATCTCGGCGCCGACGAAATCGACGAGACGACCCAGTTTATCGACATGGGCCTCGACTCGATTACCGGCGTGACCTGGGTGCGCAAGATCAATGAACACTACGGCACCGATATCGAGGCGACCAAGGTCTACAGCCACCCGACCCTGGAACAATTCGCGCGACTCTTGCAGGATCGGCCCGCGCAGGCCGCGGCCGAAGCGCCGCCGGTGGCGCTTGCGCCGGTACGCGCAGCGCGCAGCGCGCTGGTATCGTGGCGTGGCCGCGCACGTGTGATTGCGGCGCCGGCATCGCCGGTCGTTCCGGCGCTGCCGACCGCGTCGCAGCAGATTGCGGTCATCGGCATGGCGGGGCAGTTCGCCAAGGCGAACGATCTGGACCAGTTCTGGACCAACCTTGCCGAAGGAAGGAACTGCATCGAGGAAGTGAGCGACACGCGCTGGAACCTCGGCGCGTTCTACCAGGAAGGTGCGCCAACGGCGGGCAAAACCAACAGCAAGTGGCTCGGCGCACTCGCGCAATACGATATGTTCGATCCCCTGTTCTTCAGCATCTCGCCGACCGAGGCGGAATGCATGGATCCCCAGCAGCGCCTGTTCCTGCAATCGTGCTGGCACAGCATCGAGAACGCCGGCTACAACCCGCAGTCGCTGTCCGGCAGCCAGTGCGGCGTGTTCGTCGGCTGCGGGCCGAGCGACTACCTACAGGCCGCACCGGAGCAGCAATTGAGCGCGCAGGGCTTTACCGGCGCCGCAAGCTCGATCCTGGCGGCGCGCATTTCGTACTTTCTGAACCTGCGCGGACCGTGCGTGTCGATCGAGACCGCGTGTTCGTCGTCGCTGGTCGCCATCGCCAGCGCCTGCGACAGCCTCAACGCCGGCAACAGCGACCTGGCACTGGCGGGCGGCGTGTACGTGATGGCCGGCCCGGCGATGCACATCATGACGGCGCAGGCGGGCATGCTCTCGGTTGACGGCCGCTGCTTCAGCTTCGACCAGCGCGCCAACGGCTTCGTGCCGGGCGAGGGCGTCGGCGTGATGATGCTCAAGCGCCTGGCCGATGCCGAGCGTGACAACGACCGCATCCAGGCCGTGATCGAAGGCTGGGGCGTGAACCAGGACGGCAAGACCAATGGCATCACCGCCCCCAACGAAGAATCGCAAACCCGCCTGCTGCAATCGGTGTACCGCAAGTTCGGCATCGACCCGGCCGGCATCGGCCTGGTCGAAGCGCACGGCACCGGCACCAAGCTGGGCGATCCGATCGAGGTGGCTGGCCTGAAAGAGGCGTTCAAACCCTTCACCGACACGGCGGGCTTCTGCGCCCTCGGTTCGGTCAAGAGCAATATCGGCCACTGCCTGACGGCGGCCGGCGCGGCGGGCTTCATCAAGCTCGTTCTGGCATTGCGGCACCGCGCGCTGCCGCCGACGATCAATTTCGAGCGTCGCAACGAGCACTTCCAGCTTGATGGCAGCCCGTTCTACATCAACGACACGCTCAAACCGTGGACCGTCGCCAAGGGCGCGAAGCGCCGCGCGGCGATCAGTTCCTTCGGTTTCAGCGGCACCAATGCGCACATCGTCGTCGCCGAGCATCAGCCGGGCGTGCAGGCAAAGGCCGGCATATCGATCGTCACGCAGCATGGGGCCATGGTGCTGCCTCTGTCGGCCCGCACCGAGCAGCAGCTGCGCCAGGGCGCACGCGACCTGCTGGACTTTATCGACGCCCGCAAGGGCGATGTCGACCTGGGCGAACTGGCCTGCACCTTGCAGCTCGGCCGCGACGCGATGGGCGAGCGGCTGGGCATTCTGGCCGCGTCGGTCGAGGAACTGCGCGCCAAGCTGGCGGCCTACACGGCTGGCGCAACCGCCATCGATGGCGTGTACCAGGGCCAGGTTAAGCGCCACAAGGAAGGTCTGAAGCTGATCGTCCAGGACGACGACATGAAGGCCATGATCGTCGATAAGTGGCTGGGCCAGCGCGCCCTCGGCAAGCTGCTGGACCTGTGGGTCAAGGGACTGGACCTGGATTGGTCGATGCTGTACGGGGATGCCAAGCCGCAGCGCATGGCACTGCCGGGCTATCCGTTCGCAAAGGAGCGCTTCTGGATCGGTGCAGGCGCGCGCAATGTGGCGCAGCAGGCCAGCGCCAGCGTGCTGCACCCGCTGTTGCACAGGAATGTCTCGGTATTGAGCCAGCAGCGCTACCGTTCGAGTTTCAGCGGCGACGAGGCCTGCTTCGAACAGACCAATGACGGCGTCAGGGTGATGGCGCCTTCCGCCTTGCTGGAAATGGCTCGCCTGGCGGTGCAACACGCGAGCGGCGATCTTGACCAGGCGGGAACGATCGACATCGCTGAAGTCAGCTGGGAGACGCCGCTGCGCGTGACCGGCAAGCTCGAACTGGTGGTCGACCTGTTCGCCAACGACGACGACAGCATCGCTTTCGAGATTTACACGGCCGGCGCCCAGGATCAGGTGCATGTGCGTGGCGTTGCCGATTTTGTCGAGCAGGCCGCCGATCACGCCGTCATGCTGATGACCACGCCACGCTGGGATACCGTCAAAGCGTCTGCCGACGCACCGGCAGGGGAGCGCGTGGTGGTCGTCAACGCCAGCGGCGAGCAGCGTGCGGTGCTCGAGCCGCACTACGCTGCCGCCAGCTTCGTGCATATCGCAGAAGGCGACAGCGTCGACGACATCGGCGCCGTGCTGAAAGATGTCGAGCGCCTGATCTGGATCGCATCGGCCCACGCGGTCGAGACCTTTGCCGAAGAAACGATCATCGGCGACCAGCGCGGCGGCATCATGCAGCTGCTGCGCATCATGCGCGCGCTGGCAAGCCTCGGCGACGATAAACGCGCCCTGGCGTGGGATATCGTCACCTTGAACAGCCTTCCGGTCCTGGCGTCGGACGTCGTCAACCCGACCCACGCCGGGCTGCAGGGCTTCTCGGGCAGCCTGTCGGACGCGTATCCGCGCTGGCAGATCCGCATGCTCGACCTGCAGGCGTTCACCAGTGGCGCGGTGAGCAGCATGCAAAAGCTGCCTTGGACGGCGAAAAATGCCTGCTACGCCATGCGCGGCGGCGAATGGTTCGCGCAGAAGCTGGTGCGCGTCGATGGCCTGGCCGACGCAAAAGCGCCGTATCGGACCGATGGCGTGTATGTCGTCATCGGCGGCAGCGGCGGGCTTGGCGAGATCTGGAGCCGTCACGCCATCGAGCAGTGCCGGGCGAACGTGATCTGGATCGGGCGCCGCGAACTGAATGCGGAAATCCGGCAAAAACTCGATAGCTTCGCCTCGCTGGGCAAAACGCCGGAATACATCCAGGCCGATGCCAGCAAGCCCGGCGAACTGGCGGCCGCCTGCCAGCAGATCAAGCGCAAGCACCCGGTCATTCATGGCGTCGTCCATTGCGCCGTCGGCGCCTTCGACCAGAGCCTCAAGACGGTGTCGGAAGACGATTTCAGGGCGGTGCTGTCGGTGAAAATCGACCTGAGTGTGCGCATTGCCCAGGTGTTCAAGGCGGAGGCGCTGGATTTTGCGCTGTTCTTCTCGTCGAACGCCTCCTTCGTGCGCGGCGCCGGGATGAGCGGCTATTCGGCCGGCTGCACCTTCAAGGACGCATTTGCGCTCCAGCTGGGCAAGCACTGGGATTGCGCCGTCAAGGTCGTTAACTGGGGTTACTGGTCGGTCGGCGCTGGCGAGGCCCTGAGCGACGCGACCAAGGCCTATTTCAAGGAGATCGGTTACCGGCCGCTCGACCCGGTGCAAGGCATGCGGGCGCTGGACCGCTTCATCGCCAGCGGCATCGGCCAGATGTCCATCGCGAGCACCGTGCCGCACGCCGGCGCGGAAGAGTGGATGAGCAGCTACGACAATGAGGCTGCCGCCGCCATGGTGGTGGCGCACGCCGATATCGACCGCATGAACCGGCAGTCGCCATTCGTGCACATGAAACAGCACGCCGGACAGGAAATGGAAGCGCTCATCGCACGCCTGCTGGGCGCCATCTTGGCGGACACGCCGGCCGTGTTGCCGGCGTACGAACGCTGGCGCACCGAGAGCACGCTGATCGCCATGCGGGAAGCCACGCCGCTGGCGGCATTGTGGGCCGAATGGGACGAGGCGATGATTGCCTGGCAACAGGTGGAGGGCAGGGCAGCGCTATGCCAGCTGGTCGACAAATGCCTGCGCGCCTTGCCGGACATCCTGACCGGAAAGCGGAAGGCGACCGATGTCCTCTTCCCCAATTCGTCGCTGGAACTGGTCGAACGGGTCTACAAGTCGGATACCCTCTCGCTCGCCTACAACGTCAGCCTGAGCGAGACGCTGGTTGCCGCCGTGCAAGCCCGCCTCAAGGTCGAGCCCGACGCGCGCATCAGGATGCTGGAAATCGGCGCAGGCACCGGCGCGACCACGGTCAGTATCCTGGACAAACTGAGGCCGTACCAGGACCGGATCGCCGAATATTGCTACACCGATCTTTCCAAGGCCTTCCTGTTCCATGCGGAGAACAATTACGCCCCGCGCGCGCCCTACCTCGTCACGCGCATCTTCAATGTCGAACAGCCGGTAGCGCAGCAGGTCGAAGCCGGCAGCTACGATGTGGTGATTGCGGCCAACGTGATCCATGCCACCAAGAACATCCGCAATGCCGTGCGTAACGCCAAGGCCGTGCTGCGCAAGGGCGGCATGCTGCTCCTGAACGAAATCAGCGACAAATCCATCTGCGGCCACCTCACTTTCGGCCTGCTGGACGGCTGGTGGCTGAACGAGGACGACGAAGTCCGGATTCCCGGCTCGCCCGGACTCTATCCCGACGCCTGGAAAATGGTGCTGGAGGAAGAGGGCTTCCACTCGGTGCGCTTTCCTTGCAGCGAAGGGCATGCTGCGGGGCAGCAGATCATCATGGCTTTCAGCGACGGCGTGGTGCGCCAGCGCGCCGTGGTCAAGGCGCCCGCAGCCGGCGTCCAGACCGCCGCGCCGCGCCTGGCTGCGCCGGGCGCGGGCAGCGGCGACCTGCTCAGGGACAAGACAGTCCAGTTCTGCAAGCAGGTGATCGGCAAGGCGCTCAAGATCACCAGCCACGACATCGACGCCAGCGAGCCGCTGGAGCGCTATGGCATCGATTCGATCATCATCGGGCTGGTCAACCAGGAGCTGCAAAAGCACTTCGACGAGATCGGCAGCACCTTGCTGTACGAGTTCCAGACCGTGGAGGCGATCGCCGCCCATCTGATCGACACCCAGCTGGAGAAACTGGAGAGCCTGTTCGAGGCCGACCGTTCCGCCCAGGCGCCCGCACCCGTGGCCGTGCGCGCCGCCGCACCCGTCGTCGGCGATGAGGCATTGCGCGCCAAGACCGTGCAATTCTGTCAGCAACTGTTCGGAAAAGCGCTCAAGATCGACCGCCAGCTGATCGATCCGGAGCAATCGCTGGAACTCTACGGCATCGATTCGGTGTCGGTGAGCCTGGTCAACCAGCAGTTGCAACAGCATTTTGGCGATGTCGGCAGCACCTTGCTGTACCAGTTCCAGACCGTGCACGCGCTGGCCGGCCACCTGGTGGAAACGCAGGGCCCGGCCCTGGCTCGGATGTTTGCGCTGGAAAATTCCGCGCCGCAGGCGACCGTGCCGGCGGCACGTCCGGTGCGTGCCCGACAGCGCCGCATGGGGCCGGCCAGTCCCCGGACGGGCCAGCAGAAAGCTATCGCCATCATCGGCATCAGCGGCATGTATCCCGGTGCGGACAGCCTGGAGCAGTTCTGGGAAAACCTGAAATCCGGCAAGGATTCCATCGGCGACATTCCGGAAAAGCGCTGGGCGATGGATGGCTTCTACGAGCCGGATGAGCACAAGGCGGTCGAACAAGGCAAGAGCTATTCCAAACGCGGCGGTTTCATCGACCGCTTTGCCGAATTCGACACGCTGTTCTTCGGCATTCCGCCGCGCGAAGCGCTGAATATGGACCCGCAGGAACGCCTGTTCATGCAGGCATCGTGGAGCGCGATGGAAAATGCCGCCTACACCCGTAGCGTGTTCAAGCGCAATTTCAAGGGCAGGGTAGGCGTGTTCGCCGGCATCACCCGGGCCGGCTACAGCCTGTACCGCAACACAGCGCAGAGCGACGATAAATTCTGGCCGCGCACCTCGTTCAGCTCGGTCGCCAACCGCTTGTCCTATTTCATGGACCTGAACGGCCCAAGCTTGCCGGTCGACACCATGTGCTCGTCGTCGCTGACGGCGATCCACGAGGCATGCAAGCACATCAACGATGGCGATTGCGACCTGGCGTTCGCCGGCGGCGTCAATCTGTACCTGCATCCGACCAGCTACGTCGACATGTCGTCCCAGCACATGCTGTCGAAAGACGGCATGTGCAAGAGCTTCGGCGAAGCGGGCAATGGCTTCGTGCCGGGCGAGGGCGTCGGCGTAGTGCTGCTCAAGTCGCTGGAGCAGGCGCTGCGCGACAAGGACATCATCCATGGCGTGATTCTCTCGACCCACGTCAACCACGGCGGCAAGACCAACGGCTTCACCGTGCCGAACCCGGTCGCGCAGGCCGAGCTGGTGCGCATCGCCATCGACAAGGCCGGCATCAGCGCGCGCGACATCAGCTACATCGAAGCGCACGGCACCGGGACGGAACTGGGCGACCCGATCGAAATCGCCGGCTTGCAGCAGGCGTTCGCGAAGGATACGCAGGACAAGGGCTACTGCATGGTCGGCTCGGCCAAGTCGAATATCGGCCACCTGGAAGCGGCCGCCGGCATCGCCGGACTGACCAAGGTGCTGCTGCAGTTGAAGCACGAACAGCTTGCGCCGTCCCTGCACGCGTCCACCCTGAACCCGCATATCCGCTTCGAGAAGACGCCGTTCAAGGTCAATCAGGCCCTGGCGGCGTGGGAGCGGCCGCTGGTCGACGGCAGGGTCAAGCCGCGTATCGCCGGCATTTCCTCCTTCGGCGCCGGTGGGGCCAACGCGCACGTGATCGTGCAGGAATACCAGGCGGCCCGCAGTGCGGCTGCGCAGCGCAATCCGGACGACGCGGTGATCGTGCCGCTGTCGGCCAAGAGCGCGGAACAGCTGCGCCAGAAAGCCGTGGACCTGCGCGACTTCCTGCGTGCTTCCGGCGCCGGCGTCGATCTCGGCGCGCTCGCCTACACCTTGCAGGTGGGGCGCGAGCCGATGGAAATGCGGGTCGGCTTCGTGGTGACCGGCGTCGGCCAGTTGCTGGCCAATCTGGGCGCCTACGTCGATGGCGACAGCGATATCGACGGTTCCTGCCGGGGCCAGGTCCAGCGCAATAACGATGGCCTGAGCAGCTTTATGCACGACGAAGACATCAGCGAGGCGATCGACAAATGGATCGCGCGTAAAAAGTTCTCGAAGCTGCTGGAACTGTGGGCCAGGGGGATGGACTTCGACTGGAGCCGGCTGCACGGCGCCATCACGCCAGGCCGCATGCAACTGCCGACGTATCCGTTCGCCCGGGATGAATACTGGATCGACAGCGCCGTGCTGCGCCCGCCCGCGAAGGCCGAGCGCGTGCCAGCACCCCATGCAAGTTTGCGACTGATCGAAGACCTGATCGACCGGATCGACGAATCGTCGCTCGACGCCACCCAGGGCGCCCAACTGTTGAGAAAGCTCGTGTAAGCCCTCTGCGACTCCAAAAAAAGCCAATCCAATCAAACAAGCGCCGCTCCCGCGAGAAAGTGCAAAAACAATGATCGACTTTATCGAGTATGTTGTTTCGGAACTCAAGAACAGAAGGCTGTCGAAAGAAAATGCGGTCAATTTGATCAGGCAGTTCTCCGGGAATGGGGCGTCCGGCGGTGCGGCATCGCTGCATCCGCTGCTGCACCGGAATGTCTCGGATATGCATCAGCAATGCTACCGTTCGTCGTTCACAGGCGACGAGTTCTTTTTGAACGACCACCGGGTGCTGGCCGATGGCGGCCCCGCGCTGCGCGTGCTGCCGGGGGTGGCCTACCTGGAAATGGCGCGCGCCGCGCTGGCCGACGCGATGCCGGGCGCAGGCCGGATCCAGCTGAACGATGTGGTCTGGGTCAAGCCGCTGGTCGTCGGCGCGCGTCAGGACGTGTGCATTGCCCTTTCATCGGGCGGCAACGCAATCGAATTCGAGATTTTCAGCGACGACGCCGACGGTGAAGAAGTGGTGCATTGCCGGGGCAGCGCCATTGTCGCCGCCGAACCGGTGGCCGAACGGCTGGACGTCGATGCGCTCACCGCGCGCATGGGCGCCGGGCAGCTGGACGCCGGCGCCGTGTATCCGGCGTACCGGGCCATGGGCATGCAGTTCGGGCCGGGGCATCAGGCGCTCACCCTGGTCGACCGGGGCGAGAGGGAAGTCGTGGCGCGTCTGACCCTGCCGGCATCGGTGGCCGATACGCTGGGCGCGTACGAGCTGCATCCGAGCCTGATGGACGGCGCGCTGCAGGCGGCCATCGGCCTGCTCGGCGACCTGCGGGTGCTGCCGAGCCACCCGTCGCTGCCGTTTGCGCTGGAATCGGTGCGGATCCTGTCGGCGTGCACGCGGGAGATGGTGGCGTGGATACGGCATGCGCAAGGCGCGGCCGTCAACGACAAGGTCGCCAGGCTCGATATCGACCTGTGCGACGCCGACGGCAAGGTCTGCGTGCAGCTCCGGGGCTTTTCGTCGCGGACCCTGAGCGTGCGGCCGGATGCACGGCGCGAGAAGGTCGGTCTGGTGCTCGCCAATCCGGTGTGGACAGCCAGCCCGCGCGGGCCTGTGCGCTCCGGCGGCGCCCAGCGCCATGTCCTGTTTTGCGACCTCGCCGCCAGCGCGATTCCCGATGCGCAAGTACACCACGTGACGGCCGCCCAGGGCGACGTGGCGCAGCGCTACATCGACCTGGCGCTGGGCTGCTTCGACGTGGTGCGCGAGATTATCGCCAACAGGACCGCCGCTGGCGTGTTCATCCAGCTGGTCGTGCCCGATGCGGCGCAAGCGAACCTGCTGGCCGGCCTGTCCGGGCTGTTGAAGTCCGCCGCGCTGGAGCACCCGGACGTCCAGGGCCAGCTCCTGCTTGTCGATGCGCTGGCGGCGCAGGAGATCCACGCCGAGCCGGCGCACGATGCCGTAGTCCGCTACCGGAACGGCGTGCGGGAAGCGATGGGCTGGGAAGAAGCGCAGGACGGCGCCGCAGCGCCGGCCATCGCCTTCAAGGAGGGCGGCGTGTATCTCATCACCGGCGGCTTGGGTGGCCTGGGTAGCCTGTTTGCGCAGGAGATCGTGCGCCAGACGGCGGGCGCCAGGGTCGTACTGACGGGGCGCTCGGCCTCGTCGCAAGGTGTGCAGGACAAGCTCGATGCGCTGTCCGGCGACGGCCGGATCGAATACCGCACCATGGACCTGACGCACGCTGTACAGGTGCGCCAGGTCGTGGCCGATATCGTCGCCGCGCACGGCCAGCTCAATGGCATCCTCCACAGCGCCGGCATGGTCGCCGACAGCCTGATCGTCAAGAAAACGCGCGACGAATTCGCGCAGGTGCTCGCGCCCAAGGTAAGCGGTACGGTCAACCTGGATGCGGCCAGCGGCGACGTCGACCTGGATTTCATGGCGCTGTTTTCATCCGGCGCTTCGGTGATGGGCAATGTCGGGCAAGCCGACTACGCGGTCGCCAACGGCTTCCTCGACCAGTTTGCGGAGCATCGCAACCGGCTGGCCGCCGCCGGCCAGCGCAAGGGCAGGACGATCGCCATCAACTGGCCGCTGTGGGCGGAAGGCGGCATGCGCATGCCGCAGCGCGACCAGGACGCCATGCGCGAGCACACCGGCATGCATCCGATGCAGACCGGCAGCGGCATGCACGCCTTCCTGCGCTGCCTGGAAGGGCAGACGCAGACGGTGGCGATCGAAGGCGACATGCAGAAAATCAGGCAGGTCCTGTTCGAACAGGCGCCGGGGATGGCGGAAGCGGCGGCGCCAGTGGCCGCGCAGCCAGCCGCGAACCTGCACGAGCAGACGCGCGACTACCTGCGCAAGCAGTTCGCCGAGCTGTTCAAACTCCCGTACGGCAAGGTCGACCCGCGCGCGGCCCTGGAAAAATACGGGATCGACTCGATCCTGTCGATGGACCTGACGCGCCAGCTCGAAAAAACCTTCGGTCCGCTGTCCAAGACGCTGTTTTTCGAACACCAGAGCATCGACGAACTGACCGACTACTTTGTGCGCAGCCACGCGCCGACGCTGGCGACGCTGTTCTCCGTAGCGCAAACCGTGCGGGTGACGGCGCCGCCAGCGCCGCCGTTGGACGCGGCGCCACGCAAGCGGTCCGGCCGTGGCATCGTCCCGGCAGCCCAGGGCGTGCGCCACGACGAAGCGATCGCCATCGTGGGCCTGAGCGGGCGCTACCCCGAGTCGCCCGACCTCGAAGCGTTCTGGGACAATCTGCGCGATGGCAAGGACTGCATCGTCGAGATCCCGAAAGAACGCTGGGACTGGCGCGACTACTACAGCGAAGACCGGACCGCCGAGGGCTGCCACTACAGCAAATGGGGTGGCTTCATCAGTGGGGTGGACGAATTCGATCCGCTGTTCTTCAACATCCCGCCGGTCGACGCGGAGATGATCGATCCCCAGGAGCGCCTGTTCCTGCAGCATACGTGGATGGCGATCGAAGACGCCGGATACACCCGCGCCGCCCTCAAGACCGCGCACAGGCAAGAGCAGGCCGGCCAGGTCGGCGTGTACGTGGGCGTGATGTATGGCGAATACCAGCTGTTCGGCGCCGAAGCGAGCTTGCAGGGCGCGCGCGTCGGGGTGCCGGTCAGTTACGCCAGCATCGCCAACCGGGTCTCGTACATCCTCAACCTGCACGGTCCGAGCATGACCCTGGACACCATGTGTTCGTCCTCGCTGACCGCGATTCACCTTGCCTGCCAGGACCTGAAGCAGGGCCGCACGCACCTGGCCATTGCCGGCGGCATCAACGTATCGATCCACCCGAACAAATACCTGATCCTCAGCGCCGGGCAGTTCATCTCCAGCGACGGCCACTGCCAGAGTTTCGGCGAGGGCGGCGACGGCTACATTCCCGGCGAAGGCGTGGGCGCGGTGGTCCTCAAGCGCCTGTCTGACGCCGAGCGCGACGGAAATCACATCTATGGCGTCATCAAGGGCAGCGCGCTCAATCACGGCGGCAAGACCAACGGCTACTCGGTGCCGAACCCCAAGGCGCAGGCGAACGTGATCGGCCTGGCGCTGAAGGAATACGGCATCGATGCGCGCCACGTCAGCTACATCGAAGCGCACGGCACCGGCACCAGACTGGGCGACCCGATTGAAATCGCCGCACTGAGCCAGGTCTTCGGCGAGTACACAAAGGAGCGCCAGTTCTGCGCCATCGGGTCGGCCAAGTCGAATATCGGCCACTGCGAATCGGCCGCCGGCATTGCCGGCCTGACCAAGGTGCTGCTGCAGATGAAGCACCGGATGATCGTGCCGTCGCTGCATTCGTCGGTCCTCAATCCGTATATCGATTTCGCGGCGTCGCCCTTTGTCGTCAACCAGGCCCTGCGCGCGTGGGAGCAGCCGGAGGTCGATGGCAGGCGGGTGCCCCGCATCGCCGGCATTTCCTCGTTCGGCGCGGGCGGCTCCAACGCGCACCTGATCGTCGAGGAGTATGCCGCCGTCAAGGCGCTGGCGCCGCAACAGGAGGCAGTGGTGATCGTGCTGTCCGCCCGCACGCCGGCGCAGTTAAAGCGCAAGGCGAGCGAGCTGCTCGCCTTTATCGAACGCCAGGACAGCGCTGTCGACCTGGACGCCATGGCGTACACGCTGCAAGTCGGGCGCGAAGTCATGGATGCGCGCCTGGCGCTCGTGGTGGACTCGGTGGCGCAACTGGCCGCGAAACTGGCCGCGTTCGGCCGCGGTGAAGATGGCATCGACCAGTTCTACCTTGGCCAGGCCGACAAGGACAAGGACAAGGACGGCATGTCGGTCCTCAGCCAGGACGATGACATGATGGAGACCATCGCCAAATGGATCGCCCGCAAAAAGCTGCCGAAACTGGCCGAACTCTGGGTCAACAACCTGGAAATCGACTGGCGCCGGCTGCACACCGGACGCAAGCCGGCCTTGATCAGCCTTCCGGCGTACCCGTTTGCCAAGGACCGCTACTGGATCAGCCGCGCGGCGGGCAAGCGCGGCATGGGTGGTGCCGCGCTGCTGCACCCGCTGGTGCACGCGAATACGTCCGACTTTGTCGAACAACGCTACAGCGCCCACTTCAGCGGCGACGAATTCTTCCTGGCCGATCACCGCATCGGCGCCGCGCGGCAGAAAATCCTGCCTGGCGTCGCGTACCTGGAAATGGTGCGCGCCGCGGTGGAACTGGCAATGCCGGCCGGTGGCCAGGCGCTGACGATCAACAACGTGGTCTGGACGCAGCCGATTGTCGTCGATGGCGGCCAGGAGGTGAGCATCGCGCTGGCGCCGCGCGGCGAAAGCACGATCGATTTCGAGGTCCATACCGGCCAAGGCGGGACGCACTGCCAGGGGCAGGTCGTGCTGTCGGAAGCATCGGGCGCCGGGCGGATCGACCTGGCCGCCATCCGCGCCGGCATGCACCTCGGTGAGCTGGATGTGGATACGGCCTACGGCGCCTTCAGGGGAATGCACATCCACTACGGGCCGTCGTTCCGCTGCATGACGGCGCTCGCGCGCGGCGAAGGGCAGGTGCTGGCCGAGCTGACCTTGCAGGGCGAGGCGGATGGATTCACCCTCCATCCCGGCATGTTCGACAGCGCCTTGCAGGCGTCCATCGGCCTCGTCGCCGACATCGACCATCTGCCCGGGCAGCCGTCGGTGCCGTTTGCGCTCGATTCCCTGGCCGTGCATCGGCCGTTCACGGCGCGCATGTTCGCCTGGGTGCGCCGTGCGGGCGAGAAGATCGACATCGACCTGTGCGAGCACGATGGCACGCTGTGCGCCCGCCTGGCCGGCCTGGCCTCGCGCGCGATGCAGGCGGACGATAGCGGTACCCTGATCGCGGTGCCGCGCTGGGAGCCTGCCGGCGCGGCCCACGGCGCGGTCGATTACAGTCGTCACGTGGTGCTGCTGTGCGATCTGGACCATATCGACCCGGACCGCATGCCGGCGATGGACGTGCGGCGTTTGACGGCCGACGGCGCGCACGATGCCGCCGCGCGTTACAGCGCGGCCGCCATCGCCTGCTTCGAACAGGTGCAGGCGATGCTCACATCGGCATCCAGCGGGAAGATGCTGTTCCAGCTCGTGATCGGCGGCGACAGTGTGCTGGCCGGGCTTTCCGGCCTGATCGACACGGCGCGGCTGGAAAACCCGGACCTGATCGCCCAGCTGATCGTGACGGAGCGCCATGTCGGCGAAGCGGCGCTGGCGGCGCAGTTGCGCGAGTCGATGTTGCGCTCGGGTGAATCCGTGCTCAAACATGAAGGCGGCCTGCCCACCGTGCGGCGCTGGATGGAACAGGAGGCCGGCGCCGCCGACGTGGCGTTCAAAGACGGCGGCGTCTACCTGATCACGGGCGGCACCGGCGGCCTTGGCCTGCTGTTTGCGCGCGCCATCGTCGACACGACCAGCGACGCGGTCGTCGTCCTGAGCGGCCGCGCGGCCGAACATGCGCTGCCGATGCCGGGCGGGCGAGTGGTGTACCGCCAGCTCGACCTGACCCAGCCGGCTCAGGTCCGTTCCCTTGTCGACGGCATCGTGAGCGAATTCGGCGCGCTAAATGGCGTCATCCACAGCGCCGGCATGACGCGAGACAACTTCATCATCAACAAGACGAGCGCGCAATTTGCGCAGGTGCTCGCGCCCAAGGTGGCCGGCACGGTCAACCTGGATTCCGCCACAAGGCACCTGAACCTCGATTTCATGGTGCTGTTCTCGTCGCTGGCCTCGGCGATGGGCAATGCCGGCCAGGCCGACTATGCCGCCGCGAACGGCTTCATGGACCAATTCGCCGCGCAGCGCAAGAACACCGTCTCCATCAACTGGCCGCTCTGGCAGGACGGCGGCATGCGGCTCGATGCCGATACCCTGGCGATGCTCGCCGACGCCTCGGGCATGCAGCCGCTGACCAGCGCCAATGGCATGCAGGCGTTCTACCGCAGCGTGGCGCTGGGCACGTCCCAGGCGCTGGTGATCGAAGGCCGCCTGAATCGCCTGCGCCGGGCACTGGCGCAGCGCCATGCGCCGGTCGCGCTGGAGCCGGCGGCAGTCCCGGGCGGGGATGCCGGCGGCTTGCTGGACAGCGCGCAACAGTATCTGGTCGACGAGTTGGCAAGCCTTCTGAAAATGCCGTCCCACGAAGTCGATCCCAAGGCGCCGCTGGAGCAGTACGGCATGGATTCGGTGCTGGCGATGAAGCTGACCAAGCAGCTCGAACGCACCTTCGGCTCCCTGTCGAAGACGCTGTTTTTCGAATACCAGACCATTGCGCGCCTGGCCGGGTATCTGGCCAAGGCCTTCCCGCATGTGCTGGCGGCAGACAAGGCGGGCCAGGCCAGCGCGCAGCTTGCCGCCGCGATCCCTATCCCGGCACCGGCACGCAGCAAGCTGCGCTTTGCCGCGCAGGCGCCAACATCGCTGGATGTCGCCATCGTCGGCGTGGCCGGGCGATATCCGCAGGCAAACAATCTGCGCGAATTCTGGCAGAACCTGCAGTCCGGGCGCGATTGCATCACCGAGATTCCGGACGAGCGCTGGGATCACGCGCCGTTCTACACGACCGAGCGCAACCAGCCCGGCAAGGCCTACAGCAAGTGGGGCGGTTTCATCGACGGCGTGGATCAGTTCGACGCGCTGTTCTTCAATATTTCTCCGAAAGAAGCGGAACTGATCGACCCGCAGGAACGCCTGTTCATCGAAACCGTGTGGGAAACCATCGAAGACGCCGGCTACAGCAAGGATGCCATCGCCCGCAACCGGGTCGGCGTGTACGTCGGCGTGATGTGGGGCCAGTACGAGCTGTACGGCGCCGCAGCCGGCGCGGCCGGCACGCCCAGTTCCTCGTTTGCGTCGATTGCCAACCGCGTGTCGTACTTTTTCAACTTCCAGGGGCCGAGCCTGGCGCTGGACACGATGTGCTCCTCGTCCCTGACGGCGATTCACCTTGCCACGGAAGAAGTGCGCAAGGGCGGCGTCGACCTTGCCATCGCCGGCGGTGTCAACGTATCGATCCACCCGAACAAGTACCTCAGCCTCAGCCAGGGCAACTTCGCTTCCACCGACGGCCGCTGCCGCAGTTTTGGCGACGGCGGCGACGGCTATGTGCCGGGCGAGGGCGTCGGCGCGGTGCTGCTCAAGCCCTTGGACAAGGCGATTGCCGATGGCGACCAGATCTACGCCATCGTCAAATCGAGCGCCATCAACCATGGCGGCAAGACCAACGGCTACACCGTGCCGAATCCGGTCGCGCAATCGGCATTGATACTGGAGGCGCTGGGCAAGGCCGGCATCGACCCGGCCACGATCTCGTACATCGAAACCCACGGCACGGGAACCTCCTTGGGCGACCCGATCGAAGTGACCGGCCTGGTGCAGGCCTTCGAGGGCGCGGGCCGGCCGCTCGGCAAGCAGCGTTGCCCGATCGGATCGGTCAAGTCGAACATCGGTCACCTGGAATCGGCCGCCGGCATTGCGGCGCTCACCAAGGTGCTGCTGCAGATGAAGCACGGCCAACTGGTGCCCTCTCTGCATGCGGAGCAACTCAATCCGCATATCGATTTTCCGAACACCCCGTTCTATGTGCAGACCGCGTTGCAGGAGTGGAAGCGCCCGGACCAGCGTCCGCGCCGCGTTGGCGTCAGTTCCTTCGGCGCCGGCGGGTCGAACGCGCATCTGATACTGGAAGACTTCGTCGACAAGCGCGTGCCTGCGCAGCGGCAAGACCGTCCCTACGCCTTTGTCATGTCGGCGCGCAACCGCGATGGGCTGCTGGCCTGTGCCGACAGGATGCTCGCCTTCCTCGACGATGCCGATGAAATAGCGCTGGCCGACATGGCCTTCACGTCCCAGCTCGGCCGCACGGCGATGCAGGAACGCCTGGCCGTTGTAGCCGCTAGCAAAGCGGAACTCAAGGCAAAGCTGCGCCAATGGCGCCAGCACGGCGCAGCGGACGATGTGCTGGAGGGAAGTACAAAGAACGCCCGCGCCGTGTCCACTTCGGTGCCAGGTCTGACAATCGGACACGGACCCGACAGTCAGGAGGGCCTCGCCGCCCAGTGGGTCTGTGGCGTCGACGTCGATTGGGCCCGGCTGTACGGGACGGAGCGCATGCAGCGGGTCTCGCTGCCGACTTACCCCTTTGCCCGCGAGCGTTTCTGGATGGCGGCCGGTATGGCGCCGGTTCAGGCGATCCGCAAGCAACTGCTGCATTACCGCACCGAGTGGCGCGCGGCGCAGCCGCTTGTCGCGGCCGATTTCTCCGGCCCGCTGCTGGTCGTGGGCGCCGACCTTGCCTTGTTTGCCCAGATCGAGCGCCTGCATCCGGGCGCGACCCAGGACACCAGCATCCTGCCGGCGGCCATTGTCCACGTCGCGGATGCGGCAGGCAGCGTCAAGAACGGTATCTTCGCGCTGCATGCGCTGTGCCAGTCCATCCTGAAGCGCAAGCCGACCGACGGCATCAGGATTGTGTCGGTACGCGCAGGGAATGCCTCTGCCGCGCAACATCGCGGCACGGCCGGATACCTGAAAAGCCTGGCACTGGAAAATCCGCAATTTTCGTGGAAAACCATCGAGATCGACGGCGATATGGCCCGCATCGTGTCCGACGAATTGCGCGATGCGCACTGGCGCGCCGCTGAAGTGCGCTACCGCGGCGCCCAGCGCGAGGTGCGTGAAACCCTGCGTGCGCCCGCCGGCGCCCGCGCCAGGCCTGGCGCCGTCATCAAGCACAACGGCGTGTACATCATCACCGGCGGCATGGGCGGGCTGGGAGAGCTGTTCAGCCAGTACCTGCGCCAGCAATACGGCGCCCGGCTGGTACTCACAGGCCGCTCCGCCCCGCCTGCCGGACAGCGCTCGGGCGACAACGTCATGTATGTTCAGGCGGATATCGCCGACCGCAGCCAGGTCGATGCGCTCGTGCGCGAAGCCAGACATCGCTTCGGACGCATCGACGGCGTCATCCACAGCGCGGGCGTTCACCGCGACGCATTCGTGCTGAACAAGACGCGCGCCGAGATGGAAGCCGTGTTCGCCGCCAAGGTGGACGGCACGATCAACCTCGACCTCGCCACCAGGGATGACGATCTGGACCTGTTCGTCACGTTCTCGTCCGTGGCGGGCGCGCTCGGCAACGTCGGCCAGTCCGACTATGCCTTCGCGAACGCCTTCATGGATGGCTACGCGGAACAGCGCCAGGGACCGGGCAAATCGCTGTCGATCAACTGGCCGTTGTGGCAGGACGGCGGCATGCAATTGTCGCAAGGCGATGTGGCATTGATGGAAGAGCGTTCGGGCTTGTCTCCCTTGCCTTCAAACGCCGGGATCGGCTTTTTCGAATCCGCGTTGCAAGGCAAAGAGGCCCAGGCGATCGCCCTGTACGGCGACGCAACCCGGATCGAGGCCTACCTCGCGCGCGGCAAGGCGGCATCGGCACGGGTCGCGCTAGCTGACCTGGACGCCCAGCCCTTGCGCGAAGCGACCGAGCACTATCTCAAGACCCTGCTGAGCGAACAGATCAAGCTGGCCGTCGAGCGCATCGATGCGCAGGAACGCTTCGACGCGTTCGGCGTGGATTCGATGATGATCAGCCGCATCAACGCCGACCTCGAACGCGACCTGGGCGAGTTGCCCAAAACGCTCTTTTACGAATACGCCACCATCGAAGAGCTGGCCGGCTATCTTGTGCAGCAGGCGCATGCCGCATTGGCCCGGCGTTTCAAGGTCGCGCCCGCCGCGCCGGTGCCGCTCGAGGCGGTGCCAGCGCCTGCGCCTGCGCCCCCAGCCGTGGTGGAAGACATTGGCGCGATTGCCATCATCGGCGTCAACGGCCAGTTCCCCCAATCCGCCACCCTGGCCGCGTTCTGGGAGAACCTGAGCACGGGCCGCGACCTGATCGCGCCGGTGCCGGCAAGCCGCTGGGATGCGGCCGGGTTCTTCGATGCCGACCCGCAAGCCGCCGAGGATGGCAAGATCTATTGCACATCAGGCGGCTTCCTGGACGATGTCGACAAGTTCGACGCCGCTTTCTTCAGCATATCGCCCGACGACGCGCGCATGATCGATCCGCAGGAGCGCATGTTCATCCAGTCGGTCTGGGGCGCGGTGGAAGACGCCGGCTACACGCGCGACAGCCTGAAAAAGCACTATCCCAAGGCGAAAAGCGCCGATGTCGGCGTCTTCGTCGGCGTCACGACCAACTCCTACCACCTGCTGACCGCCGACGAGTGGAGCCGTGGCAACATGGTCAACCCGGCCGCGCTGCCGTGGTCGATTGCGAACCGGGTTTCGTACTTCTTCGATTTCCAGGGCCCCAGCATGCCGGTCGACACCGCGTGCTCGTCCGCGCTGGTGGCGATCCACATGGCGTGCGAGAGCCTGAAGCGCAAGGACTGCCAGCTCGCGGTCGCCGGCGGGGTCAATCTGTACCTGCACCCGGCCAAGTACCAGTCGCTGTGCCGCAAGCGCATGCTGGCGGTGGACGGCAAATGCCGCAGCTTCGGCGATGGCGACGACGGCTTTATCCCCGGCGAGGGCGTGGGCGCCTTCCTGCTCAAGCCGCTGGCACGCGCGGTGGCGGACAACGACCATATATATGGAGTGGTCGCCGCCAGCGCGTACCAGCACAGTGGCCGGTCGAACGGCTACTCGGCGCCCAATCCCAATTCGCAGGCCCAGCTCATCGAGCAGGTGATGAGCAAGGCGGGGATCGGTCCGGACGAGATCGGCTACGTCGAGGGGCACGGCACGGGGACCAGGCTGGGCGACAGCCTGGAAGTGCTGTCGATGACGCAAGCGTTCCGCAAGCGCAGCCACAACAAGGCGTTTTGCCCGCTCGGTTCGGTCAAGGCCAATGTCGGCCATGCGGAATCGGCGGCCGGAATTGCCGGCGTGGCGAAGATCCTGCTGCAATTCAAGCATCGCCAGATTGCCCCGACGATTCATTCCGACATCGTCAATCCGAACATCGATTTCGCCAGCTCGCCGTTTTATTTGCAGCATGCGCTGACGCCATGGGACACCGGCGACGGCCAGGCGCGCCGCGCCCTGATCAATTCCTTCGGCGCGGGCGGCGTGAACGCCTGCCTGATCCTGGAGCAATACCAGCGGCCGGCCGCGCAGCCGGCGTGCGCCGGCAAAGCCGGCTACCTGATGGTGCTGTCGGCGCGTGATGCAGCGCGCCTGAAGGAGCGCGCGGCCCAGTTGCGCGACTATCTGACGAGCGAGCGCGAGATCGACCTGGCCGCCTTGTCGTACACCTTGCAAGTCGGGCGCGAGGCCATGGATGAGCGTCTGGCGATGGTGGTGGCCAGTGCGGGAGAACTGCTGAGCGGATTGTCGGCCTACATCGGCGGCAAGGCCGTTTCTGCGCTGAGCCTGGCGACACTGGAGCCGCACCGCAAGAAAAAAGGCCCCAACCAGGACGAACGCGGCCGCACCAGGGCGCTGTTCGACAAGGGCGACATGCATGCGCTGATGGGCATGTGGATCGAGGGCCGCAGCATCGAATGGGAGGATTTTTACCGGGGCGAGCGCCCGTTCCGCCTGCCGCTGCCGAGCTATCCGTTCGCAAAGGAACGCTATTGGGTGTCCGATGCGCCGGCTGCAATCAGGCGCGCCAGCGCCGGCGTGCCAGGCACCCAGCTGCACCCGCTGGTATCGAGCAACGCATCGACGCTGAGGGAAGTGAGCTTCGCATCGAACCTGTCCGGCGACGCATTCTACGGCCGCGACCACCAGGTCAACGGCGAACGCTTCTTCCCGGGCGCGGGTTTCCTGGAACTGGCTTGCGTGACAGGCACCATCGCCGGCGAAGAATCGGTGCTCCGGATAGAAGACATCGTCTGGGTACAGCCGCTCAAACTCGGCAAGGACGCGCAGCAGGTCAAGACCTTCCTCAAGGCCATCGGCAGCAGCACCGAATTCGTCATCGTCTCGTTCGACGACGACAACGAGCGGGTCGTGCATGCGGAAGGGCGCATGTCGCACGGCCCCGCCAGCCGGCATGGCGCCGGCGGGGCGCCGGCGTATCCGGTCGCGCAGCTCAAGCAACGCGCCGCCAGGATCGTGCAGGGCGCGGATTGCTACAGAGCGCTTGCGAGCGCCGGTTTCCATTACGGTCCGTGCTTCCAGACCATCCAGGAATTGCACATCGGCAGCGACTTCGTGCTGTCCCGCCTGCAACTGGCGGACCAGCTGCGCGCCAGCTTCGACCAGTACATCTTGCATCCGAGCATCATCGACGGCGCCTTGCAAACCGTCGTCGGCATGGCTGCGGGGGAAACGCCGGACACCCCCTACCTGCCGTTCGCACTGGACGATGTGGAACTGCTGCGCCCGCTGCCGGAGACCTGCTACGCCTACGTCGAGCATGCCGGCCAGGGCAGTGCCGCGAATCAGGACATCAAGCAATTTAACATTTGCCTGCTGAGCGAAAGCGGCGAGCCGCTTGTCAGACTCAACAACTTTTACCTGCGCGCGCTACCCGGCTCGCATATGCCGCAGGGCGCCGGCAGCGGCACCCTGGTGCTGCCCGAGTAGGTGATATGCATGGTGCATAAATTAACATTTCAGTTTGACAAAGAGATTCGGGGCATGTTTTGATCGGCTCAGATAGTCACGAAAAGTAACAACATGCGCGCCCGTCGAACGACTGCGGCGCTGTCAAATTCTCCGCGTGCCAGCTTCGGCGGCGCACGGGGCACAGGGGAAGACGGTGGACAAGTTTCGGGCGATGGATGACGATCTGGACGACGGCGACGGCGACGGCGACGGCGACGGCGACAGCGATGCGCTGGGACCGTGCGTGTTCGTGATCAAGGTCGCGCGTCAGATGATGAAGAACAACAATTATCTGATCGTCGACCCGGCTACGCACCAGGCCGTGCTGGTCGATCCGGCCTGGCAGATCGACACCCTCCACAAGGCCCTGGCCAACACCCAGGCGAGCCTGCGCGGCATTTTGCTTACGCATGCGCATCCCGATCACATCGACCTGGCACGGCCGCTGGCGGACTTCTACAACTGCCCGATCTGGATGTCGAAGCAGGAAATTGCCGCGTCGGGCTTTAGCGCGCGGCAACTGATCGCCATCGACGAAACGCCGTGGCGGGTGGGCGCGATGCGCATCGCGCCGATCCTGACGCCAGGACACACACCCGGTTGCGTCTGCTACCTGATCGGCGACCATCTGTTCACCGGCGATGTGCTGTTTGCCGAAGGCTGCGGCATCTGCAACGGCACCGACGCGGCGCACGCCATGTTCGACAGCCTGCAGCGCCTCAAGTTCCGCCTGCGCCCGGAGACCCGGATCTACCCGGGCCACACCTATGCGCGGCCGCCTGGGCAACGGTTTGCGGACGTTCTTAGCTACAACATGTACCTGCATTTCCCCGACAAGCACAGCTTTGCCGCCTTTCGTCTGAGGAAGGGGCAAAGCGCGCGCGCCTTGTTTGATTTTGTCTGAGTGAACTTTGTCTAGCCCGGGATACCGAGGTATCCCCACCACCGGAGGAAGCACGTGAGCATCGTTGGAATCGAAGCAATGAATTTGTTTGCCGGCACGGCATTTTTGGATGTCACCAAGCTGGCCGCGCACCGCCAGCTGGACATGAGCCGGTTTGAAAACCTGTTGATGAAGGAGAAAACCGTCGCCTTGCCCTACGAGGACCCGATCACCTTCGCCGTCAACGCGGCCAAGCCGATCGTCGATGCCCTGAGCCCGGAAGAGAAGGACCGGATCGAAATGGTCATCACCTGCACCGAATCGTCGTTCGACTTCGGCAAGTCGATGAGCACCTATTGCCACGACCTGCTGGGGCTGAACCGCAACTGCCGCCTGTTCGAACTGAAAAACGCGTGCTACTCGGGCGTGGCCGGCTTGCAGATGGCCATCAACTTCGTGCTCTCGCAGACCTCGCCCGGCGGCAAGGTGCTGGTCATCGCCACCGACGTGTCGCGCTTCATGGTGGAAGAGGGCGGCGACGCGCTCTCGGCCGACTGGTCGTTCGCCGAGCCGAGCGGCGGTTCGGGCGCGGTGGCGATGCTGGTCAGCGACCGCCCGCACGTGTTCCAGATCGATGTGGGCGCCAACGGCTACTACGGCTTCGAAGTCATGGATACCTGCCGTCCGTCGGCCGACACCGATGCCGGCGACACCGACCTGTCCCTGCTGTCCTACCTCAATTGCTGCGAGAACGCTTACCTGGAGTATCAAAAACGGGTCGACGGCGCCCACTTCGGCGATACCTTCGGCTACCTGGCCTACCACACGCCGTTCGGCGGCATGGTCAAGGGCGCGCACCGCAATATGATGCGCAAGCTGGTCAAGGCCAAGCCGGCCGAGATCGAAATCGACTTCCAGACCCGGGTCACCCCGAGCCTGACCCACTGCCAGCGGGTCGGCAACATCATGGGCGCCACCGCCGCGCTGGCGCTGGCCAGCACCATCGACAACGGCGACTTCGACCAGCCCAAGCGGGTCGGCATCTTTTCCTACGGGTCCGGCTGCTGTTCGGAGTTCTTCAGCGGCGTGGTGCGCAAGGAAGGCCAGCAGCGCCTGCGCGAACTGAAGATCAAGGAAACGCTGGACAAGCGCTACGAGCTGTCGATGGAGCAATACGACCGCCTGCTGGAAAAGAGCCGCGAGCTCAAATTCGGCACGCGCAACATGGTGCCGGACGCCAGCTTCATTGCCGGGGCGCGCACCACCCTGAACCAGCCGACCCTGCTGCTCAAGCAGATCAAAGAATTTCACCGAGAATACGAATGGGTGTCCTGACCAGCAGCTACGACACGCTGCGCGTGCGCTTCGACGATGACATCTGCTTCGTGCAGATGCATCGGCCCGACTCCGGCAACGCGATCGACAATCGCTTGATCGACGAGCTGGGCCACGCGCTGGGCGCCTGCGTCGGCCACGCCAAGGTGGTGGTGCTGGAAGGCTTGCCGGAAGCGTTCTGTTCCGGCGCTGACTTCAAGCAAATCCAGACCCGCTTCGACGCCGATGGCGGCCAGGGCGGGCAAGACCCGGGGCCGCTGTACGACCTGTGGCACCAGCTCGCCTGTGGCCCGTTCGTGACGGTGGCCCACGTGCGCGGGCGTGCCAACGCCGGCGGCATCGGCTTCGTGGCGGCCTGCGACATCGTCCTGAGCGACAGCAAGGCCGTGTACAGCCTGTCCGAACTGCTGTTCGGGCTGATGCCGGCCTGCGTGCTGCCCTTCCTGATTCGCCGGGTCGGTTTTGCCAAGGCCAACTACATGACCCTGATGACGCAGCCGGTGTCGGCCGCCCAGGCGATGGAATGGGGCCTGGTCGACGCCTGCGACGACAACAGCGACAACCTGGTGCGCAAGCATCTGTTACGCCTGCGCCGGCTCGGCAAGGATGGCATTGCGCGCTACAAGCGCTATTGCGCCGGGCTGGACGATACGCTGGCGGCCGCCAGGCCGAAGGCGCTGGCCGCCAACCTGGACGTGTTCACCGACCCGGGCAACCTGCACGCCATCGCGCGTTATGTGCGGACCGGCAAATTTCCGTGGGAGGCAGATTGATGCTCGAACCCATCGTCGCGGTCAGGGAGCTTGAGGCGGGCATCGTCCAGGTCACCATGCAGGACCGGGTCAACAAGAACACCTTCACCGACGGGCTGATCGCCGGCCTGACCACGGCCTTCGCCGGCATCGGCGCGCGCCAGGACTGCAAGGTGGTCATCCTGACCGGCTACGACAGCTATTTTTCCAGCGGCGGCACCCAGGAAGGCTTGCGCGACCTGTCCGAAGGCAAGATGAAGTTCACCGACAAGGACCTGTACAGCCTGGCGCTGAATTGCCCGATTCCCGTGATCGCGGCAATGCAGGGCCACGGCATCGGCGGCGGCTTCGTGATGGGCATGTTCGCCGACTTCGTGATCCTCGCGCGCGAAAGCGTGTACACGGCCAACTTCATGAAATACGGCTTTACGCCCGGCATGGGCTCGACCTTCATCCTGCCGCAAAAGCTGGGCATCAGCCTGGCCGGCGAAATGATGCTGACCGCCGCCACCTACCGTGGCGAGGAACTGCAAAAGCGCGGCGTGCCGTTTCCGGTGGTAGCGCGCGACAAGGTGCTGGAGCAGGCGCTGGAACTGGCGCGCTCCCTGGCCGAGAAGCCCAGGTTTTCGCTGGTGACCTTGAAAGACCATCTGGTGCTGCCGCTGCGAAAACAGCTGGCGGCCTTTATCGAAGACGAGATCGCCATGCACGCGCTGACCTTTCATCAGCCCGAAGTCAGGCAGCGCATCGACGCATTTTTCGGCAAGTAGTTCATTCAACAGGAGAGTATTGTGAGCAAAGACCGCATTTACGAGATCATCGTCGGCCATACGCGCGAGGTGGTGCCCAGCCTGGACGGCCACCCGTTCCAGCAGACCGATTCGCTCAAGGCGCTGGGCGCCAATTCGATCGACCGCGCCGACATCATCATGATGACGCTGGAATCGCTGGAGCTCGACATTCCCCTGATGCTGCTCGCAAAGGCGGACAACATCGGCGATCTGGCGCGCATGATCCATGAAAAGTCCTAGCGTTTCCGACCTGGTCGTGAGCGGCGTCGGCGTGACCTCGGCCATCGGCCAGGGGCGGGATGCCTTTCTGGCGGCGCTGATGGGCGGGCGCCACCGTTTCGACATCATGCGCAGGCCTGGGCGCCAGCGGCCCGGCAATGACGGCGCGGGCTTCATCGGCGCCGAAATCGGCGAGCTGGCCATGCCCGGCGCGATACCGCGCAGCGTGCTGCGCACCGCCTCGCTGTCGGGGCAGGTGGCGCTGGCGACCCTGCACGAGGCGTGGCTTGACGCCGCGCTGGGCGAAGTGGCGCCGGAGCGGATCGGCCTGATCGTGGGCGGCTCGAACGTGCAGCAGCGCGAACTGACCCTGGCGCACGACAACTACCGTGGCCGCGAGCAATTCCTGCGCCCGACCTACGGCATGGCCTTCATGGACAGCGACCTGTGCGGCATGTGCACGGAGGAATTCGGGATCCGGGGTTTTGCCTACACCGTCGGCGGCGCGTCCGCCAGCGGGCAGCTGGCGGTGATCGAAGCCATGCGGGCGGTCGAGTCGGGCAGGGTGGACGTGTGCATCGCCATCGGCGCGCTGATGGATCTGTCGTACTGGGAATGCCAGGGTTTCCGCTCGCTGGGCGCGATGGGCTCGACGGCCTTCGCAAGCGAGCCGGCGCTGGCCTGCCGCCCGTTCGACCGCGACCGCGACGGCTTCATCTTCGGCGAAGCCTGCGGCGCGGTGGTGGTGGAGCGTGCCGACAGCGCGCGCCGGGTGGACCGGGCGCCGTATGCGCGCCTGGCCGGCTGGGCCATGGCGATGGACGCGCAGCGCAACCCGAATCCCTCGGTCGAGGGCGAGATGAAGGCGATCAAGGGCGCGCTCGCGGGCGCCGGCCTGTCCCCGCAGGACATCGATTACATCAACCCGCACGGCACCGGCTCGCCGCTTGGCGACATCACCGAGCTCGAAAGCATCCGCGAATGCCGCCTCGGCCACGCCTGGCTCAACGCCACCAAATCGGTGACCGGCCACGGGCTGAGCGCCGCCGGCTGCGTGGAACTGATCGCGGTCATGCTGCAAATGAAGGAAGGCCGCCTGCATCCATCCAGGAACCTGGACACGCCGATGGAAACGGCCATGAAATGGGTCGGAAAAGAAGCGCAGGCGCACACGATCGACAACGCGCTGAACCTGTCCATGGGGTTCGGCGGCGTGAATACCGCAGTGTGCCTGCAACGCTATTGATGAACGCTTGATTTACTTTTTGGAGCCGTATTAATGAAGACCTATATGTTTCCCGGCCAGGGTTCGCAGTCCAAGGAAATGGGCGCCGGCCTGTTCGAGCGCTATCCCGAGCTGACGGCCAAGGCCGACCGCATTCTCGGCTATTCGATCGAAGAACTGTGCATGCAGGACCCGCGCGACGAACTCGGGAAAACCCGGTTCACCCAGCCGGCGCTGTATGTCGTCAATGCGCTGTCGTATTACAGGAAGCTGGAAGACAGCGGCCAGGCGCCCGACTTTTTGGCCGGCCACAGCCTCGGCGAATTCAACGCCCTGCTGGCGGCGGATTGCTTCGATTTCGAGACCGGCCTGAAACTGGTGCAGAAACGCGGCGAGCTGATGGCGCAGGTCGGCAACGGCGCCATGGCGGCGGTACTCAATGCGAGCAAGGAAGATATCGAAGGCATTCTGAAGGCCAACGGCATCAGTCAGGTGTATCTGGCCAATTACAATACGCCCTCGCAGATCGTGCTGTCGGGCTTGTCGGAAGAAATCGCGGCCGTGCAGAAATTTTTCCAGGCCGGGAAGATGCGCTATTACCCGCTGGCGACCAGCGGCGCCTTTCATTCGGCCTTCATGCAGGACGCGATGGAGAAATTCCGCGACTTCCTGAAAGAATTCACCTTCGCCGCGCCGACGATTCCCGTGATCGCCAACGTGACCGCCAGGCCGTACCGCGCCGACGCCATGCTCGACACCTTGTCGGCCCAGATCGCCAGCACCGTGCGCTGGTCGGAAAGCATCCAGTACCTGCTGGCCCTGGGCCGTGCGCGCGGCGCCGCGCCCGTCTTCGAGGAACTGGGCCATGGCGATGTGCTGACCAAGCTGGCCATGACGATCAAGCTGCAGACGCCGGAAACCGTGCTCGACCAGTTGATCAAGGATGGCCTTGCTGGCGAGGCGGCCGAAGCGCCGGTCTCCGCGCCGATCCAGCTGAACGACGCGCAGGAAAAAATCGCTCACTGGAAAAAGATGCACCCGATCGGCACCAGGGTCAGGTCGTCGCTGCTCAATCTGGACGATCTGGAAACCCGGACCGATGCCGTGCTGCTGTTCGGGCACCGGGCGGCGGTCTACCTGAAGGGCTATAACGGCTATTTTGCGCTGGACGAACTGACGCCGATGTGACGCCTTGCCCCGTTTTCCGCAACCACGCAGTTCATCGTAGAGGTGTTCATATGACAATCGCTCAATATCGTATTTTCGGCATCGGCTCGGATAACGACGATCTTCACTACATCGGCTGGACCCAACGAAGCCTCGACGAAGAGAAGGAACAGATTTTCTCGGAGGTGGCGGAAAGCGGCAGCCACGATATCGCCGACTGGGTGAAACAGGCACGCGACGGCGGCCGGATCGACATCTTCGAAATCGAACTGGCGCCGTCGGCGGAAGACGCCAGGGATTCGGCGAGTTTCTGGTGCGAGTATTACCGCACCCTCGGCATTCACGTCGTGACAGGGCGTTGTTGATCATGACGGCAAACACCGTATTCATGTTTTCCGGCCAGGGGTCGCAGTATTACCAGATGGGGAAACAGCTGTTCGATGCCGATCCGGTATTCCGCAGCTGGATGACCCGGCTGGACGACCTGGCCTGCAGGATTGCCGGACACCGTATCATCGAGGCGGTGTATGCGGCGCCCAAGTCGGAGGTATTCGACGCCATCGACTATACCCATGCGGCGATTTTCATGGTCGAATATGCGCTGGCGCAGTGCCTGATCGCGCGCGCAATCGTGCCCGACATGACTCTCGGTTCCAGCCTCGGTTCGTTCGCGGCGGCGGCCGTGGCAGGGTATATCGAGCCGGAGGACGCGCTGGCGGCCGTGCTGGAACAGGCGGCGGCGTTCGCCGCCTCCTGCGAGCGCGGCGGCATGATCGCCATCCTGGCCGATCCATCGCTGTACGAAGACGATTTTTTGCGGCGCCACAGCACGCTGGCGGCGATCAATTTCAGCACGCATTTTGCGGTATCGGCCGCCCACGCCGATCTTGCCCCCATCGAAGCCGTGCTGCGCCAGCGCGGCATCACTTACCAGCGGCTGGCGGTGTCGTACGCCTTCCATTCGGCGCGGATCGACCTTGCCGAGGAACAGTTCGCATGGTTCATGAAATCCATCCCGTGCGCCAGCGCAAGGCTGCCGCTGGTGTGCTGCGAGCGCGGCGCCGCGCTCAAGCAATTGAGCGACGACTACTTCTGGCGCGTGGTGCGCCAGCCGATCCGCTTTCGCGAAGCGATTGCCTCGCTGGAAGGGCAGGGCAGGCATCGCTACATCGATGTCGGGCCGTCGGGAACGCTGGCCACCTTCGTCAAGTACGCCCTGCCCGACGCATCCGCCTCCACCGCGCACGCGACCCTGACGCCGTACGGTCAGGACCTGAACAACCTGGCCAGGCTGGCCAGCGACGCCCACCCACGGAAAATGGAACAGCATGGCTGACTGGAATAACGATCTCGGCGAGGCGCTCGCCTCGGGCGACCCGGCGTTGATGAAAGCCATGCTGGAGCGGGTGCCGAAGGAGGTGCTGGAAAAAGCGCTGCCTTACCTGGCAACGCTGGCCAAATCGAGCGCGCGCGACGGCAAGCTGGAGGAATCGCTGAGCTACTACGAGCGTCTGCTGCAGGCGGTGCCCGACCATGCCGGCTGGCAGGCCGAACGCGCGCGCCTGCTGGACAAGCTGGAGCGACGCGCGAGCACGCAGGAAACGCCGCATGTCGAATTGCCCCCAGCGCCACGGGTGAGCTTCGATCCTGCGCTGCTGGAAGACCCGTCGATGCCGGCGTCGGCCGATGCCTTCCGGGTGGACGGGCTCCGGCAGCACCTGTGGCGCTACAGCGCGCAACTGTCGCCGCGCAATGCCATCAGCCGGCTGGGCGATCCCGTCTGGCTGGCCGCGTGGGATGAGGCGTTGGCGGGCTGTGCCGGAGAGCGGGTGCTGTTCCGTGGCAGCGAGCTCGGGGTTTTCGCCTTGCGCGCGCTGCATCACGGCGCCGCGCATGCGCTGTGCATGGAGACGTCGGCTGTCGATGCGCGCATCGCCACCGGCATGGTGCAGAAGCATTTTCTCGGTCCCTGGCATGCGCGCAACGGCGCTGCGATTGCCGGCTGGAGCGAGGAGGAACGGCGCGCCTCGTTCGACGACTTTACGAGTGGCATCGAGATTGCCACGGCCGCCAGTGCGCCGGCCATGGCGGCGCGGGGCGACTGTTTTGTGTTTCCGAACATCGATCACAGCCTGCTCGGCACCGGCATCGTCAAGGCCCTGCGCCAGTATGCGGCCGATGGCAGGGGCGCGCCGGCGCGCGTGCTGCCCGCCAGGGCCAGGGTATTCGCGATGGCGGTCGAGTGGAATTACGCGGGAACGGACTTTGCGCTGGAACCGGTCAATAAGCTGCGCTGGAGCATGTATCCGCAAGCGCTCGACCTCGGGCCGGAATGCTGGAGCGCGCTGACCGAGCCGGTGCTGGCGGGCGAGATCGATTTCGAAGATTTTTCCGAGGCCACATGGAATGTGCCGCTGACCGTCACGACGGAAGGCAAGGTCGACGCCATCGTCTACTGGTTCGAGCTGGAACTGGGCAGTGCGCGCATCGGCAACGCGCCGGGCGGCCCGCTGCGCTGCATCAAGCCGGCCATCCAGTACACCGATCCGATCGCCGTCGAGCGCGGGACGGCGCTGGCGCTGCGTGCGCACGTGGGCGAAACGCGGCTGCACTTGCGTACCGAGCCCGCCGCGCGCCTGCCGCGCACGCGGGCCCTGCCGGCCTGGTATGTGCCGATGCTGGCCGACCGCGCGCGCAACGCGGCTTTTCAGGCGGCGCTGGCTGGGCAGCCCGCGACACTGGTTCTCGATATCGGCGCCGGCTGCGGCCTGCTGTCGATGATGGCGGCGCAGGCGGGCGCCGCGCAGGTGGTCGGCTGCGAAATCGACCCGGCGATTCTTGCAGCGGGCAGGGAGCTGGTCGCGCGCAACGGTTTCGCGGAGCAAGTCGTGTTGGTCGGCAAGGATTGCCGCAAGCTCAAGGTGCCGGAAGACATGCCCGAGCGCGCAGACCTGGCCGTGTTCGCACTGTTCGACTGCAGCCTGATCGGCGAAGGCATCCTGCACTTCCTGGCGTACGCGCGCGACCACTTGCTCACGGATAAAGCGCGCTTCGTGCCTGCCCGGGCGCGCATCCGCGCCATGCTGGTCGAGCACCGCATCGACCGTATCTGGGATATCGACGCCAATCTGCTCAATCCCTACCAGGCGTCGTCCACGTTTCTGAACGTCGATGCGGCAACGCTGGACTACCGGGCCTTGAGCGAACCGTTCGATGTGTTTGCGTTCGACTTTGCCAGTGCCGGCCCGCAGCCTGAGGACAAGCTGCTCTCCGTGCCGGCCACTGCGTCCGGCACGGCCGGTGCGGTGCTGTTCTGGTTCGACCTGGGGATGGGCGAGGGGGACTGGCTGTCGAACGATCCCTGCGCCGCCCAGGTGCCGCACTGGAAGCAGGGCCTGCAATACCTGCCGGAAGCGCGCGTCGATGCCGGCCAGACATTGCCGCTGGTGGCCCGGCACAACGGCAGCGCCCTGTCGTTCCAGTGGCAGCCGGACGTGCTGCCTGCGCAGGCGTTTTCCAGGCTGCCGCGCTGCGACCCGCGCGGCCTGGCCGCTGGCGCCGAGCTGGAGCAGCAGACGGGCAGCCTGCTCCAGCACTGCATGCAGAATCCGGACGAATTGGCCAAGGTGGCGCAGATCGCGCAGCGCTTCGCGGTCGATCCGGCGGGCTATGAGCTCGATCCCACGATTGCGCAGCGGTTCGCCTCGATGTTCTTGAACTAGCGTGGGCCGGCCTTGAGCAGCGTCCATGCGAAGGGGGCGTCGGACACGGTCGGGATGGCGCTGCGCACGGTCAGCAGCGGCTCCGTGCCGTCCAGGCGCTCGGCGCAGAGCGCGAGCAGGTAGTCCGGGGTCGGCTGGAATTGCCAGAAGCGCCAGCGCGCGGCATCGTCGCCGAGGTCCGCTTCGATGCGCAGGCCGACCTGGCGCTCGTCCGGGAAGTGGAAGCTGAAGCGGTCGAGCGGGATCGACAGCCCCATCCCGCGCGCCTTGATATAGGCCTCCTTGAAGGTCCAGTACTCGAAGAAGCGGTCCTGGCGCCGTTCTTGCGGCACTGTGGCCAGTTCCGCCACTTCGGTCGGCGAGAAGAAGTGTTCGGCGATGCCGCCCGAGACCTGGCGCGTCGTCAGGTTTTCGACATCGACCCCCAGCACCCGGTCGCGCGTGACGGCCATGGCGATCAGGCCGCGCGTATGCGACAGGTTGAAGCTGAGCGTGCGCGCCTGCGGGTGGGCGTTGGCGATGGCCGGACGCCCGTAATCGTTGGGGGTGAACGTCCAGTCGGCCGGTGCCAGCGGAGCGTAGCGCGACAGCACGGTGCGCACCAGGGCGCGCGTGGCAAGGTAGCGCAGGCGGTCGTCCGCAAAATGAAAGCGCAGCTGCTGCGTGCGCTCGGCCTCGTTCAGCAAGGTGAGCAGGGATGAGAGCAGGGCAGGCTCGGCGATCTGTTGGTAAAACACGAGCCAGAGATCGATGTGCCCGGCGTCTAGCGGCAGGCTGGCGCCGGCCGGGGCGCCGCTGGAAAGGCTGAAGCTGCTTGATGTCATCGATTGGCAACGCTTTATAGGGCTTGAGGCGGCCCCAAGTCTAGCAGAAGCGGGATCGGGTGTGGTTCCCCAGCAACTGGCGCTGCCGCTCATCTGTCCCTGCATTGATGTGCATCATAGTGCCTGGGCATCCGTTTCGGTAGCCTCGCCAGATCGGGCGCGGGGGGGCGACATGCGAATCGGGTGGCATGGGGAGGCGGCGGAACAGGGCCAGCATCGGACCTGGCACGCGCAGGCGGCGGACGATGTCCTGCGCGGGCTCGGCGTGGATGGCGCCTGCGGGCTGGACGACGCCCAGGCGGCGCAACGCCGGCTGGTTTCAGGCAGCAATGTTTTGCCGGAGCGGCCCGCGCGCGCGCCGCTGTTGCGGTTTCTTGCCCAGTTTAACAATGTACTGATCTATTTGTTGCTGGTCGCGTCAGCCGTCACCTTTGCCATGGGCGACCGGATCGACGCGGCAGTCATCCTGGCTGTCGTGCTGATCAACGCAGCGATCGGTTTTATCCAGGAGGGCAATGCCGAGCGCGCGCTGCGGTCCATCCGCGCGCTCTTGCCGTTCACGACAACCGTATTGCGGCAACGCCAGCGCCGTCAGTTGCCGGCCGCCGAGTTGGTTCCGGGCGATCTCGTTTTTCTTGCATCGGGCGACAAGGTGCCGGCCGATATGCGTCTGCTGGCGGCGCGCGGCCTGCGCATCGACGAATCGACCCTGACCGGCGAATCCGTCGCGGCGGACAAGACGCCGGCGGCGGTCGAGCCCGGCGCTGGCATCGGCGAACGCGCTTGCATGGCTTACTCCGGTTCCATCGTGCGCCACGGTACCGCTAGCGGGGTGGTGGTGGCGACCGGCCCGGCGACCGAAATCGGCCGCATCGGTGCGATGCTCGAACACATCGAGCCGCTGGCAACACCCTTGCAGCGCAAGATGGCCGCTTTCGGGCGCTGGATCAGCGCGACCGCGTTTGTCCTGGGCGGCGCAATGTTTGCGTTCGGTACGCTGGTGCGGGGCTATTCCGCCTTCGAGATGTTCGCCGCCGCCGTCAGCTTTGCTGTCGCCTCCGTGCCCGAAGGGCTTCCCGCCGTGATGACTGTCACGCTGGCGATCGGCGTGCGCCGCATGGCGCGCCGCCGGGCGATCGTCCGGCGCTTGCCGGCAGTCGAGGCGCTGGGCGCGGTGACCGTCATCTGTAGCGACAAGACGGGGACGCTCACGCGCAACGAGATGGCGGTGCAGCAGCTGATTTTCGCCGATGGCGTGCTCGATGTCGGCGCCAGCGGCTACGCTCCGTACGGGGCCTTCACGTGCTGCGCAAAGGAGGTCGATCCGGACAGCGCCGGCTATCTGCGCGAGATCGCGCTTGCCTGCCTGTTGTGCAACGATGCACAGCTCGACCGCAAGGGCGAGCGCTGGGAACTGAGCGGCGACCCCACCGAAGGCGCGTTGCTCAGTCTGGCAATGAAGGCCGGCATCGACGGGCCGCGCGAGCGCGCCGCGTATCCGCGCATCGATGTCATTCCGTTCGAGTCGGAGCACGGCTACATGGCGACCCTGCATGCGCAGCCGGGCAACGGCCTTCGGATTGTCCTCAAGGGCGCTCCCGAGCGCGTCCTGCCGCTGTGCGACACCGAAAGCCACGCTGGCCGGCCGCTTCCGGTCGCCGCCAGTGCCTGGCACGGCCGCATCGCCGATGCCGCCGGCAAGGGGATGCGCCTGATCGCGGTGGCGACGCGCGCCGCGCCGCCGGGGAAGGCCGGACTGGACTTTCCCGATGTCGAGGCTGGCGGCTTCACGCTGCTCGGCATGCTGGCCATGGCCGATGCGCCGCGCGACGAGGCGGTTGCGGCCGTTGCAAGCTGCCTGGCAGCGGGCATCCGCGTCAAGATGATTACCGGCGACCACGCTGTAACGGCAAGGGCGATCGGAGAGCAGCTCGGTTTTCCGCGCCCGGTGCGCACCATCGGCGGCGAGGAGATGGACGCCATGGACGATGACGCGCTCGCCAACGCGCTGGCGACGACCGACGTGTTCGCGCGCGCCTCGCCGCAGAACAAGCTGCGCCTGGTGCTGGCGCTGCAGCGCGGCGGCGAGGTGGTGGCGATGACCGGCGACGGCGTCAACGATGCCCCCGCGCTGAAACGCGCCGATGTCGGCGTGGCAATGGGCCGGAAAGGCACCGAAGCGGCCAAGGAGGCCGCGCAGATCGTCCTTGCGGACGACAACTTCGCCACCCTCGCCGCCGCCGTCGAAGAGGGGCGGGTCGTCTACGAGAATATCCGCAAGAGCATCGTGTTCACCTTGCCGACCAACGGCGGCGAGGCTGGCATGCTGATCGTGGCGATCCTGTCCGGCATGACGCTGCCGATCACCCCGCTTCAGATACTGTGGGTCAACATGATCACCGAGGTGACCCTGTCGCTGGCGCTCGCCTTCGAACGGCCCGAGGCGGACGTCATGCGGCGGCCGCCCCGGCATCCGGCCGAACCCTTGTTGACGGGCTTCCTGGTGTGGCGGATCGTCTTCGTGAGTCTGCTGATGGTGGGCGGCTGCATGACCCTCTACCTGTGGGAACTCCGCCATGGCGCCAGCCTGGAGCAGGCCCGCACGGTGGTTGTCAATACGCTCGTTGTCAGCCACATCGCCTATCTGTTCAACACCCGGCGCACCGGCGCGAGCCCGTTCTCGCGGGAAGCCTTCACGGGCAACCGCATCGCTGTGCTGGCAGCGCTGGTGTCGCTGGCATGCCAGGCCGTGCTGACGTATTGGGAACCGGTCCAGTCCTGGTTCGGCAGCGCCGGCCTGGCGCTCGATGCTTGGGGACGCATCGCCGCCTTCGGCGTGCTGTTGTGGCTGGCAGTCGAAGCCGAAAAGTCCGTGCGGCGCCGCACAGGCAGGCACTGAGCCCGATGCCCGGCCGGCTGGCTGCCCGGCTGCGTGCCGGCGGGCCGGGCGCGGCGGATAAAATACCACGTGCGCCGGCGCACCTTGATTCGCCTCAAACGATATCGATTTGACGGGCATACAGTGTGTTGACAGAGGAGGGATACGACACCCGCCGCCCCGGCCGGGCAGTCCCGCGCACGCCAATGAACTATACGACGATTCTTGTGCATGTCGACGATGCGCCCGGCGCCGACGACCGTTTCAACGCGGCTGCGCAACTGGCCCGCAGCGCGCAGGCGCACCTGATTGGCCTTGCCAGCAGTGGCGTGACCGGTTTTTCCCGGGACGTGGTGGCGACCGATCTATCCAGTCCCGCCATCGCTCCCTATCTCGACACCCTGCGCCAGCGCGCCGTGCATGCGCTGGACCGCTTTTCCAGGGCGGCGGCCGACGCCGGCGTGCAGAGCGTCGAACGGCGCCAGACCGACCAGGCCCCTTTCGAGCTCATCGGCGCACTCGGTCCGTATGCCGACCTGATCGTGCTCGATCACTACGGCGCCGCGCCGCGTCCGGACGGGCGCTACTGGCAGGTGGGCGCCGAGGTCACGGCCAGGAGCGCTTGTCCGGTCCTGCTGCTCCCGCAGGGAATGCGGCCATCGATGCCGCCGCGCCGCATTCTGCTGGCATGGAATGCCAGCCGCGAGGCGGTGCTTGCCCTGCGCGGCGCCATGCCCCTGTTGCAGGGCGCCGAGGTGGTCGATGTGGTGATGTTCGGCGAGATTGCCGCCCCCGTGCTGCAGGTATGCGCCTCGGCCGAAATCCGCCAGCTGCTGGGCCGCTACGGCGTGGACGCGAATATCGTTCCAAAACGCGGCGAGAGCGAGGTGGGCCACGCGCTGATGGAACTGGCGGTCGCCAGCCGGGCCGACCTGCTCGTGATGGGCTGCTATGGGCACTCCCGGGTGCGCGAACTGCTTCTTGGCGGAACCACCCGAAGCGTGCTGATGGCGGCCAGCGTTCCCGTCCTCATGGCCGCCTAGGCCGCCGCAACAGCACGGATTGCGCGCAGCGGCCTTGCAGGGCCGGGCTGGCGCCGCCTCGGTGGGCGCAACATCCTGCGCAGACGCCTCTGCACGTGAGCGGCCCAGGCCCGAACCGCGGCCGCAACATGCCCCGCCAGCACCAGCATACCCTCATCCGCCCGCCGATTGATCACACATTGTCACAAGTGGCAGGATGAGAACGACGACAATATTTCTTTTAAATTCGCCCCGGGAGTGAGGCAATATTGCACCATCCTCACTACCGGTGTCAGGTCCATGCCGTCCATCCAGCCGCCCGGCCATTTCCTCCGCCCGATCAGTTCGCCATAAATGTCTGGCCAGCGTCAGCCATTGCAGAAGCAACACTACCACCTTGAAAGGGGCTGTCATGAGCAGTGAAAGCAAGTTTGCAGAGCAGGTCGCGTACGCCAAAATCCACCCGTCCGTCGGCGTTGCGCGGGTGGGTAATTCGAAAAAAGAGGATGGTTTCTACGTCGGCCCCCAGGTGGCCGATCCCTTGCCCAAGCCCCAGAACTTCTACCGCGACAGCACCGGCGCGCTGAAACGCGAGGTGGCCGAGTTCCGCATCTACGGTTACGACGCGCACGGGCAGGTGGTATGCGAGCTGTCCATGCAGGACGGCGTGGAGATCGAATGGACGGTCGAACTGGCCAACCACAAGGCGGCCTGGTACAACTTCGAGCTGGCGCTGGACATTCCCGAGGCCGCGACCGCGCCGCCGACCACGCGCCGCAACGCCAACGTGGCGCTGCCCCAGCGCGGCAGCCTGTCGATCGAGCCCGGAGCGCGCACCATCAAGGAAGCTGGCGCCTCCGGGCAGCGCTACCATTTCGATGGCGGCAGCTGCTTTGGGATTCCGGTGCCGCTCGGCGAATTGCGCACCGATCCGCGCGGCCGCCTGTGGGTGTTCGGCGGACACGGGACCTCGGCCTCGCTCGACGGCAGCGCTCCCGTCACCTTCGCCAACAACGATGGCTGGTACGACGACACCAGCGACGGCCCGGTGACCGCGACCGTGCGGGTGGGCGGACGTGCACTGTCCGTGGCCCCGGCATGGGTGGTGGTGGCGCCGCCCAACTACGGGCCGCAACAGAAAGCGGTCCGCACCATGTACGCCCTGATGACCGACGTCGCCATCGCATCCGGACATCTGCCGGTACCGACCCGACCGTCGTTCAGGCACGATCTTCTGCCGATCTTCAAGGCGCTGTGCGACCTGCAATGGATGAACGGCGGCTTCGCGGCGGGCTTCGGCCACGGCATGCCGCAGAATTTCATGGCGCCGGACTACCTGCGCAAGCTCTCGCAGGAGGGGGACACCTATAAGCAGCTGCGCAAGACGGTTGCCAACGCCTTCCGCAACCCGCAGTACGAGGACGCATCGATGAAGGTCTGGCCCTGGATCTATGGCGATGCGATGGATGTGCCGATGCCGCCGATCCCGCGCGCCATGAACGCGCTGACCACCACGCAACTGGCGATGCTGACCTTGTGGGCGGACGGCAAGTTCATCGCCGATTACGATCCCGATAACCCGGATCCCGGCGCGCAGGAGATCGACGCCGTGCCGCTGGCGCAGCAGGCGGCCATGCTCGACCGCGCCGCCATGGAGTTCTGCCTGGCCGACGCCTTCCATCCCGGCTGCGAGATGACCTGGCCGGTGCGCCACGCCTCGATGTACAGCGAGGCCTTTCGCTGGCGCCACCGCGCCGCGGACGATCCGGAGCCGGACTACGGCAAGACGCTCAGCCCGAGCGAGGCGTGTTCCTTCAACGGCCCCTTGTACGGGCAGTTTCCCGGCTCGGTCACGCGCTGGATGGCGGTACCCTGGCAGACCGACACGGCCAGCTGCCGTTCCGGCTACGACCCGCAGTACGATCCCTACCTGCCGACGTTCTGGCCGGCGCGCGTGCCGAACCAGGTGCTCAGCGTCGGCAACTACAACAAGGTGATGAACCTGGACCTGTGCCGCGCGGACCGGCTGGCGGCGTTCAACGAACGCATGGACTGGGACCGCACCCTTGGCCCCGGACACCTGCAGCAGTTGCAGGTGATGGTGGACCATTTCGACAGGCAGGGCATCGTGGAGGTGCGCGAGGGCATTCCCGACGACCCGGACTTCCCGCCGGTGATGCAGGTCGAGGATCGCGGCGGCGAACCGTTTACCGACGCCGAGCGCCAGGCCACCGACAGCGAAATGCGCCAGATCGTGCGGCGCGGCACGCCAAGGCCTGCCGCGTGAGCTGCGTCCGCGCGACGCAGTGGGACGTCGTCGTCGTGGGCGCGGGGCCGGCCGGCGCGGCCCTGGCGCGCTGCCTGCGGCCGCGCCATCGGGTGTTGCTGCTGGACCGGCCGCAGGCGGGCGCAGCAGGAGCATCCCGCATCGGCGAATCCCTGCCGGGGGCGGCGCGCGCGCTGCTCCGGCGTCAAAGGGCGTACGAGCGCTTTCTGGCGCAGGGCCATGTGCAGCGCGGCGCCTCGGTCTCGCAGTGGGAGTCGGACACGCCGGTGTGGTTCGATCCGGTTCGCGATCCCCATGGCGCCGGATGGCACCTCGACCGCCCGCGTTTCGATGCCGGCCTGCGCGAAGGCGCGCTGGCGGCGGGCGCCGCGCTGGCCCCCACGGTGCGGCAGCTGGCGGTCGCGCATGAAGGGCATGAAGGGCATGAAGGCGGGCGCTGGCGCGTCGATGTCGAATGCCTGGCGCAGGGAGGCAGGGCGCCATCGCGGCAAACGCACCGCACGCCGGTCCTGGTCGACGCCAGCGGCCGCAGCATGGCCGTCGCCAGGCGGCTCGGACTCGAGCGGCGCGGCCAGGACCGCCTGGTCTGCCTGTACGCGCATTTGCCGCCGGACGACAGCGACGAGGACC
The DNA here is from genome assembly GCF_003953935.1 of Massilia atriviolacea. Taxonomy (GTDB): domain Bacteria; phylum Pseudomonadota; class Gammaproteobacteria; order Burkholderiales; family Burkholderiaceae_D; genus Telluria_A; species Telluria_A atriviolacea. Next base: position 490,507 of record NZ_RXLQ01000002.1, read on the forward strand.
AGGCCACCCGCCTGTGCGCCGACGCCAACGGCTGGTGGTACAGCGTGCGCGTGCCGTCCGGGCAACGGGTGTTGGCCTTTCACCTCGATGCCGACGATGCCGGGATCAAGGCCTTGCGCGATCCGGCACGCTTGCTGGCCAGGGCGCAGCGCCATCGGCTACTCGCCGAGATCCGGCCCGCGACGATGGATTTCCAGGTGCACGCGCAGCCGGCCGGCGGCGGCGGGCTCGATCCGGACGCCACGGCCGCACTGCCCGACGGCTTTTTCGCCATCGGCGACGCCATGCTGTCGTTCGACCCGATCGCCTCCCAGGGCTTGTTTAACGCCCTGGCCACGGCCGACAGTTGCGCCCAGGCCATCGGGGGCTACCTCGATGGCGACAGGGATGCGCGCCAGCGCTACCTTGACGGCATGCGTTCGGTGCAGGAGCGCTACCGCCAGCGCCTGGCCGACACCTATGCGGCGGTGACGCGCCATGCCCGCGAGCGCTTCTGGCTGCGCCGCAGCGGCGGCGCCGCCTAAGGAAGTCAGCGGCTGCCGGCCTTGCCGCTGCGTCCGAACGGCTCCGGCGCGGCCGCCAGCGGCTTGCGCCCCACGTACGGCAGCAGGCTCGCCAGCGCGAGCACGGACAGGGCCACCCCGACCCACAGCGGCGAGAGCAGTCCCCAGCCTGCCGCAATCCCCAGCCCGCCGGCCCACGAGCCCAGTCCCAGGCCGATGTTGATCACCGAGGTGTGCACGGTATTCACCAGCGGCCCCGGATGGACGGTCTTCATCACGCGCGCGATGATGGCCGGATTCATGGACATGCCGACCAGCCCGGTCACCACCAGCAAGGTGACGCTGATCGGTTTGCTGTGCGCGAAGAAGGCAAACAGGGCCAGGCTGATGCCCATCATGATCATGCCGCCGATCATGATCGGAAAGGTGTACTGGTCGGCAAACCGTCCCACCACGCCGTTGCCGACCACGTTGGCGACGCCGTAGGCGCCCAGCAGCCAGGGAATCGAGGACGCCGGGAAGCCGCTGATCTCGGTCAGGATCGGCGTGTAGTAGCTGAACGCCGAAAACACCGCGCCGATGATCAGGCCGCTGCTGGCATAGGCCGCCCACAACTGCGGGTTCTTGAACTCGCCCAGTTCCTCGCTCAGGCCGACCGCGTCGGCGGCGCGCGAGCGCGGCACCAGCAGCGCGATCAGCAGCGCGCAGCCCAGGGTGAGGATCACCACCAGCCAGAAGCTGGCGCGCCATCCCATGTGCTGGTCGACCAGGGTCGCCATCGGCACGCCCAGGACCGAGGCCAGCATCAGGCCGCCGATGACGACGCCGGCGGCGCGCCCGCGCACCTCGGGGCTGACCAGCTCGGCGCAAATCGCCAGCGACATGCCGAAGCAGGCGGCGCCGGCCACGCCGGTGGCGACACGGGCGAAGGCCATGACCTCGTAGCTGGTGGCCGAGGCCGCCACCGACTGGGCCAGGGCGTACAGGCCCAGCAGGCAAAGCAAGCCCTGTTTGTTGGGGATGCGCAGCTTGAGCAGGCCGACCGTGGTGATCGGCCCGCCGACCACCATGCCGATGGCGTACAGGGCGATCAGGTAGCCCACCTTCGCCACCGGCACGCCGAGGCCCTGGGCCAGCGAAGGCATCATGCCGGCGACCATGAATTCGGAGGTCGTGATCGAGAAGATCGTCAGACCGAGAATGTAAACAAGCAACGGCATTGCTACTCCTTGCAGGGGAAAAAGAAAATCGGGATAGGGAAGGGGACCAGCCCGCGCGCGCCGGCCGCTGAAGCCGACACGCGCGGGCTGCGCCGTCAAGGTGCGGCGCCCGGGCCGGCGTCGAACACGCTCCCCGGAATCGGATCGGTGGCGAAGTTGGGGAAGTCGCGTACCGACTGATGCGCAGCGTCGTTGCCGGTCACCATGCGCAGCAGGCGGTTGCCGCCCGCCTCCAGGTAATACACCGAGGCGGCCTTGCCGGGCCGCTCGACGATCCAGGCGTCGGCCTCGCGTCCCAGCACGCTGTGGACGCCGCCGTGGCGCGCGTCGCCATCGCGCAGGATCGCCTGCGGCAGGAACAGCCCGGGGAAGGGCCCGAGTTCGTCCTCCAGCACGCGCTCATAGAGTTGCTCGCCGGTCGGCATGGCTTCCCTGGCGTATGCCACTTTCTGCTTGCGGGTGCGGGCGCGCCCGGCGTCGCCGATTTCCGACATCCAGAGCCGGTGGCCGGTGTCCTGTTCCGACCAGGGGTTGAACAGGCCGTCGATGCGGCAGATGTCGCGCGTGTAGTCGAACCAGCAATAGCCCGAGGTGAGCTGGTCTTCCTGGCGCATCGGCGTCCAGTAAGAGACATAGGCGCTGCTCCATTGGGCGGGCAGCAGCGGGGGCGCGGCGTGGCATGGCATGGCGTCTCCTCAGCGGCCCAGGGCGTAGCCCAGGTTGGCCATCAGCGCATCCTGCAGCGGCGGCGCTTCCTTGCGGCGGGCGTCGAAGCTGGCGGTCAGTTCCTCGTTGGACAGGCCGATGCGCTCGCCCACGCTTTCGAACCACAGGCGGCTCGCTTCGGCGTGCTGCTTGAACAGCTGCACCAGCGGCACGGCGCGCGCGTTGAAGTTCTCCAGCGCGGCGGCGGTGTCCGGCCCGGAAGCGAGCGACTTGACCAGCAGCTGGGCCACCACGACCGCCATGGTGGTGCCGTGGCCGATCGAGAAGTGACCCGACTGCAAGGCGTCGCCGATCAGCACGAACTTGCCGTCGCGCGCCACGTCGTGGCTCAGGGTCATGAAGTTGCGCCAGCCCTGGCCCGGCTGGCTGACCAGGGCGTGCTCGCCCAGTTCGGCCTGGAACACCTTGGCGATGTAGGCTGCCGCGTCTTTTTCGGAGCGGCTCTCCAGTTCGGCGCGCACATAGGTTTCCTGGCTGCATTCGACGATGAAGGTGCTCATGGTCGACGAGTACTTGTAGGAATGGCCGATGAAGATGCCGTTGCCGTTCTTGCGGAACACCAGGTTCATCTGGTCGAACAGCTGGGTGGTGCCGTACCAGATGTATTTGTTGTTGCCGAATTCGACCTGCGGCGCCAGGGCCGGCGGCAGCGCCAGCGATTTGTGGTTGATGCCGTTCGATACCACCACCAGGTCGTACTCGGCTTCCAGCTCGGCCACGCTGGCCAGCGGCGTTTCGTAGCTGACCGGAATGCCGGCGGCGACGCATGTGGCGCGCAGCGCCTGCACCAGCACGCGGCGGCCGACGCCGCACAGGGTCACGCCCGTGCTCATCAGGTTGGGCTGGTCATTGTGCACCAGTTTGAATTCTTCCAGGAATTGCGGATCGAGCAATTCCGGCTGGTCCAGGTAGGACAGGGGATTGGCCGGATGCTGCGGCGGACGGCCCGGCAGCACCACGCCCCAGCCCAGCACCTCCTGCTCGGTGCTTTTTTCGGCGATGCGGATATCCCAGTCGGGCTGGGCTTTTTTCATCTGGCTGGCAAAAATCAGGCCGGCTGGTCCGGCGCCGATGACGAGGATCTTCATTAGTTTACCCTTCCAAGTTTGTACCACACGTTTTGCTTCTTCTGGATTTGCTGCAGCTCATCGTAAGGAACCGATGTGAAGTACAGTTTCTCCGCCATGTCGGGCGGATAGATGCGCGGGAATTTCTTGTGCATGTAGCGCGTGTAGCGCGTTTGCAGGAAGAAAATGAAATTCGGGTTGCTCAGCGCTTCATAGTTGGCGATCGCCATGTCCTGCATGGCGTCGGCCTGCACCTTGCGCCGCTCGGTAAACTCGGCCATGGCCTGGCCGATGTCCTCGCCGTGCCGCTCCAGCAGCTCGACCATGACCTGCACGTCTTCCAGCGCCATGTTCATGCCCTGGCCGAGGAAGGGCGCGGTGGCGTGGGCCGAATCGCCGATCAGCAGCACATTGCTCTTGTAGTGGAAGGTGCTCGAGCGAACATTGATGAGGTCGTTGCTGGGCAGGGCGAAGAATTGTTCCAGCAGCTTTTCGCGGCAGTCCGGCGGCAGGGTGCCGAAGTAGCGCGCGAAAAATGCGGTCATCGCCGGACGGTCCTGGCTGGTCAGGCTGACCGCGCCGGCATACGGCAGGCAGAGTGCGAAGCTGATGCTGCCGTCCGGAATGGTGGCGGCGCGTCCGGCGAACTGGCCCTTCGAATCCATGCCGAAGAAGTACAGCAGGTCCTTGCGGAAGCCCAGTTCTGAGGCGTTCGGCAACACCAGGGTCTTGTAGCCGTGGCGGAAGAACGATTGCTCGAACTGGAAGCGGCGCATGCCGCTCTGCATGGCGCGCCGCACCGCCGAGTGGGCGCCGTCGGCGCCGATGATCATGTCGCCCTGCAGGTGCTGCAGGACGCCGTCCGGTCCCTGGATCAGCACGCTCTTTTTGTCGAGGTCGAGATCGAGGCATTTGTGCTCGAAGTAATAGCGCACCTTGTGCGTCTCGGCGTAGCGGTTCAGCATGCGCTGGAAGGCGCTGCGGTCTAGCGACAGCGGAAACAGGCCTTCGAGCGGCGTCAGTTCGCGCACCCGGAACTGGCCGCCCACCGAAAACGCCATCCCGACCACCGGTTCGCCGCAGGCGTCGAGGTCGCGCTTGGCGATGCCGGCGCCGAGCACCGCCTTGATGCCGCGCACGGTCATGCTCACGCCGATGGCGCGCGAGGCGACCGGGTCGGCATTGGCGGCATTTTCCTGCAGGGGGTTGCCACGTTTTTCGACGACGTGGACCTCATGGCCGCGCTGCGCCAGGTAGATGGCAGCCAGGCTTCCGGCCAGACCGCCGCCGACGATAATCATTTTATGCATTCAAGCCTCTCTAGACATGGTTCCCCGAGATAAATCGGTCAATTGTTGATTGAAGAATTCCAGCATGCCGATCTGGGCCGCGCCAACCACACCGGCGTCCAGGCTGCGCGCGTACTGCGCCAGCGCGCGGCAGCGCTCGGCCAGCATGGCGCAGCCGCGCGCGTAGTCGCTGTCGACGGCGGCGCCGGGCGCGCCGGGCACCGGCGGGCCGGCGCTGCGGCCGGCTACGCCGGACGGCATGCTCATCAGCGCGGCCGAGAGCGGGCGCAGGCAACCCGTCATGATGTCGATCGACGCGTTCATCAGGCGCGAGCGGCGCAGGCTGCCCAGCGGCTGCTGCGCAAAATGGTGGGCCATCAGCGCCAGGGTCAGCTCGTGGCAACCCTGGTACAGGCGCATCAGCGAACGGGCGCTGGGGTCGGTGACGACGTTGCAGCCGGCGCGCGCTTCCAGCACCGGATTCTTGAGCGCCGGCATGGCCGGCTCGAAGGGTTTGGCGCGTGCCGCAAAGCGTCCCGCCAGGGTGCGCAGGCGCTGGAAATGCGAGCTGGAAAAATGCGGCGAATCGAGCGCCACGCCTTCGCCCTGTTCGGTGACGAAGTCGAGCGCGAACAGCGCGCTGTCGCGGTCGCCCACTTCCAGCTGGTAGGCGGGAAAGGCGCGGTTGGTCAGTTCCTTCAGGAACAGGTGATGCTCGCCGCCGCGCTTGCCGGCACCAGGCTCGAACAGCCCGGGCAGGTCGGCCACGGCCTGGCGGATCGCCTTGTAGAAGGTGGCGATCGATTTGCCCGGCGTCGGCAGGTAGTCGGGCCATTCGAAGCGCACGAAGCGGGCCAGCACGTTTTCCGAAAACGGTTCGAAGGCAAATTCCGTGTCCAGGCCGAAGCGCTCGCTGGCCTCCTGCCCCAGCACCGGCTGGCCGGCATGGAAGGGCTCGCCGAGCGCCATCAGCACATTGTTGACCAGGAGGTAGTGAATCATTTCTTCATGGGCGATGGCGAGCAGCGCGCCGCGCGTGCCGCTGTCGCGCAGCCGGTCGGCGCCGCCGCAGGCCAGTTCCAGTTCGTCCGGCGTCCACTGGCCGGCCGCGACCAGCGCTTCGCCCTGGGCGTAATTGGGAATGGCGTAGGCGGCGTACAGGTATTGCAGCATGAGCGACAATTCCAGGTCGACCGCCTTTTTCAGCTCGTCGACCAGCTCGGCCTTGCAGGAGATCGCGTGCGCCGCGCCCGCTGGGGCCGGCGGCGCCTTGGCGGCGGCTTCGACCTGGGTCAGGTATTTCAGGAACAGGCGCGACTTCGGCAGCGACAGTTCGCGCGTACTCGGCATGTAGTAACTCTTGTCGCGGTTTTGCGGATCGCACATCTGCCACATCAGGCGCGAATAGGTTTCGCACTTGCAGTGGTCGGCCAGGCTGAAGACCTTGTCCGACATGAATGGATACATCAGCTCGTAATAGCTCATCACGTGCTTGTACAGGAAGGCGTAGTCGACCTGTTCGGCGGGAACCTTGTCCAGATGCCAGTCGTCGGGCAGCACGCGCGCGCCGATGAACTGGCGGCCGCTGGCCTCGCCCAGCATGATGCGGGTAGCGCCGGGGCGGCGCCCGGTCAGGGTCAGCGCGGCGTAGCCCGGCCCCAGCGCGCACGGGGCCAGCTCGGCGCCGACCAGCTCGCCCTTGTCGGCCTGCACGGCAAGCGCCGGGTGGGCGCGCAGCTCGCCGCGCAGGCGGCTCTGCACGACGATGGTCTGCGGAAAATCCTCGCCGCTGGCGTGGTTCGGCGCTTCCAGGTAGAGCTGATTGCGCTCGGTCTGCACGACCCAGTCGGTTTCTTCCCAGTGCGCTTCGGCGCTGCTCAAGGTCAGCGAGCCGGCCGCCGCGGCGGCGTGCAGCAGCGGCACGTCGAACACGCCGTGATGGCGCCAGTAGTCGCGGTACAGCGCTTCCGGAATGCGCGCGACCAGCTTGCCGGAGGCGCCGTGCAGCAGCAGCTCGCCCAGGGCGCGCTTCTCGCCCAGCGCGTGGGTGGGATGCTGTTCCGACACGGCATGCGGCGCGCGCGTGCTGAAGGGAATCGCGGTCGGCATATTGAGCGACACCCGGTCCGCGCCCACCCGCACCAGCACCGGCCCCAGGTTGGCCTGGCGCGGCAGCAGCAGGCGGCCGGCCGGGCAGGTGGCCAGTTCGTCGCGCCGCCACAGGCCGATGCTGCCTGCCATGTCGTAGAACACTTGCGAGTCGGGCCGCAGTGGCGTCGACATATTGAACAGCGAATACTGGATCGTCAGTCCCAGCACATCGTCGCCGGCCAGCGCTTCCTGCAGGGCGTGCAGGCTGGCCGGCAGCGGGGCATCCTGGTTGAACAGGAAATGCGGATCGCCCTTGGCCACGGAAAACTGGAACAGGCGGGAACGGCCGATATCGTCGTCCAGGAAATGCCCGCTCCGCTCGCCCGCATGGCCGCTGCCGACCCAGCGCACCGCGTGCGGCGGGCCGATGTCGGCGCTGAACAGCGATGGCGTGTTGGCGCCGGCCTGCTTGCCGCTGAGGGTGAACTGGCCGGCGTAGATCAGCGTCGTGTCCGGCTCGCTGGGATCGCAGTCGACCCAGCGCGCGCGGTTGACGGTGGTGCGCAGGTAGTCGTTGTAGTGTCCCCACAAGGCCAGTCTGGCGCCCACCAGGGCGTCGTCGGTATCGACATCGCCGGCGCCCAGCTGGACCCCGGTGATGCACGCGTTTTCCCAGGCGAAGTGATTGTTCCCGCAAAAATTGTGGCCGGCCGCCTGGCTGAAGATGCCGTCCTCGTCCGGCTGGCCCGCCGCGTTGAAGCGGGGCGCCAGCTGCTTCAGATACGCATGGAACTCCGACGGCGGCCGGTCCAGGTCGACCGGCTGGCCCGCCATCGACACCACATTGGTGGCGATGTCGAGCTGGCCGTGCGTATTGCGGTTCGCCGTCGGCACGTTGGCGCGCGCAAATCCCCGGAAATGAAAACGGGGAAAATCGAGAACGCTCATGCGCGCGCCACGGCGGACGGGGCGGACACGCGTGGGCGCGCCACGTGCCCGGCAGGATCGCCGATGCGCTCGGCCAGCAGGCGGGTCGCGTGGCCGGCGCTGATCAGGCTGCCTTCCATCCAGCCGCAATGCGGGGTGTAGGCGTCCGAGCAGGAAATGATGCCGTCGCGGTGCAGCAGCACGCCCGGATGGTCGGCTTCCGGCTCCAGGCAGAACTCGACGCCATGCGGCCAGTGCTTGTAGAAATGGTCCTTGATCTGCGGCAGCGGCATGCCGTTCAGGGGCAGCACTTCCTTCAGGTAATGGCGCACCCGTTCCAGATACACGTCTTCGCCCTGTTCGAGGCAGTCCCGCCAATAGGTGGCGCTGGCGCTGTCGGTGTAGAACACCAGGTATTTGTCGCCCTTGAAGTAGACCTTGCGCAGCGGGTTATCGGCCATCAGCACCTTGTCGGTCAGGCCCAGCGCTTCCCACCAGGCGTCGTCGAAGGTCAGGAAACCCTTGAACAGGGGCAGGGAATCGTACTGGAAGGGGCTGAAGGCGGCCGGGAAGTCCAGGTTCAGGCGCGCCATGGCGGTCGGCGGCAGGGTCATGATCAGGTGGCGGGTGCGGTAGATCTGGGTATCGCCCATGTGGCGCACGGCCAGCAGGTACTCGTCGCCGTCGCGCTCGACCGACAGCACGCGGCGGCCCAGCTTGAAGTCCACGCCGGCTTCCTGGGCCTGGCGTTGCAGCTGGCTGAGCAGCTGGCCGTAGCCGTCGGTGGCGTACAGCCACTGGTTGGCGGCGTTTTCGGTGAAGTGCTGGGTTTCCGGGTGCTTCTTGATGATGTCGTAGGCCATGGCGGCCGAGACCACCGGCAGCAGCAGGGCATCGTAGCCGGTGGCCTTGATCATGCGGGTCGCTTCGACGGCGCCCAGGTAGTGGCTGACGAAATCGAGGAAGGAATCGTTCGGATGGTCTTTCAGCATCGGGGCCAGCTTGAGCAGGGTCGCCTTGAGTTTTTCCTGCGCCTGGTCGGGCGACACCACCTGGGTAAACGGATAGATCGCATTGGCCAGTCCGCTTTCCTGCATGAGTTGCTGGAAGTTCGGGTGCAGCTGGGGCGAGTAGCGCGCCGCGCCGAGTTCGGCGATTTCCTCGCCGTCGACCTTGCGCGACCGGATGCGGCCACCCACTGCCGTGTCCGAATCGAACACGCGGATGTCCAAATGCTTGCCAAGACCGGCGTTGAGCAAGCCTGTCGCGCACGACAAGCCGCCCAGTCCGGCGCCAACGATACAAATGTCAGAATAGTTCGTCATCCAGAGTTCCCTTTGGTTAATCAAGATACGTCACCAGTGTGACCGGGCCGCATTGTGTCGAGTCGCTCAGGCAAGCCTTCGGCCGGCCGGCTGAGTCCGGCTGTGGCATGGGGCGCCTGGCGGCGACAGCATGGTGCAGCAATGATCGATGTGGTTAGCGTGTTTTCCGTTTCGGACCAGCGGCCCGCCGCTCTCTTGGCAAGCGGATCAATCTTATGAAAACGCGCGTCAGCGAATGAGCGACGGGCATTTCGTTGCCGTCCCTTCGGATCTACAACAAAAACTGCTGTAGTCATGCGCTTCCGAAATTCTTGCTTATATGTAAAGGCGAAGAAACTTTAACCTGCCCCCTGTTTCACTCCCTAGCTATCAGGATGAATAGGTAGGCAGCGGCCGGAAAATCGTGACCGCTAGGTGCCGCGGCGGGTCGGACAGCGCGCTGCAGGTTGCGCAAACTAAGTGAAGTTGGGAATGGATGGGTGATAGTTAGCGCAAGAAGCGTGGAAATGCGATGTATTTACAAATTGTCACAGAATTTCACATTGCCCTGAAAGCGTGGCAGGGCGCGCCGGCGCGGGGCCTGCGCACGCTTGCTGCGATGTTGCGCTGCAGCGGCAGCTGCACCGTTTTGGTGAGAAGAACACGGTTTCATTTGCGCTTTGTTGTATTCGATTATGAAATAAATTTGTCAACATTTCCTGTCGCCGAAGCGAGGTTCACGCAGCTTATCGCCGGGAATTCCAAGTGTTGACTTGGCAAGCAATTTTCCCTGCGTGTACATGAAACCGATTTCCCGGCAGTGCGTGCGCGGCCATCCCATTCCCGCAAGATAGCGATGATGAGTTTCATCATGCCCCGACGCGGCGGTGAATATTCACACTTAGCCGCAGCGGGTCGGATTGGACTGGTTTGAATGCCTGCAGGAACGAAAATCCGGCGTGTCGCCGCCATTTCCCCTGCATTTCGTGAGTTTTGGTGAGTTTATGAAGTATCAATAATGCAACATTATTAACACCATCGATGCGGGCAGGGTAAGTGGTTTTCTGGAATTTTCGAGCGGCGACAGGGGGGCGATGGCCGGCGTGCCGGCGCTTGCCGGGGGACTCATTACCCCGCACAAGCGCCATCGGCCCGCCTCAGGCTGGGCGCGAGGAGTCGCGCGGCAGGACCCTGGCGTGCGTGCCGCCGGCAGCGCCCAGCTTGCGCCCCAGCCTGCGCCAGCCGAGCACCACGCCGGTGACGCTCATGAGGGCGCCGCCGAGGCTGAGCGCCACCAGGACCATGTCCCACAAGGGCCGGCGCTCCAGCAGGGGCAGCCAATCCCAGCTGTGCAGCATGGCGAACAGCCAGCGGCTCGCGCGCTTGTGCCTGTCGCTGCGCCCGGCCAGCGCGCCCGTGTGCGGATCGAGATACACCCAGCTCTGGTGCGGATCGGCGTAGGCGATGCGCCACACCGGAAGCGGCTTGCCGCTGCCCCCTGTCATGCTGTGGGCGTCGCGGCTGTAGTAATACAGATCGTAGGCGTCCAGGCGTTCGACGCTGGCGACCGGATCGGGCAGCAGGGCGCGCGCGGCAGCAAGCAGGGCGCTGGCGTCGAGCGCTGCAGGCCGCCCACTGTGTGCGTCCAGCACGAGCGGCGCGCCTGCGCCGGGCTGGGCCAATACCAGCGTCTTGCCCAGCACCCGCGTCCACCTGAGCTCGCGGATACCCGGTCCCGCCGCCGCCAGCAGCGCCGCCGGCGCCGCGTCGAGCGCGGACGGCAGCAGCGCACTTCCTTCCAGCGCCTGCATGCGCAGCGGCGCCGCGCCGCCGTCGAAGATGCGCCAGGGGTTCATCGACATCAGGCCGCTGAAGATCCAGGTGGCCGTCACCAGGCCGAACAGCAGGCCGCCGATATGGTGCCAGCGCATCATCGCGCCCGGATAGGGGGAGCGCGAACCGCTGCGGTAGGGCGCCTTGAAGCGCCAGCGCAGCAGGCCGACCGTCGCCCCGCTCAGCACCATGACCGTGCCTGCGATGGCGAGCCAGTTGACGATATCGGCCCAGTAAGGATCGAACGCATTGCCGCGCAAGGGATACAGCCAGTGCAGCCAGGCGCCGGCATAGTTCCACAGGCGCTCGGCACGCGGCGCATCGCGCACGACTTCGCCGGTCCGGCCCGATACATACAGCAGCGTTTGCCCTGGGTCGGCCAATTGCACGCGGTGCAAGGGGCGGTGCCCATCCAGTCCACGCGAGTGGGTGAACGCGTCTTCGTCGACCGTGCCCAGGTAGCGGGCGCCGACACCGGGACCGGCGAAGGCGGCGGCACTGGCCATGGCGCGCGCCTCATCCGTGACGGCTACCCGGGCGCCGCTGTGCGCATCGACCGCGATGGCGGCGGCGCCGCGCTGTGCGCCGGCCGGCTGGACCAGGTACACCGCGCGCCCGCCGCTGGCCGCCGCCAGCCTGAGGTCCTTGAACGGCCCCGTGAGGCCGGCCACAGCCATGGCCTGTTGCGGCCCGAGCAGCGGCGCGCCGCCCTGCAAGGCCGGCAGGTGGCGCAGGCGCTCGGCATCGGTCAGTTTCGGATAGCCGACGTACATCATCACCACGCCGGACACGAACCACATGGCGAAAAACAGGCACAGGACGATGCCCAGCCAGCGGTGGCCCAGGAACAGCAGGCGCTTGAAGGAGCTTCCCATCGGCGGCCTCAGAACGCCAGGCGCAGGGCCAGGTCGGCCGTGCGCGGCGCGCCAAGGTAGGCCATGGCGGTGCCGAGATGGACGGCGTGGACCCGGTTCCCGGCATTGCGCACCCGTCCGACCAGCGTCATGTCGCCGCTCAGCTGGTAACTGAGGCCGAGGTCGAGCAGGGTGTAGGACGGCCAGTCGATCGTGTTGGCCGCGTCCGCATACACGCTGCCCACGTGGCGCAGCCCGGCGCTGGCCTTGACGGCGGGCGCGATGGCGTAGCCGAGCCACAGGTTGGCGACGGTGCGCGGGGTATTGGTCGGCGTCTTGCCTGCCAGCGAGATGCCGCCCTGGCGGTATTGCTCGTATTGCGCATCGACGCGGGTCAGGTTGCCCTGGATCGACCAGTTGCGCGTCGGCTGCAAGCCCAGCGACAGCTCGACGCCCCTGGCCGACTGCTCACCGACGAGCACGGTCAGGGCGCTGTTGTCGGGGTCCTGGGTGGCGATATGCTTGCGCTCGATGCGGTAGGCCGCGACGGTGGCCGAGCCTTTGCCCTGCCAGAAGTCCAGCTTGGCGCCGGCTTCACCCTGGCGTCCGGTCGTCAGTTCGCTGTTGTTGCGCACGTCGGCGAACGAGGCGGTCGACAACACCCCCGACGGCGGGTCGGCGGCGGTGGCGTACTGGACGTAGGCGCTGGCCGCCGCCGTGATGTCCCACACCAGCCCGGCGCGGCCGGTGGTCGGACTGTAGCGGCGCGCAAAGCTGGCCGGGTTGGCCGCAGTGACCTCGCGCCGGTTGACCAGGTCGAGCTCGATGCGCTCGTGGCGCAGCGCAGTCACCAGGTTCAGCGTAGGCACGATGGCGGTGCGGTTCTCGACATACATGGCGCGGGTCGTGACCTTGTTGTCGCGGTCCGGCCGCAACGCCGGGCTCATGCCCGGAATGTCGAAGAAGCGCTCGGTCGCGAAGTCATAGGGGTCGACGTTGCCGAGCGAAGCCGTCAGGCTGGTCGGAAAGCGGGTCTGCTTGTTGACGCTGACGTCGATGCCGGCCGCCCAGTCGCTGCGCCGGCCCGCCAGCTCACCCTTGTAGGTTGCATCGAAGCGGTCGCCGACCATGCGCTGTTCGTGGTGCTGCAGCAGGATGCCGGAGCGTGCCACCGCCGTGTTGGCCGGATTGAAGCGGTACGTTTCGACATTGCGGAAGTCGCGCACCGCATCGTAGGCGTACACGGTATTGCTGAGTTGGACCGCCTCGCTGGCGCGCCATTCGGCGACCGAACGCAGCCAGTGCACGCGCTGGGCGTAGACGCCGTCGGCGCTGTTGTAGTTCTTGAAGCGGGTGGCCGGGTCGATGCGCGCGCGGCCGGCGACCGGGTTAAGAAGCGGCGTGCCCCAGTAGGGCCGTTCCACGTCCTCGTCCTGGAACTCGTAGGCCAGGGTATGGCTCAGGCGCGACCCGATGTCGGAGCGCAGCGAGGCGGCCAGCTGGGTCGAGCGGGCGCCGCTGGCATCGATCCAGCTATCCGCGTTGCGATGGTTGAGGTCGATGCGGACGTGATGCTCGTCGGCCAGGCGCCGGTTCAGGCCGATGGACGCTTCTTTCAAGCCATGCGTGCCCAGGCGTAGCTGCGCCTCGCCGAACGCGCGCCGTTCGGCCACCTTGCTGATGTAGTTGATGGAACCGCCGACCGCCCCCGAGCCGAACAGGAAACTCGAGGGCCCGCCGATGGCTTCCACCCGGTCGTAGATCCAGCTGTCGACCGGGCGTGCCGCGATCGAATACTGCACGTTGATGCCGTTGAAAAGCTGGCTGACCGAGCCGCTGCCGAAGCCGCGGTAACTGACGCCGATATTGCCCGGCGCATTGTGGGCGGTCACGCCGGCAATCGCGCGCAGGATTTCCTGGGTATCCTGGGCGCCGCGCGCGTCGATCGTGGCGCGGTCGATCAAGGTGACGCTGGCCGGCGTTTCGCGCGGCGTCAGGCCGAGGCGGCTGCCGGTGCTGGAGGCTGTGTCGAGGTTCAGCTTGCCGTTGGCGCGCGGCGCGCTACCGGTGATTTCCACCGTGGGAAGCGGCTCGTCGGCGCGCGCGTGGAGGGGCATGGCGGTGCAGGCGAGTGCCAGCGTAGCCGCGTGGAATGGATTAGTCTTCATGTCTTGCTCTTGTTCTTTTGCCTGGATACAGGCGCGTGGAAACGGGCACCGCTGGCGGCGCCACACATGCTGGACGGACCGGGCGCAGCAGCGTCACAGGCGCAGGACGCCTGCGCTTCGAACTGCACCGATTCGTGAGCGAAGTACGAAGTACTTGCCCAGAAATAGATGTGTTTTTGGCTGCCAGAACTTACATTTATTTCCGCTCAAATACTTAGGGGATCAGACCCGTGGCGGGCCGCGCGGTTGCGCCGCCGTCCAGGAGAATCCGGGCTTGGGCGCGTCGGGGAGGCGCGCGCCGGGCGGCGCGTCGGACAGGGCAAGCGCCAGCGGGCAGGGCGCCTGCGGCAGCAGGAGGATGCCGTTGCTGTGATGGCAGTACGGACAGTGCTTGAGTTTTCCTTCGTGCGGCGACGGCGCGGCCTCGCCGCCGACGCTTGCGCCGTCGGCCGCCGCCGCGCTGCCGGCCCGGCAGATGTCGGCCGAGAGGTAGGGCGCCGTGGCGTCGCCGGGCAAGGCGTGCGAGAGCGTCGGCGCGAGCAAGGACATGAGCATGGCCAGCATGGCCATCCAGCACGCCAGGGCAAACGCCTTGCGGTTCATGCGCATCGCTGGCACTCCGGGCACGCTGGCCCTGCCGTCGATCGTTGCGCTGCTCTCGTCATTAACATGCGAGGATTGTAACAGCGTACGATGAAAACCGGAAACGGCGGCAGGCCCGCACTGCCGCGCACCCGGCTCCTCAGAAGCGCCATGCCAGGCCTGCCCGCAGGGTGCGCATTTCGCCCGGATGGGTGTGGATATCGGCCACCGGCGCCGGCTCGCCCGGCAGCTGCGACTCGTAATAGTAGTCGATGTCGCTCACGCGGCGGTCAAGCAGGTTCAGCACTTCCAGGGTGAGCTTGAGGCGCGGCGTGACCCGGTAACCGAGCTTCATGTTGAGCAGGGCGGACGAGGGCGAGCGCACCGAATCGTCTTCCACCAGCGCGCGCGGACCGAAATAGCGCAGCCGCAGCCCGCCCGACCATGGCCCGGCCGCGCCGGACACACCGAGCGAGGCGGTGCGGCTGATCGAACCGGGAATGAAGGCGCCGGCCGGGTCGCTGTCGCGAAAGCGCGCGTGCGACCAGGCCAGGTTGGCGTCGATGATCCAGTCCCTGGCAGGGGTGTAGAAATTGGCCAGCTCGATGCCGTGGCGCCGGCTCGGGCGGCCTGCCTCGGTGGTGCCGGCGTCGCCGATGAAGATCAGTTCGGAATCGAGATCGAGGCGCCAGGCGGCGATGGTGGTCTGCATGCCCGGCACCAGGCCCGCCAGGCGCAGGCCGGCCTCCTTGCCCGTGCCGCGCACCAGCGGCGTAGCGCGTTCGATGGCGACGCCGTCGGCGTCCACCGCCAGGCCGGTCCTGGGATCGACGCTGCCGGTCACGCCGCGCGCGTCGTTGCTGTGGAAGCCCCGTCCCCAGTTCAGGTACACCTCCGCGTGTTTGCCGAGCGTGAAGATGGTCGTGAACTTCGGACTGGTGATGCCGGCATCGACCTTGCCCGAGTTGGCGGGGGTGTCGCTGCGCACGTCGAAGGCGTAGCGGTCCGAGCGCAGCCCGGCGACCGTGCGCAGCCAGGGTGTCCAGGCGGTGCTGTTGGACAGGTACAGCGCGCCGCTGCGCTCGCTAACCTCGTCCTCGCGCACGGTCGACAGGCGCCGGCGTTCCTCGCTCAGGTACAAGCCGACCGGGTCCAGCCGGTCCTCGCGCAGCTGGACGCCGAGCGCGGTCTCGGAAGCGAAGGGACCGAGCCCGTGGCGCCAGGTGCGCTCCGCGTTCAGGCCCAGGATGCGCCGGCTTTCGGCCTGGTGGAACTGGTCGCCGTGCCCGGGATCGTCGAGCGCATAGGTAAAGTCGCTGAACAGGTCGAGCCGCGACTTGATGAAGTAGGCGTTGACCCTGGCGCCGCCGTTGCCGAACTGCCGGCTCCACTCGCCGGAGAGGCTGTAGCGCGAGGTCTCGCCGCCATCCGTGGGCGCCAGGGTGCCGTAGCGGCCGATCAGGCCGGCGTCGAGCGCGCGCCGCGGCACCTGGTCGGTCGACGTCCATGAGGAATGCATGCCCATCGCCGTCACCCGCACCTCGTCGTCGCCGCGGCGCCAGCTGTACGAGAGCACGCCGTTGATGCGCTTGTAATCTTCCGGCGTCTCCCAGGGGCCGTCCTGGCCCGCGCGTTCGAGGGCGTACAGCAGCGTGCCGCCGGCGCGCTCGGCCGAATCGGCGACCAGCACGCGCTTGAAACGGTTCTGGCCCGCCTCCACGCTGAGCAAGCCTTGCTCCATCTGCCGCACGTAATCGAAAGCGGCCGCGCCGGCGACGGAAAAATCGCCTTCCTCCGCGTAGTAGGTGCCCTTCTTGTACGCGATGGTGCCGACCAGCTCCGGAATCAGGAAGTTCAGGTCCGAATAGCCCTGGCCGTGCGCGTTGGTCGGCAGGTTGACCGGCATGCCCATGACCGTGGTGCGGAAATCGGTACCGTGGTCGAGATTGAACCCGCGCGCGAAGTATTGATTGGCCTTTCCATCGCCGGCGTGCTGGGTCACGATCAGGCCCGGCACCGCTTCGAGCAGCTCGCCGGTGCGCAGCAGGGGACGGTTTTCGAGCTGCCTGGCGGTCACCGTGCCCTGGTTGGCCGAATCGGCGACACCGAGCGGTATCAGGCTGGCGGACACGCGCACTTGCTGGACGGGGGAGGGAGCATCGCCTTCGGGCGTGGCGTTGGCGAGGGCGGGCAAGGCGAGCAGCAGCAGGGACGACAGCAGGCGCAGCCGGGGCAGCGGCGCGCTAAGGTTGGTATTTTTCACGGGTACTCTCTGTTAAGGCCGGACTGGCCGGCCTGTTTTTTATACGGCGCACATCCCCGTGCACCGAGAAAAAAGAAGTGGCGGCCGACAGAGGCGTGATGGTCGATGGAGAGGTGGGAACGGCGGCATTGCGCGCGGTCCCGGACGATCCACAAACACGACAATTCCCGGCCGCTTGCTTCCATGCGTCCTGGCCGGTATCCGGGCTGACAGGTCGGATCGCCTCGCCTTCCCATGCCGATGGCACAGTGGACTACTGAGACAACCGGCCGCACCTCGTTGGACGGGATGCGGCGCCTGTTTTACCGTTGCGGGGACAGCACACGTTTGCCGCCGGCATGCCAGCGCGTGTTTCCCGTTTAACTGCGGCCTTCAGAGCAAGGCCGCGAGCACCAAAACCTGGCAATCATAAAGGCTGCTGAGTAATTTGGCAACGTTACTGCACGTTCACCTCGACATGAGCTCGGCGGCGGCGCCCTTTTGCCACCGGCGACATCCGGGCCGTTCACGTCCGGTTCACATTGCCCACGCTATCGTGATTCCATTCGACAACAATGGAGGTGGCAATGCTCAAGACACTCTTACGCGTGGGGGCCTGGCTGGGAGCGACCCTGGTCCTGCTCGCCGCTGGCGCGTATCTCTACTACCGCAGCCTGGGCCTGGACCAGCTGCCCAAGGCCAATCCGCAGGCCACCGTGGCCGACCTGGCGTTCCTGCACAACGCGACGACGCAGAAACGCGGGCGCATCCTGGCCGTGGTCAGCAGCACCGGGCGCGGCGGGCCTGGGATGAAGCGGGCCGGCTACGAGCTGACCGAACTCGCCCGCGCCTACTATGTGTTCCAGGCCAACGGCTACGAGGTCGACATCGCCTCGCCCAAAGGCGGCAAGCCGCCCGAACGGATCGACCTGGACGACATGGGCGACGCCGACTACGCTTTCCTGAACGACGCCGGCGCACAGCGCAAGGTCGCCGATTCGACCGCGCTGGCCCGGGTCGACGCCAGCCGCTACGCGGCCGTGTATTTTGTCGGCGGCAAGGGCGCCATGCATGACTTGCCCGACCACCCGGACGTGGCCCGCATCGTCAACGACATCGCCGCGCGCGGCGTGGTCGGCGCGGTCTGCCACGGGCCGGCGGCATTGCTGGGCGTGAAACGGGCCGACGGCAAGGCGCTGCTGGCCGGCCGCCGCATGACAGGCTTCACCAACGAAGAGGAACTGTTCCTGATGAAGGACGCGCGCACGCGCTTTGGCTTCCTGCTGGAGGAACGCGCCGTCGCCGAAGGGGCGCGCTTTGTGGCCGGCCCCAAATACATCGACAACACCATCGTCGACGGCCGCCTGGTCACCGGGCAGAACGCCTGGTCCACCTGGTCGGTGGCCGAAGCGATGGTCGCCGCGCTGGGGCACCGGCCCGTGGCGCGCGAGCGCACGGCGGAGGAAATCAGCGTGCGCCTGCTGGCCACCTACTACCGCGACGGCCTGGACGCGGCCCGCGCGGAACAGGCGGCGCTGCCGCGATTCGATAAAATGCTGGTGCTGATGCATTCGGTGGTGGCCGCCATGCAGTGGCGCGCGGCCGATGCCGTCAACCTTCAGCGCCTCGCCAACGGATAAGGAACCGGATGCCCCTGCATATTCTCGTCGTCGAAGACCATGCCATGCTCGCGCAAAATCTTGCGGACGGGCTGGCGCTGCACGGCCACACCGCCGATTTTGCCGATAACGGCGAACTGGGACTCAAGCTGGCCCTGGAACAGCACTACGACCTGATGATCCTCGACCTGGGCCTGCCCGGCATCGATGGCCTGGAAGTGTGCCGGCGCCTGCGCGCCAAGCTGACGCGGCGCATGCCGGTGCTGATGCTGACCGCGCGCGACGCCCTGCACGACAAGCTCGGCGGCTTCGACAGCGGCGCCGACGATTACCTGGTCAAGCCGTTCGCACTGGAAGAACTGCTTGCGCGCTGCAATGTGCTGGCGCGCCGGCACACGCTGCACCAGGACCACACCTTGGCCATCGGCAGCCTGCGCATCGACCGCCAGGCGCAGACGGTCACGCGCGAGGGGCGGGCGGTCAGGGTCAATCCGGTCGGTTACCGGATTTTGCTGACCCTGGCGGAGGCGCATCCGCGCGTGCTGACCCGTTCGGAGCTGACGCAGACCCTGTGGCACGACGCGCCGCCCGATTCGGACGCCTTGCGCACGCACCTCTACCAGCTGCGCCAGAGTCTCGACAAGCCCTTCGGCGGCGCCATGCTGCTGACGGTGCACGGAGTCGGGTTCAAGCTCGATGCCGGCGCATGAAGGGCGCACACTCCCTGCGCGCCAGGATGATGGCCGCGTTCGCGCTGTTTGCGCTGGCGACGGCGCTGTGTTTCAGCCTGTTCAGCGTGCTGTTCGTGTATTCGGTCGAAGACAGTTTTTTCGACAAGCTGCTGCGGCAGGAGGCCGCGCGCCAGGAGCACAGCTGGCGTGCCTCGGGCATGCCGGCCGCGCCGCTGCACGATAACATCGCGGTGCATCGCAGCCTGGACACCTTTCCGGCCGACCTGGCGCGCCAGATGGCGGGCGCGGCGCGCAAGGGCGAGTTTTTCGGGGACCAGGGTCGGCACTACCACGTGCGCACCCTGGTCCTGGGCGATGCCCCGGCTTACCTGGTGGCGGAGGTGAGCCGCGACCTGGTGGTGCGGCCGCGCATGCCCTTCATCCTCGGCTTTCTGGGCGTATCCACGCTGGCGATCCTGGCCGTGACACTGGCCGTCGGCTACTGGCTGGCGCGGCGCGCCACGGCGCCCTTGACGCGGCTGGCGCTGCTGGTATCGCAGGCCCAACCGGGCCAGCTGCCGCAGCGCTTCGCGCACGATTTTCCGGATAACGAAATCGGCGCGCTGGCGCGCAAGCTGGACGAGGCGATGGCGCGCATCGCCGCCTTCATCGAACGCGAGCAGCATTTCACGCGCGACGCCAGCCACGAGCTGCGCACGCCGCTGGCGGTGATCGAAGGCGCGGCGCAGTTGCTGGCGCAGCAGCCGATGCCGGCCCAGGCGGGCGCCCAGTTGCAGCGCGTGCGCAGCGCGGCGGCGCAGATGGCGCAGACGGTGGCAACCCTGCTGTCGCTGGCGCGCGAGGAACTCGACGCCTCACTGCCCGAGCCGGTGGCCCTGCTGCCGCTGGTCGAGGACGCGGTGGTGCAGTTTGCGCATCTGTTGGACGGCAAGGAAGTCGAGGTCAGCGTCGAGGTGGCGCCGGACGCGGTGGTCGAGAGCCATCGCGCGGCACTGGCGATCCTGCTGTCCAACCTGGTCGGCAACGCGTTCGGGCATACCCGGCAGGGCCTGATACGGATCTATATGGAAGGCGGCAGCCTGGTCGTGTCCGATAGCGGGCCGGGGATCGCGCCGGTCCTGCGCGAGCGCCTGTTCGAAGCGGGCGCCAAGGGCGAGGCCAGCGCCGGGTTCGGCCTGGGCCTGTCGATCGCGCGCCGGCTTGGCGAGCGTGTGGGCATCGCCATTGCGATCGACAGCGGCGCAGACGGCACCCGCGCGCGCCTTTCGTGGCATTGCGGGACAGCCGGCGGCGCGTAGCCTTAGCCGGGCAGTTTCGCTTTTGCGAAAATGACTGGCGCGTTATATTGACGTATACCCGGCAAGAATGCCGGGTAGGGCGAATCCGGGCACGATCAGCCGCGACTCTTTAAGCCTTTGAATCTGTCTTTGCTTTTGCTGGTGCGGCAGACTTGCCGGCTGATTTGGTTTTTGGGACTTTCTTGGGCGTCCCATTTTTTTCCAGTACCTTGGCCAGTTGCTCCCACGAGAATGTCAGGCAATTTACCGAGTTATTTGCTGGCCACCATTCGACGGAACCTTTACTGAAGACCAGTTTCCCCAGTTTGCCCTCTTTTCCGGCGACAGCGATCGTACTGTCCACTTTGTTGATATCGACTTCCTGACCCAGTTTCAATTTCAAGCTTGCCATCATTAACTTCCAGGTTATTAACGGAAATTTCATTTTAGCATTATTTATGGCAATAAGATCCCCAGTCGAGAAACGATGCCCGGCAAACCGACATACATAAAAGCAGCATTGCGATGCACGCTCAACGTCAGATCCGCACATCGGCTGGACCTTAGTCGCTGCGGTCCAGGCTAGCGTCTCGTCGCTGTTTCATTTCGGCGTATTTCACCGGTCCGGCCGGATCATCTCCCCTGTAGGCAATGTTGAGATCGATCCCCGCCGCCCCATCCAAACCATGAATTGACAGAATGCGGTCCAGCCGATCCGCGGCAGGGGGAATGGCGCATATCAGGGGTTCGAAGTAATTGTCGAGAATGCCTTTATCAGGCATCGCGAGCTCATTGGTTAAAGCCTCGAGATACGCATTCTTGGGAGAGGCTAACCAATTGATCGCGAATCCGGCGCGAGCGCACAGTTCGGAATGTACTAACAACATCGTGCGGCCGTTGCCATCCAAGAATGGATGGCCCCAAGCGAAACTACCCATCACCGTGCCGGGCTTGCGGCGCATGATCTTCGCGTCCGCTGCCATGCGCAGTCCCCACTCGATTGCGCGCTGCGAAAGGTCCGAGCGCTCGAACTGGACGCGTTCACCCTTTGAAAGGTATCTTCCCACATCAAGGCTGTGCCGATCCACGCCGGCCCATGGATAGAAGTGGCTGAACAAGATTCTGTGCACCTCCAGGAACGTTGCATAACTAATTGCAGGAGACTGTTGCGGGGACAGGTAATCCAGGGCTTCTTCGACGTTCGCCGTGAAATGCAAATGTTCCTGCACTCGCACAAAGTCCAGTTCAGTCAAGCCTTCGTGATTGCGCAGATACCCACGGGTGTCAACATCGCCGAATGGGTCGAACATTGTTGATCCTTGTCATTGGATTTGCGGTGGGGGGCGCTAGGTGTGTCATGCGTGCGCAGTCGGGACCGTCACGCAAACGGACTTTGACACCGGCTAAGTACTTGACCCGAAATAAATGTGAGTTCTGGCCAAAAACACATTTATTTCTGGGCGAGTACTTACGACAACAAGTATCGGCTGTCTTCTGCGGATGAGGCCAACTGCCCGGAATGAGCTGATGAATCGTACTTGTCTTTTTTCTCGAACAAATAATTGGTCATTAATCTGGACATCTGGGCGCCATTGATGACTTTTGCCTTGAACAGGGCGACCAGGATCTGGCCGGTAGCATCGAGCTGCACGTCGTCGCCCGAAGCGCGCGTGACTGCTTCCACCCAATCGTCAAGCCTTGAACGTTCGTATTGAATGTTGTGCTGCCTGGCCACAGCGCAAATATACATTGCCACGTTCTTTTGGGGGATCTGGCTGAGGTCTTGCGGCACTTCCGCTGGCGGCGGCAGTTGCTTGGCATTGCAATAACCAAGCACATGGTTGCCGAGCTGAAGTGCCTTGGAACGTCGGACTTTGCCGGTATCGACAAAACAAGTGTACAGTCCGAGGCGGTGCTCGATATGAACGAATGTCGCGTCGATCTGTTGCTTCAAAAAAAACTCCCGGAACGCCGCTTCTGGAGGGCCATTCAGTAATTCTGGACATCCACCGGGATTTTTTTTTGCCTTGGCAAACACGCCCGGTGCCATCCGCAGAAGCACACCATCGTCGATCAGTTTTCTGAGCGCAACGGTAAGTTGCGACTGCCCCCCCAAAGCGGCAAGTTCCGAACGCAGAATTACCTGCCCGTCCATGCGCTTGATCGAAATGCGAAGTTTGTCCAGAACAGTCATGCAATCATCCAGGGCAGTTCATTGTTTATCCCGGATTCTACCATATTTCCCCTTTATTTTCATGGACTTAAGGCAAAGTGCGCGCCCGCCGCGACGCCACGCGCTGTCACCTCAACAAGCCGTCGTGCACCCACCCCCGCACGGCCGGCCCGGCGGCAGGCAGCGGCGCGGCGGCCCCGCCTCGTACGAACACACCAGGTAGGCCTTGCGCAGCGCCCCCACATGCTGCGGGAACAGGAAGTCGCCGATCTTCACCGGGCATTCCTCGTCCAGCCACGGGAAGGGATACTCCAGCACGCCGTGATACAGGCAGGGCCAGTCCACGCTCGCCACGCAGGTCAGCAGATACCGCTCGCAGCACTCCTCGCTGTCGCTGGCGCAGCCGCAGCCGGGGTCGGGCACGAACTCGATCTCGTGATTGCGCACGCCTTGCCCGGCACAGGTCTCGAACCAGATTTCGACGCGCCGCATGCGCACCGGCCGCTCCCCCGGAAGATAGGGGAACATGGCGCGGCTCATGCGCAGGCCCAGCGCGCGGCAGCCTTCGTCCGACGGCGCCGGCTTGCCCTTGAAGCGCTGCCACGATTCCGAGAAATCCTGGCGCCAGTCGAAGAAGCGCAGGGCGCCGCCGGGCAGGATGCAGGACGCCTCGGCCCAGCTGGCGTCGCGCAGCGCGCTGCCTCCCTCCCTGGCGGTGTAGCTCATCTGGAACAGCACGTCGCTGACGCTGTCGACATCGAAGGCGTTGTGTTCGGCCGGCAGTTCGATGCGCCAGCGGCTGACGGCCCCGGCATATTCGAACGGCAGGTAGCGCTCGTCGCGGAAATTGAGTTCGAACAGGCCGCTGTCGTTCTGCCCGCTCGACGTGGCGATCGCCTCGGTCGCGCCGAAGCGCTTGACGATGCGCGGATCGTCCAGGCTGGCCCGGTAGCGTTTGCCGTCGCAGCAGCCGCAGGCGCACGCGCCCGGGCAGCATTCCTGCATGTCGGTCAGGGCCGGGTCGACCCGGGTGGCGCTGGCGAGCAGGGTCAGTTTGCAGTGCACCCCGCTGGCCGGTCCCGTCACCGCCGGGATGGTCAGGTTGATCGACTTGATCCTGCGCAGGTAGTGCCCCGGATACTCGCGATCGAAGCGCCATTCGGGAATCTCGACTTCGCAGGCGCCGGTCGCCTTCAGTTCGAGGAAGGCCAGCGGGAAGTCCATGCGCAGCGACAGCCGGGTCGTCAGTTCCTGCTCGCGCCGGTGCTGGTCGAAGTAGGCTTTTTCCATGCCGCGCAGGGCGGTGGTCAGCACGTCGCCGGCCAGCAAGCCTTCGTGCAGACCGTCGTGCGACGGCACGGCAAGAAACTGCTGCGCGCCGAGTTCGCGCTCGAACTGGAACGCGCGCTGCGCCTGGCGCGCCCAGCACCAGGCGATGTCGGCCATCTGCCGGTGCAGCGCCGCCGTTTCCTGTTGCAGGAAGAGGTAGAGGGCGTGGTTGGTGAACTTGTCGCGCAAGAAATCCTGCACCTCGGCGGCTTGCTGCTTCTGCCGTACCTGGCTGTTGAGCTGGCGCAGCGAGGCGTCGCGCCGCCGCTCGGCGGCCAGGATCTGGCGTTCGATCTGCTCGATCTCGACATCGAGCACCGAGACCTGGAACACCCAGTCGGCTTCGCGCCGCACCCAGCCGCCATCGGTCAGCGCCAGTCCCGCTTCGGTGCCGAGCACGTCGCCGACCGTCAGCAGGATGCGCGCGGCCGCCGAAAAGGCGTGCGCCAGCTTGGTCCCGATCGGCATCTGGAACACCGATACGGGCGATGAGGCGACCCCGGCGACCCCGGTGGTCATGTCGGGAATCAGGTTCATGACCTGGGCAATGGCTTCGACCACGTTGCCGGCCGTGCGGCTCGCCATCGATCCCTGGGTCAGATTGCGGTAGGCCTGTTCTTCCCCGATCAGGCCGCCTGCGATGAGGTCGGCGTAATACTGGCGCCGCGTCTGCGCCGCCTGCTTGCTCTTGCGCAGGGATTGCACCGTCCAATCGGCCTCGCGCCATTCCATCTGGCGGATGTCGGCGGCCAGGCTGGCCAGCTCGCGCTCGTGCGCCATGCGCAGCGCCGCCAGGAACTCGGCGTCGCCTTTTTCGTAGGCGGCCAGCAGCGCCGCGCCGAAACCACGCACCTCGCCGGCCGTCGCCAGTGCCCGTTCGATCAGGAACGGGAAGCGATACGGACTCGGAGGGCAGCAGCAGGCGTCGTCGTCGGCGCAGGCCGCCTCCAGCTCCTTCCAGCCGCGCCGCAGGGCCGCCTCGCCCCAGTACGAGCGCTCGCCGCGGGCGGCGCCGGCCAGGCGCGCCTTGCCCAGGCAGCGGTGCAGTGTGGCCAACTGGTCGTCCAGGCGGTCGTACAGGTCCATCAGGCGCGGATTGAGCGGCGCCAGCCGGGGCACGAAGGCCGCCACCGTCGGCGGTGTGGGGTCGTCGTCCTGGCCGAAGAGCGTGCGCGGGCGCTGGCCGAGGTAGCGCGCGGCGGTGTCGAGCCGCAGCCGCGCCAGTGCATGCGCTTCGCCGTTGTTGCCGCACAGTGCCGCGTTTGCGTGCTCCAGCAGGGTTTCCAGGTAGGCCAGCACGGTGCTGCGGCGGCGCGCGTCGACGCCGCTGTGCGCCAGCGTATCGCAGCAGGGATCCTCCCGGGTCGTGCCCGGCTGCTGGCGCGCCACGCGCGCGCTTGCCGGTTCCGCGCCCGCGCGGCGGGCTGCGGCGCTGCGGGCGCGGCCCCGCGCCGGCACCGGTTCGTCGTTCGGCCCGCGCTCGTGCGGCGGCGGATCGTCCGGCTGGCGCACCGGCGTGCGGCAGGTCGACCAGCGCAGGTCGATCCGGCCCGGCGCGCCGAGCGCCTCGTACCATTTCAGCGCCGCCTCGTGGCGGCAGTGGCTGCGCAAGGCGCCCGCCACGGTCATGCTGGTGGCGTACAGCGACGGTTCGAGCGGCGCGCCGGGGCTGAAGAACACGAAGAAGGGATACGCTTCCAGGCCGCCCAGTCCGGGCGCCAGCGGCAGCGAGCCCGGCGTCGGCGCCAGCACCTGCGGCAGCACCACGGCGCTGTCGGGCGCCATATCGTAGCGGAAGCCCCATGGCGAGCTATCGGCATGCCCTTGCGGCAAGGGCCCGGCGTGGGTGATGGTAAAGCGCAGCGTGTCGCGTTCGCGCCCGGCAAATTCGAGCCTGGCCTGGCCCGGCGCGTCCGACACATGGGCGCCGCCGTCCGAATAGCGCGGCGTCTGGAACTGGCCGTTATGCACGCGGCACCAGGCCAGTCGCACCATTTTCCTGCTCGGCCATGCGAGCAGCTTGGGCAGCTTGTCGGCGCGGTGCCAGTCGGAGGTGGCGTCGTTCGCGGTGCTGCCCCAGGCGGCGTCCTGCGGCAGGGCCGGCTGGTCCGGATTGAGGCTGGCCGGGTCGTGGTAGCTGCCGTCTTCGAGCCAGAAATAGTATTCGTCCATGACCGGCGCATGCACCTCGCCGCATTGGGCGCAGCAGCTTGCGGGAGCCGCGTGCGATGGCGCGAAGCGCGACCAGGCCGACGGCTCGCCGGCCGCGGCGATGCGCAGGAAGCGCGTACCCAGGCGCACCGCGGCCTCGATCCACAGCGGCAGGCGCTGCGCCTGGGCGTCCCCCGGCACCTGGGTGCTCAGGTCATGATCCTGGTCGGGCAGCGGCGTCGGCCGGTCGTCGCGATTGCCGAACTGGCGCTGCGAGGCCGCCAGCCAGGACGGGCGCGCATGGCGCTCGGGGCGTCCCGTCAGGCCCAGGTTTTCCGGCTGCGCGAGCTGCGCCAGCTGCGACGGCTCGCGCTGCTGCATCGGGGCGATGCCGGGATGGGCCGGCCAGTGC
This sequence comes from Massilia atriviolacea, assembly GCF_003953935.1. GTDB lineage: Bacteria > Pseudomonadota > Gammaproteobacteria > Burkholderiales > Burkholderiaceae_D > Telluria_A > Telluria_A atriviolacea. The sequence goes on from NZ_RXLQ01000002.1 coordinate 516,966, forward strand.
GGACCGGGCCAGTACTCCTTGCCGCCCGGCGCCGGGGCGCTGAAGGTGGCGCTGCGCAGTTCGCGTTCGAGCAGGCGGAATGCTTCGGTGCGCGCGGCCTCGCCATGTTCGGCCCACTCGACGTAATTCTCGGAGTACAAGGTGCGGCGGCGGCAGGCCTGCCACGTGGCCAGGCTGGCGAACAGCTTGTCCCAGGCCCTGGAAAACGCCGCCGTCACCGGCAGCGTCGGTTCCAGCGACAGGCGGGCCCGCTCGACGAAGGCGTGCACGGCGCCGATGGCCTCCTCGATGCGGCTCGCCTTCTGGCAGATGCCGGCTTCGACGTCGAGCAGCAGCAGGGCGCTCAGGTCGTTCGGGGTGCGCGCATGGCTGCCCGGCGCGAACGGCAGGGCCACCCGGTCCTGGGCGGTCAGGTAGGCCAGCAGGGCGCTGCGCGCGCGCTCGCGCAGGGCGTTGTTGAGGGTGTCGATGTCGGCATAGCGGCGCGGGTGGCCGCGTTCGATCATGCCGTTGCGGTAGAACGCCGTCAGGCCGGCATTGGCGCCGGCCAGCGCAGCGTCGGCATCGGCGGCCCACAGGCCGGGCGTGGCCGCGCCGAGGTCGAGCGGCACCACATGCCGGAGCAGCTGGCGCACCCAGAGCGAGGCGCGCCACACGCGATTCGCCCAGCGATCGTCGGCCAGCATCAGCCAGTCGGGCGCGAGGCCGCTGTGGAACTCCAGCAGCAGGGGGGCGTGATCGAGGTCGATGCCGAGGTCGAGCAGCAGGGGCAGCACGTCGTCCGGCTGCTGGTTGGACGCTTCCACGAAGGTCAGCCAGGCCTGGCGCCCGGACTGGCGCGCCACCGCGCGCCGCATCGCGGCGTAGTCGGCCAGCCGTTCGAACCAGTCGAACAGCGCCTGGCGCCGTTCGGGCGAGGGCGCCGAACGCTGGTCCGGCACGGCCGCCGGCTTGCGCTCCGGGTCGCCGTCGTAGGTGTCGCCCAGCGGCAGCAGGTTGACATCGAACCAGGCGCGATGCGAGGTGGCCGGCGCACCCGGCACATAGCTCACGCCCGCGAACAGCGCCGGCGCGGACAGCAGGTAGTGCATTTCCGAGACGCTGGCGCGCGCCGGCAGCCGCGCCGACAGGCGCAGCCGGTGCGACAGCAGCAGGGCCTTGAAGGCGCGCTGGTAGGTGCGCCGGATGTCGCGCAGGCTGCCGCTGTACTGCGCTTGCAGATAGTCCTGCGCGGCCGGCGCCAGGTTCTCGTCGCCACGCAGCGGCCCTTCGGCCACGTCGCGGTACAGGCGCTCGGCCGGCATGGCCAGGATGCGTCCGCAGGTATCAGGCCCGGCGTACTTGACCGTGAAACCGGTGCGGGCCGGCGCCAGTTCCAGCTTTTCGTCGAACTCGGGCGCGTCTTCCTCGAAGTCGATATCGATAAAGTACGCGCCGCGCTTGAGGTGCAGCGGCGCCGAAACGTGGTCCGGCGCCTGTTCGCCATCCCAGCGATAGTTAAGCAGCAGCCAGGTCTTCTGCCCGCGCCGCAGGTTGACGCGCCAGCGCTGGTGGCCGCAGCAGGCGAACTCGGGCGCTTCGCCGTCCGGGCTCGGCGCGCCCGCGAAGAAGGTGCAGGGGCCGCCTTCGTCGACGATCAGCACGCCGCGCCAGCGCACCGTAAAGCCCTCGGCGCCGCCCAGCGCCATGCCGTCCGACTCGCGCAGGGCGAAGCCGTTGCGCAGGATCGCGAACTTCAGCGCCGCGCCGGGCGCGGGCAGGCCGAGTTCCGGGATCACGGTCGGGACCGGGGCGTTCCAGTGCGAGCGCGCCGCGCCGAAGGCGAGCATCGGCCCGCGCGTTTCCTGCCAGGTCCTGCCGCTGTCGCTGCGGTAGTCGCCGAGCAGGCCGGTGCCGGCCAGCGCCGTCAGCGCCGCGTAGGCGCCGCCGGCCGGCTGCGGCCACTGGAAGTCGGCCGGGGGCTTGCCGTCGTCCGCCTCCCATGCCGACATGGCCAGGTTCTCGTCGCCGCGCAGGCTGCGCAGGATCAGTGGCGCCAATCCTTCCTCGACGTCTTCGCCGTCGCTGGCGTGCGCCACATGGCAGGAAAGGTGCGCGGCCACCGCTTGCGCGCGCCAGGCAAAGGCGAGGAAGCTGCGCGCAAAATAGGCCCAGCGGCGCTCTTCGTCCGCTTCTTCGATCAGGGCTTGCTCGGCTTCGTGCAGGTCGGCGAACAGGAAGGAAAACCGGGCCAGTTGCGCGCGCGGGCTGAAGTACAGCTGCTGGACGGCCCGCATCTCGTCATGCGTCAGCTGCTCGATGGCGTTCAGCTTGGCCAGCACGGCGCTATCGCGCAGCGGCAGCGCCGTGAACAGTTCCCTGGCGGCCGCGTCGTACTGGAAGGGGCCATCGGGCAGCTGGTTCCACATGCCGGCCCGGGTGTCGAGCAGGCTGGTACGGTACTGCCATGCCTGCGGCCCCGAGGCCAGGCCCAGGCGGCGCATCATGGCCGGGAAGAAGTGGCTGGCCAGCTCGCGCAGCGGATCGCTGCCGGGGGCGGGATCGTAGCCGAAGTCGGCGCGCATGGCGCTGTCGAGGGCGAACCAGCTCAGGCACGCGGCCTGGCCGTCGTCGACGCAGACCTCCAGCAGCGCGCGGCGCAGGCGCCACAGGTCGAAGGGATGGCCTTCTTCGGGGTAGTCGAACGGTTGTTCCAGCGCTTCGGTGCGGTCTTGCTGGAAGAAGGGATCGTCGCCGCTCACGTGCTGGTCGGCCGAGAACAGGTACAGCAGTTCGCCGCTGCCGAAGGACGAGGCCTCGATCTTGGCCAGGATTTCGGCAAAGCGCAGCGTGCCGGTCGGCGCGCTGTGCCACGGCGCGCTGGCGGGCGCGAAGCCGGCCAGCACCGACAGCGCATCGAGATTGGCGCGCAGGATCTTCATGACCTCCGGCGCGCGCCGGCGCCGGCCTGCGTGGGCATGTTCGCGTTCGGCGCGGTCCTGGATGCGGGCCAGCAGGTGATCGACCGCCCAGGCGTGCGACGGGTGGGCGGGGCCGGCCCACAGTCCCAGCAGGCGGCGACGGTCGGCCCCGTGGGCGCCGGGCGCCGCATACGGGTCGACGCCGAGGTCGAGCCCCCAGTCGTCGCGCAGGATCTGGAATGCCGCCAGCTGGCGGATGAATTCCGGATTGATGCTGGTGCCGTTGAACAGGCCCAGCACCTCGGCGATGTCGGCCAGTTCGGTGAAGCTGTAGCGCGCCCCCGCCACGCAGCGCAGGCTGCGCCACAGGCGGATGAAGACCATCAGGCGGCGCAGGGCGTCGTCGAGCGAGGCGCGTCCGGGCAGGCGGATCAGCAGGTCGTCCGGGCAGCACGGCTCGCACGGCGGAAACCCGGTCTCCCGGTCGGGCTCCTCCTCGCGCGGGTTCGGCACCCGGCCGCGCTCGAAGGCGACGAAGCCGGACTGCCACAGGTCGAGGAAGTCGCAGTAATCGAGGCCGGTGCGCTTGAGGAACTGCGGCACGCGCAGCACCACCACCTTCCAGCTCACGCCCTCGTGGCTGTCATTGGGGAAGCCGTACATGGTGCGCAGCAGCGCCGGCCCGATGTTGTTGCGGTACAGGGTGTCGTATTCGGCCGGCGACAGGCACAGGTATTCCAGCGCCAGTTCGATGCGCACCGGATAGCGCCACAGGTGCTTCTGGAAGTCGGCCGCTTCGGCGTTGGCGTCGAGCGCGTACTCGGTGATATTCTCGCGGAAGGCGCGCATGGTGGCATAGCGGCTCACGCCCATGGCGCGCAGGTAGCTGCGCGATACATCCAGGGTTTGCGCATACGGCAGCGCGGGCGCCGAAAAATCGGCAGCCAGCTTGACGTAGGCGTTCGGCAGCGCACCCGGCGCGGCCGGGCTGGCGTGTTCGGGCAGCGCGGCGAACAGGGTGGCCGGCGCGTGGCCGTCCCCCTCGTCCGCCACCTCTTCGCCGGCGCGCCGCAGCGCATGTCCGCCCACCGTGGTGGCGCCGCTGTCGCGCACGATGCCGGAGGCGCCGCCGTCGGCCAGGTATTCGAGGTTCTCGTTGACGATGTCGATCAGCGGAATCGGGGTGTGCAGGTTGGCAGCTGTCGCCAGCAGCGTTCCTGGCGCGCCGCGCCGGGGCGCGATCAATTCGGCCAGGGTGGCGCCGCTGGCCTGCGGCGCGTCGCAGGTGGCGCCGATGCCGGTGGCGAGCAGGTCTTGCAGGTATTTCACGGGCCCGAAGGGCGAGAGGTGCCAAGGCGGGATGCAGTTAATCAGGGACGCGTCGGGATTGACCGCCGAAAACGGCCCGGCTGCGGGAGGTTCCGCCGCCGGGTTGGCGCCGCCGGCGGCTGCCTGGATATGCGCCGCCCACGGGTAGGCGATGGTACCGCTCAGCGCATGCGCGAATTCCGGCGCGCCCAGCGCCCGGATCGCGGCGCGCGAGGTGTAGCCCCTGGCGTACAGCGCTTCCATCAGGGAGAAGCGCAGGCCGGCCGAGGTCCCCGCAATGTCGCTGGCGGCGGACAGCTCGCCCAGCGTGCGCAGCGCTTCGAGCAGCCAGGCCTGGGCCTCGGCGTCGTTCGGGAAGACCGCCGCCAGCGCGGTGGCGATGGCCGGGTCGGACCAGTCGGCCACCGGCAGGGAAAAGCCGGGCATGGCCGCCAGGAAGGCCTTGAACGGGTCGCCGGCCGCCAGTGCGATCGAAGGCGCGGACGGCGCCGCGCCGGGATCGGGCGCCGCCACCGTCGCCTGCACCTCGAAGAACTTGCGCAGGCGGCGGATGAAGGCGGCGACCCGCTCTTCCGGCGTGCCGGGCCTGGTAAACTCGGGCAGCAGCTCGACCCGGGCCGGCAGGAACCAGGTGCGCCAGGCGGTGGCGTCGATGGCCTTGAGCGCGGCGACGCTGCCCACCGGGATGGCCTTGATGGCCGCCAGCAGGGTGTTCGGGTCGGCCGGATCGGGCAGGACGGTTTGCTGCAGCACGGCGGCCAGCACCAGCTCGAGGTGGCCCGGCACCAGGGCGGCGGGGAAGGGGCTGGCCTGCCAGAAGCTGTCGATCGACGGCGCCGCGTGCGCCAGCCATGCCGTCAGCAGCGTGCCGACCTGCGCGTTGAACACGGCCAGCACCGGGTTCGCCGCGCGCCCGCGTCCGATCGCCGCCAGGCGCCGCGCCGCGTTGTCGGGGGTGATGGCGCCGGCGGCGATGGTGCCGGCTTCGCGCGCCGCCTGGATACTCGACGCCAGGTGCTGTTCCGATTCGTCGGTGGCCATGCGGTAGCGCTCCAGGGCGCCGATGCCCGGCGGGAGCACCACCGCCAACGCATAGAAGTAGGCCGCCGGGACCGTGAAGTCGAGCAGCAGCGGCGGCGCGTCGGCGATCACCACGTCGGCTTCGCGCAAGGTCGCGCCAGGCGGCGGCGGGAGAGCGGCTTCGATCGGGAAGCGCAGGCCGACCCGGCCCGGTCTGGCGCTTTGCTGCTGCGCCCACACGGCGGCCGCCGCCGAAAACACATACTGGGCCAGGCGCTCGGCGTTGGCGTCCTGCAGCGCGTAGAAGCCGAGCAGGCTGGCCTCGTACTGCAGGCGGTCCATGTCGGCCTTGTCGCGCTCGTCGTCGTCCCAGGCCGGGAGCACGGTTTCGGGGCGGGTATACATTTCTTCCAGCGAGCGCTGGTGGGGACGTTCCGGCGCAGGGGAGATCTGGCGGTTCCAGGTGATTTCGCGCGCGATGTGGCGCGCCTGCGGCAGCGTGAGCGCGCCCTGGCTGGCGAGCGTGGCGCCGCCCGGGTCCTGCGCCAGCACCGCGTCGATGGCGGCGGCCAGCGGCCCGAAGGCCGGCGCGCTGCCGTCGGACGGCAGCACCACGGCGCCGGCGCCGGCGTCCGGATCGGCCAGGGCCACCACTACCGCGGGCGGCTCGGCCTGCATGTAGTCGGTGGGGTCGGTCGACAGCGGCGCGTCCGGCAGGAGCGCGACGTTGAAGTCGAGGCGCTGGTAGGCGACCAGCACGCCGGCCTGGCGGATTTCCAGGCGCAGGTCGCTGCTGCCCGCTTCGGCGGCGGGCAGGGTCACCGGAATGAGCGCGCTGGCGACCGCGTTCAGGCCGATGATGTAGTCTGGCCGCGCCGGCGGGGCGGGCGGGATGATGGTCAGGTGCTGGACGATTTTCTGGGTGGCCGGCGTGAAGGCCGGCCCGACGGCCGCGGGGCCGCCGTTCGGGACCCAGGCGCCGCTGGCCTGGCCCAGCAGGGTGCCGACTGCCGGGTCGCCGAAGGAAAGATCGAACAGCTTGATCGACAGGTCGTCCAGATAGCGCGTGAAGTCGGCGCCGCTGGTCGGTTTTGTCGGGGTGAGGCGGACGATGATCACTTGCGGCATGAGGTGTCTCCTGTGGTTGAGCCTCGGATGCGATGGACGAATGATGCTGCCTGCACGGTGCGCTCCTTACTGCATGGCGCGCGAGGAAAAATAGCCGAACCCGGCGGCCAGGCCGCCGGCGATGGCGGCGCCCGCCAGCACGGTCAGCGAGACCGGCGCCGTCGCCACCAGCAGCACCGCGCCGGCCGCGACCAGGGCCCCGGTCGCGACCGCGCCGGCGCCGCCGACCGCGACCGATGCGCCTTCGCCCAGGCCGGCATCCCTGGCCGCGCCTTCGACGATGTAGCCGGCCGGCGCCCCGACCAGGCCGCCGACAATGGCCGGCCCGGGTGCCTTCGCGCCCGACATGGCCGCCGCCGCCAGCCTCGGGAAGCCGGAACTGGCGGCGGTCGACGCCAGGATCTCGGTGGCGGCGATGCCCTCGGCCGCGCCGGGAACCAGCTGGACCCCGACGTTGCCCACGGCATTGCGTATCGTCCCGCCTGACATGCCGGGCCCGCTGGCGCCCGGCGTTGCAACTGGCGCTGGCGCCGGTGCGGGCGCACTGACTGCCGGGGGGGGCATGGCAGCGGCGCGCCGCTCCATCGCGGCGCTGGTTTTCGGGCCGGGCACGACCAGGCCGGTGCGCGGATCGACATCGGCGTCGAGCGGCGAGAAGCTGACCGAGCTGGCGCTCGAGAACTGGGACACGCCGGGAGGATTTTCCACGGTAAAGGTATCGGGATTGATGCCGAGCCTGGACAGCGCGCTGCGCACGACCGGACTGGCGCTCATCCTGGCGCGCAGGCCCGCGTTGGTGCGCAGGCCGGCCCGGGTATTGGCGGTCGCGTCGTCGGCCAGGGCGCGCACTTCATCGATCTCGGAGAACCTGCCGGTCAGGATCCGGTTGGCCGCATCGTCCGGTGAATCCGCGAGCGACACGTTCGGACGCGCATTGCGCGGCGCGTCGCTGACGAAGTTGTTCTTGGACTGGACGTTGGTGCGCGAATCGAGGAACTGCTTGTTGGCGGGATCGGACGGGGAACCGGCCACGCCGCCGGCCAGGTTGCCCCTGACCGCTTCGGCCTCGTCGACATGCAGGCGGAAGGGCACGCGGCGCATCTCGCCGGCCGTGAAATTGATGTCGTCGCCGGGCGCATCGATGCACGTGGCGATGGTGGGGTCGCAGGCCATGCCGGTGGGGTCGGTGTTGACGACCGGGTTGTTCCTGACGTAGGCGTACAGGTTGATCGAATCGGCGATGCCGATCGGATCGCAACTGGTCCACCTTCCCAGCCACGGCGCGTAATAGCGCGCCCCGTGGTAGTACAGCCCGCTCTCCTCGTCACGCTCCTTGCCTGTGAAGCGATAGCGCTGCGCGGTCTCGTTCTGGCTGCGCACCGCCTGGTAGGTCGCGCAGCCATACGGCGAATGCTCCTGGTAGGAGATGATCTGCGCCCGCTCGTCCAGTTCCAGGCTGGCCGTGCCGAGGTGATTGGCGAACTGGTAGCGGATCGACTGGCGCGGTGCCTGGTCGGCAGCGGCCGTGTCGAGGGTGCGTGTCTCCACCATGGCGAGGCGCTGGGCGCCGTCGAGCACATGCAGCGTCTCGCGTTCCAGCACCACGCTATCGTCGCCGATCGGGCCGGCATGCTTGCGGAAGAACTCGATGCCGCCGAAGTAGATGCGCTCCTCGATCAGTCCCGGCGCCTTTTCCCACACCTTGCGCACGCGCTGGCCCGAGGCATCGTAGACGTAGTACGCCGTGCCGCCGCCGCCCAGTTCGACCTGGCGCAGCTGGTCCTTGTAGTCCCAGTACATATGCTGCCTGTCGCATCCCGCGCCCAGGTGCGGCATGCGCACCATATTGCCGTGGGCGTCGTGGCGGAAGGCGCCGGCGCGCGCCTGGCCGGCGCCGTTCGGGTCCAGCGTCGAGCGGCTGAGCCGGTTGCTGGTGCGCGCCGGGCCGGCGCGGCCGTCCTCGTCCGGACTGTGTTCGAGATAGTCGCAGGTCCGGGTCCAGCCACGGTGGGCGGGGTCGCTGCCGCGGTGCTGCCATTGCAGCAGGTTGCCGACCGCATCGTACACATAGCGCTCGATGTACGTGCCCATGGCGTTGCCGTCGCCGGGATGGTCGAGCGCTGCATGAAAGGCTTCGCACGCCGCCGGCGCCCGGCGCGCGCCGGCGGCCTGCTGGCCCAGGTGTTCGCGCCCGCCCGCCTGGATCAGGCGATACAGGGCGTCGTACACGTAGTCGTTGCCGGCCTCGACGTGCCGGTTGCGGAAATACACGGCCTGCTGGGCAGCGTCGTCGATATGGGTGATGTTGCCGGCCGGGTCGTAGGTGTAGTGCAGGTTCTGGAGCTCGCTGGCGGGCCAGGCGGCGCCGTGGCGCCGGGTGACCAGCGAACGTAGCCGGAAGGTCAGCGGGTCGTAGCCGCGCACGGTACTGGCGCCGTTCTTGTAGTCGACGCGCCGGCGCTGTCCCTTGGCATCGTAATCCACGTTGGCGATGCCGACCGGCGACGGCGGCAGCTGGTCCGGATCGAGCAGGGCGGCCGGTTCGCATGCGTGGTCGAGCCACACGTCCACCCGTTCCAGCAGGTTGGCCGCGTTGTAGTGCGGCTGGATCACCTGGATGCCGTGGCAGGCGCGCCCGCGCGTCATGCCGCTGTGCGGCGGGATCGCCTGGGTGTGGCGGTTCAGGGCGTCGTAGCGGGTGGCGGCCTCGAACGACTCGGACGCCAGTTGCGCTTGCGCCGGCAGCGACCAGTCGGGTAGCCGGGTGTGGTCGCGCGCGAGACGGCGCGTGCTGCGCAGCAGGTTGCCCTTGAAGTCGTAGGCGTCGGTCGGATTGCCGTCGGCGTCGAGCGCGGCGTTGGTGGCCACGCCGGCGGAATCGAAGTGGCGGTAGATGCGCGTGCGCAGGTTGAGGCGCCGGGCTTGCGCTTCCTCGGCCGGGGTGGCGTCAGGCCCGGGTTCGCCGTACTCGATGCGCGATACCAGCGTGGCGCGCTCCAGCGTGCGCAGGTCGGATGCGGCCTCGCCGGCGGCGACGCCGCCGCGCACGGTCTGGCCGAGCGGACGGCGCAGCGCGTCATAGGTGCTGCGGACTTCATGACCTCGGCTGTCCCAGACGCGGATCGGCTGGCCCGCGACATCGTTCAGCATCCAGCGCGCACCGGCGTCCATGCTGCTCTGATGAATGGTATTGCCGAGCATGTCGTAGGCATAGCGCATCACCAGGCGCTGTTCGACCGGCCCGGCCGGCAGGTGTCCGACGGGCACGCGGCGTTCGTCGCGCGCGGCACGCTGCCTGCCTTCGATGTCCAGGTCGACACGCGTGGCAATCAGCTCTTCGGTCCCGTCGAGCACATGGCCGGGGCAGGCCACCCGGTTGTGCGCGACCGTCAGCACGGCGCGTCCGAGGGCGTCGGCGTGGGCCGTGGTCGGCGTGTCCGCATGGGCGGCCGCGCGTTCGGCCGCCGCGCGCTCGTGCTCCCCGAGCGCGCCGTCGATGCGCTCGGCGTACCAGCTGCGCCAGTCGGCCGCCTCCGGCCCCAGGGCGGTGAAATGGCGCGCCATGTGGCCCGCGACGTCGGGATCGGTGCGCGGATCGCCGCTCCGGGCGTGGCGCGCAGCGCAGGTGTCGTTGACGTCGTAGCTGGCCTGGCGCCAGGGATCGAACAGCACCTTGTCGTAGGTGTGGTTCGGATACAGCGTGGCCACCACGCGTCCGGCCGGGTCGTAGAACAGGACCGGGCTGACGCCCACCCGCACCCCGTATTCGAAGGCGTGGGCGGCGCTGAAAAACGGTTCGTACTGGCGCACCGGCTTGCCCTTGTTGTTGAAGATGGTCCAGCCGCTGCCGACCCAGCGCGGATCGACAATGGCGCCACCCTCGGCCAGAGGCCCGGGCTCGGCCTGGAGTTTTTTCTGGATCTCGCGCCCGGCGCCGTCGGAGTAGGCAAAGCCGAGCTGGATCTTCAGCCCCTGGGGCGGCAGCGGGGCGCTGGCGTGGGTCTCGCGCGCCAGTATCGCGCTCCAGGCCGGCTGCCAGCGGGCCGGATCGTCCGGATATGCCTCGCGGCTGCGCCGGAACCGGTGCAGGTCGTACACGACGCGCGTGCTGGCGTCGCGCAGCAGGGCCGGCGCCATCGCGTGCGGGTCGGCGGCGCCAAAGAAGGCGTCGCGCTGCGCGTCGCCGAGGTCGGCGGCGAAGCCGGCCAGGCTGTCGCCTTCGACCGGGCTGGGCAGCGGCTTGCCCATGATGGCGCTGCCGGCAACCATGCCGAGCGTGTCGTAGGCGACTTCGGTCTGGTTGCGATTCGGGTCGCTCACCAGGCGCGCCTTGAGGACGCGGTAATCGTTGGCCTCGACTGTGACGCGGTTGCCGAGCGCGTCGCGGGTTTCGCGCAGCAGCAGATCGTACCTGTCGAAGTCGACCACGGTGTCGTAGCCGAAGGCGTCGCGGTAGCGGCGCGGCAGGAAGAAATGCCCAAGCGCCTGCGCCAGTTCGTCCGGGGCACCCGCGTCCGGCCCGGCGCTGAAGAAGGCGCGGCCTGACGGAACCCACCAGTGACCGTCGTCATCGCAGGCGGGAAACAGGCCCGCTTGCCTGAGCGTCTGGCTTGCCACGTAGCCGCCCTGGCCGCCCAGCAGCGCCGCCGGATCGGGCAGCAGGGCCTCTCCGCAAGGACGCCGGAACACGGCGGCCAGCAGACCGGGGGTGAATGCCAGCCGGTAGTTTTCGCCGGGCAGGGCGCGCGCCTGCACCTCGCCGAGCGGCAGCAGGCCGCACAGGTCGTCCGGCCGGTACAGCGTGCGCAGCACCTCGACCGGACGGCGCCGCCGGCATCCGCTGGCGGTGTCCTCATAGGCCACTTGCGGCGCCGTGAACCGGTGGCGCAGGGTGGGGGCGGTCTCGACGAAGTCCGCTGCCTGGTAGCGCCCGGCGGGCCCGCTGGCCGGGTAGCCGGTCAGCTCGTAGGTGATCGTCTCGGCCGGCTGGGGCGAGCGGCGCATGCCGGGCGAATCGACGGCGTTGGTGAAGCGGTTTTCGGTATAGGTGAGCAGTGCGCCAGTCTGCCTGTCCTGGTCGGCTTCGTCGAGGCAGGCGAGGCCGGGATTGGCGATCCGGCAGGGCTGGCCTTGACTGTCGACGGCGCGCACCTCGCGGCGCCGCCCGTAGCCGATGGCAGCCTGCTTGAGCACATTGCCCCAGGCATCGACCTCCAGGGTCAGCGCGTGCCCGATGCGCGGATCGGCCGGATTGCGCTCGTAGTGGTAGGTGAGCGTTTCGTTGGCATGGGTCAGGAACACGGCGTGCCGGTTGCAGCCCGCCGCCTGCAGCAGGCGCACATGAAAATTCTGTTCGGTGACGCTGTAGGGCGTGCAGGCGCGTGCCTGCTGCCACGGCGCGGCGCCGGGAGCGGCGTCGTCGGCGTAGACTTCCCGGCGCAGCGTGACGCCAGCCAGCGCGCGGCAGGCTTCGCGCTCTTCGGCCAGGGTCAGGCCGGCCGGCAGCGGCGTGTCCGGCAGCAGCAGGGCGCGCGCCTCGCGCTCGTCCAGTCCCGGTTCGCGGAAATACTCGCCGCGGCCGCGCGCGTGCGGCGGCGCGTCGAAACAGTCCGCAATCCGGTCGCGCCCGGGCCAGGCGCCGGTATGAAACCAGGTCTTGGTATGGATCGGCGCCACATGCGAGGCTGCGGCGATGTTGTCGGCCGCCGGCGCGCCGCCGGCCAGCGTGTCGAACTCTTCCGTGTCCCATTGCTCGACCATCCCGAAACCGCGAAATTCGCGTTCTTCGCCATCGAAGTAGCCGTGGTGGTAGGCGTAGCGGCTGACAAAGCGGCTGCGGCCGATATGGTCGCGCGTCTCGACGCGCTCGACCACGTGCACCGGGAACGGCAGCCGCGTGAGCCAGGGCTTGCCGTCGCGCTTGTCGCGCAGGTAGAAGCGGGTCGAGGTGGCGTAGTCGAGGAGCGTTTCGGCCCCCATGTTGTTGTCGGTCCGCAGCAGCAGATGGGGTTTGCGCTCCCCCATCAGATTCACGTAGCGCATCGGCCGGCCCGCATCGGCCGGCAGCGGCGAGGACCAGACCAGGCAGATGGTGCCGTTGCCGAGCAGGTCGAGCGGCACGATGTCGACCAGCTCGTCGACGCGCGGGAACACCTGCATCCGGTGCGGCTCGCTCCAGGCGTTGCCCGACTGGTTGAAGTACAGGCGCACGCCTTCGCTGTGCAGGTAGATGATGTCGGTGGTGCCGCTGCCGTCGATGTCGGCCAGGCGGATGCGCCGCTGGTCGAACCGGCCTGCGTGGTCGAACCAGGGCGGATTGTCCATGCTGACCTTGGCGCCGAAGCGGCCGTAGCCGAGGTTCGGCCAATAGCAGACCTCGCCGTTGCGGACGCGCACGATATCGCTCAGGCCGTCGCCGGACAGGTCGGCCAGGTGGATCGACTCGCCGCCATCGGCGAACACCACGCGCGGGCCTATTTCCTCGTCCAGGGCCGGGAACACGCGCTGCGCCGGACCGAAACCGTCCTCGCCGAGCGAGGGGTGCCAGAGCAGGGCGTCGTCTTCGGTGAGCAGGACATCGGCGCGGCCGTCGCCGTCGAGGTCGATGAAGCGCAGCCTGGGGTCGCGCGGCGGCCGGTTCAGCGGCGCGCGGAACGGTTTGAAGGCTTGCCAGCCTTCGCCGTCGTCGTGTTCGTACAGGCCCGGCATGGCGCCATCCATCACCACCACGTCGGGCCGGCCGTCGCCGGCCAGGTCGAGCAACTGGACGCCATCGCCAAGCGAGGCATTCGGCCGGAGCATCACCGTTTCGAGCGGCGCGAACTGCGCGCGTCCCGCCAGGGGGCTGGTATTGCGCATGTAGTACCAGGATCCGCCTTGCTCGGTGAGGATGCCCGGCACGCCCTCGCCATGCAGGTCGGCCCAGCGATACGCGCTGCCATCGAGGCCCACCGGCAGGTTGGCCAGGCTGTCGGCATCGACTTCCTCGACCTGCTCCTGGACCACGGGTTTGGAATAATGAAACTCGAGCGGCGGCATGCTGCTGCGCGCGTAGCCGTCCGCGCAGCGGCGGTAAGCGCTGTGGGTGACCGCTTGCAGGAAGCTGTACGACGCGGCCGCGTGCACGTCCTTCGCATCCTGCCGCGCGTGGCATAAATCGGTCGAGCGCACCAAGCAATCGCGCCCGACTTCCGGCTCGCAGGCGAAATGGTGAAACATCAGCACGCGCCGGCACAGGCGCGCGCTGCGCACCTCGAAGCCGGCGCGATAGCTCGAAAAAGCGTCGGGACGCTCGGGCCAGGGATGCAGCAAGGCGCCGGCCGCGTCCCTGGCGCTGTCGTCGCGCGGGCCCGGCGCCTCGGGCGCATGGTCGCCGTAATCGAACACCACTTCGAACATCCAGTCCGGATCGACGTCGGGCAGCGCGGCCGGGCGCTCGCCCGCGACCAGCAGCGGGACGCGGTTGCCGTAGAGGATGCGTTTCGGATAGCGGTTGGCGCCCCGGCTGCCGGCATCGCGCGGGCCCCGGTTGCGCTGGTGGGCCTGGCCGAGGTCGACGCCGGCGCCGTCTTCGGCCTTGTAGCGGTAGCGGATGGCGTTGCCCCTGTCGTCGCGCGCCTCGCTGATCAGCCAGCTGAACACGCGTTGCGGCTCGCCGCGCGCGCCGGCGGCGATGCGCGATTCCTCATCCAGTCCATACATGGTAAGGACATTGTCCTTCGACCAGACGCGCCAGTGCGTGTCGCCGTCGGCATCGCGGGTCCAGCGTTCGATGCGCGCGAACAGACCCTCGATGCGCGGCCGGTAGCGCCGCACGGTGTAGCCGGGATTGCCGGCGCAGTCGCGCTGGCGCTCGCCGCCGGGTTCGAGCACCGGCACCAGGTCTTCGGCGCCGGCCAGGATGAACACGTCGGACTCGTCGCCGTCGTCATAGCGCGGCAGGCCCTTGCTGGTCTTGCGCGTGATGGACGACAGCGACAGGTTCCAGCCGAAACCGAAGGCGCTGTTGCCGCTGCCGGAATCGTAGCCGAGCGCGAGCTGGGGACCGAAACCGCCGCGTCCCGGACTGGTTGCGACCGGTACCGACATCGATCCGGTGCCGGTGGCCGGGTTGCTGGAGAACTTCTCGCCGATGCCGCTGATCGCGCCGCCGCCTTTGGGCAGGGAAATCGATGGCGCTGCGGCCTGTTGACTTTGCGGGGCCTCGGCCCCGGCTTGCGCGCTTGCTGAACGGTTTGCTTCACGAGGGTGCTGCACCATCGCCTCCGATCGCTCTACACTCGATAATCGTGGCCCGGATGCCGCGCCGGGCTGCGTACTGTTGTGTGTGCTGGCTATACGACCGGCTAAGTTTACTGCTTTATTCTGTGCGTAAATACACACATTGTCACATCGGCATTTGTCACACTGCCGCTATGGCGAGGATGGGCGCAGCTCTACGCCCGCAAAATGGTCAGCATCAGCCACGCCGGCAGTCCGAGGAACAGCGCCACATGGCCGCCGCGTTCGAGCCGGTGCCGCACGTCGATGGCGTGCGCGGGGCGCAGCCATGCCGCCAGCAAGGTCCCGCTTTCGATGGCCGAGCGCAGCAGCGCCGCGCTGAGCACCACGCCGATGGCCCAGGCTGCCCACCAGAGCGCAAAGGCGCTCAGGTAAGCCTTCAGCCCGAAGCTGTAGTATTCGCCCAAAGGCCCGCCATACGAAATATGCTGGTGCAGGTGGAAAGCCGGCAGCGCCAGCGCCAGCGGCAGCAGCACGTATTTGGCAAACGGATGATCGAGCCGGGTGCGCCGGATCGCCAGCCCGGCTTGCGCATACGCCCGCATCGCCGCGCTTGCGCGCGAACGTTCCGGGGCCGGCGGCGCGCCAGCGGCAGCGAGCGCGGCCGCCAACTGGTGCGAGTCGGCCAGCGCGAGCGCGTAGCGCCTGCCGCCGGCGAGCCGCAGCGCGATGCCGGGGCAGGGAATCGGCAGGCGCCACGGCCGCACGCTGTCGATCTCGTCCAGCCCGATGTCGAGGCACTGTCCATCGCGCTGCAACACCAGCTTGCCGGCGGCGAGCGACGCCTTTGCCGAAAACAGGAACAGCACGCACCACGACGCCGCGCATGGGGCCAGGAAGAGGGCGGCGAACAGGCGCACCTGCATCAGCGTATTGGCGCGCAAGGCGTCGTCGAGCAGGATCGCCGCGCCAAGCCAGAGCAGGCTGGCGCGCGCGAAGACATGCAGGGCGCCGGAAGCGATCCTGGCGGCCGGCGGCAACACCGCCACGTCGACCGGCTGCGTCATCGATCCGGGCCGCACTGCCAGCGGGCGCCATGCCGGCAGGATGGACCATGCCGCCAGCAGCAGCAGGAAAGCGGCGGCGGCCAGCCCGACCCAGTCGCCCCAGAGGACCATCAGCGTGCGCGGCGGGATGCCGACCGGGACGTCGGCGATCACCAGCGTGCGTTCGCCCATGCGCGTGCCGGCAAGCACGCTGCCGCTGGCGTCGATGGCCGCGCTGAAGCCGTTGGTGGTGGCGCGAAACTGCGGCAGGCGCGTTTCGATGCTGCGAAACGCCGCTGCCGCCTGGTGCAGCTCCGCGCCCAGCGGATTGGCGGTAAACCAGGCATCGTTGGACATGGTCAGGATCGCCTGCGCCCCGAGCCGGGCGCCGTCGATGGCCAGGCCGGTATCGACATCGTCGAGGCAGATCAGGGGCAGCACCGGAATCTCGCGCCCGTCGGCCAGGCGCAAGGGAAACACCCGTGCCCCGTTGCCGGCCCGCCAGTCGCCGGTCCACGGCAGCGCGCGCCGCAAGCGCGGCCCGTCCAGCCAGGCCGGCACGTACTCGGTGAGCGGGAACAGGCGCGTCTTGCGGTAGAACCCCAGCAGGCCGCTGCCGGGCTGCACGAAGGCGGCGGCATTGTATTCGCCGGCGCTGTCGCGCTCGTAGGTGCCGAACACGAAGGGCACGCCGGCGGCATTGACGATGTCCAGGATTTCGCGGTCGAAGTCGGCGCCCGCTTCGCTCTTCGGATTGCCGAAGGTGGTCGGATACGCGGTCTCGGGCCACAGCACCGCGTCGGCGCGCTGGCGCACCACGGCGTCGTAGCTCATCGCAAAATGCGTATCGAGCACCTCGCGCACCACCTCGTAGGTGCCCCTGTCCTGGCGCTGGCGTTCGTAGGCGACGATGTTGGTCTGGATGACCCCCACCCGCAGCGCTTGACCCGACGCTTGCGGACTGGCCGACAGCACCGCCGCACCGTAGCCGGCCAGCAGCAGCGGCGCCACGGCGGCGGCCGCGAGCGGCCTGGCGAGCGCGCGCCAGCCCTGCTTGCGCCGCGCCAGCGCCGCATTGAGCGCTTGATTGGACAGCAACAGCAGCAGCGTCAGGCCGGCGGTGCCGCCCACGTCGGCGCCCTGGCGCAGCAGGCGCGACGGATACAAGCCGTGGCCGAGCGTGTCGCCGAGCACGCCGGGCGCCAGCCTCTGGGTCGCGACCCAGGCCGCCGCGCCGGCCAGCGCGGCCAGCACCGCCCCATAACGGCGCAGCGTGATGTGGCGCACCAGCGCGAAGACGATGAACTGGGGCTGGAACAGCGGGGCGGCGAGCAGCAGCAGCGCCAGCCCGGCGGCCGCGCCGACCTGCACGTACAGGCCGAGCGCGCTGCCGAACCAGGCGAAGGCGGCCGCCGTGTAGGCCAGCGACATCAGATAGCCGCGCAGCAGGGTCGCGGCCAGGGTGGGACTGGCGTCGAGCGCGCGCAGCCACGGCACCAGCAGCATGAAGCCGAGCACCCAGGCGGCGCCGCCGCGCACATACAGCGCCACCATGGCCGCGCTGGCGAGGATGGCGCCGCCGCTGCGCCACGATGGCCTCGACCACAGCGACAGCGCGCTCATCGGCCGGCACGCGCCGCGTCGCTGGCGGCCGGAATCGCAATGCGGCGGATCGGCATGCCGGGCGGCGCCAGTTCCGGTGGGACGACAAGGTTCTTGGGCATCTCGATCGGCTTGTTATTGGCATCGAACAGTTGAAAATCGGGCGCGAACATCAGGATCGCCTCGATGCGCTGGCCGTCGTCGGTGGCTTGATGGTGGCGCACATACCCCTTCGGCAAGGCAAAGTCCTCGGGCACCGCCAGCCCCACCAGCGGCGGACTGGTTCCCGGCGGCGTAAAGGCGCCCAGGCCCGAATGCACACCTTGCTGGTGCAGGCGTTCGATCACCTGGGCCATGCTGGGATTCTCGCCGCGCGCGACGTAGCTGGACAGGTCGCGCGTGGGGTCGGCATCGCCCTCGCCCTGGGGCGCCGGCGCTGCGGGGGCGGGCGCGGGGACCGGGGCCGTGCCCGCCAGCGGCCGATCGGCCGGCGCAGGCGGCGGCGCCACGGAGGCGGCATCGACGCGCTCGGCCACGGGGCGGCCCGGCGTCCATAAAAGAAACAGCGCGGCGCCGCAGGCAATCGCCAGCAGCACCACGATGACGGCACGGCCCCGGGAGGGCCGCCAGGCGCGTCCGGCAGCGATGTGCTCGCTGCCGGACGGCGCCGGCCGGGAACGCGCAGGCGTCTCCACGGATCGGCGCCCGCTGCTTACGGCGTTGCCGGATTGTAGGCCGAGACGGCCCAGCCTATGCGCTCATGCCCGTACTGGTTCCAGATCGGGTTCTTGCCGCCGCTAAACGAGGTATAGCGCGGCGCGCCGCTGCCGGTGGTGCTGCCGAACAGGCCGGCGCTGATGGTGCTGCCGTTGTAGGTCGGGTGGACGTCATCGGACTGGATGTAGTCGTAGCTGCTGCTCGCCGACACGAAGTGGGTATTGGCATCGCGGATGGTCGAGCGCAGGCTCGAGGTGATGCGGTTGACGTAGCTGGCCTGGCTCTCGCCGTTGACGTAGCGGATCGCCTCGGCGTCGACCATGCCGTCGCCGTTGCTGTCGTAGTCGGCCGCCATGTACTGCGCAAAACTGTCGGCGCACTGGAAGCCTTTTTGACGCGCCACGTCGCACATCATGAAGTTCATCCTGGCCAGCGCGGGCAGGAAGGTGTCCTGCATCTTGACCGTGGCGCCGCTGGTCGCATCCTTGCAGCTGCTTTGCGTATTGTCGACCGCATAGCCGGGGTAATGGATGTTGGAGATGATCTTCAGCTTGACGCCGGCATAGGCGTTGGCGTTGATGTAGTCCATGGCCGCCGTCACGTATTTCCTGCAGCTGTTTTCGGCGGCGGTCAGGCCGCTGTAGTTGCAGGTGCCGGTCTGGCTCTTGAAGGCGGAGCGCGCCTGCAGGGCGTCGTTGCCGCACATTTCGAAGGTGACGACGCGCGTGTTACTGGCCTGCATGTACGAGCGCTCGGCCACGATCTTGTTGTTGTAGACGTCTTCGGCGACCGCCCCGGACTTGGTGCGGCGCACGCTTTCGATGTCCGCGCCCCACTGCGCCGACAGGTATTCGGCATGCACGGTCGGGCCGGAATACTTGGCCGCGTTGCTGACCGAGCCGTTATAGCCGGCATAGATCGAGTCGCCGTACGCCACCGAGCGGTACTTGGTGGCGGTGCCGGCGCGGTCGATGGTCCACGAGGCGTTCTGGGTCAGGGTACTGGCGCTGGCCTGGGAACTGGCAGCGAGGAAGGCGAACAGCGGTAACAAGGTGTACAAAGAACGACGAAAGCGAATGCTCATGAAGCGTCTCCTTATAGTTGGACCCGTCCGTCAGGCGCGCCATGCCGGCAATCCTGAACGCGGGCATCCCAATGTATTTCAATTACGAACAATCGTGCTAATTAAGCATTCGTCTTGTTCGAAAACTATCGCAAACGGGTAATTTTGTTGTAAATCCGCAGTGCGGGTCGCGACAGCACCATCCCGCTGGCTGGTGCCGGAAAGATGTGACAAACATGCTTTCCTGAATGTAGAATGCGTCCCGATACGTGAATGGTGCCCTCCCGCCTGTCGGCTGGAGGGTGAAACGGGAAGCCGGTGACGCACGGGATTTTCATCTCATGCCAGTCCGGCGCAGCCCCCGCTGCTGTAAGCCTGACGACGCTGATCGAACGCCACTGTGCACCGCATGGGAAGGCAAGACCAGGGAAGGATGAAGGCGAGCCAGAAGACCGGCCAGTCACGATACGCGCGCAACGCCCGGGGTGTGGGGTTGCCTGCTATGTGTTCGTTCTTTTTCTGTGTTGCCTATGCAAGCGCACGCCGCCGGCGTCCGTGTTTCCGTTCGCCCTGCGCGCGGTACGGGCCATGGCGACTGCGTGCGCGTTGGCGAACCTAACCGCCGGGCGACCCGGCCAATTCACTACGTCAGACGCTTTCATGATCCTCTCCAGCCAAGCCAGTTCCACTCCCATCCGCCCCATCGCCGCCGCCATCGCACTGCTGTGCGCCCCGGCCGCCTGGGCCCAGCAAACGGCGATCATGCCGGTCGTGACCATCCAGGCGGAGTCGGGCGAGGGACTGGGGCTGGCGCGCCAGGTCGCCACGGCCAGCCGGCTCGGCCTGGAGGCGCGCGAGCTGCCGGCCAGCGTCGAGTCGCTCGGCGCGGCGGCGATCGAGGCGCGCGGCGACGTGCTGCTCAAGGATGCCGTGACCCGCAGCACCGGCCTGACCGACATCAGCTCGCCCGGCAACGGCATCGCCTATGCGGCGCGCGGCTTCAGCGGCAACAGCGCCATCGCGCTCCTGGAAAACGGCCAGCGCCCGCAGGTCGGCTCGGGCACGGCGACCACGCCGTCCGATCCGTGGGGCTACGACTACATCGAGGTGCTGCGCGGGCCGGGCTCGGTGGTCCACGGCAGCGGCACCACCGGCGCCACCATCAACGCGGTGCGCAAGGCGCCCACGCGCGCCGGTGCGCTCGAGGCGATGGCCGGCATCGGCGCCGGGCGCGCGCTGCGGGCCGGCGTCGGCGCCAGCGGCGCGCTGGGGCAGGGCGGGGCGTTTCGGGTGGATGCCTCGGCCGGCCGCAGCGACGGCCTGATCGAGCGCGGCGACGCGCGCCACGCCAAGCTGCTCACCAGCGCCGCCTTTGCGCTGGCGCCGGGGCTGGACCTCGACCTGCAGCTCGACCATGCGCAGCAGAAGCCGCAGCGCTATTTCGGCACGCCGCTGGTCGATGGCGGCCTGTCGCGCGCGCTGCGCAGGCAGAACTACAATGTGGGCGACGCCGACATCGAATTCAACGATTCCAAGGCGCTGGCTCGCCTGAGCTGGCGCGTGACGCCGGCGCTCACGGTCAGCGACGAACTGGTGTACATGAAGGCGCGCCGACACTGGCGCAATGTGGAATCGTATTTCTACAATCCGCAGGCCAGGCTGGTCGAGCGCAGCGACTACATCGCCATCGGCCACGCCCAGGAGCAGGCCGGCAACCGGCTGGAGGCGCGCTGGGACGCCGGCGCGAACCGCCTGGTGGCCGGCTGGGAAGCGGCCGCCATCGATTTCACCCATACCAATAATGCGCCCTACGGCGGCGCATCGAGCGTGGCCCCGACCGGCTTCGACCCGGGCCGTTTCGACAGTCCCGACCCGCTGCGTCCGAACTTCCGCACCGATACCGTCAGCCACGCGGTATACGCGGAAGACGCGTATCGGCTCAGCGAACGCCTGCTGCTGCTGGCGGGGCTGCGCCACGACCGCTACCAGGTCGCGCGCACCAGCCTGCAGGGCGCGGCCGGTTTTGACGCCACCCTGCAGTCGACCGCCGCGCGCCTGGGGCTGACCTGGACGCTGGCGCCAGACACTTCGCTCTACGGCCAGTTCAGCAGCGGCAGCGATCCGGTCACCAGCCTGCTGTCGCTGAACCTGGCCAACAGCCGCTACAAGCTGACCCGCTCGCGCCAGCTGGAAACCGGCGTCAAGCAATCGCTGGCCGGCGGCAAGGCCGAGTGGACGGCGGCCCTGTACCGCATCCGCAAGGACGACATCATCACGCGCGACCCGGCCAACCCGGCGCTGTCGATCCAGGGCGGTTCGCAATCGTCGCGCGGCGCCGAAATCAGCGCCAGCGTGGCCCTGGCGCCGGCCTGGCGCCTGGAAGGCAACGCCGTCTATACCGACGCGGCGTTCGACACGCTGGTCGAGAGCGGCAATGTCTCGCGCGCCGGCAAGCGTCCGTCCGATACGCCGACCTCCTCGGCCAACCTCTGGCTCAGCTACCGCGCCGCCGGCTGGCGCGGCGGCGCCGGTGCGCGCTACGTCGGCGAGCGCTTCATCGACAACGCCAATACGCAATCGCTGCCGGCCTACACCACGCTCGACGCCAGCGTCGGCTGGCAGGCCAGCCGCCACGTGCTGGTGCAGCTGAACCTGCGCAACCTGGCCGACAGGCTGTACGCCAGCACCTCGTACGGCGGCAGCCAGTACCTGCTGGGCGAGCGGCGCCACGCCGAGCTGACCGTCCAGTGGCGCTATTGAGGCGGCCGGAATCCGGCCGGTGCGGATGCACGCGCCGGGTGCGGCTGCCAGAACAGGGGCACGTCCCGGTGCGACTGCCCGGCGAGCCAGTCTCCTGGGTTGATTACCTGCGGCGCGGCCGGTCGGCGCAGTTCGTCCAAGGCCCGGATGGCCAGGGCTGTGATGCCGGGAAGCGTCGTCAGGGCGAAGGCGTTCCACAAGGACTGCAGGTCTGCATGACTGCCCGCGTATCCCAGCGCGAACCGGTCATGGAACCCATGACACACCGGAACCAGTTTGCCATCGGTATCCATGACGAGCACCGGCACCGCCTGCGCTGGCAGCGCGTCGGGCGGAGGCGGGGATGCATGGATCAGGGCCGGGCAACGCAGGATCGTGTCGCGATGGATGAGGTCCAGACGGATATCGATCGCTGCTTGCAGCAAGGCGCCCAGCAGCGCCACCGTTGCATACAGCAGCAGGCGAGCGTCGTCGTTCAGCAATGCCTCGCGCGGCAGGGCTGCCGCGCGGCCGGCCGGTTCGACCAGATGAAATGCGATCCCGCGCGCTCCCCAGCAGGCTGCGTTCGCGGCCAGCTGCTCGATGTCGTCGACATTCGCCGTCGTGACGCCGCACGCTACCCACACGCACGCATCCGCATCCGCCAGGCGCCGCACCGCATTGGCCGCACCCTCGTATGCGCCCGTGCGCTGGCGCATATGGTCGTGCTGGGCCACCAGGCCGTCGATGCTGACCGTAACCGTGTCGGCATGGCGCAAGGTGGCAAGGTCTTTGCGGGTGCGGCAAAGGAGCCCGTTTGTCACCACCGATGTGCTCATGCCGAGGTCGGCGCCATAATGCAGCAGCGACGCGAGTGCGGGGTACAGCATCGGCTCGCCGCCCGACACGGCCAGCGCCCGGTAGCCCCAGCGCGCTGCCTGCGCCATGACGGTGCGCGCAAGTTGCGGCGAGAGTAACTCCGTGGCCTGAGGCGAGCTGTTGGAATAGCAGTGCAGGCAGCGCAAGTTGCACCGTTTTAATGGGTGCAGGTGAAACACCGATGACGCGTCGCCGTGCATGTCGCGCGCGCGATCTCAGCGATAGATATTCAGGTGCATCCGGTAGCGGTCGGGTTCGACGATACCGCGAGGGAAAATGCGGTAATCCTTAAGGCCCGTGACCATCGGGATAATCGTCCCCAGTTCCCCAAGCTGATCCCGCGTGAGATAGCCCCGTACCGAAATCGTATCGAGCTGGGCTGGGATTCCATATGGGAACACGTCGTCGATTTCGATCTTTTTGTCGGAAAAGGAGGCGATCAGGCGGGCGAGCTGGATGATTTCGTTCTTGTCGAGCTGTTTGGATAAGCGTTTGCTCAGTGTCTCTTCGATAACGTTCGCATCCGTCGTCATGCTGATCTCCTCGTGAGGACTGCAGATATGTCATGTGTGCCATGGATTGACAATCCATCGTACGGGCGTGAAGCAGGAATGTCCAAACGTATCTGCCTTTCCTATCATTAGTGCGTGGTTCCCGGTCGAAGACTGTTTACGCACTGCCGGCGCGCTCGACGACGAGGATGCGCGCCTGTCCCAGCGGATGCGCGCTGTGGGCGTCGCCCTCGGCGGCATAAAAAATGTCGCCCGCGCGCAGCTGGGCCACCAGCTCGCGCCCGTTCTCGCGGTAGTGCATCGCCACCTCGCCGTCGAGCACCGCGAAGACTTCCTCGCCGTCGTTGACGTGCCAGGGGTAGGGCTGGTCGGTCCAGTGCAGGCGCACGGTGGCGTCCCGCATAACGGCAAGCGCCAGCGCATCCCAGGCGCGCGCCGCCGTGTAGTCCCTGCTGCGCACGATGTTCATCCTTCGTTCCAGTCGTATTCCATCTGGCGCGCCGTGCGCTGCGCCAGTTCGCGCCCCGCCAGCCGCTCGACCAGGTGCAGCGACATGTCGATGCCGGCCGAAATGCCGCCTGAGGTGACGATGGCGCCGTTGTCGATCCAGCGCCGCTCCGTCTCGACCCGCACCTGCGGGAAGGCTGCGCGCAGGTCGGCCACGTCGGCCCAGTGCGTGGTCGCCGCCTGGCCGTCGAGCAGGCCCGCCGTGGCCAGCAGGAAGGCGCCGGTGCATACCGAGGCCGTCAGTTCGGAGGCGCCGGCGGTGGCGGCGATCCAGTCGATCACGGGCGGCTTTGCCAGTTCGGCCGTGACCACGCCGCCCGGGACGATCAGGACATCGATGCGGCCGGCGTTGGCAAAATCGGCCTCGGGCAGCACGCTCAGGCCGGCGCGGGCGCGCAGCATCGCCTGCGTGGCGCCGATGGTGCGCACGCGGAACGGCGCCGGGGCGTGCGGCGTCAGCCTGGCGGCCATGCGCGTGGCGCAGGTGAACACTTCGTAAGGCCCGGCGAAATCGAGCACTTCGACGTCGTCGAATACATAGATACCGATGGTGCGCGTCATACGGACTCCCTGGTGGAAAAGCCCATCATGCCACGCTGGCGATTGACACAAATGACATTCATGGTGGAATATCTGCCATATGAAAACGACCGATATCTGGCTGCTGGTGGTGCCCGGCTTCGTCCTGCTGGACGCCACCGGACCCGCCCAGGTCTTCGCCAGCGCCAACGACGAGGCGCGCGATGCGGGCCTCCCGCCGCCGTACCGGATCCGCATGACCGCGCCCGGCGGCGGCGCGGTGGCGTCCTCGTGCGGGGTGGCGATCCTGGCCGAGCCGCTGCCGGCGGCGGGCGCCGCGCTGGCCGGGTCGACCCTGATCGTCTCCGGCGGGCGCGGCATGGAGGCGGCCGGCGGCCCGCACGACCAAGACGTGCTGCCCTGGGTCAGGCGGGCGGCGGCCCGGGTGGCGCGCTGCTGCTCGGTGTGCAACGGCGCCTTCGTGCTGGCGCGCGCCGGCCTGCTCGACGGTCGCCGCGCCGTGACGCACTGGCGCGACGCGGCCCTGCTGCAGGCGCAGTTTCCCGCCATCGAGGTGCAGGACGACGCGATCTACATCAAGGACGGTCCGCTGTACACCTCGGCCGGCATCGCCGCCGGCATGGACCTGGCGCTCAGCCTGGTGGCCGAAGACCTGGGCCGCGCCGTCAGCCTGGCGGTGGCCAAGCGGATGGTGGTGTTCTTCAAGCGGCCGGGCGGCCAGCGCCAGTTCAGCTCCCAGCTGCTGGCGCAGGACGATCCGCAGGACGTGCATGGCCGCCTGAGCGCCTGGCTGCGGCCGCGCCTGCACCAGCGCATCGACGTCGAACAGATGGCGGCCGCGTGCGCCTTGTCGGTGCGCACGCTGCACCGGCAACTGCGCCAGGCGGCGGGCCTGTCGCCCGCCCAGCTGCTGCTGCGCCTGCGCATGGAAGCCGCCTGCGGCCTGCTGGAACGCCCCGGCATGACTGTCAAGCGCGCCGCCAGCCAGAGCGGCTTCGGCAGCGAGTACAATTTGCGCCGCGCCTTTGCCGCGCAGCTGGGCGTGGTGCCGAGCGATTACCAGGCGCGCTTCGGCTGACCGTGGCGCGGCGAATTGACTAGAAAAGGGGTTGTCTTGGACTGGGACTATGCAAATCCGTTCGTGCGGGCGATCACGCCGCAGCCGGGCGATATCGACGGACTCGATCACACCAACAATGCCGTGTACGTCCAGTGGTGCGAACAGATCGGCTGGGCGCATTCCGAGCAGCTCGGCCTGAACCTGGACGATTACCGCCGCCTCGACCGCGCCATGGCGATCCGGCGCGGCGAATACGACTATCTGCTGCCGACCGTGCTGGGCGAGGCGCTGATGCTGGCCACCTGGCTGACCGGCGGCGATGGCAAGATAGCGATGGAACGGCGTTTTCAACTGATCCGCGAGCGCGACGGCGTGACCGTGCTGCGCGGGCGCTGGGACCTGGTGTGCATCGAGATCAGCAGCGGCAAGGTGCGCCGCATGCCGGCCGAGTTTCTCGAGGCGTACGTTGGCTAAGCAAGGCCCTGCAGCCGGCGCGCCTGCCCCGTCCAGGCATCCGGGCACGCCCGACGGACGCTACTTCGTCGTGGCGGGCCGCCTGTGGCGCAGCAGTGATCCCGGCCTCGCGCCGGACGTACGCCAACAACTGGTCGACCAGCTCATGGACGCGCGCAGGCAGGTCGGCGCGGCGCGCAAGGCCGCCGACGCCGACGCGGAGCGCCAGGCCCGCGCCGCAGTCGACGCGGCCAAGCGCGCGCTGGGCGAACGGGGACCCGTGTGGTGGACCGATGGCGCGCCGGACTTCAACCGGCGCATGGTCGCCAACACGCCTTACGCCGCCTGGTACGCAGGATTGACCTCGGATCAGAATGCGACCGTCAGCCCCAGCTCGAACGAACGGCCGTAGCCGGGCAAGGCCTGCAGGGCGCCGCGCTGCAGCTTGAGTCCCGACAGATACACGCCGCCCAGCGGGTCGGCGTATTGCCTGTCCAGCAGATTGCTCACGCCGGCCGACAGGCGCACGTCTTTGCGCAGCCGGTAAGCGGTGCGCGCGTTGAGCAGGGCGTAGCCTGCCGTTTGCGGTTCCAGCCGGCGCGCGTCGGCATGGTCCTTGCGCGCCACCAGTTTGCTGTCGACCTGGCTGGTCCAGGCGCCGCTGTGGTGCTCCAGCGCCAGCAGGGCGTTCGTCGGCATGATGTGATACAGGTCGCCGCCATCGGCGCGCTTGCCGCGCGTGTAGGCGGCATTGCCCGTGAATGCCAGCGCGCCGGCCAGCGGCATGCGCCACGACAGATTGGCTCCGTACAGCCTGGCATCATGGTTGGCGAAGCGCAGCAGGGCGCCGCGCGCGCTCTTGCTGGAGTACGGGTTGAACTGGCCCAGCGTATCGACGTCGATGTAGTCGCTCACCCGGTTGTAGTAGGGATTGAGCTTGACGAACCAGCCGTCCGCCGCGCCGCCATGCCAGTGCGCGGTGAAGGCCAGCGTGTTGGCCGTTTCGGGCTTGAGGCCGATATCGCCGACATAGCCGTTGCCGTCGCCAAACCAGTTGGTCATGGTCATGGCCATCGTGCCGCGCCCCCAGGAGTAGCGTTCGTACAGATTGGGCGAGCGCGACTTGCGCGCCGCCGCCAGTTCGTAGGTCGTATTCGCATCGGCTTCGAAGCGGGCCAGCGCGGTCAGGTCCAGGTTGCCGTCGCGCTGGCGCCGGTCGCGCGCGTTGAATGCCTTTGCCGCCGCCATGTCGGCCGCGTTCATCATATTGCTGCCGTAGGACTGGACCGTGCCCGCATCCATGCGCACCGTTTCCCAGCGCGCGCCGAGCAGCGAGGTCCAGCGCGCGTCATGGCGGGTTTCGGCTTCGCCGAACAGGGCGACGCGGGCGCGCCGGCCGTCGTTGACGTTGATATAGGTGTTCGGTCCCATCATCATCGAGCCCGGCACGGCGGGCCAGACGTCGCCCAGCCGGAAAGTGTGCAGTTCGTGGCCGAGGCGCACGCGCATCGCGTCGCCGGCAGGCAGCGTGAGTTTGACCGCATAGCCGGTGTTGCGGCCGTCGGTCAGCATCGGCATGCTGCCCGGCCGTTCGGGCGTGAAGAAGCCCATCTCGTGTTTGGTCGATTGCCAGTAGGCGTTCGCTTCCAGCTCGCCCCAGCCGAAGGTCGACAGCCAGTTCAGGTTGGCGAACGTGGCGTCGTTGCCGGTCATGTCCATGAACTGGTTGGGGAAGCCCTGGTAAGGAATGCGCTGGGTGCCGGCGCGCAGCGTGACGCGCTGGCCGTCGCCGCGCAGGGCCAGCACGGCCGACTGGTTGGTGCTGCGGTACATGCTGGCGAGGACGCGGCGCCCGTCGCCATCGTCGTAGCTGTGGCCGCGCGCCTGCGCGATGCTGTAGCCGAAGCTCAGGCGGTCGCTGGCGATGCTGGCGGAGAGGCCGGCGTCGACCGCTTCGCCGTTGCTGCGCCCGCTCAGGGTCAGCTTGCCGCTGGTGACCAGGTGTTCGTCCTGGGTGGCGAAGGCGGGCGCGGCCGATTTGACGGTCAGGGTGCCGCCGATACTGTCGCCGCCCGTGCTGACCGGCGTCACCCCGGCCAGCACCTCGATGCGGCCGATCTGGGTCGGGTCGATGTAGGACAGCGGCGCGTTCATGTGATTGGCGCAGGCGGAAGTGATTTCCATGCCGTCGATGCGGATTTTCAGGCGCTCGTCACCGAGGCCGTTGACCATCGGCAGGCCGGACACGCCGCCGCCCTGGGCCACGCTGTAGCCCGGCGCGGCGGCCAGCAGGAGGGCGGTGTTGCCGCTGCCGTCGTGCGGCGCGCGCCAGCCTTCGCCGATGGCCGAGACGATCACCCGCATGCGTGGTTCGATGGCGATGCCGGAGGCGTCCTGCGCGCCGGCGTTGAGGGCGGCGCCGGCCATGACAAGGAAGGCGGGAAGATGGCGGTGTTTCATGATGCGTCCTTGCTGGCGGAAAGTGATGGCGTGGTGAAGCTGGTCGTGGCGGCGGGCACGAGTTGCAGCGCGAAGAAGGGCGCCGCCGGCAGGCAGTACGATGCGAAATAGAAGAAGGCCAGGGCGGAGAAGGCGGCGGCGTTAAAGCAGCGCAGCGTTCGCATCGCGATGGCGAGCGTGGTCGCTGAAGCGACAGGGGTCGGTTTCAAGATACATCCTCGTCAGACAGGTTTCAGGTTGCCGCGCGCAGGCGGCAGGAGGCCCCGGCAAGCCGGTGCGCAAAACGGGTACTGGATGGACCGCGGGCGCACCGGCATGGGTGCGCGGACGGATCAGGCGAGGAGGGGCGGCGCGCGCGGATTGGCCGCGGACCAGGCGTGCAGCGGCTGCGGCGCGCGGTAGAACAGCGATGGGTAGGCAGAGCGGCCGATGTCGAGCACCAGCATGCCGCCCGGCGGCGCCGGCGGCAGGTGGGTGCCGGCGTGGGTGGTGCAGAAGGCGCAATGCTGCATGGCGTGATGGGATGAGCCGGAGGCGTCGCCGCTGTCGCCGACCTGGATCAGCCTGACGCCTTCGCTGGTACACACTTCCATCGTCCCGGACGCCATGGCGGCGCTGCCGATGGCGGGCGCGAGGGCACCGAACAGGATGGCCAGGAAGGCGATCCAGAGGTGCAGCGTTTGTCGCTTTGCCAGGGAACTCATGCGGGCATTATAAACGGGCCGATGTCATTTTTCCAGATGAAGGGAGGCAGCGTACCCGATGGCGGCCGGTGACGAGAAAATTCTTGATAGCCATCAGGTTTTTTGCCGTATCCTGTGGAGGATCCGTATTGCCGACAGGGCCTGCGTCTCCTGCCCGGCGCGGCGCACATTTCTTCTGATCCCGCTTCATTGATTGTAGAAACCAGGACAATGAAAACGCACGGAACACATCAAGCAGAAACGCATGCAGGGCGGCGGCTCGCTGGCGCTTTCCAGGCCGATGCGCCGCAGGACGGCGCCAGCACGGCGATTGTGGACAACCGCGGCACCGTATCGACCCTGCGGCGTTATCAGGCGCTGGCGAATGGTTCACCCGAGGCCGTACAGTTGAAGCAGCAGGCTGAGCTGATGGCAATCGCCCCGGCATCGGCGAGGCTGCAACGTTATCAGCGGATGGCGGACAGCTCGCCCCGGGTGGCGCCACTGCGGCGTCAGGCAGGGATGATCGTTGCTGGCGAGGCCGCCCCTGCCGCGCCAACCGCAGGTCCTGTGCAGCGCGAAGAAAGACCGAACAATACCGGCCTGCCCGATCGCTTGAAGTCGGGCATGGAGTCCCTGTCCGGCATGAGCTTGGATCGCGTGACAGTGCACTACAACTCGGACAAGCCGGCGCAATTGCAGGCGAACGCGTATGCGCAGGGAACCGAGATTCATCTTGCGCCTGGTCAAGAGCGGCATTTGCCGCATGAGGCCTGGCATGTCGTTCAGCAGGCGCAGGGGCGGGTTCGGCCGACCGTGCAGATGAAGGGCGGGACCGCCCTCAATGACGATGCGGGGCTGGAGGCGGAGGCCGATGCGATGGGGGCGCGAGCGCTTTTGCAAGGGCCGGGGCCGGACCCGGCCGGCACAGGCCGGGACATGATCCTCAACGCGGGCGATGCTTTGCCGCTGCAGCGTGCGCTGGCCCAGGGCCGGACGTATCGGGCAACGGCTGCGGTCGCCTCATTCGATCGCCGGCTCAGGATGATGCGCAAGAACAAGCGGGCGAAAAAGCGCCTGACGGCCGTCGACACCGCGTCGACGATTGCCACCGACAGTCTGGTGACGGTCACGGCAAACGAGGCGGAGCAGGGAATCAACTACGCCGTCGTCCATGATCACGCGGCCGACGTCGACGGCCGCTATGTCTCCGAGGCACATGATGGCAGCTTCGCCAGCGTGCTGCCGAGGCTGGACGATGATGAACACGGCAACGCTCTTAACCAACCTGGCGGCCTCGAATACAAGGACTACCATACCAATGCACAGCCAGCCTTCAGTCGCGATGATGTCTCGGAAGGAAACACAGGCGATTGTTGGCTGATCGGTCCGCTCGCGGCCATGGCGCAATCGACCAAATGGCGCGCGTATCTGCAAACCAGCTTTGCCATCAATGCCAGGGACTTCACCGTCCGCCTGTTTCAGGTCGGTGCAACGGGCGCACTCGCGACCCTGCAGCAAACCGTCAGCGGTCATCTTGCCACCTACAGCGCGGCCGATACCACCTCGCAGGTCCGCGAACTGGTGTATGCCGGCCAGCAGCAGGGGCTTCCCGATGCGTTCGACCAGGCGCCGACGACGACCGCCATCTGGCCCGCGATTTTCGAGAAAGCCGCAGCCACCGTGATGGGTGGCTACCAGGCGCTGGATGACAAAGAAGCCCGGCTCGGCTTTACAATGCTCGGCGGCGGCGCAGCGACGCGCCTGAGCGGCTCGGCAATGGACGACGCAAACTGGGCCAATCTCAAAACCGAGCAGTTCGACAAGCAGGCCGCCATGACGATGACGACCAAGAAGAATGCGGACCTGAGCGTCGGGCTGGCCGACATGTCGGTGGACCTGGCGGGGCTGGGTGCAGCCTTCAACGGTTTGCTGGAAGATCACGTCTATGTCGTAGCGGTACTCGACGACAACGGTGTGACCTTGCACAATCCGCATCGCCGCCACCATCCCACAGGAAATCTGCTTAAACAGGATGTGCGCAATTACATCAGCCATGTGGACTATTTGCCCGGCAATCCATAGCCTTCGCAAAAGATCGGGGTCCGATGGCCGTCGCGAATAGAA
Organism: Massilia atriviolacea; assembly: GCF_003953935.1. Classification (GTDB taxonomy): domain Bacteria; phylum Pseudomonadota; class Gammaproteobacteria; order Burkholderiales; family Burkholderiaceae_D; genus Telluria_A; species Telluria_A atriviolacea. The sequence goes on from NZ_RXLQ01000002.1 coordinate 547,951, forward strand.
CCGCGGGCATGGAGGGTTGTCCGTTTCGGTCCCGGCAACGCGGGATTGCTAAAAAATCCGGTCGTACAGCACGCGCAGCAGATACTTGCCGTAGGCATTGTCCTTGATCGGCCGCGCCAGCGCTTCCAGTTCCTCGGCGCCGATAAAGCCCTTGCGGTACGCGACTTCTTCCGGCACCGCGATCTTCAGTCCCTGGCGCTTTTCGATGGTGGCGATGAACTGCGACGCATCGAGCAGCGATTCGTGGGTCCCGGTATCGAGCCAGGCCATGCCGCGCCCCATCACTTCCACGTGCAATTGTCCGGCGGCCAGATAGGCGCGGTTGACGTCGGTGATTTCCAGCTCGCCGCGCGCCGACGGGCGGATCTCGGCGGCGATGTCGCACACCTGGCGGTCGTAGAAATACAGCCCGGTCACCGCGTAATTCGACTTCGGCGCCTTCGGTTTTTCTTCGATCGACAAGGCATTCTGCTCGTCGCCGAATTCGACCACGCCGTAGCGTTCCGGATCGAGCACGTGATAGGCGAAGACGGTGGCGCCGTCGTGGTGGTCGTTGGCCTTTTTCAGCTTGTTGTCGAGTTCATGGCCGTAATAGATATTGTCGCCCAGGATCAGCGCCGACGGCCGGTTGCCGACGAATGCGCGCCCGATGATGAAGGCCTGCGCCAGGCCGTCCGGCGCGGGCTGCACCGCATATTCGAGGTTGAGGCCCCAGCTGCTGCCGTCGCCCAGCAGCTCGCGAAAACGCGGCGTATCCTGCGGGGTCGAAATGATCAGGATATCGCGGATCCCGGCCAGCATCAGCGTGGTCAGCGGATAGTAGATCATCGGCTTGTCGTACACCGGCAGCAGTTGCTTGGAAATGCTGGTCGTGACCGGATACAGGCGCGATCCGGAACCGCCGGCCAGGATGATGCCCTTGCGCTGCAAGGGCGCGCTCATGCCGCCACTCCCGCCGGCCAGCGCACGTCCCGGTACGCGCCCGAGGCGATCGCCCCGGCCCAGTCGCGGTGCGCCAGGTACCAGCGCACGGTGCGCGCCAGCCCGCTGGCAAAGTCCTCGGCCGGCGCCCAGCCCAGTTCGCGCTGCAGCTTGCCGGCGTCGACCGCGTAGCGGCGGTCGTGGCCCGCGCGGTCGGTCACGTGCGCGATCTGTGCGCGATAGCTGGCCTGCGCCGGCGCTTCGGCGTCGAGCAGGTCGCACAGCGTGTGCACCACGTCGATATTGCTCATTTCGTTTTGCCCTCCCACGTTATAGACGTCGCCCGGACGGCCGGCCTCGAGAATGCGGCGCAGCGCCGCGCAATGGTCGCCCACATACAGCCAGTCGCGGATCTGCCGCCCGTCGCCATAGACCGGCAGCGCCTTGCCGGCCAGCGCATTGGCGATCATCAGCGGAATGAGCTTTTCGGGGAACTGGCAAGGCCCGTAATTGTTCGAGCAATTGCTGGTCAGGGTCGGCAAGCCGTAGGTGTGATGGCTGGCCCGCACCAGATGGTCGGAAGCGGCCTTGGACGCCGCGTACGGGCTGTTCGGCGCATACGCCGATTGCTCGGTAAATGCCGGATCGTTCGGCCCCAGGGTGCCGTACACTTCGTCGGTCGACACGTGCAGGAAGCGGAAGGCGCTTTTCCGGGCGCCGTCCAGTTCCTGCCAGTACGCGCGCGCCGCCTCCAGCAGGGTAAAGGTGCCGTTGATATTGGTGGCGATGAATTCCCCCGGCGAATCGATCGAGCGGTCCACATGGCTCTCGGCGGCAAAATGCAGCAGCGCGCGCGGACGGTGCCTGGCGAGCAGCGTCGACACCAGCGCGCGCTCGCCGATATCGCCCTGCACGAAGATATGGCGCGCATCGTTGCGCAGCGGCGCCAGGTTATCCAGGTTGCCCGCGTACGTCAGTTTGTCGAGATTGAGCACCGGCTCGTCGCTGTGCGCGAGCCAGTCGAGGATGAAATTCGATCCGATAAAGCCGGCACCACCGGTTACAAGAATCATGGGGTATCCCTTGAAGGTCGGCAATTCGACATGCCGATTTTATGTGAAATGCGGCGCCACGGGTATCGAATTGTTTAACATTCGCACCATCACAGATGCTCCAGAAAACACAGCTCGCAGCCGACCGAGGTGATCGACAGGTCGGTCGGCGAGACTTGCTGGCGCGCCCGGATCGATGCCATCAGCGGCGCCAGGTTCGGCAGGTAGGGATCGCTGCGCACGTTAAACTGCAACACCAGCGCGCCCACGTCGCGCACGGCCTGCAGGAAGTCGGCCGCCGTCATGCGGTTCAGGTTGCTGATATACGCGTGCCAGCGATCCGGGAACTGCTCCTTGATCTCGTGCGGCGCCATCCACAGGTGTTCCCAGTTGCATTTGCCGAGATGGCCGCCGATGGCCGAAAACCACAGCCCGTCGGCGTAGAGCGCCATCCGCCCGCCTGGCCGCAGCAGCGGGCGCAGCGCGTTCAGCACACCCTTGAGGTCGCTCACGTGCTCGAACACCCCGTTCGAGACGATCAGGTCGTAGCGGCCCGGATGGTCGAGCGCCAGGTCATGCACATTGCATTCGTGCATGGCGTAGCAGAAATCGCCGAAGCCTTCTTCCGCCATCAGCTCGGCCAGCGGTTCGTGGCCCCTGATGCCGAGGTCGATGCCGAGCACGGAACGCGCCCCGCGCCGCGCGCTCCACAGCACTTCGTTGCCCAGGCCGCAGCCGAACACCAGCACGTCCTTGCCCGCCGGGTCGCCCAGCGGCAGCAGCGCCTTGTCCAGGCCCTTGACGCGCTGGCGGATGTAGTCCTTCTTGCTGGCGAGTTCGTCGGCGTTCATCGGCGTGGCGCTTTCATGGCTGGTGATAAAAAAGGTGGACCGGCAGCACCAGGCCGGTGCCGGGGTCGGCCGCTTCGTGCATGCGCACCTCGATGCGCTGCGCGTCGCAGCGGAAATGCCGGGCCAGGTCGCGTCCGTACCAGCGCCGCACGCTGCCCGCCGGACCGGCCTGGATCGCGGTCCACGGCCGCGCCAGCGGATCGGCGAAGCAGACCTGCAGGATGCCGCGCGGCGACAGCAGGCGCAGCAAGCGGGCGAAGGCGGCGCGGTCGTCGTCCAGGTATTCGAACATATGGATCAGCCCGATGAAATCGACGCTGCCGGCGGTCCGCCCGGCCAGCGCCGCCGGCAAGCTGCCGGGCCGTTCGGACGGCAGCGCCTGGCAGCGGGCGAACCAGCGCGGGTCGGCGCCGTGTTCGCTTCCCAGCAGCAGGGCGTGGCGCCAGTCCAGGTCGCCCTGGTGCAGCGCCTGCAGCACGCGCGCGCCGGCGCGGTGCCGCTCCAGCGAGCCGCAGGCCAGGCAGTGCGGGCCGAGCCGGTCCTTGCCCAGCCGTCCGCCCGGACCGGGGCCGAACTGCGTGCCGCCGCACAGGTTGCACAGCGGCGCCGCCGGCGCCTGCATGCGTTCAATCGCCGATTGCGTGTCCATGCGCCCCGATCCGAAAAAATCTGCTCCGCGCGTCCGGAAAACCTGTCGCGAAGGCATTGTTTATGTGAATATATCGTCGCGCCATTCCGCTCAACCCCTTTTGCCGAGTCCCGCCATGCCATCGACTGCCCCCAGCATCACCCGCGCCGAGCGCGCTACCCAGAACCGCCACCGTGGCGCCGTGCTGTGGCTGACCGGCCTGTCCGGCGCCGGCAAGTCGACCGTGGCCCAGGCGCTGGCGCGGCGCCTGTTCGAGATGGACTGCCGCAGCTACGTGCTCGACGGCGACCAGCTGCGCAGCGGCCTGTGCTCGGACCTGGGCTTTTCCGACGCCGCCCGCAGCGAAAACATCCGCCGCGCCGGCGAACTGGCCGCGCTGTTCGCCGATGCCGGCATGATCGTCATCTGCGCCTTCATCTCGCCCTTCGCCGAGGACCGCGCGCGCGCCCGCGCATTGGCGCCGGGCGGCGACTTCCTCGAAATCTTTTGCCGCTGCCCGCTCGCGGTGTGCGAGGAGCGCGACGTCAAGGGCCTGTACCGGCGCGCGCGCGACGGCCGGCTGCCCCAGTTCACCGGCATCTCCTCGCCCTACGAAGCGCCGGCCGCGCCCGACCTGGTGCTCGACACCGCCGGCGGCTCGGTCGACGACGCCCTGGCCTCGCTGCTGGTCCTGCTGCGCGAACGGCGCGTCCTGCATCAGATGTAGGCGGCGGCCGGGTCGCATTTGCGCGCATGCGCCACCGCATACACGAACTCGCCCGCCTCGCAGTACAGATCGTCGATGCCGAGCAAGGCGGCCAGCAGGCCGTCGTCGCGCTCTTCGTCCAGGTTGGCCAGGATATCGTTCAGCGCCAGCATGTAGACGATGCCGCCGGCCGGCACGATGGCCGCGTTCGGGAACACCGCCCGCACGCTGGGCAGGATGTTGGCGCTGTCGATGCATTCGCTCGGATCGGCCGCGCGCATGCCGGCGATGGTCGGGCGGGTGCGGCGCAGCGGCACCAGGCGTTCCGGCGCATACGGATCGGCCAGGTAGCGCGGCGGCAGCATCTGGCGGATGCGCTCGGCCAGGTCGAGCTGATGCTCGCTCCATTGCATGTAGCTGGGCGCCACGCACTCGTGCATGTAGAACAGGCCCCCGGTTTTCAGCACGCGCCGGCTCCAGGCCACCGCGTCGAGCGTCGGATTCATGTGGTGCAGGGCGTCGCGCCAGTAGACCAGGTCGTATTGTTCCGGCGCGGCCCCGGCGAAGGGATCCGTGCTGCTGACCGACACCCGGGTGCTCAATCCCAGCTCGCTGGCGCGCGCGTGGATCGCCGCCACCCGGCTGGGAGCGATTTCGTACAGGTCGAAGTGCCCGACCACGCCCGCGCGCAGCAATTCGAGCTCGTGATACCCGGTGCCGCAGCCGACCGAGACGGCGCGTCCGAATGCGGCGCCGCCGTTTTGCGCGCGCAGCAGGGCCGCGTCGCCGCCGGCGGTGCCCTCGCTTTCCTCGCCCGCGATGCGGCGGTTGATATGGCGGATGATGGCGTGCGATTGCCACCAGCGCGTGCGCTTCGGTAGCGGCGGCGGCGCGTTCCAGTGCGCGGCGGTCTGTTCCGCTTCATTCATGCGCTGCCTCCCGGCGCGCCGCCTCCAGCGCCGCCAGCAGGGTGCCGGCCAGCGGCGGCTGCGGCGCCATCACCACCGACAGGCTGCAGCCGGCCCCGAGCCGGGCGCGCACGCTGGCGGGCAGGGCCGGGTGGAACTGCGGATCGCTGCCCGTGGTCAGCAGCAGGGTGTCGCCGCCGACCTCGCAAAAGCGCACGCCGCGCCAATCCTGGCCGGCATGCCCGTCGGCGTCCCAGCGCCACATCAGCGCACCCTTCGCGCTGATCAGTTCCAGCGAGGCCAGGCGCAGCGCGACGACGCCGTCGGCCGGATCGAAACGCAGGCGCCCGATCGGGCCCGCCGCCGGCGGAAAGGTAAACAGCAGCGCCTGCGGGTTGCCGTCGAGCGCGATCGGCAGGATCAGCGACTGTTCCTCGCTGAAATCCTGCTCCGGCCCGCACCAGAACAGCTGGCTTTCCATGCGCGGCGGCGGCGCCGGCTTGCGCTGGAAGCGCAGCGGCGCGGGGGCGGGCGGCGCGGCGAACAGGTCGGCGATGTTGCCCGAGGCGGTCTTCTGCAGGAATTGATGGTAGCCGATCAAGCCGGTGTACGAGGCGCGCTGGGCGTCGAATTGCTGGTAGCTGAGGTCGGCGTCGAGCGGGTAGTCCAGCACCAGGTCCTTGTTCCAGACCAGGCCGCAGCCGAAATCCTCGCCCACGGTGAGCGCCTTGCCCGGATTATGGTGGCGCAGCAGCGCAAACGCCTTGTAGGTTTCGCCGACCCAGGCGCCGGGACAGCGCTTGACGGTGGTGATTTCCTCTTTTTCGGGATTGCAGTCGTGCACGATCAGGATCCCGCCCGGGTTGAGCAGGGCCGGCAGCGCGCGCGCCACCTGGTCGACCTCCGGGCGCACGTGCACCGGGTCGTACAGGATCAGGTCGAAGCGTTCTCCGGCATGCCGCTCCAGCAGTTGCGGCAGGGTCAGGATGTCGCGCGTCCCGAAGGTGGCGGTGGTGCCCAGCAGGCGCTCGGTGGCGTCCGCGTCGAGGTAGGCGTGTTCGGGAATGAAGGCCAGGGTCTTGCTCTCGCAGACGACGTCGGCAAAGCATTTTCCGCCGTCGAGCTTATTGTATTCGAGATAGCGCTTGTAGCCGAACTGGCGTACCAGGCGGTTGATGACGTCGGCCTTGCCGATGCGGATCGGGGTGTCAGGATCGTGCTGGCCGGGCGCGGGCAGCGCCAGCGGCGGCAGGCCGAAGAACTGGCGCCGTTCGCGCACCAGGCGCTCGAAATACACCCAGCTGTGCTCGGGCGCGATGTGCGGCGGGTCGGCCAGGGTCCAGTCGTCGGCGTAGCCCAGGCCGGCCATCAGGGGCGCCAGCAGCGGCCGGTAATGCGCCACGTCCTCGCGGGTGAACCAGTGGCGCCAGTCGCCGGCGCCCTTGGTGCGCGCCACGCGCTGGTAGGCCGGATCGATCTTGGGGTCGGGCTGCACGGTCAGGCCCAGGTAGGCCGACAGGGCCTCGAGCCGGCCCGCCACCATGTCTTCGTAGCGCAGGATGAACCAGTCCCCGGCATGCGCGCGGGCGAAGGCGGCCAGCGAGCGGTTGGCGGCGCAGACCAGGTCCAGCAGGGCCGAAGGCGGCTTGAGTTGCGGGAAATCCTGCAAGGCGACCGAGGCCGGGTTTTCCTGTTTGCGTTGCAGCAGCAGGGCGATGGTGCGCAGCCAGCCCGGATCGTCCATCTGGACCCGGTGCGTCGCGACCGCGTACAGCAGCTGGCTGATGAGGTTATCGCGCGGGTCGCGCACCAGCAGGACACGGCGATCGAATCGGTTCCCGAAGGCGGCGATGTGGTCGGCGCGCTCGTCTTCGAACAGCACCTTGGCCGCCGTGTGCGGCGCCAGCGGCGGCAGGGCCGCGATGCGGTCCTCGAAATGGATGGCCGGCTCGCCGCCCATGGCTTGCGCCACCGCGTACAGCAGCGCCGTGGTGCCGGTCTTGCCGGCGCCGACGATCAGGCAGCGCATGGCGCTTCCTGGTGGAGCATGGAGTTCATCCCTTGAAACACCTCGTGCGGGTGCAGCCAGCGCACGCAGGCAAATTCGGCCGTTACGGCCAGCAGCCGGTCGAGGAAGCGCCAGGTGCCGTCGGCCATGACGCGGTGGTGGCTGAGCACACCGACCGGTTCGCGCAACTGGCCGTTGCGGCCCATCTGCAAGATCGCCACCAGGCGCTCGATCAGCGCCGCCGGATCGCGCACGCCGGCGCCGTTGCGCCAGTCGACGATGTCGAGGTGGGTGTCGATCCTTACCAGCCCGTCCACCGGGGCATGCGGCTCGGACAGGTATTGCGACACGCCGGCGAGGCCGAGCGCGGGCAGGCGCGCCGCCAGCGCCGGCGCCAGCTTGTTCCAGGGCGGCACCATGACCGGCATGAAGCGCTCGCCGAACAGCGCGCGCATGCGCGCGCTGCCGCGCGCCAGGTCGGCCTCGGCCTCTTCCTGCTCGCGGCCAGGGCCGAATTCGCTGTTGGGCTGGTCCGCTGCGGCATGGTTGACGTGGCCCCAGCCGTGCTGGCAAAAGACCAGGGTCGGCATGCCCTCGCCGGTGGCGCACGCCAGGGCGGCGTCGGCCTGCTCGGGAATGACCGCCACCAGCACCGGCGCCGCGTGGCGCTGCGACAGCGCGGCCAGGCGGCGCAAGGCGGGGCTGTCGGCGACCAGGTCGTCGTCGCGCCACCAGAAGCTGCACTCGCGCCCTTCGGCTTGCCAGACCGCCAGTTCGGTGCGCAGCGGCGCGAACGGATCGTCGACCACGCTCGCCGTGACGGCGCCCGGCCCGTGCCACGCTTGCAGGTACGGCAGCCAGCGCGCCGCGTCGGCCGCGTCGCGCAGCAGCAGGCTGGCGCACAGGCGCGCGCCGCCGCCAGCTGTACGCCGATCGCCAGCGTCGATGGCGATCAGCGTACAGCTGGCGGCGTTCAGTGCCAACTGCGCAGGCAGGGCGGCGCCATCGCCATCGCCATCGACGTACACCACGCCGCGCGCCGACAGGGCGTCGAGCGCATCGAGCGCGCCGGGAAGGCTGGCGACGGCCAGATCGGCCGGCGTGGCGCGGCCCGTGAACCAGCGCGCGTCCAGCCCGTGCGGGCCGGACGCGGGCGCCAGCGTGCGCCAGGCCAGCAAACCGTGCGGCAGCGCCTGGAATGCGCTGCGCATGAGGCGCTGGCGCGGCGTGCTGGCACACTGCGGACAAGGTGCGCCCGCGGCGGCGTGCATGCCGGCCCCGCACAGATTGCATTGCGCATCCGTGCGGTGGCAGGCCGCCGTGGGGTCGCGGTTCATGGCAGCTGTTCGTCGGCGATGCGCAGTGCCGGATCCCAGGCGAGCAGCCAGGCTTTGAGGCGCGCGATATCGGCCGGGTCCCTGGCGAACAGGTGGGCCACGTCGATGGCGCCGGTGACCGGGTCGGTCCCTTGCACGGCCAGCATGCCCATGCCCTTGGCGGCGCAGCCGAAGCGCTGGTACACGTCGCGCCCGTAGCGGTGCAGGTTGGCGTAGCGGTCGACCGGCACCGCGAAATCCTCGGTCGCTTCGCGCGTGTGGGCCCCGCCGAAACCGATGTGCAGCAGGCCGCGCGGCGAGAGCACGCGATACAGTTCGTCGAAGGCGGCCAGGTCGCGCGGAATGCATTCGAGCACGTGGCTGACTGTGACGTAATCGTAGCTGGCGTCCTGCCGGTCGATCGCCTGGATGTCGAGGCTGCCTTCGCCTTCGTACACCGATACCTCGTGGCTGCGGAACCAGGCCGGATTGTGCGCCTGGTCCGGGCTGAACTGCAGGCTGCGGCGCCAGTCGAGAAAGCCCACCGGCAGCGCCTGGAACATGTGGCGCACCACGCGCTGGCGCTCCAGCGCGCCGCACGCGCGGCAGCAGGGCGGGGCGCCGGTGCTGGCCAGGCGGCCGGCCGGGCCGGGGCCGAAGTCGCTGCCGCCGCAGATATTGCAGGCGGGCGGCGCCGCTTCCTTTGCCGCCCGCTTGTGGCGCAGCACGAACCAGTCCTGGAACTCGTCGTCGCCGGGGTCGCGCAGCCAGCTGCCGCGCTGCAAGGCGGCCACTTCCCAGCCTTCTTCGTCGAACAGCTGGCGCAGGAAGGTTTCCTTGTAGGCGATCACATGCAGCGGTTCGGCCGCGTTGTGCAGGTAGCAGTGGTCGGAAACCTGCTCCGTCAGCCGGTAGCGCACGCCGGGGTGCTGCCTGGCCAGCGAAAAGTCGTCCGGCAGGCTGAAGAAGGTGGCGATCCAGATGCCGTCGGCGCGCACCAGCGGATGGATGCGCCGCAGGTACTGGCGGATATCGTCTTCGAACATGTGGGTGAACACCGAGAACGAGGTCACGCAGTCGAAGCTCGCTTCGGCATACGGCACTGCCACGTCTTCGAAGGGCAGCCCGGACGGGTTGTAGCGGGCGTTGTGCACGTTGTGGAAGTCGAAGTTGTAGCGCGCGCCGTCGTCCGGTCCCGCGAAGTGCCGGTTGAGCCAGCCGATCTGCTGGGACAGGATGTCGAAACCGCGGTAGCTGCCCTTGAAGCCGGCGCGGCGCAGTCCGTACGCCAGGCGGCCGTAGCCGCAGCCGATGTCGAGCAGGTCGGCGTCGAGGCTGACCTTGCGGTCGAGCACGTTCTGGCACAGGTGGTCGCAGATCGGGAAAAACGCGTCTTCGCTCTCCGCCATGAAGCGCAGGTTCGCCGGCGGCATCAGCGGGCGTTCGGCCACGCCGGGGTCGAGGACGGCGCTCATGCCGCCGCTCCCGTGGCTGCGGCGCGGGGCATGGCGGCCGTGTCCGGCGCGAGCCTGGCGACGACCTGCAGGATCTCGTCGACCCGGTGCTGGAAAGTATGGTGGTTGATGATCAGTTCACGCAAGCGCTTGCCCCCCTTATCCGTTTTTGTCTTGCCGCGTTGTAGCTTCGCGACCTCGTCCGCCAGGTTGTCCGGCGTGCTGTAGTAATGTACCGCATCGCCGAACAGAGCGCGACACGCTTGCATGTCGTCGCTGACGATGGTCGCGCCGCAGGCGCCGGCATCGAACAGGCGGTTCGAGATGAATCCCTGGCTGCGCATGTCGCTCCAATGGTCGTTGAGAACCACCCTGGCGGCGCTGTAGTAATGGCGCAGGCGCTGGTTCGGGATGTAGGTCGCGCGCACCATCTGCGGCGGCAGGATCCCTTCCCACAGGCCGCCGTACACGCTGAAGTCGACCCCGCCGGCCAGCGCATACTGCACCACCTCGCGCAGCTGGCCGCGCGAATTGCCGACGAAAACGACCTCCGGCACCTCCAGTTCCTCGTCGAGCTCCGGATAGAACAGGGCCGGATCGGTGCATTGCAGCAGCGGGCTGACCTGGTCGCCCATGCGTTCGCCCAGCCATGCCGCAAAACTGGTCGAGGCCACGAAGGCGTGGTCGTATTGCTGCAGTTCGGTCACCGTCACCTCGTCCGGGTGGCTGATCAGCCAGGCCAGGTTGATGGCGGTCGGCTGCGGCTGGTACTGCGACAGCCCGCGCAGCACGATCACCACGTCGTCGGCGGCGGCCAGGCCGCTGTACCAGTCGGGCAGGATGTCGATGCGCGCAACATGGCCGCGCTTTTCCAGCGCGCGCTTGATGCCGAGCGCGAAGTGCCAGTCGCCCCATTGCTCGCGCTGGTCCATGGCCGGCACCCCGATCTTGATGGCAAAGCGCAGGGTATGCGCCAGCAGGCCGCGCAAGCCCTCGCGGAAGGTGGCGGCGCGCTGGTCGTAGGTGTGCTTTTCCAGCACCTCCTTGTGCAGCCGGGCCGCGAGCGCCTCGCGTTCTTCGTCATGGTCGAGGTAGTGGCGCAGCAGGGCCTGCAGCTGCTGGCCGTCGTCGAAGGCCGGCAGCAGGCCGGGGAACAGTTCGTCGGCGCCGCCGCGGCAGTTGGTCAGCACCAGCTTGCCGCTGGCGAGGGCGTCGAACACGCGCGAGTTGAGCGAATTCCAGCTGCGCGTGACCGGGTGGCCGTCGTCGAGCACGATCTTGGCGGCGTTGTAGATCCCGGGCAGCGCCGCGTAAGGCACGGCGCCGCGCCAGTTGGCCTTCCAGTCGGGCCGGTCTTGCCAGCCGTGGCCGTAGATGGCGAAGCGGTAGCGCTCGCGCTCCAGGTCTTGCAGCCCGATGGCTTCGCGCTCGGCGCCCCAGTAGCTGCCGGTGAAGGTGACGTCGCTGGCGTGTTCGGGCGCCGCCGGCAGCGGCTTGAAGCGCCCGGCGTTGGCGGCGATCGGCAGCAGGGTGGCCTCGATGCCGGTGGCGTCGCGGATATGCGCGATGGCCTTGTGCGAGGAGGCAAAGATCAGCTGGTAGGCTTGCAGGTGCGGCGCGTCGAGCCACTGGTCGACCCGGTTGCGCACCCAGGCCACCGTGACCAGGCCGGGATTGGCCTCGCTGATCTTGTCGATCGCGTAGTCGTGGCGCATCGCCACCAGCACATCGGTGCCGGGCAGCTGGTGGGTGGTATTCGCGGCGAACATGACTTCCCAGCCGTACAGGCGGTGCAGGGCCTCGCCCAGTTCCAGTGCGGTGAAAAAGTCGCCGGCCGCCGTGCCGATGGCGGTCGCGGTCACCGCGATGGTTACCCGCAGCGGCGTGGGGCGCCACATGGTCTCGCCCTCGACCAGCGAGCGCATGATGGTGCGCGTCAGCTGGCGGCCGTAGCGCTGGATGTACAGCTTGCGGTTGTTGGCGTGCAGCTTGGTCGAGTACATCTTTTGCTGGTCGCCGGCGCGGATCTTGGAGTCGCGCGTGGCGCTGCGGTTGTGCAGGGCCACGGCGGCGGTATCGCACAGCACCGCCTTGCCGAGGCGCAGGCGCAGGGCCAGGCACAGGTCGACGTCTTCCATGCCGTACACATACCCTTCGTAAAACCCGCCGACCTCCTTGAATTCGTCGGCGCGGCACATCAGCAGGGCCCCGGTGGCCACCGGCAGGTCGTAGCAGCCGGCCAGGTCGGCGTGCGGCTGCTCGCCCACTTCCATCGGCGCGTAGTAGCGCTGGCCCTTGCCGGCCAGGATGTCGACCTTGAACTGCACGCCCTGGTGGTGGGTGACGTAGCGCCATGCGTCGGGGCCGCTGGCCAGCGGTTCGAGCAGCTTCAGGCCGACCGCGCCGACCCGTGGGTCGTCCAGGTGGGCGCGCATTGCCGCCAGGCAGTCGTGCAGCATGACCAGGTCGTTGTTGGCGAACACCAGGTAGCGCCCGCGCGCCAGGGTGGCGCCGTAGTTGTTGGAGGCCGAGAACGAAAAATTGACGCCGCGCGCGACGATGCGCAAGGGCAGGCGCTCGGCATACCCGGCTGCCACGGCCAGGCTGTCGTCGACCGAGCCATGGTCGATCAGCAGCAGTTCGTAGTCGTGCAGCCAGTCCACGCGCAGCATCGATTCGAGCAGGTCGCGCAGGATGGTGGCGCCGTTCCAGTTCAGGACGATGATCGAGATCAGCGGCAGGCCCGGCTCCGCCGCCGGCGCCGGCAGGCGCGCGCGCTTGCCTTGCCACAGTTGCGGCGGCGCGCGGTGGCTGTAGTGGCCGTCCGGCTGCGGCGCGATCTGGCGCCCGAAAAAGTCGACCAGGGGGAAGCGCAGGCTGTCGTTCTCGATCTTGATGTCCAGGTTGCCCTCGACGATCACGGCCCTGACCTTGCGCATCGCGCCATTCATCAGGCGGGCCGGGAAGCGGGCCATGAAGACATGGTGGCCGTGCCGGTCGTCGCTGCGCAGGCGTGCGTTGAAGCGGTTCGCTTTTTCCACCGCCAGCAGCTCGCCATCGATGTAGATCGCGACGTGGAGCGGCAGCGCCGGATTCTTGCGGTCCCAGGCCCAGCCCATGATCGCGCCGGTGTTGAGTTGCTCGACATGGCCGTGGTAGCGCTCGGCCGGGGGGATCTGCGCCAGTTGCTCCGGCGTGAGCTGCAGCGGCACGTCGTGTTCGAGCCGGAAGTTGAGCGGCGTGCCGTCCACCCGCACGCCGATGCGGCGCGCCTGGCCGTCGTACAGCGCGGCCGGGAAAACCAGTTCGAAGCCGTGCTTGCCCTCCGTCTGCAGCAGCTGGTTGACGTCGCGCCGGAGCACCTGCGTCTGGCACTGGCACAGCAGCTGCTCGCCATCGTACAGGCCGACGCTGAGGACCTGGCCGCTGTCGCGCGTGTCGAGCGCCCAGCCCTGCAGGCTGTTGGCGCCGACCTGGTCGACCCGGCCGACCACCGGATGGCGCCATCCGAGCGAGGGCGCGCCGCCCTGGGCGCGCAGGCGACAGCGCGTGCCGTGCAGGTTGATGGCGATGGCGTGCGCTGCGCCGTCGTACAGGCTGAAAGGCAGTTCGAACTTGAAGTTGAACGGCGCGCCCGGCTCGGCAGCGGCGTCGACCGGCATGCGCCCGAGGCTGCGCGCGCCGTCGTCCACGCGCAGCTCGGCCGAGCCGCCGGGCACCTTGAGCGGATCGATCCAGCCGTACAGGATGCCGTTGCGGACGTGGTAGCTGCCGGCATCGAGCGCCGTGAACACGCTCAGTTCGCGCGGCAGGGCCAGCTGGGCGTCGAGTTCCGGCACGCGCAGGGTCAGCTGGTGCACGCGGCCGTCGAACAGCGCGTCCGGCACCGGCACCAGGAACACGGGGCCGGCCGCCTGCGTCGAGAGCATCCGGCCGTCGGCATGCAGTTCGATGGTGACGGCCTGGCCCGCTTCGGCGCCGAAGATGGTGCCGCCGATGCCGGCCGCTTCCACCTGGCCGAGCGCGATGGCGCCGCCGGCGCGGCGGGCGGCCGCCGTGCCGTCCCCTTGCGCGGGGGCGCGCGCCAGCTTGACGGTGGTGTCGAAAACCCAGGCTTCGAGGGTGTCGAGCGCGACCTGGGGCATATGGCGCGGCAGCGGCCAGTGAAAGCCGAAGGCCCCTTCCTCGCCATCGACGTCGTCGCGCTCGATGCTGCAGGTGGTAAAGCCGATCGGCTTGCCGCCGGCGCGAAACTCCAGCGCCAGCTGCTCCCGGGGGCAGTTCAGGTCCAGGCACCAGCCGCTGACCCCGTCCGGGCCGATGCGCTCGATCATGCCGCGAATGGCGCGCGCGCCGTCGCCGGCATGGTCGTTCGATGCCCCATTGTTCGACACCCCGTTGTTCGACACCCCGCTGCTGCTGATATCCATGCTCTCTCCTGTATCGGTCCTGGTGTGGGGAAGACGGCCGCTAGCTGGTCGCGAGCCAATGGCGCTGGCGCGCCAGGCACTGCGCCAGGTCGGTCTCGGCCAGGTGGCGCGGCTGGCGCGGCCCCTGCGGAGCCGCCGCGCAGCGCTCGGCGAGGGCGCCGGCAAAGGCGGCGGCGTCGAAAAACGCGATGGTGGGCACGTCCAGGCGGCTGGCGAATTCGAGCACCGGCGGCGTGGCCGAGGCGATCACCGGCAAGCCGCTGATGGCCGCTTCCAGGAACGACCATGACAGCACGAAGGGCACGCTCCAGTAGGCATGCACGCGGCTGATGCTGAGCAGGGCCAGGTAGTCGCCGGGCGCCAGCTGGCCGGTGAAATGCACGCGCCCGAGGTCGATGCCGGCGCCGACTTCGTCGAGCATGTGCTGCTTCCAGCTGGCCCCGCCGGGCGCCGCGTGGCCGTAGCCGCAGGCCTCGGCGCCGGCCACGATCACGTGCGCCTGCGGACGGCGCCGCAGCAGTTCGGGCAGGGCGCGCATGAACACCTGGAAGCCGCGCATCGGTTCCAGGTGGCGCGCCACGTAGCTGACCACTTCGTCGCCGGGCTGGAAGCTGCGGGTCGTGCCGTCGCCGAGCGTCAGCGCCAGGCGCGCGCCGGGATCGAAGCGCAGCCGCTCGCTGTCGATGCCGTCGTGGATGACGCCGATCTTTTCCTGCGCCCAGGCCGGATAGGTGGCGCGCTGCCAGCGGGTCGGCGAGACGGCGCCGTCGGCCAGCTCCATGCTGAGCAGGTTGGTGCTGTTGCGCAGGCGCAGGCGCCAGCGTTCGGGCAGGCTCAGGGGCGGCAGCGCGGGATCGAAGCCGACGTCCTGGCCTTCGAGCGCGTAATAATATTCGCAGTAGAGCAGCAGCTTCGCGTGCGGGAACACATCCTTGATGAACAGGGCCTCGCCCCAGCCGGGATGGGCAAGGACGACGTCCGGCGCAAAGCCGTCGCGCCGCAGCTGCATGGCGGCGGCGGCGCAGGCTTCGGCATGGCGCACATGGGTTTCCTGGTCGGCCAGCAGCGGGTGGATGTCGGGGCTGGCCGGGCGCAGCATCTGGTAGCGGCGCACGGTGACGCCGGCCGGCGCGGCGCGCTGGTGCATGCACAGCGCCACCACCTGGTTGCCCGGCGTTTGCGCCAGGTCGGCCGCCAGGTGCAGGAACTGGGCCGGAAAATTCTGGTGGATGAACAGGATCTTCATGCCAGCACCCCGGCCAGCTCGTCCCACACGGCGGCGCCGGTGGCGGGCATGCAGGCCAGCGCCCACAGGTCCCAGCGGCTGCCTTCGTGCACGCGCGCCTCGGCAAAGCCGGCCTGCAGCAGGCTGCGGCCCAGGGTGGCGGAGGTAAAGCCGGTGCGGTGCGCCATGTAGCGGTGGCCGGCGGCCAGCGAGGCCTGGTGGCCGAACAGCATGTCGAGCGGGCTGATGGCCCCGGCGGCGGAGTGGTACAGCGGCGCGTCGAGCTGGCCGCTGGCGATGTGCAGGGCGATCGCGCGCAGGTCGGGCAGGGTGATGAGCGCGTAGCCGTCCGGGCGCAGCACGCGCCGGAATTCGGCCAGCGCGCGCGGCACCTCGAAGGCGTCGAGGTGCTCCAGGTTGTGCGAAGAGTACAGCGCGTCGACGCTGGCGTCGGCCAGCATCGACAGGTCGCAGATGCTGGCGACGATGTCGGGTTCGACGTTCGGATCGATATCGAGGCGGATCTCCTGCCACGCCGGGCCTTGCCAGCAGGCCGGCAGCGCGCGGCCGTTGCGCGCGCCGCAGCCGACGTGCAGCAGGCGGCGCACGCGCGCATCGCTCGCCGCGTCGGGGTCAGGGTGCAGGCATGGCGCCGCTGCGCTGCTCATCGGGCGCCGTTGTGGGCGTAGCGCAGCGGCGCGGCGGCCGCCGGCGCGTCCAGCCAGGCGCTGAACCAGTAGCGGGCGTCGAAGGCGGGGCCGAGGCGCACGGTGTCGATGTCGACCGGCAGGTCGTCGCCGTCGCACAGCAGCACCACGGCGCAGGCGCCGACGGCCAGCAGGGCGGTGTCGTCCAGCAGCGCGTCGCCGTGGGGGCCGGCTTGCGGCAGGGCGTCGACCACGCCGGTGGCCCACAGCAGTTCGCTCGCTTCGCCGATGACCAGCAGGCGCACGCTGTCGTCGGCGCGCGC
Source organism: Massilia atriviolacea (assembly GCF_003953935.1). GTDB lineage: Bacteria > Pseudomonadota > Gammaproteobacteria > Burkholderiales > Burkholderiaceae_D > Telluria_A > Telluria_A atriviolacea. The sequence goes on from NZ_RXLQ01000002.1 coordinate 564,420, forward strand.
GGCCACCAGGCGCGCCAGTGCCAGCACTTGCGCGGCCTGGGGCGAGCCGATGCGGTGATGCCAGAGCGCGATGCGGGTGCAGGACGACGCCGGCGCGCCGGCGAAGACCGGTGCGGGCGGACGCGGGGGCGCGCCGTCCGCGCCCTGGCCGTCCGCGTCCTGGCCGGCGCGCGCGGCCAGCGCGGCGCGCGCGCCGGCCAGCGGATCGTCGCGCAGGAAGCGCTGGTAGCTGCTGTAGTAGTCGGGATAGCGCGCCAGCAGCACGGCGCGGTTCTGGCGCACCCGCAGGTGCTTTTCGGCGCCGAACGAGACGCCGCCGGCGTGCGCGACGAACACGCCGGTGGCCACGCAGTGGCGGTAGCCGGCCGCGCGCGCGCGCAGGCACCAGTCGACTTCTTCGCCGTAGCCGCGTTCGAGCGCCGCGCCGTCGAGCGTGCCGATGGCCGCCAGCGCGCCGGCCCGCATCAGCATGGCGAAGCCGCAGCAGGCCGGCACCTCGACGTCGGCGGTGGCGCCGTCGCGGTGCAGCGCGGCGGCGCTGTCGTCGAGCAGGCGCAGGCGGGCGGCGCCGGGCACCGGCGCGGCGCGCCCGATGTCGGGAAAGCTGCTGATTTCGCCGTTGTTGGACCAGGGCGACACCGAGGCGATGTCGGGAGCGCGGTACAGCGCGGCGCGCAGGCGGTCGATCCAGTCGCCGTGGACCAGGGTGTCCGCGTTGAGCAGCAACACGTCATGCCCGGCGCACTGGCGCAGGCCGCGGTTGACGCTTTCGATGAAGCCGAGGTTGTAGCGGTTGCGCAGCACGCTCACGCGCTCGTGCGCCTCCAGGCTGGCCAGCCAGGAGGACAGCGCCGGCTCGCCGCTGGCGTCGTCGATCAGCAGCAGGCGGGCCCCGGCCCGATTGGCCGGCAGGCTGGCCAGCACGCTGGCCACGCAGGCGCGCGCCTGTTCCAGGCCACGGTACAGCGGCACCAGCACGGTCAGCGGCGCCGGCGCCGGCAGCGTGCCGGCAGCCGGCCGTGGCGCGGCGAAGGCCAGCGGCGAGCCGGGCAGGGCGTCGGCGGCGCCGGCCAGGGCCAGCGACCAGACGCCGTCCGGATGCGGCGGCGTGAAGCGGAAGCGCGCGCCCTCGGGGCGGACTTCGTACTGCTGTCCGCCGTGTTCGTCGCGCAGCAGCAGGCGGGGGGATGGTCCGGGGTCGCACAGCAGGCCTTCGATGGCATCGCCTTCGCGCCAGCATGCGCCGGGCGCGGCCAGGCCCGCCGCGCGCGCCATTGCCAGCAGGCTGGCGTGATTGCCCGCCTTGCAGCGCTGCGCCAGCAGCGACTGCGCCAGCGCCGCTACCTTGGCGTGTTCGCCGGCGGCCAGCCACGCGGCCAGCAGTTTGTCCTGCAAGTCGGGGTCGTGCGGATCGCAGCGCCAGGCGCGCAGGAACGCCGCGCCAGCCAGAGGGGATCCGAGCGATTGCAGGATGACGGCGCGCAGCAGGGCTGGCGCCGGCAGGTCGGGATGGCGCCTGCACAGCGCTTCCGCGCCGAGCAGGGCGTCGCCGGGAAAACCGGCCTGTAACGCCTCGACCGCGCGCGACAACAGGAAGTCGTCGCGCAGGCGTGGCGAGCGCCAGGCCGATGGCAGCGCCGTCGCCGGCGCGCTCGCCACCACGTTCAGACGATATTGTGGACGACGGTCACCGATCCGACGACCACCGGCTCGACGTGGGCGGCGGTGCCGTCCAGGCTTTGTCCGGCATCGGACACGAAACCGGCCAGCACCGAAGCGCGCGAGACACCGCTTTCGAGCACCTTGGTCCACCAGGCCAGTCCCTCGGCATCCGGCGCCCGGGCGAAGGTGTTCTTGTACAAGGTGGTCAGGAATTGCTGGTTATCCTGGGCCGGCAGGGCCTTGTACTCGCTCGAGTCGAGGAAGCTCTGGGCGATGCTTTCCAGCGTGACGCCGGCGCGGACGGCATCGAGCCAGAAATCGAGGCCCTTGGCGTCCGGTGCGCGGCCCAGCGCGGCTTCGTAGATGGTGGCCACGCCGGCTTCCTTGAAGTCCTCGGCGAACACCAGCGCCTTGCCGTTGTCGAGCTGGACGAACTGGATCTTGCTGATGTCGGTGACCTTCTGGCTGGTGTTGTGGGTGACCACGGCGTGGCCATCCTTGACCGTCACCTTGTAGTCGGCCGCGTTGCCTGCCAGCTGGACGATGGCGTCGCCGCTGCCGCCGACGATGGTGCTGTTGCCCAGTCCGGCAATCACGGTATCGTCGCCGCCGCCGGTCTGCACCTTGCTGTTGCCGCTGCCCAGGGTGAGCTGGGTGTTGCGGGTATCGGCGAGGGTGTAGTTGTCGGTGCCCGAGGTGCCGATCACCACGCGGTCGACCAGGCTGCCGGGAACGGTGTCGGGGCCGCTGTCGTTAAAGCGCACGGTGACGCCGCCCTTGCCCTGGAACACAACCACCGGGGCGTCCGATGGCGGATTGATGACGTGAACGAAATTGTCCGACGACGCGACCAGCACGACCTCGGCGCCTGTCGGAGCGGTAATCTTGCCGTTGGTGTCGGGCGCGACGGTATCGAAACGCACCGTGCTGTCGCCCGCCTTGGTGGACAGCGCCAGGATCCGGTCGATGGTCGCCTGGTTGAAGGCGATCGGATTCGAGCTGCGCAGCGTCGTGATAGCGGTAGAGCCAGGTAATTCATACATAGGTCGTTCTCCTCGTGTCGTTGAGACGCGTATTCAAGTCGGGCCTGTCCGTGCCATGCGGCTCAGGAAACCAGTTGCTGTGCCGTGGCGCCCGTCTTGAAAACCTTGGTGCTGGCCGATTCCTGCCAGGGATTGCGCTGGGCGCCGGCCTGCTCGTCCAATCGTGCGCTCAGGGTGACTGCCGTCAGATGTTCGAGCCCGGATGGCCCGCTCAGCGGGACGGCAGATTGCAGCGGGACCTGAAAGCCGCCGCTGAAGTAAGCTGTTCCGTCCAGGCGCCATTGGCTGGCGCACGGACCGATCAGCGCGAAGGTGACGGCGATGATGCGGCGAGCTTCGCCGCGGGTGCCGCAGAATTTACCGCTCTTGACCATCGGCAGCGCGCCGCCGCCTTCGACCACGATGTTGTAGGCCAGGTCGACGCCGTCGGGTCGGTCGGGCCACACCACCTGGAAGCCTTCCAGGCGCAGCGGGCTGTCCGGGTCGCCCAGCGGCTGGCCGGGCGCGGCGACGACATCGCCGTGGCGCTCGACATGGCCGATCAGGGTGATGCCGTGGAGGCCGACTTCGATGCCCGCCGGTGCCGGCGCCGGCGCGGGCGCCGGGACGGCGCGCGGCGCCAGGGTGCGAGCGGCGGCGGGTGTCGCGGATGTCGCGGATGTGGGGGATGAAGGCCGGTCGAGTCCGATCTGGTCGACCCGCAGCGCCGGCACCGGGTCGCCCTGTTGTGCGAGGAAGGCGGTGACGAGCAGGCTGACGGGACCCTCGCTGATGTGCACGACGATGCAATCGCTGCCGTCGCGCAGGAGCGCATGGTGGGTGCCCGCCGTGCCCAGCGTTTCCATCTTGCCCTCGCCGGGCGTGCCGGGAGCGCGTGCGATGGACAGCGGTGCCATGCCCTGCTTGGGATGGCGCAGGATGTACATGCCAGGCTGAAGTAGAACTGTGGAACCGGTAATTTCCATACGGTACGCCACCCCCAAAAAATAGTTTCTTGGCTAAGTTTCCTATGCAAAAACTATAGCGCAAAGCAAGCGTGCGCACGGCTGACTTGCTAGCTATTTTTTTCGGGTGTTGTAAAAGCAGCTCAGGCGGCGCTTACTGCTGAGCTAGTACGCCGCCGCCGTATCACCAGCGATAATGAGCAGTGGCAACGAGCTCGCGCCGGTCGCCCGGATAGCAGTCGCCGTCGCTGCAATTGCCGAGATGTTTCTTGTCGAACAGGTTGCGCGCGTTCAAGGATAATTCCCAATGCGTGCCGATGTGGTAGCCGAGGCGCGCATCGAACAGGGTCACGCCCGGCACCCAGCGCGTGTTCTGGAAGTCCGGCACCTTGCTGTTATAACGCACGCCGACGCCGGCTTTCAGGCCGCCCGCCCAGTCGCCCGGCACGCGCGCGTTCAGCCACAGGGTCGCCTTGTGGGCCGGCACCAGGCCGTTCTTGCGTCCCACCAATGCCGGATTGGTGTCGCGCGTCACCCGCGCGTCGGTGTAGCTGTAGCTGGCGGTGGTATCGATTCCGCGCGCCAGGCTGGCGTTCGCTTCGAGCTCCAGGCCGCGCGAGCCGACTTCGCCGCGCTGCACGTTGAAGCCCTGGTGCAGGGGATCGGCGGCGGCCACGTTTTGCTGGACGATGTCGAACACGGCGGCCGACAGCATGGCGTTGGTGCCGGCCGGCTCGTAGCGCACGCCGACCTCGTACTGGCGCCCGCCGGTCGGCTTGAACCTGACGCCGTCGAAGGTGGCGCCGCTCTGCGGCTCGAACGAGGTGGAATAGCCCGCGTACGGCGACACCCCGCCCGGCAGCAGCCAGACTGCGCCCAGGCGGCCGGTGGTCTTGTTGGTGTTGACCGGGCCGTCGACCCAGGCGGCGATCGCGTGTTCGCGGAAGCGGTCGCGCCGCAAGCCGGCCACGATCACGAAGCGCTCGTCGAACTTGGCCTGGTTTTGCAGGTACACGCCGGTCTGGCGCGTGCTGGCCTGGTAGTCGGGGCGCAGCTGCGGCTCGCTGAACGGGCCGCTGCCGGTGACCAGGTCGAAGCGCGTGTCGGGCGGGGTGCCGCGGAAGGAGGCGCCGGTGATCTTGCTCAGGTCGACGCCGGCGATGGTCGTGTTGGCCCACTTGCCGGCGTTCCACTTGAACTCCATGTAGTTGTCGGTCTGGCGCGTGTCGGTGTCGTCGGCGATGTACTGCGCGCGGCGCGTGACCACCGTGTTGCTGACCAGGCCGGTGAGGAAATGGACCCGGTAATCGAGCTTGACCGTGGCGTAGCGGCTGCGGCTGTGAAAGCTGAGCTGCTCGTTGATGCGCTTGTCGAACAGCACCCCGGCCGACCATTGATCGCGCTCGAAGCCGTCCCAGCCTTTCTGCGCGACCGGGATGTAATAGCCCAGCACCTCGGGATATTTGAAGGGATAGGCGTCGCCGGCGATGCGGTCTTCCTGGTAGTTGGCCAGCACGGTCAGGCTGGTGTCGCGGTCGATCTTCCAGGTCAGCGAGGGCGCGATGTAGCGCTCCTTCTTGGTGCTGCCCGGCGTCATCAGGTCGTACTGCTCGTTCAGGCCGACCAGGCGGTACAGCAGCGAGCCGTCCGCGTTCAGGGGGCCGGCAATGTCGCCGGCCACGCCGCGCCGGTCGATGTCGCCGGCGCGCACGCGCAGTTCGCCCTGGGCCTCGTCGGTCGGCCGCTTGGTGATCGAATTGACGGTGCCGCCGGGAACGGTGCTGCCGAACAGCAGGGAGGCCGGGCCGCGCAGGAATTCGACGCGCTCCACGCCGTAGCTGTTCAGGCGCGGCACCGCGTACATATTGCCGGCGTCGCGCAAGCCGTCGCGGTAGTTGCCGCCGTTGGTGTTGCCGATGCCGCGCACGATCGACCAGTCATAGCGGTCGTCGCGGCCATAGGTGCGCGGCGTAAAGCCCGGCACGTATTCGAGCGCTTCGGCCAGGTTGGAGACGCCGCGCGCATCGAGGTTGTCGCGCGTGACGACCGAGATCGACTGCGCAATTTCGCGCGTGGCGGTGTCGCTCTTGCTGCCCGTGCTGCTGCGTTTGGCGACGTAGCCGGCCAGCGGCGCGGTGGCGCTCCCGCCGTCGGCCTGGGCCGTGACCGTAATGTCGGACAGGGCCTGGGTGCGTGCCGGCGGCGCCGCCGCCGGTGCGGCGGCGGGCGCGGGGGCCTGCCTGAGCAGCACGTAGCCGCCATTGGCTTGCGCCACGGCAGTCAGGCCGCTGCCCTGCAACAGGGCGGCCAGGCCGTCGGCCACGCCGTAGCTGCCGTTCAGCCCAGGGCTTTGCAGGCCCGCCGCGCTGGCGGTGGGGAAGGACAGCAAGATGCCCGCTTCGCGCCCGAAGCGGTTCAGCGCGCCTTCCAGCGCTCCGGCGGGGATGGCGTAGCTCTTGCGCGCCGGCGCGGCCTCGGCGGCCAGGGCGGCGCCGGGCAGGACGGCCGAGGCGAGGACGCCGCCGGCCAGCGCGTGGCCGATGGCGACCAGCAGGGCGCGCTGGGCAAAATGGGGCCGCGAACGGGGGTGTGGATGGTGGGACGCGTGGGTGCGTGGCCGCATGGTGGATTCCTTTTGCAAAGTTGACGGTGTTGAGTGCTCACCTTGCATGTCACGCGAGAACCGGAAACAGCTCACTTTTTTTGAAAATATTTTTTAGCGCCGCGCCGGGCGCACGCTGACCCAGTAGCGCGTGATGAAATGGATCTCCACCGGCAAGGTGGCGCGCAGGGTGTCGAGGATGCGGCCGGTGTCGGCCAGCGGGTAGCTGCCGGACACGCGCAGGTCGGCGACGGCGGCGTCGCAGCCCAGGCGGCCGTGCCGGTGGCGTCCGAGCTCGGCAAGAAAGTCGGCCAGGCGCATGCCGCTGGCGACCAGCATGCCGTCGGCCCAGGCGACGCTGTCGCCGTCGGCGGGACGGGTGTCGGCCACCGCGGCGGCGCTGAAACGGGCCTGCTGGCCGGCCTGGAGCACGCGCGGCGGCGCCTGCCCGGCGTCGCGCGGGCGGATCGCCACCGCGCCTTCGAACACGTCGACGCGGCTGCTGCCGGCGTGCTGGCGCACGGCGAAGCGGGTGCCGAGCGGGCGCAGTTCGCCTTCGGCGGTGGCGACGATGAAGGGGCGGGCGGCGCGGTCCCTGGCGGTGCTGACCAGGATGTCGCCGCTGACGAGGCGCAGGCGCCGTTCGCCGGCGCTGAAGCGCACGTCGACCGCGCTGCCGCTGTTGAGCGATACCTGGCTGCCGTCGGCCAGCACGATGGTGCGGCGCTGGCCGGTGCCGGTGCGGGCATCGGCGCGCCATTCGCGCCACGGCGTCGCCTGGTGCGCCAGCCAGGCGCCGCCGCCGGCGCACAGCAGGGCGGCCACGGTCTTGGCGGCGGCGCGCCGGGGCAGGGGACGCGCGGGGACGGCCGGCGTATCGAGCAGCACCGCGTGGGCCAGCGGCGAGGGCACGGCCGCGCCGCGCCAGCGCGCGTTGACGGCGGCGATGTGCTGCCAGGCGCGTTCGTGCTCGGGGTGGGCGGCGCGCCATTGCTGCACGGCGGCGCGGGTGGCGTCGCCGGCCTCGCCGGACTGCAGTTCGACCAGCCACTCGACCGCCTGGCGCGCCACGGCGGCGCGGACCGGGACGCTGGCGCCAGGATCGCGCGCCGCCATCAATCGGGCGTCAGGCCGAAGTAGCACTGCGCGCCGGCGCGCACCAGGTGGCGCTTGACCGTGCTCAGCGAGATGCCGAGTTCGGCCGCGATATCGGCCTGGTTCATGCCGTCGAGCTGGGCCAGCAGGAAGGCGCGCTTGACCTCGGCCGGCAGGCCGGCCAGCGCGGTGTCGATCTCGACCAGCGTTTCGAGCAGGATGGCGCGTTCTTCGGGCGAGGGCGCGAGCGGCGCCGGCACCAGCGCCAGCGCGTCCAGGTAGGCCCGTTCGATCTGTTCGCGGCGCCAGTGGTTGGCCAGGGTGCGCTGGGCCACGGTGGTGAGGAAGGCGCGCGGCTGCCCGATCGCGACCGGTTCCTCGCGCGCCAGCAGGCGCAGGAAGACGTCATGCGCGAGATCGGCGGCGCGCTGCGAGCAGCCGAGCTTATTGCGCAGCCAGCCGTGCAGCCATCCGTGGTGGTGGCTGTAGAGCTGGTGGACCTGCTGCTGAAGAAGCGCCGGCGCGGCAACGGACATGGCACGATTCCTGGTCAGGTGCCCTGCACCGACAAATGTGAATGAGAATTATTATCATTATAGACGACACCCGTATTGCATGGCAATTTCAATCGGTTGCGCGGGCACGGTCTCGCCCACGGCCCGGCGGCGCGCCACCGATATGCGGGTACAGGCGCGGACCGCGTCCGCGCGCGCGGCGGTGGCGGCCTTCAAGGCGCTCGGCGGTGGCTGGCAGGACAGCGGAGCGGAGCGGCTGGCAAGCGAGTAGTCGCCCCGCTGTGGCCGGCTTATGTCGTCTTTTCAAAAAGAAAAAATTAATCTTGTGCCAAATGGTAATCCAGCAATACTATGACAACAGTTTAGTTGCTTTAATTGCAGCGAGACCAGGGCGGCATTTAGCGACAGCCTGTCCTCAGATACGGAACCAAGCACAGGAAGACATCTCACGACGAACGATTATTCACCAAGCCGCGAAAGGGTAACGCATGACAATGAAGCCTTGGAATCCGCTGTACAACGGCGGGTTGCACCATCCGCGTAGCGCCGCATGCAAGAAATCCTCTCTTGCCTTATGTATTGCCCTGGCCTTTGCCGCCGCCGCGCCAGTCGCGCAGGCGGCCGCAGCCGGTCCCGCCGCCGCAGCAGCGGCAGTTTCCACCCAACGCGCCGCCCCGTACTGGCAGGACGCGACAGTCGCCACCGGCCGCATGGGCATCGCCAGCGCCAAGACCCCGGCCCTCGCGCTCAAGCGCTTCCGTGGCGCCACCCTGGACGCGGCCGGCATGGCATCGCTCACCGCCAGCGCCCCGCTCGAACGCGGCAGCGGCACACTGGCCGCCAGCCAGACGATTTCCCTTCCGCATCCGGACGGCGGCTACCAGCGCTTCACCCTGGTCGAATCGCCCATCATGGAAGCCGGCCTGGCTGCCAGGCATCCCGGCATCAAGACCTACAAGGGCAGGGGCATCGACGACCCTAGCGCCACCTTGCGCATGGACATCACCCCGCTCGGCCTGCACGCCTCGGTGCGCTCGGCCAATGGCGGCTGGTATGTCGACCCCTATTATCATCTCGACACCAGCCTGTACGCCAGCTACAGCCGCAGCGACCTGATCAACCAGCATGGCCCGCTGATCGAAGGCGCGCTGCCGGAAGCGCAACTGGCGCTGTCGCAGTCCTTCTATAAAGAAGGGGTCCCGGTCGAGGTGCGCGGCACCGGTTTCGTGCCCGGCGCCAGCGTCAGCCTGACCGTGCGCGGCGAAGGCGATAGCGCCGCGCTGCACAGCGCCGTCGCCACGGCCGACGCCAAAGGCACGATCAGCGTCACCTTGCCGGCCGGCCGCGCCGGCGCGTTCGAACTGTCCGCCACCGACGGCAAGAGTGCCAGCGCCGCGCCGTTCCGCGTGATGGATGGCGACATGGCGCCCAATGTGGCCGTGGCCGACCAGTTGCGCACCTACCGGCTGGCGCTGGTCACCGACCCGACCTACGCCAGCTATTTCGGCGGGTCGGCCAATGTGACCGCCGCCAAGGTCACCCTGATCAACCGCGTCACCCAGATCTACGAAGACGAAACCGCGATCCGCCTGGTGCTGATCGACGCCACCGACGCCCTCAACCTCGACACCCCGGCCCAGATGACCGAAGCCAACGGCCCGTGCGGCACGGCGGCCTGCTTCACGCCGGCCCAGGCCTCCGGTTGCGGCAGCGGCACCCTGACGCGCAACCGCGTCGTCACGGGCCTGCTGGCCGGGGCCGGCAACTTCGACGTCGGCCACATTGCCCTCGGCCTGAACGGCGGCGGCGTCGCAAGCCTGGGCGTGGTCGGCGCCAATGCCAAGGCGCAGGGCTGCACCGGCCTGCCGGTGCCGATCGGCGACTCGTTCGCGGTCGACTACGTCGCGCATGAACTCGGCCACCAGTTTGCGGGCAACCACACCTTCAACGGCGTGACCTCCAACTGCAGCGGCGGCAACCGCAATCCCGGCACCTCGGTCGAAGTCGGCAGCGGCTCGTCGATCATGGCCTATGCCGGCATCTGCAGCACCGACAACCTGCAACCGCACAGCGATCCGTACTGGTCGCAGCGCAGCTTCGACGAAATCGTGGCCTACACATCGAGCGCCGAATCGACCCTGAACGAAGTGCAGATTGCCGCGCTGCGCGGCTTCAACACGGCCGGCCAGCAATTCCGCATCAGCGTCAACGGCAACCTGTCGGCGCCGATCGTACGCGGGACGAATTTCACCACCGGCGGGGTCAAGGCCGCGCTGGAAGGCAGCCCGGGCTGGCCGGCGGGCGCCACGGTGACCGTCAGCGCCCTGTCCGACAGCGCGTTTACCGTGACCTTCAACGGCGCCCTGGCCGGCGTCGATGTCGCACCATTGCAACTGGTGGACTGCACGGCGGGCTGCAGCGGCTTCTTCGGCGAAGTGGCCGTGGGCGGGCCGACCAAGCGCGGCGGCACCGTGGCGTCGACCGGCAACAACGCGCCTGTCGTGACCGTGCCGGCCAGCTACACGATTCCGGTGCGCACGCCGTTCGCGCTGACCGGCAGCGCATCCGACGCCGATGGCGACCCGCTCACCTACATGTGGGAGCAGAACGACCGGGGTGCGTCCAGCGGCACCGGCCTGACCAGCAACACCAAGCTCAACGGTCCGCTGTTCCGCCAGTTCGGCACCCGCGCCACCGTCACCGCGGCCGGCACGATCGAATACAACTCGCCGGGCGAAAACCACACGACGGCCGACCCGACGCGGGTGTTCCCGGACATGCTGCAGATCCTGTCGAATAACACCAACGCCGTCACGGGCGCCTGCGCCACCGCCGCCACGCCGCCGAGCCTGGCCAACATCGAGTGCTACTCGGAGTACCTGCCGACCGCCGCCTACGTCGGACTGGCCGGCACCAATGCCTCGCCGGCCTCGCTCAACTTCAAGCTGACGGTGCGCGACGGCAGGGGCGGCGTCAACAGTGCCGGCACCAGGCTGGTGCTGGCGCCGGGCGCCGGCCCGTTCCTGGTGACGTCGCAGAATACGGCGGCGACGCTCGATCCGGGTTCGCTGCAGACCGTCACCTGGGACGTCGCCAACACCGATGTGGCGCCGGTCGGCGTGGGCAGCGTGAACATTGCGCTGTCGACCGACGGCGGCAAGACCTGGCCGGTGTTGCTCGCTGAAGGCGTGCCGAACAACGGCAGCGCCACGGTTACCTTGCCGTCGGCGCCGGCCTCGGCGGCGCGGATCAAGGTGGAAGCGGTCGGGAATGTGTTCTTCGACATTTCGAATGCGGATGTCGGCATTCACCTGGCGGGCGACCAGAACCTCGACGGCAATGTCGACTGCGTCGACCTGGCGCTGGTCAAGGCCGCGTTCGGCAAACGCACGGGCCAGGAAGGCTTCGATGCGCGCGCCGACGTGGTGGCCGACGGCATGGTCAATGCACGCGACCTCACTTTCGTAGCGCAGCGCCTGGCAAAAGGCGCCGCCTGCAACTGACCGACGCATGGCCGGGCGGGCGTGCGCGCTTGCGCCCGGCCCTTACCGCATATTGAGCCCCATGGGGCGATAGGACGAATCAGATGACGACATTCAAAAAAATCTTTGCGGGCATGCTGCTCGCTGCCAGCACGCAGGCCTTTGCCGTTCCGACGCTGTCGGTGAGCGCACAGCCGGCGCCGGTGGTGTCCGGTGGCAAGGTGGACCTGGCGGTGAACATTTCGGATATTACCGACCTGTACGGATACCAGTTCACCCTGAGCTTCGATGCGGCGCTGCTGAAGGCGAGCGTTTTCACCGAGGGCACGTTTTTGAGCGGCGCCGGCGCCACCTTCAGCGACGGCGGCACGGTCGACAACGCGACCGGCACGATTTCGTACGTGTTCAACACCTTGATCGGCGCGGGGGCGGGCGCCTCCGGCAGCGGACAGCTGGGGCTGTTCAGTTTCGATAGTTTCGGCAACGGCAATGCGGCGGTGACCTTGTCCGACGTGCTGTTCCTCGATGCTAATCAGAACGAGATTGCCGTCGTGGCAGACGGGGCGACGGTGCAGGTGGTGCCGGAACCGGAAAGCTTCCTGCTGGTCGGAATCGGGCTGGCGGCGGCGGGCGTGGTCCGGCGGCGACATCAGGTGGCGGCGCGTCGCTGATCGATGTCCACTCTGGTGCCATGTCCACTCTGGTGCCAGGTCTGACAATCGGACACGAGCTCAGCATTGTCCACTCTGGTGCCAGGTCTGACAATCTGTCCACTCTGGTGCCAGGTCTGACAATCGGACACGAGCTCAGCATAAGGTTGCTTGCTCATTGCTTTAGGGCCGAGGTCGCATACGCTTGTCAGATCTGATACCAATCGCGGTGACCATGCCGGTTCCTTCAACCTGAATACGCCACGTCGCCCGATGTGGCGGATTGTTTGAGTCCGGCTATTGTATAAACATGCAGGAAAGCCTCGGCTGACACAGTATGGCAAAATCGATTGTCGCGTTAATACTCGCTGCAATGTCGGCACTTCTTTTTTTAAAGTTCGTGCGGCGTTGGCAAAGTGAACGCCAGCGCATCCTGCGTCGACAAATGCGCATCATTCGGTCATGGCGAGCATTTGCAAAACGCGCAGTGATTGTAGAGATGCTGCATCTCCTGGGGTTGGCGAGTGTTTTACTCGCAAGTGCGCTCTGGCTTGCAGGATGGACGCTGGCGCACGAGATCAGTTTCGCCATTGCCGGGCTTTTATTGACTGTGGCTGGCGTCTGCGAGATCACGGTCAGCACATCACGTGCCATTCGTTTCGCCTGGGCGCCGACCGTCGGGAAGGTTCTGGCATTTTCCTTATGCGTGATCCTCGCGGCGGCAAGCCTTTCATTTTCGAAGCAGATCGTTCACTCACTATCGCGTATCGATCCCAAATATCTGGCCGAGTTCACCGCAATACTGGCATCGCTCGTGTTGCCGTTAATTTACATGACCATTGCCGCTGCATTGCTGGCAGTTTTTGCGTTTTTTCAGGTTCTGCTCGTTGGACTGCTGGCGATAGGTAACTCTCTCTTTGCGCAAGCGAAGCCGTTTGTCGAAAAGAGAACGCGGGACAGACTATCCCTGTTCTGGTACCGCATCCGTAACGGGAAAAAACCTCCAGCGGGCACCGAACTGCGTTTCGAGTTTCTATCGCAGTCGGAGATTTCGCTGATCGTGTCGCCGATGGCGAAAATGGCGGTCGTTGTCGTGCTCGGGGGAGGTTTGCAGATGCTCATCGACGGTTATCCAATTTTGCGGCCGTCACTCGCCCGAGCGCTGGTAGTGCTCGAATATCGAACTGGCGGGGCCTGTCACAATATCGATGCCAGCCTTCCAGTTGTATATATGGACGACGGATGGGCGTCGGTGGCGCGTCTAACAAACACTGGGTATGTATTCACGACAGAAAAGTGCGAATTCGATGCGCCAAACCTTGTGGTCCCCAAGTAGTTTTTTCGAGGTCGTCGCAGCCCGGATTAGCGCGCGACACGGAAGGTCGCCCGAACCTCGTCGACGAAGACCGCAGGCTGTTCCAGCGCGGCAAAATGCCCGCCGTGCTCCAGCTCGTTAAAGTGGACCAGCATGGCAAAGCGCCGTTCCGCCCAGCGCTTCGACAGCCGGATCTGTTCACCCGGGAACATGCTGATTCCGGTCGGCGTCGGCATCGGCGCCGATGGCATGCCGCCGTGGCGCATTGCCTGCATGGCTTCCCAATATAAACGCGCCGAGCTGGCGCCCGTGTTGGGCAGCCAGTACAGCATGATGTCGTCGATGATCTCGTCCAGTTCGAAAGCGCTCTCGGCGTTGCTGCCGCTGTCGGACACATCCTGGAACAGCGCGTAGATCCATGCCGCCAGGCCCACCGGCGAGTCCGCCAGGCCGAAGCCGACCGATTGCGGGCGCGTGCTCTGCAGCTTGTAATAGCCCGAGAATTCCTGCTCGTAGCGCCGGGCGTCGTCGAGCATCGCCTGTTCGTCCGGGGTGGCGTCGGCGCGTTCCTGTTCGGTGGGCTGGAACATGGCCATGTTCAGGTGGATGCCGATCAGGCCCGGCGGCGCCATATAGCCCAGCGTCGTGGTGACGGCGGCGCCCCAGTCGCCTCCTTGCGCCGCCCAGCGTGCGTAGCCCAAGCGGTCCATCAGCGCCGTCCACGCCTGCGCGATGCGGCCGACGTTCCAGCCGGTGCCGGCCGGCTTGCGCCAGAAGCCGAAGCCGGGCAGCGAGGGAATCACCAGATGAAAGGCGTCGCTGGCCTTGCCGCCGTGGGCGGCCGGATCGGTGAGCGCGCCGATGACCTTGCGAAATTCCAGCACCGACCCCGGCCAGCCGTGCGTGAGCAGCAGCGCAATCGCATCGGGCTCGGGCGAGCGCACGTGCAGGAAATGGATGTCGAGCCCATCGATCCCGGTCCGATACTGGCCCCAACCGTTGAGCAGGGTCTCGCAGCGGCGCCAGTCGTAGCCATCCTGCCAGCGGGCGACCAGCGCGCGCAGCTTGGCCAGTTGCGGGCCCTGGCTGGTGTCGGGCACGGTATCCTCATCGGGCCAGCGGGTGTGGGCGAGGCGGCGTTGCAGATCGTCGAGGTCGGCCTGGGGAATGGACAGGTGGAATGGATGAACTGAGTCGGACATGGTGTTTCCCTCATGGTGTGCATGGGCTGGCCGGCGGCGGCGGCAGGGCAGGTGGGACGCGGGTACAATCAGCGGAATTGCTGGTTTTAAACTGAACTGAACGGTTCAGTCTGGATTAACACAGTTTCATTCGGTACAACGCACGATGGAGTTGGAAGGAACGTATGGACGCGGTAGAACACGACAAGCGAGGCGCCGGAGGGCGGCCCGCGGCGGGACGCAAGGGCGAGGTCGATGTCCGGATTCTCGACGCGGCAACGCGCTTGTTCCTGGCCTCGGGCTTCGACGCCACCAGCTGCGACCAGGTTGCCATCGATGCGCGCGCGGGCAAGGAGAGCATCTACGCGCGCTATGCCAACAAGGGGGCGCTGTTTGCTGCGGTGGTTGAGAGTAATCTTGCGCGCTTGTTCGGCGGCGGCGACATGGCGCAGGTCGCCGGTGGCTCCTTGCGCGAACGCATGACAGCGGCCGGCATGTGCGTGGTGGAGGAAGCTTTGCAGCCGGATGCGGTCGCTTTGCTACGTTTGCTGGTGGCGGAAGCGCCGCGTTTGCGGGACATGGTGCTCAGCGCCGATCAGTTGCGCTGGCGGATGGGCGTGCGGCGCGTCGCCGAGGCCATCGCGGCGGGCGCCTCGGGCGGCGATGCGGTGGCGAGGGCCAGCGCGCCTGCCGCACAGTTCATCGACCTCGTTCTTGCGCCGGCATTGATGCGCGCGCTGCTGGGTGAAGATCCCGCGCAACTGATGCAATCGGCAAATAAGCGGATTGGCGCAGCGATCGACATCCTCGTCGCAGCGGGCGAATTGGATAGCTGGGATTAATGCAAGGTGAGCTGGGCCGAGACAGGCCAACCCTTATAGCAGAGCTCATGTCCACTTCGGTGACAGGCACCCAGGTGGACAATCAAGGCTGAGCCCGTGTCCACTTCGGTGACAGGCACCAGGTGGACAGGCACCAGGTGGACAAAAGCAGAGCTCGTGTCCGTTTGTCAGACCTGACACCGAAGTGGACAAATACAAGGTGAGCTGAGCCGAGACAGGCCAGCCCTTATAGCAGAGCTCATGTCCACTTCGGTGACAGGCATCCAGGTGGACATTTAAGGCCGAGCCCGTGTCCACTTCGGTGACAGGCACCCAGCTGGACAAAAGCAGAGCTCGTGTCCGTTTGTCAGACCTGACACCGAAGTGGACAAATACAAGGTGAGCTGAGCCGAGACAGGCCAGCCCTTATAGCAGAGCTCATGTCCACTTCGGTGACAGCCATCCAGGTGGACATTTAAGGCCGAGCCCGTGTCCACTTCGGTGACAGGCACCCAGCTGGACAAAAGCAGAGCTCGTGTCCGTTTGTCAGACCTGACACCGAAGTGGACAAATACAAGGTGAGCTGAGCCGAGACAGGCCAGCCCTTATAGCAGAGCTCATGTCCACTTCGGTGACAGGCATCCAGGTGGACATTTAAGGCCGAGCCCGTGTCCACTTCGGTGACAGGCACCCAGCTGGACAAAAGCAGAGCTCGTGTCCGTTTGTCAGACCTGACACCGAAGTGGACATTTGTCAGACCTGACACCGAAGTGGACATTTGTCAGACCTGACACCGAAGTGGACATTTGTCAGACCTGACACCGAAGTGGACATTTGTCAGACCTGACACCGAAGTGGACATTTGTCAGACCTGACACCGAAGTGGACATCCAGGTGGACACCAATCGCGCGCGTCAGAACTTGTAGCTGGCCCGCGCGTACACGAACCGTCCCGAGCGCCCGAACGGTGCGCGGTTGGCGTACGGAACCGCCGCCGTGGTGTTGAGCGAGGCCGGCACCGGGTCGGAGTACACGTCGAACAGATTGTCCGCACCCAATGCCAGGGTGGCGCCGCCAGCCAGCGTGTAGCGCGCTTCCAGGTTCACCACCGTCTTCGGCGTGAGCCAGAAGTCGGTAGCTGCCGTGCTGCCCGCCGACAAAACCTTGCCGTAGCGCGTGGCATTGAAGGTCGCGCCCCACTGCGCCAGCTTCCAGCGCGCACTCGCACTGATCTTGTTCTTCGGCTGGCCCTCTTCGATCCCCAATACATTGGCACGCCCGAACAGCGATGGCGCCGGACTGAGCGCTGCCAGCTGCGCCGTGACCGGCACGCGCGTCACGTCGGTCGTATTGAAATTGCCCGCCAGGGTCAGGTCGAGCAGACCCGCAGTACTGCGCAGCGGCAGGTTCGCCACCACGTCGACGCCGGTCGTCGTCGAGTTCACGCCATTGATGAAGAAGCGGCTGCCGCCCACGCCGGTATAGCCATTCGCGCTCAGGAACTGGCGCACATTGGCTTGGGTCAGGTTTTCACTGAGCACGATGCGGTCGCGAATCTTGATGCGGTAGGCGTCGACCGTCAGGTTGAGCTGGCCGATCCGCGCCACCGCACCGAGCGCGACGTTGACCGATTTTTCCGCCTCCAGCGGCTTTGCGCCGAGCGCGACGGCGACCGGATCGTCGGGCCGGAAGGTGGCGATATTGAAGGCCGCGCCATCGATGAAGGTCATCGCGGTAGACGTATAGAACTGCTGCTGCGGCGATGGCGCGCGCAAGCCGTTCTGCAGCGAGCCGCGCAGGCCGAAGGCCGGCGAGAAGTCGTAGCGCGTGGCCAGCTTGCCGGTGACGTTGCTGCCGAAGTCGGAATACCGTTCGGCGCGCACCGCGAGCGAGGTCAGCAACTCCGGCGTCAGCTTGGTTTCCAGGTCGAGGAAGGCGCCGATCGAATGACGCCCGCTGTCGATGGCGTTGGCGGGTGTGTAGCCGGGGAAAACCTGGGAGCCGGCCGCGCTCGGACGGCCGTCGGCCAGGGTAACCCCGCCGTAACGGTAGGAATCGGGCTCGCCGGCCCACAGCTCGTAGTTTTCGCGGCGCGCTTCGGCGCCCACGGCCACGTTCAGCGGCGCCGGCAGGATGGCGACGCTGAGCGGTTTCACGGCCGAAAAGTTCAGGGTCAGCTGGTCGTAGGCAAAGCCGCCGGCGTCGAAGTCGGTCTTGCTGGCCGCGCCGAGCGAGCGGTTGAGCGAGTTTTCGACCGTGAATGCCATCTTGTTGCGGCCGAAGCCGAGCGAGGCGTCGAAGTCCCAGCCCTGTGCGCTCCAGGCCAGGCCGCCGGTGCCGCTGACATCGTCGACCGTCGGCGCGATGACGGGCAGGTAGCCGTCCGGGTACACCGAGGCAATGTTCTCATCTTGCAGCGGGCGCCGGAAGAAGCCGGCCGCGCTCGAATCGCGCCGCTGGTAGCTGGCCGAACCGTACAGCTTGACGTCGCCCTGCAGGGGAATGCCGGCGTTGGCGAAGATGGTCGACTGCGTCAGTTCCGGTTCGCCGCCCCAGGTGTTGTAGCGCTTGATGGTTTGCTCGCGCGGGTCGAATTTGCCGTTGACGAGCGGATACTGCTGGCGCACGTCGTAGGCGCTGCGCTCGGTATGCGATTGCTTCTTGTATTCCGCCGCGACCGTCAGGAATCCATCCTCGCCCAGCGTAAAGCCCTTCCAGCCGCTGACGGTGGTGGTCTGGCCGTCGGTGCGCTTGCGCTTGTTCGGCACGTCGAGCGCCAGCCCGGCCGGCACGCTGCCGGTGTGGTAATCGTATTCGGAGATGCGTGCGCCGGTGCTGGCGCTGAACTCGCCGCCGCTGCGGTTTTCGCGCAGGCGGAAGTTGATGACGCCGGCAATCGCATCCGAGCCGTACTGGGCGGCGGCGCCGTCGCGCAGCACTTCCACCGTCTGGATGATGCCTGCCGGGATGGTGTTCAGGTCGGCCGAGGCCGAACCGCGCCCCACGGTGCCGTTGACGTTGACCAGTGCCGACGCATGGCGCCGTTTGGAATTGACCAGCACCAGGGCCTGGTCCGGCGCGAGGCCGCGCAGGGTGACCGGACGCACGGTGTCGGTGCCGTCGGTCAGGCCCGGACGCGGGAAGTTCAGCGCGGGCAGGGCGGCCGACAGCGCCTGGCTGACTTCGGTGACGCCATTGTTGTTGATCAGCTCGGCCGATACCACGTCGACCGGCGAGGCCGTGTCCAGCACGGAACGGTTCGACACGCGGGTGCCGGTTACCACCACGGCCGGCGCTGCGGCGTCGGCGGCGACAGCGGCACCGGAGCCGCCGGTCTGGGCCATGCCTGGCGCGTGCAGCGCCGCGATCGACATGGCCAGGATGCAGAGACGCAGACCTGCGGGGGCGCGCTGAAAACCGTGTTGCTTCATTCTGTTGACTCCTCAGTAGTGGGGCGCCGGCACTGCGGCCAAGCGGGGTGTCACTATAGAGGGTGCCTGGAGTTAACAGAACGACGCATTTCACATAAGCTTAGAAGCGCGCTCGCCCACCGTGGCCGGTGCTATTTTTTCAGGCGGTCCAGCAAGGCTTGCCCGACCTGCAAGGCCGATGCCGGATTCTGGCCGGTGATCAGTTCGCGGTCGGTGACGACATAGCCGGTCCACGGCGTGGCATTGCTGCTGTAGCGGGCGCCGGCGGTTTCCAGCGCGGTCTGGGGCAGCAGCTTCATCGTGCCGCCTTTGAGCGCCGCCTTCGCCAGGCCTTCTTCCTGGTTGCTGATCACGGTCATGCGGTAGCCGGCGTAGATCCAGCCCGGCGGCTTTGTCTTGCCGCCTTTTTCCATGCGGGCCACGCTGGCTCGCGCATCTGGCAGGGCCGACAACAACGCCGCCGGACCGTGGCACACCAGCGCGGTTGTCTTGCCGGCGTGGTGGAAATGGCTCAGCAGGCGCCCGAGCGGGGCGCTGCGGATCAGGTCTTGCATCGGCGCGTGGCCGCCCGGGATGTAGACGGCGTCGTAGCGTGCATAGCCGATCTGCTCGGCCCGCGCCAGGCTGATCACCGGAGAGCGCTGGCGGGAGCTGATGTCCAGCCTGTCGACCAGGCCCTGGTGCTGCTTCATGCTGGCCGCGTCGCCGCCGAAATACATCGGGTCGAGCGAGGTGGCGTCGACCGCCGGCGCTTTGCCGTTGGGCGTGGCGAAGGTGACGTCGTGGCCGGCGTCGAGCAGGAGCTTGAGCGGCTGGGCCAGTTCGTTGAGATAAAAGCCGGTCGGATAGGTCTTGCCATCCTTCAGGTCGAGGTGGTCGGCATCGGACAGGACCACCAGCACGTTGGCGGCCTGGCTGGCGCCTGCCAGGCTGAACAGCATGGCGGCGAGGAGGGGGTTAAGCAGCTTCATGGTCGGTTTCCTTCGGTAGTTAGCGTAGGCATGACTATATTCACAGCCATAAAGGAGATAAACTACCTGCCGAGGCAATGATTAGTTCTTGAAAGGCAAAAATGGCGCGGCGTTACGGACACCTGGGCGATGTGGAAATCTTTTTGGCGGTGGCCGAGCACGGTTCGCTCACAGCGGCGGCGGTCACGCTGGCGACCACGGCATCGGTCATCAGCCGCGCGCTGGGCAGGCTGGAGCAGCGCCTCGGCAGCCAGCTGTTCCGGCGCACCACGCGCAGCCTGCGCATTACCGATGCGGGCCAGCTGTACCTGGAACAGTCGCTGGCCGCGTTCGCGCTGATCGACAACGCCGAACGCGCCATCCAGGGACAGGCCGGCGAGGTGGCGGGCCGCGTGCGGCTGAGCGTGCCGACCACTTACGGCCATTACCGCCTGCCGCAGCTGCTGGACGCATTCGCGCGGCAATATCCGCTGGTGCGGGTCGAGCTCAACATCGCCAACCGCAAC
Source organism: Massilia atriviolacea (assembly GCF_003953935.1). Lineage (GTDB taxonomy): Bacteria > Pseudomonadota > Gammaproteobacteria > Burkholderiales > Burkholderiaceae_D > Telluria_A > Telluria_A atriviolacea. The sequence goes on from NZ_RXLQ01000002.1 coordinate 584,638, forward strand.
GTGGACCTGGTGGCGGAAGGTTTCGATGTGGCGGTGCGCCTGGGCGAGCTGCCCGACAGCGGCATGGTGGCGCGCAAGCTGGAAGACGCGCCGCTGTGCCTGGTGGCTTCGCCCGCGTATCTGCGGCGCGAAGGCACGCCGGCCTCGTTCGAGCAATTGCAGCGGCATGCCTGCATCTGCTTCGTCATGCCGAGCAGCGGGCGCGTCTCGCCCTGGCTGCTGCGCGACGCGGCGGGCGATGTGGACTGGTCGCCGGACGCGCGCATCACCGTGTCGGACGATGTGCTGGGCGTGGTGTCGCTGGCGGCCCACGGCCTGGGCGTGTGCCAGAGCTACGATTTTATCGTGCGCGAACGCATCGAGCGGGGCGAACTGGTCGAGCTGCTGCCGCAGCTGGGCGGGCGCACGCGGACGTTTTCGGCGATTTACGCGGGTCACCGGCGTCCGTCGGCCGCCGCGCGCGCGCTGATCGAGGCGCTTGGCGCGCCGTCCGGGAAGGGCGACGGAGCGCGGGGTAACAGCGGCGCTGTTACCCCAAGATACTGACGCCGCTGCGCCATCGGCGCTAAGGTTCGACGGACAGCGCCATGGCGGCGCGCTTCGCAACCGGACCTTCGACACCCCATGCTCCATCCCCTTTGCAGCCTGTGGCGGCATAACTGCCGTGTGACGTTCTACGAGTCGGGAAGCCAGGCGCGATTCGCCGCGCCCGACCGGCTGCACCAGCAGTCCATGGCCGGCGCGCCGCGCACCTTCACGAGCAACGACGACGCCTACCATTACCTGCGCCACTGGATGGGCGAACCGGCCGCGCGCGCGGAACTGGGCTGGCTGCTGCAACGCTCCGGCCCCTCGCTGTCGACCGCGCGCGCAGGCGACGATGGCTGGCTGCACGCACTGGCGGCGCGCATCGTCGGCGGGGAGGTGCTGGTGATGGAAGAACTGAACCGGCAAGCGATGCCCGGACGCCTGGTGGCCGCCGGCGGTGGCGCCGCAGCCGCAGCCTCGCTCGCGGCCTTGCCGTCGCTGGCGTCGCAGCCCAAGGTACCGGTGGTCGTGCCGATCCTGCCGGTGCTGGAAGAGCTGCGCATCGAAGGCGCCGAAGTGTTGCCGGAACTCGACCAGTCGCTGGCCGAGGTCGAACTGTCCATCGCCAGATTCTCCGGCGCGTCGCTCTCGCTCGACCCGGCGCCCGACAAGGTGGCGCAGATCGCCGCCGCCATGAAGGCCGCCGCCGACGAGGCCCAGGCTACCCTGTCCTCATCGTGACCCGGAACGTTCCATGAAAATCGTCGACGATTGCCTGACCGTCCTGCCGCAAAGCGCCGCGCGCATTGCCGCCGCCCTGCAACAGGCCGCGCAAACGGTGGCGCAGCAGGGCCAGGGATTTGCCGGCGACGTGAGCGCCTGCGCCGCGTCGATGGCGACCGACATGGCCGCGCTGCGCGACCGGCTGGCGACGCTACCGGGCATCCTGGATCCCGCGCCCGTGATCGCATGCTGCACCGATGGCCTGCAGCGCGCCGTGTCCGACCTGCGCCGCCTTGCGGACGACGCGGCTGCGATTCCGGAACGCCTGCTGCGGCAGGCGTCCGAGGTGGAACCGGTGATTGCCGCCGCAGCCAGGGCGGTCGATTCGTGCGGCACCATCCTGCCATCGCTGGCAGACCTGGTGCCGGATGTGGCGCCGCACGTGGCGACGTTCAACAGCGTGCCCGCACGAGGGCGGGCACTGGTGGCGCTGGCGCAGGGCAGCGTGGGCATCGTTTCGGCATACGGCAGCGGCCTGGCTGCGCTGCCCGGCGCCGGCGTGGAAAGTGCACAGGCCCAGGCGGCGCAACTGCAAAGCGACAGCCTGGCGCAGCTGGCAAGCCTGCGCGGCACCATCGGCACCAACGTGGCCGACCTGAACGCCCAACTGGCGCTGGCCACCGGCCAGGCCAACGACACGCTGGCCGGACTGGCGGGCACTATCCGCTCCAGGGGCGCGGCGCTGCTGGAGCCGGTGCAAAGCCAGATCGTGTATGTGGACGAGATCGACGCCGCACTGCAACGCGAAGGCGCCGCCTGCGACGCATTGTTCGACGACGGCGCCGCGCAGCTGGACCGGCTGGGCGAGCTGTTGACCGAACCGCTGGCGGCGGCGCGCGCGCAGGTGGACCAGGTCATGGCCGAACTGACGGCCGTGGGCGAGGGCGTCGACGCGCTGATGCAAAAGGCGCTCGACCCGCTCGACGCCCTCGACACCCGCTTGCGGGAGGTGGCGCAGGCGCTGCGCGCGCTGTCGGCCACGATTGCTGAGGAGGTGGAGCAGGTGCGGGCGCTGCTGGCCGAACTGGACACCGCGCTCGACGAAGCGCGCGCCATGCTGGCCACGCTGCCCGGCTACTTCGACCCGGTGCGCGGCATGATCGGCGACGCGGTGGCGCTGATCAACGACATCGCCGCGCGCATTCCGCAGTTCGTGGCCGCAGCCAACGCGGCGCTCGACCGCGCCGCCAGCGAAATGGACCAGGCGGACGTCTTGTGCGACAACGCCATCACGATCTGCACGCGCTACATGCCGCGCGTGGCGTCGCTGGCGGTGGCGCGCATGCTGTTCGTCGGAGTCAAGGCCATGGTGCCGGGCGTGAAGGCGACCATCGTGGCGGCGCGCGGCGCGGTGCGTGCTGCGGGCGAACAGGCCACGGGCCTGATGCAGCAGGCCGTGGCGGCGGTGGAGGCGCTCAATCCGGTGCTGGACCAGGCCATCGCGCAGCTTCAGGTCGTGATCGACCTGCTGGGCGCGCAGCTGGACAAGCTCAAGGCCGCACTGGCGCAGGTGGATGAGACGCTGGCGGCGGCGCCGCCGGCCATCGACGAGCAGATCGAATCGGCCTGCGCCGCAGCCGACGACGTGGTGGCGCAGCTGCGCGGCGCGGCCGAGGATTGCATCGCACAACTGCAATGCAAGGAACAGGTGGAAAAGGTCAAGGCGGAGCTTGACGCGCTGATCGACAGTACGCTCGCGCCCATCGAGGCGCAGTTGCAGGAGTCGGCCGCGCCCCTGCGCGATGCGCTGGCGCAGGGCAAGGCGGGCGTGCGGCAGGCTGTTGCAGCCGCGCGCGATGGCCTGGGCCAGGTCGCCGGAGCGCTGCGCGAGGTGCACCAGCAGGCGCAATCGTATCCCGAACGGTTGGCCGGCGAAGTCGAGGGAATGCAGCCGCGCGTGCAGTCGATGTCCGACGCGGCGGGCCGGCGCGTGAGCGAGGCCCGCGACGGCGTCATGGCGCGCATCGACGAGGCGGAAAGCAGCATCGCCGGCATCACCTGGGACGGCGTGGTGGCGGCGCTGGTTCCGCCCGGGCAGTTGGCCGCGATGAAGAGCGCGCTCGATGAGCTGTTGGGCAAGGCAGGCGCCGACCTGTCGCTGGCCCGGCTGGGCGACGCGATCGTCAACTGGGAGGACGAGGTGCAGCAGGTGCAGGCGCGGTGGAGCGCGCGCTGCGAGCAGGGCGCGGACATGGCGCGCCAGGGACTCGTGCAGGTGCAGGCCGCCGCCGATGGCGTCAGGGACGACGCGCAGCGCGCGGCGGCCGACGTGGTGGATGTCGGCGAGATCAGGGAGCGGATCGAGGCTTCCTTTGCCGATATGCGGCAGCAGAGCGAGGACGCGATCGCGCAGGCCGGGTCGGCGATGGAGGACATGAAGGACAGGGTGGACAGCGCCCGTTCCGATGCCGACAAGGTGGTGGAGGATTACGCCGCCGCCAGCGACGCGCTGATGGCCGATATCGAGTCGGTCAAGGACGACGCCTTGGCGGCGGCCGAGGCGGCGCAGCAGGCCGGGCGCGATGTCGAGGCGGGCATTACGGAAGCGTCGGCGCAGGTGAATGCGGCTGTCGAGAAAGCGCTGGCCGAGACCGAGGCCTGCAAGGACGAGGCGCAGGCGGGATGCAACGCCGCGCTGGAGAAGGTGGAATCGGTACAGGCGCAGGTCAACGCGGCGCGTGCGGATGTCATCTCGGCCGAGTCCATCGTCGACGCCGCGGTGGCGGAACATGGAGGCACGTCGAACAAGGCTGAACCGGATGCCGCGAAGGAGAAGGCCGGTGGCGCGGACGGTGAAGCCGCTGCGGCTGGCGGCGATGGCGGTGGATCCAGCGCGTCCGCCAAGGATGGTGCGGCCGATGAGGCAGGGATATCCACCACGGCAGATGCCGCCAGTGAGAGCGCCGCTGCCGCTGGGTCCTCCGGTCACACCGCCGCAGACGGCACCGGCAATAGCGGTGCTGCGGCCGACACATCGGCGCAGCCAGTGAACGAGGCGCCCGCCACAGGCCAGGGCAGCGCCGAAGCGCCTGCGCAGGCGGCCGGTCCGGCATCGGTGTCGTCAACCGGCGAAGCCGGCGCGAAAGACGATGTGGCGCAGCCGTCCGCGGACTCGCCGGGAGATGCTGCGGCGGTTCCCCAATCGAGCGAGCGGGACGCGCCCTCTACGCCAGCATTGGACGGCGCAGCCGACATGCCATCATCGGAGCCGGACCTGGAGCCCGAGACCGAAGCGAAAGCGCCGCTTACGCCGCCGCCACCGTCCGGCGAGGGCGAACGAGGGACCCTGCAGGAACCTGGCGGCACGCCTGCATCCGCGCGGCCGGAATCGAGGCCGGCGGCAGTGCAGGCGGCAGCGCTTGACACAGCATTGGCACCTGTCGTTGAACCTGGCGCCGATGCTATTGCGGACGCACTCGCCGCCGCCGAACAAATCGCCGCGCCCGACAGCGAGCTGCTGGTGCAAGCCGCCAACGCAGCCAGCGATCGCAACGCAAAAATCGCGGAGCTGCTCGATCAAGCCGCAGCCGAATCCGACCCCGCCACCTGGGCCGACATGCTTGCGGAGCAGGCTGCAAAGGCGGCATCCGCACCGGCGCAAACATAGCGTCGCTTTTTGCGCCGCCTGATACCACGTTGATACTTGTGTTACGTGCCAGCCGACTCCTACCATGACTTTCGAACCAACCGATTTACAAAGCGTGCTGACGTTGTGGCCGGGGTCCGGATGACCTGTTCGATCGTCGGTCCAGTTCAAATTTTTTAGTGAGGGTGTGATGGCAGACAGCTTGCAAAAATGGGTGGGACGGAATCGTCCGCCGCGCGTGCAGATTACCTACGACGTTGAAATTGGCGGCGCCGTCGAGAAGAAGGAATTACCGCTGGTGGTGGGCCTGCTGGCGGACCTGTCCGGCCAGCCGCTGGTGGCGCCGCCAAAACTGAAGGCGCGCCGCCTGGTCGACATCGACCGCGACAACTTCAACGAGGTCATGGCCAAGATTGCGCCGCGCCTGGACCTGTCGGTGCCGGACACCTTCAAGAAGGACGGCAACCTGAAGATCGAATTGAACTTCACCGAATTCGATCACTTCCATCCCGAATCGATCGTGCGCCAGGTGCCGCGCCTGGCCAAGCTGCTGGAAGTGCGCCAGCAGCTGCGCGACCTGCTCGGCAAGCTCGACGGCAACGACGAGCTCGACACGATGCTGGAAAACATCGTGCAGAACACGGAAGAGCTCAAGGCGCTGCAGGCCGACGGCTCGCCGGCGCCCGCCGAAGCCGAAGCCGAGCCGGCCGAACCGGTTCCCTCCTGATAGCGCTTGCGCGCTGTTTTCTCCACACTACCGAGAGAGTACAACCATGGCCAGCAACCAAGCAGTACAGGCCGGTGCGAGCAGCACCACCAACCACGACATGAGCCTGCTGGATCGCATCATCCAGGAAGGCAAGATGGCGGTCGAGCCATCGCAAAAAACCTACGCCCGCGCCCTGTTGGGGCAGTTCGCCACCCAGGTGCTGGACGAGGGCATGACCAAGGCGCCGGACAAGGGCATCGTCGCCATGATCAACGAGCGCGTCTCGCAGATCGACACCATTCTCAGCGACCAGGTCAACGCCATCATGCACAGCGAAGGCTTCCAGGCGCTGGAAGGCTCCTGGCGCGGCCTGCGCGACATGGTGATGGGCACCGAGACCGGTCCCAAGCTGAAACTGCGGCTGCTGAACGTGTCCAAGAAAGAGCTGCTCAAAGACCTGGAAGGCGCGGTCGATCACGACATGAGCGTGCTGTTCAAGAAAATTTACGAAGAAGAATACGGCACCTTCGGCGGCAATCCGTATTCGCTGTTCATCGGCGACTATTATTTCGGCCGCCATCCGCAGGATATGGCGCTGATCGAGCGGCTCTCGAAAGTGGCGGCCGCCGCGCATGCGCCGTTTATCGCCGCTGCGGCGCCGTCTCTGTTCGACATGACATCGTTCACGGAACTGGGCGTGCCGCGCGATATGTCGAAAATCTTCGACAGCGCCGAGCTGACCACCTGGCGCGGCTTCCGCGAATCGGAAGACTCGCGTTATGTAGCCCTGGTGCTGCCGCGCTACGCCGCACGGCTGCCGTATGGCGCCAAGACCATCCCGGTGGAATCGTTCGCGTTCGAGGAAGACGTGGACGGCAAGGACCATAGCAAGTACCTGTGGGCCAATTCGGCTTACCAGCTGGGGCTGCGCATTACCGATTCGTTCGCCAAGCATAGCTGGACCACGGCGATCCGCGGCGTGGAAGGCGGCGGCAAGATCACCGGCATGACGGCGCATGCGTTCAAGACCGATGATGGCGACGTGGTGCTCAAGTGCCCGACCGAGGTGACCATTACCGACCGGCGCGAAAAGGAATTGAATGACCTGGGCTTTATCGCCGTGGTCAATTCCAAGGGCTCGGATACGGCGGCGTTTTTCGGCGGGCAGTCGGTCAACAAGCCGAAGCTGTACAACCTGGATTCGGCCAATGCCAACGCGGCGCTGTCGTCGCGGCTGCCGTATGTGCTGGCGGCGTCGCGCTTTGCGCATTACATCAAGGTCATCATGCGCGACAAGATCGGCAGCTTCCAGACGCGCGCGGCCGTGGAAAACTTCCTCAATAACTGGCTGAGCGACTACGTGCTGCTGAGCGCGAATGCGACGCAAGGCGAGAAGGCGCGTTTCCCCTTGTCCGAAGGCCGCGTCGACGTCACCGAAGTGGCAGGCAAGCCAGGCGCTTATCGTGCCACGGTATTTTTGAAACCGCACTTCCAGATGGAGGAGTTGACCACGTCGATCCGTTTGGTCGCCGAACTGCCGGCCGCCGCGGCCTGACGGACTGGCGCCGCCGGTACCAGGCTGTTTTCTCACCTTAAACCCGCACGGCACGCGCAAGGCGCAGTTGCCGCTGCACTCACATTGCGGAGTTATATATGTCGGACGTTCTTATTCTGGATTTAGGTAAAGACCTCAAGGGTAACTGCACAATCAAAGGCTATGAGAATCAGATCATTGTCAGTTCGTTTTCTCATAGCGCTTATCTGCCGATGGGCAGCGACGCCGGCAACACCGAACGCACCATGGGCCGTCCGGTTTTATCGGAGATGTCGTTCTCGAAGTCATCCGATCTGTCGACGACGGCGCTGTTCAAATCCTGTACCCAGGGCGCCAAGCTCGGCCCGGCCAAATTAAATATCGGCCGCGTCGAAAACGGCGTGTACATGAATTTCATGACTTATACCATGAGCAACGCGATGATTTCGCAGATGAGTTGCAGCGGTGGCGGCGGGATTCCGAACGATTCGTTCTCCATCAACTTCACCAAGATCGAGGCGTTGTTTACGCAGCAGCAGACGGATTCGACGGCCAAGGGAACGGGTACGTGGAACTGGAACCTGGAAACGATGAAGGCGGATTGATCGTGCGCGGATTTTCTCCGATTGCCTGATTTTGCCTGGATTGGTGGAGTGCAGACTTGAAGGCGATAGAGGGTCGGGGCGCAGTTGGTTGTCCACGCTGAGGTGGCCGTGTGCCGTCGGCCCGGTGCATCTCAGCGGCAAGTCAGCAGGTAAATTTATCAAGTCTATAAAGGAGTGATTATTATGGCCTGCGCCAACGGATGCGTCCCCGACAAACTTGAGAAAAATTACTGCGGAAAGTGCTGTCGTCTATTGGGTAGTGTAGACCTCACTGCACAGGAAGTTAAGCGGGTTGGTGACCCTGTGCCAGAGAATTGCAAATGTCTGAATGTGCATGGCCATGGTGGACGATTCGGGCATGACATCCCCCGGATAGCAATACCAACTAACATGACGGTAGCATACTGGGTTAAAGACAAGGAGCTGTATTCCGCGCAGCTCAATCCGTATGACGTGGCCGGAAATCCCGAAAAAGGGCCGGTTGAACTCGCGGTTGGCTCCTCCGAAAAATATTTCACATGGGCTCTGGCGAGCGGTGAACCCGCTCCACATCCTGGAGCGCAAGTGAAATCCAATCTGATCGAAGCGATTCTCCACGCGGTAAAAAACGATAAGGCATCGTGGCTTGTCGATACTGGCAAGATAGGATCGACCAAACAGGGCGTGATTTCACTTTCTTACATTTGCAGCACGATCAATCAAATTCAAGATGCGTCTAGGTATTTATGGCGTATTAACTGGATTTGTTGCAGGGAAGAACTTTCACGATGATACTCAACGAATTTTCTCGAGCGGACGTCTAGCATCAAACGCCTTTCATGCCGCAGCGGAGAAGCAGAAGCGCCGCCGACAAGGCAACGCAACCGGACGGCTGTAACCGGCTTTTTTGTGGACTCCAACGGCAATCCGGGGCGCTTGCAGCAACCGGGCGCTGGTCTCGGATGTGTGCTCGTCACCCGCGTAAGCGGTTACGGATTGGAGAGCGACAGAGGGGTGATGTATGGCTTTGCGATACAGGCTTGTTACTTGTGTTACGCGAAAGCGGACTTCTACCGTCCATTCAAACCATCCCTGCTTAACAGTCAGCTCGACGGCAAGGGACTGCCGGGTCGCCTCTGCACCTCCCCCATCGGTCAACTTTCGGCCGGCAGATCCAACGAGCGTGGCTGTGATGTCGGAGAGCTCGCAGAAATGGATGGGACGCAATCGTCCCACGCGTGTCCAGACCGAAACGAACGGGGACGGGGAATTGGGACGTAGGGACGATGAAGGCGGATTGACGGTCCGCGACGTTTGTTTTTCGACAGGAGTTGACAAATGGCACTCAAAAATATTTATGGATGCAAGCAGTCCGTATTCGACGCTCGCAAGGACGGCTCCTGCTGGGGGATCTCGATCGATTTTTGCCGGCGGGCACTCGACCACGGTGCGTTGCAGGCAATTGCGTCAATGGTGGATGAAAAGGCTTCAGTCGCTGAGAAGGCTGAACTCTATATGAAAGCTCAGGATAGCCGGATCCACGCGGTCGCAAAGCCCATGTTTATCCCCGATACTGGGGGCGAGATGAAATTCGGGGCGACCAGCCTGGCGGGACAGATCAACGAGGGTATCGCAATTCAGCTGCGCCATAACGTCGTCCAGGATCTGATCGCAGCCTTCGGAATCAAGAACATCGGCACGCTTACTTCCTTCTATGAAGGTGGCACCGAGACGATGATCCAGCGGCTTATTTCGCTGAGCAGGAAAGCTGGAAAGACCTGCGTCATGCTGGACTTGCAGAATCCTAGCGAGGGGCATTCGGTCGTCCTCAGTTACGAAGCGCCGGCGATATATTTTTTCGATTCGAACGAAGGTCTCTTCAGCGCCGAGATGGACACTGTGGCGGCTGATCTAACCAAGCGATTTGAGTGCTGGCAGTATACTTTTGCGCACTTGCTGGTCAAAAAATAGGCCACTTATGGCGCTCCGTTATGCGTTCCCCGGTAAGACGCGACTAAGCGGTCACGTGGCGGCGCGTGTGCGTAGCCCGCCAATGTCATGCAGGTCGGACTGCAGCGGATTATCCGCGAACATCCCTTTCCAGATCCGTGGCGTGAGCTGATGCACCAGTGACGCCGGGTGCTGGTCGACACGCTGCAGCACGTCCACGAAGTTGTCGTACGGATTGATGTCGTGCAGCCGGCAGGTGGCTAGCAGGCTTTGCACAATGCCGACGTGCTTGGCGCTCAGCTCGGTCCAACTGGACAGGCAGTTCTTTTTACGCATGCGGCAGAAAGCCCCGCTTGTCGAGCTGCTCGTGGATCCAGGTGAAGAATCGCTCGAGGACAGGGTTCGCGCGCTCCTGTCGCTTTGCCAACTTCGGCTGTCCTTTCAGGCCATCGTCGCGAATTTGCCGCTCGACCTTGAAGAGAGGGGCGATCGCGTGCCGTGCCTGGTCAGTTTGCGCCGGCTCGATCTCCCTGGCATCAACGATGTTACGCCGCGCAGAGCCTGATCAGCGCGAAGTCTGATAACCGGGCGCACATACCTGAGGATGACGTAGCTGCCGGGACGCCGGTTCAGGCGATAGCTGACCTTCTCGCCGATCACCTCGAAGTCTGCCGGATCAAGTCCTGCCGCCTCGTCATTGCCCACGGCGATAACCTCGACCGGTACCTTCGACTCGTCAAACAACAGGGCCGCGCCATCGTTGCCATCGATGAGATTCATGTTTTCGTTCCTGGGTGCGCTCATGCGCCGCGATCCTGTTCGTTTTAGCCGACGCCGCCTCATCGGGAACGACGTCGAACGCCTCGCCCAGTGTATCCTTGATGCCTTCCGGTTCCGGCAACCGACGCTTTTCTGCCCGAAATTCTGCCGATGGAACCACCCCACTTGGCGGCCCAGGCAGACGATTTTGCGCTCCTTCGCGTCGAGCAAAGCGCTCATCTGCGGCACAATCATCCTGTTGCTGGACTGGCGGTTTCAGAGGCGGAATATTGGTCGGAAGGCATGGCAATATCATAAAATGTTCGCCGGGTGAGCCGGGTGATTTTGGGTCCCGATGACAGGTTTTTTTGTGGCGCTTGCGCACCTGTTTCGGTTCGATCCGACCGAGCAGCAGTTTGAGGCCCGTCCAGTCCATTTCGCAGCTTGCGACATCAGCCCAGTTGCTGAGAAACCAACCTTGCTCGAGACGCTTAACCCATACGCAAAGACCGATCCGGGCGGAGTACAAACGCGGATCTGGGCGGCACGGCGATTGAGCAACGCGAACAGGTTCCTAAATAGCGGATCCTGATGCATGACGTGCTTCGCCAGCGCGTAGAGGACATCGAACGACAGGCGCATGTTGACCAGCTGCCCGTACAGGAATACCGGCACTTGGCCTTCAGGGAAGCACATCAGCGCTTCCAGATCGTCAGGACAACACCACCGCCAAGATCGGTCCTAACGTCAGTTGCGGCGGCCGGCCCCGGCGCCGATGCAGGCGAATGGGCCATGGACGTGACGTCAGCTGTACTCGCAATGGTGCCGAGGTCAATGAATGCTGCTGGCTGTGCGAGCTGGGCCGCGCGCTCTCTGGCGGCGGCCAGCTTCGACCGCCAAAGATGGAAGCGGGCCGTTCACACTGATTCATCTCGGCAGAAGACAGCGATGGTCTTGCCGCTTTGCGCATGCCGGAGCAAGCGGTTACGCCAGGCGGCTTCCTTAGAGGTGCGAGACTCTAGCTTGTACATGTCCGGCTCCGTGTTGTTGAACTCGGAGGGGATTGTGCCGACTTGATCACTCGTAAGATAGAACGCCGCTCAGGAACGGGCTACGGACGGCTGATATCCATCTGAGCGCGTTCTTGACGTCCGTAATGCCACACCATCGATCGTTTTGAACATCATCTCGCAAACATATCAGCGCTTCGGTGCCACGTCTCACGGCCTCGCCATGTCACCGTTCGCAGGCGCCGACAATTCCATTCACTCTACAGTACCGTTGATACCCACTTGATACTTGTGTTACGGGATCGGCGGGTCCTAACATCAATTCCAGATGAAGCGATTTACACAGCACTACCGGCAACAGTCGTTTGTGCCGCTTTCCTGCGCAACGTTAGATTGGTGATTTTGATGACTACTCTGCTGTCCGGTTCCCTGGTTCCATTGTTCGACCGCCTCGGCGGCGACCTGGCCGCTTCCGCCGACGGCCGCATACTCGACGCCGCCGGCCTGCAGCAGTCGCTCCAGCACGACCTGGTTCGCCTCTTCAACGTGCGCAATTCCCTGGCGATCGACCAGTTCCTGGGCGACGTCCCGACAGTGCTCGACTACGGCCTGCCCGACACCCTGGCCCTGTCGCCGCAATCGGCATCCGACCTGCGCCGCTGGGAACTGGTCATGGCGCGCGCCATCGCCCTGTACGAGCCGCGCCTGTCGCAGGTACGCGTGCTGGTGACCGCGGATGCCAGCAACCCCATGGCCGCCCGCGTCACCATCGGCGCCGCCGTCGCCCTCGGCCGGCAGCTGTGCCAGGTCCACTTCGACGTCGTCCTGGACGCCCAGGCCGCGCGCCTCGACGCCGCCGCCTGAGCCCCAAGGAAAACCCACCATGAACGCCCAGGACGAACTGCTCGAATACTACCGCCGCGAAATGAGCTACCTGCGCACGCAGTCGGCCGATTTCGCCGCGCGCTACCCCAAGGTCGCGCAGCGCCTGGTGCTCACCGGGGCCGAAGCGCCCGACCCGCACACCGAACACCTGATCGAATCGGTCGCCTTCCTCAGCGCCCGCGTGCATCGCGAGCTTGACCGCGATTTCCCCACCGTGGCCGCCGCCATGCTCGACAAGCTGTGCCCCAGCCTCACGCAACCCGTGCCCGCCATGACCGTCATGCAGCTCACGCTCGACCCGGCCGAAGGCAAGGTCACCGCCGGCACCCGGGTCGCGCGCGGCACCATGCTGTCGACCACCGCCGCCAGCGGCCAGCAATGCCGCTTCCAGACTGGCTGGGACACCACCCTGTGGCCCCTGCGCGTGCACGCCGTGGCCCAGGAAGACCCGCGCACCCTGCGCCTGGACTTCCAGTGCGACCCCGGCATCGACCTCGCCGAACTCGATATCGACACCTTGCGCCTGCACCTGTCGGGCGAGCTGCTCACCACCATGCCGCTGCACGAACTGCTGATCAGCGGCCTGCAATACCTCGAAGTCTCCGGCAGCGCCGGCGTGCAGCGCATGGCGCCGCGCCACCTGGCCGCCGCCGGTTTCGCCGAGGACGAAGCCATGCTGGCCAGCCCGGCCCACGCCCATCCCGCCTACGGCCTGCTGCAGGAGTATTTTGCCTTCCCGCGCAAGTTCCAGTTCTTCGACGTCAGCGGCTTGAAACATCGCCTGGGCAGCGGCAGCGTGTTTTCTCTGCGCCTGGTGTTCACCCACAGCGCGCGCGTGCTCTCGCTGCTCGCGCCGGACAACCTGCTGCTCGGCTGCGTGCCCGCCCTGAACCTGTTCCCCGTCACCAGCGAGCCGATTGCCTTCGACCGCCGCCAGTACGAGTACCTGCTGCTGGCCGACCGCAAGCGCGATGCCGTCACCGAAATCCACTCGATCGTCTCGGTCACGGCGTCCGACCCGCGCGCCGAGCGCTGCATGACCATCCCCAGCGCGTTTGCGGACGCCGACGGCAGCGACGGCGAAACCGGCCTGTCGTGGACCATGCGCCGCGAAGTGAGCCTGCGTAAGGGCATCAGCGGCACCGACGTCTACCTCGGCTTTGTCGACCACGGCGACGTCCATACCGACCTGCCGCAACCGGTGGTGTACGCCCAGCTCCTGTGCACCAACCGCCTGCTGGCCGACCAGATCGCACCCGGCACGCGCTTTTACGGGGAGGGCGTCGCCACCTCCACCACCATCCGGGCGCTGTACCAGCCCAGCGCCCAGCGTCCGCCCACCATGGCCAACAAGGCCCTGTGGTCGCTGGTGTCCCTGCTGCGCTTAAATCACGGATCGCTGGTCGGCGGCACCACCGGCGTGGCCACCTTGCGCGACATGCTCTCGCTGTTCGCCGGCGGCAGCCTGCGCGAGCAGGTGCAGATCCGCGGCATCAAGCAGTTGACCGCCAGCGTCGGCACCGCGCGCCTGGGGGGCGACAGCTGGCGCGGCCACTGCCGGGGCACCGACATCGTCCTCGAATTCGACACCGACGCTTTCGCCGGCACCTCGCCGCTGGTACTGGCCAGCGTGCTGGCGCGCTTTTTCGCGCTTTACACCTCTGCCAATTCCTTCGTGCGCCTGTCGGTCTGGCGCGCCGGCGAATGCTGGATGCAGTGGCCTGCCATGACGGGGCGACAATGCCTGATCTGATCTCCCAGCTGCGCCGCGCGCCGCAATCGTTCGACCTGTTCCAGGCCATCAGCCTGCTCGAACGCGGCGCCCCCGAATGCGCACCCGTCGGCGCCGGCCTGGGCATGGATGAAGCGGTGCGCCTGGCCGCCCAGGTGGACATGGCCTTCGCCCCCAGCGACATCGCCAGCCTGGCCGACAGCGCCCGTCCCGGGCCGGGGCTCACCCTGCGCACCGCCGCACTGTCGCTGGCCGGCGCCCAGGGTCCGCTGGCCGCACCGTTTACCGACATGCTGCTGGCGCGCCGCCGTCAGCGCGACAGCGCCGGCCTCGACTTCCTCGATATGTTCAACCAGCGCCTGCTCGGCTTCTGGCACCGCGCGCGCGCCAAGCATCACCTGGCGCTGCAGGCGCCCGGACCGTCGCCGCTGCCGCGCAGCCTGGACGCCTTGTCCGGCCTTGGCCGCGCCGAGGGTGCGCATGGCCCGGCCGGGGAACTGGGCTGGCTGCGCCACGCCGGCCTGCAAGGCGCCGCGCCGCGTTCCATGGCGACCTTGCTGGCATTGCTGCGCGACCGCACCGGCGTGCCGTTCGACGGCGAGCAGTTCGTCGGCCACTGGCACGCCCTGGCAGCAGGCGACAAGGCGCGCCTGCAAAGCCGCCGACCGCAGGCGCTCGGCATGGGCGCGTGCCTCGGTGCGCGCGCCTGGGACCAGGCGGCCGGCATGGCGCTTACCGCGCCGCCGCTGGATCCGCGCGATTTTGCCGCGCTGCTGCCGACCGGGCCGCGCTTCGCGCTGGTCGGCTGGCTGGTGGCGCGCCACCTCCAGCGCGACATCACGGTCACCATTGCGCTGGAATTGAAGGCCGCACCGGCCACCCGGCTGGCCGGCCGCCTTGCCCAGGCCCTGCCGCCAAGGCTGGGTCACAGCGCCTGGCTGGGCAGCCGCACCAACGCGGCGCGTCCGGCATCCCTGTACCAGCGTGCCCGCTTCGAGCTGGCGCCAGAGCGGAGCTGACAGCCATGGACATCGACCTTCGCATGCTGCTGGCGCGCCTCAATCCGTCCTGCAAGCGCGCCATGGACGGCGCGGCCGAACTGTGCGCGCGCCACGCGCATTTCAACGTCGAGGTAGAGCACCTGGTGGTCGCCTTGCTCGATACCGGCGCACCCGACCTGACCCTGCTGCTGGCCCACTTCGGCGTCGATGCGACGCTGGTACGCGCCCAGGCCCAGGCCCGCCTGGATGCATTCAAACGCGGCAACGGTGCCACGCCTGCGCTGTCGCAAAGTATCGTCGGCCTGCTGCGCGACGCCTGGCCGCGCGCCGGAAAAATCCGCTCCGGGGCGCTCCTGCTGGCGATCGTCGAGCACCCAACGCTGGCCCAATCCGCCCCGGCACTGCTGGCGATCACGCCCGACCGCCTCCAGGCCAGCATGCCGGGCCTCCTGGCCGACTTCGAAGAAGATGCCAGCATCGCCCATGCACTCGACCTGTACACCGTCGACCTGACCGTCGAGGCGCGCGCCGGCCGCATCGACCCGGTACGCGGACGCAATGCCGAAATCCGCCAGATCATCGACATCCTGCTGCGCCGTCGCCAGAACAACCCCATCCTCACCGGCGAAGCGGGCGTGGGCAAGACCGCCGTGGTGGAAGGCTTCGCCCTGCGCATCGCCGAAGGCAAGGTGCCGGCGGTGCTGGCCGACGTGCGCATCTGCGCACTCGACCTGGCCTTGCTGCAGGCCGGCGCCGGCATGCGCGGCGAATTCGAACAGCGCCTCAAGGCTGTCATCGCCGACGTGCGCGCCGCCGCCACACCGGTGATCCTGTTTATCGACGAAGCCCACCAGCTGATCGGCGCGGGCGGCAGCGAAGGGCAGGGCGATGCCGCCAACCTGCTCAAACCGGCCCTGGCGCGCGGCGAACTGCGCACCATCGCGGCCACCACCTGGCTGGAATACAAAAAGCACGTCGAGCGCGATCCGGCCCTGGCGCGCCGCTTCCAGGTGGTCAAGGTGGAAGAACCCACGCCGGAAGCGGCCATCGGCATGCTGCGCGCCATGGTCCCCACGCTGGAACGCCACCACCAGGTGGAAATCCTCGACGAGGCGGTACGCGACGCGGTGCGCCTGTCGCAGCGTCACATCGCCGGGCGCCAGCTGCCCGACAAAGCCGTCAGCGTGCTCGATACCGCCTGCGCGCGCGTGGCCATCGGCCTGGCAGGCATGCCGCCGCAGCTCGAAGCGATCGAACACGAGATCGTGCTGGCGACGGAAGCGCTGGAGCTGCTGCGCCAGCAGCGCGGGCGCGGCGAAGGCGATGGCGGGGGCATCGAGCGCCAGGCCGGCGCGCTGGCACGGCTCACCGCGCGTCACGCCGGCCTGCAGGCCAAGCTGGCCGACGAACGCAGCGCGGTCGACGAGATCCTGCTTCTGCGCCGCCGCATCGCGACGCACACGGGCGACGACGCAAGCGACATGGCCGCCCAGCTCCAGCGCCTGCAAAAAGGCCTGGAAGCGATCCGCGACGACGAGACGCTGGTGCCGCTCTGCGTCGATTCGGCCATGGTGGCCGGCGTCATCTCCGGCTGGACCGGTATCCCGGTCGGCAAAATGCTGGCCGACGAGGTCCACACGGTGCTGCACTTGCACGAGCGCCTGTGCGAGCGCGTGGTGGGCCAGGACCAGGCGCTCGACGCCATCGCCCGCCGCGTGCGCACCTTCCGCGCGGGACTGGACGACCCGGCCAAGCCGGTCGGCGTATTCATGCTGGTCGGTCCCAGCGGCGTGGGCAAGACCGAAACCGCCTGCGCCCTGGCCGACATGCTGTACGGCGGCGAGCGCAATATGATCGTCATTAATATGTCGGAATTCCAGGAAGCGCATTCGGTTTCAGGCCTCAAGGGCGCGCCACCCGGCTATGTCGGCTACGGCAAGGGAGGGGTACTGACCGAGGCGGTGCGGCGGCGGCCCTATTGCGTGCTGCTGCTCGACGAGATGGAAAAGGCCCACCCGGACGTGCTGGAGCTGTTCTTCCAGGTGTTCGACAAGGGCAGCATGGAAGACGGCGAGGGCGTCAGCATCGATTTCAAGCATACCCTGATCCTGCTGACGTCGAACGCGGCCCAGGAGGTGATCGCCGACGCCTGCCGCCACGCCCGCATGCCCACTCCCGACGCCCTGGTCGCGCTATTGCGGCCAGCGCTGCTAAGCCGGTTCAGCCCAGCCTTCCTCGGCCGGGTGGTGCTGGTGCCTTACTATCCGCTCGACGACGCGGCGCTCGGCGTCATCGCCGACATGAAACTGGCGCGCCTGGCCGAGCGCTTCGCCGCCAACCACCAAGCCCGCTTCAGTTGGGACGACGCGGTCACGGCGGCGATTACCGCGCGCTGCACGCAGGCCGACAGCGGCGCGCGCAATATCGATCTGATCCTCACCCAGAGCGTGCTGCCGCAGTTGTCCGGCCAGGTCCTGGAACGCATCGCCACCGCATCGGCTTTTTCAGCGGTCCACATGACGGTCTCGAACGGGCAGCAGTTCGCCTACCGATTTCGCGATTCCCAGCCACGGGGGCAGGCATGAGAGAGAATTTCATCCAGCCGCCCGGCCTGATGCGCCTCACGTCCATGCTGGGCGCCGACGATCTCCTGCTCGACAGCATGGAGGGCAGCGAAGGCCTGTCCGAGCTGTTCAAGTTCAGCCTCCATATGCGTTCGGCCAGCACCAGCCTGGACGCGGCAAGCGTGGTCGGCACGGACATGACCGTTGCCGTCGCCCTTCCCGGCGCGGCCACGCGCCATGTCAGCGGCATGGTGGCGCGCTTCATCCAGAGCGGCCAGGATCGCGATTTCGCCATCTACGAGGCCGAACTGGTGCCGGCCCTGTGGCTGTTGACGCTCTCGCGCGACCGCAAGATCTATCCGAACATGAGCGTGGACGAAGTGATCAAGCAGGTCCTGGGGAGTTTTGCCATCGTGTTCGACGCCAAGTTGAGCGGCACCTACGCCAAGCGCGACTACTGCGTGCAGTACGACGAAACCGCGTTCGACTTCATCTCGCGCCTGATGGAGCAGGCCGGAATCTTCTACTTCTTCACCTTCGCCAGCGCCGGCCACACGATGGTCCTGGCCGACGCGCCGGACCATTTTGCCGACTGCCCCGGCGCGGCCAAGGTGCGCTTCTGGCCCGCCACCGGCATGCTCAATCCGGTCGACACCGTGGCGCGCTTCGCCTACGAATACCGGATCGCGATCAAGAAGGCCACCGTCAACGATTACGATTTCGTCACGCCCGACACCGCGCTTGAAGGCAGCTTTGCGGCATCCGCCGGCAGCGGCGCCACTTACGAATACGCCACCGGCCACGCCAGCGTCGACGCCGCGCGCGCCATCGCCCAGCTGCGGGTGGAGGCCAGCCAGGCCAACGCCGCGGTCCTGCGCGGCGACAGCTACTGCTACCCCTTCACGGCGGGCACGCGCTTTACCTTGTCGGAGCATTTTGTCGCAGCCCTGAACGGCGCCTTCGTGCTGCGCCGCGTGCACCATACCGTGCGCGGCGACTTGTACACCAATTCCTTCGAGGCGTTTCCGGCCGGCGTGCCGTTTCGCCCGCCGGTGCAGATGGCGCGCCCGCGCGCGGTCGGCTGCGAAACGGCGCTGGTGGTGGGCCCGGCTGGCGAAGAAATCTGGACTGACCAGCATGGCCGCGTCAAGGTGCGCTTTCCCTGGGACCGCGACGCCAGCGACGACACGCGCGCGCCGTGGATTCGCGTGGCGCAGTCGGTGGCGGGCAAGGGCGTCGGCGCACTCTTCCTGCCGCGCGTGGGCCACGAGGTCGTGATCACCTATCTGAACGGAGATCCCGACCGGCCGCTGGTGACGGGCAGCGTCTACAACGGCAACAACGTCACCCCGGCCACGCTGCCGGCCAACCAGACCCAGTCGATCCTGCGCACGCTCTCGTCCAAGCAGGGCAGCGCCGGCAACGAGCTGCGCTTCGAGGACAAGAAGGATGCCGAACACCTGTACCTGCACGCGCAAAAGGACATGATGGTCGAGATCGAGAATGCGCTCACCACCACGCTTAAAAAAGGCGCCGAGCTGCACACCCTCGAAGAGGGCGACCGCACCGTCGAACTCAAAAAGGGCAAGGAGCTGCACAAGGTGGCCGGCACGCGCGACCTGGCGGTGACCGGCGCCGAGACGCATGCCAACGAGGCCGCGTTCACCCACACCGTCAAGGGCGACTATGCGCTGACCATCGACGGCAGCCTGACCATCACGGTCAAGGGCGCCATCAAGATGGTGTCGGACGATGCGGTGGCGCTGGAATCCGGCAGCACCTTCTCGGCCAAGGCGGGCAGCGCATTGACCAACAAGGCGGGCACCGAACTGCTGTATGAAGCCGGGACCGACCTGACCGGCAAGGCCGGCAAGGCGCTGCTGCACCAGGCCGGCCTGCAGATCGACAGCAAGGCGCCGATCATCAACAGCAAGGCCGACGCCACCCAGACCGTGGAAGCGGGCGCCATGCTCACGCTCAAGGGCGCGATGGCCAAGGTGAACTAGATGACCGCGCCCCTCACGACAATCGAAGAACACGGCCCCGATGGCGCGCTGCTGCTGCGCACCGCCATGGCCGGCGGCGTGCTGCATGGCCCCTTGCAGCAGTTCGGTCCTGGCGGCCTGCCGTCCATGGCCGCCCATTTCGAGGCCGGCAAGCTGCATGGCCCGATGGCGCTGTACGGCGCCGACGGCGTGCTGGTGCAGCGCAGCGCCTACCGCCACGGCCTGGCGCACGGCCTGGTCGAGACCTTCGTGCATGGGCGCCGCATCTCGGCCCAGACCATGGCCGACGGTGTCGCCAGCGGACCGTCGCTGGCCTACGATGAAGCGGGCCAGCTGACCGCGCAGATGGAACTGCTGGCGGGCCAGCCGGACGGACCTGCGGCGTTCTTCCACCAGGGTCGCCAGGTGCGCAGCGCCGTGTACCGCGCCGGCCTGCTCGACGGCGAGTCGGTCGACTTCGACGCCGACGGCCAGGTGGTGCAGCGCTGTACCTACCGCGCCAACCTGCTGCACGGCGCGGTGCGGCGTTACTGGCCCGACGGCGCGCTGATGGAAGAGACCATGTACCGGGACGGCGTGCCGCTCGGGCCACCGGCGCGCTTCGACGCACAGGGGGCGCGCATCGACAACGTAGCGGCGGCGCCGGCCCTGTTCGACCGGATCAAACAACTGTTAAGGGGCGACTGATGGGACAACTCGTATGCAACGGCGCGATGCTCAAATGCTCGTTCGGGCTCGCACCCGGCACCCTGCTGGTGCTGCCGGCCAGCCAGGTGATGACGGCCGTCCCGGACGCCAACATCATGGACAACAAGCCGATCGTCAACATCGCGCCGTTCGGCATGTGCACCTCGCTGGCCAATCCGCTGGTGGCGGCGGCCACCGCGGCGGCGCTCGGCGTGCTGGTGCCGATGCCCTGCATTCCGATGACG
The DNA here is from genome assembly GCF_003953935.1 of Massilia atriviolacea. GTDB lineage: Bacteria > Pseudomonadota > Gammaproteobacteria > Burkholderiales > Burkholderiaceae_D > Telluria_A > Telluria_A atriviolacea. The sequence continues at coordinate 605,201 of NZ_RXLQ01000002.1, forward strand.
GCGGCGCCGTGGGCACCGGGTTCGCCCACGGTCTTGCTGGGCAATATGCCAGCCCTGAACAACGCCTCGAAGCTGATATGCACAGCCGGCGGCGTGATCGAAATCTGCATGCCCGGTCAAACCACCGTGGCCGTTCCTTAACCCTGATTGGCGAGGTCTCTCATGGAATACCGTTTAAGCCTGACTCCGCGCCTGGTGGCGCTCGGATTGTTCGCCAGCGTGGCCTTGCTGGTGCTGTTGTTCGCGCTGGGTTTCCAGCTCGGGCAGGGCATGGCCCGTTCCGGCGTGCCGGCCGATGCGGCCGCCGCCAAGGTGCGTGCCGCCGTGCAGGCGAAGGCGGCGCCATGAACGCCGCCTTTGCCGCGCTGCTGGCGCTGTTTCTATTTGCCGGCGGCGCGATGGCCGCTCCCGCACCGGCGTCGCCCCTGGTGCGGGGCGCCGATGGCCGCCTGATGGCGCCCGATGTGGCCCGTATCGTCGGGCGCGGCGAACTGCTGGTGGCCATGCCGCGCACCGACAGCGCTCCCTTCTTTTCGGAGAAGGATGGCGTGTTAAGCGGGATCGACGTCGACCTGGCGCGCACCATCGGGCGCGAACTCGGGGTGAAGGTGCGCTTCGAGCGCAGCGGCGCCACCATCGACGCCGTGGTCGAAATGGTCGGCAACGGCCAGGCCGACCTGGCCATCGGCCGCCTCGGACGCACCCTCAAGCGCAGCCAGATCGTGCATTTCTCGACGCCCTACATGTCGCTGCGCCACGCCATGCTGATCAACCGGGTGCGCTTTGCGCAGATTGCCGGCGAGCGTACGCTGGACCAGGTCATGCGCAACTTCAAGGGGCAGATCGGCGTGATCGGCAACACCTCGTGGGAAGAATTCGGCCGCCTGTCCTTTCCGCAGGCGACGCTGAAGGCCTACCCGGGCTGGGAAGCGCTGGTCGAGGCGGTCAAGCGCGGCGAGGTGGTGGCCGCCTACCGCGACGAACTGGAAGTGCGCGCCGTACTCGAACGCGACGCGCGCCTGGCCCTGACCCTGCGCACCGTCAGTTTCAGCGATGCCGAATCGGCCCTGAGCGTGATGGTCGGGGTGCGCGACGCCACCTTGCTCTCCTTCGTCAACGAGGTGATCGCGGCGCGGCGCGAGCGCGGCGTTGCGCGGCCAACCCATCCAACCCATCCGACCCTCTCCCGGAACAAGTGAACGCCATGACCGACCTTCCTCAACGCAGCGCGCTGCAACGCTTCCAGTCGCTGGCCATTAATCCTCTCACGGTGCTGGCCTGCGTGCTGCTGGGGGCCACCTTGGGCTGGGCGGCGCCCGACGCGGCGCGTCCGCTGGCGCTGGTCGGCCTGGTGTACGTGGACTTGCTGACCATGGTGGTGCTGCCCTTCATGATGGCGGCGGTGGTATTGAGCCTGCAGCAGCTGTACCGCGAAGGCGGGGCCGGACGCATCGTGCAGCGCGTGGTGCTGGTGTTCCTGCTGCTGGCGCTGGCCGCCGCGGCGCTGGCGGCCATCGGCACGCTGCTGGTGCATCCCGGCGGCGGCATGTCGGACAGCACCCGCGCCGCGCTGGGGCAGATCGTGGGCGACGCGGGGGAGCGGGGCAACGTCGCCATCGCGCTGTTCAAGAGCGTGCCGCCGCCGGCGTCGGCCAGCGCGCAGGAAATCGTGCGCAGCCTGATTCCGTCGAATATCTTCGCCGCGCTGGCCAACGGCGAAACGCTCAAGGCCCTGGTGTTCGCACTGCTGTTCGGCTTTGCGGTGGGGCAGGTGCCGGGCCGCATTTCGGGCGGCCTGCAAAACGCACTGGAAACCGTGTACAAGGCCTGCCAGACCCTGACCGGCTGGATCAACCTGCCGCTGCCTTTTATCCTGATCTGCATGTCGGCCGGCCAGGTGGCGCGCAGCGGGGTCGCGCCGCTGGCCGCCATGGCCGGCTTCGTGATCGGCTTCCTGGCCGTCAGCGCGCTGGTGATCGCTGTGGCGATGATGCTGGTGCGCCAGCGTGCCGGGGTCGGTGTCGGTGCGGTCATGACGGCCATGCGCGAGCCGTTTGCGCTGGGCGTGGCGACCAATAACAGCGCCGCCTGCATGCCGGCCATGGTGGCGGCCCTGGTCGGGCGGCTCGGTTTTGCGCGCGCCAGGGTCGAGCTGCTGGTGCCGCTCAGCGTGGCGCTGCTGCGCGCCGGGCCGGTGGCGTACTTCGTCTGCGGCACCATGTTCATCGCCGCGCTGTACGGGCGCCCGCTGTCGGGGGCCGACCTGGCGCTGCTGGTGGGGATGGCCGCCGTTACCGGGTTTGCATCGTCGGGCATGGCCGGGGTGGTGACGGTGTCGCTGATGGGCGTCGTGTGCGCGCACCTGGCGTTGCCTTTCGAAGCCGCGTTCGTGCTGTTCGTGGCGGTCGACCCGGTGTGCGCCATGGCGCGCACGGCGGTGACCGTGATCGTCAACTGCGCCGCCGTGTCGCTGATCTGCGCGCGCCCGGTCAAGCTGTGAGGGTGCCATGAAGCTGCTCAGGGAAGTCTTCCGCCATCCGGTCGTGCTGCTCGGCGCCGTGCTGCTGGGGGCGTGGGCCGGCATGCTGTGGCCGCAGTGCGGTGCGCTGTTCGGCGCCCTGTCGGGCATCTACCTGTCGCTGATCCAGGCGGTGGCGCTGCCGTTCCTGGTGCTGGCCGTGTATTTCGGGCTGCAGTGCATGGCTTCGGCGGGCTGGCAATGGCGCCGCATGGCGGCGCTGGCGGTGCTCGCGCTGGCCGTCATGCTGGCGTGCGCGCTGGGTGGCGCGCTGCTCGCCAGCGTCAGCGCCGCCGGCGCCGGCATGGACACGGCGCAGCAGGCCGCGCTGGGCCGCCTGGCATTGCGCGACGGCGCGCCGGAAGTGAGCCTGGGCGCCGCACCCGCCGTGGCGCTCGCGGCGCCGGAAGCATCCGCGCTGGTGCCGCACAACCTGTACGCGGTCATGGCCTTCGGCGCGGCGCCTTTCGTGCTGATCGGCGTGTTGCTGTTCGGCGCCGCCGTGGCGGTGCAGCAGCGCGAACAGGCCGACCATCTGAATGCCATCCTCGATGCGGTCAAGCGCGCCATGGAGCTGGCCATCGGCGTGCTCAATACCGGCCTGCCATTAATCGCTTTTGTACTGGCGGCCGCCGCCGGCAGCGCCGCCGGGGCCGAACCGGTGGCGCTGCTGGCCAGCTTTTTAGGCACCTGGTTCGGCGCCGTGCTGCTGGCCGGTGCGGCGGCGGTGGCGCTGCTGGCGTGGCGCGCCAAGGCCCATCCCTGGCAGGTGCTGACCGCGCTGCGCGAGCCGGTGACGGTGTGCCTGCTGGCGCCGGTGGGGGCGGCGGCGCTGCCGGAGTTTATCGAAGCGCTCAGCGTGCGCCTCGGTTTCAGCCGCGCCGTCGTGGAGCTGCTCGCTTCCGTCTGCCCGGTGTTCGTCCGGACCGGCGAGGCCCTGTTTTTCGCGGTGCTGGCGGTGTTCATCGCCAATGTGTATGGACGGGCGCCGGGCGCGCTGGAGATCCTGGCGATCGGCCTGTTGTCGTGCGCGGTGGCGCTGGGATCGACCGGCGTGCCCGGTGCGAAGGTGGTGCTGTGGGCCGGCGTGCTGCAGCAGTCGCTCGGCCTGCCGCTGGACGCCATGCTGCCCGTCCTGCTGATGGTCGACGCGCTGTGCGAGGGGGCGCGCAACCTGGTGTCCTACCTGGCCGCCGCCGTGCTGGTCGCCGCCGGCAGCGACCTGCTCGATCCGCAGAAGGCCAGGCCGGCGCAGGCGGCCACGGTCGCGCCGCTGGCGCCGCTGGTGCCGCTGGTTCTCGTCCTGCCCCGGCGCCAGGCCCTGCTCGGCATGCTGCTGGCGGCGGGCGCCTTGCTGTCCGTCTTTTGCGCCGGCCTGGGTGTCGGGCTGCGCAAGATTTTACTGACCACTTTTTAAGAGGATGCCATGAACAATCCGATTCTCGTCCTGCCGCGCGTTCTGCTGCCCCTGCTGGCCGCCGGCCTGCTGGGCGGCTGCGGCGCGGTGGCCGGCGCCCGTGCGCTGGTGGGCATGGACCCGCGCCCCGTCAAGCCCGACTGGACCACCCTGGCGATCGCCGCCGCCGACGACGCCAATACCAACAGCGCGCTGGCGGTGGATGTGGTGCTGGTCAAGGACAAGGCGGTGCTCGACAGCCTGGCCGCGATGTCGGCCGCCAAATATTTTGCCGCCCGCACCGAGTTGCAGCGCACCTTTCCCGAAGCGTTCACGGTGCTGGCCGTCGAGATCACGCCGGGCCAGGTGATCCAGCTCGACGAGCGGCGCTTCGCCAGGGAGCGCGTGTGGGCGGCGCTGGCGTACGCCAATTACGCCAATCCGGGCGAACACCGCGAGCGCCTGCTGCTCACCAGCCGGGGCTACGTGCTGCAACTGAACGCGCAAGGCTTCGTTGCCAGCGATATCAAGCCGGGCGCCGCCCGCTAACCGAGGAAGAACCGTCATGGCTGAAGCACTCTTATTCGACCGTATCCGCTGGCACGAGGGCATGCTCCTGACCCCGCAGCAATTCCAGCAGGAGAGCTGCCGCGTCGATGCGCTGGTGGGCTGGCAGGCGCTGGCCGGCCAGCCCTGCGCCTGGGGCGTGCGCCGGCTGCTGATCGACGAGGCGGCGCTGACCTGCGGCGTGCTGCGCGTCAGCCTGGTCGAGGCGATTCTGCCGAACGGCATGGCGGTCTGGTACGACGCCGGCCAGGCCCAGGGCGCCACCCTGGAACTGGACCTGGCGCCGCACGGCGCCGCGATGGAACAGCACGACCTGCCGGTGTACCTGGCGACAGGCTGCGCGCGCTCGCTGCGCCTGGCGGGCCAGCCGGCCATGTTTCGCGGCATCCAGGGCAGCCTGGTCGAGGATGAAGTGTCCGAGGCGCTGCCCGACGAGGTGCCGCGCATGGCGCCCAACCTGGTGCTGATGGCCGGTCCGGCGCCGGGCGCCGCGTACACCCATCTGCATTTGATGAGCCTGCGCAAGGAAAACGAGATCGTGCGCCGCACCGCCTTCTGGCCGGCGCAGCTGGCGGTGCCGGCGACGGCGCCGATCCGCCAGCGCGCCCAGGGGCTGGCCGCCCTGATGCGCAACAAGGCCGTGTTCCTCGGGCGCCAGACGGCGTCCGGCTCGTCGCGGGTGGAAGACCGCCTGGCCATGCTGGAGCAAAAGGCGCGCCTGTCGAGCCTGACCCTGAACCTGCCCGTGCTCGACGCCGTGCTGCAGCTGGAGGTGGTGCAGCCGCAGGCGCTGTACCTGGCGCTGTGCGCGCAGCTCGGCCCCCTGGCCGCGCTGCGTCCCGGCGCGGTGCCGATGGCGCCGCCGCCGTATGCGCATGCGAACAGCCAGGGCGCCTTCGACGCCGTGCTGCGCGACCTCGAAGCGCTGGTCGGGGAGGTGAGCCAGGAGTGGAAAAGCATCACCTTCAATTTCGACGGCCAGGTGTTTGCCCTGCCGATGCGCGCCGAGTGGCTGGGCGCGCGCCTGGTGGTGGGCCTGCGCGGCAACGGCGACGGCGATCCGGCGCCGTGGATGGCGGGGGCGGCGATCGGCTCGCGCACGGTGTCGGTCTGGCTCAACGATTGCCGCACCCTGGGCGCCGAGCGCAGCAAGATCGACGCCGCGCCCGAACTGGGCTTGCGCGGCAGCCCGGGCTGCACCCTGTATGCCATCGAGGTCTCGCCGCAATCGATCGTGGCCGACCAGGACCTATTAATCAGCAACATCCACGAACACGTGCAAGCCCTGCGTCCGCAGGAAATCGTCCTGTTTATCAAAGGCTGATCCATGAACCTCTCCAAGACACTCCCACGTCCCGCCGCCGGCGTCGTCCCGGGCGCCGGCGGCGACGGCAACGACCTGGCCTCGGTCCAGTTCCGGCGCTTCGTGGCGCGCCTGCGCCAGGAGGTGGCGCAGGGGGCCAGCCTGCCCGCGACCGAGGGCCAGGCCGGTGCCGAGAAGATCAGCCGCGCGCTGTGCCAGCTGATCGAGGAACAGACCCTGGAAGCGGCGCGCCAGGGCGGCAAGGCCGGCGTCGACACCGACATGCAGGCGCGCTTCCTGAAGGCGGCGCTGGCCGACGAAGTGCTGCTGCATACCGATTGGGCCGGACGCACCTGGTGGCGCCACGTGCTGGTCGAAGCGACCCTGTTCCGTTCGGGCCAGGCCGGCCAGCAGGTCTTCGCCGACCTGGACCAGCTGCTGCGCGAGCGCGAACCGGCCAGGCGCGGCGTGGCGCGGCTGTACCTGCACCTGCTCTCGCTCGGATTCCAGGGCCGCCACCGGGGCCAGGACGAGCAGGCCAGGATCGCCGCCTACCGCGGCGAACTGTTTCGCTTCGTGTACCAGCGCGAACCGGGCCTGCGCGCGCGCGACGCCGTGCTCACCGACCAGCCCTACGCCAGCACGCTGTCGTACAGCGCGGCGCGGCGCGTCTCGACCCTGGTGCGGGGCGGCGGCAGCATGCTGGCGGCACTGCTGCTGGTGCTGGCGATGTCCGAAATCCTGTGGCTGTGGCAGTCGTGGCCGGTGCGCGCGGCCCTGGCCGAATTGACCGTCCAACCCGGCACGCCGGATTCGGCCTGCAAGACGCAAGGAGCCACCCCATGCTGAACTTCTTATCCGACAATATCGCCATCGCCACGCTCCTGCTGGTGACGGTGCTGGTCCTGGTCCTGCTGGCCATGGTGATGAGCGCGGCCCTGCGCGGCGCGGCGCCGCCCGGGGCGGCCGGCAGCGCCGGCGCGCTGCGCCTGCTCGGCTCGGAATCGCTGCGCCAGTCGTTCCATGGCGCGGTCGAACTGATCGAAGCGAACCTCGCGCCCAGCGCCAAGCGCTACGACCTGTCGTGGACCCTGCTGCTCAACGAAGGCGGCGCCGACGTGCCGCTGCTCCAGTCCGGCCTGCACAGCGCGCTCAGCGCCGACAGCAGCCAGAGCGCGGCGGCGCTGGGGATGAACTGGAACTTCTTCGACGAGGGCGTGGTGGTGCAGCTGCAGGCCGCCAGCCTCGGGTCGCCCGACCCCGACAGCGCCGCCCAGGACGGCATCTGGAACGACTTCCTCGGCCTGTGCGCGCGCTACCGTCCGCAGCGCCCGTTCGACGGCATCGTGCTGGCGATTCCCTGCGCGCTGTTGCTCAACGGTGAGGCGCAGGGCCAGCTGGAGCTGGTGGCGCGCGCCAAGTCGATCAGCCGGCGCCTGTGGCTGGCGCAGAACCGGCTGGCCCTGCGCTTTCCGGTGCACGTGATGCTGACCGGCTGCGAGCTGCTTCCCGGCTTTGCCAGCTTCGGCGCCGCCTTGCCGGAAGCGCTGCGCCGCTCGATCCTGGGCTGGGCCTCGCCCTACGAACTGGTGGCGCCGTTCCAGGTGCAATGGATCGACACCGCGATGGACCAGGTGGTCGGCGCGGTGGCCGACGGTTGCGCTGAACTGTGCGCGCTGGAGCCGGCCGGCGCCGACAGCAGCGCCTACTTCCTGCTGCCCAGGGAAGTCGAGCGCCTGCGCGCCGGCCTGACCGTCTTCTGCGAAGAACTGATGCGCCCGAGCGCCTACCACGAGCCCTTCCTGCTGCGCGGGATCTACCTGACCGGCGACGCCAGCGCCACCTCGGCCCTGCTGGCCGACGGCGACGGTCCGCCCGACCCCGGGGAGGAAGCTGCGGCCGGCGAAGGCCAGCGCGAAGGCATGCCGGTGTTCTTGCGCGATGTTTTCGAGCGCAAGATCTTCCCCGAGGCGGGACTGGTGCAGTCGGCGTCCAAGCGCGTCAGGCACACCGCGCGCCAGCGGCTGGCCTACTGGCCGCTGCTGCTCGCGCCGGGCCTGTGGGCCGTGGGCGTGGTGGTCGCCACCTTCCAGTTGCACTACCTGGGCGAGCAGGTGCTGGGCGACCTGAAGGCGCTCAACGGCGAGCTGCGCGCCGGCGGCGCCGATGCGCGCCAGCGCAGCCAGCGCGCGGTCGCGGCCCTGCTCAATATCGAGCAGCTCGGCGCCGAACGCTTTCGCTCGGTCTTCATGCCCGGATCGTGGCAGGTCTTCTCCAACCTGCACGAGCAGATGCAGGAACGCCTGGAACAGGGCTTCGCCGAGCACGCGTTCGCGCCGCTGCGCCAGGCCGCCTACGCGCAACTGGGCCAGCTGACCGGCGTGCCGCTCGACCCGGCCACGGGCAGCCTGATCGCCGGCGCCCAATGCACCTTGCCGGCGCGCTGGAACGAGGCGGGGCAGGCCGCCAACGCGCTCGACCTGGAAGACATGCCGCGCTACCTGGCGATGCTGCGCTATCTGGCGCGCCTCGACGAACTGGAAGACGCGGTCGGCGCCATGCAGCGCCTGGCCGGTCCGGAAGTGGCGCCGGCGGCCGGGGAGGACCTGGCGCTGGCGGTGCGCGTGCTGCTGGGGGCGGAGCTGAACGGCAAGCCGGCCCGCACGGCGGCCCTGTTCCGCCAGGTGGCGCAGGGCATGCCGCCGCTGGCGGTCGAGCCGATGCAGCAGGCCGCGCGCTGCGCGCTGCGCCAGGGCGCCCAGTCGATGTACCAGGGCTTGTACGACGAAAATGCCCTGCTGCGCGCGGAACGGGCGGTCGGCGCCAGCAGCGCGGCCCTGTTCGACCCCGCCGGGCATGGCGCCGGACTGGCCGCGCAACTGCGCCCGTGGCAGGCGCTGCGCGCGGCGCTCGACGAACAGCACAAGCACCTGGCGCCCGGCAAGGGCGCCTGGATGCACCGCAGCGGCGCCGACCTGGGCGCGGTGCACCAGGCCATGCTGGGGCGGATCGGCGCCAATACCCTGCTGGGAACGCTCGCCGCCGACGACACCCGGCGCATGGCGGTGCAGGGCTTCGAGCGTTTTTCCAGGGACTGGGGCGACGCCGTGCCGGCCTTCGGCCAGGCCGGCGTGGTCTGGGACGAGGCCAGCGCCGGCTGGACCTTTACGCCCGAGCGCAAGGCGCTGCGCGACGCCGTGGCCGACCTGCTGGCGCAGCCCTATATGCTGGCCGACGCGCCGGCGCGCCTGGCCGAGGTGGCGCCCGGGTCCAGCGTCAGCTGGGACAAGACCCAGCTCGAACGCGCGATCTCCCTGGCCGATGCGCGCAAGGCCTTCCAGGGCGGCGCGCACGCGCGCCTGCCGGCGGGCTTGCAGCAGGCCGCCAGCGCGCTGGTCGACCAGGCCCTGGTCGCGCGCGTGCACGCCGCGCTGGCGCAGGCACTGACCGTGTCGGCGGCCACCTTGCCCAGCGCCGCCGCCGACGCCGAACGCGCCAGCGTGCTGCGACTGCGCACCTGGCTGGACGAACTGGGGGCGCGCCAGCTCGGCGCCGAACTCGATGCGGTGCTCACGCGCGACGCCCTGAGCCGCCTGCAGCGGCTCGACGAGGTGTTCAACGCGGCCGACGTGTTCGTGCCGCGCGAGCGCAATTTCCAGGGCTGGAAGGGCGAAAAGGGCGCGCTGCTCGACGCCTTTGCCGCGGGCGATGGCGCCGCCCTGGGCGGCTACCTGGCGCAGCAGCTCGAATTCATCGACGTCGCGGCGCGCCAGTCCGAAGGCGTGCTGGCGCAGCTCAATGGCGTGGCCAGCCAGCATCCGGTCGTGGCGCGCTGGCAGGCGATCCAGGCCGACCTGCGGCGCTACCGCCTGAAAAGCCCGGCCAGTTCGCTGATCGCGGTCGAGCAGTTCATCCAGGGCAGCGCCGAGATCGAGATCGCCAACTGCGCCGACAAGCTGGGCGAACGCCTGGCGCAGCGGCGCGGCGCCGACCTGTTCGCCGAGCGCCTGCACAAGCTCCAGAGCGGCCTGATGGCGCGCTGCCGCGACCTGACGGCGTATCAGTACCGCACCGAGTGGGAGCGCTTTGCCGAAGCGTATAACCGCGACCTGGGCCAGCGCACGCCGTTCGCGCCCGCCGCCGGCGCCGAGGGCGCCACACCGGCGGCCGACCACGACGATGTCGGCGCCGCCATGAAGCTGTACGACCGCGCGCGCGCCGCCAGCGTGCTGGCCGAACGCGATCCGGCGCGGCCGGCCGCCAGTCCCGCCGTGCGCCGCGCCGACCAGCAACTGCGCCTGGTGCGCGAGGTGCTGGCGCCGCTGTATCCGGCCGAAGCGGGGCAGGCCGGCGGACTGGACGTGACGGCGCAGTTCCGCGCCAATCCGGGCGCCGAGGCCGAGGCCAACAAGATCATCGACTGGAGCCTGGCGATCGGCGCCGGCAGCGTGCGACTGGGCGAGCCGGCGCGCGCGCTGCGCTGGGAGCCGGGCATGCCGGTGCTGCTCACGCTGCGCATGGCGCGCGACGGCCCGGGCGTGCCGCGCGCCGAACCGGGGCACTCGAACATGCGGGTGGCCGAGCGCACCGTCAGCGTGCGTTTCGACGATCCGTGGGCGCTGTTCAGCTTCATCGGGGCCTACCGCGACAGCGAGGCGGCGGGCGACGGCCGCGCGCCGCTGCTGCGTTTCGAGTTTCCGGTGCAGGGGACGGGGGCACAGGCCGCCATGGTGTCGCGCGCGCGGGTATTTTTGCGCCTGTCGGTCAGCGCGCCCGGCAAACGCACGCCGCTGGCCTGGCCATCGGTGTTTCCGGCCCAGGCGCCGCCGTGGCAGGACGCGGTGATGGCGGCCGACGATCCGCTGCGGCCGCCGCCGCTCGGTCAACTGGCGCAATAATAAGGAGGGTGGATCATGGCGCAGATGGATACAAGCCATTGCGGCCGCGCGGAACCGGTGCGGGTCGCGGTGTTCGGCAGCTTTTACCGGGGTTTCCACGTGTTGAGCGAACTGCTCAAGGGACCGTTCGGCGCGCGCGTGCAGGTGGTGGGCGTGGCGACCGACGACGTCGGCGGCGGTTTCGTCAGCCGCGAGCGGCGCGTGTGGGCCTATCCGCACTGCGCCGGCGAGGAATCGATGGTCGAAGAACTGGCCGCCGCGCACGGCCTGCCGGCGTACAAGGGGCGCGTCAAGTGCGAGCACTTCTACCAGCTGTACGAGAACGACTGGCGCCCCGACCTGTGCATCGCGGCCACCTTCGGCCAGCGCATCGACGCCCGCCTGCACGGTTATCCGCGCCTGGGCTTCTACAATCTGCACCCGTGCGTGGACGATGGCTGGCCGTCGGGCTACGCCGGACCGAATCCCTTCCAGGCGCTGCTCGACGATGGGCTCGACCATGCCGTCATCGCGCTGCACCAGGTCGACGACGGCTTCGACACCGGGGCGCTGGTGGCGCTGTCGGAAAAGATCTATTTTCCGCCCACGGCCTCGGTGGTCGACCTGCATAAATCCACCTCGCCGCTGGCGGCCAAGTTCCTGGTCCAGCAACTCGGCACCCTGATCGGCGCGCCAGCGAGACCCCATGAAACTGCTTAGCAAGCTGCGCGCAGCCTTGACCAACCACCGAAACGAGCCATCCATGAATGCGATACCCGATTTTCTGGCCAGTGCTGCCGACCAGCAGGTGCTCGATGCGCTGCTGGCGCCCCTGGCGGACGAGGCGCCGTGCGGCCCTGTGGCGCGCCACGACCCCGTGTTCACCGACATCCGCCTGCTGCGCGAGGAGGACGACCCGAGCCTGCCGATGGGCCAGTGGGAGCGTCCGCTCAAGCGCGCCGACTGGAGCCGCATCGAAGCCCTGTGCACGACGACGCTGGGCACGCGCTCGAAGGATCTGCAGATCGCCGTGTGGCTGCTCGAAGCGTGGACGCGCCAGCACGGCTATGTGGGCCTGTTCCACGGCGTGCGCCTGCTCGACACGCTGGTGCGCAGCTACTGGCCGGCGCTGCATCCGCTGATCGAGGACGACGGCGACTGCGACGCGCGCCTGGCGCCGCTGGAGTGGCTCAACGCCTCGCTGAGCGCCACCCTGCGCGTGCACGCGGCGCTGCTGGTGCAGGACGGCGACACGCGCGCGCCGGTGACCTTGGCCGATTGGGAGCGCATGACGGCCCAGGACATGGCCGCGCCGGAAGACGCCGGGAAGGCCGGCAAGCAGAACGGCGACGCGGCGCCGCCCGCGCGCGCGGACGTGATCGCGGATGCGCGCCGCATGCCGGCCGCCGTGGCGGTGACCGACGCGGCGGTGTTCCACAGCCTCGATTACCTGCACGCGCTGGTCGCCTTTCTCGACGAGCGGCTGGGACCGCAGGCGCCCAGGCTGGCGACGTTGCGCGGCGTGCTGGAAGCGGCCCAGCGCGTGCTGCTGCAATTCCAACCCGAACAGGAGGATGGCCCGATGGAGTACGAGCAGGCAGTGGCGCAAGCAAGTGTCCCGGCGCCGCAGGCCGCTGCGCCTGCGTCCACGCCAGCGCCGGTCGCCGGGGCCAACTGGCGCAACCGGGCCGAGGCCTACGCCACGCTGGAGGCGCTGGCCGACTACCTGAGCGTGCTGGAGCCGCACAGCCCGACCCCGTTCCTGCTGCGGCGCGCGCTCAACTGGGGGCGCATGCCCTTGCCGGAGGTGATCGCCGAAATCCTGCGCGAAGAGGGCGATCTGAACCGGCTGGTGAACGTGCTCGGCATCAAACTTTAAAGCATTCGCAGAGGCAACAGACTGTCGTTTTTTCATGCGCGCGTTACAACGTTGTTACTTGTGTCAGAGGGCTGGCGGGGTCTACCATAAGCTTGACCCCGGCCGGCCTGCAGCGCGTGCCCGGTTGGCTGGGCGACCAATTCCATGACGCAACTGGAGACATCGATGCCGCACACATGTAAAGAGGATTGTCATGAGCGTTGACCAGATTCGCAGCGCGCTGTCGGCGCCCCCCGGGGTGAGCGTGCAGACCACCAGGCTGGCCGATAACCTGCAGTCGATGAACAATGCCGAAACCATGCTGAGCCAGACAGTTGCCACCGTCCGGGGCGCGCCCGGGCCGGTCCAGCAGCAGCTGGCGCCGCTCCTGGCGCAGTTCGTCGTTCCGCTGTTGAACATGGGACAGACGGCCGGGCAAGACCTCGACCTGCTCGCCCAGCGCATGAGCGCCTTCATCGCCGCACTGAACCAGACCGCAGCCCAGGCGCAGGGGCAATCGGGGCAGCCGCTGACGCTTGTGCTCAGCGGTCACTTCAACATGCTGGAAATCGCGGCCAGCGCGATCCAGGCGGCGGCGCTCAACGCCAGCCAAATCCTGAGCAACTTTCAAAGCACGGCCAACAACGCCTCGGCGGCACTGAACACCTGCAAGCAACAGCTGGAACAGCAGGACGCCTGCCTGGCGCAGAAGGCGCAAGCGCTGAAGCAGCAGATGCACGATATGACCAGCGGGAATTGCTGCGACCAGATCGGCCAGGCCTTCCAGATGGCCTTCGGCAACCTCAGGCAGCAACTGGAGCAGACTTCTGGCCAGATCCAGCAGGCCGAATACGTGCTGATGCTCAACAACAACGCCATCGACGGCCTGTCGCAGATGGTCGGCCGGCTTGGCGACATCGCCTCGGTGTCGACCTCGCTGCAGGTCACATGGCGCAGCATGGCGGACGGCATCGGGGCGCTGCAGCAGGACCTGCAGGCGGTGCTGGCCGATACCACCCCGGCCGAGGTGCAGGCCGATCTGGCGTATGCCATCTCGGACTGGCAAGCGGTGGCGGCCACGCTGGCCAAGGTGCTGTAAGCGGAACATGTTTCACCCACGATCATTCCACGATGGTTCTTGATAACAGGAGACGTTCAATATGGTGACACCTACCAACACATCCGCACTCGCCGCCAAGCTCGGCACCGGGACCTTGCAGCAGACCATCGGCAGCCTCGGCGCCTACCAGCAGATCATGCAGGCCTTCGTCAATTACATCACCTCGGTCGGCGTGCCGCCCCAGCTGCCCGCCAACGACCAGGTGTCCGCCAGCGTGACGAACGCCGCCAACACGGCGATCACGCAACTGGGTAACGATTTCAAGGGCGCGCAGGCGACCGCCAGCGGGCTGGTGACACAGATCAACGCGATCACCGACGTGATCACGGCCGCCGCCACCTACACGCGCCACAGCGAGATCACGATCGGCCAGATCACCCAGGCCATCGTCGCGTACAGCGGCGGCGCGCCGCTCGACCGGGTCGACCTGGCCGCGCAGCTGCAGCGGATGGCGCAGAACGCCACGCGCCTGGAATCGAGCGTGCAGACCGCCCAGACCAACAACGACAGCGCGGTCAAGGCGCTGCAGGCCTGGGAAGCCAAGCTGAACTCCGACTTCCAGGCGCTGCAGACCGCCATTCCGCCGGCCGACGGCAAGGTGCTGAACCTGTCCACGCTCACCGAAGCGCAGGCCGCCCAGCAATTGACCGACCAGGTCAATTCGCTCAACGACGATATCGCCTCGCTCCAGAAAGACATCAACTGGCTGACTTTCGGCGAAGTGTCGGTGGGCGTGGTCGGCGGCCTGATCGCGATCACCAATTTCTGGAATCCGATCGGCTGGGTCGCCGCCGGCCTGACCGCCTTCGGCGAGATCGAGATGGTGGGCAAGAAAGCGGCCGACGTCGTGCAGAAGAATACCGACATGCAGAACCTGGCGCTGACCGAGGATGAACAGGCCATCCTGCATCCCCTGTATGCGATCAAGAATGCCGTTTCCAGCCTGAGCACGGGGGTGAATGCGGCGGAAGCGATCTCGACGGAGCTGGTGTCGATGGCGGACGACTTCAGCGCGGCCGCCCAGGACATCGACAGCTTCATCAGCGACGTGACCAGCGGCGCCACCGCCGACGACCTGTCGAGCGACGCCGCCTACGTCAAGTCCGACTACGACACCCTGCAAGCCCTGTGCAACACGCTGTTGACGCCGGTTCCCACCCAGGTCGTCTCGCAGTCGCAGATGAGCAAGGTGGTCGACGTGCAGAGCGCATCCTGAACCCGCCCACGCCTACAGGAGAGAGAACATGACCGTCAACATCTTCGATCTGCCGGACCCGCTGGTCGCCCACGTGGTCCAGGTGACCGCTTACGGACAAAACACCCAGACCGCCAACGTCCTGCTGGAAATGGCCAAACCGGCGCTGCCGCCGGCCAACGCCACGCTCAGCCAGGAGCAGCTGACCCTGATCATGAGCATGATCGACACGCACTTCGACAGCGCCACCAACATCGCCACGCAATGGGAAGTCGGCAATGCGCTGCTCTCGTCGAGCGCGGTCAAGGACCTGGTGCAGGACACGGTGCTCGCTTTCAGCCGCTTCGCGCGCCACATGGACCAGGAGTACGGGACCCTGATCGCCTGCGCCTACAACAAGGACGAGGCCGGCGTCCTGAACGAGCTGACCCGCTTCAAGGGCTTGCTGGAAGAAATCCTGGCCGGCGTCAAGGGCGCCGCCACATCGGTATCGGACTATGAAAGCGCGCTGGGAGCGGCGCTGGCCGCCTTCAACAAGGACTTCGACCGCGTCCTGGCCGAGGTCGGCACCGTGTCCACCGTGATCGGCTCCCTGCAAGCCAAGGTTGCCAGCCTGCAGGACAATATCGCCGAAAACAATGCGGCGGTGCTGGACACCTTCATCGACACCGCCGGCACCGAGATCGAGCAGGGCGTGACCCTGGCCGGCGCCGCAGCCGAGGAAAACGTGGGCGGCGTGGTCTCGGCCGGCGTGCAGATGGGCGTGGCCTATGTGAAGGGGCTGGTCAAGGTGATCGAGCTCAACGACAAGACCCTGCAGGACCTGCTCGATATCCGCACGCTGGGCACCCAGATCGGCCAGGACGAGGTGATCCTGGTGACGCTGCTGAACATCGGCACCATGCTCAGTTCCCTCGGCGCCACCCAGGGTTTGCAACTGAACGTGGTGGGCGACGTGATCGGCTATTTCACCCAGCTCGACCAGGACATCGATACCTTGCTCAAGCAACACACGGGCAATCTGGCGGCGCAGATCGACACCAGCAACTATTCGCCGGCCACGGTGGGCGCGGAAAACCCGGCCTTTCCGCCGTGGAATGTCCTGGCCCCGGTGGACCGGGCGGCGCGCGTGTTCGACAAGGTCATGTCGCTGCAGGCGACCACCTTCGACGACAGCACCGAGTTTGCCGCCCTCGGCAGCAATGCGGCTGGCAATCGATGAGGTGAGAGTGGGATAATGCCAGCCTGGTGCCGCACCCTGCGCGCATCCGGTTTTGGAGAACCCCTCATGCTCTTGCTGTCCAGGCACCTGCCCAGCACCAGGACCCTGCAATGCTTCCTGGCGGTGGCGCAGGAGCTCAACTTCCGCCGCGCCGCCGAGCTGATGCACATGTCGCAGCCGCCGCTGTCGCGCCAGATCAGGAGCCTGGAAGAGATGCTGCGGGTGCGCCTGATCGAGCGCGACACGCAGCGGGTCAGCCTGACCGAGGCCGGCGAAGCGTTCAGGCAGGAGGCCCAGGCCATCCTGCTCGCCCTCGATGCGGCGGTCGCTACGGCCAAGGCGCGCTTTCACGATGGAAAAGCCGCTGCCGCTCCCTTGCGCATCGGCCTGACCAGCGTGATCAATCCGTCGCTGATGCCGTCCCTGCACGCGCTGGTGACCGATCCGGCGTGGACCGGCGGACGGGCGCTGGAACGGGCCTGGTCGCGGCAACTGGTCGAGCGCGTGCGCGCCGGCGAGCTCGACCTGGCGATCGTGGGCGATATCGCCGCCCCGGGCGCCGACCTGGCGCTCGAGCCGCTCGCTCATGAAGCGATGATCGTGGCGCTGCCGGCGCACCATCCGGCCGCGGCCGGCGAGGAGGTCGACCTGGCCGCGCTCGGCGAGCTGCCGCTGTTCTGGTTTGCACGCGCCGACAATCCGGCGTTCTACGATAAATGCGAACGCGGTTTCAGGCGCCTCGGCTACGCGCCGCCGCGCCGGCCCGAGCCGAAGGACTTCACCTTGCTGCTGGCCGCCGTGGCGGCGGGCGAGGGCGTGGCGCTGTGCCCGCAATCGATGCGGGCGACATCGCGCATCGGCGTGGCCTACCGCGCGCTGCCGCCGGCCGTGTCACGCCTGCTGTCGATCGAGGTGCAGGTGGTCGCGCGGGCGCAGGAAACACGCGGCGCGGTGCTGGACAAGCTCGCGCAACTGCGTGCGGCGCTGGGGCGCAGCTAGGCTTTGCCAGCCTTGCGCCAGAACGTCGCGCAATCGGCTTTGTCGGCGATGTTGAAGTCGATCAGCTGTCCGAGCAGGGAAAAGTCGACCTCGGCGTTCCAGGGAATGCGGATCAACAGTTTGGTGTGCTGGTAGCCCGCCTCGGCGATCTGGCTGGAAAACCGGGCGATGGCGGCCGCCTCCGGCGCGACAGCCAAATGGTTTTTTGCCGTGCTGAACGCGATGATGAAGGTGCCGTGGTCGGTGAACATGGGCTGGTTCCAGGCGATTCGCCGCTCCAGCGCCGGGTATGTCGTTGCGACCCAGTCGAGCACCGCCTGTGCGCGCGCCTGTTGCGATGGCACTTCCATCCGCGCCAGATACGCCGAAAACACTGTCATGCTGCCTCCCTGGATGAAGCCGCTTCGCGGCCGTGTCTTTCGAAAAGCGCGTGCATCGCCTGCGCTGCCAGCGCCAGCAAGGCCGGGCGCGCTCTGCGTCAGCGCGGGCGCGCGGGTGGCGCGTCGGCGGCTTTCTGCCAGCGGGCGGCCTTGGCCGCGTCGGCAGCGACGCCCTGGCCGCGTTGGTAGAGCTCGGCCAGCGTGCGCTGCGCCTGCTTGTTGCCGCCGAGTGCAGCTCTTTCATACCAGACGGCCGCCTCGGCATCGTTGCGCTCCATGCCGCGTCCGGCGCCGTAGTTGCGCGCAAGCTCAAGCTGGCCGTAGGCGTCGCCCTGGGCTGCCGCCTTGCGGAGCAGGTCGATTCCCTGCGCGACCGATTCCGGAGCACTCTGGTCGGTCAGCAGCGCGCCGTACACCGCCTGGCTGCGGGCGTAGCCTTGCGTTGCCGCGCGATGCAGCCAGTCGACCGCCGTTGACGTGTCTTCCGGACGGTCGCCGACCAGCAGCGCCAGCGCCAGCGCATGCTGAGCTTCCGGCATGCCCTGTTCGGCGGCCTTGCGGTACCAGGCCATGGCTTGTTCCGCATCCGGTTTGCCGGCGCGGCCTGCTTGCATGATCGCGCCCAGCATCAATTGCGCGCGCGCATAGCCCTGGTCCGCCGCCTTGCGCAGCCAGTCCATGGCTTCGGCCTGGTTGTGGGCGGGGTTGGACGTGTTCATGAGGATCGTGCCCAGTTGATACTGCGATTCCGGCTTGCCGCGTTCGGCGTTGAGCCGGGCATGCGCCAGCGTGGCAGCTGCCTGGGCCGGGGTGGGGTCGCCCAAGGTCCAGACGTATTGCATCTTCATCCAGGCTTCTTCCGCCTTGCCGTTGATACGGGTGGGCAGGAACTTGCAGCGCCCGATGCCGTCCTGGGCGGCCTGGTCGAGCAAGGGGAAACCGCTCGATGTGACGATTTTGGAATCTTTTACCGCGCCATCGGTGCCGATGAGGAACGCCAGCGTAACCGTGCCTTGCTGCTCTTCGCGCAGGGATTGCTTGGGATAGACCGGCTTGGCGCAGGCGGGCAAATTCAGGCGCGCCATGCTTGTCTCCGCAACGGGCGGGAGCGTGCCCGCTGCTTGCTCGGCAAGCGCGGGCGTGGCGATCGTTGCCACGATGGCAAGCGTGGCGCCAAACTGGCGCAAGGAGAGGACAGGGGCGGCGCGGCGCATCGGGATCTGTTAAAAGTTGCAATGTTTCCATTCTACACGTCAACAGTGCTCAACGATGAAAACCGGCCCCGGCATCGTCGCGGCCGGCGTGCGACTCAAGGTTTGGCGCGAACGTCGTTGCCGACCTGCGGATCGAAGCAGAAATAGACAGGCGGAGAGATGGATTTATCAACAAACGTGAATGTGATCGAGAGATCGATACACGTCGTGTTCGAATCCGCGTCGAACATGGCCATGATGCTTCCGTCGTTCGACACAATCCCAGACTTGCTCAACTGCGGTGGGAAACCGTCGGGTTGGGTTTCGGCGTAATTGTAAAAGACAAAGTTCGCCCCCGTCTTCGGGACGATCCAATACACGAGCAGCGTGTTGTACTCGTTGACCGTTACTGACGACGGTGAATAGGAGACCATGTATTGATTGTTCGCTCCCGCGTTACCACTTCCGGAGGCAACCGTATCGATGCAGATGGCTGTCGTTTTTACAAATGGCTCGGTGTCTTGATTCATTATTTTCCTTTGCTCGAGTAAGTCGAGAGAAACATCTGGTAAGTTACTTCTTTAAACGCCATCTTCTCCAATACTGCCATGGAGGCAATGGCATCTTCCTGCTCCCCCAAACACAGCTTGGCCCGCACCAAGGGGTTCAACAGCCGGAAATTCATGCTCCCCGCAGCTTCGCTGCCCAGTATCTCGATCGCCTTGCCGCAATGGCGCCGCGCTGCTGGCTGGTCGCCGCCGGCCTGGTCGACCTGGGCGCGCGTCAGCGCCGCCTCGGCCAGGATGGCGCGGGCGCGCAGATCGGACTCGTTCTTGGCGTGGACGCTGGCGGCCAGCGCGTCGGCCCGGCGCAGCATGTCCAGCGCTTCGGCACCGTAGCGCATCGGCGCGCGCGCCTGCACAGCGCGCAGCAGGGCGGTCGCTTCCAGCTTTGACCACTCGGCATTGCCCGGGTCGAGCCTGGTCAGTTCGCCGATGCGGGCCAACACCGCGTCCAGCGCGCCAGGCTGCGCGCGCGGGTCGGCGCGCGCACCCAGGATGCGCAGCTCGCCCAGCGAGAGCGATACCAGGTTGGCTTGCCACACGCGGTTGTTCGGTTCGGCCTCAATGATGGCGCTTAACAGGCGCCTGGCCAGCGCGAAGTCGGCCAGCGCCGCTGTGTCGCGACCCATGTGCCGGCTCAGTTCGGCACGTTGCTGCAAGGCGCGCGCATATTTGTGGGTCCACAGTGCATCCTTGGGCGCGCGCCGGTGTAGCGACTCGGCCAGCGCCAGTGCCTGTTCGAAGAGCGTCATCGCCGCCGCCAGCTCGCCCAGCTCTTCCTTGGCCGATGCCGTCCACGACAGGGTGTCTGCCAGGTCCGCCGCCAGCGAGCGGTCGTCCGGCCTGGCGCCGAAGGCCTGGGTTTTGAGCGCCAGCGAGCGGGCGAATTCGGCTTGCGCTTCGCGCGTCCTGCCGCGCATGATGGCCAGGGTGCCGAGGTTGTTGTGGGCGTACGATTGTTCGAGCCAGGCATTCGGGTCGCCAGGGCGCACGGCCGCCAGACGGTCGCTGAAGTCGCGGTTAGCGCCGAACAGCTCGCCCGCCTTGTCCCACTCGCTTCGTTTCAGATGCAGTTCCCCGATCAAGGCAGCGTTGGTGCCGGCATTCATGAGGAGCACGGGATCCTTGGGCGCAATGAGTAACTGGCGCGAGGTGATCGCGCGCGCCGCCTGCAGGGCCGCCAGCGCACCCTCGGGGTCGCCGCGCGCGCTGCGCACCTCGCCGATGGTTTGCAGGGCCTTGGCCTGGTGCGCCAGCGATACCTGACTCAACTCGTCGCTGCGCGAGAGCGACAGATACTGGATCGCGCGCACGCCTATGTCATCGAGCAAGTCCAGCCGTGCCAGCGGGCGCAGCTTCTCGGCCAGGTTGTCCAGCATGAAGCCGATCAGGCCTTCCGCTTCGGCACGCCGCTGTTGCTCGGCCGCCCTGGACTGCATGGCGCTGAGCGCGGCCAGCCCCGCGAACAGGGCCAGGCACAGTACCAGGCCGAAGGTCGCATAGCGCAGGCGCACGCGGCGCCGCGCGCGCGCCTGCGACGCCCGCACCAGCGCCAGTTCGTCGGGCGCGAGCGAAAACGCGGTGGCATCGAGCAGGCTGAGGGCTTCATCGAGCTGCTTGCCTGCGGGAATGAGCATATCGCTGGCGCGGCCCTCGGCGGCCCAGCGCCCGGCCAGCAGGTGGATCCGGGCGCGGATCAGCAGGGCCGAGCGGTGCGCGCCGATCCACGCCACCGCGCGCGGCCAGCGCCGCAGGATCGCTTCATGCGCGATGCCGAAGCCGGGTTCGCCCCCCACCAGTTCGCTCACGAACAGGCGCGCTTCGACCAGGGTGTTGACCAGCGCGCGCTCGGCGCCGTTCTGGAGCGCGGTCCAGGGCGCGCGCCGGCTGGTGACGCTGTCTTCGTTGGCCGACAGCGTCACCACCAGCGACAGCACGCGCGGCACCGCCTCCTGCACCGCCTGGTCCATGGCGCCGATCATTTCCTCGGCGCGCAGGCCGATCACGCCCTCGATGCCGCCCAGCCGCTGGAAGGCTTCGACCGTCAGCTCGCCCTCGGGCGTGCGCAGGCGGTACAGTTCTTGCAGCGTGTATTGCAGCAGGGGCAGCGCATCCTGGCCGTGCAGGGCGCTGTCGCACAGGATGTCGTCCAGGCGCGCCTGCGAGACGGGATCGATGCCGAAGCGCAAGTTCGCAGCCAGGGCCGGCAGGCGGATGATTTGCGCGATGTCGGCATGCGAGGGGCGTCCCAGGTCGAAATGGCCGCCCGTGGATTTCGAGACCATCAGGAAAGGGTACTCGGCGATGCGCGGATAAAAGTCGTTGCGGCAACCGATGACGACCAATACCGATGCGCTGCGGGCAAAGGCTTCGATGACGTCGATAAACTGCTGGCGCGCCGCCTCGTCGATATGGGGCAGGGTAAACAGGGCCTCGAAGCGGTCGATGAAGAGCGCGCAGCGGCTGCGGCCGGGGCCGTGGGCGGCGCTCAGCGCGCGCGCCAGTTCGCCGATGACGGCGCCGCTGTCGTTGGCCATGCGCTGCGCCAGGGCGACCGCGCTGGCGCCGGCGAACACCGGGTGGCCGTCGGTGTGCCAGTCGAGGATCACGCTGCCGAGGGCGTCGAGCAGGCCCAGTTCGCCGATTTCGCCCAGGTCCATGGTCATGGCCGAGGCCACGCTCCAGTCATGCGCCTGGGGGCCGGCCAGCGCCGGCAGCAAGCCGGCCCGCACCAGCGAGGTCTTGCCGGCCGCGCTGGGACCGAGCACCAGCATCAGGGCCAGCCCGCTCGCGGCCTGCGCGAGCAGGGCTTGCTTGAGCTGGACGGTGGCGTCGTTGCGGCCGAAAAACACGGCGGCGTGTTCTTCCTGGAATGCCTGCAAGCCGCGAAAGGGCGAGTCGCCATGCCAGGCCGGCCGCGCCGCCGGCGCAACTTCCAGCCACTCGACCGGCGCCACCGTGCGGTAGCCGCGCTTGCGGATGGTCTGGATATAGTCGCCGACCGAGACGTCGTCGCCGAGCACCTGCCGCAGCTGGCCGATGACTTTGTGAACTTGATTATCGCCAGGCAAAGTTGATCCCCAACATTGCTCAAGCAATTGCTCTGTACTGACGACGGTGTTGGCTTTTTGACACAAGGCCATCAGGACGTCCATCGCCCTCGGCTCCATTTTCTTCAGCAAGTCCGCCGAACTGATCGAATTGGTGGCCGGATCGACCATCCATTCGCCGAAGCGGAATGGCTGGCGGCTCAAGCGCGGCTACCAGGAGGACCGGCGGGTATGCCGCCTGTGCGTGAGACGGAAAATAAAATCATAAGAAAATCAATCACTTGGGAGGGGAAGGTTTTCAGAAGAATGTCGCCGTACGGATTCGCTAAGCTTGCCTTCAATGCCATCCTACACCGGCATTTGCAAAAAGACCATATTTCTGTCCGCTCTTTCGGAGACTTGCCATGTTCAGCCAATTACACCATTCCGCCGCCGGCGCGGTCCCACAAGAAGTTTGCATAAGGGCAATGTTGGCCGAGGTGCTGGCCAGCGAGGAATTCGTCAAGGCGCAGCGCATGCGCCATTTGCTTCAGTTCATTGTCGAGGCGCGCCTGGCCGACCGCGAGCACGAATTGAGCCAGTATGCGCTCGGCATTGCCGCTTTCGGACGCGACGAGGCGACCTACCACGCCGGCGAAGATCCGATCGTGCGGGTCCAGATGGGACGGTTGCGCGAACGCCTGCGCACGTACTACGCTGGCGCGGGCAGGGGAGGACAATATAGGTTTGTTATTCCACTTGGGAAATATTTGCCGGAGATCGAGGCGCTGGCCGGGCCCGCCGGCCTGTGCGCGCAGCGCCGCAGGCTGACCCTGACGCCGCTGGTGTGCATGAGCGAGCGCGCCCCTGATATTTCATTTGCGCAAGGTTTGAACGAACAGCTGACGCACCAGATGTACAGCGTGCTGGGCGACCGCTTCGTGGCCCAGTGCGCCCAGGGCGCCGCGCCCAGCCACGCCATCGAAGGCAGCATCCGGCGCGACGAGGAGCGCACCCGGGTGCTGATCCGCGCGATCGAGATCGGCGCCGGCGCGATCGCCTGGAGCGGCCAGTTCGATGCCGAGGCCGGGCAGGCTATCCGTTTGCAGGAGCAATTGGCAGAGAGCATCTGCGCCAGCGTGATGCACCATGTGACGCGCGCCGAGCGCAGCGGCAATAGCGGATGGTAGCCTGGCACCGTCGTCGGCCAGAACAAAGCCCAGATTCGCCAGCGCTTCGCTCCATGTGGTGAAACACGGTCGCAAGGATCCCGGTCGTCGCGTAGGCCAGCAAAAAGTGGTTATATGCATAGCATGGCAACTATTGCAACGCACTGTCTTCAAGGAATGGGCGGTGCGAACGGTGTCAGTCGGACACGGACTGGCGCTCGGCTGCGCAGAGCGGCGGTGCCGCGCGGCTGTCCGCATCGACATACGGACGGCAGTCGACCGGCACATCGATCAGGAAGGTGGTGCCGGTGGCGGGTGCGCTGTCGACGGCCACGCTGCCGCCGTGGCTTTCGGCAGCCTGCTTGACGAAGGGCAGGCCGATGCCCCAGCCCTGCGCCTGCACCTGCTGTTCGCGCCGCAGGTAGTCGAAGATGCGGCAGCGCTGATCCTCGTCCAGCGGATTGCCGGTGTTGTGCACGGTGAGCACGATATTCCCGCGCGTCTCGGCCAGCGCGATGCGAATCGGGCCGCCGTCGCCGTATTTGATCGCATTCGCGACCAGGTTTTCGAGCGCGCGGCGCAGCGTTTCGCGGCACCACCAGCCGGTCACGCTGGGCGCGGCCACCTCCAGCGCGGCGGGGTAGCGGTCGGCGAATTCGCGCTGCACCTCGACGATCAGCTCGCGCATGTCGAAGCGCGACAGGCGCAGCGGCAGGCGCGCGCCGTTGTGCGCGGTGAGGGCGTCGAGCACTTCGCCGACCATGTTCTCGAGGCGGATCGCATTGGCCGCGATTTTTGTGCCCAGGCGCCTGGCCTGCGCCAGGTCCTCGGCCAGTTCGATCAGCTGCGCGCCGTTGGCGATCACGGCCAGCGGCGTGCGCATGTCGTGCGACAGCGCGGCCGCCACCTTGTGGCGCAGTTCTTCATGAATCGCGGTGAATGCGCGCACCGCTTCGCGGATGGCGGCGTTAATCGAGCGTTCGATGAGCAGCCAGTCGGCGCTGCTGATGACCAGCTTGTGGGCGGCGCTGACATCCCGGATCGCTTCCTGGAACAGCTGGTATTCGTGGATCAGCTGTTCGGCGCCGTAGTCGGTCATGCGGGCGCGCTCGCCGGCGTGCGCGATGGCGGCGCTGGAGTGGCTGGTGGCGTCGTCGCGCGGATAGCCGGGCGTGAGCGCCTGCATGAGGTTGGCGTAGAACGAGGGCAGGGTGTTGATCAGGATCGGCGTGAGCAGGAACCGGGCGCCGCGCACATGGCGCCGGACCAGCATCGCCCAGTGCTCCAGCACCGGTTCCCGGATCCCCTCCAGCGCCATCGCCACTGCGGACAATGGCCGGGCGCCGCCGTCCTGATCGGTCGCCAGTGTCATGTCATCCCTTTCCGTCTGCTTGCATCGCCGTCACCGGCCGGACAATCGTTCGAGAACGACAAGCGTACTGTATTTTTGCGATGCTGGCCTGACGCTTGAAGCGCTCTGTCAGCAACTGCCCCGGGTATCCATCTCCGCCAAGGCGGTCTCGTGTGTGATGTCGTCGCCGGGCGCGCGATCCGGTTCCGGCTCGACGCGAATCGAGACCATCTTGCCGGCGTTGACTTCGAACACGACGCGGTCATGTCCGCGCTGTTGCACGATGATGAAGGCGTCCTCGGGTGTGACGCGTTGTGGGCGTGCGGGCATGGCGCTTCCTTTCGGGCTTGTTGAACAGGATGGCGGACAGGCGGCGTGCTTGTGGCGCCGGCCTGTTTATCCATAGCGCATGGCGGCGCCATTCGGTTGACATCCCGCTTGCGCGATGTGTCGCGCGGCGCCGACGGCGGTGAAACTTTTCGTCACAAAGAGACCGGCACCGACTGCATATTTTGCTTAGCGGGGCGACCTACGCCGGCCACCTGCGCCTGGCGGCCGCGCGCAGCGGTACCGAAAAGATCATGGTGTATTGGGGCGTGCTGGAATCGGGCAGGGAAAACCTGTCGACCGAGGTGGTGTCCTGGGTGCCGATCCTCGGTGCGCTGGTTCCGGACGAAAACCAGCGCATGCGGATCCGCCTGAAAGTGGCGCTGATCGCCGTCAAGACCGGCCACTGGTCGATGTTCTCGCCGGAGCCGTTCGACGATGTCGACTTCAGCTCGCGCGGCTCGCGCGCGGCGGGCTTGCGGCCTGGATGGCGCGCAAGCCGCTTGCTCGATCCATGACGCTCCGGTGCGTGGATTATTTGCCCTTGGGCTGGAATCTGTCGGGATCGAAGCCGCTCACATCGAACTCGAACACCGGCGAGCCTTGCTGGAAGATGTCGACCGAGATCCGCACCATCTTGGCCTTGCGCATCCTGGCTGCGAACTTGTCGTAACCGCGCAGGAAAATCGTCTCGGAACTGTTATCCGACGGCCCGGCCGCGGCGTACACCACGGGCTTCTCGTCGTCGAAGCGGACCAGGACATGGCAATCCTGGTACGAGTGGCACATGATCTGACCTTTTTGAATCGTGAAAATGACGTCCTTTCCGCTTCCCTTGCCAGAGCGTAAAACCAGGGACCCATGCTGCGCGCCGGAATACGGGGGCGTGAAGTCGACCGTATTGCTGCTTTTCACGGTCGCATGATAGACCGTCGTTCCGGTCATCTTGTCTTCGTCGGCGTCGTATTTCCATTGCTGGCCGCCGGGTGCCGGGGCGCTGGCGCTGGCGCTGGCCTTTGCGGCCGCCGGCGCATCCTTGGCGCCGTTCTTGCCGCCGGCGCTGGACGCGTCCGCGCCGCCGATGCGGGCTTTCTCGCTCGCCAGCTGCGCTTCCAGCGAGGCGATTTTCGCATTGGCGGCATCGAGTTCGGCATTACCCGAACAGCCTGCCAGTTGAATCGAGAGCAGCGCAGCTGCGCAAATCCTGGTCAATTTCATACGTTCCGTTTCTGGAGAGAGTCGTCAGCGTGGGCAGCACCGCGCTTGCCCACTATTCCCCAGAGTCTACTATCTTTGCTTTCGGGAATACTAACGAATAGTCACTATGTCACGACGGACAACATGGTTTGTCGTCCCGGCATACCGGCAGGTCGACTTCACGCTCAGTTGGTGAAACCGGTAAATGCGTCGCTTGCGGGAGAGCGTGCTGCGTGCTGCGCGGGATGGCAGCGAGGTGGGACGCGTGCCTCGAGCGGCGTCATGCACCGCCCAAGGCAGCCAGCGGCATTGCGCCGTTGGATCAGAAGCTGATGGTTTCGCCGGTATTGCCCTTGATCATGCGAACTTCTTCGACGGCGACCGAGCCCGCGCCGACGAAGGCATTGGCGCTACCGAGCGAACCGTTGGTGCCGGTGGCGGATCCGCTGGCCGACGAGCGCGCCAGCACCTCGATGGTGTTCACGCCGCTGCCCATGGCAGGCGCCACGAAATTGAAGGCGTTGGCGTTGAGGGTCTTGAGGATCAGCTGGAGTTCTTCCGGATCGGCGCAGGTCACCGTGCCGTAGGCATCGGCCTTGCAGTTCAGGCCGGAAAACTTGGCCTTGAGCGTCTGCGAACGGTCGCAAAACACGATGCCGTCGCCGACCGCGTTCATGGCATCGCTGCCGGTGGCGGGCTGGGCATACGAGACGACGCCGGTCGGGCTGGTGATCTTCACCTTCACGCGGATGGTTGCGCGCGCTTCCGCCGTATCGAGCGAGCCGTTGACGCTTTTGACGGTGGTATCGGTCACGATGCCGCATTGCAGCGACGCGTTGACGAACAGGTCTTTCTGGTTCGCCGTTTTCAGCTGCTGCTTGAGGATGCTGGTCCAGCCATCGCTGCCTTTGCCGTCGCAGCCGGCGGCATCGGTGCTGTTGCAAGGCGGCAGAACGGTGAGCGAGGTGTAAGCGAACGTCGCTTTGGCCGAGGGGGTCGACTGTGCGGAAGCAGTCGGGCCGGCCAGTCCGGCCAGCAGGCCGAGACAGATTGCTGCGGTTTTCAAATGAATGCGATTGGTGCTTTGCTTATTCATTTTCACTCCAGGTTCAAGGTAAGACTCCCACGTCGAGGGCATCGGACATGCCCTTCAACAACGCTGCTCATCGCATTGCCTTTCGGCTTGAACAGTCTGGAAACTGTATTTCCAATGCATGGGCCAAACCTTGATTTTTTACATAATTTATCTAAACCATAATATTGTTTCCTTGTAGATCAGGCGGCCGCCGGCTGGTCCGAGCGGAACAGCTTGCGGTAGGCCGATGGCGAGGTGCGCAGGACGGTGCGGAAGTGCTGCCTGAGCGAGAGCGCAGTGCCGAAGCCCGCTTCCTGCGCCACCACTTCGATGGAGGCGTCGCCGCTTTCGAGCATGCGCTGGGCGTGCGCCATGCGCTGGTTCAGCAGCCATTGCTTGAACGAGGTGCCGGTGCTCTGGCGGAAGTGGCGCGTGAAGTTACGCCGGCTCATGGCGGCGCGTTCGGCCAGGGCGTCGATGCTGTGCGCGTGCTGCGGATGCCTGGCCACCCAGTCGAGTACCTGCGCAAAGCGGCCCTCGCTGTGCGACACGGGCAGCGGACGCTCGATGAACTGCGCCTGTCCGCCATCGCGGTGGGGCGCGATCAGCAGGCGCCGCGCCACGCGGTTGGCAATCTCGGCGCCGCACAGCTGGCGCAGCAGGTGCAGGCAGCAATCGAGGCCGGCCGCCACCCCGGCGGACGTGAGCACATCGCCCTGGTCCACGTACAGCACTTCCTGGTTGACCTGCACCTTGGGATACAGGCTCGCGAACGCGTCCGCCGCCGCCCAGTGCGTGGCGGCGGTCCGGCCATCGAGCAGGCCCGCCTGCGCCAGCGGAAAGGCGCCGAGGCACAGGCCCACCACCCGCGCGCCGCGCGCGTGGGCGCGCCGCAGGGCGTCGAGCAGGACCGGCGGCGCGCTGCGGCAGTCGTCGTGCCAGGCCGGCATGACGACGATGTCGGCGTCGTCCAGCGCGGCGAGGCCGGATTCGGGCGCGATGGCAAAGCCGGCCGAGGTGCGCAGCGGGCCTGCTTCGACCGCGCAGACGGCAAGCTCGAAGCGCGCCGCCGCGCCGTCGCCGGCATCGGTGCCGAATACCAGGCAGGGCACCGACAGGTGGAAGGGGGTGATGCCGTCGAAGGCGATGATGGCCACTTTGCGGGCGGCCGGAAGCGGGAGGTTTTTTCGCATGGCCCGATTATATCGAAGATCGGCCTTCGGGCCACTTTTTGCCTTGTCCGGATCGGCGCAAGATACGCCCAGTCGCCGGGAGACCGCACTTTCCCGCTCTGTTAAACCCTTTAAGGAGAACCCTGTGTCCACCACCGAGAACCTGACGCGCTACGCCGCCGCCGCCGCCCTGACCACCTCGCTCGCGGCCTGCGCCGGCCCGGGCGTTGGCAACGACGCCGTGCAGTTCCAGCACATCCGCAACGCGACCATCAAGCTCAGTTACGCCGGCACCACCTTCCTGGTCGATCCGATGCTCGCAAAAAAGGGCGCGTATCCCGGCTTCGAAGGCACCTACAACAGCCAGCTGCGCAACCCGCTGGTCGAGCTCCCGCTGCCGCTGGCCGAGGTGATGAAAGCCGACGCCATCGTCGTCACCCATACCCACCTCGACCACTGGGACGATGCGGCCAAACAGGGCCTGCCCAAGGACATGCCGATCTTTACGCAGAACGAGGACGACGCGCAAAGCATCCGCAAGGATGGCTTTACCAATGTGCGCTCGCTGGACGCGAACACGGTGTTCAAGGGCACGCGACTGATCCGGACCGGCGGCCAGCACGGCACCGACCGGATGATGCGCGTTAAGCCGCTCGCGGCGCTGCTGGGCACCGCCTCGGGCATCGTGTTCGAGCGCGAAGGCTACAAGCGCGTGTACGTGGCCGGCGACACCATCTGGAATGGCGATGTGGAGGCGGCGATCACGCGTTTCCAGCCCGACGTCATCGTGCTTAACACCGGCTACGCGCGCGTGACAGGCATGGACGGATCGATCATCATGGGCAAGGAAGACTTGTACAAGGCTTACCAGCTGGCGCCCAAGGCGACCGTGGTCGGCATCCACATGGAAGCCGTGAACCACGCCATGCAGACGCGTCAGGACATGCGCGACTACATCGCCGGGATGAAGATGGATGCGCAGCGCGTGCTGGTGCCGGCCGACGGCGAGTCGTACCGCTTCTGAGCGGCGCCGGCGGGCCGGCTTGGTATACTGCGGCCATTTCACGTACAAGGTAATGCCATGGCCCACCCGCTGGAACTGCGCGCGCATGCGCTGCAGTGCTTACTCGAACCCGATCCGGCCACCAAGACGGCGGCCATCGCCGCGCTGGCGCAAGCGCGGCTGGACGGCGATTGGCGCGTCGACAGCGAGGCCGCGTTCGAGGTCGTGCGACCGATTCCGGGCCGGCCGGAGCGCCCGCAGCTGGTGCCGCCGCGCCTGGTCGGGCGGCGCTCGATGGTGACGGTGGAGGGGCGCGCGATGATGGTCCATTCGCTGGCCCACATCGAGTTCAACGCCATGAACCTGGCGCTCGACGCGCTGTGGCGCTTCCCCGGCCTGCCGGACGCCTATTACACCGACTGGCTGCGCGTGGCCAAGGAGGAGGCGTATCACTTCTCGATGCTGGCCGCGCACCTGGAGGTGCTCGGTTACGCTTACGGCGACTTCGCGGCGCACGACAGCTTGTGGGAGATGGTCGAGAAGACCAAGGGCGACGTGCTGGCCCGCATGGCGCTGGTGCCGCGCACGCTTGAGGCGCGCGGGCTCGATGCGATTCCGCCGCTGCGCGCAAAAATCGCGCAGGCGGGCGACATGGCGGCGGCCGCGATCCTCGATATCATCCTGCGCGACGAGGTCGGGCATGTGGAAATCGGCAACCGCTGGTATCGCCATCTGTGCGACGCGCGCGCGCTCGATCCGCAGGCGGCATACGCCGCGCTGGCGCTGCGCTACGAAGCGCCGGTGCTCAAGGGCCCGTTCAATCTGGAGGCGCGCCGGCGGGCGGGGTTTACCGAGGATGAGCTGGCAGCCTTGTCCTGAGCACGGGTGATATGTAACAGCCAACACTGTGTTTCGCGTGCCATCCAACAGGTCTCACGGCGGGTCTTTGTACTTGCAAACGGATGAAACAAGTTCAGGTTGATGGATTCGCCAAAATTTTTTTATGCGGGTTCGGAACTAAATTCGTACGGTCGCATCGAAGCACACAAGGTGGTCGTCACGAATGTCGGCATGCCATATCACGCATGGTTCGAAAAATGTACGACGAGGCTAGTCAGGAGCAGCAGGCTGCAGAACTGTTCAGGCGGGAGGTCCGCCTGACTGAGGCTGAGGGCTTTGGTGTGCCTGCGATGCCCGCTGGGATACCGCAGTGGAGCCTGACCCTATTGCTCGCCTCCCTGTTTGCCGTCGCGGCCTGGTTTGTCTGTACTACGCATTACGCGCACAAACAAACTGTCATTGGACAAGTGACGCCGGCAGCGGGAACGTTTCGAATTATGGCAACGAAATCCGGCATTGCAGAGCGGGTACTTGTCAATGAGGGCGATCGCGTGCGAGGTGGGCAAGTTCTCATGTTTGTCTCTTCCACGCCGAGACTCGAGCACGGCGAGTCGCTTTCAGTAAGCCTGCGCGAGAATCAGCGAAGCCAGCTCGACTTGCAGGCGAGCCAGGCGAACGCGCGGCGCGATCAACTCTTGCGCCAGCGCGAAGAGCTTGTAACGCGACGCAAGGGTATTGACGCCGATCTATCCCAAATCGCCGGGTCGATCCATTTGCAGAACGAACGAGTACAGATTCATGAGAGGACGGTGGATGCGGCGCGGATCCTGGGCAATCAGGGAATGATGGCTGCGCTGACGGTGCACGCGAAAGAGAACGACCTGATCGAGTCGCGTCAGTTTTTGAGTGCCTTAAAGCGCGAAAAGGCCCAGCAAGAAAGTATGCGCGAACAACTCAGAGTGCAGGGCGAAAGGATTGGCGCCGAATTACGTTCCGTTTTGACAGAGGCAGTGCTGTGGTCAAGTAATTTCGGACACCACGATAG
>NZ_RXLQ01000020.1 GCF_003953935.1 Massilia atriviolacea
GGCACTACGAAAACTGTATCAGTTTTAAATCGCCGCTGACAAATACACCAAAAATATTTGCTATAGGCAATAGTGCCGTACGCGGCACATGGGTTCCGTACCACTCGGGCATATGCGCCACTTACGCTCAACCCGACTTGTTGACGCCGGTGAAGACAAGCGAGTTTATTCAACGTGCACTTGCCCACCCCACCGACGTCCTGGACGGGCCCTTGATTGTGTACCTCCATAGCAATCTAAAGCGCATCTACAGTGGAATCAAACTTCAGCACTGAGGAGGAAATTGCCGAGTAAACTGCCCTGCTTTGTACGAAAGCGCCATCGTGGGACGGAGAGATACGTCTACCTGGACCACTTCATCTTGCAATGCAGGTTGCGAAAGATCACCCTGCGATCGCCATGCAGCGCCGGGCGTACGCGTGACGCCGGATAGTGAGTCGGCGGGACATTTCTCGTAGAAGAAAACCAGTTTTGAGTACTTTTTGAGCACTTATGAAAAAGGGCCGGCAACATAAGTTGCAAGCCCTTGATTTCAAGCAGAATTTTGGTGGGAAGTGCAAGTTTCGAACTTGCGACCCCTGCAGTGTGAATGCAGTGCTCTACCCCTGAGCTAACCTCCCGAAGCGGGGCGTATTATGACACAGCTTTCGCAAAAGGTCACGCTTCTGCGTAATTTCTCCAAATACAGTTGCCCTTGACCGCCTTGTCCAGCCCGCCCAGCACGCTTTCGTGCTCGGCCAGCTCGTCCGCGCTGGCGGCCAGCACGATCACGTCGGCCAGCGCCACCGCCTCCAGCAGGCCGCCACCGCCCCCGGCTTCTTCCTCGACATCCATGGACAGGCTGTTCTGCCCGCGCGTCATCGACAGGTAGACATCGGCCAGCAACTCGGCATCGAGCAGCGCGCCGTGCAGCTTGCGGTGCGCGTTCGAGACGCCATAGCGGTCGCACAGCGCATCGAGCGAGTTGCGCTTGCCGGGGTGCATTTCCTTGGCGTTAACCAGGGTATCGATCACCCCGCTGCAGTGCTCGGTAAACGACGGCAGTCCGAGCAGCTTGAATTCGTTATTCAGGAAGCCCAGGTCGAACGGCGCATTGTGGATGATGACTTCGGCGCCCTGGATATACTCGCGCAATTCCTGGGCGATCTCGGCGAACTTGGGCTTGTCGCGCAAAAATTCCGTGGTCAGGCCGTGGACCGCCAGCGCGCCCTCTTCCGAATCGCGTTCTGGGTTGATGTAACGGTGGAAGTTATTCCCCGTCAGCATACGGTTGACCAGTTCGACGCAGCCGACCTCGATGACGCGGTCGCCCGTGCGCGGATTCAGGCCGGTGGTTTCGGTATCGAGAACAATTTGACGCATGGCAGTCCGGGTGAAGAGTGAAACAAGGCGCGCAGTATACCAAAGCGCGGCGCAGCTTAGCGGCGGACGGTTTCCACGCCCCGGTTGGCCAGCACGTCGGCGCGCTCGTTGCCCGGATGCCCGTTGTGTCCGCGCACCCATTTCCATTCCACCGCATGCTGCGCCTGGGCCAGGTCGAGCGCCTTCCACAGGTCTTCATTCTTGACCGGCTCCTTGGACGCGGTTTTCCAGCCGCGCGCCTTCCAGCCGTGGATCCATTCCGAAATACCCTTCTGCACATACTGGCTGTCGGTATGCAGCACCACTTCGCACGGCCGGTTGAGAATGCTGAGCGCCTCGATCACGGCGCGCAGCTCCATGCGGTTATTCGTCGTATTCAATTCGCCGCCACAGATTTCCTTCTCGTGACCGTCGGCCACCAGCAAGGCGCCCCAGCCGCCGGTGCCCGGATTGCCCTTGCACGCACCGTCGGTAAAAATCTCTACTTTGCTCATCCTGACTTTCTCTGTCTTTACTTCCGGTTGGTGGCGGGCACCGCTTGCGGCGCCGTCGCCGATTTCTTGTTCCAGGCAGGACCGATCATGGTCATGCCCTTGACGCGCTTGATCGCGTGCACCATGTAGACCGCGCCCAGATACGGCCACCAGCGCTGGCCGGCCGGCTCCATGAAGGCGTAGCGCTCCAGCCACTGCGCGGTGCGGCAGGGCGGCGCATAGCAGCCGAAATGGCTGCGGCTCACGCCCAGGTTCAGCAATTTTAACCAGTCTTTCATACGCGGCATAGAAATGAATTCCCCCGCCACCGGCAGGTAGGACGAGCGCGTCACCCGCCGCAAGCCCTGCCGCATGCCCCACAGGCTGGCCGGATTGAAGCCGCAGATGATCAACTGGCCCTCGGGAATAAGGACCCGTTCGACCTCGCGCAGCACCTGGTGCGGCTCGGCGGCGAACTCCAGCACGTGCGGCATCACCACCAGGTCCAGGCTTTGCGAAGCGAAGGGCAGTTCGGCAAAGTCGAGCGCCACGGCAATCTGGCGCTTGCCCGAACCGAGCGCGACCTGCTCGCGCGAGGACGTGCGCGTTGCCGCCTGCCACTTGTTGGGCATGCGGTTGGCGGCCAGCGCATCGATCTGCGGCAAGCCGATCTGCACCGCGTTATAGCCGAAAATATCGGCCGTCAGCTCGTCCAGGCAAGCCTGCTCCCACGCGCGCACGTAAGCGCCGGCCGGCGTCTGCAACCAGCCGTCGAGCGCTATAATGGACTTTTCCGATGCCGCGCTATCCATGCCTATTCCTTTGCCGACACCTTCACTATGACGTATCCGACGCAGCGCCCCTTGAGCGTCCTCGCCGTCCCCGCGTTCAAGGACAATTACCTGTGGCTAATCCATGATGGCGTGCACGCCGCCGTGGTCGACCCCGGCGACGCCGGGCCCGTCATCGCGGCCCTGGACGCGCATCATCTCACGCTCACCGCCATTTTACTCACCCATCACCATGCTGACCACATTGGCGGCGTACCGGACCTGCTCGGGCACGCTCCGGTACCGGTGTACGGACCGCGCGCCGAGGCCATCGCCACGGTGAACGTGCCGCTCGGCGACGGCGACCTGGTCGAGGTGCCCGGCCTGGCGCTGGCCCTGCGCGTGCTGGCAGTCCCCGGCCATACGCTCGGCCATATTGCCTTCGTGCGCGAACAGTCGGCCGAACACTGGCTGTTCTGCGGGGACACCCTGTTCGCCGGCGGCTGCGGGCGCCTGTTCGAAGGCACGCCGGCGCAAATGCGCGCCTCGCTCGCCCGCTTCCTGGCCATGCCAGGCGACACCGCCGTGTACTGCGCGCACGAATATACCTTGTCGAACCTGCGCTTCGCGGCCGCCGCCGAACCGGGCAACGCGCTGATCGCCGAGCGCATCGAGGTCGAACGTGCCAAGCGCGAACGCGGCATCCCCACCATCCCCTCGACCATCGGCCTTGAAAAAGCCACCAATCCGTTCCTGCGCGACGAGCAGCCAGCCATCGTCGCCAACCTGGTCGCGCTCGGCAAACTCGACCCGCAGGCCGCGCCCGGCGCCGCCTTCGCCGCCCTGCGCAGCTGGAAAAACACCTTCTAGCCTCGCCAGGCAACGGTGCGACACAGCGCATGACGCGACGGCGCCCCGGCGCCGACCGTACCGCTATCGATGCGCCGGAGCGGGAAGGGGAATTTTTGTCGAATCCGCAAAATTCTTTCTTTCGAGCTACTTCGGTAACGTATACTGCATGCTGGTGTCTGCCCACGTGCGTGGCTGCTTACAAATTAACCGGACCACGCGTCCCCGCTGTACGCAATGACTACTCTCTTTTCGACCGCCTGGCGCCGGCTGCGCGCGCGCGGGCTTTGGTGGCCGCTGTCTTTACTGCTGTCTTTACTGCTGCTGGCGGCAGCGGCGCCGCGCGCGCTAGGCCATGGCGCCGATGCGGCGCCCGCCACTGCCGGCCTGTTCGAGCGCTACGACAGCGGCGGTCAATACGACATGACGCCGATCACGCTCTCGCAGCTGGAAGACCAGCTGCGCCGCCCCGAGCTGCAAGCCTCGGCCGGCAAGGGCGCCATCGCGGTGCTGTACCCGAACGTGTCGGAACCGTTCCGCGGCGCCTTCATCGGCATGATCCAGGGGATCGAAGAACGCACCCGCCTGCGCGTGCGCAGCTATGCGGTCGACGCCCGTATCGATGCCGCCGACCTGAATGCGCAGCTCAAGCGCAGCGGCACCCGGGTCGTCATCGCGCTCGGGCGCCAGGGCCTGAACGTGGCCGCCGCGCTGGACCGCGACATCGTGGTGCTGGTGGGCGGCGCCCTGCTGCTGTCGGACGCCGAAATCGTCAACCTGAACGGCATCAGCCTCACGCCCGATCCGGCCCTGCTGTTTACCCGCTTGCGCACCTTGCTGCCCGAGATCCGGCGCGTGCTGGTGGTCTACGATCCCAGAAAAACCGAATGGCTGCTGCGCATCGCACGCGAGGCCGCCCGCGAACAGGGGCTGGAACTGGTCTCCCACGAAGCGCGCGACCTGGCCCAGGCGGCCCAGGTCTACACCGCGCAATTCGCGGCCGCCGACAGCCGGCGCGACGCCGTCTGGCTGCCGCACGACACCACCACCGTCGAAGAAGGCACCCTGCTGCCCCTGATCCTCAAGCAAGCCTGGAACAGCGGCGTGCCTATCTTTTCCAGCAATGTGCTGCATGTGAAAAAAGGCGCGCTGTTCGCCATGAGTCCCAACAATGTGGAACTGGGCCGCTCGCTGGCCAGTTCCGCCGAGGGCGCGATCGCGGGCGAACTTAAAAAAGGCGTGCAGCCGCTGCGCGAACTGTACACCGCCATCAACCTGCGTACCGCCAGCCACATGGGCCTGACCATCGGCCACCAGCAGCAGCGCACTTTCGACCTTATCTATCCGGAGCCCTGAGTCAATGTTTCACGATTTCCTTCGCCGCACCGGGTTCCGCCGCCAGCTGACCGTCCTCGTCTCGGCCGCCATTCTCGGCCTGGCGCTGTTTTCGTCGCTGATGAATTCCTGGGAAGCGCGCACCCGCATGCGCGACTACTTCCTGGAACAGGGCGAACGCATCGCGGAAAACCTGGCGCGCCAGAGCACCCTGGCGCTGCTGTATCACTCGCCGGAAAACGCCCAGGACGTCGTCGCCACCACCCTCGCCTTCCCGGATGTGCTGAGCGTGCAGATCAGCGACACGCGCGGCACCGTCATCCTTTCCAGGACCCAGGCCGGGGCCATGCCCGCCGCCGACGTCAAGCCCGTCCCGGCCGGGCCGCAAGCCCGCCTCGCCGGCGAAACCAGGCAAGCCTGGCGTTTCAGCGCGCCGGTGTTCGGCGGCCAGGGCATCGCCTCGCCGTTCGACCTGCAGGAGCCGCCCAGGCAACTGCTCGGCCACGTGCACGTGGCCATCGCCAAGGACACCCTGAACCGCCTGACGCTCTCGCTGCTGGTCGGGAACCTGGTCGTCACGCTGTCGTTCGCCGCCATTTTGCTGGCGGTGGTGCGCCTGATCACGCGCCACATGATCAACCCGCTCAACGCCCTGTCGCGCCTGATGCGGCGCGCCGAGGGGGGCGAATCGGGCATGCGCGCCGAGCCGGCCGGCCCGCGCGACCTGATCGACATGGCGCTCGCCTTCAACAAGATGATGAACGTGCTCGAACAGCGCGAAGCGGAACTGAAGGACTCGCGCGACGCGGCGGTGAGCATGGCGCTGGTCAAGGCGCAGTTTGCCGCCACCGTCAGCCACGAAGTGCGCACCCCGCTCAACGGCGTGGTCGGCATGCTCGACATGCTCAAGGAGATGAGCCTGAACAAGCGCCAGGCCGAATGCGTGGACGTGGCCTGGAATTCCTCGCGCACCCTGATCGACCTGATTAACAATATCCTCGACTTCTCCAAGATGGAGGCGGGCAAGCTGTCGCTGGAAGAAGTCGACTTCGACCTGCCCACGCTGCTGGAAGAAGTCATCGAACTGGTGGCCAAACAGGCGCAGGTGCGCGACGTCGAACTGGGCTACCTGCTGGCGCCGGACGTGCCGCGCTGGGTCAACGGCGACTCGCTGCGCCTGCGCCAGGTGCTCATCAACCTGCTCGGCAACGCCGTCAAGTTCACCGAGCATGGCGAAGTGGCGGTCTCGATCGCGCTGGCCGACGGCCCGCTCGACGGTCCGCAGCGCGGCCTGCGCTTCGAAGTGCGCGACAGCGGCATCGGCATGAGCGCCGACCAGCAGCAGCACCTGTTCCAGTCCTTCGCCCAGGCCGACCCGTCGACCACGCGCAAATACGGCGGCACCGGCCTGGGGCTGGCGATCTGCAAGCAGCTGGTCGAACTGATGGGCGGCGCCATCACGGTCGACAGCGCGCTCGGCGAAGGCACCGCCTTCACCTTCGACATCGTCTGCAAGAGCGCCCTGCAGGAAGTGCCGGAAGCGGCCCATCCCGAGCTGGCCGGCCTGCGCGCCATCGTCGTCGACGACAGCCAGATCGTGCGCAGTTTCGTGGCCCGCACCATGGACCGCCACGGCATCGACTGCCACGCCACGCGCTGGGGCGGCGAAGCGCTGCTGCAGCTCAAGGTCGGCGCCGGCGAGGCACGCCCGTACGGCATCGTCATGCTCGACATCGGCGCCCTCGACGACGACGGCAACGACC
Organism: Massilia atriviolacea; assembly: GCF_003953935.1. Classification (GTDB taxonomy): domain Bacteria; phylum Pseudomonadota; class Gammaproteobacteria; order Burkholderiales; family Burkholderiaceae_D; genus Telluria_A; species Telluria_A atriviolacea. The sequence continues at coordinate 6,553 of NZ_RXLQ01000020.1, forward strand.
TGGCCGGCCGCATCGCCGCCGAGTGGCCCGGCACCCTGATGCTGATCCTCGACCGCTTCGGCACGCCCTCGGGCGGCACCCTGGTCGACGGCCATCCCTCGCTCGGCAAGCCGCTGCGCGAAGAACGCCTGCTGCAGGCGCTCAAGGACGTGCTGGCCGGCGCCAGGGCGCCCGCGCCGGCGATCGCCAGCGCCCTGGCCGCGCCGCCGCGCACCTCGTTCCGCATCCTGGTGGCCGAAGACAACCGCACCAACCAGATGGTCGCCGCCGGCATGCTGGCCATGAACGGCTGCGCCTGCGAGTTCGCCGCCAACGGACGCGAAGCGCTGGAAGCGGCGCGCACCAGCAGCTTCGACCTGATCCTGATGGATTGCAGCATGCCCGAGATGGACGGCTACGAAGCGACCGCGCATATCCGCGCCTTCGAACAGGGGACCGGCCGGCGCACGCCGCTGGTGGCGATGACCGCCAACACCCAGCGCGGCGACGCCGAAAAATGCCTGGCCGCCGGGATGGACGACTATCTGGCCAAGCCGATCACCCTGTTCGAACTGCGCCAGAAGCTCGACCGCTGGCTGCCGCGCGGCGAAGAGCAGCGCAGCGCGCAGGCGCCGGGCGAGCATGCCGCCGGCAACAGCGACAGCCCGATCGACCAGGCCATGTTCGTCAAGCTGCGCGAAATCATGGGCTCCTCGCTGGCCCAGGCGATCAGCCCCTTCCTCGAAGACACGCCGCAATACCTGCTCGACCTGGAAACGGCGGCCCACGGCGGCGACGGCGAAAGCGCGCGCGCCAAGGCGCACGCCATCAAGGGCTCGTCCGGCAACCTGGGGGCGACCCACCTGGCGCAGCTGGCCAAGGAAGCCGAAGACCATGCCATCGCCGGCCGTCCGGAACTGATCGTGCCGCTGCTGGCGCGCCTGCGCGTGGCCTACAATGCGGTGGCCAGTGCGCTGGCCACCGAAGTGACCGGCGGCGACAGCGCCGGCCAGGGCGGCGCCGACGACGTGCCGCAGGTGCTGATCGTCGACGACGACCGCAGCACGCGCAGCACCTTGCGCTACACTTTGCAGCGCGACGGCTTCAAGGTCGAAGAAGCGGCCGACGGCGCCCAGGCCCTGATGATGCTCAAGCGCTTCCAGCCCGACGTGGTGCTGATGGACGCGGTCATGCCGGTGATGGACGGCTTTACCGCCTGCGCGCGCATGCAGGAGCTGCCCGGCGGCAGCGGCATTCCGGTGCTGATGATCACCGCGCTGGAAGACAATTCCTCGGTCGAGCGGGCCTTCGCGGCCGGCGCCAGCGACTATATTCCCAAGCCGATCCACTACGCGGTGCTGTCGCAGCGGGTGCGCCGCATCATCGAGGCCAACCGCGCCGAAAAGCGCATCCGCCACCTGGCCTTCAACGACCTGTTGACGGGACTGCCGAACCGCACCCTGTTCTTCGACCTGCTCGGGCAGGCGGTCGACCACGCGCGCGTGGGCAAGTCCCAGCTGGCGGTGCTGTTCCTCGACCTGGACCGCTTCAAGTACGTCAACGACAACCTCGGGCACGACGTGGGCGACCGCCTGCTGGTGGCGGTGGCGCAGCGCATCCGGCGCGCGGTGCGCAGCATCGACATGGTGGCGCGCCTGGGCGGCGACGAATTCACGGTGGTGCTGGGCGACGTCGACGGCCCGGCGCCGGCGGCGGCCGCCGCGCAGACCATCTGCCGCGTGCTGGCGGCGCCGTTCCAGATCGACGGCCACGATATTTTTGTCACCGGCAGCGTCGGCATCGCCATGTATCCGTTCGACGGGCTCGATGTGCCGACCCTGGTCAAGCGCGCCGACAGCGCCATGTACCGCGCCAAGAAGACCAATACCGGCTTCCAGTTCTACGAGGCCTCGATGGAACAGGCGATCTCGGAGCATGTGCGGCTCGAAAGCGATTTGCGGCGCGCGCTCGAGCGCGGCGAACTCGAAGTGTTTTACCAGCCGCAGGCGCGCCTGGACAACCAGCGCATCATCGGCATGGAAGCGCTGGTGCGCTGGAAGCATCCGACCCGCGGCATGGTGCCGCCGGTGGAATTCATTCCGCTGGCCGAGGAAACCGGTTTGATCAATCCGCTCGGCGAATTCGTGCTGCGCACCGCGTGCGCGCAGCTCAAGGCCTGGATCGACCAGGGCTTGCCGCCGATGCGGGTGGCGGTCAACCTGTCGGTGCGCCAGCTGCTGCAAAAGAATTTTGCCGATACGGTCGAAGCGGTGCTGGTGGCCTCAAGCCTGCCGCCCGCACTGCTGGAGCTGGAAATCACCGAGAGCACCCTGATGGAGCACGCCCAGGATACGCTCAAGGCCCTGCACCGCCTGCGCGGGCTGGGCGTGCGCCTGTCGATCGACGATTTCGGCACCGGCTATTCGTCGCTGTCGTACCTGAAGCGCTTCCCGGTCGACATCATCAAGATCGACCGCTCGTTCGTGGCCGACGTGCCGCACGACGCCGACGACGCGGCCATCATCGCCGGCATCATCGCACTGGCGCACAGTTTAAGGCTGGAGGTGGTGGCGGAAGGCGTGGAAACCGAGGCGCAGCTCGATTACCTGCGCGCGCAGCGTTGCGACCTGCTGCAGGGGTGGTACCTGGCGCCGGCCATGCCGGCGGAGCAGTTTGCGGAGTTGATCATCAAGCGTGAAGCGATGGCGCTGCGGGTTTGATCGCTTTCCCGCCGCCTCGACGCATGGCGCCGACCGCCACACTCATCGCCGTCGTTCCCGGCCTTGGCGGCCGCCTTGGCGCGGGAACGACGTGTCGGTGGGACTAACTACTCAAATCTCTTCGTACAGCGGCAAGGTCAGAAACTCCGCAAACGATTCCGAGGTCGACATCTCTTCGAAAATCACCGCCGCGCGCGCATAGGTCGGGTTATCGCCGTTCGGCGCGACTTCCTTCACCTTGGCCAGTTCTTCCGGAATCATGGCCTTCACCATCTCGGCCGTGACCTTGCGGCCATCGTCGAGCACACCCTTGGTCGAGCGAATCCACTGCCATACCTGCGAACGGCTGATCTCCGCCGTGGCCGCGTCTTCCATCAGGTTGTGGATCGGCACGCAGCCATTGCCCGCCAGCCAGCTGCCCAGGTAATGAATCCCCACGTTGATGTTGTAGCGCAGGCCCGCTTCGGTGATCGGCGCTTCCGGCTTGAAGTCGAGCAGCTCGGCCGCCGTCACGTCGATATCGGGACGCTGCTTGTCGATCTGGTTCGGCTTGTCGCCCAGGACCTTCTTGAATTCGCCCATCGCCAGCTCCACCAGGCCCGGATGCGCGACCCAGCCGCCGTCGTAGCCGTCGCTCGCGTCGCGCGCCTTGTCGTTGCGCACGCCGCCCATGGCGATCTCGTTCTTCTCGCGATCGTTCTTGATCGGGATCAGCGCCGCCATGCCGCCGATGGCCGGTGCGCCGCGCTTGTGGCAGGTCTTGAGCAGCAGCAAGGCGTAGGCGCGCATGAACGGCGACGTCATCGTCACTTTCGGGCGGTCGGCCAGGCAGAAGTCCTTGTCGAGCTTGAACTTCTTGATGCACGAGAAGATGTAGTCCCAGCGTCCCGCATTCAGGCCGGCGCTGTGCTCGCGCAGTTCGTACAGGATTTCATCCATCTCGAACGCGGCCAGGATGGTTTCGATCAGCACGGTTGCCTTGATGGTCCCCTGCGCCAGGCCCAGTTCCTGCTGCGTCATCACGAAAATATCGTTCCACAGGCGCGCTTCGAGGTGCGATTCCATCTTCGGCAGGTAGAAATACGGACCGGCGCCGCGCGCCAGCTGCTCCTTGGCGTTGTGGATCATGAACAGGGCGAAGTCGAAAATCCCGCCCGAGACGCGCTTGCCGTCGACCAGCACGTGCTTTTCGTCGAGGTGCCAGCCGCGCGGACGCACCACCAGGGTCGCGATCTTCTCATTGAGCTTGTACACCTTGCCGTTCTGTTCGAGCGAGATGGTGCGGCGCACGGCGTCGCGCATATTGATCTGGCCCGTGATCTGGTTGTCCCAGTTCGGCGTGTTGGAGTCTTCGAAGTCGGTCATGTAGCTGTCGGCGCCCGAATTGAAGGCGTTGATGACCATCTTGCGCTCGACCGGGCCGGTGATTTCGACGCGGCGGCATGCCAGCGCCGGCGGAATCGGGGCGATTTTCCAGTCGCCGGCGCGAATCTGCGCCGTTTCCGGCAAAAAGTCGGGACGCTCGCCGGCGTCGAGGCGCCTGGCGCGCTCCACCCGCGCCGCCAGCAGTTCCTGGCGGCGCGGCTCGAACGCGCGCGTCAGGCGCGCCACCAGCGCCAGCGCTTCGGACGTGAGGATCTGTTCGTAACCGGGCTTGATCTCGGCGGTAATTTCCATGCCGGCGGGAAGTGTCAGTGTCATGCGTGCTCCTGTAGAGGTAAAACTGCAAAATTGGCGATTCGTCTGTCATCTAGTATATTCACTGACTGGTAGCTAAACGAGACAAAAAATACATTCATCTGTGCGTTTTTGTCATAGATAAAGGAGTGGCACGTGGGGCAGTTCCGTCAGATATCCACCTTTGTCGAGGTCGTCGCGCGCGGCAGCCTGTCGGCGGCGGCGCGCGCCGAAGGCATCGCGCCGGCCATGATCGGGCGCCGGCTCGACGCGCTCGAAGCGCGCCTCGGGGTCAAGCTCCTGCAGCGCACCACGCGCAAACTGGCATTGACCGACGAAGGCGCGGCCTTCCTGGAAGACTGCCAGCGCATCCTCGGCGAACTCGAAGAGGCCGAATCGGCGGTGGCCGAACGCAGCGCGCGCGCCAGCGGCCACCTGCTGGTGTCGGCGCCGGCCGGTTTCGGGCGCCAGCACGTGGCGCCGCTGCTGCCCTCCTTCCTGGCCGAACACCAGGACGTCACGCTCAACCTGAACCTGAACGACCGCGTGGTCGACGTCGTCGGCGAAGGGGTGGACGTGGCGATCCGCATCGCCAGCCTGTCCGATTCGAGCCTGGTCGGCGTCAAGCTGGCCGACAACCAGCGCGTGCTGGTGGCCTCGCCCGCCTACCTGAAACGGCACGGCGTTCCCGAGACCCTGGCCGACCTGGCGCGCCACAACTGCCTGGCCATCAGCAGCGAAGGCAGCCAGCGCGGCTGGACCTTCCGCGACAACGGCAAGCTGCTCACGCTCAAGGTGGCGGGCAATATGGTCTGCAACGACGGCGAAGTGCTGCACGACTGGGCGCTGGCCGGCAAGGGCCTGGCGTGGCGTTCGATGTGGGAAGTGGGCAGCGAGATCGAAGCGGGGACGCTGTGCACGGTGCTCGACCGCTTCGCCGCGCCCGGCAACGATATCCACGCGGTGTTCGCGCAGCGCCGCCACCTGCCGCTGCGCATCCGCGCCTTCGTCGACTTCCTGCGGCGCACCTACGCCCGGCCGGATTACTGGCGCGCCCGGGCCGGCGCCCCATAACGCCATCGGCCCGCGCGAGGCGGGCCGACGAAAACGCGGACAAAAAAAATCCCCGGAAACCGAGGATTTTTTGTCGTTGACTCAGCGATTAGATTGGCTGAATGTTCGAAGCTTGCTTGCCTTTAGGGCCAGCGGTGACTTCGAAAGAGACGCGCTGGTTCTCTTGCAAAGATTTGAAGCCGTTCGACTGGATCGCCGAGAAGTGAGCGAACAGATCTTCGCCGCCTTCGTCAGGGGTGATAAAGCCAAAACCCTTCGAATCATTGAACCATTTTACGATGCCAGTTGCCATTACAATTTCCTATTTCAGTTAAGTTGGGCTTGCGCCCGTTTTAGATCGTTTGAAGAAGCAAGAAAGAAATGACAGACAGACTGCACTACTACCTCGAATCACAACGATCCCGCATTATACCGAATAAAACACAAAAAACACGTTCTCTGCAAAATAAACTTCCCGCAAGCTGTAGAAATTCAGAATTTCAATTTTTGCAGCACCGGTTTTGCATCGGCAGTCCGACAAATATAGAACATCAGGACCGCCGAAGTTTGCGCTAGATCAAACGATACGCCCACTTGACCTTGCATGCGCGCACAATTGGCAAAAAACTACGTGGGTTGTGGTTTTCCGGAGGATTCAGTCGGCCTGGCCGGGATAGCTCGCCGCCTTCGGGTCCAGGCGCGACCACGCGATGTACTCGTCGAGCGCATGCAGCCAGTCGTTCCAGTCTTTCGGCGCGATCAGCTCGAACGCCATCAGCACGCGCAGGCGCTGCTCGAGCTGGCGCGCCTGCGCCCCGAAGACCCGGAAGCCGAAGGTGGCGGCCGAGCCGGCGATGGTGTGCAGGCTCTGGTGCAGCTCCTTGACCAGGGCCGCGTCGGCGCTGGCCGGGTCGAACTGCGCGCGCAGTTCTTCCAGGCGCGCCAGGGTGGCCGGCACGCTGGCGGCGAACTTCTCGTTGAGCGCGTGCAGGCGCGCAAAAAATTCCTGGTCGATCAGCGTGGCCATCGCGTGCCGCTTACTTGGTGCCGAAGATGCGGTCGCCGGCGTCGCCCAGGCCCGGCACGATGTAGGCGTGCTCGTTCAGGTGCGAGTCGAGCGAGGCGACATACACCTTGACGTTCGGATGCGCGTCCTGCACCACCTGCACGCCTTCGGGCGCGGCCACCAGGGCCAGGAAGATGATCTGTTCGTCGGTCACGCCGCGTTTCTTGAGCACGTCGATGGCGTGCACCGCCGAGTTACCGGTGGCGACCATCGGATCGCACAGGATGAAGATGCGGTCGGTGGTGTCGGGCAGGCGCACCAGGTATTCGACCGGCTTGTGGGTGTCCGGGTCGCGGAACACGCCCACGTGGCCCACGCGCGCCGACGGCACCAGTTCCAGCAGGCCGTCGCTCATGCCGATGCCGGCGCGCAGGATCGGCACGATCGCCAGCTTCTTGCCGGCGATGACGGGCGCGTCGATGGTCACCAGCGGGGTTTCGATCTGGCGCGTGGTGAGCGGCAGGTCGCGCGTGATTTCGTAACCCATCAGCAGCGTGATTTCCTTGAGCAGCTCGCGGAAGGTGCGCGTGGAGGTGTCGCGCTCGCGCATGTGGCTCAGCTTGTGCTGGATCAGCGGATGATTGAGGATGAACAGGTTGGGAAAGCGCGGATCTTGTTTCATGGAGTTCGATTCAGTCGTTGTTGTTGTGGCTTGTAGCCGTATTATCCCGCAAACCGAGCGCTTGTCCGCATTTTGCGGCAATTTCGCCGTGCAGCGCCCCGAACGCGACCCTCAGACCGGCAGCGCGCGCGCCAGGATCGCCGCGCAGTCGACGCCCGCCGGCAGGCGTCCGAAGGCCCCGCCCACGTCCCGCGCCACGCGCGAGGCGACGAAGGCGGCGCCGACGAACGGCGGCGCATGGCGCAGCAGCAGCGCCGCCTGCACCGCGATCACGATCCGTTCGGCCAGGCGGCGCGCGCCGTACTCGTCGCCCTGCTGGCCTTCGAGGTCGGCCAGCAGGCGCCCGGCATACGCGGTAAAGGCCGGATCGGCGGCACCGGCCAGCGCCAGCTCGCCCGCCAGCGCCTCGCGCGCGGCCGGGGTCTTGCCGAAGGCGCGCAGCAGGTCCAGGCACATCACGTTGCCGGAACCTTCCCAGATCGAATTGACGGGCGCTTCGCGGTACAGGCGCGCCAGCGGGCCGTCTTCCACATAGCCGTTGCCGCCCATGACTTCCATGGCCTCGGCGCCGAAGGCCGGGCCGCGCTTGCACAGCCAGTATTTACCGGCCGGCGTGAGGATGCGCCCCAGCAGCGCCTGGGCCGGGTCGGCGCCCTCGTCGAAGCAGCGCGCCAGGCGCAGCGCAAAGGCGGTGGCGGCTTCCGATTCCAGCGCCAGGTCGGCCAGCACGTTCTGCATCAGCGGCTGTTCGGCCAGCGGGCGTCCGAAGGCGGCGCGTTCGCGCGCGTGGTGCAGCGCGTGCGTGAGCGCGGCGCGCATGATGCCGGCGCTGCCGAGCACGCAATCGAGGCGGGTATGCCCGCCCATCTCCAGGATGGTCGGAATGCCGCGCCCGACTTTGCCCACCAGCCAGCCGACGGCGTCGCAGAACTCGACTTCGGAAGAGGCGTTCGAGCGGTTGCCGACCTTGTCCTTCAGGCGCTGCACGCGGATCGCGTTGCGGCTGCCGTCGGGCAGGTAGCGCGGCACGAAAAAGCAGCTCAGGCCCGCGCTTCCTTCGGCCCCGGTCTGCGCCAGGATCAGGTGCGCGTCCGACTGCGGGGCCGAAAAAAACCATTTGTGGCCGACGATGCGCCAGGCGCCGGCGCCCTCCTCGCCGAAGCGCGCCCGGGCCTCGGCGGCGGGCAGTTCGGTGGCGCGCGTGGTATTGGCGCGCACGTCGGTGCCGCCCTGCTTTTCGGTCATGCCCATGCCGATCAGCGCACCGGTCTTCCGTTCGACCGGCAGCGAGCGCGGATCGTACCGGCGCGAGAGGATCTTGGGCAGCCATTTGGCGCCGATGGCGCCGGCCTGGCGCAGCGCCGGCACCGAGGCGTAGGTCATCGTAACCGGGCACTGGGCGCCGTTTTCCACCTGCCCGAACAGCAGGTACTGGGCCGCGCGCGCCACCTGCGCCCCGGCCTGGCCCGAGTCCCACGGCGAGGCGTGCACGCCGGCGCCGATCATCAGGTCCATCAACTGGTGCCAGGACGGATGGAATTCGACCTCGTCGATGCGCCGTCCGCTGCGGTCGACATGATGCAGCACCGGTTGATGTAGATTGGCCAGGCGCGCCAGGTCGAGCACCTCGGCCCGGCCGAGCCGCTCGCCCAACGCCGTCAAGTCCTCGAGCGCCCACCCCGCCCCTTCGCGCGCGAGCGCTTCGCGCAGGGCCGGATCGGCAGCGAACAGGTTGACATCCGCGAACGGAGTTGCCTGATTGAAAATTGTATGCGTATCGAATGGGTTCATGGTGCGAATCGACTCAACTCCCGAAAAATATTGCGCAAAAGCAGCATATTCACGCTTTGTCCACCCCCGAAACGGCGCCGGTGAGCGACAATGACGGTCTGCCCCGCACGCTGCGGCACGTCGCGCTACAGCCTAGCCCAAAGCCGAAAACAGGGCAAGAGTTGCTTTCCCGCCCGTCTCGAGCGCCGGCTTTTGCGTTCGGTCAAGCAACATTGAATGACGCGCATCACCGTCGATTTTTGATGCATTCTGGAATCTTTCCGTGTCACAGTGGATGGCGATTTGCTAAACTAGGGCAAGCCATAAAACCAAGGTAACGACTTTTACAATGCGCACCAGTGCCCCTTCCGTGCCCCCGGGCGACACCCTCACCGAGCTCGACCAGTTCATGGAAGCGGCCGGCGACATCGTGTTCCGCCTCGATGCGGGCGGCCGGATCAAGGCCGCCAGCAAGCGCACCGGCGCCCTGTTCAGCTTTGCGCCGGGGTCCGCGCTCGCCGCGCTGGTGTGCGAGGCCGACCAGGCCGGCCTGGCCGCCGCCCTGGCCGACGCCGCCGGCGCCCCGGTGCGCCTCGAACTGCGCCTGAAGGCGCCGCACAAGGAACTCTGGTTCGAGCTGCGCCTGTGCCGCCTGCAGCAGGGCGGCGCCAGCGGCGCCATGCTGCTGCTGGCGGTCGGGCGCGACATCTCGGCCCAGCGCGAGACCGAAGAACGGCTGCGCCACATGGCCACCCACGACAGCCTGACCGAGCTGCCCAACCGGCTGCTGCTGTCGGACCGGATCCGCATGGTGATCGCCCACGCGCGCCGCTCGGGACAGCATTTTGCGGTGGCCAGCATCGGCCTCGATAGTTTTAAAAAAGTCAACGACGGCCTGGGCCACCCGGTCGGCGACGCCGTGCTGCGCATCGCCGCGGCGCGCCTGCGCAAGACCCTGCGCGACAGCGACACCCTGGCGCGCATCGGCGGCGACGAATTCGTCGCGGTCCTGCCGGGCACCTGCACCGAAGCCCAGATCAAGCTGGTCACCGGGCGCCTGCTGGCGGCCCTGCAGGCGCCCTTCGAAGTCGACAAGCACACCATCTACATCGGCGCCTCGATCGGCCTGGCGCTGTTTCCCGAGCATGCCGAGGACGAAGTCCAGCTGGTGGCGCTGGCCGACGCGGCCATGTCGCGCGCCAAGGAAACCGGCAAGGCGCGCTGCCTGGTCTACAGCCCGCGCACCAGCGGCCCGCCGGAGCACGACATCTCGCTCGAAGCGGCCATGTTCCAGGCGGTGCGCGAAGGCGAGTTCTTACTGTACTACCAGCCGATCGTGGACGCCGCCACGCGCCGCATCCAGGGCTTCGAAACGCTGATGCGCTGGAAGCACCCGACCCTGGGCATGGTGCCGCCGGTGCGCTTCATCCCGATCGCCGAAACCAATGGCCTGATCAACCTGCTGGGCGCCTGGGCCCTGAAGGCGGCCTGCGTCCAGCTCAAGCACTTCGAGGAAGCGGCCAAGCGGCCGCTGTACATCTCGGTCAATATCAGTCCGCGCCAGTTTCGCAACGATAAATTCCTCGAGGTGCTGGACCACGCGCTGGCCTTTTCCGGCATGAGCGGCAGCCAGCTGGTCCTCGAAATCACCGAAGGAACCCTGATGATCGACCCCGTGCACGCAGAATCGATCCTCGTCAAGATGGCCGAGCGGCAGGCGCGCATCGCCATCGACGATTTCGGCACCGGCTACTCCTCGCTGGCCTACCTGAAGCGGTTTCCGATCTCGGTGCTGAAAATCGACCGCGCCTTCATCAAGGACTTGCCGGACGCGCCCAAGGATGGCGCGATCTGCAATGCGGTGCTGGACCTGGCCAAGCACCTCGACCTGTCGGTGGTGGCCGAAGGGGTCGAAACCGAAGCGCAGCTCGACTACCTCGACCGGCGCGGCTGCCAGTACATCCAGGGCTACCTGACCGGCAAGCCGATGCCGGCCCACGCGGCCATGGCGGCCCTCAAGGAAGACCTGTACGCCTCGCTGATGCCGATCGAAACGCAGGCGGGGCCGCGATGATCGCCGGCGCCCTGCTCCACCCGTCGCCGCCGGGACCGGCCAGCGCCGACGCCACCCTGGCCCAGTTGTGGGAACGGGTGCGCCGGCGCGGCGACATGCCCGGCTTCGCCAAGGCCATCAGCGCCATCCTGGGCGCCATGCGCGGCGAGGACGAGCACCAGTTCAGCATGACGCAGACCGTGCTGTCGGACCCGGTCCTGACGCAGAAGGTCCTGCGCCTGGCCAACAGCGGCATGTATTCGGCCTTCGGCCAGCGCATCAACACCGTGAGCAAGGCGGTGCTGGTGCTGGGCACGGAAGCGATCGGCCACCTGGCGCTGGGCCTGAAACTGATCGAGGAACTGACGCGCGCCTCGCCCGATTCGGCCATCGCCCACGTGGAGATGGAAAAAGCGGTGCTGGCCGGGATCGTGGCGCAGCAGGTCACCTCCAGCGCCAGCGCCACCCCGCGCGACGCCGAGGAAGCCGTGGTCTGCTCGATGCTGCACACCCTGGGGCGCATGATGGTCACCTTTTACATGCCGGAGCGCTGGACCGCGCTGCAGGCGGTGGGCGGCACCGGGGGCGAGGACGCGGCCGCGCCGCCGGTGCTGGGCATGTCGATGGAAGCGATCGGACGCGCCGCCGCCGAACACTGGGGCCTGCCGAAGAACCTGATCGCCGGCATGCGCCGGGTCGAACCGGCCCCGCGCGGCGACGTCTTCACCCACGAAGACTGGCTGGCCGCGGTGTCGACCATGTCGTCCCAGTGCGCCAGTTCGCTCTGGAACGACGACGAAGCCGGGGCGGCCCAGGTGCGCGTGCTGGCCGCGGATTTTTCGTCGATGCTGGGCGTTGCGCCCGATCACCTGCTGAGCGCCATCGAAAAGGCCAAGGAAACGGCGGCGGCCGACCTGTCGATCGCGCCGCTGTCCAAGCCGGCCGAAAAGCGCGCCGCCGACATGGCCACGCGCCGCATGCGGGCGGAGGGCAACAAGGTGCTGCTGTCGGGCGTGTCCGACATGCGCGACGTCGTCGCCAGCGCCAATCCGGGCCAGATGATGTCGATGGCGCTGGAAACCGTGTTCCAGGGCCTGACCTTTTCGCGCGCGCTGGCCTTCCTGCGCAACCGGCGCGAGAACAGGTACATCGCCAAGATGGGGCTGGGCGACGGCACGGCCGCGCTGATCGGCGCGCTGTCGTTCGACGATACCTACAGCGCCAACGTGTTCCACGCCTCGCTCGGGAGCGACCGCGTGATTTTTGTGGAGAACGCGCAAGACGCCAAGTTCGCGGCCAAGCTGCCGCAGTGGTGGAAGGATTCGCTGCCGGACGCGCGCAGCTTCGTGATCCTGCCGCTCTCGTCCAACGGCCAGCCGGTCGGCTTCATTTACGGCGACTGGGACGACAGCTTCCCGGCGATCCACCTGAGCCAGACCGAATTCGGCCTGCTCAACGACCTGCGTTCGCTGATCGTCAAGACCGTGGTGCGGCGCCAGCAGGTGGAACTGGACGCCGCCAGGCCGCGCTGATCAGCCCTGGCGCTGCCAGCGGAACGACAGCGCCGCGCTGCCCGCCGCCGCCGCCGCCAGCGCGCCGGCCAGGTAAAACACCGCCTGCGGGCCGACCTTGTCCCAGCACAGCGACATCGCCAGTCCGCCGCCGGTGCCGCCGATGCCGTAGGCAAGGCTCATGTACAGCGCCTGCCCGCGCGCCTGCAGGGGGCCGGCGAACCAGCGCTGCATCACCATCACGGAACTCGACAGATGCGCGGCGAAGGTGGCCGCGTGCAGCAGCTGGGCCAGCGCCAGCACCAGCAGCACCTGGCCGGCCGCGCCGATGACCGGAAAGCGCACCGCGGCCACGGCGAAGGCGCACATCATCACGCGCTCGGCGCCGAAGCGGCGCAGCAGCGGCGCCTGGAAATAGAAGAACGCCACCTCGGCCACCACCCCGAGCGCCCACATGATGCCGATCACCGGTTTGCTGTAGCCGGCCTGCTCCAGGTACAGCGAGTAAAAGGCGTTGAGCGACATGTGCACGCCGGCCATCAGCGCGGCCGAGACGAAAAAGGCGATCACCTCGCGCCGCCGCAGCACGCTCCACAGGCCCGGCGCGGCCTCGGCATGCGCCGCCAGCGGCGCCTGGCGGATGCCGAGGCCGGCCGCGCCGACGCACAGCAGCAGGAACAGCGCGATCCACGGCAGCGCGCCCACGCCCAGCCAGTCCAGCAGCCAGCCGGCGGCCAGCACCGCCACGATGAAGCCGACCGAGCCCCACATGCGCACCCGCCCGTAGTTGCTGGCGTCGCCGCGCATGGCCGCGAGCAGCAGCGCTTCGGCCAGCGGCGCCTGGGCGCTCGAAAACAGGTTGAAGGCGACCATCACGGCGATGAACTGGAAGTAGCTGGCGGCAAAGAAGATGCCGCAAAAGGCCAGCAGCGCGCCGGCGGTGGTCAGGCGCAGCACGGCCACGCGCCGGCCGGTGTGGTCGGCCAGCCAGCCCCACAGGTTCGGGCCGATGATGCGCAACACCTGGATCAGCGACATCAGCACGCCGATCTGGGGCGCGCTCATGCCGCGCGCGGCAAAAAACAGGGTCGCGTAAATGGCGAACGCGCCGACCTGGGCGTAGTACGCGAACAGGAACAGCGCGAACGGTCGAAGCGGCGGCCCGGCTGGCGGCGCCGCCCCGGCTTTAAGCAATTTTCGGCGTATCGACCCGCACATCGCCGCACTGGGCGCGCTGCATCAGGGCGTGGTCGATCAGCACCAGCGCCAGCATGGCTTCGGCGATCGGCGTGGCGCGGATGCCCACGCAGGGATCGTGGCGGCCGAAGGTTTCGACCAGCACCGGGTTGCCGGCCTTGTCGATCGAGCGGCGCGGCGTGCGGATCGAGGACGTCGGCTTGATCGCGATCGAGACCGTGATGTCCTGGCCGGTCGAAATCCCGCCCAGCACCCCGCCGGCGTTATTGCCAACAAAGCCTTCCAGGGTCAGTTCGTCGCCGTGCTCCGAGCCGCGCTGCGCCACCGAGCGGAAGCCGGCGCCGATCTCCACGCCCTTGACGGCGTTGATGCCCATCATGGCGTAGGCGATGTCGGCATCGAGCTTGTCGTAGATCGGCTGGCCCAGGCCCACCGGGATATTCTTGGCCACCACGTCGATGCGCGCGCCGATCGAGTCGCCGTCGCGCCGCAGGTCGTCCATGGCCGCTTCCATGCGCGCGATCAGGTCAAGGTCGCCGGTGGCGGCAAAAAACGGGTTGTCCGGCACATGTTCCCAGGCCTGGAAGGGCACGACAATGTCGCCCAGCTGGCTCATGCAGCCCATGAAGACGGTGCCGTACTGCTGGTGCAGCCATTTCTTGGCCACCGCCGCCGCGCCGACCACGGGCGCCGTCAGGCGCGCCGAGGAGCGTCCGCCGCCGCGCGGATCGCGCACGCCGTATTTGTGCCAGTAGGTGTAGTCGGCATGGCCGGGACGGAAGCTCTCGACGATATTGCCGTAATCCTTGCTGCGCTGGTCCTGGTTGCGGATGATCAGCATGATCGGGGTGCCGGTGGTCTTGCCTTCGTAGACGCCGGACAGGATGTCGACGGTGTCGGCCTCCTGGCGCTGGGTGACGTGGCGCGAGGTGCCCGGTTTGCGGCGGTCGAGGTCGGGCTGGATGTCGGCTTCGGACAACACCAGGCCCGGCGGGCAGCCGTCGATCACGCAGCCGATGGCCGGGCCATGCGACTCGCCAAACGTTGTAACGGTAAACAGCTTGCCAAAAGAATTGCCGGACATGATAGGAAGGAAAGTGGCGGAAAAGCCAATTCTACCAGCCCGCGCGCATTTGCTGGCGGCAAGGGCCAGGATCCCGCCGGCCCGTTCGCCACGCGCTGAGCATTTTGCCAAGGGTCTTGATCTGTTGTGCAATTTCTTTTTCTCACTGTTAATAGATACAGTGGCCCGAATTCGTGGCATGCTATGGAAAAGCAGTGGCAGTTCGCTACGACCGGCGCCGGCTTGCCGGCACGAATGTGCGTTCGATATCGCAATCGGACGTATACTGGCGACGCATCACGACCGAGAAACGCCTGGAGAAGCGACACATGCCCCCATCGAGCACGCCCTTGGACGACCTTGAGGACGACCACGACGACCTGGTATTTTTGGAGGAACACCCCGCCGCGCCCGCGAGCGCGGGGCCGGGCGGCGTGTGGCGCGTGATGATCATCGACGACGACGAAGACGTGCACTCGACCACCACCTTCGCGCTCGGCAACCTCGACATGCAGCAGCGCCCGCTCGAATTCGTGCACGCCTATTCGGCCGGCCAGGCGCGCGAGATGCTCAAGCACGAACACGACATCGCCGTCATCCTGCTCGACGTGGTGATGGAACAGGACGACGCCGGCCTGCACCTGGTGCGCTACATCCGCGAAACGCTCAAGCTGGCCGACGTGCGCATCATCCTGCGCACCGGGCAGCCCGGCTACGCGCCCGAGATCGACGCCATCCGCGATTTCGACATCAACGACTACAAGACCAAATCCGAACTGACCCGCATCAAGCTGTTTACGACGGTGACGGCGGCCATCCGCTCGTACGAGCAGATCCGCGCGATCAGCACCAACCGGCGCGGGCTCGACCGCGTGGTGCGCGCCAGCACCGAGCTGATGGCGCTGCACGGGGTGCAGAACTTCGCCGCCGGCGTGCTGGCGCAGATCTCCGACATCCTCGGGGTCGAACCGAACGGGGTGCTGTGCGTGCAGGAGTGCCCGGACGGGCGTTGCCGCGAGCTGCACATCATGGCCACGGCCGGCGCGCTGCGGCGACTCGGCGCGGGCCGCCTGACCGCGCTGGAAGACGCCAGCGTCGCCAGCGCGCTCGAGCGCACCCTGGCGCAGCGCCGCAATATCTACGAAGCGGGTGCGGTGACCCTGTTCTTCGCCGGCAAATCGAGCCGCGATTTCGCCGCCTTCCTGGCGCCCGGGCGCATGCTGGGCGAGATCGACCAGCGCCTGCTGGAAGTCTTCTCCAGCAATGTGGCGGTGGGGCTGGACAACGTGGAGCTGGTCAGCCACCTGCACAACGCCGCCTTCTACGACCAGCTCTCCAAGCTGCCCAACCGCACCCGCCTGGTCGAAATCCTCGACGCCACGCTGGCCGGGCCGGCGCGCGAAGACGCCACCCTGTCGCTGGTCGACCTCGACCACTTCGCCGAAACCAACGACGCCCTCGGCCACCAGTTCGGCGACCTGCTGCTGGTCGCCGTGGCCAGCCGCCTGCAGCAGCGCCTCGGCCAGCAACTGACGGTGGCGCGCATCGGCGGCGATATTTTTTCGGTGCTGGGCGACGCCGCCGCCGTCAATCCGGTGCGCATCCTGGCGCTGTTCGAAACCCCGTTCTCGATCGACGGCCAGGATGTCCAGCTGTCGGCCACCCTGGGCCTGGTGCGCCTGTCGGAGCACGACGGCAGCGGCGCCGACGCCCTCAAGGACGCCGACATCGCCCTCAAGCGCGCCAAGAGCCAGCAGCGCGCCGGCCACTTCTATTTTTCGCGCAGCATGGGCGTGGAAATCCGCGAACGCGTGCGCATGATGCACGCGCTGCGCACCGGCTTTGCCAAGGGCGAGCTGTTCGTCGTGTACCAGCCGCAGATGGACCTGGCGGCGCGCCGCCCGGTCGGCGCCGAAGCGCTGCTGCGCTGGCAGACGCCCGACGGCACTTTCATTTCGCCGGACCGCTTCATCCCCATCGCCGAATATTCGGGCCTGATCATCGACATCGGCGAATGGGTGCTGCGCAGCGCCTGCCATGAACTGGTGCGCCTGCGCGAAGCGGGGCACCGCCAGTTCACGATGTCGGTCAACGTCTCGCAGGTGCAGTTCCGCCACCCGTACTTCCTCGACATGCTGCGCTCCGCGCTGGAAGAAACGGGCGCTCCGCCCGAATTCATCGAACTCGAAATCACCGAATCGATGGCGATGGAAGAACCGGACCTGCTGATCAAGATGCTGGGCCAGATCAAGCACACCGGGGTGTCGATCGCGATCGACGACTTCGGCACGGGCTTTTCCTCGCTGTCCTACCTGCAGCGGCTGCAGGTCGACCGGCTCAAGATCGACCGCGCGTTTGTCACCGAAATCAC
The DNA here is from genome assembly GCF_003953935.1 of Massilia atriviolacea. Taxonomy (GTDB): domain Bacteria; phylum Pseudomonadota; class Gammaproteobacteria; order Burkholderiales; family Burkholderiaceae_D; genus Telluria_A; species Telluria_A atriviolacea. The sequence continues at coordinate 23,635 of NZ_RXLQ01000020.1, forward strand.
GCACTCGGCGCGCGGCAGCAGCATTGCCGAAATGGTCATCCAGCTCGGGCGCAACCTGGGCCTGTCGGTGATCGCCGAAGGGGTCGAGGACGAACGCCAGGCCGCCATCCTGCAAGCGCTCGGCTGCCCGTTGGCGCAAGGCTTCCTGTTCGCCCGGCCGATGGCCACCACCGCCTTGTACGCATGGCTGAACGACGACGGCCTGTCGGCGCCAGTTTGACCGGAAATATCCCACTAGCAAGCAATCGTTGCACATCGGCAACAAGGTCACTTCCGGTCACCGTAAACGCCCCGTGCGCGCCCCCGTTCACGTAATATCGTAGTCATGCTTTGCAATGGACGGGGCGCCAACTTGAATGAATGCATGAGTACGAGTTTTCCGGGGCGCTTGCACCAGCTGGCGCGGCGCGCAAGGCGTGCGTGTGCGCTGCTGGCACTGGCCGGCCTGGCGCTATGCAGCCCGGCGTACGCCCTCGATCCCGACAAAGCCTTCCACCATTTCGTGCGCACCAGCTGGTCGATCCAGAACGGCCTGCCGCAGGTGAGCGTGCAAGCGATCGCCCAGGACCAGCAGGGTTATATCTGGATCGCCACCCAGGCCGGCCTGGCGCGCTTCGACGGCGTGCGCTTCACCAATTATTCGCCCGAAAACCAGCCCGCCATCGCCGGCGTGTGGATCCGCAGCCTGCTGGCCGACGGCGCCGGGCGCCTCTGGATCGGCACCTACAAGGGCTTGACCGTCTACGACAAAGGCGTGTTCCGCGCCATTCCGGCGGCCGATCCGCTGCAGTTCCCCGTGCTCGACATCCACGCCATGGCCGAGGACCAGGGCCGGCTGGTGGTGGCCACCAGCAGCGGCGTATTCGACTTCGACGGCAGCAAACTGGTGCACCGGTCCGGCAGCCCGGCCCCGGCCACCGCCCTGCTCAAGAGCGCCGACGGGGTGTATATCGGCGGCGCCGGCGGCATTTTTCACAGCCGCGGCAAGGAGATCGAACTGATCGCCCTGCCGGCCGGCCTGCGCCACGGCGTGGTCAGCCGGCTGGCCGAAGCGCAGGGAAAAATCTGGGTCGGCACCAGCGTCGGCCTGTTCGCGCGCGAAGGCGGCGCGCTGCTGGCGGCCACCGGCGAGCCGATCCTGCAAAGCTCGCCGACCACCATGCTGTACCAGGACAGCGACCGCAACCTGTGGGTTGCCAGCAACGCCGGCATGGCGCGCATCCGCAACGGCGAGGCCACCGAAGTCATCCCCGACAAAAACCCGGCCGCCTTCAAGGGCGTGCTTGCCGCCTTCGAAGACCGCGAACGCAACCTGTGGCTGGGCAGCCAGTGGCAAGGCCTGGTGCGCCTGTGGAACGGCTCGACCCGGCGCCTGGCCGCGGCCGAAGGCTTGACCGAACCGATCGTCTGGTCGGTGGCGCGCGCGCCGGACGGGCGCACCTGGGTCGGCACCAACGACGGCCTGAGCGTGTACAGCGACGGGCGCTTCCGCCAGGTGCTCAGCGGCAGCCAGTTGCCCCATCCGCACGCCTACAACCTGCTGGCCGACGCCGACCGGATCTGGATCGGCACGCGGCGCGGGCTGGTGCTGTGGCGCGACGGCAAGATCGAAGCGCCTGCCCTGTTCGCGCCGATGGCGGCGGCGCAGATCAACGGCATCGTGCGCGACCGCAACGGCGTGATCTGGTTTCCCACCAGCGAAGGCGTGTTCCGCCTGGCCGAGGGCAAGCTCGTCAAATTCGGCAAGAACGAAGGCTTGCACGACGTGCGCGCGCGCCAGGTGCGCGAACTGAAGGACGGGCGCCTGCTGGTGACGACCCAGGACGGCCTGTACGAACTGCGCGGCGACCGCATGGAGCAGATCGGCCTGGACAGCGGCCTGCAGCCCGGCATGGACGTCACCGCCATCACCGAGCTGCGCGACGGCTCGCTGGTGCTCGGCTCGCTGACCGAGGAGCTGTACCTGTTCAACGGGCGCCGCTGGCACAAATTCGCCGCCGCCGAAGGCTTGCCGCCGAACGCGCCGTTTTACCTGACCGAGGACGCGGCCGGCTACCTGTGGTCGGCCGGCCTGCGCGGCATTTTGCGGGTACCGGTGGCCGACATGCGCCAGGTGCAGAACGGCCAGGCCAAGACCGCCTACGGCGAGATGATCCTCAACGAGCGCGGCGACCGGCGCAGCGGCGAACAGGGTTTCTGCTGCAACGGCGCGGGCAATTCCAAGGGATTCATGGATCCGGCGGGCACGCTCTGGCTGCCCAGCCGCGACGGCGTGGTCACGCTCGACACCATGGGCCTGACCAAGAACATGACCCCGCCCACGGCCGTGATCGAGCGCGTGCGCGTGCTCGACACCTGGCGCGACATGCGCCACGGCCAGGAAGGCGCGCTGCGCGTGCGCGAAGATGCGCGCGACATGGCGTTCGAGTTCACCGCCCTCTCCTTCCAGGACCCGGCCAGCGTGGTGCTGCGCTACCGCCTGCACGGCTACGACAAGGACTGGCGCGAACTGGCGGCCGGCGCGCCGCGTTCGGTCAACTACACCAATCTGCCGGCCGGCTCGTACAGCTTCGAGGTCAAGGCCAGCAACAACGCCGACGTCTGGAACAAGCTGCCGGCGCGGCTCGACTTCACGATCGCCCCGCATTTTTACGAGACCAGCTGGTTCTACGGGCTGTTGCTGGCCCTGCTGGGCGGCACCATCTACGGCGGCTACCGGCTGCAGCGGCGTTCGCACGAGAAGCAGCGCGCCGCGCTCGAACTGCAGGTGGCCGAGCGCACCGAGCAGCTGCACGTGGCCAACCGCGCGCTGGAACTGGCCAGCCAGACCGACCCGCTGACGGGGCTGCACAACCGGCGCTACCTGAGCAACCAGATTCCGGCCGACCTGGCGTTTTACGAGCGCGAGAACAAGCGCACCGGCTCGGGCGACAACACGCTGCTGTTCGCGCTGGTGGACATCGACCATTTCAAGCGCATCAACGACACCTACGGCCACCGCGCGGGCGACCGGGTGCTGCAGCAGGTGTCCGACGTGCTGCGCGGCCAGGTGCGGGTGGGCGACTACATCGTGCGCTGGGGCGGCGAGGAATTCCTGCTGGTGTGCCGGCCCAGCACGCGCCAGTTCGTGCCGGTGCTGGGAGAGCGCATCCGGCGCGCGGTGGCCAGCCATGTGTTCGACCTGGGCGATGGCATTACGGTGTCCCTGACGTGTTCAGTGGGGCTGGCCGAAAGCGGCTTGTATCTCGACGACAGCAAGCGCGTGAGCTGGGAGCATCTGGTGGAACTGGCCGATGCGGCGCTGTACTGGATCAAGGCGAACGGCCGCAACGGCTGGAGCGCACTGCGCCCGAAACCGGGGGTGGACAACGCGGAGCTGATCGAAAAGCTGCACCTGGGCGCGCAGGCGATGATCGATACCGGGCGCGCGACCCTGATCAGTTCGAGCGACCAGTTGACGCCGGCGCATGCGGCGCTGGCGGAGTCGAATAACCCGGCGTAACGATTGGTTCATGGACGCGCGCCTGCTCTTTCCATTGCAGCCGGGCGCAAGAAGCGGGGGTGTCCTGCCTTACCATGTGAACGACAGCGCCGTATTGTCGTCCCCATACAGTTGTGCCGTGTTGCCCGTCTCCGCGTCAAAGACAAGATACTTCATCATGCCATGCCGATACACCAGATGCCGCTCATCGAGCCAGCCGATGATATTGAGCGTGTAGCCTTCGCACTGATGATAGTGCCCAACAGCGACCGGCTTGATCGCACCAGCCTTGTTTTCGACGACCAGCCGGTACGGCCGGCTATCGTGTCGCTGGTCGAGATAGGCATGCCACCGCCCGCCCGGCGACCGCACCGACCGGTGCGCCTCGTGCGAACGCGGCACACCCTCATCGGCAACACCGATGGCCGTCGCACCGCGTTTGAAGTCATGGCGATGTGTGCGCGAATCGTACTGACCCGACAGCTTTTCGATGCGGCCACTGGCGGGATGAAAACCAACATAGAATTGACCGCTACCGGACATTGCGCGCACCATGATTAACAGCGTCTTGCCATCCTGCGACCAATCGGTCGCAGCCCATGCTTTTTGGACGGGAATTGTAGGGGGCAGCTCGACGGATACCAGGCGCGCAGTTGCGGTGTCAAACACAAAAATGCCGGCACCGCTGGCATTTGTCCAGCGGCTGTCGTAGCTCGCGCCAATGGCCAGATAGCGGCTGTCCGGCGAAAAACCGGGAATTCCGCCTCCCCATGCAGGGTGTTCATACACCAGCCGTTCCGAATTGCTGCGTCGGTCGTAGAGCCAGTACTGCGTCTTGTTACCTGTTTTCAGAACGCCGCTGTAACTGAGCCATCTGCCGTCGGCCGAGGCGCGCAAGGTTGGCGCCGAATCGAAACCGTGGTCGGACAGGATCGTCGTCTTGCCGCTGATGAGGTCCAGTTTGACGAGCCGGCCTGCATCTTCCACCGCATACAGCGGCGTCGTGATGCGCATCGCCGACAATGCAACTTTACCCGCGCCGCTGGATTCATGCTGGCCACAAGCTGCGTCCGCGCTTGGCGCAGACGCCATCGCCATGCCCGTCAAACCTGCCGATATGACCAAACATGCGTAGCGATACCACATCTTAAACGCGCACGATGCCATCGATCACGGTGATCGACTGCCCGCCAATCCACGGTTCGCCATCTATGTACGTCACTGCGATGCGCCCGTCGCACTGCAGACAGGCACCCTGGCGCGCGCTGTAAGCGCGGCTGGTCTCGCCGCCATCGGGAAAGCCCTGCGCCGCCAGCACGCGCGCGATGCAGGCGTTGGCGCTGCCGGTGACCGGGTCTTCGACCAGCGATCCGTGCTTGGTAAACAGCGCCCTGACCTCGTAATCGGCCGGCCCGCCGGCATCATGCGGGCCGTAGACCGCCACGCCGGTCACGCCCAGGCGCGTCAATTCCTGCAAGGCGGCGCCGTCGACGCGCGCATCGAGGCAGGCTTGCGCACTCGCCAAGCGCACCACCAGCCAGGCGATGCCCATGGTGGCGATCAGCGGCGTGCAGCCGGCGTCGATCACGGTGCCCGGCAAGACGCGCGCGAGCAATGGCTGATGCTGGAGCGCCAGCGGCGCCAGGCTGGCCGCCGGCGCACGAAACGCCAGCGCGCCATCGGCGCCGACGTCGATCGGCACCAGGCCCACGCCGCACTCCTGCACCAGCGTGCCCGCGCGGCGCGGCGCCAGCCCCGCTTCCAGCAAGGCGTGCGCCGTGCCCAGGGTCGGATGGCCGGCGAAGGGAAACTCGGTATCGGGAGAGAAAATGCGGACGCGGTAGTCGGCCTGCGCATCGCGCGGCGTCAGCACGAACGTGGTTTCGGACAGGTTGGTCCAGCGCGCCATGGCCTGCATCTGGGCGTCGGACAGGCCGTCGGCGTCGAGCACGACGGCCAGCGGATTGCCCTTGAACGCGACGCCGGTGAACACGTCCACCTGCTTGAAGCGGCGCGCCGCGCCCAGGGCCGCCGTCAAATCAGTCTTCCTGCGCGGTTTCGGCCGGCCAGTCGCGGATGTAGGCCTTGAGCATGCGGTTCTCGAAGCTCTGCGCCTCCAGCACCGCGCGCGCGACGTCGTAGAACGAAATCACGCCGAGCAGGGTCTTGGCGTTCATGACCGGCAGGTAGCGCGCGTGCTTTTCGAGCATCATGCGGCGCACTTCGTTCACTTCGGTGTCGGGCGTGACCGTGATCGGATGGTCGTCCATGTGCTTGCGCACCGTGCCGCCGCCGACCGCGCCGTTGTTCTTGTGCAGCACCTTGATGACTTCGCGGAATGTCAGCATGCCGACCAGGTCGCCGAACTCCATCACCACCAGCGATCCGATGTCCTTTTCGGCCATGGTGTTGACGGCATCGACGAGCAGCATCTCGGGCGTTGCGGTATAGAGGATGTTGCCCTTCACTTGAAGGATTTCTGAGACTTTCATGGTGGCCGCCTTCTGTGGTGAGGTTATAAGTGGATGCCTGTTATAAGCCCTAGCTCCGACTGTAGCGTAAGCTTGGCAAAAAATCCAGCATTGCGATCGATCATGGCACTGCTGACAGCGCCCGATTGGCATTTGCACCATTTTAGCGAGCAAACCACGTTTTTGTGCAACGCATGCGTGCTACGATTCGGCCCATCCTTTTTTACCACGAGATGAGCCCACCATGAGCGGACCTCAGTATCCCGGCTTCGACACCCTGTCGCTGCATGCCGGCGCCACGCCCGACCCGGCCACCGGCGCACGCGCCACCCCCGTCTATTTCACTTCCTCGTTCGCGTTCAAGGACTCGGACCACGCGGCCTCGCTGTTCAATATGGAACGCGCCGGCCATGTGTATTCGCGCATCTCGAACCCGACCAACGCCGTGCTGGAAGAACGCATCGCCGCGCTGGAAGGCGGCGTGGCCGGCATCGCCACCGCCAGCGGCCAGGCCGCCATGCACCTCGGGCTGGCGACCATCGCCGGCGCCGGATCGCACATCGTCGCTTCGCGCGCGCTGTACGGCGGCTCGCAGAACCTGCTCGGCTACACCCTCAAGCGCTTCGGCATCGAGACCACCTTTGTCGACCCGCGCGACCCCGACGCCTGGCGCGCCGCGATCCGCCCCAACACCAAGGTGCTGTTCGCCGAGACGCTGGGCAATCCGGGGCTGGACGTGCTCGATATCGCCACCGTCTCGGCCATCGCGCACGACCATCACCTGCCGCTGATGATGGATTCGACCTTCACCACGCCGTATCTGCTGCGGCCTTTCGACCACGGCGCCGACCTGGTGTTCCACTCGGCCACCAAGTTCCTGTGCGGGCACGGCACCGCCATCGGCGGCTTGCTGGTCGACGGCGGCACCTTCGACTGGCAGGCCGCCTACGACAAGACCGGACGCTTCGCCGAATTGTGCGAGCCGTACGAGGGCTTCCACGGCATGGTGTTCGCCGAGGAGTCGACCGTGGCCCCGTTTTCGCTGCGCGCGCGGCGCGAAGGCCTGCGCGATTTCGGCGCGGTGATGAGTCCCCACAATGCGTTCGCGGTCCTGCAGGGGATCGAGACGCTCAGCCTGCGCATGGACCGCCACGTGGCCAACACGCGCAAGGTGGTCGAGTTCCTGCTGTCGAATCCGGCCGTGGAGTCGGTGTCCTACCCGGAACTGGAATCGCATCCCGACTACGCCCTGGCCAAACGCCTGCTGCCGAAGGGATGCGGCGCGGTGTTCTCGTTCAGCCTCAAAGGCGACCGCGCGGCCGGGCGCCGTTTCGTCGACGCCCTCAGGATTTTCTCGCACCTGGCCAATGTGGGCGACGCCAAGTCGCTGGTGATCCATCCGGCCTCCACCACCCATTTCCGCGTGCCGACCGAACAACTGGCGGCGTCGGGCATCAAGGAAGGCACGATGCGCCTGTCGATCGGGCTGGAAGACGCGGACGACCTGATCGAGGACCTCGCGCGCGGCCTGAAACTGTCGCAGAAGGGAGCTTGAGATGATGGTTCACCTTCCCGGCTTCGACGCCTACTGCTACAGCGGCGGCAAGGCCTTCAACGCGGCCCAGCCGACCATCGTCTTCATTCACGGCGCCCAGAACGACCATTCGGTATGGGCTTTGCAGTCGCGCTATTTTGCCCATCACGGTTTCAACGTGCTGGCGGTCGACCTGCCCGGCCACGGCCGCAGCAAGGGCGCTGCCCTGCACAGCGTCGAGGAAATGGCGGCCTGGCTGCTGGCGCTGATGGGCGCCGCCGGCGTGGAACGCGCCATCCTGGCGGGCCACAGCATGGGTTCCCTGATCGCGCTGGAAGCGGCATTCCAGGCGCCGCGCCGGGTCAGCCACCTGGCGCTGCTGGGCACCACCTATCCGATGAAGGTCTCGGACGCGCTGCTGGACACGGCCAAGAACAACGAGCAGGCCGCGATCGACATGGTCAACATCTTCTCGCATTCCTCGATGGCGCAAAAGCCGTCCTGCCCCGGACCGGGGTTTTATACGATGGGCGGCGCGCAGCGGCTGATGCAGCGCATGTCGGCCATCAATCCCGACCAGCTGTTCTACACCGACTTTTTCGCCTGCAATGCCTACGCCAACGGCCAGGCGGCGGCCGAAGCGGTCGCCTGCCCTACCCTGTTCATTTTCGGCAGCAAGGACATGATGACGCCGCCGCGCTCGACAAAGTTGCTGACGTCGGCAATCAAGCATGGCAAAATCGTACAGGTGGATGCCGGACATCAACTGATGGCCGAGCAGCCGGACGCCGTACTGGACGCGCTGTTCGGCTTCGCCACCGCGCCCGCGTAGAGTAGAGTAGCCAGGAGAGCCGCATGCCGACCCGTCACGCCAGCTTTGCCGAGTTTTATCCTTACTATCTGACTCAGCATGAAAACCTGCTGTGCCGGCGCGCCCATTTTCTGGGCAGTTCGTCGGCGATTGCGGCGCTGACGCAGTATGTGGCGAGCATGAACCCGTGGTGGATCGCAATGGCGCTGGTGTCGGGCTACGGCGGCGCCTGGATCGGGCATTTTTTCTACGAAAAGAACCGGCCGGCCTCGTTTGCGCGGCCCGTGTATTCCTTCATGGGCGATTGGGTGATGTACTGGCAGATGCTGACGGGGAAGCTGAGCTGGTAGGATGGCCCGTTCTTCACGCCCGCGCCGCCGCCAGCTGCGGCGCCGCAAAATGCTGCGCCAGCGTCTGGTTCAAGCCTTGCTCCACCGCAAATTCGACCTGGCGCGCCAGCGCGCTGCCGTCGAGTATCATCGGCCCGTTCTTGCCGTGCTGGTCGTCCTTGTCGGCATCGATCGCCCCGGCCGCATCGATCGCGGTGCGGCCGAACACGAACAGGCGGTACACGTCGGCCAGCGTCACCTTGTCCACATTCACCAGCAAGACCCAGTTCTCGGCGCTTTCGATCCCGCTCTTGCCCCAGCGCGAACGGACCGTGCCCCTCGGTTGCACCCGGCCGACCCAGCCCATGCTGCGCATCTGTTCGAGCAAGGTGGTCATTTCATCGTAGCCGATGCGCGTATGCGCGCGAATGGCCACGCTCGACACCAGCGCCGTATCGCTGACCCGGGCGCCGCCGTACAGCACCTTGAGGATCGCCATCGCATCGACGAACTCGGCGCCCGGCGCCGGCTCGTACCACCAGCGCTCGTACTTGATGACCGGCAGCGCGGCGGTGATGATCGCCCCGACCAGGGTAATCATCCACGACAGGTAAATCCACATCAAGAACAGCGGCAGCGCCGCCAGCGCGCCATAAATGATGGCGTAGGTCGGAAACTGGCTGACGAACATGGCGAACAGGCGCTTGGCGACTTCGAAGGCGAGCGCCGCCACCAGGCCGCCCCAGACCGCGTCGCGCCAGTCGACGAAGCGGTTCGGCACCGTCATGTATAAGAGCGTGTAGGCGCCGGTGGTCAGCCCGACCGAGGCGGCCGTGTAGAACAGCGCGCTCAGGAAGGGCGAACTGCCGGTCAGGGCGCTGGTGGCCATGAACAGCTGCGAGGTCGCCGTCAGCGACAGCCCGAACAGCAGCGGCCCGAGCGTGACCAGCGCCCAGTAGATCGTCACGCGCTGGGCAATCGGGCGCACGTCGCGCACGCGCCAGATCTGGTTGAAGGCGCGCTCGATCATGTTCATCATCATCGCCGAGGTAAACACCAGCGCCACCGCGCCCACCACCGACAGGCTCTTGGCCTTGCTGGCGAACTGGGTCAGGTTGCCGGTGATGGTGTTGGCGATCGCCTTGGGCATCAGGGTCTGGACGAAATACGCTTCCAGCGCAACCCGGAAATTGCTAAATACGGGAAAGGTCGTGAAAATCGCCAGCACGATGGTCAGCAGCGGCACCAGCGCCAGGGTGCTGGTGAACGTCAGGCTGCCTGCCACTTGCGGCAAGCGCTCTTCGTTCAGGCGGCGGCGGGCAAAGCGCAGCAGGTCGCGCGCTTCGTTCCAGGTCAGGCCGCGCACCATGTCGACACTGGTATTGATCATGTGGCTGGTGGATCGGGAAATCGAATGGACTGTTTTTGAAAGCATGTATCTGGAGAAACGCGTGAAAAACGCGCCGGCAGCGCCGATGTAACCCTGTAAAGCGCCCTATAATACCAACGATGAACCAAACCAATCCGATTATTCTCGTTTTGTACTACTCGCGCCATGGCGCCACGCGCAAGCTGGCCGAACTGATCGCCCAGGGCATCGAGAGCGTTCCCGGGGTCGATGCGCGCCTGCGCACCGTGCCCGCCGTTTCCACCGTGGCCGAATCGACCGAGCCCGCCATTCCGCCGGCCGGCGCCCCGTATGTGGAAGCCCAGGACCTGGCCGAGTGCGCCGGCCTGGCGCTGGGTTCGCCCACGCGCTTCGGGAATATGGCCTCCAGCCTCAAGTATTTTCTCGACGGCACGGCGGCCGAATGGCTGGCCGGCACCCTCTCGGGCAAGCCGGCGGTGGTGTTTACCTCCACCGGCAGCCTGCACGGCGGCCAGGAATCGACCCTGCTGTCGATGATGATCCCGCTGCTGCACCACGGCATGATGATCATGGGCCTGCCCTACAGCCATCCGGAACTGATGACCACCACCAGCGGCGGCACGCCCTACGGTCCGACCCACTGGGCCGGCGTGGACGGCAACAAGCCGGTCAGCGACGATGAAAAGCGCCTCGCCATTGCCATGGGCCGGCGCCTCGCGCAAACCGCCGCGCGCCTGCACGGAGCCGAATAAATGCAGCCACCCAAGTACTTTCATATCGGCGCCATCGCCAGCCTGGTGGTCTTGATCCTCTGGCTGCTGGCATGGGAAATCGTGGTTGCGCCCTTGCGCCCCGGCAGCTGGATCCTGTCGCTCAAGGTCTTGCCCCTGCTGATTCCCCTGGGCGGCGTGATCAAGCGCGATATTTACACCCTGCAATGGTCGTCCATGGTGATCCTGCTCTACTTCACCGAAGGCGTGGTGCGCGCCTGGAGCGACAAGCTGGAAGTGTCGCGCATGATGGCGATGGGCGAAATCGTGCTCGTCTTCATCTACTTCGCCTGCGCCCTGCTCTACCTGCGCCCGTATAAAAAAGCCGCGAAAAAAATGGCCAAGGAATTGCTGGAGAAAGTCAACTCCACCAAATCGACCAAGTGAATGACGTGACCCTGGGCGCCCCCGGCGCCGGCTTCCTCGAGCGCTGCCGCGCCATCGCCGGCGCCGCGCACGTGCTCACCAGCGAAGCGGACATGGCGCCCTTCCTCACCGACTGGCGCGGCCGCTTCACCGGGCGCGCGCTGGCGGTGCTGCGTCCGGCCGACCCGCAGCAGGTGGCGCAGCTGGTGCAAGCCTGCGCCGCGCAGCGCGTGCCGATCGTGCCGCAGGGCGGCAAGACGGGCCTGGTGCTCGGGGGCGTGCCCGACGCCAGCGGCCGCGCCGTGGTGCTGTCGCTGGCGCGCCTGAACCGGGTGCGCGCGCTCGATACCGTCAACCGCACCATCACGGTCGACGCCGGCTGCATCCTGCACACCATCCAGCAAGCCGCCGCCGCCGAAGGCTGCCTGTTCCCGCTCTCGCTGGCCGCCGAAGGCAGTTGCAGCATCGGCGGCAACCTGTCGACCAACGCCGGCGGCACCGCAGTGCTGCGCTACGGCAACACCCGCGAACTGTGCCTGGGCCTGGAAGTGGTCACCGCCCAGGGAGACATCTGGAACGGCCTGCGCGGCCTGCGCAAGGACAACACCGGCTACGACCTGCGCGACCTGTTCATCGGCGCCGAAGGCACGCTCGGCGTGATCACCGGCGCCGTGCTGCGCCTGTTCCCGCAGCCGCGCGCGGCCATCACGGCCCTGGTGGCGATCGCCGCGCCGCGCCAGGCGCTCGACCTGCTGACCCTGGCCCAGGACCGCTGCGGCGCCAGCCTGACCGGCTTCGAGCTGATGTCCGACTTTTGCCTGCGCCTGGTGGGCACCCATTTCCCCGGCCTGGCCCAGCCGTTCGTGACGCGCCATGCCCAGTACGTGCTGCTGGAACTGTCGAGCAGCGAATCGGAACAACACGCGGTCGATCTGCTGGAACAGACCATCGCCGACGCCATCGCGCAGGACATCGCCGACGACGCCGTGGTCGCCACCTCGGTGGCCCAGTCGCTGGCCCTGTGGAAGCTGCGCGAACACATCCCGCTGGCGCAGGCGGCGGCCGGCAAGAACGTCAAGCACGACATCGCCCTGCCGGTCTCGCGCATCGCCGACTTCATCGACACTACCGACGCCCGCGTGCTGGCAGCCTTCCCCGGCTGCCAGCTGGTCTGCTTCGGCCACGTGGGCGACGGCAACCTGCACTACAACGTGGCGCCGCCGCCCGGCACCGCGCACGAGGATTTCCTGGCCAACCAGGAAGCGCTCAACCGCATCGTGCACGACAGCGTGGCCGCGCACGGCGGCTCGATATCGGCCGAACACGGCATCGGCGCCCTCAAAAGAGACGAGCTCAAGCGATATAAACCGGAGGTCGAACTGAACATGATGCGTGCCATCAAAGCGGCGCTGGACCCGCTCGGCATTATGAATCCTGGAAAAATCCTTTGACCACGGAGCACATCATGTTACGACCCCTGATTATGCTGGGATTGCTGGCCCTGAACTGCGCTGCCAGCGCCGACCCCATCCACAAATGCACGAGCGGCGGCAAGATCACCTACAGCAGCGAGCCCTGCACCGCCGGGCGCGCCACCCGGCTCGACGCGCTGCCCGACGCCCCGGCGCCGGATGCGGACGCCGCCAACGCCTTGCAGCGCCAGAAGGCACTGCTGGCGACCTTGCAGAAGGAGCGCGCCGGCAGCGACGCCAGGCAGGCGCAGGCCGCGCGCGACGCGGCCCGCATCAACCGCGCCGCAGCGCGGCGCCAGGCCGACTGCGCCAGGATGCAGCAGAAGCAGCAGAAAGAGCACAAGCGCCTCGCCGCCGAAGCCGCCAAGGTCGGGGGACAGGGCAAGATCGAACGCGAGCTCGACGCCCAGGCCATGGCCCGGGCGGTCGACGCCGCGTGCAGTTCATGAAGACACTCTCGCGCTGGCTCCTGTTCGGCGAATGGCGCGCGCACCCGGTGCGCGCCCTGCTCGCGGTGGCGGCGATCGCGGTCGGCGTGGCGATGGGCTTTGCCATCCACCTGATCAACGCCTCCGCCTTCAACGAGTTTTCGGCGGCGGTCAAGAGCCTGTCGGGGCAGGCCGACATCCAGGTGGCGGCGCGCGACACCGGCTTCGACGAAGCGATCTACCCGCGCCTGGTCCGGCATCCCTCGGTGGCGGTGGCCTCGCCGATCCTGAGCCTCAACGCCGGCGTGCCGGGCGCGCAGGGCACCCTGAAAATCATCGGCCTGGACGCCTTTCGCGCCGGCTTCGTCACACCCGGCCTGCTCGCCGCCACCGACGGCGAGAACATGATGGACATGATGGCCGACGACGCCGTGTTCCTGTCGCCGGCGGCCATGGACTGGCTCAGGACCCGGCGCGGCGGCAGCGTGCAACTGCGCTCGGGCACGCGCGACTTTACCCTGCGCGTGGCCGGCGGCCTGCAGGAGGCGCGGCCCGGCCAGCGCATCGGCGTGATGGATATCGGCGCGGCCCAATGGCGCTTCGACAAAGCCGGCACCCTGACCCGCATCGACCTGCGCCTGCGCGCCGGGGTCGACCGCGGCGCCTTCCAGCGCGCGCTGGCGCAGGAACTCGAACGCGATTTCCCCGGCCGCTTCAACGTCGGCCAGCCCAACGACGACGACGCCGAAAGCCGCAACCAGGGCATGAGCCGCGCCTACCGCGTCAACCTCACGGTGCTGGCGCTGGTGGCCCTGTTCACCGGCGCCTTCCTGGTGTTTTCGACCCAGGCGCTGTCGGTGATCCGGCGCCGCAGCCAGTTCGCGCTGCTGCGCGTGCTCGGCGTCGAACGCGCCCAGCTGCTGCGCCAGGTCCTGCTCGAAGGAGCCAGCCTGGGCGTCATCGGCGCCTTGCTCGGCATCGGCGCCGGCTATGCGCTGGCCGCCGCCGCGCTGCACTTTTTCGGCGGCGACCTGGGGGCCGGCTACTTTACCGGCGCCCGTCCGGCGGTCCAGTTCACGCCGGTGGCGGCCGTGGTGTTCTTTACGCTGGGCCTGGGCGTGGCCCTGCTCGGGTGTGTCGCCCCCGCCTGGGAAGCCTCGCGCGCGGCGCCGGCGGTGGCCCTCAAATCGGGCACCGACGAAGTCGCGCTGGCGCGCCTGGCGCGCATCTGGCCGTCGGTGCTGTGCATCGTGCTGGCCGGCGCGCTGGCGTTCGCGCCACCCGTGTTCGAACTGCCGCTGTTCGGCTACGCCGCCATCGGCCTGCTGCTGATCGGCGGGATCGGCCTGATGCCGCGCCTGGCCGCTTCGCTGTTCGGCATGGTCAACCGCGCGGCGATGCGCCGCACCCAGCGCCATCCGGTGCTCGCGCTGACCATGGCGAGACTGGCCAATGCCTCCGGCCAGGCCGCCATTGCGCTGGGCGGCGTGCTATCGAGTTTCAGCCTGATGGTGGCGATGGCGATCATGGTATCGAGCTTCCGCGTCTCGCTCGACGACTGGCTGGTGCAACTGCTGCCGGCCGACCTGTACGTGCGCATTACCAGCGGCGGCAGCGCCGGCGGCCTCGGTCCTGCCGAGCAGGCCGCGCTCTCCGCCCTGCCGGGCGCGGCGCGGGTCGACTTTTTGCGCTCGCGCCAGATCTCGCTCGACGCGGCCCGGCCCGACGTGCTGCTGATGGCGCGCCCGATCGACGTGCTCGACCCCGGGCGCACGATCCTGATACGCGGCCAGACCGTCGCGGTGCCGTCCGGCGCGGTCCCGGTCTGGGTCTCGGAAGCGATGGTCGACCTGTACGGCGCGCGCGCCGGGGGCAGCTTGCGCCTGCCGCTGGGCGGACGGCTGCGCGCGTTTTTTGTCGCCGGCGTATGGCGCGACTACGCCACCCAGGCCGGCTCGGTGCAGATGCGCCTGTCCGACTACCGCGCGCTGACCGGCGACACGCAGGTCAACGACGCCGCCATGTGGGTGAGCAAGGGCGTCGACGCCGACCAGCTGGAACAGAAGGTGCGCGCCCTGCCCTTCGGGCGCGCCCTCGACTTCGCCAAGCCGGGCGAAATCCGCGCCCTCAGCATGACCATCTTCGACCGCAGCTTTGCCGTCACCTACGTGCTCGAAGCGATCGCGATCGCCATCGGCCTGGCCGGCGTGGCCGCCACCTTCTCGGCCCAGACCCTGGCGCGCGCCAGGGAGTTCGGCATGCTGCGCCACGTGGGCGTGACGCGCGGGCAGATCCTGCGCATCCTGGCGCTGGAAGGCGGGGCGCTGACGGCGCTGGGCGTGGCCTGCGGCTTCGCGCTCGGCTTCGTCATCAGCACGATCCTGGTCTACGTGGTCAACCCGCAATCGTTCCACTGGTCGATGCAGCTGCACGTGCCATGGGCGCTGGTCGGCGGCGTGGCCACCGTGCTGCTGATCGCGTCCGTGCTCACGGCGCTGGTGTCGGGGCGCTTTGCCCTGTCGGGCGGACCCATTCGAGCAGTCAGGGAGGACTGGTGAGACGATTCATTTTTGCGCTGCTGATCGCGGCGGCCCAGATCGGCCATGCGGCGCCGCCGGCCTTCGGCGTGGTCGCGCCCGGGCGCGCGCTGTCGTTCCCGGCCGATTACGGCGCGCATCCGGACTACCTCACCGAATGGTGGTACGTCACCGGCTGGCTCAAGACCGCCGACGGCAAGCCGCTCGGTTTCCAGGTCACGTTCTTCCGGCGCGCCACCGGGCATGACCGCGCCAACCCGAGCGCGTTCGCGCCCAGGCAGCTGGTGATCGGCCACGCCGCCGTGTCCGACCCCACGCTCGGCAAGCTGGCGCACGACCAGCGCACCGTGCGCGAAGGCTTCGGCCTGGCGCACGCCAGAACCGGCAACACCGACCTCAAACTGGACGACTGGACCATGCTGCGCGGCGCCGACGGCACTTACCGCGTCAGCATCGCCTCGCCGCACCTGACCCTCGACCTGAGCCTGGCCCCGACCCAGCCGGTGCTGCCGCAGGGCCAGGGCGGCTTTTCGCGCAAGAGCGCAAGCGGCCAGTACGCCAGCTACTACTACAGCGAGCCGCAGCTCAAGGTGCGCGGCAGCGCCGCCGCCGGCAAGGGCGCCGTGCAGGCGGTCGAAGGGAGCGCCTGGCTCGATCACGAATGGTCGACCGAAGCGCTGCCGCCCGACACCCAGGGCTGGAATTGGGTCGGCGCCAACCTCGATGACGGCTCGGCGCTGATGGCTTTCCAGATCCGCAGCAAACAAGGTGGTAAACTATGGGCGCACGCGACGGTCCGCGATGCGGCAGGCAAGGTGACGCAATACGCTCCCGGCGACGTGGTATTTACGCCGCAGGTTCACTGGACGTCGCCGCGCACGCACGCCGTCTACCCGGTGGCGACGACGATCACGACCGGCGCCACGCAATGGCGGATCGACCCGCTGCAGCCCGACCAGGAACTCGACTCGCGCCGCTCGACCGGCGCGGTCTACTGGGAAGGCGCGGTCACGGTCAAGCGCGACGGCAAGCCGGCCGGCAAGGGCTACCTCGAAATGACCGGATACGACCGCGCGATGAAACTTTAAAAAACGAACACTGAAGCACTGACACGATGACCAACAGCTCCACCAGCAGCGCCACCCACAGCCCGACCAACAGCAACGCGTCCGAATCGAACCGCAAAGGCAGCCTGGCCGCCTTCAAGGGCCTGTTCCCCTTCCTGCGCCCGTACCGCCGCCAGTTCCTGATGGCCGGCATCGCGCTGGTGGTCGCCGCCGGCGCCACCCTGGCGATTCCGGCCGCCTTCAAGCAGATGATCGACCTCGGTTTCGGCGCCTCGGCCGGGGCGAAGAGCATTCGCCATGTCGACGCCACCTTCCTCGCCCTGTTCGGCGTGGCTTCGCTGCTGGCAGTGGCCACCGCCGCGCGCTTCTTCACCGTGAGCTGGCTGGGCGAGCGCGTCACCGCCGACATCCGCAGCGCCGTGTACAAGCACGTGGTCGACCAGAGCCCCGAGTTTTTCGAGACCACGCAGACCGGGGAAGTCCTCTCGCGCATCACCACCGACACCACCCTGATCCAGGCGGTGGTCGGCACCAGCATCTCGATGGCGCTGCGTAACGTGCTGCTGTTCGTGGGCGGGCTGGTGATGTTGTTCGTCACCAGCGTCAAGCTGTCCTCCATCATCCTGGCGCTGCTGGTGGCCGTGATCGTGCCGATCGTGCTGTTCGGGCGGCGCGTGCGCAAGCTCTCGCGCGACTCGCAGGACCGCATCGCCGACGCCTCCGCCATGGCCGGCGAAATCCTCAACGCCATGCCGACCGTGCAGGCCTTCACCCACGAAAAAATCGAATCGGCCCGCTTCGGCCGGTCGGTCGAAGGCGCGTTCTCGACCGCGATGCGGCGCATCCGCGCGCGCGCGCTGCTGACCATGCTCGCCATCGTGCTGGTGTTCGGCACCATCGTGTTCGTGCTGTGGCTCGGCGCGCATGCCGTCCTGGAAGGGACCATGACCGGCGGCGACCTTGGCCAGTTCATTTTGTACGCCTCGATCGTGGCCGGCTCGATCGGCGCGCTCTCGGAAGTGATGGGCGAAGCCCAGCGCGCCGCCGGCGCCACCGAACGCCTGCTCGAACTGCTGTCGGTGCAGTCCTCGATCCAGAACCCGGCCAAGCCGCTCGCCCTGCCGGCGCGCACCGGCCCGGGCGCCGCGCTGGCCCTGAACGACGTCACCTTCTCGTATCCATCGCGACCCGAGACGGCGGCGCTGGGGCATCTGACGCTCTCCATCGCTCCGGGCGAAACGGTGGCCGTGGTTGGCCCTTCCGGCGCCGGCAAGACCACCCTGTTCCAGCTGTTCCTGCGCTTCTACGACCCGCAAAGCGGCACCATCACCCTCGATGGCGTCGACATCAAGCGCCTCGACCTGCACACGCTGCGCGAGGCCATCGGCATCGTCCCGCAGGACACGGTGATCTTCTCGGCCGACGCCATGGAAAACATCCGCTACGGGCGCGCCGACGCTACCGACGCCGAAGTGATCGCCGCCGCGCGCATGGCCGCCGCCCACGAATTCATCGAGCGCCTGCCGCAGGGGTACAAATCGTTCCTGGGCGAGCGCGGGGTGCGGCTCTCGGGCGGACAGCGCCAGCGCATCGCGATTGCGCGCGCGCTGCTGAAAAATCCGCCGCTGCTGCTGCTCGACGAAGCGACGAGTGCGTTGGACGCCGAATCGGAGCGACTGGTGCAAAGTGCGCTGGAAGCGGCGATGGTGGGCCGCACCACGGTCATTATCGCGCACAGGCTGGCGACGGTGCAGCGGGCCGACCGCATCATCGTGATGGAAGATGGGAAGATCGTCGAAACCGGCACGCACGCCTCGCTGGTCGCGCTGGGCGGCATTTACGCCAACCTGGCCGCCCTGCAGTTCCACAACATCCACATCGCCCACGAAGCAGCCTGACCACGCAAGCCGAGCGCTGACCGCCGATTCGGCACTTCTCCCATTCCTACAACCGGGGTCAGAGCTTTAACTTGCAACATTTGACAGTTTCACCACCTCAGTCAAAGCTTTTTAGGAAATCTTTCGGTTTGGAACTGCGCTCTAGCGGGAAATATGTCAAATTTAGCCAGTTTGATCGTTTCACCATCGAAAGCAGCTAGTTCGGCCGGCAATGTTGCTCAGTTGAGGCCAAACCCCGCAGAGCGCGATTTGACAATGTTGCGACTTAAAGCTCTGACCCCGGTTGGGACGTTACGATATAATCAGGAGTTTTAACGATGCGCCAATACCTCGACTTCATGCGCCATGTGAAAGACCATGGCACCGAAAAAACCGACCGCACCGGCACCGGTACGCGCTCGGTCTTCGGCCATCAGATGCGCTTCAACCTGCAGGACGGCTTCCCTCTGGTGACCACCAAGAAGGTGCATCTCAAATCCATCATCCATGAACTGATCTGGTTCCTGGCCGGCTCCACCAATATCGCCTACCTCAAGGACAACGGCGTCAGTATCTGGGACGACTGGGCCGACGCCAACGGCGACCTCGGGCCGATCTATGGCTACCAGTGGCGCAGCTGGCCCACCCCGGCCGGCGAGCATGTCGACCAGATCACCCAGGTGATGGAGCAGATCAAAAACAATCCGGACTCGCGCCGCATGATCGTCTCGGCCTGGAACGTGGCCGATATCCCGAACATGAAGCTGCCGCCCTGCCACGCGCTGTTCCAGTTCTATGTGGCCGACGGCAAGCTGTCATGCCAGCTGTATCAGCGCAGCGCCGATATCTTCCTCGGCGTGCCCTTCAACATCGCCTCGTATGCGATCCTGACCCACATGATGGCCCAGCAGGCCGGCCTGGACGTGGGCGACTTCATCTGGACCGGCGGCGACTGCCACCTGTATTCGAACCACATGGAGCAGGTCGACCTGCAGCTGGCGCGCGAGCCGTTCGCGCTCCCGCGCCTCGTCATCAAGCGCAAACCGGATTCGCTGTTCGACTACCGGTTCGAGGACTTCGACGTCGAGGGCTACCAGTCGCACCCGCACATCAAGGCGCCGGTCGCGGTCTAAAGGCAGCGCCCTTAAAACTCTTCCCAGTCCGCTTCGACCGCGGCGCTGGCCGCGCGCTTCGGGGCGGCGGCCTTCGGTGCGGCCGCCTTGGGCGCGACCGGCTGCGGCTTGCCCGCCAGGCGCGGGGCCGCAGGTTCCGGCTTGCGCGGCGGCGCCTTGCGCGCCGCCACGTCCGGCGCCCGCAGCGGCGCGCCGTCGACCTTGAACACGCTGACCACCTGCGTCAGCGCGCCGGCCTGCTCCTGCAGCAAGCCCGCCGCCGCAGCCGCTTCCTCGACCAGGCCCACGTTTTGCTGGGTGATCGAATCCATCTCCCCGACCGCCTCGTTGATCTGGTCGATGCCGGCCGTCTGCTCCGCGCTGGCGGTGGTGATTTCGCCCATGATGTCGGTCACGCGCTGGATGCTGGTGACGATTTCCTGCATCGTCTCGCCGGCCTGGTCGACCAGCCTGGCGCCGCTGTCGACTTTTTCGACCGAGTCGCCGATGAGCTGCTTGATCTCCTTGGCGGCGCCGGCCGAGCGCTGCGCCAGGTTGCGCACTTCGGATGCCACCACCGCGAAGCCGCGTCCCTGCTCGCCGGCGCGCGCCGCTTCCACCGCCGCGTTGAGCGCGAGGATATTGGTCTGGAAGGCGATACCGTCGATGACGGCGATGATGTCGACGATCTTCTTCGACGAGGCATTGATCGACCCCATGGTCTCGACCACCTGCGCCACCACCACCCCGCCCTTGGTCGCCACTTCCGACGCGGACAGGGCCAGCACGTTGGCCTGGCGCGCATTGTCGGCGTTCTGGCGCACGGTGGAGGTCAGTTCTTCCATCGACGCCGCGGTCTGCTCCAGCGAACTGGCCTGGGAGCTGGTGCGGTCCGACAGGTCGGTGTTACCGGCCGCGATCTCGCTCGATGCGCTGGAAATGGTGTCGGTGCTGCTGCGGACTTCCGCGACAATGCTGGCGAGGTTGGCCTTCATCTTGTCCAGCGCGCCGAGCAAGGCGCCGATCTCGTTGCGTCCGTGCTTGCCGATCTTGCCGGTCAGGTCGCCGTCGGCGACGCGCACGGCGATCTGCATGGCTTCCTGCAGCGGCAGCGAAATCGCGCGCAGCAGGGCCCAGCCGACCGCGATCCCGAGCACCACACCCAGGACCAGCACCGCCACCATGATCCAGGCGATCTCCTTGAGTTCGTCCTGGACCCGCACTTCGTCGGCGCTGACGCGGGTGGCGATGGCTTCCTTCATGCGTTCCATCGCCGCGTCGCCGACCCGGTAGGTCGGATTGATTTTCTTGATCAGCACATGCTCGGCGTCTTCCCACTTGCCGGCCTTGATCAGGGCCGCGGCCGCGCGGATGTTTTCCAGGCCGAGCCCCTCGCTTTTGGCGTACCACTCCTCGGCCAGGCGCTTCTCTTCCGGCGATTTGATGGCGTCCATGTATTCCTTCCAGCGCTTGGTGGCGCGCTCGGCGATCGCGTCGATCTGGTCGAAGTGCACGACCAGGGCGTGGTCGTGCAGTTGCGACGAGGGCAGCACCGGATTGTGCTGGAGTGCCTGCAGGATCTGGCTGCGATTGAGTTCCATCTCGAGCCGGCTGGCCGCCTGCACCGAGCTGTTTTTGTAGTCTTCGAGCGTGACGTCGCGAATCAGGGCGACCGAATGGCCGGCGCTGTAGATGCCCATGCCGCCGATCGCCACCAGCAGCGCGATCAGGAAGCCGAGAACCCCGGTGACGAGGTTTTTGATGCTGATGTTGTCGAACATTCGATACTCCTTGCGTGGCTGATCTGAAAATAATCCTCGATACACCGGTACCGCACCATGCGGCCGGCCTGCTTGCGTTACTGGCGCGCGGCGGCGGGCCGCAGCCGTGCGAAAAATGCCTGGATGCCGGCCCGCAGTTCGTCCACCTGCCCGAACTCCAGATAGGTGACGTCGCACAGGTCCTGCAGTTCGCGGATCAGGGTGGTCTTGATCGGCGCCTCCTTCCACACCAGGAACAGGACCGGCGTACGCCTTCCTCGGAAGATGTGGTACGCCAGCTCGAAGGCGCTGCTCTCGCTCATGCCGACCCGGATGTTGACCAGCGCGTCGGCCTGGTTCAGCAAATCGAGCCGGTGGTCGCGGAAGTGCTTGGGCGTGAACGGCATGCCGGTCTCGCGCTCGAACGACTTCCTGAAGGTGTCGGCGCTTTCGGCCCTGGCGCCGGTCAGGTAGTCGAATGGGTGCGGCAGCCCGTTGGCGCTGTCGATCAGGTGCAGCACCTGGCCGACCAGCTGCTGCTGGACGGCGTCCGATTCGGTGAAGGGCTGGCGGATGAACAGCTTGAGCACGGGGGCGCCGACCGTGCGCTGGCGCGCTTGCCGGCGCCGTTCCGGCAGCGTGGCGGCGGCCGCCAGCAGGTCGGCCGCGCTGGGGCTCGGGCGGCCTGTGGGCGACGGCGCGGCCAGCGCCGGCGCGCGGTGCAGCTCCTGCAGCGAGACCAGCCCGACGCTGGCCGCATGCAGGCTGGCCTCGAACATGCTCTCGGCGCCGGCGATGGTGGTGCAGAGCACCGTACCGGCGGCCAGCGCGGCCACCCGCATCGCCTGCGAGGCGGCCACCGCGCTGCGCCGCTCGTCCACCGTCAGCACCACCATGGACAGCCCGCGCGATGCCAGCGCGGCCAGCATGGCGTCGTCGTCGATCTCGGCGACCTCGATTTCGGCGGCGCGGATCACGGTCGCCGTCACCAGGCTGGCGCACAGGGAGAAACCGGCACCCGCAAGGCGCCGTGCCAGGGCCACCGCGCGCGCCTGGTCGGCCCGCCGCACGCGCAGGTAGACGCGTCCCTGCGTCGGCACCTTGACCGAGGCGCCCAGCTGCGCCTTGAAGAAGGCTTCGCCGAAGGTCGGGCCGATGCCCATCGCTTCGCCGGTCGACTTCATTTCGGGGCTGAGGATGGTGTCGACGCCTGGGAATTTGGCAAACGGGAACACCGCTTCCTTGACGCAGAAGCGCGGTGCCAGCGCTTCTTCCACGCCCTGCCGGTCCAGCGATTGCCCGGCCATGCAGCGCGCGGCGATCTTGGCCAGCGCCAGGCCGGTGGCTTTGGACACGAACGGCACGGTGCGCGAGGCGCGCGGATTGACTTCGAGTACGTAGACGAAGTCCACCAGGCGCGCGTCGACCCGCAACTGCTGGACGGCGAACTGCACGTTCATCAGCCCGACCACGTTCAGTTCCAGCGCCATGAGCGCGGTCTGGCGCCGGATCTCCAGCACCGTGGCCTCGCCCAGCGAATGCGGCGGCAGCGCACAGGCCGAGTCGCCCGAGTGGATGCCGGCCTGCTCGATGTGCTCCATCACGCCGCCGATCACGACCCGGCTGCCGTCGGCCACGCAGTCGACATCGACCTCGATGGCGTCGTCCAGGAAGCGGTCCAGCAGCACCGGCGAATCGTGCGAGACCTTGACCGCCTCGCGCATGTAGCGTTCCAGGTCGGCCGCTTCGTGCACGATTTCCATGGCGCGTCCGCCCAGGACGTACGAGGGCCGCACCACCAGCGGGTAGCCGATGTCGGCGGCCATGCGCACCGCTTCCTGTTCGGAGCGCGCGCTGCGGTTGCGCGGCTGGCGCAGGTCGATCCGCTGCAGCATGCGCTGAAAGCGCTCGCGGTCTTCGGCGGCGTCGATCATGTCGGGCGAGGTGCCGATGATGGGCACCCCGGCCGCTTCCAGCGCCAGCGCCAGCTTGAGCGGGGTCTGGCCGCCGAACTGCACGATCACGCCTTCGGGCCGTTCGATGGCGACGATTTCCAGCACGTCTTCCAGCGTCACCGGCTCGAAGTAAAGGCGGTCCGACGTATCGAAGTCGGTCGATACGGTCTCCGGATTGCAGTTGACCATGATTGTCTCGTAGCCGTCGTCGCGCAGCGCCATGGCCGCGTGCACGCAGCAGTAATCGAATTCGATGCCCTGGCCGATGCGGTTCGGGCCACCGCCCAGCACCATCATCTTGCGCCGTTCGCTGGGCGCGGCTTCGCANCATCTTGCGCCGTTCGCTGGGCGCGGCTTCGCATTCTTCGTCGTAGGTCGAATACAGGTAGGCGGTGGTGGTGGCGAATTCGCCGGCGCAGGTGTCGACCCGCTTGTACACCGGCCGCACGCCGAGCGCATGGCGCGCCTCGCGCACGGCCTGCTCGCTCGCGCCCAGCAGCGCGGCCAGGCGGCGGTCGCCGAAGCCCTGCTGCTTGAGCCGGAACATGACCGGCCTGTCGAGTGCGGCCAGGCTCTGCCGTTCGATCCACAGCTCGATTTCGACCAGGTCCTTGATCTGCGCCAGGAACCAGGGGTCGATGGCGCTGCAGGCGTGCACTTCGTCGAGCGTGTGGCCCTGGGCGAAGGCGGCGCCCACATACCAGATGCGGTCCGGGCCGGGTTTGCGCAGTTCATCCTCGATCACCGCGCGGCCGGTGCGCATGCCGTCGCGGCGCACGCCGTCGACGCCGATATCGAGCCCGCGCAACGCCTTCTGGAACGATTCCTGGAACGTGCGGCCGATGGCCATGACTTCGCCGACGGACTTCATCTGCGTGGTCAGGTGCTCGTCGGCGCCGGGGAATTTTTCGAAGGCGAAGCGCGGGATCTTGGTCACCACGTAGTCGATCGACGGTTCGAACGAGGCCGGCATGGCGCCGCCGGTGATCTCGTTGCGCAG
Organism: Massilia atriviolacea; assembly: GCF_003953935.1. GTDB lineage: Bacteria > Pseudomonadota > Gammaproteobacteria > Burkholderiales > Burkholderiaceae_D > Telluria_A > Telluria_A atriviolacea. Next base: position 47,974 of record NZ_RXLQ01000020.1, read on the forward strand.
TTCGTCGAGCGTCAATCCCACGGCCAGCTTGGCCGCCACGCGCGCGATCGGAAAACCGGTGGCCTTGGACGCCAGCGCCGAGGAGCGCGAGACGCGCGGATTCATCTCGATGACGATCATGCGGCCATCGTGCGGGTTGAGCGCGAACTGCACGTTGGAGCCGCCCGTATCCACCCCCACTTCGCGCAGCACCGCCAGCGAGGCGTTGCGCATGATCTGGTACTCCTTGTCGGTCAGCGTTTGCGCCGGCGCCACGGTGATCGAGTCGCCCGTGTGCACGCCCATCGGGTCGAGGTTTTCGATGGAGCAGACGATGATGCAGTTGTCGTTCCTGTCGCGCACGACTTCCATCTCGAACTCTTTCCACCCCAGCAGCGATTCCTCGATCAGCAGCTCGCGCGTGGGCGACAGTTCCAGCCCGCGCTGGCAGATGGTGTGGAACTGCGCGGCGTCGTAAGCGATCCCGCCGCCGCTGCCGCCCATCGTAAACGATGGCCGGATCACCACCGGAAACCCGAGCGTTGCCTGCGCCTCCCACGCTTCGGCCATGCTGTGCGCCACGCCCGAACGGGCCGAGGCCAGGCCGATGGCGCTCATCGCGGCCTTGAATTTGGCGCGGTCCTCGGCCTTGTCGATCGCTTCCGGGGTGGCGCCGATCAGCTCCACGCCGTATTCGGCCAGCACGCCGTGGCGGTGCAGGTCGAGCGCGCAATTGAGCGCGGTCTGCCCGCCCATGGTCGGCAATATGGCGTCCGGACGCTCCCTGGCGACGATGCGCGCCACCACTTCCCAGTCGAGCGGCTCGATGTAGGTGACATCGGCCATGTCCGGGTCGGTCATGATGGTGGCCGGGTTGCTGTTGACGAGGATGACCTTGTAGCCTTCCTCGCGCAGGGCCTTGCAGGCCTGGGCCCCGGAGTAATCGAACTCGCAGGCCTGGCCGATCACGATCGGTCCGGCGCCGATCAACAGGATGCTGCGGATATCTGCGCGCTTAGGCATGCTGGCGTTCCTCCATCATGGTCACGAACCGGTCGAACAGGCCGGCCATGTCGTGCGGGCCGGGAGAGGCTTCGGGGTGGCCCTGGAAGCAGAAGGCCGGCTTGTCCAGGCGTTCGAAACCCTGCAGCGAACCGTCGAACAGCGACACGTGGGTGACGCGGCAGTTGGCCGGCAGGGTGGCTGCATCGACCGCGAAGCCGTGGTTCTGCGCGGTGATCGCCACCTTGCCGCTGGCCAGGTCCTGCACCGGGTGGTTGGCGCCGCGATGGCCGAACTTCATCTTGACCGTGCTGGCGCCGCATGCCAGCGCCATGATCTGGTGCCCGAGGCAGATCCCGAATACCGGCATGCCGCCCTCCATCAGGATGCGCGCGGCTTCGATGGCGTCGCCGCAGGCGGCCGGGTCGCCCGGGCCGTTGGACAGGAAGACCCCATCCGGCGCCAGCGCCAGCACCTCGGCCGCAGAGGTAGCGGCGGGCAGCACGGTGATGCGGCATCCGCACTCGGCCAGCATGCGCAGGATGTTCGACTTGACGCCGAAGTCGAAGGCGGCGACGTGCAGGTGCGCATGTTGCTGGCGCCCGAAACCGCCTCCCCGCCGCCATGCCGTCTGGTCCCACCGGTACGGCGCCTGCGTGGAAACCAGCCGCGCCAGGTCGGCGCCGGCCATGCCGCCGAAGGCGCGCGCCAGCGCCAGCGCCGGCTGCGGGTCGTCGCCGGTCACGATGGCGCCGTGCTGCACGCCGCCGTCGCGCAGCAGGCGCGTGAGTTTGCGGGTATCGATGCCGGCGATGGCGACCACGCCCTGCGCGGCCAGGAAATCGGCCAGGCTGGCACTGCTCCTGAAGTTCGACGCCAGCAGCGCCAGGTCGCGGATCACCAGCCCCGCCGCGTGCACGCGCGCCGATTCGCCGTCTTCGGCGTTGATGCCGGTGTTGCCGATGTGCGGATACGTGAGGGTGACGATCTGGCGCGCGTAACTGGGGTCGGTCAGGATTTCCTGGTACCCGGTCATGGACGTGTTGAAGACGATTTCGCCGCTGGTCCGGCCCGGCGCGCCGACTGCGGCGCCGTAAAACAGCGTGCCATCCTGGAGCGCGAGAATGGCGCCGGGACGTGTTCCCGAGCCGCTGAGCGGGTGCTTCATACAGTCTCCCGGTGAGGTGCTTCGGCATGGCGCGTGGCTGGGTTTGGATGCCCACGCCGCCTGTCGAAAAACACGATACCTGAAAGAAATAACGCCTCACACTGGCAGTTGTTGGCCTGTCTTCTTAAACCGACATTTGGTATGCGCCACCTCGCGGCGAGCGCCAAAAGTGCCAACCGACAAAGATATGGATCAATAACACTCTGCCAAGAAAACGGCGGCGGACGATGCCGCACCGGTTCGATACAAGGCAATTGCGGCCCGGCGCGCGATTTGCGCCATAATGTCGCGTTTTTCCCGATTCAAGCCAACCAGCAGCGAGCAACACCCATGACCCATTTAAGCCTCATCGTCGCGATGGATGCCGAACGCGGCATCGGCATCGACAACACCCTGCCCTGGCGCCTGCCGGAAGACCTGGCGCACTTCAAGCGCCTGACCACGGGCCACCCGATCATCATGGGCCGCAAGACCTTCGACTCGATCGGCCGCCCGCTGCCGAACCGGCGCAACATCGTCATCACGACCAATCCGGACTGGCGGCACGACGGCGTGGAGCGGGCCCTGTCGGTTGCGCACGCGATCGCGCTGGCGGGCGAGGCGCCGGCTTTCGTCATCGGCGGCGCCCAGATCTACGCCCAGACCCTGGCGCTGGCGCAGACGCTGATCGTCACCGAGATCGCGCACACCTTCGACTGCGACGCGTTTTTTCCGCCGCTCGGCCCGGGCGCATGGACCGAGTACGCGCGCGAGACGCACCGTTCGGAAGCGAACGGCTTCGATTACGCCTTCGTGACGTATACAAAAGCGCCCTGAACACCCGTGCGGCCATAGTGTGCGACACTACAGCCCGCATGTAGTTAATCTAGCAAAAGTTTTTTCACCGGATTGCCGTCATTTCTGCGAAAATCCGCTTCTTCTTTTTTTGACCGGTGCCGTGAGCGGCGTCCCGCACAGGCGCGGACATCCTCACGGCGCTTCGCTTTGGAGCTGTCCATGAAATTTCGTTTCCCAATCGTCATTATCGACGAGGATTTTCGTTCCGAGAACACCTCCGGGCTCGGTATCCGCGCGCTCGCCGAGGCGATGGAAAAAGAGGGCATGGAGGTCGTTGGCGTGACCAGCTACGGCGACCTGTCGCAGTTCGCCCAGCAGCAGTCGCGCGCCTCGGCCTTCGTGCTGTCGATCGATGACGAGGAATTCGGTTCCGGCTCGATCGAAGACACCGATTCGGCCCTGATCGCGCTGCGCGCCTTCGTCAAGGAGATCCGCCACAAGAACTCGGACATCCCGATCTACATCTACGGCGAAACGCGCACCTCGCGCCACATCCCGAACGACATCCTGCGCGAACTGCACGGCTTCATCCACATGTTCGAGGACACGCCCGAATTCGTGGCGCGCCACATCATCCGCGAAGCCAAGTCCTACCTCGACAGCCTGGCGCCGCCGTTTTTCCGCGCGCTGGTCAACTACGCCAACGACGGCTCCTACTCCTGGCACTGCCCCGGCCACTCGGGCGGCGTGGCCTTCCTGAAGTCGCCGATCGGCCAGATGTTCCACCAGTTCTTCGGCGAGAACATGCTGCGCGCCGACGTCTGCAACGCCGTCGAAGAACTCGGCCAGCTGCTCGACCACACCGGCCCTGTGGCCAAGTCCGAACGCAATGCCGCGCGCATCTTCAACGCCGACCACTGCTACTTCGTCACCAACGGCACCTCGACGTCCAACAAGATGGTATGGCATTCGACCGTCGCCCCGGGCGACATCGTCGTGGTCGACCGCAACTGCCACAAGTCGATCCTGCACTCGATCATCATGTGCGGCGCGATTCCCGTGTTCCTGATGCCGACCCGGAACCACCTCGGCATCATCGGCCCGATTCCGCTCGAAGAATTCACGCCCGAATCGATCGCCCGCAAGATCGAAGCCAATCCCTTCGCGCGCCAGGCCGTCAACAAGAAGCCGCGCATCCTGACCATCACCCAGTCGACCTACGACGGCGTGGTGTACAACGTCGAGACCCTGCGCGAAATGTTGGACGGTAAGATCGACACCCTGCACTTCGACGAAGCGTGGCTGCCGCATGCGACCTTCCACGACTTCTACAAGAACATGCACGCGATCGGCAAGGACCGCCCGCGCGCCAAGGAATCGATGATCTTCTCGACCCAGTCGACCCACAAGCTGCTGGCCGGCCTGTCGCAGGCCTCGCAGGTGCTGGTGCGCGAATCCGAGACGGTCAAGCTGGACCAGGATGCCTTCAACGAAGCCTACCTGATGCACACCTCGACCTCGCCGCAGTATTCGATCATCGCCTCGTGCGACGTCGCCGCGGCCATGATGGAAGCGCCGGGCGGCACCGCGCTGGTGGAAGAATCGATCTTCGAAGCGCTCGACTTCCGCCGCGCCATGAAAAAAGTCGACGCCGAATTCGGCAACGACTGGTGGTTCCAGGTCTGGGGTCCGGACAGCTTCTCGGAAGAAGGCATCGGCAGCCAGGACGACTGGATGATCCGCGCCGAGGACGACTGGCACGGTTTCGGCAAGCTCGCCCCGGGCTTCAACATGCTCGATCCGATCAAGGCCACCGTGGTCACCCCGGGCCTGTCGCTCGACGGCGTGTTCGGCGAGTCCGGCATTCCGGCCTCGATCGTCACCAAGTACCTGGCCGAACACGGCGTGATCATCGAGAAGTGCGGGCTGTACTCGTTCTTCATCATGTTCACCATCGGGATCACCAAAGGGCGCTGGAACACGCTGGTCACGGCGCTGCAGCAGTTCAAGGACGACTACGACAAGAACCAGCCGATGTGGCGCATCCTGCCGGAATTCGCGGCGGCCAACCCGCGCTACGAAGCGATGGGCCTGCGCGACCTGTGCCAGCAGATCCACGACTTCTACAAGACCTACGACGTGGCGCGCCTGACCACCGAGATGTATTTGTCCGACATGATCCCGGCGATGAAGCCGTCCGACGCCTTTGCCAAGATGGCGCACCGCGAAATCGAGCGCGTCGCGATCGAGGAGCTGGAAGGCCGCATCACGGCGATCCTGCTCACGCCTTACCCGCCGGGCATTCCACTGCTGATCCCGGGCGAGCGCTTCAACAAGACCATCGTCGACTACCTGCGCTTCGCGCGCGACTTCAACGAGCGCTTCCCCGGCTTCGAGACCGACGTGCACGGCCTGGTCAAGCGCGAGGTGGACGGCAAGCGCGGTTACTTCGTGGACTGCGTGCGCCAGTAATCGGACCGATGCGCGGCCCGCGCGCGCACCGGCAAAAAAGGAACCTCGCGGTTCCTTTTTTTTCGTGCCCGGCCGTGCCGCTGGCGCTCAGTCGACCTGCAGGCGATAACCCCAGGACAGGGATGCGCCGTCGATGCTCGCCACCGTGACCAGGGCATTGGCGTTGGTGGTGCTCACCTCGTCGGTGGTGATGCCGTTGACGACGGCGAAGATGGTGTAGCTCTCGTCAAGCTGCACGGCATACTCCGAGCGCGCATCGCTCGTGGTGATGGTACGGAATGCAGCGCCGTCCCGCTCGATCGTGAAGTCGACCGGCGCCAGACCGTCGACGTGGAATCGCAGCACCTTCGAACCGGCGTCGGGGACGTGCTCGATCGTCAGCACATCGGCCTTCTGCGACGGATCGTGGATGGCGCTGGCGAAGAACTTCGCGCCGCCCGTCACGGTGACCGGTACGCTGCGGCGCACGACGCCGTGGACGACGTGTTCGGCCACGACGGTATAGCGGTGGGCGGTGGACAGCTGCGCGAAGTGTTGCGGCGCCACCAGCACATTGACCGCGTCGGTGCGCGCTTTGTCCAGGACCACGCAGGTGGCATCGAACCCGGTACTGTTAAGGAAGGTGATCGGCATGAGAAGCTCCGGTTGGGACGAGCCGGCAAAGCGCCAGGCGCCGCAAAAAATGGCGCCTCGCGGCGCCAGTCATGGAAGCAATCAGGTTTTCGGGAGCGTCACGCCCACCTGCCCCTGGTACTTCCCGCCGCGGTCCTTGTACGAGACCTCGCACACTTCATCGGATTCGAAAAACAGGACCTGGGCCACGCCTTCGTTGGCATAGATCTTGGCCGGCAGCGGCGTGGTGTTGGAGAATTCCAGCGTCACGTAACCTTCCCATTCCGGTTCGAACGGGGTCACGTTGACGATGATGCCGCAGCGCGCGTAGGTGCTCTTGCCGAGGCAGATGGTCAGCACATTGCGCGGAATCCGGAAGTACTCCACCGTGCGCGCCAGCGCGAAGGAATTCGGCGGGATGATGCAGAATCCCTTGCCGGAAACGTCGACGAAGTTATTCGCATCGAAATCCTTGGGATCGACGATGGTGGTGTTGATGTTCGTAAACAGCTTGAATTCGTCGGCGCAGCGAATGTCGTAACCGTAGCTCGAGGTGCCGTACGAGACGATCTTCTGGCCGTTGTGCTCCTTGATCTGGCCTGGCTCGAAAGGCTCGATCATGCCCGTTTCCGCAGCCATCTTGCGGATCCATTTGTCGGATTTAATGCTCATGCGTGTGCTTCCAAAATGAGAGAATGTGTCAAATGACGCTTGCTTCGCCAGGTGCGCAGCGGCAGCTTGCGCGAGCTTGTTCGCACAAGGTCCGCCCACACCGGGCGGCGAAGCTGGAATTTCCCGCGATTTTACGCGAAAAGCCCTTGCCGGCGGAGATCGCCGCCCTATTTTTGCAAGCCCGGCCACCCGGCCGGCCGCCACACGGAAAACGTTCGCGTCAAAACCAGCCATGGCTGCGATACCAGGCGATGGTATCGGCCACGGTGTCTTCGAGCGGCCTGAATGTCAGGCCGAGTTCGCGCTCGCTGTTGGCGTGGTTGAAGTGGCTGCGTCCAGCCTCCCTGACCATCAGGCGCACCGTGGCCAGGCCGAGCAGGACCGGCTTGCCGGTGAGGCGCGCGTAGAGTTCCTGCACCGCCGCCAGGGCGTATAACAGGGGTAGCGGCAGATCGCGCGTCGGCGTCCCGACCCCGGCGATCTTGCCCAGCAAGGGAACCAGTTGCTGCATAGTCATGTGGCGCCCCGCCGCCAGGTACCGTGCGCCGCGTTGCCCCTGCAATGCCGCCGCGACCTGCGCCTGCGCCACGTCGCGCGCGTCGACCACCGAAAAACTGCCTGGCACCAGCCCCGGCAATTTACCGAGCACCACATCGTTGACGAATTGTCCCGACGAGGTGGGGCCGATGTCGGCCGGTCCCCACATCCAGCCGGGCAGGACCAGGCTGGCGTGCATGTCCGGGTGGCTTGCCAGAAAGTCCAGCACGGCTTGATCGGCCAGTATCTTGCTGCGGTAATAATCGTCCGCATCGTCCAGCTCGCGCAAGCAGGTTTCGTCGATCAGGGTGCCCGGTTCCCCATTGAGCACGGCAATCGACGAGGTCTGGACAAAACGCCGGATGCCGGCGCCGTAGGCGTGTTCGATGAGCGAACGGGTCCCGTCGACGTTGATGCGCTTGAGTTGCTGCCAGTGGCTGCCGCCCTTGTAGTTGTCGCGGAAGAAAGCCGCCGTGTGAAACACGACATCGCATCCCGTCAGCTTGCCGGCGAAGGCGGCCACGTCCGCCATGTCGCCCGCCACCAGTTCGATGCCGTCCACTCCCCCGAACTGCTGCCGGCCCTTGTCGAGGGAACGCACCAGCGCCTTGACGGACACGCCGCGCCCGATCAGCGCGCGCACCAGGTTGTTGCCGAGCAGTCCGGTCGCGCCGGTGACGAACGCGGTGTTCAGTTGGGTATTCGTTTTCATATCAGTTGATTTTCAAAGTTCAAGTGATATTTAGTGTGCGTGAGGCATCGCGGGCATGTCAAGTAATATTTCAATCCATATCCAGAGTTCATGTGATATCTTTATGGGCATGAGCTCCACCACACCACGAAAGCGCCTGTCCCGCGAGGAAAGCCAGGCCCAGACGCGCGCGCGCCTGATCGACACCGCCCGGCAGTTATTTGTCGCGAATGGCTATGGCGGCACGTCGATCCGCGATATCGCGGATGAGGCGGGCTATTCGCAGGGGGCCTTCTACTCGAACTTTGCCAGCAAGGAAGAAGTTCTGTTGGAGTTGTTGCGCGGGCATATGGAGGCCGAAGCCGCGCAACTGTCCAGGCTCATCGACAATGAAGGACGCGCGCCGGAACAGCTGTTGAGCGAGCTGGAGTCCTGGGCTGCCACGCTCAACAGCGATGCCGACTGGTGCATGCTGTCGATCGAACTGCAGCTGCACGCCAATCGCAGCCCGACCTTCGCGGTCGAGTACCGGACGGTGTGGGATGCGCACCGGGCCGCGCTCGGCCGCGTGGTCGGCAGCCTGTTCGCCACGCTCGGACGCACGCCGCCGGCCGACCCGGAGCAGCTCGCGGGGGCCTTCATGGCGCTGACGCATGGCCTGGCGCTGCAACGCGTGGCGGGACGACCCGATCCGTCGGGACGCCTGATCCTGGTGTTCTTGCGTGGGCTGATCGCCAGTGCGGACTCACCGCAACAGCAGGATGGATAGCGGCCCGCCGCTGCCGCCGATGCGCTCGTCCCGGCGCAGCGTCGGCCGCGCCGGGGAATCGTCAGACCTGGCGCTGTGCGAGCAATCTGGCGATCATCTCGCGCGTCAGGCGCCCCGCCAGCTCGGGCGACTCCATCGGGAACAGGTGGCCGCCGCCGGGGATCTCGGCAAAATTATCGCCCACCAGCTTGCGCGTGGCTTCCAGGCCGGCCTGGCGCAGCTCGACCGACTCGGTGCCGGCGATGAAGCCGATCGGCACCGGGTAGGTCTTGTCCATCACGCTGCCCAGGTGATGCGGAAGGCCGCGGTAAATCTCGGTCTCGACCTCGCGCGAAAAGCGCAGCTGCACGCCGTCCGGATGCGGTTCGAGCCCGTGTTCCAGGTAGTCGTGCAGCACGCCGGGGGCCCAGCTGGCGAACACCGGCTTCGAGATGAAGTGGTCGTAGGCCGCCTGCACGCTCGGCCAGACGGTACGGCGCCGGCGCGACAGGCGGGCCGGCGAAAAATAATCGCTCCAGCTTTGCTTCGACTTCACCACCCGCCATAGCATGGCGCGCCAGCCCGCCACCACCGGCGAATCGAGCATCACCACGCAGCGCACCAGGTCCGGGCGCTCGCGTGCCGCCATCATGCTCAGCATCCCGCCCAGCGAATGACCGACCAGGATCGCCGGCTCGCCGTAGCTCTCCAGCGTGGCGATCAGGTGCTCGACCAGCTTGGGCCAGCCGTCGCTGACCGGATACTCGGGATCGTGGCCGTACATGTCGACGGCGCGGATGTCGAAATCCCCGCGCAGCTGGTCGAGGAACCTGGTGTAGCTGCCGGCCGGGAAGCTGTTACCGTGTGAGAAATGCAGGATCGGTGTCGTCATTTTTCGATTGTAAGACGATTCCGCGGCCGGCCGTACAGGTTTAGAGGGAAACCCCTACTGTCAGGGTGGCGACGTAGCCCAGGCTCGCGCTGCCCGTCACGCTGGCGATCTGCAGGGCGGTGCCGTCGCTGAACACATTGTCGGTCGCGTAGCTGATGCCGGCCAGGTTGCGTACGCTGGCGCTGTAGCCGGTGGCCGCGTAAGCCTCGGCCAGCATCGCCGCCGGAAAGCCGAACTGGGATGTCTTGATCCGGTTCGCCGCGCTGGTGCTCTTGGCCAGGCTCGGATACACCTCGAAGTGCACATGCGGCATGCGTCCCGCATAGCAGCCGGGGAAGATGGTGGTGAACGTAACCATCCCGCCGGCATCGGCCTCCTGCACGCCGCGCAGGTAGTTTTCGGCGCTGATGCCGCTGCTGTACATCGAGTAGCGCCCTTCGCGGTCGCAGTGCCAGAGGTACACGGTGGCGCCGGCCAGCGCGGCGCAGCCCGATTTGAGGTTCACCATCTGCAGCCTGATTGTCAGCGGCACGCCGGCGGCGACCCCGGTGGCGCCGGCGATGCTGGCGCGGATATCGGGCCGCACGATGCCGGCCAGGATCAGCGCATTGGCCACCCCGCCGACGCTGCTGTTGGTGCCGTCGGCCGGATACGGACCGCCGGTTTCCTCGGGAATCAACGCGCACGACGCGCTGCTCCCGGTCGTGGGGGTGGCAGGCGTGGTGCCGGCGGTGCTCTCGCCGGCGCTGCCGCCTCCGCCGCCTCCGCAGGCCGCCAGCGGCAGCGCTGCGGCCGACGCAAACAGCCAGCGCAGCGACTGGCGCCGGCTCAAGGTCATGTCCAGCATCGCTTGAATGTCCTGGCCCAGGCTGTGATCGTGGTCGTGATGTTCCATGGTGCGCTCCTTCGCCGCTTAATCCGCTTGCCGGCCGGGCCGGCGCTGCTCGCGGCGCGGACGATTCTCGGCCGACTGCTTGCGCTGTTCCGGCGTGAGCACGGCGCGCACCTGGGCGTCGGTGCGGGCGTCGAGCAGGGTCAGCGCGGCCAGTGCGTTGCCGGCCGCCTGCGCCAGCGATGCCGCCCTGGCCTCGTCGAATTGCTCCGCCGTGCCGAGGGCGCGCAGGGCATCCTGCGATTGATGCAAGGTGCGCCTGTACTCGCGCCGCTTCGGTTCCTGTGCGTGCATGATGGCGAAGACCTTGTCTTCCTGGGCGTCGCTCAGGTCGACCCCGGGTGCGAAAGCCGGTCCGTGCTGGTGGTGACCCGGGCCGGGCGGCGGCATGCGGCCCTCCCCCGGGGCGGCAATGGCGCCAAGGCAGGCGCTGCTTAACAAGATGGCGAGTGCGCGGTGGTACGGGTTTTTCATGGCAGTTCCTGTCGGTGCGTGAGAAGGACTCCATTGTGCGAGAGCGCCATGTAAATCGGTGTCGGGGACATGTAAAAGCGCGTAAAGGCATCGCCCGCCCGCTGATCGGACGGCGTCCGGTTTGCTATGATGGCTGCATGAACCAAGTGCTATTAATCGATGACGACGTTGAACTCGTCGGCATGTTCCGCGAATACCTGGAGCAGGAAGGATTTCGCGTCTGCTGCGCCCACGACGGCGAGGCCGGCACGCGCGAGGCGCTGTCCGGCCGCAATGCGATCGCGGTGCTCGATGTGATGATGCCGCAGATGAACGGCATCGAGACCTTGCGCCGCATCCGCGAGCGCAGCCACCTGCCGGTGCTCATGCTGACCGGCCGCGGCGACGACACCGACCGCATTCTCGGTCTGGAACTCGGTGCGGACGATTACGTCACCAAGCCGTGCACCCCGCGCGAGCTGACGGCGCGCATTCGCGCCATCCTGCGCCGCACCCACGCACCGCGCGGCGACGGCGACGGCGTGACCATCAACGTCGGCAAGCTGTCGATGCAGCCGGCGCAGCGGCGCGCCAGCTGGGACGGCACCGCGCTGGAGCTGACCAGCACCGAATTCAACCTGCTCGAAGTCCTGGCCCGCAACGCGGGACGCCCGGTCAGCAAGAACGAGCTGTCAGAACAGGGACTGGGCCGGCCGATGGCGCGTTTCGACCGCAATATCGACGTCCACCTGAGCAGCCTGCGGCACAAGCTGGGCACCCTGGCCGACGGCCGCTCCTGCCTGCAAACCGTGTACCGTCTCGGGTACCAGCTGATTCGCGACTAGCATGGGGCGCCTGTTCTGGAAGTTCTTCCTGTCGATCCTGCTGGCGCAGCTGGCGGCCACCATCGGCGTGGGCACCGTGTTCTGGCTGCGCGACCAGGCGCGCACGCAGGCGGCCGTGGACTCGCCGCGCGCGACCGGCATCGACACCGGGCCGTCGGCCGAATTCATCATCGACACGGCGGCCGCCACCCTGAAGCATGGCGGCAGCGCCGCACTGCGCGAGCTGGTGAGCGGCACGACGCGCCACAGCATTTTCGTCATCGACGCGGGCGGGCGCGAGATGCTGGGACGCACCGTCACGCCGGCATTGCGCGCCCAGGCCGAGCGCATGCTGGGGCAGCCGGCGCGCCACAACGTGGTGCGCACACTGACGGCGCCGGACGGCGAACGCTTGCTGGTGTTCGTGCGCTGGCTGGACCAGCGCGGGCCGGGCGGCGCCGGCACGGGCCTGCGCCCGATGCCGCCGCCCGGTTTCGGCCCAGGCGCGCGGCGCGGGCCGCCGCCGAACCGCGAGCTGCTGCCCTACATCACCATGGCCGGCGCAACCCTGGCCAGCCTGTTGTTCGCGGCCCTGCTGGCGTGGTATTTCTCGCGTCCGATCCGGGCCTTGCGCGGCGCCTTCGAAGCGGCCGCCGGCGGCGACCTGTCGCCCCGCTTTGCGCAGATCAAGGGCGTGCGCGGCGATGAACTGAACGACCTGGGACGCGACTTCGACCGCATGAGCGGACAGTTGCGCACCCTGATGGACGGCCAGCGCCGCCTGTTGCACGACGTCTCGCACGAACTGCGCTCACCGCTGGCGCGCCTGCAGGCGGCCATCGGCCTGGCGCACCAGCAGCCCGACAGGATCGGCACGTCGCTCGAACGCATCGAACGCGAGAGCGTACGCATGGATAAGCTGGTCGGTGAGCTGCTGACCTTATCGCGCCTGGAAGTCTCGAGCGCGCTGCCGCGCTTCGAGGATGTCTCGTTCATGGACCTGGTCGACGACATCGTGGCCGATGCCCGCTTCGAGGCCGAGCAATGCGGGCGCCGCGTGACGCTGTCGGGGCAGGCGATCGTCACGGTGCGCGGGGCGCCGGACCTGCTGTGGAGCGCCATCGAGAACGTGATCCGCAACGCCATCAAGCACAGTGGCGACGGCGGCACGATCGAGATCGGGGTCGGCGCCGATGCCGACCGCGTGCAAGTAGCGGTGTGCGACCGCGGGCCGGGCGTGGCGCAGGCCGACCTGGGGTCGATCTTCCAGCCCTTCTTCCGCTCCAACGCCACCAGCAATAACGTCGACGGACATGGACTGGGACTGGCGATTGCGCTGCGCGTGATCGATGCGCATCGCGGCAGCATCGAGGCCAGCAACCGCGAAGGCGGTGGGCTGCGGGTGGAAATTACGTTGCCGCTGGCCGGTTGAACAGGTATATCGCGAAGATGCGCTGCGATGGGGCCTTTTCCAGCGCTTCGAATTCGGCGCCAAAGCCGAGCCCCGCGATGGCGCTGTCTCTCGGGTAGTGCATGTCTTCATCTTCGTCGAACATCACGTCGCAGAACTCGGTGACCCCAGCCAGTTCGTCGCCCACGTGGATCTTCCCGAAAAGAGCGCCGGCGTAGCCATCGAAGACAGCGATGGTCGACAGCGTCCCGTGTTCATCGAAATGCAGTTCGACCGCGCCGCGCCGGTAGTAGAAGGACTGGCCCTGGCGCCCGTCGTTGGACGAGGTCGCGGGAGCCATCAGCCAGCCGTCGCACTGCGCAACAGCGTCGCGCAGCGCTTGCCGCTTGCTGTCCCAACGGGTAACGCGCTCGAAAATAGAGCGCACCTGCGTCAGGTGCACGCCGAGTTGAAAGCCTGCGGCGCCCTGGCCGGGAATGATGTCGGCATTCAGATTTACGATGTTCATTGATGTTCTTTCTTGACCTGCTATCACTGATCGCACTGACATATTATGCACAATCATGAAACCGACAATTTTTCTAGATATCGACGACGTGCTGGCAATCAGCCGGGAATTTACCAGTTACCAAGTCATGGCGACCTTCAAGTCCGGCGATCTCGACGGCTGGCCGGAACTGTGGAATGGCCTGCTCTGCGCTGAGGCTCGCCAAAATCTGGCTGCGCTCCACGACGAGTTCAACCCCCAGTATGTGATCAGCTCCTCGTGGTCACACTATCTGGCGTGCGACCAACTACGGGCAGTGTTTCATCGTCGCCATCTCCAATTTGTCGCGGAGGGCATGCACGATACGTGGACAACGCCAAAGTGCAGCGGGTGGTCGCGCTTCGATGAGATCCACCATTGGGCGCTCCATCATTTACCACGAGGCTGTCCAATGCTTGTGCTTGATGACGAGCAAAGCGGAGCTAGCCTGCGTGGAACGTCCCTGTACGACGATGGTTTGGTTGTGCTGTGCGAGCCGTGGGTTGGTCTGAATGCCGACAAGCTGTCCGAAGCACAGCGCCTGCTGCGTTCACAGGTAGTGTAGCCGGCATCCTAGCAGCCGCGTTCCGTTCCTCGTTCCCGCGCCCTTAAACGTGCGATTATTTGCCATGCCAATACCGCGCATGGACGCGGCGATATTCGACAGGCCTGAAGCCGGTGCCCGAGTCGAGCATGACCGCTCCCGATTCGTCCGTGCGCAGGCGTTCGATTCCCATCCTTTCATAGCGCTCCACAACCTCGCTCTTGGGATGGCGGTAACGGTTCCGGTAACCGACCTGGAACAGCACCAGTGTCGGCTGCACGGCAGCCAGGAAACCAGGCGTGGACGAGGTGCCGCTGCCGTGATGCGGCGCAAGCAAAACGTGCGCACGCAGGAGCGGCGCCGATCCGGCCACCAGTTGCGCTTCCTGCGCCGCTTCGATGTCGCCTGCCAGCAGGATCGCATGGTCGCCGGCGGTAATCCGCAGCACGCAGCCGCGCGCGTTCGGCTTTAGGCCGGGATCGTCGTAGCTGGCGGCGCTCGGATGCAGCATCTCGAAGCGCACCCCATCCCATGTCCAGCGCTGCCCGCCGCTGCAGCGCACGTGGCGGGGCGCGGCCTTGACGATCGGATGGTCGTACCACAGCGACGAGGCCACCCAGCCAACGCCGATCGCATCGAGCAGGGTGCGCCCGCCGCCCGCGTGGTCGATGTCGCTGTGGCTGACGATCACGCCATCCAGATAGCCGATACCGCGCCCTTTCAGGTACGGCAGGACCACCCGGTTCGCGCCGTTCGACTCCGGCGTGTAGGCGGGCCCGGTATCGTACAGAAGCCGGTGGCCGCTGGTTTCGATCAGCAGGGCCATGCCCTGCCCCACATCGAACGCGGTCACCGCCACCTCGCCCGGTGGCGGATGGGTGGGCTGCGCTGTCAGCAGCGGCAGCCACGCGGCCAAGCCGGTCCAGCGATGCGGCCATCCGCGTGGAGCGAGCATCCACACCGTGCCGATGGCCGCAAACACGAACAGCCACGGTTCGGGTGTCGGCGCGCTCCACACGGCAAAGCGGGATCCCGCGCACCAGCTCAACACCCAGGCCAGCGCCTGCACGGCATAGTGAGCTACGTTCAACAGCAAGGTCGACACGGGTGCCGGCAGCATGCTGCCCGCCAGCGCCAGCGGCGTGACGACGAAGCTGACCAGCGGGATCGCCAGCGCATTGGCCAGCGGGCTGACCAGCGACACCTGCGAAAACAGCAGCATCGTCAACGGCACCAGCGCGAGCGTCACCACGTACTGCGTGTGCACGCCCACCAGCAGCATGCCGCTCCAGCGCGGGCGCGCGACTGCGACACGCCCGGTGGTGGCATACAAAATGGCGGCCACCGCGCCGAACGAGAGCCAGAAGCCGGGCGAGGCAATCGCCCAGGGGTCGATCAGCACCACCAGGCCGAGCGCCATGCACAGCACATGCGAGACCTGCGTGAGCCGTCCGAACCAGAGTGCGGCGGCGACCACCGCGAGCATGTACAGCGTGCGCTGGGCCGGCACGCCGAAGCCGGCCAGCAGCACGTACGCCAGCGCCACTGCGGTGCCGGTCAACGCCGCGATCTTTTGCGCCGGCATCCGCAGCGGCAGCTGGGCGCCGGTGAAGAACGAGCGGCGCCACAGGAAGGATGCGAGCGAGGCAAACAGTCCGGCGACCATCGTGATGTGCAAGCCGGAGATGGAGATCAAGTGACCTACGCCGGTACGGTTGAACACACTCCAGTCGTCCTGGCCGATCGAGCGCTGGTCGCCGACAACCAATGCCACGATCACGCCCGCATACTCCTTGTCCGGCAGCGCGCGCAGGATGCGCTCGCGCAGCGTGGCGCGGCAGTGCTCGACCACGTTGGAAAAGCCAAGGACGAAACGATCCATCCGCCGGTTGGCCGCGCCTTCCGGCCGCACATAGCCGGTGGCACGAACGCCCTGCTCCAGCAGCCACGCTTCGTAATCGAAACCGTGCGGGTTGGCGTTGCCATGCGGGCGTTGCAGGCGCACGACCAGCTGCCAGCGCTCGCCGGGCTGCACGTCGGCCACCGGCCGCACGCTGTCGCGGTAGCCGGCATACCACGCCAGCGACACGCGCGGCGGCACCACGGCCGCGTCGCCCAGCACCCGTTCGACCCTGAAATGGAAGCGCACGCCCTGTTCGAAGCGGTGCGGCAGGCTGTCGATGGTGCCGACGACGGTGATGTCGCGGCCCTCGTCGGCCTTGGCCAGTTCGGGCGTCAGCGCAAGGTGGGCCAGCAGCGCCGCCCAGCAGAAACCAGCCAGCGCGCCGGCCATTGCCGTCTTTGTCGCACCGCGCAGGAAGCAGAGCAGGAGCGCGACGCCGGCCAACGCCGCCATCGTCGATGGCGATGGCAGCGCCGCCTGGACTTGCAGCACGGCGGCACCACAGGCAAATCCGAGGATGGCAATGCGCATGGCGACCCGGGGCGTGGACAAAACCCCCAGCATGCCATGGCCTGCAACGCTCGGCTTTGGTGCATATCAGGGCACCTCGAAAAACTACTCCGTCCATGGCATGATGGCGAACCACCGATTCGGACGATTTCCGCATGATCAAAACCACCTGTTTGCCGACCAGAAGCGCGGAGCCAAGCTGAACAAGCTGGGTGACTCGCCAGCGCGGACGGGCGACTGCGATACGCCCGGTGCTGGAATACCAAATGGCGGCCACCGCGCCGGACGAGAGCCAGAGGCTGGGCGATGCAATCGCCCAACGGTCGTTTAGAACCTCCAAGCCGAGCGCCACCCACAGCACATGCGAGACCTGCGTGAGCCGTCCGAACCTGAGCGCGGCGGCGACCCACCGCGAGCATGTACAACGTGCGCTGGGCCGGTACGCCGAAGCCGGCCAGCCGCACGTAGGCCGCCACGGCAGTGCCGGTCAACGCAGCGATCTTTTGCGCCGGCACCCGCAGCGGCAGGCTGGGCGCCGGTCTTGATCATGAGGCGTCGTCATAATGCCAGATTTGTAGAGATTTTCGAGGTGCGCTTTAATTTAACTCAGTCGAAAATTTCAAAGCATCTATTTTGATTCGATCTTGAATTAGTTGTGCATCTTGGCTCTTCATTTTAAACGGAGAGTCCGCAGGAATTGTGTCTTTCGTAGTTTTATTTAGCAATTTAACCTTGGATATTGTTGGCACTGTTTTAGAAGGCCAAACCTTGGTGTCCGCTAAAGTTCCAAAATCAGTCGACGATAAAATGCCTAACTTGGAGGGGTCTGTCTTATGCTGTTGACTGACAAAGAGGTTTCGATACTGCTCAGCATTTTTTTCTACGGTCTTTAACTGAACCATGACGATGCCTGTCTCAGTAACATCGAGCAATTTTCCATCTGAGGTTTTGAGCGTACGGGCAATAGCTTCAGTCTTGGCCACAGCCATGGCAAGCGTAGCGGGATCTGAAAGATCAACAGCAGGCATACTTACCAGGTCGTTTGTTAGGCTTGGAACTGCCGAACATATCGTCCTCGATATACCCTCGGCCGTATTCGTCGTCGTACAAATGTTTTTGACAATTATCTTGGAGCGAAGTTCCCACTTTGGGCCAAACGTGGCGACTGCCCAATGCATCAGAGTTGCTTTCCATTCCGGCAGACCAGCCGCTTTCATTCCATAATAGAAATTTCTATGAGTATCGTGGGCGGTTCGTTCTTTCGTTCGACAATAATGGTCGTGTATCACCGATGCATTTATATATTCTCCCTCAAAGGGGCCTCCAACGACGCCCCAAAGCGATTGAGGAATGCTGGCACCGTCAACCTTGATCTTGGCGGGAGCAGTCCACATCAACCCATTAGGATCCTCAAACCGAAAATCGTTAACTAACTCGAAGACTGGACGAGGACGTGCTGTTGTATCCCATTTCCCCTTCAAGTCGTCGAGAAATTTACCGTAATATATATCGCTAGCATTTGCCACCTCCGGAACAGCGCACACGAGTGAAATTGACAGTAGACCGAAAATATGGCCAAGTTTCATTATCGTTCCTTTTTTAGTGGGTAATCGAAAGAAACAGTGTAGTATGCCACGCCCCGATAAAATCTAACACAATGTAACGAGAGCTGGTATTTTGGTTTTCGTAGTGTGCCAATTTTTGCTGTTAAAATCGGATGGGCAATGATGAGACATCTGGAAATCGCCAAGGATGAGCGGCGCATGCTGTGTGAGATGAGGCCATTCGCATGCGATGACACGAATAAGAACCCAAGAAATTTTGCAATAGAGTGAGGGAATGACTCTGATACAAACTACTCATCGTGGATACTGCGAGTTTTCTCGTTCGCCGGTAAGTCATCGAATCGCCTCGTGGCTGCGGTGAAGCCACGCACAGAGAGATTGCCAGCAAATGTTGAGGTACCTGAGTTTCGTGAACACTTCCATTTGATAAACTTTTCAAAGGGAGGAACTTATGAAATTAACGAAATACACGGGGGGGTTCCGTGCGGAAGCCGTCAAGCTGGTGCTTGCCGAAGGCCCGACGTTACCCGGGGCGTGGACAAAACCCCCAGCATGCCATCGCCTGCAACGCTCGGCCTTGGCGCGTATCAGTCTTTGGCCGCCTTGTTCAAAAAGCCGGCGACCGCCGGCACCAGCGCCGGCGCCAGCGGAAATTTGGGATCGGTATAGGTGCCGGTCTGGCGCGCCTTGTCGGGCGGCGCTTCCTTGAGGACGTGATTCATTCCCTGCACCACGAGCAATTGCGCGGCCGGCTTGGCCTTGTGCAGCAGTTCGGCCTCGCCCAGCGGCACCTGAAGGTCGGTACTGCCCTGCACCAGCAGCACCGGCATCGTCAGTTCCTCGATCACCGCCGATGGCCGATACTTGAACCACGAAATCAGATACGGCTGCACGCTCGGACGATACAAGGTGGCCAGCGCGGGCGGCACATCGGCCACCTCCCGCCCCGCTTCAAGCTGCGCCAGAATGCGCTCGCTGTCTTTAGCAAGCGGTGGCGGCAGGGCCGGCGCCAGCTGCTCGCGCAGCAAAGCCGACGCCCCGCGCGCCACGCCGGCAATCGACACGTACGCCTTTGCATCGCCGGCTTTGGCGGCCAGCATGCCGATCAGGGCACCTTCGCTATGGCCAACCACGTTCACCGTCGAAAAGCGCTTGTCCGCCTTGAGCATGGCCAGCCACGCCGTGGCATCGTCGACATAGGTTTCGAAGCGCAGGTCGGATTCCCTGGCGCCGGCCGCCGCGCTGGCCGCGATCCCGCGTTTGTCGAAGCGAACGCTGGCCACGCCGGCGTCGGCCAGCCCTTGTGCCAGCAGGCGCAGGCTGTCGTTCTTCACGCCGGGAGCATTGCCGTCACGGTCGGTCGGCCCCGAGCCGGCGATCATCAGCGCCACCGGCACAGGCTTGGTGCCCTTCGGCAGCGACAAGGTGCCGGCGAGCGAACCGGTTGCGGTCCGCAGCGTGATCGCCTGTTCGGTTCCAGCGGCACCCGCGCCAGCGCTGGCAGAAAACAACAGCCAGAGACCCCACTTTCGCAGTCCAGAGGTACGCATCAAAGCTCCTTTCCACCATAGCGATCCGGTTAAACCCCATCGCAACGTTATCAAGAAAACCAGGATAGCACGGCTTTGCCTACCCCGACGCGTGCATCTGCGCGGCGTCCTTCATCGGCGGCAGGCCGAACATGCGTCCATATTCGCGCGTGAACTGCGACACGCTTTCGTAGCCGACCGCGAACGCCGCACTGCTGGCCGAGACGCCGTCGGACATCATCAGGCGGCGCGCCTCGATCAGGCGCAGGTGCTTCTGGAACTGCAGCGGCGAGAGCGAGGTCGCCGCGCGGAAGTGATGGTGAAACGAGGAGGCACTCATCCCCGCCGCCGCTGCCAGGCGTTCGACCGGCAGCGGACGGTCGAATTCGGCCCGCAGCAGCGCCACCGCGCGCGCCACGCGCTGCGCATGCCCGTCCGGCCCGCCCAGCCGGCGGATCGCCTTTCCGTGTCGTCCGGCCAGCAGCCAGTAATGCAGTTCGCGCACCAGCTGCGCGTGCAGCACCGGCACCGCCGCCGGCCGCTCGAGAAGGCGCATCAGCCGCAGCGCCGTGTCGGCCACCTCGGCATCGGTCGGTTCGGGCGGCGCCGCAGCGCTCATCTGCACGGACAGTTCGCCCAGTACGGCCGGGTCCAGGTCCAGCACCAGCGATATATAGGGGGCGACGGTGACCTGGCTGATGGTCGGCACATCGGCGGTAATGAGCAGCGAATCGCCCGCACGGTACGTCACGCAGGTGTCGCCGATCGCCACCTGCTTGGCGCCCTGGAGCACCAGGCAGACCAGCGGCCGGGCGATCCCGTGCAGCAGGCCGGTCGCCTCGGCCGAGCGGATCGTGGTCAGTCCCGCGATGGGCGTCAGCGCAAGGCCATCGGCGTCCGCGTGCGCCTCCACATGGCGGCGCACGATATCGAGCAGGGTATCGGTCATGCCGCCATCGTACCCGATTCCGCAGCGCCGCCGGCGCCATCTGGAGGATCAGGCAAACAAGTGCGAGGTTCGGGCTACGCCGGCGGCGCGCCCGCGTCCTATGATGAACCTCCCCCACACATCAGGAGTTCAGCATGACCAAGATTGCCATCGTCACCGGCGCCAGCCGCGGACTCGGACGCAACACCGCTTTGAGCATCGCCCGCGGCGGCAACGACGTGATCGTCACCTACCAGTCGCGCGAGGACGAGGCGCGCGCCGTGGTGACCGAGATCGAGGCCATGGGACGCAAGGCTCTCGCCTTCCAGCTCGACATGGGCAACATCACGGCCTTTGCCCCCTTCGCCGAACAACTGCGCGGCGCCCTGCGCGAGGTCTGGCAGCGCGACAGTGTCGACCACCTGGTCAACAACGCCGGCCACGGCGACTACGCGCTGATCGAAGAGACCACCGAAGCGCAGTTCGACGGCCTGGTCGACGTGCATTTCAAGGGTGTCTACTTCCTGACCCAGGCGCTGCTGCCGCTGATCGCCGACGGCGGCCGCATCGTCAACCTGTCGAGCGGCCTGACGCGCCTGACCTACCCCGGCTACGCGGCTTACGCGGCGGTCAAGGCGGCAGTCGAAACCCTGAGCGTGTACATGGCGAAGGAACTGGGCAGCCGCGGCATCGCCGTCAACACGGTGGCGCCGGGCGCGATCGAGACGGACTTCGGCGGCGGCGCGGTGCGCGATAACCGGGAGATCAACCAGGCCTTCGCCGCGATGACGGCGCTGGGCCGGGTCGGCCTGCCCGACGATATCGGCCCGATGATCGCCAGCCTGCTGCACGAGGACAACCGCTGGGTCAACGCCCAGCGCATCGAAGTCTCGGGCGGCCAGGGCATCTGATCGCTGCTACGGCAACGGCAAACGCGGCAGCGCAGCCAGCGCGTTGGCGCAGGTGGCCGCGCGCACCTCGTCGACCGTAAGGCCGCGCAGTTCGGCCAGCACCGCGCCGATGGCGGGCAGTTGTTCCGGGCTGTTGCGGCCCGGATGAATCCACGCCGGCGAAATATCCGGCGCATCGGTTTCGAGCACGATCGATGCGAGCGGCAAGGTCGCCGCCAGGCGCCGGATCTGCAAGGCGCGCGTAAAGGTCATGGCGCCGCCGAAGCCCAGCTTGAAACCGAGGTCGATGTAGACCTGCGCCTGCTGGAAGCTGCCGTTGAAGGCATGCGCGATGCCGCCGGCGGGGCGGATCTGGCGCACGTGCTTGAGCACCTGGTCCTGCGAGCGGCGCACATGCATCAGCACCGGCAAGCCCACATCGCGCGCGATGCGCAACTGCTCCCGAAAAAAATGCTCCTGCTTGTCGCGCATGGCCGGCTCGCACAGCATCGGAATGAAAAAATCGAGCCCGATCTCGCCGATGGCGACAAAGTTCGGATCGCCCATCGCCGCCTCCACCGCCGCGCGCAAGGCCGCCAGGTCGTCGTCGGTCGCATTCGGCACGTAGATCGGATGGATGCCGAGCGCGTAGCTGGCGTTCGGCGCCGCACCCGCCATCCTGCGCACGACGTCGAAGTTGCCCCGCTCGACCGCCGGGATGACGATCATCCCCACCCCGCCCTCACCCGCGCGGCGCGCCACGTCCAGCGACTCGGCGCCGAATTCGTGCGCGTCCAGATGGCAGTGGGTGTCGATCCACATGCTTACAGCTCGGCCGGCTGCAGCCCGTGTTCGGTCAGGCGCAGCACGCGATCGCAGCGGCGCGCCAGCTCGATGTCGTGGGTGACGATGACGAAGGCCGTGCCCAGGGTTCTGGACAGCTCCAGCATCAGGTCGAAAATCTGCTGCGCGGTGGCGTGATCGAGGTTACCGGTAGGTTCGTCGGCCAGTACGCAGCCGGGCTGGGTGACCAGCGCGCGCGCCAGTGCCACGCGCTGGCGTTCGCCGCCGGACAGTTCGCCCGGCACGTGCACCACGCGTTTGCCCAGGCCCACCCGTTCGAGTCCCGCGCGCGCCTTGTCGAGGGCGAGCGCGCGCTTTTCGCGGCGGATCAGCAGCGGCATGGCGACGTTGTCCAGCGCCGAGAACTCCGGCAGCAGGTGGTGGAACTGGTACACGAAGCCGAGCGCCTCGTTGCGCAGGTCGCCGCGCGCGGTTTCGGACAGGCTGGCGAAATCCTTGCCCAGCAAGGTCACCGAACCGCTGGTCGGCGTATCGAGCCCGCCCAGCAGATGCAGCAGGGTCGACTTGCCGGAACCGGAGGCGCCGACGATGGCCACCCGTTCGCCGCGATAGATGCTGAAGTCCACACTGGTCAGCACCGGCACCGAATAACTGCCCTGGGTGAAGGTCTTGCCCAGGCCCCGGCACGCAAGGACCGGCGTGGCGCCGGCGATGTTCGGATCACTCATAGCGCAGCGCCTCCGCAGGTTTCACGCGCGAGGCGTTGTAGCTCGGGTAGAGCGTGGCGACAAAGGCCAGCAGCACGGCCACGGCGCCGATCTTGGCCACGTCGGGCCAGCGCAGGTCGGACGGCAAGGCGCTGATCAGGTAGATATCCTTGGGCAAAAACTGTACTCCTAATAGTTGTTCAATAAACGGGACGATGACATCGATGTTCAAGGCCACCAGCACGCCCAGGCCAACCCCGGCCAGGGTCCCCAGCATGCCGACCAGCGCCCCCTGGATCATGAAGATCTTCATGATCGAGCGCGGCGAGGAACCGAGCGTGCGCAGGATGGCGATGTCGGCCTGCTTGTCGGTCACCGTCATCACCAGGGTGGCGACCAGGTTGAAGGCGGCCACCGTGATGATCAGCGTTAGCACGATGAACATCATCTTCTTCTCGGTCTGCACGGCGGCGAACCAGGTGGCATTCTGCTCGGACCAGTCGCGGATGCGCAGGCCGCCCGCCATGCTGGCCTTGAGCTCCTCCGCCACGGCCGGCGCGGCGTGCATGTCGGCGATGCGCAGGCGCAGGCCGGAAGGCGCGTCGAGCCGCTCCATCTTTTGCGCGTCGTTCAGGTGCACGAAGGCGAAGCTGGCGTCGTATTCGTAATGGCCGGCCTCGAAAATGCCGACCAAGGTAAACGTGCGCGTGCGCGGCAGCATGCCGGCCGGCGTGGTCTGCGCCTGCGCCAGCAGCATGGTGACCTTGTCGCCGATGCCGATGCCGAGCGAACGCGCCAGCGCGTAACCCATCACGATATTGAACTGACCGGGAACCAGCGCCGTCAGGCTGCCCTGGCGCACCTGGGCCGCCGCATCGGACACCTTGTGTTCTTCGTCCGGCAAAATGCCGCGGATGACAGCCGGGCGCATCACGCCGTCGCGCAGCAGCATGCCCTGGGTTTCCACGAACGGCGCCGCGCCCTTGACGGCCGGATTCTTGAAGGCGTCCTGCATCGCCGCCTGCCAGTTGGGCATGGTGCCGCGCGGGTCGAACACTTCGATGTGGGCCAGCACCGACAGCATGCGGTCCGTGACTTCCTTCTGGAAGCCGTTCATCACCGACAGCACCACGATCAGCGCTGCCACGCCGAGGGCGATGCCGGAAACCGAAATAAGGGAAATGAACGAGATAAAGCTGTTGCGGCCGCTTCGCTTGCCGGCCCGCGTGTAGCGCAGGCCGACCAGCCATTCGTACGGTAAATTCTGGATGATGCTCATGTGCCCCGGCAGTGATTGATTGCAAGTGCGCAGTTTGCCACACAAAGCGCGTCCCGGGCAGGGTTGTCACAATTGAATCACCCGTTACCCGCGTGGTTTTTACAAAAAACGTTGAACCTGTCGCCCGCCGCGCACTCCAACCCAGTACCGCAGAACGGAGGAAAATCATGGCATTCAGTCTTTTCGATTCAAAAGGCGTGGCGATCGACAAGCAGCGGTTCACCTGGCGCGACATGGTGCAAAAACCGATCAGCAAGCTCGATGACGACGCTTTCACGCGCATCCGGGTCATCCTGCTCAACGGGCTGGAAACCGAAGCCTTGCGCTTCGGCCACCTGGCGGCCCGCTTCAACCGCGAGCTGCGCCTGCCGCTGGCCAAGGTACGCCGCACCGAGCAGCACCAGGCGACCCTGGTCAACTGGCTGATCGCCCCCGACCATTCCGCCCTGGAGACCACGGTGGCCTACGAACAGGCCGCCATCGAGCTCACCGCCGCCATCGCCCAGAGCGAGCCGGACCCGTACCTGGCCCAGGTCTACCGCTTCGGCCTGCTGGAAGATTTCGATCACCTGTACCGCTACGCCGCCCTGCTCGACCGGCTCGAGGGCAAGGACGCCAACAATATCCTGCAAAGTTATACCGACATCCTGCCCGGGCGGCCCACGTCCGAGCACCACCGCGCGCCCGAGGACGACCTGCGCGAGCCCTACCACGCTCGCACTGCCGCCTTCCTGAGCAAGGTCAACGCCCTGACCATCGTCGCCAGCGAATACCAGACCCACGACTATTACCAGAACATCGGCCCCCTGTTCTCCGACCCGCTGGCGCGCCAGCTGTACGCCGAAATCGCCTCGGTCGAAGAACAGCATGTGACCCAGTACGAATCCATGCTCGACCCCGGCGAATCGTGGATCGAGCAATGGCTGCTGCACGAGGCGACCGAGTGCTACAACTATTACAGCTGCGTCGAGCAGGAAACCAATCACCACCTGCGCGCGCTCTGGGAACGCTTTCTCGACTATGAACTGGGGCATTTCCATATGGCCTGCGAGGCCTTCAGGCAGTTCGACAAGCGCGACCCGGCCGAGGTCGTCACAAGCGACTTCGTCAGCCCGCTGGCCCTGCGCAGCCAGCGCGACTTTGTGCGCCAGGTCCTCATGAGCGAAGTCGACGTGCGCACCGACGGCCCCCGCTTCGTGTCCAAAGCGCTGGAAAGCCCGCTCTCGCTCGGCTACCGCAGCATGGTCAACGCCGACGGGTCGCCCAGCGAGATGGTGGCGTCCGGCTATGCATGGATGCCGGGGACCGAACTCAATCGCAAAAGCACGCTGGCCGCCGCCGGCGCCAACGCGCCCTGAGCGCGAACAGGAGAATTCGTATGAGTACCGTTCAACAAGAACACATGGGCATGAACCGCACCGGCATCCAGATGTCGCCGCTCGACAGCAGGGCGATGCAGGAAGTCGAACCGGCAATCGTCTCCAGCGATGGCGTCGACGAGCGGGCGCTGGCGGAGCTGCGCAGCGATTACATCGCCAACGCCGACGCGCTGGGATCGGTGCCGCTGCCGGGCACGCTGACCGGGGCGGTAACGGTGGGGGTGTCGATGCTCAAGGGCGACAGTCCGCAGATCCTGCTCGACAAGCTCGGCGAGCGGCTCGCCTTCGAGCGCACCGGCACGCGCCTGTACGACGCGCTGATCACCAAGTGCGACATCATGCTCACCGAGGACATGAGCATGACCATCGACGACCTGGAGCAGATCCGTGCCGACGAGGCGCGCCATTTCCTCATGGTCGCGGACGCCATCGAGTCGCTTGGCGGAGACCCGACTTCGCAGACCCCGAGCGCCGACCTGGTGGGCGTAGAGTCGATGGGGCTGGTACAGGTGTTGAACGATCCGCGCACCACCATCGCGCAATCGCTGCACGCCATCGTGACTGCCGAACTGAGCGACAAGGCGGGCTGGGAAACGCTGGTGGCGCTGGCGGACGAGCACGGCCTGGCGGAGATGGTCGACAGCTTCACGCAGGCGCTGAACGAAGAACGCGAGCACCTGGCACTCACGCAAACCTGGTATGAGGAGGCGATCGGGCTGACGTACGGGGATGTGGAGATCGACGACGCAGCGTCCTTGTTACAGGCGCCTGAATAAAGCGGGCAGCTGCGACGCAACGAGGGCGCAACTACGACGCAACAAGGACGCAACTACGACGCAACGAGGACGCAACTACGACGCAACGAGGACGCATCGACGGTGCGGCAAGGGCGCGGTCGACAGCCAGCTGCCTTGCCAGGCAGCTGAACTGCCTAGCTGCGGCCTGGAATCTTCATGACGCGGTTATTCACGCCCGAGATGTTTTTCTTCGGCTCGGCTGTGGATTGCCAGCGCACGCTGTTGTCCACGCCTTCCACACTCAGCGGCGCCTTGGGGGCCAGTTCGATGGTGACCGAGTTGCCGGTGCCGGAAATATTCAGCGACGAGCACACGCCGGTGAAGGTGATGACGTTGTCATTCCCCTCGATGATCGCGCGGCGGCCGTCGCACTGGAACGAGCGCTTATGATCGTTGCCGCTGATTTCGATCTTGTCCTTGCCCGCCGACGTGGTGCCGGTGGCGTCGTCATCGGCGAACGCCGTCCCGCAGGCGCCGATAGCAGCGATCAGGGCAAACCCACATGAAGATAATGTACGAAAAAACATAAATACCCTTTTTTCAATGAAATGATTCCTGAAATACTATTTCATCAATAAATTTTTGGCAAGTTTTATGCAGCGCTCATGATCGTCACATGGCCGCTACTCCCGCATCCGTTTTACGGTTTCAGCGGAACCCTGACAATCTTGTGTTCGGCACCAGCGATGTTCTGGCGCGGCTCGCCCGTCGACTGCCAGTTCACCTGGTTACTCACGCCCGACACCACCAGGCTACCGGTCGGCGCCACCTGCACCGTCACCTTGCTCTCCGCGCCGGCGATCTCGACACTGGAGCACACCCCGGTGAACGTCAGCACATGCTGGGAACCGCTGACCAGCACCTTGCGTCCGTTGCAGGGAAAGGTACGCTGATGGCCATTGCCGGTCACTTCGATCGACTCCTTTTGGACGGCAATCTCGCCGACGCCCTTGTCCTGCGCCATCGCGCCGGTCGCTACCGCGAGCGCCAGGCCCATGCCAAGTCCGCAGACTATCGTTTTGATCCGCATACATGAACTCCTTGTCAGGAAAATAAGGTTGATGAAATTCTAGCATCGCTATCGAGGACAGCCGCGCGCGCTTGACGGCATCGACAGGACGCCGGCAGCCAGGCAGCGGCGTGCGCAGGCCGCTGCGGCCTTGTTTCGCGCGCTTGACAGCGCGCATGACGGCGCCCATGACGGCGCGCGCATTCCCGCGCGCCGGCCCGTTCGCCGCGCGCCCGCATATTTTCGGGTTTGCCAATTTGTCCTACAATGCTGGATGACCCAAATTTCGCTTGTCCTGCCGTTCGCCCTGCCCCCTCCCGAGCTCGCCCCCGACCTGATCCGCGCCTTGCAAGCGCCGGCCCTGGCCGCGCTCATCAGCCGCACGGCGTCGCACCAGGCGCTGCCGGTCGACGACGCGCTGCGCGCCCTGCCCCACGAGGCCTGGCTGGCGCGCACCCTGAACGCCTGCGCCGACGGCACGCCGTCGCTGGCCGGCGCCGTCATGCGCGGCTACGGCCTGGCGCAGCCGGAAGGCACCTGGTTCATCGTCAATCCGGCCCACACCCAGATCGCGCGCAGCCACCTGCTGATGGCCGACATGCGCCGCCTGCACCTGTCCGAGGCGCACGGACGCGCCCTGTTCGACCTGGCCCAACCGTATTTCGACGAATCCGGCAAGACGCTGCTCTACGGCGACGCCGGTACCTGGTTCATGCGTGCCGACGACTGGACCGGCCTGGAAACCTCGACCCCCGATTCGGCCGTCGGCCTGAACCTGACCGACTGGCTGCCCAAGGGCACCTCGTCGCGCGCCTTCCGCGTGCTGCAGAACGAAGTGCAGATGCTGTGGTTTGAACACCCCGCCAATGCCGAACGCGAAGCGCGCGGCCTGCCCGCCATCAACTCATTCTGGCCATGGGGCGCCGCCGCAGCCGGCGCCGGCCCGGACACCGCCCTGCTGGCCACCAGCGAGGCCCTGCCGTGGATGGCGGCGCTGGCCGGCCACCCGCAAGCCGAGCCGGTCACGCCGCTGGCCGCGCTGGACGGCGACGCCATCCTGCTGTGCGACGCCCTGACCGAAGCGGCCCTGGCCACCGACTGGGCAAGCTGGCTGCAGCACATGCACCGGCTGGAGCAAACCATCTTCGCGCCGGCCCTGGCCGCGCTCAAGGACGGCCGCATCAAGCAGCTGCAACTGCTCCTGAACCACCGCAGCCGCCACCTCGCCTTTACCACCACCCGATTGTCGCAACACGCCTTCTGGCGCCGCCCGACCCTGGATAGACTGCTGCCATGACCCGTATCACGACTCGCCCCTGCTCCTTCCGCACTTCCGAAATGCTGCGCCAGACCGGCGTGCACCCCGTGCTCGCGCGCCTGTACGCCGCGCGCGGCCTGACCGACGCGCGCGAACTGTCGAGTGAACTGGGCAGCCTGATCGCCCCCGCCGGCCTGCTGCACATCGACGCCGCCGCCGTGTTCCTGGCCGACGCCATCAAGGCCGGCAAAAAAATGACCATCGTGGCCGACTACGACTGCGACGGCGCCACCGCCTGCGCGGTCGCCCTGCGCGGCTTGCGCACGATGGGCGCCACGGTCGACTACATCGTCCCCAACCGCTTCGAATACGGCTACGGCCTCACGCCCGAGATCGTCGAACTGACCGCGCGCGAAAAGGCGCCCGACATCATCATCACCGTCGACAACGGCATCGCCAGCATCGACGGCGTGCTGGAAGCGAAGCGGCGCGGCATCGACGTCGTCGTCACCGACCATCACCTCCCCGGCGACGCCCTGCCCGAGGCGCGCGTGATCGTCAATCCCAACCAGCCCGAATGCGGCTTTCCCAGCAAGCACCTGGCCGGGGTCGGCGTGGTGTTCTACGTGCTGCTCGCCCTGCGCGCCGAACTGCGCAAGCGCGGCGTGTTCGACGCCCAGACCCAGCCCAAGCTCGACAGCCTGCTCGACCTGGTCGCGCTGGGCACCGTGGCCGACGTGGTGCGGCTCGATTCGAACAACCGCATCCTGGTGGCGCAGGGCCTCAAGCGCATGCGCGCCGGGCGCATGCATCCCGGCGTGGCCGCGCTGTTCCGGGTGGCCGGGCGCGAAGCGCGCAGCGCCTCGCCGTTCGACCTCGGTTTCGCGCTCGGTCCGCGCCTGAACGCCGCCGGCCGCCTGGAAGACATGTCGCTCGGGATCGAATGCCTGGTCACCGACGACGAAGGGCGCGCCTGGGCCATCGCCCAGCAGCTCAACGAGATCAACCTGAAACGCCGCGAAATCGAAGCCGACATGCAGGACACCGCCCTGCTGCACCTGGACGCCTACCAACCGGCCGACAGCAACACCATCAGCGTGTTCGACGAATCCTGGCACCAGGGTGTGATCGGCATCGTCGCCTCGCGCCTGAAAGAAAAATTCTTCCGCCCCACGATCACCTTCGCGCCGGGCGCGGAAGGCTGGATCAAGGGTTCCGGGCGCTCGATCCCCGGTTTTCACCTGCGCGACGCGCTCGACCTGGTGTCGAAGCGCGCGCCCAGCCTGATCGACAAGTTCGGCGGTCACGCCATGGCGGCCGGCCTGACCATCCGCGCCGATGCGTTCGAGGCGTTTTCGGCGGCGTTCGAAGAAGTCGGGCGCGCCTGGCTCAACACACAGCAGCTCGAACGCGTGATCGAAACCGACGGCCCGCTGGAAGACGCCTACTACACCACCGAATTCATCGGCCTGATGGACGGCCAGGTGTGGGGCCAGGGCTTCGCGCCGCCCGTGTTCTGCGACGAATTCCGCGTGGTCAGCCAGCGCATCCTGAAGGAACGCCACCTCAAGCTGCAGCTGGAACGCAACGGCCAGCGCTACGACGCGATCTGGTTCGGGCACACCGCCTCGGTCGGCGACCGGGCGCGCGTAGCCTTCCGGCTCGACGCCAACGAGTACAACGGGGTCACCCGCGTGCAGCTGCTGGTCGAACACGCCGAGCCGGCCTGAAGCAATCCGGGCGAGACCATCTGTTTGCGCAGGCTCAGCAGCCGTTTGATGGCGATTGGCTTGCGCGCGATACGAAAATAGAGTATAAATACTCCATAACCGGAGCCCACTATGCATCTTGCCTTCGCCTATCCCAAGAGTCGCTTCGAGCCGGCCGTGCTGATCGACCTGAACGCGCGTGCGGAGCGGGAACGTTTGTCCAAGTCCGCGCTCAAAGGTTTCTTTGCCCTCATGACAGCCTGGAAGCTGCGCGACGACGATGCCCGCGAACTGCTCGGCGGCATGTCCTCCTCCACCTTCTACGAGTGGAAAAAGAACCCCGACCGCATACTCGAAGTCGACCGCATCACCCGCATTTCCTACATGCTCGGCATCTACAAGGCCCTGCACATCCTGTACGGCGACAAGCTCGCCGACGAATGGATCACCCTCCCCAACAGCAATCCCATCTTTGCCGGACGCACGCCGCTGTCGCACATGCTGGCGGGCGGCCTGCTGTCGATGCAAACGGTGCGCAAGCTGCTCGACGCGCGCCGCGGAGGCCTGTGACTTGACGGTCGTCCCCAAGCTCACCACCCTGCGGCAGTTCGATACCTGCCGCCTGATTCCGTCGCGCTTTGCCGACGTGGAAGATTCCGTGCTCAGCCCGCTGGCCGAGAACGCGGACGTCTTGCGCGACCTGTTCGACATCGATAACGCCACCAACGAACGCCTGCGCGGCGAGTACGGCAGCCTGCCCGGCATCGGCGTCGACGAGCTGGTCTTCGGCGTGCCGAACTTTCGGATCATCAATGCCGCCTACACCTATCCGCGCCCGGAAGGCAGCCGCTTCAACGATGGCGAACGCGGCGCGTGGTACTGCGCCTTCGAAGCCGAGACCGCGCTGGCCGAAATCACCTTTCACAAGACCGTGGAGTACCAGGAAATCGGCCGCTTCGACGATAGCGTGACCTATCAAGCCCTGATCGCCGACTTTACCAGCACCTTCCACGATATTCGCGGCGTCGATGCCTTTGCAAAATACCTCGACCCGGCCAGTTACATCGAATCGCAGACCCTGGCCAGCCAGTTGCTCGATGCCGGATCGATGGGCGTGATCTACCCCAGCGTGCGGCGTCCTGAGGGCACCTGCCTGGCGTGCTTCCGTCCCGCGCTGGTCGGCAATGTGCGCAAGGGGCAGGTCTACCGCCTCACCTGGTCGGGCTCGCCCACGCCCCTCATCGAGATCGCCTGAACGATCGTCCCGTACGCTGTACACCACCCGAACCATTGAGTATCTGTATGAAAACCAAGCCTGAAAACGACACCGAACTGCGCACCAAGATCAACCTCGAAACCGCGCGCCTGCCCTGGGCCGAACTGCAGCGTCACTTTGCCCAAGGGACGGTGGTGTTTGTGAGCGCCGAGCTCGATCTGGTCGATGTGGCGGTGCGCATTTCGCACGACGACAAGGACAGCATCGCCAAGTGGATGGGGGACGGCAAGGTCGGCAAGGTCTCCGATGCGCAGGCGCAAGCCTGGACCGAGGCCGATGCCGTGTTGTGGACCTCGGTAGTCCACCCCTTCATCCTGGTGCAGCCGGAAAAAACCGTCCTGCACTGACCGGACGAGGGCCTAGCGCCGTTTCATGATCGAGCCCAGCACGCCGCGAATGATTTCGCGCCCGACTTGCGAGCCGATGCTGCGCGCGGCCGATTTCATCATCGCCTCGACCGGCGACTGACGCTTGCCGCCGCCCCCGCCGAACAGGCCGCCGAGCATGCCGCCGAGGGAGGTATCGGGCGCGCTGTCCGGCACACGGTCGCGCCCGGACGGCGCCGGCGCCTCCGCCTCCTGCGCAGCGGCCGCGGCGCGGGCGGCGATCAGTTCGTGCGCCGATTCGCGGTCGATACTTTGCTCGTAGACACCGGCCACCACCGATTGCGCCATGGCGCGCCGCCGTTCGGCATCGTCGATCGGGCCGATCTGCGATGCCGGCGGCAGGATGTACGCCCGCTCGACCATGTTCGGCCGTCCTTTCTCGTCGAGAAAAGACACCAGCGCTTCGCCCAGCTCCAGTTCGGTAATGACCTGGGCAGTGTCGAGCGCGGGATTCGGCCGGAAGGTGTCGGCGGCCGCCTTGACGGCCTTCTGGTCGCGCGGCGTGTAGGCGCGCAAGGCGTGCTGGACGCGGTTGCCCAGCTGGCCGAGCACGGTATCGGGAATGTCCAACGGGTTCTGGGTGATGAAAAACACGCCCACGCCTTTCGAGCGGATCAGGCGCACCACCTGCTCTATCTTTTGCAGCAAGGGCTTGGGCGCTTCGCTGAACAGCAAGTGCGCTTCGTCGAAGAAAAAGACCAGCTTCGGCTTGTCCAGGTCGCCGACCTCGGGCAGGTTTTCGAACAATTCCGACAGTAGCCATAGCAGAAACACCGAATACAGGCGCGGCGCATTCATCAGCTTGTCGGCCGCCAGGATGTTCACCACGCCCTTGCCCTGCGCATCGGTTTGCAGCAAGTCGTCGATATTGAGCATGGGCTCGCCGAAAAAGCGGTCGCCGCCCTGCTGTTCCACCGCCACCAGCCCGCGCTGGATGGCGCCGATGCTCGCCGCCGACATATTGCCGTACGTGGTGCGGAAATCGGCAGCATTGTCGCCGACATGCTGCAGCATGCTGCGCAAGTCCTTGGTATCGAGCAGCAGCAAGCCATTGTCGTCGGCGATCTTGAACACCAGTTGCAGCACGCCCTCCTGGGTATCGTTCAGGTTCAGCATGCGCGCCAGCAGCAAGGGTCCCAGATCGGAGATGGTGGCCCGCACCGGATGGCCGGCTTCCCCGAACACATCCCAGAACGTCACGGGGCAAGCGGCCCAGGCAGGCGCGTCGACGCCCAGCGCGCCCAGGCGCTTGCCCATCTTTTCCGACGCGGTGCCGGCCTTGGCCATCCCGGACAGGTCGCCCTTGACGTCCGCCATGAACACCGGCACCCCGATCCCGGAGAGCGCCTCGGCCAGGACCTGCAAGGTCACCGTCTTACCGGTCCCGGTGGCGCCCGTGATGCAGCCGTGGCGGTTGACCAGCGCTGGCAGCACATCGAGCACGCGCGCAGGTTGGGCGGTATTATTTCGGGCAATCGGCAGCGGCATGGACATGGCGGCAATCTCCTCGGTGCGGTAGGGAATCAATAGTACCTCATGCCGGCGGCATCGCTCGCGACGAGCTTCCCCGGAACGGGCGCGGATGTGGTCCAATGCGCAATGCGCAATGCGCGAGCCGCGAGCCGCGAGCCGCTATCTATTCATGGAGTCAACAATGCGTCAGACTGTCTTTTTCCTTGCCGCCCTGCTCGGTGTCGGTGGCGTCCAGGCCGCCAGCGGCGTCAGCGCCGGCGGCGTTGTCCTGCTGCAGCCGGAACGCGTGATCGAGGCACGGGTGAGCGTCGACAGGCTCGCGCCATACCTCAAGCTAGTCGATGCGAGCGCCAGACGCGCGCTCGCCAAGGCTGACGCCGTGCCGGCGTCCAGCGGGTTCCTTGTCGTGGCGATCCGCCCCGGAGCGCAATCGATGGCCTGGCTCGACTTCACGCCCCCTTTGCCCAAGACATTGGCGAACGCGCTCCTGGCCGGCACCCAAGCCGTGCCGGTCCCAGCGGTCAAAGGCGGGACGGTGGTGACCGCGATCAAATATGGAATGGGCGGCGCAAGCGCGCCAACGCAGCCGACGCCGGCGCCTGCCGAATGGACCACGGCCGCCAGGGCGGCGGGCCAGCCGCTGGACATCGGCGAGCTGGTCGACCGCCTCTGGAAATAAGCCTTGGATTACACTGTTCTTTGGACAGATTCGGGAGACTGTCCATGTTGAGAAGCATCGCCGCCAGCCTGCTGGCAATCGGCGCACTGCACAGCCACGCTGCCGGGCAGGCTTAGGAGTTCCGCGACACGGGAGCGGAATTGCATGGCGGCGCATGGGATGCCAGGGTCATGCCGGCAATGGGCAAGGCCGTGTCAACATGCCGGCGCGGCACGCAGGTCCGCGCCGGTCAACTGTATTCGACCGGTCCGCACAACGCGGCGCTGGCCTGGAAACGCGCCAGACCGGCGCCACCACGCTACAGCAAGCGCATCGGCAACGATCGCGCTGGGTCAGCGCGTCTTTTCCACAAAGTCCATCCCCACGAACACCCGTCCCGCGTTGCCGCGCTCGGCCTGGAAATGATGCAGACGGCGCTCGGACTTCTGTTTGCCCTCCTCCGACTTCGCCAGGTCTCCCAATTTACTGAGCAGGAGCTGCGCGGCCAGCCGTTTGTTGGCATGCTGGCTGCGCTCCGTCTGCACCTTCACCGACAAACCGGAGGCCACATGGGTTGCCCGGATTGCGCTGTCGGTCTTGTTGACGTGCTGCCCGCCCGGACCGGAGGCGCGCGTCGCCTCGTAGCGGATTTCGCCGTGCTCGACCGAGACCGCCGGCGGCGCGAACGCGGCGCCGTTCAGGAACCAATTCTTGCGCTTGTGCATTTTGCGATAAGGACTGTCGCAAATCCACTGTATGCTGCCACTCCACTGCCCGGCGAGGGCGCCGACTGCCTCTTGCGCGCCGTCGAGTTCCACCAGCACCGAGCGCAAGGTACCGCCGATCGGCCCGGCCAGCTGTTCCACCACGCTCAAGGACACGCCCGCCTTGTGCGCCTCGCGGCCCAGCTGCGCCAGCGCCTTTGTCACCGCCAGGCAGCATTCCGCCGGCCCGGTATTGGCCGTCATTTGTAACCAGATCATCAGCAGCACTCCCCACGCGTTTTGTAGGTCAGCACTGGCTTGCTCCGGGAAACCACCGTCACCAATCCCGCGCCGACCAGCGAGCCGAGCACGCTGTCGACGTTCTTGTAGGCTTGCGGCGCCTCCTCGTAAATCAGTGCGCGGTCGTTGCAGATCACGCGTCCACCCATCGACGTGCGGCTCAACTGCGCCGGCGTCGCCAGTTTGTCCAGGCGGCCCTTGCAATCGGTCCGCTGCCACTTGCGCCCCGCACCGTGCGCCAGCGAATGCAGGCTCAGCTCACCGGCCGACAGCACCGGCGCGATCAGGTAACTATAGTCGTCGCGCGAGCCCGGCAACATCACCAGCCCCTGGTCGCTCGGCGTGGTGCCCTTGCGGTGCAGCCATCCCGACTGGCCATCGATGCATGCCGGGGTCACCGTGTTGTGATGCACATCGAGCACACGCACGGCCTCGCAACGCAGGCGATGAAACATCCGCGCCGCAATCAGCGAGCGATTCACTTCCGCGTACTGCAACGCTGCATCGTGCTCGCGCAAATAGGCAAGCGCTTCCGCGCTGCCGTCGGCCAGGCCGGCGTGGCTGTGCGCATCGACGTGGGCGCGCAAGATCACCTGCCCCAGGCCGCGCGAACCGCTGTGCACCAGCAACTGCAGGCACTTGCGCGACAGCGTCGTGCGCCCAAGGACATCTTCATCTTCGACAGCGTCGATCGCCTGAAGTTCCGCAAAATGATTGCCACGGCCGATGGTGCCGAGCGAGCGCAACGGCGCCAGGTCGCGTCCCGCCGCCGCCAGCGCGTCCGACAAGGCAGCGATACGCGCCGGCCAGGACGGGTCGCGGCGTTCGAGCGCGGCCCATTCTTCCTCGTCGATCACCTCGTCGAGGTTGCCGATCTGCTTGTCGATCTTGTCGAGCCTGGCCTTGCCGGCCAGGATGTCGGTTTGCCACAGCGCCATGCCGCAGCCGATGTCGTTGCCGACCAGGGCCGGATACAGGCGTCCGGTCGAGAAAAATGCGGCCCCGACCGGATAGCCGCGCCCGGGATGCAGGTCGGGCAAGCCGACCACGCGTTGCATGCCGGCCAGTGCGGCCGTGGTTTTGGTTTGTTGTACTGCTGCGTCTTCGAGCCACAGACGGTCGGACGCGATGATCGAAATACGATCAGAAATTTGCTGAACAAAATTGCCCATGTGATGCCAATCCAAAGAAATACGAGAAGGGACTGGGTGCTGGCAAAGTGCTGACGATTAACTCGTCAAGAGGGGGCTAAAACGATGCGACAGACGGGCGAATGCCGTCGGTTCAGTGCAGGATGTAGCCAGCCAGACCCAGAAAAAGAGCGTTGATGTTCAGTTTTTGCATGATCGATCTCCTTTTCAAAAATGGTTGGCCTGCTTGGGAGTGCGATAGTAGGCGATATTTTGCAGCGTTGCAAGTGCTAAATTGCCGCGACACACGTAATGACAGGGAATATTTCCTAACCGGGGTCTGCCCCCAATGCCGCTAACTTAAAGCCCGTCATTCTCGCGCAGGCGGGAATGACGGAACTGAGGCTCGGGGGCAAAAGGGCCTATCTTAGCGGCATTCGGGTCTGACCCGGTTAGGAAACTATTGGCTTAGCGAACTGCGCAGAAGCCGAACGACTGCGTGCTCTTCGGCTGCACCGTCGCGTTGTACGGCTGGCCCGATGCCGTCAAGGTCGCGCCGGTCTGCGTGTAGACCGCGTTCCACAGGTTGTTGATCTTGCCCTGTACCGGCACGCTGATCTTCCACACCACCGGGGTCGTCCCGCTATTGTTCACAGCAACCTCGGCGCAATAGCCAGCGGACCAGTCGGACGAGATCTTGACCACTGCCGTGACCGCCGGTGTCGGCGTTGGCGTCGGCGTCGGCGTCGGGGTTGGCGTTGGGGTTGGGGTCGGCGTCGGGGTCGGCGTCGGCGTCGGCGTCGGCGTCGGGGTCGGGGTCGGCGTCGGGGTCGGGGTCGGGGTCGGCGTCGGCGTCGGCGTCGGCGTCGGGGTCGGGGTCGGGGTCGGCGTCGGGGTCGGCGTTGGCGTCGGCGTCGGGGTCGGCGTTGGCGTCGGCGTCGGGGTCGGCGTTGGCGTCGGCGTCGGGGTCGGCGTTGGCGTCGGCGTCGGGGTCGGCGTTGGCGTCGGCGTCGGGGTCGGCGTTGGCGTCGGGGTCGCGCCGGCCCACAGGTTCTTCAGCAATGCCATCTTGTCAGGCCAGACCGTATTCCAGTCATCCTGCAAAATGCCGCCGGTGTCGCCGCTGTTCGGATTGAGCGTCCAGTAGAACGAGCTGATCATGCCCCGCTCTTTCAGGTACTTGACCAGCGCATCCTGCCAGACCTTGTCTTTCGGATTGCCGCCGCCGTGACCGTACTTGCCGCCCCACTCGCCCAGCACCACCGGATAGTCCTTGGCGAATTTGCCCCATTGCTGATCCCAGATCGCCGGCATGTTGGCCGGGAAATTGGCAGCCTTGAAGTACTCCATCTCGAACACGTCAGGACCATACACGTGCGGCGACAGCACCAGCTTGTTGCGCGGAATGTCGAGCGTCTTGCAGTTCAGCGGCTCCAGATTGCCGCCCCAGAAATGGCCGTACTGGCCCTGGCAACCGCCGGCATTGCTGCCGATGCCTTCGACAAAGATCAGCAGGTTCGGATTTTTCGCCAGGATGCGCTTAGAGGCGCGCTCGGCCGCCAGGTTCCAGTCGGTGCGGACATTGCCCGTACCCCAGGTCGCCTGGCCGTGCGGCTCGTTCTTGATGTCGAGGCCGATCAGGTTGCGCAGGCCGGAGTAATGCTGGGCCAGGTATTCCAGGTCGGTCAGCCACTGTTCTTCGGTGTACTGCGGCGTATTCCACAGTTCCGAAATCGCCTGGCAATCCGGACGGTGATGGTCCAGCAGGATATAGATGCCGCGCCGGTCGACTTCTTTCAGGAACACGTCGAGCCACTGGCGCGAGTTCAGGCCGACCAGGTCGGGATTGGCCAGCGCATCGATGTTCGGCTTGACCGAGTCGCGGAACGTGGCCGGGCACACCGGAATGCGCAGGGCGTTGAAGCCGTTGGCCTGCACCTGGTCGAGCATGCTCTTCCAGTTGCGGGTCCACAGGCCGTGCACCGTGCCGTCGAAGGTCTCAAAACCGAACCAGTTCACGCCCTTGAGCACGACCGGACGGTTGGCATCGTCCAGGATCTTGTTGCCGGATACGGTAAATGCCTGGCCGGCGCTGGCCGCGAAGGCCAGTGCCAGCGACAGCGCCAGTTTGCTTGCAAATTTCGGGGTAATCATGGTACGTCTCCAGTGGGTGAGATGACTTGAAGCGGGGCTATGCCTACAGCCCGGCAGGTAGCGGCCGGTAACCGGTCACCGCTGCGACCGCGGCACCCGGGAAGGTGCCGACCAGGGCGTTGTAGCCTTCGGCCGACTTTCCGTAACGGCTGCGCGCATCGGCCAGCGCAAGCTCGTCTTGCGGCAATTTGCCGCGTAGTTCCTTGAGCGAAGACACCGTCTCCAGCTCGGGCGCACCACGGGTGCCCGCCAGGCGGTACAGCACGCCGGTCAGCTCGCCCTGGTAGCGCTTGTAATTGTCGACCGCTTCCGGATCGTCGAGCACGCCGCTATTGGTCGGCAGCGCGCTGGCGCGCACCAGGCTGGTACGGGCCTGGTCGATGAAGGCCGGATCGAGTCCGCCCGCGCGCGCCGCGCCTTCCAGCGCCGTGCTGGCCAGGCGCGCGCGTTCGGCGTGGATACGGGTCAGGTCGCGCCAAGCGTCGGCGCCGCCCGCGCGCGCTTCGCTCAGGGCGTTGAAACTGATGGTGCCGGCGACACCGGCGCCGGCGAGTACCACCGCGAGCACGGCGATGGCAGCGTGGGTTGAACGAAACGTCATCCTCGTCCTCCTGTATTGGGGAAAGCAAATTGCAAATGCGAAAAATCCGCGCGGGCCGGCAAGGCCCGCGCGGACGACTGACGATTACTTCACAGCGATGGTGCAGCTACGGCCAGCCCAGCTCACGCTGGTCGGCAGCACTTTGGCGCCGCTGTAAGCCAGTTGCATGCCGAACTCGACATTGCCGCCGGCGGCGATGGTCGCGTTCCAGCCAGCCGGGGTGGCGCTGAATGCACGGCCGCTCTGGGTCACGACAGCACCCCACGAGTTGGTCAGGGTCACGTCGCTCGACGCGGTCCAGTTCAGTGCCCAGCCGGTGATCGGCGCGGTACCGGTGTTACGCAGGGTAACGCGCGGCACCTGGCCTGCGCCCCAGTCGTTGGTGGTGTCGAAGTCGACAGCGCAACCGCCGGTCTGCACATCTTTGTCCGCTTCGGTGGCGACCGCGTTGACGGTCGTTGCCGTCGGTGCGCTCACGGCGAAGGTGGCGCTGCCGTTGAGCGTGTCGGCGTCGACGGCGGCGGCAATCGTCACCGGCTGGGTCACGTTCCAGTTCGCTGGCGTGAAGGTCAGCGTGGCGCCGCCGGCCAGCGACAGGTCGGTGTCGCCGCTCAGACGGGCGACGCTGACCGTGACATTGGCTTTTGGCGCCGCACCCAGGCGGACCTGGAAGGTGCGCGATGCGCCTTCCGGTACCGACAGCGGTGCGCCGGTCACGACCAGCGACACCGGAATGACGACGTCGCGGTCGGCTTCGGTTGCCACCGTCGTGGCGCTCAGGTAGCCAGGCGCCGTGAAGGTGAAGTTGGCGCTGCCGTTGACTGCATCGGCATCCGGCGCGGCGCTGATCCCCACGGCCTGCTGCACGTTGTAGTTCGCCGGGGTGAACAGCAGGCTGGCCTGCGGTGCGCTCAGGTCGACGTCGCCGCCGGCCGCCTTGGCGACGGCCACCGTGACGTTGGCGGCAGGCGCTTTCGACAGGCTCACGCTCACGCTGGCGGTGCCGCCTTCCGGCACGCTGACGGCGTTGGTGCTGGCCACGATCGACGGCGTGCTGGTGCCGCCGACGATGTTGGCGTAGTCAGCCAGCGCATTGGCGATGTCGGCCTGGGCCCAGAAGCGGTGGTAGCGCCAGGTCGGTGCCGGACCGCCATCGAGGTAGGCTTTCAGCTTCGGCCACTGCGGATCGTCCTTGTATTTCGGACGGATGCTCAGGAACGTCGCGCTCGAATCGATCACAGCGCCCTGGGCGTTGGTGCCGGTCCAGCCCTGTGGAATGTACACGCCCGAACCCGTCGCCGGATCGTAAGGCTGGGTGAAGCGCTTGTAGTCGGCGCGCGTTTCGTCGACCACCAGGCCGACCGAATCCTGGTGCTTGGCCCACATGCGGTCCAGCAGCTGCTTGGCCAGCGCTTTTGCCGGCTCGTTGTTGGCTTTGGCGCCGTAGTAGATCAGGGTACGGGCCAGGGCCGCTGCGATACCGACGTCGTTGGTGCTGTCGACGATCTTCACGCGCAGGCCGGCATTCGCGCCGGGCGCCGCCGCATTCCAGGTGTCGGGCGCGCCGCTCCATGCCAGGGTGTTCGGGATGGTGTAGGTGCCGTCCGCTTTCAGGACCGTGTTGGCCGATGCCCAGGCAACCCATTTGTCCAGGACCGTCTTGGCGCGCGCGTCGCCGCTGGCGTAGTAGTATTCGGCGACGCGCTGCATCGACCAGGCCTGGAAGCCGAACCAGGTGTTCGACGCCGGATCGTGGTAGACCGGTTTTTCATCGTAGAACATGCCGTGGAAGGTCGGCGTGCCTGCCGGTGGGGTCAGGTAATCGCCGCCCCAGCTGTTGGTCGCGCCGCCGGCGATCGCGCCGTCAGCCGATTGCAGCCAGCGGTAGAATTCCATCTGGCGGGTCAGGCTCTTGCCCCAGTCGCCAGCGGCGGTCGGCGACAGCGGCTTGAATTCGGCCTGGGTCGACAGCGCCCATGCGGCCAGCGGATTCTGGTAGCCGAAGTGGTTGTGGCTCGAACCGATGCGCCATGCCCAGCCGGCGTTGGTGTCGGTCGCGCCGCCCCATGCGTAGTACCAGCTCATCAGGTAGTGCTGATTGTCGCGTTCGCCTTGAGCATTTTGCTGGCCATTGCCGCCTGGGCACGAATTGGCGTTGGTGCAATTGCCGATTTTCTTGAAGTACTTGTCGAACATGGCGTAACGCAAGAAGTCACCCATCTTCGCGGCTTTGGCGACCAGGTCGGCCACTTGCGCGCTCTTGCCTTGCTCCTTGGCCCAGACCGACGCCCAGTACACGGCTTGCACGGCGCGCGCATCGGCGTCGGGTGCGTTGGTGTAGCGGAATTGCTTGGCGCGGTTATTGTCGCCGATGAACAGGCCGAGGAAGCCTTCGCCGCCGCCGTTTTTGCCCCATTTAAAGGTTTCGCACGATGGGTGCGGGACGGTTTCCCAGACCGATTCCTGCGAACCGCGCTGGAAGGTGTTGATGTACGACGGACGCGTGGTGCCGTCGCCGCATTTGCCGTAGCCGTACCAGTTATCCACGTCCAGCAGCCAGTGCATGCCGTAGATATTGCTGGTCCCGTAGGTCGATTTCAGTTCGTTGGCGATCGGATCCTGGCCGACCGGTACGCCGCCGTTCAGCGGCGCCGGGTAGCTTTTCGGCAGGTCGTATTCGGCCGCGTAGGTGGCCGGCTTGCCCGGATTGTAGAAGTTGTTGGTCGGCTGGTCCGACTGCGATGGAATGATGTACTTTTCCATGTTGGCCCAGGCCGCGTTCAGCGGACCCCAGTCGCCGGTGGCGCGGCCGTACTGCGCCTCCATCCACAGCCAGTAGCTGTACGCTTCCGAGGTGGTTTCGTGGCCGTGGTCCGGCGCTTCGACCATCAGCGTTTCGATCGAGTGGTACGGCACGCCTTCCTTGCTGAAGTAGCCGTTCGCAGGATCTTTCATCTTCTTGTACTGGGTCAGGAAGCGCTGCGTGTATTCCGCATCGGCGGCGGCGTGGGCCGTTGCCATCATCGGCAGGCTGATCGCGGCGGCGGATGCGGCCGTGATCGACAGGGCCAGCAGGCCGCGCATCGCGCTGCGCGCCAGGTTGCGGCCGCTGCCGCTGTTACGCAGGGCGTTGGTCACCGCGTTCAGTTTAATGTTGGACATCGAATTCATTCAGGAGTCTCCTCGCAATTGTCGTACTTTATGGCGTCCGTGATGCACGTACGCCGGCATGGTTGTCGCCGTCTTTCCGGATGCACCGGTGCGGATGGCGCTTGTTTCAGTGTTTCCCGCGTTCCGGTCCGTGGCGGGCGGCCACGGCGCGGTTCGCGTTGCGCCGGCCGCCGCCTGCCGAAGCAGGAAGCAACTTGCGCCCGAAGACAGGTGGATGCCTTCGTTGCCCATGTGCGCCGCACCTTCCACTGCCCAGAGCAAGGCTGCGGCGCCCACGGCGCCTGTGCGGCGGAGCCGGCCATGCCGTCCCCGCATTACACAGGCTTGAAAACGTTTTCAACTCTTTTCCAAAAAAAACGATCAACCGACCGTTTTTTTGTCGAATCTCCGTGGCGACGGACGTGTCCGGGCCAAGGCACACCATCGGATAACAAATTCATCTTGTCGCCTAGGTATTGACGCAATGTATCGCCTGCAAAGGTTAAATGTCAAGAACGCAAAAATGTCGTTTTTTGCATTGCACATATAGCAATTGCTGGGCGAAAACAGGAGTGTCGATGGGGGAGCATTTCGGAACCGTTTCCAGAAAAAAGAACAAGTAGCGCCTTCAACGGCGGGGCTTTCATGGATTTCATAGAAAAACAGGCCCGAAACGACGCAAAATAATGATGCTTACTGTTCAAGATCACCTGCGAAAAAGAAATGTTAAATTCCTTGGCGTTCCTATGTCGGGTGGGTCGCTGAACAGCGTGCGAGAGCGCCAGACATGCGTGGCGAAAAAGTGACGCTTTAAAATTTGACAACCCTTGAAATCGCTTTCATGCTAAATAATTCTTTACTTGTGCGTTTTCTGCCGGGCAAGCGGAAAAGTGAGCTTATTTGCACCGGCTCCGGTGCTAACATCCGCGTGTTCATGCAGGCGAAGTGGGACGTGGTGCCCATCGGCGCCGGCACCCAGCCCTGTCTGCGCGCCCGCATCCGCACGCCGCACCGCATGCGCATGCTCTGACACCACTCACCAAGGAAACCGAACGATGAAGTTCATGAAATTTGCCGTCGCCGCCGGCGCCGCGCTGGGCTGCACCATGGCATACGCCGCCAAGGTGACCGAACTCAAACCGACGGAGGTCGATGCCTTCCTGTCCCGGCCCGGCTACGTGGTGGTGCAGCTGACCTCGCCCGATCGCGGCTGCACCTACTGCATCGGCGCCGACCGGACCTTCGACCAGGCGGCGGCCGAATCGAGCGCACCCGATACCGTCTTCGCGCGCGTGCAGTGGCCGCTCTGGCACAAGGCGCCGAACCTCGGGTCGCGCATCGGCACCGGCGGCGTGCCGCGCCAGATCGTGTTCAAGGATGGCAAGGAGCAGCGCCAGGCCGGCGGGCGTCCGCAAAGCGCGAGCGCGCTGCTGGCCCATATCGACAAAATTCGCCAGCTGCCGCCGGCGCCGGGCAGGGATGTGACCCAGGATTCCATGCCGGAGCCGGCCGCGCCGGCGCCGCAGACACCGCTGACGGCAGCCCAGCAGGACGTGCTGCGCCTGTACACGCGCAAGGACCTGTTCAAGGAACTGGTGGCGGCATGCGGCAAGGTCACGCCGCCGAAAGCGGTCGCTTATGACCGGGCCCTGCAAACGTGGACGGTGGCGCATGCGGCCGCGCTCAACCAAGCGGCCATGCTGAAACTCTCGCGCACCAGCCGCGCCGACGCCAGCGAAGAAACCGCGCTCGCGCAGCGCGACATGCGCGATATGGAAGCGTGGATGGCGAAAGAGCTCAACATGACCCGTGCCAGGGGGCCGGACGCGCACAGTTGCGGCGTCCTCGCCGCCCATCTGGAAGCCGGCAAGCCTTAATCCGGGTGGCCGTGCGCGCGGTGGGTCATCGCGTGCGCCGCCTCGCGCAGCAACTGGGCGGCGCGCTGCGCATCGCGCGGGTAGCCCAGCGCGCCTTCCTGCACGTACATCGCCATCTGCTGCAGCGCTTCCGGGTGCTCCAGGTCCGCTGCCGCCTCCAGCCAGCGGCGCGCGGCCGCCAGGTCCGCCGCACAGCCCTCCCCCGCCGCCAGCATGGCCGACAGGGTGAACATGGCCGGCGCATGGCCGCGCCGCGCGCTCGATGCGATCAGCG
This sequence comes from Massilia atriviolacea, assembly GCF_003953935.1. Lineage (GTDB taxonomy): Bacteria > Pseudomonadota > Gammaproteobacteria > Burkholderiales > Burkholderiaceae_D > Telluria_A > Telluria_A atriviolacea. Next base: position 92,424 of record NZ_RXLQ01000020.1, read on the forward strand.
CGAAGGCCTGCGTCGGCTCGCGCGCCACGCCGATGCCGTTGCGGACCATGCGCCCCAGGTCATACGCGGCTTGCGCATCCTGCGCCGCCGCCTGCCGCAGGCGCGCCACGTCGCCGCCGTCGAGCGGCTGCGCATGCACCGCGCCGCCGGCCAGCAGCGCCGCCAGCAAGCAGCTCCGGATCATTTCGACAGGTCGAGCGCGTACAACGCAAAGCCCTTGCCCATGCCATCGTCGGCGCGCACTTGCGACACGTTGGCAAGGCCGGCCTGCTGCGCCAGCGGCAGCAGGCCCGGCGCCGAATGGAACACCACCGGGCCGGCGGTGCGCACCCTGGCAAAGCGCCAGCTGCGCTGCTGGCCGTGCTGCGCGCGCGTGAGGTGCCTGACGTCCTTGATGTAGGCGATCAGGACCTCCCGGTTGGCGTCCGGCGCCGCCACGGCGGTCTTGCTGCCGTCCAGGCCCGGAAAACCGCCGCCGCCGCTGGCGCGGTAGTTATTTGTCGCCACCAAAAATTCGTTCGAGGCATTGACCGGCTTGTCGCGGAAGCGCAGGTTCTTGATGCGCTGGCCCGGCACCTTGGTGACGTCGATCTCGTAGCTGACGTCCTTCGACGTGATGGCGTCGAAGTTATAGGTCGGGAAGGCGGTGTTGATCAGCTCCTGCGGCGTGGCCAGGTCCGGGTCGATGGTGTTGAAGCGCCCTGCCGCGTGTTCCAGCCAGGCTTTCAGCTCGCCGCCATTGACCTTCACCGCGTACAGCGAATTCGGATACAGGTACAGGTCGGCCGCATTGTTGAGCGCCAGGCTGCCGGCTTTCACGTCGGTGTAATCGGTCACGCCGGCGCTGCCGCCCTTGAACGGCGACGCCATCGACAGCACCGGCAGCGCCGCGTACTGCGGCAGGTTGGCCTTGACGTACTTCGCGACGTACTCGGTCTGCGCCTGGTTGACCACCGCAATCGCCGTCACGTCGCCCACATCGGCAAAATAGCTGGACATGCGGAAGTCGGTCGCCCCTACCGGCGTCTTGACGTAGCGGATGGTCGCCTCGTGCTCGCCCGCGACCAGCGCCGCAATCGCCGGATCGGGCGCGACGAACGATTTGTCGGCCTGCTGCGCGGCGCGCGCTTCCACGGTGGTCTTGCTGCGGTCGACCACCCAGCGCTGGCCGTCGTACGACAGGTGCAGGCCGATCACGCCGAGGTGCTTGCCCCACAGGTTGGCCATCACGGTGGGCACGCCGTTGACCAGGCCCTTGACCTTGTCCACGCCCGGCAGGTTGAATTGCGGGACGGTGCTGGCCGCGTTCGGGAACGGCAGGTGCGAGTGCCCGATCAGCATGGCGTCGATGCCGGGCACCTTGGACAAATGCCAGTTCCCGTTTTCCATCGACGGCGCGTACGTGCTGTCGTCGAGGCCGCCGTGCGAGATCGCCACCACCAGGTCGGCCCCTTGCGCGCGCATTTCGGGGATGAACTTGGACGCCGTCTCGCGCAGCCCTTCGGTGTAGACCTTCCCTTCCAGCCAGCGCTTGTCCCACGACAGGATGGTCGGCGGCGCAAAGCCGATGATGCCTACCTTAAGCGTCGTCGTCACCGGCTTGCCGTCGGCGTCCGTCGCCGTGATCTGCTTGTCGATGATGCGGTACGGCGCGAACAGCGGCCTGGCGGTCTTGATGCTGTAGACGTTGGCCAGCACCTGCGGAAAGGCCGGGCCGGCGCAGCGCGGCTTGCTGGCGTCGACGCCATCGACCTCGAAGCGGTTGCCGGTCACCTGGCTCAGGTACGCCAGGCCGTAATTGAATTCGTGGTTGCCGATCCCGCCGCCGTCGTAAGCGAGCCTGTTCATCACCTTGTAGATGGCCAGCGTCTGCTCGCACTTGAGCGGATTGGCCAGCGCCTGGTAGTCGGCCAGCGCGCTGCCCTGGATGGTGTCGCCGTTATCGAACAGCAGATTGTTCGGAAACTCGCGGCGCGCCTGCGCGATCAGGGAGGCGGTGCGGTCCAGGCCCAGCGACGGTTCCGGCGCCAGCTTGAAGTAATCGTATCCGAGCACGTTCGAATGCAGGTCGGTCGTTTCCATCACGCCGACGACGGCCGTGGCCCCTTTGGGCGGGGTGGCGGCAGCGGCGGCGGCGCAGAACATCAGGGGCAGGACGGGAATGCAAATTTGATAACGCATAGGGGCGATTTTCGGCGAGTGGCGGGGGCTAATTCGCGCCATCATACGCAGCGCCGCCACACCGATCAAGCCGGGTACGCGGCGAGGACCGGAAATGTGGCGCGCTGGGGTATAATCGAAGGTTCGATTTAACCAATTCAATAAGACCGGAAACGCCATGGAAGCCGAACGCATTAACGCCCTCTCCGCCCTGCTCAACGACCTGACGGATCGTGAAGCCGAACTTCGGAGGTATCTTTGACTTCGATAAGAAGTCGGAGAAGCTCGAACAAGTCAACGAAGAACTAGAAGATCCGACCGTCTGGAACGATCCGAAACGCGCCCAGGCGCTCGGTAAGGAGAAGAAGGAGCTGGAAGGCGTCGTCCATACCCTGATCAAGGCGGACGCCGACCTGAAGGACGCGAACGACCTGTTCGCCATGGCGCGCGAAGAAAACGACGACGACACGCTCGAAGCGGTCATCGTCGACGCCGACGCCATCAAGGCCGTGGTCGAAGCGATGGAGTTCCGCCGCATGTTCGGCAACCCGATGGACGCCAATAACTGCTTCATCGACATCCAGGCCGGCGCCGGCGGTACCGAAGCCCAGGACTGGGCCTCGATGCTGCTGCGTCAATACCTGCGCTACTGCGAACGCAAGGGCTTCAAGGTCGACATCCTGGAACAGTCCGACGGCGAGGTGGCCGGCATCAAGACCGCCACCCTGAAGGTCGAAGGCGAATACGCCTACGGCCACCTGCGCACCGAAACCGGCGTGCACCGCCTGGTGCGCAAGTCGCCGTTCGACTCGGCCAACGGCCGCCATACCTCGTTTACCAGCCTGTTCGTGTACCCGGAAGTGGACGACTCGATCGAGATCGACGTCAACCCGGCCGATATCCGCGTCGATACGTACCGCGCCTCCGGCGCCGGCGGTCAGCACATCAACAAGACCGACTCCGCGGTCCGCATGACGCACGGCCCGACCGGCATCGTGGTCCAGTGCCAGAACGACCGCAGCCAGCACCGCAACCGCGCCGAAGCGATGGAAATGCTCAAGGCCAAGCTGTACGAGCACGAACTGCGCAAGCGCATGAGCGAACAGCAGAAGCTGGAAGACTCGAAGACCGACGTGGGCTGGGGCCACCAGATCCGTTCCTACGTGCTCGATCAGTCGCGCATCAAGGATCTGCGCACCAACTTCGAAACCGGTAACACCAAGGGCGTGCTGGACGGCGACCTGGACGACTTCATTTCGGCCTCACTCAAGCAAGGCGTGTAATCCATGACCGCTACCCGACGCGCATTCATCTTCGACATGGACGGTACCATCGTCGACAATATGTCCTTCCACACCGAATCCTGGATTGCGTTCTTCCAGCGGCGCGGCAAGGACATCGACGCCGACGAATTTTTCCGCACCACGGCCGGCCGCCAGGGCAAGGAAATCATCCGTGCCGAGATGGGCGAGCACCTGGACGACGATGAGGTGCGCGTCCTGAACGACGAAAAGGAACTGGTCTATCGCGAGCTGTACGAACCGCACCGCAAGACCGTATCCGGCTTCGACGAGCTGATCGCGCTGGCCAAGGAGCACCAGGTGGCGCTGGCCGTGGCCACCGCCGCGCCCAACGCCAACATCACGTTCACGCTCGATGGCCTGGACCTGCGCCGCCATTTCGACACCGTGGTCGGCGCGGCCGATGTCGCGCGCGGCAAGCCGCATCCGGACGTCTTCCTGCTCGCGGCCGAGCGCTGCGGCGTCGCGCCCGAGCACTGCATCGTGTTCGAAGACGCGCCGCTGGGCGTGGAAGCGGCGCGCCGCGCCGGCATGCGCGCGGTGGTGCTGACCACCACCCTGCCGGCCGACGCCTTCGCCGAATTCGACAACGTCATCCACATCGCCAGCGATTTTTCCGAGCTGACGATCGACGAACTGTTTTCCTCCTGATTTACATTCGCAACAACTTATATATAGCGATACTTACCATGACTACGGACACCCAAGACCAGGCACCCGCCCCGGCAGATGAAAACAAACTGATCGCCGAACGCCGCGCCAAACTGGCCACGCTGCGCGAAGGCGGCATCGCCTTTCCCAACGATTTCCGTCCAAAACACAAGGCCGCGCAACTGATCGAGGAATTCGGCGGCAAGACGCGCGAAGAACTCGAAGCGACCGAGGTGCCCGTGGTCCTGGCTGGGCGCATGATGCTCAAGCGCGAAGCCGGCAAAAAAGCCGTGTTCGCGACCCTGCAGGATTCGTCCGGCCCGCGCGCCGACGGCCGCATCCAGATCTACGTCACGCTCGACAAGACCGGCGAAGCCGCCATGGAAGCGCTGAGCCACTACGACCTGGGCGACATCCTCGGCATCGAGGGCACCCTGTTCAAGACCAAGACCGACGAACTGACGGTCAAGGTATCCACGCTGCGCCTGATCACCAAGTCGCTGCGCCCCTTGCCGGACAAGTTCCACGGCCTGTCGGACCAGGAGACCAAGTACCGCCAGCGTTACGTGGACCTGATCACCAACGACCAGGCGCGCCGCACCTTCAAGGCCCGCACCGCCGCGATGTCGTCGATCCGCCGCTTCATGGAAAAGAACGACTTCATGGAAGTCGAAACGCCGATGCTGCACGCCATTCCCGGCGGCGCCGCCGCCAAGCCCTTCATCACCCACCACAATGCGCTGGACATGGAAATGTTCCTGCGTATCGCGCCGGAGCTGTACCTCAAGCGCCTGGTGGTCGGCGGCTTCGACCGCGTGTTCGAAGTGAACCGCAACTTCCGCAACGAAGGCGTCTCGCCGCGCCACAATCCCGAATTCACGATGATGGAATTCTACGCGGCCTACACCGACTACCAGTGGATCATGGACTTCACCGAAGCGGTGATCCGCCAGGCCGCCATCGACGCCCACGGCACCGCCGAACTGACCTACGGCGGCAAGCCGCTCGACCTGTCCAAGCCGTTCCGCCGCATGACCATCGTCGGCGCCATCAACGCCTACGCGCCGCATTACACCGCGCAACAGCTGCAGGATGCCGAATTCCTCAAGGCCGAACTGCTCAAATTCGGCGTCAAGCCGTTTTCGACGGCCGGCCTGGGCGCGCTGCAACTGGCGCTGTTCGAAGAAACCGCCGAAGCGCAGCTGTGGGAGCCGACCTTCATCGTCGACTACCCGGCCGAAGTGTCGCCGCTGGCGCGCGCCTCGGACACGGTGGCCGGCATCACCGAGCGCTTCGAGCTGTTCATCGTCGGGCGCGAGCTGGCCAATGGTTTTTCGGAGCTGAACGACTCCGAAGACCAGGCCGCGCGCTTCCTGGCGCAGGTCGAAGCGAAAGATGCGGGCGACGACGAAGCGATGTTCTACGACGCCGACTACATCCGCGCGCTGGAATACGGCATGCCGCCAGCCGGCGGCTGCGGCATCGGCATCGATCGCCTGATCATGCTCATCACCGATTCGCCGAACATCCGCGACGTGATCCTGTTCCCGCACCTGCGCCGCGAAGAATAAGGCAAGCGTCACAAGCGAAAGGCGGGCGCCATGCCCGCCTTTTTTTTCGCCCGTCGTTCCCGGCCTCTGCGGCCCCCTTGGCGGGAACCCAAGTTTTCGGCGCGGGCGGTGGCTGCGGACCGAACTTGGGTTCCCGCCTTCGCGGGAACGACGGTGGCTTCTATTACCGCCTGCGCAGGAACAGCCTCCACCATACCCCGCCGTTCGAGCAAACATTCTAGCGAACGCGCCTCCCCTGTCGGTAGACTCCTTGCATCGATTGCAATATTGCAAACACAGCGAGGAAGCCCATGAGTACCGCCACCTACGTCCCCTACAACGACAACCTGGAACAAAAACAGGAAAACGAAGACCAGATCATCGACAGCGTGGTCGAATCCATGATGCGCGTAAACACCCGCGTCTTCGACAAGCACCGCCACGCCAAGCGCGACGCCCACGCCAAGTGCCACGGCGTGCTGACCGGCCACGTGACCGTCTACGACAATCTGCCGCCGCACCTGGCGCAGGGCGTGTTCGCCCGTCCCGCCACCTACCCGGTCGTGATCCGCCTGTCCACAGCGCCCGGCGACATCCACAGCGACAAGCTGCCGTCGCCGCGCGGCATGGCGATCAAGATGCTCGGTGTCGACGGTCCGCAATTGCTGCCGAACCGCCAGGACGCCACGACCCAGGACCTGCTGCTGGTGAACCACCCCGTGATCGCCTTCGGCCACGCTAGCGCCTACCTCAAGACCCAGAAGCTGCTCGAAAAGCACGCCGACGATCCCGACATGGTGCGCCGCATCGTCGCCGCCCTTGCGCGCGGCGGCAGCAAGGCCCTGCACGCCCTCGGCATCGACAATCCCGTGGTGGACACGCTCGGCGCGCCGAACAACCACATCCTCGGCGAGACCTTCTTCAGCATGGCCGCCGTGCGCTACGGCGACTACGTGGCCAAGCTGTGCGCCGCGCCGCTGTCCGACAATGTACGCGCCCTCACCGGCCAGCCGCTCGGCGACGACGCCGACGACTCGGCCCTGCGCAACCTGGTGGTCGACTTCTTCAACGGCCAGGGCGCCGAGTACGAACTGCGCGCGCAGCTCCTGACAGACATCGAGAAGATGCCGATCGAAGACGCCTCGATCGAGTGGCCGCAGGAAGACTCGCCCTACCAGCCGGTCGCCAGGCTCACCATCCCGCCGCAGCAGGCCTACAGCCCGGCGCGCCGCGTATTCGCCGACGACGTCTTGTCGTTCAACCCGTGGCACTGCATCGAGGCGCACCGTCCGATGGGCTCCATCATGCGCGCGCGCATCAAGGCATACGAGGCATCGTCCAAATTCCGCCACGAGATGAATGCGCAGCCGCGCATCGAGATCGACAGCATCGGCCAGGTGCCCGATTAAGCAGTACCGCAGTACAGCAGTTCAGTAGTCAGCACCACGTATCACCTTTTTTATCAAGACCAAGGAGCAATCATGAGCGACACCAACCCACAAAACAAATCCTCTACCGACCTCGCGGAAATCAAGCGCAAAGTCCAGGAGGTCCTTGGAGACGCCCCCGACCTGCTCAAACTCGCGCTGGAGAACATGCTGCGCGAGCAGGACCCCAACACCGAAGGCCATGCCGGTTCGGCCGGCCGCATCGGCCGCCAGTCCGGCAAGATCTCCGAACTGACCGCCATGGCCAAGCTCAAGCCGGGCGGCGCCGACCGCCTGCGCCGCATCTTCAAACTGGTCAACGGTAACTTCAACGGCGCGCAAAAGGTCTCGACCCTGCACGACATGCGTTTCGTGTTCTTCGAAAACGATACCAGGATCCTGTTCGCGACCACCTACGACGGCGACTGGGATACCTACATCGAAGACTTCGCGACCAAGATCCCCGACCTGATGGACCTGCTGTTTTCCTCGGTCGAAGGCTGGCCCGGCATCACCGATCCGGGCGTGAAGGACTTCATCGCCAGCCACCAGATCACCGCCGACGGCTGGTACGTCGCCAATCCCAATCTGTCGGTCGTGGAAACGCGCCGCCTGCAAAAGCAGAACGACGCGCTCCAGGAATTCCTGGACAAGATTGCGTGAGGCGCCCATGACATTCATCGATAAACTCAAGAACCTCGTTCATCCGTCGCCGGCGCTGGAGCTCGACGACATCCAGGCCACCATTCTCTTCAAACGCCCGGACCCGTACTACGGCACCCATGTGCTGCTCAAGATCGACGACGCCGCCGGCGGACGCGCGCTGCTCTCGCGCCTCGCCCCGCATGTGCGCAGCGCCGCCGACGCGCGCACCAACAAGGCTGCCTGGATCGCCGTGGCGCTGAGCCACGCGGGCCTGGTGGCGCTGGAGATTCCCGCCGATTCGCTGGCCAGCTTCCCGGCCGCCTTCCGCGAAGGGATGGCCGCGCGCGCCGAGCGCCTGCGCGACAGCGGCGCCAGCGCACCGGCCAACTGGGAAGCGCCTTACGGCAGCGGGCAGGTACACGTGACCGTATCGATCTTCGCGCCGGACGAAGCGTCGTGGAAGCATGCGCTGGCCACCGCGCAGAAGGAGTTCGACAACGTCCAGGGCGTGACCCTGCTCGGCATGCACGACTTCGGCGCGCAGCCGGACAGCCTCAATCCCTTCGGCTACCGCGACAACATCAGCAACCCGGCCATCGACGGCGGCATCGAAGAGCTGCTGCCGGGCCAGGGCGACGCCATCAAGGCGGGCGAACTGATTCTCGGTTATCCGGGCGAATCCGGCGTGCCGCTGGCGATGCCGCAGCCCGACGCACTGGGACGCAACGGCACGTTTGTCGTGATCCGCAAGTACCAGGCCGACGCCGCCGCCTTCAACCGCTTCCTGCGCGATAACGCCGACGACGAAGCCGGCCAGGAACTGCTGGCCGCCAAACTGGTGGGCCGCTGGCGCAGCGGCGCGCCGCTCACGCTGGCGCCGGAAAAAGACGATCCCGCCCTCGGCGCCGACCCGAAGCGCAACAACGACTTCACGTACAAGGACGACCAGGCCGGCCTGCAGGCGCCGCACGGCTGCCACATGCGCCGCATGAATCCGCGCGACAGCAAGCTGGCGGTGCTGACCGACGTGAACCTGCACCGCATCATCCGCCGCAGCACCACCTTCGGTGCGCCGTGGCGCGCGGACCTGCTGGAGGACGACGGCCAGGAACGCGGCCTGTTCTTCATCGGGATCAGCGCAAGGGCGCCGGAGACGGTGGAGTTCATGCAGCAGGAGTGGGTCGACCATGGCAACTTCATGGACCTGGGCAAGGAGCGCGATCCCATCCTCGGCCAGCAGGATGAGGACAGCACCTTCACCATCCAGAAGCGGCCGGTGCGCCAGCGTATCCACGGCATCCAGACTTTCTGCACGGTGCGCGGCGGCGAGTATCTGTTCATGCCGAGCCTGACGGCGCTGCGCTGGCTGGCGGGCGAAGGGCGCAATCCGGCCTGATCGCCGCCAGGCATGTTACCCGGGGCGACGGCGCTGCTCGCCGCCCCGGCCGGCCGGACCAGCATGGCGCCCGGCGCGGGCAGCGCCCCATCCAGGCCGGAACTCAAATGTCAAAGTGTAACTTGTACTCAATTAGCAACATCCTGTCGCGCGTCCTGCTGTCACTGGTATATTGCCTGTCTTGATATTTTTGTAATTCAATGAAGGCAAATCCATGAACAAATTCGCTACGAGTGTGGTGATGGCCGCCGCGCTGGCTTCACCGCTGCTGGCCCACGCGCAGATTCGCGCCGAGGGTAGCGTGACCAATTTCTCCTACACCCTGATCGACTTGTTGCCGGACGATGGCATTGCCCCGTCGCTCACCATCGCCTATCGATCGAATTATCCCGGCGCCAGCACGGCCTCCGGCGAGGTCAGCCAGAATTCCACCTTCGAACCATGGTTTACCGACAGCCGCAGCCAATTCACGACGCCGTTCAACCGCGACGTCGCCGCCAGCATCGGCACGCGTGCAGGCACGGCAAGCGCGAGCACGACAGGCGCCGATTTCCAATCCTTGCAATTGCATGCTGCGGCATCGACCACCAGCATCGCCGCGGCAAGCCGGGCGGCGAATGGGAGCGCCAGCTCCACCATCACCGAGTTCGTGCTCTCGCCGGGTACGCAGGTGTCGTTTTTCGCGGATTTTAACGCCGGCACCTCGACCACGCTGCCAGCAGGCAATGTACTTCGGGAATATGCACGAACCTACGCGTCGTTTTCATTAAATGCCGATGCGCAAGACGGGTGGAATGGATTTACATCGACTTTCAGCGAGGCCGTCGCATCGAACTGGGCATTCCCCAACAGTCCTGCGGCGACGGACTCGGTGAGTGAGCGCCTCTCGCTTACGCTCGGCAACACTTCGCTGTTTTCATCCACTCTGACGCTGGGCATTTCCTTGAGCTCGACTGTGCAGGTGTATGACGCCAGCCCGGTGCCGCCAAGCCCGGTACCTGAGCCGGCCACCACGGCCATGCTGCTTGCCGGTCTGACCCTGGTCGCCGGCGCGGCCCGTCGCCGCCGCAAAGTCCAGGACCAGTGAACGATTGCCGGACAGCGCCGCACATGGCGCGTCCGCCCGATGGTCGCGCCTGCCCGGGTACCGCAAAGGCGCGCCGCATTCCCGTTTAAAACACGCTCATTTTTCATCCAGGACTGATCATGAAGACATTGCTTACCAAGCTGGCAGTCGCCGCCACGCTCGCCGCGCCGCTGTGCGCCACCGCGCAAGTCAGTGCCAGCGGCACATTCACCAATTTTTCGTACACGCTGATGGACCTGCTGCCGAACGACGGCATCGCGCCATCGCTCTCGATCAAGCCGCGCAATCCCAACCCGCTTGCCTCGTTCGCGCGGGCCGACATCAACCAGAGCGGAGCACGCACCACGCGCGACATCAACGACGACAGTAGCGGCGCGCTGTACAGCCGCCCGCTCGATGCCAGCCTGTCGGTCCGCCAGGGCGCCGTAACCTCGACCATCAGCGGAGGCAATTTCCAGAGCCTGAACTTCGACGCAGCCGCGTCGACCACGGGCAGTGCCGGCTACGACCGGTCGGCGGTCGCGTCGACCTCCATGCTGATCGATGAATTCGTGCTCTCGCCGGGCACGCAGATCAGCTTCTTCGCCGACGCCAGCGGCAGCGTGGCGACCTCGCTGCCACGCACCAATCGCCTGAACGAAGATGCAAGTATCAAGGCTACCATGCGCTTCGACGGTATGCTGCCCGACTGGTATCCCGATGTGAGCGCGACGTTCAGCTTGACAGCGCCGAGGTTCACCAGCGACCCGAACCTGCCCTTCTCGCAGTCGGGAAGCGAGCGCTTGTCGATCATGTTCCAGAACACGGAGTCGAGCGCGGCAAACTTGAAACTATCGATCGGCTTGTGGGTCAGCGCCGCATCGGTCGACACGACGCCATCGGCCAGTCCGGTGCCGGAGCCGTCGACCTATGCGATGCTGATCGGCGGCCTGGCGCTGGTGGCTGGCGCGGCGCGCCGCAAGCGGGCCGCTCGCGCCTGACGGCATTGGGGCAATTGGCGCAGCGTTGCGCCAATTCGCCGGCGCCCTACTCAGGCATCTTGGCAAACCCCACCGCCAGCCGGTTCCACCCGTTGATGGTCGAAATGAGGAACGTCAGGTCGACCATCTCTTCGGCGCTGAACTGCTGCGCCAGTGCGGTGTAGCTCTCGCCGGTATCGGGCTGCTGCGCCAGGCGCGTCATGGTTTCGGTCCAGGCCAGCGCGGCCCGTTCGCGCGCCGTGAAGAACGGCGTTTCACGCCATACCGCCAGCGCATGCAGGCGCCGTTCGGTCTCGCCGCCCTTGGCGGCATCGGTCGCATGCATGTCCACGCAAAACGCGCAGCCATTGATCTGCGAGCTGCGCAGGCGCACCAGTTCTGCCAGCGGTTTGTCGATGCTCGAGGTGGCGATGTACTGTTCCAGCGCCATCCAGGCTTTGACGGCTTTCGGTGCGGCGGTGTAAAAATCGATGCGTTGCATGTTGATTCCTTTTTTGTGAGATTGATTGGCAGGCCTTACAATCATTAGACGAAGCTGCCGCAGCGTTTGTGACAGCCAGCCCAAAAAAAGAATGAACGATATTTTCACCAGCCAGTTTCACCAGGTCCGGCCGCGCCTGTTCGGCATCGCCTACCGCATGCTCGGCTCGCGCGCCGATGCCGACGACGCCGTGCAGGACGCCTGGCTGCGCTGGAACGCCAGCGACACCCGCGCAACCCTGTCCAGTGCCGAGGCGTGGCTGGTCACCGTCGTCACCCGCCTGTGCATCGACCGCCTGCGCAGCGCGCTGCCCGAGCGCGAGGCCTACATCGGCCCGTGGCTGGCCGAACCGATCGTCACGCGCGCGGCCGACCTGCCCGAGGCGCGCCTGGAACTGGCCGGCGACATCTCCATGGCCTTCATGCTGATGCTCGAACGGCTAGGTCCCGAAGAACGCGCGGTCTTCCTGCTGCACGACGTCTTCGACTGCGGCTACGCCGACATCGCCGCCGTCGTCAAGAAGACCGAGGCGGCCTGCCGCCAGCTGCTGCACCGCGCGCGCGAACGGGTACGCGCCGACAAGCCGCGCTTCGCGATGACCGACGCAAGCCACATGGAGCTGCTGGGACGCTTTGTCGCGGCGGCGCAAGGCGGCGAGCGCGCGCAGCTGGCGCAATTGTTCGCGCCGGACGCCAGCTTCCGCGCGGACGGCGGCGGCAAGGTATCGGCCACCATCAACATCGTGCGCGGCGCCGACAAGATCGCCCGCTTCTACGAAAGCATGGCGCGCAAGTACGGCGCCACGACCACCTTCGAACACGCAATCGTCAACGGCGAGCCCGGCCTGCTGCGCCTCGTCGACGGCAAGCTCGATTCGACCATGTCGTTCGACATCGAGGATGGCCGGATCGGCGCGATCTACGTCGTGCGCAATCCCGACAAGCTGCTGCGCGCATCGTGACGGACGGCGCCGCATCTCCCCTGGCACGCCTGCGCGGCATGGTGGCCGAACGCGCCGTGGACGAAGGCCGCACCGATGCCATCTGGCCCGGCCTGCGCTACTACCGCTTCTCGAGCCCCATCCGTTACGACAAAACCCAGACCCTCGCACCGGGCATTGTGGTCGTGCTCCAGGGCCGCAAGAGCGCGCGCCTTGGCGCCAGCACCTTCAGCTACGACGAAATGAGCTGCCTCGTGCTCGGCGCCGAAACGCGCTGCGACGGCACCGTGGTCGAGGCCAGCCCGGGCCAGCCCTACCTCGCGATCCACATGGACCTGCCGCCCGAGCTGCTGGTGAAGACCTTCATCGCGCTGGCCGACACCGCTCCCGCGCCCAACGGCGGCACGGTCCCGAATTACGTCGCCCCGGTCGACGAGCGCGTGCTCGACGCCTTTACGCGTCTGCTGCCGGCCACCGATCACGCCATCGACCGCGCCACCATCGCCCCGCTCGTCGTCGAAGAGATCGTCGTGCGCCTGCTGCGCTCGGACGCGGCAAGCGCCATCCGCGACGCGGCGGCGATCAAGCGTTCGGCCGCGCGCATCCAGAAGGCGGTGCAGCTGATCCAGCAGCATTTCCGCCGCCCGCTGGGCATCGCCGAACTGGCCGACGCCGCCGCGATGAGTCCCTCGCACTTTGCCCACACCTTCCGCGAGGTGGCCGGCCTGGCGCCGATGCACTTCCTGCGCAATACGCGCCTGGACCAAGCCCGCGTGCTGCTGCTGGCCGGCGGCAAGCGTCCCGGCGAGGTGGCGGCCATGACCGGCTTCGACAGCGCGGCGCACTTCACGCGCGAGTTCAAGCGCCGCTACGGCGCCCCGCCGGCGCAGTATGCGCGCCAGCTCGCAAGTGCGCAGCCGCAGTCAATATAAGCGCAGCCAGGGTGCTGGCGGCATGGCGCGCCCGGGCCTATCGTATGCGTACGGCCGATCCGCGGCCGCAACCACCGCACGCAAAGCGAAACAGCCATGACCGCCACCACCTTCATCATCACCTTTACCACCCGGCCCGACGCCGCGAACGATTTCCGCGCGATGCTCGACGGTGTCAAGCGCGACCTGCCCAGCGTGGCCGGCTGCCGTGGCGTGAGCATCTTCCGCGCCGTCGACGATCCGGCCGTGTTCACCCTGGTCGAAGAATGGGACAGCCAACAGGCGCACAAGGCCCACATCGACCGGCTCACCAGCTCCGGCGCATGGGACCCGATTGCCGCCTGCCTGCTGGAGCCGCCATCGGGGCGCTACGCCAGCGCGCTGTAAACAAGCGGCCGAAAAGCGCCCACTTGACTTCGTGGAAACGTTAAAATGCTGGCATGCATTTCGATCAATCCCTCCCGCGCAGGACGAGCCTCTCCCTGATCCTGTCCGCACTCGTCGCGCTGCCGGCGACGGCGCGCGCCGAACAACCGGCTGTCGTGACAGTCAGCGCCAGGAAGGAACCGGTCGTCAAGAAGCTCGACAAGACGGTCCACGACGTGTCCGACATGGCCAGGGCCGCCAACGGCACCGCGCAAGACGTCCTGCAGTCGACGCCCGGGATCGCGCTGACCGCCGACGGGCAGATCGCGGTCAAGGGCAATTCGCAGGTCACGGTCCTGGTCAACGGCAAGCCGACCGCGATGATGGCGGGCGACGAACGCGCGGTGGCGCTGCAGACCATGAGCGGGGCCGACATCGCCAGCATCGAAGTGATCACCAATCCCTCCGCCGCCTACAACGCCAATGGCGGCGCCATCGTCAACATCGTCCTGAAGCGCAACCGCAAGCCGGGAACCCGCGCGCAGGTCCAGGGAAGCGCTGCGGACCACGGCCTGTGGAACGTAGGCGCGTCCGGCGACCTGACCCGCAAGGACTTCAGCGTGAACGGCAGCGTGGCCTACCGCCGCGACGGCACGCAGAAATTCCGCCGCTCGGCAGTCGACTGGAACAATCCGCTCAATGGCGACGCCGGCAGCACCTTGCAGACGTCCGGGATTTTCGTGCGCCGCAAGGTGGAAAGCGCAGCGCTGGGCGTCGACTACATCCTCAGCGACAGCGAGAGCCTCAGCCTGGCGACGCGCTACAATGCGCGCCGCTCGCATCCCCGCCTCGACACGCTCAACGCGACTCGCGACCACGCGGGCCAGCGCATCTTCCATCGTATTTCGGAAGGCCCGAACGAGCAGTCCGACAACAGCGCCAGCCTCGGTTACAGCCGTCAGGACAGCGCCAGCGCGCTCAAGGCCATGGTCCAGCGCAGCGAAACGGATACCCTGATCGACAAGTCGTACAGCGACGTCTACGTCGCGCCGGCGCGCACTGCCAGCGACAGTCGCGGAGCGACGCGCTCGGCGCGCCAGCTGACCCAGGCCACGCTCGACTGGAGCCGCGCGTCCGGGCATGGCCAGTGGGGCATGGGCGTGGATCTCCAGGACGAGGTCAACGACCTGGCCAACTACCAGGCCTCGGTCGACAGGGTGAGCGGCGCCGAGACGCCCGACCCTGCCACGACCAACGGCTATGCGGTAGCGACCACGCTCGGTGCAGTCTATCTGACCGACCAGATCAGGCACGGACAATGGGAAGCGCTGCTCGGCGGACGCTTCGAACGCATGGCGCTGCGCGTGCGCCCGGCGCAGGGCGCCGGGCAGCGAGGCCACTGGCAGGCATTCAATCCCAGCATGCACCTCAAATTCGCCGCCAGCGACAGCACCGAACTAACGCTCAGCTATCGCCGCAGCCTGCAGCGCCCCGACCCGCGCGACCTGAATCCGTTCACGACCTACATCGATGCGCAAAACCTCAGTCGCGGCAATCCGGGCCTGCAACCCCAGCGCCTGACGTCGTGGGAAATCGGCGCCGACACGGAGATGGGAAAGCTGAGCGCCAGCGTGAGCGCCTTTCACCGCACCAGCGCCGATACGGTGGCCGATGCGCGCAGCTTCGCCGACAAGGTGCTGGTGACGTCGAAGCAGAACGGCGGGCAGGCACGCTCCGCCGGCATGACCGGCTCGCTCGACTGGAACCCGGATGCGGCGCTGCGCTTCGGCGTGGACGGCGGCATCTACCGCGTGGCGCTGACCACGCCCGACCTGCATGGCCCGGTGCGCCAGGACGGCACTGCGGGTTACATGAACCTGCGGGCGAGCTACAGCGCGGGGGCGGACAATGTCTCGCTCGACGCCCACGGCCAGTCCTCGGCCATCACGGCGCTGGGCAGGCAGGGATCGACCAGCAGTGTGAACCTGAGCTGGAAGCGGCAATTGACGAAGACGCTCAGCCTGACGGTGAACGCCAGCGACCTGTTCGACGGCAGCAAGCGCAGCTACCGGACCGACGCGAGCACCTTCCGCCAGGCGGGCTACGACCATTTCGTCGCGCGCCGCCTGTACGTCGGTTTCGTCAGGAAGTTCGAATGACGCGCACCGTGCGGATCAGGTAATCACGCGGTAGCAAGGCGTGTAGGCCTTGCCGGGCAACTTCATCCGGCTCTGCGCGACGAAGGACGCCAGCAGCGCGTCCATCGGCCCCATGATGGCGGCATCGCCGTGGATTTCGAAGTGCCCGTACTTTTCGATCGCCCGGATGCCCTCGTCCTTGACGTTCCCCGCCACCACGCCCGAAAACGCGCGCCGCAGGTTGGCCGCCAGCAGGTGCTTTTCCTGGTTCTTGTGCAGCGAGAGGTTGCGCATGTTCTCGTGCGTCGGCCGGAACGGGCGCTGGAATTCCTCGTCGATCTTGAGCAGCCAGTTGAAATAATAGGCGTCGCTGCGCGATTTGCGGAATTCGCGCACCTGGCGGATCCCCAGCTGCATCTCCTTGGCCACCAGTTCCGGATCGTCGATGATGATCTTGTAGCGCTTCTGCGCTTCCTCGCCCAGGGTATCGGCGATGAACTGGTTAATCTGGATGAAGTAGTCGCGCGAGGTTTCCGGCCCCGTGAAAATGAGCGGATACGGCATGTCGGCGTTATCCGGATGGAGCAGGATGCCGAGGATGTACAGGATTTCCTCGGCCGTGCCGGCGCCGCCCGGGAAGACGATGATCCCGTGCCCGGTGCGCACGAACGCTTCTAGCCGCTTTTCGATATCCGGCATGATCACCAGGTCGTTGACGATCGGATTCGGCGATTCGGCCGCGATAATGCCCGGCTCCGAAATACCCAGGTAACGCCCGCCCGACAGGCGCTGCTTGGCGTGCCCGATGGTGGCGCCTTTCATCGGCCCTTTCATCGCGCCCGGACCGCAGCCGGTGCAGATGTCGAGGTCGCGCAATCCCATCTGGTAGCCGACTTCCTTCGAGTAGTTGTATTCGATGCGGTTGATCGAGTGCCCGCCCCAGCACACCACCAGGTTCGGATTGCGCTGCGGCTGCAGCACATCGGCGTTGCGCAGGATGTGGAACACCGAATCGGTGATTCCTTCCGTGCGCGACATGTCGAACTTGGGATTGTCGGTCACTTCACTGCTGATGAAAACGATATCGCGCAGCACCGCGAACAGGTGCTCGTGTATCCCCTTGATCATCTTGCCGTCGACGAAAGCGATCGCCGGGGCGCCCTTGATCTCCAGCTTGATGCCGCGCTCTCGCTGTACGATGCTGATTTCAAAGGATTTATAACGTTCCAGTAGTTCTTTTCCATCGTCGATGGTGCTGCCGCAGTTCAGGACTGCGAGCGCGCAGTTGCGGAAGATTTGATACAGGCCACCCTGGCTGGTGTCGAGCAGTTTAAAGACTTCGGCTTTCGACAGCACTTCGAGCTGGCCTTCTGGCGAAATCAGGGTATCGACAACGTCGTGTTCCATAGTACAAATCCTTTTCGATTCGGTGTAACAAACAAGCCTGCCACGCCAATATACGACAACTCGCCGCTCTTGGGGGACCCAAGTGCCGCTGTGCTTGCGCGGCCTCGTTTCTTGTCTTAATTAGCACATCCGGCAAAAATTCGCTGAGCATAGAAGATTTACATTAAAATGCGACCCTATTGGAAATCCGGGGTCACGAGCCGCGGCCGACCATATGTTTTATCCAACCATAACCATATTCAGGAGAAACCGCATGAGCGGTGCCGCTACCCCACCCAACCAGGAAGTCGCAATCCCGGAGTTCAAGCAGTTCTTGGGTCACCCAAGTCCGCTTTGGATGTTGTTCATGACCGAATTTTGGGAACGTTTTGCGTTCTACGGTATTCGTTGGGCACTCGTACTCTATATAGTCACGCAGTTCTACGGCGGCGACGCCAGCGGCCAGCAAGCGGCCAACCTGACCTATGGTTCCTACCTCGCGCTGGTGTATGCCGGCGCCGTCTTCGGCGGCTACGTCGCCGATAAAGTCATCGGCTACCAGCGCTCGATCCTGATCGGCGCCGCCTTCATGGCGGCCGGCCTGTTCGCCATCACGGTGCCGAACGAAGATGTGTTCAAGATCGGCCTGGCGACCATCATCGTCGGTAACGGCCTGTTCAAACCGAACATCTCGACCATGGTCGGCAAGCTCTATACGCTGAACGACACCCGCCGCGATTCCGGCTTCACCATTTTCTACATGGGCATCAACGCCGGCGCCTTCCTGGCGCCGATCTTTACCCAGGTGCTGGCACAGAAAGTGTTCAATACGGGCGACATGCCGGCCTATAAGGTCGTGTTCTTCGCTTCCGGTATCGGCATGCTGATCAGCCTGGTATGGTTCTTCTTCGGCCGCGCCACCCTCAAGGGCATCGGCGCGCCACCGGCGGAAGACAACAGCCCGAAACGCATGATCATGGTGGTCGGCGGCGCGCTGCTGGTCATCCCTGTCATGTTCTTCCTGCTCAAGGCCGGCGCCGGCAATCTGCAGATCGTCCTGACCATCCTGTTCCTGATCCTGGCCGGCATGCTGGTCGCCGAAGGCATCCGCGACGGCAAGGTCGCACGCGACAAGACCTTCGCGATGATGATCATCTTCGCCTTCAATATCCTGTTCTGGATGTTCTTCGAACAGGCCGGCAGCTCGTTCACCTTCCTGGCCGAGAGCATCGTCGACCGCAAGGGCGCCCTGTCCTTCATCACCGCGCCGTTCGGCATGAGCGAATTCCCGACCGCCTGGTTCCAGAGCGTGAACTCGGTCGCCATCATCGCCTGCGCACCGATCATCGCCTGGGTGTGGGTCGCCATGGGCAAGGTCAACGCCAATCCATCGATTCCGCGCAAATTCGGCCTGGGTATCATTTTCAACGGCCTCGCCTTCGGCCTGCTGATGTACGCGCTGACCCACCTGGTCGATCCGACCTACGGCAAGATCCCGTTCTGGACCCTGTTCGCGGTCTACTGGGTCCAGTCCATCGGCGAGCTGTGCCTGTCCCCGATCGGCCTGTCGATGGTCACCAAGCTGGCGCCGGTGCGCCTGGTCGGCCTGGGCATGGGCGG
Organism: Massilia atriviolacea; assembly: GCF_003953935.1. GTDB lineage: Bacteria > Pseudomonadota > Gammaproteobacteria > Burkholderiales > Burkholderiaceae_D > Telluria_A > Telluria_A atriviolacea. Next base: position 111,484 of record NZ_RXLQ01000020.1, read on the forward strand.
CTGGTTCCTCTCGACCGGTATCGGCAACAACCTGTCCGGCATCTTCGCCAGCCATGTCAGCGGCGAATCGGGCATGTCGATCGCGTCGGCGCTCTCCGGCTACACCCAGGGTTTCTGGTGGCTGATGATCGGCGGCGTGCTGCTGTTCCTGCTCGCACCGTTGATCCAGAAGCTGATGCACGGCGTGAAGTAAGCGCAGTCGCACCATGAACAACGGCGGCCCGCGGGCCGCCGTTGTCGTTTACCTGAGGTTATTCAACCAGAGCTTATTCAGATGGTCTGGTCCAGCGCGCGCTGCATCTCGTTCATCTCCGCCACCAGCCAGGCGCGGAAGCGCTGCACCTTCGGCATGTTCTCCTTGCTGCGGTTGACCATGAAGCGGTAGCCGCTGCCGAACGGCGCGCTGCGGCAGCTGATCTGGCGCAGCGAGCCCTTGAGGATATCCTGGAAGGCGATCCCGTACACCACCAGCGCAATCCCCTGCCCCGCCACCGCCGCCTGCGTCAGCACGCCCCAGTGGCTGTAGCCGCGCGAGAAATCGTATTTACCCTTCAGGGCCTTGTTCTCGTTGAGCAGCTGCAGCCACGACTCGGTGGAATTTTCGTACAGGAGCGGGAACCTGGGCAGGTCGGCCAGGGTCAGCTCGGTCTGGCCGGGGGCCAGCAGGTCGGGACTGTAGACCGCGATCAGGCGCTCGCGGAACAGCAGCGCCGGGTCGCCGTCGCTCACCGGACCGTAGCGCACCGCCACGTCGTTGCTGTCGTCTTCCAGGTCGACCTGGGCATCGTTCGAATCGAGCCGGATGTCGAGTTCCGGATACAGCTTGGTAAACCGGTGCATGCGCGGCACCAGCCACTTGATGGCGAAGGAATGGGTGGTCGAGATGCGCAGCACCGATTCCTCGTTACCGCCTTGCAGGGCGCCGACCTTGGCGCGCAGTTCGCCCAGCATGCGCGCCACCACCACCGCCAGTTCCTGCCCCTTGGCGGTCAGGGTCACATGGCGCGGATGGCGGAGGAACAGGGCGAAGCCCAGGTTTTCCTCCAGCTGCTTGACCTGCTGGCTGATCGCCGCCGGCGTCTTGTGCAGCTCCTGCGCCGCGAGTTTAAAACTTCCCCAGCGCGCCGCGCAGTCGAAGTCGACCAGCCCGGAGAGCGTGCGCAAGGGCTTCATGCATATCCCATGGCTAAGTTTTTCTTACTCATCGGTTTAATTTTTCTCGGTTGTTGAATCGGCATACTAAGCAGAAAATATACTGAGATCAACAAGGGAATGCAATGCGCAAGAATATTTTGGTGATAGGCGGTACCCGCTACTTCGGCAAGCTGCTGGTGCAGCGTTTGCTTAACGCAGGTCACCAGGTAACCATCGCCACCCGGGGGCACACCCCGGACCCGTTCGGCGCGCGCATTTCCCGCATCAAGGTCGACCGCCGCAACGAGCACGCCATGCGCACCGCCTTCGCCAACTGCGCCGGCTACGACATCGTCTACGACCAGATGTGTTACAGCCCGCTGGATGCGGCGATTGCCGTCAAGGTCTTCGCCGGCAAGGTCAAACGCTATATCGTCGCCTCCACCATCGACGTCTACCGCGAGCTGCTCGGGCAGCAGGATGCGCCCTTCGGCGAGGACGACATCAATATGCTGGCGCAGCCGATCGACACCCGCTATCCATGGCACGACACGCGCCTGGCCACCGAGAGCTACATCACGGGCAAGGTGCAGGCCGAAGCGTATTTATACCGCGACGGTTCGCTGCCGCTGGTGACGGTGCGCATCGGCCACGTGCTGGCCGGGGCCGAAGACTTTACCGGGCGCCTGGCCCACTACGTCGACCTGGTGCGCCAGCACGCGCCGCTGCGCTATGCGAATGCGGCCGCCGCCAGTTCCTTCATGAGCGCCCAGGGCACCAGCAGCTTCCTGATGTGGGCCGGGGCCCAGGATTTCCTGGGACCGGTCAACGCGGCCTGCGACGGCGGCCTGTCCGCCTTCGACCTGGTGCAGCGCATCGGCATGCTGCTCGACGTGCCGGTACGCGCGCTGCCGGCCAAGCAGGCGGCCGCGGCGGGCGAACTGAGCCCCTTCGACTATCCGGCCCAATACATGATGAATACCGCGCGCGCCGCCCAGCTGGGCTACCGCTTCGGCCACAGCGACGACTGGCTCGACCACCTGATCCTGCAGCACGACCTGGCATTCGTCTGAGGCACACGGTTGCCAATCGGCATTCCATCCGCCTATAATGAGAATAATTCTTATTCTCTTTTAGGTGATGGTCATGTCGGCGGCCGAGTCAATTCCGCATCAGCGCGCTCATGCAGTACACATACTGTATAGCGACCATCACGACTGGCTGTTCGGCTGGCTGCGCAGGAAACTGGGCTGCGCCCACAACGCGGCCGATGTCGCCCACGACACCTTTTTGCGCATCATCGCCTCGCGCGACGCCCTGCTCGGGGTCGAGCAGCCGCGCGCCTGGCTGACCACCACCGCCAGGCGCCTGATCATCGACCGCGCGCGCCGCCAGGCGCTGGAACAGGCCTACCTGGCCGAAATGGCCCTGCTGGCCGACAGCCTGCCGTTCGCCCCCGCGCCCGACGAGACCCTGATGGCGCTGGAAGCGCTGGCGCAGATCGGCGCCGCCCTGCAAGGCATCTCCGCCAAGGCGCGCGAGGCCTTCCTGCTGCACTACCTGGACCAGCAGACCCACGCCGCCATCGCCGCCCACCTGGGCGTGTCGGTGCGCATGGTGCAGAAATACCTGGTGCAGGCCCTGCTCGCTTGCCGCGCCCGGTGCGCGGCCATGGCCGAATGAGGGCCGGGGACCCGATCGCCGAGCAAGCGGCCGAATGGATCGTGCGCCTCACCGGCGACGACGAGGCCGAACGCGCCAGCGCGCACGCGGCCTTCAGCGCCTGGAAGCTGGCCGACCCGCGCCACGCGGCCGCCGCCGAAGGCATGGAAGGCCTGCTCGGCCAGCTGGGCGCGGTGCGCGCGCACGCCGGCGGCAGCGCCAGGCCGGCGCGCGCCGCGCTGGGGGCCGTGCTGCCGCCAGCGCGGCCCAAACGCGCGCGCCGC
>NZ_RXLQ01000021.1 GCF_003953935.1 Massilia atriviolacea
CCGCCGAATTTCTTCGACAGAACGGTTGCGATCGCAGCCGTCAGGGTGGTCTTACCGTGGTCGACGTGACCGATGGTGCCCACGTTGACGTGCGGCTTGGTCCGTTCGAATTTACCTTTTGCCATTTTGATCTTCCTTTAAAGACTATTTTTACAATTTTTGTTTGTCGCCAGCGCAGCTTATGGCCGCGCCTGGCAAACCGATTCATTCAGCTGAGGACGGGGCAACGGCGGTGCGCCATGCCCTGTCGCGCAACGAAGCTTGATTACTTGGCCTTAGCGGTGACGATTGCGTCAGTCACATGCTTAGGCGCTTCCGAGTAGTGCTTGAATTCCATCGTGTAGGTAGCACGGCCTTGCGTTGCGGAACGCAGCGAGGTCGAGTAACCGAACATTTCGGACAGTGGCACTTCGGCTTTGATGATCTTGCCGCCGCCGCCTGGGATCTCGTCCATGCCCTGCACCATACCGCGGCGGGACGACAGGTCGCCCATCACGGTACCGGCGTAGTCTTCCGGCGTTTCCACTTCCACGGCCATCATTGGCTCCAGGATGACTGGCGATGCTTTACGGCAGCCATCCTTGAATGCCATCGAAGCGGCCATCTGGAACGCGTTTTCGTTCGAGTCCACATCGTGGTACGAACCGAAGAACAGCGTGACCTTGACGTCGACCACTGGGTAGCCAGCCATCACGCCCGAGTTCAGCGTGCCGCGCACACCCTTTTCAACCGCAGGGATGTATTCGCGTGGAACGGTACCGCCCTTGATCGCGTCGACGAATTCGAAACCTTTACCGGCTTCTTGCGGCTCGATCTTCAGGACAACGTGACCGTACTGACCACGACCGCCCGACTGCTTGACGAACTTGCCTTCGGACTCTTCGCAGGTCTTGCGGATCGTTTCGCGGTAAGCCACTTGTGGCTTGCCGACGGTCGCTTCGACGCCGAATTCGCGCTTCATGCGGTCGACGATAATTTCCAGGTGCAATTCGCCCATACCACCGATGATGGTCTGGCCCGACTCTTCGTCGGTCTTCACGCGGAACGAAGGATCTTCCTGCGCCAGGCGGTTCAGCGCCAGGCCCATTTTTTCCTGGTCGGCCTTGGTTTTCGGCTCGACTGCCTGCTGGATCACAGGCTCAGGGAAGACCATTTTTTCCAGGGTGATGATGGCCGATGGATCGCACAGGGTTTCGCCCGTGGTTGCATCTTTCAGGCCAACGGCGGCGGCGATGTCGCCGGCGCGCACTTCCTTGATTTCTTCGCGCTGATTCGCGTGCATCTGCAGAATACGGCCAAGACGCTCTTTCTTGTTCTTGATCGGATTGAAGACGGTATCGCCCGAATTGATCATGCCCGAGTAGACGCGGAAGAAGATCAGCTGGCCCACGAACGGGTCGGTCATGATCTTGAATGCCAGCGCCGAGAATTTCTCGTCGTCCGACGCTTTACGCGTGGTTGGCTGGTCGTCTTCGTCCATGCCGCCGACTGGTGGAATGTCGATTGGCGATGGCAGGTATTCGATCACGCCGTCGAGCATGGCTTGCACGCCCTTGTTCTTGAACGCGGTGCCGCACATCATCGGAACGATTTCCGAGGCGATGGTACGCTGACGCAGGGCGGTCTTGATCTCTTCTTCCGACAGATCGCCTTCTTCCAGGTACTTGTTCATCAGTTCGTCGTTCGCTTCAGCAGCGGTTTCGACCAGCTTCAGACGCCACTCGGCGGCCTGCTCCTGCAGTTCCGCAGGAATGTCGCGGTAGTCGAACTTCATGCCCTGCGACGCGTCGTCCCAGTAGATGGCTTTCATCTTGACCAGATCGACCACGCCCTTGAAGTTGTCTTCGGCGCCGATAGGAATCTGCAGCGGAATCGGGTTCGCCTTCAGGCGAGCGCGCATCTGCTCGTAGACCTTGAAGAAGTTGGCGCCGGTACGGTCCATCTTGTTCACGAAGGCCAGACGTGGCACTTTGTATTTGTTAGCCTGACGCCATACGGTTTCCGACTGTGGCTGAACACCGCCCACTGCGCAGTAAACCATGCAAGCACCGTCGAGCACGCGCATCGAGCGTTCAACTTCAATGGTGAAGTCGACGTGGCCCGGGGTGTCGATGATGTTGATGTGGTGCTCAGGGAAGTTGTTAGCCATCCCTTTCCAGAAGCAGGTCGTTGCAGCCGAGGTAATCGTGATACCGCGTTCCTGCTCTTGCTCCATCCAGTCCATGGTGGCCGCGCCATCATGCACTTCGCCGATCTTGTGGTTCACGCCCGTGTAGAACAGGACGCGCTCGGTCGTGGTGGTCTTGCCAGCATCGATGTGAGCCGAGATACCGATGTTGCGGTAGCGCTCAATGGGGGTCTTGCGTGCCATAATTATTCCTAAATCTTTTAATGGACAAAACCGAGCGGCATTTTGTGAACAAAATGAGCCCGGCCTCGAACAACAGATACATGGCCGCACCCCTTTCGGGATGGGGCCAATTGATTAGAAGCGGAAATGCGAGAACGCTTTGTTCGCTTCTGCCATGCGGTGAACTTCGTCCCGCTTCTTCATAGCACCACCGCGCATTTCAGCGGCTTCCATCAGCTCACCACCGAGGCGTTGCGGCATGGATTTTTCGCTGCGCTTGTTTGCGGCTTCGCGCAACCAACGCATGGACAGCGCCATACGACGAACCGGACGAACTTCAACTGGCACCTGGTAGTTGGCGCCACCGACACGGCGGGATTTTACCTCAACCATCGGTTTGGCATTGTTGATCGCGGTTGCAAACACTTCGAGCGGGTCCTTGCCGGACTTTTGCTTGATGTGCTCAAATGCACCGTAAATGATGTTTTCTGCAACGGACTTCTTGCCCGACAGCATCAGAACGTTGACGAATTTGGCGACATCGGTGTTGCCGAATTTTGGATCTGGCAAGATTTCGCGCTTGGGTACTTCACGACGACGTGGCATTTCAATTCCTTCCTATCTTCAGTTGAGTGGGCTGGGCTCACTCGCGGAGGGTCATCATAACCATCCACTTACTCGACCATGACGGTCGGTTCAACTCGTTAAATTTCTAAGTAAAGCGGGGCGAAAAATTACTTCTTGCCAGCTTTAGCGCGCTTCGTACCATACTTGGAACGAGCTTGCTTACGGTCTTTGACGCCCTGGGTATCCAGTGCACCGCGAACCATGTGGTAACGCACACCCGGCAAATCCTTCACACGGCCGCCGCGCAGCAGCACGACACTGTGTTCTTGCAGGTTGTGGCCTTCACCGCCGATGTACGAAATGACTTCGAAACCGTTGGTCAGGCGAACTTTGGCGACTTTACGCAGAGCCGAGTTTGGCTTCTTTGGGGTCGTCGTGTACACACGGGTGCAAACACCACGTTTTTGCGGGCTGTTTTCCAGCGCCGGCGATTTGCTTTTCACGGTCAGGGCGACGCGTGGATTGCGAATCAGTTGATTGATGGTTGGCATCGTTATAAATCCAACAAAATTACAACATGAATAACCCGGACAAACTGTCCGGGGACTAAAACGGAGTCCCGAGGACCGCACAAGGGAGGCACCGACAGCCACTCGCGAAGGAGCGGCGCTGAATGCGTAAACAGTGTGCAGAATAAAATCGAGAACTCGCGAGTATAGGCGCGATGAGGCAGGCAGTCAAACAGTTTAACGTCTGGCAAGGCGAAAGTCGGGCGATCGCGCCATGCGGGACGGGGGGTGTGGCGGGGGCGAGACAGTGATTCTTCCGCCCTGGCCCTTGACACGTCGTCCCCGCGCAGGCGGGGACCCAAGTTGTTTGCGTCGTCGATGACGTTGCGAACTCGGGTCCCCGGCTGCGCGGGGACGGCGGGGGGCGCTTACAGCTTGTCGGCGGCCGCCTTCATGCGGTCGGCGCGCGCGTTCGCACCCGGATGGCTGGCCATCATGCTGCCTTCGCCCGATCCCTTGGCCGCCAGCTTGCGGAACGCCGATTCCATGGCGCGCACGTCGTACTTGTGCTTCTGCATGAACTTGAAGCCATAGTCATCCGACGCGGTCTCGTCCGACTGCGAGAACTGGGCATTGCCGAACGCCTTGATGGTTTCCTCATTGGCGGCGACCATGCCGCCCACCTGGCTGCCGCTCGCGCCCGCCGCCTTGGTGCCGGCCGACAGCAGCAGCGCCTTTTTCATCTGCGAGGCCGAGTGACCCAGCTTGGCATGGCCGATTTCGTGGCCGATCACGCCGCGCAGTTCGTCGTCGCTCATCAGGTCCATCAGACCCGAGTAAATGCGGATGCTGCCGTCCGGGGTGGCGAAGGCATTGATCTCGTCGGACTGGTAGACCGCGAAATTGAGCTTCAGGCCGTCTTCGTTTTCCAGGCCCTTGGTCAGCATCGCCAGGCGCTTGGCGTACTTGCTGCCGGCCGGCGCGACTTTTTCTTCCTTGTCCATCTGGCGCATCATCAGGCGCGATCCTTCGATCACATCCTTGTCGCTGACGGTCGCGGCCTTGGCCAGGTCCTTGCCGGCGCCCAGCATGCCGCCGAGGTCGATCGCCGAGGCGGCACCCGTGCTCAGGATAAACATGGTCAGCGCGGCAATACGGAGTGTGTTTTTCATGGAGTTGTTCTCGATCAGGTTATTAGTATTAAAACATTGCCATTGTAGCAGCACTGTGCATCAGCCATTGCATGCCAAACCAAATCATTGCATCCGCCACAACATTCCCGCCCTGGCCAGGCGCGTCGAATATTTGGCTATGAGAACTAAAAACCCGGGATAATGCCCCATTTTGCCGGTTCACTATTTCCCTGATGCGACACCTGCTGCGCCCCGCCCCGCTTTACCTGCTGCTGACCTACGCGGCGCTGTCGGCCATCCCCTTCTTCCCCATGCTGCTCGGCAAGCGGCTCGACCGACCCTGGCAGGTGTTCGGCATCGAAGCGGTGGCCTGGGTGGCGGTATGGGCCCTGTTCAAGCGTCCGGCCTGGTTCCATTGGCTGCTGATTCCCGCCTTCCTGGCGCTGCCGACCGAAATCTACCTGTTCAGCTTCTACGGGCAGAGCATGTCGACCCACCACCTCGGCATCATTGCCGAAACCAGCCCCAAGGAAGCGCTGGAGTTTCTGGGCGCGACGGTGTGGCTGATGCTGGCCGTCATGGCCGCCGTCATCGCCTGGTGGCTCACCAGCTTCCGGGCGGCGCGCCGCGCGCGCGAACTCGACTGGGACGACGGCTCGCGCTGGCTGACCCTGGGCCTGCTGGCCATCGGCGCCGGCCTGTGGGCCTACGGCCATGAGTTCGGGGTGGCGCCGCGCCCCGCCGCCGCCTCATCGGCCAAAGCCGCCGCCAGCGCCGCCAAGCCCGCTGCGGGCGCCGCCTACACCGGCTTGCGCGCCCCGCCCCTGCCGCGCTGGGCCGTGCTGCCGCTCGAATTCGACGCCTTCGCGCAAACCTGGCCCTTCGGCATCACCGCACGCGGGGTCGACTTCTATAAGGAGCGCAAGCACCTGGCCCAGCTGGTCCGGCGCAACAGCCACTTCAGCTTCGGCGCGCGCCAGGCCACGCCCGACGCCGAGCCCGAAATCGTGGTGATGGTGCTCGGCGAATCGTCGCGCTTCGACCGCTGGAGCCTGAACGGCTACGCGCGCGAGACCAATCCCCTGCTCGCCAAGGAAGCCAACCTGGTCACCCTGCCGGACGTGGTCACCTCGGTCTCGGCCACGCGCCTGTCGGTCCCGGTGATCATCTCGCGCAAGCCGGCCATGCAGAGCCTCAAGGACGGCTTCGCCGAAAAATCCTTCCTGACCGCCTACAAGGAAGCCGGCTTCAAGACCTGGTGGCTGTCGAACCAGATCTCGTTCGGGGAATTCGACACGCCGGTGTCGGTGTTTGCAAAGGAAGCGGACGTGATCCAGTTCCTCAACCTGGGCGGCTTTACCAACAGTTCGAATTTCGACGAGATCCTGTTCGACCCGCTGCGCATCGCCATCGCCGACCCGGCCCCGAAAAAGCTGATCGTGCTGCACTCGCTGGGCAGCCACTGGAACTACAGCCAGCGCTATCCCAAGCAGTTCGACCGCTGGCAGCCATCGCTGTTCGGCATCGACAAGCCGGTCTACAGCGATCCGGCGCTCAAGGCGCAGCTCAATAACAGCTACGACAGCAGCATCCTGTATACCGACTGGTTCCTGGCCAATGTGATCGGCCAGCTCAAAGGGTCGCAGCAGCGCAGCGCCATGCTGTACGTGTCCGACCACGGCCAATCGCTGTACGACAAGAGCTGCAAGCTGGCCTTCCACGGCCACAATACCCAGTTCGACTTCCACGTGCCGGCCCTGCTCTGGTATTCGGAACAGTACCGGGCCCGCTATCCGGCCAAGGTGGAACAGCTGCAGCGCCACCGGGACGCGCGCCTGGCGACCGAGAACATGTTCCACACCGTGCTCGACCTGGCCGACATCCGCTACCCCGGCGAGCGCCTGGAACGCAGCTTCGTGAACCCCGGCTTCCGGGAGCACAAGCGCTACGTCGACAGCTACGGCTGGAGCGACTACGACAACGCCGCCTTCAAGGGCGACTGCCGCGAAGTGATCGACAAGGGCACGCCGCTCAAGCGCGAAAAATAAGGAAAAACATCGTGAGCAAATACATCGAAACCGGATTCACACTGCTGTTGTGGTACCTCGCCGCGACCTTCATCGCCACCCAGCTCTGGCTGGTGCTGGAAGCGCCGCACGCCCACGCGCCGGGCGGCCTGTTCATGGTGCTCTCGCCGCTCGGACCGGTGGTCTGGATCAAGGCGATCCTGGAAGGGCGCGCCTCGGCGGCGAACGTCATCGCGCTGCTGATCGTGGCGGCGGCGCTGGCCGCGGGAACCTGGCATTCGCTGCGCAAACGCGATCGCGATCGCGATCGCGATCATTAACGGGACCCGGTCCGGATCCCGAAGGCGCCGGCATCGCTCGCCGGCGCGCGAGCCAGCACCCCGTCGCAGTCGCCCGGGTGCGCCAGATAGCCATTGAGCCAGTCGAACACCCTGTCCGCGCGCTCTTCGACGGCGCGGCCGAAACCGCGCTGCGCCAGCAGGGCGATGCCGTTGGTATGCGCCAGCACGCCCGCTTCCAGCGCCAGCCGGCCGCCGGCGTCGAGGCGCACGCACAGGGGCGCGAGCCGGTGCGCCAGCAGCGACGCCAGCACCAGGTTGTGCGACGACACGATCACCAGCCCTTTGGCCGCCAGCACATCGAGCACCGAGGCCGCCGCCGACACCGATTCGAGGTGATTCGTCCCCCTGAAAATCTCGTCGATGATGCAGATGCCCGGATGCGGCCCGTCGGCCGCCGCCAGCAGTTCCTGCGCGCGCCGCAGTTCGGCCATGTACAGGCTCTCGCCGCCGAACAGCGAATCCTCGCTCTGCATGCTGGTGTAGACCGGCAGGTCCGGCACGCTGGCCCGGCGCGCATAGCAAAAGCCGAATGCGCGCGCCGTCGCCAGGTTCAGGCCCACGGTGCGCAGCAAGGTGCTCTTGCCGATCCCGTTCTGGCCCGAGATGAAGGCCCCGCCGCCATCGAGCACGACCGACAGCGCCTGCGCCTGCGGCAGCAGCGGATGCACGGTCGCTTCCAGCGCCAGCGCGTTGCGCGCATGCCGTTCGGCCCAGCACAGCGCCGGTGCGCCGAGCAGATGGCGCGCCAGGGCGATATCGGCTTCCAGCTCGCCCACCCGCGCAAGGCAGGCGCGCAAGAAGTCCAGATGGCCGTGCACCAGGCGCACGCCCTTGAAGTAATGGTTCACGTTATCGAGCATGAACCAGTCCAGGTAGACGCTCGCGCCGGGCGTCATCCGCACCAGCGGCGCGCGCGAAAGCTGGCGATTGAGCTTGCCGGCCGCCGCCGCCGCGCCGGCGAAGGGCTGCAGCGGCGCGTCGCCGCGCGCGCCGAGGATGCTCGACACCCGCAGCAGCATCTGCAGCGCGTTCATCGAGCGCTGCCACGCTTCCACCCTCTCGTGGTAGCGCATCTGGGTGCTCATTAACAGGTAGGCGACCGCGCCGGTGGCCAGCCACGCGGCCGGCGTGACGATGACGGCCGCGATCGATGCCAGCAGCAGGATCGGCAGCGGCCAGGTCTTGCCCACCCACCAGGGCAGGGGCGGGGCGGCGTCTTCGAACAGCAGGGTGGCGATCTCCTTGTCCGCATGGCGCAGCGACGTGCAGTCGCGGTGCAGCGCGGCCAGGCGCGCCGGGTCGCGCATCAAGCCGCGCACCCGCTCGCCCACCGCGGCGCAGGCGCCATCGTCCAGCCCCGCGCGCAGGCGCTTGTACAGCACCTGCTGGCCGAAGATGCTCGTTTCAGCGGACAAGTGCGCGCGGTAGGTATCGAGCAGCAGGTCCTTCCAGGTAGCGTCGTCGAGCGCGCCGCGCGCCGGATCGGGACAGAGCCGGTGCAGCTGCGCCACGTCGCTCTCCACGAAACCGTAATCGACCGGCTCCCTGTCGGGAATGATCAGGAAAGCGCGCGCATGGGTGGCTACCTGCGCCCACAGGGCGGACAACGTCGAGACGAACGCGGACATACTGCCTTTCTGGCCTGTGGCCGCGCCCCTCGCGCAGCCTGCCTGCAAGATGTGGATTAATTGACAAAACGCAAGTGTGCGCTGTCCGCTCGCTGTCCATACGCGCCGTCCGGACGGCGCGGACAGTCCTGCGCCGGCGCCGAACCTGATACGAATCAAGGACTTAGCCTGTGGCACGCTTCCTGCATTGGTGTGGCTATCTTTTGTTCAAGCAAACCAACATGATCCGAGACACTTCTTCCCAGGACGCCACCATCAGCGCACCGCCCGCGCACAAGGCCAGGCGCCGCCTGCTTGGCGCCGTGCTGGCGGCGGGCGCGCTGGGCGGCGCGGCGCTGCTGCTGTCCGCCTGGCGCGGCAGCGAACACGCGGTCAGCGCGGCGCGCCTGCGCGTGGCCGAGGTCACGCGCGGCACCCTGGTGCGCGACGCCTCCGTCAACGGCCGCGTGGTGGCCGCCGTCAGCCCCACCCTGTACGCCACCGCGCCGGCCACGGTCACGCTCAAGGTGGCCGCCGGCGACACCGTCAAGAAGGGCCAGATCCTCGCTTTGCTCGAATCGCCCGACCTGTCGGACGCGCTCAAACGCGAGCAATCGAGCTACCAGCAGCTGGAAGCGGAAGTGGCGCGCCAGCGCATCCTGGCCAAAAAGCAGAAGCTGCTGGCCCAGCGCGAAGCCGACACCGCCGAAATCGAGCGCCTCTCGGCCCAGCGCACGCTGGAGCGTTACGACAGCGTGGTCCAGGAAGGCATCATCGCCAAGATCGACTACCAGAAGGCCAAAGACGCGCTCAATTCGGCCGGCATCCGCGCGCGCCATGCCGCGCAGGCGGCCACGCTGGAAGGCGACGACGTCGGCCTGGCCCTGCAGACCAAGGTGGCCGAACTCGACCGCCAGCGCCTGTCGATGGCCAACGCCCAGCGCCGCGTGGACGAACTGTCGGTGCGCGCGCCGGTCGACGGCTTCATCGGCACGCTGTCGGTGCAGAACCGCAGCGTGGTGGCGGCCAACGCGGCGCTCATGACGCTGGTCGACCTGTCGCGCCTCGAAGTCGAACTCGAAGTCCCGGAAACCTATGTCGACGACATGGGCCTGGGCATGCGCGCCGAGATCGCGCTCGGCAACGCCACCGCCAGCGGCACGCTGTCGGCGCTCTCGCCCGAAGTGGTCAAGAACCAGGTGCTGGCGCGGGTGCGCTTCGACGGCGCCCAGCCCAAGGGACTGCGCCAGAGCCAGCGCGTCAGCGCGCGCCTGCTGATCGAAGAAAAACGCGACGTCGTCCTGCTGCCGCGCGGCCCCTTCGTCGAGAGCGAGGGCGGACGCTTCGCCTACGTGGTGCAGGGCGGCGAGGCCGTGCGCACCCCGATCGCCCTGGGCGCGACCAGCGTGTCCTCGGTCGAAATCCTGAGCGGCCTGAAAGCGGGCGACCAGGTCGTCGTCGCCGGCACCGACAGCTTCGCCAACGCGGCCCGCGTCTCCATCCATCGATAGCATTCCAACGAAAGGACCATCCATGCTGCGCATGACCAATCTGAGCAAGGTGTACCGCACCCACATGATCGAAACGCACGCGCTGCGCGGCTTCGAGATCCACGTCAGGCAGGGCGAATTCGTCACCGTCACCGGCCCTTCCGGCTCGGGCAAGACCAGCTTCCTGAACATCGCCGGCCTGCTCGAAGAATTTACCGACGGCGAGTATGTGCTCGACGGCGTCAACGTCAAGGGCATGGACGACAACGCCCGCTCGCGCCTGCGCAACGAAAAACTGGGCTTCATCTTCCAGGGCTTCAACCTGATTCCCGACCTGTCCCTGTTCGACAACGTCGACGTGCCGCTGCGCTACCGCGGCTTCAACGCCGCCGAGCGCAAGGAGCGCATCGAAGACGCCCTGTCCAAGGTCGGCCTGGCCTCGCGCATGAAGCACTATCCGGCCGAACTGTCGGGCGGCCAGCAGCAGCGCGTGGCGATCGCGCGCGCGCTGGCCGGCTCGCCCAAGCTGCTGCTGGCCGACGAACCGACCGGCAACCTGGACACGCAAATGGCGCGCGGCGTGATGGAGCTGCTCGAAGACATCAACGCCCAGGGCACCACCATCCTGATGGTCACGCACGATCCCGAGCTGGCGGTGCGCGCCCAGCGCAATGTGCACATCATCGACGGCCAGGTGTCGGACCTGGTGCGCAAGGGCCCCACCCTGGCCGGCGCCAGCGCCAGCGCATCCGGCCAGGCCGCATAAGGAGCGCCCATGTTCTCGTACTACTTCAAGCTGGGCGTGCGCAGCCTGCGCCGCAATCCGGCCCTGACCGCGCTGATGGTGCTGACCCTGGCCATCGGCGTGGCGGCCAGCGTGTCGACCCTGACCATCCTGCACGTCATGTCGAGCAATCCGATTCCGCACAAGAGCGAGCGCCTGTTCGTGCCGAGGATCGACAACGGCCTGCTCGAGACCTTCAAGCCGCATGAAGACGACCGCTTCGACCCGCAGTCGACCTACCCCGACGCCATGAACTTCCTGCGCGACGGGCATGGCGAACGGCGCACCGTGCTGTATGGCGTGTCGGCCCCGCTGGAGCCGGTGCGCAAGGACTTGCCGGTCATGTCGGTCACCGGCCTGGCCCTGACGCGCGACTTCTTCGCGATGATGGATGTGCCCTTCCTGCACGGGCAGCCGTGGAGCGACGCCGACGAACGGGCCGGCGCCGAAGTGGTGGTCTTAAGCCGCGACCTGGCCGAAAAGCTGTTCGGCGCGGACAACCCGGTCGGCAAGCGCATCCGCCTGATGGACAAGCAGTTCCAGGTGGTGGGCGTGCGCAAGCCGTGGCGGCCGGTACCCAAATTCTACAAGCTGATCGGCGGTGGCGCGTTCACCCAGGAAGACGAGATCATGATCCCGTTCGCCACCGCGATCCGGCTCGAAGCGAATCCGGAAGGCAGCATCAGCTGCCAGGGCAAGACCGAACCTGGCTGGCAGGGTTTCCTGCGCTCCGAATGCACCTGGCTGCAGGTGTTCTTCGAAACCAGAACCGCCGCCGGACGCGCCGAACTGCAGGAATACCTGGACAACTACGCCGACGCGCAGCGCAGGCTGGGGCGCCTGAAACGCAAGCAGCCGAACCAGCTGTTCGACGTGATGCAGTGGCTGGAACACCGCAAGGTGGTCGGCAACGACAGCCGCCTGGCGGCCTGGCTGGCGTTCGGCTTCCTGCTGCTTTGCCTGGTCAACACCGTGGGCCTGCTGCTGGCCAAATTCTCGGTGCGCGCCTCCGAAGTCGGCATCCGGCGCGCGCTGGGCGCCTCGCGCAAGGAGATCTTCCGCCAGTTCCTGACCGAGACGGCGGTGGTCGGCCTGGCCGGCGGCCTGCTCGGCCTGTTGCTGGCCTGGGGCGCCCTGGCCCTGATCCGCCTGCAATCGGAGCAGTTGCGCATCGTCGCCCACATGGATTGGCAGATGCTGGGCGCGACCTTCCTGCTGGCGCTGGGCGCCGCCATGCTGGCCGGCCTGCTGCCGACCTGGCGCGCCTGCCAGGTCACGCCGGCCATCCAACTCAAATCGCAATAACCTTCGAAAGGCACGGCATGGAAATCCGTCCCATCCTCTCCGCGCTCCTGCGCAGCAAGACCGGCGCCATCCTGGTGGCGCTGCAAGTGGCGATCAGCCTGGCGATCCTGACCAACGCGCTGCATATCGTCGGCGTGCGCCAGGCCGTGGCGGCACGCCCGACCGGCATCGCCGGCGAGAACAGCGTGTTCTATATCCGGGTACGCCACCTGGTCGAAGGCAGCCACCAGCAGCAGATCGCGCGCCAGCAGTCCGAAACGCAGGCCCTGCGCGCCATCGGCGGCGTGGCCTCGGCCGCCTTTGCCAGCCAGGCGCCGATTTCGCGCTCCGGCTGGACCACCTCCCTGGCGGCGACGCGCACGCCGGGCGCCGACACCTCGCCCGGCGCCATGTACTACTCGAGCGATTCGCTGGTCGACACCTGGGGCCTGAAGCTGGTGCAAGGGCGCGACCTGCGTCCGGACGACGTGGTCGACATCGACGGCAAGACCTCGCCCGAGGAACTGTTCCCCAAATCGGTGCTGATGACCAGGGCGCTGGCCGGCAAGCTGTGGCCCGGCGCGGCCGGGGTGCTCGGCAAGACCGTCTACTTCGGCACCAGCCCGGATGGCAACGCCGCCACCGTGGTCGGGGTCATCGACACGCTGCAGACCCAGAACGGCGAACTGGCCGCGCGCGGCGACTATGCGCTGATCGTGCCGATCCGCCAGTCATTCAGCCCGGCGATGTACACGGTGCGCGCCGAAGCCGGCCAGCTGGACCGGGTCATGAAGGAGGCCGAAGCGACGCTGCGCGCCAGCAACCAGGGGCGCGCGATCATCACCATGCAGACGGCGGCGGCCGACCGCAAGGAACGCTACCGGGCCGACATGGCGCTGTCGTGGATGCTGATCGCGGTCAGCGTGCTGCTGCTGCTGATCACCGCCAGCGGCATCGTCGGCATGGCCAGCCTGTGGGTCACGCAGCGCCGCAAGCAGATCGGCGTGCGCCGCGCCCTTGGCGCCCGCCGCACCGACATCCTGCGCTACTTCATCACCGAGAATTTCATGATCACCAGCGTCGGGGTGCTGTGCGGGGTGGCGCTGTCGGTGGCGCTGAACCAGCTGCTGGTCAGCCGGCTGGAGATGGCGCGCCTGCCGCTGGCCTACCTGGCGGTGGGAGCCGGCGTGTTCTGGGCGCTCGGCGTGGCGGCGGTGTACGGGCCGGCCTGGCGCGCCGCCTCGATCTCGCCGGCCACCGCGACGCGCAGTGCCTGAGCCGCTTCCCGGCCCGGGTTCCGATGGTATGCTAGCGCCCATGCCTACTGTACTGATCATCGACGACAACGCCGCCGTCGCCATCGCACTCGATGTCCTGTTTTCGCTGCACGACATCGGCGCGCTGCGCGCCACCTCGCCCGAAGAAGGCCTGGCCATCCTGGAACGCACGAGCGTGGACCTGGTCATCCAGGACATGAATTTTTCGGCCGACACCACCTCGGGCGAGGAAGGCACGGCCCTGTTCCGCGAGATCCGCCGGCGCCACCCGGACCTGCCGGTGATCCTGCTGACCGCCTGGACCCACCTGGATGCGGCGGTCGAGCTGGTCAAGTCGGGCGCGGCCGATTACCTGTCCAAACCCTGGAACGACAACCGCCTGATCGCGACCGTGACCAACCTGGTCGAACTGGGCCAGGCCAACCGCGCGCTGCGCCAGCGCGTGCAGCAGGAGCGGCGCGTGCGGCGCGACCTGGAACAGGGCTTCGACCTGCGCGGCATGGTGTGGCAGGACGCCGCCACCGAACGCATCCTGCACCTGGCCTGCCAGGTGGCGCGGGCCGACGTGCCGGTGCTGATCAGTGGCCCCAACGGCACCGGCAAGGAGCGCATCGCCGAGATCATCCAGGCCAATTCGCTGGTGGCCGACGGCCCCTTCGTGGTGCTCAACTGCGGCGCGCTGCCGGCCGAACTGATCGAGGCCGAACTGTTCGGCGCCGAAGCGGGCGCCTACACCGGCGCCTCGCGCGCGCGCGAAGGCAAGTTCGAAGCGGCCGACGGCGGCACCCTGTTCCTGGACGAAATCGGCAACCTGCCGCTGGCCGGCCAGATGAAACTGCTGCGCGTGCTGGAGACCGGACGCTTCGAGCGCCTCGGCTCGAACCGCGAGCGCCAGGTCAAGGTGCGCGTGATCAGCGCCACCAACGCCGACCTGGGCGCGATGATCCGCGCCGGCACCTTTCGCGAAGACCTGTTCTACCGCCTCAACGTGATCGAACTGCGCCTGCCGGCGCTGGCGGCGCGTCCGGCCGACATTTTGCCGCTGGCGGCCAGTTTTCTGGCGCGCGGCAAAAGCCTGCACCACTGCGCCCAGGCCGCGCTGCTGGCGCACGCCTGGCCAGGCAATGTGCGCGAACTCAAGAACGTGATGGCGCGCGCCAGCCTGCTGGCCGCCGGCGACGTCATCAAGGCGGGCGACCTGGGGCTGCCGGTCACGCTGGCCGCCAGCGTCGAAGTGGAGCCGGACCGCGACGCCATCGTGCAGGCCATGGCGCGCGCGGGCGGCGTGGTGGCGCAGGCCGCGGCCGACCTGGGCCTGTCGCGCCAGGCGCTGTACCGGCGCATGGAGCGGCTCGGGATCGCGCGCTAGCCGATGCGCCTGTCCCTCGTCACGCGCTGGTCGGCACTGGTGGGCACCCTGCTCACGCTCGGCGTCCTCATCGCGCTCGGGCTGGACCGCCTGCTGCCGGGGCGCGTGCTGACGGTGCTGGCCGTCTCGCTGGCCTGCGTGGTGCCGATCGCGGTAATCACCATGCGCGCCCAGATCCGCCCCATCCTGTCCCTGTTCCGCGCGCTCGAAGGCACCGTCACCAGCTACAAGGATGGCGACTTTTCCTTCAGCCTGCACTGGCCGCAGAACGACGAACTGGCCGACCTGGTGGCGGCCCACAACGCGCTCGGGAACGTGCTGCGCGAACAGCGCCTGGCGCTGGTTCAGCGCGAACTGCTGCTCGATACCATGGTCCAGAACACGCCGGTGGCGATGCTGCTGGTGGGCGAGCTGGCGGGCAGCCCGGGGGCGATCGTCTACGCCAACCTGTCGGCGCGCCAGATGCTGGGCGAAGGCCGCAAGCTCGAAGGCCACCGCCTGTCCGAGATCCTGGGCACGGCCTCGCCGGCGCTGGTGGACGCGCTGGCGCGCGGCGGCGACGGCCTGTTTTCGGCCGGCGACGGCGAGGACGAAGAGGTCTACCACCTGGCGCGCCGCAGCTTCAGCCTGAACGGCCGCAAGCACGAACTGCTGCTGCTGCGCCAATTGACCCACGAACTGCGGCGCCAGGAAGTGCAGACCTGGAAAAAGGTCATCCGCGTGATCAGCCACGAACTGAATAACTCGCTCGCGCCCCTGACGTCGCTGGCGCATTCCGGCGCGGAGCTGGTGCGGCGCGGCCAGACCGAGCGCCTGCCGCAGATCCTGGAAACCATCGAAGAGCGCACGCGCCACCTGGAGAGCTTCATCCTCGGCTACGCGCGCTTCGCCAAGCTGCCTGCGCCGCGCATCGAAGCATGTCCGTGGCCCGGCTTTGTCGGCCAGCTGGCCTCGCAGGTGGCCGTGACGGTGGTCGGCGCGCTGCCGCCCGAAGCGGCCCGCTTCGACCCGGCCCAGATGGAACAGGCCTTGCTCAACCTGCTCAAGAACGCCCACGAATCTGGTTCGCCGGCCGCCGACGTGGCGCTGCAGGTGCGCCAGGCGCACGGCACCCTGCGCATCGAAGTGATGGACCGCGGCCAGGGCATGAACGACGCGGTGCTGACCAATGCGCTGGTACCCTTCTACTCCACCAAGCGCAGCGGCACCGGCCTGGGACTGGCGCTGGCGCGCGAAATCGCCGAGGCGCACGGCGGGCGCATCACGCTCGGCAACCGCGAGGGCGGCGGCCTGACGGTGACCCTGATCCTGCCGGCCTAAGTAAGTGCGGGTGGTAAGATCGCTGTTCCACTTTTTCTCCGCCAGCGATGCCAGACACCCCCACTTCCACCCGCTTCGACGCCCCCGGCCACCCGCCGGCCACCATCACCGAATTCAAAGGCGTGCGCTTCCTGCACCTGGGCACCTCGTGGGTGCAGGGCGCCATGCGCCTGGCCAAGCCGGACAACATCGAACTCGAATACGTGCAGATGATGATGATGTGGATGCTCTTCCTCGACCATCCGAAGCACATCGTGCAGCTGGGACTGGGCAGCGCGGCCCTGACCAAGTTTTCCTACCAGCGCTTCCCGCAGGCGCGCGTGACGGTGGCCGAACTCAATCCCAACGTGATCGACGTCTGCCACGCCCACTTCGGCCTGCCGCCCAACGACGCGCGCCTGGACGTGCGCCAGATGGACGCGCTGGACTTCGTGCTCGATCCGGCCAACCACGGCACGGTCGACGTGCTGCAGGTGGACCTGTACGACGAAGAGGCGCGCGGGCCGGTACTCGACTCGCCCGAGTTCTACCAGGCCTGCATGGATTGCCTGTCCGATGACGGCATCATGACCACCAATGTGTTCGGCGACTTTGCCAGCTACGACAAGAACCTGCAAAACATGGAGCTGGTGTTCGACGCGGTGGTGTGGCTACCCGAAGTGCATGACGCGAACATCGTCGTGGTGGCGTTCAAGCGCGCGCCGTCGATCGATTTTTCGGTGTTGTACGAACGTGCGGGGGCCATTAAAAAGAGCATGAACCTGCCGGCCAAGAACTGGGTGACAGGGCTGAAAGGCTGGATGCAGGACCACAGCGAATAAGCATATAGCGAGGGCGCATAAGTGCAGCGCGCGCGCGGGGTACGTAGTCGAGATTACATGCTTTTGTGAATACAAGCACGTCATTTTGCTACGGATTGCTGCCGTTGCACGCATTTACAACACTCTCATATGACTCGTTGCGCGTCGCAAAACTCGTCAGGTAGTATCGTTTTCACATTGGCTGGCCCCACGAGGGTGTGACCAGTCAATTCCCTAAAAATGAAAACGACAACGAGACATCTACATGACGAATACCCCAGGCAGCCCTCACCTTCAACGCACCTTGCTCGCATCGGCCCTCCTGCTCGCGCTGGGCAGCACCTACGCGCAACAGGGCGCAACAGCTCCCGCCGCACGCAGTGGCGAGGACACCCCCGCTTCCGTCGTGATCCTCGGTTCGCGCTCGACCGCCAAGACCTCGCTCGATACCGCCGCGCCGGTCGGCCTGATCAACATCAAGGACATGCAGACCGCCGGCCCGCTGGAACTGGGCAAGCTGCTGCAAACGCTGGACCCCTCGTTCAACTTCAGCTCGACCTTCATCAGCGACGGCACCGACATCATCCGTCCCGCCACCCTGCGCGGCCTCGGCCCCGACCAGCTGCTGGTGCTGGTGAACGGCAAACGGCGCCACCAGCAGGCGCTGGTCAATGTGCAGCAGACCATCGGACGCGGCTCGGCCGGTACCGACATCAACGCCATTCCGCTGTCGGCCATCCACCACATCGAAGTGCTGCGTGACGGCGCGGCCGCCCAATACGGCTCGGACGCGATCGCCGGCGTGATCAACATCGTGCTCAAGAAGCAGACCAACGAGACGCAGCTGAGCAGCAGCATCGGCACCACCTCCGAAGGCGACGGCGACCTGATTTCCGGCAGCGCCAACACCGGCTTCAAGCTGGGCGAACGCGGTTACCTGAACCTGTCGGTCGAAGGCCGCCGCCGCAACGAAACCAACCGCGCCGGTGTCGACTCCGAACGCGTCAACCCGCCGCGCGTGACCCAGCGCATCGGCGACAGCCTGGCCAAGGATGCCTACCTGTGGTGGAACGCCGGCCTGCCGATCGACGACGCCAGCGAGTTCTACGCCTTCGGCGGCATCTCCAAGCGCACCGGCGATTCGGCGGGATTTTTCCGCTCGCCGGGCGACGGCCGCACCGTGCCGGCCGTGTACCCGAACGGCTTCCTGCCGAACATCATCACCACCGTGAAGGACGCCTCGTTCGCCGTCGGCTACAAGCGCGACCTGGCCAACGAATGGAAGTTCGACGTGAGCGTGAACCACGGCCGCAGCGAACTCGGTTTCCACGAACGGAACTCGATCAACGTCAGCTACTGGTACGAACCGAAGCCGGGTGGCGGCATCTACGCCGAATCGCCGCTCGAAGCCGACACCGGCAAGCTGAAATTCAACCAGACCACCTTCAACGCCGACGTGCGCGGCCCGATCCAGTTCGGCGACCGCACCGTGCAACTGGCCACCGGCTTCGAATACCGCCGCGACAACTACGCGATCGAAGCGGGCGACCCGGTCTCGTACCAGTACGGCCGCACCAACAACCCGGCCATCAAGATCTTCGACCAGGTCGGCGGCATCGCGGCATCGGGCGCACAAGGCTTCCCGGGCTACACGCCGGGCACCGAAGTCGACCAGGGCCGCCACAACATCGCCCTGTATCTCGATGCGGAGCACAACATCAGCGAGAAACTGCTGGTTGCCGCCGCGATGCGCTTCGAAAAATACTCGGACTTCGGTAACACCACCACCGGCAAATTGAGCATGCGCTACGATCCGACCCGCATGTTCGGCATGCGCGGCAGCGTCTCGACGGGCTTCCGCGCACCGAGCGTGCAGCAGAAGTTCTACAGCTCCGTGTCGACCAACCTCAATTCGGCCGGCGTGCTGACCGAAACGCTGACCGCGCGCGAAGGCAGCGCCGTCACGCGCGCCTTCGGCATCTCGCCGCTCAAGGAAGAAACCTCGAAGAGCGCCAGCATCGGCATGATCCTGCGCCCGATGCCGAACTTCTCGGTCACCGCCGACCTGTACCGCATCGACATCGACGACCGCATCGTCTTCTCCAGTAACATCGCGCCGGAATCCGGCAACTGCGTGCCTGCCTCCAAGTGCCCGATCAAGGCGATCCTCGATCCGCTCAAGGTCGGCCAGGCGCAGTTCTTCACCAACGCGATCGACACCACCACGGACGGCCTGGACATCGTGGCCGAGCACACCACCAGGTGGACCGGCTCGACCCTGGTGCTGTCGGGTCAACTGGGCTTCAACAAGACCGAAGTCAAGGCGCGCAAATCGCAGTCGCCGGTGCTGACCGGCACCCAGCTGTTCGACGACGCGCAAGTGACGCTGATCGAACGCGGCCAGCCGCGCAAGAAGCACGTCATCGCGGCCGACTACACGACCGGCGCATGGAACGTGAACACCCGCGCCAACTACTACGGCGCGGTGCAGGGCCAGGGCTTTACCGCCCCGTTCATCCAGACCTGGGAAGCGAAGTGGCTGGTCGACATGTCGCTGCGCTATTCCTTCACCAAGAAGATCAGCGCCTCGTTCGGCGTGAACAACCTGTTCGACACCTACCCGACCGAATGGGACAAGACCAAGGCTGCACCGTTCCCGCAACTGGGCTTCACCCGCTGCTGGGAAACCTGCCCGATCGGCATCAACGGCCGCCAGATGTACGCCAAGGTTGACTGGGCTTTCTAAGCTGGCCCGAGCAATCCGACAAGGCCACGCCGGCGACGGCGTGGCCTTTTTTGATGGAACAGGCAGTGTCATCCCTGCCATCGGCTTGCGATGACGGACGTTCCAACGAAGAAGTCGAAGCAAGGTTCGCCGCCCGCCGCAGTTTTCGGAGGCAGACTGAGCTGGCAGCCTTTCCGCGCCTCGGACACGCCGGGAAAATTCGCGGTACGCTTGAACTCATCGTTCACGAAAGCTACCGTATCGTATATGAAATCAACGGTGAGACAATCGGGATTCTGGCCCTTGTGAACAGCTCGCGCCAATGGCCTCCCGCTTCGTGACCCGGGCGCGACTGGGTTAGCGCCTATGCCGGCACGTCGATCCGCGCCTTGATGTGCTTGAGGTTGACGATGATGGTGAACGTCATCACCACCAGCAAGGACCATGAACTCCACTTCCCCACATGCACCATCGACCACGCCCCGAGCTGGTTGGGGTACTTCCAGATGCCGAAGAAGGTGCTGAGGTTTTCGGCCAGCCAGATGAAAAACCCGATCAGCACGAAGGCCAGCAGCAGGGGCATGCGGCGCTCGACGTCGAGCGGACGCAAAATGACGGTCGAACGCGCATACAGCCCGAGCGCGCAGGCCGCCACGTACCAGCGATAGTCGCCGATGTAGTGGTGGGTGAAAAAGTTGATGTAGATGAGAAGCGCGATCGCCACGCCCATCCAGAACGGCGGATGGTGTTCCACGCGCAGGTCGAACAGGCGCCAGGCCTGGATGATGTAGCTGCCGACGGCGGCGTACATGAAGCCCGCAAACAGCGGCACGCCGCACAGCTTGGTGTAGGCAAAGTCCGGATACGACCATGACTGGATCGCGCCGGACACCTTGAACACTTCCAGCGCGAAGCCGATCACGTGGAACAGCGTGATCGCCTTGAGTTCATCGACAGTTTCGAGACCGGACCAGACCATCGCCCCCTGGATGGCGAGGGCGACGACGAGCAGCATGTCGTAGCGCGGAATGCCCCACAAGCCGGTACGCGGCAGCAGGAACACCGCCGCGAAAAACAGGCCAGCGAACAGGCAGGCGCGCGCTTCCTTGATGCCGAAGTAAAGAAATTCGGCTGCAAAGCGCGCCAGGCCGGTCAGCCCGGGGCGGGGATGAAACCCCAGCAGATGCGCATCGACCGCGCTCGGACGCAGGGAAAACAGGCGTGACAGGAGGCGGGCGGCCATGCGGACAGGACTCCAGGAAAAAAGGGTTGGGCAGGTTGAGCGGCATCATAACCGACGCCGGCCGGGACTCAGCGCCGCTCGCGCCACCACAGCAGCAGCATCGCCAGCGCGAACAGCAGCGCGAACGGCCAGGCCGGCAGCGGCGCGGTGCCGGCCGCCATGGCGGCCGGGGTGCGCGCGGCGTAGCGCGCCGTGGCCGCGCGCCGCTGCGCCTTTTGCCACAGGGGCCAGTCGGCCCTGTCGTACACGTACAGCTTGCCCGCGACCGGTTTTGCGCCGTCGGTCTGCATCGCCAGCCAGCCGGCCTTGCGCGGCCACACGGCCACGCAGGAAGCGTCGGCCTTGTCCGGGCGGCGCTGCCAGGCCAGCGTCTGCTTCAGTTCGGGGAAGGTGACCTTGCCCTGCACGCCGAGCGCGCACACTTCCACGCGGCGGCCGGGCAGCGGCATCTCTTGCGGGTCGAGCCAGGCCACGTCCTGCGCGCGCTCGATGCCGGCGCGGTCGAGCACACCCTGCCACCACAGCGCGAGCGCCTGCGGTTCGCTGATCGCATAGCGGTGCCAGTCGGCCACGCCAAGCCAGACGATGCGGCCCTTTTCCCATGAGCGGGTCCAGATCCGGTCGCCGGCCGCGCTCCACGGACCCGCAACCGCCGCCGGATTGAGCGGCGCCGACGCCAGCGCCAGCGGCGTGCCGGCAGGCCGGGCCTCGGCCTGTTCCTTCAATGGCAGCTGCACGGTGCGCGCCCAGGTCTGCTTGTCCTGGGCGTTGGCCGCCAGGATCACCAGCGGCGTACCGGCCGCCACCTGGGCCAGCAGCGCGGCGCGCGCGCCGTCGCCCAGGCGCTCGATGTGCGCCGCATCGGCCACCAGCAGATTGGGCTGCGTGGGCGCTGCGCGCGCGGTCTCGCTGCGGGTGACGGTTTTACCCAGCACCACCTGCCAGTCGAGCGCCGCATGGCTGTTCACCAGCAGTTCGTTGAGCGCGCGCGCATCGAACGATGGCGCGCCGAAGCGCCCCACCACCTGCAGCGGCACCGGCGCCGTGACGGAAAACGGCACCGGGCCATGCGCCATCACCTTGCCGCTGGCGTCGAGCATGCGCGCGCTGAGCACCAGCGTTTCGGCCACCGGCGGCAGCCACTGCACCGTCAGCGCCGCGCCCTCGCCTGCCACGTCGGCAATCACCTGCCTGTTCTCGGCCAGCAGTTGCAGGCGCCAGCTCGCTGCCTGGCTGCGGCGCACGGTCAGCGCGAACATGCGCCCCAGCGTCAGCTCGCGCGGAAAATCCAGGTGCAGCACTTCGCTGGCGGGCGTCTCCCAGAGCAAGGGCCGCGCCGGCAGGTCGTGCCACTGCGCGGCCGGCAGGCCGTCGCCGGTCAGCTTCACGGCGGCCGCCTCGTTCAGGTCGATCGCCTCGGCCTCGGAATCGATCGACAAGGTGCCGCCCACGCCCGCCGGCAGCCTGAAGTCGCCGACGATCACGCCCAGCGCGGCGGCAGCGACCAGGATCAAGGCGGCGTCGATCCACTGGCGCCGCCACAGGTAGACCGCGGCGCTGCCGATGCCTATCAGGAAAATCAGGCCGGCTGCGATCATCGGGGTGCTCCATTGCGCAGCGCGCGGGTGAAGGGGGTTTGCGGGACGGCCCTGGCCTGCAACAGCACCGGCGCGCCGCTGATGGCGCCGCGCAGCCAGGCGCGCAGCACCGGGCGGCATGCGGCGCAGCCGTCGGCCACGTCCTGCACGGCGCGCTGCGCTTCGAGGCGCTGTTCGTCGTTGGCGATGCGCTCGCGAATCCACTCGTGCGCGCCACGGCTCCACAGGGCGGGCAAGGCGCCATCGCCATCGAGCGCTTCGATCAGGCGCCGCACCTCGTCGGGCACCGGCATGGCGGCAGTGGCCTGCTCGCGGCGGTAGCCTTTGGCGCCGACAACGTCGCCGGTCATGCGGATTTCCTCCTTGAGCGGCGGCGGCACGAAGGCGGTCTTGTGCAGGTAGATGCGGTCGGCCTGCTGCAACTGCTTGATCGCGTCGAGCGCCTTGTACTCGGGCGGCAGCGCGGTTTTGGGCGCGATGGCGCGCAGGGCCTTTTCGGCATCCCACATCGCGCTCAGGGCGCGCCGCAGGATCTTCTTGGTCGACTCGTCGAACAGGGTGGCGTTTTCGGCCTGGTCGTGCGCGTGGCCGAATTCGGCAACCACGTCGTGCTTCTCATCGTCGTCGTGATGTTCCTCGCCGCCGAACAGGGTCGATTCTTCGCCGAGGAACTGGCCGTAGCGGCGCCGCAGCTGCGCCTGGTCGTCGGCGATCGATTCGCTGCGCGCGCGCAGCGTGGCCTGGTTCATGCCCGGCGCGGCCTTCAGGTCGGCCAGCAGCTGCTCGGTGTCGATGATGATCTGGCGCTGGCTGCGCAGGTTCTCGGGCTTGACCAGCATCGGCTGCGCGGACGATTCGTCGCTCTCTTCCACCGGTCCGGGCAGGCGCAGGGTGTAGGTGGGCGAGACGGTGGTGTGCGCACGTTCGGCGTTGTCGGTCGCGCGCACGAAGAAATACAGCTCGTCGCCCGGCTCCATGCCCAGTTCCGCCAGCGTCCACTGCTTGTGCCAGTTGCGCGTGCGCGGGTCGCTCGACTCGGGCAGCGGCAGTTCGCGGTCGCTGAAGCGGATATTCTCGCCGCTGCCGCGCGCCAGGGTCAGGTGCAGGGTGGCGCGCCGCACCTGGTAGTCGTCGCGCACCGCCAGCGCAATGGCGGCGTTGGCGGCATCGCGCGCGAGCGTGTGGATCATTTCGCGCGGCGCGGACATGGTCACTTCGGGCGCCTGGTCGGCAATCACGCGCAGCTTGTAGCGCGCTCCGCGCCAGCGCCAGAACACCGATTCGGTCGCGGTCCAGCGCGCGCACTCGCGGCCGATCCTGAGCGACTGGCCGTCGCTCAGTTCGACCGGCGTATCGACCGGCTGCGGCGCGCGCAGGCACCATTCGACGACGCTGTGTTCCGGCACCTGCAATTCGCGCGGCGCGCCCTCGGACCTGGCTACTCCCGTATATCCGGGCGGCGTCACGCGCACGGTGATCTCGCTGGTCTGCTTCGCGATCAGGGCCTTGACCTCGTGCGGCGCGGGGGGCAGGGCGTCTGCCAGCCGCCATGCGAACAAGGCCAGCGCCGCGCACACGCTCAAGGCCAGCCAGCGCGCATCGAGGCGCACGCGCTCCCTGGCAATCGCCGCCAGCACGTCGTCGGTAAGCGCGGTGGCGAGGCGCGCCAGCAGGCGGCGCCGCTGGAGCTGGCCGATGGCACTGGTGGCGCCGGCCAGCAGCGCGCTGCTGTCTTCCAGCGCGGGCACGGCGGCGTCGGTCCAGCCGCTCCAGTCGCGCTCGACGCGCGCGCGCAGGCGGCGGCAATCCCATACCGCCCAGGCGCTCCACGCCGCGACGCCGGGGAGCGACAGCAACAGTACCCATGGCAGGATCGCCGCGATCCACAGCGGCGCGCGCCGGCGCGTGGCGGCGAACTGCAGGCGGCCGCAGATGTCAGCGTCGGCTTGCATGGGCCAGTATCCGTTCCACTGCAAACAGGCCAAGCAGCACCAGCGTGAGCAGGTAACGCAGGGCGCCGCTGGACTGCGCCGGCGTGGCACTCGCCGTGGCAGCGAGCACCTGCGATGGCATGGTGTACGCCACCGGCGCGTAATGCAGGCGCTGCCAGGTTTCGAACAGGCGGCGCGCGGCATCCGGTCCGGCGGGCGGCCACGCGCTGGCGGTCCACACGCGGCCGCGCGCGCCGCCGGCGTAGCGCATGCCGTCGACCTGCGCCGCCTTGTGCAGTTGCGCAAAGGCGGTGGTGTCGCCAGCCCACCAGAGCGGCGCGCGCAGATCCGCAGGCGGCGCTTGCGGCACATCCCAGATCACCAGTTCGGCCGCGCCTTGCGGCGCTTCGTCGACCTTGTAGCGGCGCGGGCCGTCGAGGGCGGCGAACATGGCGCGCCATTGCGCCGCGCGTTTGCTGACGACGACCACGCGCTGTTCGGTTTGCGCAAATGCCGGCGCCTTGCTGCGCACCTCGATCCGGTGGCGCGACCGTGGCGGCGCAGCCGGCATCGGCACGTTCCCCAGCACCAGCAGGCGCGAACCGGAGCGCCACTCGCGGTCGTGGCGCGCCAGCCAGGCAAAGGGATCGTCGGCCGGCACCGCGATCCAGCTGGCGTCGTAAAAACCGGCCTGCCTGATCTGGCGTTCGGCCCATTCGCTGTCGGTACCGGCGGGTATCAGCACCGCGTCGCGCCGCCATGGCAGCACCAGGTCGGCCAGCCAGGCCAGGACGGCGACGATCAGCAGGCAGCGCGCGAGCAGCAGCAGGCGTTCGGTCCAGCGCCACACACGCAGTTGCTGCGGATCGGCGCGCGGCAGGAAGCGCGCGGTGGCCAGCGGCTCCTGGCGCATGCGCTGGCGCCGCTGGCGGTGCCACAGCACCGGCAACGCCAGCAGGGCCAGTCCGAGCCACCAGAGTGAAATCATGCGCGCGCACCCCGGCGCAGCCATGCGCGCAGCACGGCGGGCAATGGCTCTTCGATGCAGGCGGCCAGCAGGGCAATATCGTTGTGGCGGCATTGCGCCGTCATGCGCTCGACGTGTTCGTCGCGGTTCTTGCGATACACGCCGACCGTCCCGGCAGCGAAGCGGAACACGCCGTCGGCGTTTTCGGGATCGCGCCAGATGGTGTCGGGCGCGAAGCTGGCGTCGCACTCGGCGCGCGTCTGCAGGCACAGGAGGCGCACGTCGTGGCGCATGCGGCGCAGGCGCAACAGGGCTTCGGCCTGGCTGGAAGGCCAGTCGAGAAAATCGCTGGCGGCGAACACCAGGCTGGGCGAGCGCACGAAGGGCATGCTGGCGCGCAGGGTCTCGCCATCCGGCAGCGTGCCGCCGGCCTCGATCCGCTGCAATTGCGCCAACACGCGCTGCATCTGGCGCGGTCCGCGCGCGGCGGGGGTGAACTGCACGCGCTCGCCGCTGCAGATGACCAGGCCGAAGGCGTCGCCCTGGCGCTGGGCGATGGCGGCGATGCAGGCCAGGACGGTGCGCGCATACCAGAGTTTGTCCAGTCCCGACACGCCGCTGCGGCTTGGCTCGGCCATCGACGCGGTGGCATCGAGCCAGAGCCAGACCGCCACGTGGCTGTCGCGCTCCGCCTCGCGCACGTAGTAACGGTCGGCGCGCGCCAGCAGCTTCCAGTCGATGCGGCGCCACTCGTCGCCGGGCGCGTAGGCGCGGTATTCGGAAAATTCGACGCCGGCGCCGCGCTCGCGGCCCGCATGGATGCCGTGACCGAGCCCCGCCAGCACGTGGCGGATGATCAGGTTCAGGTCATTGGTATGCGCGAGCAGCGCCGGCGTCGACAGCATGCGATGGCTAATCCTTGTCGGCGCGGATCTCGGCACGCAGGGCGAGCAGGATGTCGGCAATCGCCACGCCGTCGGCTTCGGCCTCGAAGTTGCGCAGCACGCGATGCGCCAGCACCGGCAGCAGCATGGCGCCGATGTCGTCGCGCGTCACCGCCAGGCGATTGTGCATCAGCGCGCGCGCCTTGGCCGCCAGCACCAGCGCCTGGCCGGCGCGCGGTCCGGCGCCCCAGCCGACATGTTTGCCGACGGCGGCGACGTGCGTCTCCTGCGGGCGGGTCGCGCGCACCAGGCGCGTGGCGTAGCGCAGCAGGTGTTCGCCGATGTCGATATCGCGCACCAGCGTTTGCAGGCGCAGCAGGCTGTCCACATCCATCGCCTGCGGCGCATCGGGCAGGCCCGCGTGGGTGGTGCGCGAGACCATCGTCATCTCTTCCTCTTCGGTCGGGTAGCCGACGTCGATGCGCAGCAAGAAGCGGTCGAGCTGCGCTTCCGGCAGCGGGTAGGTGCCGGCCTGCTCGATCGGGTTCTGGGTGGCCAGCACGAAGAACGGCTTTTGCAGGGTGTGGGTGACGCCGGCAAAGGTCACCGCGCGCTCCTGCATCGCTTCGAGCAGCGCCGACTGGGTCTTGGGCGGCGCGCGGTTGATTTCGTCGGCCAGCAGCACCTGCGTGAACACGGGACCGGGCTGGAAGCGGAAGATGCGCTGGCGCGTGGCCTGGTTTTCTTCGAGGATTTCGGTGCCGATGATATCCGACGGCATCAGGTCGGGCGTGAACTGCACGCGCTGGAATTTCAGGTCGGTGGCCTGCGCCAGCGACTTGACCAGCAAGGTCTTGCCCAGTCCCGGCACGCCCTCGACCAGCGCGTGGCCGCCGGCCAGCAGGCAGATGATCAGCGACTCGATCACATTGTCCTGGCCGACGATCACGCTCGACATGCTCGCCTTGAGCGCGCCGATCTTTGCCGTCAGGTCGGCGATGTCTTTTTCTTCCCAGGCTACTGGCACTGTCATGCTCCCAAAGCGTACTGAATGATATTGACCGCGAAGCGGGTGTTGTCGACCACCAGCCAGCGCTTGTTGCGGAAGTCGTAGTCCCACTCGCAGCCGTAGTCCTTGTTCGAATACAGCACCCGCACGCGCCCGTTGATTTCGATGGCCTTCAGGTAGTCGTGCACCAGGTCGTCGCCCCAGCCATTGAGCTCGTTGCCGGTGTTGGGCGGGCCGTCGAACTGGAAGAAGCTCGAATACACCGGGTGGTTGTTGGGGATCTTCCTGAGCGCCCTGGGGCCGAAGATGCGCGCCATTTCGGCCTCGAAGGACTTGGCGAACAGGCCGTCGATGTCGTGGTTGCAGTCGTCGACGAACACAAAGCCGCCGCCGCGCACGTAGCGCTCGAAGTTCTTGCGCTCGGCCGGCGTGAACTGCACCAGCTTGTGCCCGGCCAGGTAGCAGAAGGGCGACTCCAGCATCTTTGCGTCGGCCAGCGCAATCACGCGTTCCACCGGATCGACGCGCAGGGTGGTGTACTCCACCAGCGAATTGAGTACGTTGCTGGGCATGCGGATATCCACGTCCCAGTCGCCCGACTCGTACATCAGGCGCGTGAAGTAGAAGTCGTAGCTGCGCATGGCGCGGTCCCGCCCTAGACCGCGTCCGACAGCGACGTGAAGTTGAAGTCGCGGATTTTCATCGGCGGAATGACCATCTGGAAGTTGGCGCCGTCGCCGCCCAGGATCTGCGGCTTGCCCAGTTCATCGAGGTTGTTGAGCATCGACACCGGGCTTTCGTTGAAGCGGAAGTTCTTCACCGGATGCTTGATCTTGCCGTTTTCGACGTAGAAGGTGCCGTCGCGCGTAAGGCCCGTGAGCAGCAGCGATTGCGGATCGACGTCGCGGATGTACCAGGTGCGGGTAACGACGATGCCCTTCCTGGTCGACGCGATCAGTTCGTCGAGCGATCTGGAGCCGCCCGACATGATCATGTTGCCGTGACGGCCGCGCGCCTTCATCTTCTGCTTGTTGGCCCAGAACAGCGAGTAATCGAGCGAGACGATCTTGCCGTTTCTGATGATGTCGGTGCGTTCGCGCGGCAGCATCGATTCGGTGTCCCATGGGCGCACCGGCACGTCCTTGTCCCACGGGTCGGCCCACACATTGACCTGTTCGTCGAAGAGCTTTTCGCCGAGGCGGTTGCCGCCGCCCTTTTTGGAGAGGAAGCTGCGGCCTTCGTCGGCGCGGCGCGCATCGAAGGAGCCGAACATGCGCCCGACCAGGTCCGAGGTGGCGGCCGGCTCCAGGATCACCGTGTAGCGGCCCGGCTCCAGCGCCTTGGCGTCGACCGAACGCAGCGCCTTTTCGATGGCCACGCTGGACGCTTCGCGCGCGTCGAAACGGCGCACGTCGTTGGCCGAGCGGGTCACCCAGCCGGAGCCGCGCCCGTCTTCGGTGCGCGCGGTGCAGGTGAAGCTGACGTTGGTGAATTCGTGGTGGCCGAACACGCCGTTGGAGTTGGCGATGGTCTCGAAGCCCGTGTTATCGACAAAGAAGCCGGCCGTCACCAGCTTGTTCTTGCGCCCCGCGAGGATGCTGTGCGAGGCTACGTCGGCGCGGAACTCCGGGTCGATGGCGGCGGTCTCGCGCGCAAAGGCGTTGGAGGGCTTGTATTCCTGCTTGCCGATGGCTGCCATGAATTCGGGATTTTCGGGCGCCAGGCGGGCCAGGTCTTCGGCGCGGCGCACGGCTTTTTCGAGCGACTTGTCGTCGAACTCATTGATCGAGGCGGTGCCCTGGCGCTTGCCGAAGGCGACGCTCACGGTCAGCTGCATGTTCTCGTTCAGGCCCGCGGTCGACACGCTGTTCTGCGCGTAGCGGATATTGCCGCTACGGGTGCCGTTGATCGCCACGCGGCATTCGTCGGCCCTGGAAAATCCGAGCACGCGGTCGCAGATGCGTTTTGCTTCTTCCTGGTTCAACTGTTTCATGCTGCGAATTCTCCTTAGCCGATCTTGCGGGCGGTGTTGATGACGTTGATGCCGTTGAAACGCGTGGTAGCAGATCCGTGCGACACCGCGCTGACCTGGCTGGGCTGCCCTTTGCCGTCGAAGAAGGAGCCGCCCATGCGCCAGTCGCGCGCGTCGCAGATGGCGCTGCACGCGTTCCAGAATTCCTGGGTGTTGGACTGGTAGGCCACGTCTTCCAGGGGGCCGGCGATCTTGCCGTTCCTGATCTCGAAGTACAGCTGGCCGCCGAACTGGAAGTTGTAGCGCTGCTGGTCGATCGAGTAAGAGCCGCGCCCGAGGATGTAGATGCCCTTCTTGACGTCCTTGACCATCTCGTCGGGGGTCAGGGCTTCCTTGCCGGCGGCGAGCGAAATGTTCGGCATGCGCTGGAATTGCACGCTGTTCCAGCTGTCGGCGTACGAGCAGCCGTGCGACTCCTTTTCGCCGATGAGGTGGGCCTGGTCGCGCGTGGCCTGGTAGTTGACCAGGATGCCGTCCTTGATGATGTCCCAGCGCTTGGCGGGCACGCCTTCATCGTCGTAGGCGACGGCGCCGAGCGAACCCGGTTCGTTCTTGTCGGCGATGAAGTTGACCCTGTCGGCGCCGAACTTGAATTTCTTGGTCTTCCACTTATCGAGGGTGGCGAAGCTGGTGCCGGCGTAATTGGCTTCGTAGCCGAGTACCCGGTCCAGCTCCGTCGGGTGGCCGACCGACTCGTGGATGGTCAGGAACAGGTGTTCGGGCGAGAGCACCAGGTCGTACTTGCCCGGTTCGACCGTCTTGGCGGAGAGTTTTTCGCGCGCCTGGCGGCCGGCCGCGCGCGCGTCCTCCACGATATCGTAGGACTTGGTGTAGAGCGTGGCGACGCCGCCGGCGGCCTTGATCTTGTCGGCCGGGCGCGCGTCGAAGTATTCGTAACCCATGCCGGCCGGCGCGGCCAGGCTGTCGCGCGTGCGGAACTTGTTGCTGGCCTTGTCGACGGCGGTGGCGGTCAGCGGCGCCCACAGGCGGTGGATGTCCTGGTCGATGTAGGAACCGTCGGTGGAGGCGAAGTACTTTTGCTGGTTGACCTGGAACAGGGTCGAGGTCATGAAGCTGGCGCCGGCGTCCAGGCCCGCCTTGTTGGCGGCGATCAGCATCTCGGCCTTGTCCTTGATCGGGACCGTGCGCCAGTCGCGGGTGAACGGCGTGGCCCACGCCACTTCGCCGACGCCCTTGACCGGCGCCATTTGCAGCGGCTCGCCTTGCAGCTTGCTGTTGGCGCGGGCAATCGCCACGGCCTGGCGCGCGGCGGCGGCGATGCTGTCCGGGGACATGTCGTTGGTGGAGGCGAAGCCGTAGGCGCCGTTGGCGATCACGCGCACCCCCACGCCGGACGACTCGGTGTTGACGATGTTCTCCACGCTCAGGTCGCGCGTGGTGATGAACTGGTTCAGGTAGCGGCCGATGCGCACGTCGCAGTAGCTGGCGCCGGCCCTGGTGGCGGCGTTCATCGCGGCGTCGGCCAGGGACTTCTTGAAGGCGATGGCGACCGGGTTCATTAATTCTTCGGCCGCGATGGCGTTACCGAAGACGGGCACCAGGATGGCGCCGGCGGCGCCGCTGCCGATTTTGAGGAAGGTACGTCGTTCCACTATTTGCTCCTGCTTGCGCTCCGTCGTTCCCGCGAAGGCGGGAACCCAATTTGCACGCGGCCCGGTGGACGCGGCACGTACTTGGGTTCCCGCCTTCGCGGGAACGACGTGGTAATGTTTACACTGCGTCCGACAAGGACGTAAAGTTGAAGTCCCTGACCTTCATCGGCGGAATCAGCATCGAATACGGCACCTCGTCGCCCGCGATCACCTGCGGCTTGCCGATCGCCTCGATATTGTTCAGCATGGTCACCGGGCTTTCGTTAAAACGGAAGTTCTTGATCGGATGCTTGATCTTGCCGTTCTCGATGTAGAACGTGCCGTCGCGCGTCAGGCCGGTCAGCAGTACCGACTGCGGGTCCACTTCGCGGATATACCAGGTGCGCGTGACCAGCACGCCGCGCTTGGTGCCTGCGATCAGCTCCGCCGTGGTTTTGCCGGTCCCGCCCATGATCATATTGCCTGGCGCGCCAATGGCGCGCACGCCTTTCTTGTTGGCCCAGAACAGCGAATAATCGAGCGCCGATACCTTGCCGTCCTTGATCAGGTTCATGCGCTCGCGCGCCAGCATGGTGCCCGCGTCCCACGGCATCACCGGCACATCCTTGTCCCACGGGTCGGACCAGATATTGACCTGGGCGTCGAACAGCTTGTCGCCCAGGCGCGTGCCGCCGCCCTTCTTCGACAGGAAGCTGCGGCCCTCGTCGGCCTGGCGCGCGTCGAAGCCGCCCAGCATGAAGCCGATCAGGTCGGAAGTGGCGGCCGGCTCCAGGATCACCGTGTAGCGGCCCGGTTCGAGCGCCTTGGCGTCGACCGAGCGCAGGGCCTTTTCGATGGCCACGTCGGACGCTTCGCGCGCATCGAAACGCGCCACGTCGGTGGCCGAACGCTTGACCCAGCCCGAGCCGCGTCCGTCTTCGGTGCGCACGGTGCAGGTGAAGTCGACGTTGGTCTCTTCCTGGTGCCCGAACACGCCGTTCGAATTGGCGATGGTCTGGAAGCTGTGGCTGTCGGTGAAGAAGCCGGCGCATACCAGCTTGTTCTTGCGGCTCGCCTCGATGCTGTAGGCCGCCGTCTGCGCGCGAAACTCCGGATCGACGGCGGCGGTGGCGCGGCTGAAGGTCTCCGAGGCCTTGAACGCCTGCTTCGACACGGCCGGCATGAACTCCGGGTTTTCCGGCGCCAGGCGCGCCAGGTCCTCGGCGCGGCGCACGACTTTTTCGAGCGACTTGTCGTCGAATTCGTTGATGGTGGCGGTGCCCTGGCGCTTGCCGAAGGCCACCTGCACCACCAGGTCGGCGTTGTCCACCAGGCCGGCGGTGGAGACGTTATTGCGCGCGTAGCGGATGTTCCCGGTGCGTCCGCCGGAAACGCGCACCGTGCATTCGTCGGCTTTTGTCAGCGCCATCACGCGGTCGGCGATACGCTTGCTTTCTTCTTGAGTCAGAATCTTCATGTGCGGTCCCTGGCTTAGCCGATCTTGCGTGCGGTGTTGATGACGTTGATGCCATTGAAGCGCGCGGTACTCGACCCGTGCGACACGGTGCTGACCTGGCTCGGCTGGCCCTTGCCGTCGAAGAAGGAGCCGCCCATGCGCCAATCGCGCTCGTCGCAGATGGCGCTGCAGGCGTTCCAGAATTCCTGGGTGTTCGACTGGTAGGCCACGTCTTCGAGCGGCGCGCCGATCTTGCCGTTGTTGATCTCGTAGAACAGCTGGCCGCCGAACTGGAAGTTGTAGCGCTGCTGGTCGATCGAGAACGAACCCGCGCCGACGATGTAGATGCCCTTCTTGACGTCCTTGACCATCTGGTCCGGGGTCAGCCTGGCCTTGCCCGCTTCCAGCGAGATGTTGGGCATGCGCTGGAACTGCACGCTGCTCCAGCTGTCCGCGTACGAACAGCCGTGCGACTCCTTCTCGCCGATGATGTGGGCCTGGTCGCGCGTGGCCTGGTAGTTGACCAGGATGCCGTCCTTGATGATGTCCCAGCGCTTGCCCGGCACCCCTTCATCGTCGTAGCCGACCGCGCCCAGCGAACCTGGCGCGGTCTTGTCGGCCACGATGTTCACGCGTTCGGAGCCGTACTTGAATTTTTTGGTTTCCCACTTGTCCAGCGTGGCGAAGCTGGTGCCGGCGTAATTGGCTTCGTAGCCCAGCACGCGATCGAGTTCGGTCGGATGGCCCACCGATTCGTGGATGGTCAGGTACAGGTGCTCCGGCGAGAGCACCAGGTCGTATTTGCCCGGCGCGACCGACTTGGCGGTCAGCTTTTCCTTGGCCTGGCGCCCGCAGGCGCGCGCGTCTTCGATCAGGTCGTAGGAATTCTTGTACAGGGTGCAGACGCCGCCGGCGGCCTTGATCTTGTCCTCGGAACGCGCGTCCAGGTATTCGTAGCCCATGCCGACCGGCGTGGACAAGCCCTGGCGCGAGCGGAACTTGTTGGTGGCCTTGTCGACGGCGGTGGCGAACACCGGCATCCACATGCGGTGCACGTCCTGGTCGATGTAGGAACCGTCGGTGGAAGCGAAGTATTTTTGCTGGTTCACCTGGAACATCAGCGACTGCATGAAGCTCGCGCCGCCGTCCATGCCGGCCTTGTTGGCGGCGATCAGCAGCTCGGCTTTTTCCTTGATGGGAACCGTGCGCCAGTCCTTCCTGATCGGGGTGGTCCAGGCCACTTCGCCCACGCCCTTGACGGGCGCCAGGCGCACCGGTTCGGATTGCAGCCTGGCGTTGGCCTTGGCGATGGCGACCGCCTGGCGCGCGGCGCCGGCCACCGCGTCGGGCGACATGTCGGAGGTGGCGGCAAAGCCGTAGGCGCCGTTGCACAGCACCCGCACGCCGACGCCTGCGGATTCGGTATTGGTCACGCTTTCGACGTTCAGGTCGCGCGTGGTGATGAACTGGTTCAGGTAGCGGCCGATGCGCACGTCGCAGTAGCTGGCGCCGGCGCCGGTGGCGGCATTGAGGGCCACGTCGGCCAGGGTCTTCTTGAACTTTGCTGCGAGGGGATTGAGTAATTCTTCAGCGGCGATGGCGTTGCCGAAGACCGGCACCAGCATCGTGCCCAGTGCGAGCCCGCTGATATTGAGAAAAGCACGTCGTTCCATAGTATCTCCTGACAATCACCACCAAGGTAAACGTCCCGCTTGACCGTGCGAGCGCTCTTTATTTTTCTACTCATCGGACCATGCCGATCGCTGGCCTGGACCAAAAATCAACAAGAACCTTACCAGCAAAATGGCGAAAAGAATACGCAAAACTTGTGCCACTTGCTAAGTGCTTGATTCGCGATTGCGCGAGTGTCCGGCGGACGCTGTCCGCAGTGTCCGCAGCACTGTCCGCCCCCTGTAACGGACAGTATGTACAGGAGCCTGTCCCGGTGTATCGGGGCAAGCGGATGGGGATGACTGGCTCCATCAAATTCGGCTTGACCTGCAAGCGTGCATACTCGATCATCGCGCTAGTTGGCGATATCACATCGCTCCCCGCAGTACTTACCGATACCGGAGACGAGAACATGAAACGATTGATCCTGGCCGCGATGCTGGCCGCTGGCATGAGCGGCGCAGCCCACGCCGATGACGCCCTCAAGGCAGCCATCGCCAACAGCGAGCGCGCGAGCGCCAACGTCGCCCGCGACGGCGCCCGTCATCCTTACGAAACGCTGACCTTCTTCGGCATCAAGCCGACCATGACGGTGGTCGAGCTGTCGCCGGGCGGCGGCTGGTACACCGAAATCCTGGCGCCCTACCTGCGCGAGAAGGGCAAGCTGATCGCCGCCGGCGAATCGCCGACCTCGGCCCGCGAAGGCGCGCGCAAGTACGCCGCCAACCTGACCAAGAAGCTCGAGTCGAAGCCGGCCATGTTCGACAAGGTGCAGCGCGGCGTGTTCGAAGTGCCGACCACCTACGACTTCGCCAAGCCGGGAACGGCCGACCTGGTGGTCACCTTCCGCAACATCCATAACTGGACCGGCAATGGCGACGAGAAGGTCAAGGAGATCTTCAGGAAGGTCCACGAGAGCCTGAAACCGGGCGGCGTGTTCGGCGTGGTCGAACACCGCGCGCCGGCCGGCAAGGAGCCGAAGGCCGACAGCGGCTACGTGCAGGAAGCCTACGTCATCAAGATGGCCGAAAGCGCCGGCTTCAAGCTGGCCGGCAAATCGGAAGTGAACGCCAATCCGAAGGACAAGGCGGACCACAACAAGGGCGTCTGGGCGCTGCCGCCGGTCCTGGCCAACAAGGACGTCGACCGCGAGAAGTACCTGGCGATCGGCGAGAGCGACCGCATGACGCTCAAGTTCGTGAAGCAGTGATCGCCTCTCCCGCAAAGGCGGGAGCGGCGAGAGGGCTGGGACGGCGCCAGGAGCGCGTGTATGATGAACGCTCGCCGTCCCCTCTCCCAGACAGAAATTACCCCATGAACATATCGCGTATCGTCGCCGCCGCCCTTGCCACGGCGAGCCTGCTGGCCCACGCCGCACAGGACGTCACCAGCGGCTCGACCCCGGCCGCGCCGGTGGCCGCCATTCCCGCCAACCTGGAAAATTCGGTCGTCAAGGTGTTCGCCACGCTGCGCCGCCCCGACCCGTACAAGCCATGGACCAAGGCCTCGCCGGTCGAGGTGACCGGTTCCGGCGTGGTCATCGACGGCAAGCGCATCCTCACCAACGCCCACGTGGTCGGCTACGCCAGCCAGGTCCAGGTGCAGGCCAGCCAGGCCGGCGGCAAGGTCTCGGCCACGGTGGTGGCGGTCGCGCGCGGGATCGACCTGGCCATCCTCAAGCTCGACGACGAATCGTTCTTCGACACCCACGCGCCGGTCTCGCGCGCCAGCGTGCTGCCGGACGTGCGCGACCAGGTCTTCGCCTACGGCTACCCGACCGGCGGCACCTCGCTCTCGATCACCAAGGGCATCGTCTCGCGCATCGAATTCGCCAACTACAGCATGGGCACCACCGGCCTGCGCATCCAGATCGACGCCGCCATCAACCCCGGCAACAGCGGCGGCCCGGCCATCGCCAACGACAAGATGGTGGGCCTGGCCTTCGGCGGCGCCGCCAACACGCAGAACATCGGCTACATCATCCCCAACGAAGAAGTCGACCTGTTCCTGCGCGATGTCGCCGACGGCAAATACGACGGCAAGCCATCGCTCGCCGACGAAGTGCAGACGCTGGAAAACCCGGTCCTGCGCGAATTCCTCAAACTCGACAAATCGGTCGCCGGCGCCGTGGTGCAGCGCCCCAACCAGAACGATGCCGCCTATCCGCTCAAGGAATGGGACGTGATCACCCACATCGGCGATTCGCCGATCGACAACCAGGGCATGGTCAAGCTGGGCACCAACCTGCGCGTGCGCTTCCAGTACCGCGTACAGCAGGTGACCAGGGATGGCGCGGTGCCGCTGACCATCGTCCGCGCCGGCAAAAGCATGAACGTCAAGGTGCCGGCCGTGGGCGGGCGCAAGCTGCTCATTCCGGACCTGAACAACGGCTACCCGTCCTACTTCATCTACGGCCCGATCGTGTTCTCGCGCGCCAGCACCGACTTCCTGGCCTTCCTCAACTCCAACGTCAACGTGATGGCGGCGGCCAGCTACATCGCCAGCCCGCTGGTGACGCGCCGTGGCGATCCGCCGACGCCGGAGCGCCAGGAACTGGTGGTGGTCAGCTCGCCCTTCTTCCCGCATAAGTCGGTGACCGGCTATTCCAACCGTTTCGGCTCGGTGATCCATTCGCTGAACAAGGTCCCGGTGCGCAGCCTGGCCCACATGGTGCAGCTGCTGCGCGACTCGAAGGACGAACTGATCGTGATCCACTTCGACCAGCGCGGCGGCGAAACCATGGTCGTGCGGCGCAAGGACATGGTCGACGCCACCGAAAGTATCTTGTCCGACAACGGCATCCGCCTGCAAGGCTCCCAGGACATGATGGACGTCTGGAACCGCAAGTAAGCAGGCAGCCGCACACCGCCCCGGCGGGGATACATTGCAAATGATAATGATTCTTGTTATCATTTGACACCCGCCAGCAAGTGTTCCTTCCCGACGCCCCCGCGTCGCCAGGTCCGAGAGCCAGCCTGAACCTCTCCGACCCGGACCACCATGACCACATCGACCCCGATGCCGGCACGCGCGCTTGCGCGCCGGCCTGCCGCCGCACCATCGCGCCGCCTGCTCAACACAACCCTCAACGCCGCCATGCTGGCGATCCTTGGCGCCGGCGCGGCGCAGGCGCAAGGCCCGCGCGAGCCGCAGCAGTTGTCCGGCATCGTCGTCACGCCGCTGCGCGACAAGGCAGCCGACGCCCTGCAAGGCAGCGTGGCCGTCATCTCCGCCGAGGAACTGGCGCGCCGCAACGCGGGCGACATGAGCGCCATCGCGCGCTACGAACCGCTGGTGGCGGTGCCGGCCGCTTTCAGCGGCAGCGGCAGCGTGTGGGATGGCGCCGGCAATACCGGCTTTAACATTCGCGGCGTGGAAGGCAACCGGGTCAGCCTCGACATCGACGGCATCGCCCTGCCCGACGCCGCCCCCAAGCCGGACGGCACCGCCATGAACACCTTCGGCATCGGCCGCGATTATTTTGACCCCGCCATGTTCCGCGAAGTGCGGATCGGCTCCGGCACCGGCCCGGCGGCGGCAGGCACGCCGGGGCTGGCCGGCAGCGTCGCCTTTGTCACCAAGTCCCCTTCCGACTACCTGAGCGACGACAAGCGCAGTTACCTGGCGTATGCGCTCGGCTACAGCGCCGCCAACAAGAGCCGCTCGCACAGCCTGACCGGCGCCGCCCGCATGGGCACCCTCGATGCGCTGGCCGTGGCCGTGCACCGCAGCGGCAAGGAGCTTGAGAACAAGGGCAGCGTGGCGGAAAATCCGGACGACTGGGATTCCAACGCGGTGCTGGCCAAGTTCCAGTGGACGCCCGTACAGGGCCAGCGCATCGGCCTGACCCTGGACGGCTACGAACGCGATAACGCGCGCAGCTACGTCAACAAGACCGGCGGCCTGTATCCGAACGGCGTGCTGCAGGATTCGCACACCAAGCGCACCCGGGTCAGCCTGGAGCACCGCATGACGGGCGCCGCCAACGGCATCTTCGACACGCTGGAGAGCCGCCTGTACGTGCAGGACGCCAGCGTGGACGACCGCACCCGCGCGCGCTACATTACCGGCAACCAGCCCTACCTGCGCAATATCGATACCGGCTACTTCAACAAGAGCGTTGGCGCGGCGGCCGACGCCACCCTCAAGCTGGGCGACGCGCTCAGCCTGGCCTACGGCGCCTCCTGGGAGCAGACCGAGACGCGCCGCCCATGGCTGGAAGACCGCACCGTCATCGCCACCGGCGCGCACCAGTTCACCATGAAGAACCGCATGGCCGACATGGACAGCGACAAGGCCGGCGCCTACCTGCGCGGCGAAGCCGGCTTCGCGCTGGGCGGCTACAAGGCCACGCTCACGCCCGGCCTGCGCTTTGAATACCGCAAGCTCACGCCGAAAAACCTGGCCGCCTACGCGGTCGCCGTGCCCTCGGCGGCCGCCGAAATCAGGACCGAGAGCGACGCCTACGCCACCCCGAGCCTGAACCTGTCGGTCGCGCTGCGCGACGACCTGTCGGTGTATGCCAGGATCAATCGCGGCGCGCGCCTGCCGACGGCGGCCGAACGCACCGGCACCTACGACTCCTTCAGCTACACCGGATCGGGCGTCGGCTACGCGGTGCTGGGCAATCCGAACCTGAAAAAGGAAACCAGCCAGGCCTTCGAAGCGGGCCTGAAAAGCAGCCCGGCCAAGGGCATGCAGCTGAGCGCCTCGGTATTCCGCACCGAATACAAGAACTTCATCGACTACGTGGCGCAGGCGCCGGACCCGGTGAACTACCCGACCATCACGCGCGGCCTGTACCGGCCCGAGAACAACGGCAGCGCGCGCACCTGGGGCGGCGAAGCCTCGCTGCGCGCGGAACTGGGCACATGGGCGCCGGCGCTGGCCGGCTTGAGCGTCCAGGCGGCGGCCGGCGTCTCGCACGGCAAGGCGCGCGACAGCAGCACCGGCAAGCAAGGCGAACTGGCTTCCACCTTGCCGCGCAAGGCCAGCGCCACGTTTGCGTATGATGCGCCGAGCGACGCCTACGGCGTGTCGCTGAGCGCCGTCGCCACGGCCGGCAAGCAGCCGGCGTCGGACACCATCGGCGACACCAGCGTAAAGCGCTTGCGCATTGCCGGCGCCACCGTGCTGGACCTGGCCGCCTGGTGGAACATCGGCAAGAACGTCAAACTCAATGTCGGCATCTACAACCTGGGCGACAAGCGCTATTGGGACTATGCGACCTCGCGCTCGCTGGCTGCCGGCGTCGACGCCGCCACCCTGGCCGACATCGAACGCCAGACGCGCCCCGGCCGCAATGCGGCGGCCATGCTGACGTTCCAGTATTAACTCATTTTCACACCCACCACGGAGACTTTCATGAAACGCTTACGCACCCTTCCGCTGGCTATTGCCGGCGCCCTGCTCGTGCTGGCCGGCCACGCCGGCGCGGCCACCCTGGCCGAGCGCTGGAGCGCGCTGCGCGCCGAACAGCCCAAGGTGATGATCCGCGATGCCGCGCGCACGCTCGGCGTCTCCGAAGCCGACCTGCTGGCGACAAGCATCGGCAGCACCGTCACGCGCCTGCGCAGCGACGGCAACGACCCGCGCGAAATCATGCGCCGCGCGCTCGACCTGGGCACCGTGCTGGCGCTGACGCGCAACGAGAACGGCGTGCTCGAACGCACCGGCGTGGCCACCAAGGTCAAGCCGCAGCCGGAGGACGATAAGGAGGTCAAGGACGAAGAACGCGAAGCGCGCCTGCGCAACATCGCCGGCGGCTACCTCGGTGGCGAGATCGACCTGCGCTTCACGTTCTCGAAATGGAAATACGCCTTCGCGGTAGCGCAGCCGGGCGCCGACGGCGCGGTCAAGCGCAGCCTGCAATTCTTCGACGAGAACGGCGCCGCGATCCACAAGATCTATCCGAAAGACGCGGCCGGCGTGGCGGTGTTCGACAAGCTGGTGGCCGACTTCCGCCACCCCGACCAGCAGGCAGCGCTGAAGGTGGCCGCGCGCGCGCCGAAAGCGGCCGAACTGGCCGACAGCAAGGTCGACGTGAAGGAATTCCAGCAAGCCTGGAACGAGATGAGCGACGTGCACCAGTTCAACCGCCTGCTGACCGAATTCAAGATCACGCGCGAACAGGCGATGCGCCTGGCGCCGGCCGGCATGGTGCAGCGACTCAAGCCGGAAGCGGTGCGCACCCTGCTCGACGAAGCGGCCAGGCAGCAGCTGCCGATCATGTCATTCCTCGGCAACGGCGCCGTGATCCAGATCTTCAGCGGCAAGATCGCCAAGACGGCGCCGAGCGCGGGCTGGTACAACGTGCTCGATCCGGCCTTTAACCTGCACCTGCGCGACAGCGCCTTCAAGAGCGGCTGGGTGGTCCGGCGCGCGGGGGTGACCTCGGTCGAGTTCTACGACAACGAAGGCGAACAGGTGGTGAGCTTTTTCGGCGTGCGCGAACGCGGCCAACCGCAGCCGAAAAGCTGGGTCGACCTGACCGCCGCGCTGCCGAAGGGCTAAGCGAGACCTACTTCGCTTCCTTGGCGTCCTTCTTCTTCGCGGGCGTAAACAGCAGGTCCGCGAAGTCGTAGCTGAAATCGGTCTCGGACGACACCGGCGCCATTTTCATGCGCTCGATGCTGCCGTCCGGGTTCAGCGAAAACGTCACGTAGGCGTCGGCATTGAAGTTCCTTTCCTTCCAGCGCACGATGAAGGTATCGTGCTGGAAGTGCTCCAGCTCTCCGGTCAGGTCGGGCGTGCGGGTAAAACTCATCACGCGCTTTGCGCCGGCCGGCTTGATGGTCACCGCGCCGTACCAGGCGTCGTTGTACTCGCCGTCGTAGGCTGCCAGCGGCAGCGACGGACGCGAGGCGGCGGCCCGGGTGGCGCTGGCCGACTTCTGCCTGGCCAGGTCCTTGTTGCGGGTCTCGGTCTCCACATCGCTGATTAACTTGATCCAGTCGCTCGGCTCGCGGTTGAGCGAATCACCGAGATAATGATCGAGCAGGCGATACTGCAGCGACGTGAGCGAACCGCCGCTTTCGGCATTGGTCAGGATCGCGATGCCCAGCTTCGCTTCCGGCACCATCACCACGCGCGAATAGAATCCCTGCAGCGCGCCGCCGTGCAAGGCCAGCTTGCGGCCCTTGTAGTCGCGCAGCTGGAAGCCGAGGCCATAGGCGAAGAAATTCGGCCTGGTCGCCTCCAGGGTCGGTTTCGGCTCGCTGATTTTCATCGGCGTTTGCGCGGTCCACATCTCGCGGCCCTGCGCCTCGCTGAACAGGCGCGCCGGATTGCCCTGCGCATCCTTGGGCGCGGCGGCGATGGCCCCGCCATCGAGCAGCACCGTCATCCAGCGCGCGATATCCTCGGCGTTGGTATTGATGCCGACCGCGCCGACCGCGTTCGGCACCGGCAGCGCGCGCACGGCCGCGATCTTGCCGTTGATTTTGCTGTGCGGGGCCGACACGTTGGGATTGCCCGCATTCTCGGCCAGGCTGGTGGTGGTCGCATTCATCCCCAGCGGCTTGAGGATACGCTCGCGCATCGCA
Organism: Massilia atriviolacea; assembly: GCF_003953935.1. Classification (GTDB taxonomy): domain Bacteria; phylum Pseudomonadota; class Gammaproteobacteria; order Burkholderiales; family Burkholderiaceae_D; genus Telluria_A; species Telluria_A atriviolacea. Next base: position 41,511 of record NZ_RXLQ01000021.1, read on the forward strand.
TCGCCCCATGGCTTGCCGGCCTTTTGCGCGATGATCTTGCCGGCCACGATATACAGCAGGTTATCGTAGGCGTAGCTGTTGCGAAAACTCGTCGCGGGCCGCACGTAGCGCAGCTGCTCGATGATTTCGTCGGTGGTAAACGTCGTGGTCGGCCACCACAGCAGGTCGCCGGCGCCCAGTCCCAGGCCGCTGCGGTGCACCAGCAGGTCGCGCACCGTCATCTCGCGCGTCACGTACGCGTCGTACATCTGGAAGTCGGGCAGGTGCTTGACCACCTTGTCGTCCCATTCCAGCTTGCCCTCGTCGACCAGCATCGCCAGGCCGGCGGCGGTGAAGGCCTTGGAATTGGACGCCACCTCGAAGATGGTCTTGCCGTCGACCGGCGCCGGCTCGCCCAGCTTGCGCACGCCGAAGCCGCGCGCGGCGACCACCTTGCCGTCCTTGACGATGGCAATGGCGATGCCGGGGACATCGAAGGTCTTCATCGCGCGGGCGACATCGGCATCGAGGTCGTACGCGCGCGCCGGGGCGCTGGCCGCGGCCGGAGCGGCAGGCGCCTGGGCCACGGCCGCAAAACTACTGAACGCGAGCAGGATCGCTGCCGCGAGACGGTTCATAGGGTGCACGGTGTCGGTCCTCTTATTTGCCTGCCATTTTCTTGTCGACGCTGGTCTGCGTGGCCGGGTGGTAGCGCTCGCGCGCTTTTTTGTAGACCGACTCCGCGAACACCTTGTCGGCCGGCTTGGCGCGCAGGGCGGCGTACAGCGGCACCACGAACTTCTGGCGGCCCACGCTCATGAGGAAGGCTTCGAGCGGCGCGCGCACGTCGGTGTAACCGGCATTGATCGACGCGCGGAAGAAGCGGAAGGCCACTTCGTTGTTCGCGCTCTTCGCGAGGTGGAAGGTCTGGTCGAGTTCCTTGAGCTGGGCGGCAGTGGCCTTGTTATCGATATCGTTCAGGAACTTCATCCACTCGGTGGAATTCCATTTTTTGGTATCGAGCCTGGCGGTCGGCGTGGCGCCCGACAGCCAGCTGGCGCGGGTCGCATCGAGCGCGCTCAAACGGGTCGACACCGCGCGCCTGGCGCTGGCCGGAATGCCGGCGCCGTGCAGCCACTCTTCCAGTTCGGCCTCGCTTAACAGCTTGGGATTTTTCGCCAGCAGGTTCTTGCGCAGGTAATCCACGAACTGCTCGGTGGTCACGCTCTGGAACGCGTGCTGGTCGAACCAGCCGCGCAGGAAGGGATCGAACACCGCGCGGCCGGCGCGCTGCTCCAGGGTGCGCAGGAACCAGGCGCCCTTCGGATAGGCCAGTCCTTCATCGGTGTAGTTGGCCGACGAGGTGTCCGGATCCTTGGTCAGCAAGGCCTGCTTGGCCGCCGGAATGGTGGCCAGCGAGGCGATGGCTTCTTCCTGTTCCAGCTGCAGGTTCATGTCCGCCACTTCCGCGCCGTACAAGGATTCCAGGATGCGGGTGGTGACGTAGGTGGTGAAGCCCTCGTTGAGCCACCAGTGCTTCCACGAGGCGTTGGTGACCAGGTTGCCCGACCAGCTGTGCGCCAGCTCGTGCGCGATCAGGTCGACCAGGCTGCGGTCGCCCGCGATCATGGTCGGCGTGAGGAAGGTCAGGCGCGGGTTTTCCATGCCGCCGATCGGGAACGATGGCGGCAGCACCAGCATGTCGTAACGCCCCCAGCGATAGGGGCCGTACAGCGATTCGGCGGCGGCCACCATCTTTTCGGTATCGATGAATTCGTAGGCGGCCGCGCCGATGCGTTTCGGTTCGGCGTACACGCCGGTGCGCGAGCCGAGGGCGCGCACGTCGATCTCGCCGATGCCGATGGCCAGCAGGTAGGATGGAATCGGCTGCGGCATCTTGAAGTCCCAGCCGCCCTTGCCGGTGGCATTGACATCGTTATTGGCGCTCATGACCACGCGCAGGTCCTTGGGCGCCTCGATGTGGGCGCTGTAGGTGAAGCGCACGGCCGGGGTATCCTGCAGCGGCACCCAGGAGCGCGCATCGATCGTCTGCGACTGGCTGAACATGAAAGGACGCTTGCCCGACATGGTCTGCACCGGCGCGAGCCACTGCAGCGCGGTGGCGCTCGGCGAGGTGCGGTAATAGATGCGCACCTTTTCCGGCTGCGCGGGCAGCGCGGCCAGGTCGATGTGCATGGCCTGGCCTTTTTCGGGATCGAGCTTGTCGATCGTGTGGCGCACGGCGACCCACTTGCCATCGGCGTCCAGCGCCTGCACCTTGGAGACGGTCAGCGCGCGCGTGTCGAGGTCGAGGGTGCGCGCCGATTTATCGATCCAGTTCAGGGTCAGTTCGGCGTGGCCGGACAGCGTCTTCTTCGCGAAATCGGCCTTCAGGTCCATGTGCAGGGCGCTGGTTTTCACCTGGTCGTAGCGCGCATAGCTGAGGGGGTCGAGGGCGTACGCGTGGGCGCTCAATTGGCAGAATACGGCGCAGGCGGTGGCGCGCAGGAGGGTCGATGTCTTCATGGTCTTTCCGGGTCGGTGGCATGTGGATTGGCGCAGGCAGAATATCACTTCCGCAGGCCGGACGAAAGCGCGCGGGTTCGTATTGACGGCGGCGTGAGGCGCGCAGCGGGCCACGCGTCTCTGTTATGATCCGCGCCTTCCCCTCGGATTGCACTGTATGGACGCCTTTCTTGTATCAACGGGCATCGTCGCCCTTGCCGAAATCGGCGACAAGACGCAGCTGCTGGCCTTCCTGCTGGCGGCCAAATTCCGGCGGCCGGTGCCGATCGTGCTGGGGATCCTGGCGGCGACGCTCGCCAACCATGCGTTTGCGGCGGCGGTGGGGGCGTGGATCAGCGCCCTGCTCGGGCCGGACGTGATGCGCTGGGTGCTGGGCGTGTCGTTCCTGGGGATGGCCGCGTGGACGCTGGTGCCCGACAAGATCGACGATGACGAGCAGGCTGGGATAGGCCGCTACGGCGTGTTCCTGACGACGCTGATCGCCTTCTTCCTGGCCGAGATGGGCGACAAGACCCAGATCGCCACGGTGGCCCTGGCCGCGCGTTACGAATCGATGCTGGCGGTGGTGGCCGGCACCACCTTCGGGATGATGCTGGCCAACGTGCCGGCGGTGTATTTCGGCGAACGGATCGCCAACAAAGTACCGTTAAAGCTGGTGCACGGCATCGCCGCCGCCATTTTCGCCGCGCTCGGCATCGCCACCCTGCTCGGCGCCGGCGCCCGCTTCGGCTTTTGAATTCCTAACAAATTCCGCCCCCGATTCCTACAACCGGGGTCAGAGCTTTGACTCGAAACATTGCAAACCCAACGACGCATCCGATTTCACATTCTGCCCAATCCGCAAATTTTGCCGAGTTCGGTGCACGAACTACGCAACGGGCAGTAGTTTGTTGTACTAGCGCGCTTTGTCGTCGGTGATGCAACAAAAAAGTTGCAAATTAAAGCTCTGACCCCGGTGTAGGGGGGTGTTGGTTTTGATTATTGGATCGTGAGGGTCACGTCGTCGATCAGGAAGCTGGTCGGGATTGTCGAGCCTTCCACGCCTTCGAAGTAGATCCGCACCGTTTGCCCTTTGTAGGCCGTCAGGTCGAAGCTCTTTTGCACGTAGCTCGTTCCCTTGTTCAGGTTGGAGTACGTCGCCAGGGTCGACAGCACGGCGTTGCCGCCGCTGCGCACTTGCACCTTCAGCTTGTCGTAGGCGCTGCTGGTGGTCGTTTCGCTCGACACCACTTTCAGCCAGAATCCCAGCTTCGCACTGGTCGCCGTCGATGGAATCGCGACCTGCTGGTACACGCTGTCGGTGTTGGCTGCACCTTCGCCGTTGAGCGCAGCCTTCCAGCTGCCCCCATGCGCCGCCTGCCCGCTCGCGTTGATCACGCCAGCCGTCGCCACCCAGCCGCTCACGCCCGATTCGAAGCCGCTGTTTAACAGCAATTGCTGCTGCACCGTGCCGCCGTTGCTGACGCTAAATCCGATCGGGGCCGACACCGCGCTGTTGAGCGCCACGTCGTACGCTTTCGCCGTCAATTGATGGCTGCCGTTGCTCAAGGTCGCCGAATCGAGGCTGAGCGCGTACGGCGCGGTGCTGTCGACGCCTTTGAGCACATTGTCGACATAGAACTCGACCCGGCTGATGCCGCCGGCATCGCTCGCCGTCGCCGCCAGCGCAATGGTGCCGCTGCTGCCGCTCTGGCTGGCGCTGACGGTCGGCGCCGTGGTGTCGCCACCGCCGCCGCCCGCCGTCTGCGTCACCCAGACCGGCGCCGACCACAGGATCTTGCCGTCATCCTGGGTCACTTTGGCGTAGTAGTAGTGCTCGCCGACCGATGGCGTGATGGTGGTGTCGGCCGTGCTGGCCAACTGGCTGACCGTGCCTTTGCGCCCCGGTACGCCTTCGACGATCGATACCGTCGACGCCGTCCTGCCGCTGGTGCTGGCAAAGTTGGCGACCAGGTTGAGCGGGCCGCTGTTGCTGAAACGCTCGCCCATGAGCCTGCCGTTGGCGGTAAGCACCAGCTGCGCGTTCTTGTCCATGGTGGCGAACACGCGCCGCGCTTTGAGTGCCTCGATGAAGCTCGCTTGCGTCAGCGGCGTGCCGTTCGGAATCAACACGCCGGTGCGGTTGCTGTAGGACGCGCCCCAGTTGGCGCAGTGATTGTCCTGGTTGGTGGCAAAGGCGATGTGAAAGCCCGCTTCCAGCGCCTTGTTGCAGGCGCCTTCGAAGCTGCTGCGCCCGGTTTCGGTTTCGCTCGTATTGGTCGAGAAGGCCGAGGTATTGAGCACTTCGCACAGCACCATGGCTTCGTCGCCGTCGGCGGTGTAGCCGAGCGGCACGCCGCCGACCAGGAATTGCCCGCTCGACGAGGGGTGGTTGAATTGCCCGACCCAGCCGCGCTGGCGCATCAGGGTGTACAGGGCGCTGTAGTCGCCCTTGGGCGTGAGGGTGTCGCCGATCAGCTGGCCGCTGCTGTTCAATTCCCACTGCAACAGTTCCGGCGTGTTGAAGATGTTCAGGTGGCCGCCATTGTTGATGACGCCCCATTCGATACCGTACACGCCCAGGAAGCCGGGATTGGCGGCATTGAAATCGGCCGCGGCCGCCAGTCCGGATTTGAACAGGGCCTTGGCCGTGGCCGGGCTGGCCGAGGTGTTGGTGCCGTCGGAGCCGTCGAACATGTGGTTGTGCTCGGAGGTGGCGAGGATGTCGAGGCCCTTGTTGCGGGCGTAGGCGAAGGCGTCGGCCGGCCCGAAGGCGGCGCTCTGCGGCGCTTGCGAGCCGCTGCAGCTGCCGAGGGCGCCGCCGCCGTCGCTGTGGTTGGTCTGGCTGTGCAGGTTGGCAAAGTAGACGGTGTAGGGCAACGAGCCGGGCGCGGGCGCGGCCAGTTGCACGGACGACAGCTCGCCCCCCTTGGCGTTGGCCTTGTTTGCCGGCAAAGCGCGGAAGGCCGGCATGGCGGGCTGGGCGGTCTTGCCGATGGCCAGGTCCCAGCGTTGCTCCACCAGCGCGTCGGCGCCGGCCGCCAGCAGGCGCTCGATCGATTCCTGCGACAGGTCCGGTTCACGGCCGCGCTCGGCAGCGTCGTTGGACACGGCCTGCATGCGCACCTGGTACACGCCGTCGGCCAGGCCGGCCCGTCCGGCCCAGCGCACCTTGACCTCGACCGGCTTCTGGAACATGCGCTGCACGCCGTGCCATTGCTGGACCACCTGCCCGGCCGGGCCGAGCAGCTCCAGTTTCCAGCTCACTTCCTGCTGGCGCTCGACGTGCGGATAGTCGAAGGCGAGCGTGAAGGTGCGCGCCGCGCTGGACGCGGCGTACGGCACATGCAGGGTGGCGTCGAATTCCCGATGGTCGGCTTCGGACGCCATGACGACAGGGCTGGCGGACAGGGCCAGGGCGATGGCGAGCGGGCGGAACAGCTTGAAACTGGTGAGGTGGCGCATGGGAATCCCGTTTACAGTGATAGTTGCAGACAACTGAATTCTCGCAACTATGCATGACGTAAACGTGACAGAGTATTTACATTTGGAAATGTCCTGCCAGAAGCGAACGTGTTTCCTTAGGTGAAGTAACACGGTCGTTGCCGAGGGCCAACGTCAACATGGCGGGCTTAGCAGGGAGGACGGGGTGGATTGCCGAAGAAGAGCGCAACGCGCCTGTGGATAACTAAATCCATGGTCTGTTGCGCAAAACATGAAAATGTCTCATTTGAGACAGATTCCGTCGTTCGCGGCGAGCCGCAACGACGGAATCGAGGCCGGCGATTACGCTTTGCGGCGCACCTGCAACTGCACCGTGTGCGGCCGGCCGTCATCGACCATCTGGATCACGTGCACATCCTGGCGCACGCCATCGACGGTCATGGCGTCGGCCTCGCCGGCCTGCACCGAGATCGCATACACGGTCTCGCGATAGCGGTACTGCAAGCTGAAGCCCGGCCAGTCGTGCGGCAGATGCGGCGTCATGCTCAGCTTGTCGCCGGACAGGCTCACGCCCAGCAGCGATTCGACGATCAGGCGATACATCCAGCCCGACGAACCGGTGTACCAGCTCCACCCGCCACGCCCGATGTGCGGCGAGACCGCATACACGTCGGCCGCCACCACATACGGTTCGACCTTGTACAGGGCCGCGCTTTCCGGCGTACTGCCATGCTGCACCGGATTGATCATGCGCAGCAGCTCCCAGGCGCGCTCGGTGTCGCCCATCTTGGCGAAGGCCATCGCGGTCCAGATCGCGGCGTGCGTGTACTGCCCGCCGTTTTCGCGCACTCCCGGCACATAGCCACGGATGTAGCCGGGATTGAGCACGCCGTCGTCGAACGGCGGATCGAGCAGCTGCACCAGACCGTAGTCGCGCCGCACCAGGCGCTCGTCGACCGCCTTCATGGCCGACGCCGTGCGCTCCGGATTGGCCGCGCCCGAAATCACGCCCCAGCTCTGCGAGATCGAATCGATCTGGCATTCGTCGTTGGTGTGCGATCCGAGCGGCGTGCCGTCGTCGAAATAGGCGCGGCGGTACCACTGGCCGTCCCAGGCATGCGCTTCCACGTTGGCCGCCAGGGTGGCCGCCTCGGTCTTGCAGGTCTCGGCAAACGCGTGGTCGCCGTACACCACCGCCACCTCGGAGAAGCGCTGCAGCACTTCGTACAGGAAGAAGGCCAGCCACACGCTCTCGCCCTTGCCTTCGTTGCCGACGCGGTCCATGCCGTCGTTCCAGTCGCAGGTGCCGATCAGCGGCAAGCCATGTTCGCCGAAGCGCAGCCCGCGCTTGATGGCGCGCACGCAGTGCTCGTACAGGTCGCCAGTCTGGCTGGAGCGTCCCGGCATGTCGTAGTAGGACTCTTCCTCGGGTTTCAGCATGCGCCCTTCGAGGAACGGCGCCGGTTCGGTCAGCACGCTGCGGTCGCCCGTGCCGATGACGTAGCGGTGCGCCGCCAGCGGCAGCCACAGATAATCGTCCGAGCAGTGCGTGCGCACGCCACGGTCCGACGGCGGATGCCACCAGTGCTGCACGTCGCCTTCCACGAACTGGTGGGCCGCGCACATCAGCAGGTGCTCGCGCAGCAGGTGCGGTTCGGTGTGGATCATCGCCATCGCGTCCTGCAGCTGGTCGCGGAAGCCGAAGGCGCCGCCGGACTGGTAGTAGCCGCTGCGCGCCCACAGGCGGCAGGCGATGGTCTGGTACATCAGCCAGCCGTTGGCGATCACGTCGAGCGATGGATCGGGCGTCTGCACCTGGATCGCGCCTAGCGTGTGATCCCAGTGCTTGCGCACCATCGCCAGCGAGGCTGCTGCTGCCGCGCTGCCGCTGTATTTCTGTACCAGGCCGCTGGCGTCCGCGTTGCGGCGCCCGCCCACGCCGAGCATGAACACTAGCTCGCGTTCCTGGCCCGGCTGCAGTTCCACCATCACCTGCAGCGCGGCGCAGGGATCGAGGGCGGCGCCGATCTTGCCCGACAGGCGCGCGCGCCCCATTGCCGCCGGACTGGCCAGGGTGCGGTTGCGGCCGATGAATTCGTTGCGGTCGGCGGTGAAGGACTTTTGCTGCGCGTCGACGTGGAAGAATCCCACGCGGCCCGTGAACTCGGTGTTGTAGGCATTGCGCGCAAAGATCGCGCCGCTCATCGGATCCTGCTCGGTGGTGACGTGCATCGCCGACTTGGCGCGCAGGTCTCCCAGCACCCACTCAACATAGCCGGTGGCCGACAGGCGGCGCGGCACGGTGCTGTCGTTGCGGATCTTGATGACCGAGTATTTGATCGACGCGTCCAGCGCCACGAAGGTGGACAGTTCGGTGTGGATGCCCTCTTCGCTGTGCTCGAACACGCTGTAGCCGAAGCCGTGGCGCGTGACGTAGTCGCCCGCCGCGCGCACCGGCAGCGCAGTCGGCGACCAGAAGCGGCCAGTCTGCTCGTCGCGAATGTAGAACGACTCGCCGCTGCGGTCCGATACCGGGTCGTTGTCCCACGGCGTGAGGCGGAATTCGTGCGCGTTTTCGCTCCAGGTGTAGGCCTGGCCGCTCTCCGACACCACGCTGCCGAAGTTCGGGTTGGCCAGCACGTTGACCCACGGCGCCGGCGTGCGGTTCGCGGCATTGGTGCGGATGACGTATTCGCTGCCGTCGGCGCTGAAGCCGCCCAGGCCGTTGTGCAGGATCAGGTCGCGCGCAGCGACAGGGATGTCGGCGCGCGGCTGGTACTGCTCGTCGCGCGATTCGACCACCAGCGGCGGCAGTTTCGGCGCCACCGGCGTGGCGCGCTTGACCTGGTCGGCCAGGGTGCCGCGGCTGTCGGAAATGATGGCGCGCGCCACCGACTGCATCAGCACCCGGTCTTCCTGCGCGATCTGGTCGAGCAGGCGCACGAAGATGCCGCCCGGACGGTCGATCGCCTGCGCGTCGATGCCGGAGGCGATCAGGCCCATGATCTGGTCGTGCAGCAGTTGACGGTAACCCGACTGGTCTTCGTACCAGATGACCAGGTCGACCACCAGCCCCTTGAGGCGCCAGTAAGCGTGCGCCTGCACCATCTGGCGCGCCAGGTCGATATTGGCCGCGTCCTTGATCTGCAACAGCACGATCGGCAGGTCGCCCGAAATGGCGTAGGCCCACAGGCCGGACTGGCCGCGCTGGTTGCGGATCAGGATACCGGCGTCGGCGCGCAGCGAGGCGTTCGGGTAGATCACCGTGCTGGCCAGGCGGCTGTACAGCTGCGCGTCCGATTCGGTGGCGTTCAACTGGCGCAGCACGACCTGGCTGTGGGTCCATGCCAGTTCGAACACGCGGTCGGCCAGGTGGCGGTCCTGGTATTTGTCGATCAGGTGCACGGCTTGCTCGCGCGTGTCGGTCATGCCGGTCACCACGTCGAGCACCACCATCTGGTCCGGTTCGAGCGTGACCTTGTAGCGGATCGCGACCACCGGATCGAGCACCGAGCCTTCGCTGCCGCCCAGCGGCTGCGGTTCGAGCAGGGCGCGCGGGGCCACCGCGCTGTTGGCGCGGCCGAGGAATTCGCTGCGGCTGGTCTCGAACGAGACATCGAGCAGCGCGCCGTCGTGCACCGTCATCAGGTTGAACATCCACGGCATCTGCTCGTCCTTGGCGCGCGGACGGCGGGTGCACAGGATGGCATTTTCGTTGCGCAGGATTTCGGTCTGCACGAACAGTTTGCTGAACGCCGGGTGCGCGTTGTCGGCGGCGGCCGGCGCCATCACCACTTCGGCGTAGCTGGTAAATTCGATGGTGCGCTTGACGTTCGACTTATTGGTGATGCGGGTACGCCGCATTTCGATATCGTCTTCCGGCGAGACCACGATTTCGGTGTACAGGTCCAGGCCGCGGTCGTGACGGCGGAATTCGGCGCGCCCTTCCGAGAAGATCACTTCGTAGGACTGAGGCTCGACCATGGTCGGCTGGTAGGCGGTCGACCAGAAATGGCCGCTGTCGACATCGCGCACGTAGCAGAAGTTACCCCAGTTGTCGGAGGTGCCGTCTTCGCGCCAGCGCGTCACGGCCAGGTCCTTCCAGCGGCTGTAGCTGCCGCCGGCGCTGGTGACCATCACATGGTAGCGGCCATTCGAGAGCAGCTGCACTTCCGGCTGCACCGTGGTGGTCTGGGTGATGATGCGGGTGGCGGCGGTGGCCACTTCCTGCGCCGGGGCGCGCATGGCGGCCAGTTCGGCGGTGTTGGAATAGAAGGCGCCGGCGCGCGGCACCCGCTCCTGCAGCACCAGCAAGGTGGCCTGGAACAGCGGGTCGGACTCGAAGCGGCGCTGCATCGGACGGTCGTGCAGCAGGTAGCTGAGGGCGAGGAAGCCCATGCCCTGGTGGTGCGCCATGAAGGAGCGGATCACGGCAAAGCTCTGGCCGCGCGGCAGGCGCGCAGCGGTGTAGTCGATCGCTTCGTAGAAGCCGTGCTTGCCCATGAAGCCCAGGTCGGCCATGCGCTGCAGGTTCTCGACCGCCGCATCCGGATGGACCATCAGGCTCATCATGGTGGCGTACGGGGCGATCACCAGGTCGTCGGCCAGGCCGCGCTTCAGGCCCGTGCCGGGCACGCCGAAGGCGCGGTACTGGTAATTCAGGCTGGCGTCGACGGTGTTGTAGCCGGATTCGGAAATCCCCCACGGCACCTCGCGCTGCTTGCCGTACTCGATCTGGGCGTTGACCACCGAACGGTAGGTCTGGTCGAGCAGGGTATTCTGGTAGGTCGGCATGACCAGCAGCGGCATCAGGTATTCGAACATCGAGCCGCTCCACGACAGCAGCAGCTGCTCGTTGCCGATGATGCACAGCTGGCGGCCCAGCGCAAACCAGTGCTCCTGCGGGAACTGGCCCTGCGCGATGCCGACGAAGCTGCACAGGCGCACTTCGGACGCCAGCAGGTCGTAGCAGGCCGCGTCCAGGCGGCGGTCGGAGACGTTGTAGCCGATCGCCAGCAGGTTGGTGGTCGTGTTGTACATGAAGCGGAAGTCCATGTTCGCGAACTCGCGCGCCTCGAACGCCATGCGGTTGATGTCTTCGATGCGCTGGGCGGCGCGGGCGCTGCCCTGGGCCACCAGCTCGGTCAGGGTTTGCTGGCGTTCGCGCTCGCTCGGGGCGAGGTCGGTACTGGCACTGCCGGTGAGGGCAAAGTTGGCCAGTTCGCGCAGGGTCGGAATGCGGGTCAGGCTGGTGTCGACCACGTATTCCTGGGCCGAACGCATCCACGGCGCCAGCTGCAGCAGCTCGTCGCGCGCGCTGTGGCACTGGTCGGCCAGCTTGTCGGCCCAGCCTTGCAGGGCCGGCTCTCCCACCGGATGCATCGCCGCCAGGATGGCGTCGGCGCAGCTGGACAGGCGTCCCAGTTCGGCCACCATGCCGGGCAGGCTGTCGCTTGCGCGCACGCGGTCGGCCGACAGGTGGCTGCGCATGGCGTCGATCGCGGCCTTGACGGCCGGTCCGGCTTCAAGCGCGTGTTCCTGCACCACGTTCAGGGTGATCGAGATGCCGTCCAGGGTCTGCTTGCCGACGATCGGCTGGTCGGCCAATTGGGTCAGGCCCGGCGCCAGCGTGAGCAGGTGGCCGGCCAGGTTGCCGCTGTCGACCGCCGACACGTACATCGGGTGCAGCGGATTCAAGGTCAGCGTGTCGTACCAGTTATAGAAGTGGCCATGGTAGCGTTCCATGCGCGCCATGGTGTTGAGCGTGTCGCGGGTGCGCTTGAGCAGGCGCCCGGTGGTGATGAAGCCGAAGTCCCAGGCGGTCAGGTTGGCCAGCAGCGCCATGCCGATATTGGTCGGCGAGGTGCGGTGCGCCACCACCTTGACCGGGTGTTCCTGCATATTGTCGGGCGCGAGCCAGTTGTCTTCCGCCGTGACGTAGGTCTCGAAGAAGCTCCAGGTCTTGCGCGCGAGCGACTCGAGGAACAGGGTTTGCGGCGACGACAGGGCGGTGGCGGCGCGCTCCTGCGGAAGGCTGATCCACCATGCCACCACCGGCGCGAAGAACCACAGCAGCAGCACCGGCGCGGCGACCGGCAGCGCGGCGCGGTGCACGTAGGCGAGCATCAGCGCGGTGGCCACGGCCAGGACCGGCGAGATCCACATGCTCTTCCAGTTGCTCTCCATGTCGGTGCTGGAGCGGTTCAGGCTCGATGGACGCCATTCCAGCAGGCGGCGGCGCGTGACCAGCATGCGCCACGAGGCGCGCACGATGGCGTCGAGGCTGAAGTACGCTTCGTACGGCAAAAAGGCCAGCTGCAGGGCCGAGTGCCCGAACATCAGGCGCGCGCTCTTGAAGGCGGTCGACAGGTGCTGCTCCCACAGCACGTCGTGCGGCTTTTCGATCATGTCGAACATGGCGCTGAAGAAGGTCGGCAGGAAGATCACCGCCAGCACGCCCAGGGTCCAGAACAGCGGCGTCGGCATCAGGGCCCAGCAGACGATCAGCAAGGCGGTCAGGGTGGTGGCGATCAGGCTGCGGCGCAGGTTGTCGAACAGCTTCCAGCGCGACAGCGCGGTCAGCGGATTGGCTTCGCGCTTGCCGTTCGCGCCGGGCACGCGCGGCAGCAGCCAGCCGGCCAGCTGCCAGTCGCCGCGGATCCAGCGGTGGCGCCGGCTCACGTCGTCGCTGTAGCGCGCCGGGTATTCCTCGTACAGCTGGGCGTCGCTCAGCAGGCCGGCGCGCAGGTAGCAGCCTTCCAGCAGATCGTGGCTGAGAATCTGGTTGTCGGGCAGGCGGTGGCCGAGCACCGTTTCGAAGGTGTCGACATCGTAGATGCCCTTGCCGACGAAGGAACCTTCGTAGAACACGTCCTGGTAGACGTCCGAGACGGTGCGGGTGTACGGGTCGATGCCCGGTTCGCCGCCGCACAGGTGCTCGTAGCGCGACGCGGTGTCGCCCGGCAGGGCCGCGGCCACGCGCGGCTGCAGGATGCCGTAGCCTTCGACCACTCGCCGGCCGTCCTTGTCGAGGGTCGGGCGGTTCAGCGGGTGCGCCATGGTGGCGATGAACTGGCGCGCGGCGTCGCGCGGCAGCTGGGTGTCGGTGTCGAGCGTGATCACGTAGCGCACGTTGGCCAGGCCGTCGGTGGAACCGGCGACCATGGAGAACTGCTCGCGCGCGCCGCCGCGCAAGAAGGCGTTGAGCGCGGCCAGCTTGCCGCGTTTGCGTTCGAAGCCGATCCAGGCGTTTTCGCTGGCGCTCCACATGCGCGGGCGGTGCAGCAGCAGGAACGGCAGCAGGTGGCAGCGCGACATGGCCTTCTGGCCGTCCGGCCCGATGATTTCCTGGTCGACGTCGCAGCCGTATTTGGCATTGAGTTCGTCGATGGTGGCGCGCGCCTGCTCGACCAGCTCGTCGTCGCCCGGCATGTGCTGCTTGGGCGCGTCGACGAAGTCGGTCAGCAGGCAAAAGCGCAGGTTGGCATCGCGGTTGGCCAGGTAGCGCACTTCCAGCGCTTCGCACAGCGAGGCCACGTTGTCGCGGCTGTACAGCAGCGTCGGCACCACCACCATCGAGCGCGCATCGGTCGGAATGCCTTCCTTGAAGTCCATGCGCGGCAGCGGGTGCGGGCGGGTGAGCTGGGTGGCCATGAAGTTGACCAGGGCCAGCGCCAGCTGGCTCGATCCGAGCAGGGCCAGGATGCCCAGCACGGCCAGCATCGAGTCGTCGACGCCGTCGGCGCGCGCGTGGATGATGGCGGTGCCGGTAAACAGCAGCGTGAGCACGACGATGCCGCCCAAATAGGTCGACAGCGGCGAGGCGCGCCCGCTCTTGTTGAGCGCTTCGAGCGGCGGATTGCGCACCGCCAGGCGTTTTTCGAGCTGCGCCTGGCCGCTGCCGACCAGGTAGTAGCCGATGTGGCGCGTGCGTTCATCGAGCCCGCCGGCGGACGGCGCGCGGTTCGCGGTGGCCAGTTCGAGCGCGGCTTCGGCGACCTGCACTTCGGTGAAGTCGCTGCGCTTGGCCAGCTTTTCGATCACGTGGCGGTAGTTGTCGCGCGTGGAAAAATCCATTTTGCCGTAGGTGCCGGCGGGGTCCTGGCGCAGGGTCTGTTCGACCGCGCTCATGGTTTCGACGAACTCCTGCCAGTCCATGGTGCCGAGGAAGCGCAGGCTGCCGATGCTGTTGCTGATCGAGACCTGGTCGGCCGCCTGCTGGCCGATTTCGGCCTGGATCTGCTGTTCGATGGTCAGGCCGGCGTCGGCCAGGCGCGTGGTCACCCACTGCAGCGCCAGGGTCAGCGCGGGGCTCTGCCCCTGCAGGCGGCGCGCCAGTTCGGCAACGAAGCCGCTGTTCATCGGCTGGCCCGAGCGGGCCATGTCGGCCACCAGCAAAATCAGGTCGCTCGGATTTTTTTCGGCCGTTTCGGCCATCTGGTCGGCCCAGGTGTTGGCGCGGTCGCGCTGGGCGCGGTTGTCGTACACGCGCGCGGCCACGCGCCGCAGGTTTTCGATCAGCGCCAGGCGCAGCATGATCGGAATGGCCCACAGTTCGCCCAGCTTGAGGGTCGCGACTTCCTGGTAGGCGTCCACGAAGCGCGACAGGCTCTCGGGATCGACCCGGCCGTCGCCGTGCGAGATGATCTCCAGCGCGATCTGGTACACGCGCGGATTGCCGTCGGCTTCGTCGTTGGCCAGGCGCGGCAGCTCCTTGGAGTAATCCTTCGGCAGGTGGCGCCGGGCGATGCGGATCTGCTCTTCGACCAGGTAGAAGTTATCCAGCAGCCATTCGGAGGCGGGCGTGATCTGCCGCCCCGCCTTGATCGCGGCGGTCAGCTCCGAGCAGGTGTCGGTGATGATGGCGGCGTTTTCGGTCAGGCGCGGAAGCAGGCGGTCGGGACCGCTGCGCTCGCTGAGCTTGTGGGAAGTGGCAAGGTGCTTTCCGTGCATCGCCATCTGGGCGGCACTGAACAGTTCCGAGCGCAGGGGGACATCGTCGCCGGCATGGCGTTCGCCGTCGTGGACGTTGCGCCACGCATACAGCGTGTCGGCTAATTTGGTATTTTCTTGATTCAACAGAGACCTCGCGTGGGCATGACCAACACGCTGCGGCACAGCGGGTTGCGACCGGGTCGTACGGCTGTTGCAATCCTATAACGATGACGCGTCCGCGACTGTGCGCCATCGAACATAAGAATGAAGGGCTTGCCACCGTGGTACGGTGGCAAGCCACCTCGTCAGGCAAATGGGCTAGATGACCTCATCGGTGGAACCGACCAGTACCTTCACCGCAAGCGAGCGGAGGTGAACCGGGCCGCCCTCCGCTTGATCGAGCGGCTTGCCTGAGGCGTCCGTGCCGACGGAGCGGACGAACGTAAAGATAATTTCCGAGGGATTGACTTTTTTGTCGGAAGAAAGCTTCTGGACAAACGCCGTAATATCGACCCGATGATGAACTTCCTTGCCGGGGGCGCCGTTCGGGCGGCGGCGCGGCGCCTCGAACGTGGTCAGGTAGCCGACCCTGCTGGCCTTGCCCAGTTCAGGGGGGACCGCTCCCGGGAGGCTGGCATAAATGTCGTAATTTCCGGCGCTTCCCGATTCTTTCTCGATGCCGCTGATATCGAGCACGACATAGTTATACTTTTCCTTGACGCTTTCCAGCGCCATCGGACGCTTGCCCGGGGCAGTCGATCCAGGAGGCGGCGGCAATGGCGCGAGCGGCACTCGGATGTCGGTACGGGCGCTACTCGACAATGTCACCGCGCTGGTGGCCGGTCCGGCTGGTTTTTCGAAAAAGCCCTTTATTTCCCGGGGTAGTTGCTGGATACTTTTCAGATTGGGCGGCTTTTTACCCGCCGGCTGACCCAGCGTCGGCTGGGGTAGCAGGGTCGGATCGGAATCGTAACGGTATCCCAGATTGGCCTGATCGGCGTAAAACGAGCGCTTTTCGCGCACAATGGTGCCGTCCGGCGCCATGAAGGAAAATGGCGCCTGATCGAGCCAGCCATCCGGCATGGCGCCCCAGTACTTGTTTTTCGCGGCCAGCCACATATTCCACAGGCGATCGATATTTGCGTGATGAAACCAGAATACCGGATCGAACGCTGCGGTATCCACACTGCCCATCCACCCGCCCACACCGCCATGAACCGCACCGTGAGGAACGTTATCGATCGCACTGACCGCGCCTCCCTGCCCCACCGCGCCGCCGAAACCGGGAACGCCTGCCACCGCAAAATAGCGCTCCGCGTTGAATGCGTCGGTAATGTTCACGGCAGCGAGGCTGAGCTGATCTCCCTTGTTTTTCAGGGTCCGATCGGGTCCGCCTGTGGGAAACAAGGAATTGGAGATGGATTTTCCCTCCTTTTGCCGCTGCTTGCCGATGAAAATATCGGGCAGCATGCGGCTGCCGGCCTGCGGGGACGTATAGTCCCAGTAAGGCAATGCAAAGGAAGGGTCCCCGAGTATGTGCCTGGCGCTCTGCTCGAAGTGATAAACGTAAGCCCGGTGCCATACCAGGAAATCCGCCGGCTGGCCCTTTCCGAAATGCGTACATTGATCCCAGTAAGGCAGCGCATCTTTGGCTTTGGGATCGGCGTCGAATATCGCCTTGATGGCCTGGACCCCAGGGTCTTTATCGGAAAAATCGGGAAACCAGTGGATCGCGGCTTGAAAAAAATAACTGGAAGGATGCGAGGCAGGCAGTGCGCGCATCCGCTCGAACAAGGTAAATAGCTGCTCGCGCCGGGCAGCGTCGGCCATGACCGTGGAAAGCGGCTGCCGGGTGACCGTCTTGACCACCGGCTTGGTGGTTTGGGCATACAACGTCGACTGTGGAAGAAACAAGGCACCGCTCATCAGGGCAAACGTCTGGCTATTGAACTTCCTTCGACTGGCGCACGTAGTCATCTTATTACCTCATGGGTAAGAACAGCGTACAAACAAGGGAGGGCTCCGCCTGCCAAAAAGAGCGATTCGTACAGAGCGGAGGGGAAAACCAATATCCGCTTCCCGTGCAAAAATTACAAGCTGTTTATAGAGGGTTGTTTTTTTGGCGTGCGATGACACCGACGGCAAGCGTGCCCGCGCCGGCGGCAAGCCGCAATGGGTCCGCTTACGCCGCCAGCGGCAATTTGGCGTCCAACGCCACCCCGCCCGCCACATGCCAGGCCTTGCGGTAGCCGAGGCGCTGCAGGCACTGCGCCGCCTTGATGCTGCGCGCGCCGCTGCGGCAGAAAAACACCAGCGGGCGTTCCTCCGCGCGCAGCCAGACCGACAGGCGGTCGGCCAGGCGCGACAAGGGCACGCTCTCGATTCGGCGGCCGTGCCACTGGCCGGCGTCGGCCGCCGCGTGTTCGTAGGCTTCGCGCACGTCGATCAGCAGCGCGTCGGGATGCTGGTCGAAGAAGCGCTCGAGGCCATGCGCCTCGAGCTGCATCGTCAAGGGGTTGGCGGCCGCGATGGCGCCGCCGCGTTCCGCCACCAGCGTGGTGCAGGCCAGGCTGGCCGCTTCGCGGGCCTGGCACACGACGGTCTTGCGCGACACCAGTTCCGCCAGTTGCTCGATGTCGGCGTTCGGCCCGGTGAAGGCGAAGCGCACGTCGCCGGCGGCCAGGCCGGCGGCCGAACGCTCGCCGAACAGATAGCTGGCGCCGTCGTCGCGCTCCACGCGCGCCAGCAGGCGGCTGCCGAACATCAGCGCACCGGCGCTCTGGCCGTTATCGAGCGTGACCTGGTCGGCCAGCACCGGCCAGCCCAGCGCCTCGTGGCTGACGGCGCCGGCCAGCTGGCCGCCCAGCGCCGTCACCAGCGCCGCGCGGCCGGTGCCGCCGCGATGGGTGTCGATCACGGCGCGCACGCGGTAGCCCTGGCAGCGCACGAAGTCGTTGATGCGCCCGGCCAGCGGCGCCTGCGGATTGACGATGGCGCAGGTGCGGCTGGCGGCGTCGAGCAGCAGCCAGGTGCAGGCGCCGTCGCTACCCAGTTGAATCACGCCGTCGCCGTCCTGCGCGGGCATGCTCGATGGCACCAGGCAGCTGGCGCGCAAGGCCGCGCCGCAGCGGGCGATGCGCTCGCAGGCGGCGTCGATGAAGGCCTCGTCCGCCATCGGTCCGAACGACATGCGCACCGCCGCCGCGCAGCGCCATGGCGCCAGGCCCATCGCCGCCAGCACGTAGCTGGGCGCGGCCTTGGCCGCCGAACAGGCCGAGCCCGCGCTGACGCGCACGCCGGCGGCGTCGAACAGGTCGAGCAGTTCCTTGCCGGCCAGGCCTTGCACGGAAAAATTGAGGGTGGTCGGCAGGCTGGTGGCGAACGGCGCGTTGAAGACGATGCCGGGCAGCGCCGCGCGCAGGGCGCCGACCAGCCGTTCGCGCATGTCCGCCAGCTGCGCGTGGCTGCGAAAGCCGCCGCCCTCGTCCAGCGCCGCCAGCACCGCGCCCAGGGCGGCGATGCCGCTCATGTTCTCGGTGCCCGAGCGCTGGGCCGACTCCTGGCCGCCGCCCATCATCAGCGCGGTGTAGGGCGCGCCCTCGCGCACATACAGCATGCCGATGCCCTTGGGCGCATACAGCTTGTGGCCGGAGAACGGCGCGTAGTCGATGCGGGTGGCGGCCAGGTCGAGCGCCAGCTTGCCGAGGGCCTGCACGCTGTCGACCATCCACAGCGCCTGCGGTGCGCAGTCGTTCAACACGGCTTCGATCCCGGCCAGGTCGGAAATGGCGCCACTTTCGTTATTCGCGGCCATGGTGCAGATGAAGGCGGCGCGCGGCGCCAGTTCGCGCAGCACGTCGAGGCGGTGGCGCCCGTCGCCGTCGACCGGCAGCGCGCGCAGTTCCAGCCCGGTGCCGAGCAGCGCGTTCCAGTGCGCCAGGCTTTCGGGCACCGCCTTGTGTTCGGTGGCGCCGTACAGCAGCAGGTCGCCGCCCGCTTCGCCCCTGGCGCGGCGCGCGCGCACCTCGCACAGCGCCGACAGCACCGCCGTCTGGATGCCTTCGGTGGCGCCGCTCGTAAACATCAGCCGGCCCTGCCCGGCGCCGAGCACGCGCCGCGCCAGCGCGCGCACGCCGTCGAGCATGGCCTTCGCTTTCAGGCCGGTGGCGTGGCTGCTGCTGGGGTTTCCGTAGCAGTCGCGCATGGCCTGTTCGGCGGCGGCGATGGCGGCGGGATGGACGGCCGATGTGGCATTTGCGTCAAGGTAGATTTCGGTGTGCATGGCGGGGCGAAATGGTAATGTCATTCTTGCGTGATATGTTATCGGCTAAAACGTGAGAAAATATGCCAAAATTTGCTCGTATTTGTACTCGTTTAGCATATTCATCTCACATTTCAGAAAAAAGCAGAATGAGTTCTCTCGATAAGTATGATTGCGCCATCCTCGCGGCCCTGCAGGCCGACGCCACCCTGTCGATCGCGGGCCTGAGCGAGAAGGTCGGCCTGTCCAGCACCCCGTGCTGGAAACGGGTCAAGCGGCTGGAGGAAGAAGGCTATATCCAGACCCGCGTGAGCATCATCGACCGCGAAAAGGTGGGCCTGCCGGTCACCGTGTTCGTCAGCGTGCGCACCACCGAACACGACGAAAAATGGCTGACCCGCTTCGCCGCCGCCGTCATCGCCCTGCCCGAGGTCATGGAGTTCCACCGCATGAGCGGCGACGTCGACTACCTGCTCAAGGTGGTCACCACCGACATCGGCGGCTACGACCGTTTTTACAAGAAGCTGATCAAGACGGCGCACATCACCGGCGTGTCGTCGGCGTTCTCGATGGAGCAGATCAAGTACACCACGGCGCTGCCGCTCGATCTCATTTCCAAACGGCTGCCCGCTTAAAACCGCATATAAAAATGCCGCGAATCGTGCGATGATGCCGCTGTCCAGATCAGAGGAGAGACAAACGCATGGCACCGAACAAAAAACACATCCCCTTCGCCGCAGCCGCCCTGCTGCTCGCTTCCCAGGCCGCGCTGGCGCAGGAGCAGGTCGTCAGGATCGGCGTGACCGGCCCGCTCTCGGGCGCGAATGCCTTCGCCGGCAAGGACAACGAAAACGGCGTGCGCCTCGCGCTGGAAGAATTGAACGCCAAAAAAATCAGCATCGCCGGCAAGCCCGTCAAGTTCGAACTCAAGTCCGAGGACGACCAGGGCGATCCGAAAGCCGGCGTGGTGGTCGCGCAAAAGCTGGTCGACGCCGGCGTGCGCTTCGTGCTCGGCCCGTACAACTCGGGCGTGGCCATTCCGGCCGCGCGCGTCTACAACGACGCCGGCGCGCTCATGTCCACCGTCGGCACCAATCCCAAGGTGACCCAGAGCGGCTACCAGGGCGTGTTCCGCATCGTCGCCAGCGACACCCAGCTCGGCGCTTCCATGGCCGGCTACGCGGCCAGGCAGTTAAAGCTCAAGAACATCGGCGTGATCGACGACCGCACCGCCTTCGGCCAGGGCATCGCGATGGAATTCGTCAAGCAGGCCAAGGCCTCCGGCATCACCGTGGCGGGCCATGAGTTCACGACCGACAAGGCGACCGATTTCGCCGCCATCCTGACCAAGCTCAAGGCGAAGAACGTCGATGCGATTTTCTTCGGCGGCTATGCGCCCCAGGGCGCACCGATGGCGCGCCAGATGCGCGCGCTCGGCCTGAACGTCAAGCTGCTCGGCGGCGACACCCTGTGCAGCCCGGAGATGGCCAAGCTGGGGGGCGACGCGGTCGGCGAGAACGTGCTGTGCGCCCAGGGCGGCGCGATCCTCGACAAGCAAGCCGAGGGCCCGGCCTTCCAGGCCCGCTACAAGGCGCGCTTCAAGCAGGCGCCCGACGTCTACGCAGCCTCGTTCTACGACCAGACCATGTTCATGGCGCAGGCCATGAAGTCGGCCAACTCGCTCGATCCCTCCGTGGTGGCCGCCGCCATGCGCGCCAGCAGCTACAAGGGCGTGGTCGGCACCTATGCTTACGACGACAAGGGCAACATGAAGCAGTCGGCCGTCACCGTCTACACCTTCAAGAACGGCGCCCCGTCCGCGCTGGCGACTTACTGATGCGCGGCGCGATGCTGCTGGCGGCGGCCCTGGGCGCGGCCGGCCTGTCCACGCACGCCGGCGCGCAGCCGCGCGCGGCGCTGACGCCGCCGCTGTCGCACTTCGCCATCGCGCAGCAGGCGATGCCGGCGTTTATCCAGCGCTACCAGCTCGATTACGCCAGTCTCGACAAACTGTACACGGTGGCCAACGGCACGGCGCGGGCGCGCCAGATGGAAGACTTCTTCACGCAGTGGCGCGCGGCGCTCGACGCGCTGCCGTTCGACAGCTACGGCGTGGAAGACCGCATCGACGCGGTCATGATGCGCAGCCAGATCGACTTCGAACTGCGCGAACTGGCTGCGCGGCGCCAGCGCTTTGCCGAAGCCGAGCCGCTGGTGCCGTTTGCGCGTCCCCTGATCGACATGGCCGAAGCGCGCCGCACGATGCAGGCGCAGGATGGCGCGGCCAGCGCGGCGGTCCTGCAGGGGGCGCTGCTGGCGGTGCGCAAGGCGCACGACGCGCTGCTGGCCGGGGCCGACATCCATGCGCGCAAACCGATGGCCTCGCGCAGCGTGGCCAACCGCGCCGCGCAGGTGCTGGCGTCCACCGCGCGCGACCTGAAGGCCTGGTACGCCTACTACGAAGGCTACGATCCGCAGCTCACCTGGTGGGTCAAGCGTCCGTATGCGGACCTGGACAAGGCGATGGGCGAGTATGCGGCCAGCCTGAACGAACGGCTGGTCGGCAAGGCCTCGGCCAGACTGCTCAATGTGACGGGCGACCCGATCGGGCGCGACGGCTTGCTCAGCGCCCTGCAGCGCGAGATGATCCCGTACACGCCGGAAGAATTGATGGCGCTGGCCGAGAAAGAGCTGGCCTGGGGCGAGGCCGAACTGCGCAAGGCCTCGGCCGAGATGGGCTTCGGCGCCGACTGGCACGCGGCCATGGAAAAGGTGAAGACCACCTACGTGGCGCCGGGCGAGCAGCCGGCCATGGTGCGGCGCCTGGCCAAGGAAGCGATCGACTACATGGAGGCCAACAGGCTGGTGACGGTGCCGGAAGTGGCGCGCCGCAGCTGGCGCATGGACATGCTCTCGCCCGAGAGCCAGTTGATCAGCCCCTTCTTCCTGGGCGGCGACACGATCCTGGTGTCCTACCCCACGGCCGAGATGACGCACGAGCAGAAGATGATGTCGATGCGCGGGAATAACCCGCACTTCTCGCGCGCGACCGTGCAGCACGAGCTGATTCCGGGCCACCACCTGCAACTGTTCATGGCCGACCGCTACCAGCCGCAGCGCCGCCTGTTCGACTCGCCCTTCTACGTCGAAGGCTGGGCCGTGTACTGGGAGATGCTGCTGTACGAGCGCAATTTCGCGGTCACGCCGGAAGACCGCATCGGCATGATGTTCTGGCGTAATCACCGCGCCGCGCGCATCCTGTTCTCGCTCGGTTTCCACATGGGCAAAATCACGCCCGAGCAGGCGGTCGACATGCTGATACAACGCGTCGGCCATGAGCCGGACAATGCGCGCGCCGAGGTGCGGCGCTCGTTCAACGGCGACTATCCGCCGCTGTACCAGGCCGGCTACATGGTCGGCGCGCTGCAACTGCGCGAACTGAAACGCGAGCTGGTCGACGGCGGCAAGATGAGCTTGCTGGACTACCACGACCGGATTCTCGACGGCGGCATGCTGCCGATCGAACTGGTGCGCGCGCGCCTCAAGAACGAGAAGGTGGCGCGCGACTTCAGGCCGGGCTGGCGCTTCTACAAGTAGCCTAGCGCGGACCTCAGCGCCGCAGGCGCTTGAGGAACACCGTCATCTCGCGCGAGGACTGGAGGTCGCCCTGCTTCACGGCGACCTCCAGTCCTTTGTTCCATGCCGCTTCCGCGTCCTGCGGGCGCTCCAGCGCCAGCCACGCTTTGCCGAGCAGCTTCCAGGCGGCCGAATGGGCCGGATTGCGCTCGGTGGCCTGGCGCAGATGCAGGGCCGCCGCCGCCGCGTCGCCTTCTTTCAGGCAGGCGTTACCCAGGCCGAAGCGCAGCAGGGCATTGTCGCGCCCCGCTGCCAGCAGTTGTTCCAGTCGTTCGCGCATCGCGCCCTCCTTCAGGCCAGCGGCAGGTTAAACAGCAAAAAGGCCGCCACGCTCCACACCAGCAGCCCGATATGCGTCAGTTGCAGGCTCTCCTGCCGGATCCAGTAGCCGAACCACAGGCCGCCCAAGTGCATCGCGAACAGGAAGGCGGCGAAGCCGCTCATGGCCAGGTTGAGCGCCGCACGCGCGGCCGCCAGGTCCTGGCCGATCGCCAGCGTATATGCGCCAGACCAGCAGGCCCCGGCGGCGGCGATCTGCAACGCCAGCACGAGCAGCAGCGCACAACGCGCCAGCGCTGGCGAAGCGAGGGCGCGCGCCAGCAGCGCTGTCGCGACCGCCGGCGCCTGCCTGAGCGGCGCCATCGACATGGTGGCGCCGATCGCCCCGGCCGACCCGGCGAAGGCCTGCAGGTTGTTGATGACGGCAATCGACAGCCAGGCCGCCAGTCCCAGCGCGTGCACCGACTGGAACAGCCAGATGGAGGACGCGGTGCTCATGCGCCGTCTCCGTGTCCGCCTGCGATGCGGCGCGCCAGCAGCGCCGCCAGTGCCGGCGCCAGCGCGAAGCTGGCGAACAGCCACAGCGCCGCCGACTGCGCCCCCGCCTTGCCTCCCGGCGCGCTCAGGCCGGCGGCGTTGGCCACCAGCCCCGCCACCGCCGCGCCGATCGCCATGCCGTACAACTGCACGGTGGTGATCGCGGCCGAGGCCAGGCCGCCCTCGCCGGCCGGGGCCAGCGTCAGCACGCGCGTGAGCAGATGCGGCCAGCCCAGGCCCACGCCGGCGCCGGCGCCGGCCAGCGCCACGCCGTACAAGAGCATCAGCATGGCGGGCGAGAGCGCGTCGCCGGCCGGCACCAGCAAGGCCAGCGCCGCCAGGCTGAGCGCCCCCAGTACCGGGCCGGCGCGCAGCATGCCCGCCGCCGCCGCGCCCTGGCGTCCGGACGAGAGCATGGAGCTCAGGCTCCAGCCGGCCGCCATGGCCGCCGTCAGGTAACCGGCGGCCAGCGGCGTGTAGCCGTGCAGGGTCTGCAAAAAGTAGGGCACGTAGATTTCGGTGGTGGTGCCGACCAACAGCAGCGCCACGCTGGCATACACCGCGCCCAGCGGCGAGGCCGGCGCGCAGGTTCCGGACGGCAGCAGGCGCACGTGCGAGCGGCGCTCGACCAGCATGGCCGCCACGCCGAGCGCGATCCCGGCCGCCACGCCGGCGCCCTGCCAGGCCAGCGCGCGCGACAGGCCGCCCGCCGCCACCGCCAGCACCGAGGCGGCCAGCAAGGCGATCTGGGTCAGCGGGATCGCCGGTGGCGCCGACGCCGCAGCCGCCGGACGCAGCCGCGCCGCCACCAGCAGCGCCTGCAGCAGGGCCGCCGGCAGCAGGGTCCAGAAGGCCCAGCGCCAGTGCCCGGCCTGGGCGAACAGGCCGCCCACGGCCGGCCCGCACAGGGTGGCCACGCCCCACATGCCCGACACCAGCGCCACCGCGCGCGGCCACAGGGGCGCGGGGAACACCACGCGGATCAGCGCGTAGCTCAGGGCCGCCAGGGCGCCCCCGCCCAGGCCCTGCACGCTGCGCCCGGCCAGCATCCACGGCATCGACATCGCACTGGCGCAGGCGGCCGAACCGAGCGCGAAGATGCCGAGCGCCGCCAGGCAGGCCCCGCGCGGACCGGCGCCGGCCAGCAGGCGCACCGACAGCGCCGCGCCGACGATCGAGGCCACCACGAACAGGGTGGTGTTCCAGGCGTACCAGTCCAGCCCACCGATATCGCGCACCACCGACGGCAGCACGGTGGTGACGATGTGGACGTTAATCGCGTGCAGCGCGACGCCCCCGGTCAGGGCCAGGGCCAGCAGGCCGTTTTGGCCGGAAAACAGGGTGCCCCAGGAGGCGGTGGCGGGTGAGGCAGTGGACATGGCGCGTTATCGACAGGACTTCGGGATTGGCTTAATATGCAAGAAAACGTTTGGATAATAAGGCTGAACCGTGAATTACGCAAGCAAATCGTTGGATAACTCGGCCGATGGCAAGCCGGCCGAGCGCATCCTGTTTTTTCTCAAGTCCAAGGGTCCCAGCCCCACCGCCAGGCTGGCGCAGATGCTGGACATGACGCCGGAAGCGGCGCGCCAGCAGGTGCAGAAGCTGCTGGCGGCCGGCTTGATCGCCGGCCGCCAGCAGGAAGCGGCGGGGGTCGGGCGGCCGCGCCAGGACTGGGTGCTGACCGAGGCCGGCAACCGGCGCTTTCCGGACACGCACGCGCAGATGACGGTGCAGCTGATCGGATCGATCCGCCAGCTGTTCGGCGAGGAGGGGCTGGACAAGCTGGTGGCGCAGCGCGAAAGCGAGGCGCGCGCGCTGTACCGCCAGGCCTGCGCCGGCCCCACCCTGGAGGAACGGCTGGCGCAGCTGGCCGCGATCCGCACCGAGGAAGGCTACATGGCGCGCATCGAGTCCGATGAACAGGGCTGGCTGCTGATCGAAGACCACTGCCCGATCTGCGCGGCGGCGCGCGCCTGCCAGGGTTTTTGCCGCTCCGAGCTGCAGCTGTTCGCCGAGATCGCCGGCCCGGCCGCCAGCGTGACGCGCGAGCAGCATGTGCTGGCCGGCGCCACGCGCTGTGTTTACCGGATCGCGCCGCGACAAGAACCAGCTTGATCGATGCGGCCGGAGTGACTATGCTTCGCGCATCTCAATTACTGCGGAGCTGGCATGACAATCCCCAAACCCTCAGGCATCGGCAAGCTGTTCGTCGCCGCCTGCCTGATCGAAGGCCTGACCTGGACCGGCCTGTTGATCGGCATGTTCCTCAAATACACGCTGGAAGTGACCGACCTGGGCGTGTGGCTGTTCGGCCGCCTGCACGGGGTGGCGTTCATGTTCTACGTGGTAGTGACGGTACTGGCCGCGCTGCGCCTGCGCTGGCCATGGTGGGCGACCCTGATCGCCGTGCTGGCCGCCGTGCCGCCGCTGGTGACGATTCCGCTGGAAATCTGGTTCAAGCGCCGTGGCATGCTGGGCCAGGCGCCGGCGGTGCGCTGACAAAACAAAGCCGCTCCCGAACACCGGGGAGCGGCTCGAATGGCAGCGGCCACATGCTCGGCGCGAGGCGCTGCAAGCGGGCTTGCCTGGGCCGGCCGGCATTCGCAGTTTGCCGGCTCGGCGGGAGACATCGTCAGGCGTCGATCATACGCGCGGGCACGCCGTGACGACAATACAAAATGCCATTCGTGCGCGCAGCGCCGATCAGGCAAATCTATCGGCTTCCGGCCACCGTTCCGCACCCGGAAAATCGCGTATCCTGTCTGCCGCGACCATTTTTCACCGGATAACTACTATGCATAAAACGCTTGCCAAGACTGCGCTGTGGACGGCGCTCGCCCTGACCTTCGCGCCCGCCCCGGCGCTGGCCGCGCCGCCGGCCGGCAAGGTATCGGGCGTGGTGTCGGCCCAGGCCAGGAAGCAGCTCGACACGCTCGCCGCCGACTACTACGAAGCGGTGGCGCGCTTCGACCCGGTCGAGGCCACCGAGCGCGGCGACAATCGCTTCGACGACCAGATCGGCATGAGCATCGGCCCCAAGGAGCGGGCGCGCCAGAACGCCCGCTACAACGTGTTCCTGAACCGCCTGCACGGCATCGACCGGCGCACGCTCGACCTGCGTTCGCAGACCAATTACGACGTGCTCGAATTCGAGTTGAACAGCCTGCTGTCGTTTTCCAACCTGCCGGAACTGATGCTGCCGCTGAACCAGATGGACAGCCTGCCGGTCACCCTGGCCAACTACGCCGGCGGCGACGCCGCCCAGCCCCTGAAGACGGTCAAGCAGTACAAGGCTTACCTGAACCGCCTGACGCAGCTGCCGGCATGGATCGACCAGGCCATCGCCAACATGCGCGAAGGGATGCGCGTGAACGTCACCTTGCCGCGCGCGGCGGTGGTGTCGATGCTGCCGCAGTACCAGAAGCTGGCCGGCGCGAAGGCCGAAGAGAGCATCTATTACAGCCCGATCCGCAAGATGCCTGCCGCTTTTTCGGCTGCCGACAAGGCGCAGCTGACGGCCGCCTACCGCAAGGCGATCGACGGCAAGCTGGCGCCGGCGCTGGCGCGCCTGGCCGCCTTTATCGAACAGGACTACCTGCCGGCGGCGCGCACGAGCACCGGCTGGAGCGCCCTGCCCGAGGGCAGGCAGTGGTACGAAAAGAGCGTGGCGGTGCGCACCACCACCGACCTCGCGCCGGAAGCCATCCACACGATCGGCCTGGCCGAAGTGGCGCGCATCCAGGCCGAATACGGCGTGGTGGGACCGAAGATGGGCTACACCGGACCGGCCGCGGGCCTGCCGGCGTGGGTGTCGCAGCAGGCAAAGTACAAGCCGTTCAAGACCGAGCAGGAAGTGATCGACGTCTACCGCAAGCTCGACGCGCTGCTGCGCACCAAGCTGCCGGCCTTGTTCACCCTGATGCCGAAGGCGCCGCTGGACCTGCGCCTGGAACCGGAACTGTCGCGCGCGACCGCGTCCGACCACTACACGGCGCCGGCCATGGACGGTTCGCGCCCGGGCGTGTTCTGGTCGGTGGTGAACGATCCGACCCAGTACGGCAGCACCGGCATGGTGACCCTGTTCCTGCACGAGGGCCAGCCGGGCCACCACTTCCACATCGCCCTGCTGCAGGAGCTGGACTTGCCCAAGTTCCGCCAGTTCAGCGGCAACACGGCCTACACCGAAGGCTGGGCGCTGTACGCGGAAACCCTGGGCAAGGAGATGGGGCTGTTCGACAAGCCGGAGGATTACTTCGGCCACCTGAACGATGAAATGCTGCGCGCGGTGCGGCTGGTGGTCGATACCGGCATGCACGCCAAGGGCTGGACGCGCGAGCAGTCGATCCAGTACATGCGCGACACGCTGGGCTATCCGGAGTCGTCGGCGAAAAGCGAGACCGAGCGTTACATGGTGTGGCCGGGGCAGGCGCTCGGCTACAAGATCGGCGCGCTCAAGATCGCCGAACTGCGGCGCCGCGCGGAGGCGGCACTGGGCGACAAATTCAGCCTGCCGAAGTTCCACGAGATCGTGCTGGAAGACGGCACCCTGCCGCTGTCGCTGCTGGAAGCGAAGGTCAATCGCTGGATCGAGAAGAACCAGTAAACCAGCAGGGGGAACGCAGCCGTTCCCCCGTTTCGCTTACATCGCCGACAGCACCGGATAACGGCGCCACTCCGGCTCCACGTAGCGCGCGCAGTTGGCGAAGATGAAGTCGAGCACCGCGCACTGGTCCGACAGCAGGGCCGGATTGGCCGCCTTCCAGGCGTCGAACTTCGCTTTCAATGCCGGTTCGTCGCGCAGCAGTTCGGCCGCGTGGTCTTCGAACACGTAGTCCGAATACGCTTCCTTCTTCTCCAGCACACTGTTAAAGAAACCCCAGCGGAAAAAGCTGTCGTGGCCCTGCGGCTCCAGCGTTTCGATGGCGTAGCGCGCCATGTCCTGGTCCAGCGGGATCCACCAGTCGCCCGCGCGCAGGGTCACCGCCTCGGTGAAGGCCTCCAGCTGCACGTCGTCGTGGAACATATGCCCTTCGTAGGCGTTCGCGCGCGAGTCGACCGAGACGATGCGGTAGCAGCGCACCTGCTGCACGCGGTCGGCCTCGATGCGCGTCATCGCCACGCCGTTCCACTGCAGGCGTTCGACGACTTCGCGCCAGGCTTGCGGCACCACGTAGGCGCGCGGCGTAGCCACCACGATATCGGCCGGGAAGCTGTTGAAGTAGGCGATATCGCGCTCCCACGGCGCGCTGCGGTCGTACGACAGGCGCGTGTAGTTGCCGATCGTGCTAGGCGTGTACTTGGCCGCGTAGCCGCGGAACGGGAAGGTCGACGGCTTGTCCGCGTCCATCGACCAGTGCACCGGCCACTCGCGCCGCGCCTTGCCTTCGTCGCGCGCGGCGCGGCGCAGGGCCTGGATGGTGGCCGCCTGCGCGACCGTGAACTCGAGCGCCGTTTCGACCAGCGCGCGCATCGAGTCGTAGCGGTCGGCGAAGGGCTTGAGCATGTGCGTCTCGGGCATGAAGCCGATGGTGTGGTGCAGCGCCGCGAAGCCGGTCGAAAAGCGCGGCGTCTCCAGGAATTCCGCGATGCCGTGGTCCGGACTGTCCTTGACCGGATTGACGTAGGGGCAGGTCGGCCAGCCGCGCCGCGCCATCTCGGCGAACATATGCGGCAGCATGGTGTCCTGCAAAAACCGGCCGAGCGCGCCGCCCAGCTTGTCGGTCTGGGTGTGGATCAGGGTCATCGTGTACGGATAGTCGGCGCCGTTGGACGTGTGGGTGTCGACCATCACGTCCGGGTCCCAGGCCGTGAACAGCTTGTTGAAGACCTGCGCGGTGAGGCTGTCGCACTTGACGAAGTCGCGGTTCAGGTCGAGGTGGCGGCTGTTGCCGCGAAAGCCGAACTGCTCGGGGCCGTCCTGGTTGACGCGCGAGGTGTCGGCGCGGTTGATGCTGCCGTCGACGTTGTAGAGCGGGACGAACAGGAACACGGTCCTGCCCAGCGCGGCCAGGCGCGCCTGGTCGGTGCAGAAGTCGCGCACCAGCGCCATGCAGGCGTCCACGCCTTCCGGCTCGCCCGGATGGATGCCGTTATTGTTGAAGAACACCGGGCGTCCTTCGTCCTTGATGCGCTGGCGGTCGAACACGCCGTCGCTGGAGACCACGCCGGCGTGGATCGGCAGGCCGGCGTCGGACGTGCCGACCACGCCGAACTGCAGCACGCCGGGATAGCGGCGCGCCAGCGCTTCGTACCAGGCGATGCAGTCGGCCCAGGTCGTGGTCTGGTTCTTGTTGCCCTGTTCGTAGGGCGTTTTCAATTCGTTCGACATTGTATGTTCTGCGATGAAGGTTAACACGGTGCCTCCTGCCTGCATGGTCGATGCGGCAGTCAGGCGGTTTGTGCGATCGGCAGGGCGATGCCGATCACGGTGCCTTTGTCAGGCTCGGAACTGAAGTCGATGGTGCCGCCCAGCGCGTAGACGCGCTCGCGCATGCCGATGATGCCGATCCCCGACGAGGCGCTGGCGGTGTGAAAGCCGGCGCCGTCGTCGGCGATTTCGATGTGCAGCGTGTCGTCCTGTTCGGACAGGGTCATGACCACCTGGGCGTGCGTGGCGCCGGCGTGCTTGAGCACATTCGACAGCGCTTCCTGCACGATGCGGTAGGCGGAAATGGCCAGTTCGCTCTCCAGGCCCGAAAAATCGCCGTCCGAGTGGAACTGGAAATGGCATTCGGGATGGCTGGCGTCGTAGTGGCGGATCATCTCTTCCACCGCGCCGTGCAGGCCGAGCATGTCGAGCACCTCGGGACGCAGGCGCCGCACCAGGCGCCGCCCGCTGGCGTACAGGTCGAGCGTGAGCTTGGTGATGGCTTGCGACTTCTGCTTGATCTCGTCCATCATCGGCCCCTGCTCGACCTTGCCGGCCAGGTGCAGGATGCTCTGCGACTCCAGGCGCGCGGCGATCAGCGAGGCATTGAGTTCGTCGTGGATCTCGATGGCGATGCTCTTGCGCTCATCTTCCACGATCGAGTTCACCTTCTGAATCAGCTTGCGCTTGTCGGCGTCGGCCTTGAGCGCCTCGTTGCGCGATTCGACCAGGTCCTTGGTCCGTTCGGCCACCTTGTTTTCCAGGTCCTGGCGCGAGCGGCCCAGCGCCACCGACATTTCGGTGATCGATTCCTGCAGCTCGCCCACCTCGCCGCCGGTGGTGACGGGCAGCGCCACCTGGTAGTTGCCGCCGCGGATTTCGCGCAGCGCGCCGATCGAGGACTTGAGCGGAATGGTCAGGCTGCGCGCCAGCACGTAGGCCAGCACGCCGCTGACCACCAGCGCCAGCGCGGCCATCGCCAGTTCGACCTGGAAACGGCGCGCCTGCTTGTGCAGCATGTTGGTGGGCGACATGGTCACCCGCACATAGCCCACCACCTCGGTCGGCACGGTGGTCGGCTTGGTGTCGCTCGACCCCGACACGTGCGGCACGCCGTTGTCCGAGAACAGGTTAATCCAGATCATCTGCTTCTTGATCGGCGCTTCGTAGAAGCGGTCCTCGCCGAT
Organism: Massilia atriviolacea; assembly: GCF_003953935.1. Taxonomy (GTDB): domain Bacteria; phylum Pseudomonadota; class Gammaproteobacteria; order Burkholderiales; family Burkholderiaceae_D; genus Telluria_A; species Telluria_A atriviolacea. The sequence continues at coordinate 72,643 of NZ_RXLQ01000021.1, forward strand.
GGCCGAGCCCTGCGAGATGACGCTGATGGCGCCTTTCTGGTTGGCGTCCACCACTTCGATGCGGTGGATGCTCTTGTCCGACTGGACCAGGCCATTGATGGTCAGGCGCAGGTCGGACAGGTTGCCCGAGATGACGTTGTATTCGCTGGTTTCGGCCAGCGCCTTGGCCAGGATGCGCCCGCGCTCTTCGAGTTCGAGCGCCACCTGGGCGCGGTGCGAGTACCAGGAGTAGCCCACAAAGGACGAGAACAGGAACACCACCGGCAGCATGGTGATGAAAGCCATGCGCGTGCCGATGCTCCAGCTTTGCCAGAATCGCAGGTTCATTGTCGCCTCACCGGTGGACGCCGCGTGAAATTACGGGCCGCCTCGTCGACCGCGACGTCGAGCGAGCGCGCCACGCCTTCGTTGATGACGGTGCTGAAGTAGCGCGGGAACTGGGGCGGCGCCAGTTCGCCGGTGGCCACGAATTCGTTGGCCACGTCGGCCACCTGGGCGTTGATCTGCTCGATGGTGGAGTAAGTGGTTGCCAGTGCGCCGGCCATGACCATGTCGGCCGAAAAGCCGATCACCGCCTGGTTGTGGCGGTAGGTCGAGAGCAGGATGTTGCGCACGTTCTCGGTGTTGTAGACGCTGCGGTCGGGCATGGCCAGCAGGACCTCGGTTTTGCCGATGCGGTTCAGGACCACGTTGATATCCTCACTGGGGTCGTAGTGTTCGAGTTCGGCGATGCCTTGCAGGGTCGGCTTCAGGAAGCCGGTATTGCTGCTGACGATGGCCGCCACGCGCACCGGGCGCTTGTAGAGCAGTTCGATCAGGCGCAGCTGGTCGACCGGCGCCGGCTCGGCGTAGATGGCGGTCATCGACAGCGCGCGCGCCGGCGGCAGGCTCTCGGTGACCGAGCGCCACACCTGGCTGGAGGTGAAGGCGGCGATGACGACGCAGTCGCACTTGCGCGCCGCCACATTGCGCAGCGCGACCGGGCCGATGGCCACGTACACCATGCGCCGGTGCTGCGCCAGTTCGGTGCGAAAGCCGCCGAAGATCGGCACCAGCTGCTTGTACAAGTCGTCGGCGATGCGGCGCGTGACGCCGGAATCGTCGGCGGTGACGATCTGGAAGCGGAACCCGCTCGGGTCGGTGGCATTGCTCGGGCTGATGACGCCGGCGCCAGCGGCCGTGCCGGCGAGCGCAAGGCCCACGGCCAGGCAGGCGCCCCTGAACGCGCGCCGCAGCGCACCGCCGCCATCGGCCACCGCCAGCCTCACGCGACCTCCCACTAGGGCTCGATCAAGCCGTACTTGACGGCCAGCTTGGTGATATACGCCTGCCGGTGCACGCCCAGCTTTTCCTTGACCGACTGGCTGATATTGCTGATCGTCTTGGTCGACAGGTTCAGCTTCTCGGCGATTTCGGCATTGGTCAGTCCTTCGGCCATCAGCTTGAAGATCTCCAGCCCGCGCTGGTCGAGCTGCGACTGCGGCGAGGCGTCGCCGCGCACCGACAGGTTGGCCAGGCGCTCGGCGATCTGCGGCAGGAAGTACAGCTTGCCCTCGTGCGCATGGCTGACCGCCGTGGCCAGGTCGGCCGGGTCGCAATCCTTGGTGACGAAGGCGCGCGCGCCCAGGCGGTAGGTTTCCTTGATCAGGCTATCCTGGTCGAACTGGCTCAGGAACACGATGCGCGCTTGCGGGAACTTGGCGAGGATGCTCTTGGCCGCGTCCAGCCCCGTCAACTCGGTGCCGAAGCGGATGTCGAGCACCAGCACGTCCGGATCGAGGGCGGCGTACATTTCTTCGGCTTCATCGGGCGTCTTGGCCTGTCCCACCACATCCATGCCGACGCCGGCCAGCGACATGGCGAAACCGGTCATCACGATCGGATGGTCGTCCGCCAGCAAGACCCGAATCGATTTTTGCTCTGTCTGCACTTGTACTCTCCACGGGTAAAGGCTGCGTCCGCTTACTCCGCCTTGCCATTGAATCGCATCAATGTGTGCGACCCGACGGCAGGCACGCCGCGCCTACCAGATTATTTCACACATCCGCCCCCGACGCGAGCCATCGCCCGGCGCGCCCGATTTGCCATCGACATAACCAGATTCGCGGCGAACTCTGCAAAATAATTACCACTAAAACCCTTTTCAATTGCTAGGACATAGCATATATTTGATCCATGGACTGGAAGAAGGCAGTGCGGACCTCCACCATGCGACCCATTTCGTGAACACAACAATACGGAGCACACCATGCATTTTTCTCAACAGCACATCGGCGCCAGCAACAAATTCACCAAGATGGCCATCGTCACCGCCCTGCACGTCGTCGTCGGCGCGGCCCTGATCCACAGCATGAACCGGGTGCCCTCGTTTTCGATCAGCGAAGCGGGGCCGATCGAGGTGACGCCGGTGATCGAAAAACCGGTCGAGCCGCCGCCAGCGGAGCCGCAGAACTTCGAGCCCAAACAGCTGCAGCCGACCATCGTGATTCCTCCGCCGATCGATAACCACATCGCGCCGCCGCCGGACAACCCGATTGTCGCCACAGTGAGCGACAAGGTGGCACCGCCGCCGGCAGCGATCCAGCCGAGCGGCCCGGCCGTCACCGATACCCCGCCGGCCGTGCCCCGCCCGGCCGCCGAGAAGCGCACCGCCGTGCTGGCCGACGCCTCGGCCTGCGTCAAGCCCGACTACCCGGCGCGCGCCGCCCGCGATGGGGCCACCGGCACCGTCAACCTCGCGCTGCTGGTCGGCGTCGACGGCAAGGTGAGCGATGCGCGCGTCGACAAATCGAGCGGATCGCGCGATCTCGACAAAGCGGCCCTCGCGGCCCTGAGCCTGTGCAAATTCAAGCCGGCCACGGTGGGCGGCGTGGCCGAACCGGCATGGGCGCAGATCGCCTACGTCTGGACGCTCGACTAAGCGCTCAGTAACGCAGCGCCGGGCGCAAGCCCCGGCGCTGCCGGTTGCCGATGCGATGGAATGGCATACAATGTTCCTCCGCCCTTCGTGGGCGCCGTATTTACCCTCCATTTACCGCACTAGGAACCCATGCAAAAGATGCTTTCCTCCTTCGTCAGCACGGCCATCGCTACCAGCGTGGCCCTCGCTTTCCCTGCCTACGCCGCCGGCCCCGCCCCCATCGTCAAGGAAGCGCCGCTGCGCGCCCACCTGTCGTTCCTGTCGAGCGACCTGCTCGAAGGGCGCGGCACCGGCCAGCGCGGCGGCGACCTGACCGTGGCCTACCTTGAATCGCAGGCGCTGGCCGCCGGCCTCAAGCCGGGCAACGGCGACAGCTTCCGCCAGTCGGTCAAGATCGCCGGCGTGAAGTCGACCCCGGAGTCGAGCAGCGTGGCGCTGGAAGCCGGCGGCAAGGCGCAGACCCTGGCCTTCGGCAAGGACTGGGTATGGGCGCCGGGCGACGCCAAGGCGACCCACGCGATGGATGCGGAGCTGGTGTTCGTCGGCTACGGCATCAGCGCGCCGGAAGAAGGCTGGGACGACTACAAGGGCATGGACGTCAAGGGCAAGGTGGTGGTCATGATGGTCAACGACCCGGCGCCGACGGCCGCCGAGCCGAATCGCTTCAACGGCAAGGGCCTGACCTACTACGGCCGCTGGACCTACAAGTTCGAAGAAGCCGCGCGCCAGGGCGCCGCCGGCGTGCTGCTGATTCACACCGACGCCTCGGCCTCGTACGGCTGGAGCGTGGTGCAGAACAGCTGGCTGGCCGAACGCTTCCAGCTGGCGCAGGGCAAACTGGGCGCGAACATGGAAGGCTGGATGACCGAGGCGGCCGCGCGCACGCTGTTCGCCGCCGCCGGCCAGGACCTGGACCTGCTGCGCAGCGCCGCCGAGAACAAGAACTTCAAGCCGGTGGCCCTGAAAGCGAAGGTCAAGGGCGAGATGAAGGCGGCCGTGCGCATGGTCGAACAGTTCAACGTGGCCGGCGTGGTGCCGGGCACCGATCCGACACTCAAGGACGAAGTGGTGATCTACAGCGCCCACTGGGATCACCTGGGCAAGCAAGGCGAAGGCGCCGACACCATCTACAACGGCGCGGTCGACAATGCGTCGGGCACCGCTGGCCTCTTGGCGATGGCGCAGGAAGCGGTGCGCGCGCCGGCCAGGCGCAGCCAGATGTTCCTGTGGGTCGCGGCCGAAGAACAGGGCTTGCTGGGCAGCGCGGCCTACGCCAGCAGCCCGCTGTGGCCAGCGAATAAAACCGCGGCCAACCTGAACCTGGACAGCCTCAATTTCGTCGGCGCGGCCAGGGATATCGGCACCAAGGGCAGCGAGCGCACGGAACTGGGCGCGATGGCCGAAGCGACCGCCAAGGCCATGGGCCTGGTGGTGCGCACGCCGGAGCCGGACCTGGCGGGCGGCTACTTCCGCAGCGACCATTTCAGCTTCGCCAAGGCGGGCATTCCGGCCTTCTCGATCGAAGGCGGCAAGGACTACGTGAAGGATCTGGAAGGCGCCAAGGCCAAGCAGGCTTCGTACCGCGCGCGCTACCACCAGGTGGGCGACGAATACGATCCGACGTGGGATCTGGCAGGCATGGTGCAGCAGGCGCAATTCACCTTGAACCTGGGCATGCGGGTGGCGAACGCGCCGAAGATGCCGGCCTGGAAAGCCGGCGACGCCTTCGGCAAGGTGCGCGCGTCGGCCAAATAAGGCACAGCGGGGTGGGCATGGCGCCCACCCCGTTTTTTTATGCCAGTTCGAATTCGGCCGGGTTCAGGCCCAATTCCTTGCAGATCTTGACCGCCACGACTTTTTCGCTGGCGTCGAAATTGCCGTCCGCCGAAGCGATGGCGATCACCATGCGCACCAGCAGGCGCGCCGCTTCGCCGTTCGACTTCATCTTGCCCAGTGCCTGGTAGGCCTTCGACTCGCCGATGTCGCGGTCGAATTCGAGCTGGCCCACGTGATCCTGGAAGGCCTTGATCACGTCGCTGGTCGTGAAGACCGACAGCGCGTCGTGGGTCTCGATGAACTTGACCATTTTTTGCTTTTCGTCCGACGTGATGCTGCCGTCCGCCATGGCGATCAGGGCCGAACCGGCCATGGCCGCATCCATGAAATTCTTGTTCTTGAATTTCAATACGTCCGTTTTCATTTCACCGGCTTTGGTTTTCAGGCGAGTCAGAAAATTGTCGAAACTCATGATGTACTCCGGTTTGCAAGGTTGATAAGAACGGCAATCTTACTCCGATTTTCGGCTTCGCCACAGCAAACCGGCGCCCGTCGCCGTTCATTTAAGCCGTCCGTAACAAAGCCTGCCTAAAACCGCGCGTGATAGGTCAGGTCGGCGCTGCGCGGCGCGCCCAGGATGACCTGGCTGTTCACATTGGCCCCGCTCCAGCCGGCATACAGCCTGTCGCCCAGGTTACGCACGCGCAGGGTCAGGTCGCCCGAACCCAGGCGCCAGCTCGCGTACACGTCGGCCGTGGCAAACGCGTTCATGCGGATCGTATTGGCGTTGTTGGTATAGCGCTCGCCCGTGTAATTGAGCGCGGCGCCGACCTTCAGCGGCAGCTGGTCCACCTTGTAGTCGACCCACAGGTTGCCGGTCTTCCTGGCGACGTTGGGCGGCAGCTTGCCGGCGCGCGAGACCTTACCCGCTTCGATCAACTGGTCGAACTGCGCATCGAGCAGCGCCACGTTGCCGTTGATGCTCACCTGGCGCGTGGGCCGCCACGCCGCCGCCAGCTCCACCCCGCGCGAGGATTGCTTGCCGCTGTTGACGGTCAGGGTCGGCAGCGCCGCGTCGCGCGAGAGGATGTTATCGAGTCCGATCCGGTACAGCGCCAGCGTGTAATCGACGCTGCCGCCGAACAGCGACTGCTTGATCCCGATTTCGCTCTGCGTCCCTTTCGACAGGTCGAAGGCGGCGTTCGCGGCCGACAGCAGCAGCAGGTTGCCCGAGCCGACCGGCGCCGAGGCGCTGGTGTGCTGCGCATAGACCGACAGGTCCTTGTCGAACGCGTACACGGTGCCGATGCGCAGCGAGCGCGGATCGTAGGTTTGTCCATAGGCGGTCGCCGCGCCGGTGTTCAGGTCCGCCGTGCGGCGTTCCAGCTTGACGCGGTCCTGGCGCAGGCCGGCCACGATGGTCCATTTGTCGGTCAACCACAGCGCATCTTCCAGGTACAGGGAGATTGTCGGAATGCTGGTCGAAAAATTGCTGCGGTTGCCGGCCCCGGTGTACAGCGCGCCGTTGGCGCTCAACGCGTCGTAGCTGCCGTAGACGGGATCGAACAGGTCCACCGTCAGGGCGGCATTGGCGGCGGCGCCGCCGTTGGAAAAGCTGCGCGCGGTGGCGAAGCGCGTCTTGCTGTATTCGGCGCCCGCCGCGAAGCGCTGCTTCATGCCGGCCAGCTTGCCGCTGTAGGACAGGTCGAGCCGGTTGCCGAACACCTGGTGGTCGTGGGTCACGCCGACCAGGTCGCGCACGATCTGGCGCGGTGCGCTGAAGGTATGGCTCTCCGCGTTGCGCCAATTGCGGTCGGCCGTGTAGTACGACAGCTCGTTGCGCAGGGTCCAGTCGGGGGCCAGCTTCCAGGTCAGCCTGGCGCGCGCCCAGGCGCTCTCGGACTCCATCACCGCGTCGTCGACGTTGTAGTTCTTGAAGGCCAGGCGGCGGTCGATCACCCGTCCCGCCACGTCGTCGACCGCGCCCGCCGGGTCGGCCGCCAGCGCGCGCGGCACCAGGGGCGAGCCCTGGTAGGCGTTCACCTTATCGGACAGCAGGTCGAGGCTCAGGTCGAGCGTGACGTCGCGCGTGAGCGCGCTGGTCGTGGCCAGGGTCAGGCTGTCGTAGCGCTGCTTGTTGCGGTCGATGTAGCCGTCGCTCTGCTGGTGGCTGTAGTCGATGCGTACCGCATGCGCCTCGCCGAGCGGGCGGTTGATGCCCGCGCCCAGGCGCCAGGTATTGAAGCTCCCGTACGACAGCATCGCCTCGCTGGCCGCCTGCGCGCGGTCGGGGCGCTTGGTCACGAAATTGATCGCGCCGCCGATCGCGCCGTCGCCCGACATCAGCGAGGCCGGGCCCTTGAGCACTTCGATGCGCTCGAAATTCCAGGTGTCCTGGGTGCGCGCGCTCATGGTCGGCACGGCGATGCGGCTGCCGTCGTACAGATAGCTGACAAAACCCGAACTGAAACCGCGCGAGGATGTCTGCGAAGGCGAGGTGGCATTACCGCCCTGAGTGACGCCGACCGCGCCGCGCAGCGCTTCATCGAGACTGCGCGCGCCGCGCACCTCGATCAGGGCGCGGTCGATCACTTCGACCGAGGCCGGGGTTTCGCGCAGGGTCAGGTCGAGGCGGCTGCCCAGGGCCGTGCTGTCGCTGCCGGCCGGCGCGCGCGCGCTGTCGATGACAACCACGGGCATCGGCGGAGGCGCATCGTCGGCGTAGGCGGCCAAAGGGCTGTACAGGCAAAGCAGTGCGCACGGCAGCTTTCTCAATTTCACGGCAAGACTCCTATTGATAATAAGTTCTCATTATCGTATAGTCCTCGACAATTCCGCAATCTTTTAGTGAAGTCAATCTCATGGACATGATGAAACCCGCCCTCCAGATGGACAATGTCACGCGCCGTTTCGGCGAGCGCGTGGCCCTGAACGGCCTCTCGCTCACCTTGCAGGCGGGCGAGGTGTACGCCCTGCTCGCCCCCAACGGCGCCGGCAAGACCACCACCCTCAATTTGATCCTCGGCTTCCTGCAGCCGGACGGCGGCAGCATCCATGTGTGCGGCGAACCGGTGGCCGGGGACGCGGCCCGCACGCGCGCCTCGATCGCCTATCTGCCCGAACAGGTGGCGATCTATCCCGAATTGAGCGGACTGGAAAACCTGCGCTACTTCTCGCTGCTGGCGTCGAAAGAGCTGGACGACGCTACCCTGCGCCGCCTGCTCGCCGAAGCGGGCCTGCGCGCCGAAGCCCACGAGCGCCCCGCGCGCAACTACTCGAAAGGCATGCGCCAGAAGGTCGGGATTGCGATTGCGATGGCGCGCGACGCCAAACTGCTGCTGCTCGACGAGCCGACCTCGGGCCTCGACCCGCTGGCGGCATCGGAACTCTCCGGCCTGTTGCGCGCGGCATCGCAGCGCGGCGTCGCCATCCTCATGGCCACGCACGACCTGTACCGCATCAAGGAAGTGGCAACCCGCGTCGGCGTGCTGCACGCGGGGCGCATCGAACGCGAGATCGATCCGCAGACGACCGAACACGCGACCCTGGAGCAGGTCTACATCGCGGAGCTGGCGCGATGAGCGCACAGCTGCACACGGCGCTGCTGCGCGCCGAAGCCCGGCGCCTGTGGCGCGAACCGCGCCTGCGCTGGGTCGCCATGCTGGCGCCCTTGCTGCTGCTGATCGTGTTTTTCTCGTCGATGAACAGCGCTGCGCGCATGGCCGAGGAACGCACGCGCTTTGCCGCATCCGAGCGCGCGCGCTGGGTGGAACAGGGCCAGAAAGACCCGCACAGCGCTGCCCACTTCGGCGTGTGGGCGGTCAAGCCGTCCTCGCCGCTGCAGGTGCTGGCGCCGGGCATCGAACCGTTTGTCGGCCTGTCGGTCTGGCTGGAGGCGCACAAGCGCAACGAGATGATCTTCCGTCCCAACCAGGATGCCGATCCGATCATGCGCAGCGCCGCCTCGGTGGCGCAGGTGCTCGAAGTGCTCGGGCCGATGTTCGCGATCCTGCTCGGCTTTGCCGGCTTTGCCCAGGACCGCCAGCGCGGCACCTTGCGCATGGCCTTCGGTAACGGCGCCACGCCGGGACGGCTGCTGCTGTCGCGCTTCGCGGTGATGGTCGGCCTGCTGGTGTGCATGGCGCTGGCGCCGGTGGTGGCGATGGGCGGCTATGCGCTGCAGGCGCTGCCCGATGCCGGCTGGGGCGGGGCCGCCCGCCTGGCTCTCTGGAGCCTGCTGAACTTCCTGTACCTGCTGGTGTTCCTGCTGATCGCGCTGGCGGTCTCGCTCAAGGCGCCGAGCGCGCGCGCCGCGCTGACCATCATGCTGGTGCTCTGGCTGGTGCTGTGCGTGGTGCTGCCGCGCGCCGCCGGCAACGCGGCCCAGGTGCTCGCGCCCGTGCCCTCGTACCAGGAGGTGCGCAGCCGCCTTGAAACCGAGTCGCCCGCCTACGAAGGCGCCGACAAATGGGAAGCGCGGCGCCAGGCGCTGATCAAGGCCGGCGTGAACAATGTGCGCGCCGCGCAGCTCGACCAGTCCGAGCGCGAATCGCATGCGGTGTTCGACCGCGTGCTGGGGCGCTTCTACGATTCGGTGGAACAGCAGGACCGCACCTTCGGCTGGCTGGGCGCGCTCACGCCGACGGTGGCGCTGCAGGCGTCCGGCGCGGCCGTCGCCGGCACCGACTTTTATCAGCACCGGCATTTCATCGAGGCCGCCGAAACCTACCGGCGCACGATGGTCAACCGGCTCAATGGAGATCTGATGCGACACACGGAACATGAAGACGCCAGCAAATCGACCGGCAGGCAGTTCTGGGAATCGGTGCCGGCCTTTGCCTACCGCGCGCCGGCGCTGGGCAGCGTGCTGGCGAATGCGGCGGCGCCCTTGCTGCTGCTGGCCGGATGGTGCGTGCTGGCCGGCCTTGCCGCCTGGCGCGCGGCGAAAGGGGTGCAGCCATGACGCGCGCACTGTTCAAGCTCGAACTGGCGATGCTGCTCAAGGCGCGCTTCACATGGGTCATCGGCGCGCTGCTGTTTGCGGCACTCTGCTGGGGAGCGATCAACGGCCAGGCCAACGCCGACGCGCAGCAGGCCACGGTCGAGCGGGTGAAGGTGCACGCGGCGGCCAGGCTGGCAAAACAGCAGGCCGACGTGGCGCGCTACAACCGCCCGGCCGATACGGTGCTGCCGTACTGGCAGGACCCGTCCGACGCGGCCGGCTACATGCGCTATGGCCTGGCCGCGTACGCGGTCAAGCCGCCGTCGCCGCTGGCGGGCATCGCCATCGGCCAGTCACGCCTGCTGCCGTTCTATATCAAGACCGATCTCGATTACGTGGCGCCGCCGGCGGCCGCCTTCGACTTCATCAACCCGCGCATCCTGAGCCTGGGCGACTTCGACCTGTCGTTCGTGCTGGTGTACGTGCTGCCGCTGGCCCTGATCGCCATCGGCGCCTCGCGCCTGGCGGCCGAACGCGACTCCGGCGCGCTGCGGCTGATGGCGGCGCAACTGCCCTCCTTCCGCCAGCTGGTGATGCTCAAGTTCAGCGTGGCCGCCGCCGTGTGCGTGCCGTTGACGCTGGCGGCAACCGTGCTGGCCCTGGTGGTGGCGGGCACGCCCTGTTGGAGCATGCAGACGGCGGGCACCATGCTGCTGCTGGGCGCCGCGCTGGCCGGCTTTACCCTGTTCTGGGTGGCGCTGACGGCGCTGGTGGCCAGCCGCATCGGGGTGGTGGGCAGTTACCTGCGGCTGGTGTCGCTGTGGATCGGATTCACCTTCTTCGTGCCGGCGGCCGGCGCCCTGTTCATCGGCATGGCGTATCCGGCGCCCTCGCCGCTGCTGTACCTGGACGACCTGCGGCGCGCCAACGACTTCAAGCCGGCCGAGCGCGATGCGCTGTTCGCGGCCATGGCGCGCGCCGATCCGGCGTATGCGGCGGCGGCGGAGCGGGTCGGCAAGGTGTCGTATGCGACCAAGCAGATCGCGGTGCAGCAGGCGGTGGAGCGCCAGGTTGCGCAGCGCGCAGAGGCAGCGGCGCGCCAGAACGACGCCGCATCAGGCAAGGCCGCCGCGCTGCGCTGGCTGTCGCCGGCGATGGTGTTCGACACCCTGTTGCAGCAGGCGGCGGGCAGCGGCGTGGAACGGCACAAGCGCTTCCTCGAGCGCACCGGCGACTATACGGACGAACTGCGGGCCTTCTTCTGGCCGCGCGCACTGGCCGAAGCGGCCAATCCCGGCAATGCATGCCCGGGCTGTGCGGGGCGGATGAATTTCACGGACCACGACAAGATCCCGCGCTTCGAGGCGGACCGTCCGATGGATGGCGTGGCCGGCGCTGTCGGCGGCGCGGTGGGGTATTTGTGGGTGCTGGCGTGCGCGGTGATGCTGATGCTGTGGAGCGGGAGGAGGATGAAGGTGTAAGCGCCTGCGCACCCCCGTCGTTCCCGCGCAGGCGGGAACCTGAGTTTGCCAAGCAGTCTTGGGCGGCGTTACGAACTTGGGTTCCCGCCTGCGCGGGAACGACGGTAAATAGGCGAAACGACGGGGGATAGCCGAAACGACGGGGGATAGCCGAAACGACGGGGGATAGGCAAAACGACGAATCGGGGCAGATCAACGGGCTAGTGCGTCTTCGGCGCGCGTGCGCGGCGTTTCGGTACCGGCGCCGCTTTGGCGCGCTCCGCCGCGCGTTCGGCGGCGCAGTCGGCGCACACGCCGTACAGGGTCAGCTCGTGACGGTCGATCTCGAAGCCCGCCGGCGCCAGGCTGTCCATCGAACCGGGGCAGCCTTCGACATCGAACACGCGGTCGCACGGCACGCAGTGGAAGTGGTGGTGATGGTGATGCGCCGCGTGGCTCATTTCGTAGCGCGCGTTTTCGCCCGGCAGGCTCACGGTCTGGATGGTGCCGTCGTCGATCAGCAGCTTGAGGTTGCGGTAAATGGTCGCGATACCGATTTCGGACACGGTCTCGCGTACCCCGGCGAGGATTTCCTGGGGAGTGAGCGGGCGGGCCGCTGCGTCGATGACAGTACGAATCGCTGTCCGCTGGCGTGTGGAACGTTCCATGGCAAGGCTGTTGAAGCAAAAACCCATTATCCCATAAAGCTGAACAAATGCTTGCCTCACTAATGATAATGCATTATCGTTAACGCCAAGCAGTCAGGTAACTCTCTCTCGACATTCACCACGAAAGCCAGGATCCCGTGCCTTCCATCGACTTCGCAGACAGCAGATACACACCGGCGGCGCGCCCCGACTTCGCCTGGCATGCCGGCACGGCGGCAACGATCAGCAGCGGGATCTGCCACGGCACCCTGGGCGAGCTGATTCAGGGACCGTACATCGAAAACGGCGCCGCCCAAATCAGCCTGATCTCGCTGCCGGTCAAAAAATACAGCTGCATGCATTTCACCCACGGGGAACGGGCGGGCACGGACAACGCGCTGGCCACCAAGACCAAATGCCAGCAGGCGATCGGCCACTATCTCGCGCGGCACGGCAGGCGCCTGCCGCCCGGGACCTGGAGCCACGATTCGGAACTGCTGGAAGGCAAAGGCATGGCCAGTTCGACGGCCGACATCGTGGCCACCATCCGCTGCCTCGATGCGATCTTCGGCGTCAACTCGTGCGGCGAATCGATATCGGCCACCCTGCGCGCGATCGAGCGTTCCGACAGCGTGTTTTTGGATACCTACGCGCTGTACCTGAGCGGACGCCAGCAGGTGGTGCAGTGCTTCGGCAGCGCGCCCACTTTTCACGCCTGCTATATCGACGAGGGCGAGCGCATCGATACCGAAAAAACCGGCGCGCGCCTGCTCGCGCTGTACCAGGAACGCTTGACGCCCTACACCGCCAACCTGGAGAACGCCGTCGACGCCTTTGTGCGCAACGACCTGGCGGCGATTGCCGCCTGCGCCACGGCCAGTGCGGTGCTGGGGCAGGACGCCATCCCCAAGCGCACCCTGGGCGCACTGCTGAAGAACCAGGCGCGCTACGGGGCCGACGGCATCTTCGTCGCGCACACGGGCAGCCTGGCGGGCTATCTGTTCATTCACAAACCGGGGCCCACGCAAATGGGCGCGCTTTCCTCATTCTTTCGCGGCCTGGGCTTCCAGAGCCGCTTCGTCCAGACAGGATTCTGACCATGTTCGATCACATTGCGGACGCCATCAAGGCGCCGGACTTCGTACGCCTCGGCCCCAACCTGTACGTCGCCCGTTTCGAGACGATGAAGGTGTATTCGACCCTGGTGGCGGTCGAACGGCTGCTGAAAGCGGGCGTGGTCAGGCGCGGCGACACGCTGCTCGACAGCTCCAGCGGCATCTACGCATACGCGCTCGCACTGGCCTGCCACAAGTTCGACATGCAGTGCCACATCATCGCCTCGAAGACGGTGGACAGGACGCTGATGGTGCAGCTCCAGTTGCTCGGCGCCCATGTGGAGCAGGTGCCGCCGTCGGCCACCCTGAAGATGGACCAGAGCCTGCGCGTGGCGCGCATCGGCGAAATCCGCGCCGCCAATCCACAGGTGCACTGGATGCAGCAGTACCACGACGACATCCACTACGCCGGCTACGAACCGATCGCCAGCCAGATCGAACTGCTGCTCGGCACCGACAGCCTGACCATCGTCGGCGGCGTGGGCTCCGGCTGCTCGACCGGCGGCCTGGCGCGCGCCTTGCGCCACACCGACGACGCGGTGGAGCTGATCGGCGTGCAGCCCTTCGGCAGCGTCACCTTCGGTTGCGCGCACATCGAAGACCCGGGCATCATCATCGCCGGCATCGGCACCGGCATCCCCTTTCGCAACGTGCAGCACAAGCTGTACGACCAGATCCACTGGATCGGCTTCGATTACGGCCTGGCGGGCGCGGTGGCGCTATTGCGCCGGCACGCGATCTTCGCCGGCCTGTCGAGCGGCTGCTGCTACCTGGCGGCGGCGCGCGAAGCGCAGCTGCGGCCCGACCGCAATGTGCTGTTCATCGCCCCCGACACCGGCCACCGCTACGTGGACGCGGTCTTCGCGCAGCACGACAGCGCGCTGGAACTCAATGGCCTGGCGCCCACCCACGTCGACGCGCACGAGGACCTTGTGCTGCCCTGGTCGGTGATGGCATGGAACCGCCGCGCCGCCACCGAATCCATCAACTGAAAAGGGAGTAAACACCATGGCACACCTGTTAATGATCGAAAGCTGGGTCGGCGGCACCGGCCGCATCTTCCCCGCCACCATCACCGGCGCCGGCCACACCTACACCTTCGTCACGCGCAACCGCGGCCACTACCTGGACGGCGCCGACACTCCGATCCACCCGGTACTGGCGCATGCCGCCAATGTGTTCACCACCGAGACGAACGACGTGCCGGCGCTGATCGCCTTTTTGCGCGCCCAGCACCGCGTGCTCAAATTCGACGGCGTAGTGACCATCTGCGACTACTACATCGACACGGTGGCCCAGGTGGCGCAGGCGCTCGAATTGCCGCAGGCATTCTGCAGCAATGTGGCGATGGTGCGCCGCAAGCACCTGGTGCGCCAAGCGCTGGAAAAAGCCGGCCTGCCCAATCCGGCGTTTGCCGCGGTGACCTCGTGGGACGCGGCGCGCGCGGCGGCGCGCGGCATCGGCTACCCGCTGATCCTCAAGCCGTCCGACCTGGCGTCGAGCGCGTTTGTGAAGCTGGTCAAGGATGAAGACGAACTGCATGCGGCGTTCAGCGCGCTGGAGGCGTTCCCGGTCAACTTCCGCGAGCAGGCGCGCGAGCCTCTGTGGCTGCTGGAAGAGTACATGAAGGGCGAGGAAGTCAGCGTCGAGGCCTGCACTTTCGGCGGGAAGACGACCATCATCGGCGTCACCGACAAGAGCCTGACCGGTTTCCCCTACTTCATCGAGGACGGCCACATGTTCCCGGCGCGGCTCGACGGCGACGTCACCGAATCCGTGTGCGAGCTGGTGACGGCGGCGCTGGAAGCGGTCGGCCTCGACCACGGCATCAGCCACACCGAAGTGAAGATCACGCGCAAGGGACCGCGCATCGTCGAGATCAATCCGCGCCCGGGCGGCAACTACATTGCGGAGCTGATCGAGCGGGTCACCGGCATCGAATTCCTGTCCGCCCAGATCGACCTGGCGCTCGGCCGCCAGCCCGACCTCACGCGCAAGGACACCGGCGTGCACAGCGCCGCCATCAAGTTCCTGGTGCCGCAGGGCGCTGGACTGGTCAAGTCCATGACCGGGATCGACAGCGTGGCCAATGCACCGCACGTTGCGCGCGCGCTGATCGCCAACGCCACCGGCAAGCAGCTGGCCGCGCCGATCGACAATGCCTGCTACCTCGGCCACGTGGTGGCGGTCGATCCCGAAGGCCTGGATGCGCGCAAGTATGCCGAAAAGGCGCTCGCCCGCATCGAGATCGGCTTTGCGGCGGAAGGCAAGGAGCCGGCCCCACCGTGGAACGTGGCGGGCCTGATCGAAGACGTGCAGGCTGGCCTGTACGGACCGGCGCCGGCGTCCATGCACGTGGTCGGGGCCTCGTGGATTTCGCAGAGCACTCGCTTTCCGGGCACCCAGCAAACCTACCGCAACTACTACCTGGTGCTGCGCGTCGGCGCGGCCTTCGGCGCCTGCTGCGTCGAACGCGACGCGCTCGACCCCACCATTGCGCCGGCGCTGGCCGGGTCCAGCGTGGCCGACCTGCTGGTCGATCCGCGCCTGCCGGTGCGCATCGCCGCGCTGGACGCCTACCTGAACGCGGTGCGCCCGGCGCGCGAGTCGGCGCTGGCGCAAGCCATGCTGCTGCCGGCCGGCGCGCCGCCGGTGCGCGCCGTGGCGCGCGACAATGCGATTGCGGCGCTGGTATCGATCAAGCCGGGCCAGCGCGTGGGCCTGATCGGCGTGGTCAACCCGCTGGTGGAAGCCATTACCCGGAACGGCGGCATTTGCCTCCCATGCGACTTCAATATGGAGCGCACCCAGAGCGGGCTGGAAGTGGCGCGCGACATGCTGCCCATCCTGGAGCAGGCCGACATGATCATCGCCACCGGCATGACCCTGTCCAACGGCTCCTTCGACCAGATCCTGATGGCGGCGCGCCGGCGCGGCATTCCGCTGATCGTGTACGCGCAGACCGGCAGCGGCATCATCCCGCGCTTTTTGGGAGACGGCGTGGCCGCGGTGTGCGCCGAGCCTTTCCCGTTCTCGCAGTTCAGCGCCGACCCGACCGCCGTCTACCTGTACCGCGCGCCATGACCGTACTGTCCGACCAGGTGCGCAAGCGCGGGCTCAATGCGCTGCTGGTGTACACCTTCCTGATGGTGGTCGGCTTTGCCATGCTGATGCCGCTGGTGAGCGTGCATTTTGTCAGCAATGCCGGCATGGCGGCGGCCGTGGTCGGCGGCGCCCTGGCGCTGCGCCAGATGACGCAGCAGGGGCTCGCGCTGGTGGGCGGCATGCTGGCCGACCGCTTCGGCGTGCGGCCCATGATCTGCCTCGGCGTGCTGCTGCGCGCCGCCGGCTTTGCCAGCCTGGCGTTCGCCGACGATGGCTTGAGCCTGTGCGTAGCGATGGTGGTATCGGCGCTGGGCGGCGCCTTGTTCGAAGCACCCTACCAGGCCGCGATTGCGGCCTTGACGACCGAGGAAACGCGGCCGCGCTACTACGCGCTCAGTAACTGGGTCAGCGGCATTGCCAGCACCGTCGGCCCGCTGGTCGGCGTGGCGCTGCTGCACGTGGACTTCCAGATGGTATGCCTGGCGGCGGCGGCGTGCTTTGCGCTCAACTGCGGCATCGCCCTGTGGATGCTGCCGCCGCTGGCCGCCCCGGAGGCGCCGCGTACGATGACGCACCGTCTCGGCCTGGTCGCGCGCGACCGTCCCTTCTTGCTGTTTACCGCCCTGATGATGGGCTACTGGTTCGTGGCGGTGCAGATCAACATCAGCTTCCCGCTGCTGGCCGAGCGCCTCAGCGGAAACCAGGACAGCGTGGGCATCATGTTCGCGCTCAGCGCCGGCCTGACGGTGCTGCTGCAATACCACCTGCTGCGGGTGGCGGAAAAGTGGCTCTCGACCCAGCAGATCCTGGTGCTGGGCGTGACCATCATTGCGCTCGGTGCCGGCGCGATCGCGCTGGCGCAGTCCTTTGCCGCCTTCCTCGTGTGCGTGGCGGCGTTCTCGATCGGGGCGATCCTGGTACGGCCGACGATGCAGAACCTGATCGCCAGCATGGCCAATCCGCAGGCGCTGGGCACATTCCTGGGTTTCAGCTCGCTCAGCCTGGCCCTCGGCGGCGCGATCGGGAACGTGACCGGCGGCTGGCTGGTCGAATTCTCCGGCGCGCGGCAATGGCCGCAGCTGCCGTGGATGATCTTTTGCGCGGTCGGGCTCCTGAGCGCATTCGGCCTGTTCCGCCTGGCGCCACGCGCGCGGGAGGCCGCATGAACAGGCAGCATGCGATGGCGATGCTGTGCGGCGCGCTGGCCGTGGCCGGCGCGGCGCGCTACTGGAGCACGTCCGCACGCGCCGAGGCGCCACCGCCCTCCCCACCCGCCGTCGTGGTCAACACGGTGGTGCCGGTGGTGCGCGACGTGCCGGTGGTGCTGCGCGCGACCGGCACCGTGACCCCGACCAGCGTGGTCGACGTGCATGCGCAGACCACCAGCACCGTGAAGCAGGTGCACATCCGCGAGGGCCAGTTCGTCAAGGAAGGCCAGCTGCTGTTTTCGCTGGACGACCGTGCCGGACGCGCCAACGTGGAGCGCGCGCAGGCGCAGGTGATGCGCGACGAGGCGGCGCTGGCCGGGCTGGAACAGCGCTACCGGCGCAGCGTGGAGCTGCTGGACCAGCAGTTCATCGCCGTCACCGCGGTCGATACCCTGCGCAGCGAGGTCGATGCGGCGCGCGCGCTGCTGCGGGCCGACCGGGCGGCGCTGCGGGCCGTGCAGGTGGACAGCGGCTACAGCACGATCCGCGCGCCGATGGCGGGCCGGGTCGGCGCGGTGGATGTATATCCGGGCAGCCTGGTACAGGTCAGCACCAAACTGGTCACGGTCGCGCGGCTCGATCCGATCGCGGTGGCGTTCACGCTGCCGGAATCGAACGTGGGCGAGCTGCTGGCGGCGCAGCGGCGCGGCGCGGTGGCGGTCGAGGCCAACCGGCGCAGCGGCACGCTGAGCTTCATCGACAACAGCGTCGACCCGGTAGCCGGTTCGATCAAGGTCAAGGCGAGCTTCGACAATGGCGACGCCGCGCTGTGGCCGGGCCAGTACGTGGACGCGCGCGTCACCGTGCGCACCCTGCGCGGCGCGGTCGTCATTCCCCAGGCGGCGATCGTCGCCAGTCCCGCCGGGGCCTTTGTGTACGCGGTGGGACAGGACCGGACGGTCAGGCAGGTGCCGGTGACGCGCCTGCACGTCTTTGGCGCGAGTGCGGCGGTGACCGGCCTGGCGGGCGGCGAAACCATCGTCACCGAGGGCAAGCAGAATCTCAAACCCGGTGCGCGCATCGAGGCGGGCAAGGGATGAACCTGTCCGCCCTGTGCATCGAGCGCCCGGTGATGGTGGTGCTGCTGTCGGTCAGCCTGGTGATTGCCGGGCTGCTGGGGTACCGCTTCATTCCGGTGTCCGCCCTCCCGAGCTACAACACGCCGGTCATCAACGTGCAGGCCAACCTGCCGGGAGCAAGCCCGGAGACGATGGCGTCGTCGGTGGCGCTGCCGCTGGAAAAGGAGTTCTCGGCGATTGCCGGCGTGAGCCTGATGACCTCCACCAGCACCCTGGGCGCGACCTCGCTGACCCTGGAATTCGGCCCGGCCATCGACATCGACGCCGCAGCGGTCGACGTACAGGCGGCGCTGCTGCGGGCGCAGCGCGCACTGCCGCGCGAGATGACCGAGCTGCCCTCGTACCGCAAGGTCAATCCGGCCGAGGCGGCGGTCCTGTCGATGGAAATGACGTCGCCGTCGATGGATTTGTCGGAGTTGAACGACTACGCCGAAAACCTGATCGCCCCGGCCTTGTCCGGCCTTCCCGGCGTGGCGCAGATGACGGTGCTGGGCCAGAAGCGCTTTGCCGTGCGCGTGCGCGCCGATCCGGGCCGCATGAAGGCGCGCGACCTGTCGATGGATGAACTGTCGGCCGCGCTGCAGGCGGCCAACGCCAATTCGCCGCTCGGGGTGCTGGACGGACCGGCGCAGACCATGGTCATCCAGGGGAACGCGCAGCTGCTCAGGGCAGCCGACTACGCGGGCCTGATCGTGGCCATGCGCGGCGGCCAGCCGGTCAGGCTGGAAGACGTGGCCGATGTGGAAGACAGCTACCAGTCGGTGCGCTCGGCCACCAGCTTCAACGGCGAACGGTCGATCGTGCTGCTGCTGTTCCGCCAGTCCGATGCGAATACCGTGGCCGTGGTGGACGCGGCAAAGCGGACGCTCGAGCGTCTGCGCGCGCAACTGCCGCAGTCGGTCGCGGTCAGTCTCATCAACGACCGCTCGGTATCGGTGCGCGAGGCCATGCATGACGTGAACATCACGCTGGGGCTGACCATCGCGCTGGTGATCCTGGTGATTTTCCTGTTCCTGCGGCGCGCCGCCGCGACCATGATTCCGGCGCTGACGATTCCTGTTTCCCTGCTCGGAGCGCTGCTGCTGATGTACTGGCTCGGTTACAGCCTGAATAACGTGACGCTGCTGGGGATCACCCTGGCGGTGGGGCTGGTGGTGGACGATGCCATCGTGGTGCTGGAAAATATCGTGCGCCATATCGAAGCCGGCAAGAGCCCGGTCGATGCGGCCATGACCGGCGCGCGCGAAGTGAGCCTGACGATCGTATCGATTTCGATCTCGCTGGCGGCGGTGTTCATGCCGATCTTTTTCATGCCGGGTGTGATGGGATTGCTGTTCCACGAATTCGCGGTGGTGGTGTCGCTGGCGGTGCTGGTGTCGGCGCTGGTGTCGCTTACGCTGGTGCCCATGCTGGCGAGCCACTGGCTGCATGAAGACGAACAGCACGTGGCGGACAAGACAAGCCTGTTCGGCCGCCTGGAACGGGCGTACGCCGGCTCGCTGGAGCGCGCGCTGGCGCGGCGCGGCCTGGTGCTGCTGGCGGCGCTGGCCATCCTGGCGCTGACGGTGGGACTGTATGCCGCCATTCCCAAGGGCCTGCTGCCGGAAGAAGACCTGGGCCAGATCCGCGTGTCGACCGAGGCATCGGAAGACATTTCGTCCTCCGCCATGCTGGCGCTGCACATGAAGGTGGCGGCGGCGGTCAGGGCCGATCCGAACGTGCGCGATGTATCGTCCTCGGTCAGCGGCGACAACAGCGGCAGCCTGTTCCTGCTGCTGAAACCACGCGGGCAGCGCGCGCCGATGGCCGAGGTGGTCAAGAGCCTGAAGCGCGCCACCAGCGGGATCGCCGGCGTGGCCGTGTATCTGAAACCGGTGCAGAATTTCCAGGTCGGCGGGCGGCCCAGCAAGAGCCGCTACCAGTACACGCTGCAAAGCGTGGGCGCCGGCGGGCCCGACGAATGGGCTTCCGCTTTCCTGGAGCGGATGAAGGCCGACCCGCGCTTTGCCGACGTGACCAGCGATGCGCGCAACCGCGGCTTGCAGGCGCGCTTGAAAGTGGACCGCGACAAGGCGGCGGTGCTCGGCGTGCGCATCGCCGACGTGCGCAGCGCCTTGTATTCGGCCTTCGGCGAGCGTCAGGTGGCGACCATCTACGGCACGGCCGCGACCTATTCGGTGATCCTGGAATCGGCGCAGGCCGAACGCCAGTTCGAGGATGCGCTGGGCCATGTATCGGTGCGCAGCAAGGGCGGTGAGCTGGTGAACGTGTCGAGCTTCGCGACAGTGGAGCGCGCCCTCGGGCCCTTGTCGGTCAATCACCAGGGGCAGCTGCAGGCGATCACGCTGTCGTTCAACCTGGCGCCCGGCGTGGCGCTGGGCGAAGCGACAGGGACGATCGACGCGATGGCGCGCGAGATGAAGCTGCCGGCGTCGATGGTGGCGCGTTACGGCGGCGATGCGGCGGTGTTCCAGGAAGCGCAATCGAGCCAGGTGTGGCTGATCGTGGCCGCGCTGGGCGTCATCTACATTCTGCTGGGGGTGCTGTACGAAAGCTATATTCATCCGCTGACCATCCTGGCGGGGCTGCCGTCGGCGGCGGTGGGCGCGCTGCTGACCCTGTGGCTGTTCGGGATGGAGCTGACCATGATTGCGGTGGTCGGCATTTTGCTGCTGATCGGGATCGTGAAGAAGAACGCGATCATGATCATCGACTTCGCCCTGCACTTGCAGCGCGAGGAAGGCATGGCGCCGGAGCTGGCGGTGCGCCAGGCTTGCCTTTTGCGCTTCCGGCCGATCATGATGACGACCATCGCGGCGCTGATGGGCGCCCTGCCGATTGCGCTGGGATGGGGTGCGGGGGCCGAGTTGCGCCAGCCGCTGGGGTTGGCCGTTGTCGGAGGGCTGGTGTTTTCGCAGTTGATCACCTTGTATGTGACGCCGGCGATGTATCTGGCGCTGGACCGGTTCGATCGCAAGAAAAAGCGTTCACCGGATAAATCGGTGCGGCGCCTCCGACATGAGCCGGTCGTTGGCGAATCGGTCGTTTAGCGCATTCCTTCCGGTGTCCATCCGGTGCCAGGTCTGACATTCGGACACGAGCCCTGTCCATCCGGTGCCAGGTCTGACATTCGGACACGAGCCCAGCTGTGTCCATCCGGTGCCAGGTCTGACATTCGGACACGAGCCCAGCTGTGATTTTCTGCTCAGTTCGTGTCCGTTTGTCAGACCTGGCACCGAAGTGGACACGCACTGGTCTCAGGCCAGTTGGCGGCGAGCCGGCGTGGACGATTTGTCATCCAGNCGCACTGGTCTCAGGCCAGTTGGCGGCGAGCCGGCGTGGACGATTTGTCATCCAGGCTGTAGGCACCGGCGCCAAAGGCGACTACTTGCAGCAGGCCACCGGCCATGGACAGGTTTTTCAGCAGGTGAATCAACTGGTTCTGGTCGCCGATCGCATTGTGGAACGCCAGGCCGGTTACGATCGAGAACAGCGCCAGGCCCAAGGCCACCAGGCGGGTCTTGAATCCCAGGGCGAGCATCAGGCCGCCCACCACTTCCACCGCAATCGCCACCACCAGGCCGACCGAGGCCAGCGGCAGGCCCATGGCCTCGATGTAGCCGATGGTGGCCGCCGGCGCCAGAATTTTACCGACCCCGCTGAAGATGAAGATCGCTGCCAGCAGCAAGCGGCCGATGACGGGAACGACGGACGTGTTTGGATTGGTGGTATTCATGGTATTTCCTTTCGAGTGTTTTAAATGTTCAAGACGTGGTGTTAGTGCTTACAACAGGTTTGCCGCGCGCAGCTGCTTGCCGATGCGATCGATTTCCTTTTCTCCCTTGACCAGTGCCGCGGCGCTGGTGTGGACCGAGTAGTCACCGGTGACCAGATCGTGCGGATGCTTCGGGGCGGAACCGAGCACGAATTCGGTGGCCCCTTGGGCGACGAAGCCGATGGCGCCCTCGCCTTCGTCGAAGACCGCCACTTCGCGTCCGATCACCGTGCGCGCCGTTTGCAGGGCGCCGCTGGCGACCGAGACCCAGGCCACGTCGTGGCCGGCCGGCGGCGTGTAGGTCCAGTGTTCGCCGTCGGCCAAGCTCACGTGCAGGTAGTTGATCGGCGCGCGCGGACGGATCAGGCTGCTTGCCTCGCCATACTTGCCGATGATGACGCGGGCCGGGCCATGGCGCTGCACTTGCTGCGGCGCCAGGTACTGGCTTTGCGCGGGGCCGTTTTCGTCTTCTTCCGGCAGGGCCAGCCACAGCTGAAAGCCTTCGGCACGCTGGCCGGGAACGGCGCCGCCGCCGTGCCAGACGCCGCCGCCGGCGCTCATCCACTCCACGCCGCCGGTGGGCAGGATGCCCTGGTTGCCGGTGGTTTCCTTGTATTCCAGCGCGCCGTCGAGCAGCACGGTGACGGTGGCGATGCCCGAATGCGGGTGCATGCCCATGTTGCTGCCGCTGGCGCCGAGCTTGAACAGGTCGAGGAAGACGAAGGGCTTGATCAGCTGGCCGATATCGCCAGGGCTGACCAGGCGGGTGATGCCGCCGTGGCTATGGCCGGCGGACCGCACGGCGAGTTGGCGTTGCGCTGCCGCGATTGGTTTAAGTTGCGATTGATTCATGTCCATGATGTTCGTCCTTGTTTGTTGTTAGTGCATGAGTGAATCTTATGCCTCCTTCACGCATCCAAGAAGCCTATATAATTAGATCGATAGTATCCAAGGAGTAGATATATGCTGGACGGGATGTCGATGGACCAGTTGCGCACCTTCATTGCGGCAGCCGATGAAGGAAGTTTTTCGGCCGCCGGGCGCAAGCTGCGGCGCGCGCAGTCGGTGGTCAGCACCACCCTGGCCAACCTGGAGGCGCAGGTGGGATTTGCCCTGTTCGAACGGACCGGGCGCTATCCGCAATTGACCGAGGCGGGCCGGGCGCTGCTGGAGCTGGCGCGCGCGGCCGCGCACGGCATGGATGAGTTCAAGGCCAAGGCGCGCAGCCTGGCCGAAGGGCTGGAACCGGAGCTGGCCGTGGCGGTCGATGTGATGTATCCGATCGCCCACCTGACGCGCGCGGTCCAGGCCTTTCACCAGGCGTTTCCGTCGACGCCCTTGCGGCTGTATGTGGAGGCGCTGGGCGCGGTGCTGCAGCCTTTGCTCGATGGGCAGTGCCGGGTGGCGGTGATTGGCTCGCTGCCGGAAATTCCGGCGGCTTGCGCATCCGAATATCTGCTGAGCGTGGCGGCGGTGACGGTCGTGGCGCCAAGCCATCCGCTGGCGGCGGTGAAGGGCATGGTGGTGCGAACTGTGGCGGCCGAGCATATCCAGCTGGTGCTGACGGACCGCTCAGCGCTGACGGCGGGGCGCAATTTCGGTGTCCTGTCGCCGCGCGTGTGGCGCCTGGCGGACCTGGGCGCCAAGCACGCGTTCCTGCGCGCGGGATTGGGATGGGGCCACATGCCGCTGCATATGGTGCAGGCCGATCTCGCCAGCGGCGCGCTGGTGCGGGTCGAGCTCGAAAGCGCTGCGACATCGGCAGCGGGATTTTCGATGCATGCGATTCATCTGGCCGACAACCCGCCGGGCCGCGCCGGGCGCTGGTTCATCGAGCAGCTGAAACAGGGCTGAGGTACTGGCTATGGCCGGATGCTGACCTTGTCCCCGGGGCGCACGAGCTCGTACAGCTCGCGCATCTGCCTGTCGTCGAGGGCGACGCAGCCCCAGGTCCAGTCGCTGCCGGCGCCCTTGCCGTGGATAAAAATATCGCCGCCGAGCGGCGTGTGCTGGGACGGTGCGCGGCCTTGCTCGATGGCCGCTGCGATCGCCGCGTACTGCGCGCCCGAAATCACGCCGGCCTGGCGGCCGCGCGCGGCGTCGTTCAGGTTGGGGTAGCTGATGCCGAGCGAGAGGTAGTACTGGCTCCGCGGATTCTTGTGCGTGATGACGTAGCTTCCCTCGGGCGTCTTGCGGTCGCCCTGGCGCAGCTTGTGGCCGACGGGCGAGCCGCCCAGGCCGATCCTGAAGGTGCGCGTCACGCCGTCGCCCTTGTATTCCAGCACGCGCTTGGATTTGACGACGGTGATCTGCGCGGCCCACGCGGGAACGGCCAGCGCGCAGA
This sequence comes from Massilia atriviolacea, assembly GCF_003953935.1. Taxonomy (GTDB): domain Bacteria; phylum Pseudomonadota; class Gammaproteobacteria; order Burkholderiales; family Burkholderiaceae_D; genus Telluria_A; species Telluria_A atriviolacea. The sequence continues at coordinate 97,014 of NZ_RXLQ01000021.1, forward strand.
GAAACAGGGCCAGCGAGGCGGCCCAGCCAAGTCGTTTAATCATGTTTATCTCGTTCATTCATCGCATCACCACCACGCATTGCGGAACCAGTCTTTTCGGATGCCGATGAGGAATGCGGGCATCAGAATCAATAGCGCCGCCGTGACGATGCACAGCCATGATGCCCAGAGCGGGAGCATCAACATGTGGTGAAAAGCGGTTTCCTGTTGCGCCACGTCGTCGAGCGGAATGGCCGACAGGGAGACGAGGAAGGCCGCCGTCACGCTGACGCAGGAGACCAGGAAACGGCCCCACGCAACGCGCCGGTACAGGCCCGCGATGGCCGCGCATGTCCAGATGAAGAACACCAGCATCATCACATTGTGCATATCAAGAACGAAGCGCCATCCGAACCAGGCGGCCAGGTACGCCAGGACAGCGAAGAGAACATATCGGGCAAGGCGGGCGTACAAGGGCATGGGAAGCATCATGAATGATCGGCGCCGGACAGCGGCGCTGCGGAAAACAGCTTGCTGACGGACGAATAATAAGCCAGCGCCAGAATGGCGCCCCAGATCATTGCGCATAGTTCCGCCAGCAGGGAATCGAGCCACGACACGACTGAGGTTCCCATCAAGGGCAGGAGCACCAGGCCGAGCACGGTGAACACGAGCGAGAACGTGCGCGCCCACGATTTGAACATGAACATGCCCGCCAATCCGGCCAGCGAGCCGATGGCTAAAGGAAGAACGATCGATAGCGAGAGCGGCAGATTGGCGACGTCCCAGGCGGGCGGCTCGGCTTCCGATGCCGCCTGCATTGCGGGGGAGATGAGGTCGGAGGAGTAAAAGGCCGCCGCCAGTGTCGCGACCGACAGGACGATGTACAGGCACAGAAGCAGGCGAAAGCGATACGCGGTCATGGTCAGTGCGCAGTGCGCTCGAAATGGCGTTGATAAATGAGCCTTGGAAATGACACAAGACTGTGGACTGCTGTTTTTCCAATGTTATTGGAAAAACAATCCGCACCTTAGCATTGCGCTCACCGGGGCGCAAGGAAATCCCCTCGGCCAATCCCGCAAAGGTAGCGCGGTCAGCGTTCAGGCGCAAGCCGCTGACGGCCAGGTGTAAGTGTCGTTGATAGCAGCACGGCGTTTGCTGTACACGCGCTTGACAGGCAGCGCCCCGCTGCCGCAAACAATCCTTTATTAATCAACCACTTGCGGATACCTGCATCGTGGCACAACGCTTGCGTATAGATGAGTACGGAAAACTCTTGAGCAAGCGGGAACACCATGACAGCAGCGGCATACGAACAACTCAGGACCGAAGCTTATGCACTGGCGGGCGAACTGCCTGATTTGCAGCAGCGCATCAAACTGTATCGGCGCCTATATCATGAGTCCGGTAAGCGCCATGTCTTCGCGCTGATTGCGGCGCACGGCTCCTTATGGGCGACCGGTTATTTCAGATTGGGAAAGCTCGGTGCGCGCATCGCGTCGCTGCCGTCCCTGTGCATCCCCGGCAAGCGCGCGCGGCAGCTCGATGCCGTTGCCGTGTTTGCGGACCGTTTCCGCAGCATCAACCGCGAGGTCTGCGCCGAAGCGTATGCCATCTTCACGTACACGCGGCAATATGGCGGCAACGAGGTGATCCGGGCGGTGATCGGCGCGCGGTTCACGCGCTTGCTGGTCGACTGCCATGCGTCCTGCGCGGCCGGAACCGAGTTTCCCCGCTACAAGCGCGAACAATTGTTCCACGCCTTCCTGGCCTGGGAGCAGGACCATATCGTGGTGCCCAAGGTCGCGGAAGCCTTCGCCAGCTTCGACTGGCCCCTGATTGCGTGGCTGGCCAGGCGTCCGGCGATCCGGTTTGCCTACTTCGGCAAGCACAAGCGCTTGCGCTTTCGTGATTTTTCCAGCAAGGATGAAAGGCTGGCCGCCGGGATGCAAGCCTTCCGCATCGCGGAAGACCTGGGACTGCAGGCTGTCGACGATGCGCTGGACGGTAAGTCGCTGCCGGCCGGATACAATGGCCTCAAACAAGCGTGAATGGTGACATGATGAAGATTGAACTGTCGAGACGCGCCTACTGACCGATGAACAAGGCGAGGAAAAGGAGCGGCCGAGCTCCCCCTACGGGCCGCGAACGAATGGCTGGGAGAACCAGACCATCGGCGATTTTCTCGACGCTGCGCGCAGCTGGGGAGAGGCGTCGGCGGAAGGCTTGCAGTACTACAAGGTTCCAGAAAATCCATGGTGCCGCATGGCGCAGTTTTTGTGGATGGGTAAAATCTACGAGTGAAGAATGTCCCTCGCGCAAAGCACAGAATGCCAGACGGTCCCGGCGCCGCGCCCCGAAGAGCAGGATGACGGGGGAGGAATCAGAGAATCGACATAAAAAAACGGCACCGGGATTGCTCCTCGGTGCCGTTTTCGTGTGCGCCTAAGCCAGGTTACGCTTCGTCGCTGTGCTGTGCCGCGGTGTTGTCTTCCATGGCTTGCAGCTCGGTCGCCATGTTCGCCTTTTCAGCGTCCAGCAGCGCCTTGCGCTCTTCCACTTCCCACGCCTCTTTCTCTTTCTTGGCGCGGTGGAAGGCCAGACCGGTACCGCCAGGAATCAGGCGGCCGACGATGACGTTCTCTTTCAGGCCGCGCAGACCGTCGCGCTTGCCCATGATCGCCGCTTCCGTCAGCACGCGGGTGGTTTCCTGGAACGATGCCGCCGAGATGAACGAATCGGTCGACAGCGAAGCCTTGGTAATACCCAGCAGCACGTTTTCGTACGTTGCAGGGATCTTGCCCAGGGCGATCACGCGATCGTTTTCGTCCAGCAGCTCCGAACGCTCGACCTGTTCGCCGACGATGTAGTTGGCATCGCCCGCTTCCACGATCTGCACGCGGCGCAGCATCTGGCGCACGATCACTTCGATGTGCTTGTCGTTGATCTTCACGCCCTGCAGACGGTACACGTCCTGCACTTCGTCGACGATGTAACGCGCCAGCGCTTCGATACCCAGCAGGCGCAGGATGTCTTGCGGATCGGCCGGGCCGTCCACGATCATCTCGCCCTTGTTCACCACCTGGCCGTCGTGCACCAGCACTTGCTTGTCCTTGGTAATCAGGAACTCGTGCTTGTTGCCGTCCATGTCCGTGATTTCCAGACGCTGCTTGCCCTTGGTTTCTTTACCAAACGCGACAGTACCCGTGACTTCCGCCAGCATGCCGGCGTCTTTCGGCGAACGCGCTTCGAACAGCTCGGCAACCCGTGGCAGACCACCGGTAATGTCGCGCGTCTTCTGCGATTCGGTCGGAATACGTGCCAGCACTTCGCCGACCGATACCGCCTGGCCGTCCTTGACCATGATCAGCGCGCCGACCTGGAAGCCGATCGCCACCGAGTGTTCGGTGCCGGCGATCTTGACTTCTTCGCCCGCTTCGTTGAGCAGCTTGACCTGCGGACGCAGGGTCTTGGTCAGCGAACCGCGACGCTTGGCATCGATCGCCACCAGGGTAGCCAGGCCGGTCACTTCATCGACCTGACGTGCCACGGTGACGCCTTCTTCGACGTTCTCGAAGCGGACCGTACCGGCGTACTCGGTAATGATCGGACGGGTCAGCGGATCCCAGGTCGCCAGGGCCGTACCGGCCTTGATGACCATGCCGTCCTTGACGATCAGGGTCGCGCCGTACGGCACTTTATGACGCTCGCGCTCACGGCCGTGGTCGTCCGTGATCAGCACTTCGCCGGAACGGGAAATGACGATCTGGGCGCCCTTGCCATTGGTAACGTAACGCATGGTCGCGGTGAAACGGATGGTACCGTTCGACTTCGCTTCCACCGACGAGGCCACTGCCGCACGCGATGCCGCACCACCGATGTGGAAGGTACGCATGGTCAGCTGGGTACCCGGCTCACCGATCGACTGCGCAGCGACAACACCGACCGCTTCGCCGGCGTTGACCAGCATGCCGCGGCCGAGGTCGCGGCCGTAGCACTTGGCGCACAGGCCGAAGCGCGTGTCGCAGGTCAGTGGCGTACGGACCTTGACTTCGTCGATCGACAGGCGTTCGATTTCTTCGACCATGTCTTCGTCGAGCAGGGTGCCGGCTTCGTACAGGGTTTCCTGGGTTTCAGGATTGACGACATCATGCACGTTGACACGGCCGAGGATACGGTCGCGCAGCGGCTCGATGACTTCACCGCCTTCGACCATCGCCTTCATCAGCGCGCCGTTGGTGGTGCCGCAATCGTCCTCGATCACCACCAGATCCTGGGTCACGTCGACCAGGCGGCGGGTCAGGTAACCCGAGTTCGCGGTTTTCAGTGCCGTATCGGCCAGACCTTTACGAGCGCCGTGGGTCGAAATGAAGTACTGCAACACGTTCAGGCCTTCGCGGAAGTTCGCGGTAATCGGCGTTTCGATAATCGAACCATCCGGCTTGGCCATCAGGCCTCGCATACCGGCCAACTGGCGAATCTGGGCTGCCGAACCGCGCGCGCCCGAGTCGGCCATCATGTAAATCGCGTTGAACGATTCCTGGGTCGACTTGGTGCCGTCGCGCTTGATGACGTCTTCGACCTTGAGCTGGTCCATCATGGCCTTGCCGACTTCGTCCGAGGTCTTGCCCCAGATGTCGACCACCTTGTTGTAACGCTCGCCGGCGGTCACCAGACCCGAGGCGTACTGCTGCTCGATCTGCTTGACTTCGGATTCGGCGGCCGCGATCAGGGTGACCTTCTGCGGCGGTACCAGCATGTCGTCGACCGCGATCGAGATACCGGCGCGCGTTGCCAGGCGGAAGCCCGACTGCATCAGCTTGTCGGCGAACACGACGGTGGCGCGCAGGCCGCACTTGCGGAACGAGGTGTTGATCAGCTTCGAAATCTCTTTCTTCTTCAGGGCGCGGTTCAGTACGGAGAACGGCAGGCCCTTCGGCAGGATTTCGGACAGGATGGCGCGGCCGACCGTGGTTTCGTAGCGCGTGACGGTGCGCACGAATTCGCCGGTCTCGGCATCCTTCGGGTTCTCGACGATACGCACGGTGATGCGGGTCGTCAGTTCGACTTCCTTGTTGTCGTAGGCGCGGATCACTTCAGACACGTCGGTAAACAGCATCCCTTCGTTCTTGGCGTTGATCGCTTCGCGGGTCGCGTAGTACAGACCGAGCACGATATCCTGGGACGGCACGATCGACGGTTCGCCGTTCGACGGGAACAGGATGTTGTTCGACGCCAGCATCAGGGTACGCGCTTCCATCTGCGCTTCGATCGACAGCGGCACGTGGACCGCCATCTGGTCACCGTCGAAGTCGGCGTTGAATGCCGCGCAGACGAGCGGGTGCAGCTGGATCGCCTTGCCTTCGATCAGGACCGGCTCGAAGGCCTGGATACCCAGGCGGTGCAGGGTTGGTGCACGGTTGAGCATGACCGGATGTTCGCGGATCACGTCTTCCAGGATGTCCCATACGACCGGTTCCTGGATCTCGACCAGCTTCTTGGCGGCCTTGATCGTCGTTGCCAGACCCATCAGTTCGAGCTTGTTGAAAATGAATGGCTTGAACAGTTCCAGGGCCATCAGTTTCGGCAAGCCGCACTGGTGCAGTTTGAGCTGGGGACCGACCACGATGACCGAACGGCCCGAGTAGTCGACGCGCTTGCCCAGCAAGTTCTGACGGAAACGGCCGCCCTTGCCCTTGATCATTTCAGCCAGCGACTTCAGCGGACGCTTGTTGGCGCCGGTCATCGCTTTGCCGCGACGGCCGTTGTCCAGCAGCGAGTCGACCGCTTCCTGCAGCATGCGCTTTTCGTTACGCGTAATAATTTCCGGCGCGCGCAGTTCCATCAGGCGCTTCAGGCGGTTATTACGGTTGATGACGCGGCGATACAGGTCGTTCAGGTCGGAGGTCGCAAAGCGGCCGCCGTCCAGCGGCACCAGCGGACGCAGTTCCGGCGGCAGCACCGGCAGCACTTCCATGATCATCCAGTCCGGCTTGATGCCCGAACGCTGGAATGCCTCGAGCACTTTGAGGCGCTTGGCGTATTTCTTGATCTTCGCTTCCGACTTCGATTCCTTGAGCTCGACGCGCAGGGCTTCGGCATCGCGGTGGATGTCGATCGAGCGCAGCAGTTCACGGATACCTTCGGCGCCCATGAAGGCGGTGAAGTCGTCGCCGTACTCTTCGTACTTGGCGGCGTAGTCGTCTTCCGACATGATCTGGCACTTCTTCAGCGGGGTCATGCCGGGATCGGTGACCACATAGGCTTCGAAGTACAGCACGCGTTCGATATCGCGCAGGGTCATGTCCAGGACCATGCCCAGGCGCGACGGCAGGGACTTCAGGAACCAGATGTGCGCGGTCGGCGAAGCGAGCTCGATGTGGCCCATGCGCTCGCGGCGCACCTTGGCCAGGGTAACTTCGACGCCGCACTTTTCGCAGATCACGCCGCGGTGTTTCAGGCGCTTGTACTTGCCGCACAGGCACTCGTAGTCCTTGATAGGACCAAAAATCTTGGCGCAGAACAGGCCATCGCGTTCCGGCTTGAAGGTACGGTAGTTGATGGTTTCCGGCTTTTTGACTTCGCCGTAGGACCACGAACGGATTTTTTCAGGCGACGCCAGACCAATCTTGATCGCGTCGAACGTTTCGTTTTGCTGAACTTGCTTGAATAGATCGAGCAGTGCTTTCATGTATCACTCCAGGTGATGGAATTTCTATAGTACGTCTAACTCAACGTCGCCGGCGCTTGCTCCGTCGCCCCCGCAAAGGCGGAGGCCCAAGTTCGCGACTAAGCAGCGAACTTGGGCTCCCGCCTTCGCGGGAGCGACGAGGGGGAATATCAGTTACGTTCCAGGTCGATATCGATACCCAGCGAACGAATCTCTTTCACCAGCACGTTGAACGATTCCGGCATACCGGCGTCGATCACATGGTCGCCCTTGACCAGGTTTTCGTACACTTTGGTACGGCCGTTCACGTCATCCGACTTGACGGTCAGCATTTCTTGCAGCACATACGATGCGCCGTACGCTTCCAGTGCCCACACCTCCATCTCACCGAAACGCTGGCCGCCGAACTGGGCTTTACCGCCCAGTGGCTGCTGCGTGACCAGCGAGTAAGGACCGGTGGAACGCGCGTGCATCTTGTCGTCGACCAGGTGGTGCAGCTTCAGGACGTGCATGTAGCCGACAGTAACCTTGCGCTCGAACGATTCGCCGGTGCGGCCGTCGTACATCGTGACCTGGTTCTTCGACGGTGTCATGCCGAGTTTGGTCGCGATAGGCTCAGGATACGCCAGGTCCAGCATGCGGTGGATTTCCGACTCGTGCGCGCCGTCGAAGACCGGCGTTGCGAATGGCACGCCGTTCTTCAGGTTTTGCGCCAGGGTCATGATCTCGTCGTCGCTGAAGTTATCCAGGTCTTCCGATTTGCCGGTCTCGTTGTAGATCTGGCCCAGGAACTTGCGCACTTCCTGGATCTTGGCTTGCGCTTTCAGCATTTCGCCGATGCGCAGGCCCAGGCCCTTGGCTGCCCAGCCCAGGTGGGTTTCCAGGATCTGACCGACGTTCATTCGCGAAGGAACGCCCAGCGGGTTGAGCACGATGTCGGCCGGGGTGCCGTCCGCCATGTACGGCATGTCTTCGACTGGCACGATACGCGAAACCACACCCTTGTTACCGTGACGGCCCGCCATCTTGTCGCCCGACTGCAGGCGGCGCTTGACGGCCAGGTAGACTTTGACCATCTTCTGCACGCCAGGTTGCAGCTCGTCGCCCTGGGTCAACTTCTTGCGCTTCTCTTCGAAGGCCAGGTCGAACTGGTGACGCTTCTCGGCGATCGATTCCTTGATCGCTTCGAGGGCGGTGGCGGCATCGTCGTCGGCAGGACGGATATCGAACCAGTGGTACTTGTCGAGGTCGTCGAGGTACTCTTTGGTGATCTTCACGCCCTTGGCCAGCTTTTTCGGGCCGCCATTGACAACTTTACCAATCAGCATTTTTTCCAGACGCTGGAAGGCATCGCCTTCCACAATCCGCATCTGGTCGTTCAGGTCGAGGCGGAAACGCTTGAGTTCATCATCGATGATCTGCTGGGCGCGCTTGTCGCGGACGATGCCTTCACGGGTGAACACCTGCACGTCGATCACGGTGCCGACCATGCCCGAAGGCACGCGCAGCGAGGTGTCTTTCACGTCCGACGCTTTTTCGCCGAAAATCGCGCGCAGCAGCTTTTCTTCCGGGGTCAGCTGGGTTTCGCCTTTTGGCGTCACTTTACCGACCAGGGTGTCGCCTGCCTGCACTTCCGCGCCGATGTAGACGATGCCGGACTCATCCAGACGAGCCAGCTGGTTTTCCGCCAGGTTCGAGATGTCGCGCGTGATTTCTTCGGCGCCCAGCTTGGTGTCGCGTGCGACCACCGACAACTCTTCGATGTGAATCGAGGTGTAGCGGTCGTCCTTGACGACGTTTTCCGAGATCAGGATCGAATCTTCGAAGTTCAGGCCGTTCCATGGCATGAACGCCACCAGCATGTTCTGGCCCAGGGCCAGTTCGCCCAGGTCGGTCGATGCGCCATCGGCGATCACGTCGCGCTTGGCGACACGGTCGCCGACCTGCACGATCGGACGCTGGTTGATGTTGGTGTTCTGGTTGGAACGGGTGTACTTGATCAGGTTGTAGATGTCCACGCCGACTTCGCCCGCCAGTGCTTCGTCGTCGTTGACGCGAATCACCACACGGCCTGCATCGATGTAGTCGACCACGCCGCCGCGCAGCGCTTGCACGGTGGTGCCGGAGTCGACTGCCACGGTGCGTTCGATACCGGTACCGACGAAGGCTTTTTCAGGGCGCAGGCAAGGGACGGCCTGGCGCTGCATGTTGGCACCCATCAATGCGCGGTTCGCATCGTCGTGTTCGAGGAACGGAATCAGCGAGGCGGCCACCGAGACGATCTGGCCTGGGGCGACGTCCATGTACTGGATGCGCTCCGGCGAGACCAGGATCGTTTCGCCGGCTTCACGGGCGGACACCAGTTCATCCGACAAGGTGCCCTCTTTCGAGATGGTCGCATTCGCCTGGGCGATGATGTAGCGGCCTTCCTCGATCGCGGACAGATAGTCGATCTTGTCGGTGACCATGCTGTTTTCGACCTTGCGGTACGGCGTTTCCAGGAAGCCGTACTCGTTCAGGCGGGCAAACAGTGCCAGCGAGTTGATCAGGCCGATGTTCGGGCCTTCAGGCGTTTCGATCGGGCACACGCGGCCGTAGTGGGTCGGGTGCACGTCGCGCACTTCGAAGCCGGCGCGTTCGCGGGTCAGACCGCCAGGTCCGAGCGCGGAAACGCGGCGCTTGTGGGTGATTTCCGACAGCGGGTTGGTCTGGTCCATGAACTGCGACAGCTGGGACGAACCGAAGAACTCGCGGATCGCGGCCGAAATCGGCTTGCTGTTGATCAGGTCGTGCGGCATCAGGTTGTCCGCTTCGGCCTGGCCGAGGCGTTCCTTGACGGCGCGCTCGACGCGCACCAGGCCGGCACGGAATTGATTCTCCGCCAGTTCGCCGACGCAACGTACGCGACGGTTACCCAGGTGATCGATATCGTCGACTTCGCCGCGGCCATTGCGCAGTTCCACCAGGATCTTGATCACGGCCAGCACGTCGTCGTTCGACAGGGTCATGGCGCCGGTCAGTTCGTCGCGGCCGATGCGGCGGTTGAACTTCATGCGGCCCACAGCCGACAGGTCGTAGCGCTCAGGGCTGTAGAACAGGCCGTTGAACAGGGCTTCGACCGAATCTTCGGTTGGCGGCTCGCCTGGACGCATCATGCGGTAGATGGCGACCTTGGCGGCCATCTGGTCGGCGGTGTCGTCGATGCGCAGGGTTTGCGAGATGTAGCCACCCTGGTCGAGGTCGTTCGTGTACAGGGTCTGGATTTCGCCCACGGAGGCGTCGCGCAGGCGGCCCAGCACGTCTTCGGTCAGCTCGTCGTTGGCCGAGGCGATGACTTCGCCGGTGTCGGCGTCGACGATGTTCTTGGCCAGCACGCGACCCAAAAGGTAGTCTTCTGGCACGGAAATGTGCTTGATGCCCGCCGCTTCGATGTCGCGCACGTGCTTGGCGTTGATACGCTTGTCCTTCAGCACCAGGGTCTTGCCGGATTTGTCCACGATGTCGAAACGCGCGACTTCACCACGCAGGCGCTCGGACACGAATTCCATCTCGGCGCCTTCGGAGCGCAGGTTGAAATTGTCGAATACGAAGAAGTTCGCCAAAATCTGTTCGTGCGACATCCCGATGGCTTTCAGCAGGATCGTCACAGGCATCTTGCGGCGGCGGTCGACGCGGAAGAACAGGATGTCCTTCGGGTCGAACTCGAAGTCCAGCCACGAGCCGCGGTAAGGAATGATCCGTGCCGAGAACAGCAGCTTGCCCGACGAGTGGGTCTTGCCGCGGTCGTGTTCGAAGAACACGCCAGGCGAACGGTGCAGCTGCGAGACGATCACACGCTCGGTACCGTTGATGACGAACGAGCCGGTGGTCGTCATGAGCGGCAATTCGCCCATGTACACTTCTTGCTCTTTCATTTCCTTGACCACAGGCTTGGTCGGCGATTCCTTGTCCAGGATCACCAGGCGCACCTTGGCGCGCAGCGGCGACGCGAACGTCAGGCCACGCTGTTGGCATTCCTTGACGTCGAAGGCCGGGTCGCCCAGGACATACGACAGGAATTCGAGGCGCGCAAAACCATTGTGCGACACGATAGGGAAAATCGAGGTGAAAGCCGACTGCAGGCCGTCGTTCTTGCGGGTCGACGGGATGGTATCCGCTTGCAAGAAATTCTCGTAGGATTCGAGCTGTGTAGCCAGAAGGAAGGGAACGTTGTGAACGTTGGCGCGCTTCGCGAATGACTTGCGAATGCGTTTCTTCTCAGTAAATGAGTAGTGCATGGACACTCCGTGAGTGACAGAAAGGATGAGAATTCAGGAATTTCCAGGGCCGGGCGCGCACTAGAAAGGCCTCAAGTCTCGAACTTTTTGCCAGGTGATAAGAAGATAATACGTATACTACTGGGGACTGCTTAAGCGTTACTTATACGACAGGGACGACAAAAGAGCCAAAGCCGCATCCTCCCCCTTTCGGGAGAGGACCGCAAGCTTTGACTCCGGCGCAGAACTGAACGCCAAATAAGGCTTTGTTGCTATTACTTGATTTCGGCTTTCGCGCCAGCTTCTTCCAGCTTTTTCTTGCCGGCTTCTGCGTCAGCTTTCGAGATCGCTTCTTTCACGGTCTTCGGTGCGCCATCGACCAGGTCCTTAGCTTCTTTCAAGCCCAGGCCGGTGATTTCGCGAACTGCTTTAATGACGCCAACCTTGTTCGCGCCGAAGTCGGCCAGAACCAGGTTGAATTCGGTCTGCTCTTCAGCAGCAACTGCTGGACCAGCGGCGCCGCCGCCAGCGACTGCAACTGCAGCTGCCGATACGCCGAATTTTTCTTCGAATGCCTTGACCAGGTCGTTCAGGTCCATTACGGACATTTCGCCAACTGCTGCCAGGATGTCGTCTTTGCTAATTGCCATTTGAAACTCCTAAATTTTTTGAATAGATTGGTATTGACTAAAAAGAGCAGCGCTGCAATCAAGCAGCGGCTGGAGCTTCTTCTGCTGCTGCTTCTGCAACAGGAGCCGAACCTTCGCTCTTTTTGGCTGCCAGAGCAGCCAGACCACGTGCAAAGCTCGATACCGGCGTCAGCATCAGACCCATGATCTGGGCGATGAGGACTTCACGGCTAGGAATGCTTGCCAACGCGACAACAGCTGCTTTATCCAGCTGCTTGCCTGCGTAGTTACCTGCGGTAATGACCAGTTTGTCGTTGGTTTTAGCAAAGTCAGCGATGACTTTAGCTGCAGCAACGGCATCATCCGAGATCGAGTAGATCAGCGGACCGACCATCGAGTCGGCCAGGCCAGCAAACTGCGTACCTTCAACGGATTTGCGAGCCAGCGTGTTCTTCAGAACACGCAGGTACACACCCTGGGTACGCGCTTTGGCACGAAGTTGCGTCAAGTGACCAACCTGGATGCCACGATATTCGGCCACGACGATGGTTTGCGCAGTTGCTACTTTTGCGGAAACTTCGGCGACGACGGCCTTTTTGTCATTCAGATTGAGACCCACGGTCAACCTCCTAAAATGATGCGCGGCAAATGCCTTGCATCGGTTCGAACAACGGCGTCCGACGTTTAGAAGTACAACTGAGCGGATGAATTCACGCAGCGGGACTAACAAAACTTGCTCGGGTGCACCATCTGCGTTGGGTGATGTATTAACCTCCGGCCTGCCTGCTGCCTTCAGCCCAACGGTCTTTGATTGTCTGCCCGGGCTTGCGCCCGGACATCCCAAAGATTCGCCACGGCTTGCACCGTGGACTTAATTCAGTATGTCGGCGCCAGGGCGAACATCGCTGCGCGATGTCCGGCACGGGAACACCAACTTCTCAGCTCTTACGCTGCCAGGGAAGCCTGGTCGACGCGAACGCCGGCGCCCATGGTCGACGACAGGGCAACCTTACGCAGGTAAACACCTTTCGACGACGTTGGCTTGGCCTTGTTCAGCGCATCGATCAGCGCAACCAGGTTAGCTTTCAGGTCGGCATCAGCGAACGACTTGCGGCCGATCGTTGCGTGGATGATACCTGCCTTGTCGGTACGGTACTGGACCTGGCCGGCTTTCGCGTTTTTCACGGCGGTAGCGACGTCAGGGGTAACAGTGCCGACTTTCGGGTTAGGCATCAGGCCGCGTGGACCCAGGATCTGGCCCAGGGTACCGACGATACGCATGGTATCCGGCGAAGCGATGACGATATCGAAAGGCATGTCGCCGGCTTTGACGCGCTCGGCCAGGTCTTCCATACCGACGATGTCGGCGCCGGCGGCTTTGGCCTGCTCGGCTTTTTCGCCGGTTGCAAATACTGCAACGCGGACTTCTTTACCGGTGCCTGCTGGCAGGACCACGGAACCACGAACGACCTGGTCCGATTTCTTCGGATCCACGCCCAGCTGAACCGATACGTCGATCGATTCGTTGAACTTGGCGGTTGCGAATTCCTTGATCAGGGCCACTGCATTGTCAAAGCCGTAAGCCTTGTTGCGGTCGACCTTGGCCTTCATTGCCTTAACGCGTTTGGACAGCTTAGCCATTACAGACCCTCCACCGTGATGCCGATCGAACGAGCGGAACCGGCGATGATGCGCACTGCGGCATCCATGTCGGCAGCGGTCAGATCCGGCTGTTTGATTTTAGCGATTTCTTCAGCTTGAGCGCGGGTCAGCTTGCCTACCTTGGTGGTATGCGGCGTTGGCGAACCTTTGGTGATGCCGGCGAACTTCTTGATCAGGTAGGTCGCTGGAGGGGTCTTCATCACGAAAGTGAAGGACTTGTCCGCGAATGCCGTGATCACGACAGGAATAGGCATACCTGGCTCTTGACCCTGGGTCTGGGCGTTGAACGCCTTGCAGAATTCCATGATGTTCAGGCCGCGCTGACCCAGTGCTGGGCCGATCGGTGGGGATGGGTTTGCTTTACCAGCTGGCACTTGCAGCTTGATAAAACCAATGATTTTCTTTGCCATGATGGCTCCTATCTTGGATTGAGTAGTAGCGCCCCGCCGGTACAATCATGGCAGGGCTCCTCTTACCGGATTTCGCTGGACTGCCGCGGCGCTCCGATTAGGCGCTTTAGAAAAACTTGGATCCCCACCGTCGTGGGGATGTAATCGGCATGGATGCCGATTACACTTTCTCGACCTGGCCGAACTCGAGTTCGACTGGCGTTGCGCGGCCGAAGATGGTGACCGAGACGCGCACCTTGGATTTCTCGTAGTTGACTTCTTCGACGTTGCCGTTGAAGTCGGTGAACGGACCATCCTTGATACGTACCTGCTCGCCCACTTCGTACAGCACTTTTGGACGGGGCTTCTCGACGCCTTCTTGCATCTGCTGCATGATCTTGTCGATTTCGCGCGCGGGAATCGGCGTCGGCTTGTTCGACTTACCGCCAATAAAGCCGGTGACCTTGCTGGTGTTCTTGACCAGGTGCCAGGTTTCGTCCGTCATTTCCATTTCAACCAGCACATAGCCCGGGAAGAAACGACGTTCGGTGACCGACTTCTGGCCATTCTTGACTTCGACAACTTCTTCGACCGGCACCAGGATGCGGCCGAACTGATCTTGCATACCGGCGCGCTCGACGCGCTCGGTCAGTGCACGCATGACACTTTTTTCCATGCCGGAATAAGCGTGCACGACGTACCAGCGCTTGTTGCTGACTGGTACGCTCAGCGCTGCGCCTGCTTCTTGTGCCGGAACGTCATCGCCCGACACCGGAGCACCGGTCGCATCATCTTGCACATTTTCGCTCATTTTATTTCCAACCCAGGATCACGTCGTACAACAAAAATTCAATCGTCTTATCCGTGCCCCACAGGAACAGCGCCATGACGGTCACAAACGCAAACACGATACCGGTGATCTGCATTGCTTCTTTGGGAGCGGGCCAGACGACTTTTTTGGTCTCGCGGACCGATTCCTTGGCGAAGCTGAGGAATTCACGGCCACTGGACGAAGTCCACAAAAGCAGGACGGCAAAAACTAAACCAGCCGCGAGTGCGACAGCGCACATCCAAGCTGGTTTACTTTGGCCTTTCAGGTAGAAGAACCCGACGACCCCTGCAATCGCGGCAACCACTGCCAGCGCGACTTTAAACTTGTCGTTTGACGTGCTGACGGTTTGCACGGATTGATTAGACATACGTTTTTACTTTCGGTGCCCTGCACCAGAACGGTGGCAGGGACGGAGGGCATCGAACCCCCAACCTTCGGTTTTGGAGACCGACGCTCTGCCAATTGAGCTACGTCCCTACGTAAAACTTCAGTGGAATCAGAAATTGTACCATCGTGCGGCCGCTGATGGCAAGTCCTGATTTCGACGGGGCGCCGGACGCGTGTCCGGGCCCGCCCTAACTAATTACTTACCTGCTGCGTCGCCCAGAATCTTGGC
>NZ_RXLQ01000022.1 GCF_003953935.1 Massilia atriviolacea
CCGCCGAATTTCTTCGACAGAACGGTTGCGATCGCTGCCGTCAGGGTGGTCTTGCCGTGATCAACGTGTCCGATGGTACCGACGTTGACGTGCGGCTTGGTCCGTTCGAATTTACCTTTTGCCATTTTAGACTCCTAACGATTTTTGAGTGTGCCCAGGCACGCGCCTGACTAACTATTGAATACTGCGAATGTTGCGAGTGCCGTGAAGCACCGAATTCTGGTGCCCTTTACGTGGATTGAACACGTGGCCTCTCCCTTACCAAGGGAGTGCTCTACCACTGAGCTAAAAGGGCGATTATGGTATTACGATTTTGCGATCTTGCTGCCACCGATCGCGCATTGCATGAAGCACTGGAGCGGGTGAAGGGAATCGAACCCTCGTCGTAAGCTTGGAAGGCTTCTGCTCTACCATTGAGCTACACCCGCGAGTTACTACTTCACCGACTACAACATCTTCTGCAACAACTTGGTGGAGGGGGCTGGATTCGAACCAGCGTACTCATAGAGAACAGATTTACAGTCTGTCGCCTTTAACCACTCGGCCACCCCTCCGCGAGGAACCGCAGAGTATGAAGCAAGATCAACATGCTGTCAATTATATTTGCAGGGTGTTTTCTGCGATGTCATTGACGTCTTGCTTCGGGGCGTGATTGTAACGGGAAGATATCGGGATGTGCAAGGGCTTGGCGAAAAAATGTGAAATCTTTTTTTGGAGGGGTGCTGGAGCCGTCATTCCCGCGCAGGCGGGAATCCAGGTTTGTTCCGTAGTCGTAGGCGGCTCTGCTATCTTGGGTTCCCGCCTGCGCGGGAACGACGGCCTCCAGGTGAGCCGTCGCTCCAAGTGGGTGCGGCGGGCGCCAGGGCACTACGGCGCCAGCGCCAGCAGCACCTGCCCTTTCAGGGCCTTGATCAGCGAGGTTTCGTCGGGCGGCACGCCCTCGGGAGCCGGCACCGCGCGGTCGGCGTAGAACAGGCCCACCTGCACCTTGCTCACCACCAGCGGCAGCACGATGAAGCTCTTGGCGTCCGGCAGCAGGGTGCGGTGCCAGGCCGGCAGCAGGTCGCGGATCTTGGGACTGGCGGCGTCCGCGATCATCAGGTCGGCATCGTTTTCCATGGCCAGGTGGAACAGGTCGCGCGCCGCGCCCATGGGAAAGGCAAACCCCGCCTGCAGGCGCGCATGGTCCTCGCCGAAGGCCACCCGCGCCCGGTACTGCCCGCTGCGCGCATCTTTCAGGCACACCGTGGCGAAGCGAAAGCCCATGCTCCTGTACACCGTCTCCAGCACCGCCAGGATGACATCGTTGACCTTGGCGTCGCCCGCGGCGCGCAGCTGCGTCACATCCTGCAGCCCGGCCAGCAGCAGTTCGCGCGCATTGTGCGGCTTGCCGCTCGGATGGACCTTGCCCTCCCCGCTCTCGCCGGCGTCCATGGTGGCCAGCAACAGCACATTCGGCAGTCCGCCGCTGTCGAGCGATTCCTCGTCGCGCGGCTGCGGCTCCATGTTCATGCTGCGCAGCAGCTCCGCCATCTCGCCCTGGACCGTCTCGAACAAATCCTCCATCTGGGTCGCGGTCAGGTTCAGGGCCACGCCATAACGCAGCTGCAAGGCCTGGAACTCCTTGCTCTCGGCCGGACTGGCGGAACGCCCCAGCAGGCGCGACACTTCCATCGAGAACGACGCCACCTGGCGCATCCACTCGCCACGGTTGACCGCCACCTTCTGCGCCCCCGCCTGGAGCGGGCTGAGCGAGCGGACGATGACATCCGGAATCTTCCACTCCGCCATCACCGCCTGCGACAGGGCGTCGTAGCTCGATCCCAGGATCATTTGCGAAGCCTGGCCCACGCTGTGGGTGCCGCCCTTGACCAGGGCGTTGATCTCGCGGTAGCGGTCGTGCTCGTGCGAAGCCACCAGCAAGGGCCCCAGGTTCTTGAACAAGGCCCCGATCGAGGCTTCCTCCGCGCCCTGGTAAAAGCTGTGGCGCGCCATTTCCCGCCCCACCAGGCTGGCGCACAGGGCCGCTTCGAGCTCAATCCGCACGCTGGTGGCGTGGGCGCTGTTCGACAGCGCGTCGACCAGCAGCATCGCCAGCGCCGTGGTGCGCACATTGTCGAAGCCGAGCAGCGAGATCGCGCGCGAGATCGTGGTGACCGTGGTGCCGGACTTGGTGCGGTAGGTGGGCGTGTTGGACAGGCGCAGGATGCGCTGGGTCAGGGCCACGTCCGACAGCACGTAATAGGCCAGGTCGTGCGTGCCCTCGTCGTCGGACGAGGCCATCTCGACCACGCGCGCGACCGAGGCGCCCAGCGCGAACATGTCTTCGTCGCCGCACACCTTGTGGATCAGGGAGGCGCGCACGCGGCGCGTGTCGCCGTCGGCGTAGGCGGGAGAGGCGGACGCGGCGGACGCGGCGGACGCGGCGGACGAGCCGGGAGGGGGAGAAACGCTGGGCATGGGCAATCTCAAGCGCTCGCAGCGGATTTCCTGCGCGCACCTTTATCGTATTTGGTCAGGATCTGCTGATGCAGGCCGGCCAGGGCCGGCAGTTTGGGGTTGACCGGATCGAGCCGGCGCACATTGTCGATCAGCGCCAGCGCATCCTGGGCCAGCAGTTCGTCCCAGCCGAGGTTTTCCAGGCATTTGAGCACGGCGACGGCGGCGTTGAACACCACTTGCGGATTGTCGGGCAGCTTGCCGACCGCTTCCAGCATCAGCTCGACCGAGCCGCGGTAATCGCCCTGGTTGGCCCTGGCCGCGCCGGCCGCCACCAGGTCGACCACGGCCTGGCGGCTGTCGTGCGCCACCGACAGCGCCAGGTCGGTGCGCCCGGCCTGCTCGAACACCGCCATCGCCTTGGCCATGACGGCGCCGTTGGCGGCGTTGCGCATCACCTCGCTCATGACCTCGGCCGCGCCCTGTTCCATATTATTTTGCAAACAGTTGCGCGCCAGCTCCATCTTGACCTCGGGCGAGAGCCCGCTGCTCAGGCGGCAGGCCGTCAGCGCGGCGCCGAGCGACTCTTCCAGGCGCGCATCGTTGCCGGTGTACTCATGCACCATGGCCGAGGAAATCGCGCTGCACACGGCGGTGTTCTTTTGCCCGCCCATCGACTTGTCGAGGTCGCGGATCACGGCCGCCGCCTGCACCGGGTCGCCCTTCTTCACCAGGGTCTGCACCAGCTTGACGTGGTCTTCCGGATCGCGGAAGGTCGAATACTTGGCCTTGCTCACCACTTGCTTGAGGACTTTTTCGGCGGTCTCGGTATCGCCCGTCTCCATCGCCACCTCGCCCAGCTTGCGCAGGCGGCGCACCGCGTGCGGCGACACCGCCACCGCCTCGGTCAGCACCGCCTGCGTCTTCTCCAGTTCGCCGATGGCCGCGTGGGTGCGCGCCAGCCAGTCGTAGGCGTCGACAAATTTCTTGTTGCTGTCGACCAGCGAGGTCAGGATCTCCCTGGCTTCCTCGAAGCGCTCGCGCAGGAACAGGGTCTTGGCCAGGCCGAGGCGGGCCCAGGCGATGGCCTTGGCGTCGAACAATTGCTGGTAGATGGGCTCGGCCAGCTCCGGCTCGCCCAGGAACATGTGCAGCTCGGCGCGCAGGCGCATGAAGTCGACCGCGTAGCGCGGGTGCAGGCGCATGCCGTCGATGCAGGCCTCGATCGCGTCGCGCTGGTTGCCTGCGTCCATCAGTTGATAGACCGGCATGAACACATTGCGCTTGTCGAGCGCGCGCCCGATGCGTTCGAGCAGCAGGTCGGCCGTAAAGGGCTTGAGGATGTAATCGGTGGGCGCCAGCTCGGCCGCGCTGACCACCTTGCTGTAATTGCCTTCGGCGGTGACCATGATGAACATGGTCGAGAGGGTCATCAGCTTATGGTGGCGCAAGTCTTCCAGCAATTGCTGGCCATCCTGGCCGCCGTCCAGGTCGTATTCGCAGAGCACCACGTCGAAGGCTTTCAGGCCCAGGTGCTTGATGGCGGCATTCGAACTGGCGGCATGGTCGATCTTGGTCAGGCCGCACAGGGTCAGCATGTTGTGGATGCTTGCGCGCATGCCCGCATGCGGCTCGACAATCAACGCGGTCAGTCCCTCGAGTTCGTTCATCTCTTGTTTTTCCGATCAGCTTGTGGCGGTCCATGGGTCCGCTGACTACGTCGGCACGCTGGTCTCAGTATATTACGGCAGAGGAACGAAATAGTTGAATTCCGCCCTGCGGAACGGCGACGCCGATGCAGGAATACGACACCGGCGCGGCGGATCAATTATCGTCGGCATCGGCCTGCATCGGCGGGCCGCTCTCGATGATCTCCAGCAGGGCGGCCACCACCTCGGGATCGAACTGGGTCCCGCTGCGCGCGGCGATGTAGCTGACCACGTCCGGATACGGCCACGGCTCCTTGTACGGGCGCCGGTGCAGCAGCGCGTCGAACACGTCGACCACGGCCACGATGCGCGCCGCCAGCGGAATGCTGCGCCCGGACAGGCCCTCGGGATAGCCGGCGCCGTCGAAATGCTCGTGGTGGGCGCCGGCGATCTGGGCGCCGTAGGTCAGGTAGCTGACCCCGTCGACCATGCTGGCGGCGCGTTCCAGGATCGCGCGTCCGATCTGGGCATGGGTCTGCATCACGCGCCGCTCCTCGGGCGTGTGCGCGGCCGGTTTCAGCAGCACCTGGTCGGGCGTGGACACCTTGCCCACGTCGTGCAGGATGCTGGCCAGGCCGATCATTTCCAGCAACTGCGGCGACAGGCCGGGGTCGTCCACCCCGCGCTGCTTCATGCGCTGGGCGATGCGGCTCGACAAATCCTGCACCCGGCGCACATGGCCGCCGGTGCCGTGGTCGCGGAACTCGGCCAGGTCGGCCAGGGCCACCACGGTCGCTTCCTGGGCGCGGCGCAGCTGGCCGAACATGTACAGATTGTCGAAGGCGGCCGCGATGCGCTGGCAAAAGACTTCCAGCAAGTCGCGCTGGATCGGCGCCAGCGGCCACGGCGGCGTGACCGAAATGCACAGCTGGCGCTCTTCCTGGGTGTGGATGTAGAGCACATTGGCGGGATGCTCGAACTGGCTCTGCTTTTCGCGGAAAGCCTTGGCGATGGCCGGCATCAGCGGATGGTCGGGCGGCAGCGCTTCGCTGTCGGCCAGCGCGCTGTAGTGGCCGGTGGCGGCCACCACGGTCGGCCCGCTCACGGCCGACATCACGCACAGCACGCCGTCGGCGCCGACGTCGAGGATGGCGCTGACCTGGTTCAGCACGCCCGAGGCGAACTCGCGCAGCGAATGGACCTGGTACAGATTGGTGGCGCCGGCCAGGATCTTGCCGAGGCCGATGCGGCTGCGTTCGAGCATCATCAGGCTCTCGTAGGCGCGCAGGGCCGAGATGACCGTGGTGAACAGCTTTTGCGTGGTCAGCTCGGTCTTGGCCTTGTAGTCGTTGATGTCGTATTCGATGATCACGCGCTGCTCGGGCGCCTGGC
Organism: Massilia atriviolacea; assembly: GCF_003953935.1. GTDB lineage: Bacteria > Pseudomonadota > Gammaproteobacteria > Burkholderiales > Burkholderiaceae_D > Telluria_A > Telluria_A atriviolacea. The sequence continues at coordinate 5,481 of NZ_RXLQ01000022.1, forward strand.
CCGGCTGGCCGGTGCGCAGCACCACGCGCACGAGATGGTTGTTCAATTCTTCGCGGATGCGGCGCGCCAGGATCAGGCCGGCGTCATCGGTTTCCATCACCACGTCCAGCAGGACCAGGGCGATGTCGGGCGTGTCGCGCAGGATGCGGAAGCCTTCGGCCCCGCTGTAGGCGGAAAACAGTTCCAGCTCGCGGCCCTTGAAGGCCACGTTGCGCAGCGCCAGACGGGTGACCGCGTGCACGTCGACATCGTCGTCGACGATCAGCACGCGCCACAGGCGCTGGTCGATCGGCGCGGCGTTCGCGCCGGCGCCGGACTCGTCGTCTTCGTCGAGCAGCCAGTTATCGTCCGAGGCGTCCGAGGCGTCCGGGGCATCTGAGGGGTCGGTCATACGGGCTCCATGAAGGCCCCCTGCGGGGCGGCGTACGCGATGCGAATCAAAACAGCTGCTTCCTGCCCGACCGTAACTATCAGCAAACAGTGCAACTGTGACATCGGCACCATCGGCTTTTTACCAATCAAATTATAAACAATGTTTCGTCCAAGTCGAGCACGACCGCATTCATATTTTGCGAGATGGCAACAGCACCGCTCGTCATTTGGCGCCGCATCTGCTACTCTTGGAAAGCACAGGCGTCCGCCGCGGCGCCGCTTTGACAAGGACAACTTATGCAAGTTCCTTCTTCGACTGTAGCCGGTGGCGGGCCATCCGGCAAGGATATTGCGGGCCACGAGTTCCTGGCGTTCACACTGGGCTCGGAAGAGTACGGGATCGACATCCTCAAGGTGCAGGAAATCCGCGGTTACGAAGCGGTTACGCGCATCGCCAACGCGCCGGAATTCATCAAGGGCGTGATCAACCTGCGCGGGATCATCATTCCGGTGGTCGACATGCGCATCAAGTTCCATCTGGGCACGCCGGTGTACGACCAGTTCACCGTGGTCATCATCCTCAATATATCCGGACGCGTGATGGGCATGGTGGTCGACAGCGTCAGCGACGTGACCACCCTGCGCCCGGAACAGGTCAAGCCGGCGCCGGAAATGGGCACCGCCTTCGGATCCGACTACCTGATCGGGCTGGGCACCATCGACGAGCGCATGCTGATCCTGGTCGATATCGACAAGCTGATGTCGTCAAGCGACATGGGGCTGATCGAGTCGCTGGCGAGCTGACGCGCAGGCGCTCAGTCGAAAAAGAACGTCATGAAGCCTGCTTCGCCATCGGGACCGAGCAGGCGGCGGGCGATGGCGCGCAGCTGGTCGAGGAAGGCCGGCAGCGGATTGTCATCGTCGTCGTAGACCTCGTAGTCGTAGGTGTGCGCCTCCACCACCATCGCCTCGGCCATGAGCTGGAAGAAGCTAGCCAGGTCGGCGGCAATCATGCAGCTGTACGAACCGATGTGGCCGTACACGGCGCCGCCGGGGGTGCTGCTGTCGACCGCGATCGCGTCGCCATTGCGCTCGCCGATCACGATCCGGTGTTTGTCCCAGTGCCTGCTTTCGGTCAGGGCCCCGCCTTTGCCGCGTACCCATCGCCATCCGTGCTGGCGGGCCTCCAGTACCTCGAGCGTGTAGAGGTCCAGCTGCAGGGCTCCCGCGACCATGGCGTCATCGCTCAGGAGCACCCTGGCATAGTAATCGCGCAGGACGGCGCCGAGCGCAACCGGTTCGGCGACCGGCCGCGGCGCGCGTACCTGAAAGGCCCCGACGTTGTCCGGTGCCGCCGCGAAGGCGCTGGCAAAGTTGTGTAATGCAGTATCGAGTTCCATGTACATGTTCCATTCGGTGTCGCGCGGACACAAGCCGGCTATCTTAACCTGCGCTTGCCCTGCGCTTGCCCTGCATGCCCGGAGGCGGGATCGGGAACGAACGTGATAGGATTTCTTTTTAGCCAATTTTGAAAAAAAATGATGACATTTCCAGTGCGCGCCCTGTGCGTGGGCTTTCTCAGCGCGATCGCCATGGCCAATCCGGCGGCGGCGGCCGACGATTGCAAGGATCCGATGACGCAGTACGACATGAACCGCTGTTCGGCCAAGGATGCCGGGCGCGAAGACGCCCTGCTGAACAAAAACTACAAGGAGTTGATGGGCAAGGTCGACGCGCAGGAAAAAGCGCAGATCAAGACTGTCCAGCTGGCCTGGATCAAGTTCCGCGACCTGCAATGCAATTACGAGTCGGACCGGTACGAAGGGGGCAGCATGCAGCCGCTGGTCCACTCATCGTGTTTGTACGGGATGACCAAGCAGCGCAACAAGGAGCTGACGGCGATGATCAAAGAGGCGTCGCACTAATTGCAGCATCGGCAGTGGTGTTACGCTCGGCCTTGTCGCGCCTGAGGGCCGCCTGCAAACGGTATGACCGACTATGCGCTCCGGAGTGCGCTTACTACAGCTTATCGCGTCGGGGATGAAGCCCTCCGACGAGAGCGCCCGGATTACACCTCTTAACAACTGTACGCTCCTGGCATGGCGTCGCCTTCACGCTCAAGCTCGCAGACGGTCATTGTATGCAACTCGCGCAAAGTGTTCAGTGACGTTTTGTCCAGGCTTGAAATACTCCTCGATGTAAGCCATGGCATCTTCGATGTTGATCATTCCTCGAAGCTGGTCAGCGACTTTTGCAGCCTGCGCCTCCAGGCGGCTTTCGACGTATATTGGGATCTTCAAAGACCTCGGTAGACGTTACGCAACCACATCCATTTTTTGCCAATCAGGCAAGCCGCAGTATTTGCCCCAGCACCAGCAGTGCCACATCGTCGCGCGCTCCCGTGAATGGCGCCACCGCCAGGTGGCAGCGCGGCTGCCTGCAAATCTTTTCCGGACTGTCGTCGATGATGGTCATGCGTTCGAGCGTATAGCCGAACTTCTGCGCCTTGCGCAAATCCTTGATATAGACATAGCTGTTGCTACGCGCGTCTGCGCGCTGCACGCAGCGTTCCACCGACCAGGCGAACCGCAGCGGCACACCAGCGAACAGGCGTTCCACAATCGCCGCCACATACGCCGCGCTCGACGACGACCACACCGCCAGGTCGAAGCGCGCGGCGGCCAAGTCGATCAATTCGCGCGCGAACGGACGCTGGTAGACCAGGTATGGTCCCACTTCGAAGTCGCAGGGATGGGCAAGCGGAAACGCGCTGGCGTGCACCAGCGTTTCGTCGAGATCGAAAATAAGCAGGCGGCGCGGTTCAGGTTCCATGCGGATCGAAATACGCGGCCCAGGTGGAGGCGGAAGGCTGCAGCTTCGCGGCAGCGCCGAACAGCGCCAGCGCCTGCCTGCGGGTGCCGGTATGGAACACGGCGACAGCCAGATTCAACGTGGTATGGCGATCCAGCGATCCCTGCGCCAGCGCATCGCGCAGCACGGCTTCGGCCTCGTGATACAGCGCGCGGTCGCACAGCACTGCGCCGAGGCAGGTCAGCACCTGCGGATCGTGCGGACGGCTGGCGCGTGCGTCCTCCAGCAATGCCTGGGCGGCGGCGATGTTGCGCTCCCAATGTTCGAGGCGCTGCCAGGCTTGGTCGACCAGTTGGCGGGCTTTGGAAAGTTCGTTCACTATGAAAAAGTTCGAAAAGCATGACAATGAGTGGAAATCAGGCTTTCGTACCAAGCCGCTTCAGCATTATATGCGCTCGCGAAAACCACCAGAATGCCAGCGAAGAACCGATTTCAGAGTATCCTGCGTGGCGCTTGCAATCGCATCTCATTTGCGGATAATCGGTCAGGTAGAAGTCACGCATATGGAGCACATCATGACAACATCTGTCATCGACCACACGACACTTACCAGCTTGGCGCAGTCTGGCGAAGTAAGCAATGCGCGCGTAGTAGCACAGGCAGAAGGCTGGAGCATACTAGTGACGCACGGCATGGCCGAACAGACGCTAACTGAGGATCGCAACGGGCAGGTTCGCATTTTTCCGAAGCTCGATACACTCGTCGCCTACCTGAGGGAGATCGGAATCGTCCGTTTTCACGTGGATGCCGGGAATGTAAGTCCGGCGACTATTTCCCACACCAAGGGCTCGGACCGCCCTGCAGTGATACCGGATGCTCATTCTGCTGCCGCCTACGCCGAATGGCTTAAGGCAGAGGTGCAGGAGGCGATGGACGATACCAGCCCCAGCGTTCCGCATGACGAGGCAATGCGCCAGATTCGCGCCGCACTAAAGCTCTCGTAAGGAGACTACATGCATGTGGTCCACTGGAAAAAACAGGCCATCAACGATTTGATCAAAATCGGCCAGTTCATCGCCAGGGACAGCCCGGCGCATGCGAAAAAAATGATCGAGCGTATCCAGGGAAAATTGCAGCCACTGGCTACCTATCCACGCCTCGGCCGCCCAGGCCACAAGCGCGGGACTTATGAACTCATCGCACATGAACACTATGTCATCATCTACCGCGTGTCCGCCACAGAAGTCGAGATCTTGCGGATTAAGCACACGGCGCGACGGTGGCCCGCCAAATGATGGTTCATTAGTGCAGACACCCACGCCAGTGACAGCATGAAAGCTCACGCAGATCCGAACAGAGCAGGATAAAAATCCGGCTTAACCCGGCTCCGGAGTACGCGCCGCCGCCTGCTTGCGCCGCCCCACGCATTCGGCCTGGCTGCCGCCCACCTCCACATTCTGGTAGCGCACCTCGTACTTGCCCGCCGCCAGGCGGTCGACCACGAAGGTCTCGCGCGCCAGCACGTACACATGGCGCACGTTCGAACGCCGGTCCAGGTCGAAAATCTTGACCAGCACCGGCGAGCCGTTGCGCGTGTTGTCGATGCTGATCTGGGTTTCCGGCCCCTGGTTGCCGATCGGGAAGCCGTCCACATAGCCCGACTGTACCGGCCACGGCTCGCCATTCGGCGCGATCAGGGAATGCAATTCGGTCTCGCAGTCGGCCACCCGCGCCGGCACCACCAGTTCGGTCACCCCCAGCGCACGGATATCGGGCGGACGGGCGCCGGCGTCGGCCACGTGCGGCTTGGCCACGGCCCAGCTGTCGGCACGCGCATCGGGCGCCGGCTCGGCGCGCGCCGGCGCCGTGGCGGAAGCGGAGGCCGAGGCCGCCGCCCGCTGCGTGCCCAGCGCCGACGCCAGCGCCTCCGGCATCACCCGCTCCTGCCCCAGGAAAAACGCGCCGGCCACGCAGCCGAGTCCGAAACACAGCATCAGCCCGAACCACCAGCGCGGGTCGCGCACCGCCCGGTACGGCGCCAGCACCTCGACCGGCGGCGCATCCCAGGCCGATGCCGGTTCGGAACGCGACTTGTCGCGCCCTTCCTCGCGGGTGCTTTCGAGCCATTCGATTTCCCATTCCTCGGCCGCGATCCACTCGTCATGCTCCTTGCGCCGCACCGGATCGGACAGCGTGCCATAGGCGCTGTTGAGGATCGCCATGATGCGCGCGGCCTTGTCGTCGCCGGGGTTCTTGTCGGGATGGTACTTCTGGCTCAAGGCCTTGTAGGCGGCACGAATGACTTCCTGCGGCGCCAGGCGCGCGACCTTCAGGTTGTCATAATGTGTGTGGATCTTGGCCATTGTCGTCGGGTAGGAGAAGCGGGCAGTCGTCCATGATAGCCGATGTCGTCATGCCGGCAAGCTCGCCCGGCGTAACAGGAAGTCCGTATTGTAGCCGTAGTGCAAGTTGTCAGAGTTTCTACAGGCGATGGCTGCGGTCGGCCCGCAGCAGCGCATCCGGCAGGGTCACGCCGCGCCCCACCACCAGCACCTTGAACAATTCGCCCATTTCGGCCGGCGAGACCAGCTTTTGCAGGGCATTCGACTGCGGCAGGTAGCGCAGCAGGTCGGACGGGTCGTGCCGCTCCAGCAGCAGCTCGCCGATGCCGGCGCCGAGCAGGAAGGAAGCCTGGTTCATGTAGGCCAGCACGTCGAGCCCGGCATCCTGGGCGGCCAGCGCCATGGCGGTGAAGTCGACGTGGGCGGTAATGTCCTGCAAACCGGGCAGGTAGAACGGCTCCGGATGGGCATGGTGGCGGTAATGGCACATCAAGGTGCCGCCCATGCGCTGGTCCAGATAGTATTCGTGCGCCGGAAAACCGTAGTCGAGCAGGATGGCGGCGCCCTTGCCGACCATGCGCGCGAGCGAGCCCATGAAGCCGCAGGCGACCGGATGCACTTCGGTCAGGTAACCGTCCGGCAGCAGGTCGGCCTCGGGAACCTGGCGCGCGATGTGGGCCGCCAGCGCGGCATCGGGCGCGCGCGGCACCAGGGCGAACTCGCCCTGCTCGACCGTCACCATCAGCTCGCGCCAGCCGCCGGCATCCTTGCGCACCAGCGCCACCGGCATGGCGTCGAGCACTTCGTTGGCCAGCACCACGCCGTCGAACGCGGCCGGAAAATCATCGAGCCAGCGCACCTGCGGGAAGTCCTTGAGCGCTTCCTGCTGGCGCGCGCGCAGTTCGCCCGACAGTTCCATGATGGCGTAGCTGGCCACCTGCACGCCCTCGGCCGCCAGCGCGGTGAGCACGTCGCGCGCCAGCTTGCCGGTGCCGGCGCCGAACTCCAGGATCGCCGGCGCGCTCTGCGCCATGAGGGGCGCCACCACGCGCGCCAGCGCGGCCCCGAACAGGGAACTGATTTCGGGCGCCGTGACGAAGTCGCCGGGCGCGCCCAGCTTGGCCGCGCCGCCGCTGTAGTAGCCCAGATCAGGAGCGTACAGGGCCAGTTCCATGAAGCGGGTGAAGGAAATGGCGCCGTCGTGCCGCGCGATCTCGGCGGCGATCCGGTGTTGCAGGGCGTGGGACGCGGCCAGCGCGTCGCTATCGGGGACAGGTAGGGTCATGCGGGCATTGTAGCGACAAGCGCAGGGTTGAACAATTGCGTCAGCCGGCCGCGCCGGAGGCCGAGCCGTTGGGCAGCACCAGGGTGGCGCAGAAGCCGCCGCCCTCGGCGTTCTGCAGCAGCAGCTGGCCGCCGTGGGCCTGGGCGATGCCGCGCGCGATGCCCAGCCCCAGCCCCATGCCGCTGCTGTTCTGCTTGCGCCCGTGTTCCAGCCGCACATACGGTTCGAACAACTGCGCCAGCGCGTCTTCCGGCACGCCCGGGCCGTGGTCGCGCACGGCGATGCGGATGCTCGATCCGACCGCGCGCACCGCGATCTGGGCCCGTTCGCCGTAATGCAGGGCGTTTTCCAGCAGGTTGCCGATGGCGCGCTTGAGCGCCAGCGGCTTGGCCGTCACCGACAGCCCGACCGGGTCGAACGAGACTTCGTGCCCGGCCAGCTGGGCGCCGCGCACCATGCGCGCCAAAAAGGCGTCGAGCCGGATTTCGGTCGGGGTCTCGTGGATGTCGCTGTCCTTCACGCATTGCAGCGCGCCCTTGACCATCATTTCCAGTTCGTCGATATCTTCGTGGAATTCGGCGCGCAGGGTGTCGTCGTCGAGCAGTTCGGCGCGCAGTTTCAGGCGCATGATGGGCGTGCGCAGGTCGTGCGAAATGGACACGAACAGGCGTTCGCGGTCGTCGATGTAGCGTCCGATGCGCTCGCGCATGGCGCCGAAGGCGCGCGCGGTGTTGACGAATTCGCGGCTGCCGGTTTCCGGCAGGGCCGGCATGCGCTCGCCGTTGCCGAAGGCGGTGGCGGCCTCGGACAGCGCCGCCAGCGGGCGCGTGGTCCAGCGCACCACGGGAATCGACAGCATCACCACCGCCAGCAGCGACAGCGCGTGCAGCAGCAGGTGGTCGCGCGTGAAGAGTTTACCGCTGTCGAGGAAATACGGACTCGGCATCAGGGTGGCGAGATACAGCCAGTGGCCCGGCTCCATTTCGACCTGCATCAGCAGCACCGGGGCCGGCTTGGCCAGCACGATCTGGCGCACCCGGTTTTCGGGCAGGGCCGACAGGCGCGTGCCGTCGTCGCCGACCACCAGCTGTTCGGGCCACACGAAGGCCAGGCGCACGTTGCGGTGGTTGGGCAGGTCGGCGTGCAGGGTCGACTGCACATTGGCCAGGGCGATGTCGGCCAGCGGCTGCGGTCCGATGCTCTCGGCCGCCACCGGCGCGCGGTTCAGGTTGACGAAAAAGCGGGTGCCGCCCATTTCGCCGAATTGCTGGATGATCAATGGACGGTAATTCGGCGGCAGGCTGACGAAAAAGCGCACCGCGCTGGCGGCGCTGTGGCCGAGCTGCTGGGCGGCGTTGGCGACCTCGACCTGCGACTCGGCGCGGCGCTGGCTGGCCCAGATATAGTTGCCGGCCAGCTGGGTCAGCATGACGCCGGCCACCATCAGCAGGGTCAGCCGGCCAAGCAGCGATTGCGGCAGGCAGCGCGCCCAGCCGCGCGGCCGCTTATTCATGGCTGCTCATGACGCTGGCCGCGAACACATAGCCGGCCCCGCGCACGGTCTTGATCAGCCAGGGTTGCTTGCCGCAATCGTTAAAGCGCAGGCGCAGGCGGCTGATCTGGACATCGAGAAAGCGGTCGAAGGGCCCGGCGTCGCGCCCGCGCGTGGCTTCGCACAGCACGCTGCGGTCGAGGATTTCGCCGGCGTGGTCGATGAAATACTTGAGCAACTGGAAATCGAGCCCGGACAGCGGCACCGGCGTGCCGTTATGGTCGACCGCGCTGCGCTCGACCACGTCGATGGTAAAGCCGCCGAAACGGTGGTAGCGCGGCGGCGCCGCCGCTTCCATGCCGGTGCGGCGGTGGATCGCCTTGATGCGAGCCAGCAACTCACGCGGACTGTGCGGCTTGGAAATATAGTCGTCGGCGCCGAGTTCGAGCCCGACCACGCGGTCGGCTTCGTCGGAGCTGGCGGTGAGCATGATGATCGGCACGTTGGAGCGGCGCCGCACCGCCTGGCACAGGGCGAAGCCGTCGGTGTCGGGCAGCATGACGTCGAGGATCACCAGCGACAGGGTGTCCACGCTGCGGTTGAATTCAGTAAAAAAGGACGCGCCGTTGTGGGCCAGGGTCACCGAATACTGGTTCTTTTCCAGGTACGTCTTGAGCAGGGTCCTGATCTTCTGGTCATCGTCGACGATAAGGATGTTTCGCATTGTCAGTCTGTTACCTGTCTTGCGGGCGGCGGCCGATCACGCCCAGACGGTGCTGGGTGTCGGCAACGCTGACCCTTTCGTTAAGAAAAAAGCGGTGCAGCTCGGCCACCATGGCGTCGCGTGCGGTTTCATCGGTGGCCATGCGGTGCGCCATGCTCGGCGCATGGATCGCCGCCGAGGTCGCGAACAGCTTCCATGAGGCGCGCCCGCAGGCATCCATGGCGCCCAGGTCGGGCTCGCGCAGGACCGGCACCGAGCCCTTGACCCTGCTGTAATCGCGCTGCAGAGCCGGCTGCATGACCATCGCCGCCAGGGTTTCCTGGGCGGCACGCTGGGCCGGGTGCGCGGCCAGCATGCTCAGCGTGTCGATGGTGTACAGGTGAAAGGCAGCGGTGCCCGGCACGGCGCCGCAACCGAAATCGCGCTCGCTGTTCAAGCCCAGCGCGTTCAGTTCGCCCTTGGCCCAGTCGCCCATGACCAGCATGGCGGCGCTGCCCTCAGCCAGCTTGCGCGCTTCCTCGGCCCAGGTCAACTCGCGCACGGGCGAGCCCATCCATTTTTTCAGCGCGCGCAGGCGCGCCAGCGCCCGGCCCAGGCGCGGATCGGTAAACGCGGCAGGCTCCCGTTGCTGGAACAGCTGGCGGAAATACCCGGCCCCGCCTTCGGCCAGCACCAGCGCTTCGAACAGGGTCGCGACCTGCCACGGTTCGCTGCTCTGCGCCAGCGGCGTGACGCCGGCGCGCTGCAAGACCTCGGCGGCGCGTTCGAACTCGGGCCAGGTCAGCGGCGCGGCCAGGCCGTGGCGGGCGAACAGGGCGCGGTTGTGAAACAGGATATTAATCCGGTGGATCCCGAGCGGGGCCGCCACCACATGCTGGCCGGGCCGGATCACGGCCGCAACGCCGGGCAACAATTGGCGATCCCAGTCGCCGCGCGCGGCGACCTTGTCGAGGTCGGCCAGCAGCCCGAGGCGGGCCCAGTCGCGCACCACGATGCCGTTGAGCTGGGCGACTTCGGGCGCATCCTTGGCCAGTACCCGGCTGCGCAGCACGATCCCGGCGCCGATGCCGGAGCCGCCCGGCACCATCGTGTCGCGCCATTCGACGTGCTGCTGGCCCAGGCGCTCGGCCAGCAGGTCGACCGCGCGCCGTTCGCTGGCCGACTGCCACCAGTGCAGCACCTGCAGGGAATCGGCCCTGGTGCCGGCCTTGGCGTCGGCGCCCGCCAGCAAGGGCAGGGCCAGCGCCAACAGCGCCGCCAGGCGCTTGCCGCGCCCGTCCCTGCGGGCGCTCGTCTGCCGGGGCACCTTGTTCCTTGTCGCTTGCGCCTCTATCACGCTCTCCTGTTTGCGGGACAGTGTATAACGAAAATTCCACACGTAAAATGTAATTTTACTACAGCACTATGCAAAGTTCTTTTGCGAATTGTTTCGTTTTGTTGCAGCCGGACGAGCCGATGTTGCCCTGTCTCCGCGCCCTTGCGGCACAGCGGACAGCGCCGCTTACCGGCCTCGCCCGATTGTAAAGTTATATTGCAGCCGCACCCGCCCCAAATAAAGTTTTTTCATACAAATCAGTCACTTGCAATATTACTCATACGGATATGCGAGAAATGGCCCAAGCGGCCGACACGATGCTACTGTCGCCCACGTTGTCGCTTGAACACGCTCTATGGTGGCCGGGATGTCGACGAAACAGTGCCACTAGCGTGCTGACCAAGGTAGCGCCACCTCGCCTCGCTACTTTACATACTAATAAGGAGACTAAATGAAACGTATTACAAAAAGTACTTTAGCAACCGCCTTGCTGCTCGCCTTCGCCAGCGGCGGCGCCATCGCGGGCGACCATGAGACCGAGGGATTCCATGGCTACCTGCGCGCGGGCATCGGTTCGGCCACGAATGGCGGCTCGCAGAGCTGCTACGGCCTGGGCGGCATCACCATGTCTTACCGCCTCGGCAACGAGTGCGACAGCTTCACCGAACTCGGCTACACCCACGCCCTGGCCAAGGCCGCCAACGGCGCCACCTTCGTCGGCACCTTCTGGGTCGACGCCTACAAGAACAGCTCGGACTTCGGCGACGCCAAACTGGCCGTCTCGAAAGCCTATGTGGAAGCGAAAAACCTGCCGTTCATGAACGGCGGCATTATCTGGGCCGGTAAGCGTCACTACTACCGTCCCGACATCCACATGCTGGACATGCAGTACATCAACATGAACGGCACCGGCGGCGGCGTCGACGGCTACCCTATGGGCCCGGGCAAGATCAGCTACGCCGTGTTCAAGGACAACGACGACAATGTCTACTCCACCGACCCGCTGACCGGCGTGCGCACCCTGCGCAGCACCAATTCCGCGCTGCGCCAGAACATCGTGTACGAAGGCTTGCCGGTCAACTCGAACGGCACCCTGGACATCGCTGTCAGCCTGATCCATGCTCAAGACGACCTCGACAACGTCAAGACCCACGACGGCTACCAGGTCTCGCTGTTCCACCGCCAGGCCAAGATCCTCGGCGGCGGCAACACCTTCGGCGTGCAATACGGCGTCGGCCCCGGCACCGGCATCAACGGTCCTTGCTGCGCCCGCATCGGCCCGTCGGGCAGCACCCTGCTCGATTCGGACGTGACCCGCGTGCGCGTGTTCAACGACATCGTGATCCAGCCGACGCGCGACTTCAGCATGGAATTCGTGGCCCTGTACCAGCGCGACAAGTCGGACCAGAACGGCAGCGCCACCTGGACCACCGTCGGCGCGCGCCCCGTGTACGCCCTGGCCGAGAACTTCAAGATGCAAGCCGAACTGGGCGTGACGCGCCTGAAGGACAAGGCCAACCCATCGGCCCAGCGCCTGACCAAGCTGACCATCGCCCCGACCATCACCCTGGGCCGCGACTACTACGCGCGTCCGGAACTGCGCGCCTTTGTCAGCTACGGCAAATGGAACGACGCCGCCAAGGGCGCCGTGAACGCCTTCAACAATGGCGGCCCGGTGTATGGCGACAAGACCAGCGGCACCTCGTACGGCATCCACCTGGAAGCTTGGTGGTAACAGCAGCAATCCAGTAACAGGGGTGCGCGGCGCAGGCCGCGCATCCTTGCAATCACACTCGCAGTCAAACCAAAAAATCGTTGGAGACGAAGCAGATGAAACTCAAACAAATCAAATTCTTCCTGGCCGCGGCCGGCCTGGTCACCCTGGCAGGCGCGGCGCAAGCCGCACCGCAGGTCGAAGTGCTGCACTACTGGACCTCCGGCGGCGAAGCCAAATCGATCGCCGAACTGAAGAAAATGATGGAAGCCAAAGGCGTCGTCTGGAAAGACTTCGCGGTCGCTGGCGGCGCCGGCGAAAACGCCACCACCGCCCTGAAAGCGCGCGTGATCGCCAACAGCCCGCCGACCTCGGCCCAGATCAAGGGCCCGGCCATCCAGGAATGGGGCAATGAAGGCGTGCTGGCCAATATCGACAGCGCCGCCACCGCCGGCAAATGGGACAGCCTGCTGCCCCCGGTCATCTCCAACGTGATGAAATACAAGGGCCACTACGTCGCCGCACCGGTCAACGTGCACCGCGTCAACTGGCTGTGGATCAACCCGGCGGTGCTGGCCAAGGCCGGCGCCAAGACCCCGACCAACTTCGACGAATTCTTCGCCGCCGCCGACAAGATCAAGAAGGCCGGCCTGGTGGCGATCGCCCACGGCGGCCAGCCATGGCAGGACGCGACCATCTTCGAAACGGTGGTGCTGGGCGTCGGCGGCGCCGACTTCTACAACAAGTCGCTCGTCAAGCTCGACCAGGCCAGCCTGACCGGCCCGACCATGATCAAGTCCTTCGAAACGTTGGCGAAAATCAAGACCTACATCGACAAGGATGCCGCCGGCCGCGACTGGAACCTGGCCACCGCCATGGTCATCAACGGCAAGGCCGGCATGCAGTTCATGGGCGACTGGGCCAAGGGCGAATTCACCGCCGCCGGCAAGGTCGCGGGCAAGGACTTCCTGTGCGTGGCCGCACCGGGCACCGAGAAATCGTTCACCTTCAACATCGATTCGCTGGCCATGTTCACGGTCAAGAATCCGGAAGAGCAGAAAGCCCAGCTGACCCTGGCGTCGGCCGTGATGAGCCCGGAATTCCAGGAAGTGTTCAACCTGAACAAGGGTTCGATCCCGGCGCGCGCCAACATCGCCCGCACCAAGTTCGACAGCTGCGCCACCAAGTCGATGGATGACATGGCCACCAGCAACAAGGGCAATGCCCTGCTGCCGAGCCTGGCCCACGGCATGGCGCTCGACTCGGCCAAGGCCGGCGCGATCCAGGACGTGATCGCCAAGTTCATGAACTCGGCCATGACGCCACAGGCAGCGGTGCAGGCACTGGCCAAAGCGGCAAAAACGCAATAAGCTTCCCGTAGCACCTCCGCGCGGCCCACGGCCGCGCGCGCACCTGCCAGGCCGGCTCGCGCATCTGTTCAGGCACGAGGCCGGCCTGCACCCGTCTTTTGGAGATCTAATTCATGTCCGCTTCCTCCCTGACTTCCAGTCAAGGGCCGCAGGCGCGCACGCGCGCCCCCGCGGTTCCCTCGCGCTGGGCCGCCCGCGTCGACGCAGCGATGGCGCGCCTGATGCTCGCGCCCACCATCCTGATGTCGCTGGTATTCGTGTACGGCTTCATCGTGCTGACGGCATTCCTGTCGCTGACCGAATCGCGCATGATGCCGCGCTTCGAATACGCCGGCTTCGGCCAGTACACCGCCCTGTTCGGCCTGGACCGCTGGTGGACCGCCGCCGCCAACCTGGGCATCTTCGGTGGCCTGTTCATCGTGCTGTGCCTGGCGATCGGCCTGACCATCGCCATCCTGCTCGACCAGCGCATCCGCGCCGAAGGCGCCCTGCGCGCAATCTACCTGTATCCGATGGCGCTGTCGTTCATCGTCACCGGCGCGGCCTGGAAGTGGATTCTCAACCCCGGCCTCGGGCTGGAAAAAATGCTGCACGACTGGGGTTTCACGAACGCCCGCCTGGACTGGCTGGTGGACTCCGAGATGTCGATCTACACGGTCGTCATCGCCGGCGTGTGGCAATCGTCCGGCTTCGTGATGGCGCTGTTCCTGGCCGGCCTGCGCGGCGTCGACGACGCCATCATCAAGGCCGCCATGGTCGACGGCGCCAGCCTGCCGACGATCTACCTGCGCATCGTCATCCCGGCGCTGCGTCCGGTGTTCTTCAGCGTGCTGCTGGTGCTGTCGCACATCGCCATCAAGAGTTTCGACCTGGTGATGGCGCTGACCGCCGGCGGACCGGGCACCTCGTCCGACGTGCCGGCCATTTTCATGTACCAGTTCTCGTTCACGCGCGGCCAGCTGGGCCTGGGCGCGGCATCGGCCATGATGATGCTGGCCACCGTGCTGGCGGTGCTGGTGCCGCTCATGTACCTCGAAACCAAAGGAGCCCGCCATGGTCGCTGAACAAAGCCGCCTCACCCCCGGGCGGATTCTCATCTACGCGCTGCTGGCGCTGGTGGCGCTGTACTACCTGGCGCCGCTGTACGTGATGCTGACCACGTCCTTCAAGTCGCTCGAGCAGATCCGCACCGGCACCATCCTCGACCTGCCGATGCAGCCGAGCACCGAGGCCTGGACGCGCGCCTGGAGCGGCGCCTGCACCGGCGTGCGCTGCGAGGGCCTGGCGCCCTACTTCTGGAACTCGGTCAGCATGACCATTCCGGCGGTGCTCATTTCGAGCCTGATCGGATCGATCAACGGCTACGTGCTGGCGCACTGGCGCTTCCGCGGTTCGAACGTGGTGTTTACGGCCCTGATGGTCGGCTGCTTCATCCCCTTCCAGGTGGTGATCCTGCCGATGGCGCGCCTGCTCGGCATGTTCGGGCTGTCGAATACCACCACGGGCCTGATCATCGTCCACATCATCTACGGGGTGGCGTTTACCACGCTGTTCTTCCGTAACTACTACGTCACGGTACCGGAAGAACTGGTCAACGCCGCGCGCATCGACGGCGCCGGCTTCTTTACCATTTACCGCCGCGTGATCTTCCCGCTGTCGCTGCCGATCTTCATGGTGTGCTTCATCTGGCAGTTCACCCAGATCTGGAACGACTTCCTGTTCGGCGTGGTGTTCGGCGGGGCCGATGCGCAGCCGGTCACGGTCGCGCTGAACAACCTGGTCAACACCTCGACCGGCGTCACCGAATACAACGTTAACATGGCCGCGGCCATCATCGCCGCTCTGCCGACCCTGGGGCTGTACCTGGTGGCCGGCAAGTACTTCGTGCGCGGGCTGACCGCCGGCGCGGTCAAGGGCTGATTTCAACTCATTCAAGGCAGGAGAAACACAACGATGGCCAGTTTATCGATTCGCAATGTGCGCAAGGTGTACCCGAACGGCGCTGAAATTTTAAAAGGCATCAACCTCGAAATCGAGGATGGACAGTTCCTGATCCTGGTCGGCGGCTCCGGCTGCGGCAAGTCGACCTTGCTGAACATGATCGCCGGCCTGGAGTCGGTGTCGGAAGGCGAAATCCTGATCGGCGAGCGCGTGGTCAACGACGTGCCGCCCAAGTCGCGCGACATCGCCATGGTGTTCCAGTCGTACGCGCTGTATCCGACCATGACGGTGCGCGAGAATATCTCGTTCGGCCTGGGCATCCGCAAGGTGCCCAAGGCGGAACAGGAAAAGATCGTGGCGCGCGTGGCCGAAACCCTGCAGATGACCCACCTGCTCGACCGCAAGCCGGCCTTGCTGTCGGGCGGGCAGCGCCAGCGCGTGGCCATGGGGCGCGCCATTGCGCGCGACCCGTCGCTGTTCCTGTTCGACGAACCGCTGTCGAACCTGGACGCCAAGCTGCGCGTGGAGATGCGCGCCGAGATCAAGCTGATGCACCAGCGCCTGGGCACGACCATCGTCTACGTGACCCACGACCAGATCGAAGCGATGACCCTGGGCGACAAGATCGCCGTCATGCGCGACGGCGTGGTGCAGCAGTACGGCACCCCGCAAGAGATCTACGACCGTCCGGACAATCTGTACGTGGCCGGCTTCATCGGCTCGCCGTCGATGAACTTCCTGAAGGGCAAACTGGTGCAGCACGGCGGCGGCACCGCCTTCACGCTCGACGTCGACGGCGACATCGCCCTGCTGCCGCTGCCGGCCGGCGGCAAGGAATACGGCGCCTGGCACGGGCGCGAAGTCATCCTCGGCATCCGTCCGGAGCACGTCACCGACGCCCTGAGCGCGCGCCAGTCGGGCGCCCACGAAGGCTACGCGCCGACCGAGGTGACCTGCCTGGTCGAAATGACCGAACCGACCGGTCCCGATACGCTGGTGTTTACCTGGGTCGGCGGCGTGCGCGCCACCTGCCGCACGCACCCGCGCGCGCATGCCATGCCGGGTGAGCGCATCAGCCTCGCCTTCGACCTGTCGCATGCGATCCTGTTCGATCCGGCCACGGAACAACGCTTGGGAGCATAAAGGCGGCATCCGGCAGCCGTTTTGGATGGCTTGAGCGAACTTTAGGCGATAATAGCGGCTCGCGCCGGCACGGCGCCCGATCCGCCTGTTCATCCGCTTATCATTCTGCTCATATATGCAACACGCCGCACCCACTGAACGTCCCCCGGTCGCCCTCGTGACCGGCGCCGGACGCCGCATCGGCCGCGCCATCGCGCTCGGCCTGGCGCGCGCCGGCTGGGACGTGGCGCTGCACTACCGCAGCTCGGAAGCGCAGGCGCGCGAGGTGGCCGACGCGATTTGCGCACTGGGCCGCCGCGCCGCCCTGCTGCAATGCGACCTGGCCGACGAAGCCGGCGTGCGCGCCCTGGTGGGCCGCGCGGCGCAGGAGCTGGGCGCGGTCGGCTGCGTCGTCAACAACGCCTCCCAGTTCGATTTCGACAGCGCCGCCGACTTTTCGCCGGCGCTGCTGGCGCAGCACATGCAGGCCAACGTGGCAGCACCGATCCTGCTGGCCCAGGCCCTGCACGCGGCCACCCCCGCAGGCAGCCAGGCGGTGGTCATCAACCTGCTCGACCAGAAGCTGTACAACCTCAATCCCGACTTCCTGTCGTACACCCTGTCCAAGGCCGCCCTGCACACTGCCACCAGCATGCTGGCGCAAGCGCTGGCGCCCACGGTGCGCGTGGTCGGGGTGGCGCCCGGGATCACCATGGTCTCGGGCGAACAGACCGAGGCCGGCTTCGCCAAAGCCCACCAGGCCACGCCGCTGGGGCAATCGAGCACGCCGGACGACATCGTCGACGCGGTGTGCTACCTGGCCGGCGCGCGCGCCGTCACCGGCACCACCCTGGTGGTCGACGGCGGCCAGCACCTGGTGCCGCTGGCGCGCGACGTGATGTTCCTTACCAAATAAAACAACCTGAAAGACTCCCTATGCTGTCCGCCCTGTCCCACCCCAAGCTGAGCGCCTGCCGCCGCCTGTTCCTGCGCAATTACGAAGTGATGATCAACATCGGCGTGCACGACTTCGAGAAAAAGGGCGAGCAGCGCGTCCTGATCAACGTCGACCTGTACATTCCGCTGGCGCTGTCCACGCCCAAGGACGACCAGCTGGCCGAAGTGGTCGACTACGACTTCATGCGCGAAACCATCGCGCGCCGCATGGCCCAGGGCCACGTGCATCTGCAGGAGACCCTGTGCGACGACGTGGTGCGGGCGATGCTGGCGCACCCGAACGTGCACGCGGTGCGGGTGTCGACCATGAAGCCGGATGTGTATCCCGACTGCGAAGGCGTCGGCGTCGAAGTATTCCAGATCAAGGAAACAGCATGAGCGAAGCGGACACCATCGAACGCGGCGAGCGCAGCGAAGACAAGGTCGCCTACGAAAACAACAAGCTGCACAAGCGCCTGTGCCGCCAGGTCGGCCAGGCCATCGGCGACTTCAACATGATCGAAGACGGCGACAAGGTGATGGTGTGCCTGTCGGGCGGCAAGGATAGCTACGCGCTGCTCGATATCCTGCTGACGCTGCGCGAGCGCGCACCGATCCATTTCGAGATCGTGGCCGTCAACCTGGACCAGAAGCAGCCGAACTTCCCGGCCGATATCCTGCCGGCCTACCTGACCAAACTGGGCGTGCCTTTCCATATCGAGAACCAGGATACCTACAGCATCGTCAAGCGCCTGATCCCGGAAGGGAAGACCACCTGCTCGCTGTGTTCGCGCCTGCGGCGCGGGATCCTGTACCGGGTGGCCGATGAACTGGGCTGCAACAAGATCGCGCTGGGCCACCACCGCGACGACATCCTCGAGACCTTCTTCCTGAATATGTTCTTCGGCGGGAAGCTCAAGGGCATGCCGGCCAAGCTGGTCTCGGACGACGGCAAGCACATGGTGATCCGCCCGATGGCGTATGTGAAGGAAGCCGATTCGGAGCGCTACGCCGAGGTCAAGCAGTTCCCGATCATCCCGTGCGACCTGTGCGGCTCGCAGGAGAATTTGCAGCGCAAGCAGATCAAGAACCTGATGCGCGAATGGGAGAAAAAATATCCTGGCCGGGTCGAGAGCATTTTCTCGTCGCTGTCGACCGTGGTGCCGTCGCACCTGATGGACCAGGATCTGTTCGGGTTCAAGGACATCAAGGCCGATGGCGTGGCCAGCCCGCTGGGCGATATCGCCTTCGACGAGGAGCCGTGTTCGACGCCGGTGATGGGGACGATTGCGCTGCAGCCGATGTGAATCCCTGCCGTTTCGACCGGAAGCCCGCTGATGCGGGCTTTTTTACGCCGGCTATACCACATGCGTGGTTCCGGCAACAGTCGGAACATCGATCTCAGGCCTGTTTCGATCAGTATTAGACGCCGGGGGAACGCTTGAGTTGCCTCAGTGTGAACTGCTTGCGCCCATCGCCGACTACGCTACAATGCAACATGTACGATTTATTGTACATATTATCCACCGAAAGTATCGTCCAGCTCATTCAAGGAATTATCACCTGATCGATCTGAAAGTCACAGCATCGCAGACGGGACAAGGAGCACAAAAGATGAGAATCATAAATTTTTCCGATGCCCGCAACAGCCTGAGGGCGGTGATCGATCAGGTTGTAGAGGATGCGGATGTCACGGTGATTTCACGCAGGGATGCGCCGGATGCCGTCGTCATGTCCTTCGACCACTACAGTAGTTTAATCGAGACAGTTTACCTGCTTAGTTCGCCGGCTAACGCTGCGCACCTGGCGAGATCGCTTGAGCAAGCGCGTGCTGGTAAAGCGAAGCATCGGGAGCTGATCGAGGTGTCCGGCGCTGAGGAAAATTCACATGCGAAACCTGCAATTCACGGATGAGTGCTGGAACGACTATGTTTATTGGCAAACTCAGGACAAAAAAACGTTAAAGCGTATCAATGCTTTAATTATGGAAGCTCTGCGGAATCCGTTCGAAGGAATCGGCAAACCAGAGCCGCTCAAGGGGAACTTGTCGGGATACTGGTCCAGACGAATCGACGATACCAATCGTCTGATTTATGAAGCTGACGATGAGCTTCTTACCATCATTTCTTGCCGCTATCACTACTGAATAAACAGGGCCGATTCCACGGCCCTGTTTTTCCTCCGCCCCCTTACGGCGTCACCGCCGTGCGCAGCACCGGATACAGGTTCAGGCGTTCGTCATACGAGGTATGCCGCTTCGCAAAGAACGCCAGCCGCGCGTCCGGATTTTTCGCAAATGCCGGATCGCTGTCCACCTTTGCCTTGAACGCCGCCGCCAGCGCCGGATCGGCCGCCATCATCTCGCGCGCGACCTCCTCGGCCACGTAATCCTCCATGTACTCCTTGCGCTCGAAGGCGGTGTTGAACATCCCCCACTGCAGCAGCGAGTCCGGACCGGCCGGTTCGAACAGGGCCACCACCAGGCGCGCCTTGGCCTGCGCCACCGGCACGAACAGCGCGCCCTTCTCGATCGCGCGCGGCTCCGCCTTCCACCCTCCCTGCACGCTCACGCGCACATGCGATTCGAGCGAGACCGGTGCGTACGTCACCTTCTCGGCGCGGAAGGTCTCGACTTCCGCCCTGGCCTGCGCCGCGCCCAGGGTGCGGTAGCTGATCCCGTGCTGGCCCAGCTTGCGCGCCACCATGGCCGCATGCGCCGCCGGCACGATATAGCCGGCTTTCGGCGCGCTGACCATCACGTCCGGCACGATCTCGTCGCGCAGCGGCACGGTCCATATCTGCGGTGTGGTTTCGTCGTAGCGCGTCATCAGGGCGCCCGAGACGTCCGACAGCGTGCGCGTGTACGCGTAGCCGCGGAAGTCGATCATGCGCTTTTTATCGGTCGCCTTGTAGGTCATGGGCAGCTCGGTGCCGCCCAGGCGCGCCGCGCGCGCATCGGCCTCGCGCGCCGCCGTTTGCCACGCCTTGCCGTGCTGCGCCACCTGGTCGAGCACCGACACCACCGAGTTGCGGGTGATGCGCACGCGGGTCGGATAGTCCTTCCACGCATGGGTCTCGACCAGCACGCCGATCCGGTTGCGCAAGGCAAAGTAGCCGGTCGAAAAACGCGGGTCCGACACGCCGTCGGCAAAGCCCGATTGCGGATTGTCTTCTTCGGCGAACGACATGTAGAACGGCTGCGGAATCGAGCCGAGCTTGGTGATATCGGCCAGCACGCCGGTGCGCAGCGCCAGCCCGGCCTTGCGGAACTCCACGTCGGCCGAGTGCACCGGCTCCACCTGGATCGAAATATCGTGTTCGAACTTGGCGCCGTTGGTCACGTGCAGGTCGACGTAGACCAGCGGGTCCCAGGCGTTCACCAGCGCCAGCATCGATTGCATCTCGATCGAGTCGGCCTTGGCGTAGTCGCGGTTCAGGTTGAAGTTCTGGGCGGTGGTGCGCCAGCCCATTTCGACCGGGCCGCGCTGGTTCGGGCGGTTCCATTGCTTGAAGCGCTCATGCCCGTCGACGTTGAAGACCGGGACGAACAGCAGCACCTGCTTGTCCAGCGCTCCCGGCGCGGCGCGGTTTTCCAGCACCTCGCGCAGCGCCAGGAAACCGGCGTCCTTGCCGTCGATTTCGCCGGCGTGGATGCCGCCCTGGACCAGCACCACCGGCAGTGCGCGCGCCGCCGCTGCCTGCGGCGTGAATGCGCCGCTGCGCGTGACCACCAGCGCCTGCATCGGCCGCCCTTCCGGCGTGCGTCCGAACTCGATGCACCTGACCTGCTTCGGATAGGCCTTCTGGAAGGCGGAACACAGGGCGATGACTTCGTCGTAGCGGCCGGTCTTCTGGAATTGCGAGCGCTCGGCGACGGTGCTCAGGTCGGGAGCGGCATGGACGGTGGACAGGGAAAGGGCGGACAGCAGGGCAAGCAGCAGCGCAGAACGGATCATCGGTAAAGCTCCGGCAAAGTTGTCAATACAGGGCGCGTGATGCGCGCGAACCGGAAATTATAGTCCGCTTTCGCGCCCTGTACCGGCAATCCGGCGTCGCTTACGCGGCCTTGAAGTAAGGCCGCTCCGATGAAAACAGCAAGCGCTTGACCGAGGTGCGCCATTCGGCCGGCGCCTTGTTCCCCAGCAGGATCAGCGCCGTGCTCCATGCGTGCGCGCGTTCTTCGGGGTCGATGCCGGTGAGACGGCGGTCCGCCGCGCGCGGGTCCTTGCCGGCGGCGACACTGTCGAAGAAGGCCAGCATCTGTTCCTGTGTATGGCCCGCCGCTGCGCGCGCAGCCTCGCGGTACTGCCTGGTGTCATAGCCGTGCCGGGTCGCCAGCGCCAGCCCGGCCCAGATGGTGGCGCTGTCCAGGCCCTGCCCGAACGGCAGCGCCATGGCACGCTTGATCATGCCGGCGTCGGCCCCGTCCGACGCGGCCGCCAGGCGCAGGATGTGCGCCGCGCGCGCCGGATCGTCGGTCACCGCGTCGCTCGCTTCGTTCAGGCGCCCGGTCGCCAGCTTATGGTAGGCGCGCAGCGGCGAATCGGTCGGCAGCGGGCCGTTCTCGATTTCCAGCAGGCGGTTCAGACGGCGCGATTTGCTGCCCAGCGTGGCCGTGTCGGCGCCCGGTTCGATCAGGCGCCGGATGCGCGCCAGGTTGACGGCCGCGTCGTCGGCATTCGCAGGCGAGCTGCGTACCAGCAGCGCGAGCTCCGGCGCCGCGCCGCTGAAATCGCTGGCCTGCATCTTGTCGTATGCGCTCCAGCGCACCAGCCACATGTTGTCGGGCCAGTGCTCGCGCGCCTGCGCCATCTGGCGCTTGATGTCCGCGCTCTTGTCGCGGCAGCGCAGCGCCAGGTATTTGAGGTCGCCGTCCTCGGGGCGCGCGTCCGATTCCGCCGCCAGTTCGGCGCACAGGGCCGGCTTGCGTTCGGGGCTGGCCTCGCTCATCTCGATGCGGCGCAACAGCACGTCGCGCGGCGCGCGGCGCAGGCGCTCCTTGAACAGCGCGCCGAACTCCGGGAACTGGTGCGCGTAAGCGAGCCAGGTTTCGGCGTCGACCGAATCGAGGTCGTCGAAGCGCGCGTGCATCAGGCCCATGTTCTTGGCCTGGGCCTCGTCCTTGAGCAGCATGACCTGGGTTTGCGGGGCGGCGTCGCCCATGCCGTCAAGGACGCTGCGCGAACCGCCGCTGCCTTTGCCGGAGATCGACTCGGGCGGTTTGGCGAACAGGAAATCGACCCTGCTATCGCTCCAGCGCGGGGTACCCAGCACTTCTTCGGGTACCGCCCTGATGCTGCCGTAGACGGCCGTCCAGCGCACCAGCGGAGCGGCCGAGGCGACGTTGTAGACCGGGTGGCCGCCGCGCTTCGACTCGGCGTCGAAGGTTTCGATCGCCCGTCCGTCGCTGGTGGTGGTGACGATATGGTGCTTGCCCAGGGCGGGCACGCTGATCTCGGCATGCGCACGCGCCGGTACCACCTTCGAGCGGCTGTCGATGTTCACCGTGACATTGGTCCCGAGGCCGTTGTACACCATGATCACCGGGTCGCTGCCGTAGGCTGAAACGCCGCCTTTGGTAAACGAGCCGGCACTGAGCACGGCCACCACGATCGACGCCGCCACCAGCAGGCGCGCGGCGCCCGGCACCATGCCGTCGGCGCGCTGGAAGCGCGCCCACCAGCCAAGCTGCTGCTGGCGCTTGCGTTCGGCGCCGTCGAGCAGCAGCGGGTAGGACTCGGGCGCGCGCGACGGCGCCGGAGCGGCCACCATCGCTTCGCCGCCACGCGCGCAGCGCGCGATCATGGTTTCGGTCAGCAGCAATTCTTCGAGGGCATCCGCGCGCAGGCCATCGAGCCAGCTCGATGCGGCGTTGACCCAGCCATCCGAGTAGTGCATGAAGTCGTTGATGGTCTCGGCATGGGGCGGCGTCATGGTGAATTTGCCGAGCGCCGTTTGCCAATCCGTGTCGATGCCGAGGCGCGCCGCCAGGCGCGGGTCGATGTGCACCTGCGCCGCTTCGCGGTAGATCCGGTCCATCACGCTATACAGCTCGGCGCCCTGCCCGACCACGCGGGCGACGCCGTCGGCCGTCACGCGGTTCACGGCGGTAACCACCGCCGCCGCGTTGTGCATCATCCCCTGGGCGTCGTACAGGTCGGCCAGGCGGTGTTCGGCGTAGTGCACCAGCGCCAGCAGGCCGTCGAGATAAGCTTGCCAGCCGCTGCCCAGCTGGCGCGCCATGTCCTGGTGCCAGCTGCGGCAAAGCCGGTCGTGCCTGTGCAGGCGTTCCTCGACCTCGTCGATCTCGGTGCGCACCCGCGCCAGCGCGGCGGGCAGCCGCTTCTTGCGGAATTCTTCGCCGCGCAGGCGCACCACGCCGCCGGGCGCGGTCAGGCGGCCGGCGATCAGGGCGTCGAGCTGATTGCGTTCGTCCTTGAGGGTGCGCAGCAGGTGCACGTCGTCCGTCAGCGTGGCCGGGTACAGGCTGGCCAGGCTGTCGGGCGAGGCGGCGTAATGGGCGTCGCGCAGTTGCGTCAGGTCCGATGCATGGCGCGTCAGCGCGCGGCTGAAGTAGATGCCGCAATAGCGGCGGCTGAACTGTTCGCGCTTGAACGGGCGCGCCAGGGTCTTGAGCGACTCTTCCAGGTCGACGAAGGTGGGCTTGTGGTCGCCCACCAGCAGGCTGCGCGTGAGCTGTTCGCGCAGCGCCGCTGGCTGCTCGAAGATCGACCAGGCACTGGCCGGGTCGATCGGCGCCTGCACGTAGATGCGCTTGGCGTTCGCCTCGCGTTCGTGATTGAGCGGGTGGGTCAGCCACATTTTGGACGGCTGCGCCAGTTCGGCCTTGAACACCCGGTGCGCGTGGCGCCCTTGCTCGGGCAGCGGCGGCACGTTGGCGTAGCTGCGGTCGTTGAGGATGTTACTCATGCGCTGCAGGATGTGGGACTGGACCGCGAAGGCGTCGCGCGTGGCGCGCCCGGCTGCGTATTCGCCCTGGACGAACGACAGCGCGCGGTCCCAGGCGTCGTCGGCCCCGCGCGTGCGGTGCAGCGCGTGGACCAGCGCATCGCTGCCGGTGAGCGAGACGGCCACCAGGTCGGCCTGCATTTCCATCTCGCGCGACAGCGCGCGCTGCATCAGCATCACGACCTGGAACACGGAGTCGAGCAGCGAACGGATCGACCAGATGATGATCTGCAGGACGCCGACGGCGATGGTCAGGCGCAAGTCGATGCGGCCGATCCCGACCAGAAAATCGTCGAAGGCGTCGCGCCGCGTGACCATGTGGCCGACGATCTGCTGGGCCACGTAAGCCCAGCGCCCGACCGCCATCGAGCGCTGCGCGAAGTGGCCGAATTCGTGCGCCAGCACGGCGCGCAGTTCGCCGCGCGAGAGGGTATTTACCAGCGGCAGGCCGATCAGGAGGTTTTTCTTGGACGGGAATATCAGGTTGAACAGCGACAGGTCGTAGAACACGGCGGCGTTGACGGTCGCCGACAGGAACACCCGGTGCGGACGCGGCGCGCCGGCGGCGTCGGCCAGCTCGAACAGGTAGGCGAACAGGCGCGGCTGGTCATGCGCGCTCACCTCGTGCAGGTCGTCGTACTTGGCGTTGCTGACCGAGAAAATCGCCTTGATCATCATGACCGCGATGAACAGCGAACAGATCGACATGACGTAGGCAAAAATGCCCAGGTCGCTGCCGGCGCCTTCGACGAACACCTGCCACGGGGTGTACAGGAACCAGCCGGCCAGGCCGCAATACAGCGCGACGAACAGCAGCAGGCCCGCGACGGCGAGGCGCGCGCTGTTCTTGTAGGCGGCGCTCGGGGCGGTCAGGCGGGCCGTCAGCTCGGGCGACGGGGCATTGATCGGGGCGTTGATGACGTTCTCCAGGGAAAAGAATGGTGTAAATATGAAAAACGTTCAATTTTAAAGGAGAAACTCAGGCTGGATTTACTTAAGCGCAATTTATATGCACATAAAGCAACACAAAGCGTGCACAGCTGTGGCGCTTTCTTTGTTAATCTGGCCATATTGCCGGCAAGCGCCGGCGTTCAGAGGAAAACACGCGATGACGACCGAATTGATGATCCTGGGCTGGACCCTGGTGCTGGCGCTGGTGCAGATCATGGCGCCCAGCGCCTTGCGCAACAAGGAAACGGGAATCGACTACAACATGAGCGCGCGCGACACGCCGGCGCCTCCGCCGGGGGTGGTGACGGCGCGCCTGCAACGGGCGCAGGCCAATCTGTTCGAGACCTTGCCGCTGTTCGCGGCGGCGGTGCTGATCGCCCACGTGGGCGGACGCGAGGGCGACCTGACCTTGTGGGGCGCGTGGACTTACCTGATCGCGCGCGTGGTGTACGTGCCGCTGTACGCGGCCGGCGTTCCGCTGGTGCGTTCGCTCGCGTGGACGGTGTCGATGGCGGGTCTGGGGATGGTGCTGGCGGCGATTCTGCTGCCCTAAAGTGCCGGCGCCGGATTACGGCAGGTCCATCGTGTACTCAAGTTCGTAGTAGTGGGTGTTGTCGATCATGTCGAGCTTGAATTTGCCCTGGATGCCGGCCAGTCCCTCCGTCCCGGACCCCGGCACGATGCTGATCGACAGATGGCTGGCGCCCGCATGCATGGTGCCCGCGTGCTGCAGCGCGAAACTGCCGCTCATGCCGTCCAGGGTCCCGGTCACGTGTTCGATGGCCACGTAGCCGGCCGATCCGGCGGCGGGATTGCCGGCCGAGAGCATCTCGCCCTGGCCGATGCCGATCAAGTCGCCGCTGTAGTATTTATCGATCAGCATGCGTCCGAGCGAGACGCGGCCGGCGCCCTCCCCGGCCGGCGGCGCCTGCATGGTGATCTCGAAAGTGCCTTTGGCGGTGATGAACATGGTGGTCTGCCCGGTCGATGACGATGTCGCCATGATAACCCGGCCATGAAAAAAATGGCCCGCTGGAGGGCGGGCCATCGATCGTGCTTCAAGCGCTCTACGCGACCCGGTGGATCTGGATCACGCCGTCCGGCGAGGCCGGCTTGCCGAAGGCCGCCAGCAGCGCCGCTTCCTTCTCCTTGGCCGCCTTCAGGTGGCGCTCCTTCACATGCCCGTAGCCGCGAATGTCTTCAGGGATGCTGGCAATGGCCACCGCCTGCGGCAAGGTCTCGGCGTTCAGCTTCGACAGCAGGCCGCCGACCGTGTTGCGGTACTCGCCGATCAGCGCGCGTTCCATCTTGCGCTCCGCAGTGTAGCCGAAGATGTCGAACGCGCCGCCACGCAGGCCCTTCATCCTGGCCATCAGGCCGAAGGCCTTCATCATCCACGGACCGAATTCCTGCTTGATCAGGTGGCCGTTGGCGTCGTGCTTGGCGAACAGCGGCGGCGCCAGGTGGAACTTGAGCTTGATGTCGCCCTCGAACATGCCCGCGATCTTTTCCTGGAAGGCGCCGTTGGTGTACAGGCGCGCGACTTCATACTCGTCCTTGTACGCCATCAGCTTGTAGTAGTAGCGCGCCACCGCTTCGCTCAGGCGCGTCCCCTTGCCCAGCTTCGCTTCCTCGGCGCGCACCTGGTCCACAAAACTCTTGTACTGGTTGGCGTAGGCCGCATCCTGGTAAGCGGTGAGCAGTTCCACGCGCTTGTTGACGATTTCGTCCAGGCTTTGCGTGCGCTTGAATTCGATCACCTTGGCCGGGGTGGTCATCTTCACCAGCGACTGCAGATCGTGCGCCGCCGTGCGGCCCCAGGTAAAGGCGCTCTTGTTGAAAGCGACCGACACGTTGTTCAGTTCGATCGCCTTCATGATCGACGCTTCGCTCAAAGGCACCTGGCCTTTTTGCCACGCGTAGCCGAGCATGAACATATTGGTGGCGATCGAGTCGCCCATCAGCGCGGTGGCGATCTGGCCGGCGTCGACAAAGTCCACGCGCTCGGCGCCGCAGGCCTTGACGATCTCGGACTGCGACGACGCGCCCGGGAACTGCCAGTCCGGGTTCTTCACGAACGCCGCCGTCGACGAGCCGGTCGAGTTGATGGCCGCGTAGGTGCGCCCTTCGCCCATGCGCGACAGGGCGTCGCGGCTGGCCGTGACGATCAGGTCGCAGCCGATCACCAGGTCGGCGCTGCCGGTACCCACGCGGGTCGAATGCAAATCGGCCTGCTTGTCGGCCAGGCGCACGTGCGACATCACCGGGCCGCCCTTCTGGGCCAGTCCGCTCATGTCGAGCACGATCGCGCCCTTGCCTTCGACGTGGGCCGCCATCGCCAGGATCTGGCCGACGGTGACCACGCCGGTGCCGCCGATCCCGGTAATCAGGATGCCGTACGGCGCGGCCGTGCCCTTGAGCACAGGCGTCGGCAGCTGCGGCGGGGCCGCGTCGCCGGTGGCGGCTTTCTTCGGCTTCCTGAGCGCGCCGCCTTCGACCGTGACGAAACTCGGGCAGAAGCCGGTCACGCACGAGAAGTCCTTGTTACAGGACGACTGGTTGATCTGGCGCTTGCGGCCCAGTTCGGTTTCCAGCGGTTCGACCGACAGGCAGTTCGACTGCACCGAGCAGTCGCCGCAGCCTTCGCACACGGCCTCGTTGATGACGGCGCGCTTGGCCGGATCGGGGTATTCCTTGCGCTTCCGGCGGCGCCGCTTTTCGGACGCGCAGGTCTGGTCGTAGATCATGGCCGACACGCCCGGCTTGTCGCGCAGTTCGCGCTGCACGTCCATCAATTCACTGCGGTGGCGCACGGTCACGCCCTCGGCCCACTTGTAGTCGGCCGGGTATTTTTCGGGTTCGTCGGTGACCACGATGATCGGCGTCACGCCTTCGGCCGCGATCTGGCGGCTGATCATGCCCGGGTCGAGCGGACCGTCGAATTCCTGGCCGCCGGTCATCGCCACCGCGTCGTTGAACAGGATCTTGTAGGTGATGTTGACCTTGGCCGACACCGCCGCGCGGATCGCCAGGATCCCCGAGTGGAAGTAAGTGCCGTCGCCCAGGTTGGTGAACACGTGCTTTTCGTTGGTGAACGGCGCCTGGCCGACCCAGGTCACGCCTTCGGCGCCCATGTGGGTGAAGGTCGAGGTTTCGCGGTCCATCCACAGCACCATGTAGTGGCAGCCGATGCCGGCCAGCGCGCGCGAGCCTTCCGGCACCTTGGTCGAGGAATTGTGCGGGCAGCCGGAGCAGAAGTACGGGGTGCGGTCGGTGGCCGGATTGGGCTTCAGGCCGGCGCTCTTGAGCACCAGTTCCTTCGCTTCCAGGTAGGCGATGCGCTCCTTGACGCGCTGCTCGACCGGATGGCCGGCGCAGTAGTGCGAGATGCGGCTGGCGATCGCGCGCGCGATCTGGGCCGGATTGAGCTCGTAGGTGGCCGGCAGCAGCCAGTCGCCGTGGCCGGTGCCGCCCTTGTTCGACCATTCGCCGGTGTCGTCGAATTTGCCGACCACGCGCGGACGCTGGCCGTCCGGCAGGTTGTACAGTTCTTCCTTGAGCGCGTATTCGAGGATCTGGCGCTTCTCTTCGACCACCAGGATTTCGTCCAGGCCCTTGGCGAATTCGTGCACGCCTTCCGCTTCGAGCGGCCAGGTCATGCCGATCTTGTACAGGCGGATGCCGATGTCGGCGGCGGCCTGCTCGTCGATGCCCAGGTCGGCCAGCGCCTGGCGCGTGTCCAGATACGATTTGCCGGCGGTGATGATGCCGATCTTCGGCTTCGGGCTGTCCCAGATGATCTTGTTGAGCTTGTTGGCGCGCGCGTACGCCAGCGCCGCGTACCACTTGAAGCTGTTCATCCGCACTTCCATATCGAGCACGGTGTCGGGCCAGCGGATATTCAGGCCGCCTTCGGGCAGCACGAAGTCGGTCGGCATCTCGATCTGCACGCGGTCCGGGTCGAAGTCGACCACGGCGCCCGATTCGATGATGTCGGTCACGCACTTCATCGACACCCACAGGCCGGTGTAGCGGCTCATGGCCCAGGCGTGCAGGCCGTAGTCGATGTATTCCTGCACCGAGGCCGGGTACAGCACCGGAATGCCGCAGGCGTTCAGGATGTGGTCGGACTGGTGCGCGGTGGACGAGGACTTGGCCGCGTGGTCGTCGCCGGCCAGGACCAGCACGCCGCCATGCTTTGCGCTGCCGGCATTGTTGGCGTGCTTGAAGACGTCGCCGCAGCGGTCCACGCCGGGGCCTTTGCCGTACCACATCGAGAACACGCCGTCGTACTTGGCGTCCTTGAACAGGTTCGTTTGCTGGGTGCCCCAGACGGCGGTGGCGGCCAGGTCTTCGTTCATCCCGGGATGGAACTTGACGTGGTGGGCGTCGAGGTGCTTCTTGGCCTTCATCGCGGTCATGTCGACCGAAGTCACCGGCGAGCCGCGGTAGCCGGTGATGTAGCCGGCGGTGTTCAGCCCGGCCTTGAGGTCGCGTTCGCGCTGCATCATCGGCAGGCGGATCAGCGCCTGGGTGCCGGTCATGAAGGCGCGGCCGCGCTCCAGCGTCCATTTGTCGTCGAGCGAAATCTCGTGCGACGGCTCGGCATCGAGGTGAGCCCGGTCTAGTGGTGCGTTCATTGTCTTTGTCTCCGTTATTCTCGTGCGGCGGGCCGGTGCGGCGCCTTGTGGACGCCGCCCGGGCCTTTACGCCGTGGTGGTGTCCTGTAGGACGCCGCGCTTGATCTGGTCGAGTTCGATCGACTCGAACAGCGCGCGGAAATTGCCTTCGCCGAAACCCTGGTCGCCCTTGCGCTGGATGATTTCGAAGAAGATCGGGCCGATCACGGTCTGCGTGAAGATCTGCAGCAGCAGTTCGCGCTCGTTCTCGTTGCTGTGGCCATCGATGAGGATGCGCAGGCGGCGCAGTTCGTCGAGGTTCTCGCCGTGGCCCGGCAGGCGGCGGTTGATCAGCTCATAGTAGGTTTCGATCGTGTCCTGGAACACGATGCCGGTGTCGCGCATGCCCTGGATCGACTGGTAGATATTGTCGGTGCCGAGCGCGATATGCTGGATGCCTTCGCCGTGGTAGGCGTCGAGGTATTCGGCGATCTGCGATTTGTCGTCCGACGATTCGTTGATCGGAATGCGGATCTTGCCGCACGGGGAAGTCATCGCCTTCGACTTCAGGCCGGTCAATTTGCCTTCGATGTCGAAGTAGCGCACTTCGCGGAAGTTGAACAGGTTCTCGTAGAACTCGGCCCATTCCTTCATGCGGCCGCGGTGCACGTTATGGGTCAGGTGATCGATGTAGGTCAGGCCGTTGCCGACCGGGTTGGCCACGGCGCCCGGGATGGCGACGAAGTCGACGTCGTAGATGCTGATGTCGCCGATGGTGCCCGGCGCCGAACCGGCGTTGGCGCCCTTGCCGCGCCAGCGGTCCACAAAATACAGGAGCGAGTCGCCCACGCCCTTGATGGCCGGGATGTTCAGTTCCATCGGACCGGTCTTGTTGTCGAAGCCCCAGGCGCCCAGTTCGAGCGCGCGGCGGTAAGCCATGGCGGCGTCGTCCACGCGGATCGCGATGGCGCACACGGACGGGCCGTGGCTGCGCGCGAAACGCTGGGCGAAGGAGTCTTTTTCGGCGTTGATGATGAAGTTGATGTCGCCCTGACGGTACAAGGTCACGTCCTTGTGGCGGTGGCGTGCGATGGCGGTGAAGCCCATCTGCTCGAACAGCGCGCCGAGCGCTTTCGGATCCGGGGCCGCGTACTCGACGAATTCGAATCCATCGGTCCCCATCGGGTTTTCCCAAGGCGTAAATTGCATGACAGTCTCCTATTTTAATAGGGCACAGTATAGTCCCGCGACACCGGCATTAAATTTCAAACACTGTCCAAGGGGCGGCAATTTGAGCAATAATATTGCGTGGGAATGCGGCTTTCGGAGGAAATATGCCAAAAATTGTGCTCGATAAAACAGATCGGAAGATTCTGGCGATCTTGCAGGCGGATGGGCGCCTGTCCAACCAGGACGTGGCCGACCGGGTCAGCCTGTCGCCTTCGCCCTGCCTGCGGCGCATCAAGCGGCTCGAAGAGGCGGGTGTGATCCGCCAGTACGTGGCGCTGCTCGATCCGGCCCAGATCGGGCTCGGCCTGCTGGCGTATGTGAACGTGCGGCTGGAAAAGCACAGCGAAGCGTCCAGCAACGCGGCCGGGGCGCGCCGCGCCACCAGTTCGCCGCATGCCGACTTCGCGCTGTCGGTCGAGCACTGGCCGGAAGTGGTGGCCTGTTACGCGATGACGGGGGAAATGGATTACCTGCTGCGCGTGCACGTGGAAGACATGGACCACTTCTCGCGCTTCATGATGCAGACCTTGCTCAGCCACCCGGCGGTGGCCGACGTCAAGTCCAGCTTCGCGCTGCAGCGGATCAAGGATACGACCGCGCTGCCGCTGGTATGAGGCCGCCATTGGCGAGGCTCGTCACTGGCGTTCGCTGGCATCGACTCGCCTTCATCGGATGTTGCGCGGCACGTCGCTCGAAGTGAATGACGTTACATGATGTGAAGCCCGAAGCGCAGGTGCCTGCTGTCGCTGCCCCCCGCAGTCGCTAATGCCGTTAAGATAAGCCCTTTTGCCCCGAGCCTCATCTGCGCGGAAATGACGGGTTTAAGTTAGCGCCATTACTCTCAGTCGCCGGATTTGGCGAAGTTCATGAGCGCCTTTGGCAGCCTCAAGGAAAAGAGCGTGTTTGCCTTCCACTCGCCGTGCCCGCACTGCGTCGCGTCGGGCGCCTGGCATCGCATCCGGCTATATTCGCCAACATCTCGCACTTATTTCTGCGCGGGCGCTGAGCGTGTCGAGATCGACCACCGGTCGATCTGGTCCAGTGCAGGCGGGGGACGCCATCAGCGCTATCGCTAGAGGCCAATTATTGCAGCAACACAGAGGAGGTTTACTTCTTCGGCACGAAGAACTTGACGGCGGCGCGGGTGTTGGCCTTGAGGGTGTAGTCGATGGTGGCGACCTGCTCGTCGATGGCTTCGCGCAGCATGCTGGCCGGGTCGGGCGGCAGCAGGCGCAGGTAGGCGTCCGCTTCGCCGTAGTCGCGCTGGATTTCCATGCCGGCCTTTTTGGCGATGTGCATCATGGTCTGGTTGGACGAGAGGCAGTGCATGTACAAGGTGTCGACATCGAGGTTGCGGCAGCGGATGGCGGCGCGCTCGAACAGTTTGGAGCCGATGCCCTTGCCGCGCGCGGAGGCCGACACCGACACCCCGAATTCGGCCACGATGTCCTTGGTGGTGTTGCTCAGGGCGTGGGTCGATTCCTTGGGCGCAAACGCCAGGTGGCCGACCGCGACCAGCTTGAAGACCGGGTTGTAGACGCCGTAGACGGTATCGTGCACGAAATCGATCTTGCCGACGTAGGTTTCGACCAGTTCGTCGGGCAGCTTGGTGCCGAAACGGAGCAAGCGGTCACTATCGTCGAGCGCGAGGAAATGCCTGAGCACGCGGCGGCGGTCGCGTTCGTGGAGCTGCTTGACCAGCACCTTGCGCCGCGTTTTGCTGCTCTTGCGGGCGCCGAGCCAGTTGCTGAAGGGGTTTGTGAACATGATCGGGACCGGATTCCGTGAGGTCTATTGTGCAGTGCACCAATTGAACCATTGTAGCGCATTCCATCGGCCGTCGTTCGCGCGAAGGCGGGAACGACGCCTTCTCGGGCTAACTGACGATGCCAGCCGCTCCAAGCGTCGTCCCGCCGGCTGGCGCGCCCTCACATCGCCGACGTGACCGCCGGCGCCAGCGGCGTCTCGTTCCACTGCGCCTCCGGACTGAAGGCAATCCCGTTCTTGCCGCCCTGCTTGGCCTGGTACATGGCCTGGTCGGCATCGGCCAGCAAGG
This sequence comes from Massilia atriviolacea, assembly GCF_003953935.1. Classification (GTDB taxonomy): domain Bacteria; phylum Pseudomonadota; class Gammaproteobacteria; order Burkholderiales; family Burkholderiaceae_D; genus Telluria_A; species Telluria_A atriviolacea. The sequence continues at coordinate 38,730 of NZ_RXLQ01000022.1, forward strand.
CCGGCGCGCCGCGCATGAAGCCTTCCTTGCCCCTGGCGCTGGCCACGCCGATACTGGCCGAAATGCGCACCGGGAAGCCGCCCGCCTCGGTGATCGAGCGGATCGCGTCGAGCGTCTGCTGCGCCACCCGCAGCGCGCCATCGCGCCCGCTCACCTCTTCCAGCAGGATCACGAATTCGTCCCCGCCCAGGCGCGCCAGCGCGTCTTCCTTGCGCAGCTTTTCCTGCACCCGCCTGGCCACTTCGCACAGCACCAGGTCGCCGGTCGCGTGGCCGTAGGTGTCGTTGACCGCCTTGAAGCCATCGAGGTCGATGAACATCGCCACCACCACGTCGCCGCGCCGCCCGGCGCGCACCAGCGCGTGCGCCAGCAGGCGCGTGAGCTCGCCGTAATTGATCAATCCGGTCAGGCTGTCGTGCTGCGCCAGCTGCTTGAGGCGCTCGGACTGCGCTTCCAGCTCGGCGGTGCGCTCGGCCACGCGGTGCTCCAGCGTCTCGTTGGCCGCCTGCAGGCTGCGATTGACCTCGCCGATGATGCTGTAGCTGCGCAGCAGGCGCCGCGCCACGTACATCAGCAGCAGCAACAGCAAACCCGAATACGCGAACAGATAGGTGCGGTAGCGCTGTTTTTCGATCAGCACCTGGTCGAAGGAGGTGTCGAACAGGCTGCCCAGCTTTTCCATCGCCTCGGCCGTGCGGCTGTTCGCGATCTGCATTTCGAGTTCGTTTTCCAGGTGGCGGTAGCGCAGGATGGCGTGCGCGTGGCGTCCCAGTTCGTCGATGGTGTCGCTCACGCTGTCGGAAAAATCGCCGCGCAGGGGCTGCATCGCGGCGATCGTGCGTTCGATCTGGGCCGCCAGCGCCGGCGACGGCGCCAGGTTATAGCGCAGGATGTCGCTCAGCAGGCTGTTCAGGGCGGTATCGAGCGCCAGCACCGTGCGGCCCGGGACGATCGCCCCTTCGATGCCGTTCAGTTCGGTTTTCAGGTCGGTGATCGCGGGCGGGAAAAAGATCAGCGAATTGCGCAGGATCGCATTCTGGGTCTTGAACTGTTCGACCAGTTCTTCCTTCTTCACCAGCGCGCGCCTGACCTCTTCGAGCGCATCCTCGGCCTTGGGGTTGCCGGTCATCGGCAGGGCGGCGGCCAGGCGCAGCTGCAATTGGCGCATGCGCGGCAGCGGCGCCGAGAGCGGATCGTAATTGGTGCTGAGCCCGATGTGCGAGCGCAGGATGTTGACGTTCCACTCCGAATCGAGCTTTTCCAGCTCGCGCAGGTTGAGCATGACCCGGTTCTGCGCCTCCAGGTCGACAGCCTGGGTGCGGTTGAACAGCACGCCGAGCACCACCATCAGGGCGATCAGCAGCAGCAGCGAGGCGACCCGGCGCCAGGAGCCGAGCAGGCTTCTCATGGCGGCGTTCCCGGCACCAGCTTGTCGCCGCTCAGGGTGTGCAGGAAGCGCACGATCAATTCCTTGTCCTGCTGCGAGGCGGTGCGCCCGAGCTGGTAGCGGAACATCAGTTCGACCGCCTGCTCGAGCGTCTCGACCGAACCGTCATGGAAGTACGGCGCCGTCAACGCCACATTGCGCAGGCCCGGCACGCGGAACACATAGCGGTCGATATTGCGCTTGGTGATCTGGTAGCGGCCCAGGTCGGCGCCGCTCGCTTCCAGCCCCGGCATTTCGCGCATCGCCCCCAGCTTCTGGAACAGGTTGCCGCCGACATTGATGCCCTGGTGGCAGGCCGCGCAGCCGAAGCTCTTGAAGCGCAGGTAGCCGCGCTCTTCTTCGGCCGTGATGGCGCCGGCCTCGCCGCGCAGGTAGCGGTCGAAGCGCGAGGGCGTCACCAGCGAGCGCAGATACTGGTCGAGCGCGTCGCGCACGTAGGCCGGGCGCAGGGCGTCGCCGTAGACGTCCTTGAACTGGGCCGCGAGCCGCTCGTCGCGGGTCAGGCGCGCCGCCACCACGTCCCAGTTGTCGGCAAAGACGGCCGGCTTGGCGATCACATGGTCGAGCAGCTGCTCGACCCCGGTGTAGGCCCCGGTCCAGGTCTGGCGGAAGTTGAAACTGCTGTTATAGACGGTCGGCGTGTTAAAGCGCGCCGGTTTGCCGTCCGGCCCGATGGAAAGGGCCTTGCCGTCGGTGCCGCCGCGCCGCAGCTGGTGGCAGCTGGCGCAGCTGTGCGTGTTGTCGCGCGAAAAACGCGGGTCCGTGAACAGGCGCGCGCCGAGCGCGATGCGCGCCGGGTCGCCCACCGTCTTGACGGGGAGCGGCCGGATCGGCTCATTGACAAGCGCCTGGGCCGCAGCGGCGCCTGCCCAGCAGCAGGCGAGCGCGGCAAAGGACCGGCGCAAGGTGGACAGCATCCTGTTTCTCCCTGTCAATGCCAATATCGGATCAAAGAATAGCAGGATTCGGGTCTTTCCTGTCGTCCGCCTGAGCAGGGTCGTCGCCCAGGCGCAGCGCCGCCTTGACGGCCGAGACGCGCGCCGTATGCACGGCATGCGCGATCTGCTGTTTGTTCTCGCCGCAGCGCAGCGCCACCTCGCCGGCGTTGACCGCGCGCGCCGCGTCCAGGGCCGCGAGCAGGTAGGGGCCCTGCGGATACGGCCGGGTGCGGAAGTCGTCGCCGCTGCCGCCATCGCCGCGCCCGCGAAAATCGCATTCGGCCGCCAGCAGCATCTGCGCGAAGCGCGCCGGTTTGCGAAAGGCGTCGCAGCGTTCGAACAGGGTGACCAGGGTATTGGCGCGCAGTTCCCGGGCGCGCCCGATGTTGCCGTGCTCGCGCGCGGTCATCACGGCCAGGTCGCGGCAGTCGCCCGGCACCTTCAGGCGCGCGCAGACGGCGTCGATCAGGGCCAGGCCGAGCTGCTCGTGACCGTGGTGGCTGGGCCAGCGCCCGGGCGGGGTGGCGCCCTTGCCCAGGTCGTGCATCAGGGCGGCGAAGCGCACCGGCAGCGCGAAGCCGCGTTCGGCCGCGTAGTCGATCACCATCTCCATGTGCACGCCGGTGTCGATTTCGGGATGGTGCAGGGGCGGCTGCGGCACGCCCCACAGGGCATCGAGTTCCGGCACGATGCGCGCCAGCGCGCCGCAGGCGCGCAGCACGGCCAGCATGCGCGAGGGCTTTTGCTCCATCAGGCCGCGCGCCACTTCCTGCCACACGCGCTCGGCCACCAGGGCGTCGGCTTCGCCGGCCGCCACCATGCTGCGCATCAGTTCCATGGTTTCGGGCGCCACCGTAAAGCCGGGAAAGCGCGCCGCGAAGCGCGCCAGGCGCAGGATCCGCACCGGGTCTTCGGCAAAGGCGCCGGAGACGTGGCGGAAGACCTTCGCCTCCAGGTCGCGCCGGCCGCCGAACGGGTCGGTGATGCCGCCGTCGGCATCGCGCGCGATGGCGTTGATGGTCAGGTCGCGCCGCACCAGGTCTTCTTCGAGCGTGACATCGGGCGAGGTGTGGAACACGAAGCCGCGGTAGCCGGGCGCGGTCTTGCGCTCGGTGCGCGCGAGCGCGTACTCTTCCTGCGTCTCGGGATGCAGGAAGACCGGGAAGTCCTTGCCGACCGGGCGAAAGCCTGCGGCCAGCATGTCCTCGGGCGTGGCGCCGACCACGATCCAGTCGCGGTCCTGGACCGGGAGGCCGAGCAGGCCGTCGCGCACCGCGCCGCCGACGATGTATGTTTTCATGCTGAAGATGATCTTGCCAAAACCGCTATTATGGCTTGCCGCGGATTTCTTCGTCGTGATGCGCGGCGATTTCGGTTTCGGCCAGCGCTTCGCGCACCCAGCGCGCCACCGCCGGGTGGGCCTGGACCCGCTCGCAGTAGGCTTGCAGGGCCGGCGCCAGCGCCACGCCGTAGATCTTGAAGCGCATCACCACCGGCGCGAAAAACGCGTCGGCGATCGAAAAATCGCCGAACAGGAACTGGTGGTGGCCGAAGCGCGACAGGCACTCTTCCCAGATTTCGCTGATGCGGCCGATGTCGCCCTGCGCGCCCGGGGTGCGCCCGCGCCCGGGAAGGCTCATGCGGATATTCATCGACATGGCGCTGCGCAGGTCGGCAAAGCCGCTGTGCATTTCGGCCGTGACCGAACGCGCCATGGCGCGCGCCGCCACATCCTGCGGCCACATATGCTTTTCCGGGAACTGTTCGGCCAGGTATTCGCAGATCGACAGGCTGTCCCAGATCGTCATTTCGCCGGCCACCAGCACCGGCACCCGGCCCGCGCCCGAATACTCGGCGATGCGCGCCGAGGTATCCGGCTGGTCGAGCAGCACGCGCACTTCGTTGAAGGGAATGCCGAAGGCGGTGGCCGCCACCCACGGCCGCATCGACCAGGACGAATAGTTCTTGTTGCCGATGATGAGGGTCAGGCCGGCCTTCCTGGCCTCGTCCAGGGTGTGCGACAGGGTCGGATCGAGTTCGGTGGTTTGCATGATGACGGTTCCGGAGAAAAGTAAAAAATCGGGGCCCGGCGCGGGCGCCGCGTTCAGCGTCCCGCGCGGGCGCGGTAGTCGTCGAAGCGTTCGTGCGGCGCCAGGTAGCGCGGCGCCACCGCTTCCAGCGCGCGCAGTTGCAGGCCGAGGGCGGCGGCGGTGGTGGCCTGGATGGCCGGATCGACCACGTTATCGACCTGCATGGAGTCGAGGTTGTCGCGGCTGATCAGCGGCTCGCCCGGCAGCAGTTCGAACAACAGGGCCTGCAGGCGCGCCAGCGGGTCGGGAATGCCGAACACCGGGCGCGGATGGCCGGCATAGCGGCCGGCCAGGCGCACCAGTTCGGCCAGCGAATAGATTTGCGGCCCGCCCAGCGCATACACCTGCTGGCGCGTTTTCAGGTCGCCCAGCGCGTGGACGAACGCGTCGGCCACGTCGCCCACGTAGATCGGCTGGAAGTCGGTGGCGGCGCCGGCCAGCGGGATGAAGGGCAGCCACTTCTGCATGCGCGCGAAGGTGTTGAGAAAACTGTCGCCGGGGCCGAACACCACCGAGGGCCGGAAAATCGTGGCGGCCACCGAGGCTTCGGCGCGCGCGGCGACTTCGCCGTCGGCCTTGGAGCGCTGGTACATCGAGGGGCCGTCGGCGGCCGCGCCCAGGGCGCTCATGTGCAGGTAGCGCGCCACGCCGCCGGCGGCGCAGGCGGCCACGATGCGGCGCGGCAGGTCGACGTGGGCGCGCTTGAAGTCCGGCCCGTACGGCTGGCCGCGGCGCGAATGCAGCACGCCCACCAGGTTGATGGCGGCGTCGGCCCCGGCGAGCAGGCGGCGCAGAGTGGCGTCGTCGCCCACATCGGCGGCTGCCACCTCCACGCGCGGCAGGAAGATCAGGTGCCTGGCGCGTTCGGCGCGGCGGGTCGGCACGATCACGCGCGCGCCCTCCTGCGACAGGCGCGCCACCAGATGGCTGCCGATGAAACCGGAGCCGCCGAATACCACTACCGTCATGTCTTTCATCGTGCACACCCTTCAATGATGGCCCGCAGGCGCATCAGGGCAGGTCGTTGCCCTGGGCGCTGCGCGGCGTGATTTTGCCAAGGCGCGCCTTGAGCGACTGCGGCTTGTTCTCGAACAGCGCGGCATAGTTGGTCGCGTTGGACATCACATTCTTGACATAGATCCGGGTTTCCATATACGGGATCGACTCGGCGAAAATGGCCCCTTCCATCGGCTCGTCGAGCTTGCCGCGCCAGTTGCGCATGCGTCCCGGTCCGGCGTTGTAGGCGGCCGTGGCCAGGGTCTGCGAGCCGTCGGCGTTTTCCAGCACCATGCTCATGTAGTTAGCCCCGAGCAGGATGTTGGTGCGCACGTCGGTCAGCTTGTTCTTGACGTAGTCGCCCAGGCCGATCTTGCGCGCCACGTAAGCGCCGGTGGCGGGCATGACCTGCATCAGGCCGGACGCGCCCACGCTCGACTGCGCATCCATGATGAAGCGCGATTCCTGGCGGATCAGGCCATACACCCAGGCCCGGTCCAGGCCGAGCTGCTGCGCGGTCGGGTGCAGGATGTCGTTGTGCGGCGACGGGAAGCGCTGGGTGTAGTCGAACTGGGTGCGGGTGCGGTCCGAGGTATTGACCATGCGGTCGAGGATCTGGTTCGCGCGCGCGAATTCGGCCGCGGCCAGCAGTTCGCGTTCGCTGAATTTGCGCAGCTCCCAGTTCCACTCGCGCGTGCCTTCCAGGCGCAGGCGCAGGCTGAAGAACTTGAGCGCGCGGCGCAGGCCCGGATTGCTGGCCATGGGCGCCATTTCCTCGGGCGTGAGGGCCGGTCCCGGCGGCGGGATCGAAATCAGCTGGCCCAGTTCCTCCAGCGCCAGCTGGCCGTAGAAGCTGTTCTGGTCGGCGATGCGCTGGTACAGGGCCACGGCCGCTTCGTGCGCGCCGTGTTCGGCCTGCAGCGCGCGCCCCAGCCAGTAGGTCCACACCGGTTGCGCGCGCATCGGGGCCGGCATCGCCTCGATGCTGGCCTTGACGGTTTTCCAGTCGGCGCGGCGCAGGGCGATGCGGGTCTTCCATTGAATCTGCTCGGCCGTGAGCGGCGCGCCGGCGCTCTTGCGCCAGTACTCGTAGGCTTCCGGGGCCAGCGTGAGCGAAGCGGCGTGCGCAATGCCGGCCCAGCCGATGGCCTGCTCCTGGGGCGACAGGCGCGGCGCGTTCTTGTTCAGGGCCACCACGGCCAGGTTCTGGCTGGTGCGCGCCATGCGCGAGACGGCCATCAGATAGATTTCGTGGTCGGCGCGGGTCTCGCCGATGCCGCGCGCCATGGCCAGCGCCGGCAGGTCGACCGCCTGCGAGGCGTGCAGTTCGGACACGCCGAGCAGGGCAGCGATGCGCTTGGCCGGGCCGGTGGCCTTGCTTTCGCCAGCCAGGCGCAATTGGGCCAGCAAGTCGTTGGCGTCGAACTGGCCGCTCTGGGCCAGGGTGGAAATCAGGGAACCGCAGGCGTCGCCATAGCCGGGCGGATTGACCAGCAGCGCACGGGCGTCGTCGGCCACTTTTTCGCCGCGCGCCACGCGCGACATCAGGGCGTAGCACTTGACCTGGGTGTCGTCGTTGAGCACGAACAGCGGATATTGCTGGTCGAAATTGGCCCAGTCGCGCGCGCGGCCCAGTTCCAGCAGCCAGTCGTTGCGCAGGCGGTCGGCGATGGCCAGGCCCTGGTAGCGCGTGAGGAAATCGCGGAATTCGTCGCTCGAGGCGACCCGCAGGCGGGTTTTGAGCCGATAATAATCGACATACGACGGCACCGGATAGTTCTGCAGGCGCGAGGCGTAGGCATTGGCCTTGGCGGCGTCGTCCTGGCGCGCGGCTTCGCGCAGCAGCAGGAAGGTATCGTCGTCGGCGCGCGGGTCGTAGGGCGGCGCCGGCGCCTGGGCGTAGGCGGGAATCAGGCAGGCTCCGGCGACAATCGCGAAGGCAAACAATTTCGGCAGGAACATCTGAATGCGACTCTCCATGGATACTTCATTTAACACATGACTGGCGAACCTAGAATACCATGCGGGCATGCCGCGCAGCCAGCACCGGCGCACTCAAATGATGCAATTGCACATATTGCCGACAAGGCAAGCTTGCGCGCCAGCCTGAAGGCGGCCCGGCGCGCCCTCGACCCTGCGGAAAAGGCGCGCCGCGACGCGCTCATCGGCGCGCGCGTGCTGGCCTGGTGGCGTGGGCTGGACGCGGCCGGCGCGCGAGCGCTAGGCGTGTACTGGCCGCTGCGCGGCGAGCCCGACCTGCAGCCGCTCTACCTCGAACTGGCGCGCGCCGGCGTGGCGCTGGCCTTGCCGCTGGTGGTGGCGCCGGATACGGCGCTGGCCTTCGTGGAATGGGTGCCGGGCGAGGCGATGGTCAGCGACCGCATGGGGGTGGCGGTGCCGGCCGGGCAGCGGCTGGTCGAGCGGCCGGCGCTGCTGCTGGTGCCCTGCCTGGGATTTACCGCCGAGCGCTACCGGCTCGGGTATGGCGGCGGGTATTACGACCGCACGCTGGAGGCGCTGCCGAGACCGTATACGGTGGGGGTGGCGTATGCGGCGGACCAGGTGGCGTTTGCCGGCGGGCCGCATGATGTCGCGCTCGACAGGGTGCTGACGGAAGCATGATGTCGACCGTCGTTTCGCCAGGAAACGACGGCGCGTCGACATCAGCCGGCCTTCAGGCGCTCCCACAAGGCCGTGGTCGGCACAGCCTGGTTCATGCTGTAAAAATGCAAGCCCGGCGCGCCGCCGGCGAGCAGGCGCTCGCACAGCTGCGTCACCACATCGAGGCCAAATGCCTTGATCGAGGCGCTATCGTCGCCGAAACTGGCCAACTTCAGGCGCACCCAGCGTGGAATTTCCGCGCCGCACATATCCGAAAACCGCAACAGCTGCGTGTAATTGGTAATCGGCATGATCCCCGCGACGACGGGAATATCGATCCCCAGCTTGCGGGTCTGGTCCATGAAGGCGAAATACGCGTCGGCGTTGTAAAAATACTGGGTGATCGCGGCATTCGCGCCGGCCTGCACCTTGCGCGCGAAGTTCTGCAGGTCGTCCTGCGGCGAGCGCGCCTGCGGATGCACTTCCGGATAGGCCGCCACTTCGATATGGAACCAGTCGCCGGTTTCGGCCCGGATGAACTCGACCAGCTCGCTGGCATAGCGCAGCTCGCCGGCGCCGCCGTAGCCGCTCGGCAAGTCGCCGCGCAAGGCCACCAGGCGCTTGATGCCGTGCGACTGGAATTGTTTCAGGATCGCCCGGATCGACGCGCGCGAGGCGCCCACGCAGGACAGGTGGGGAGCGGCCTCATGGCCCTCGCCGAGGATCTCGACCACGGTGTCGAGCGTGCCCTGCTGCGTGCTGCCGCCGGCGCCGAAGGTGACCGAGAAATATTTAGGTTGCAGCAGCGCCAGTTTGGCACGCGCCACGCGCAGCTTGTCCGCCCCTTCGGGCGTCTTGGGCGGGAAGAATTCGATGCTGAAGTCAGGAGTTGCCATCTTTTTTAAGGAGTAAGGTGGACAGCGCCCACGAAATGATGCTGTACAGGATGGCGGCGCCGAAGGCCGACCAGAAACCCGAGACCTGGAATCCATCGACCAAGGACGAGACTGCCCAGAACAGCAGCGCATTGATCACCAGGATAAACAAGCCCATCGACAGCAGGGTTACGGGCAGGGTCAGCAGGACCAGAACCGGACGAATCAGGGTATTCACCAGCCCGAGCACGAGCGCGGCAATCAGGGCCGACGCCATGTTCGTCACTTGAACCGAACTCATCAGGAATGGCAGCGCGCACAGCGCCGCTGCATTAATCAACCACGTCAAAAGTAAGCGCATAAGGGAAGCGGAAGTCCGGTGGATAGGAAAAAAGCCATCGTCGATAAGAAAACGGCGCGCTCCTTGCGGATGCGCGCCGTCGCTAGCGCTTAATAGCGGTAGTGGTCGGGCTTGTAAGGGCCTTCTTTATTGACGGTGATGTAGGCGGCCTGCTCGTCGGTCAGCACGGTCAGCTGCGCGTTGAGCTTCTTGAGCTGCAGGCGCGCGACTTTCTCGTCCAGGTGCTTCGGCAGCACGTACACGCCGACCGGGTACTTGTCGGTGTTGGCGAACAGCTCGATCTGGGCGATGGTCTGGTTCGCGAACGAGGAGCTCATCACGTACGACGGGTGACCGGTGCCGCAGCCGAGGTTGACCAGGCGGCCTTCGGCCAGCAGGATGATGCGCTTGCCGCTTGGGAAGATCACATGATCGACCTGGGGCTTGATGTTTTCCCACTGATATTTCTTCAGGGATGCGACATCGATCTCGTTGTCGAAGTGGCCGATGTTGCAGACGATGGCCTGGTCCTTCATGGCCAGCATGTGCTGTTCGGTCAGGATGTGATAGTTGCCGGTGCAAGTGACGAAGATATCGCCATGTTCGGCGGCGTAATCCATGGTCACGACGCGGTAGCCTTCCATCGCCGCCTGCAGTGCGCAGATCGGATCGATTTCGGTGACCCACACCTGGGCCGACAGCGCGCGCATGGCCTGGGCCGAGCCCTTGCCCACGTCGCCGTAGCCGGCGATGACGGCCACCTTGCCGGCGATCATCACGTCGGTGGCGCGCTTGATGCCGTCGACCAGCGACTCGCGGCAACCGTACAGATTGTCGAACTTCGACTTGGTGACCGAATCGTTGACGTTAATTGCCGGGAAAGCCAGCTTGCCTTCCTTGTGCATCTGGTACAGGCGGTGCACGCCGGTGGTGGTTTCCTCGGTCACGCCCAGGATCTGCGGCAGGCGCTTGGAGTACCAGGTGGCGTCTTTCGCCAGGTGGTTCTTGATCGAGTTGAACAGGCAGATTTCCTCTTCCGAACCGGGGTTGGCCAGCACCGAGGGATCGGTTTCGGCGCGCGTGCCCAGGTGCAGCAGCAGGGTGGCGTCGCCGCCATCGTCGAGGATCATGTTCGAATACACCGGCTGGCCGGCGTCGCTTGGCCACTCGAAGATGCGGTGGGTGTAATCCCAGTATTCGTCCAGGGTTTCGCCCTTGACGGCGAACACCGGCGTGCCGGCGGCGGCGATGGCGGCGGCGGCGTGGTCCTGGGTCGAGTAGATATTGCACGACGCCCAACGCACCTTGGCGCCGAGGGCTTCCAGGGTCTGGATCAGCACGGCGGTCTGGATGGTCATGTGGAGCGAACCGGTGATGCGCGCGCCCTTGAGGGGCTGGGCCGCGGCGAATTCCTCGCGGATGGCCATCAGGCCGGGCATTTCGGTTTCGGCGATCTTGATTTCCTTGTCGCCCCAGGCGGCCAGGGAGATGTCGGCGATATGGAAGTCTTGCGAAGTTTTGAGTACGGCGTTCATCACGCCCTCCTTTCAGTTAGAAAAAAGTAACGTGAGCGCGGTTGCGGTGGAAATTCCGAGCCTGGCGAAATGGGCATTTCGTCGCAACGCTCCTCGGAACAGAGAAGTGTAGCCGCTAACGCCCAGTTGCGCCAGCCAAATTTCTCCGACGTGGCAAACGCCGACAGCCGCCCTCCGCATGTCCTACAACCGGGGTCAGAGCTTTAATTAGAAACATTTCAATTAAAAGCTCTGACCCCGGTTGCGGCGCGCTTCCAGGCGAAAGACTGGGCGCCACATCGACAGGACTATTGCGTCTTTTAACAGAAATCGTCCAGTCTCCGCCCTTGCCGTACCAGGAAACGGTGAAAAACGAGACCGGGGTCAGAGCTTTAACTAGAAATATTTCTAATTAAAGCTCTGACCCCGGTTGGGGGTGCAAACCGCGCTGGCAGGCGGTTTGCGACGCTGTCGCTGTCAGGAGAGGCCGGCTTCGGCGCGCAGCAGGGCGACTTTGTCGGTGCGCTCCCAGGTGAACTCGGGCTCTTCGCGGCCGAAGTGGCCGTACGCCGCACTCTTCTGATAAATCGGACGCAGCAGGTCGAGCATCTGGACGATGCCTTTCGGACGCAGGTCGAAATGCTCCATCACCAGGGCGGCGATTTTTTCGTCCGAGATCACGCCCGTGCCTTCGGTGTACACCGTGATGTTGATCGGCTTGGCCACCCCGATCGCATAGCTGACCTGCACCTGGCACTGGCGCGCCAGCCCGGCCGCGACCACGTTCTTGGCCACGTAGCGGGCCGCGTAGGCCGCCGAACGGTCGACTTTCGAGGGATCCTTGCCCGAAAACGCACCACCGCCGTGCGGCGCCGCGCCGCCGTAGGTGTCGACGATGATCTTGCGCCCGGTCAGGCCGCAATCGCCTTGCGGACCGCCAATAACAAAGCGGCCGGTCGGGTTGACCAGGTAGCGCGTGTTGTTGAGCCACTCGGCCGGCAAGACTTTCTTGATGATTTCTTCAATCACCGCTTCTTCGATCTGCGCGTGCGTCACTTCCGGCGCGTGCTGGGTTGACAGCACCACGGTGTCGACGCCAACCGGACGGCCGTCGACGTAACGCAGGGTCACTTGCGATTTGGCATCCGGACGCAGCCACGGCAGGCGGCCATCCTTGCGCAGCTGCGACTGGCGCTCGACCAGGCGGTGCGCGTAGTGGATGGCGGCCGGCATCAGCTCGGCCGTTTCGTCGCAGGCGTAGCCGAACATCAGGCCCTGGTCGCCGGCGCCCTGGTCCAGGTCGAGCCCGGCTCCTTCGTCGACGCCCTGGGCGATGTCGGGCGACTGCTTGTCGTAGCAGACCATCACGGCGCAGCCGCGGTAGTCGATGCCGTAGTCGGTGTTGTCGTAGCCGATGCGCTTGATGGTTTCGCGCGCAACCTGAATATAATCGACGTTGGCGTGGGTGGTGATTTCACCGGCCAGCACCACCAGGCCCGTGTTGCACAGGGTCTCGGCGGCCACGCGCGCTTTCGGGTCTTGCTCGAGGATGGCGTCCAGGATGGCGTCGGAAATCTGGTCCGCAACTTTGTCGGGGTGGCCTTCCGAGACGGATTCGGACGTAAAGAGATAGTCGTTTGACATGCAATGCTCCTGTTACTGTGTGGTATTGAAGTCGCAGTAACCGGGTTGCCTGCGACGCTTTAGCGACATTTATATTCCGCTTCGCAAGTTGTCTATTAACTCGGCGGATACTGCATACGTGGTATTTTACGCTCCTTGAGAAATTTTGGCTAAGCAACTAGCCGTTTGTTGAACCACAGTCAAAAACCATGTTAGTTCCCCTTTTCCGTCTTTTATCGACACTGCCCTTGCCGGCCCTGCATGTCCTGGGCGCCGGCCTGGGCTGGTTCGTGTACCTCGCCTCCCCTTCTTACCGCAAGCTGATGCGCACCAACCTGCGCGCGGCCGGCTTCGGCCAGCACCTGTCGGCTGCCATCGCCGAGTCCGGCAAGTCGATCATCGAACTGGCCTTCGTGTGGTGCGCGCCGCCCGAAAAAGTGGCAGGCATGGCCACCGACGAGAACTGGGACTACGTCCAGTCGGTCATCGACAGCGGGCGCGGGATCATGTTCCTCACCCCGCACCTGGGTTGCTTCGAGATCACGGCGCAGCAGATCGCGCTGCGCACCAAGCTGACCGTGATGTACCGCCCGCCCAAGCAGGCGGCCCTGAAACCGCTGATCGAGGGCGCCCGCGCGCGCCACAACCTGCACCTGGCCCCGGCCAACCTGTCGGGCGTGCGGATCCTGGCCAAGTGCCTCAAGCGCGGCGAGCCGATCGGGGTGCTGCCGGACCAGGTGCCGCAGGAGGGCGAAGGCGTGTGGGCGCCGTTTTTCGGCCGCCCGGCCTACAGCATGACCTTGCCGGCCAAGCTGGCGCAGCTGGGCAATGCCGAGATCATCCTGGTGTACGCCGAGCGGCGCCCGGGGGGCAAGGGCTTCATCGTGCGTTTCGTGCCTTTCGGCCAGGAACTTGCCGGCACCGCCGCCGAGCAGGCGACGACCATCAACCGCGCCATGGAGCAGCTGATCGCGCGCTGCCCGGCCCAGTATTTCTGGAGTTATAACCGCTACAAGCAGCCCGGCGGCGTGCCAGCGCCGGACGCGCAGGTGGACGCATGAAGTTGCTGCTTGGCCTGATGTGGCTGATGCACTGGTTGCCGCTGCCCCTGCTGGGACGGGTCGGCACGGGCGTCGGCAGCCTGCTGTTCCTGGTCTTGCGCAAGCGCCGCCATATCGCCCTGACCAATCTGCGCATGTGCATGCCGGAATTGTCGGAAGCGCAAAGGGTGGTGCTGGCGCGCCAGCATTTCCAGTCGTATTCGCGCAGCGTGTGGGAGCGCGGCATCCTCTGGTGGGCGCCGGAAGCGCGCCTGCGCCGCCTGATCCGTGTCGAGCCGGGCGTGCCGCTGGCGCAGATCGCGGATCGGCCGACCATCCTGCTGTGCCCGCACTTCGTGAGCCTGGACGTGGCCGGCGTGGCGGTGATGCTGGAAACCGGTTTGTGCTCGATTTACGTGCCGCAGAAAAACGCGGTGTTCGACGAGGTCTTGCGCAAGGGCCGCTCGCGCTTCCGTCCGGTGCAACTGTTTTCGCGCAAGGAGGGGGTCAAGCCGATCATCCGCGCCATGCGCGAGCATGTGCCCTACTTTATGCTGCCGGACATGGATTTCGGCGACAAGGATGCCGCCTTCGTGCCGTTTTTCGGGATTCCCGCCGCCACCCTGACGGCGCCCGGGCGCATCGCGGCGGCCACCGGGGCCCAGGTGATTCCGGTGGTGGCCACCTTCTTGCCGAATTACACGGGCTGGAAGGTGAGCTTCTATCCGGCCTGGGAGGATTATCCGGGCGACGACATGGCCGAGTCGGCCCGCCGCATGAACGCCTTCATCGAGGACCGGGTGCGCGAGGCGCCGGCCGAGTATTTCTGGACGCACAAGCGCTTCAAGACCCGTCCGCCAGGCGAACCGTCGCCTTACCTGAAACAATAATCTTCCCGCACTATACTGACACCCATGAAACTCAAATTTACCAAGATGCACGGCGCCGGTAACGATTTCATCGTCGTCGACGCCATCAGCCAGCAGGTCGACCTGACGCCCGCCCAGTGGCAGCGCCTGGCGGACCGGCGTTTCGGGATCGGCGCCGACCAGATCCTGGTGGTCGAACAAGCGCAGGGCGAAGGCTGCGATTTCCGTTACCGCATTTTCAATAACGATGGCGGCGAAGTCGAGCAATGCGGCAATGGCGCGCGCGCCTTCGTCAAGTTTGTCACAGACAAGGGCTTGACCACGCAGTCGAGCATCCGTGTGGAAACCATGAAGGGCATCATCACCCCGCGCCTGGAAGCCGATGGCAGCATCACGGTGGACATGGGGGCGCCGGTGCTCGAACCGGCCCAGGTGCCCTTCGATGCGGCCGGGCTGGGCGGCTGGGCCGAGGGCAAGGACACCTTGTGGCCCTTGCCGATCAAATACCAGGGCGGCAAGACCGTGTTCGTCTCGGTGGTATCGATGGGCAATCCGCACGCGGTGCAGGTGGTCGAGGACGTCGACCTGGCGCCGGTGCTGGAAACCGGGCCGCTGATCGAGGCGCATGCGCGCTTTCCGAACAAGGTCAATGCCGGCTTCATGCAGGTGCTGGACCGGCAGCACATCAAGCTGCGCGTGTACGAGCGCGGCGCCGGCGAAACGCTGGCCTGCGGTTCGGGCGCCTGCGCGGCCGTGGTGGCCGGGATCCGGCGCGGACTGCTCGATTCGCCGGTGCGCGTCAGTGCGCGCGGCGGCGAACTGTCGATCGCCTGGGAAGGCGACGGACAGCCGGTGATGCTGAGCGGACCGGCGGTGACGGTGTTCGACGGCGAGATCGCGCTCTGAGCCGGGCGCCGGCATGGGGCCGGCGCTGTCATACGTCGGCTTGCCGTCATGCCGCCATTTCGTAGGCCTCCACCTCGCCCTGCTCCGCCTGCTCGGACTCGGGCACCAGGGTCTTGAGCCGGTACAGGCGCTGCCGGTAATTGCCCTCCGGCCCGGTCGGGCCGCAATCGATGCCGTCGAACAGGCGCACGATGCGGTCCAGCGCGTGCCGTTCGTGCATCGAATCGATCACCACCAGACGCCGCTTGCTGCGCCCGTAACTGCCGCGGATATCGATCACCAGGCAATGCCCCTGGTCGGCCGCCGTGACATCGAGCAGGAGCGCTTCGGCGCGGGTCAGCCCGAACAGGGCGGCCAGCTCCAGGCGCGCGGCCAGCAGCGGGTGGGCGCCGCCCAGCTCGTACGCGGCCAGGGACCCGGTTTCGGTATAGGCCGCGCCGTCGCAGCGCGGGGCGATCTTGTGCAGGGCCGTGGCCGCCAGCGGGCAGCCTTGCAGCGCCGCCTTTTGCAGCCAGTACACGGCGCGCACATCGTTGTTTTCATTCTCGCGGCGCGCGCGCCAGGCGCTGTTGCCGCATTCGAGCTGGGCGTCGCGGTAGCCCATCTCGGCGGCGCGCTCCAGGTAGCGCTGGGCGTCGAGCACATTGCGCTGGGAGAATTCGGGCTTGATGTAGATGCGCGACAGCGCGTACCAGGCTTCGGCCAGGCCCTGGTTGCCGGCCAGGGTCAGCCAGCGGATGGCTTTCTTGAAGTTGGCCGAGCCTTCGCCCACGGCAATGCGCTTGCCGTCGACCTGCATGCGCGCGCACCACAGTCCCACGGCGAACTGGGCATGGGCATCGTGCTCGGCGGCGGCCAGTTCGAAGAAATGACGGCTTTCGGCACTCACGGCCTCGGCCTCGGCCTCGTCCGCCGTGGCGTGCGCCACGGCCGCCAGCGCCCGCGCGCAGCGCGACAGCAGCGTCACGTCCGCCGCCCCGAGCTGGCTGGCGGCGCGCGGGGTCGTGCCCAGCTGGCGCAGCAGCGCCCGCGCCAGCGGCAGCGCGCGCGCGGCGTAGGCTTGCAGGAGGCCCGCTTCCCAGTCGCTGTCGAGTTCCGATAACTGGACTTGGGGCGCGGCATTGTCGGCGCCACGCTGCAGCCAGCGCGCCTCGGCCAGGCGCTGCGGCGCACCGGCCGGCGGGACCGGCGCGCGCGGGGACGCGTCCTGCGCCTCGGGCGCCGCCAGCGCCCCGGCCAGGCGCCGGTGCTGCGCCAGCAGCCACTGCGCCTCGGCCAGCCCGGCCGCCGCGCCCGCTTCCAGCGCGGCGAAAGCTTTGTCGCGCCGTTCCGGGCCGGGCGTGTCGCCGCCATGCCCGCCCAGGATCAGCTGGGCCAGCACCAGGCCGGCGCGCGGGTTGCCCTCGTCGTAGGCTTGCTCGAACCAGCACGCCACCGGGCGCTGGCTCTGCAGCGCCACGTCGAAGGGAATGTGGGTGCCGATCAGCTGGCTCGCACCGGTACAGCCTTGCTGGGCGGCACGGTCGAGCCAGTGCAGCGCCGTCGGCAAGCTTTTGGGCAAGCCCGCGCTGCCGAACAGATACAGGGTGCCCAGTTCGAGCTGGGCCTGGGCGCGGCCTGCGCGCGCGCCACGTATGAGCGCTAGTTCTTCACGGTTTGCCATGATTTTTGCCATCACCTTGTTGGAGGGCCCCCGGAGGAGATAAGTCCGTCGGGCCTGCTACACCGCATGGCGTCGGTCGAGTTGCAAACATACAACAATTGCCTGGCTGATGCGGGTGCAGCCGACGTCATAAAGTCTACGTCAGGTGGGCGGCGTCATGGCCGCAGATGGCGACTTCCTTGATTTTGCACAAAGCTTGTCATTTATTACAGATGAGATTCCGCATGAACCGATTTCATCGACAAGCGCATGTTCTTGCCTGTATCAATACGCAGTAACGTTTCATAAATACAACAACACTGCTGGAATGATTGGCTTTCAACCAATTCTACCCCTCATAATCGATCAGGACAGCCAGCAAGACATGGCCAGGCAATCAAGGTTTCTTAATCCGCGTGTTCAGAAGAGGGAAAACTCAAGGCACTTGCGGATTCGACTGATTCACTTTTTAAGGACGTGTACATGAAAAAATCCCTGCTTGCTCTGGCAGTTCTCGGCGCCACCGCCGGCTTTGCACAAGCACAATCTTCTGTGGTCATCTACGGCACGGTCGATGCCGGCATGATCAAACGTACCGACCAATCCTTGAACATCGGCAAGCGCGCAAATAACACCCTCGGTTTCAAAGGCGTGGAAGACCTCGGCAGCGGCCTGAAAGCCCTGTTCCAGCTCGAAATTCGTTATGAACCGGACTCGGGCACCATCGAGCAGGGCGCGAACGGCATCCAGCGTCCCCTGTTCCAGGGCCAGAGCCGGGTCGGCCTGCAAGGCGGCTTCGGCATGGTGCGCATCGGACGCGGCCTGACCGCGTTCCAGGAAACCAGCACCCTGTTCGAGCCCTTCCACGGCGTGCCGAGCCCGGCCGGTTTCCAGACCGACCTGATGGTGGCCGGCTACACTTCGGATCCGCTGGGCCTGGTCGGCAATTCGACCAACCGTTTCTCCAACGCCCTGTTCTATAACTCGAACGTGTACAAGGGCTTCCAGATCAATGCCACCGTCGGCACCAAGGAAGCGAGCTCGGGTTCGTCGGCCATCGTCGGCCGCGGCACCGCCGCCAATCCGCAATACCGGATCGGTTCGGAAGCGTCGGCCAATCCGTACTCGGTCTCGGCCACCTACACCGGCGTGTCCGGCTCGCTGATGCTGGCGGCCGAACGCAATGCGGTCGAATCGCGCCTGTGGTCGGTCGCCGGCTATGTGATGGCCACGCCGGACCTGAAACTGATGGCTTCGCGCACCCAGCAGGACCGCGGCCACACCTTCTTTAATAGCGAAGAAGCCCGTTCCTGGGTGGTCGGCGCCAATTACAAGATGGGCGCGGGCAAAATCCTGGCCGGTTATGGCCAGAAAAACCAGGGCGCTTTGAACCAGGGCATGCAAAAGACTAAACAAATGTCGATCGGCTATGAATACAGCTTGTCGCCACGCACTTATCTGTATGCGGATGCTTCCAACAAGAAAGGCCCGACCATTCCTTCGAGCATGAATATCTATGCATTGGGCGTGAATCACGCATTTTGATGCAGTGCGATATAAATCGCATGCAATATAAATAGTCCGGATATCCAAGGGGCGGCGATGGTAACATCGCCGCCCTTGTCATTTCCGCGTTATGCTGTGGTGTTTCGGTTAATACGGTATTGACGTTTTTGCTTCGTCTGTGTCTTTTTCGCAACCAGCACTTGCGTGCGCGATGGGCTTTCTGTACAAGGCTAAAAAACGATGGCATATTGGTTAAAACGAATTAGTACGCACGTTCGTTTTTATACAAAATAATCTCCTGGAGACACAATGAAAACAAAATTAATCGCTGGTGTAATCGCTACCTGTTTCGCAGCCCCGGTCCTGGCCCAGTCCAGCGTGACCATTTACGGTATTGCCGACGCCGGTTTCATGAAAACCAAGGGTGAATCGGCCAAACTCGTCAGTGGCATCGCGGACGGTTCGCGCATCGGTCTCAAAGGTACCGAAGACATCGGCGGTGGTTACAAGGCCATCTTCAATCTGGAAGCGCGCGTCGAACTCGACACCGGTACCCAGAGCCCCGGCCTGGTAACGCCGAACCAAGGCCTGTACCTGACCAAGGGCATGGACGCCTTCAAGACCCCGGCCCTGGCGCCGACCCTGGCGACCCTGCGCGCCGGCCTGCAGCCGGCGATTGCCGTCAACGCCGAAAAAGCCCTGTTCGACCGCACCGCCATGGTCGGCCTGGTCACCCCGGTCGGCGCGATCCTGGTCGGCCGCATGTACACCCCTGGCTACGAAGTGTTCGCCGCCGCCGACGCCTTCGAAACCGGCACCGCCGGCACCTGGGGCGGCATCACCGGCGGCACCGCCGGCTTTACCGCGCTGGGCGCGGACATCCGCTCGCAGAAATCGATCCAGTACCGCATCGCCACCCCGTCCGGCTTGGGCGGCTCGCTGATGTACGGCACCAAGAATTCCGGCTACCTGGGCCGCTACAACAAGTTCATGGGCGCCGCGATCACCTACAAGACCAGCATTTTCGACCTCGGCGTCGGCCACAACCAGGGTGAAGACCTGCAAGGCCGCAAGAGCCTGACCACCACCACCGTGGGCGGTTCGGTCAAGGTCGGCGACTTCAAGTTCTTCGCCGGCTACCACGACCAGGTCAACCGCAATTCGGCCCTGCTGGGCGATTACCTGGCGGTGTTCAACGGCCAGGTGGCGCCGGGCCTGCGCGCCGCCGGCGTACCGGCTGCCAACGTTGCCGCCCTGACCAAGATCTACACCGACAACATCACCCGCAACAGCCAGGTCGACGCCAGCAGCTACCAGCTGGGCTTGCACTACCGCCTGGGCCAGGGCCGCATCATGGCCTCGGCCGCGCGCCAGAACGACCGCACCGTCTCGAACAGCGATGCGACCCTGCTGGCAGTCGGCTACGACTACAACATCTCGGCCCGTACCGACATCTACACCGTGCTGGCCAACATCAAGAACCAGAACGACGGCCAGTACACGCCGGGCGCGGCCGGTTCGCCGGGCGGCTTCACCAAAGTCGCGGGCGACGACAGCCATTCGATCCAGATCGGCGTGCGGCACCGCTTCTAAGCACGATCGGGCACGCTTGCGCACCGCAAAAAAGACGCCCCCGGGCGTCTTTTTTCATGGGAGCGCGCAGGCTGTCGGTTAGAATTGCGAGACGTTTTTTACCCGCATCAAGATTTCAAGCAAAGACTCACATGACCGCCACACTGGACTCCACCGCCGTCGCCGACTACCTGGCCGACCATCCGACCTTTTTCCAGGAACACGCCAACCTGCTGGGCGAGGTCAAGCTGTCCAGCCCGCTGACCGGCAAGGCCGTGTCGCTGCAGGAACGCCAGATGGAAGTCATGCGCGATAAATACAAGGCGCTCGAACTGCGCATGGCGGACCTGATCCGCCTGGCCGAAGCGAACGCCGCCATCGCCAACAAGTTCCACGGCTGGACCCAGGCCCTGCTCAAGGCGCGCCACGACAGCGACATGCCGCGCGCCCTGGTCGATGGCCTGGCCACCCATTTCGGCGTGCCGCAAGCGACCCTGCGCCTGTGGCAGCTGGCCCCGGCGCACGCCGGCAACTGGTACGTCAACGGCGTGTCGGAAGATGCGCGCCTGTTCGCCAACAGCCTGCTGGCGCCTTACTGCGGCAGCAACCACGACTTCGAAGCGGTGCGCTGGCTGGCCGACGCGGCGGCGGTGCAGTCGACCGTGATTCTGCCGCTGCGCAGCAACGGCAGCGCCTTCGGCCTGCTGATCCTCGGTTCGCCCGATCCGGAACGCTTCACCGCCAGCATGGGCACCGACTTCCTGGTCCACATCGGCGAAACCGCCAGCGCCGCGCTGGCCGCCCTGCGCGCCTGAGATGCACAGCCAGGGCGCGAGCGCGGGCGAGCACGACGCCACCGACTGGGTCGGGCGCTATCTCGCGCAGCTGGCCACCCAGCGCCAGCTCTCGCCGCACACCATCGACGCCTACCGGCGCGACCTGCAACAATTGCAGACCCTGGCCAAGGGCATGCCCTGGCAACAGATGCGCCAGGCCGACATCCGCCGCCTGACCGCGATCCTGCACAGCCAGGAGCTGGGACCGCGCTCGATCGCCCGCAAGCTGTCGAGCTGGCGCGGCTTTTTCGGCTGGCTGGCGGAGCACATCACCCTGGCCGCCAACCCCACCGACGGCGTGCGCGCCCCCAAGCGCCCGGCCCCGCTGCCGAAAGCGCTGGCGGTGGACGATGCGGTGCAGCTGGTGGCGAGCGCACCGCCCGGCCGCAGCACCCTCACCTCCGCCGAGCTGTGCAACCGCGCCATGTTCGAGCTGCTGTATTCGAGCGGCTTGCGGGTGGCCGAACTGGCCGGGCTCGACGTGACCTATCACAAGGGCGGCGAAGGCCAGGCGCCGTCGCTGGGCTGGATCGATATGGCCTCGGGCGACGTGCTGGTCACCGGCAAGGGCAACAAGATGCGCACGGTGCCGGTCGGCAGCCACGCGCGCGCCGCGCTGGCGGCCTGGCTGGCGGTGCGCCCGCCGCCGGCCGACGGCGGCAACGCCCTGTTCCTGTCCGAACGCGGCACGCGCGTGTCGCCGCGCGTGGTGCAATTGCGCCTGAAACAGCATGCGATCGATGCCGGCACCCCGGTGCACGTGCATCCGCACATGCTGCGCCACTCCTTCGCCTCGCACGTGCTGCAATCGTCGGGCGACCTGCGCGCGGTGCAGGACATGCTGGGCCACGCCAGCATCACCTCGACCCAGGTCTACACCGCACTCGACTTCCAGCACCTGGCGGCCGTGTACGACCAGGCGCACCCGCGCGCCAAGGCGAAATAGGAAGCAAAAACGGGGCCGCAAACGCCCGCGCGGCATGATCCGCATCAAGCCGCATGGCGGTAGTTGGAAGCAATTGGCGAAATCCGGCATAATCGCTCGATTATTCGCCCGCTCCCGGGCAGCACACTGATTGACGACAACATGGCCCTCATTCCCAGCACCATCCTGACCGGCTTCCTCGGCGCCGGCAAAACCACGCTCCTCAATCGCATCCTGCAGGAAGATCACGGGCTGAAGATTGCCGTCATCGAAAACGAATTCGGCCAGGAAAACATCGACAACGAGATCCTGGTGCAGGACAGCAGCGAGCAGATCGTCGAAATGAACAACGGCTGCATCTGCTGCACCGTGCGCGGCGACCTGATCGTGGCGCTTTCCAATCTCGCGCAAAAGCGCGAAGCGGGCGAGCTGCAGTTCGACCGCATCATCATCGAAACCACCGGCCTGGCCAATCCGGGCCCGGTGGCGCAGACCTTCTTCATGGACGAGGAAGTGGGCGTGCACTACATGCTCGACGCGGTGCTGACCGTGGTCGACGCGCGCCACGCCATGACCCAGCTCGACGAGTACGAGGAAGCCCAGCGCCAGGTCGGCTTTGCCGACAAGCTGCTCATTTCCAAGACCGACCTGGTCGATGCCGCCCAGCTCGACGCGCTCAAGGCGCGCCTGCGGCGCATCAACCCGCGCGCGCCGATCAGCCAGGTCGACTTCGGCCGCGCCCCGCTGGCCGAGGTGCTCGACATCCGCGGCTTCAACCTCAACGACAAGCTGGACATCGACCCCGACTTCCTCAAGGCCGAGGAAGCGCACGGCCACGATCACGATCACGTGCACACCGACGCCTGCCGCCACGAGCACGGGCACGACCACGACCATAATCACCACCATGGCCGCCACAGCGACGACATCGCCGCCTTCGTGTTCAGGAGCGCGCGCCCCTTCGACCCGGCCAAGCTCGACGAATTCCTGGCCAGCCTGGTCAATGTCTTCGGTCCGCGCATGCTGCGCTACAAGGGCGTGCTGCTGATGCAGGGCGCCGAGCGCAAGGTGGTATTCCAGGGCGTGCACCAGATGATGGGCAGCGATCTGGGCGCAAAATGGGGCGAAAACGAGGAACGTGGCAGCAAAATGGTTTTTATTGGCAAAAATTTACCAAAAGATGTCTTTGTCAGCGGTTTGGAACAATGTTTGGTATAAACTATCCGGGTTTTAAGATGCCCGCTTTAGCGCACCGGCAGTAAATAGGTATCCAGGTGCGGAAACAGACGAACAAGGCGGCAGTTCAGCAAGCCGTCAAGGTAGGCGCTTCGGGCGCAGGCATCGCCGCTTTACCGGTGCCGCGCCCGGGTTAGCTGATAAAATGAAACCACCGTCGTATCGAAGGTAAGTGAAGTCATGACTAAAACAACTAAATCGACCCCCGCCGTCAATACAGAAGGCCATCTCATCTCGGAAGAAGAAATCCGGGCCATGGGTGAGAAGGACTATATGAATCCGGCGCAGTTGGCGTTTTTCAAGGCGCGTTTGCAGCAGCTCGAAAAAGACTTGCTCAAGAACGCAGGCGAGACCACCGAGCACCTGCGCGAAACCGTGCTGGTGCCCGATCCGGCCGACCGCGCCACGATCGAAGAAGAACACGCGCTCGAACTGCGCACGCGCGACCGCGAGCGCAAGCTGCTGAAAAAGGTGCAGCAGTCGATCGCCGCCATCGACGCGGGCGACTACGGCTGGTGCGAAGAGACGGGCGAACCGATCGGCATTCCGCGCCTGATCGCGCGCCCGACCGCGACCCTCTCGCTCGAAGCGCAGCAGCGCCGCGAGCTGAAACAAAAACTGTACGGCGATTGAGTATCGCCGCACGCCGACTCCGAAGAAGCATGCGGGTTCGCCCCCGCATGCTTTTTTGTTTTGCCGCTCCCGCCAATCCCACTCAAAGTTTGCCTATCGGCTACACTATGCTGGCATGTCCAGGGTGGCCGGCGGCATGGGCGGCTGGCGCCGGCCGGGCCGGCATGCTACCGTGCGGCTTGGTACGGCGTGTGCGGCAATGGATTCAGGCAGGGCGCCTGGCGCACGCGATGCGCCAAGTGCGGTTGGCGCAGTGCGCAGCGTAGAACGAGACAGGGAACGACGTGGGTATCTTCTCCATCTTCAACAAGAAGAAAACTGATCAGCCTGGCGGCAAGAATGCGCCGGACTCGCGCCTGCGCGTCGGCGAACCGTCGCGCCTGGCCGCCGACACCGATGCCGACCGCGCGCGCCAGCGCGAGATCGCGCGCGCCACGGCGGCCAAGATCGACGCCATCGAATCGGCCATGTCGAACGACATCTTCAACACGCCCGAACCGGCCTGGGGCAGCGGCCCGCGCAAGGCCAAGACGGCGGCCGACGGCGGCGCGCCCGACACCCTGCCGATGCTGGAACTGGCCACCACCGAATTGCTGGCCGACGAAGACTTGCCGGACGCGCCGGTGCCGGCCCAGACCGCGCCCGTCATCGAAGAAATCGCCATCATGTTCGCCAACGACCAGATGGCCGTCACCGAACACATGCTGCTCGATAACCTTGCCGAGCTGGGCAAGGACGACCGCACCATCTGGTGGATGCTGTTCGACCTCTACCAGGTCGGCGGACGCCAGGATGACTTCGACAATATTGCAATCGATTACGCGAGCCGCTTCGAAACCTCGCCGCCCTCGTGGTCGCCGCCGCTCATGCCGCCCGGTATGGAAGAGCGCACCTTCGCCGGCGTCACCCCGACCGAAGTCTTCAGTGGCGTGCTGGACGGCGAAGTCGCGCCGCGCCTGGAACGCCTGTTGCAGCGCGCCAGCGAAAACCCGGTGCTGCGCCTCGAATTCGCGCGCATCCAGAGCGTCACCCCGGACGGTTGCGCCCTGCTGCTGGAAACCATGAACCGCCTGCGCGCCAGCGAGCGCGAGCTGATCGTGGCCGGCGCCGCCGAACTGGCCGAGCTGGTTCACTCGACCATCGAAATCGGCAAGCGCGACGCCAGCGAAGCGCCCTGGCTGCTGCTGCTGGCCCTGTTCCAGCTGCTCGACCGCGAAAAGGACTTCGAAGAAACGGCGATGGATTACTGCGTCACCTACGAGGTCTCGCCGCCGTCCTTCGAACCGTCGCTGAGCACCGCCACCTCGGTCAGCATCCTGCACACGCCGCCGGCCACCGAAGGCTTCATGCTGCCCTCGGTCATCGACGGCGCGACCACGGCCCTGTTCCAGGCCATCGACGCGTATGCCGCCGACAGCGCCGAAACGGTGCTGTTCGACTGCTCGCGCCTGGCGCGGGTCGACTACGCCGCCGCCGCCGCCCTGCTCAACCGCTTGCGCCCGATCGCGGCCGAGAAAAAAATCGAGCTGCGCGAATTGAACCATTTGGTCGCCGCACTGTTCAAACTACTGGGCTTCACGGAAGTGGCCAAGCTGTTCCCGCACAGGTACTGACCTTCGCTATCGGCCCCGCTTGCCGTTGATGACGGCAGTCGAGAAGAGCGCCGACCCTGACGCGGTCTTCCCCGCCAGGGCGGAGATCCATCGCACGGCAAGTCAGCGCTGCCATGGATCCTTGCCGTCGCCGGGAGGACGGCCCTTGATTCGAGGGCATTGCCATCAGGGCGCGCCTGCCGCTAGCTGTCTTGCAATTTTCGTGAGCATCCCCATTTCTGGGAGGCATGCAGCCGCGCGGGAACCGACCCCGGCCGGCCGCTCCATCACTGAGAGGCAACGATAATGGAACAATTTCACGGCACCACCATCCTGTGCGTACGGCGCGGCAAGCAAGTTGCGCTCGGCGGCGATGGCCAGGTCACACTCGGCAACATCGTCATGAAGGGCACGGCCCGCAAGGTGCGCAAGCTGTACCAGGGCAAAGTGCTGTGCGGCTTCGCCGGCGGCACCGCCGACGCCTTCACCCTGCTCGACCGCTTCGAAGGCAAGCTCGAAAAGCACCAGGGCAACCTGCTGCGCGCCTCGGTGGAACTGGCCAAGGACTGGCGCACCGACCGCGTGCTGCGCCGCCTGGAAGCGATGCTGCTGGTGGCCGACCATGAATCGACCCTGGTCATCACCGGCAATGGCGACGTGCTCGAACCCGAAGACGGCGTCGGCGCCATCGGTTCCGGCGGCACCTACGCCCAGTCGGCCGCCAAGGCCCTGCAAGAAAATACCGAGCTCTCGCCGGCCGAGATCGTCAAGAAATCGCTGACCATCGCCGGCCAGCTGTGCATCTACACGAATATGTCGCACATCATCGAAACACTGGATTAAGGGGAAGCACCATGCCAAGCACCATGAATATGACGCCCCGCGAGATCGTTTCGGAGCTCGACAAGCACGTGGTCGGCCAGGGCAAGGCCAAGCGCGCGGTCGCCATCGCCCTGCGCAACCGCTGGCGCCGCCAGCAGGTGGCCGAGCCGCTGCGCCACGAGATCACGCCCAAGAACATCCTGATGATCGGCCCGACCGGGGTCGGCAAGACCGAGATCGCGCGCCGCCTGGCCAAGCTGGCCGACGCGCCCTTCATCAAGATCGAAGCGACCAAGTTCACCGAAGTGGGCTACGTCGGGCGCGACGTCGACACCATCATCCGCGACCTGATCGATATCGGCATCAAGCAGACCCGCGCCAGCGAAATGAAAAAGGTGCGCCAGCGCGCCGAGGACGCGGCCGAAGACCGCATCATCGACATCCTGGTGCCGCCGGCGCGCGACTTCGGCTTCAACGTCACGCCGCAGCCGCCCGAGGCCAGGGAAGGCGAAGGCACGCGCCAGACCTTCCGCAAGCGCCTGCGCGAAGGCGAGCTGGACGACCGCGAAATCGAGCTCGAAGTGGCCGAGCCCGGTCCTCAGATGGAAATCATGGCCCCGCCCGGCATGGAAGAAATGACCGAGCAGATCAAGTCCATGTTTTCCGGCATCGGCGCGGCGCGCAAGAAGCCGCGCAAGATCAAGATCCGCGAAGCGATGAAGCTGCTGATCGACGAAGAAGCGGCCAAGCTGGTCAACGACGACGAGCTCAAGCAAAAGGCGATCGCCAACGTCGAGCAGAACGGCATCGTGTTCCTCGACGAGATAGACAAGATCGCCTCGCGCTCCGAAATGGGCGGGGCCGATGTCTCGCGCGCCGGCGTGCAGCGCGACCTGCTGCCGCTGGTCGAGGGCACCACGGTCAACACCAAGTACGGCATGATCCGCACCGACCACATCCTGTTCATCGCTTCGGGCGCCTTCCACCTGGCCAAGCCGTCGGACCTGATTCCCGAATTGCAGGGGCGCTTTCCGATCCGGGTCGAGCTCGAATCGCTGTCGATTGCCGATTTCGAATGCATCCTGACCTCGACCGACGCCTGCCTGACCAAGCAGTACGAAGCGCTGCTGGCGACCGAGGACGTCAAGGTCGCGTTCGCGCCGGACGGCATCACGCGCCTGGCCGAGATTGCGTTTTCGGTCAACGAGCGCACCGAGAACATCGGCGCGCGGCGTTTGTATACGGTGATGGAAAAACTGCTGGAGGAAGTCTCGTTTACCGCCAGCGAAACGGGCGGCAGCGTGGTGTCGATCGATGCGGCCTACGTCAACGAGCGCCTCGACAAACTGGCCGACAACGAAGACTTGTCGCGCTACGTGCTGTAAGGAGGACGCGCGATGGCGAACAAGGCACTGGCGACGCGGCAAAAGATGCGCATCACCGTCAAGCCGACGCAGCAGGTTGCCAAGGTGCGCAATCCGGTCGCCGTGGCAGCCAAGCTGCGCGCCGCCGGGCCGCACGCCAAGGGGCCGGCGCAGGAGCGCCAGGCGGCCAAGCGCGCGCTCAAGAAGGCCAAGCTGGAGCCGGAGCCCGATTGACGGTTGGCCGCACGGCAATCATTGTTATCGCCGCCGTCTTCAGGACCGTCGTTCGCGCCAAGGCCGCCCCGGCGCGAACGACAGTGCGGTAGTGGTAGTGCGATTGTGGTGATCGGCTTAGCTGCCAAGCAAGGATCAAGGGCCGCCAGCGGGCGCCCCGGCGGGCGCCCGCGATCAGGCCATCCTGTGTGCGCCGCCTAGAACTTGTAGGCCGCGCCGAACGTTAATAAATGCACATGCGTGCGTGCCAGCGCGCCGAATCCGGCCCTGAGCGCATCGTAGTCCGCCGTCAGCGACAGATGCTTGTCGAGCGCGTACGCCAGTCCCAAGCCCCCCGTGATCCCGGTCGAGCCGCTCGACGCCCCGCCGAACTTGCCCGACAGGCGCGTCAGCCCGGCCCGCGCATGCACCGACAGCGCATCCGTTTCGCGCGAACTGATGCGGTACGACAGCCCCGCTCCGCGCAGCGATGCCGCGCCGCGTTCGCGCGCCAGGCGCAGCGTGCCGCTGCGATAGCCCACCAGCTCGACCGAACTGGTCAGCTCGGAACCCTGCCACGCGCTGAACGGCGCAAAATTGAAACCGGCGAACACCTTGGCGCTGGCATTGTCCTGCCCCTTGCAGTCGGCACCAGCGCCGCAGTGCGCGCCGAACTGCATCCGCCCCGCCCCGCCGCCGACATAGATCGGACTGGTGTCGCCGTAGCTGGCGGCGCTGGCGGCATTGCTGCACAAGGTCAGCAGGATGGCGGCAAGCAGGGGGATTTTCGGCATCGGTTCACTTTCGCCCGGAGGCGTTTCTGGTATGAAGCCAGTGTCCCGCTTTTCCTCAAAAAGTCCTATCTGCTTGTGCGAAGCACCGAAATTCGGTACATTGAGTATCGAATCACTGTACATTTCGCCTTCAAAGGAATCGCATGAGCTCTCCTGAGCTGGTCATACAAGTGCTGCGCGCCGAACTGCGCGCGGCGGGCATCACCTACAAGGCCCTGGCCGGGCGCATCGGCATGAGCGAGTCGAGCGTCAAGCGCATGTTCGGCCAGAAAGACATGGCCCTGTCGCGCCTGGCGCAGATCTGCAAGGCGGCCGGGGTGCCGCTCGAAGACGTGCTGCGGCGCGCGGCCGACGCCCGTCCGCAGGCCGACACCCTGACCCCGACCCAGGAAAAGTCGCTGATGGCCAATCCGCGCCTGCTGCTGGTGGCCATCTGCTGCCTGGGCAACTGGACGCTCGACCAGATCATCGAAACCTACCGCCTGACCGAACCCGAGTGCATCGGCCTGATGGTCGAACTGGACCGCCTCGGCCTGATCGAACTCAAGCCCCTGAACCGCTACAGCATGCGCGTGTCGACCACCTTCCGCTGGCTGCCGGACGGGCCGGTGCAGCA
This sequence comes from Massilia atriviolacea, assembly GCF_003953935.1. Taxonomy (GTDB): domain Bacteria; phylum Pseudomonadota; class Gammaproteobacteria; order Burkholderiales; family Burkholderiaceae_D; genus Telluria_A; species Telluria_A atriviolacea. Next base: position 67,720 of record NZ_RXLQ01000022.1, read on the forward strand.
GTATTTCCGCGAGAATGTGGTGGAGGATTATTTCAGCGGGCGCTTCGACGGCGCCGGCGAAACCTTGCTGTGCCTGCCGGCGCGCCTGTCCCTGGCCAGCTCGCGCGAATTGCTGCTCAAGATTCAGCAGCTGGCGGCCGAGCTGGCGCGCCTGCACCAGGCCGACCGGCGCCTGGCCAGCGACGAGCGCGACGGCGTGACCCTGCTGCTCGGCTTCCAGTCGTGGGAATCGAGCGCGTTTACCGCGCTGCGCCGCGCCTGAAGCGCGCCGGAGCCGGCGCGCTTCAGGCGATCACGCCGCTTTCTGGGCGGCCGCTTCCTGCGCATCGTTGAAGGCGCGGCGAAATGCCAGAGGATTCGAAATACCGGGAATCGGCGCCGATGGAATGCCGCCGCCGGCGATGGTCAGCGAACCGAAATCGAAAATGCGGCCGAGGATACCCTGGTTGACCTGGATACTCTCGATTTTTGCCATATTCAGTTCAATCGTGTTGCGGCTGATGAAGCCGAATTTGGCAATCACCCGCTTGTCGGTGATGGCCAGCTCGGTGGTCATGTAGCGGATCGCCGCGGCGATCCAGAAAAGCAGGCCCAGGCCGAAAAACGCGATCGTCAGAAAGCCGAGGATAATCAAGGGCAACAGCGACCAGGGGCTGATTTTTCCCTCGTACTTCACTTGCTCGCCGTTCGACAGGGAATTGCTGATATATGACATGTGCATCCTTTGTAGTAGGTACTCCGAAGATTCGAAATAATCTACAGGAAATATTTACATTCAGCAATTAGATTTCCCATTGGCACGACATAAACTGTGTGCAAAAGTAACAGTGTGCTTTTGCTAAACAGTCTGCGCCGCCCGCAGGCGCGCGGCGCGGCCGCTTACCAGATCGGCCCGAGGAACAGATAGGCGGTGCCGGCGCCGTGGATGGTCTTGCCGGCGCCCACGTACACCGGGCCGAAGCGCGTATCGACCGACAGGAAGCCGCTGACGGCCTGCTTGAAGGCGGCGTCGCGCTGCGGCGTCTTGCGGTCGAAGGCGCCGCCCGCTTCCAGCGAAAAACCGGCGCGCACGGTGCCGCCCAGGGTCACCGGCAAGGCGCCGATGCGGCGCGCCATCACCAGCCGCCCGAACGCGATGCGGTTGCCTTCGAACGATTCCGGCAGCGAACCGGACAAGCGCAGGAATCCCCCCAGGCTGAGCGGCGCGGCGCCGCTGCTGGAGATCGCGTATTCGCCGTACACATGGCCGGCCCAGTCGCGCGAGCGGAAGGCGCTCATGCCGAGCAGGGAAAACTGCGCCAGCGGCGCCGCCCCGCCGGCATCGGCGTTCGCATCGGCGCCGACGCCGGTCGCGGCCAGTTGCGCGTCGAGCAGGTTGCCGCGGCTGGGAAAGCCGAGCGAGTCGAGCGTATCGACCCGGTAGCGCAGGTATTGGTAGCTATTGGTCGCATGCTGGCCCGCCACGTCCTCGGGAATCACGGCGCGCGCGCCCAGGCGCTGCCTGACGATGCCCAACTGCACATCGCCCCAGCTCCCCAGTTCGCGTCCCACCATCAAGCGCGCCGAGCGCTGCGAATAGGCATAGCGCACCTGGCGCCGCCCTTCGCTGAAGACGTCGAGCGAGGTCGAGCCCAACTGGATCGAGGGCGCCACGTACCACGGCGAACCGGGGCCCAGCGGCTGGTGCAGCTGCATGCCGATGCCGCGCTCGTCGCCGATCTGGGCCGTGGTGCGCAGCTCGCCGCCCCACGGGTTCATCGAGGAGCGCACGTGCATCACTTTCAGGGCGAAGCGGTTGGCGTCGTCGAAGTCGCTGGCCAGCTCCAGGCCCACGCGCAGGCGGCTGTTGGCCCAGTCCGCTTCGGTGGCGCGGATCGCGACCGAACGCTGGCCGCCTTCGTCGTCGATATCGGTCTCGACCCGCTCCAGGTCGCCGCGTCCGTACAGGCTGTTGGCGGCGCGCCGCAGCTGCTCGCGCGTGCGCGTCTGCCCCAGCGCCAGGCCGGCCTGCACCTGCAGGATTTTCGGGTTGATGCGCCCGCTGCTCTCGACCTTGACCTCGGCCAGCGGCAGCGCCGTGTCCGACAGCGGCGGCGTGGCCAGGCGGTTGTTTTCGAACAGGGCGTAGTCGCTGGCGGGCAGGGCCAGCGCCGCCAGGCGCTGCGACAGTTCGCGCGCGGCCGACTCGCCGCCCTGGATCGCGTTGTCGATATTGCGGAAGTCGAGAAAACTGGTGCCGCTCAATTCCGGCGAGATCAGGATGTCGTTCGGGCCGAGTTCCTTGATCGAGCGCTGCACGTTCTGCTCGGTCAGGATGTTGATCATCTGCTGCGCCACGCCGAGCGCGCTGCCGAGGTTCTTTTCGGGCGCCAGCGGGGTGCCGACGTTGACGGCGATGATGATGTCGGCGCCCATCTTGCGCGCCAGGTCGATCGGCAGGTTGCGCACCAGGCCGCCGTCGACCACCAGGCGCTGGTTCACGCGCACCGGCGCGAACACGCCCGGCACCGCCAGCGAGGCGCGCATGGTCAAAAACAGCGGCGTGTCGACCAGGTCGACCAGGTCGCCGGTGACCAGGTCCGAGGCGACCGAGCGGAACGGCAGGCTGAGCTGGTTGACCGGGCGGTCGCGCGTGCCGGCCGGCAGCAGGCGCGCCAGCGCCAGTTCCAGCGCGGCGTTGCCGGCCGCGGCCGGCGGCAGCGAGATGCCGTCGCGGTGCAGGCCGAACTCGAGGCGCGAGGGCAGCAGCACGTCTTCGTCGCGGCGCCGGTATTGAAGGTCTTCGCGCGCCGGACGGTCGGCCACCACGCGGTCCCAGTCGGTGTGGCGCGCCATTTTTTCCAGGTCGGACACCGAGGAGCCGGCCGCGTAGGCGCCGCCGATCACGCTGCCCATGCTGGTGCCGACCACGATGTCGACCGGCACGCGCATGTCGCGCAGCACGCGCAGCACGCCGATGTGGGCAAAGCCGCGCGCGCCGCCGCCGGAGAGCACCAGGGCCACGCGCGGACGGGCCGGCACGGCGGCCGCCGCCTCGGCTGGCGGCGCCGGGGTCGGGGCCTGGGCCAGCGCGGCGCCCGCGTGCAGGCCCAGGGCGCAGGCCGCGGCCAGCACGCGCAATCGCTTCATGGCCGCCTTACTGGGTGGGCGGCTGGTTGCCGGGACTGACCACGGTGCGGCTCGGGGACGGCATCTGCTGCTGCGGCGGCATGCCCGGCGTCGGCGGCGGCACCGGCGACAATCCCTGCGACGGATCGGCGGGCGGATTCGGTGGCGGGTTCGACATATTGTTGTCGCCCGGCGGCGGCAGCGGCGCCGCGATCGGCATCGGCGGCGCCATCTCCGGGCCGGCCTTGGCGTCGGTGGCCAGTTCGATGCGCTTCTCGACGCCGCCTTCGGACAGGATCACGTAGCGCGGGAACACCGCGCTGACGGTCACGCCGGGCGCGACTTCCTTGCCCACCTTGAGCGCGCGCGGCGGCTGGCCGTCGGCCACCAGGATGGCGGCGCTGTCGCGCCCGGCCGAGACCACGCCGGTCAGCTGGTAATTGCTGACCACCACGGTGGCGGCCTGGCCGCCGAACAGGGTGGCGGCGGCGTCCGGCGCCGGCACCGGATCGGGCGCCACGGCGGCCGCCACGATGGGACGCTGCTCGCCCTGGAAGAACTGCATGACCCAGTACGCGATCGAGGCCGACAAGAGAACCACGGCGATCAGGCTGACAACTATTGGCATACGCTTCATTACATTCCTTTTTACCGCACCAGCTGATTGATTTCAATGATAGGCATCAGCACCGCGAGCACGATCAGCAGCACCACCACGCCCATGGCCAGGATCAGCACCGGTTCGAGCAGGCCGGCGATGGTCAGCGTGCGCCGTTCCAGGTCCTGCTGCTGCGAATTGGCGGCCCGTTCCAGCATGGCGGGCAGTTCGCCGGTGATCTCGCCGGCGCGGATCATGTGGATCAGCATCGGCGGAAAGTGCTTTTGCGCCGACAGCGCGCGCGCCAGGCTGACGCCTTCGCGCACGCTGGCGCTGGCCTGCTCGACCAGCTCCTTCATGGCCACGTTGGACAGGGTGTCGCGGCTGGTGTCGAGCGCGCGCAGGATCGGCACGCCCGAGCCGGTGGTGATCGCCAGGGTGCTGGCGAAGCGCGCCGTGTTCAGGCTGCGCTCGAATTTGCCGTAGACGGGCGCCGTCAGCAGCCAGGTGTGCCAGCGCCGCTTGAGGACCGGATTGCGCAGCGCGCGCCGCCACAGCCAGAAGGCGCCGACCAGCAGGATGCCGACGACGATGCCGTAGGCGCGCACGAAGTTCGACACGCCCAGCATCATGATGGTCAGCAGCGGCAGCTTTTGCTTGGTGTTGGCGAACACCGAAACGATCTGCGGCACCACGTAGGTGAGCAGGAAGATCACGATCGCGAACGCCACCACGGTGACGATGGCCGGATAGGTGAACGCCAGGCGCACCTTCTGCACCAGCGCGTTGCGCCGCTCGATGTAGTCGGCCAGGCGCGAGAGCACGCGCGCCAGGTGGCCGATCTGTTCGCCCGAGGCCACCAGCGCGCGGTAGATCTCGGCAAAGTCGCGCGGATGGCGCGAGAGCGCGTCCGAAAACGGCGAGCCGCCCATCACTTCCGAGCGGATCGAGGCCACCAGGTCGCGCACGTAGGGACGCTCGGCCTGTTCCAGCAAGGCCGTAAACGCCTGTTCCAGCGGCAGGCCGGCTTCCAGCAGGCTGGCCAGCTGGCGCGTAAACAGCGCCAGCTCGACCTGCGACAGGCGCTCGCCGAAGCCGCGGCTTTTCTCGGCGCCGGAAGCGTCCAGCTGGGCCGCGATGGCCTCGACCATCAGCGGCGTCAGGCCCTGCAGGCGCAGGTCGGCGCGCGCCGAACGGGCGCTGTCGGCGTTGACCACCCCCTTGCGGGTGCTGCCGTCGCCATCGACGGCTTCATAACGGAATGCGGGCATCGTTCTCGGCCTAGTCCTTGGTCACGCGCAGCAATTCGGCCTGCGTGGTGGTGCCGTTGTCGAGCCAGCGCTGGCCGTCTTCGCGCATGGTTTTCATGCCGCTGGCCTGGGCCGCCGCGCGGATCTCGGCTTCCGAGGCGCGGTTGTGGATCTGGGCGCTGATCTGGTCGTTGGTCTCGAGCAGTTCGTACACGCCGACCCGGCCGTGGTAACCGGTCTGGCCGCACTTCTCGCAGCCGACCGCCTTCCATTGCAGCATGCGGCCCTGCGGCGTTTCCACTTCGTCGCGCACCTTGCAGTGCTCGCACAGCTTGCGCACCAGGCGCTGCGCCATCACGCCCAGCAGGGACGAGGACAGCAGGAACGGTTCGATCCCCATGTCGAGCAGGCGCGTCACCGCAGCTGCCGCATCGTTGGTGTGCAGCGTCGCCAGCACCAGGTGGCCGGTGAGCGAGGCCTGGACCGCGATCTGCGCCGTTTCCAGGTCGCGGATCTCGCCGATCATGATCACGTCCGGATCCTGGCGCAGGATCGCGCGCAGGGCCTTGGCGAAGCTCATGTCGATGCGGGCGTTGACCTGGGTCTGGCCGACCCCGATCAGGTCGTACTCGATCGGGTCTTCCACGGTCAGGATATTGGTGGTCGAGGCGTTCAGGCGCGACAGGGCCGCGTACAGGGTGGTGGTCTTGCCGGAACCGGTCGGCCCGGTGACCAGCACGATCCCGTGCGGCTGGTTGATCAGTTCATCGAACTGCGGCAGCAGGCCGGGGCTCATGCCCAGGTGCGACAGGTCGAGGCGCCCGGCTTCCTTGTCGAGCAGACGCAATACGGCGCGTTCGCCATGCCCGGTCGGCAGGGTCGAGACGCGCACGTCGACCGGCTTGCCGCCCACGCGCAGGGTGATGCGGCCGTCCTGCGGCAGGCGCTTTTCGGCGATGTCGAGCTGCGCCATGATCTTGATGCGCGAGATCAGCGAGGCGTGGATGGCCTTGCGCGGACGGACCACGTCGCGCAGCGAACCGTCGATGCGAAAGCGCACCACCGAGGTCTGTTCGAACGGTTCGATGTGGATGTCGGAGGCGCCTTCGCGCAGCGATTGGGTCAGCAGCGCGTTGATCATGCGGATCACCGGCGCGTCGTCGGACGATTCGAGCAGGTCTTCGATGGCCGGCACGTCCTGCAGCAGCTTGGTCAGGTCGAGATCGGCGTCGAATTCGTCGGCCACCTGCGAGGCGTCGCCGCCGGCGCCGGCGTAGGAGCTGGCGATCGCCGCTTCCAGGTCGGCCCGCTCCATCGAGCGCAGGGCGATGCGCCCGAAGCGGCGCGAGACTTCGGCAATCGCCGCCGGCGCGGTGGCGCCGGAGACCCACACCTCGATCGGATGCTCGCCGTTGTCGGGCGAGCGCGCCAGCACGCCGAAGTCGCGCGCGAAAGCGTAAGGTAAAAGATTGCTCATCGCTGTATTGTCCGCTTCTTCTTTTTTACTTGGTCGCCGGGCGGTACATATTCACATCGGCCGGATTCAGGGGGGCCGGCGCGGTCAGGGGACGCTCGGTGCTGCTGCCCGGCGCCGGGGCCGGCGTGGCCGGGGCCGGAACCGGACGCGCCGGCACCGGCGCCATGGCGCCGCCCGCCGGCGGCTGGCCGCTGCTCAGTTGCGGCAGCACCGGGGTGCCGTAGTCGGGCATGACGATATTGTCCTTCGGTCCGCCCACGGCCTGGCCGGCCGAGCGCATGAAGTCGTAGCGGTCGGTGGCGATGGCATTGCTGTCTTCCTTGCTGCGCACGATCACCGGACGCAGGAACACCATCAGGTTGGTCTTGGTGCGGCCGCGCTTGCGGTACTTGAACAGGTTGCCGACCACGGGAATGTCGGCCAGGCCGCGCACGCGCTCTTCGTTATCGCTGGTATCGTCCTTGATCAGGCCGCCCAGCACGATGATCTGGCCGTCGTCGGCGATCACATTGTTTTCGATGATGCGCACGTTGGTGGTCACGCCCGAGGGCGCCGCCAGCGAGGACTGGTCGACGTTCGAGGTCTCGTGGTAGATCGCCATCTTGATGGTGCCGCCTTCGGAAATCTGCGGACGCACCTTGAGGGTCAGGCCGACGTCCTTGCGCTCGATGGTCTGGAAGGGGTTGCCGCCGGCCGCGCCGCCGGTGTTGGTGGTGAAGCTGCCGGTGATGATCGGCACGTTCTGGCCGACCTTGATGGTCGACAGTTCATTGTCGAGCGTGAGCATGTTCGGCGTCGACAGGATGTTGGCGTTGCCCGTGGTTTGCAGGGCGTGCGCGATCGCGCCCAGGCCCAGTTCGCCGGCGACCTGCTTGAAGATGCCGATCGACAGGCCGGCGCCCGGATTGGCGGCGGCCGCGCCGCCGCGCGCCAGCGCCAGGATGGCATTGTCGCCCGCCACCTTGGTCGAGTTCTGCAGGGCGCCGACCCGGTACTTGCTGTTTTCGGTGCCGGACAGGCCGAGCCACTGGACCCCGAATTCGGCCGCGTTTTCGGCATTGACTTCGACGATCAGCGATTCGATGTAGACCTGGGCGCGGCGCACGTCGAGCTGGTCGATGACGGCGCGCAGGTTGCGGTAGACCGCGTCCGGGGCGGTGATGATCAGGGTGTTGGTGGAGGCGTCGGCCTGGATGAAGCCGGCCCCGCTGCCGCCGCTGCCGCCGCCGGTCTGGCTCTGCTGGGCCATGCTGTTGCCGGCGCCGCTGTTCTGGTTGTTGCCGCCCATGGTGTTGTTGCCGCTGGCGCCGCCGCCGCTGGCCACGCTGCCGCCGGTGGTGCCCTGCTGCTGCTGGGGCAGGGCCGAGGAGTCGGACGAGACCACCGCGCGCAGGGTTTGCGCCAGCTTGGTGGCGTCGGCGTTCTTCAGGTAGACCACGTGCACGTTGCCGGCCTGCGAGGTCGGCTGGTCCAGCTTGGCGATCAGGGACTTGGCCAGGTTGGCGCGCGCCGGCGAGGGGGCGCGCAGCACCACCGCGTTGGTGCGCGGATCGGCCACCACGCTGATGCGGCCGGAGTCGCCGCCGGCGCTCGGTTCCATCAGCTTGTTGACCATGGTGGCCAGGTCGGAGGCGATCGCGTGGCGCACCGGAATCACGTCGAGGTCGGCCGCCACCGGGGCGTCCAGCGCGGCGACGATCTTGGCCAGGCGGCGCAGGTTGTCGGCGTAATCGGTGATGACCAGGCTGTTATTGCCCGGATTGGCCATGATCGAATTGTTGGGCGAAATGAGCGGACGCAGCACGGCGGTCAGGTTGGCCGCCGATTCGTGGCTCAGGTGGAAAATCTGGGTGGCGATCTGGTCGCCCTTGATTTTCGCGCCGCCCACGCCGACCTGGGTCGGCGACGATTGCAGCTTCGCTTCCGCTTCCGGCACCACCTTGGCGTAGCCGTCGCCGGTGACCACCGCATAGCCCTGCAGGCGCAGCGCCGAGGTCAAGAGGCCGAAGGCCTGGGCCTTGGTGACCGATTTTTCCGACACCACGGTCAGGGTGCCCTTGACGCGCGGATCGATGATGAAGGTCATGCCGGTATAGTGGCCGACCGCCTTGATGACCGATTCGATGTCGGCGCCGACGAAATTGAGGGCGGCCGAATCTTCCGGGGCCGCCAGCGCGGGGGCCGGGGCTCCCGCAACCGCGCAGCACAGCAGGACGCCGGCGGCAATGCGGCGCAACGCCGGGGAAGGGAAAGTGCTCAGTGACTGTTTTTTCATCATTTAAACTCTAAGGCGATAGTTTTCTTGCCGTCCACCATTCGGCGCTGGCCCAGTAAATTCAGGAGATTGCCCAGCGTTTCTTCATATCCATCGGCGGCCTGCGCCGTGCCGGAAAACTGGAAGCGGCCCTGATTCAGGCTGCCCTTTCCGGCCAATAACAAGGCACCGCGTTCGGTCTTCAAATTCAGTTGCGCCTGCTGACCCTGCCAATCCATGGTCATCTTGTAGCTGCCCAGCACCTTGATCGGGGCCATGCGCGAGCCCATCTCGTCCAGTTCCAGGGTGGTCACCCCATCGACCGCGATGGCCTTGCCGCCGTTCAGCGCGGCCAGGCCCAGGGTGGTCCACGACAGCCGCATCCGGCCCGACAGCGCCAGGGTGTTGAGCGGCGCGCCCAGGCCGGCCAGCCCTTCGGCCGGCAGCAGCAGCGCGGCCGGACTGACCTGCCACTGCGACCAGCTGCCGGACAGGCGCACCGGCTGGCTCAGGGCCTGCGGGTTCTCCAGCGTCATGTCGACCTGGCCCAGCAGCGCCATCGGCGACAGGGTCCAGGCGAAGCGTCCCGGCAGCAGCGGCGTGACCGCGCCGCCGGGTCCGGGCGCGCCGCCGATAAAGGCCGAGCCGCGCCAAAGCGTACCCTGCGCATCCCCCAGAGTCAAACGCCCGCCGGTCTGGCGCTCGACCACGTCGCCCAGCCAGGCGGCCGGCGCGAACGCCAGCACGGTGAGGGCCACGGCCAGCACGATCGCGCCCAACCATAGCACGGCGCGCATCATCGCGAACCCGCATCCGCGTTCTGGCGCAGGGTCAGGGTGGCGTCGACCTGGCCGGCCGGGGTCGAGGCCGTGATCGCCGCATCCAGCACGCCGATGCGGTTTTCCAGGCGCTGCGCTTCGAGCCAGGCGAACAGATTGGAAAAGGCCACGCCGGTCACCTGCAGCTTGGCGTACTCGCCGGTCATGCTGAGCGACTCGGGCTTGATCCCGCGCGCGGACAGGCTGGCGCCGAGCGTCTCGCGCGACATCGGCGTGACCTGGGGCGCGCTCTGGCCGGACAGTTCGGCGGCGGTCTTGGCCAGCGCTTCGAGCTGGGCCTTCTGCTGCTTGAGCAGGGGCAGTTCCTTGCGCAGGCGCGCGCTGCCTTCCAGCGCGGGCGCCAGGAACACGCCGTACACCAGCGCCAGCAGCACGATGGCGGCGCCGATGCCGAGGAACTTGCGCTCCTGCTCGGTGCGCGCCATCCAGTACAGCGCCAGTTTGTCCTTCAGGCCGCTCACGGCGGCGAGGGCGCTCATGGCTTGCCTCCCGCCGCGCGCAGCAGCAGGGTGTTGGCGGCGACTTCGCTGACCTCGAGCTTGTGCTTGCGCACGCCCGGCCCGAGGTTGGCGGCCAGGGCCGGATCGGCGCCCTCGGGCTTGAGCTTGACCGTCATGGCGCGCTCGCGGAAGGTGATCGAGGCCAGCTCGGGCTGCTTGCCCAGGGTACGCATGGCTTCGCCGAGGGCGGCGGCCTGGAAGGTGAATTCCTCGGGGCCGACCTGGCCCGAGGCGCCGCGCGCCTGGGCGATTTTTTGCTGCATCTGGCGTTCCAGGTTGTTACTGATGACCGTCTCCTTCGGATAGGCGGCGCGGAAGACCTGCACCATGCCCTGGCGCGTCTTGTCGGCTTCGCGCTTGAGGCGCAGCCATTGATAATTGATGCCGGCCAGGTTGACCGCCAGCACCAGCAGGGCCAGGCGCAGCGGCCACTTCCAGCGCTGCCAGTCGCGCGTCTTGGCGCCGGCCGCGCCCAGGCCCGGCACCAGGTCGAGGGCCGTGCTTTTCGAGCCGGCGATCCAGTGCGCCCAGTGTTCGGCTTCGAGCGTGACGGCCGGTCCCGCTTCGGCCAGCAGGGCCTGGTATTCGCCCAGCTGCGGCTCGGGCACGTACAGGGTCAGCGGCGTGTCGCCGGCCAGCGCGCGCACCGTTTGCAGGGCCAGCGCCGGGTCGCCCGCCAGCGCCAGGCCCAGGCCGTGGTACTGGCCGTGGCGGATGGTGATGCCGCCGCCATCGATGGCGGCCGAGGCATGGCCCGGCGCCAGCGGCAGGCACAGCTGGGCGGGAAAGGCCGCCACCGAGCGCGCGCCCATGGCCAGCAGGGAGCGCACCAGCGCTTCGAGCCAGGCGCGCTGGGCCACGGCGATCGGACGCAGTCCGTCCGCCGCCGACGCGGGCGCGGCCACCAGCACGCATTCTTCCGGGTCGCCCAGCACCTGTTCTTCGACCAGGTTGGGCAGCGCGCTGCGCAGGCGCGCGGCCGACAGCGGCGGCACCTTGACGTGCAGCAAAGTGACATCGGCCGCGGCCAGCAGCAGCACCACGCGCCGGCTCGACGCCACCAGGTCGGCCATGCCTTTCAGGACCCCGTCGCCCTGCTGGACCAGGGCGCCGCCGTCGGCGACCAGCGCGAAGCGGGCCAGCGCCCCTTCGCTGTCAGCCCTGGCCGGATGCCGGATATATAAAGTAGTCAAACCATCTCGCTTTCGTTCTTAATTTTGCCGTACCCAGAGGGTCGTGGTCGTCACACGATCGTCCAGCCTGCGCTGGACCAGCGCTTCCGCATCGAGCGCGGCCCGGTCCAGGCGTATCCGGCTTTTCACCAGAAAAAATTCGCTTTTCACATCGAAGGTATTTTTCACCGGCACCTTGTCGTACAGCTGGCCGGTGAAATCGGACAACTGGCGATAGTAGGCCTGCTTGCGGCGCGCCACCAGCGCATTCGCTTCGGACAGCGAATAGCCGTCGACGATGGCGGCCAGCACTTCGGCCGGGGCGGTGTTGACGTTGACCTTGGTGCGCTCGGGCAGCACGATGGCGAAGTCGCGCAGCTTGTTGACGATCTCGACCGTGTAGCCGGGGATCGCCAGCAGGTCGTCGAGCTGGGTCAGGGCGATCGGCACGGTGCCGCTGGACACCGGCACCGGCACCGGCGGCTGGCCCGATTCGTCGGTCTCGGCCTTGCTGTCGGGGTTGGGCGGCTCGCCGTTGCTGCCCTTCTGTTCGTTGCCGGGAATTTGCGGCGCGGGCGGCAGGCCGGCCGAGGCCACCGCCAGCGCGGTGCGCTGCGCCAGCGCCGGATCGATCTGCAGGTTTTGCAGCAGGCGCTTGTAGACCCTGACCTGGCCCGGAATGATGGTGCGCCCGTCGGCCAGGTTGAGCAGGTTGTAGCGCGCGGTGGCGTCCGCGATCTGGCCCGACAGGGTGGCGTCGAAGACTTCGCCGGCGACCCGCTCGCGTTCGATGTACTGGTCGAGCCGGGTTTCGGCCAGCGGCGTGTTCCAGATCGCGGACAGGCTGGTATAACTGCGGTTGTCGATGCCGTCCTGGCGCAGCACCAGGCGCGCCCAGTCGAGCGCGCCGCGCAGGATCCACTTGGTCTGCAGGTGCAGGCGCTGGTTTTCCATCGAGCGCACCTGGACCTGCTGCTGCCAGAACAGGCTGGCGACGATGGTCACCGACAGCATGGTCAGCAGCAGGGCCGTGATGATGGCCACGCCCTGCTGGCGGCGCCGGAACAGATACGGGCCAGGCCGGCGCATCACATGCCCCCCAGCAGGAAGGACTTGGTCATCACGGCCGCCACATTGTCGACCTGCAGCTGCACCTGCAGCCCGGTCGGCGCCAGGCTGGGCGCGGGGACCTGGACCAGCGACTGCTGCTGCGTGACGCTGACCGGCTGCGCCACCGGCTGGGTGTTCTGGCGCCAGCCATTGTTTTCCCAGCTCATGATCTGCATCGCGCTCACGCCCGATTGCAGGGTCACCGCCGGGCTGGTGTCGGCATTGCTGATGGCGGCCTGCCACATCACGTCGAGCTGGACCAGGTCGCGCGTGCCATTGCTTTCGCGCCGCGTCAGCATGCGCTCGACCACGCGGTAAGTGACCACTTGCATGCGCGCCGCGTCGTTTTCGTTGTGGACGCTGCGCACCAGGGTCAGGCGGTCGGGGGCGGACAGCAGATAGGGACGGCCCTGCAGCAGGCTGGGCGGGGCCAGGTGCTCGCAGTCGCTCTGCATCTGGGCGAAGGCGAGCTGCATGCCGCGCGCCGATTCGAGCTGGGCGGTGAGCGCTTCGCGCGCGCGCACGATGCTGTCCAGGCCGCGGTAGCCGAGCACCGCCACGATGGCCAGGATACTGATCGCCACCAGCAGTTCAACCAGGGTGAAACCACGCTGCCGCTGCCGCCGTTGTCGCCGTCCGATCCGCCTCATTCGTTGAGCACCAGTTGGACCAGCTTGATGATGCGGCGTTCCGGATTGGCGCTGTCGAACACGCTGACCTCGACCCGGCGCAGGCGCGGATTCGGGCTGGCCAGCACTTCTTCCTGGCACAGCAGCTTGAGGTCGCCCTGCGGGCATTCGTAACTGTTCTTGCCGATCGAGGGATATTGCCTGGCCAGGCGGATCTGGACCAGCCGGTTTTCGGCCGACCAGGTGGCCATCATGGCGGCGCGCAGGCCGGCGCTGTTGGAAGTGAGGCTGCCCACCGCGCGCAGCGAGGCGCCCAGCGCGGTGCCGATGATGACGAGCGCCACCAGCACTTCGAGCAGGGTAAAGCCGGACTGTTTGTTGTGTGGCAAGCGCATGGTTTATTCAACGACAAAGTGACCGATACCGTCGGCCCGGATGGCGACCCGGTCGTCGCCGATCGCCAGGGTCAGGACAAACGGCTTGTCGACCGGTTCGCGCCCGAAGGTGATGCGCACCGGCCCGCCGCCCACCGACACCGGCGGGTCGAGCAGCAGCTGCACCGGCGCGCCCTTGAAGGGCCGCTCGCGCAGCAGGTCGTCGCGCGTGACCGGTTCCCACACCGCTTCGTTACGCACCAGGAAGCGATAGCGCTCGGTGTCGGCTTCGAAGGCCACCAGGCGGTTGCGCACGATGGCTTCGTCGCGCGCCAGTTGCAGCAGCAAGGCCAGGCGGCGCGCCTCGTTTTCGAGGTTCTGGCGCGGGCTCGGCATGGCGTTGATCGACACCATGCCCAGCACGATACCCATGATCACCATCACGACCATCACCTCGATCAGGGTGAAGCCGCGCCTGGCGCGCACTGCCTGCATGGCCTTCAAGACAGCCGGCCCGGCTTACTGGTCCCAGGAACCGATGTCGGCATCGTCGCCGGTACCGCCCGGCATGCCGTCGGCGCCCAGCGAAAACACGTCGACCTCGCCCTGCACGCCGGGCGAGAGGAACTGGTACGGGTTGCCCCATGGATCCTTGGGCAGCTTGTCGATGTAGCCGCCCGACTTCCAGCCGTTGGCGGTCGGGCCGTTGGTCGGCTTGGCCACCAGCGCGCTCAGGCTTTGTTCGGTGGTCGGATAGCGCTGGTTGTCCAGCTTGTACAGCTTGAGGGCCTGGTTCAGGCTGGCGATATCGCTCTTGGCGGCGGTGATGCGCGCCTCCACGGTGCGGCTGAGCAGCTTCGGCACCACCAGCGCGCCGAGCACGCCGATGATGACCACCACCACCATGATTTCAACGAGGGTAAAGCCACGCGCGGCGCGCTGGCGGAGAGTACGGTGTGCAGCGAGTTTCATAGTCAGTCAGTGTGAAGTTCTACGATGAAGTCGGAGTATAAGGCCAATAAGGCCCGCCGTCGCTATACAACTGCGGGCTATTTTGCGTCATCTCACCGTCATAATTGCGCGGGTGAAATCTTAAGTTGCAGGACGTCATACAAGTTACTTTGGAACGCGGTGCGAAGAGCGCCACCGCGTCCGTGGACGGCATGATTGTAAGCCAGTGCGGCGGCGCTTTCCAATGATGGACGAATCGACAGCGCCGCCGCGCACTGGCGCATCTCCGGCGCATCTCCGGCGCATCTCCGGCGCATCTCCGGCTCATCTTCGGCGCAACGAAGGTGCTGAGTGAGACCGTGCTTAGTGATGGTGCCTGGCGCTGCTGCCGGACAGGCGATGCAGGGCGCCGTCGTTGCCGCCGTCGGCCAGGTTGCTCGACACCGGCGCCAGCGCTTTGACCATCGGCGCATCCTTGACGAAGGGGACGATGCCGAGGGCCTTGTCGACTTCATGCGGGTAGACCACGTAACCGCGCGTGATCACCGCCGCCACCTTGCGGATGTCGCCGATCTGCCTGGTCGGGTCGCCGTCGACCAGCACCAGGTCGGCCAGCTTGCCTTGGGTCACCGTGCCACGGTCGGCCAGGGTGCGCGTGTAGCGCGCCCCGTTCAGGGTCGCGACCTGGATCGCCTGGGCCGGCGTGAGGCCGGCCTTGACCAGCAGTTCCAGCTCGGCCTGCAGGGTGAAGCCGGCCATTTCGTCGGTGCCGGCCACGATCGGCACGCCCGCCCGGTACAGGCGGCCGACGAAGTCGACCATCTTGGCGTAGGATTTTTCGTAGCGCTTCTGGGCCGCTTCGTCGGCGATCTTCATGGTACCGACGTGAAAGCCGCGCTTCACATCGGGCGGCATATGGTCGGCCACGGCCGCGAAGGGCTCGTTCAGGTCGCCGTCGCGCTGCTTCAGGAAGGCGAAGGTGGCCAGGGTCGGGTCGATCACGATCTGCCTGGCTTTCAGGCGCGCGATGAATTGCTTGACGCGGGGCGACTCGAAGTCCAGGTCCGCCACTTTTTCGGACGGCAGGATGAAGCGTTCCAGGGTGCGGGTTTCGGTGTCCGGCGTGGCCAGGAAGTTCAGCATGACCTGGTTGATGTGCTGGATTTCATCGTAGCCGGCGTCCAGCGCTTCGTGCGCGCGCAGGCCGACCGGGACGTGGCCCGACACGCGCAGGCCGCGCAGGTGGGCGTAGGCCACGGTCTCCTTCAGGATCGCCTTGGGGAAGGAATTGTAGATCTTCAGCTGCGGATAGCCGTGTTCGGCGTACCAGTCGATCGCATTCCTGGCGGCCGGCAGGTCCTTGACCACGAAGCCGCCGTTCGAGGAGAACGGGCTTTCGCCTTCCAGGAAGCCGGTCGGCACCACTTGCGGCGAGAGCAGGCGGCCGTCGGCGACTTCGTCGAGGATCTGCTGCAACTGGGCGTTATCGTTGCCCATGTCGCGCACCGTGGTGACGCCGGCGGCCAGGTTCAGGCCGCCGTCCCAGCGGCCCACGTGGCCGTGCATGTCGAACAGGCCGGGCAGCATGATGCGGCCGGCGGCATCGATCTCGTTGACGGCGCCGCGCACGGGCGAGCCGGCCGGCAGGATCGCGCTGATGCGTCCGCGCAGCACGTAGACGTCGGACGGCGCGCCGACGGTGGCTTTTTCGCTGTCGAAGATGCGCGCGTTCCTGACCACGGTCAGGCCGCTCAGCTTGTGCTGGAGCTGGCCGGCGAGGTCGGTCAGCATCTTGCTTTCGGCGCGTTTCTGGCGTTCGGCCAGCACCTTGCCGACCTCGTTCCAGCCTTCTTCGGCGGCGGTCATGAAGCCGGGGATGACCACGGCGAACAGGCGCGGCTTGGCGTCGGTGGTGGCCCAGTAGAACTGCGGCGACATGCCCAGGCCGGTCTGGGCGAACAGCTGCACCTTGCGCGTCTGGCCCTTGGCGGAGACCTCCACTTCATCGAGCTTGCGCTGGGTCAGGGTGCCGGAAGGCAGCAGCGGCAGGCTGCCCGTGGGGCTGGCGGCCAGCGCGGCGATGGCGATCGAGGCCATTTCGGCCGAGCCGTTCAGGGGCACGTACATGGCCGGGCCGCTGATGGTTTTCTGGCCTTTTTCGGAGGTCGATTTCCAGCTTGCCTGGTCGCCCTTGCGTTCGAAGCGGTCGTCCAC
Source organism: Massilia atriviolacea (assembly GCF_003953935.1). Lineage (GTDB taxonomy): Bacteria > Pseudomonadota > Gammaproteobacteria > Burkholderiales > Burkholderiaceae_D > Telluria_A > Telluria_A atriviolacea. Next base: position 84,196 of record NZ_RXLQ01000022.1, read on the forward strand.
CACCGCGCCGTAGGTCGAGTTGCCCTTGACCGTGTACTCGCTCATGGTGCCGTCGGCGCCCAGGCGGAACTGTTCGCTCAGCTCGGGGCCGCGCCCGTTGTCCTTGTAGATGAAGCGCACGCGGGTGAGGCCATCGTCGTCGCGCTCGACGACCTGTTCACCGATGCGCTTGCCGTTTTCGGCGTGCATTTCATAGCGGATGGTCTGGGTGGCGGCATGCGCCGACCAGCTCAGGGCGGCGGCGACAGCGAGGACGAGCGGACGTTTCATGTGATGCATCTCCCTGGACGGAACGTTAGATATTATGCTGGGTCGCAAGAATAGCACGGGTCCGTACGGTCGAGAGCAATGTCAGAAAGACAAATGCACAAATGACTATGTTGAGGGGTCGACAGGGGCGTCAAGCGCCAACCCTCGCGCTACGAACGATGCGCTAGTGCGCGCACCCGCATACCGGGCAGCCCGCATTGCGCGCCACGCCGATGCTGGTCCATTCCATGGCGCGCCCGTCGAGCAGCAGCAGGCGTCCGGCCAGCGACTGGCCGATGCGCATCACCAGCTTGAGCGCCTCGGCCGCCTGCATCGCGCCGACCACGCCCACCAGCGGCGCGAACACGCCCATGGTGCTGCAGGCCACGTCCTCGAAGCGCTGGTCTTGCGGGAACAGGCAGCTGTAGCAGGGCGAATCGCCGCGGCGCGGATCGAACACGCTGATCTGGCCGTCGAAGCGGATCACCGCGCCCGACACCAGCGGCACCTTGCGCGCCACGCAGGCCCGGTTCACCGCGTGGCGCGTGGCGAAGTTGTCGCTGCAATCGAGCACCACCGAGGCCTGCCCGACCAGCTCGGCCAGGCGGGCATCGGCGGCGCGCTCGCGCAAGGCCACCACCTCGATCCCGGGATTAATTGCCAGCAGCGCCGCGCGGCCGGAGTCGGCCTTGGGCTGCCCCACCCGTTCGGTGGTATGCAGGATCTGGCGCTGCAGGTTGGTCAGGTCGACCTCGTCATCGTCGATCAGCACGATGCGCCCGATCCCGGCCGAGGCCAGGTACAGGGCCGCCGGCGAACCGAGCCCGCCGGCGCCGATCACGAGCGCGCTCGCCGCCAGCGCCCGCTGCTGGCCTTCGATGCCGATCTCATCGAGCAGGATGTGGCGCGAATAGCGCAGCAGCTGGTCGTCGTTCATCGCGTGTTCCGATGCATTACTTCTTGTCGCCCTTGTTCAGTTCGGGCGGTTTGACGTCCGGCGCCGGCTTGACGGCCGCCTTGTCCTTCGCCTTGTCGGCTTCCTTGTCGTGCACCGGCTCGACCTTGGACAGCTTGACCGGCAAGCCCTTGAACTGGTTCAGGGCCTGGGCCAGCTGGAAGTCGTCCTTGCTGCCGAATTCGAGCGGCTTGCGGCTCTTGGCCAAGGCTTGCGCGCGCTGGTCTTCTTCCAGCTCGTCGCGGCGCGCCTTGCCCGGATCGACGCTGTCCTTGCCGCTGCCGTCGGACAGGTGCTTCTCCAGGTCGGCTTCGCGCACGCGCAGGCTGTTCAAGCCGTCGCCCTCGGCGCTTTCGTCGACCATGATGTCGGGCACGATGCCCTTGGCCTGGATCGAGCGCCCGTTCGGGGTGAAGTAGCGCGCGGTGGTCAGCTTGACGGCGGTATCCTTGGTCAGCGGGCGCAGGGTCTGGACCGAGCCCTTGCCGAAGGTCTGGGTGCCCATGATGATGGCGCGCTTGTAGTCCTGCAGGGCGCCGGCCACGATTTCGGAGGCCGAGGCGGAACCGGTGTTGACCAGCACGATGACCGGCACGTTCTTCAGCGCGGCCGGCAATTTGGCGAGCGGGTCGGCGCCGCTGCGCGAGGCGTAGAATTCGCGCCGGCCGTAGAACACTTCGTTCGAATCGCGGCGCTGGCCGGCGGTCGAGACGATCGGCTTGTCATGCGGCAGGAAGGCGGCCGAGACGCCGATCGCGCCCGGCAGCAAGCCGCCCGGATCGTTGCGCAAGTCCAGCACCAGGCCCTTGAGCTTGGGGTCCTGGGCGTACAGGGCGTTGACCTTCTTGACCATGTCGTCCACGGTCTGTTCCTGGAACTGGCTGATGCGCAGCCAGCCGTAGCCGGGTTCGACCATCCTGGCCTTGACGCTCTGGACGCGGATTTCTTCGCGCACCAGCGGCACGATCCAGGGCATGTCGTCGCCCTTGCGCGCGATGGTCAGCACCACCTTGCTTTTCGGCTCGCCGCGCATTTTCTTGATCGCTTCGTCCAGCGACAGGCCCTTGATCGGGGTGCTGTCGATGCGGGTGATCAGGTCGCCCGCCTTGATGCCGGCGCGGAAGGCCGGCGAATCTTCGATCGGGGTGACGATCTTGACGTAGCCTTCTTCCATGGCCACTTCGATGCCGAGGCCGACGAAACGGCCCTGCATGCTTTCCTGCATTTCGCGCAGGGCTTTCTTGTCGAGGTAGACCGAGTGCGGGTCGAGCGAGGCGACCATGCCGGTGATGGCTTCGGAGAGCAGCTTGCGGTCTTCGACCGGCTCGACGTAGTCGGTCTTGATGAGGCCGAAGACATCGGTGAGCTGGCGCAACTCGTCGAGCGGCAGGGGCGCGCTGCCGGGTTTTTGCGCCATGGCCGAAAACTGGAAGGACGCGGCCACGCCGGCCACCATGCCAATGCCGATCAGGCCGATACTTTTGACTTTCATTCTTCTACCTATAGTAATACCGTCAGAAATTCACCCAGCCCGCCGGATCGACTGCCGCACCCTTGTGCCTGATTTCAAAGTATAGCCCCGATTCCTCGTTACCGCCGGTGTTTCCCGCGCTGGCGATCGGGTCGCCGCCTTTGACGGCGTCGCCCTCCCGTTTCAACAGCGCCTGGTTGTTACCGTAGATCGAGAGGTATTCGCTGCCGTGGTCGACCAGGATCAGGTTGCCGAAGCCGCGCATCCAGCGCGCGAACACCACCCGTCCGCCTGCCACGGCGCGCACTTCGCTGCCTTCCTCGGCCTTGATGAACATGCCTTTCCAGCTCGGTCCGCTGCCGCGCTTGGCGCCGAAACGGGCCGCCAGCCTGCCGCTGACCGGGGCCCGCAGCTTGCCGCGCAGGCTGGCAAACGCGCCTTCCGGCATGGCCGGGGCCAGCGCGATATCGGGCTTGCGCGGCGGCGCCGGTTCCGGTTTCTCGGGGACCTGGGCCGTCACGGGCGGCTCGTCGTCGTCGATCGGCGCCATCGGGACCGGGACCGGCACCGGCGGGGGGGTCTTGGCGCCGGTGCGCGGATCGACCTTGGGCGGCTTGTTGGCCGCTTCGCGCGCCAGCCGTTCGCGCTCGCGCTCGCGTTCGGCGCGGCGTTCGGCCTTCTTGGCCGCCGCCAGCACCCGGGCTTGCTCGGCGGCCTTGGCGCGCGCCGCGGCCAGCGCTTCCTGGCGCCGTTGCTCGGCGGCGGCCGCTTCGGCCTGTTCCTTGATCAGTTTGGACAGTTTGTCGACCAGCCCGGCCATGCGCTGTTCGTCGCGCTCCAGGCTGCCGATTTCCTTGCGCTGCTCGGCCAGCCGCACCGACAGCGAGCCGAGCAAGGCGGCGCGGCGCGCCTTTTCCTTCTCCAGCACGGCTTTCTGCTCGCGCTCTTCCTGGGCGATTTCGTTGAGTTCCTCGCGCGCGTTTTCGGCCTTGTCGCGGTTGCTGGCGACGGCGGCCAGGTTGCCGTGCAAGGATCCGAGCAGCCTGGCCTGGGCTTTCGACACATAGGCCATCAGCTGCAGGTCGCGGTTGATGCGGTTCGGATTGTCGCCCGAGAGCAGCAGTTTGATCCGGTCTTCGTTACCGGCAACGTATTGCTCGCGCAAGAGGCGCGACAGTTGCTGTTTCTGGCTGACGATGGTGGCCGCCAGCTGCTCCTGCGAGGCGGCCAGTTCGGCCACGGTGGCATTCGTCTCGCTCTGTTCGCTGGCGAGGTCGCGCAGCACGCGGTTGGCGTCGGAAATGGCTTCCTCGGATTCGGCCAGGGTATCGGCCGCATCCTCGCGCTCGCTTTCGGTCTTGCTGACTTCGCGCTTGAGTTCGGCCAGCTTTTGCTGGATGCCGGCGCGCGTCTTCTCCGCCAGCACTTTCTGCTTGCTGCGCTCGGTCTGGCGGGGAGCGGGCGCCGGAGCGGCGCCGCACGTGGCGACGGCCAGCAGCGCGCACAGCGCTCCGGCCGCTAACTGCTTGAACTGGAAAGACAAAACTTACTTGGCCTTCCCTTGATTGGCCACGGCCGCGACGGCGGCGGCGATGGCGTCCTGGTCGCCCAGGTAGTAGTGGCGGATCGGCTTCAGGTCGGCGTCGAGCTCGTACACCAGCGGCTGGCCGTTGGGGATGTTGAGGCCGACGATGTCTTCATCGCTGATGCCGTCGAGCATCTTGATCAGGGCGCGCAGGCTGTTGCCGTGGGCCGAAATCAGGATTTTCTTGCCGGCGCGGATGGCCGGGGCGATTTCCTCATCCCACACCGGCATCACGCGCGCCACGGTGTCTTTCAGGCATTCGGTCAGGGGAATGCTGTCCTTCGGCACGCCGGCGTAGCGCGGGTCGGCGAAGGAGGTGCGCTCGTCGGACGCGTCCAGCGCCGGCGGCGGGGTGTCGTAGCTGCGGCGCCAGACCAATACCTGGGCGTCGCCGTACTTGGCGGCGGTTTCGCCTTTGTCCAGGCCTTGCAGGGCGCCGTAGTGACGCTCGTTGAGGCGCCAGTCGTTCTTGATCGGCAGCCACATCATGTCCATATCGTCGAGCGCCAGCCACAGCGTGCGGATGGCGCGCTTGAGCACCGAGGTGTAGGCCACGTCGAAGCTGAAGCCGGCTTCCTTGAGCACCTGGCCGGCGCTGCGCGCTTCGCGCACGCCTTTTTCGGTCAGGTCGACGTCGGTCCAGCCGGTGAAGCGGTTTTCAAGGTTCCAGGTGGATTCGCCGTGGCGCATGAAGACAATTTTGTACATAAGCAATTTTCAAGAAGGTGGTGGAAGGGAAACCGATACGAAAAATGTGCGTGCAAGGTGCAGGCTACAAGCCGGCGAAGCCGAAGTTATAGCAGATCCGGCTTCTATTTTATAATGCGCGGATTGTCCTAAACCATTGGAACCCCGTGAAATTCATTATTGACCATATTTTTATCGTCAGCATCGTCGTGCTGTCGGGCGGCGCCCTGCTCTGGCCGGCGCTGCAACCACGCGGCAAACGTGCTTCCTCGCTCCAGGTGACCCAACTGATCAACCGCGGCAAGACCGTGCTGGTGGACGTGCGCACGGCGGAAGAGTTTGCAAACGGGCATTTGCGCGACGCGAAAAACATTCCGCTGGCAGACTTGTCGTCCCGCATCGCCGAGCTCGACAAGGCGAAAAGCAAAACCGTCATCGTCGTGTGCCAGACCGGCGCGCGCGCCGACAAGGCCATCAAGATCCTCGAAGCGGCGGGCTTTACCGACGTGTTCAGCCTCGATGGTGGCCAGACCGCATGGCAGGCCGCTGGCTTGCCGATTGCAAAGTGAGAAAGGAAACACCATGACAGCCCATGTAGTGCTCTACCATACCGCCTCCTGCCCGTATTGCGTGCGCGCCGAGCGCCTGCTCGAAGCGAAGGGCGTGACCGACATCGAAAAGATCCGCGTCGACCTCGACCCGGAACAAAAGGTGGTGATGATGAACAAGACCGGCCGCCGCACCGTGCCCCAGATTTACGTGGGCGAGACGCATGTCGGCGGATTCGACGATTTATATGCGCTGGATCAACAAGGACGCCTCGATCCCTTGTTAAAAGGGCTTTGATCGGCATATAGTCCGGGATTACCGCTAATCGATTGCGCAAAACTATTTCAAGCCGTATGATTTTGCTACAATTGCCGTCGCGTTTGAAGTCCAAGCACAGTGGGAACGGCGTGTCGCCGTTCTGTTAATTTCTCAACGAAAGCGTTCCATGTCTGACGAAAATCTGCAACCCGTATTCCAAATCCAACGCGTCTACCTGAAAGACATGTCGCTGGAACAGCCGAATTCCCCGGCCATCTTCCTGGAACAAGAAGCGCCGTCGATCGAAGTGTCGCTGGACGTTGGCGCCGAAGCCATCGCCGACGGCATCTACGAGTCGACCGTCACCATCACCGTGACCGCCAAGGTCAAGGACAAGGTTGCATTCCTGGTTGAAGGCAAGCAAGCTGGTATCTTCGAAGCGCGCAACATTCCTGCGGACCAGATGGATCCGCTGCTGGGAATCGGTTGCCCGAACATCGTTTACCCTTACCTGCGCGGCAACATCGCCGACGTGATCACCCGTGCCGGCTTCCCGCCTGTGCACCTGGCTGAAATCAATTTCGAAGTGTTCTACCAGCAGCGTCGTCAGGCGCTGGCTGAAGCAGGCGCAGCAGACACCGCAGCACACTAAGCACGACCGCAGGGTGGCCAGGCCGCCCGCGCGCACCAGCGGCGCGCGGGTCCTGTTCCGGGCTCCCGCCACTGGCGGCCGCCTACCCTGCATTCTCACGGCGAAGGCCACGCAATGACAATTCCCCGCTTTCTCCTCAGTGCCGCATTCGTGCTGGCCTCGTCCTGCGCGCACGCCCTCGAATTCAAGAGCGTCGGCGCGGCCAGCCTGATCCTGTATGACGCACCGTCGCTCAAGGGCGCCAAGCTGTTCATCGCGCCGCGCGGCATGCCGGTCGAAGTCGTGCTCACCTATGGCGAATGGGTCAAGCTGCGCGATGTCGCCGGCGACCTGGCCTGGGCCGAAGCCAAGTCGCTCAGCGCGCGCCGCACGGTGGTGGTGCGCAACGCGAATGCCAAGGTGCGCAGCGCGGCCGACGGCGACGCCAATCCGGTCATGAGCGCCGACAAGGGCGTGCTGCTCGACCTGGTCGATGCACCGGCGTCGAGCTGGATCAAGGTGCGCCATCGTGACGGCATCACCGGCTATATGCGCGCTTCCGACGTATGGGGCATCTGAGCCCCATGCCGACCAGCCCGCACAAGGTTTCACCCCGCAAGATTACCGTCCTGGGCGCCGGCGCCTGGGGCAGCGCCGTGGCGATCGCGCTCGCGGCGCGCCATGATGTGCTGATGTGGGGCCGCAATGGCCCCGCCATGGATGCCATGGCGGCCGAGCGCGAGAACCGCGCCTACCTGCCCGGCTGCGCCTTTCCGCCCGGCCTGCGGGTCACGGCCGACTTCGACGCCGCTCTGTCGCATGTGCTCGCCACACCCGAGGAGGACGCGCCGCTGCTGATCGCGGCCTGTCCGGTGGCGGGCTTGCGGCCGCTGCTGCTGCAACTCAAAGCGCATGCCATTTCGCATATCGTCTGGCTATGCAAGGGCTTCGAAGGCGATACCGGCCTGTTGCCGCACCAGGTGGTGGCGGAAGTGCTGGGCGCCGGCGTGGCGGGCGGCGCCTTGTCGGGGCCGTCGTTCGCGCAGGAAGTGGCGCGCGGCTTGCCGTGCGCGCTGACGGTGGCCTCGCGCTCGGAGCCGCTGCGCGAGCGGGTCGTTTCCGCCGTCCATGGCGGCAATATCCGCGTGTATTCCTGCGACGACCTGGTCGGCGTGGAAGTGGGCGGCGCGGTCAAGAACGTGCTGGCGATCGCCACCGGCGTGGCCGACGGGCTGGGCCTGGGCCTGAATGCGCGCGCGGCCCTGATCACGCGCGGCCTGGCCGAGATTACCCGCCTGGGCATGGCGCTGGGCGGCGTGCCCGGCACCTTCATGGGACTGACCGGCATGGGCGACCTGATCCTGACCTGCACGGGCGACCTGTCGCGCAACCGCCGCGTCGGCCTCGGCCTGGCGCAGGGCAAGGCGCTGGCAAGCATCGTGGCCGAACTCGGGCATGTGGCCGAAGGCGTGCCGTGCGCGAAGGCGGTACGGGCGCTGGCGCACAAGCTGGGGGTGGACATGCCGATCACGAATGCGGTGGCGGGCGTGCTGTTCGATGGCGGCACACCGCAGGCGATGCTGGCGCAATTGCTGGCGCGCGATCCGCGCGATGAATTGAGCTGAGCGCGCTATCACCCGCCGCAGGCCTGCCCTGCCGGGCGGGTGCACGCCGCAGCACGGTACAGACAAGGGCGTACAGACAAGGGCGTACAGACAAGGGCGGCCAGCGCTGCGCTGCGGCCGTGCCTGGCCACAATGGCGGGTTGGCTGCCGCCAGATCAGCCGCACGCGCCCGGCGCGGTATCGCCGCCGAAGACCGCATCCACGCCTGGCGCGTCGAGGACGCGCTCGCACCACTGTTCCAGTTGCGCCTGCGTGGCCGTGGCGATGCGCTGCGCCGCCGGTTCGGGCAGGTCGCCGAAGCGCTTGCGCAGCAGTTTGTCCAGCACGCCACGCAGTGCTGCGACT
>NZ_RXLQ01000023.1 GCF_003953935.1 Massilia atriviolacea
GCTCGCGGCGCGTCAACTTCTTCTTGCTGGCAAACTCGACGTCTGCAAAGCTCGTCTGCTTCATCATTTCGGTGTTGGAGATGGGATGCGTAATTGTGCCAGTTCTGCTCCTCACCTGGAACGGTCTGGTCGATTAAATCAGTGGTTCCCTAGGGAAACACCGCCTCCCACAACTGCCGCACCGGCGCGGCGTGCTTCGCCACTAGCGCGGCGTCGACGCGCGCATTGTCCTTGCCCTGCAAGCGCAGCTGGTGCTGCAGCTTGCGCATGGCGCGGTAGGCGTCGCCCACCGCCAGCGCCAGGCCGGCGTCGATCAGGCCCAGGTCGGCGAACATGCGCAGCAGGCCGATATTGCCCAGATTAATAGTCAGCTGCGGATACTGCGCGCAATGCCGCAGCACCAGGTATTGCGACATGAATTCGACGTCGATCATGCCGCCCTCGTCCTGCTTGAGGTCGAACAAGCCGGCGCGTGGCGGATAGGCGTCGTGCATTTTCTTGCGCATCTTCAGCACTTCCTGCTTGAGCTCGTCCGCGCGCACCGTGCGGTCGGTGCGCAGCACGCGCTCGCGCACGGCTTCGAAGCGCTCGCCGATGGCGGCGTCGCCGGCGCAGAAGCGCGCGCGCGTGAGCGCCTGGTGCTCCCAGATCCAGGCCGAATTCTCCTGGTAGCGTTCGAACGCGGCCACGCTCGACACCAGCATGCCGCTGGCGCCGTCCGGGCGCAGCGCGGTATCGATGTCGAACAGGATGCCGGCCGAGGTATGCGCCGTCATCCAGGTAATGAAGCGCTGGGCCAGCTTGGCGTAGTTGCCGGGCGCTTCCTGGTCGTCGTCGTCGAACAGGAAGATCACGTCCAGGTCCGACACATAGCCGAGTTCCTTGCCGCCCAGCTTGCCGTAAGCGATGACGGCGAAGCGCGGCACCTCGCGGTGGCGCGTGGCGATGGCCTGCCAGGCGGCATCGATGGTGGCGGCGACGATGGTGTCGGCCAGCGCCGACAGGTAATCGGCCAGCTTTTCCACGGTCAGCTCGCCCGCCAGGTCTTGCGCCAGCAGGCGGAACAGTTGCGCGTGGTGGGCTTCGCGCAGGATATCCATCTGGCGCTCGGTGTCGCCGGCGGCCGCGCCCAGCTGCTCCTTGAGTTCGGCGGCCAGGGCGGCACAGTCGGGCACGGCGCTGCGCACCCGTTCGTCGAGCAGTTCGTCGAGCACGAGCGGGTGCTGGGTCAGGAAGGTGGCGGCCCAGCCGCTGGCGTACATCATGCGGATCACCCGTTCCAGCGTGTGCGGATACTCGGTCAGCAGCGACAGGTAGGCCGAACGGCGCGCGATGGCTTCGAAAAACCCCAGCAGCCGGGTCAGGGTGGAACTGGCGCTGCCGGAGCCGGCTTCCTGCGCGGTCTTGCCGATCAGGGGCAGGGAAGCGTTGACCAGCGCCAGCAGGCGGGTGCGGCTCGCTTCGGGCAGGGCTTGCACCTTGCTCGACTGCCAGGTGCTCATCAGGCGGCCGGCGGCGCCGCCGGCGTCGTCGAAGCCCAGTGCGCGCAGGTGGGCTTCGATGGCTTCGCGATTGTCGAGGTCGGCGCCGCCCCAGTTGCTGGCGCCGGGGTCGACCGTGTCCTTGGCCTGCTCCGACTTGTCGCTGAAGATGGCGTCGAACTGGGCGGCCACGAAGCGGCGCGTGTCTTCCAGCTGCGCCAGCAGGGTGGCGACGTCGGGCAGGCGCATCATCTGCGCGATGACGGCGCGGTCGGCCTCGCTGGCGGGCAGGGTGTGGGTCTGGGCGTCGTCCAGGTATTGCAGGCGATGTTCGAGGTTGCGCAGGAAGCTGTAGGAGGCGAGCAATTGCTCGACCGTATCGAGCGGCAGCAATTCCTTGTCGGCCAGCACGCGCAGGGTGGCGCGGGTGGAGCGCTCGCGCAGGGCGGCGTCGCGCCCGCCCCGGATCAGCTGGAACACCTGGGCCAGGAATTCGATTTCGCGGATGCCGCCGCGCCCCAGCTTGACGTTGTTGCTGCGGTCCGGATGCAGGCGCTCCTGGCGGTCGACCTCGGCGCGGATCTGGGCGTGCATGGTGCGGATGGCGTCGATCACGCCAAAATCAAGATAGCGCCGGTACACGAAGGGATGGACGATGGCTTCCAGCGCGGCGATGTCGTCCGGCGCGCCGGTGACGGCGCGCGCCTTGACCCAGGCATAGCGCTCCCATTCGCGGCCCTGCACGATCAGGTATTCCTCGACCATGTTCAGGCTGGCGACCAGGGGGCCGGAGTTGCCGTTCGGCCGCAGCGCCATGTCGACCCGGAAGGTGAAGCCGTCTTCGGTGATCTCGGACAGGGCGGCGATCAGCTTCTTGCCCAGGCGCGCGAAAAATTCGTGGTTCGACAGCTGGCGCTGGCCCTCGCCGGCGGCGGTGTCGCCGTCTTCCGGGTACACGAAGATCAGGTCGATGTCCGACGACACGTTCAGCTCGCCCCCGCCTTGCTTGCCCATCGCCAACACAATCATTTCCTGCGGCAAGCCCGATTCGTAGCCGACCGGCATGCCGTGGCTGGCCACCTGCTCGGCCATGAGGGCGGCCAGGTGGGTGCGGATGGCAAAGTCGGCGAAGCCGGTCATGCTGGCGACCACTTCGGCCAGGTCGGCCTGGCCGTCCAGATCGCGCCGGATCAGGCCGCACACCAGCAGGTTGCGCAGGCGGCGCATGGCGCGCGCGGGCGGCAGCGGCGGGGCGCCCGGCCGGGCGTCGTCGAGCGCCAGGCGATCCAGCGTTTGCGCCAGATCAAGCTGGTCGAGCCGGCCCGCGCCGATGCTGGCAACTGCGCTTGCACGGCCCGGATCGGCCGCCAGCCAGCGTTGATAAAAGCGCGACAGCGGGGTCAGGGAGGCTGGAATCATTGTTTGGCTTGTGGAAATGGTAAGTGAAAGTCGGGTTCAGCGCGGCTTGTATAAGGTAAAATGGCCGGTCCGCGACAGGATGGGCCGCGCTACGGTGAGGATCAGGACGATGGTAAGGGAGCCTGCGGGATTCACGCAAGCGCAACCTTATTGCACTACATTTATACGGCGGGACCCTTTATCAGCTTATTGATGCACACACCGGAAGCACAGGAGGCCACGGAGCACCTGCCCATCGCAGAGCGCTGGCGGCGGCTGCGTTCCGCCTATCGGGCGTGCAACCGTGCCAGCCATCATGTGCTGGGCTTCACGATCAAGCTGGCGCTGCTGGTGTACTTCCTGTTCACCATCGTGTTCCTGGCGCTGCGCTACCTGATTCTGCCGAATATTGACTATTACAAGGGCAATATCGAGCGCATCGCCAGCCGCGCGCTGGGCAGCGACGTCACCATTACCCGGATTTATGCCTCCTGGCGCGGCTTGCGCCCGAACCTGTTCCTGGGCGACGTGATCGTGCGCGACCCGGGCGGGCGCCAGGTACTGAGCCTGCCGAGCGTGTCGGCCACCCTGTCGTGGTGGAGCGTGCCGACCCTGGAACCGCGCTTTTACTCGCTGGAGATCATCCGCCCCGACCTCGACATCCGGCGCGATGGCGCCGGCCAGCTGTTCGTGGCCGGCATGCCCATCAAGCCGGGCGCGGCGGGCGACGCCGGTGGCGCCGACTGGGCCTTCAAGCAGCGCCAGATCCTGATCCGCGAAGGGCGGGTGCAGTGGACCGACCAGCTGCGCGGCGCCCCGGTGCTGGCGCTGGAGAACGTCGACCTGGTGCTGAAGAACCGCTGGCAGCACCACCGCTTCGGCCTGCGCGCCACGCCGCCGGCCAGCCTGGCCGGCCCGCTCGACGTGCGCGCCGACTTCAAGCATCCGCGCTTCACGGCGCGCATGGCCGACGTGCGCCAGTGGAAAGGCGAGCTGTACGCCGATCTGGCCGATACCGACCTGTCCGCCTGGGCCCCTTACCTCGATTACCCGGTGAAAATCAGCCAGGGCCAGGGATCGGTGCGCGCCTGGCTGAGCCTGGACCGGGCCAAGCTGGCCGGATTCACCGCCGACGTGGCGCTGGCCGGCGTGTCGGCGCAACTGGGGGCCGACCTGCCGGAGCTCCAGCTGACGCGCGTGCGCGGCCGCCTGTCCGCGCGCGAAACCTTTGCCGCCGGCAGCAACCGGGGCACCCCGGCTTTCGGCGCGCACGGCCACGAAGTGACGCTCAGCGATTTTTCCCTGCTCACCGCCGACGGCCTGAGCCTGGCGCCGACCACCCTGTCCGAGTCCTACACCCCGGCGCGCGGCAAGGCGCCCGAGCGGGTGAAAGTGAGTGCCCGCCAACTCGACCTGGAAACCCTGGCGCGCCTGGCCGCCCAGCTGCCGCTCAGCGCCGTGCAGCGCGAGTTGCTGGGGGATGGCGGCCTGCGCGGCAAGATCAGCGATTTTTCGGCCGAGTGGCAGGGCAAGTTCCCGGACATCGCCAGTTACCGCGTGCGCGGCAAGCTCGACGGCCTGAGCATGCGCGCCCAGCCGGCCCGCCTGGCCGTGACCAGGACGGCGAGCACGCCCGCGCGCGCCGCGTTTCCGCCGATTCCCGGCATCGAGAACCTGTCCGGCACGCTGGACGCGAGCGAGAAGGGCGGCACGATCGCCCTCGATTCGCAGCAACTGGTGCTGCAATTGCCGGCCTGGTTCGCCGACCCGGCCATGGCCTTCGAGCAATTCGACGCGCGCGCGCGCTGGACCTTTGCGCCGGAAAACAAATTGCTGGTGGACCTGGAGCGCCTGAATTTCACGCAGGGCGCGCTGAGCGCTTCGCTGTCGGGCACGCACCAGATGACCCTGGGTTCGGCGCCGGGCAAGCCGGCCGACATCGTCGACGTCAGCGGCACCCTGTCCGGCTTTGCGATTAACACCATCGGCCGCTACCTGCCCCTGAAAACCCCGGAACACCTGCGCGACTGGCTGACCGGCGCGCTGGAAGACGGCATGGCGCAGGACGCCACCTTCCGCCTGCGCGGCGACCTGGCCCACTTCCCGTTCCGCAGCAATACGCCGAGCGAGCGCAAGGGCGAGTTCCGGGTCGGCGGCCGCCTGGAAAAGGCCAAACTGAACTATGCGCCCGGCCATGTCGCGCCCGACGGCGTGGCGCCGGTGTGGCCGCAGGCCGAGCAGATCGACGGCAGCTTCCTGTTCGAACGCGCGCGCATGGAAATCAAGGGCGACACGGCGCGCACCCGTGGCGTGGCCCTGAGCGCGGTCACAGCCGTGATTGCCGACCTGGCCGACCCGGACAAGGTGCTGGAGATCGACGGCAACGCCGCCGGGCCGCTGCAGGAATTCCTCGGTTATATGGAAGCGAGCCCGGTGCTGAACTGGATCGGGCGCTTTACCGAACACACGCGCGCCACCGGCAACGCCAGGCTGGGCCTCAAGCTGCAATTGCCGCTGAACCACCTGATCGAATCGAAGGTGCAGGGCACCTTGCAGCTGATGAACAACGACGTGGTGCTGTTCGATCCCTTGCCGCCGCTGCAATCGGCCATCGGCAAGCTCGAATTCAATGAAAAAGGCATCAACCTGAACGGCGTCGGCGCCAGTTTCCTGGGCGGCCCGCTGGCGCTGACCGGCGGCAGCGGCCGCGACAACACCATCGTGATCAAGCTGGCCGGCACCGCCACCGCCGACGGCATCCGCAAGACCTATCCCTCGGCCGCCATGCAGCATGTGCTGGGGCTGGTCTCGGGCGGGGCGCGCTACACCGGCTCGGTGGTGGTGCACGATCACCAGGCCCAGGTGACGGTCGACTCGACCCTGGCCGGCATGGGCGTGGACTTGCCGGCCCCGCTCAACAAGGCTGCCGCCGACAGCCTGCCCCTGCATTTCACCCTGACCGGCTTGCCGGGCGCGGAACCCGGGGTGGCGCGCGACGAAATCCGGCTGGCGCTCGGTCCGCACATGGGCGCGCGCTACCAGCGCATCAAGCTGGGCAAGGGGCCGTGGAAGGTCGAGAGCGGCGGCATCGGCGTCAACGTGCCGGCCCCGGCACCGGACTTCGGCCTGATGGTCAATGCCGAGATGAAGAGCCTGAACGTCGACCAGTGGATCGCGATCGGCGCTTCGGTGGCGCACGCCGCGCCCGAGCCGGCCGCTGCCGACGCGGCGGGCGGCACCTCGGTGGACGGCGGCATGGACCTGGCCCAGTACGTGGTGGCCGACGTGCTGGCCGCGCGCGCGAGCGAACTGATCATTAGCGAGCGCAAGCTCGACAACGTGGTGGTGGGCGCCTCGCACGTGAAGGATACCTGGCAAGCCAACATCGATGCGCGCCAGGTGGCCGGCCACCTGACCTGGGTCGAGGGACCGAGCGGCCAGGGCCTGGGCAAGGTGACCGCGCGCCTGGCCTCGCTGATCATTCCCGAATCGGCCGCCGCCGGCGTGAAGGACTTGCTCGAAGGCGGCAAGAGCGCGGCGGCCACCATTCCCGCGCTCGATATCGTGGCCGAGCATTTCGAACTGTTCAACAAGAAACTCGGGCGCCTGGAACTGGTCGCCAGCAATGCCCAGCTGGCCAGCGGGCGCGAGTGGCAGATCAACCGCTTGCTGCTGTCCAATCCCGACGGCGTGCTGCGCAGCACCGGCAAATGGGTGACCGGGGAAGGGCAGAGCAACACCAGCCTGAACTTCGTGCTCGACATCGAAGATGCCGGCAAGCTGCTGGACCGTTTCGGCTTCCCGGAAACGCTGCGGCGCGGCAAGGGCAAGCTGTCGGGCGACATCGCCTGGAACGGCTTGCCGTATTCGCTCGATATTCCCAGCCTGTCGGGCAAGATCGACATGAATGTGGCTTCCGGCCAATTTCTCAAGCAAGACCCGGGCGCGGCCAAGCTGCTCGGCGTGCTGAGCCTGCAAATGCTGCCGCGCCTGCTCAAGCTCGACTTCCACGATGTGTTTTCGGAAGGGCTGGCCTTCGACGGCATCAGCGCCAATGCCAGCATCACGCGCGGGGTGGCGCGCACCGATAACCTCAAGATGCATGGCGTGGCCGCCACCGTGCTGATGGCCGGCACCGCCGACATTGCCAACGAATCGGCCAACCTGCACGTGGTGGTGATTCCCGAATTCAACCTGGGCACCGGGCCGCTGGTGTATGCGCTGGCGGTCAATCCGGTGGTCGGGCTGGGCAGTTTTCTCGCGCAACTGTTCCTGCGCGCGCCGGTGATGAAGGCCCTGACCTACGAAATGCAGATCACCGGCCCGTGGAAGGCGCCCGTGATCACCAAGCTGGGCGCGCCGAAAGGCCCGCCGCCGCTGGTTTTGCCGGCGACCAATGTGAAACCCCAGACCAACTGAACAGACGACCGGCACGACCGGCGGGAGACAGGCAGATGACGACCGTGGCCGCAGTACAAATGATCAGCACGCCCGATGTGGCGGAGAACATCGCCAGCGCCACCCGGCTGGTGGGCCAGGCGGCCGCGCGCGGCGCCACCCTGGTGAGCTTGCCGGAATACTGGCCGATCATGGGCATGAGCGACAGCGACAAGGTGGCCCACGCCGAAGCGCCCGGGGCCGGCCCGATCCAGGCCTGCATGGCCGCCTGCGCGCGCGAGCACGGCATCTGGCTGATCGGCGGCACGCTGCCGCTGGTCTCGCCCGACGCCGGACGGGTGATGAACACCACCCTGGTGTACGACCCGCAGGGCCGGCCGGTGCAGCGCTACGACAAGATCCACCTGTTCGGCTTTACCAAGGGTAGCGAAAGCTACGACGAGGCGCGCACCATCGTGCCGGGCGAGGCGGTGGCGGCCTTCGAGGCGCCGTTCGGGCGGGTCGGCCTGTCGGTCTGCTACGACCTGCGCTTTCCCGAGCTGTACCGCGCCATGGGCGAGTGCGCGCTGATCGTGGTCACCGCCGCCTTCACCCACACCACCGGCCTGGCGCACTGGGAAGTGCTGCTGCGCGCGCGCGCCATCGAAAACCAGTGCTATGTGCTGGCCTCGGCCCAGGGCGGCACCCACCAGAACGGCCGCCGCACCTTCGGCCACAGCATGCTGATCGACCCCTGGGGCGAGGTCAAGGCGGTGCTGGACGAGGGCGAAGGCATCGTCAGCGGCACGCTCGACGCGGCCTTCCTGGCGGGCGTGCGCGAAAGCTTGCCCGCACTCAAGCACAGGAAGCTGTGAGCGACGCTGTGAGCTACCGTTATGGGCCGACTATGGCACAATGCCTGATCCACACTGAAAGACCCGCAAAATGACACCGTTCGAACCGAATCTCTCCTCCCTGGCTGTCGCGCGCGATGTGCTGCTGACGCCGTTTGGCCTGGACGAAGGCAAGCTGCTCTCCACCCTGGGCACCATGTTCACCCACAAGGTCGATTACGCCGACCTGTATTTCCAGTTCACCAAGAGCGAATCCTGGAGCCTGGAAGAAGGCATCGTCAAGACCGGCAGTTTTTCGATTGACCAGGGTGTCGGCGTGCGCGCCGTGTCCGGCGACAAGACCGCCTTCTCGTACTCCGATGAAATCTCGGAACGCGCCCTGCTGGACGCGGCCGCCGCCACGCGCACCATTGCGCGCGCCGGGGCCGGCAAGATCAAGGTGGCGTCCGCGATGACCCAGGTGGGCGGGCGCTCGCTCTACCTGCCCAACGACCCGCTCGCCTCGCTCGACGCGACCGCCAAGGTCAAGCTGTTGGAACGCGTGGAAAAAATGGCGCGCGCCAAGGACCCGCGCGTGGTGCAGGTCATGGCGGGCCTGGCCGGCGAATACGACGTGGTGCTGGTGGTGCGCAGCGATGGCGTGCTGGCGGCCGATATCCGTCCGCTGGTGCGGGTGTCGGTGACGGTCATCGTCGAGCAGAACGGCCGGCGCGAAATGGGTTCCTCCGGCGGCGGCGGGCGCTACAACTACGGCTACTTCGACGACGCGCTGCTGGAGCGCTACGCCGACGAGGCGGTCAAGGCGGCCGTGGTCAACCTGGACGCGCGTCCGGCGCCGGCCGGGCCGATGACCATCGTGCTGGGACCGGGCTGGCCCGGCGTGCTGCTGCACGAAGCGATCGGCCATGGCCTGGAGGGCGACTTCAACCGCAAGGGATCGTCGGCGTTTTCGGGCCGCATCGGCGAGCGCGTGGCGGCCAAGGGCGTGACCGTGGTCGACGACGGCACCCTGGCCGACCGCCGCGGTTCGCTGAACATGGATGACGAAGGCAATCCGACCCAGTGCACCACCCTGATCGAGGATGGCATCCTGAAAGGCTACATCCAGGACACCATGAATGCGCGCCTGATGAAGATGCCGGTGACCGGCAACGCGCGCCGCGAATCGTTCGCGCACCTGCCGATGCCGCGCATGACCAACACCTATATGCTCGGCGGCGACAAGGACCCGGAAGAAATCCTGGCCTCGGTCAAGAACGGCTTGTACGCGGTCAATTTCGGCGGCGGCCAGGTCGATATCACGAACGGCAAGTTCGTGTTCTCGGCCAGCGAAGCCTACATGATCGAAAACGGCAAGGTCACCTACCCGGTCAAGGGCGCGACCCTGATCGGCAACGGTCCGGACGTGCTCAACCGCGTATCGATGATCGGCAACGACATGCGCCTCGATTCGGGCGTGGGCGTGTGCGGCAAGGAAGGCCAGAGTGTGCCGGTGGGCGTGGGCCAGCCGACCCTGCGCATCGAAGACGTGATCGTGGGCGGTACCGCGTAAGTAAGACCTTCGTTCGCCCGCACAGGCAAATCTGGGCGGCCCTCAGCGGCAAGCCCGGTCCATTCCGGTGCCGTCGCGGTGCTTGCCAGGGCGCACTTCGGTGCGCCCTGGGCATGTCTGGCGGGCCGTTTGGTGCCCGCGCTCAGAATTTGTACATCGCCCTCACGTAGAACGTGCGCCCGATCGGGTCCGTGTAACGCGGATCGTAGCCTTGCTGGAAGGTGGTGCTCTGGAGCGTGAACGGCGGGTCTTCGTCGAGCAGGTTCTTGACGCCGGCGGTGACGCTGACGCGTTGGCTGGCCGTGTACGTGCCCGCCAGCGACCAGGTCGAGTAATGCCCGACGCGGCCTGGAACGACGCCGTCGGCATCGGGTTGGTCGTCGTAGCCGGACATGTAGCGGTTGGACAAGGTCATGTTGAGGGGACCACGGGTCCATCCCAGGTTCGCATTGTGACGCCAGCGGAACACCGGACTGGCGTCGGCGAAGCGTCCGGCGTTGACTGTGAACGGGCCGTTGCGCTCGTTCTGGTAGTCGTAGCGGTCGACGTACGTGCCTTCCACGCCCAGACTGAAGTTACCCAGCTGGCCCCTCTGCAGGCGCCACAACAGGCCCAGGTCGACGCCGCGCGTCTTGACCTCGCCCAGGTTCTGGGTGATCGCCAGCACGTAGTCGAGCCGGGTGCGGGCAGCGTTGTAGACATACAGGCCTTGGTATTTCTGGTAGTTGCCGAAGATCGATTCCTCCGCCAGCGAATTGATCTGGTCCTTGAGCCGGATATCCCAGTAATCGGCGCTCAGCGTCAGGTTGTCGGTCGGCTCCAGCACGATCCCGGCGCTGTAGGTGCGCGAGCGTTCCGGCTTGACGTTGGTGTTGCCGCCGCCCCGGATGTTCTGCTGCTGGTCGCACGACAGGTTGGGATTGGCCCCCGGGGCTGGCGTACCGCCCGGACACAGCACCGGATCGTTCCAGGAATTCCCGGTATTGGTCGTGGTCTGCGGCCCATGCAGGTCGTACAGGGTGGGCGCGCGGAAGCCCTTGTTGAACGAGCCGCGCAGCAGGACTTGTTTGCTCGGTTGCCAGCGCAGCGCCACCTTGGGATTGAAGCTGTGCCCGAAATCGGTGTAGTCGTCGTAGCGCGCGGCCAGGTTGACTTCCAGGTCCTTGAGGATCGGAACGTTGAACTCGGTGAACACGGCGCCGATATTGCGGCTGCCGGCCTGGTCCTGGGCGTCGGCATAGCCGGAGCTCGACGCCTGGCTGGCCAGTGCGCGGTTGACGCGGTAATCGGCCTCATCGCGCCGGAATTCCCCGCCCAGCGCGAAGCCGAGCGGGCCGGCGGGCAGGGTCATCAGTTCGCGGCTGGCCTTGAAGTCGACGGCCGCGCTCTTGATCTTGGCGCGCAGGTATTCGCCCTTGAGCAGCGACTGGCGCAGGAACTCGTTGCCGGCCGGTGTCTGTTCGCCGAAGGGGTTGAGCAAACCGCTGCCGACGCCCTCGATCATGCGCGCATCGACCACGTAGCCGTTGGTGAACGCGCTGCGCGCGCGCCCCGTGGCATACGACAGGCCGGCATTGTAGTCCCAGCCGCCGGCCGTGCCTTCCATGCCGGCCAGCAGGCGATCGGTCAGGCTCACATCGAGGCCCTCGCGCTTGCCGGTCACCAGCGGGCGCCAGCTGACGTCGAGCGGCTCGCCGCCCAGGCCGGCCACGGCGGGCGTGATGCCGGCGCCGGGGTAGTAGGGGCTGCTGCTGGTCATGGTCAGGCCGATGCCGGCCAGGGGCGGCGGCGCCACGCGTGCTTCGTTGGTGCTGCGGCTGTGCAGGTATTCCAGGGTGGCGGTGTGGTCGGCCCCCAATTTTTTGCTGAAGCGCCCGAGGAAGGTTTCTTGCTTGGTCAGCGGAATCAGGTCGATGAACTGGGTCGAATCGAAGCGGCAGTTCGGCGCGCCGCTCAGGTTGGGGATGGAGTAAGGCGGCCGGCACCCGCTTGCATGGCTGGGATTGCCGGAAACCCCTTCGTCCGAATAGAAGTTGGCGGGAAAGGTCGTGCCGCTGGTCTGGTACAGGCCGCGTTCGGGACGCACCCCGGTGCGCGCAAAGTCGCGGTCGGTCGCCATGAGCGGCGACTGGCGGTGGAAGTCGACAATGCCGAGCAGGTTATAGCCGTCGGTGGCCAGGTCGCCCCAGCCGCCGGTGAAGTTGATGCGCTGCTCGTCGCCGCCGCCCGAACCGGCCGGTTGATAGGCTTCCACGCTCACTTCCATGCCGCGGTACGAGCGCTTGGTAACGAAGTTGATCACACCGCCGATGGCATCGCTGCCGTAGATGGCCGAGGCGCCGTCGCGCAGCACTTCGACCCGTTCCAGCGCGGCCACGGGAATGATGTTCAGGTCGACCGTATCGGCGAAGAAAGGGTGGTTGGCCAGGCGCCGGCCGTTGAGCAGCACCAGGGTCTTGTCGCTGCCCAGGCCGCGCAGGTCGGCGGTGGACCGTCCGCCGGTGCCGGAACCGACCGACTGGCTGGCCCCGGTCGAGGTCTGGTTCATGGGAATGGTGGCCAGTACTTCCTGGACCGTCGAGAGGCCCTGCTTGGCGAAGTCGTCGGCGCGCACGGTGGTGATCGGCAGCGCGGTTTGCGCCGCCAGGCGTTGCCGGATCGAGGTGCCGACGATCTCGACTTTTTGCATCGGCTCTGCGGCCCCGGCCGGCGCCTGCGCCTGGACCTGTGCCGGCACGGTCAGCACGCCGGCGCCGAGGAGGGCGCCGCCGGCGCACAGGCGCCGCACGGCCGCCGCTAATACGTTTTCAATCATGTCATGCTCCAGTCAGTACGGGTGGTGCGCCTGCGTGACAAGCGCTGCGGATCCCGGCCGGGCATGCCGCAGTAAACTTGATCTGGATCAACGTAGCTAGCTGGAAAACTTGCCGATGTTTGATGCAGCGCAAAGCCCGGCCGGGGCTCGATGGACCGAGTTTTGCACCGGGCGCCTTGGCCCGACTGATCTGGATCAAATGTGACAGGCATCGGCGCGCCTCTTGTGGGAAAGGCGCAACCGCTTGCGCGCTGCGCTCCCGATGATCGCCGATAAACAGCTTGCCAAATTGCAGGAATCGTTGTTATAGTCCTTGCACCACTTTCGGATCTTGCCATGCACAACGTCTTCTTTTTTACCTGCTACTTTTACTTTAGCAATTCCAACCCAGGGGCGGTGGAGTAGCGGCAGGTTCACGTAGCAACAACGAGATCCTTGCAATATCCAGACAAACCGCCAGCCATGGCGGTTTTTTTTTAGTCCAGCCATTTTGAATAACCAGCCACGGAGAACACCATGCCACGCACCGACGATTTACGCATCCGCGAAATGAAGGAACTGACGCCGCCCTCCCATCTGATCCGCGAGTTTGCCTGCGGCGAACGGGCCGAGCAGACCGCCAGCGCCTCGCGCGTGGCGCTGCACCGCATCCTGCACGGCCAGGACGACCGCCTGATGGTGGTGATCGGCCCCTGCTCGATCCACGACACCAAGGCCGCCATGGAATACGCGCGCCGCCTGATCGGCGAGCGCGAGCGCTTCAAGGGCGAGCTGGAAATCGTCATGCGCGTGTACTTCGAAAAGCCGCGCACCACGGTCGGCTGGAAAGGCCTGATCAACGATCCGTACATGGACAACAGCTTCCGCATCAACGACGGGCTGCGCATGGCGCGCGAACTGCTGCGCGACATCAACGAGCTGGGCTTGCCGGCCGGGACCGAATACCTGGACGTGATCAGTCCGCAGTACATCGCCGACCTGATCAGCTGGGGCGCGATCGGCGCGCGCACCACCGAGTCGCAGGTGCACCGCGAACTGGCGTCCGGCCTGTCCTGTCCGGTGGGCTTCAAGAATGGCACGGACGGCAACGTCAAGATCGCGGTGGAAGCGATCAAGGCCGCATCGCACCCGCACCATTTCCTGTCGGTGACCAAGGGCGGGCATTCGGCGATCGTGTCGACCAACGGCAATGAGGATTGCCACGTCATCCTGCGCGGCGGCAAGACCCCGAACTACGACGCCGCCAGCGTGGAACTGGCTTGCCAGCAGATCGCCGCACTCGGCCTGGCCGCGCGCCTGATGATCGACGCTTCGCACGCCAACAGTTCCAAGAAGCCGGAAAACCAGGTGCCGGTGTGCGCCGACATCGCGGCGCAAGTGGCCGGCGGCGACAGCCGCATCGTCGGCGTGATGGTGGAGTCGCACCTGGTGGCGGGACGCCAGGACCTGGTGCCGGGCAAGGAGCTGGTGTACGGCCAGTCGATCACCGACGGCTGCATCGACTGGGACAGCAGCGTGGCCGTGCTCGAAGGCCTGGCCGCGGCGGTGCGCCAGCGCCGCCTCTGCCCGGAAGCCTGACACCCGCACCGCCGGCGTATGCACGGCTGAAGCCAGCGCGGGGTGCGCCGTCACCCCGCCGCAGACCGTCACGGCGGCGCCGCCCGGCGCCGTCCTCGTTCCATTTCCCCACGCCGCGACAAGCGCCGATATTGCACGCCGCCAGGCGCAGCAAGGCGCGCTTCGATGCCCCACGTTTCGTGCGGGCACGGCTGCGCATTGCCAACCGCTGCAATTAATTACCTTTATTCAATCACAAATTCCTGTTCCGTATGCAAGAAACTACAGCGCAATCGTATGCATGCGACCACGCCTGTTGTTTATATACATATTGTGTGTTTACCGTTGACATCAATTATTCCCGTATGTTTCTATCTTGGGCTTGATTGGCAAAAAAGCACAGAAGTGCGGCGCCAGTTGGAGAATGTCGCTTTAAGCGAAGTGAAGAAGTTTCAGCCGACGGAGACAAAGTTACCAAGAACTCGGCTGGTTGTACCTTGCATCGGGACGTGTCCGCGATCCGGAACGTGCCACCGCGAGGTTCGCTACTTAAATTGATGCACCCTCCAAAAGAGATGGTGTTAATACTAATATTTTATAAATCAAGGGATTCACAAATGATGACAGAAACAGTTTTATCGCGTTCTTTGCGCCTGGTCTTTTCGGGCGGTATCGCAGTCGGCCTCGGCCTTGCGGCATTGCCAGCCGTAGCCCAGACCGCTTCCCAGGACAATTCGATGCAGCGCGTCGAGATCACCGGCTCGTCGATCAAACGCGTCGCCGCTGAAACCGCGCTGCCTGTCACCATTCTCAAACGCGAAGACATCGAGCGTACCGGCGCCACCTCGGCCCAGGACCTGGTCAACCTGATTCCGGGTAACTTCGGCGGCGGCGTTACCGCCAACAACGTCGGCGCCTCCGGCGTGCCGTCGACCGCCAACCTGCGTGCCCTCGGCGCGCGCTACACGCTGGTGCTGCTGAACGGCCGCCGCGTGGCCAACTATGCGGTCGGCAACAATCCGGTCGACCTGAATTCGATTCCGCTGTCGGCCATCGAACGCATCGAGGTGCTGCGCGACGGCGCTTCGGCCGTGTACGGCGCCGATGCGGTGGCCGGCGTGATCAACTTCATCCTCAAAAAAGACTACAAAGGGATGGAAGTATCGGCCTACAAGACCCACGTCGACCAGGGCGGCGGCAACACCAAGAGCTTTAACGTCACGGGCGGCTTCGGCGACATCGCGACCGACCGCTTCAACGTGCTGTTCAGCGCCAACCACGAAGAAAACGAAAAACTGCGCGCCTCCGACCGCAGCTTCTCGACCACCTCCGTGCGTCCCGACCTGGGCATCAACAAGTCCTCGCCGCGCAACGGCGTGCCCAACCTGAACTTCACCGATTCGCTCGGCAACAAGTACGTGGGCGTGAACCCGTACCGCTACAACGGTTGCAAGAACGAGGAATTCAGCCTGGTCATCAACAGCGAAAAAGGCTGCGGCACCGACTACGTCAAGTACATCGACCTGATTCCTGAAGCCAAGCACAGCAACCTGGTCACGCGCGGCGTGTTCAAGGTCAGCGACAGCCTGGAACTGTTCGCCGAAGCGGCGTACACCAAGGACAAGATGATCGCGGCGTACTCGCCGGCGCCGTACACCGAGACCATGCGCTATCCGGCCAGCGGCCGTTTCTATCCTAAAACCGTCAAGCTGCCGAAGGGCCTGGTACTGCCTGCCGGCTACAAAATGCCGAACGGCACCGTGACCACCGCTGAAACCGTCCTCGCCGCCGACATGGATGTGATGCCGACCGGCGACATCACCGGTACCTGGCGCACCGTCGCCGGTGGCGGCCGCACCGACCTCAACGAGACCCAGAACACCCGTGTGGTGGTGGGCGCCAAAGGCAATCTGGCCGGCTGGGATTACGAGACTGGCCTGAGCTACGGCAAGAATGAAGTCGAAATCAGCTTCGGCCCCGGCAAGTTCAGCTACGCCAAGCTGCGTCCCCTGGTGGTTTCCGGTGAAATCAATGTATTCGGCTCACAGGACGCGGCCAGCCTGGCCGGCCTGCTCGGCGCCCAGCTGAGCGGCTTCCAGAACGGCGGCGTCTCGACCTCGAAAGAGTTCGATTTCCGCATGTCCAAGGAAGTGTTCAACCTGCCGGCCGGCGCGGTGGGCTTCTCGGTCGGTACCTCGTACCGTACCGAAAAGCTGACCCAGACCTCGTCCCCGGTGCTGTCCTCGGGTGACGAAGTCGGCGGCGCCGGTGAAATTCCCGGCGTCAGCGGCGACCGTAAAGTGTTCGGCCTGTTCACCGAAGCTGTTGTCCCGGTCATCAAGGACCTGGAGCTGACCGCCGCCGCGCGCTACGACAAATACAAGAACGGTTTCGGCACCGAATTCGACAACCTGAGCCCGAAACTCGGCTTCACCTATCGTCCGAGCACCGCCATCATGGCGCGCGGTTCGGTGGCACGGGGCTTCCGCGCACCGACCCTGGTCGACAACCTGAATCCGAAGGCGCTGAACAATACCTCGTCCAACTTCAACGATCCGGTCCGCTGCCCGAACGGCGTGCCGGTCAACAGCATCAATCCGGTCGGCGAGCTGCAGGATGAGTGCTCGGTCCAGCTGACCACCCAGAACAGCGGCAATCCGGACCTCAAGCCGGAGAAGTCGAAGCAGTACACCCTGGGCCTGGTATTCCAGCCAACCTCGACCATCAGCGGTTCGATCGATTACTGGAACGTGAAAATCGACAAGTCGATCAACGCCATGTCGGAAAACACGGTGTTCGGCGATCCGGTTGCCAACGTCAACCAGTTCTACCGTTACGATCCGGCCATCGAAGCGGCCACGCCAGGCGCACCAGGCTCGCTGGATAACCCGATCCGCGGCAGCACCAACAAGGACTTCCCGCTCGCCTACGTGGCCCTGCCACGCGTGAACACCGGCAAGTTCTTTGCTGCCGGCGTCGACCTGAACCTGAACTATCGCCAGAAGATGGGCGACATGGGCACGCTGGGTGCGAACTTCGATTCGACCTACTACACCAAGCACGGCTACCAGTACCAGGGTTCGCCGGAAGTCAGCGACCTGGGCAACTTCAAGGATTTCGGTCCGACCCCGCGTTTCCGCCACACCCTGGGCCTGACCTACGGCATCGGCCAATGGACCGGTTCCCTGACCCACAACTACACCAAGGGTTACTGGGATTACACCGATCCGGCGCTGATCGGACCGGATTACCCATTGCTGCGCAAGGTCGGCGACTACTCGACCTTCGACGCCACCCTGGGCTGGAAACCGATGAAAAACGTGAGCCTGACCTTCGGTGTCAAGAACATCGCCGACGAAGATCCGCCATCGTCGCGTAACGGCGCCAACTTCCAGGTCGGCTACGATGCGACCTTCACCAACCCGCTGGGCCGCACGTTCTACGCACGTCTGAACTACAAGTTCCTGTAATTGCCGGGGTGCGCGGCGGTTGACAGACAGCCACCGCGTATCTTTGCAAGAAACTTGTATGACGTAAAAAACCCCGCCGGACGCATGTCCGGCGGGGTTTTTTCTTGCCTCCTGTATTTGCGAAATATCAGGGGCTTGATCTGGCTCAAGCTCACCCGACCCGGCGCACGTAAGCTCTAAAGCGGACTGATCCAGATCCGCTTGGGAGGACATATGCAAATCGTGCTGGCCAATCCGCGCGGCTTCTGTGCCGGGGTCGAGCGGGCGATCGAGATCGTCGAGCGCGCCCTCGACGTCTTCGGCGCCCCGGTCTACGTGCGTCACGAGATCGTGCATAACCGCCACGTGGTCGCCGCTCTGCGCGAGCGCGGCGCGGTGTTCGTCGAGGAACTGGCGCAGGTGCCGGAGCACGGCATCGTCGTGTTCAGCGCGCACGGCATCGCGCCGCAGGTCCGGGCCGAGGCCGACGCGCGCCGCCTGCGGGTGTTCGACGCCACATGTCCGCTGGTCGCCAAGGTCCACATGGAGGTCGGGCGCCACGCGCGCGACGGCCGCGAGGTCATCCTGATCGGCCACGCCGGCCACCCGGAAATCGTCGGCACGCTCGGCCACTACCGCGGCGCGGCCGCGCGCGCCATCCACGTGGTCGGCACTGCCGGCGAGGCCGAGCGGCTCCAGGTGCAGGACGGGACGCGCCTGGCCTACGCCACCCAGACCACGTTTTCGATCGACGATGTCAAGCCGATCCTGCAGGCCCTGCAAGGGCGCTTCCCGGCGCTGATCGGGCCGCGCAAGGAAGATATCTGCTACGCCACCCAGAACCGCCAGTCCGCCATCAAGGAACTGGCCGCCAGCTGCGACCTGATCCTGGTGATCGGTTCGCCCGCCAGCGCCAACTCGCAGAGGCTGCGGGAAATTGCCGCGCAACAGAACGTCGGCGCCTACCTGCTCGATCACGCCGACCAGTTGCAGCGCGACTGGTTCGACGGCCGCCACTGCGTCGGCATCACTTCCGGCGCCTCCACCCCCGAAGTCCTGCTCGAGCAGGTGGTGGCGCGCCTGGTCGCCTGGGGCGCCGGGCCGGTCGTCAACCGGGCGGGCGTGCAAGAGCACGTGGTGTTCGCGCTGCCGCGCGCGCTGGCCGGCGCCGCGCCGCGCGTCGCCGAACCCGAACCCGAACCCGAACTTTAACCTCTTGAGGAGAACCATCATGCCCGAGCAAACCGTTTCCATCGTGTCCTGGCCCGAGCAGCCGGCCCGGATCGACCATACCTTCACGCTGGACAAGCCGTGCCCGGTGTCGATCTCCTTCGAACCGGCGCCGGCCAACGTGACGCTGTCGAGCGACCCGCAGCGCCCGCTCCAGGTCAGCATGAACATGCAGCTCGTCGCGCGCGAGCCAGTGCCGGTCTGCATCACCGTGTGCGAACCGATCTGCGCGCGCAGCGACTATACGATCGGCATCGAGGTGTTCGGCAACCCGTTCGCCAGCATCAGCGTGCGCGGCACCACGCGCCTGTTCGCGTGCCGCGACGACACGCCGACGCCGGTGCCGGGCTGATACCTTCCGATATGCGCCACCACCACCAGGAGCCGTGAGCGATGCCAAGCAATGACAGCGACAACATCAGCATGACCCGGGCCGAACTCGATTACCTGATGCGCATGGCCGGCAAGACCTCGCGCATCGTGCAGCAGGCCGCCTCGACCCTGGAAGAGGAAATCGCGCTCGGCGTGGCGGCCGCCAAACGGGTCGAAATGCGTTTCGTGGACGTGGAAAAACTGCGCGCCGCCGACCCGGCCGACGTGATGCAGCGCTTCCGCCGCGATGCGCACGAGGTGGTCGACATCCTGCTCGACATGGTGGTGCTGGCCAGCAACTCGCTGGGCGCGCTGTCGGAGCGGGTGGTCACGGTGCGTCCCGGCGGCGCGGCGGCGCCGAAGCAGGGCGGCGACGCCACCGCATCCTTGAGAATGCCGCAGCCGGTCGCGCCGGGCGGATCGCTCAGCGTGCCGATGACCCTGGAAAACGCGGCCGATGTGCCGACCGACACCTTCCGCCTCCACTGCGCCGACCTGCTCAGCGACAGCGGCGCCCGGCTCGCGTCGGCCCAGATCGGCTTCGCGCCGGAGCAACTGGCCATCCCCGCGCGCTCCTCGGCGACCGTGCTGATCACCGTGACGGTCCCGTCCGATGCCGCGCCCGGCACCTATTCCGGGCTGCTCCTGGCCAGCCAGCTGGAGCAGGTGCGCGCCGTGCTCACCGTGCAGGTCGAGTCGGCCGGTGAGTGAGGCGGCCGGGCGTTCCCGTTTTGTCGAGGCCAGCCTGGCGCGCTACAAGGAAATCACCATGGCGCGCCTGCTGGACTACCTGCCCAGCAAGGAGCCGCGCCGTTATCTGTACGACTTGCTGCCCGTGTATCCGCTGCGCTCCGGCAAGGGCTTGCGTCCGGCGCTGTGCATCGCCGCCTGCTGCGCCTTCGGCGGCGAGGTGCGCCGGGTGCTCGAATCGGCCGTCGCCATCGAGCTGTACCACAACGCCTTCCTGATCCACGACGACATCGAGGACGGCAGCGAACACCGGCGCGGGCAACCCACCCTGCAGGCCGACCAGGGCCTGGCGGTCGCGCTCAACGTGGGCGACGCGATGCAGGCGCTGTGCATCCGCCTGCTGCTCAACAACCTGGCCATCGTCGGCCCGCAACTGACCTGGCGCATCGTCAACGAAATCGAGCACATGGTGTGCCAGACGGTCGAAGGCCAGGCGCTGGAACTGGGCTGGGTGCGCGACAACGTGGCCAACCTGAGCGAGGAAGACTACCTGCGCATGGTGCTCAAGAAAACCTGCTGGTACACCTGCATGCACCCGCTGCGCATCGGCGCCCTGGTCGCCAGCGGCGGGGCCGTCGCGCCCGAGCGCTTCGACCGCTTCGGCTACTACATGGGCGCGGCGTTCCAGATCCAGGACGACATCCTCAACCTCGACGCCGACGAGGGCAAATACGGCAAGGAAATCAACGGCGATATCTGGGAAGGCAAGCGCACCCTGATGCTGATCCACGCGGCGGGCCGCTGCGACGAGGACGAAAAACAGCGGATCCGGCGCTTCCTGGCGCTGCCGCGCGGCGCGCGGGAGCAAGCCGAGGTCGCGTGGGTGCGCGCCACCATGGACAAGTACGACAGCATCGCCCATGCGCGCAGCTGCGCGCGCCAGCTGGCCGGCGCGGCCCTGCACGAATTCGACCTGATCTTCGGCGCGCTGCCCGACTCCGAACACAAGCGCTTCTTGCGCCAGGTGGTGCTTTACATGATCGAACGCGATCTGTAATCGGGCGCGGCGGGCGTATGCTCCTGTGCGCCGGGCCGCAGCAGCGCCCCGGCCACGCCGCCGCCCAGCTCGAGCGCGCTGCCGGCCACGCCCAGGCCCCAGTCGAGCGCGGCGCGCGGGTGGGCCGCCATCGACAGCGCCACCCCAGCCGCCGCCGTGCCGGTCCGCAAGCCGAGGCGCAGGCAATGGGCGCGCCCGCGCAGCAGGTGCTGCGCGCCCATGCCCGCCAGCGACAGCACCGCCTGCTGCGCGCTCTTGCGCAGGATGTCGGCGCCCATCACGCGGCGCGCCGGCACCAGTCCGGCCAGCACGCCGCCGGTGATGTCGGCGTAGGCGGGGTCGGCGCGGGCGCGGGCCACGATGATGTGCAGCGCTTCCAGCCAGAGCGGGGTCAGGTGGCGGTTGCGGATCAGCTGCACGATCAGGCGCGCCAGCGCCATGTCGAAGCGCAGCTCGCGTTCGATCCGCTGCGCGTAAGGCAGCAGGCCGGCGTGCGAAAAATCGTCGCGCGCGCGGGCCGCGATGAGCGTCTCGGCGGCCCAGCGCCCGCTCAGCATGGCGTACTGGATGCCTTCGCCGTTGAGCGGGTTGATCAGGCCGGCGGCGTCGCCCGCCAGCAGCACGCGCCGGCCCACGCAGGGCAGGGCGGCATCGTAGGTGGTCAGCGGCCAGCCCGTTACCGGTCCGCGCAGTTGCGCGTTGCCGAGGCGCGCGCGCAGGGCCGGATCGCTCGTCAACAGCTGCAGCATCCGCTGGCGCAGGTGTTCCTCGTTGCGCGGCAAGGTCTCGCGCACCATGCCGATGCCGACATTGGCCGCGTTCGGCCCGGTGGGAAACAGCCAGTAATAGCCGGGAAAGGTCGCGTCCGAAAAATACAGGTCGCAGCGGTTGCCGGTGTCCGGCAAGCCATCCATGTAGCAGCGCATCGCGACGATGCGGTTGCGGTCCGGCACCGCGTGCCCGCGCAGCAGGCGCGCCACCACGGAGCTGCTGCCGTCGGCGCCGATCAGGGCCTGGGCGCGCAGGGTGGCGCGGCCGGCCGGCCCCTTGACCGTCACGCTCACGCCGCCGGCGTCGCTGGCGAAGCCTTGCACGCGGGTGTTTTCCAGCACGCGGGCGCCGGCCGCGCGCGCCCGGTCGAGGATCCACTGGTCGAGCGCCTTGCGCGCGATGACCCTGCCGTGCGCCGGCATGCCCGCCACGCGCGGGATGGGATGGGTGATCAGGTGGCGCCCGTTCAGGTACAGCGCGGCCTCGTGGATGATGTTCGTTTGCCGGTAGCCGGGCAGGGCGGCCATGCCGAGGCGGTGCAGTTCGAGCAGGGCGGCGGGGCCGACGAAGTCGCCGCAGACTTTGTCGCGCGGAAATTGCTGATGGTCGATCAGGAGGACGGCAAAGCCGGCATCGGCCAGGTGGGCGGCCGCAGCCGCGCCCGCCGGGCCGGCGCCGGCGACGATCACGTCGCCATCGAACGCGGCGGCAATTTTCAGAGTCAGCATGGCGGGCAGTTCTGGACAGGGAATCGTTCAGTATCCGCGCCGTGCGCAAGTGCATTGCTGATGTAGCGCAAAAAGCGCACAAAAACGCGTGCGGCGGTAGGGATCCCAAGCGTGGACATACGCCCGCGCGCGCAGTTGTGCGATCATTGACTGCCGGCCCTGTTCCCTCGGGCAGACATGCGCATCGCGACCCGCTTCCATCCGTTCAAGGAGAATGACCATGGCTTTTCCAACCGCTGTTAACAGTCAAATCACCGATTCGGTCACCCAGGCCAACACCAAGGTGCTGGGCGACGCGCCCGCCATGGCGATGGGCACGCTGTTCCAGGCCAGCGCCGAGACCCTGGCCGAGGCCGCGCACAATGCCACTGGCGCTCAGCAGCAAAGCAATATCGTCGCCCAGGCTGGCACCAGCATGGGAGTGGGGGTCTTGTACACGATCGACAGCGCCGCCGACGGCATCGCCACCAGGGCCAATCGCGGCGGCTGAGCGTGCGCGCCATCTTAGCGACCAGTGCCTTTATGAAAGGAACGTCCTCATGACTGTCATCGTTGCCGGCAAGCTGATTCAAGATCCCGCCGCGCTGTCCGAACTCGCGCGCCAGGTGCTGGCCTGCATCGACGGCGGCGTGCAATGGCTGGCCTGGGCCATCCCCCATCCCCAGGTCAGCTTTACCGTGGCGGACGAAACCACGCTGCTGGACGAGGTCCAGCAAGGATTGCATGGCTCGCCGATGACCTTGCTGCCGAAGTGGGGACTGATGCTCGGTCCGGTCAAGCTCATGACCCTCGGCAGCGCCAATCTGCGCCTGCTCGCCCAGTGCGAAAGCGGTGACGCCAGCAGCGCCATGTGGGCCCAGGCCGAGCGCTTCCTGCTCGATCAGCGCCTCTACACCGCGCAGCAGTTGAACGAGGCCAGCGCCTTCCTGCGCGCCCTGGGCGTGGGCGCGGCGCCGCTGTTTCAGGCCATCGGCTTGAACGAGCGCGTGACCCTGACCGAGCTGGCGATCGGGATCGGTGATACCCGGTCCGATAGCGTGGCGGTGACGCCGCTGCGCAAGGAAGCGGCCGCCTTTGCGGTGGAGCAGGCCCGTACCGTGGCCGAGTTTTGCGACTATTACCAGTTCTACCTGGTGTATGCGCGCAAGCGCGATGCCTTGTCGGCCACGGCGACGGTGCGTGCGCAACTGGCGAGCGAGGCCATGGCAACGCTGCTGCCGCTTGCCTTCGGCGCCCTCGACTGTCCGCAGCTGGAAGACCGCTTGCCGGCGCCGATGGAGGTCGACAGTGCGCTGCGTCACTGGCTGGCGCGCGGCGGCAAGGTCGGCTTTGCGCGCCTGTCGCAGGCGGTGTTGCAGGTCGCGGAGCACAGCGCGTTCACGACCGAAACGGGGGCCGCGGCGGCGCGCCTGCTGGAACAGTATCTGGGCGCGGCGCACGCCTTCCTGGACAGGCATCGCATCGCGGAAGGGCGCCTCGAGCAGGACGGCGCCACGCTGAGCTTCACCGTGCGCGGCGAGCGCCAGCAGGCGCGCCTGCACCTCAGTGCCGCGCGCGTGCTGTCCCTGCGCAGCTTCGGCAGCCTGACGTAGGCCTCCTCCTGGCGGCGGCGCCCATAAAAAAAACCGCCGGACTGCGCATCCGGCGGTTTTTTTCGTCAGCTGAAAACGCTTAGAAGGCGTAGCTGGCGCGCAGGTACACGGCGCGGCCGATCGGATCGCTGAAACGCGGATCGTAGCCCTTCTGGAACAGCGTGCCCTGGTTCGAGAACGGCGGCTGCTCGTCCAGCAGGTTTTTCAGGCCGGCGGTCAGGGTCAGGCCCTGGATGCCGCTGTAGCTGCCCGACAGGTTCAGCAGGCTGTAGGCCTCGACCTTGTGCTTGAACTCGTCGGCCACCTGGTTCTGGTCCTGGTACGAGGACTTGAACGATTGCGACAGGTTCACGCCCCACGGGCCATTGCTCCAGTTCAGCGCGGCCGTGTGCTGCCAGCGGAATACCGGCGCCATGTCGGCGTAGCGGCCCACGTTGTGGATGAACTCGCCATTGCGCTCGTTCTGGTAGTCGTACTTGTGCACGTAGGTGCCGTCCATCGTCACCGTGAAGTTGCCGAAGCTGGTGCGCGGCAGGCGCAGGGTGGCGCTCAGGTCGACGCCGTCGGTCTTGACTTCGCCCAGGTTGTTGAGGAAGTTCTCGATCGCGTTCGGCGAGCCGTCCGGGAAGCGCAGGAACAGGGCCTTGTACTTCTCGTAGTTGCCGTAGATGGTTTGCTCAGGCAGGGCGGCGATCTTGTCCTTCAACTGGATGTTCCAGTAATCGGCGGCAATCGTCACGCTCGGGATCGGCTCGATCACGGCGCCGAAGGAGAAGGACTTGGATTTTTCCGGCTTCAGGTTGATATTGCCGCCTTGCAGCTTGAACTGTTGCAGGTCGCAATCGCGCAGCGGATTCGAGCCGGGCTGCGGCTTGCCGCCCGGGCACAGGATCGGATCGTTGTAGCTGTCGTTGGTATCGTTGCGCGATGGCGGGCCGTTCTTTTCGAACAGGGTCGGGGCGCGGAAACCGGTGCTGGCCGAGCCGCGCACCAGCAACTGCGGCATGGGCTGGTAGCGCAGGCCGATTTTCGGGTTGGTGGTGTTGCCGACGTCGCTGTAGCGGTCGTAACGGGCCGCCAGCTGGATTTCCAGTTCCTTGGTGAACGGCAGGTTCAGTTCGGTGAACACGGCCTGGATATTGCGCGAACCGGATTTCGACAGCGAACCCGACAGGCCCGAGCTGGACGCCTGGCCGGCGATCGCGCGGTTGACGTTGAAGTCGGCCGTCTCGCGCCGGATCTCGGTGCCGACCGCCACCGCCATCTGGCCGCCGCCCATCGCCATGATGTCGCGGCTGGCCTTGAAGTCGAAGGCGGTGTTCTTCACTTCGGCGCTCTGGACGCGGCCGCGCAGGGCGGTGCTGTCCAGGTAAGCCTTGCCGGCCGCATCCTGCAGCGCGAACGGGTTGAGGATGCCGTTGGCCACGCCGGCCGCGAACGATGCGTCGGCCACGTAGCCGCCGACGAAGTCTTCGCTCGACTTGGAGATCGAGTGCGCGATGCCGCCCTTGTAATCCCAGCCGGACAGCACGCCTTCCATGCCCAGCACCACGCGGTCGGCCTTGCCCTGCGAATCGATGGTGCGCTGGCCCGCTTCGGTCGGACGCCAGTTGATCGACAGCGGTCCGCCCGAAACGCCGCTCTTCGGATAGTACTTGCTGGTGTTCGTCATGATCAGGCCGGTCTGCGGCGGCGGCGCGGTGCGCGAGGTGACGTCGTTTTGCGAATGCAGAAATTCCAGGCTGGCCAGGTGGTCGGCGCCCAGCTTCATGCTGCCGCGCGCGAAGACGGCCAGCTGTTCCTGGTCGGGCATGCTGTCGATCTGGCGCGTGTAATCCTGGCGGCAGATGCCGGCCGCGTTCGGTACCGAAAACGGCGGATTGCAACCCGCGGCCCAGCCCGGATTGCCGGACTTGTCGGCGGCGGCGTCGTAGAAGTTGCCGGGGAAGGTGGTGCCGGACGTCAGGTTCAGGCCGCGGCTGGGGACGATCCCGGTTTTCGAGAATTCGCGCTGCTGCGAGCTGATCGATTCCTGCTTATGCCAGTCGACCACGCCGAAGACATTGAAGCCGTCCTTGTCGAGGTTGCCGAAGCCGGAGGACAGGTTGACGCGTTCTTCGTCGCCGCCATCCTTGCGTGGACGCACCAGTTCGCCGGTGATGGTGGTGGTGGTGACCGAGCGCTTGGTGATGAAGTTGATCACGCCGCCGATGGCGTCGGTGCCGTAGATGGCGGAAGCGCCGTCGCGCAGCACTTCGACGCGGTCGAGGGCGGACAGGGGAATCATGTTCAGGTCGACGCTGGAGCTGTCGTAGGGGTGGTTGGCGAGGCGCCGGCCGTTGAGCAGCACCAGCGTCTTGTCGCCGCCCAGGCCGCGCAGGTCGGCGCTGGCCTGGCCGCCGGTCGGCAGGCCGCTGCTGTTGCCGCCAACCACGTTGCCGCTGCCCATGGTGCTCTGGTTCGATGGAATGCGGGAGAGCGCTTCCTGGGCCGTGGTCAATCCCTGTTTGATGAATTCGTCGGCTTTGATGATGGAGAGCGGGTTGGCGGTTTCGCTCTGAATGCGCTTGATCGACGAGCCGGTGATCTCGACGCGCTGCATTGGCTGGCCGTCCTGTGCGAACGCCGCGCCTGCAAAACCGCCGCCGGCTGCAAACATCGCGCCCAACGACAGGGATAATACGGTTGGCTTCATCATGCTGTTCAACTCCATCCAAAAGTGAGAGGGGACTATAGAATCATCAGGCGGCTGCGGGTGTCAATCGAACAAGATTGGCTTTGATCGAAATACAACGGAAATGGCTAAATTGTTTAGCTTGATTTGCAAAGTAAGCTTCCAGTCAGCAAGCATGTTCCGAGTGACAGCATCTGCTGCATTGCAACACTTGGCGCGCCGATGCATGGTCATACCGATAAGACGTGCATATGGAAAAGGGCAGTGCCTGAGCACCGCCCCTGTGGTTTGTGATGGCTTACCGGATCAGCTTAGAACTGGTAGCGCGCGCCGGCCTTGAAGTAGCGGCCGATGGCGCCGGAGGCGTCCATCGGGTTGTAGCTCATGCCGCCGTAGGTCAATGGATCGAGCGGCGCCACCTTGTCGAACAGATTGTTGACCGAGCCGAACAGCTGGAAGTTCTTCGACAGGTTGTAGCGCACCGACAGGTCGGTCGCGGTGAACGAGGCCAGCGTGCATTCCGCGTTCGGCGCCGAGGCGCCGTTGGCGAACTTCGATGCGCACAGGTCGCCTTCGAACTGCACGTTCTTCATCTTCGAACGGTAGTTGGTGGTCAGGGTCAGGTTCAGGTCCTGCCAGTCCCAGCCTGCCACGAAGCTGATCTTCTGCTTCGGCGTACCGGCGCAGTTGGAGGTGTCGCAGTTGCCGTGGGTGCCGGCGTACTGGTACTTGACGGTGGCCGACTCGGCCCGGATCCACGAATCGATGTAGGTCCAGGTCAGGCCCAGGTTGGCGCGGCCGTAGTCGCCGAGCTTGAACTTCTGCTTGATGTCGAGGTCGACGCCCTTGATTTCGGTGAAGCTCGAATTGCGGTACGGCGCATTCGAAATCAGGATGGTGCCGGTGTTCGGAATCGCCACGCCGCCCACCACCAGGTTGTTATCCGCGCGCACCGCGGTCGGCAGGGCCGCCGCTTCGTTGTACGGCAGCGGATTGATCTCGTCGCTGCGCTTGATCTTCCACAGGTCGACCGACAGGCTGGTGTCGTTGAGCGGATCCCAGACCATGCCGAGGGTCATGCCTTTCGAGGTTTCGGGCTTGAGGTTCGGGTTGCCGACCTTGACCGCCGCCAGCGAAATGGCGCAATCGGTGGCGCTGCCGCCGCCGGCTGCCGGCGTGCCGCCAGGGCAACGGATCGGATCGCGCGTGGTGGCGGTGCCGGTCGAACGCGACGAGGCGCTCGCTTCGGCCGCGCCCGGGGCGCGGAAGCCTTCCGAGTAGGTGCCGCGCAGGGCGAAGGTCTTGACCGGGGTCCACTTGGCGCCCAGCTTCGGCGTGGTCGAGGAGAAGTTGGTGTACTTGTCGTAACGCAGCGCGGCCGACAGTTCCAGCGACTTGATCACCGGCGCCGCCACTTCGACGAACACGGCCGAGATTTTCTCTTCGCCCTTGGCTGCCACGTACGACGAGTTGATGCTGCCGTCTTCGGTGCCCGAGAGGGAAGGATTGTCGAGTTTTTCGCGGCGGTGCTCGGCGCCCACGGCCACGCCCAAGGCGCCGCCCGGCAGCTGGAACAGCTCGCGCGAGGCCTTGAAGTCGACGATGTCGAGCTTGGTGGTCGAATGCGAGGTGGCCGTGCGCACCATGGCCTGGTACAGCGAGGCCGGGTTCTTGCCGGCCTGCTCGCCGATGTAGTACGGGAAGTACGGGCTGGCCGGATTGCCCAGCGCCGCCTGCACCACGCGCAGGTTCAGCATATTGCTGTACAGGAGGTCGAGTTTCGATTCCGAATGCACGTAGGAGGTGTCGAAATCCCAGCCCATGGCCGCGCCCTTGGCGCCGACCACGATGCGGTTGAATTCATTGTTGACCGAACGCTCGCTCGGGCCCACGTCGAAGGCCGAATAGCGCACGCGCACCGGCACGCCGTACGGGTTTTGCGGGTGGTTGGCGGCCAGCTGCATGGTGGTGCCGGCGCCCGAACCCCAGTTGGTCACGCCGGTCGGATTGCCGGCCGTCGGCGGGCCGGCATAGGTACGCGTGATTTCGCCCGGAATCAGGGTGAACGAGGTATCGCGCTTGGAGTAGCCGACTTCGCCGTAGACCTGCAGGTCCTCGCCCAGCTTCTTGCTCACGCGCGAGTACAGGTTCAGGCCGTCGACCTGGGGCTGCATCGAGCGGAACTGGTCGTGGTGCCACAGGCAGCCGCCTTGCGGGTCGCGGTTGGCGGTTTGCGACAGGGCCGCGCAGCCGGGCAGCGAGACGTAGGTGTTGTTGGCCGGATTGCGGATCGAGCCGGTCGGGCTGGCGCCGGTGTTGTTGCTGCCCGCCAGGTAGCCGGAGGCGAACTGGGTATCCATCGCATAGCCGTACGGGCGCAGGTCGCCGTGGCCGATCCAGCCGCGCTCGGCGCGGTCTTTGTTCTTCAGTTCGTTGTTGGTGTAGTACTCGGCGTTGACCAGCACGTTGTAACCGTCGGCTTCCAGGTTGCCCTTGCCCCAGGTCAGCGAGCCCTTGGCCATTTCGCCATCCTTGTACTTGGACTGGCCGATCGTGCCCTTGGCGATCAGGCCCGTGAAATCCTTGCGCAGGATAATGTTCACCACGCCGGCGATCGCGTCCGCGCCGTAGGTCGAGGAAGCGCCGTCTTTCAGCACTTCGATGCGCTCGACCGCTTCCATCGGGATGGTCGAGAGGTCGGTGAAGCTCTTCTGGCCGTCGTCGGCGCGCGCGAACGGCGCCATGCGGCGGCCGTTGAGCAGGACCAGGGTCGAGGTGGCGCCGAGGCCGCGCAGCGAAATCGCGGTCGAACCGGCGGCGAAGCCGTTGCCGAAGCCGGTCGGCAGCGAGCCCGCGCCATCGGCGGTGAGAGTCTGGAGGTATTCGGCGACGGTGCCCTTGCCCGACTTGGCCATGTCTTGCGCGGTGATGACCTGGACTGGGGAAGCGGTTTCGGCGGTAGCACGCTTGATGCTGGAACCGGTGACCTCGACGCGTTGGATCGGGCCGGACGGGTCTTGCGCCATGGCCGGTGCGGCCAGGGAGAATGCTGCCGAAGCGAGCGCCACTGAGACGGCGTGCGCCATTACGGTTTTTCTAAACATGGGTAACTCCAGAGGGTATCAATGTTAAAAACTTCTATATCTGCATGCATATTTCGCTTTCCGCCGCATTCCCAGCACAGGCTTTCTGAGATGGGCGGAAAATACATGGTGTCTCTCGTTTTCTTGTGAAATAGTTGGTGAGAACGTTTTCCAAGCGCACACATCTCAACACTGGAATGTCGGACTGTCAATGTACACACAAGCCAGTTTGGCAGCGAAACAACAGTTTCCCGACGCTACAAATTTGTACTTGAATTTGTGTCCGTTGTCTGCCGTCAACGAAGATTATTTTCTATGTGGCAATGACGACATTGTTCGCCTGTCATCACCGCAGGGAGCGGAAATGCGCTATCGTCATGCCCTGCCGACGAACCGGCCATACCGACCGCGAAGGACCCGCTCCAGCCCATGCTTGCCTATCTCCTGCGCCGCCTGTGGCAGATGCTGCCCACCATGGCCGGCGTCGTGCTGCTGGTGTTCATCCTGTTCAACTGGATTGGCGGCGATCCCGCGTACCTGCTCGCCGGCAAGATGTCCGACGCCGCCGAGATCGAGAACATCCGGCGCCAGCTCGGCACCGACCAGCCGATGCCTGTGCAGCTGTGGATCTTCGTCAAGCAAATCCTCATGTTTGATTTCGGCAACGCCTGGAGCACGGGCGAACCGGTTTCGCGCATCATCGCCAGCCGGCTGGGGCCGTCGCTGACCATCCTGGTTCCGCTGACCGTGCTGGAAACCCTGATCGGGATTGGACTGGCGCTGGCCGTGGCCTTCGTGCGCGGCTCGCTGACCGACCGCGCGCTGATGCTGGCCTGCACGGTCGGGATGTCGGTCAGCATCCTGGTGTACATCATCGCCTTCCAGTACGGGCTGGCTTACAAGCTGGGCCTGTTTCCGGTGCAGGGCTGGGGGAGCGGGCTGGGCGAGAACCTGCTGCGCTACGCGGCGCTGCCGGTGCTGATCGGGCTGACGGTATCGCTCGCGCCGACCCTGCGCCTGTACCGCAGCTTCGTGCTCGACGAAGTGCAGCAGGACTACGTGCGCACGGCGCGCGCCAAGGGCTTGCCGGAACGGCGCATCATGTGGGTGCACGTGCTGCGCAATGCCGCCATTCCGATCATCACGCACGTGATGGCCAACCTGCCGGCCCTGCTGATCGGCGCGTTCCTGCTGGAGCGGTTTTTCGGCATTCCCGGGATCGGGCGCGAAGTCATCCTGGCGGTCGAGCGCAGCGATTTTCCGGTGATTAAGGCGATCACCGTGTACGTGGCTGCCGCCACCATGGTGTTCAACCTGCTGGCCGACCTGCTGTACAAGGCGGTCGATCCGCGCGTGCAGCTGGCATGACGAAGCGCAACCCTGCGGGTCTGTGGACCCTGGCCCTGCGGCGCCTGCGCGCCGACCGCGTGGCGATGGCGTCGCTGGCGGTGCTGGCGCTGTTCCTGGCGCTGCTGGCCTTGTCCAGCTTGGGCCTGGTCGCCGCCGGCTGGGAAGAGGAGGTGGCCGTCAGCTACGCGCCGCCCTCCTTGCTCGGCCCGGATGCGCCTGTGCATGACGGCGCCGTGGCGGCGCGCGCGGCGCCGCCGCCGAACGCCTTCGATCCGCTGGCCGCCGATATCGCCGCGCTTGTCAGCGAACGCGGCGAGGCCATCGCCGCGCCCGCGCCGGCGCGCCTGGCCACCCTGCCGTTCGGGGCCGACAAATGGGGCCACGACATCCTGCTCAAGACCATCAAGGGCGGCGAAACCTCGATCGTGGTGGGGCTGGCGGCGGCGCTGCTGGCGGTCGCGCTGGGGACCTTGTTCGGGGCCGTGTCCGGCTACTTCGGCGGCGTGGTCGACGACCTGTTCAACTGGTTCTACAGCGTGTTCACGGCGATTCCCGCGATCCTGATGATCCTCGCGGTGGCGGCGGTGCTGCAGCACAAGGGCGTGGCGACCATCGTGCTCATTCTCGGGCTGACCGGCTGGACCGGGCCGTACCGCCTGATGCGCGCCGAATACATGAAGCACAAGGGACGCGAGTACGTGCTGGCGGCCGACGCCATCGGCGCCTCGCACTGGCGCAAGATGTTCTCGCATATTTTTCCCAACGTCAGCCATGTGGCGCTGGTGCAGTTGTCGATCCTGGCGGTCGGCTTCATCAAGGCCGAAGTGATCCTCAGTTTCCTCGGCTTCGGCGTGCCGGTCGGCGTGGTCTCGTGGGGCAGCATGCTGAACGAAGCGCAGAACGAACTGATCCTCGGCAAATGGTGGCAGCTGGGCGCCGCCGCGAGCGCCATGGCGCTGCTGGTGACGGCGTTTTCGCTGTTTACCGACGCGCTGCGCGATGCGCTCGATCCCAAACTCAAGTAGAGGACGGCATGCTGCTTCAGGTAGACAATTTGCGCATCGCCTTTCGCGTCGACAAGCACACCACGGTCGAGGCGGTGCGCGGGGTATCGTTTTCGGTGCCGCGCAATGCCACGGTGGCGCTGGTGGGCGAGTCCGGCAGCGGCAAGTCGGTCAGCTCGCTGGCGGTGATGGGTTTGCTGGCGCCGGAGACGACGCTCGTCGATCCGGCGTCGCGCATCGTGTTCGACGGGACCGACCTGCTGGCGCTGCCGCGCGCCGCGCGGCGCCGCCTGTGCGGCAAGGAGATCGCGATGATTTTCCAGGAGCCGATGTCGTCCCTCAATCCGGTGCTGACGGTCGGCTACCAGATCGGCGAAGTGCTGCGCCAGCACATGGGCATGAGCGCCAGGCAGGCGCGCGTGCGTACCCTGGCCCTGCTCGATGAAGTCGGCATGCCCGATGCGGCGCGCAAGATCGATGCCTATCCCGCCCAGTTGTCCGGCGGCCAGCAGCAGCGCGTGATGATCGCCATGGCGATCGCCTGCGAGCCGGCCCTGCTGATCGCCGACGAACCGACGACCGCGCTCGACGTCACCATCCAGAAACAGATCATGGCGCTCATTGCCAGCCTGCAGAAGCGGCGCGCCATGTCGGTCCTGTTCATCACGCACGACCTGGCGCTGGTGAGCGAGATGGCCGACCGGGTGATCGTGATGCGCCACGGCCAGGTGCGCGAGCAGGGCCCGGCGCGCCAGGTGCTCGATCATCCGCAGGACGCCTATACGCGCGCGCTGCTGCATTGCCGTCCGCGCCTGGACCAGCGTCCGCTGCGCCTGCCGGTGCTGGAGGATTACCTGGAAGGGCGCGCGCAGGAGGGCGGCGCGCAACGCGTGCGTGGCTCTGTGGCGGGCGAGCAGAACGTGCTGGTGGTAAACAATCTGAGCAAGAGCTTCTATGCGCGCGAGGGCCTGTTCGGCAAGCGCGAACTGCGCGCCGTGAGCGATGTGTCGTTCACCCTGGCGCGCGGCAAGACCCTGGGCGTGGTGGGCGAGTCCGGCTCGGGCAAGACCACGGTCGGACTGACCCTGCTGCGGCTGCACCAGGCCACCGGCGGCACGGCCCTGTTCGACGGCAAGGACCTGATCGGCATGCCGGCGCGCGACTTCATGGCCTACAAACGGCGCATCCAGATTGTTTTTCAAAACCCGTACGCCTCGCTCAATCCGCGTTTTACGGTGGGGCAGATCCTGCTCGAGCCGATGCGCATCCACCGCATCGGCGCGGGCGACGGCGAACGCGCCGCCATGGCGCTGCGACTGCTCGACAGGGTCGGCCTGCCGGCGCAGGCCATGCAGCGCTATCCGCACGAGTTTTCGGGCGGGCAGCGGCAGCGCATCGCGATCGCGCGCTGCCTGACCATGCGCCCCGAGATCCTGGTCTGCGACGAATCGGTGTCCGCGCTCGACGTCTCGGTGCAGGCGCAAGTGCTCAACCTGCTGCAGGACCTGCAGGACGAATACCGCATGAGCTACCTGTTCATCTCGCACGACCTGGCGGTGGTGAAATACATGGCCGACCGGGTCATGGTGATGCGCGCCGGCAGGGTGGTCGAGATGGCCGATTCGGACGAGCTGTACCGTAATCCGCAGGATCCGTATACCCAGGCGCTGCTGGCGGCGATTGCGCGCGCGTAAACGATCCGCATGCGGCGCCGTTGCCACAGGCGCTGGTCGCGGGCGGGGCGCGATACCACCTTCGGGGGAGAAGGGCGGCGCGTTTTCGGATAAGATAGCGGCATGCCCAATCTTATCGAACTGCTGCAGGTCTACGGTGTGCTCATCGTGTTCGCCATCGTGCTGATCGAGCAGATCGGGATGCCGATCCCGGCTTTCCCCATCCTGATCGTGGCCGGCGCGCTGTCGGCGGGCGGCGAGATGAGCTGGGGCGTGTGCCTGGCGGTCAGCATCGTCGCCTGCCTGATCAGCGACGTGGTCTGGTTCAACGCCGGGCGCTATTACGGCAAGCGCATCCTGCGGCTGCTGTGCAAGATCTCGCTCTCGCCCGACTACTGCGTCAGCCAGACCGAAGACCGCTTCAAGCGCTTCGGCCCCAAATCGCTGATGGTCGCCAAGTTCATTCCCGGCTTTAACATCATCGCCTCGCCCATGTCGGGCGCGCTGGGGGTGAGCGCGCCGCGCTTCCTCGCCTTCAGCATGACGGGCAGCCTGTTCTGGAGCGGCACCGGGATCGCGCTCGGCGCCATCTTCCACAAGAGTGTCGACAAGGTCCTGCTCATGCTCGAAAACATGGGCAGCACCGCCCTCATGGTCCTGCTGAGCTTGCTGGGACTGTTCATCCTGTACAAATACATCGAGCGGCGCCGTTTCCGCCAGGGCATGCAGATCGAACGCATCAGCATGAGCGACCTGGCCCAGCTGATCCGCGGCGGCCAGCAGCCGATCATCGTCGACGCGCGCAGCATCACCGCGCAGCAGCTCGAACAGGCCGTGCCCGGCGCGCTGATCTACAACGCCTCGGCGCGCGAGGGCTTCGTCGCCCTGCTCGACAAGGAGCGCCACATTGTCGTGTACTGCAGCTGCCCGAACGACGTCACGGCCGCCCAGGTGGCCAAGGAACTGATCGCGCTCGGCTACCACCGCGCCCGCCCGCTGCATGGCGGACTGGACGCCTGGAATGCCCACCACGCCGGCGAAGCCGGCCAGCAGGCCGCCCACGCCGGCTGATTCCCCCTTCCGCAACCTCCCTGTCGCCCACGCCGCGCGTACCTATACTACGCCCGGTGTTGGTGAAACTCGCCTTGAGGCCGGAATTTGCGCTCCCGATGTACTAAAACTACAAAGAAAGCTTGCACCGTGGGCATGTGATCCATTAAGCTTGGCGAGTCCATCCTACACTCGCCGCCATGACCGACCACGCCACCGCGCCACACCCTGCTGTCCCGTCTTCCCCGTCTTCTCCGTCTTCTCGGTATACCGATGGTCCGCGCCTGCTGGCCGACATCGGCGGCACCAACGCCCGCTTCGCGCTGGAAACGGCTCCCGGGCAGGCCGGCCTGATCGACGTCCTGCCGTGTGCCAACTACCCGACCCTGGCCGACGCCCTGCGCGCCTATCTGGGCTCGCCCAAGGTGGTCGCGGCCGGGGTGGCCGGCTTGCGCCACGCGGCGCTGGCGATTGCCAATCCGATCACGGGCGACATGGTGCGCATGACCAACCATCACTGGGAGTTTTCGATTGCCGCCTTGCGCCTCGAGTGCGGCTTCGAGACGCTGGAAGTGGTCAACGACTTCACCGCGCTGGCGCGCGCCTTGCCGCACCTTGCCGACGGGCAGAAGCAGCAGATCGGCGGCGGCGCGGCGCGCGCGCATACGCCCTTGGGGCTGGTCGGGGCGGGAACCGGGCTGGGCGTGTCGGGACTGATTCCGGCGGGCGACAGCTGGACCGCCTTGCTCAGCGAAGGCGGGCACGTGACGTTTTCGCCGGCCAACGAGACCGAAGTGGCGATCCTGCAGTATGCGTGGCGCCAGTACGAGCATGTCTCGGCGGAACGGCTGCTGTCGGGCGACGGTATCGAGCTGATCTATCGCGCGCTGGCGCAGCATGCCGGGCAGGCGGCGCAGGAGCTGGACGCGCCCGAGATCTCGCGGCGCGCGCTGGCGGGCGAATGTGCGCTATGCGACCGGGCGATCGAGGCCTTCTGCGGCATGCTGGGCACGGTGGCGGGCAATCTTGCGATTACCCTGGGGGCGCAGGGCGGTATCTA
This sequence comes from Massilia atriviolacea, assembly GCF_003953935.1. Taxonomy (GTDB): domain Bacteria; phylum Pseudomonadota; class Gammaproteobacteria; order Burkholderiales; family Burkholderiaceae_D; genus Telluria_A; species Telluria_A atriviolacea. The sequence goes on from NZ_RXLQ01000023.1 coordinate 35,818, forward strand.
CATCGGTGGCGGGATCGTGCCGCGCCTGGGCGAGCGCTTTGCGCGCTCGTGCTTCCGTACGCGCTTCGAGCAGAAAGGGCGCTTCGTCAACTACCTGGCGCAGGTGCCGACGTTTGTCATTACGGCCGACTACCCCGCCTTCCTCGGCGTTTCCGCGGTCCTTTCCGAAAAGCTCGGCCGCTAAAACTTCACCACGGTCCGGCCTCCGATTCGCAATTAATTTCTCAAAGGCACACTCAAAGGCACAGCAATCTGCGTCATTTCTGAGGTTTTGCCAGGAAAATTCCCGCCACCGGGGTCAGAGCTTTAATTAGAAACTTCATTATCCCCGGCATTTTCCCGTACCCTGGCCTGCGCTCTGGCCAGCAATTCATTGAATTTCTTGTGTCTGATAAGCCAGTTTACGGCACACTTGCGGGCCGAAAATTCAGCTGTCTCCTGACGCTTTTCATAGAGGGGGTGGCGAGAATGGCGCGCGACTCTGACGCTGCGGTGTTCGTGCGGTAACTAGCTTCTCATCGGTGGTCAGGCCCCGCTCGGGAGCCCGTTCGGTTTCCGGACGGTATTTAGATGCAAATTAAAGCTCTGACCCCGGTTTGGGGGGGGAACTGATTGCTGATCAGGGCGCAGGCCCCGGGTGCGGCGCGTTTGCAGGCGTTTCCGACGCCGGGGATTGTGCTTTTTGCGCTTTTATCGGGTACAATGGCCTGTGTTGGAGTAAACGATGTCGATCGTTCGTGTAGTGCGCGCCCGGAGCTTGGCCTCCTTGCCGCTGCGACGAACCAGCGTTTCTCTTGAAAATCAACGGTTTAGCCTCGCCAGGTATGCAGGCAACCGTGTGGCAGGGTTCGCATCTCGCCACCTGTAACATTCCCGCCCAGCGCGCTTCGTCCCGGGCGACGGATTCCAGTTTCAACGTGTTTTCATGCTGTCGGCGTCTTGTTTGACGCGCGCCACCATGCGTTGAGTGGTATTTGTTTGATTTTTTCTCGCACCTAATTGCAACATCCGCACAGACATCGTTATGAATACTGATGAGGCCAAACGGGTCCTCGAAACCGCTTTGCTCTGTGCGCGCGAGCCCATGTCGATCCATGGCATGAAGAAGCTGTTCGTCGATGTCGATGACCATGGCCGCCCGATCGGCGCCGGGGTCGGCGCCGACACCATCAAGATCATGCTGGAAGAGTTGCGCCGCGACTGGAGCGAACGCGGCATCGAAATCGTCAGCCTGGCCAGCGGCTGGCGCTTCCAGAGCCGCCCTGAAATGAAGCAGTACCTCGATCGCCTGAGCCCGGAAAAGCCGCAGAAGTATTCGCGCGCGACCCTGGAAACCCTGGCGATCATCGCCTATCGCCAGCCGGTCACCCGCGGCGATATCGAAGAAATACGCGGCGTTGCCGTCAATTCGCAGACGATCAAGATGCTGGAAGACCGCGGCTGGATCGATGCGATCGGTTATCGCGATGTGATCGGCCGCCCGGCCTTGCTGGGCACGACCAAGCAGTTCCTTGACGATCTGGGCTTGAATTCGCTGTCCCAGCTGCCTCCCTTGCAGCAAATCAGCGACATGCAGGGCGGTCACGAAATGGAAGCACTCGAGGCTGCCTTGCAGGAAAATTTTGATAAAGCGGCGGCCTCGGAGGCCGCAAACGACGATGGTGCAGGTAGCGGCGACGCGCTGGAGGCATTTCCTCCCGCCGTCGCGGATGCGGCCGGCTCCGATACTTCATCTCCTGAAGTCCTCATTCACGACCCTGCGCCAGAAATAACGGTTGACGCTGCGCCAGGTCAGCACAACCAAGAAACGAATAATGAATCCAACTAAACCGACTGAGACAATTACCGCCGACATCGCTGGCATGGATGAGGCCGCGACTAAGCCAAAACGCCGCACCAAGGCACAGATAGAGGCGGACGCCGCCGCCGGCATCGAGGCGCCGAAACCGAAGCGCGCCGCCGCCAAAAAGGCCGTCGCCGACAGCGAGGCCAGCGCGCCCGCCGCCGACGCCGCGCCCGCCAAGGCCCCGGCCAAGCCGCGCACGAAAAAGGCAGTTGCCGTAGCAGCGGATGAGTCCGCTCCAGCAGCCGCCAGCGCCGCCGCTCCCGCAGCAGCCGCTCCCGCAGCGGCCGCTCCGGCAGCCGCCGCCAGCGCCCCCGTGGACGCCGCCCCGGCCGCCAGCGACAAGCCCGCCGCCCGCAAGCCGCGCGCCCCGAAAGCAGTCGTCGCCGAGTCCGCTCCCGCCGCCGATGCGGCCGCCCCGGCCGCCGACGGCGCCGCCCCCGCCAATGGCGAACGCGGCCCGCGCCCGCCACGCGGCCCGCGCCAGATGCGCGAACTGCGCGGCCAGCGCGAAGCCCGCATCCAGATGGAGCGCCTCGAAGCCGGCGAGCCGGCGGAACCTGTCGCCGAAGCGCCGGCCGAGCCGGCCGCCCGTCCCGAGCGCGGCCCGCGTCCGGAGCGCAGCCTTGACGCCAAGCCGCGCGTCAAGAAGAACAAAAAAGGCAATCCGGGCCTGCAGCACCACGGCAAGAACAAGCTGAACGACGCCGATGCGGCCTTCTCGTACGTCACCTCGGACGCCTTCGACGCCAACGACGGCGGCCGTTCGCAGCCGGTCAAGCAGGTGCGGCGCGACCTGACCTCGGACGACGACGCACCGAAATTGCACAAGGTCCTGGCCGAAGCCGGCCTCGGTTCGCGCCGCGACATGGAAGACCTGATCGTCGCCGGCCGCGTGTCGGTCAACGGCGAGCCGGCCCACATCGGCCAGCGCATCCTGCCGACCGACGCCGTGCGCATCAACGGCAAGCTGATCCACCGCAAGGTGAGCAGCAAGCCGCCGCGCGTGCTGGTGTACCACAAGCCGGCCGGCGAAATCGTCAGCCACGACGATCCGGAAGGCCGTCCATCGGTGTTCGACCGCCTGCCGACCATGAAGGCCGGCAAATGGCTGGCCGTCGGCCGCCTCGACTTCAATACCGAAGGTCTGCTGCTGTTTACGACTTCCGGTGACCTGGCGAACCGCCTGATGCACCCGCGCTACAACATCGACCGCGAATACGCGGTGCGTACCCTGGGCGAACTGGAAGAGGGCATGCGCCAGAAACTGCTGGCCGGCGTCGAGCTCGACGATGGTGTGGCATCCTTCACCAAGATCGCCGACGGCGGCGGCGAGGGCATCAACAAATGGTACCGCGTGGTCATCGGCGAAGGCCGCAACCGCGAGGTGCGCCGCATGTTCGAGGCGATCGGCCTGACCGTCTCGCGCCTGATCCGTACCCGCTACGGCATCATGACCCTGCCAAGCAACCTGAAACGCGGCCGCTGGGATGAGCTGGAAGAAAACACCGTGCGCGACCTGCTGGCCGCGTTCGGGGTCGAGAAGAAGGGCGCCGGCAACGACGCGCGCGGTCCGAAGGGCCGTGGCGACGCCAAGCAGCGCAGCGACGACGACAAGCGTTCCGACGGCAACCGCATCGACCGCGTCGACGCCAACCGCAATGCCGATCCTTTCGGTCCGCCGAGCGGGCGCGGCGCTGCGGGACGCGGCGCCGGCGGCCGTCCGCAGGGACGTCCCGGCGGCATGGGCGGCATGGGTGGCATGGGCGGACAGCCGCGCGGCGCCGGCGGGTTCGACGGCCAGGGCCGCGGCCAGGGCCGTCCGCAAGGCGATGGCCAGCGTTCGGCGCGTCCGCAGGGCGACGCCCAGCCGCGCAGCGGCCGTCCGGGCGGCAATGGCGGCAATGGCGGCAATGGCGGCGGCGCCAAGGGCCCGCGCCAGCCCGACCCGTTGCAGACCACCTTCGGTTTCGCCAATGCCGGCGGCGGCAATCGCCGTCCGCAGGGGCCGCAAGGCCAGCGTGGCGCCGACCACGGCATGCCGCGCCGCGGCCGCCGCGGTTAAGGCTTGCCCCGCCTGCGGCAATGCCGCAGGCGGGGCCGCGCGGTGTTGTTTTGCGGCCTACGGCGGCGCGCACGCATCCCGGCGCGGCACTTCTGGCCCGGCTTTTGTTTTAAACTTGTTAAGTGTTGTATGCCTGTTCATTTGCCCGTCATCGGATTGCGAACGGCCCGATAACAGGTTATAATCTGCAGCCTAATAAAAGTTCTTCCCACCTCGGACGGGTGCAAGTACTTTCATGTGGTTGGGAGTATAGGAAGATGGGCACATGCCCATTTTTTTTTTGGTAAATCGTTTTTAGTGGTCCCGCGGGACCGTGATCTGGAGAACTTGTTTGCAGCAGTTTGAATTAATCGCCAAGACAGTCAGTGGCCTGGGCTACGAACTCGTTGAAGTCGAACGGGGCGAGCGCGGCATCCTGCGCGTGTATATCGATTTCACTGCAGCCGACGCGGCCGAAAAGGGCCCGATTACGGTCGAGGACTGCGCCACCGTGAGTCACCAGCTGTCGCACGTACTGACGGTCGAAAACGTCAATTACGAGCGCCTGGAAATCTCGTCGCCGGGGCTGGACCGCCCGGTGCGCACCCTGGCCGATTTCGCGCGTTTCGCCGGTTGCGAATGCACCGTCAAGCTGCGCGTGGCCCTGCCCGGCACGGCCGACCGCAAGACCTACACTGGCGTCTTGCAGGCCCCGGAAGGCGAGAATATCGCATTGGAATTTGAAAGCAAGGATGGTCCGGCGCTGTTGGAGTTTACGCTCGCCGACTTGGATAAGGCACGCTTGGTGCCGCAGGTGGATTTTAGGAGTCGCAAAGCATGAGTCGCGAAGTTTTACTATTGGTTGATGCGCTGGCGCGCGAAAAAAATGTCGATAAAGATGTGGTCTTCGGGGCGCTCGAATTCGCCTTGGCGCAAGCCACGAAGAAGCGTTACGAGGGCGAAGTCGACATTCGCGTGTCCATCGACCGCGATTCGGGCGAGTTCGAATCCTTCCGCCGCTGGCACGTCGTGCCCGACGAGGCCGGCCTGCAACTGCCCGACCAGGAAATCCTGCACTTCGAAGCCAAGGAAAACATCCCCGACATCGAAGTCGACGAATACATCGAAGAACCGATCGAGTCCGTGGAATTCGGCCGCCGCTTCGCGCAGGACACCAAGCAGGTGGTCCTGCAGCGTGTGCGCGACGCCGAGCGCGAACAGATCCTGGTCGACTTCCTGGAGCGCGGCGACTCGCTCGTGACCGGCACCATCAAGCGCATGGAACGCGGCGACGCGATCGTCGAATCGGGCAAGATCGAAGCGCGCCTGCCGCGCGACCAGATGATCCCGAAAGAGAATCTGCGGATCGGCGACCGCGTCCGCGCTTACATCCTGCGCATCGACCGCAATATGCGCGGCCCGCAGGTGATCCTGTCGCGCACCGCGCCGGAATTCATCATGAAGCTGTTCGAACTGGAAGTGCCGGAAATCGAACAAGGCTTGCTGGAAATTAAATCGGCGGCGCGCGACGCCGGCGTGCGCGCCAAGATCGCCGTCTACACGGCCGACAAGCGCATCGACCCGATCGGCACCTGCGTCGGCATGCGCGGTTCGCGCGTGCAGGCCGTGACCGGCGAACTGGGCGGCGAGCGCGTCGACATCGTGCTGTGGTCGGAAGACCCGGCGCAATTCGTCATCGGCGCCCTGGCCCCGGCCAATGTGTCGTCGATCATGGTCGACGAAGAAAAGCATGCGATGGACGTCGTTGTCGACGAGGAAAACCTGGCAATCGCGATCGGCCGTTCCGGCCAGAACGTACGCCTGGCTGCCGAGCTGACCGGCTGGAAGATCAATATCATGACGGCGGAAGAGTCCGAGAACAAATCGGCTCAGGAAACCGCGGCGGTACGCGCGCTGTTCATGGAAAAACTCGACGTCGACCAGGAAGTGGCCGACATCCTGGTGGAAGAAGGCTTCGCTAGCCTCGAAGAAATCGCGTATGTGCCGATTTCCGAGATGCTCGATATCGAATCCTTCGACGAAGATACCGTCAACGAACTGCGGACCCGTGCCCGCGATGCGCTGGTGACCGAAGCGATCGCTTCGGAAGAAGGCCTGGAAGGGATGGACGAGCAGCTGGTTAACCTGGAAGGCATGGACCGCAACACTGCGGGCAAGCTGGGCCTGGCCGGTATCAAGAACGTTGAGGCGTTCGCGGCGCTCGCGTACGACGAATTCGGTGCCATCCTGGCGCTGGCGTCGGACCGTGCACGCGATCTGATCAAGAATGAATTTAATGATGTGACCGACGACGAGATGAAGCTGGTCGACTCAAAGTATGACGACCGCGCCAAGGCGCTGCAGGCGAAAGCCTGGAGCCTGGCAGAAGTGGCCAAGGCTTAATTTGAGTAACCTTATCATCTGTCTCGACACAAAGAAAAGAGGACTGAATGGCGAGTAACAACGTAGCCCAATTTGCCACCGAACTGAAGATGCCTGCAGATTTGCTGCTGACGCAGCTGCGTTCTGCCGGCGTCGATAAAAGTTCGACGTCAGATCCATTGTCGAAAGATGATAAGGATAAGTTGTTGGATCACCTGCGCCGCACCCACGGCACGGCAACCGACACCGAGAAGAAGAAAATCACGCTGACGCGCAAAGAAACCACTGAGATCAAGCAGGCTGACGCCACCGGCAAGTCGCGCACGATCCAGGTAGAAGTGCGCAAGAAGCGCACCTTCGTCCAGCGCGACGATCCGGCACCGGCGCCCGCGCCGGTGGCCGCAGCCCCTGTTGCACCAGTGATCGATGCGGCCGAAGTGGCCCGTCGCGAGGAAGAAGCACGCCGCCAGCAAGAGCTGATTGCGCGCCAGGAAGCCGACCTGCGTGAAAAGCAGGAGCGCCTCGCCAAGCTGGACGCTGAAAAAGAAGCCCAGGCCAAGCAGGCCGAGCAGGACGCCAAGAAGGAAGCCGACGCCGAAGCGAAGCGGGTAGCCGCTGCCGCCGCCGCGGCCGCCGCTGGCGCCGACCAGGCTGCCGCCGAGGAAGCCAAGAAGACGGCCGCCGACGAAGCCAAGAAGAAGGCTGCGCTCGCCGCCCAGGAAGCTGCGGCCCGTGCCGAAGCGAACGAGCGCGCCCGCAAGGCCGTGGCCGACGAAGTGGCGCAGATCAAGGCCATGATGAATGCGCCGCGGCGCGCGATCAAGGCGCCGGAACCGGCGCCTGCGCCGGTGGCCGCCCTCAAGCCGAAGGCGCCGGAAGGCACCCTGCACAAGCCGGCCGACAAGAAACCGGGCGACAAGCCTGGCGACAAGAAGCCGGCCACGGCCGACAAAAAGTCGATCAAGTCGGCCAATGTGTCGTCGACCTGGTCGGACGACGCCAAGAAACGCGGCGCGCCGGGCTCGATCAAGCCACGTGGCAACACCGGTTCGCCGGGTGGCCGCGACAGCTGGCGCGGTGGCGCCAAGGGCCGCCGTCCATCGCACAGCGATGACCGCGAAACCAATTTCCAGGCGCCGACCGAAGCGGTGGTCAAGGACGTGCACGTTCCTGAAACCATCACGGTGGCCGAACTGGCGCACAAGATGTCGGTCAAGGCATCCGAAGTGATCAAGCAGCTGATGAAGCTGGGCCAGATGTGCACCATTAACCAGGTGCTGGACCAGGAAACGGCGATGATCCTGGTCGAAGAAATGGGCCACAAGGCATTTGCGGCCGAACTCGACGATCCGGAAGCGCTGCTGGCCGACCAGGGCGAGCACGCCCACTTCGAGTCGAAGGCGCGCGCACCGGTGGTCACCGTCATGGGTCACGTCGACCACGGCAAGACCTCGCTGCTGGACTACATCCGCCGCGCCAAAGTGGCGTCGGGCGAAGCGGGCGGGATCACGCAGCACATCGGCGCCTACCACGTCGAAACGCCGCGCGGCATCATCACCTTCCTCGACACCCCGGGCCACGAAGCGTTTACCGCGATGCGTGCCCGTGGCGCCAAGGCAACCGACATCGTCATCCTGGTGGTTGCCGCCGACGATGGCGTGATGCCGCAAACCAAGGAAGCGATTGCTCACGCAAAAGCTGCAGGCGTACCGCTGGTGGTGGCGATCAACAAGATCGACAAACCGGGCGGCAACGTCGACCGCGTCTCGCAAGAGCTGATCGCCGAGCAGGTCGTGCCGGAAGAATACGGTGGCGAATCGCCCTTCGTGCCGGTATCGGCCAAGACCGGCCAGGGTATCGATGCCCTGCTGGAACAGGTTCTGCTGCAAGCCGAAGTGCTGGAACTCAAAGCCCCGGTCGACGCCCCGGCGCGCGGCCTGGTGGTCGAGGGACGCCTGGACAAGGGCCGCGGTCCGGTCGCGACGATCCTGGTGCAGTCCGGTACCCTGCGCCGCGGCGACGTGATCCTGGCCGGCTCCTCGTATGGCCGCGTGCGCGCCATGCTCGACGAGAACGGCAAGGCGATCACCGAAGCCGGTCCGTCGATCCCGGTCGAAATCCAGGGCCTGACCGAAGTGCCGGTGGCCGGTGAAGAAGTGATGGTCATGGCCGACGAGCGCAAGGCGCGCGAAATCGGTCTGTTCCGTCAAGGTAAGTTCCGCGACGTCAAACTGGCCAAGCAGCAAGCGGCCAAGCTGGAAAACATGTTCGACAACATGGGCGAAGGCGAAGTCAAGAATCTGCCGGTCATCGTCAAGACCGACGTCCAGGGTTCGCAGGAAGCGCTGGTCGGCTCCCTGCAAAAACTGTCGACTTCCGAAGTGCGGGTACAGGTTGTGCACGCGGCGGTGGGCGGCATTACCGAATCGGACGTCAACCTGGCGGTCGCATCGAAGGCGGTCATCATCGGGTTCAACACCCGTGCCGACGCCCAGGCGCGCAAGCTGGCCGAGTCGAACGGCGTGGACATTCGCTACTACAACATCATTTACGATGCGATCGACGAGATCAAGGCGGCCTTGTCGGGCATGCTGGCACCGGAGAAGCGCGAGCACATCACCGGCCAGGTCGAGATTCGCCAGGTCATCCTGGTCTCGAAAGTCGGCGCGATTGCCGGTTGCCTGGTCACCGATGGCGTGGTCAAGCGTTCGTCCTCGGTACGCCTGCTGCGCAACAACATCGTGGTGTGGACCGGCGAGATCGACTCGCTCAAGCGCTTCAAGGACGACGCGAAAGAAGTGCGCGCCGGTCTGGAGTGCGGCCTGTCGCTCAAGAACTACAACGATATCGAAGTCGGCGACGTCCTCGAAGTGTTCGAAGTTCAAGAGATCGCCCGTACCTTGTAATCGTTGGCGGCGGCATCGGAAAGCATCCTGGCGACAGGCTGCGGACCGGGTGCCGCCGACTTCCGCCGACGCCATTCTGGCCGCAAGCCCCCAAACCGTCATTCCCGCGCAGGCGGGAATCCAATCTTCGTCGCTGAGCGAAGGAGCCTTGGATTCCCGCCTGCGCGGGAATGACGGTTTTAAGGTTTATGGCGACAACTGCGCCATGCCCGAGCGGGCGCGCGGCGCGGCATCCTGCCGCCGCTTCAGGGCACGCCACAATGTGCCCCCTACAAAATCATAAAGAGTAGTATACGAACATGGCTAAACACAGCAAAACCATTCCCGCCCGCGGCTTGCGCGTGGCCGACCAGATCCAGCGCGACCTGGCAGAAATCGTCGCGTACGGTCTGAAAGACCCGCGCATCGGCATGATCACCATCACCGAAGTCCAGATCACCCCCGACTACGCCCACGCCAAGGTGTTCTTCACCATGTTCAAGGACGACAAGGAATCGATCAGGAACACGGTCGACGGCCTTGGCGCCGCAGCCGGCTTCATCCGCAACCAGCTGGGCAAGCGCCTGCACATCCACACCCTGCCGATGCTGCATTTCGTGCACGACACCTCGACCTCGCGCGGCATGGAAATGTCGCTCCTGATCGACCAGGCCAACGCCACCCGCGCGGCCGATGCCGAGCCGGATCCGCTGCCGCAAGACAGCGCGGCCCCGGCAGCCAAGCCAGACGCCGAATAACGCAGCATGAAACAAGCCCATATCAAACGGGTGCGCGACCTGGTCGACGGCGTGCTGCTGCTCGACAAGCCGGTCGGCCTGTCGTCCAACGATGCGCTGATCAAGGCCAAGCGCGTGCTCAATGCCAAGAAAGCCGGCCACACGGGCACGCTCGATCCTTTCGCCACCGGTTTACTGCCGCTGTGCTTCGGCGAAGCGACCAAATTCTCGCAAGACCTGCTCGAAGCCGACAAGACCTACGAAACCACGGTCCACCTGGGCATCACCACCACCACCGGCGACACCGAGGGCGAAGCGATCGACATGCGCGACGTCGACGTCACCCTGGCCCAGATCGAGGCGGTGCTGCCGCGCTTCCGGGGCCCGATCATGCAGGTGCCGCCCATGTATTCGGCGCTCAAGCGCGACGGCAAGGCGTACTACGAGTACGCGCGCGAAGGCATCACGCTCGAACGCGAGGCGCGCCCGGTGACCATTCTCAAGCTCGAACTGATCTCCTTCGAGACGCCGCTGCTCAAACTGGCTGTCACCTGCAGCAAGGGCACCTACATCCGCGTGCTGGGCGAAGACATCGGCCAGGCGCTCGGCTGCGGCGCCCACCTGGTGCAGCTGCGCCGCACCCGGGTCGGCGCCCTGACCATCGACGGCATGGTGACGCTGGAAGCCTTGCAGGCCCATGCAGAACCCTTGAGCCTGCTGGCCCCGGTCGATGCCTTGCTGTCGAGTTTTCCGGCGCTGCAATTGACGCAAGAACTGGCGAAACGCTTCCTGCAGGGCCAGCGGCTTGCCCTCGGCAAGGAAGAGGGACTGAGCCTGCCCGCCACCCTGGGCCGGGTGCGCGTGTACCACGACGAGCGCCTGCTCGGCACCGCCAACTTGCAGGAATACGCGATCCTGGCGCCCGAGCGCCTGATCGCCGCCACGCACGGGTAAATGCCGTTCACGCCCTTCCACCTCGGGCCGGGCGCGGCGATGAAGGCCGTCGGCGGGCGTCATGTCAGCTTCATGGCCTTCGGCGGCGCCCAGGTGCTGATGGATATCGAACCGCTGGTGCGCATGATCGCCGCCAGCGACATCCTGCACGGCCCCACCCACAGCCTGCCCGGCGCGCTGCTGGTCGGCGCGCTGGCCGCGCTGAGCGGCAAACCGGTCAGCGAATTCGTGCTGCGGCTACTGCGCATTCCCCATCAGGCGATCAGCTGGCTCGCCTCGTGCACGGGGGCCTTCCTCGGCACCTTTTCCCATGTGTTCCTCGACGCCATCATGCACGGCGACATGCAGCCATGGTGGCCGCTGTCGGGCGCCAACCCCTTCCTCGGCCTGGTGTCGCTGCGCACCTTGCATCTGGCCTGCGTGGCGGGCGCGGCGCTGTGGCTGGTGGCCGACGCCTGGCGCCGCTTCAGGCAAGGCCGGCAGCGGCGGTGACGCCCGCGCATCGGCCTGCGCCATCCTTGTCATGCTGCGGACACGAAAAGCCCGCACAATTGCAGCTCCCCGTTGCGTATCTGTGGTGAAAAAAGCAGCAAGCCATTGAAATTGCAGGGCTTTTCAAATTGGTGGTGCGCAATACACCGCTTTAGCGTGCTATACTAGTCGGTTCCTGATTTACGCAGCACCGTACACCTTCGTACACCACGTACATTTCCGTTCCTTACGACCATGTCAAATTCAAAACGCGCAATTCGTAACATCGCTATCATCGCCCACGTTGACCACGGCAAAACCACGCTCGTGGACAAGCTGCTGCGCCAATCCGGTACCTTCCGTGAAAACCAGGCAGTCGAAACCCGCGTAATGGATTCGAACGACCTCGAAAAAGAACGTGGCATTACGATTCTGTCGAAGAACTGCGCGGTTGAATACAACGGCACCCACATTAACATCGTCGACACCCCGGGCCACGCCGACTTCGGCGGCGAAGTCGAGCGCGTGCTGTCGATGGTCGACTCGGTGCTGCTGCTGGTCGATGCGCAGGAAGGCCCGATGCCGCAGACCCGCTTCGTGACGCGTAAAGCGCTGGCGCTGGGCCTCAAGCCAATCGTCGTGGTCAACAAGATCGACCGTCCGGGCGCGCGCGCCGAATGGGCGATCAACCAGACCTTCGAACTGTTCGACAAGCTGGGCGCCACCGACGAACAGCTGGACTTCCCGGTCGTGTTCGCATCGGCCCTGAACGGCTACGCCAGCCTGGACGCGGAAACCCGCGAAGGCGACATGACCCCGCTGTTCGAAGCCATCCTCAAGCACGTTCCCGTGCGTGACGACAATCCGGACGGCCCGCTGCAGATGCAAGTGACCTCGCTGGACTACTCCTCGTACGTCGGCAAGATCGGCATCGGCCGCATCAACCGCGGCCGCGTGAAGACCGGCCAGGACGTCATCGTCCTGAACGGTCCCGATTCGACCCCGATCAAGGGCCGCATCAATCAGGTGCTGAACTTCAAGGGCCTGGAACGCGTGCTGGTCGACGAAGCGGTCGCCGGCGACATCGTGCTGATCAACGGTATCGACGAAATCGGCATCGGTTCGACCATCTGCCAGCCGGACACCCCGGAAGCGCTGCCGATGCTGACCGTCGACGAGCCGACCCTGACCATGAACTTCATGGTCAACAACTCGCCGCTGGCCGGCCGCGAAGGCAAGTTCGTCACCAGCCGCCAGCTGCGCGACCGCCTGGACCGCGAACTGAAAGCCAACGTCGCCCTGCGCGTGGCGCCGACCGACGACGACACGATTTTCGAAGTCTCGGGCCGTGGCGAACTGCACCTGACGATCCTGATCGAAAACATGCGCCGCGAAGGCTTCGAGCTGGCCGTCTCGCGTCCACGCGTGGTGTTCAAGATGGTCGACGGCGTGCGCCACGAGCCGTTCGAGCAACTCTCGGTCGACGTGGAAGAAGCCAACCAGGGCGGCGTCATGGAAGAACTGGGCCGTCGTCGCGGCGACCTGCAGAACATGGAATCGGACGGTAAGGGCCGTGTTCGTCTGGAATACAAGATTCCTGCACGCGGCCTGATCGGCTTCCAGGGCGAATTCATGACCCTGACCCGCGGTACCGGCCTGATGAGCCACGTATTCGACGAATACGCACCGGTCGACAACTCGAAAGGCGAAATGGCCGGCCGCCGCAACGGCGTGCTGATCTCGCAGGACGACGGCGCCGCTGTTGCCTACGCCATCTGGAAACTGCAGGACCGCGGCCGCATGTTCGTGGTGCACAACGACCCGGTCTACGAAGGCATGATCATCGGCATTCACTCGCGCGACAACGACCTGGTGGTCAACCCGATCAAGGGCAAGCAGCTGACCAACGTGCGTTCCTCGGGTACCGACGAAGCGGTGCGCCTGGTACCGCCGATCCAGATGTCGCTCGAATACGCGGTCGAATTCATCGCCGACGACGAACTGGTCGAAATCACGCCGAAATCGATCCGCCTGCGCAAGCGCTTCCTGAAAGAGCACGAGCGCAAAAAAGCCAGCCGCGAAGCGTAATCGACGCCGGCGGCGTGCCCCGCACGCTGTCGCGACAACGCCTTCCCCCGGACTTGCATCGGCATCGATGCGGGCCCGGCGGAAGGCGTTTTGCATTCCACCGGGGTCAGAGCTTTAAATTGCAATATTGCTCACGGGCGAGCGGATTATGCGGATCGTATTGACGAGCAGGGCACTGAACCTGCATTAATAGCGTTCCGGTCTCATCCACTTCGGGAGCTGTCCATGCACGAGTTTGCCCTGCGGGCCTTGCAGCCCGCGTCGCCGCCACTGCCACGTTTCAGGGCCGCGCTGGCCGGCGCCGTCCTGCTTGGCGTGACCCTGGCACTGTGCGCGATGGTGCTGGGGTGGGTGCTCGAACCGCTGTTGCGGGGGCGCAGCGTGAAGCTGGCCGGCGATGCGGTGTTCCGCTCGCGCGACTGGTTTCACATTCTCTTTGTTGCCTTGTTGTGGTCGCCCGTGTTCGACACCCTGGTCGCGCAATGGCTGTCGATTTCGTTCGTGCGTCGGTTCTCGCGGTCGATGGCCGCAGCGGTGATTGCCGGGGCTGCCGTGTTCAGCCTTTGGCACATGCACAGCGGCGGCGGGTGGGAGCAAGGTATCATGACCGCCATCTCGGGCGCGGTGTTCAGCTGGCGCTATGTGCACGGGCTCGACTACGGCATGCCGGGCGCAATTGCATTGACTGCGGTGGTTCATGCAAGCAACAATGCCCTGTTATTGTGCGCGCTCGCGCTGCAGGGCTAGGCTGCCGGCCTGGTATCGGCCTGATATCAGCCTGGTATCGGCCTCGTTTTTAAGGAAAGAATGTCATGTCGTATCCGTATCTAAGTGATGTCATCAAGGACTTGACCGGCCTCGAGCTGCCGTTGCCGATCGCCACCTTCGGCCTGCTCGTCGCCATGGCGATCCTGGCCGGCGCCGCCTGTCTCAAGCGCGAACTGGCGCGGCTGCATGCCGAGGGGCGGGTCGGGCCGGCGTACAAGCGCGTCAAGGGCGACGATGGGGTGGTGGGCGAGGTGGCGCTGCCGCCGCAGGACATCGTCAGCGACCTGGCGTTCATCGTGGTGCTGGTCGGGATTGTCGGGGCGCGCCTGTTCCATATCCTGGAGCACACGGACCAGTTTCTTCTCGATCCGTGGAGCATGATTTTCAGCCGCTCGGGCCTCAGCGTGTTCGGCGGGCTGATCCTCGGTACGGTGGCCGGCGTGCTGTGCCTGCGCCGTTGGAAGCTGCCGATCCGCCCGCTGCTCGACGCGGTGGCGCCGGCCATGATGCTCGGCTATGCGCTCGGCCGGGTCGGCTGCCAGGTGTCGGGCGATGGCGACTGGGGGACGGCCGCCAACATGGCGCTGAAACCCGAGTGGCTGCCGACCTGGTTCTGGGCGCAGACCTACGACAACAATATTTACGGTGAAGTGATCGCGGCGCCGGGCGTGTATCCGACCTCGGTGTACGAGACGGCGATGGCGCTGGCGTGTTTCGCGCTGCTGTGGGCGCTGCGCAAGCACCGTTTCCAGAGCGGCTGGCTGTTTTCGGTGTACCTGGTCCTGGCCGGTATCGAGCGCTTCCTGATCGAGCAAATCCGGGTCAATCCCCTCATCGACCTCGGCGGCGTGCAGGCGAGCCAGGCGGAGATCATCGCCGTGGTGCTCACGCTGGCCGGCCTGATCGGGATGGCGCTGCTGAGCCGCCGCGCGGCGCCGGCGCTGTCGGCGACGTGACGGCTTCCGGTGTTGCCTGATCGGTCGAGCGCAGACGTCAACGGGGCTTGGAGCGGGCTCTTCTTGATACACTGGACGGGGCGCCGGCCGTAGCGAACGAAGGGGCATGCGCCGTGCGCGTCGGGCCGCACAAGCCGCCCCGCAACTGACATCGATCTCCAAAGGAACTAGCACCATGGCCAAGTATCTGATCTCCTTTCCCAGCGCTGCGATGGTCGTGCCCGACGGCGAGTGGGACGCGGTGGTGCGCGACTCGCACGCCGTGATCGACGAAGCGAAAGTTGCCGGCGTGTACGTCTTCGGCGGCGGCATCGACGAAGGCGTGCCGCCCGTTCTGGTCGCCGCCGACGGCGCGCTCGCCGAGGGCGGCTACCCGTGGGCGCCGCCGCTCGATGGCGGCTTCACCGTGCTGGAATTACCCTCGCGCGAGGAAGCTGTCGCGTGGGCCGCGCGCATTGCGAAGGCTTGTCGTTGCGACCAGGAGCTACGCGTCTTCGGCTTCGACCCGCAGTCCTGAGGGCGCTGGGGCTCAAACCGGGCTCAAACCGGGTCAGAGCTTTAACTTGAAACATTTCACATTAAAGCTCTGACCCCGGTTGTAGGCGCAATCAGGCGTGAATCGGATTAATCGCAGCTTGCGAAGCGGAACTGGGCCGCCGACACCCTGTAAGAGCACCGGGGCCAGACCTCCGATTCGAAACGTTTCGAATCAGAGGTCTGACCCCGGTGGTAGGCGCAATGGCGCGTTTGTCGGATTAATCGGCAAACTTGCAGATAAAAGCTCTGACCCCGGTGTGCGGGTCAGTGCAGGCCGAGCAGGGCGAGGACGCGTTCGCGGCTGATGCCGACCAGCGCCGAGGTGATCGCCAGCAGCGATTCATAGTTCGGCGTGCTGGCGGTGTCGGCAAAATCCTGCGCCATCACTTCGATGTCGGCCGCCGGCGGCTGGTTGGCCGAGGCGCGGCTGGCCGCGGCACTGAGCGCCTGGCTGGCCGCATCCTGCGAACGCTGCACTTGCGAGAGCGCTTGCACCACTTCATGCAAACTCTGGCGCAGGGCGTCGGTGTCGTCGGCGCGCCATTGCTGCGGCGTGATGACTTCGGTGTCGGCTTCCACCGCCACCCGTCCCACTCCCTGGATCGAGAGCGAGTCGCGCACCATCGGCCAGGCATTTTCCGGCGTGCTGAAGACCAGCGCGCCGCTGCCGTCGGCGCTCACGCGCATGTTGGCCGGCGCCAGCGCGCGGTCGAAACGGACCACGATTTCGTCGCGCGTCAGGGTCGGGTCGACCGCCACCGTCAGCGGCTGGGTGTTGCCGCCCACCGAAAACGACAGGGTCTGGCTGGACCCGGCGGTGAGCATGTCGAGGTTCAGTCCCTTGACGCGGAAGCGCTGGCTGGCCGGCTGCGGGCTGCTGAAGTTCAGGCGCGCGTCGACGCTGCCGCCGCTGGCCTGTCGCCGTTTGTCCATGGTCGCGCCGAGCTGGCTCAGGTGCGCTTCGATGGCGCCGTTGTCGCCGCGCCGCGAGGTGAGCTTGGCGCTGATTTCGCTTTTCAGCGCCTGCAGCTGGCCGGCCACCTGTTCCAGGAAGTCGAGCGCCTGCTGGGCGCTGGCGACGTCGCCCTGGAGCTGGTGGTCGACCCGCGCCAGGCCGCGCCGCAAGGGCGGGGCCGCGCCCGGTACCGGCTGGGCCGGCGACAGTTGCGGCGGACGCGTCTGCCCGGCGCCGGGGGCGGCTTCGCTGCGCACGCCGGCGCCGCTGGTCCCGGCCGGGCCGGTGGTGGCGCTGGTGGCGCCGGGGGTGGGGCGGATGGCTTCCATGACCTTAGAGCGCCGCAAACAGGGACAGGTTGCCGATCTTGGCGTAAGCCTTGTAGGTCGCTTCCAGCGCGCTGGTATAGCCGTTCAGCTCGGTCGCGGCGAGGCCGTAGTCGAGCTGGCCGATGTCGGTCAGCGCCATCTGGTTCGACAGGCTCACATTGGTGTGGTTTTCGTCGAGCGTGCCGATGATGTTCTGCGAGCCGCCCAGGACTGCGATCTTGCCGGAAATCAGGTCGAGCGCGGTGTCGAAGCCGTCCAGGTTGGCGGCCAGGATGGTGCGCACAGCCGGGTCGTTGGCCGACACGCCCGGGGCGGCCAGGGTGGTGATGGTCAGGTCGAGCTGGTTGAGCATGGTTTCGATGCCCTTCATGTTGCCGTTCGCGACCTGGGTGATGCCGTTGCCGACCACCACGGTCTGGTCGTTGGTATTGCCGGCGTAGCTGTAGCGCGAACCGGCCGGGGCCGCCGCGTTGTAGGCGATCGGGGCGGTGCCGGTCTGGGTCCCGGAAAACACGTAGCGCCCTTCCTGGTCGATCGAGTTGGCCGTGTACAGCAGGCTTTCGCGCAGGGCGGTCAGGGGCGAGACCATGGCGGCCAGGTCGGCCGGGGCGTTGCCGCCGTCCGAGGACCAGACCAGCAGGTCGCGGCCCTGCATCATGTCGTTCACCATGCTGCCGAGGTAGGCTTCGTTCTTGGTCAGGCGGATCTTCAGGGCGGCGATGTTGGCGCGGTACTGGGTCACGTCCGATTCTTCGCGGTGCAGGCGCGACATGCGCACCGTGTCGACCGGGTCGTCCGAGGGCAGCAGGATGCGGGTGCGGCTGGACATCTGCTGGTTGACGTAGCTGATGCGCTCCTGGTTCAGCTGGAGCGAGATGTTCATCGTCGATTGGTACTGGCTGGTGGCAATCCGCATACGTTTCTCCTTAACCCATCATGGCCAATGTCGCATCGAACAGCGAATTGGCAACTGACATCACTTTCATGTTCGCCTGGTACATATTCTGGTACTCGACCAGATTCACCGCTTCTTCATCCTTGTTCACGCCGCTGGTCGAGGTCCAGTCCGACATCGCATGGTTGCGCATGGTCTCGGCGGTGGCCAGGGCGACCCGGTTTTGCTGGCTGTCGACGGCGAGCTTGCCGACCAGCTGGGAATCGGCGTCGCTGATCAGCACTGCGCCGAGCCCGGTGAGGGTGACCGGCTGCTTCTTGATGCCGATCAGCTTTTGCAGGTTGCCGCTGTCGCCAGGGGTATTATCGCCCGAAAAGGCGAGGTCGGCGGTCTGGAAGCCGGCCGCGACCTGCAGCATATTGGACGGGCTGCCGGGGGTAAATACGAACAGCGGGCCGCCGGCCGCGCCGTTCATGGTGTAGCCGGCGGACAACTGGGTGTTGACCTTTTGCGCCAGCTGCTGGGCCAGGTCGGAGACGCGCTGCTGCATCGGCAGCAGGATGTCGCGTTCGTACAGGCCCAGGCCGCCGAGCTGGGCGCCCACGCCGGCCTTGTCGAGCTGGAACGAGGAGCCGGCGAAGTCGACCCGCAGGTTTTGCGTCGCGCCCGGTTCGGCCACCAGGGTCGCGGCGATGTCGCCGATCACCAGCGCCTGGCCGGTTTTCAGCGAAATGCTGCGGGTGCCGTCGGGCTGGTCGGTCACTTCCAGGCTGACCTGGGTCGAGAGGGCGTCGATGGCCAGGTCGCGCGCGTCGACCAGGGTCGAGGTGCTGCTGCCGGAGGCGCTGGCCAGGCTGATCTGGCGGTTCAGGTCGGCGATGGTCTGGATCGAGGCATTCGCCGAGGACACGATGGCGCTGCGCTGGTCGCGCAGCGATTGCAGCTGGCCGTTGTACAGATTGTTCATGCTGTTGAAGCGCTGCGCCATGGCGCCGGCGGCGGTCAGCACCTGCTGGCGCAGCGGGGTCGAGGTCGGATCGACGCCGGCCACCGCGTTCAGGGCCTGGAAGAATTTGTCGACGCCGTTGCTCAGGCTGGCGTCGTTGTCGCCCATCACCCGCTCGAGCTGGGTCAGGTAGGGCTGGGTCTGGGAATACTGGCCGACGCCGGAGGCGGCGCGCCACAGTTGCTGGTTCTTGTAGCCATCGGAAAAGCGCAGCAGCGAGTTGACCGCCACCCCGTTGCCGGCCGAGCGCGGACCGGACTGCGGACCGACGGCGGTCAGCAGGGCCGACTGGCGGGTATAACCCTTGGTTTGCAGGTTAGCAATGTTCTGGCTGGTGGCCTGCAGCGCGAGCTGGGAAGCAAGGGCGCCGCTCAAGGCGTTGTTCAGGATGCTCATGGCTTACTTCTTTCTCGATGGGCCGGCAAGATGGGTCGTCTTATCTGTAAGGCGACCGTTTTATTGCCGCCATTAAATTTTTTCTTGCGGAGTCTGGAGCGGGGCGGGTGCGGCGGAGGCGTGCGCCGCGCCCGGCGCGGCGGCCGGCAGCAGCTGGCGCAGGATGGCGTCGGCCACGCCGAAGGCGCGCTGCTGCGCCATCTGGCCGGCCATCATGTTGTCGGCCATGTCTTGCATGTCGCGGTTGACCGGGTCCTTGAAGACGCTGTCGTCGTCGGCCATGGCGCGCGTGCCGCTGCGCATTTGCTGCAGCATATTGCCGATAAAGAAACTTTCGAATTCGATGGCGGCCTTGGTGGCCTTGGCCACGAAGACCGGGTCGGCCGCCGGGGCGACGGCCGCTTCATGGCCGGCGGGCATGCCGGCGCGGTTGAGCTTGCTGGTAAGGTCGAGCGGATTCATGGCAACTCCGGAATTAAATGACGACCAGTTCGCCTTCGATGGCGCCGGCCTGGTCGAGCGCCTGCAGGATCGCCATGATGTCGTCGGGCGAGGCGCCCAGGCTGTTGACGATGTCGATGATGGTTTGCAGCTTGGCGCCGGCCGGCCATTTGAACATGGCGCCCGAACCCTGGTCGACCGACAGCTTCGATTGCGGGGTGACGGCGGTGCGGCCGTTGGAAAACGGGCCGGGCTGGCTCACGGCCGAGCTTTCGGCGATCACCACCTTGAGCGAGCCGTGGGTGACGGCGGCGGCCTTGACGCGCACGCCTTCGGCGATCACCACCGTGCCGGTGCGCGAATTGAAGACCACTTTCGGGGTGTCGGCGCCGACATCGACCGACAGCGCTTGCAGCTTGGCCATGAAGGCCACGCGCTCGGTCGGGTTGGCGGGGGCGATGACTTCGATGCTGGCGCCGTCGGCGGTGGTGGCCAGCGGGCCGAAGCGGCGGTTGATGGCGTCGACCACGTTGGTGGCGGTCTGGAAGTGCGGGTTTTTCAGGCGCAGCATGACCTCGGCGCGGGTGGAAAAGTCGCTGCCGATTTCGCGTTCGATGTTGGCGCCGTTGGGAATCCGGCCGCCGGTCGGGGTGTTTACGGTGACGCTGGAACCGCTGGCGCCGGTGGCGTTCAGGCCGCCGACCACCACATTGCCTTGCGCCAGGGCGTAGACTTCATTGTCGGCCGCGCGCAGCTGGGTGAGCAGCAGCACGCCGCCGCGCAGGCTCTTGGCGTCGCCGAGCGAGGAGACGGTGACGTCGATCGGCTGGCCGCGCCGGTAGCCGGGCGGAAACACCGCGCTGACCATGACCGCCGCCACGTTCTTGTTCTTCGCTTCGGCGCCGTCCGGCAGCTTGACGCCGAACTGCTTGAGCATGTTGACCACCGACTGGCTGGCGAACTTGACCTGGGTGCTGTCGCCGCTGCCGTTCAGGCCGACCACGAGGCCGTAGCCGACCAGCGGGTTCTCGCGCACACCTTCCACGCTGACCAGGTTGCGCAGGGTTTGCGCGGCCGAGGCGGTCGTCGGCAGGGCCAGGCAGGAGAGCAGGGCCAGCACGGAAAGGGGGAGGGTCAGAAAGCGTGATTGCATGGTGTTTCCTTAAAACGGCAAGGACGGCAAAAGCGGCAAGCGCGGAACGGCGTTCAGAACGGCATCCAGGGACCGAGGAAGAAGCGGGTCAGCCAGCCTGGCTGGTTGGCATTGGCGAGCGCGCCCTTGCCGGAATAACTGATCTGGGCGTTGGCCACGCGCAGCGAGGAGACCTGGTTGTCGGCGTCGATGTCGGCGGCGCGCAGGTAGCCCTTGAGGCGCACGAATTCTTCGCCCTGGTTCAGGGTCAGGCTTTTTTCGCCGGCCACGCGCAACAGGCCGTTGGGCAGCACTTCCTGCACGATCACGGTCAGCGCGCCCGACAGGGCGTTCTGCTGGGTGCTGGTGGCGTCGCCTTCGAAGCCGCGTTCGGCCGAGAGGTCGATCCCGGCTTTCGGGAACGTCTTGCCGAGCAGGATGGGCGGGGTCACGCCCACGCTCGACTCCTTGCTGATGCTGGTGCCGGCGCGCTTGCTGGCCTGGGTGGTCTCCTGCAGGATCACGGTGACCACGTCGCCGGTGCGGAAGGCGCGGCTGTCGGACGTCAAGGGCACGGCTTCGGCGTTGAACACGCCGCCCGACATGCCGCCGCGCACCGCCGCCCGCGGCAGCGGGGCGGTTTCCTCGGCCATCGCGCGCGGCGGCGGCTGGACGCTGCCGGCGCAGCCTCCCAGCACAGCCAGCGCCAACAAGGCGGCGGCTTTCATCAGCGCGCCGCCTGGGCCAGGTATTGCAGCATATTGTCGGCGGCCGAGAGCACCTTGGTGTTCATCTCGTAGGTGCGCTGGGCGGCGATCATGTCGACCATTTCTTCGACCACCTGGACGTTCGAGCCTTCCAGCGCGCCCTGCTTGAGCTTGCCGAAAGCGCCGTCGCCCGGACGCCCTTCGGCGGCGGCGCCGCTGGCCGGGGTTTCCGAGAACAGGTTTTCGCCGAGCGCCAGGAGGCCCGTCGGGTTGACGAAGTTCGACAGCGTCAGCTGGCCCAGTTCGGACGGCGTGGTGCTGCCGGCGATCGTGGCCGAGACCATGCCGTTTTCGCCGATGGTGATCGCGGTGGCGTTGTTCGGGACGGTAATCTGCGGCACCAGCGGCAAGCCCTGGGCGTTGACCAGGGTGCCGGTGGCGTCGACCTGCAGCTGGCCGGCGCGGGTGTAGGCCGGGTCGCCGTTCGGACGGCGCACCTGCAGGAAGCCGTTGCCGGAAATGGCCACGTCGAGCGGCTGGCTGGTGGTTTGCAGGCTGCCGTTGGTGAACACTTTCTGGGTGCCCAGCAGGTGGGTACCGTTACCGAGCTGCACGCCGGACGGCGAGAGGGTGTTGTCGGCGCGCTGGGCGCCCGGCTGCTGGTCGACCTGGTAGAACAGGTCTTCGAACACCACGCGGTCGCGCTTGAAGCCGACGGTGTTGACGTTGGCCAGGTTGTTGGCGATGGCCTGCAGTTTGGCGTCCTGGGCTTGCACCCCGGTCTTGCTGATCCACATTGCTGGATTCATGATCTTTTCCTTTCAGTGTACGGGGGCTTCAGCCGCCGAGCAGGCGGTTGCCGACTTCATTCATGTTGTCGCTGGCCTTGAGCAGCTTCATCTGCATCTCGAAGCTGCGGTTCAGGCTCATGGTGGCGACCATTTCTTCGACCGCCGACACATTGCTGCCTTCCAGGTGGCGGCCGCGCACGACCACGGTCTCGTCGGCGGCGAGCGGCTGGCCGCTGCGCGAGACGATCAGGCCGCCTTCGTTCTTGGTCACTTCGCCGGCTTCGGCCTTGACCAGGCGCAGCTTGTCGATCACCTGCATGTCGGGCGCGCCCGGCGCCAGCACCGAAATCGAGCCGTCCGAGCCGATCGTGACCGCGTTATGCGGCGGCAGCACCACCGGCCCGCCTTCGCCCATCAGCGGATGGCCGTTGATGGAGAGCGCGCCGTCGGCGTCGATATTGATGGCGCCGGCGCGGGTGTAGGCTTCGCCGCCCTGCCACTGCACGGTCAGGTAACCGTCGCCGGTCACCGCCACATCGAGGTCGCGCCCGGTTTCCTTGACCGGACCGGAGCGCGCCGACACCGCATCGGACTGCATCCGCACATAGTGGCGGTCGTCGAAACCGGAACCGCCCAGCGCTTGCGTGGCCGACATTTCCAGGTTGGCGCGAAAGCCCGTCGTTTCCATGTTCGCCAGATTGTTGGCGTGGACCTGCTGGGCCTTCAGCGCGCGCTCGGCGCCGCTCAGTGCTGTAAAGATCAATTTATCCATGTTGCTCCCTCGAAGAATTCAGTATTTCCGTGCAGCTACTTATAGTGCCTGCATTAAGGACTGAATCATCTGATTTTCTGTTGAAATCACCTTGGAATTGGCCTGATAGTTGCGCTGTGACGTCATCAGGCCCACAAGTTCTGACGTAATGTCAACATTCGAGCGTTCCAGCGCGCCGGTATTGAGCTTGCCGGCCAGGCCGCTGCCCGGGTTGCCGTACAGGGCCGAACCGGACGAGGCGTTGGCGGTCCAGCTGGTGTCGCTGACCGCGGTCAGGGAACCTTCGTCGGCGAAGGTGGCCAGCGCCACCGTGGCGACCACCTGCCGCTGCTCGTTGCTGTACTTGGCCATGACCGAGCCGTCGGCCGCCATTTCGACGCCGATGAAGGTGCCCGAGGTGTAGCCGTCGGCGCTGTTGGTGGTGGTGATGGCTTCGCCGGCGTTGAGGGTGGTGCCGGCGTAGTTCAGGTCCAGCACGACCGGGGCCGAGCCGTTGGTGGTAGTGATGTTCAGGGTGGTGGCCGGCGGCACCGGCGGCAGCGCGCCCAGGTTGGAAAAGGCCAGGGTGGTGGTGGTGGCCAGCGGGGTGCCGCCGTCGACCGCGTAGTGCACCGTGACGTTGGTGCCAGTGCCTTTGACGAAATACTGCGACAGGGTGTGCTGGCTGCCCAGCGAATCGTAGAACACCGATTGCTTGGCCATATTGTAGCTGCCGGAGACGGCCGGATCGAAGGTGGTGACCGGCGGGACGGCCCAGTCGTTCGACAGGTTGCCGACGTAGTTGACCTTGGTGCTGGCGACGGCCGGGATCTGGCCGGTCGGCACGTTGATATTGCCCATCACGCCCAGCGCGGTGCTGCCCTTGACGGCGGCGTAGCCCTGCACGGCGCGGCCGTTGCTGTCGACCAGCAGGCCGTCCTTGTTGGCCGAGAAAATGCCGACCCGGCTGTAGTTCATCACGCCCTGGCTGTCGCGGCTGACGAAGAAGCCGCGGCCGTCGATGGCCGCGTCCAGGCCGCGCCCGGTGGTGGTCACGCCGCCATTCAGGCCGATGCTCTGGGTCATCGAACCGACTTCGACGCCGGTCGCCTGGGAGCCGGCGTACATGGCCGAAAAGTTGGCGCGGCTGCTCTTGAAGCCGTAGGTGCCGGCGTTGGCGATATTGTTACTGACCGCTTCCAGCTGGGTGTTGATCGACTGGATGCCCGACAATGCGATTTCGAAACTCATGATGGTCTGCCTTTAATTTGCGGTGGAGGAGTTGGCGGCCGCCAGCGATGCGCCGGACTTGCCGTTGAAGCCAGTGACGGACGACGGCGCAACATCGCCGATTCCTGCCACCTTGAGGATAACGCCGCCACCGGCCGACATGCGCACGCTGTCCAGGCGGCCGATGACGTCGATGGCGTCCTGCGCGCCGGCGCTCGTTTGTACCTTGATATCGTATTTGCCCGGCGCCAGACCGAGCGCGACCGGATCGATGGAAAACGTCTGCGGACCCGAACCGCGCGAACCGAGCTGCACGTCGTGCTTGACCCCGTCCGCGCCGGTCAGGGTCACGGTATTGGTGGCGCTGGCCGCGCCCAGGGTGATGCTGGCCTTGAGCGGCGTGCCGTCCAGGCGCACGCTGCTGGTGGCGACCGTGATGTCGGAGCCGACCTGGGCGCCCAGGGCCAGGGTCTGGATGCTTTCCAGCACACTGGCGCTGGTGCTGTTGAGCTTGGCGAGGCTTTGCATCGCTTCGGTCTGGCTCAGCTGCGAGAGCTGGTTGACGAATTGCGCCGGGTCGCTCGGCTCCAGCGGATCCTGGTTGCGGATCTGCGCCACCAGCAATTTGGTGAACATGTCCTGGGTTTCGCTGGCCGGGGCCTGGCCGATGACGGTGCTGGCGTTGGCGGCCGTCTGGTTGCTGGCGCCGTTGAGGTTATTGGTAAGCATCGGATCAGCCTTCGCCGAGTCGCAGGAGACCGGCTTGCATCGATTTGATGCGTCCCAGCACTTCCACATTGGTTTCAAAAGCACGCGAGGCCGACATCATGTCGGTCATCTCGGCCACCTGGTTGACGTTCGGGTAAAACACCATGCCGTCGGCATTGGCCACCGGATTGCCCGGTTCGTAGGCCTTGCGCAGCGGTTCGGCCGATTCGACCACGTCCAGCACCTGCACCCGGCTGCCGGCGTGCAGCTTGCCGGAGCCGCCGTCGAGCATGGCGGCGAACACCGGCTTGCGGGCGCGGTAGGTTTCGCCTTCCGAGCCGGACACCGAATCGGCGTTGGCCAGGTTGCTGGCGATGGTATTGAGGCGCACCGACTGCGCCGCCATGGCCGACCCTGCAATTTGGGAAATGTCTTTAAAGCTCATGATTATTGTCCTGCGATGGCTTTGGCCAGGCCCTTGAGCCGCATGTTCACGAACGTCAGGCTGGTCTGGAAATCGGATGCGTTCTGCGAGAACGCGGCTTGTTCGACGCCGATTTCGACTGTATTGCCGTCGGCGCTGGGGTGGTAGGGGACCCGGTACAGGGCGGCCTGGTCGTCGGCGCCGAGGCCCGGCATGTCGGCCTCGCTCTCGATTCGCTGCTGCAGCATGGCGCCGAAGTCGACGTCGCGCGCCGTGAATCCCGGCGTGTTTTCGTTGGCAATGTTGGCTGCCAGGACGCGGGTGCGGTCGGCGCGCAAGTGCAGCGCGTCGGCGTGCACGCCAAGTGCCTTTTGGAAATCAATCGACATGAAGCTTCCTCCGTGAATGAACTGCAGGGTGAATCTGGTTAAAATGAGGCTGTGCGGCGTTCCTTGCGTCGTGCGCAACGATTGCCAAGGTGCTATTTATGTTCGAGGTCCGCCGCGCTACCAACGCTCGCGTATTGCGGTTAACGGCCGCTGCGCTGATTTCATTAGCCTGGGGCAACACATTCTCTAAAGAAATATCGATAACAACGCGGCTGGAACAGGCGGCGCGCGAGCAACTGGCGCGCCAGGCCGAGACGGCCGGCCTGGCGGAAGCGCAATTTACTGTCAACGTTGCAACGCCACGCGCCGCGCCGCCGTGTGCCAGGCCTGTCGAGATCGAGGCGGTCGACACGCGCACGCCGGCGCGCATGCGCTTTGCCGTGCTGTGCCCGGACGCGGGCGGCTGGAAGTACGAGTACGTCCTGCGCGCATCGGTCAGCGCGCTGGTGGCGGTCGCTGCCGCGCCGCTGGCGGCCGGGCAAACGCTCACCGCCCAAGATGTCACTCTGGAAAGGCGCGATGTCACGACACTGAGCGACACCATCGGCTCGGCCGAAGCGGCCACCGGGCAAGCCACGCGGCGTTCGCTGCGGGCCGGCGAGGTGCTGCGCCAGGCGCAGCTGAGCGCGCCGATCCTGGTCAAGCGCGGCGAAGCGGTGGTGATGCTGGCGCGCTTCGAAGCGCTCGAAATCAGCACCGCCGGCGAAGCGCTCGACGCCGGCGCATTGCATGCGCTGGTGCGGGTGCGCAACCTGGCCAACGGCCGGGTGGTGCGCATGCGCGTGATCGCGCCCGGCACGGTCGAGCCGGCCGAGATTGCGCGTTCGGCGCAGCCGTAGCGCATTCCCGCTCTCACTCCGACGCTCCCTGCAGGCGCGCGGCCAGCCTGGTCAGCTTGGCGGCGTAGGCCGGATCGGTGGCATAGCCGCCCTTGGCCAGGCCCTGGGCAAAGGCGCCGGCATCGCTGCCGGTGCCGATGGCGGCGGCGTAGCGCGGGTTGTCCAGCAACATCTGGGCGTAGTCGCGGAAAGCGGCGGCCTGGTCCGGATAGGCGCGGAAGCGCTCGGTTTTCCTGACGGCCGTGCCGTGTTCGTATTCGGTGGTGGCGTTGTCCGACACCTCGCCCTGCCAGCCGGGACCGGCCTTGATCCCGAACAGGTTGTGGGTGCTGGCGCCTTCGGGCTGGCGCAGCGGACGCTGGCCCCAGCCCGATTCCAGCGCGGCATGGGCCGACACCAGTTGCGGCGCCACGCCCAGGCGTTCGCCCGCTTCGCGCGCCCACGGGGCGATCTGGTCCAGAAAAGCTTGTTGTTCGGAACCTTCGGCAAAGGCCCCGCCGAGGCCGGCCGGGGAAACCTCGTTCTCCTGCAGGCGCGCCTGCAGCAGGCGGCCTTGCGGGCTGAGGGTGGACATGCCGCTGTCGGCGCTGCCCTGGCTGATGAAATCGGCGATCTCGTTTTGCATCGACTGGTAGACGCCGCCGAAACCGGCGCCGCCGCCCAGCGCCGCCATCGGCCGCGTGGATGGGGTGGCCGCGGTCGGGCTGATGCCGGCGGTAGGGAAGTCAGCGTGCCTCATACAGGGTCTCCTCGCCGTGCAGCACGCGCTGCATGATGGAAAATTGTTCGGTCAGCAAGGCGCTGTTGCGAACATTCAAGCGTTTGCATTCGATAACCAGTTGCTCCAGCGCCTGCCACGCGGCCGTCAGGGCCTCGCGCTGCGCTGCGGGCAGGGTGGCGATCAGGGTGTCCATGCCGGCCGTGGCGCCGCACAGGGCGCGCACCAGGGTGACGCGCTGCACCCGCCGCTGTTCCATGGCGTCGAGCAGGGGCGCCAGCAGCGCGGCCAGCTCGGTCAGTTCGGCGCTGCGGTGGCGCAGGGCGGCGTCGAACTGGCGGCCTAGCAGCGCCAGGATGTCCTGGCAGCTTGCCAGGTCGGCGCTGACGCCGGCGCTCAGCTTGCCGATCGCCTGCTCGCGCGTCATGCGGCTCATCCCTGGCCCCCGTGGAAGCGGGTGATCAGGCCGGCCAGGCGGGCCGGGTCGAACGGCAGCTCGCCCTTGGCCAGGGCGTCGCGCAGCTGGGCCACGCGCTCGTGGTCGATGTCGGGCATGGCGGCCAGCGCGGCCATGGCCGGCTGCAGCACTTCCGATTGCAGGGCGGCAGCGGGGGCGGCGACGCCGGCGCCGGCCGGCGTCTTGACGTCGGCCGCCACGGCGGCGCTGCTGCGCTGGATCGCCGCCGCGTCGGCGGACGCGCCGCCGGAAGAGATTTTCATGCGTGGACCTCGGCTTTTGGATTGGATCGTCATGATTATTTGGCCCGGGCGTCGGCGCCCTGGACGTTCTTGAGTTTCTCGCGCAGCTGCTCGACCGAGCCCTTGCCGCCGACCGCGGCTTCGTCGCCGACCTCGCTCTTGCCCGGCACGCCGAACATGGCGGCCACGGTATCGGCCTGGCTGCGCGTCAGGATCAGCATTTCGATGCGGCGGTTGACGGCCGCGCCGGTATTGTCCGGGTCGAAGGGGGCGCGGTCGGCCATGCCCACCACCTGCAGCACGCTGTCCGGATGCATCGAGCCTTGCAGCAGCTGCGAGCGGGCCGCCATGGCGCGTGCGTTGGACAGGCTCCAGT
Organism: Massilia atriviolacea; assembly: GCF_003953935.1. Lineage (GTDB taxonomy): Bacteria > Pseudomonadota > Gammaproteobacteria > Burkholderiales > Burkholderiaceae_D > Telluria_A > Telluria_A atriviolacea. The sequence continues at coordinate 64,269 of NZ_RXLQ01000023.1, forward strand.
TCGAGTTGCCATCCTGGTCGCCGGCATATTTGCGGGCATCGGTGTGGCCGACGATCAGCATCTGGTTTTCCATTTTTGCAAATACCGGACCCATCTGGCGCATCAGGCGCGCGAAGCGGTCGGTCGGCATCGCGCTGCCCAGCAGGAACATGCCCTGGCGGTCGGTGTCGTGCAGGGTGACGCGCAGGCCGTAGGGGGTGACCACGCTTTCCACGTTCTTCGACAAGCCGGCTTCCTCGCTCATGATGCCCAGCTGGCGCGACAGCACGGCCAGTTCGGCCGGCGAGTCGTAGCGCACTTTCGGGCCTTCGCCGCCGTTTTCCTTGTGCGGCGAGGTGCCGCTGTGGGGCATGGCGAAACGCTCGATCAGGCTGCCGCGCGGGCCGCCGCCGATTTCCGGCTTGTTGCCCTGGCCGTCGGCATAGCTGCCGTTCTGCTCGCGCACCATGGCTTTCATGGTTTGCTGGTCGCGTGCCGCCATCAGCCACAGCACCAGGAACAGGGCCAGCAGCGCCAGGCAAAAGTCGGCGAAGGCGACTTTCCAGGCGCCGCCGTGGTCGTCCTCGTGCGCCTTGCCACGGCCGCGGACGATGATCGCCGCGTCGTGCTTGTCATGTTTATCATGCTGCTTTTGCACGCTGGTCTCCTGCCTTGTCGGTGGCGCGGCGTTTCGGCGATGCGGCTTCCTCGCCTTCGCCGCCCATGGCGTTGATCCAGCTTTCCAGCTGGGCGAAGCTCGGCTTGATGTTGAGCTGCACCAGGCGCCGTCCGGCGTCGATCGCCAGCAGGGCCGGTTTGCCCGCCACGTGGGTGCACAGCACGACTTTGACGCATTCCATGTTGGACGCTTCCTGGTTCACCAGCTGCTTCATCATGTTGCTGATCGGGTCGAGTACGCCATAGCAAAAGAAAATGCCGAGGAAGGTGCCGACCATCGCCGCGCCCACCTTGGCCGAGATGGCGCCGGCGTCGGCGCCCTCGGCCACCGAGTTCATCGCCAGCACGATCCCGAGCACCGCCGCCAGGATGCCGAAACCGGGCATCGCTTCGGCGATCTTGTGCAGCGACTTGGACGGCTGCGTCAGCTCTTCGTGAATGGCTTCCAGTTCTTGCTCCAGTACCCCTTCCAGCTCGTGGGCGTTGATCTTACCCATGGCCATCAGACGGAAATTATCGACAATAAACGCCAATAGTTTAGGCTCTTCCAGCACCATCGGATAACGCTGGAACAGCGGGCTCGAGGCCGGATCTTCCACGTGGGCATCGAGGGCTTTCAGGCCGCCGGCGGCGGTTTGCAGCAATTCATACATCAACAACAACAACTGGCGCTGGAATTCCGAGCCCTGCTTCTTGCGCGTGATGATCTTGCGCATCTGGGTACTCAATTCCTTGAGCACGTGGTTGGGGTTGCCCAGGACCAGCGCCCCGGCGCCGCCGCCGGCGATGATCAGGATTTCGACCGGGTGCCAGATGGCGTCGAAGGTGCCGCCCATGAGGACAAAACCGCCGAAAATACAGCCGAGAACGATGGCGATGCCGACTAATGGCTGCATAGTAAATTCCTTTGGTAAGACTTGTTGTGCTTAGGTAAGAGGGAAAACCGGGTCTGTTCAGCCTTTGAGAGCTGCTTTCATCTTGGCCAGGGCCGCTTTGTTGAGCTGGCAGACGCGCGCATCCGACAGATCGAGCACGGCGGCCACTTCTTTGTAGCTCAGTTCGAATTCGTAAATCATCTGGATCACCCGCTGTTCGCGCTCGTCCAGGGCCATCAGGGCCTGTTCCAGGCTGCGCCGGACCACGAACTGTTCTTCCGGGCCGGGGGCGCTGTGGGCCCGCTCCGCCGCTTCCTGCAAGATCTCGTCGAAGCTGAGCAGCAGTTCGGCGCCGTCGTCGAGCTGGTACTGGGCGTAGGCTTCGGGCGTGAGGCCGAGCGCGCTGGCCGCTTCCTGGTCGTTCGGCTCGCGTCCCAGCGAGCGGGTCAGGGCGCGCACCTGGTCGCGCATCTTGTGGCTGTCCTGGCGCACCGCGCGCGGACGCCAGTCCTGGCGCCGCAGTTCGTCCAGGATCGCGCCGCGGATGCGCAGCGAGGCGAAGCTGCCGAAACCGGCGTCCGGCATGCCGTAGCGGCGCAGCGCTTCGAGCAGGCCCATCAGGCCGATCTGTTCCATGTCTTCGCGCCCCATCACGCAAGACACCTGGGCGCCCAGCTGGCGCACGATGCGCTTGACCAGCGGCGCATAGGCCACCAGCTGGCGCTGCTCTTCGCGGGCGTCCAGCACGGGGGCGTACTGCGCCGCGTGCCCGGCGTCGTAGGCGCTGCCGTAGTCGGCGGGCTCGTGCGGCAGCGGCTGGCCGCCCATATAGCTGGCGCTGGCGGTGCAGTCGGTGTAGTCGGCGTGATAGGCCACGGGATCCCCAGGCTATTCGATGATCAGTTTGCCGATCATGACTTCGGAAAAGGGCTTCTCGGCCTTGTCCTTGTCATACACGGCGGCGAAGGTATTGTTGAGCTCTTCGGCGTATTGCTCGACCGTCATGCCCTGGGCCGCGCTCACGCTGTGCGCCGAGAGGGCGCGCACAGCCACGCTGCGCAGCATCGGCAGGTCATCCTTGACCTTCTTTTCCTGCTCGGCCGTGGTCGACAGCACCAGGTCGGTCGAGATGTAGTGGGCCTGGTTCTCGCCGGGGCTGCGGCGCAGCATGACGATGACCTTGTCGAGCGAGACATACTTGGCCGGCTTTTTCTTCGGCGCTTCGGCGGCGACCGGCTTGCCGTCCTTGGTCGGCATCGGCTGCCTGAAGTACAGGGCCGCGCCGGCGCCGGCCGCGCCCAGCACGCCGAGCACCACGAAGGCGATGATCAGTTTGGTCGATTTTTTCATGCTGCAAACTCGCGGCCGGACAGGGAGAAGGTGGCGGACGGCTGGCCCGCTTCGGCCAGGGCGCGGCCGGGATCGGTGTCGCCGGCCTCACGTTCCGGCTGGCGTCCGCGGCCCTGCTGCTGTTCGCCGAAGGCGGCGCCGCTGCGCGGGGTTGCGGTAATGGTCACGGCGACATCGCTGAACTGGCGCTGGGCCAGGTCGGAGCGCATGGCGTCGCTGACATTGTTCAGCTGGCGCCGCACTTCGCTGTTGGTGGCGCTGATGTTCACTTCCAGCGCGCCGCCGGCGGCGTGGCGGATGGCGATTTCGATGCGGCCCAGTTGCGGCGGGTCGAGGCGGATCACGGCCTGGTCGATGTTGCGGCCCAGTTGCAGCTGCAGGCGCTCGCCCAGCGCGTCGCGCAGCGGCTGCTGCCAGTCGGCCGGGTTGGCCGGCAGTTTCACGTCGGGCTGGGCGGCGATGGTCGCGGCCTGGCCGCCGAGGGCGTTGGCGCCGGCCATGACGCTGGCGGCGCCGCTCACTTGCGCGTCGCTGCGCAGCATGCTGTCGAGCGGGGCGGCGAACGGCTGGGCTGCGCCGGTCGCGCCGGCGGCGACGGTCTTCTGGGCCACGGGCGCGCCGGCGATGCCGCTGTCGGCGTTGCGCACCGCTGCGCGTGGGGCGGGGGCTGGCGCTGCGGCGGCCACGGCCGGCGCAGGCACGGCGACCGCTGGCGCGACCGCTGCGCGGTCATCGGCTGCGCCGCGGTCGGCGGCGGCGGCATCGGTGCCGGCGGCCGGCGCCGGTGTGCTGAAGCTGAACGAGACGGCGCCGGCCGGAAGCGCTGCCTGGACCGGGGCGAAGGGCGCGGCCGGCAGGGTCGGCGCGCTGGCGAGCGGAATGGCAAGGCCGGTCGCCGGCGCAAGGGCGCCGGCGCCGGCGAGCGGTGCGGCGCTCTCGGCAGGCGCTGGCGTGACAGGCAGCGCCATCGCTTGCGGCAGGACGATGCCGGGCGGCAGGCTCATGCCGAATGGCGAGCTCATCGTCATGGCCGGGGTAGGGGCGGCGTCCAGGTCGAGTACCGGCAGGGCCGGGGCCTCGGCCAGCGCTGGCAGGTCGGCCAGGGTCTCGGCCGGCGCGGCGTCCTCGCCCTCGCTCGGGGCGGCATCGGTCCCGGCAACGGGGGCGTCGAACGCCAGCCAGCTGGCGAACGGGGTGGCCGGCGCGGCCGGGGTGCCGGGCGCGACCGGTGGCGCCGCCGTGGCGGGTGCCGGCGCGGCGGCGCCGGGCGTGGCGGGAGCGGCAGGGGAAGGAGTTAGCTTAGCGAGCATCATGGGGTAGCCTGGTAGCGGTCGGTGTCATTGTCGTTGTCGAGGGCGTAGGCGATAAACCCGGCTTTGTTCGAGTGCATGTGGTTCATTTGCGCTTCCAGCACGTCCAGTTCGGCGGCGCACAGTTCGGCCGCCTTGTCGTGCTGGGCGCGCAGCGCCCGCAGCGCGCCTTGTTCAGGCGCGCTCCACGGGCCGCTGGCCGCCAGCACCTGCAGCTGGGCGGCGAGGGCGCCGACGGCGCGGTCCAGCGCGACCCAGTCGCGCGCGTTGCTGGCGGCGGCCAGGGCGGCCGTCAGCGCATTCAGGGCGGCGCGCCTAGGCATTGCGCGCCTGCACGCCAAGCCAGCCCTGGCGAATCGTGCCGAGGATCTCGACCACTTCGTCCAGCATGGCCGGGTCCATCTTGATGCCGGCGCCATGCAGGCGCGCGGCGCAAAAGTCGTACAGTCGTGCCAGGTTTTCCACCACGTCGCCGCCTTGCTCGAAGTCCAGCGAGCTGGACAGTCCATTGATGATTTCGACACATTTGTCGATGCTGACCGCCTTTTGCTCGTAGCGCTTGCCGACGATGTGGCCGCGCGCGCGGGCCAGCTCGTCGAGCAGGCCGTCGGTCAGCAGCAGTACCAGCTCGACCGGGGATGCACGCGCCGTCTGAGCATCGAGGTTAACCGAGTGGTAGTCGCTGTAAGCGTCGGAATAGGACATCTTTTCCTCTCTTAATTGGATTTATCGCCGAACAGTGCGTCGAACATCGATGTGTTGGAGGCCATCCGGCTTTGCAGTGTCTGCAACTGGGTAAATTGCATCAGATAGCGCTTGTAGGCGCTGTCGTACTGCTTGTCGAGCTGGTCCTGGCGCTTGACCAGGCTGGTCTGCAATTTGGTGTTTTCTTCCAGGCGCTGCTTGAGCTGGCCGTCGGTGCTGCTGCTCCATTCCTTCAGGTAGCTGTCGAGGTTGCCGGCGATGCCGCTGCTGGCGCCGTTGACGCTGCTGCCGATCAGGGTGTCGAGCCCTTTCGGCGAGACCGCCAGCTGGCTGGTCAGGCGGGTGGCGTTCAGGGTCAGGCTGCCGTCGCGCGCGGCCACGATGCCGTAGGCGGCCAGGCTGTCGGCACCGTTGGCGCCGCGCAACATGCTGACCATGCGGCCCTGCAGCACGCGCACCCCGCCGTCGTTGGCGAACACGCCCGGCGCCGCGCCCTTGGCCGGATCGCCCGGCGCCACCATGGCGTCGATCACGGCCTTGAGCTTGTTGTAGTCGTCGACGAATTTCTGCACCTTGGCCACGGTGCCGGCGTTGTCGCTGGCGACCGTCAGGGTGACCGGCGTGTCGCCCGGGGCCTGGGCCTTGGTGAAGGTCATGGTCACGCCGTCGACGTTGGTAAACACGTTCGAGGCTTGCTCGATCCTGGTGCCGCTGCCTTCGGCGCCGAGCCAGACGATGGCGTCCTGGCCGCTGACGACCTGGGTGGGCGGCGCGGACAGCGCGGCTTTCAGGCCGGCGTTGTTGACGGCGGCGCTGTCGAGCGCGATATTGCCGGCCGCGCCGGTCGTCTTCGAGGTCAGCATCAGCTGGGTGACGCCGTTGACGGTGACGATCGAGGCCGACACGCGCCCGTTGTTGGTCGGCTCGGCATTGATGGCGGCGGCGATTTCGCGCGGGGTCAGGGTGGCGTTGCCGTCGCTGTTGGCGCTGGCCAGGTTGATCGAAAAGCCGGGCGCGCCGCCGATGGTGATGCCGAGGTTGCCGCCGTCGGCCGCGCTGTCGGCCAGGCCGTTGTACGAGACCTGGTTGGCGGTGGCGAGGCGTTCGACGAAAAAGCTGTAGCTGCCGGCGGTGGCGTTGACGCCGGCGCTGGCGCTGCCGATGGCCGGATTGCTGAAGGTCGCGGCCTGGGTCAGCATGGTCTTGCCGGAGGTCAGCGACAGCAGGGAACTCTGGTAGCCCGAAATCGCCGAGCGCAGCGAGCTCAGCGCGGCGGCGGCGGCGCCGGCCTGCTTGGTCTGGGCCGTCAGGATGCTCTGGCGCGCCGAGGTGTAGTTGGTCGCCAGCCCTGCTGCGGTGGTGGCCGGATCGTAAGTGTTGCCAATGGTCGCCATCAGGATCTCCAGAGTGTCTTCAAAGTGGGTTGCGCTTGCGTGGAATTACTTGCGGCCGGCCAGCCAGGATTGCGTGGCCAGGTCGTCTTCGCGCTTGCGTTCGGTCCGGTTGCGGGCCAGTTCGGCCACGCCTTTTTTCTGTTCCAGCACCTGGCCCAGCAACTGGCGCTCGCTCCAGGCGTCGTTCAGGGCGCGCTGCGAGACGGCCATGGTCGCTTCGTGCAGGCTCAGGTCGGTGCGATGGTTGTCGGCCAGGGCGATCACGGCCAGCTTGTACTGGCCGCAGTTCAGCGCCAGTGCCAGCGGCAGCGCGCCGCTGGCGCCGCTGCCGGTGGCCAGGCTGTCCAGGCGCGCCAGGTTGGCCTGGTAGCGCGCCTTGGTGGCTTGCTGGGCTGCCATGTCGGCCTGCAATTTTTCCACCTTGGTGCTGCGCAGGCGCACCAGGGTGTCGAGGCTGTCGATCGTGTTCTTGATGGTCATGACATCATCGCTTCCAGTTGGGAAATGCATTCAGGCAAAGGCGCCGCTTCGCGGGTGCCCTGGCACAGGTAGGCGTCGATATGCGGTTCCAGGCGCACCGCGTGGTCGGTCACCGGGTCGGCGCCGGGCACGTAGGCGCCCAGCGGAATCAGGTCGCGCACGCGGGCGTGGCGCGCCAGCGCGGCTTTGAGCTTGCGCGCGGCCAGCGCGTGCGCGGCCGGCACCACCTGGGCCATGCAGCGGCTGATCGAGGCGGCCACGTCGATGGCGGGGTAGTGGCCGCGTTCGGCCAGTTCGCGCGTCAGTACGATGTGGCCGTCGAGAATCGCGCGCGCGGTGTCGACCACCGGGTCCTGCTGGTCGTCGCCTTCGGCCAGCACGGTGTAGATGGCGCTCATGCTGCCGAGTTCGTGCTCGCCGTTGCCGGCGCTTTCGACCAGTTGCGGCAGGGCCGAGAAGACCGAGGGCGGATAGCCCTTGGTGGCCGGCGGCTCGCCCAGCGCCAGCGCCACTTCGCGCAGCGCCATGGCGTAGCGGGTGAGCGAGTCGACCAGCAGCAGCACGTTCAGGCCCTGGTCGCGGTAATGGGCGGCGATCGCATGGCACAGTTCGGTCGCGCGGATGCGCATCAGCGGCGATTCGTCGGCCGGGGCGATCACCAGCACGGCTTTTTTCAGGCCGTCCGGGCCGAGCGACATGTCGACGAATTCGCGCACTTCGCGCGAACGTTCGCCGATCAGGCCGACCACCACCACGTCGGCCACGGTCTGGCGCGTGATCAGGCCGAGCAGGACGGACTTGCCGACCCCGCTGCCGGCCATCAGGCCGACCCGTTGGCCCTTGCCGATGGTCAGCATGGAATTGATGGCGCGCACGCCGACGTCGAGCGGCTCGACCACCGGCTGTTTTTTCAGGGGATTGATGCGCGGCGGCGTCATCTCGAGGCGGTGTTCGCCGCCCAGGCGGCCCAGGCCGTCGATCGGCTCGCCCAGGCCGTTGACCATGCGTCCCAGCCACGACGGGCCGATCTGCAGGGTGGCGGCGGTCGGGCTGGGCAGCACGCGCGCGCCCGTGGTCAGGCCAATGGCTTGCTTGAACGGCATCAGGAAGGACAGGCGTTCGCGAAAACCGACCACCTGCGCATCGAGCCAGTCGCCGTCCACCGTTTCGATGCGGCAGCGCTGGCCCGTGTGCAGGCGGCAGCCGGCCGATTCCAGCAGCAGGCCCGAGGCGCCGACCAGGCGGCCGGTCGGGATCGCGACCGGCACGTCTTCGAGCTCGACGGTGCGCAGGGAATCGGCCAGCTTGCTCATGCCGCGACCTCGTCGAGCACGCGTTCGGCGGCGGGCAGCAATTGTTCGCTGACCTGCGCCATGCAGTTGGCCAGGCGGCCCTGGCAACCGGCGTCGACTTCATTGTCGCCGGCGCGCACGCGGCATTCGCCCGCTTCCAGCGAGGGGTCGGGCAGCAGGGTCCACTTGGCGGCGCGCACCGGATCGAGTTCGGTGATGCGCTTGAGTTCTTCCGGATTGAGGCACACTTCGATGCGGTCGCGGGTCGGCGGCATGGCCGCCAGCGCTTCGTCCACCAGCGCCAGCAACTGCACCGGCTGCAGGGCCAGTTCGGCGCGGATCACCTGGCGCGCCACCTTGCCGACCAGGTCGACGACTTCCTTGCGCTGGGCCGAACGGAATTCCTCGACCATCTGGGTCAGCTGGCCGAACAGCGAGTCGAGCGGGCCGGCCAGCTGCTCGAAGCGGGCCTGGGTTTCCTGCATGGCTTGCTGCTGGCCGCTGGCCAGGCCCTCGGCGCGGCCGGCCGCGAAGCCGTCGTCGCGGCCGTTCGACAGGCCGGTTTCGTAGCCCTCGCGCTGCCCCTGCTGGTAGCCTTCTTCGACCGCGTTCTGCCACTCGCCGGCCGCCTCGGAGGAACGGGCGGCGCCGAGCGCGTCGAGCTGCGACAGCGGCGGGAAATGGTAGGGGCGGAAATGTTTCATTCTACGACTGCCTCGGCGAACAGTTGCACTTCGATCTCGCCGTTGTCGGCCAGCTGCTTCACGGTTGCCATGATGTCCTTGCGGGTCTGCTCGATGCGCGACAGCGGCACCGGGCCGGCGCGGCGCAGCAGGTCGTCGAAGTTCTGGGCCTGGCGGCGCGGCATGGTGGTCAGGATCGCATCGCGGATCGCCGGTTCGGCGCCCTTGAGCGCGATCGCCCACTGTTCCAGCGGCACGTCGTCGAGGATGCGGGTGATCGTGGCCTCGGTCTGGCGCGACAGGATCAGGAAGTCGTACATGCTCATTTCGATCTCGGACACGACTTCCGGATCGTGGGCGCGCAGCAGTTCGACCATGCCGGCGCGGTTGCCCGGCAAGCGGTTGAGGATCTCGGCAACCTGGCGGATCCCTTCCACGCTGGCGCTCTGGGTGTCGAGCGCGCCCAGGCAGCGGGTCACCAGCTCTTCCAGTTCGGTCAGCAGGTCGCGGTCGATCTCGTCCAGGCGCGCCAGGTTCAGCAGCACCAGGTCGCGGCCTTCGAGCGGCAGGGCGTCCAGGATCTGGCCGGCCAGGGCCGGCGGCACGAAGGCCAGGAACACGGCTTGCATCTGCACGTGCTCGTTGGCGATGTAGTCGGCCAGCCATTTCGGCGAGGCCCACTGCAGGCGCGCCATCATCGGGCGGATGGCATCGCCGTAGATGTTGTTGAGCACGCTGTTGGCGATGTCGCTGCCGAGCGCCAGGTCGAGCGAGCGCTTCAGGTAGCTGCGCGAGGCGCCGTGCACGCCCGACTGCTGGCGGTAATCGTCGAAGAAGGTTTGCATGGCGATGCGCACGGAATCGACCTTGATGCCGCTCATGCGCGACATCACTTGCGTCACTTCCAGCAATTCCTCGCGGTCGAGGCAGCGCAGCACGGCGGCGGCAGGCTCTTCGCCGATGCTGAGCAGCACGATGGCGGCCTGCTCGACAGGGGTCAGTCCAGGCGCCTCTTCGGCTTCCACGTTATTGTCCAGTTCGGCCATTTTTCTGCATCCATTGTTTGACGACTTCGGCGACCCGCTCCGGTTCCTTGGCAGCGAGGACTTTCAGGTGATCGACCATCACATCGACTGCCGAGCCGGCAGGGGGAAGATCGTAGTTTTCCAGCAAAGGCACCATCGGCAGCGGCGCGCCCAGGGCCGGGACCGCGCCGGCGCCCACGGCAGTCGCGTCGCCCACCCTGAGGTCGCCGGCACGCATGGCCGGACCGGCCACCGCGGTGGCGGCGCCGGCCGAACCGGGAGGACCGGCCAGCAGGGCGGCGTCGCCGGCCACGGCGGCGGGCGGGGCCAGGCGCACCGTCAGCAGGCGCAGCAGCGGACGGACGATCAGCAGGAAGCCGAGCAGGATGCCCACCGCCCAGGCCGCCCAGCTGCTCATGTCGACCACGTTGTCGCGTTCCTGCCACCATGGGGCGGCGGCCGGCTGGACCGGGAAGGTCATGGCCGAGACCGCCAGCACATCGCCGCGTTCGGCGTTGATGCCGAGGCCGCTGCGCAGGGTTTTTTCGATATTCGCCAGTTCGGCGGCGGTCCAGCCGGTCTTGGCGGCGGCCACGTTATTGTTCAGCACCACGGCCACGCTGAGCTTGCGCAGGCGGCCACGGCTGCGCTTGATCTGGGTGATGTTGCGGTCGTAGGCGTACTGGCGCGTGCTGGCGTTCTTGCGCGCGCTGCCGTCGTCGGCAGCCGGGGCGCCGGCCGCGCCCGGCGCGCCGGCCTGGGGATCGGGCAGGGCCGGCGGACGGTTCGACAGGGTGCCCGGCACGCCCATCGCCATGCGGTTCTTTTCCTGCTCTTCGCGCACCGCTTCGCTGGTCACTTTCGGGGCGTCGCCGTATTTTTCGCTGGTTTCCTCGATCTTGTCGTTGTCGACGTCGGCGGTGACGCTGAGCTTGAAATTGTCGGCGCCCAAAACCGGACCGAGCAGTTCATTCACATTGCCGCGCACCTGGTCCTGGTATTTCTTGGCGTTGGCATCGAGCCCCTGGGCCGCGCCGTCGAAGCCGTCGGCCAGGTCGATGCGCGAGGACAGGTAGTTGCCGGCCTGGTCGACCAGGCTGACGCGCTGCGGCGACAGGCTGGCGACGCTGCCGGAGACCATATTGATGATCGCGGCGATCTGTTCCGGGGCCAGGGTGCGGCCCGGCTTGACCGCCACCACCACCGAGGCCGACGATTTTTCGCCGTCGCTGGCCACGAACGAGGTGGAACGGGCGATCGACAGGTGCACCCGGGCCGAGGCGATGGCGTCGAGCGAGAGGATGCTCTGCGACAGTTCGCCTTCCAGGCCGCGCCGGAAGCGCACGTCCTGCACGAACTGCGACACGCCCAGCGGATCGTTCTTGTCCATCAGTTCCAGGCCGGCCGGCAGCTGGGCGGTGACGCCCTTGGCGGCCAGCAGCATGCGCACTTTGCCCAGCTGCGAGGAGGGCACCAGCAGCTGGCCGGTGTCCGGATGCAGGCGGTAAGGAATCTGGTCGGCGTCGAGCACGGCCATCATGTCGCCCGAGGCGACCCGCTCGTTGGCGCCGAACACCGGTTTGTAGGCGGCCTGGTCGCTCCACAGGTACATCATGACGGCGGCCGTGATGGCGATCGCCAGCACCAGCATCGGGGTCAGGTTGTTGCGCAGCGCTGGCGGCAGCGAGGGCATGGCGCCCATGCGCCCGGCGAAGGTGGATTTGAGAGAGGCAATCACGCTGATGGTGTCCCGTGGTGAGGGTGGGTTCGCAAACGGCGGCTCAGACTGGCAGCTTGATCAGCTCGTCCATCGCGCCCATGACCTTGTTACGCACTTGCATGAGCATCGAGAAGGACAGGCTCGCTTCCTGGCTGGCCAGCATGGCGCCGACCAGGTCGTCGCTCTTGCCGCTGTCGACATCGTTCATTTTCTGGCCGGCGGCGGCGTCCTGACGGTTCACGCTGTCGAGCGCATCCTTCATGCTTTGGGTGAAGGAAAAGCCGGCGGGCAACTGCTGGCCGTTGCCTGCCGCAGGATTGGCCTGGGCAGCCAGCTGGCCGGCATCGTTGGCCAGGATTTTCATCTCCGACTTGAGCTGGCTGGCGAGCGTATCGAGTGTTGTATTTCCGACTTCCATGTTGTCATCCCTGCATAATTTTTTGTTCATAATCAAACAGTTACGACGATTTTTCTGTCGTTACCGGCCTGAACGGTGAAGCGCTCAGTGTGCGCGTTCCGTGCCGCGATTCCAAACGAAAACATGCTCGACGGCAAAAAAATTTATTGCTGAGTCGGGTAAAACCAACAAATTTCCCTAAAGCTCTTGGAAGAGGTGCAAAGGTGTCGAAATGCCTAACGATATCGCTTACTGTTGGTAACGGGCGGGACGGTCGGAACTTGAGCCATTTTCCGGAAATAATTGCTCTACAGAACCAAATAACCACTTACCGCAAGGCAATTATAGTGCCACTTGGAAATTAAATCCATCAAATAAAGATGCTCTGATATACTGTTTTCCTCAAACAAAACAAAGAGTTGCCCTCTTTGCCACGCACTTGCCGAGTTACTTATGACCATGATAAATAAGACAAACTTGCCAACTTCACCGCAAGTGCTCGACCCCCGCCTGCTGGGCCGCCCGGTGCACCTGTTGCCCCAGTTTGCGGCCCAGTTTGCGGAGGATGTGGCGGGCGCTTTGCGCCAGCCGGCGCTGCGCCGTTACTGGGATGGCTTCCAGCTCGAAGCGGCCGGCTTTGTCGGCGCCCCCGACCCCGGCCGCAGCGGGCGCTGGCTGGCCTTCGAAGGCAGTGCCGGCAATGTCGCCTTCGCGCTCGAACGTTCGCTCCTGCTCAGTGTGCTGAACCAGCGCTACGGCCGCCGTGGCGCCGCCCCGGCGCCGGCGGTCGACCCGGCCACGGTGCGCGTGACGGCCACGGAAGAACGCCTCGCAGTTGTGTTAGGTCAACAATTAGCCTCGGTACTTGCAAGACGGGTGGATGCAAACCTTGCGCGGGCGCATAATGAAGCTGCCACGCCATCCGGCGAGCTGGTGCCAGGCAGCGTGCCGCCGCCCCCGCCCGCAGCGGGCGGCTGGACGCTCGGGATCACCTTGCGCCGGTCGCAGGGCGGCGAATGCGGGCAGCTGTGGCTGGCGCTGGACCAGGAGATGGTGGCGCGCGTCCTGCAGGGGCTCACGCCCGAGCGCGCGCGCGAACGCACGGCGCAGGCCAGCGTGGCGCTCGGCACGGCGCTGCAAGTGACCCTGGACGGGCGCCTGGTGAGCAAGGAAATCACGCTCGAAGCGCTGTTCGCCCTGAAGTTGGGCGACATCATCCCGGTGACGGTGGGCCGGGCCGATGTCTTGCTGGCCGAGTCGCGTTTATTTACCGCCGCGGTAACCGAGCATAACGGTACGCTGTGCTTAACCTCTTTTGAAGATAGCGACTAATGAAAATCAACGAGAACGAACTCCAGGCTCCCGATCCGGCCGCCGGAATCGACGAAGAATTGATCATCGACGAACCGGTGATGGGCGTGCCCTCCGGTATCGATAGCGCGCGCCCGGCCGACAAGCGGCCGCAGCGCGACCTGCCGCAGATGATGCGCAAGATTCCCGTGACCCTGACCCTGGAAGTGGGCTCGGCCCGGATTTCGCTGCAGGAACTGATGGCGATCGGGCCAGCGAGCGTGATCGCGCTCGACGTGCTGGCCGGCGAACCGCTGGTGATCAAGGTCAACGGCACCCCGATCGGGCGCGCCGAAGTGGTGGTGGCCGGCGAACAGTACGGGCTCAAGGTCATCGATCTCGATGGCCTGGACCTGGACTTGCTCACCGCATGACAGGCGGCGCTCGCGGCCGCGACCGCGCGCTGGCGGGGCTGGCGGGCCTGCTGGCCGCCGGCCTGCTGTGCTCGGCACCGGCCGCGGCCCAGGACTTGCTGGCCGGGGTGATCCCGGGCGCCAAGACCGACCTGACGGTCAAGTCGCAGGTGCTGGTCCTGATGACCTTGCTTGGGCTGCTGCCCATCATGGTCATGATGATGACCTGCTTCACCCGCTTCGTGATCGTGCTCTCGCTGCTGCGCCAGGCGCTCGGCCTGCAGCAGGGCTTGCCGAACCGGATCATCACCGGGGTGGCCCTGATCCTCACCCTGCTGGTGATGCGGCCGGTCGGCGACCAGATCTGGCGCGACGCCTTCCTCCCCTACGACCAGGACAAGATCGGCATGCAGGACGCGCTGAAGGTGGCCGAAGTGCCGCTCTCGCGCTTCATGCTGGCCCAGACCAGCAAGGCGGCGCTGGCCCAGGTCGCGCGCCTGGCGGGCGAGCCGGCCGAGATGGCGCCGCAGCAGCGCGCCTTCACGGTCAAGCTGGCCGCCTTCGTGCTGAGCGAACTGAAAACCGCGTTCCAAATCGGCGCCATGCTGTTCATTCCGTTCCTGATCATCGACCTGGTGGTGTCCTCGGTGCTGATGGCGATGGGCATGATGATGCTCTCGCCGCTGGTCATTTCCTTGCCCTTCAAGCTGCTGCTGTTCGTGCTCGTCGATGGCTGGACCCTGACCGTGAGCACCCTGGTCGGCAGCATACGACCGTTTTGACGAAGCGAGCCATGGGAAAGAGCATGGGCACAAGCAGGGGAACAAGCATGGGAACAGGCATGGGAACAGGCATGGGAGAAGCGCGATGACGCCCGACGTGGCAGTCGACCTGATGGTCGGCGCCTTGCAGATCGTCATGCTGATGGTGCTGGTGCTGGTGGTGCCGGGCCTGATCACGGGCCTGCTGGTGGCGCTGGTGCAGGCCGCCACCCAGATCAACGAGCAGACCCTGAGCTTCCTGCCGCGCCTGCTGGTGACCCTGCTGGCGGTGATCCTGGCCGGGCACTGGATGACGGCCTACCTGATGGATTACTGCGTGTCCGTATTCCAGCGCGCCGCCGCCCTGGTCGGCTGACGGCGCATGGAGCTGGCCGGCTACCTGTTGCCCTTCCTGAACGCCCTGTGGTGGCCCTTCGTGCGCAACCTGGCGCTGCTCTCGGCGGCGCCGGTGGTGGGCGACATCCTGGTGCCGCTGCCGGTGCGCGTGCTGCTGGCGCTGGTGCTGGCCTTCCTGATGCTGCCTTTTTCGCCGGGCAACGCGGCGGTCGATCCGTTTTCGGTGATGGGCGTGGCCACCACCCTGGAGCAAGCCGTGATCGGCGGGGTGCTGGGGCTGGCCATGCATTTTTCGATGTCGATCATCAACGTGCTCGGTTACCTGATTTCGAGCCAGATCGGCTTTTCGATGGCGCAGATGAACGATCCGGTCAACGGCACCGCCTCCGACGTGGTCTCGGGCATGCTGTCGCTGCTGGCGATCATCGTGTTTTTCGCCATCGACGGCCACCTGGTGCTGACCGGCGTGCTGGCGTCGAGTTTCAAGGCCTGGCCGGTGGGCGCAAGCTACGCTCCGCTGCTGCTCTCCACGGTGGCGCTGAAGGCGGCCTGGATTTTTTCGGCCGCCATGCTGCTGGCGCTGCCGATCGTGTTTTCGACCCTGGTGGTGCAGCTCGGCTTCGGCTTGCTGAACCGGGTGGCGCCCTCGCTGAACCTGTTTTCGCTGGGCTTTTCGCTGACCACCCTGTTCGGCCTGATGATGCTGATCCAGATCGTGCGCTTCATTCCCGAACACTACATTGCAATGAGTAACCAGGTGCTGGAACTGATCGACCAACAGATGAAAGCGGCCCATGGCTGACGACGCGAGCGGTGGCGACAAGACCGAAAAGGCCTCGCAGCAAAAGCTGCGCAAGGCGCGCGAGGAAGGGCAGGTGGTGCGCTCGCGCGACCTGGCCACGGCGATCGGCATCCTGGCCAGCCTGAAACTGTTTTCCATGATGCTGCCGAGCTACCTGGATTCCTTCCGCAGCCTGTTCGACCTGGTGTTCATCCCGCTCGGCGCCGACGGCGCCATCGAAAACCTGAGCTCGACCATCTTCACCAGTGCCATGTGGCTGCTGGTGAGCATGGTGCTGCCGCTGCTGGGCGTGCCGTTCGCGGTGGTGCTGTCCTCGCTCATTCCCGGCGGCTGGGTGATCAGCACCAAGAACATGGCGCCCAAGATGGACCGCCTGTCGCCGGCCAAGAACCTGGGCAATCTGTTTACCGCCAAGCACGGCATCGGCGTGGCCACCTCGGTCGGCAAGGCCGTCGTGCTGGGCTGGGTGCTGGTGCATGTGAGCCGTTCCAGCATGAATGCTTTCGTGGAACTGCAAAAGATGCCGCTCAGCGCGGCGCTGCCGGCCGGCGCCGGGCTGATGCTCGACGCCCTGATGGCGATGTGCATGGTGTTCGTCATGTTCGCCGTGCTCGACGTGCCGGTGCAGGCGTTTTTGTTCGCGCGCAACCAGCGCATGAGCAAGCACGACCAGAAGGAAGAACACAAGAGCAGCGAAGGCAAGCCCGAAGTGCGCCAGCGCATCCGCCAGCTGCAGCAGCAGATGGCGCGCCGCAGCGTGAACAAGACCGTGCCCACGGCCGACGTCGTGATCGTCAATCCGGAACACTACGCGGTCGCGCTCAAGTACGATGCCGGGCGCGCCGAAGCGCCCTTCGTGGTGGCCAAGGGCGTCGACGAGATGGCCCTGTACATCCGCCAGATCGCCAGCAAGCACAACATCGAGACACTGGCGCTGCCGCCGCTGGCGCGCGCGATCTACAATACCAGCCAGGTCCAGCAACAAATTCCGGCCCAGCTGTACCAGGCCGTGTCGCAGGTGCTCAACTATGTGCTGCAACTGAACGCTTTCCGTGCCGGCCGGCGCACCGCGCCGCCCCGTTTCCCTAACGAGGTGGTCGTGCCATCTCATCTGAGTGAGGTTCCCTCCACATGAGTTTTTTGAACAGCCTGCTGAGCGAGTTGAAACGGCATAAATTTGCCACACCGGTGTTCTTGCTGGTCATCCTGTCGATGATCATCCTGCCGCTGCCGCCGGTGCTGCTCGACGTGCTGTTTACCTTCAATATCGTGCTGGCCCTGATCGTCATCCTGGTGTCGGTCTCGGCCAGGCGGCCGCTCGATTTCTCGGTGTTCCCGAGCGTGATTCTCGGCACCACCATGCTCAGGCTGACCCTGAACGTGGCCTCGACCCGGGTGGTGCTGCTGCACGGCCACGAGGGCAGCGACGCGGCCGGCAAGGTGATCGAAGCGTTCGCGAACGTGGTTATCGGCGGCAATTTCGTGGTCGGCTTCGTGGTGTTCGTGATCTTGATGATCATTAACTTCGCGGTGGTGACCAAGGGCGCCGAACGGATTTCGGAAGTCTCGGCGCGTTTCACCCTGGACGCGCTGCCGGGCAAGCAGATGGCCATCGACGCCGACCTCAACGCCGGCCTGATCAACCAGGAAAAAGCCCAGGTGCGGCGGCGCGACGTGGCCGCCGAAGCCGACTTCTACGGCGCCATGGACGGCGCCTCGAAGTTCGTGCGCGGCGACGCGGTCGCCAGTATTTTGATCCTGATCATCAATATGGTGGGCGGCGTGGCCATCGGCGCGCTGATGCACGACCTGTCCTTCGGCGACGCCTTCCGCCTGTACGCGCTGCTGACCATCGGCGACGGCCTGGTGGCCCAGATCCCGGCGCTGCTGCTGTCGGCCGCGGCGGCGATCCTGGTGACCCGGATCAGCGATTCGGGCGACTTCGAACAGCAGGTCGGCGGCCAGCTGCTGGCGTCCCCGGCGGTGCTGTACAGCGCATCGGGCATGATGCTGGTGCTGGCCATGGTGCCGGGCATGCCGTGGATGATGTTCGGCATCTTCGCCGTGGTGCTCGGCTATGTGGGCTGGCGCCTGGGCCGGATGGTCAAGGCGCCCGACCAGGCCGGGGTGGCCGCGATCGAAGCGGCCCTGCGCGAGGACCGCACGCCCGAGCTCGAATGGCAGCACCTGCCGGCGGTGCAGGCGCTGACGGTGGCGGTCGGCTACAGGCTGGTCGGGCTGGTGGACGCGGCCCAGGGCGAGCCCTTGACCAAGCGCATCAAGGGCGTGCGCCAGAGCCTGTCGGAAGCGATGGGCTTGCTGCTGCCGCCGATCCAGGTGCGCGACGACCTGTCGCTGCGCCCGACCCAGTATGCGATCATGCTCAGCGGCACGGTGGTGGCCGAAGCCGAAGTGGTGCCGGAATGCCTGATGGCGATTGCCTCGCCCTCGGTGTACGGCCAGCTGGACGGCATTCCGGGAATCGAACCGGCCTACGGCATGGCCATTACCTGGATCGCCCCGACCGAAAAGGCGCATGCGCTGGGGCTGGGCTACCAGGTGGTCGAGGTGCCGAGCGCGATCGCCACCCATTGCTCGAAGGTGGTGCGCGATTACCTGCCCGACCTGTTCCGCCATGAAGACGTGCCGGCCATCCTGGAACGGATGACGGCGCTGTCGCCCAAGCTGGCCTCGGCGCTGGACAAGGCCATGACGCATACCCAGCTGCTGCGGGTGTTCCGGGTGCTGCTGGCGGAAAATGTCTCGCTCAAGGATATCGTGGTGATCGGCACCACCTTGCTCGACAGTTCGGAAACCACCAAGGACCCGATCCTGCTGGCGGCCGAAGTGCGCTGCGCGCTGCGGCGCCAGATCGTGACGGCCTTGTTCGGCAAGAAGAAGGAAATGCCGGCGTTCAATCTGTCGGCCGAGCTGGAAAATATGCTGCTCGGTTCGCTGAACCAGGCGCGCCAGGGCGGCAAGGTCGCGCTCGATAACTTCCCGATCGATCCGCAGCTGCTCTCGCAACTGCAGTTGAACATGCCGGTGGCGCGCGAGCAGATGAAGCAGCAGCAGAGTACGCCGCTATTGCTGGTGCTGCCGCAAATCAGGCCGCTGCTGGCGCGCTACGCCCGCCTGTTCGCGCCGGGGCTGCATGTCCTCTCGTACAACGAGATTCCCGAAAACCGCGATGTGAGCATCGTCGGCACCGTCGGTTAAATGGCATCCGCCAAAGCGTTCCTGACCGGGGTCAGCGCTCCGGGCTCTGGCCCCGGTCAGGAAACGTGACCGCGTTTTAGCCGAATCCGTCTTCGGCATAGGGCATCGTCCCCGGCAAGGGATTCTCGGTAAACCGCACGGTCGTCGCCGGCTCGGTCCGGGTGGTCTTGGCCAGCAGCAGCGCCACTTCGGCCATGGCGCGGAACAGGGCCGGCGGCAGGGCCGCGCTGACCTGCGAGGAGTACTGCTGCAAGGGCTTGCCCGGCCAGATGCCTTGGCGCACGCTGGCGCGCACCAGGCGCAGGCCCGCCGTTTCGATCGCTTCCTTGAGGGCCGGCAGGGCGTGGCGCAGCAGCGCCACCGCGCGCGGGTGCTCGGCCGCCAGTTCCATCACCACCCCCTCCATCAGTTCCAGCTGCACCGTGGCACGGCTGCCGTCGGCCAGCATCACGTCCAGGCGCAGGGCCGCCTTGGCGCGCCGGCGCCGGCTGGGCGGCGGATCGGGCAGGCCGGTCAGCAGGCGCAGCGCCAGTTGCTGGCCGCCCGCGCCCGGCAGCACGAAACGCCAGGCTTCCGGATGCCACAGCAGGGTGGCCGGCTGCGCCACCGTGCTCGCCTGCAGGGCCTGCTGCACGCCCGACATCAGCAGACTCCCCGGCATGAACTGGGCCCGTCCCTGCTGCTGCAGGGTGGCCAGCTGGGCCGCATAGTTGCGCACCATGGTGCGCCAGGCGCTGGCCAGGGCGGCGCCGTCGAGCACCGGCCAGGCCATCTGGCGCGCCATGAAGACCTGGTCGGCCCGCATCGAGGCGCTTTCGCCGAGGTTGGCCGGCAGGCCGCCGGACGGGCCCGCGGCGCCCGACGATGGGGGCGCGGCCAGCGGTTCCGACACCGGCAGCGGCATGGCCACCGCGGGCGCGCCCGAGGCCGGCGCCGGCAGCAGCCGCAGCGGCGCCAGCGGGGCAATCGTCGTCGCGCCGAGCGGTAGCGTAGGGATGGAAGACATGGCGTTCACGCAAGGTCAGGATAAAAAAAGAGCCAGCCGGTATGCCGGCTGGCTCGGTCGGCGCCCGGCGCCAGCGCCGGCGGCCCAGCCCTGTGTTATTGCAGCAGCGACATGACCATCGAGGACATGCTGTTGCTCTGCTTGAGCATGGCGGTGCCGGCCTGCAGCAGCATCTGGTTGGTGGTCATCTTCGAGCTTTCGCTGGCGAAGTCGACGTCCATGATGCGGCCGGTGGCGGCCTTGCTGTTGGTGCTGATGTTCGACAGGTTGTTGTAGACGTGTTCCAGGCGGTTGGCCGAGGCGCCCAGCGCCGAGCGCACGGTGCCGATCGAGGCCAGCGCGGTCGAGAGCTTGTCGATCGTGGTCGAGGCCGAGCCGGCGGCGGTCAGTTCGGTGCCGACCGTGTTCGGGGCGGCGTAGTTGGCGGTGGTGGCGCCGACGTCGGTGCCCAGGGTGGTCATGCTGGCCGACAGGTCGACCGTCATTTTTTCGCTGGTGCTCGAACCGATCTGGAAAGTCATCGAGGACGCGATGGTGCCGCCGACGAGCAGCTTGGCGCCGCCGAAGGTAGTGTTGTTGAGTACGTTGTTCAGTTCGGTGCCGAGGGCGTCGTATTCCGATTGCATGGCGGTCTTGTCGGCGGCGGTCGAGGAGGCGTCGGCCGCTTGCGTGGCCAGGTCCTTCATGCGCACCAGCATGTTGCTCACTTCGTCGAGCGCGCCTTCGGCCGTTTGCAGCATCGAGGTCGAGTTCTGGGTGTTGCGCATCGCAACGGCCATGCCGCTGGTCTGGGCTTTCAGGCGGGTGGCGATCTGCAGGCCGGCCGCGTCGTCCATCGAGGAATTGATGCGGTAGCCGGTCGACAGGCGGGTCATCGAGGTCGACAGGCTGCCTTGGGTACGGTTGATCGAATTTTGTGCGGACAATGCGGCGTTGTTTGTGTGCAGACTCAGCATGATCGAACTCCAGGTATGGGGGGGAGGGACTGTCGGAGCCGCGTTCTCGCATGCTCTTACCAGTACAAGACGACCGTTTGGCCGGGCGCATTAAGTGCCGCAAAGAAATTAAACAAACTATTTTTCGCGCATAAAAAAAGCCAGCCGGTGAGGGCTGGCTGGAACGGCGCCCGGCGCACTCTGCCGGGCATCCTTGCTGACGGGGTCAGGATTACTGCAGCAGCGACATGACCATCGAGGACATGCTGTTGCTCTGCTTGAGCATGGCGGTGCCGGCCTGCAGCAGCATCTGGTTGGTGGTCATCTTCGAGCTTTCGCTGGCGAAGTCGACGTCCATGATGCGGCCGGTGGCGGCCTTGCTGTTGGTGCTGATGTTCGACAGGTTGTTGTAGACGTGTTCCAGGCGGTTGGCCGAGGCGCCCAGTGCCGAGCGCACGGTGCCGATCGAGGCCAGCGCGGTCGAGAGCAGGTCGATGGTGGCGTTGGCGGTGGCGGTCAGTTCGGTGCCCGGGGTGCCCGGGGTGGTGTAGGTGCCGCTGGTGGCGCCGATGGCGGTGTTCAGGGCGGTCATGTCGGTGGCCAGGTTGACCGTCATCTTTTCGCTGGTGCTCGAACCGATCT
>NZ_RXLQ01000024.1 GCF_003953935.1 Massilia atriviolacea
GTCGTGAGTGGCAGTCATGGCGCATCTTAGCCAGCAAGCCTGCCCCGCCTTTGCGCTGGCTCAAAGGTGTGCAAGGGGCCGACGCCACCCCAGGCCCGCGCTTGCCAGGCCGGCCGCCCTGCAATACAGCGTCTCAACACAGCGTCTTAACGCAGCGTCTTGTTTCCTGCGAAAAAAACCGCAAGGCCGCAGTGTGGCTTTTCCGCAGCAGGCAGACGATGGACATTGCGCGCGCACATTCCGCGTACAACAATGTACTGCTACACCTCAATACGCACCCGGTTTCCAGGGAAACGCGCGCTTTCCGGCTGAGCTGCCGGAAGGCGCGCTTCCGGTCTGGCCGTTGTAAACGTCGTCAATTCAACAGTGGAGAGAAATGCGCGCAAGCTTCCACAGATTGCGTGCGCCAGGGCTGACTCGTTCAAAGAATTCGCATGCCAATAACTGAGGAGATGAATATGAAAAATATGAATCAATCTTTGAGTAACGGCAGTTTCCAGGACGATGCCGCGTCCAGGACCGGAAGCCATATGCTTTCCCGGGCTCCCCTTTCCGAGCAGCGAATCAGCCGACGTGCGAATGCCTTGTTTACCGCCCTCTCCACCGATTTCCTGCTGCGCGAACAATTCGTGACCGATCCGGCCCAGATCATGGCCGAATATCTGTACGGCCAGTACCTGCCCGACGACACCGCCGATCTGGTGAACCAGCTGGTGTTTGCGGTCATGTCGAATGCGCGCCTGTACGACTGGATGAGCAACTACGCGCGCCGCCTCGACGGCGCACTGCCGACCAGCCACGCCTTCGTCATCGACTTCGCGCGCGCCGTCGCCGCATCGGGCGACGAGCTTACCGTGCTGGCGCTGATCCGTGGCGGTGCCGCCGGCGGCGGCCAGGGCCCCGGCCCGATCGACTTCCTGCTGCCGATGGTCATCGTCATCGGCGGCCGCGCCGCTGCCGGCACCGAGATGAGTCCCGGCGGCGGCACCGAGATGAGTCCGGGCGCCCTGCGCCCCGGGACCGAGATGAGTCCGGGCGGCGGGACCGAAATGAGCCCCGGCAGCCTGGTCTTCGGCGCTCCCGGCTATTCCGCCTCCTTGCGCGCCGGTACCGAAATGAGTCCCGGCGGCGGTACTGAAATGAGCCCGGGCAGGCTGCGCGCCGGCACCGAAATGAGCCCCGGCGGCGGCACCGAAATGAGCCCCGGCCGGATCCGCGCCGGCACCGAAATGAGCCCCGGCCGGATCCGCGCCGGCACCGAAATGAGCCCCGGCGGCGGTACTGAAATGAGCCCCGGCCGGATCCGCGCCGGCACCGACATGAGCCCCGGTTTCGGCACCGAAATGAGCGGCACGCACATGAGCCCGGGACTGGTCTCCTCGGGCACCGAGATGAGCCCCGGCTATGGCACCGAGCAGAGCGGCACGCACATGAGTCCCGGCAGGTTCGGCGGCATCGGCCAGTTGCCCGGCCACCTGCGCATCTCGATCGATGCGCTGGCGCGCTACGCGAACCAGCTGCGCGTCCAGGGAGCCCTGCAGTCCAGCGGTTTCGAGCATCGGTAGGCGATGCTCACCCTGCGCGAGGATCATGCGCGCGGCGGCATCGCGGACGCAGTGGCAGTTGAGGCGTTCGCGGCGTCGCCGCGCCGCGACACCGGGCCCGACCTGACGCGGCGGCAGCATGCCGTGCAGCTGGCCCGCCTGGGACGCGTGCAAGAAAGCACGCAGCTATGCCGTGCCGAATGCGATTCCAGCGCGGACGGCAGGCAATGGCTGAACACGCTTATCGTCGAGGCGATGGAAGCGCACGACCTGACCCTGGCCGGCACCCTGGCGCGCATCCTCGCCATCCTGGAGCGCGCCAGCGACCGCTATCCGGGCGGCGCGCAGCCGCCTGCCGCCGCGCCGCCGCCGACGACGGTGTCGCTGGCCAAGCTGCAACACGACATCGGCCAGTTCCGCCATCTGCGCGCGCTGGGCGTGCTCGATGCACGCTTCGACCAGCTCATCGCGCGCTACGCCGACGCGCACCGGCGCCTTGCCGAGGGCGGGGCCGATGCCAGGACGCCACTGACGCCGGAACTCGACGCGCAGCTGGGCCGCACCTGCGGGCGCATCGTGCACCTGGCCGACGCGCCACGGCTGCCGGTGGCGCTCTCGCGCGGCTGGGACCGGGCGCGCGCCGAGCGCCTGTACCTGGAACAGCGCCCGGGCGTGGTGGTGATCGACGATTTCCTGTCGCCCCAGGCACTGGACAGCCTGCAACGCTTCTGCACCGAGTCGACCGTCTGGTTCGGCAACCGCTACGCCCACGGCCGCCTGGGCGCCTTGTTCTTCTCCGGTTTCAATTGCCCGCTGCTGCTGCAACTGGCCGAAGAGATCCGCGATGCCTTTCCGGCCCTGATCGGCGCGCGCCATCCGCTGCGCCAGCTATGGGGTTTCAAGAACACCGGCGCGCTGCCGCCGGACAGCACCCTGCACGCCGACTTCGCCGCCGTCAACGTGAATTTCTGGATCACGCCCGAGGCGGCCAACCTGGATCAGGATTCGGGCGGCATGCTGATCTACGACGTCGACGCGCCCGCCTCGTGGGACTTTGCCACCTATAACGAGCGCATCGACCTGATCCGCGAATACCTGGAACGGCGGCAGGCCAGGGTGATCCGCATTCCCTACCGCCAGAACCGCGCCATCATCTTCGATTCCGACCTGTTCCATGCGACCGAAGCGGTGCGTTTCAAGCCCGACTACCTGAGCCACCGGATCAACGTCACCATGCTCTACGGCGAGCGCCAGTTCGACCAGCACCACCGGCCGGCGCCGGCCGCCGAACCCCTCATCGCCAGCGCCGCCAGCTGGCGTTCCGCAGCGCTGTCCCGACGGAGGCCTTGATGAATGCGATTGCACAGACGCGCCGGTCCGGCTACTCCTACCAGGGCCAGGATGCCTTCGTGCTGGAGGTGCTGGGCGGCATGCGCGGCGGTTTCTTCCTCGATTCCGGCGCCTCCGACGGCTTTAACGGCAGCAACTCGCTGCTGCTGGAAACCGGGTACGGCTGGAACGGCATCTGCATCGAACCGAACCAGGCCATGTTCCGCGCCCTGGCCGCGCGCCGCCGCTGCCTGTGCCTGCAATGCTGCCTGTACGACCGCGAGGGCAGTGTTCCCTTCCTCGAATCGGCGGGCGTGTTCGGCGGCATCGTGCAGGAATACGATCCCGGCCAGTTGGCCTACACCGAGCAGATGCTGGCGCGCGAGGGAGCGCCGGGCGCGGTGCTGAAACCCACCCACACCCTGCGCGCGGTGCTGCGCCAGGCCGGCGCGCCGCCCGTGATCGACTACTGGAGCCTGGATACGGAAGGGTCGGAACTGGCGCTGCTCAAGAGTTTTCCATTCGACGAATACCGCTTCCGCGTGCTGACGGTCGAGCACAACGACACCCCGGCGCGCGCGGCCATCCATGACTATCTCGTCACGCGCGGCTACACCATGGTGCGCGCCATGGGCATCGACGACGGCTATGTGTGCAACAGCGAACTGGGCGCGCCGGGCTGGCGCAGCGCGGCCTGGCGCGGCCCGGCCTGGCGCGGCCCCGGAGGCGGGCGATGAGCGCCTCGCTTGCCCATCGGGGCTTCGTGATCGTCGACCGCTTCATCGACCGCCGCCTGGCGCGCATCCTGTACGACATGCTGCTCCTGCGCCAATGGCGCGGCGAGTCCAAGCGCGACGACCAGGTGCCCGCCGCCCACAGCTACTGGGGCGACAGCACGCTCGACGCCGTGCTGCTGGGACTGCAGCCCGACGTCGAGCGCGCGGCCGGCTGCCTGCTGCTGCCCACCTACGCCTACGCCAGGCTGTATCTGCAAGGACAAGCCCTGGCGCGCCACCGCGACCGCGATGCCTGCGAAATCGCGGTCACCATCCACCTCGGCCACAGCGGCGCGGCGCCCTCGCCGATCTGCTTCGCTCCCGACGTGGCCGTTTTCCAGCAGGAGGGCGACGCCGTGGTGTACCTGGGCGACCGCCTGGAGCACTGGCGCGCGCCATGCGAGGGCATCAACTTCGGCCAGGTCTTCCTGAACTATGTGCGGGCCGACGGCGCCCGCCGCGAGCACCTGTTCGACGGCCGCCGCGATGCCTTTCCGCCGGCACTGGCCGGGCTGGCGGCGCCATGAGCCGCGTCGTGCTGCACGAACCCGGCCTGATGGTGGCCGATGCGGTGCTGCCGCCGGAACTGTTCAAGGCACTCGGGCGCGACGTGGCGCACAGCGAGTTTCGCAGCGTCCACGCGCAGAAATGGGACAAGTCCTGGCGCCTGTGGGACGGCAATCCCTTGCGCGGCGAATCGGTCTACTTCGACCCCAGCGGGCTGTTCCGCGGCAACGGCGCGGCCTACCCCACCGGCGGCGTGGTGGACGTGCTGATCGAGCAGCTGCGGGCATGGGCCGGCGTCCATCCGGACCTGGTGGGGCGGGAAGGGAGCGACTGGGTCGCGCTGTACCTGGCGCCCTGGATTTACCCGGTCGGCAGCGCCCTGTCGCTGCACCGCGATGGCGAACAGTACAGCGGCGCCTTCACCTACTTCGTCCATTCCCGCTGGCGCACCCACTGGGGCGGCGAGTTGCTGGTCTCGCAGCAGCAGGCGCTGGAGATCGCACCGGCCGCCCATGAAGGCGACGCCCCCTGGATGTCCGGCGACGGCAACGCCGATGCCGATCCGGGCGGCATCGCCACCTGCATCACGCCGCTGCCGAACCGCCTGGTGCTGCTCGGTCCGGACCGTCCGCACCGGGTGGCGCGGGTCGACCAGAACGCCGGCCTGCACGTGCGCGCCAGCATGGCCGGCTTCTTTCTGCGCGCGCCCTGAGCTGCCGAGGCTACATGGAATACCGACGACTGGGCCAAGCCGGCCTGCGGGTCAGCGTGCTAGCCTACGGGACCTGGGTCAGCTTCTCCGAGCAGGGCGAGCTGTCCACGGCAATGGACATCCTGGAGGTCGCGCGCCAGGCCGGCGTGAACCTGTTCGACACGGCCGACTGCTACGGCCATGGCCAGGCCGAAATACTGCTCGGGCGCGCCCTGCGCGAACTCGGCTGGGACCGCGCCACCTACGTGCTGTCGACCAAACTGTTTTCCGGCCTGCGCGACTGCGTCAATATGTGCCAGACCCTGAACCGCAAATACCTGCTGCAAGCCATCGACGAATCGCTGGAGCGCCTGCGCACGCCCTTCGTCGACCTGCTGTACTGCCACCGCCCCGATCCGGGCACGCCGGTCGAGGAAACGGTGTGGGCCATGTCGGACATCGTTGCCGCAGGCAAGGCGCACTATTGGGGAACCTCCGGCTGGTCCGTGGAGCAGATCCGCCAGGCGTGGGAATGCGCCGAGCGCTACCGCTTGCGAAAACCCAGCATGGAGCAGGTGGAATACAACCTCTTCAAGCGCGCCAGCCTGGACGGCGCGTACGCGGCCCGGCTGGCCGAGATGGGCGTGGGCATCGCCACCTGGAGTCCGCTGGCGGCGGGCCTGCTCAGTGGCAAATACCAGCATGCCATCCCGCGCGGCAGCCGCGCCGCCCTGCCCGGCTACGACTGGCTCAGGACATCGCTGGTGGACGCCGCGCGCAATGGCCGGGTGCGCGAACTGGCGGCGATCGCCCATGCGCTGGGCGCCACCCCGGCCCAACTGGCGATTGCCTGGTGCACCCGGAACCGGGCGCTGTCGTCGGTGATTCTGGGCGCGAGCAACCCCGCCCAGCTACGCGAAAACCTGCGCGCCGTCGCGCTCGCGCCGCTGCTCACGGCCGAGCTGATGCAGCGCATCGAGCACATCTTCCCTTATGGGAACGACAGCTAAGTCAGTGCGCATCCATTCCTGCCATGTCCAGCTTGCATCAGCGGCGCCTTGCAAGGCATCCGCTTCTGTTCGCTGCAAATCAATCATTCCTGCACACCGGCTTAGCGGCGCTTGACCGAGGCGGCGTCGAACTGGTCGCTGTTCTTGCCGGTGACACCGCTGTAGAACTGCTGGATCTCGACCATGTCGTGCGTGATGTCGCCCGTGGTGTGGAACATGCGCCCGATGCCGCCGGTCTTGCGCTTGAAGTCGAGGTAGGCCAGCGCGATCGGCACGTTGGCGCCGTGCGCAATGTGATAAAACCCGGTCTTCCAGTGCGTCACCTTGCCGCGCGTGCCTTCGGGCGCGACGATCACCGCCAGCCGCTCGCGCTTGGCGAACGCATCGATGGTGTTCTGCACGGTGTTGTTGGAGGCGCTGCGGTCGATCGCGATCCCGCCCAGCCAGCGCGAGAGCCAGCCGATCGGCCACTTGAACAGGCTCGCCTTGGCCATCCAGTAGACCCGCAGGCGCAGGGCGAAACACACCATCAGGGTGATCGGAAAATCCCAGTTGCTGGTATGGGGCGCGGCAATGAGCACGTATTTGGAATAGCCGGCGATCTGCTCCGGCGTCAATCCTTCGGTACGCCAGCCCATCAAACGCAGGGTCAGGAGCGAAAAACCTCTCATCAGGGTGTTGACGACAGGGGTATCAAATATGGTCTTCTGCATAAAACGGTAACGGCAAGGAGCGGGCGCAGCCAGCAGGGTCCGGAAACATCGGGCACAATAGCATGTTGGTGATTCCAGAAAGAATCATTTTACCCTACCTGCTTAGCCGGGCCAGAAAGTTCCTATGTCTTTGATGTCGCCGTCCAACGGTTTCAACGTTTTGCGCAACCGAAATTTCTCGTTTTACCTGGCGGCGCGTGTCCTGGGCACCCTGGCGGTACAGATGCAGAGCGTGGCGATCGGCTGGCAGGTGTACCAGATGACGGGCAGCCTGTTCGACCTGGGGCTGATCGGCCTGGCCCAGTTCGCGCCCTTCCTGGTGCTGATCCTGCTGGCAGGCCATACCGCCGACCGCTACAACCGGCGCCTGATCATCATCGTGTGCCTGCTTACGCAGCTGTTGTGCGGCTCCCTGCTGCTGGCGTTCACCTTGAGCGCGATGGCGGTGGTCTGGCCGGTGTTCGCGATCCTGGTGCTGTTCGGCAGCGCGCGCGCCTTCATGATGCCGGCCACCCAGGCGGTCTTGCGCAATATGGTGCCGAACGAGAGTTTCAGCCAGGCGGTCGCGCTCAGCTCGTCGGCCTTTCACGTGGCCGTGATCGTCGGCCCGGTGCTCGGCGGCCTGCTGTACATTGCCGGGCCATCGACCGTGTATCTGGCGGCCGCCGCGCTGCTGGTGCTGTCGGTGATCCTGATGACGCTGACCACCAGCGCGCCGCAGGCGGTCAACAAGGAGCCGGCCACCTGGCACACGGTGCTGGAAGGCTTGCGCTTCGTGTGGTCGCGTCCGATCATGCTGGGAGCCATTTCGCTCGATCTGTTCGCGGTGCTGTTCGGCGGCGCCACGGCGCTGTTGCCGGCCTACGCGCACGATGTGCTGCAGGTCGATTCGGCCGGCCTCGGCCTGCTGCGCACCGCGCCCGGCGTCGGCGCCGCGCTGTGCTCGGTGCTGCTGGCGTTTTATCCGATCCGCCGCCGCGTGGGCGCGTGGATGTTCGGCGGCGTGGCGGTGTTCGGCCTGGCCACGCTGGTGCTGGGCTGGAGCGCCAGTTTTCCGGTCGCGCTGGCGGCCCTGTTCCTGCTCGGCGCGGGCGATATGGTGAGCGTGTATGTGCGCCATCTGCTGGTGCAGTTCGAAACGCCGGACGAGATCCGCGGCCGCGTGAGCGCGGTCAATGCCGTCTTCATCGGGGCCTCCAACGAACTCGGCGAATTCGAATCGGGCCTGACCGCCGGCTGGTTCGGGCTGACCCGCGCCATCCTGTTCGGCGGCGCCGCCACGCTGGCGGTCACGGCGATCTGGATCTTCAAGTTCCCGGTCCTGTCGCGCATGGACCGCTTTCCCCATCACGAAAAAGAAGAAGATGCCGCGCGCGAGGGCAAGTCCGCCGCATGAGCCTGGCCGACCATCTGCGCGCCTTCGGGGCGCGCGCGCCCCTGCCGGACGACGCGCCCTTCCTGGCGCGCCTGTACGCGTCCACCCGCCCGGACCTGCTCGGCAGCGGGCGCGCCGATCCGGCCCTGGCGGCCGCGATCGTCGCGATGCAGCAGCGCCTGCAGGTGGCCGATTACCGCGAGCGCTTTCCCGCTGCGCTCTACCTGATCCTGCAGGACGGCGGCGCGCCGGTGGCGCGCATCGTGGTCGAGCACGGGCCGCTGGCCGTGCGCCTGGTCGATATCGCCCTGCTGCCGCCAGCGCGCGGGCGCGGCATCGGCAGCGCCGTGCTGCGCGCGCTGCAGCAGTGGGCGGCTGCGCATCGCCTGCCGCTGACCTTGTCGGTGCATCGCAGCAACCCGCAGGCGCGCCGCCTGTACCTGGGCCTGGGCTTTCGCATCGAGCGCGCCGACCAGCACGCCGACGCCCTGCTGTGGCAGCCCGCATGAGGCGGTTTCGTTTGCCCTGAGCAATATCAACGAAAGGTGTAAGATAAGCCGTGTGCTTAACGAATTGCCAACCCTGGCGTGGCGCAGCAATGCCCGCAAGCCGAATACACAGCATGACAAGGGTTGAGCGAGTACCTTTATGAACAGCCGGGAGTGAGCTTATGCAAATCAACATCAATACCGATAAAACGATCGAACGTCATCAAGGTCTGGACGATCATGTGCAATCCGTGGTCTCGGCCGCCGTGTCGCGTTTTAGCGAACACATCACCCGTGTTGAAGTCCACCTCAGCGACGAAAACAGCCAGAAATCGGCCGACGGCGGCAATCGCTGCCTGCTCGAAGCGCGCGTGACCGGCTACCAGCCGATCGCCGTCAGCGACCACGCGGTCACCCTGCACCAGGCCATCAGCGGCGCGGCCGACAAACTCAAGCGCGCGATCGACAGCGCCCTGGGCCGCCTGCACGACAAGCAGCTGCACGCCACGCCGAAACTGGTGACCGAGCCGGACGAAGTCAACGAGTAATCGCCCGGCTTTCGCCAGCCGACAGGCCAGCGCCTGCCCCGCGGCAGGCTGGCCCGAGGCGGCGCAAGGCACCACTGGCATGGCACATCCGCTGCCCAGCTCACCCCATCGGCGCCGACTGCGCCAGCGCGCCCAGGTAGCGCAAACCGGCCAGCGAACGGCTGCCGTACCACGACATCATTTCCCCATCGACCAGACAGACCGGCTTGCCGATCCGCTTTTCCAGCGCATCGGCGTGCACTTGCGTGAAACGGTAGGGCTCGGTGGACAGCAGCACGCCGTCGATGCGCGCCAGCAGTTCGTCGGACCACGCAAAGCGCGGGTAGCGCGCCGGGTCGTCCAGTTGCGGCACGCGCCAGCCGATTTCGGCCATCATGCGGGCGATGTAGGTATCGGCCGAAATGCTCATCCACGGATCTTGCCAGATGCAGTACAGGACCGTCGCCGGCCGTCCCTTGGGCATGGCCTGCAAGGCCGCGTACTGCGCTTCGAAGGCGGCGCACCAGGTTTCAGCCTGTTCCTCCGCACAAAAAATTCCGCCCATCAGGCGCGCCAGCGCCAGGTTGTCGCGCGGCGCCACCGGATGGGTGACCACGATGTGCGGCACGTATTGCGCCAGCGCGTCCACGGTCGGCTTTTCGTTCTCGTCGATATTGACGACCAGATGGGTCGGCGCGAGCTTGCGGATCTTTTCCAGGTTGACATCCTTGGTGCCGCCGATCTTGGCGATCGATGCAACCTGGCCGGCCGGATGGATGCAAAAGCCGGTGCGCCCGACCAGTTGCCCGGCCAGGCCCAGGTCGCACAGCAATTCGGTAATCGAGGGCACCAGCGACACGATGCGTGCCGCCGGGTCCGGCTGAAACTGGGTGCCGAGGGCGTCGGTAAAAGGCATGGAATGAAGGATCGGATTCGAATGACGCTATTGGAACACTGATATGATGCGAACGCCAATGGTAATGGCGGCGCACACCTGACCGGAGAGATTATTTTGGAACAGATCGGCACTTTCGCAGCATCCGCTTACACCATCCGCGACCTGCATTTGTTCCGCGACATCGACGACGAGCAGATCGCGCAGGCGCTGGCCGAGTGCGCCGTGGTGCGGCTCGACACCGGCGCCACGGTCGAAGACAGCAACCGCGCGCGCCTGTACATCGTGCTGCGCGGCGCGCTGGCGGTCGAGGCCGACACCCGCAACGGCATGGCCGACGGCACCGTCAGCAAGATCTTGCCAGGCGAAAGCGTGGGCGAGCAATCGGTGCTGGACGAGGCGGCCAACCTGGCCTCGATCAGCGCGCTGGAAGAATCGGAGCTGCTCGTCATCGAAGGCGAACTGGTGTGGAAGCTGATCGACCAGTCGAACGGCCTCGCGCGCAACCTGCTGCGCCTGCTCTCCTTCCGCATCCGGGCCGCCAATGCGCTGTTGCGGCGGCGCCAGAAGCTCGGCGAATTCTACCGCCAGCTGTCGATGAACGATGGCCTGACAGGGCTGTACAACCGCGCCTGGATGAACGACATGCTGCCCAAGCTGATCGCCACCGCGCAGCGCGCCGGCACGCCGCTGGCGCTGGTGATGCTCGACCTCGACCACTTCAAGCGCTTCAACGACACCCACGGCCACCTGGCCGGCGACGACGCCCTGCGCGCGGCGGCCGACGTCATTTCGACGGCGCTGCGGCCATCCGATTTTGCGCTGCGCTACGGCGGCGAGGAATTGATGGTGATCCTGCCGGAAACCCCGGAACCGCTGGCGCTGATGGTGGCCGACCGCCTGTGCGCGCGCATGCGCGAAGCGCCGATTTTCCGCGACATGCGCATTCCCCTGCCGCACATCACGGCGTCGTTCGGGGTCGCCCTGCTGGCGCCGGGCATGGACGACAGCGCCCTGATCGCGGCGGCCGACGCCGCCTTGTACCGCGCCAAGGATGGCGGGCGCAACCGCGTCTCGCGCTGAAACCGCCCCCCGGGCCGCGACAATCTGTGTACCATATGGGTCCGTCCCGGCGTGCCTGCGCCCGCCGGGCTGCAACCTATTGATCGACGTTCCATGACCACCCACACTTTTCTCTGGCACGACTACGAAACCTTCGGCGCCCAGCCGCGCCGCGACCGTCCGGCGCAGTTCGCCGCGATCCGCACCGATGCCGACCTGAACGAAATCGGCGAGCCGATCATGCTGTACTGCCAGCCGGCGCCGGATTTCCTGCCCGACCCGCAATCCTGCCTGATCACCGGCATCACGCCGCAGCAATGCCTGGAGATGGGCGTGCCGGAACACCAGTTCGCGGCCACCATCGAAGCGGCCTTCAGCCAGGCCGGCACCATCGGCGTGGGCTACAACACGATCCGCTTCGACGATGAGATCACCCGTTTCCTGTTCTGGCGCAACCTGATCGATCCCTACGCGCGCGAGTGGCAGCACAATTGCGGGCGCTGGGACTTGCTCGACGTGGTGCGCATGACCTACGCGCTGCGGCCGGAAGGCATCGAGTGGCCGATGCGCGAGGACGGCAAGCCGAGTTTCAGGCTGGAAGACCTGGCCAAGGCCAACGGCCTGCTGCACGAGGCCGCGCACGATGCGCTGTCGGACGTGCGCGCCACCATCGCGCTGGCGCGCCTGGTCCGCGACAGGCAGCCCAAGCTGTTCGACTTTTGCCTGGCCCTGCACAAGAAGGACAAGGTCGCCTCGGAAATGGGCATGCACCTGGCGGCGGCGCAGCGCCAGCCCTTCCTGCACGTCTCGGGCATGTTCCCGACCGAGCGCGGCTGCATCGGCGTGGTGTGGCCGCTGGCGACCCATCCGACCAACAAGAATGAAGTGCTGGTGTGGGATTGCAGCCATGACCCCGCGCAACTGTTCGGGCTCGATGCCGACACCATCCGGCTGCGCATGTTCGCCCGCTCGGCCGATCTGCCGGAAGGCGTGACGCGCTTGCCGATCAAGAGCATTCACCTGAACAAGTCGCCCATGCTGGTGGGGAACCTGAAGACCCTGAGCCCCGCCATGGCCGGCAAATGGGGCATCGATGTCGCGCAGGCACGCGCGTTCGCCGCTGCTGCGGCGGCGGGGCCGGACATGGGGGCCGTGTGGGCCCAGGTGTACCAGCGGCCGGCGGCGCAGGAACTGGTGGATGTGGACGAGGATCTGTATGGCGGCTTCATCGGCAATGGCGACCGCCGCAAGCTCGAATCCCTGCGCGCCGACACGCCGGAAAAGCTGGCCAAAGCCCGGCCCTCGTTCGAGGATCAGCGCCTGGTGGAACTGGTGTTCCGCTACCGCGCGCGCAACTTCCCGGAGTCGCTGAACGAAGCGGAAGCGCAGCAGTGGGAAGAACACCGCGCCGCCAGGCTGTTCGACGGGCAAGGCGGGGCCAGGACCATCGAGCAGTTGTTCGCGCAGATCGATGCCTTGTCGGAAGATGCCGACGAACGCGCCGAACAGATCCTGGGCACCTTGTACGACTATGCCGAGGCGATTGCGCCGAGCCGCTACTGATCGCCGCGCCGTTCGCGCGGATGCGGGAACGGCGG
This sequence comes from Massilia atriviolacea, assembly GCF_003953935.1. Classification (GTDB taxonomy): domain Bacteria; phylum Pseudomonadota; class Gammaproteobacteria; order Burkholderiales; family Burkholderiaceae_D; genus Telluria_A; species Telluria_A atriviolacea. Next base: position 12,516 of record NZ_RXLQ01000024.1, read on the forward strand.
CTCAGGCATCAGCGGGCATCGGCGGGCATCAGCGGACATCAGCGATACAGATTGATCGCGTCGCGCGTTTCCAGCGCGACCCGGCGCGCCGCCGCGGCGAAGTCTTCGCCGCCCTGCGGCGCCGCATACAGGATCGCGCGCGAGGAATTGATCATCATGCCGGCGCCGCTCGCCGTGCGGCCCGACGTGACGGTCGCTTCCACATCCCCGCCCTGGGCGCCGACACCGGGCACCAGCAGCGGCATCTCGCCCACGATTGCCCGCACCTGCGCCAGCTCTTCCGGAAAGGTCGCCCCCACCACCAGCGCGCACTGGCCGTTGCTGTTCCACTTTTCGGCCACCAGGCGCGCCACATGCTGGTAAAGCGGCTTGCCGTCGGCCATCAGGAACTGCAGATCGGAGCCGCCCGGATTCGACGTACGGCACAGCACGATGGCGCCGCGGTCGGTCCATTCCATGTACGGCTCGACCGAATCGAAACCCATGTAGGGATTGACCGTCACCGCATCGGCGCCATAGCGGTCGAAGGCTTCGCGCGCGTACTGGCGCGCGGTGGCGCCGATGTCGCCGCGCTTGGCGTCGAGAATCAGGGGAATGTGCGGATAGTGCTGGCGCGCATAGGCGCAGATGCGTTCGAGCTGCCCCTCGGCGCCGAGCGCGGCGAAGTAAGCGATCTGCGGCTTGAAGGAACAGGCCAGGTCCGCCGTGGCGTCGATGATTTCCTTGCAAAACAGGAAGATCGCGTCAGGCTCGGTCGCCAGTTGCGCCGGAAAACGGGCCAGGTCGGGGTCCAGGCCCACGCACAGCAGGGAGTTGTTGGTGGTCCAGGCGGCGGACAGCTTGTTGATAAAGTTCACAGGACAGCCTCGTAGTCGATTACAAACCCGTCATTGTAACCTTCCCGTCCCCCGGCCCGCCCAGCGCCACGCACGGTTGAAAAGCCATCTTGTTGGCATTTAGGGTATATTTTTGACCATTCGACAACTTGCTACGGACGGAAATACCATGACAAACACTGCATTCGCACGCTGCGCACGGGTGCTGCTGACCCTGGCGCTGACAGGGTCGCTCCTGTCCGGCTGCGGCTACAACGAGTTCCAGACCAAGGATGAGGCCACCAAGGCCGCCTGGGGCGAAGTCGTCAACCAGTACCAGCGCCGCGCCGACCTGATTCCGAACCTGGTCAACACCGTCAAGGGCTACGCCAGCCACGAGAAAGACACGCTGGAATCGGTCACGCGCGCGCGCGCCGCCGCCACCAGCATCCAGGTCACGCCCGAGGTGCTGAGCAATCCCGACGCATTCAAGAAATTCCAGCAAGCCCAGGGCGAGCTGTCGGGCGCCCTGTCGCGCCTGATGGTCGTTGCCGAAAAATATCCGGACCTGAAAGCCGACGCCAGCTTCCGCGACCTGCAGTCGCAGCTGGAAGGCACCGAGAACCGCATCACGGTGGCGCGCCAGCGTTACATCGTCACGGTGCAGGATTACAACGTTCAGGTGCGCAAGTTCCCGACCAACCTGACGGCGATGATGTTCGGCTATGAAACCAAGCCCTCGTTCACTGTCGAGAACGAAAAAGCGATTTCGACCGCCCCGGCCGTCAACTTCGGCAAGTAAGCAGATGAAGCTTCTGCGTTACCTGTGGCTGCTGGCGCTGGCCTTCGGCATGGGCCTGGGTGCGGGCGCGCATGCCCAGCTGGCGCCGGTCCCGGCCCTGAGCAGCCATGTCACCGACCAGGCCGGCATGCTGAGCGAAGAACAGCGCGCCAAGCTCGAAGCGGTGCTGACCGAGTACGAAAGCAAGACCGGCAGCCAGATCGCGGTGTTGCTGGTCAAGAGCACGGCGCCCGAGCAGATCGAGCAGTACAGCATCCGCGTGAGCGACGCCTGGAAGCTGGGCCGCAAGGGCGTCGACGATGGCGTGCTGCTGGTGGTGGCGCCCGACAACCCGCCGGCCCTGCGCCGCTTGCGCATCGAAGCCGGGCGCGGCGTGCAGGGCGTGCTGACCGATGCGCAATCGAAGCGCATCCTGCAGGATGTGATCGCACCGCATTTCCAGCAGAAACAGTTCTACGACGGCCTGGTGGCCGGCGTGGGGGCGATCGCCACCTTGCTCAACGCGGAACAGTTCCCCGCCCCGCCGCCGCAGCAGCAACGCCAGGCGCAGGAATCGGGCGGCGGCATGCTGGTGCCCTTGCTCCTGCTCGGCGCCTTCGTGCTGGCCTCGCTGTTCCGGCCGCGCCGTGCGCGCCTGGGCAGCGGCGGCTGGAGCAGCGGCGCGACCGGTTTCATCATCGGCAGTGCGCTTGGCAGCCTCGGCCGTGGAGGCGGCGGTGGCGGTGGCGGTTTTTCCGGCGGCGGGTTTTCCGGCGGCGGCGGCAGTTTTGACGGCGGCGGCGCCTCGGGAGATTGGTAATGAGTCAGTCCGCCACACACAGCGGTTCGCGCTGGGCGCGCATCTGGCGCCACTGGCGCAGCACGGCGGCGCAAGGCCGGCGCGCGTTTCCGCCGCAGACCCTGGACGCGATCGGCAAGGCCATCACGGCCGGCGAGCAACAGCACCGCAGCGAGCTGCGCCTCATCGTCGAGAACGGCATGCCCTTCGACGCCCTGTGGGCCGGCATGGGCATGCGCGAACGCGCGATTGCCCTGTTTGCGGAATATGGCATCTGGGATACGGAAGACAATTGCGGCGTGCTGGTGTACGTGAACCTGGCCGAGCACAAAGTCGAAATCGTGACCGACCGCAACGTCGGGCGCAAGATCGACAATATCGTCTGGAAACGCGTGTGCGCCACGATGACCGAGGGTTTTGCGCGCGGCGAATTCCACGCAGCCACCCTCGCTGCATTGGATCAAGTCAACACCTTGCTTGCCCAGCACTTCCCCGCCAACGGCGCGCGCGCCAATGAGTTGCCGGACCGCCCCATCGTGTTGTGACGCTGCGCAAAAAACCCGACGCCGGGCGCGCTGTGTGGTTAAAATTCGCTATTCCGTACCACATTGAAAGCACTACATGAGACTTGAGCAAAAAGTAGCGATCGTCACCGGCGCCACGCAAGGCATCGGCCTGGCCTGCGCCCAGCGCCTGGTGAAGGAAGGCGCGCGCGTGATGCTGGTCGATATCAGGGCCGACGGCGCCGCCGCGGCCGCGGCGCTCGGCGAGAACGCGCGCTTCTTCGCTGCCGACGTCAGCCAGAAGGCCGATGTCGACGCCATGATCGCCGCCACCGTGGCCGCCTTCGGCCGCATCGATGTGCTGGTCAACAACGCGGGCGTGACGCACGCCGCCGATTTCCTCGACCTCAGCGAAGACGATTTCGACCGCGTGATGCGCATCAACCTCAAATCCATGTTCCTGTGCGGCCAGGCCGCGGCGCGCCACATGGTGAGCCAGCAGCAAGGCTGCATCATCAATATGTCGAGCGTCAATTCAGAAGTGGCGATCGCCAACCAGGTGCCGTACGTGGTCTCCAAGGGCGGCATCAACCAGCTGACCAAGGTGATGGCGCTGAACCTGGCCGCCCATGGCATCCGCGTCAACGGCATCGGCCCCGGCACGATCCTGACCGAGCTGGCCAAGAAAGCCGTGCTGGGCAGCCCGGAAGCGCGCAACACGATCCTCTCGCGCACCCCGCTGGGGCGCTGCGGCGAGCCGGACGAGATCGCCTCCGTGGTGGTGTTCCTGGCCAGCGACGACGCCTCGTATATGACCGGCCAGACCATGTATGTCGACGGTGGCCGCCTTGCCCTCAACTACACGGTCCCGGTGAAGGAATGAGCCAAACCAAACAGACGCTGCCGGCAGGAATCAACATGCTGGCGCTGGAAAACCAGTTTTGCTTCGCGCTGTATTCGGCCTCGCACGCGATGACCAAGACCTACAAGCCGATGCTCGACCGGCTCGGCCTGACCTATCCGCAATACCTGGTGATGCTGGTGCTGTGGGAGCAGGACGCGATCCTGGTCAAGGATATCGGGGCGCGCCTGTTTCTCGATTCGGGCACGCTCACGCCGCTGCTCAAGCGCCTGGAAGCGAACGGCCTGCTCTCGCGCAACCGCGATCCGCATGACGAGCGCCAGGTGCGCATCGTCCTGACCGCGCAGGGCAAGGCGCTGCGCGTGCAGGCCGAGGCGATTCCGGAACAGGTGCTGTGCGCCAGCGGGCAGGAGCTGGCGGCGCTGGGACGCATGCGCAACGAACTGTCGGGCGTGCGCGACGACCTGTTCAAGGCGATGGAAGACCACGACTGAGCGGACGGCGGGGTCCTTCCCCGCCTCGCTAAAAAGATTTTGCATAAAACGATTGCGCACAATTGAATTGTTCGCTATAGTTCTTCCATCGGCACAGCGATGCCGCCCCAACCCAAGCAAGGAGTGATCATGCAAGTTCTCTACACAGCACACGCAACAGCAACCGGTGGTCGTGATGGCCGCGCCGTATCCGATGACAGCGTCCTCGACGTCAAACTGTCGACCCCGAAATCGCTGGGCGGCGCGGGCGGCGACGGCACCAATCCCGAGCAGCTGTTTGCGGCAGGCTACGCGGCCTGCTTCCTGTCGGCATTGAAACTGGTCAGCGGCGCCCTCAAGACCCCGGTTCCGGCCGACACCAGCATCGACGCTTCGGTCGGCGTGGGTCCGAACGACAAGGGCGGCTTCGGCCTGACCGTCAAGCTGGTCGTGAAAACCCCCGGCATGGACCTGGCAACGGCCCAGGCGGCAGTCAACAAGGCGCATGAAGTCTGCCCGTATTCGAACGCAACCCGCGGCAACATCGAAGTGGACCTGAGCGTCACGGCGTAAGCCGCGCAAGACAGATATAAGGCGAGTGCATGTCTGGTATCCAAAATGGCAATTAGAAATATAAGTGCCCGAGCCGCATAATTACACCTGTCTCCACTATCTTCCTCCAAAAAAATAGTTTAAGCCCGCTTTCACCAGCGGGCTTTTTTTTTGCCTGGACGGAAAATCTGTCACGCTTGGCGGCAGTCGCCCGATGCAGCCGCCCCTTGTTTTTCGCCGTTACAGCAAATTGTTGCGCTGTGTCATAGCTGCGTCACATTGCCTGCCTATACTTGCTTCATCTGCTGTACACGTAACCGATATGCGTGACTGGCAGCCAGGTGTGCCGACCCGGAGGGCGGCACACCACTCCGAATTGACGATCTCTTGGCCCGATCTTGGGTTTAGCCCGCTCCCACAAGCGGGCTTTTTTTTGGCGCAACACTTTTCCCTGTTTCTTTGACTAGGGTTGGCAAAAAGATGATGCGAGGGCTTGAAGCTGCCAGCCATTCAACTATCATGAAGTTCCTCGAGCTTTTTTCTTAACCATTGGCCAGCCAAGCGGAGCGATAAGAATGAGTGAATATGTCCTTGATGCACTATCCGACCCACTTTATCAACAGGCACACGCCAGCCGCCGCCAGCGCCAGACCCCGGACGACACGCTCGTCCTCACCGAACTCAATCCCGGCACGGTTGTCGACCATCTCGACAACGAGAATGCCCCGATCGAACTGATCACCTTCGGCACGGTACGGGAAACCTGCCCGAACTGCATCCATAGCCGCCTCAAACTGATCCTGCGCCAGCGCGCCGTCCGCGTCGCCCATCTTTTCTGCGCCGAATGCCACAGCTGTTTCGACGCGCGCTACCCCAACGGCGCGCCCGCACTGACCATCTGAGCTCCTCATCCCCAAGCAACATGCCGGCCGTGCATGCGCGGCTGCCGGCATGGTAAGGTGGCGGTTTTCCCTCACGCCGCCTGTCATGTCTTCCCTGTTTTCCCTGCTGGTCCTCGATGAACGCCTGCGCAAATTGCGCTACGGCACCGCGCTCGCGATCTATGCCGCCATTCTCGTGATGGGTTCCCTGCCCGGCGCGCGCGCCGAGATCGGCACTGTGGCGTCCGGCATCGTGCTGCATTCGCTGGCCTACGGCATCATTACCTTCCTCTTGTTCACCGGCAGCCTGGGCACTGCGCGCGAACGCGCGGTCAAATCGGTGCTGACCGTGATGGCGATGGGTGCGCTGGATGAATTGGTGCAGAGTTGTTTACCGTACCGCACAGGCGCGATCGGCGACTGGATGATCGACTGCAACGCCGCACTCGTCACCGCCGGCCTGCTCTGGGCCTTCCTGCCGCAAGCGCGGCGCGCACGCTAGGACTGCCGCGCCGGGCCCGCTGGCGGCAAGCTCGCCCGATGCCGCGTGGACACATCGATCGTGCTGGCGCGGACTGGCAAGGCGCGACAGCATCGTCTTGCCCCTTGAAAGCAGCGGGCCGGTGCGCTAAATCACGGCTGATTGCCCCCTCTTGCGCCTTCACTTCCCTCCACGAAAATTCAAGGCGATCCGGGCATTGTTTGACGTGTATCAAAGGGCACATGAATGCCTGGGAACGTGGCCCGCCACGCGCGCTCTTACCAGAGTGGCACGCGGGATTGTCACGCACACACGGAAAACACCCAAGCAAAGGAGTTGATCATGAAGCGTATCGAACACAGCGTGCTCCTGGCGGGCTTGCTGGCCCTGGCAGCCTGCAGCTCCACCGGCATGAATGGCAGCGGCACGAGCGGCAGCGGCACGAGCGGCAGCAGTGGCGGCACATCGGCGGGCACCTCATCGACCGCAGGCGGCGCGAGTACCAGCGGGGGAAGCGGGAGCATGGCGGGAACCGGCACGGGCAGCGGCACGGCGAGCGGGACCGGCGGCACGGACACAGGCAGCTCCACGGCCACCGGCAGCGGCATGGACGGCACCGGGAGCGCCGGCAGCAGCGCCATGGACGGCTCCCTGGCCGGTGCGGGTAGCGCCTCAGCGGCCGGCGCCACACAGCCGGGCGGCGCCATGGCAGGTGGCGCAGGCGCAACGGGGAGCGCGCCCAACAGCACGGTGAGCAAGATCGAAGTGGTGCCGCGCCAGGGTAGCGGAACGGCGGGCAGCGGCGGCGCCGTCGGCAGCACCGGCACTGCAGGCAGCACGGGGACCAGCGGCAGCACCATGAGCGGCGACCGCGTCTACCGCATCACGCTCAAGATGGACGATGGCGCCACCCAGGTCGTCACGCAGGAAACCGCGCCATCCTTTGTGACGGGCGACCGCGTGCGCATGTCGGGCGGCGCCATCCAGCGTTAGCGCCCCGGGCTGGCACACTGGCGCTGGCCCCCTGATCCACACGCGCCCGGGCAGGCACGATCGCCGGGCGCCAGTTCGGCTGGCGCCCAAGACACGGATCGCATCGCCGATGCCCGCGTGCGCCGGCGCCGATTCCGATTCCGATTCCGACTCCGATTCCGACTCCGATTCCGATTCCGACTCCGACTCCGACTCCGACTCCGACTCCGATTCGGCACGGCCTTGAAATCGCCTTGCCCTGCATCTCAGTCAATCAGCCATGCCAGCCCGGCGCGCAGGCTGACAGCCATTTTTCACCCAGCCCCGGCCTCACTCCGCCCCGACATTCCTGGCAGCCTGCGCACGCTGGCGCAGCACCGCTTCCGCCGCTTTTTTGCCGGCGATGAAGGCATGGTCGGAATTGTAGTATTCCCATTCGCTGTAGCGCCCGGCCAGTAGGATGTCGTAGCGCGCCAGCCACGCTTTCACCAGCGCCACGTTGGCCGCGCGCGCGTGGTCGTACACGACGTAGGCATACGGCATGTCGACCAGCTGGGCGGTGATGATGCGGTCGTCGGGCCGCAGCATGGTGACCTTGATGCAGTCCTCGATGCAGCGCTCGATCAGCGCCTGGCCGTCGAGCGGCAGCGGCTTCCAGGGGGAATACGATATCTCGCAGGTCAGTCCGAATCCACCGGGCGGATTGCAGTGCGGACTGGCATTTCCCTGCACGAAGATGCGGTGGAAAATCGTGTCTTCCGGATAGTAGACCCAATGCTTGTCGGTGATGTTTTCGCGCGCGACGCCAAGGTTGACGCAGCGTACCGACAAGTGGCGCAAGCCCTCGGCCGCCGCCTGCACCTCGGCCGGCGCCTCGCTACCGATCAGCTTGATCAGCTCGGGCAAGGGCATGGTGCTGACCAGGTGATCGTAACGGTAGCGGCTGCCGTCCGCCATGACCAGCACGTGTTCGCGCGGCAGCAGCTGCGCCGCTTCGGCGTTCATCTCGATCTTGCCCTTGATATGCGGCAGGAAGCCGGACATCAGCGCCTGGAAGCCGCCCGAGAGCGGATAGCCGAAACGGGCGTTCGGCCCCATCGGCCTGGCGACCGGTTCCAGCGCGCCTTCGATGATTTCGTGCAGGTCGGGCAGCGGCACCCTGCCCCCGAGCCAGGACGTTTCCATCTCGCTCAGCGGTACCGTCCACAGCTTCTTGTTGTACGGGATGGCGAAGTGCTCGGCGATGCCGCGCCCCCATACCTTGTAGATGAATTCTTCGAAATTCTGGCTCTCGCGCTTGCGCGGCGCGATCCCGGCCTTGCCGTGCGCGACCTCGAGCGTGCCATCGGCGCAGCAGTCCTCGAGCGGCTTGACCGCGCACGGCGCCGCCGCAGGGCCGGGCGCCGCCCCGTCGATGCTGCCGAAGCGCGCTTCCACCGCGCCGATGATGCATTCGGCGATCACCTTGGGCGGCAAGCCGTACAGGGCGCCCTGGAAAGGGTAGCGCGTGTACACCTGCTTGCTGTAGACCCAGGCTTCGCGGTTCTGCCAGTGCAGGTTGGGCCCGAGCAGCATCTCGTACAGCGACAGCACGTAGGGATCGTTCGAGAACATGATGTGGCCGGCATGGTCGAAGGTGAAGCCCTGGTCGTGGATCGAGCGGCACCAGCCGCCGACGCTGCTGTTCTTGTCGAGCAGCAGCGCGCCCTCGCCCAGGTGGTAGGCGGCCGACAGCCCGGTGGGACCGGCGCCGATGATGACGGTCTGTACGTTCTGCGCGCCGCTCTGCGAACGCAGCGGATTGACCGTGGCGCCCGCGCCCGCGGCGCCGCTGGCGGCGCCGGCGAGCGCATTGCCCGCGCCGCTGAAGCGGCCCTTGCCGCGTCCCGGCGCCGTCCCGGCCAGCAGGCGCCGCATCGCGTCCACCGTGACGTCCCACGAGGTGCCGGCCACGATGTCGCGCATGGTGGCGCACATGGCGGCGCGCCGTTCGGGCGACATCGCCAGCGCCGCCTCGCAGGCCGCCACGAAGCCGGCCGCATCGCGCGCGATCGCCACCGCGTGGCCGTAGGGCCGGGCGACGTCGGCGATGCCGGTGCTGACGATGGGCAGCTCGGCGGCCATGTATTCGAGCACCTTGGTCGGGCTGATGAAGCGCGTCGCCTCGTTCAGGGCGAACGGCAGCAGGCACACATCCCATCCGGCCAGCAGGCCTGGCAGCGCCTCGTAAGGCTGTTGCCCGAGGTAGTGGATATTCGGGCGCTGCGGCAGGCTGGCCGGATCGATTTTCATGACCGGTCCCACCAGCACCAGCTGCCAGTCGGGATGCGCATCGGCCAGGGTGCCGATCAGGGGCGCGTCGAAGCGCTCGTCGATCACGCCGTAAAAGCCCAGGCGCGGCGTGCCGATGGCGTCCTGGAGCGGGTGGCCGCTGGCGCGTTGCCGGGCGCGCGCGAAATGATGCACGTCGACGCTGCTGGGAAAGCAGTGGAGGTCGGGATGGCGCTCGCGCTTGAGCTGGTACAGGCTGGGGCCGCCCGCGAACACCAGGTCGGCCAGGTTCAGCAGGGCCGTTTCGCGCTGCAGGAGCTGGCGCGGCGGATTCTTGAAGGCCGCCAGTTCATCCATGCAATCGTACACGACCAGGCCCGCGTGCAGTTCCTGCAGCAGCGGCAGCGCCATCGGCGTGTAGAACCAGGCGATCGGCCGCTCGCCGGGCGGCACCAGGCCGGCCAGCAGCGGTTGCAGCAGGCGGATCTGGTCGTCGTGAAAGCCCGGCGCATGCACCGGCGTGTGCGGCCGGCACACGGTCACGTTGGGAACGGGAGTCGATTGCTCCATGAAGCTGTCGCCATCATCGTGAACGGGCTCCTCCACAAAGAGGATGCGGAAATGGTGTGCCAGCCGCGATAGCAACTGCTGCGGCCGCTGGTACACAAAATCCCAGCGCAGGTGGCAAAAAACGATGATGGTAGACATGCGATCTCCTTTCGCCCGTCGCGGGCGTATGTTGGCAAAGTAAGGTGTCCGGCGCGCCCGCGCTGCCGTGCCGCGCGGGCGAGGATGGCGGATGGTCAGGCGATTCCCGGGCTGCACTCCTCCTTCGCGTGGTCGTTGCGCGTGGCCGCGCTGATCAGCTCCAGCGGCACCTTGGGCGTGCGGTCGGCGCACAGCAGGCCGTTCGCTTCCTGGAAGGTGTCGCTGAACTGGGTGTAGCAAAAGCCGCTGAACATGGTGGTGGTGTTGACCACCTCCAGCAGGCGCCGGTACAGGTCGAGGAAACTGTCTTCGGTGTGGGCGCGCGAATAGCCCCAGGTGCGCACGGCGCCGGCATGCTTGTCGAAGGCGACGCCGCCGAACTCGGTCAGCACGATCGGCTGGCCGCGATGCGGAAAACCGTCCAGGGTGAGGATGCGTCCGCCCGGACGGCGCTGGTCGAACAGGGTGCGCGTCGGTTCGCTGGTGGTGTAGCGCGCCGCCAGCCTGTCCGGATTGCAGTCGTAATCGTGGATGCCGAGGATGTCGGTGGCCGAGGCTTCCCAGCCATCGTTGCCGATCACCGGGCGCGTGGCGTCGAGCGTGCGGGTCAGGTGGTACAGGGCTTCGACCGCGTTGCGGTGGGCTTGCGTCAGGGTCAGGTTGGGCACGCCCCAGGATTCGTTGAAGGCGACCCAGACGATGATGCACGGATGGCTGTAGTCGCGCTCGATCGCCTCGGTCCATTCGCGCACCAGGCGCGTGATGGCCTTGGGACTGAAACGGTAGGCCGAGGGCATTTCTTCCCACACCAGCAGGCCGAGCCGGTCGGCCCAGTACAGGTAGCGCGGATCCTCGATCTTCTGGTGCTTGCGCACGCCGTTGAAGCCCATGGCCTTGGCCAGCTCGACATCGCGCCTGAGCGCCGCGTCGGACGGCGCCGTCATCAGGGTCTCGGGCCAGTAGCCCTGGTCGAGCACCAGCCGCAGCGCGTAGGCGCGTCCGTTCAGCATGAAGCGGTCGCGGTTGATCGCCACCGAGCGCAGCGCCGTGTAGGAACGCACCACGTCGAGCACCTGGCCGCGATGGTGCAGGGTCACTTCGGCATTGAGCAGGGTCGGCCGCTCGGGGCTCCACAGCAGTTCGTTGCGCGAGTCGTCGATGCCGGGGTCGGACAGGGCGATCTTGCGGTTGGCCTCGTGCCCCAGCAGCTTGTAGTGGTCGTCGGCCAGCAGGTTCTCGCCATGCCAGATCCTGACCTCGACGAACAGTTCTTCCGTGATGTCGCCGGTGGCGAAGATTTCGCAGCCGATCTCGTAGGTCTCGAAGATCGGCGTCCAGCGCAGGCTCTGGATGTAGGTCGAGGCCACCTGTTCGATCCACACCGTCTGCCAGATGCCGGTGGTGCGCGGATACCAGATCGAATGCGCGTCGAGCAGCCAGTCCTGCTTGCCGCGCGGCTTGGCCAGGTCGTGCGGATCGTCCTCGACGTACACCGTCACCACCTGCGTGCCGTCCTGCGCCAGCACGCCGCTGATGTCGGCCGAAAACGGCGTGTGCCCGCCCTCGTGTTCGGCCACCAGGTGCTCGTTGAGCCAGACCCGCGCGCGGTAGTCGACCGCGCCGAAATGGAGGATCGTGCGCCCCGCATGCGGCGCCAGCTCGAAGCTGCGTTCGTACCAGCAGACCGAATGAAAGCCTGTGTCGCCCAGGCCGCTGGCGCGCGCTTCCGGCGCGAACGGCACCTCGATCCGGTGCGTCCACTCGGTCGCGCCGTCGGGCATGCGGCAGCGGCGCTCGTCGTCGAACATGAATTTCCAGGGGCCGTTCAGGCTGATCCATCGCTCGCGGACGAGCTGGGGCCGCGGGTACGCGAATTGACTCATCGATGCTCCTCGTGGGCCGCATGCGCACGCTGCAAGCGGGCGGCGCACGCGGACAGACTCGATGCCGCGCACGACAGCCGTTGCGCACACCGGGAAGGGATGCTAGCACGCCAAATTTGCGCATTTTCACGCTTGGCCGAGGAACAATTTCTAGGGGAATATGGCTTGTAACCGGCTGTCTTTGAGGGGAGCGAAGGCGCCGCCGTTGGCCAGGGGAGGAAGCGCGGGCGCCGGCCTGGGAGCGGCGCTGCCGGTTACATAAAGTAGGCTGTCGCCTACATCACGGATCGGTGTTTTTACGGGTACGATCGAAGCGGACACGTGAAGCGCGCAGGCGGCCGGTGCGGCCCGCCGCGCGCCATGCGCCCTGCTATTTTGCGAGCTCGACCATGACGGCCGTGTACATCTGCAGGTTCAGCATCAGTTGCTTGACGGTGATGAATTCATGCTCGGAATGGCCCGAGTACACCGTGCCCGGCATGGCCGGCCCGAAGCTGACCGCGTTCGGAAACAGGCGCGAATTGGTGCCGCCGCCGATCGACACCGGCCGCGGATTCCTGATCCCCGTGTAGTACGAGAATACCGACAGCAGGGTCGGCACCTGGGGCGCGCTTTTCTGCAGCCACGGTTCGCCGATCTCCACCTTCACATCGGCCAGCGCGACGCGCTGCGCCTGCCACCGGTCCAGGGCCGCGTGCACCTCGCGCGTCAATTGTTCGGTCGTCTTGCCTTGCGGGCGGCGCAGGTTGACATGCAGCGAGATGCCGCCCTCGCCCTGCTTGATGACGGTCGGCGCCACCGTCATCGGCCCCATGAATTTGTCGCGGTAGGCGATGGCGCCGAACTTGTCGCCATACAGGCCGGTCCCGATCAGGTCGTTGAGCAGATGGACCATGGCGCCGGCCGTGGTGTTCGGCCAGGCCTGCACGGCGAGGGCGTCGGCCAGCATGGCGATCGCGTTGACGCCGTCTTCCGGCTTGGACGAGTGCGCCGCCAGCCCCTGCGCCTTGACCAGCAGCTGCGCGCCCTGGCGCGTGAAGGTATAGCGCATGCCGCCCTGGGCGCTGGCGCGCTGGCGGATGCGCGCTTCCAGTTCCGGCGTGGCGTTGTCGATGGTCGCGTTGGCGTCTTCGGGAATCTGGCTGCCGAAAAAGCCGCCGCCGAACGCCGACAGCGAGGCCGTATCGGCCGCCGCCGGCGGCTGCGGCGGCACCGTCACGCCGATGCTGCCGTAGCCCTTCTCGGCGGTAACCACCGGATACTCGGCGTCGAGCGTGATGTTCACCTGCGGCGCCTGGTGCGTCTTGAGGAACGCGGTCAGCGGTCCCCAGTCCGATTCCTCGGCCATGTACACATACAGCTCCAGCCGTTTCGACAGCGCCAGCTTGCGGTCCTTGATCGCCTTCATCGCGTACATGGCGGTCGCGATCGGTCCCTTGTCGTCCTCGGTGCCGCGCCCGATCAGGCGCCCGGCCTCGCTGGTCTTGTCCAGCTCGAACGGTGACTTTTTCCACTTGGACGGATCGACCGGCTGGATGTCGCCGTGCGTGACGATGCCGACCCGCTCGCTGCCGCTGCCCAGGCCGATCACCATCACGTAGCCATGGTCGGTGTAGTCGAGTCCCAGCCGTTCGGCCTCGGCCTTGAGGTATTGCTTGAAGCCGAGATGCTGCGGGTTGCGCTCGAACGGGACCGCCTTGTCGGCGACCGTGTTGAAGCTGACCATCTTGCCCAGCGTGTCGATCAGCTCGCTGCGATACGTCGCCGCCGCATGGGCGGCCGCGCGCCGCGCCTCCTCCCCCGGTGGCGCAGGCGCGGCACTGGCGGCGCTGCCCAGGCAGCATAGCAGGCTGGCGATGACGAACGAATGGCGCATGGTGACACTCCCGGACCTTGTGTTGATGAACGCCAAAGTCTATCACCGCCAGCGGCGCGGCGCAGCCGCCTAGCGGCTGCGCGCGGCCATCTTGCTCAGCAAGTAAATACCGTACAGCGATGCGATGCCGACCACCGCGTACACCAGGCGCGACCAGCCGCTGCGCTCGCCGAACAGCGCGGCCACCAGGTCGAACTCGACGGTCCCGACCAGGCCCCAGTTGATGCCGCCGACAATCATCAGCACCATCGCGGCCCAGTCCAGGACCGAAAAGTGCGTCGCGTGCAGGCTGGCGCCGGCGGTGCGCCGTTCCGGAATGTGGCGCCGTTCGTTTGCGGGTGCGTTCATTGTTGCCATTATTGCCTCCTTGTGGTCTCCACCAGAGCGGTGGCGTCCCTCTAGGACAGCACGGCGGGGCAGAAAGTTTTCGCGATCGTGCAGGCCGACGCCCGCGCCGCGCTTCGGGTAAGGTAGGGGACGACTTTATCCCACCGAGGAATCCGCCCATGAGCGACAAGAGCATCAAGCGCCTGCATCCCGCGCAGCGCGACGACATCGGCGACCTGCTGACCCAGCGCCCGCTGCCGGGGCCGTACGCCGAACAGATCGATCCCTTCCTGTTCCTCAACCACCACGGCCCGCAGCACTACCCGCCGGGCAACCGCGGCCTGCCGTTCGGGCCGCATCCGCACCGCGGCTTCGACACCGTGACCTTCATCGTCGACGGCACCCTGATGCACAAGGATAGCGCCGGGCACGAGAGCGTGATCGGCGCCGGCGGCGTGCAATGGATGACGGCCGGCAGCGGCATCGTGCACGCGGAAGTCTCGCCGCCCGCCTTTCGCGAGCAGGGCGGCCCGCTGGAAATCCTGCAGCTGTGGATCAACCTGCCAGGACGCCTGAAGATGACGGCGCCGGCCTACACCGGCGTGCAGCGGGAAGACATTCCGGCCATCGCGCTCGACGCCGGCAAGGTCGCGCTGAACCTGATCGCCGGCGAATGGGACGGCAAGCAGGGGCCGGTGCGCTCGTTGACCGGGGTCTTCATGAGCACCGTGGCCATGCGCGCCGGCGGCCGCCTGCAGGTGCCGGACTTGCGCGCGCGCAATGTGTTCCTGTACGTGGTGCGCGGCACCGTGGAGATCAATGGCGACCGCGCCGATGCCTTCCACCTGGCCGAGCTGAGCGACGAAGGCGTGTCGCTGGGCATCACAGCCGAGACCGATGCCTTGCTGATCTTCGGCCACGCCACGCCGCTCAACGAGCCGGTAGTGGCGCACGGACCGTTCGTGATGAACACGCGCGAAGAAATCCGGGCCGCCATGGCCGACTTCGAAGCCGGGCGCTTCCAGGGCCTGCCTTAGGACAGCCTCAGGACGGCGTCACGGCGCCAGGGGGCCGGGGCGATGCTCGGCCGCCATCCTGTCGCTTTCGAAAATCGCGACCATCCAGTCGACGAACACGCGTACGCGCGCGCTCAGGTGCCGGTTGGGCGCGTACACGACCGAGACCGGGACCGGCTCGCCCTGCCAGTCTTGCAGCAGCGGTACCAGCATGCCCGAGGCGATGTGCGGCGCGGCGATGAATTCCGGCGTGTGCAGCACGCCCAGGCCGGCCAGTCCGGCGGCCAGCATGGCATTCGAATCGTTGACGCCGACAAAGTGGTCGCAATGCAGCTTGACGCGCTGCTCGCCACGGCGCATCTCGACCGCCATCTGGCGGCCCGAGCCGGCGTAAAAGTAGCGCACCATCTTGTGCCCGCGCGCCAGGTCGGCAGGCTCGGCGGGCGTGCCGTGGCGTGCCAGATAGGCCGGCGCGGCGCAGGTCGTGAAGCGGAACTGGCCGATGCGGCGCGCGATCAGCGAGGGATCGCCGATCGCGCCGGTGCGCACCACGCAATCGACCCGTTCGCTCACCAGGTCGACCGGGCGGTCGCTCACGCCTATGTCGATCTGCAAGTCCGGATAGCGCGCCTGGAAATCGGCCAGGGCCGGAATGACCAGCATGGTGGCCATGGTCGCGCCCATGTCGACCCGCAGGCGCCCGCGCGGGCTGGCCTGGGCGTTCGCCAGCGCCGACGCCGCTTCCTGCCACTCGTCCAGCACGCGCGCCATGCGTTCGTAGTAGGCGCTGCCGTCGCTGGTGGTCGAGACGCGCCGCGTGGTGCGGTTGAGCAGCTTGACGCGCAGATGCGCCTCCAGCCCCTGCACCAGCTTGGTTACCGTATTGCGCGGCAGGTTCAAGGCCGCCGCCGCTTTCACAAAACTGCCGGTTTCCACCACCCCGACAAAGGCCCGCACCGCCGCATACTGGTCCATCGTTTCTCCAGGGCCGCTTCATTATCATCAAATCAGGAACACTGCTGCACTTTACATCATCTTTATCCCGAATGTCGTGATACCTATACTTTGCTCATCGGCTTTCGAACGCGGGCAAGGTGCTCCGCTGAAGGCTGCGGGAGACTCACCATGACACAGCATCGCGTACGCATCCATTCCACCGGCGCTCCTGAGGTATTGCGCTATGAAGCGGCCCCGGCCGCGCTGGGCACGCCGCCCGCCGGCCAGGTGCGCCTGCGCCAGGACGCCGCCGGCCTGAACTTCGTCGATACCTTGTTTCGCGATGGCAGCTTCAGTGTCGCCCTGCCCTTCGACATGGGCGTGGAAGGGGCCGGCGTCGTCGAGGAAGTCGGCGCCGGCGTCACCAATGTCAGGGCCGGCGACCGGGTCGCCTACTTCTTTTCCTTCGGCGCCTACGCCAGCGAACGCATGATCGATGCCGGCGCCCTCATCAAGCTACCGGACGACATCGATACAGAACTGGCCGCCGCCATCGTCACCAAGGGCCTGACCGCCTGGATGCTGGCCCGCCGCGTGCATGAATTGCGGCCCGGACAGGTCGTCCTGGTGCACGGCGCTGCCGGCGGGGTCGGCTCCCTGCTGGCGCGCTGGGCCGTCGACCTGGGCGCCACCGTGATCGCCACGGTCGGCTCGCCGGGCAAGGCGGCGCTGGTGCGCGCCCAAGGCATCGACCATGTGCTCGACGCCAACGCTCCCGACCTGGCCGCGCAAGTGCGGGCGATCGCCGGCGGCGGCGTCGACGTGGTGTACGAATTCATCGGCAAGGCGACGTTCGGGCAATCGATCCTGGCGCTGCGCGACGGCGGCCTGCTGGTCCACGTCGGCAATGCCTCCGGCAATCCCGCGCCCGGTTTCCTGCCGGCCCTGGAAGCGCGCCAGATCCGCTACCTCAAGCCGGCGACGGCGCAATACGTCAACGACCGCGCCAGCCTCGACCTGGCCAGCGGCGAGCTGTTCGCCGCCTACCGCAAGGGCGCGCTGGGCACGGTCGCCCCGGTGCGCTACCGCCTCGCCGACGTGGCCCAGGCCCATGCCGACCTGGCCGCGCGGCGCATCGGCGGGCCAGCCATCCTGGTGCCCTGAGCCGCGCCGGGCGCCGCCACGATGCTGGCGACTATATATAGAGAGAGGAAGAGAGAGCGCAGCGGCCACGCGCCGCGAGGCCCGGCCTGCGCCGCAAGCGTGCATCTCAGCCAGCCTGGAGCAGCGCGTCGGTCGACAGCACCAGCGTCTCCTTGATCTCCTCCATCACCACATAGCTCTTCGACTGGGCCGCGCCCGGCAACTGCAGCAGCATGTCGCCGAGCAGCTTGCGGTACTCCGCCATTTCGTGGATGCGCGCCTTGATCAGGTAATCGAAGTCGCCCGACACCAGATGGCATTCCTGCACCTCGGGAATGCGCAGCACCTCGCGCCGGAACTGTTCGAAGGCCGATGCCGACTTCTGGTTCAGGGTAATTTCCACGAACACCAGCAACTTCGCGCCCAGCGCGGCCGGATCGACGCGCGCGTAATAGCCGCTGATGACGCCGTCGCGCTCCATGCGCTTGACCCGCTCGATGCAGGGCGTGACCGACAAGCCGACCCGCTCGCCCAGGTCCTTCATCGAGATGCGCCCCTCCTGTTGCAGGATGCGCAGGATGTGGCGGTCGAGCTTATCGAGGCTGCGGGTCGATTCTTTAACGATGCGCATGAAATTCCACTAAATAAGTGCAGTTATACGTGAACAAAGACTGGTTGAAACCCAATAATATAGCGGAAATTCTTGCATCCACAACTAATCTTCCGGAGAGACCATGCGTGTCGTGATTTTGGGTAGCGGCGTTATCGGCGTCACCACGGCTTACTACCTGGCCAAGGCAGGCCACGAAGTCACCGTGCTCGACCGCCAGCCCGGTCCCGCGCTGGAAACGAGCTTCGCCAACGCCGGCCAGATCTCGCCCGGCTACGCCTCGCCCTGGGCCGCGCCCGGGATTCCGCTGAAAGCCGTGAAATGGATGCTGCAGCGCCACTCCCCGCTCTCCATCACGCCCGACGGCACCACCTTCCAGCTCAAATGGATGTGGGACATGCTGCGCAACTGCACCGCCGACCGTTACGCGGTCAACAAGGAACGCATGGTGCG
Organism: Massilia atriviolacea; assembly: GCF_003953935.1. GTDB lineage: Bacteria > Pseudomonadota > Gammaproteobacteria > Burkholderiales > Burkholderiaceae_D > Telluria_A > Telluria_A atriviolacea. Next base: position 30,858 of record NZ_RXLQ01000024.1, read on the forward strand.
CCTGGCCGAGTACAGCCGCGACTGCTTCAAGACCCTGCGCGAAGAAGCCGGCATCAGCTACGAAAGCCGGCAGCGCGGCACCATGCAGCTGTTCCGTACCGAACAGCAGTTCGCCAGTGCCGAGAAAGACATCAAGGTGCTGCAGGAGTCCGGCGTGCCCTACGAACTGCTCACGCGCGACCAGCTCGGCCAGGCCGAACCGGCGCTGGCGCTGGTCAAGGACAAGCTGGTCGGCGCGCTGCGCCTGCCCAACGACGAGACCGGCGACTGCCAGCTGTTCACCACCCGCCTGGCCGCGATGGCCGAAGCGCTGGGTGTGCGTTTTCGCTACAACGTCGCCATCGACCGCCTGGCGGTGAGCGGCAACGCGATCGGCGGCGTGCATTGCGGCGACGAGCTGGTGCAGGGCGACGCCTACGTGGTCGCACTCGGTGCGCACTCGACCGCGCTGCTCAAGTCGATCGTCGACATTCCCGTGTACCCGATGAAAGGCTACTCGATCACCGTGCCGATCACCGACGCCAGCAAGGCGCCGGTCTCGACCATCCTGGACGAAAGCTACAAGATTGCCGTGACCCGGTTCGACGACCGGATCCGCGTGGGCGGCATGGCCGAGCTTGCGGGCTTCGACCACCGCCTGAACCCGCGCCGCCGCGCCACGCTCGAGATGGTGGTCAACGACCTGTTCCCGGGAGCCGGCGACAGCGCGCGCGCCACCTTCTGGACCGGGCTGCGTCCGATGACGCCGGACGGCACGCCGATCGTCGGCCGCAGCCCGCTCGGCAACCTGTTCCTCAACACCGGTCACGGCACCCTGGGCTGGACCATGTCCTGCGGCTCGGCGCAGATGCTGGCCGACCTGATGTCGGCCAGGCGTCCGGCGATCCGCTTCGACGACCTCTCGGCCGGGCGCTACCACGGCCGCGGCAGCGACACCCGCCTCGACCTCGCCAACGCCTGACCCAAAGTCCTACCCCCGCCCCACAACCGCCTAACACCGGGGTCAGAGCTTTAATCTGCAATAAAAATATTGCAGATTAAAGCTCTGACCCCGGTGTAGGACGATTCGCCCTACTTGCTTCACAACGCTAGCTCGGTCGTGACATTAAGTCCTCATCGACTGCGGCAACGACCTACGCCAAAACGCCTCCCCCTGCTTCACGCATGCCCTACCACCAGGGTCAGAGCTTTAATTAGCAATGTTTTTGTTGCTAATTAAAGCTCTGACCCCGGTGGTAGGGATTTTGAGGGGAGGGGTAGGAATCTGGCGTTGTAAAAGGTAAACAGGATTGCCGAAGAAAGTTGGTGGCGGCGAATTCATGTTACTCTTTGGATACTGTTCGTGCATCCGACACACTTCCGATGCACCGTGATTCAGCGCCAGCACCCAGACTGACCGTCCATCGCACGCCTTGGACGCTCGTGCGGAGCGAAAACTTCTTTCATCCCGACCGCGCCGCCGTTGCGCGTGCACGGTCCTTGTCCAGGAAATACTATGAAAAAGAATCTCCCATGGGTCTTGGCGGCCGCTGCATTGGCCGTCGGCGGCAGCGTCTGCGCCAGCACGATCACCATCGAATCGGCTTCCGCCAAGCCGTCCGGCCTGCTGTCCGACGCCGGCGCCTATCAGAGCGCCGTCAACGCGGCGCTGCAGGGCCCCACCTACACCAAAACCACCGTCGATTCGTACAACAACATCACCCATGCCAGCCTGTTCGGCGGGAGCAGCAATTTTGCGCTGAAGTCGACCATCAATTTCGGCGTGACCCAAGCCACCGCCGGCCTCTGGCAGTTCCGCGCCGGCGTCGATTTCGGCTACGGCGGCGCGCTGTTCCTCAACGATGTGGCGCTCGATGTCAACAGCCACGATATGTGGTGGGCCGGCCAGTACAACAATGCGTCCCAGTATTTCAACGCGGCAGTCAACCTGGGCGCGGGCAACCACACCCTCACCATCTTCGGCTTCGAAGGCTGCTGCGATGGCGGCCAGCAGGCGCAGTTCATGGCGCCCGGCGCTAGCTTCACCAGCTTCAGCAATACGGATAAGCTGATCAGCGCCGTCCCGGAACCGGAAACCTACGCCATGTTCCTGACCGGCATGGCGATGATGGCTTTCCTCGCGCGCCGCCGCCAGCGCCAGGCCGGCATCGCCGCCTGACGCCCTGCGCTGCCACCCGCCCCTGCCGTCCCTCACTCCACCGTGATCGGCAGGTCGCGTCCATTGAGCGCTTCGTTGCCGGCATAGTCGGCGGCGAAGATGCGGATCACGTAGTCCCCCGGCGCCAGCGCGGCCGGGTCCCAGCCTCCGACCCTGGCCACGCCGTCGCGCACGGTGTTGGTCACCACGTACAGGAAGCGCGTCGTGGCGCTGCCGTACACGGTGATGCCGCTGTTGTCGGCATACGCCAGCTTGACGCTTTCCGGGTCCGGCGGCAGCTTGTTGAATTCGATATTGACCTGCGGCTGGGCGAAGCCGGCCACCGGCGTGCCGTCCGCCTGCAGCACCTGGTAGCCCACCTTGTACAAACCGAGCTTGCGCCGCGCGGCATTGCCGTCGGCCTGGTCGTAGGCGTCGACCACGATCCCGAGCGGCCCCGCGCCGCGCGCCACCGTCACGCGCTTGCCGGGCTTGCGCGCCAGCGCCGTGCCGGCCGCGTCGAGCAGCTGGATCTTGTCGATGCGCGGCGCCACCTGGTCGCTGAAACCGGTGAACGGCAGCACCATCGGATTGGCTTCCACCCCGCCCGGCTGGTATACCAGGTGCACGTGGTACATGCGGTTGACCGTGCCCAGCGCTTCACCCACCTGGAAACGGGTGCCGCGCTTGACCCGCATGCGCGCCGCCTTGCCCTTGTCGTTGGTGAGCATGGTGAAGCGCGCCGGGTCGAGCGGCGCGTCCTTGACACTGCGCCCGACCCGCATGTGGATGTAGGCCATGCTGTCGATGCTCATGCCTTCGCCGACCTCGCCGAAGGCCCAGTTGGGCACCGGGCTGCTGACCTTTTCGTCGGCCACCGCCAGCACCGGCACGCCCATGTCGGCCTGCACGTCGAGGCCGCTGTGGAAGTGGTGCCGGCTTTCGCCGTTGTAGCTGCCGCGCACTTCGCCGATGGTGCCGACCACTTCGTGGCGCTGGTCCTGCGGCTTGAACGGCCACGGAAAGCTCGCCCCTGCCGGCGGCGCGGATGCCGGCAGCGCCGCCGGCGCGACCAGCGGCGCGGCCCTGGGTGCCAGCACCGCGCTCATCCCGTCGCCGCGCAGCGATACCCGGTGCACGGTGCGCTTGACGGCGTCGCTGACGTACAGCCCGCCCGCGCGGTCGAGCGCGATCGCACTCGGCCGGCTGAAGCGCACCGCCTTCTCGTCGCCGATCTCGATGTCGACGCCGATCCCGGTCAGGCCCTGCAAGCGCCCGTCGGGACTGATCTGCAGGATGCGCCCGCGCCAGATGTCGCCCACATACAGGAAGCCGTCGTGCGTGAGCGCCAGCGCGACCGGGCGCCGCAGCAGCGGTTTTTCGGCGTCTTCCGGCGCCATCGCCAGGGTGGCGACCTGCCCGTCCGGGCCCAGCTTGCGCACCGCGCCGTTGCCGGTGTCGGCCACGTACAGCGTGCCTTTGGCGTCGAGCGCGACCGAGGTGGGGGTGTCGAACTGCGCGCCGGCGGCCGGGCCGTCGGCATAGCCGGGCGCGCCGCCGGCGATCGTGCGCACGCTGCCGTCAAGCGCGATGGCGCGGATGCGGTCGTTGTAGGTGTCGGCCACGTAGACCACGCCGGCCTGGTCGACCGCCACCCCGACCGGCCCGTTGAACATGGCCTCGCTGGCCTTGCCGTCGAGGTAGCCGGCCACGCCGCCGCCGGCAACCGTGCTGACCACGCCTTGCGGCGTGACTTTGCGGATGGCGTTGTTGCCGGTATCGGCGACGTACAGGTTGCCGGCGCCATCGATGGCCATGCCGGACGGCGTGTGGAAGGCGGCCGCCGCGCCGCTGCCGTCGGCATAGCCTTCCTTGCCGCCAGCGAGGGTGGTGACCTGGCCCTCGGGCGTGATCTTGCGGATGCGGTTGTTGTCGCCGGCATCGGCCACATACACATTGCCGTCGCGGTCGCTCACCAGGCCGAAGGGATCGGAAAAGCGCGCCTGCGCGGCCGTGCCGTCGGCAAAGCCGGCGCTGCCGTTGCCGGCCACGGTGCCGATGCTTACCGGCCATCCCAGCACGGTCGGCTGCGGCTTGATGCCGACCATGGCCGCCACCTTGGCGACCACCGGCTGCGCGCCGCGCTGCAGCGCGTACCAGGCCGCGCCCGCGCCGATGGCGCCGATGGCTGCCGCGATCAGCAGCGGCTTCGTGTATGTACTCTTCAAACTTGTCACCTGGCTCAGCGTTATCAAAACACGAAGCTTACCTCATCATCAAGTACACTGGGCGCAGGCCGGACGACCGGCATTTTTCGATCGGAATTTCATGATGAGTTCGACCCGGCTGGCCTGTGCGCTGGCCTTCGCCGCCTGCCACGCGGGCGCCGCCCAAGCCGCCGGCGCGCCCCCGGCCACCCTGGAACGCCTGCACGTGGCCAGCGCCCTGACGGCGCCGCAGTCGTTTACCTCCGGCGTGGAAGGACCTGCGGTCGATGCCGCAGGTAATGTGTACGCGGTCAATTTCGCGCGCCAGCAAACCATCGGCAAGGTCAGGCCCAGCGGCGAGGCCGAGGTGTTCGCGACCCTGCCCGGCACCAGCGTGGCCAACGGCATCCGCTTCGGGCCGGACGGGGCGATGTACGTGGCCGATTATGTCGGGCACACGATTTACCGCATCGATCCGGCCAGCGGCGCCATCGCGGTCCATGCGCAGGAAGGCGCGATGAGCCAGCCGAACGACCTGGCCATCACGGCGTCCGGGGTCATCTATGCCAGCGATCCGGACTGGAAGAAGGGCACGGGACGCGTGTGGCGCATCGAGCGCGACGGCAAGGTCACGCTCGCGGCCGACGAGCTCGGCACCGCCAACGGCATCGAGGTCAGCCCGGACGGGCGCACCCTGTACGTGAACGAAAGCGTGCAGCGCATGGTCTGGGCCTTCACGATCGCGCCCGATGGCAGCCTGGGCGGCAAGCGCCGCATCGCCAGCTTTGCCGATCACGGGCTCGACGGGATGCGCGTCGATGTCGACGGCAATCTGTACGTCACCCGCATCGGCAAGGGCACGGTGGTCAAGCTGTCGCCCCAGGGACGCACCCTGGCCGAAATCGCCCTGCCCGGCAAGAAGCCGAGCAATATCAGCTTCGGCGGACCGGATGGGCGCACTGCCTATGTCACCGAGGTCGAGAACGGCCAACTGCTGCAGTTCCGGGTGGCGCGCCCGGGGCTGGAGTGGCAGCGCCAGGCGGGCGCCGCCAGGGCGGCGCAGTAAGGGCGCGCCGCCTTCTCCTCCTGCCTTCTCCTCCTGCCTTCTCCTCCTGCTTTCTCCTCGTTTTATCGGCGCGCTGGCGCACAAGCCGCCGCGGCGGGCGGATGGATGGTGCCGCCGCACTCGCCGTACTTGTGCAGAAAACTCTGGTAGGCCGCGTCCGGCGCCGCAAAGCGGCCCTGGCTGGCCGGCGTCTTCGGCAGGCCCGGCCAGGATGCGGCAGCGGCCTGCAGCGTGGCGTCGATATCGCCGGCCTGGATGTTGCCCAGCACCCCCAATTGGCGCAGCACCTCGACGGCGATCAGTTCCTGCGTTTCGGCGCCAAAGTCGCTCAGGTCCATGCGCGCGCCCACCTCTTGCCATACCTCGCGCGTGATGCGGTACAAGCCGGCCGCGGTGCAGCGGCCGTTGTGCCCCGCGCCGGGATGGGTGGAGAAATCGGTGAAGCGCCACGGGTCGTTGCGCCGGCCGCGAATCGCGCCGTCGAGAAAATCGACCCCGCCCCCCAGGCAGTGGCACATCGCGCGCAGGAAGGCGCGGATATTCGGCTGCTTGAGGTAGACCCGGTTTTCTTCGAGCCGGGAAGCCTTTTCCAGGCGGATGCGGACCGTCTTGGCGTCGGCCTCGTCGGCCGGCGTGGTGCTCAGGCGCGCCCGGTGGTGCAGGACGGCGCCGGACGGCGATATAAGGGTGGCGCTCATTGCCGCTTCCTAGACGAACAGTTCGACCGATTCGGGCATCGCCGTGGTCGACAGCAAATGGGTGTAGCCGTTGCGGTCGGAGGTGCCGAATTCGAGTTGCCCGCTGGCGCGCACCACCGCGTATTCCTTGTGCACCAGCGGGTCGCCGGTTTCTTCGTCGAGCAGCACGAAGCGCTCGTTGAAGCTCGGACCGTTGGCGGCGGCGCGCGCGGCGTGCGAGGCTATGCTGTCGGAGTTGGACAGGGCGCGCCCGGTATCCTTGAGCACCTGGCTGCGCATGATCTGCACCGTCAGCAGCTTGGGCGGCGGCACGCAGCGGCAGGTGCACAGGTCGTTTTCGAGTGCGACGTGCTTGCCGTCGGACATTTCAGGAATGCGCGGGCCGACGCACAGGATGCGGCCGGTCGCCTTGCATGCGGGACAGGCCACCAGGTCGCCCTCGAGTGCGATGGGCACGCCATTGATGCAGCCGCTGCCGCTGGCCGACACGACGCGCCCGCCGGCGCTGGTGCGCGCGCCCAGGGTGATGGTGTAGCGCCTCATTGCGCCAGGCTCCGGGCGGCCGAGGGGCGCAAGGTTGCGGCGGGAACGACGGGATGGGAGATTGATTTCATGGCTCTTCCTTTGCGACGGCATAAACAAGCTGGCGTTAGCGGCACCGGGGCGCCTGACATATGCCAAGCTTACGTTTCGACGCTTCCGGACGCTTGACATCGCTCAATCAACCCCTTCCAAGCTAGCAATCCGAACAGGGTGACAGCGCCTCTCAAGCCTTGTCCGCGAGCTTGACGACGACCGTATCGGCAGGTCCCAGCAGGCGGCCGTCGGCGGCGCGCGGCAGCAGCGGCGCCAGCGGCTGCCCATCCTGGCGGTCGCGCAGCTGCGAGTGCGCCTCGCCCGCGCCGAACAACTGCTGCTCGCCCCACTGGCGCAGCGCGACGATCAGCGGAAACAGGCTGTCGCCCTTGGCGGTGAGCACATATTCCTGGTACGCCGTGCCGTCCGCCGCAGGCTGCACGGCCAGCACGCCCTGCTCGACCAGCAGGCGCAGGCGGTCGGCCAGGATGTTGCGCGCCACCCCGAGGCGGCGCTGGAAATCGCCGAAGCGGCGCGCCCCGTCGAAGGCGTCGCGCACCACCAGCAGGCACCAGCGCTCGCCGATCGCGTCGAGCGCGCGCGCCACCGGGCAGGCGTCGGCCTGCATGCTTTTACGTTTGGCCATCGTTCGCTTCCATTGTCAGTTAACTGGTTGCATTTTAAAACCAGAATCACTACACTTCAACCAGTTTCAATTTGCAACCAGTTTAGGATGAACCATGATGGAATCAATCTCGGGCGCCGCGCCGGCGCCGCGCGTACCGCCCCGCCTGGTCGCGCTGTTTGCCTGCGGCAGCGGCTTGAGCGTGGCGAATGTGTACTACGCCCAGCCGCTGCTCGGCTCGCTGGCGGCCGACTTCGCGATCAGCCCGGCGGCCATCGGCGGCGTGATCACCGCTACCCAGGCCGGCAGCGTCGTGGCCTTGCTGATGCTGGTGCCGCTCGGCGACCGCCTCGACCGGCGCCGCCTGATGCTGGTCCAGGCCCTGCTGCTGGCGCTGGCGCTGGCCTGCGTGGCGATGGCGCGCCACACGCCGCTGCTGCTGGCCGGCATGCTGGCGGTCGGCCTGCTGGGCACCGCCATGACGCAGGGATTGATCGCCAGCGCCGCCAGCGCCGCCGATGCCTCCGAGCGCGGGCGCGTGGTCGGCGCGGCGCAGGGCGGGGTCGTCATCGGCCTGCTGCTGGCGCGCGTGCTGGCGGGGCTGGTGGCGGACGTGGCCGGCTGGCGCTGGGTCTACCTGCTGTCGGCGGCGGCCATGCTGGCGCTGGCGGCCTTGCTGTGGACGGCGCTGCCGGCGCAGGCGCGCAGCGGCCCGCGCCTGTCCTATGGCGCCCTGCTGCGCTCGATGCTGGACTTGCTGCTGCACGAACGGATGCTGCAGATCCGGGGCCTCATCGCGCTGCTGATGTTTGCGGCGTTTAGCATTTTCTGGAGTGCGCTGGTGTTGCCCTTGAGCGCGGCGCCGTTTGCGTTCTCGCACACCGCCATCGGCGCCTTCGGCCTGGTCGGCGTGGCCGGCGCGCTGGCGGCCGGCAAGGCGGGCAGCTGGGCCGACCGGGGCCTGGGCCAGCGCGCCACCGGGATGGCGCTGGCTTTGCTGGTGCTGGCCTGGCTGCCGCTCGGCTTGCTGCATCGCTCGCTGTGGCTGCTCGGGCTGGGCATCCTGCTGCTCGATATCGGTGCGCAGGCGATCCAGGTGCTCAACCAGAGCATGATTTTCCGCAGCCGCCCGGACGCGCACAGCCGCCTGGTGGGCTGCTACATGCTGTTCTACGCGGTCGGCAGCGGCGCCGGTGCGCTGGGCGCGACCGCCATGCATGCCGCCGCCGGCTGGACCGGCGTATGCGTGCTCGGCGCTGGCGTGAGCGCGCTGGCGGCCCTGTTCTGGGCGCTCAGCTTGCGCTGGACGCCGGCGTGACGGCGCTGCCGTGGCGCCCTGCCGGCACGCGCAGGTATCGGCACGTCGGGCAATCGGCGCATGGGCATCGCAGCGAACTTGGGCACCCGCCTGCGCGGGTGCGACGGCGCCGGGCGGGGTGCCCAAACGCCGGGATGTCAGCGGCCTTATTGGCCGCTAGGGCGCGTGGTGCCCGCTGTGCCCCGGGTGCCGCCGTCCGTGCTGTTGGCGCCGGCGGCGCCGTCGCTGCCGGTCATCGACGTGGTGCCGCTTGCACCGGCCGTGCCTGTCCCGGTGGCGCCCACAGCGCCATCGCCGGCGCCGCTCGATGTGGTGCCCGCCGCGCCGCTGGTGCCGGTGGCGCCGGTGCCGCTCGTGACACCCGGCGTCGCCGCGGCGCCGCCGTCATTGCCGGCCGTCGTCGAGGTCGCCGTGCCGCCGGTGGCGCCGGTCGTGCTGTTGCCGGCACCGCTGCCGGGTACGGCGGCCGTCGGCGCGGCGCCGCTGTCGGCGCCCGGTCCGGCGCCATCGTTCTTGCACGCCGCCAGCGAGCATGCCGCCAGCAAGATACACGCCAAATTCTTTACGAGAGGAAGTTTGTTCATGTCGCAACTCCTTTGCCTGGTCCGGGGGATGAGGGCTGCGGCGACCATGACGGTGCGCGCAGCCAGTGAGTCGTATCCTCGCGTCATGCCCTGCGCGCGTCCATCGGCCTACTTGCCCATCGGATGTAGGAACAGTCCGGCGCCCAGCGGACTGCGGCCCGTCTATTTGTCCGTCACGCCGGGAATGTCGCGCGTGGGGCGGCCGAACTTGCCCTTGAGGGCGTCCGTGCCCGCTTGCGGCCTGGCCAGCCTGGCCAGGTCGGCGCGCTCCTTGCGCGTTGCGGCGGTATCGCGCTTCATGCGGCGGTCGCGCTCCTCGACCAGGCCGGGCTGGGCCTCGCCGTCGCGGTTGAAGGACCAGGCCAGCATCGGTGGACCCAGCGGCAGCTTGTCGTTGGGCTGGCCCATGTGGCCGGTATTCCAGACATGCCAGGTTTTGCCGTAGCTGTTCATCTTGGACTTCATCAAGGCTTTTTCAGCGACCTTGGGGATGCCGGGGGCCATCAGCTGGCCGCTGAGGATTTCGCCGTTGTGGGGATGCCAGAACGCCTTTTCTTCGGCGGGCAAGGTCTCGAACAAGGCCTCGGAAATGATGTACTCGACACCGTGCATATTGGCTTTGCGGGTGTTGCTGTCGAACAGGACGCACTGGGCGAAATCTTCGTTCATCTGGTGGCAGTAATGATGCGCCTCCATCTGGTGCTCGGGATGGTCCTTCATCGGGTGGAAGCCGACCAGGTAAATGTCGAAGCCGGCCACCGGGCTGTTGCTTTGCAAGAGTTTGGCGCCCGCTTCGAGGGCGCGCGTCTGGGGCGCCTTGTCGGCGCCCGGCGGGCTTTGCGGCGGCGCGACTTTTTCTTGCGCCCAGGATGGGGAAAGGGACAGCAGCAGCGCCGCCATCGCCATGGAAACAGGCATGCGTGTCATGAAACGGCTCCCGGAAAGGTGGGGCGGCGTGGACGATTCCCCGCCGCCGGTTCACCGATACGGTAGCGCAGCGGCGCGCTTTGCGCCACGCGTTACGGGAGCGACACAGTCGCTGCGGTCAAGCCAGGCCGGCCGCCGGCTTGCCTAGCAGATGAGCATGCCCGCAGTGACGCGGTCCGATGGCAGCAGCGCAAACCCGAGCTCCTGTTTCGGGCAGATCTGGCGGCCATCCCGTTCGATGTGCACGTCGACCAGGTAAAACGTCGCCGAGGCCGCCGGGTTGTGATAGCGGAAGTACCTGGGCGCGTCCGTATCGGGCACGACGCGGATATCGTAGCCGGCTTCGAGCTGGCGCAACAGCTCGCCCAGCGTAGCGCCCTCCAGCGCCAGGCCGGGATGGGTGACGATCTCCCTCATGTCGGGCATCGTTGTTTCCGGGAAATCTGCAGAGAAAAATGTCGGCATGATTATGGTTTGTCAGTGTGACGGTGTCGACCGCGAGGCGCTGCTGCGCGCGTGCGCCTCGCATCGTGCCGATTAGCCCCTGGCCACCTTGACCAGCTCCACGCGGCGGTTCTTGGCGCGCCCTTCGTCGCTGCCGTTGTCGGTCAGCGGCTTGTCGGCGCCATGGCCGGCGGCGCTCAGGCGCGTGCCGTCGATGCCGTCGCTGACCAGGGCCTGCACTACCGCCTGCGCGCGTTCGCGCGACAAGGTCTTGTTGCGCGCCGGGTTGCCCACGTTGTCGGTGTGGCCTTCGACCGACAGGTGCAGCGCGCTTTCTTTCTTCATCAAGGTGGCGATTTCGTCGACCGCCGGTTTGCCGTCCGGACGGATGGCGGCCTTGTCGGTGTCGAAGTTGATGTACAGCGCGATATGGCCCTTGCTGTCGAGCTCGGATTTGATGGCGCCCGCGCTCACGATATTCACCGACGAGGCCGACTGCTTTTCTTCGATGGCGATCAGGCGCACGACACTGTCGTTGACCATGACCACCATCCATTTGCGGCCGGTGGGGGTCGGCAGGAAATACACCTCGTAGCTGCTGGAGTTGCCGTAGTAATTCAGTTTCTTGTCCAGCTTGTAGCTGTCGCCGCCATTGGCCGCCACGAACTGATCGTCGTTCGGCGTGCCGGTATTGACCTTCACGCCGCCCATGTCCTGCACCGCCTTGCTGTAATCGCGCTGGGCCTGGAACTGCGAAATCTTGGCCTGCGACAGGTCGAAGGTGATCTGGCGGAAGCGCCCTTCGACGGCATGCACGGTGTTGCCGACGATGACATGCAACTGGTCGAAATCGGACTCTTTCGTGCTCTGGAAAGCCTCGCCGACGCTGGTAGGATAATTGATGAACGGGAACGCCGGCAGCGGCTTGCTGATCACGGCGATCTTGTCGAGCTCGGCGGCGACGCTGGCGCTGGCGCCGCTGGCCGCTGGCGCTGGCGTGGCCGCCACGGGGGCCGGTGCCTGGGCTGCCTGCGGCGCGGCGGGTGGCGCGGCGACCGGTGCGCTGGTCACCGGTGCGTCCACCGGCGCGGCCGGCGCTTTCGGCTTGCATCCGCCCAGGGCGAAGGCAAGCGAGATCGACAGGTAGAGGGCGGCGTTGAGTGGTTTGGTCATGGCAGTGTGTCGGAATAAAAAAGGAATCGGCCTGGCGGTGCAGGAAAGTTATTATGATTACATAAAGACAAGGCAATGATACAGGGCGACGACTCGCCCGCAAGCGGTCATCGCGGCGCCGTTTTACCGGCTTGCTCAGCTTTTCGCCACCTTGACCAGCTCGACGCGGCGGTTCTTGGCGCGCCCTTCTTCGCTGCCGTTGTCCATCAGCGGCTTGTCCGGGCCGTGCCCGGCGGCAGTCAGCCGGGCGCCATCGATGCCGTCGCTCACCAGCGCTTGCACCACCGCCTGCGCGCGTTCGCGCGACAAGGCGATGTTGCGCGCCTTGTCGCCGACATTGTCGGTATGGCCCTCGACCGACAGGTGCAGCGCGGTTTCTTTCTTCATCAGCGCGGCGATTTCGTCGACCGCCGGCTTGCCGTCCGGGCGGATGGCGGCCTTGTCGGTGTCGAAGTTGATGTACAGGGCGACGTGGCCCTTGCTGTCGAGTTCAGACTTCATCGCGGCCGCGCTGATCAACTTGACCACCGATGCGGTCTGTTTTTCTTCGATCGAGGTCACGCGCACCGTGTCCTGGCTGACCATGATCAGCATCCATTTGCGGCCGGTCGGCGTCGGGAAGAAGTAAGTGTCATAGCTGTAGTTCTCACCCGGATAGTCCAGCTTGTTGCGCATGGCATCGTTGAATGAGCCGCTGACCTTCTGGAATGCCTCGTCCTTCGGCACACTGGCGTTGACCTTGACGCCGCCCATGTCGGTGGCCGCCCTGGCATAGTCGCGCTGGGCCTGGAAGCGCGAAATGCCGGCATCGGCCAGTTCGAACGCGATGCGCCGGAATTGCCCTTCGACCGGCAGGACTTTGTTGCCGACGATCAGGTGCAACTGGTCGAAGTCGGACGCCTTGGTTTTCTGCTTCTCCTTGCCGACGCTTTCCGGATAGTCGACGAAGGGGAACGGCGGCATCGGCTTGGCGATGACGGCGATCTTGTCGAGGTCGACATCGGCGGCATCGCCGGCGACGGCAGGCGGCGCCGCTGCCGGCGCCGGGGCCGGGGCCGGCGCGGCGGGAGGCGCAGCCGCCGGGGCGGGAGCGCTGGCCGGCGCAGGCGGCGCAGGCGGCGCTTCCGCCGTTTCTTTCGGCTTGCATCCAACGATGGCAAAGGCGAGCGAGAGCGACAGGCAAAGAAGGGCGTGGCGTTGTGTGGTCATGGCGGACAGTCGGACAAAAGGGTTCGGCCTGGCGGTGCAGGGGCAAGTGGAACAATTCCATAAAAGCAAGGCGATGATACACCGGCGCGTAGCGCCCGCAAGCGGTAATCGTGGCGCCGTTTTACCGATGTGCGTTATCGTTGCGACAAGCCCACGTCGGGCCGGCGCGGAGCCTGGTCGATGGTATGATGTCGCCCCGAACGCGCGGCCCCCGGCCCGCCCCCACCCTCACACGACAAACATGGATCCGTACAAAGTTCTCGAAGAAGCCCGTCCGATGCTCGACACGGTGCTGACCCAGGCCGGCCTGCAGGCGCCGGGCGAGCCGCTCGACCTGGAGGCCCTGCGCATGCCCTTCAGCCAGTGGCTGCAAGCGCAGACGGTCGGGCGCGAGGACCTGGGCTTTTTCGTCGGCCTGGTGGGCGCCTTCATTTCGCAGTATCTGGTCGATACGGCCAATGCGTCGGTGCAGGTCGACGGCGAGCGCATCAGTGTGCGCGTGCCGCTGACGGGCGAGCGCGAGCGGCGCTTCGATCCGTATGCGGCCGCCTCGGCGCTGATCGTGCAGAAAGGCAGCGTGGCCGACTTCCTGGCCAGCGTCTGCGCGTAGAAGAGACAGCAGTCGATGCAATCGGCCGACAGCAGAATTGCGGCCTCTAAAAAGACATCAATTTCCGCCATCACCCCGTCGAGCGGCCGCTCTCATGCGGCCCGTCGTACAATCGAACCTCGCGCAAGGGCCACCGCATGCACACGCAAGGAGGATCCGCCGCGTCGCTTCTGACCCCAATGAAAGGAATACGCATGCCTGCGCTCACTCCTGATGGCTTCATGAAAGAAGAAAACACCGCCGAGGGCTCGGCCGACCCCAACCTGACGCTCTGGATTTCGGAGGCCGGCGGACTGACGCAGTTCGGCGCCTTCGTGGAAGTGCTGCAACCGGGCACGCGCTCGTCCATCAAGCACTGGCACAGCGCCGAGGATGAAATGGTGTACGTCCTGGAAGGCCAGGTGACCCTGGTCGAAGGCGCTGCCGAAACCATCCTCAATCCCGGCGACGCGGCCACCTTCCGCGCCGGTGTCGCGCTCGGCCACTGTTTGTGGAATCGCAGCGCGTCGCCAACGCGCTGCCTGGTGGTCGGCACCCGCGCGCCGGTCGACACGATCACCTATCCCGAGCATGACCGTGTCTTGCATCGCGACCGCTCGCTGCCGGACGATATCTGGACCGACGCCGCCGGCAAGCCGGCAGACAGTCCCTATTGAGCTGCTGTTCGTCGAGCGCCACGTAACATCCGGTAACTCATCCATGCGCCACATCCCGACCGCATCGGCTATGATGGCAAATTGTTATCGGCAGCCATCAGGCATGGCTGGCTGATATCGACCGCTGCGCTGCTTGCGCGGTCGTGCTATTGGAAGAGGTTTGGATGGCTGTCGTTGTAGAAAAAGTACCCGGGGCCAAGGCAAGCGCCCCGGCCCAGTTTGGACTGATCAATCTGTTGAAAGTGATCGCGGCGCAGTTGATTGTGCTGCACCACCTGGCCTTCTATGGCCCCATGGCCGACTACGCGCGGCCCTTGATGCCCGATGTGATCGACTGGCTCGATTCCTTCGCGCGCATCGCGGTCCAGGTCTTTCTTGTGATCGGCGGCTTTCTCGTCGCCAAATCCCTGTTCGCACAAGGCCAGCCAGGCGCGATCAATCCGCTGGCGACCGTGTGGCGGCGCTATGCCAAGCTGGTGCCGCCGTTCATGGTGGCGATCCTGTGCGCGGTCGCCGCCTCCGCCCTGGCGACGCGATGGATGACGCATGACTCGATTTCCGCCCCACCCGATCTGCTGCAACTGGCGGCGCATGCGCTGTTGCTGCAGGGCGTGCTCGGTTACGACTCCCTGTCGGCAGGAGCGTGGTACGTGGCCATCGATTTCCAGTTGTATGCGGTGGCGGCCCTGCTGGTCTGGCTGTGCGGACGTTTTTCCGGCGCGCGCTGGCGGCGCTGGCTGATGCCGGCCGTGATCGTGACCGGCATCAGCCTGTCGCTGCTGTACTTCAACCGCGATCCCGCCTGGGATGAGTGGGCGCCCTACTTCTTCGGCAGCTATGGCCTCGGCATCATGGCCTGGCTGGCCAGCGATCCGAAACGGCGGCCGCGCGCAGTCGCGCTGCTGGTGGCGATGATCGTCTTGCCGACCCTGCTCGCGCTGGCGCTCGACTTCCGCCTGCGCATTGCGGTGGCGCTGGCGGTGGCCTGTGTCCTGTTCCTGTTCGGCCGTGTGCGCACCGGCCCGGCTTCCTACCGGGGCATGTCCGCCGTCAATCGCCTGGCGCAAATCTCGTATTCCGTCTTCCTGATCCACTTCCCGGTGTGCCTGGTGGTCAATGCCGCGTTCGCCCGCTTCATTCCGCCCGAGCCGCTGTACCAGGCGCTGGGGATGCTGACGGCGTGGGCGGCCAGCCTGGCGGCCGGCGCGCTGTTTTACCGCTGCGTGGAGCTTCCCCTGGGCCGCGTGCTGCAATCGCTCAGCGAGGCCCGCGCGGCGCGCATGGCATTCGTTTAACCAAGCCGATCAATCCCGGCCGAGCACCGCCCGGTCGATTGCGGCGATGTCGATCTTTTTCATCGTCATCATCGCATCGAAGGCACGCTTGGCGACCACAGGATCGGGGCCGAACACTGCCGCAGTGAGGGCGCGCGGCGATATCTGCCACGACAATCCCCAGCGGTCCTTGCACCAGCCGCATTCGCTCTCCTGTCCACCATTGCTGACGATGGCGTTCCACAACCGGTCGGTTTCGGCCTGGTCTTCGGTCGCGATCTGGAAAGAGAACGCTTCGCTGTGCTTGAAAATCGGGCCGCCGTTCAGGCCGAGGCAGGGAATCCCGAGGACAGTGAACTCAACCGTGAGGACATCGCCCTGTTTGCCATCCGGATAGTCTCCAGGCGCCCGGTGGATAGCCTGGACCGCGCTGTCGGGAAAAGTTTGTGCGTAGAAGTTCGCCGCGTCGACGGCGTCGCCATCGTACCAAAGGCAGATCGTGTTCTTGCTGGTCATTGCGTGCCTCCTGAAGAGTTGAACGCCGGCGTACATTGCCGTGAAAAAACCAAAGCCACATGCGGAACCTCGGTCCATCGGGGGAGCCTAATGCCCTTGGAGGGATTCGTCAAATGCCACGCATTCTCGCGCTGCCCGGCGTGCTTGAATCGGGATGAGGATGAGCGGCATTAAGACGCAGGCCGGTACGTCGGGTTAGCATTCACACCCGCAGGCGAGCGGGAACGACACTCGCCATCACCCCCTTGGAGGATTCAGCATGAATGATTCAATAGACGAGGCGGGGGACTCGGCCGGCGCTGGCCTGCCTACCGGTGCGCCGGTTGACAATCTGCTCGGAAGTGCCGATGATCGGACGATGGAAGCGCGCGTCACCAGGCTGGAAGTCCATGCCGAACATACGGCCACGGCCCTCGATACCATGCAAAAACGCATGGACGATGGGTTCAGGGAATCGCGCGCAGCCGGCGATGCCCTGCAAAAGCGCATGGACGATGGGTTCAGGGAATCGCGCGCATCCGTCGATGCCCTGCAAAAACGCATGGACGATGGATTCAGGGAGTCGCGCGCATCCGTCGACGATCTGCAAAAACGCATGGACGATGGATTCAGGGAGTCGCGCGCAGCCGTCGATGCCCTGCAAATACGCATGGACGATGGATTCAGGGAGTCGCGCGCTTGCGTCGATGTCCTGCAAATACGCATGGACGATGGATTCAAAGAGTCGCGCGCTTCCGTCGATGCCCTGCAAATACGCACTGACGATGGCTTCAAGAACGCGCAAATACGCACGGACAATGGCTTCAAGAGCGCGCATATACGCATGGACGATGGCTTCAAGAGCGCGCATATACGCATGGACGATGGATTCAAGGACGCGCAAAAGCGCATGGACGACGGATTCAAAGTCGCGCAAAAGCGCGCGGACGATGGATTCAAAGACGCGCAAAAGCGGACGGACGATGGATTCAAAGACGCGCAAAAGCGCACGGACGATGGATTCAAAGACTCACGATCTTCGCTGGATTCCCTTCAAAAACGTACTGACGATGCGCTCCGGGAGTTGCGTTCAGAAATGGCATCAGGCTTCAGGGAAGTACGCAGTGAAGCAAGTACCAACTTCCGCATACTGATTAGCATTCAGATAACCACCTTGATCGCACTGGTAACGCTGTTAGCCAAGTCGGCGAACATGTTCTGACTGAGGCCGGGCTTTATCATGACGCGACAGGACGCCGCGAAAATTCGGCAATCCCTCGGCAGCGAACGCAGCGACATGACGACCGCGTGGCCCGGTCGCGCCACACCTCAAGCAGCCGGTCCCCTGTCGGTTCGCGCGCGCTTCCGGTATCATTCGGCATGAATAAGATTTCTTTCCACCCATTTGTAATCGGTGTCGCTGGCGGAAGCGGCAGTGGCAAGTCAACCGTGTCCCAGCAAGTGCTGGCTTCCTTTGGCGCCGATATGGTCTCGGTCGTGATGCAGGACGATTATTATTGCGATCAGACCCATCTCACCCCCGAAGTCCGCCGCCAGCAGAATTACGATCATCCGCAGGCGTTCGATTGGCCCTTGCTGGTACAGCACGTCCAGGCCTTGCGCAACGGCGAGGCGATCGCGATGCCGGAGTACGACTTCACGATCGATAACCGCTCCGACAGGACCATTCCGGTCAAGCCAGCCCCGGTCATCGTGATCGAGGGCCTGTTCGCCTTGTATGACGCAGACTTGCGCGACATGATGTCGCTCAAGATCTTTGTCGACACCGCGTCGGATATCCGCTTTATCCGCCGCATGCAGAGGGATATTACGGAACGCGGCCGCTCGGTGCAGAGCGTCGTCGGCCAGTATCTGGACACTGTGCGCCCGATGCATAAGCAATTCATCGAGCCGACCAAGCGCCACGCCGATGTCATTATTCCGCACGGCGCTAATGGACCCGCAGTCGATATGATTACCACCAAGGTGGCGAGCGTGATCGGGCAGTTGAAGCGGCTTTGATGCCGGGGGCGCGCGTTTTTGTTGTTCTTGGCCGTTCTTGTTGTTGGCAACGCTATCGGTGTGGGACTCCACAGTCTTGCCGCACGCGGGGGGATTTTTCGTCCAATGATCTCGGTTTAGTTGCGCCCCACCCCTCCCTCCGATTCGACGCTTTACGATGGAAACGGCCGGCCGCTGGGATCGATTGGTGTTTAGGGGAATTTTTCTTGCGCTTCGCGCAGCGCCTCCGGCGCGCCACCGCGTAGCGGTGGCAGTTGGACGATTCGGAGAGGGCCGGGCGAGTACGCCCAGCCCTTCGAATCCCCCGCGCACGCCCCGCAGGGGGCGTGCTTCTCTCCGCCAAAGACACAAAAGCAAAAAGCCACCCGAGGGTGGCTTTTATTTGCTTTTGTGTCTTTGGCGGAGAGAGGGGGATTCGAACCCCCGATAGGCTATGAACCTATACACGCTTTCCAGGCGTGCGACTTCAACCACTCATCCATCTCTCCTGCTTTACTTCTCCGCCTTCGCGAAGCCGCAGATTATAGCAAAGATTCTGGAAAGTATGAAGAAATTTGCACTCGCCCTTACGAGGCTTCTTTCAGCTGCTCCAGAATCGCCGGATTTTCCAGCGTGGAGACGTCCTGCGTAATCGTCTCGCCCTTGGCCAAGACCCTCAGCAAACGCCGCATGATCTTGCCCGAACGCGTCTTCGGCAGGTTGTCGCCAAAGCGGATTTCTTTCGGCTTGGCGATCGGGCCAATCTCTTTGGCGACCCAGTTGCGCAACTCCAGCGCCAGCTTCTTGGCCTCTTCCCCAGTCGGACGCGCCTGCTTGAGCACGACGAACGCGCAGATCGATTCGCCCGTCGTATCGTCCGGCTTGCCCACCACCGCCGCTTCAGCCACCATCGGATTGGCTACCAGCGCCGATTCGATTTCCATGGTGCCCATGCGGTGCCCCGATACATTGAGCACGTCGTCGATGCGCCCGGTGATCGTGAAGTAGCCGGTCTCCTTGTTGCGGATCGCACCATCGCCCGCCAGGTACATCTTGCCACCCAGCTCATCCGGGAAGTAGCTGGTCTTGAAGCGCTCCGGATTGCCCCAGATGGTGCGGATCATCGACGGCCACGGCCGCTTGACCACCAGGATGCCGCCCTGCCCGTTCGGCACGTCCGCACCGGCCTCGTCGACAATCGCGGTCATGATGCCCGGCAGCGGCAGGGTGCAGGAACCCGGCACCATCGGCGTCGCACCCGGCAACGGGGTGATCATGTGGCCGCCCGTCTCGGTCTGCCAGAAGGTATCGACCACCGGGCAACGCTCGCCGCCCACGTTCTTGTAGTACCACATCCAGGCTTCCGGATTGATCGGCTCGCCCACCGAACCGAGCAGGCGCAGGCTGCTCAGATCGTACTTGGACGGATGCACGGCCGGGTCGACATCGGCCGCCTTGATCAGCGAGCGGATCGCGGTCGGCGCCGTGTAGAAGATGCTGACCTTGTGCTTGGCGATGTTGTCCCAGAAGCGCCCGGCGTTCGGATAGGTCGGAATCCCTTCGAACACGACCTGGGTCGCACCCACCGCCAGCGGGCCGTAGGCGATGTAGCTGTGACCGGTGACCCAGCCGATATCGGCGGTGCACCAGAATACGTCCTGCGGCTTGATGTCGAAGCTCCACTTCATGGTCAGCGCGGCCCACAGCAGGTAGCCGCCGCTGGAGTGCTGCACGCCTTTCGGCGTGCCGGTCGAACCGGAGGTGTACAGGATGAACAGGGGATGCTCCGCGCCCACCCATTCCGGCTCGCACTCGGCCGCCTGGCCGGCCACCAGCTCGTGCAGCCACAGGTCGCGCCCTTCGGTGAAGGCGATGTTGCCGCCGGTGCGCTTGTAGACGATGACGTTCCGGATGCTGGCGCAGCCGCCCAGCGCCAGCGCTTCGTCGACGATGCTTTTCAGCGGCAGGTGCTTGCCGCCGCGCAGTTGTTCGTCGGCCGTGATGACCGCCACCGCGCCGGCGTCGATGATGCGCTCCTGCAGCGATTTGGCGGAAAAGCCGCCGAACACGACCGAGTGGGTGGCGCCGATGCGCGCGCAGGCCTGCATGGCGGCCACGCCTTCGATCGACATCGACATGTAGATAATGACGCGGTCGCCCTTCTTGATGCCGCGCGCCTTGAGGCCGTTGGCGAACTTGCAGACGCGCTCGTACAGCTCCCGGTAGGTGGCGCGCGTGACAGTGCCGTCGTCGGCTTCGAAGATGATCGCGGTCTTGTCCGCGTTGCCGTTCTTGAGGTTGCGGTCGAGGCAGTTGTACGACACGTTCAGCTCGCCGTCGCCGAACCACTTGTAGAACGGCGCGTCGCTCTCGTCCAGGGTCGAGGTAAACGGCTTGTGCCAGTCGAGATTCTCGCGCGCCAGGCGGGACCAGAAGCCTTCGTAGTCGCTGGCCGCTTCGGCGCACAGCGCGTTATACGCATCCATGCCGGAAATGGCGGCATCGGCCACGAAGCCGGCTGGCGGCGCAAATACGCGGCTTTCTTGCAAGCCTTGATTTTCCTGCTGGGGGGAATCTGATGCTGCCATGCTGAGTCTCCAATAGTGGTGTTGTTTTGCTAAAACCATAGTCCCGCTCGCTTACTGCGCCCTTACATTGCCAATCAGCGAATAAGGTCAACAAGGCATTAAAGCATGGATAGCGACAACAAGCGGTATGGTCACTTGCATTTACGACAAGATCAATCCCCCATCAAGGCGATCTGCCTGTGGTTTGCGCCAGATCAATGCGTTGCCGGACCGAGCCGGCTATCTGCAGCTGGCCCAAGCGCTGGTAAAATGACGCAGCGAAAATTTTTGCCTTACTCTGGAGCCAAGCATTCATGTCTGAACCGATTCTGCCGAACGACGGTCGCAAGCTGACCCCCTTGAACAACCTGATTTTCATGAGCCGCTGGCTGCAGTTGCCGCTGTACCTGGGGCTGATCCTGGCGCAATGCGTCTATGTCTTCCATTTCTGGGTCGAACTGAAAGACCTGATCGGCGCCGTCCTCGGCAACCAAACGTCGCTCGAACATATCCTGACCGCCGTCACCGTGGAAGGCATGAAGCCGGCCACCAAGCTGAACGAAGCGACCATCATGCTGGTGGTGCTGGGCCTGATCGACGTGGTGATGATTTCCAACCTGCTGATCATGGTCATCGTGGGCGGCTACGAAACCTTTGTCTCGCGCATGCACCTGGAAGGCCATCCGGATCAGCCGGAGTGGCTCTCGCACGTCAACGCCTCGGTGCTCAAGACCAAGCTGGCCATGGCGATCATCGGCATCTCGTCGATCCACCTGCTCAAGACCTTCATCAATGCCAATGCGTATCCCGAAAAAGTGCTGATCGCGCAGACCGTGATCCACATCGTGTTCCTGCTCTCGGCCCTGGCCATCGCCTACACCGACCGCATCATGATGGGCACCCAGAACATGACCAAGACCCCCCACTAAGCCAACGAGAATAGCCATGACTATCATCAAGCAGGAAGACCTGATCGAATCGGTTGCCGCCGCCCTCCAGTACATCAGCTACTACCACCCTGCGGACTACATCGCCCACCTGGCGCGCGCCTACGAGTCGGAAAAGAGCGACGCCGCCAAGGACGCGATCGCCCAGATCCTGACCAATTCGCGCATGTGCGCCGAAGGCAAGCGCCCGATCTGCCAGGATACCGGCATCGTCAATGTGTTCCTCAAGATCGGCATGGGCGTGCGCTTCGAAGGCTTTTCGGGCACCGTGACCGATGCCGTCAACGAAGGCGTGCGCCGCGCCTATAACTTCGACGACAACAAGCTGCGCGCCTCGATCGTGGCCGATCCTCAGTTCGAACGCAAGAACACCAAGGACAATACCCCGGCCGTGGTCCACATGGAACTGGTCGAAGGCAACACCGTCGACGTCAAGGTCGCGGCCAAGGGCGGCGGTTCGGAAAACAAGTCCAAGTTCGTCATGCTCAACCCGTCCGATTCGCTGGTGGACTGGGTCATGAAGACCGTGCCGACCATGGGCGCGGGCTGGTGTCCGCCGGGCATGCTCGGGATCGGCATCGGCGGCACTGCCGAAAAAGCCATGCTGATGGCCAAGGAAGTGCTGATGGACGACATCGACATGTACGAACTCAAATTGCGCGGCCCGCAGAACAAGACCGAGGAACTGCGCATCGAGCTGTGCGACAAAATCAATGCGCTGGGCATCGGCGCGCAGGGCCTGGGCGGCCTGACCACGGTCCTCGACGTCAAGATCATGATGCATCCGACCCACGCCGCTTCCAAGCCGGTGGCGATGATCCCGAACTGCGCCGCCACCCGCCACGCGCACTTCGTGCTGGACGGTTCGGGCGCGAGCTACATCGAGCCGCCGGCGCTGTCGACCTGGCCCGACGTGCACTGGACCCCGGACACCGAGAAATCGCGCCGCGTCGACCTCGATACCCTGACCCGCGAAGAAGTCGCTTCGTGGACCCCGGGCCAGACCTTGCTCTTGAACGGCAAGATGCTGACCGGGCGCGACGCCGCCCACAAGCGCATCCAGGACATGCTGGCCAAGGGCGAGCAATTGCCGGTCGACTTCAGGAACCGCGTGATCTACTACGTCGGCCCGGTCGATCCGGTGCGCGACGAAGCGGTCGGCCCGGCCGGTCCGACGACCGCCACCCGCATGGACAAGTTCACCGACATGATGCTCGAAAAAACCGGCCTGATCGCCATGATCGGCAAGGCCGAGCGCGGTCCGGCGGCGATCGAATCGATCCAGAAGCACAAGTCGGCCTACCTGATGGCGGTCGGCGGCGCGGCTTACCTGGTGTCGAAAGCGATCAAGAGCGCCAAGGTGCTCGGTTTCCACGACATGGGCATGGAAGCGATCTATGAGTTCGACGTCGTCGACATGCCGGTGACGGTGGCGGTCGACGCCAACGGCACGTCGGTGCACAACACCGGTCCAAAGGAATGGGCGGCGAAGATCGAGTCCTTGTCCAGCGTCGGCAAGATCCCTGTCAGCGTGGCCTGAGCCGAGTGACAAACGCGAGCGTTCCCCTGGCGGCTGCCGCGCCGATCGGCGTGTTCGATTCCGGCGTGGGCGGCTTGTCGGTCCTGCGCCATATCCGCGCGCAGCTGCCGCATGAGCATTTGCTGTACTTCGCCGATTCCGGTTTTGCGCCGTATGGCGACAAGCCGGAAAGCGTGGTCGCCGAACGCTCGCTGGCGGTGGCGGGTTTTCTGATCGCCAACGGCGCCAAGGCGCTGGTGGTGGCCTGCAACACGGCGACGGTGGCCGCCATCAAGGTGCTGCGCGCGCACTATCCCGACATGCCCATCGTCGGGGTGGAGCCGGGCCTCAAGCCGGCGGCGGCGGCCACGCGCAACGGCAAGGTGGGCGTGCTGGCGACCAGCGTGACCATCGCCGGCGCCAAGTTCCTGCTGCTGCGCGACCAGATCAGTGCGGCGACCGGGGCGCAGTTCCTGCTGCAGGGGTGCCCGGGCCTGGTGGACCGGATCGAACTGGGCGACCTCGGTTCGCCCGCGATCGGTGCGCTGCTGGAGCGCTATGCGGTGCCGCTGCTGGACCAGGGCGCCGATACGCTGGTGCTCGGCTGCACGCACTACCCGTTCGTGCTGGCGAGCCTGGGCGAGGTGATTGCCAGGACCACCGCGCGCGAGATCGTGCTGATCGACACAGGCGATGCGGTGGCGCGCCAACTGGGGCGCCTGCTGGCGGCGGCCGGCTTGCTGCATGCGGGCGATGGCGCCGCCGGCACGCCCGCGACACCCGCCGTGCAAGGCTTTACCAGCGCCAGCGCAGCGGCCTTGTCGGGAGCGTTCGCCAACTTGCTGGGCATCGATGCGCCGGTGCGCGAAGTGGTGATTTGAAAATATTTCGCTTTCGGTGCATTTTGATTTGCCAGTTCGCTCAGATGTTTGTATAATCTTTTTCTGTTCAGGAAGCATCTGAACAAAATGCAGATTCGATGGTGGCTGTAGCTCAGTTGGTAGAGTCCAGGATTGTGATTCCTGTTGTCGTGGGTTCGAGCCCCATCAGCCACCCCATCGTTTCAGCATGTCGACTAAGCCGCCTTGAGCGGCTTTTTTGTTTTTTGGCCATTCATAGCGCGATGCATTGCCATCGTCAAGACCAGCTCACGAATCGAGCCCGCCTGCCAAACTGCCGCCAACCATCGGGGACACCGGCTTTCGCCCATTTCTGCGGCAACGTCAGGACCGTCCTTTGCGCACACCGCGTCGCAAGCTGCACAACGCTGGTCGACTAACGCGTCGAACGACAACATTTTCCGGCAACTAAGCTTCAAACACATCGAAAAAATCGATTTATCAATTAGTATTAATCGAGTTTTTCTTTATATCGCGCGCCCTTATACTTTTTTGGTGGACATTGACCACACACCTTTACAACAACTGGAGCAGCACAATGCGTCGTTACGAAACAGATAGCCCTCAAGCAGCAGGCCGTGTCCTTGCCCTGGCCATGGTGGTCGACGGCAATCTGGCGCAAAGCGAACTTGCCGCCCTCGACAGCAGCAGGATCCTGCAGTACATCGACCTCGACCAGGAAGGCTTCCAGGTCTTGCTGCAAGAGCTCTGCCAGGACATGCTGACCTCGGCGTTCCACGGCGAAGTGCGCATCGATGGCGCCATGCTCGACGGCTTGCTCGACGAGATCCGCCATCCCGACCTGCGCCGCCAGCTGATGCAGGCCATGTGGCGCATCGCCGATGCCGATGGCTGGCTGGCCGATGCCGAAGCGGTCCTGCTGGCGCGCGCCAGTACCTTATGGTGCGCCGAAACCAACTTCAGCGGGCAGGCGCGCATTGCCGCCTAAGCGCGCCGCCCTTCCCGCGCAGGGCCCGGCGCCCTGCGCCGGCGGCGGCGAGCCGGGCTGCGCTACAGCGTCTGCGCGTCGATCAGGCGCCGGTAGCCGGCAATGCCCTCCTCCACCGCATACCCGGCCTTGATCGCTTCCACCGCGCGCGCCCGCAGGGGCGCGAAGCGTGCCTGCTCGCGCAGCGCCATGCCGACCGTGGCCGCGATCGCAGCGGTGTCGAAAAAGTCGACCAGCAAGCCATTCTCGCCGGCGCGGATCACTTCCGTCACCGGCGCCGTGTCCGAGCCGATCACCAGGCAGCCGCAGGCCATCGCTTCGAGCATCGACCACGACAGCACGAAGGGGTACGTCAGGTACACATGGGCGGCCGATACCTGCAGCAGGGCGCGGTAGCGCGCATACGCAATGCGGTCGAGGAAATGCACGCGGCTCGTGTCGATGTCGACCTCGGCCAGCAGCTTGTCGCGCCAGTTCGCGGCATCGGCCGGACGCGCTCCATAGCTCACGCCGGCCCCGCCGGCGAGCACGATGTCGCAGCCGGGATTGTCGGCCAGGATGGCCGGCAGCGCGCGCATGAAGGTATGGAAACCGCGGTACGGTTCCAGGTTGCGCGACACATAGGTCACGACCGGATCGCCGGGACGCAGCACCTTGCCGTTCGGCAGGGTGAAAGAGGCGTCGGGATCGGGACGCAGATAGCTGGTGTCGATGCCCTCATGAATCAGGGCGATCTTGTCCTGGTAGGGCCCGGGGTGCAGGCTTTTTTGCCAGCGCGTGGGCGCGACCGCGATGTCGCACGCTTCCAGGTTGAGCAGTTGCAGCGCATTCTTGGCGCGCACCCGCGCCCGGTCGTCGATGGTGCTGGGGAACTCCGGATCGAAGCCGACGTCGGCATGGGCCGTGTGATAGTAGAACTCGGAAAAATGCACCAGGCGCGCATCGGGAAAGGCTTCGCGCACGAACATGGTGTCGCCCCAGCCGGGGTGGGCGATGATGACGTCCGGCACAAACCCCTTTTCCTTGAGCGCCAGCAGCACCCGCAGGCAGGCCTGGCCATGCAGGATGCCCGCCTCGAAGGGGCGCGCGTAGTGGTGGGTTTCCTTGGACTGGGCCCGGTGCAGCTTGTAGCTCAGGGTGCGCACGTCCGGCAGGCCGGGGCAGCCTTCCTTGCCGATCGCCAGCACCTCGTAAGCCGGGTCGCGCGCCAGGTGCGCGGCAATCCGCTTGAACTGGCCAGGAAAATTCTGATGAACGAACAGCACGCGCCTGGCGCGTGGGGGATGGGCTGGTGTGGATGTCATTGTCGCGTCCTGCGGCGCTGTTGGTCCGCAATGACCGGGTTGCTAAGGAGCGGATATCTTACCAGAATGGCAAGAGCTGAAACGCTCACTTTGCCGTCCTTGGACTAGAATGGCGGCAGCACACCTTCCCCCGATAAAGGCACACAAGCATGAGTTACGACCTGATGGTGTTCGCACCCGACACCGCCCCGAAAAAACGCGCGCCTTTCCTCGCGTGGCATGAAGAACAGACCGAACTGGGCGAGGACCATTCCTACGCCGACCCGGCTGTCGCCACCCCGGCCCTGCAAGCGTTCTACGCCGACATCGTCCAGGTCTTTCCGGCCATGGCGCTGGACGAGGACGAGGAAGAAGACGAGGACAGCACCGAGACCGACTACACCATCGGACAGGCGTTCATCTACATGAGCTTTCCGTGGAACCGGATCGACGATGCGCACGCCACCGTGACCCGCCTCGCCGGCCAGCATGGGCTCGGCTTTTTCGATGTCAGCTCCGACATCGGCGAAACCTGGCTGCCGGACGGCAAGGGCGGCCTGTACATCGCGCATAGCGACTGATGCGGCGCCAGGCCGCAGGCATCTGCTGGCCGCTCGACGCCACCGTCGGCCACATTGCGGTCGAGAGCGATCGGGTGTCGGGCGAATTCCCCGCCGACCAGGGCCTCGATGGCGTGCTCGACTGCCTGCTGGTGGCGGCCGGCAAATACCGCAACGGCGCTGCGCGCCACTGGTGCCGCACGCACCAGACCTACTGGGGCGTGAAAGCCGACCTGGCCGCATGGGCGGCGAGCGGCCGGCAGCGCTGCGCGCGCCACGCCGACAAGATGGGCTATGCCCTGCATCCACCGGTAATCGACCTGGCCGCCTGCGCCGGTGCGACCATTGCCGGCACCGCCGACGGCGCCATGGAGGCCGCCATCGCCCGCGCCGGCGCGAGCACGGCGCCTTTAACCTTGCGCTGCGCCGCGCTGGCGATCCGCGACAGCGGCGGGTCCGCGCTGTTCCCCGGCACCGCCATCGTGCAGGTCAACATTACCCCGCCGGCCCTGCTGGCCTACAGCGCGGCGCGCGCGGCCGGACAGGCCCTCGGCTGCGTCAACTGCGCGCGCTGCGCGCATCCGCACCTGGACCTGGGCAGCTTTGCGCAAACGCCGCACCGGCGCCACTACTGCGGCAACTGCGGCAGCGACAGCACGCACAGCCCGGACGCCATGATTTCCTCTCCTCTTCATGCGCTGAGCATCAAGTTCGACGGCCTGCTGACGATAATGTAAATACCCGCGTTCGGTACACGCATCGACAGCATGCATTTTCTTTGCGTGTTATAAATGCAATCTAGTAACCAGGAGAACAACATGGACGATGTAGACCGCCGTCATGAAGACCGTCGCCAGGACCTTGAAACCGCAGCGCAATTGCACGAAGCGATCGCCTTGCAACGCGCTTTCGGCAGCGACGCCGCCCAGCGCTTTTTGAAACTGCGCGGCATCGGCGACGAGATCGCCCAAAACGCGCTGATCGAAAGCTACGACCGCCGCCAGGCCGCACGCCGCTTGCGCGCGGCCACGGTCAGCTAGCCGAGACTGGCCAGCTCGCCGGCCAGTACCGGCAGTACCCGCAAGCCCTCCCGGCTGCCGCCCCACGGCATGCCGGCACGGCCGCGCCCGGATGTGCCTGTCGCTTTCCGGCGTGTGAATGATGTTATGATTCCCTCAACATTCATTCACTGCCCTCCCATGAAACTCCTGGCCTGTCTCGCTGTCGCCCTGCTCCTGTCCGCCTGCACGCACAAGGAGGAAGCCGCCAGCTTATCGAGCAAGCCACAGGCGCTCGAGAACGCGACCTTGGAAGCGCCCGCGTCGCAGTCAAGCCGGCGCTACATCGCCACGCGCCACAGACTGGTGCTCGAAGCGCCCGAAGCCGATCTGCACAAGCACTTCGACGCCATCCAGGCGGCCTGCGTGAAGCTCGCCTGCATCGTCCTCAACGCCGACCAGTCGCAAACCCGCCCGCACCAGTCGGCCAGCGCCACACTGACCGCGCGCATTGCGCCGCAAGCCTTCGACAGCTTTCTCAAGACCATGCTGGAACACGGCAAGCTGCTCCAGCATGAGCGCGACAGCGAAGACCTGACCGCCGAAGTCATCGACGTCGAAGCAAGAATCGCCAACCTGACTGCCCTCAAGACCCGCATCCTCGACCTGCTGGCCAAGCGCACGGGCAACATGAAGGAAGTCCTGGAGGCCGAGGCGCAGCTCGCCAAAACCCAGGCCGAACTCGACAGCATTGCCGGCAAGCGCAAGGCGCTGGCCAGCCAGACCGAGATGACCCGGGTCGAGCTGAAACTGGTCGCCGAATCGCTGCAGGCCCGGGAAAGCTGGGCCGCGCCGGTGGCGCTGGCGGCCCGGGATTCCGGCTATATCCTCATGTCGAGCGTGGGCATGCTGATCGTCGCGACGGTGGCGGTGTTGCCGTGGTTGCTGGTGGCGGTCCCCCTGTTCCTGTGGCTGCGCAAGCGCTATCGCGCACGCAAGGCGCGCCGCGCTCAAGCGGCAATGTAAAACCCCCGGTCCGAACGCACGCCGAGGCGTTCGAGCACCTGGGCCGGCGCGATGCCCTGTTCGGCAAAGCGCTGCTGCACGATCTGCTGGGCCACCGCCATCGCGCCGGCCGTCTTCCATTCGACCATGGTCACCACATTAAATTCCCCGGTGCCGCCGAATTGCGTCAATAAATGCTTCTGGCGCCAGCCGGGCAGGCGCTCGAACATGGCCTCGATCTCGCGCATCTGCTCCACGAAGGCGGGCAGCGAGGCCGCCGGCACCACGAATTTATCGATCCGGAATACCCCGTCGGACGGGTTTTTGGGCGTGTTCCTTGCCATCTGAAATTCTCCTTTAGAATGCTCTCCCAAGCAGCGAAAGCCAGTCTAAAACATCAAGTTAAGTTGAGGTCAAGGAGTCTCTTGTGACAGATGAACATGGAGTACGCGACACCCATCCGGCACTGACGGTCGGCGAAGTCGCGCGGCGCAGCGGGGTGGCTGTATCCACCCTGCACTTCTACGAAAGCAAGGGCCTGATTAGCAGCACCCGCAGCGGCGGCAACCAGCGCCGCTACCGGCGCGACGTACTGCGCCGCATCGCCTTCATCCGGGTGGCCCAGCGCGTGGGCGTGAGCCTGGCCGAGATCGAGGCCGCGCTGGCGACCCTCGGCAGCGGCGCACCCAGCCGCGACGACTGGGTGCGCCTGTCGGCCGCCTGGCGCCACGACCTCGACCAGCGCATGGCGCAGCTGAAAAAGCTGCGCGACACGCTCGACGATTGCATCGGCTGCGGTTGCCTGTCGCTGGAGCGCTGCTGGCTGCGCAATCCGCTTGACAAGCTGGGCGAGAAGGGACCGGGGCCGCACCGCCTCTGGATCGGCAAGCCCGAGCGCGAATAAGGGAACAAGGCCGCCGGCGCGCGGTCGAATGATGGTGGACTTACAATTCCGGCAAGCTCTTCATGCATGTTGCATTAAACAAATTGCAACGCATTTTGGCGCATCTACTATAATGCGCAGTTTGTCGGTATTGTCTTTTACTAAATCATTCGTCTCCGGAGGCTGTCATTCCACCCAACAATCATACCGCGCACGCAGGCGCCCTCGCCTACCGGCCCGATATCGATGGCATGCGCGCGCTGGCGGTGATCGCCGTGATCGCCTTCCATGCCTGGCCGACCTGGTTCGCCGGCGGCTTCGTGGGCGTGGATATCTTCTTCGTCATCTCGGGCTTCCTGATCACCTCGATCCTGCTGGGGCAGCTGGAAAAAGGCAGCTTCAGCATCGCCGACTTTTACGTGCGCCGCATCCGCCGCATTTTCCCGGCCCTGAGCGTGGTCATGCTGGCCACCCTCGCCTTCGGCTGGATGACCCTGCTGCAAGGCGAATTCCGGCAGATCGGCAAGCACGCCGTGGCCGGCACCGTGTTCGTGTCGAACCTGGTGCTGTGGAACGAAGCGGGCTATTTCGACAACGACGGCATCACCAAGCCCTTCCTGCACCTGTGGTCGCTCGGGGTCGAGGAACAGTTCTACATCCTGTGGCCGCTGATCCTGTGGCTGGTGTTTTCGCGCAAGCTGCGCTTCCTGTGGGTCGCCGGCGTGATTTTCCTCATCTCGATGAGCGCCAACCTGCTGCTGGTGAGCAGCCATCCGGTGGCGGCCTTCTTTTCGCCGCTCACGCGCTTCTGGGAGCTGATGGCCGGCGGGGTGGTGTCCTACCTGCACCTGCACCACGCGCAACGCTTCGAACGGTACGGCACAGCGCTGTCGCTGGCCGGCGCAGTGCTGCTGGGCCTGGCGTTCTGGCTGACCAACGAACAATCGGCCTTCCCCGGCTGGTGGGCCCTGCTGCCGGTGGGCGGCGCCTGCCTGCTGATTTTGGCCGGCAAGGATGGCCTGCTCAACCGCCTGCTGCTGGGCCGGCGCCTGCCCGTCGCCATCGGGCTGATCAGCTACCCCCTGTACCTGTGGCACTGGCCGCTGCTGTCCTACGGCCACATCGTGTACGGCCAGAAGCCGCCGATGGCGGTCAAGCTGGCGCTGGTCGCTGCCGGCTTCGTGCTGGCCTGGCTGACTTACCGCCTGGTCGAAATCCCCCTGCGCGAGCGGCGCGACCGCAGCCGCGTGACCTGGTCGCTCGGCATGGGCATGGTCGCCATCGCCGTGCTCGGCCTGGCGATCGGCACCAGTGTGCTGCGCGAACGGATCGACACCCACGGCGCCCAGCCCTACCTGGCGGCCCTGAACGATAGCCAGTTCCCCGGCCCGACCCTGGCGCCGCTGCGCTACGAAGGCGTGGTGTTCCAGAAAGCGGCCAGCCGCGGCCCCGGCCTGACGGTGTTCCTGGGCGACTCCGTGATGCAGCAGTACGGCCCGCGCATCGAGCACGCGGTGGCGAGCGATCCGGCGCGTTTCAGTTCGGTGATTTTCGCCACCGCCGGCGGCTGTCCGCCGATCGAGCACACCGTGCGCCTGCCGCAGATCCGCTTTCCGCTCTGTCCCAGGACGGTCAAGGCGGCGTACGCGCTGGCCAACAGCCCCGAGGTCGATACCGTGGTACTGGGCGCGGCCTGGTACGGCTACTTCAACGCCGGCCAGCACGAGTTGCTGTTCAACAAGGACGGCGTGCAAAAAGCCTTCCCCGCGCAGGATGCGCAGGAGCTGGCCTACCAGTCGCTGCAGGCCAGCATCGCGACCTTGCGCGCGAACGGCAAGCGGGTATTCCTGGTGCTGCAACCGCCGGCCGGGGCCGCTTACGATCCGCAATCGATGTATACCGGCTCGCGCTTCGGCGCGATTGCGCCGCTGCCCGAGGTGCCCGCGTTCGACCTGGCCGACTTCCGCCGGCGCAATGCCGCGCCGCTCGCGCGCCTGAGCGCGATTGCCGCCGGGACGGGCGCCATCGTCATCGAACCGGCCCAGTCCATGTGCAAGGACAATCTGTGCCCGGTGCTCGACGACAGCGGCGCGCCGGTCTACACCGACAGCATCCACATGCGTCCCGCGTACAGCCGGCGCGCCGCCAGCTTCCTCGATCCGACCATGCTGCGCGCGCCGGCGGCGCCGACGGCATCGGTCGCCACGCCGCCGCCGGGCTGAACCGCGCAGCGGCGCAGCGGCGCAGCGGCGCAACGGCGTTTATCCTTCGGCGGGCGCGGTCGTGACGGCGGCGCCCGTCATCTGCACGCGCCAGCCCAGCAGGCGCCAGGCGGCCCAGCCCGACAATAGCGCGCCCAGCAGCAGGATCAGGCGCGTATCGACCAGGGTCAGTACCGATCCGATCAGCGCCATGACGATATTGGCCAGGCAGAAGGTGGTCGACAGCAAGCCCATCACCGCGCCCTGCCCCAGCGACCCGAAGCGCTCCGCGCACCAGCCCGGCACGATCGCGTTGTAGAACGCATTCGGAATCCCGAACAGCACGATCGCCGCCAGTCCCAGCCACACATGGCCGACCGCCACCGCCGCAATCGCCGTGGCGCAGGCGAAAGCGCTCCAGGCGGCCCGCTGCAAGGGAGCGAAGCGGCTCGGACGACCGGCGAACACGGCGGTGAGAGTCATCACCGCGCACAGGGCGGCCGTGACCCAGGCGATCCCGGGCGCGCCGTAGCGCGGGTACTCCACCAGCCACAAGGGATAGAACTCGTAAAAGGCGGTTACGCCGCAGGTGTAGGCGAACTGGACGATGAACAGCTTGCGCAGGTCGGCGTGGCGCAGCAGATGGAAGGCGTGCTGGTGACGCGCCACATACCACCAGGAGGTGGTCGCCAGCGAGGGGGTCTCGCGCGGCAGCACCAGCGCCACCAGCGCCGTGGTCATCATCAAGGCGCCGGCGGCGATCCAGAACGGCACTGTGACGCCCCACACCACGGTGGCCCCGGCCAGCAGCGGCCCGGCCAGCCAGCCGAGGTAAAAGGCGCCGTTCAGCCAGGACAGCGCGCGCACGCGCAGGTCGCCTTCGAGGCGGTCGGCCAGCATCGCGCGCACCACCGCGCCATTCCCCTCCAACAAGCCGGTACCGAAGCGCGCCACGATGAACAGCGGATAC
Source organism: Massilia atriviolacea (assembly GCF_003953935.1). Classification (GTDB taxonomy): domain Bacteria; phylum Pseudomonadota; class Gammaproteobacteria; order Burkholderiales; family Burkholderiaceae_D; genus Telluria_A; species Telluria_A atriviolacea. The sequence continues at coordinate 63,639 of NZ_RXLQ01000024.1, forward strand.
GATTCGAGCAGCAGCGCGGCCGCGGTGAGCATGTGGCCGAGGGCGGCGCCGACGGTGGTGAGCATCAGCAGCGGGCGGCGGCCGTAGCGGTCCGACAGCGGGCCGAGCAAGGTATTTCCGATCAACAAACCGAGCGGATTGATGGTCAGTGCCAGGCCGAACAGCAGCTTGGGCGGCAGTCCGAGGAAGGAATTAAGGCCATTGCTGGCGCCCGACGCGAACAGCGGCGGCAGGATCGGATACGGCAGCGCCGCGCCGATGGTCGAAAACAGGCCCAGCAGGCAAGCTGCGGCGATCAGGAGTTTGATGTGCATGCGCCGCAACATACATGCGCACTAGCAATAGGTCAACAGCGCACGTCCGTTCCGTGTCCTAATCGGTGACTGTCCTAATCGGTGACAGGCACCGGTGTCCTAATCGGTGACAGGCACCGGTGTGGACACGGGCCCTGCCGTCGGTGCGCCCCGATTGTCCGAATCAGTGACTGTCCGAATCGGTGACAGGCACCGGCATGGACAAATGACGACTGTCCTAATCGGTGACAGGCACCTGTCCTAATCGGTGACAGGCACCGGTGTGGACACGGGCCCTGCCGTCGGTGCGCCCCGATTGTCCGAATCAGTGACTGTCCGAATCGGTGACAGGCACCGGCATGGACAAATGACGACTGTCCTAATCGGTGACAGGCACCTGTCCTAATCGGTGACAGGCACCGGTGTGGACACGGGCCCTGCCGTCGGTGCATCCCGATTGTCCGAATCGGTGACAGGCACCGACATGTCCGAATCGGTGACAGGCACCGGCATGGACACAGGCACCGGCATGGACAGATGGAAGGTCGAGGCCGTGTCCGAATGTCAGACCTGGCACCGGCGGGGACAAGGTCGAGGCCGTGTCCGAATGTCAGACCTGGCACCGGCGGGGACAGATGCAAGGTCGAGGCCGTGTCCGAATGTCAGACCTGGCACCGGCGGGGACACGGGCCCGGCCGTCGAGGGAGGGTGAAACGACCGGCCAGGGCGGCCGGTCGGGTGGTGCGGGGAAACGGTTTAGTCGAGTTTCCAGGCGTAGTCGACCTTGGTCCAGGTCTGGGCCGGGGCGCCGTCCTTGGTGCCGGGCTTGAACTTGCAGGCGCTGATCGTCTTGATGGCGGCCTTGTCGAGATTCTTGAAGCCGCTGGTCTTATCGAGCTTCGATTCGGCCACCGTACCGTCCGCATTGACCAGGAAGGACATCGACACCGTGCCCTGCTCCTCGTTCATCAGCGAGGCCTTCGGATACTCGGCCTTGCACTTGCCGGCATCGAAACTGGCCGGCACTTCGGCCGCCGCGGCAGCGCCGCACACCAGCATGGCGGCGAACACACTCAGGTAACGCGTAGAGGTCAACATACAATTTCCCTAATATAACGTTCAATCGCGCGTCCGTATCACGTCGACGCTAACGCCGCGGCTCGCACCGCGCTGCCCGCCCCGCCCCGCCCTTACCGGCCCGGGCCCGGGAGGCGGATCAGAATTCTTCCCATTCGTCGTTGCTGGTCGTCGCCGGGGCCTTCTTCGGCTTGACGGCGGCAGCGGCGGCCGGCGCCGGACGCTTCAGGGCCGGCTTGGCCACGCGCAGCGGCGCTGCCTTGGCCGGACGGGCCGGCGCTGCCGCAACCGGCGCCGGCGCCGGGCCGGCATGCGCTTCTTCGCCTTCGACCAGCTTGAAGATGCTGACCACGTGCGCCAGTTCGCTGGCCTGGTCCTGCAGGCTCTGCGCCGCGGCGGCGGCCTGCTCGACCAGCGCCGCGTTCTGCTGGGTCATGCTGTCCATCTCGATGATCGACATGTTCACCTGCTCGATGCCGGCGCTCTGCTCCTGGCTGGCGTTGGCGATCTCGCCCATGATGTCGGTGACGCGCTTGACGCTGGCGACGACTTCGTCCATCGTCACGCCGGCCTGGCCGACCAGCTTGCTGCCGCGTTCGACCTTCTCGACCGAATCGCCGATCAGGTTCTTGATTTCCTTGGCCGCCGCCGCCGAGCGCTGCGCCAGGTTGCGCACTTCCGAGGCGACGACCGCGAAGCCGCGGCCCTGTTCGCCGGCACGGGCCGCTTCCACCGCCGCATTCAGCGCCAGGATGTTGGTCTGGAAGGCGATGCCATCGATTACGCCGATGATGTCGACAATCTTGTTGGCCGAGGCGTTGATCGAACCCATCGTGTCGACCACTTGCGAGACCACGTCGCCACCCTTGCGTGCCACGTCCGAGGCGCTGGCCGCGAGCTGGTTGGCTTCACGGGCGTTGTCGGCGTTCTGTTTCACGGTCGAGGTCAGTTCTTCCATGGCCGAGGCGGTTTTTTCCAGGGCGCTGGCCTGCATTTCGGTGCGCGAGGACAGGTCGATATTGCCGGCCGCGATTTCACGCGAGGCGGTGCCGATGGTTTCCGTGCCGCCGCGTACCTGGCCGACGATGTCTTTCAGGCTGTTGCGCATTTCGCGCACTTCCATCAAGAGGCTGCCCTTGTCGGCGTGGCTGGTGTCGATGTGCACCGACAGGTCGCCGTGGGCGATGCTGCTGGCGATCTTGGCGGTGTAGTCGGGCTCGCCGCCGAGCTGCTTGAGCAGGCCGCGGGTGATGAAGACGGCAGCGATGCCGCCCAGCAGGATCGCGACGCCGCCGAGGATCAGCATGGTCAGGCGGGCCGCTTCGAAACCGCTTTCGGCATCTTTCTGGGCTGCGCTATTGAGCTTGTCTTCGAGGGCGGCCAGCTGGTCGAGCGCATCCATCCATTTTTTCTGGACCGGGCGGATTTCCTTGATCATGACGCGGGTCGCGTCTTCGGCCTTGTCGGCCATCCACAGTTCGGAGGCCTTGGCCACGGCCGGCATGGCCAGCGCTTCGTGTTCCTTGATCTGCGCCAGCAGGCTCTTTTCTTCCGCCGAGGCCGACCTGGCGAACTTGTCGCTCAGCTTCTTCTGGGCTTCGTCGTAGCGCGCGGTCTGTTCCTTGATGCGCTTCATTTCCGGTTCCATGTCGGCCGAATCGGTCATCAGGGTCAGGATGCGCAGGGACACGATGCGCTCGCTGACATTGGTGCGCATGTCGATCACCAGGCGGGTGACCACATTGTTGACACCGACCACATTATCCAGGCGCGTCTGGATCTGGGCCATGCTGATGATGCCCACGATGGTGACCGCGACCAGAAAAGACAGGACCAGGACAAATCCAAGACCTAAACGGGTGCCGACCTTCATATTGGATAAATTCATTTCGCGTCTTTTCTATGGAACAATTGATCGAATTAGCAAGGTTAACCGCGGGTACTGTTGACCTGTCTTTGACGAAACGCATCACACACGGCGTTCCATTCAGGATAAATCAAAACGGTGACTGCGCATGCAAAAAAGTTGGTTGGAGAACGAATTGTTTCGGCACAACAACACTTCGGAATGTGCACCCGAACATCGGAAAAATGGGCAGGAGATGCACCGATTATAGAGTCATATTTTGCCCTAGAGCAAGCAAAAATGCGTTTGCGCAATTGAAATATAGTTTCCCTGTTGGAACTATGTGTCGTGGGGGGAGATGGCAGCGCATGCCAAGTCACGGCGAGTCATGCGCAGGGGGGAACCGGCGGAAAAGTGGGGAAAACGGACGCGCGGACGGCGCCCGCCTGGCCTCCTTCCGTGCAGGGCGGAGGCGCTGCGCTTGCTAGGCAGCCCGGCGCATGCCGGCCGCCGCTTCCAGCAGCAGGTGCGGATCGGCCGCGGCCAGGCGTTTCGGGTCCGACATCACCTGGCGGAAGCTGCGCGCACCGCCCAGCCCGGCCATCAGGCCCAGCATGTGTCGCGTGATGCTGTTCAGTTTCAAGCCGCGCGCCGCGTGCAGGTCCAGCTGCGCCTGGATATACGGAATCATCGCCGCCAGCACTTCCTCGCGCGTCTTGACCGGCGCATCGTCGCCGTAAAAGCGCGCATCGTACTCGGCCATGACGTAGGGATTATGGTAAGCCTCGCGCCCCAGCATCACGCCGTCGACGTGCTCCAGGTGCAGTGCGATCTCGTCGGCCGTCTTGATGCCGCCGTTGATGATGATTTCCAGCTCGGGAAACTCGCGCTTGAGCTGGTAGGCCACGTCGTACTTGAGCGGCGGGATTTCGCGGTTTTCCTTGGGCGAGAGGCCCTTGAGGATGGCATTACGCGCATGCACGATGAAGGTCGTGCAGCCGGCGGCGGCAATGGTGCCGACGAAATCGCGCACGAAGCCGTATTCTTCGTTGCGGTCGATGCCGATGCGGTGCTTGACGGTGACGTCGATGCTGACCGCGTCGCGCATGGCTTTCACGCAATCGGCCACCAGTTGCGGTTCCGCCATCAGGCAGGCGCCGAAGGCGCCCTTCTGCACCCGCTCCGACGGACAGCCGCAATTGAGGTTGATCTCGTCGTAGCCCCATTGCTGGCCCAGTTTGGCGCTGGTGGCCAGGTCGGCCGGATCGCTGCCGCCCAGCTGCAGCGCCACCGGATGCTCTTCTTCATTGAAGCGCAGGTGGCGTTCGACGTCGCCGTACACCAGCGCGCCGGTGGTCACCATCTCTGTATACAACCAGGTATGGCGCGTGATTTCGCGATGGAACTTGCGGCAATGGCGGTCGGTCCAGTCCATCATCGGGGCGACAGATACTAACCTCTTGTTTTTAAAAGGATTTTTTAGGTCAAAATTGGTCATGTGCAGCAGTCAGTGCACACAAGGTGCACACGAAGTAGTTCAATAAAGCATAATACGGGCATCATCCAACACACAGGAATTGCACACGTGGCGACTATTACAAAGCTTCCGAGCGGGAGATGGCGGGCGCAGGTACGCAGAGCCGGGATATCCCGTGGGGAGACCTTCACTCTTAAACGCGACGCTCAAGCATGGGCGCAGAGACTTGAGGTACAAGTAGAGCACATCACAGCAAGCGGCTACCAACCAGTACCAGAAGCTTACAAAGTAAGCGATCTAATCGAAGGTTACGCCCGCGAGTGTAACATGGGCGGCAAGACGAAAAAGGCCACCCACGCGATGCTCACGCGTGAACTCGGTAGCATTTCCTTAAAGCGGCTCAACAGCATCCATCTCCGGGATTTCATAGATAAGAGGGTCAAGGCTGGCGCTGGGGGCGTCACCATTGCAGCGGACCTCTCCTTTCTTGGTGCTATCTTAAAATGGGGAAAGCACTCGCGTCTGTTCGACCTACCAACTGACCTCGCCCGCGACGCCCGTAGAGACCTCGCAACCCGAAAGCTGAGTACCCGCAGCAACGAACGGGACCGAGAGCCGACGCAGGACGAACTGAATCGCCTTTTCGCTTACTGGACCGGCAACAGGCGTCAAAAGATTCCAATGGCAACAATCTGTGCATTCGCTCTCGCCACTACAATGCGGCAGGACGAAATCTGCTCAATCGCATTAGAAGACGTTAATTTTGAGAAGCGCAGTGTCATCATCCGTGACCGCAAGGACCCTCGCAAAAAAGAGGGCAACCATCAGACCGTTCCACTGCTTCCTGCGGCGTGGGCGATAGTCGAACCGATAATTGCGGACCGTCAGGTCGGTCCTGTTTTCCCTTATGAAGCGTCCAGCGTCAGTACCGCGTTCACACGCGCCTGTACTAAGCTCGGCATTGATGACCTCCGCTTTCATGATCTACGTCACAAGGCAACTAGCGACCTGTTCCGCCTCGGACTGTCAATACCCGATGTCGCGCTGCTGACTGGACACAAAACCTGGACGCAACTAAAGCGATACACACACACCAGAGCCGAGGATGTGCACGCGGCACTCAAAGCCCTTACCAAGACAGAGGTTGAAGCAGCATGATTAAGACGACTACCAATCCATTTGACGACTTACCAGAAATCGCCACAGTAATGGAATTTCATAACCGCGCAGTGATCGCCATGAATTTACTTCTACCTCATCTGGACGACCGCAACTCGCAACACGACTTCTTCGTCAAAACATGTAGGGCCTTCTTCCACATGTTAGTTGACGACTCGCCAGAAGATTATCAACTGCTGAACATGCGGATGAAACAGATCGAGGCCACATTTCGACAGATTTTGCTCCCCATCGTCGCGGCCGAAGCTTCTGCCAAGGTCAAAAGCCACAGTGAAACACAGCGTGCACGGGCCGAAAAGCCCCGCAAGCTTAGTGAGGACGACTGCATACGCATCGGCAAGCTCTACAGCGAGCGGAAGGCAAACGGAACTTCGTACGGTGCTGCAAAAGAGCTGGCAAGGAAGTATGAGGTTAGCACTACTACGATCCATGCGACCGTGAAGAAGTACACGAAAGAGTCAATCGACAAGTAGCCCGGCTATTAAACGCTCCTTTCGTACAGTACAGCCTTCACCCACAACGAAGGAGGATCCATGTACGAACATCATCAGACCCAGCCAGTTAACATAACAGACCTAGCCCGGCTGGTGGATTGCCTAGACGAAACGGCTTTTGCTACTCTCGCGGGTGTCAAATTATCGACAGTAGACGCGTGGCGAAAGCGCGGCAAGGGACCGGATTACATCCTGCTGGGCTGTAACTACCTTTATCCGCTAGAAGCTATTCGTAAATATATAGGCACACGTATGAAGGTGCAAACCACGACAAATGCTGCTCAGTACGTACTCTAGCTGGGCTAGGGCAACGCAGGTACCACCTACCAAAATTACATATTTGACATGCAAATATTCACCCGAAAACGCCGTCTCACTTGGCCGAAAGGGTCGTTTTGCTTAGCAAACCTGCGTGCCTATAAAAATTCCGGTAGGAATTTGCTCCCATTTAAGCATGACATTTCGACTTAACAATCGTAAATATATGACTTAGCATACCGAAGAACTACATGTCAAGTGATTTGTTGACAAATGGCCTAACGTGAGGTAAAATGTAGTATTGGTGGCGCAATACCACCTTTAAGTCTTGACTTTTCCCCATAAACAAAAATTCAAATTTCATCTAATTAATTAGAGAGGACACCTTATGTCATTTTCCATTCGCTTCGGTGGCAACCGTCAGCCGGACAACTACTACATCGATACCCTAGCGGTTGCTAAATCACTACCGCAGACCTTCACGCTTCGCCAGAAGGCAGACAGACTTAACGACCTCGACCTACTCACCCCTAGCGGCATGAAATGGGATCGCCTTCGTTTGGCTAACTTTCTTCGCCTAGCCAGCAAGAAAACAACTTCACCAATCACTAATTAAAGGACTTATATGACGAAGACACTTAAACCAACTCCAACCGATGAGCAGCCAAGCATTGTCGAACTGTGCGGCCTCACCTCTGTAGCCTTCGCTCAAGCCGAGGTTCTGATTCGTCAAGGATTCAGCTTTTCGAAAGCCTGTCCACCGCAGTTTTTCCCGTACGGTGGTCAAGTAGCTCTGACACTTGTGCCCAGTCTTCCGGATGATCGCTCTGTAGTAGCTGCTGCCAAGTTGGCGGTGATGACTGCAATGGAACGTCAGAAAAGCAGCGAGGACGCCGCAGCCGCTCAAGCCGCCTCCTCAGCGAAAGAGCATCTGGAAAAGCTAGCTCAGAAAGCGAAATTGGCCGAGGAAGTGGACGCAGCACGGCAAGTCCTGAAAGCGCTGGAAGAAGCCCAGCAAAGTATCGCTGCCTGATCTAGTCCAAACGGCTTGCAGCTCTGGCCTGTCGCAGTACCCCCGAAAATCTTTACCGCTCTCGTAGTCGGCCTTCGTTCCGACGCTATCGCTTCGTCTTTAAAAAGACGCTGAGCAAGGCCCGCTACGTCCACAACTTTTTTGAAAGCACAAATTTTGACTCAATTTTCTCAGGCTCAAGTAGCAGTTCTCATCGGCGTATTCGTCGCTTTGGGACTCACTATTCCTCCCACCTTGCCACATTGGACAGGCCACCACCTCGACGCATTCCGTGCAGCGAAAGAACTTGTGGAATGAGCCGCCTTACAAAAATTCCTGGCACTAACCGCCAGTCCGTCACCGCTGGTGATGGAACAGTAATTCAGCGGGGTTATGTGTATTTGCCTTCGGACGTATGGCATCTACTACAAGAGTGCGCGCGAAACACCGGAACCTCAGTCTCAAAAGTCATTCAATCTTTCGCCATCAGTGGCCAAGCCAATTCAAAGGATATCTATGTCTGCACCAACACCAACGCCAACAACCCCTAAGTCTCCCGCAGAAAAGGCAAATATTGCCGAATATATCGCCACCTTAAAGCAGCGCGGCTTTTGCAAAATTGACGACAGCGCTTCCAATCAGACCCGATTGTTCAACCGCTTTACGAGCGACACACTTTTTGCATCGTTCATTCAAAGCGATTTCGACCGCTGGTGCGACGCCAACAACAAAGAGGTCACTTATCCCGGCAGCAGCTACATTATGCGCACACTGAAGCATGTGGTTGGCCAGAAGTTCGATCCAGTAGGCGGCGTTTATTCGTCTGATGCGCAGTCGGGCCTTTGCTACGTCAACACCTGCCAAAAATACAGACCCACTAGCGCCAGCCGCGATATAGACCCGTTGTGGCTGGAATTCTGGGAACGGCTAATCGCAGACCCGGTACAGCGTCATCAAGCCTTGCAATGGATCGCACACGCCTTTCAGAAACCGGGGGAACGGCCGTCTTATCACTTGATGTGGCCTTCAGACCCCGGAACTGGCAAGGGCTACCTGTTCGAGAACGTGTTACAGCCACTCTTGCTGCACACAGAGATTGCCGCTTCGTACGATAAGGTAATGGGCCGATTCTCTACGATGCTAGAGACGAGCCTGATGGTACTTTTGGATGATTGCAAGACCGCAAGCGATGCGACCCAGACTAAACTGAAATCAATCCTGTCCGAGGAGCGTCAACACGTCGAAAAAAAGCAGCAGCAGGGCAAGATGGTACGAAGTTACACCCGCTTCATTCTGGCATCAAACGAACCACGACCGCTCTACCTTGACCCCGATGAACGGCGATGGCTTGTGTTTGACCGACTAGTGCACCGCGTTGATGGCGCTGAAACGCAAGCCTTCATTGCACGGCTTGATGATTGGCTGAAAAGTCCTGGCTCACTGGATGCTGTGTTTAATTGGTTCATGGCCTATGACCTTACTGGATTCAATCACAAGCGTGCGCCAGAATCAAAGGCGCTCCAAGCGATGGTCGCTCTGAGCACTAACCCGCACGAGGACTTTGCGGCAGGCTTTATCATGGATAACGTCGCCTTCACGCTTGCCGACTTGCAGGATGCGTTCGTAGCCGATGGATTGCCAAAGGCGACACCGGGACACGTCCCGCGCATTATGAATAAGCTAGGTTACACCAAGGCTCAGATTCAATTCGATGGCAAGCGGTCAACCTATTACTTTCCGATGAGCGTTACACCGGACCAAGTGCAAGGGTTGTGCAAGGGTAGTGCAAGGATGGTGCAAGGGTGTGATTTCTAAGAGTGGCCAGCTATATCAATGACTTACGACAAGTGCAAAGGGTGCAATGGAGTACCCGTACTTACCTATTTTTACGAAGTGCAGGCTTTTCTGCGCTGAAGTTTCCTTGAAGGATAAACACAATGATTCTCAAAACGAAGTACGATCCGAGCATTTCAACAAAGTTTGTCGGTGTCACCGGCAAGACCCACAAGTCAGTAGCGGAAGCGAAAGCCTCCTTCCGGCTGTACCCACACGGCTGGGTTCCATGCGAAGCAGCATTCCCGCAAGAGTTCATCGACTCCGAAGGAACCCGCTACACCGCTTTACCTGATTTCCATCATCCCGCCACCGGGTTCTACGCGGAATTCAAGGCTCACCGGATGAACGGGGTAGGCACTAAGCGAGCAGCAGTCGCAGCCATGGACCGGATCGACAGCGACATTGCGCGAGGCGTCCTGGCCCGTTCAAAGCGCCCGTACAAGGCATTATTGAATGCGTGGAATCATTCGATTCAAACGATGGCTTGCAAGACCGCCCAGTTACCATCGGAGACACCGCTGATTCTGATTTACGAGACGATGCAGGATTTGAACGAGGAACGGCGCTGCGCCCGTAAGGGCGTATTCATGCTGTCCCTCGACAACCTGCAATCGTTCAACGGTTTCCTGTTGTTCGCTTCACTGGGGCTGGACGTAAAGTTCTCCCGCAATGACTTTCGTTATGGGGTGGGATCAGCGCCAACCTAGTAGAGGCAGGTAAGCTATTTTTTCAGGTGTGGTTTTAAGTAAGATTCGATCTCAACAATAGCGTGTACTACGTCCGAAGAAAATTCATCGGGCTTTTCGCCAAGCGAGTCGTACAAAACCTCTCTTGGTCGCCCTCGTCTAATTTCCTGCCACGAATTCCTAGCCTGCACGCTTTCGTCCGGGTTGCACAGGGCAAGGTAAGAGTAAACATCGGCATTCAGTTCCTCTTGGAGCGCGAACAGCGGTTTAAACCTCGCGTAAATTTCTTTATTCCACACGACCTCTGCTTCAAGAAGTTCTCGTTGCAGGTCATCACGGGCACCGACTACCTTTTCCCATCTGGCCCGGTAAGCGCTCGATAGTCCGGCATAACGCCGCTGTTCCTCGGTTAATCGCTTTTCGCTCTCCGGCGCTGCTAGCTCTGAGCCAAACATTGCAGGATGACGAACAACTTTGAGCGCCTCCCTGAGGCGATACGTATACTTGAGCAACCGTCGCGTAAGCTCATACTCGATCCCGCCCTTCAGTTGCCGCCGCCAAGTTGTTAGTCCCAAAATCGCTACTATCATTCCGACAATCGCTGCCAAAGCGACTACGATGTCTTTCACGTCGCTCAGTGATAGCGTCGAGGTAGGCTCGGTCATAAGCCTATACGCCGTAGTAACGTTGAAGAGCGGTGGTGAGCAAACTGCTAGCCATGCCAACTTCTATAGCCCACGCTGTATCAATAGCCTTACCCACCATGCGTTTCATCCAATTGCGTACACCAGGACCAAACTGTCCCGGCGCAGTCAAGACTACCGGATCGGCGTTAATAGCAATTTCCAACTCGGATATGTCTTCCTCATCGACGCCATGTCGCCGTAACTCTTCACCCAAAGACTGCTTGTTGCCCTTAGCAATATTGTTCACAACTTTTTGGCGATTATTATCTCCAACCTGAATTGTTGCGTGGTCGCCAAAGACTGCCCCGGCGAAAATGCTTGGAACGTCGTGCTTCGCCGCAGCTAACTTTGCTTCATTATCTGACACGGTATCCCCTATTTTGTCTTTTAATTCAAGAATGAAATCTAGCAACCGTGAGCGAACTTGGATGAGAAGTTGACGAACCTGTGAAAGTTCGACCTGAGCCCATACCCGTTCAAACTGAAACCCTTCGTTCAGCACGCCGCCTAAAGGTTCATACACTGTAGGATCAAGCGTATAACTTAGGTGAACTTTTTTATCATCCTCCTCCGCCATCCTTTCCAGCACACTCAGCGCATGTGTCAAATTTTGAGTTCCCATAAATTCCTGGAATTGCCTTGGAGTTCCAGAAAGAGGCACAGGATACGCCCTTTGCACGATTTGCCATCCATTAGAAATGTTACCCAGGACTCGGGTGGTTAATTTCCGGTATGGCGGCACAAAGTTTGCGTCGCCATAGCCGTTAATCTCATCGTTCAGCCATCCCACAAGCTCACCTTCGCCTATTGTCCGCAGCAATACCTTGGTTTTAAAAAGTGCAGAGCTTAATGAGGCACGATCATCAGACAGTAGGTCCACAATTTCGTCAAGTAATTTCATCGTAGAACCGCTTATTTGAAGTAGTGAATCTCGGCGCACCAATCTAAGTACCTCACAGTCGATTTAGGTCCAGAATGCCGACTTCAACCTAGCATAGACGCTAAGAACTTGCCCCGTACGGGTATGCCTGACTTCGTGTTCGAGCAGTCGCGTACCTACACATTCTAATTGAGTACAAAGACGGGAAACTAAACCGACACGTTGAAGCGCACCTTCCACTAGAAGATGCACTCGTGCTTTCGCTAAGTACTACCCGCCCCTCCCGTTACAGGTGCCGCCGGGGTTGCTGGGGCCGGTGTTGGAGTAGCAGTCGGTGCCGCCGGGGTTGGGCGCGCTCCAGTACCTTGCGGCCCCACTCGTCCAATACCGTTGACGCTGTTTTGCATTCCCCCAATACCGTTAAAGCTCTTTCGAAGAAGTGCTTCCGAATTCGTAGGGGAGCGCGTTGTTTTTTCGTTTGCCATTTTTTTCTGTTCACTTTTGTAAGAATGAGTTGCTGACGCGACGCCGACGATTGCTGCACACAGAATACCTACACCGAAAGTAATCATCACGCAACGGTCCAGCCATTTCAGCAACAGATCATCAGACACTGCACCCGAGCTCAAGACTTCCTCGATGTGCTTTTTGTTTCCCTGGAATATGAACAGCAAGATGAAGAGCGAGACCAGAAAGCAAAAATTTGATGCTCCGTACAGCAAAAGCACCCACAGCGATTGTCCCCCAACGGTATTGAAAAGGCTTATCAATAGCCCGACCCCGCCCGCCGACAATGCAAAAATGCTCTTGTCGTGTTCGAGGGAGGTGTTGTACCAAGCATTCACACCCGCAGCGTAGAATTCAACCTCTTTTTGCTGGGCGATTTCTTCTGGAGTCAAATTGGTCCAATCAACGCCTACATGTCGTAGGCAACGAATCGTGTGACAGTGCCAAGTCGGGAAAAAGGGCCACCCCAACACCAGCGGCCCTTCGCTGCTACTTAGCCTTGCCGGGCTTGACTACAGGAACCCGCATGACTACCGTGGTCTTCGGATGCGTCTTAGCATATGCTGGAGACACAATTTTGCCAGTGATGGCACTTTTCGGGAGAGCTTTAGTTTTTGTTGCCAAAATACACCTCAATTTCTATGTGATTTTTCGTACGAAATCTCCACTCCTTACAAAATAGTAGTGGCAAGTAGTCAAATTCTTGGCATAGAATAGAGGTCTGGTTGCGGACTTTGTCAACGACCAGAACCCCCGGCCTATGCCTTTACGATCTTCTGATCATATGGTATGCCATATACGATCCCGCCTTTCCAGCTTCAACATTGCTGGTATGTTCATCCGCTGCCACGCGGCTGGGTTCAACAAAATGGGACCGCCAGTTGCCTCCACAGCACTGGCCGTTCCGCCTCAATTGCATTGATCCTTCGGACCATGCATCACTAGATCTAGTTCAAAATCTAATAACGTGCCTAATTGTAGGGCTTGCTTCACCATGCCGCAATAGAATTACTGGCAATTTTTTCCCGTGTATCACTTGACATTTCTAAGGTACGTTGCAGGCGGGACTGACAGGTGAGTCCCCACTAACCCGTGCCCGAAAAATAAGCGCCAGCCCGTCACATTTTAGTCGTCTGTGGACAACTTACAGTGCGGTTGCAATGTTTAATTCCCCTTAGAAGCATTACGTTACTATAGCCAATTCAAATTGCCTGTTTTTAAACAGTACGTCCTACCTCTGAAGACTGACGCCTAAGCCTGCGGCAGTCGCCATGCTAAGGAAGCCGATGTCGATGCATAGTGGATGCAAATCGCATATTGAGCAGCCTACACACCAGGAACGAATCGCTCCCCACACGCCGAGCATTGGAACGTGTTTACCCATGCCTCCTTCGCCGCCCTCAGGTGCTTGGTAGCTTCATCATGCTCCTTTTGCTCTGCTTCAGTTGGTGCGGTAGGGACACAGAGCGCGCCCCCGCTCAGCATTACTCCAATCGCTGCTAGACCCGTAGAACCGGTGAAAAGTCCTCCGATGCCTACGGCCATCCCGACTAGCATTCCCCCCGTACGGATCATCTGTCCCTGCGTCCTTGGGTCCGGTATTTCCGGAGGTGCCGCATCCTTGGATGCTTGCGTCTGCTGCGTACCGCTGGAAGCTCCCTTGGTCTTTATCTGCTGCCTTCCAATCGTGTTGAAGGTTCCCACTGTCTCGATATTGGTCTGTACGCTCGACAGTCCCTCCGCATGAATAACTGACAGCTTACGAGCATGAGGAGCACCACATTTCGGGCACGTAGTGTTCAGTTGAGCCATTTTTCATCTTTCTCAGTTGCAATGGCAAAAGCATATCAGATGTTACTCGGATTCTGTAGACGTATTTTCTTCACTCACCCACGCTGCATGGGTGCCCAAACCTCACTTGCCTACCCCTGCCCGCATCCTTTTCGGCCAACGTCTCCGCTTGGCGAGGGAAGCCCTGTCCCTGTCCCAAGAGGGCTTAGCCGAGCAGGCGGGTATCCACCGCACCTACGTGAGTCAGGTAGAGAGTGGAAAACGGAATATTGCCGTTGACAACATGGAGCGCTTGGCTGCGGCTGTTGGCAAAGAGCTTTGGGAAATGCTTCGTCCATAAATTCCGAAGCACCACGCACAGATTTGAGCAGTCGTATGTACAGGCCATTCGTGTACGCCACGGAATCAGCGGCCAGAATTTTCTGGGCACCTATTCTGACCCTGCGGCAGTTGCCGCCCCTAAGCAGCCAGTCACCCTGCCCCGCTTGCTCAATCGTTGAAGGCCATCCACCGGCAAGCATGAGCCTCCCAAAATAGAAGCCCCGAAAATTCGGGCCTGTAATTCCGGGGTGTCCGTCAACCCATGCAGTCCTAACCGCCTGACAGGCGCTTATCACATGGAAGGAGTCATCGCCCTCAGAATTCAAATGTCCGGCTGTACCAAGGGAAGCGGTTTGGCAGGCTCAATTCCAACATTTCACATAGAACTCTGCACAGAATCGCCAAAGGTATGTGCTCGTAATTAAAAGTATTCATCTCATCATGTGACGCACTTTCAAAAAGATATCGAGACACAATGAATCCAGACCGGTTCCTGTCCAACAGTCCATCCAGAGTGAGGTCAGGCATGGGCGACGCTTTCTTCGGACCAAGTTTAGCGGTTGCCAAATCAACACAAAGCTGAAAACTAAATTCCAAGTAAGATTCTTCCACTGGGTGCTCTTGATCTCCGCACCTAAGCACAAAGCACCGCTCTATCTCGATACGTATATCGTCCGGCAGTGCGTCGAACAACGCCTTCAGATCATGAACGCCTGCGAATGATAAGTTTGCACCGATGAACAGCGCCTTCAGGTATAGCTCTAGGGCCAGTATCCGATTCGTAGCTGATGCGACCCCAGCGTCCATATTCAACAAAGCGTGATCCGCTCCTTCCAAACGCTCAGGCAAAGAATCGGTGAACACGTTAGACAATTCATAGTAGGCGTTAGCTGCCGTCAGTACCTGCCAAGCACTGCACTTGCTGCCGTCGATCATCTTCACCTTCTTCTGCTTACTCATATTCACTCCCTTTAAGTTGTGGCCTCAGTGTAGCCGGATTGAAAGCGTGCAAGCCCATCGGAATGCCAAAACAGTCAATTAGGGTGGTCAACGCCGAATAGGTCAATAACTCATCAATTTTCCGCCTCCTAGCCTCACGAACCGCTTGTAAACCATAGGCCAAGTAGGGCATACTTAAATTAGCCAATCAAACAAACAACAAAGGAACCAATCATGTCCAAGCCCATCGCCCGCATTTATCAACGTGTCTCGACAGAAGGGCAAGAGTTGACCCGACAGCAGTCGCTTCGTGCTGAGGCAGAGGCAAAGGGCTATACAGTTGTAGCGACCTATTCCGAGAAAGCGTCTGGAACTTCGGAAGATCGTCCAGAGCTTCAGCGGATGCTGGCGGACCTCAACGACGGGGACACGATCATTGCTGAGCACCTTGACCGTATCACGCGCTTGCCACTCCCTGAAGCTGAAGCTCTGATGAAGAGGATCAAGGCGACCGGTGCTGCTGTGTCCGTCCCCGGACTCATCGAATTACCGAAGGTAGGAGATGGTGTAGCCGCTATCGTTGTAGATGCTATGCAGGAAATGCTACTAAGGATAGCTCTCTATCAATGCCGTGCTGACTGGGAGACACGCCGCGAACGCCAGAAGCAAGGCATCGCCATCGCCAAGGCCAAAGGCGTCTACAAGGGCCGCAAACCGGACACGGTTGCCAACGCCAAGATTGTTGAGCTACGCGCACTGGGCTACACCATCGCCAAGGTGGCATCGACCCTCAACGTGAGCGAGTCGCAAGTAAAGCTGATTCTGAAGAAATCAACCACTGTTACTCAGTAACGATTAGGAGATATGATGGCAATGACACCCGCAGAGCGTCAGAGGGCATACAGGGCTACACGGGCAACCGCTGGGGAGAACGGCCAGCGCCAGCTAAACATGTGGGTCGATACGGGCACTGCCCTAGCCCTAGCCCGACTAGCGAAGCATTACTCAGTAACGAAGCAAGAGATGATTGCAAGATTGATAATCCAAGCTGATGATGGGGTTATTGCAACGATCAACGAGCAGTCACCGCAGTGGGATATCTACATGCGACCAAAGGGTAAGCTTGGCAGGTAAAGCCGCTTTAAATGCCCTGTTTAGCCCGCCACGGCACGAACGGCTGCGGCGAGCGCACCGGAAGAAGCCAACGATATTTCGGACGCTACGGCTCTCTAATCACCCAGTATCGTTTTTCCCTATTGAATCCCCCACTCGACCTCCCGCCTTTCCTGCTCAGCCTTCTACGGCTCCTCTTTTCTCCGTCTCCACATGACTTTCTCGCCCTGAGCGTAAGTCTTCGACAAGAAGAGCATCGTAAAATTTTAGTTTTTTGAAAAAACGGCCAGGAGATTGATACGTCTCGAATTCCACGAATTCACCAGCCCCAACTCACTGGATCAAATGCACACCAATTGCACACGCCGTTGCATAAACCCTACAGGTACAGCATTTTCTGTCCAATCCATCATGGGGGCAACCGACAGGCGGCGGCCGCGGTAAGGTGTGGTGTTATTGCTCACGTCGTACTTCTATCCGGTCAATCGATCAAGGCCGCCATCATAGCGCTAAACACCCTGCTTCGTCCGCCGCATCGGCGGCGCCGCCACAGACCGGAAAAATAAATCAAATTATTTCCGTGCGGCACTTAATGACTTCGCAGAATCGGTCGTCTTGTACTTGGGAGAGCGCGCAGCAATGCGACTCCGAAGTCCCCACCCCCATACTGGAGTTTGATCATGCTGAGCCTTCACACCAACAACGCCGCCCTGTCCGCGCAAAATTCGATCAACCGCACCCAGGGTTCGCTGTCGACCTCGATGACCCGCCTGTCGACCGGCTACCGCATCAATTCGTCGATGGACGACGCCGCCGGCCTGCAGATCGCGACCCGCCTGAAAGCCCAGACCAGCGGCATGGCCGTTGCGATGCGCAACACCCAGAACTCGACCTCGATGCTGCAAACCGCCGAAGGCGCACTCGACGAAGTGAGCAACATGCTGGTGCGCATGAA